>NZ_OY781106.1:0-2400000 GCF_963676475.1 uncultured Celeribacter sp. | reverse complement strand
GTTGCAGACCCCACGCTCTCTGACAGCAGGGTGTCGGCGAGATCCATTGCTTCTTCGCGAGTCACTGTAATCCTCAAAGGAAAACCCCAGAATTTAGAAAAGACCGCGCCGAAAGTCTTGAAGGCCAGACGCTTGGCGGCGCTCGGCTCAATCACAATCATCGCCAGCACGAGCGTCCGCAGTTCGGCCTTGTGCTTCTTCATCCACAGCGCAGTGCGCTTCCTTTCTTCCTGGCTGTGGTCGTGGTCTTCTTCTTCGGCCGGAGCATTATCGCTCAGGATCACGAACGGTGCGCCGCGCTTAAAGCACGCCTCCAACGCCGCGAAATCCTCGTCGTGGTCGTGGTCGGGCGCTTCGTCATAGCTCATCCAGACAAGCGGAAAATTTTTGATATCCAAGGGCATGTGTCGTCTCCTGGCGAAAATGGACGGTTTCAGGTCGAGCGAATATGCTGCCATGTAAAGATGAGCGCGACCACGCCCGGAAGCGTGACAGCCAGCAGTTCCAGGCCCACAAGATGGCCGCCATCGCGCAAGCCATCGAAGACGCCAGCGAGCGTGCTCATGACGACCAGCAGACCGCCGAGGACGAGCATCGCCCAGTCGGTCGCGCGCCTTGCGGCCAGCGCCAGCAAGGGCGGGACGACCCAGGCGCCATAGAAAATGGACACGCCCCACAAGGCGGCGGGATCGAACGTCATGGCCTGCATCGTCCCGCCGCTGCCGACATAGTCGTTCAGATAGGAAAAGCACTGGATCGTGACAAAGAGTGCGGCACCAACTGCAGGGATGAGCCATGCGAGCGCGAGCTTAACCGGGGCATTGTCGATCACATGAAAACTCCTGTGCCTATGTGTCGGGCAGATCAGTTCTGCCCCTCCAGTAACGGAGCGCGATCACAAGATCCGCCCGCCGCCTCTGCCTCACAGCAATACGCCAGCCGGCGCTTGGCGTCATTGCGCAACCCTGCCATTATATGTATCAATCCGGCCTAATCTGATAATGCCGAGGTCTGAGATGTATTTGGATGTCCGTCGCGACTGGCTCGCCTATGTCGACGAGATCCCGCGTGCGCTGGTGGCAGCCAACGCGGTCGCCACTCTTGACGCCCTGGAGCAATCGCCCCGGCACCACCATCAGAAGGCGCAACTGCTTTTCACGGTGCGTGGCGTCGTCAATTGCGAGGTCGACGGCGCAGTCTGGATCGTACCGCCGCAATGCGCCGTGTGGATTCCCGGCGGGCTGCCCCATTCCGTTTTCGGCTCGGGCGAGGTGGAGTGTCTCTCTCTCTTCATTGATCCTCCCGACTCCGCGAACCTGCCGAAAGACTGCTGCACGATCACGGTGTCGCGGTTTTTCCGCGAATTGCTGCTGCGGGCGAACGCTCTGCCAGACCTCTACGACGTCGACGGTCCGGATGGCCGGGTCGTGTCAGTTCTTTTCGATGAGCTGGCCGTGGCACCGGTCGAGGACCTCTGCCTCCCCATCCCCGGCGATCCGCGCCTGAAGAAGCTCACCGACCTGTTGATCGCGGCGCCTGCGGATCATGCGAGCGTCGCGGAGTGGGCCTCCCGCGTCGCACTCAGTGAGCGCAGCCTGAGCCGTCTGTTAACCGAAGAGGTGGGCATGAGTTTCGGCCGCTGGCGCCGACAGTTGCATATCGTGCTTGCCTTGCGGCGGCTGAGCGCTGGTCAGTCGGTTCAGGCCATCGCCTCCGATCTCGGCTATGAAAGCGCCAGCAGTTTCGTGACCATGTTCCGAAAGATGGTCGGCAAGCCTCCAGGCCGCTATCTGCTCGAGCGGAATCGTTCACGATAGGGCAGAGCGGCAGTAGCTGCCGGGTGTCGCCCGCAGTCGCCGTATGGCGAAGGCCCGGCGCTCTCGGGTTCAAGACCTCTTTGTGAGCCCGAGAAGGTCTCAGTGCTCGCCTTCGCACGCCTGATGGTCGGCCAGGGCGTGCAGCACCCGGCAGGGTTCGCCATCGGACTGACCGTCGCAGGTCTTCATGACGCGCACCAATTCAGCCTCCAGCCGCCGCAACCGCGCGATCCGATCACGGATTTCGATAATCCGATCCTTCGCGATGCGGTGCGCGTCGCCATGGGCAGCATGGGGTGTCTCCTGCAACGCGATCAGTTCGGCGATGGCGTCGAGGTCGAAACCGAGCTGCCGGGCATGGGCAATAAAGGACAGCCGGTCCAGCTCGGCATCGCCGTAGCGGCGTTGCCCTGCCGGACTTCGATGCCCCCACGATCCGCCACGGGATAAACGCCCGCGTCACCGACATCCGCACCGACATCCGCCATGGGCGCGTATCCGAACCGCATTATAAGGAGTTTACACATGCTGCGCGTTGCAACCCTTTCCTCCGTTCTCGCCCTCATGGCCTCTGTGGCCATGGCCGAAGAGATCAAAGTCGGCGTGTCCCCCGGCGAACATGCTGAAATCATGGAAGAAGTCGCCAAAGTCGCAGCCCCGATGGGCCTCGACATCGACGTGGTGGAATTCTCCGACTACGTGATCCCGAACACCGCGCTGGCCGATGGCGACATCGAAGCCAACTCCTTCCAGCACGTGCCCTATCTGGACAACCAGATGAAGGACCGTGGCTTTGAGCTTGTTGTCGTGGGCAACACGATCACCACGCCGATGGGCATCTATTCCGACAAGATCGAAGATCTCGCCACCCTCGAAGACGGTGCGAAAGTCGCGATTCCGAACGACCCGACCAACGGCGGCCGTGCTTTGTTGCTGTTGCAAGACCTCGGTCTCGTGACGCTCGCGGAAGGTACCGGTCTCGTGCCGAGTCCGCTCGATGTGCAGGACAACCCCAAGGGCCTCAAGTTCCTCGAACTGGACGCCGCCCAACTGCCGCGCACCCTGTCGGATGCCGACATCGCGGTCATCAACACCAATTACGCCATCGCCTCGGGGCTGAGCCCGAAAGACGATGCCATCGCAATGGAAAAGGCCGAAAGCCCCTATGTGAACGTGATCGTTGTGCGTAAGGGTGACGAGGACCTGCCCTGGGTGAAAACCCTTGTGGAGGCCTATCACTCCGATGAGGTCAAAGCCTTTATCGAAGAGAGCTATGACGGCGCGGTGATCACCTCTTGGTAAGAGGCCGCTGGAAGTCCCCGTGCGATGGCTCAGGCGACGTCCTGACCGTTTCGCTTGCCTGAATACCGAAACGCCGCCCTGCATCGGGCGGCGTTTTTCATGTGCGACGAGACATATCCAAGGCGCGCTTTTTGACATTGCACATCCGCAAGCGCAGAGAGGTCTGGGCGCCGCCGGCGTGGCGGCCTTGGCCCGCCTGAGCGAGCGAGCCGAGGATCTGAGAAAGCGCTTCTTCTAGGCGCCTGCCTCCAGACCAATCGATGTTATCCATCTGGGGGCAATCCGTGCCTATTGACGGGTCGAGATGTGAAAGCGTTCGCGGAAGTGTGACACGTTCACTGGTAAGGCAGATTTTGAAGGTGACTGCCGGATAAACCATCCGTTCATAGGCCGGCCTGTTGTGCCGGGGCATCGGATCGGGGCGCTTTGGGCGCCCCGACCCAGATCAATCACTCGACCGGTACGGCGGCCAGTTCGGCCTCATCATGATGGTGATGTTCTTTCACCGGCTTCATCAAAAGGTTGGCAAAGAAAGCCACGACCAGAAGCGCCGCCATGGCATACATGGTGGTGTTGTAGAGGCTCGGGGTCGGATCGACCGTTCCGGCGGGGGCGATCTCCATCAGGCGGGCAATCGTCACCGTGTGGGCGTCCACCAATTGCTGCAACTGGCCGATCGGCGCGCCGAACGTGTCGGCGAAGACACCGGGGTCGACCCGCGCGGCCAGATCATTGATCGCGTTCGAGACGGACATTTGCCGCAGCGAAGTTATCGCCAACGGCCCAAGGACCCCCGCGGTGGACCATGCGGTCAGGATGCGGCCATGGATCCCGCCCACATGCATGGTGCCGAACATGTCCGCCAGATAGGCCGGGATCGTCGCAAAGCCGCCGCCATACATCGAGAAGATGATCATCGTCGCCAGGTAGAAACCGATCAGGTAGATCGTCGATGGTGCCGAGGCGCCGGCACTGGCCAGATAGGGGATCGACAGGTAGAGCAGGGGCCCCAGCACGAAGAAGCACATATAGGTCGCCTTGCGGCCGATGTAATCCGAAGTCGAGGCCCAGAAGAACCGCCCCACCATGTTGAAGACCGAGATCATCAGAACATAGGTCGAGGCAAAGCCTGCGGTCACGATCAGCGGCATGGTGGTGCCGAAGATCTCGCTCATCATGGTCTTTGCCACTCCGATCACGCCGATCCCGGCGGTGACATTGAGGCAGAGCATGAGCCACATCTGCCAGAATTGCGGTGTCTTGAGCGCCTGGTCGATATGGACATTGTTCTGGGTTACGAGGCCCGAGGCGACGGGCTTGGGTTTCCAGCCTTCGGGTTTCCAGCCGTTTTGCGGGACGCGGTATTGGAAAGAGGCGAGGATCATGACAATAAAATAGACGATCCCGAGCGTCATGAAGGTCGCCGCCGCGCCGGTATCACCGGTCCCGACCGCATAGACGCCGGCCTGCCCGCCAACCTCGGCGGCTTGCTGGGCTGAGGCGATCACCACCTCGATCTTGCCCGCCGCCGTTTCGGCAAAGAGCCGGCCGTTCTCGACGACGGTGGCCACGGCGTCCTGGCTGCCGAGATAGTCGGGCGCTTTCGCGAAAACACCAAGCAACCATCCCTTGACCGGGGCGGCGATCATCGCGCCGCCGCCAAAACCCATAATGGCCATGCCGGTGGCCATGCCGCGCCGGTCTGGAAACCAGCGGATTAGGGTTGAGACGGGAGAGACATAGCCAAGCCCCAGGCCGCAGCCACCTAGCACGCCATAACCGAGGTAGATCAACCAGAGTTGGTGGCTTGAAATTCCGAAGGAGCCAATGATGAAGCCGCCGCCCCAGAGAAAGGCGGCCACGACGCCGACCATGCGCGGGCCGACCTCTTCTAGCCATTTGCCGGCAAAGGCTGCCGACAGGCCCAGAAACACAATGGCCACGGAGAAAATCCAGACCACGGAACTCAGGCTCCAGTCGCTGGCGGCGGGCGATACGACCCCGTGTTGCCGCATCAGCGCCGGGTTGAACACCGACCAGGCATAGACCGAGCCGATGCAAAGATGGATGGCGATGGATGCCGGCGGCACGCGCCAGCGGTTGTAACCGGGTTTTGCGACGATGTGGCTCTTGTGCAAAAAGCCGAGCGCGCCGCCCCCTTGGGCGTTACTCATGGTGTTATCCTCCCTGTCGTCAGATCGTTGCCGTCCTCGCCCCCTCCCGGGGCAGGTACGGTCAAACCGGCATGCGACCGCATGCCACGGGGAGAAAATGGCCAGGACATCCTTCCTGTGTCAAATTAATAATATAAATAAAACAGATACTTACATTGACATTCTGACCTTTTCTTCGGCCGTAACGCAGGCAGAATATGGACATTCTGTCCGCACGCCTTTCCCTGGCTGCGTCAGGGTGGGACATTTTGTCCGAATTACCGCGGATCTGTCTGCGGCAGGAAAATCGTGAACAGGCTGCCCTCGCCGGGCACCGAGCTTGCGGTAAGCGTACCACCGGCATGTCTCACCAGCGTTTGACTGATCGACAGGCCGAGCCCGGTGCCCTGCGCCTGTTTGGTGGTGAAGAACGGATCGAAGATGCGTCGCAGCGTCTCGGGGGCTATGCCGGTGCCGCTATCTGCCACCTCGATTTCCACGCCTTTCGTCACATCGCGCACTGCCAGCGACAGCGTGCCGCCCTCGGGCATCGCATGCACTGCGTTCAGGATCAGGTTGACCAGCACCTGCTGCAGCTCGGTCCGGGCCATCAGGACGTTCTTGTCCGACGCCATGTCGGTTTCGACCACGATCCCGTTGGTTGCGATCTGATGGCGGGTCAGTACGAGACAATCGCGCACGACCTCGGCGGGCGAGATGACAGTGGCGGCGCCGGAATATTCTTCGGGGCGCGCGAAATGCAGAAGTTTGGAGACAATCGAACCGATGCGATAGATCTGATCGTCGATCAGACGAAACTCGGTCTCGACCGCCTCGGCATGTTCGGCCAGCAGGCTGCGCGCCACTTCGACGTTGCCCTGAATGACCGCGATCGGATTGTTGATCTCATGGGCGACAGAAGCGGTGATCTCCCCCACGGCGGCGAGTTTTTCCGAGATGATCAGCCGCTCGGTGGTTTTCTCCAGCTTGCGATTGGCGGTGCGCAGATCGGCGGTGCGTTCCTCGACCTTCTGCTCGAGACTGTTGGCCCAATCGCGCAAGAGCCGGTCGCGCTCCTGGATCTGGTCGAGAAGATCGTCGAAATGCGCAGCCACCTGCGCGATCTCGCCGCTGTCATCGACATCGCCGTTGCGCGCCTGCAGATCCCCGGCTTCGACCCGCGCGATGGTCTGGGTCATGCGTTCGAGTGGCAGAAAGATCCGCCCGGCCCATCTGAGGAAAATCGGGACGGAGACGGTGGCGATCAGCAGGAACATCAGGATAATGGTCAGGATCGAGACCGTCTTGGCGTGTTGAAACGGGGTCTCGAGATAGCCGACATAGAGCATACCGACCCGCGTGCCGAAGCTGTCAACAATCGGCTCATAGGCCGAAATATACCAGTCATTGACCACAAAGGCCCGGTCGAGCCAGACCGCCCCCTCATCCAGAACCCGGGCCCGCACGACGGCGGAGACACGGGTGCCAAGCGCGCGCACATTTTCGAACAGGCGCACATTGGTCGACACACGTACATCCTCGAGAAACAGCGTCGCCGTGCCGCGGCTGCCCTTGGGTAAGCTCTGTTCGCGGTAGACCAGTGCGTTGATCGTGTCGATGAAATCGAGATTGCGATTGAGAAGCTGCCCGCCGACCAGCGCCGCACGACGGCCATCGGGCAGGTGCACGGGGGCGGCCGAATGGATGATCATGCCGCGATCCTCGACCTGCCGCGCGGTCGCCACCGCGGCGACGGTCGGGACCAGATGGATTGCCGCTTGATCTGCCAGTCCCGGCGAGAGCTGATCGAGCGCCTCCGCGGAGAGGATGTCGATGGCGCTTTCAGCTCTGCCGTTCCAGGCCGCCCGCACCACTGGCCAGGCGTCGGGTTGAAACCCGCCGGGCCTGGTCTCTTCCGTCGCGAGATAGAGAAAGTCGAGCTGCAAGGCCACGCGCCGTTCCGCCAGCAGAGCTTCGAGCGCGCTCTTCTGCCCGAGTGCCTGCTGCAGCGCGACCGATCCCGCCACCGCATCCAGCCTTTCGCCGGACATATCCATCAACCGGGCCAGATATTGATTTGCGATGGTCAGATCGCCGTTGACCTTGGAAATCAGGATCTTGTCAATCTTGCCCGACCAGCGCAGCATGGTGCCGCCGAGCAGCAGCGGCAACAGCACCAGCATCGGCAGGAGCGCGATGACCAGGAGGCGCACGCGCACCGATTTCAGCACAGACCAGCGCCACGCCACCGCTTAAAGCCCCCAGGCCGTGCATTTGCGGTCGATGGTCTTGCGCGAAACCCCAAGCCGGCGGGCCGCCTCGGTGCGGTTGCCGTCCACCGCGTCGAGCGCGCGCAAAATTTCGCGCCGTTCCACCTGATCGAGCGGCGCAATCGCGGCGCGGGTGATCTGTTCGCCGCCAAGTGTTTCAAGTGGGAACCTGCCAAAGATCAGTGCGCGCTCGATGAAATTGCGCAGCTCACGGATATTGCCCGGCCAGTCGTAGCGCAGCATGGCCGCGCGCGCCGCTGCGTCGATCTCGAGCCCGGGCAGGCCGAGCCGATGCGACAGGTCGTCGAGAAAATGCGCCGCCAGTTCCAGAACATCCGTGCCGCGATGCGCCAGAGGCGGCATCTGGAGATTGAGCACGTCAATGCGGAAAAACAGATCCGGGCGGAAACGTCCCTCGGCCACCTCCTGGCGCAGCGACCGCGCGCTCGCCAACACGAAGCGAATGTCGAGCTGCAGGCTGCGCTCGGTTCCCACCGGCCGGACCAGCCCGTCTTCCAACACTCTCAGAAGCGCCATCTGGGCCGGGCCGGACAGGTCCGCTACTTCGTCGATGAACACCATTCCGCCCTGGGCCGAGGCCAGAAGCCCCTCACGCGCCGCGGCCGCGCCGGGGTAGGCCCCGGCGGCATGTCCGAAAAGCTCCAGCTCGATCATCTCGGCCGGGATGGTGGCGCAATTGACCGGCACAAAGGGCCGATCCGCGCGTTTCGAGGCGGCGTGAAGATGGCGCGCAGCCACTTCCTTTCCGGTGCCAGATGCGCCGGTGATCAACAGCGGCGTGGTGACATCCTTCACCCGCTCCAGCGTGGTGCGAATCTCCTCGATCTCCGGCGATCCGCCGAGCAACCGGTCGCGGTGACGCGCTCCGAGGTCGCATTGCTCGAGCTCGCGTCGCAGCAGCCGGTTTTCCCGCCGCAGCATCGCGGTTTGCTGACAGCGGCAGACCGCGTTCAGCAATTGGTTGGTGCGAAACGGCTTGAGAATGAAATCCGATACGCCCGCCCGCATCGCCTGAATCGCGGTCTCCAGATCGGCGTAGGCGGTGACCATGATGACGTCGGTGACGCCACCGGTGGTCCTTTGCTCCGCCAGCCAGTCCAACCCCTTCTGCCCCGGCATCATGTTGTCGAGCAGCATGATATCGAAATGCTGAGCGGCCAGCTGCGCGGCGGCCTCTTCGGCATTCGACGCCTCGGCGACCACCCGGCAATGCGGGGTCAATGTCTTGACCAGGAAATTTCGCATCCCCGGCTCATCATCCACGACCAGCACGCTGACCTGCGTCAATGACGCGGTCAAAAGGCTATCGTGGCGGGTGCCAGTCTCCTCCACCGGACCCTCCCTTTCTTCGTCTCTGTTTGTCGAGCATCATGACGTTTGCAGCGTGGGCGTCTAGGGAAAATTATTCATTCCTTAGGGCAGGCACTGGGATGAACGTATGAACGAGCCCCTTTTGCCAACCTGTGCCAGGCCCAGGTTCTGATCGGCACGTGGCGCGATGACCATAAGCGTAATCGCCCGTACATGAGCCTCGGTGGGCTCTCCCCGTGGGGCCATCATCGACGGTCGATAGAAGACCTAAGTCTGAGCCGTGCGAACTGACAAATGCGACGGCAGGGGAGATGAGGCATGTATTCGCTGAGGTTTGCCAAGTCTGGGGCAGAAATGCCTGACGTTTGGGTCGGAATTGCGTGACGGCACGCACTGATTTGATTCACTTTTTTGCCCCTATTAGGTCAACTCCATGTGACGTTCCACACCTCATGTTGAACGTCACACGAAAACGACCTGATCGTCAGGTTTGTGACCCAATTTGATGTTCTGGCGAAATAGCGTCAGTCGGAGCCATCCTCAGGGGCGGCGTTGCGGGTATGAAGTGCCGTCGGGTTGAGTTTGGATCAACTCTACCCCTCTTACGGATCTCTGGTTTGACCACACGTATTCCTGCGATATACCTGCGATCTGTGCCGGATGCTTAGTTTTCAAAATTACCACGCAAAGCGTCTACAAACCTGGAGGCACCTCAACTATCAGCTGCGCACGCAGGCCAAAGCCCCTCAATGGTCTCATGCCCTACGAATACGTCTGCAAAATCTGGACTTCAGAGTCAGATCGTTACATCCTAAATCCGATCCACAAAATGCCGGGACTGAACACCTAGTGTTGGCCTCGCACGCGGTTTCTGGGCTCCGGGAGACAAAGGCGGTACAAAATTTGGTTGTTTTTCGAGTTGAGGTATTGTTTGGCAAGGCGTGTCGCTAAAAGGTAGTATTAAATGCCGAGCTCGGCGTCATTTTGCGTAACGAAAATTGCATACTTAAGTCAGGGCGAATGGACACTGGGAACACACATGGGCACTATGTGCTGGATGAGCAGGTGGGCTTCGTTTTGCGTAGGGCTCATCAACGTCATATGACCATCTTTGCTGAACGGATGGACAGCTTGACGCCTCAACAGTTCTCGACGCTCTACCGGTTGGCGTTATCGAAGGCTCCACTATCTCAGAATGCTTTGGGGCGATCCGTCGCGATGGATGCCGCGACCACGAAAGGGGTAGTGAACCGACTTGAGGCGCGGGGATTGATCGTGACCGAGAAGGACAAGGAAGATCGTCGGCGGTATCTTTTGAGCGCGACCGAGGCAGGAAAGGCGCTAATAGCAGAGTGTGTGCCCGTGGTGAGATCCATCACGGAAGAGACGCTCAAGCCTTTGACCGAGGCTGAAAGGCGTACGTTGCTTGCGTTGCTAGATAAAATTAGCTGAGATTTGCGTAGAGGATTGAGCGACGACAATGGATCAAAAGAATATGGATGAGGCCAAAATAGACATGGCGGAGGCCATAGATGCCTATGATCCACGCAATCATCCGGCACAATTGGTGCGCCGCGTCCATCAGCGCGGAGCGCAGCTTTTCACGCAGGCGGTTTTGACCCCCAACCTGTCGGTGACGCAATTCGTGGCGCTTGTGACCCTCCTTAAAGTGGGCCCCGTGGCGCAGAGCCATCTTGGGCGACTAACTTCGATGGACCCGTCCACCACCACTGTCGTGGTGCGCAAGCTCGAAAAAGACGGCCTGATCAAAAAGACGCGCAGCAAGGACGATCAACGCGCCTCTGTGATTGAGCTGACCGAGGCGGGGCGAGCCTGTGCGGCCGACCATGTGCCAGTCAGCTTGCGCGCAGGCGAAGAGTTGCTTGCTCCGCTGACGCCGATTGAGCGAACGCTTTTCATGGAGCTTCTGCGCAAGGTGATGAGCGGCGCAGATGAGTCGTAAAGATCGAAAATAAATACGTACTCATATAAAATTTCATCCACCGGAAACCTATCGCGCTGTTTCTTGCCTCTTCGAGTTGCACCATATTTGCACAAATATTGCGCATATATGGTGAAATTTACCGTAAAAATACCGAAATCTCGCAAAAATCCTCAAATCCCCAAATTTGATCTGGATCAAATTACTTTTAGTACGCACTAATTGATCTAACGCACACGCCAGCTAAAAGGGAATTTGATATGACGACTTTGGTCCGCAATGCGTGGTATGTCGCCGCGTGGTCTACCGAGATTGACGACGAGCTGCGCCGCTTTACGATCCTGGGCGATCCGGTGCTTTTGTTCCGCCGCACCGATGGCACCGTGGCCGCGCTCGAAGATCGCTGTCCGCACCGCCTTCTGCCGCTGTCCAAAGGCAAACGTATCGGTGATACGGTGCAATGCGGGTATCACGGTCTTACCTTTGGCGCGGACGGTAAATGCACCCGTGTGCCGGGTCAGGACAAGATCCCGGCCTCGGCCTATGTCGATGCCTACCCGACGTTTGAGCGTCACGGCATCGTCTGGATCTGGATGGGCGACGCGCATCGCGCCAACACAGACGACATTTTCGACATGCCGCAGTTCACTGACCCGAAATGGCACGCCCATCACGGCGATGCGCTGCATCTCGAGTCAAACTATCTGAACGTGGCTGAAAACCTCGTCGACCCGGCGCACGTTAGCTTTGTGCATCCGACCACTTTGGGCAACTCCGCCTCGGAGAATATCCCGGTTCATGTCTCGACCGAAGGCGAGGCGATCACCGCGTGGCGCTGGATCCGCGACGCCGAGCCGATTGGCTTTTTTAAGGCGTTCGGGGATTTCAAAGGCAATGTCGACCGTTGGCACTATTACCATCTCTATCAGCCCTCGATCGCCGTGATCGATTTCGGTTCCGCCGATGTGGCGGTCGGGATCACCGAAGACAATCTCGATGACGGCAACCGCATCTTCGCGCTGCATTTCATGACGCCAGTGACGGAGGATTACACCATCGACCGCTGGATGCACCTGCGCAACACGGCCGTTGAAACCGAAGAGGCTTCGCAGAAGATTGATGCGATGTTCCGCGTCGCCTTCTCGGAAGACAAGGAAATTCTCGAAGCTGTTCATGCCGAAGAGAAGGCGCCGCTCAAGCGCCGTCCGATCCGCATTGCCATTGACCGCGGGCCGATGGTCTACCGCAAACGCATCAGTGAGATGTTGGAGCGTGAGCGTACGGTCGATGCGTCGGCCGAACCGAACCCCTCCTTCGTCTATCACGACTGAGCGATCCGCCGGGGGCTCGTCCCCCGGCGCCTTATTCCGAAAGCAAGACTATGACGCCTCTCCTGATTGGCTGTAACGGTCGCGGAGCTCAAGCCTCCTCGCCCGAACGCCCCGTCACATTCTCCGAGCCGCCGCTCTCTGAACAGTTTGCCATGGTCGCAAGCGCCGGTGTGTTCGATTTCTTTGATCGTCTCCCGATGGAGGGTGAGGTCGAGACCTTTCTCGAACTGAGTGCTGCCAACACTCTCCCCGTGACCACCGCCAGCGGTGTTTATGCGCTGGGAGAGGGCTATCTGTCTGCGCTGCGTCGCAATATGGAGCGCGCAGTGAAGGTGGGAGCCAAATTCCACAATATGATGGTCTACAACTGGCATGGCGAAAAGCGCTGGGTCACGGATGAAGAGGTCATTCGTGCCTGGGCTGACGCCTGGGAGCTGGGGCAAGAGATTGGCATCGAGCCCTGTTTCGAGTTGCATGTGAACATGTGGAGTGAGGACCCGCGCCGCGTCGCCACCGTGGCCGAAGCTGCTGACAAGCTGGGCATCCCGTTCAACCTGACGCTCGATTACTCGCACATGCTTTTCAAGATGGGGGATGATGCGGAGCTGGATGTCTCCGGAATTCGCGAAGATGTGGCCGCCGGGCGGGTTGTGCTTGACCCGTATGAGGCGGGCAATCTGGTGGATCAGTGGCTCGACGCCGGATTGGTGCGTTGGTTCCAGTTGCGCTCGGTGACCCCGTCCGGTCCGCGCAACCTCTGGTCCAAACATGACAGTTCCAACGGGGCGGCGGGCGTGCCCGACGATCCCCATCAACGGGCGCGCGAGGGTCAGTATGGCCGCGCGATCCTTTATCCTTTCACGCGCCCGGACCCTGATGAATGGCATTCGCCTTGGGAGGCATGGCGGCTTGAACCCTGCAAGCATGTGGCGCGCAAGGTGCTGAAGCACCATGCTGAAACGCCGGAAAGCCGTCTTGCCGTGATCACCACGGAGATGATCAACCTCACCGACTATGGCGATGGGGCGAAATTCTCGCTCATTGGCCAGAACGCTGCGATTGCGCAGTTCCTGCGCGATGAAATGGCGGCACTTGGTTTGCCGCAGGGAGGCGCAAATGACTAATGCACCGATGATGCTCGAAGTGGCTGAGCGAGTTCAGGAAAGTCAGAACGTGATCTCATTGCGGCTCAATGTCGTGGAGGGTGTGTTTCAGCCTTTCGTGGCGGGCCAGCACTTGCCGCTGCGGCTTGATCTGCCTGAGCGCAAGCTTGCGACCTATACAATCTCCTCCGATCCCGCCGATCACAGTGGTTATCGGATCAGCGTCAAGATTGAGCCGAATGGCAAGGGCGGCTCGCGGTTCTTGCATGCGGCGCAAGTTGGTGCGCGCATCCCGGCGGAGCGTCCGCGCGGCAAGTTTGTTCTGGCCGATGACGCGCGGCCTGTTTTGCTTCTCACGGGCGGGATCGGGATCACGCCGGCGCTGTCGATGCTTTCCGTGCTGACGCGCCAGCCGGAGCGGCCCGTCTATTTCGTCCATGCTTGCCTGTCGGCAGCAGAGCACAGCTTTGCCGATGAGGTCGCGGAGATGGCGGCTCGCGCGCCCAATGTGCGGACCTATGCCGCTTATGCCGAAGGGGCGGAGGCGGATGTCGCTGACGGGCGGTGTCAGGGAGTCGGGCTTCTGTCTCGCGAGGTCTTGCGCGAGCTTTTGCCTCTCGACGCCTATCACGTCTATCTCTGCGGGCCGGATGGTTTCATGTCCGCCATGCGAGCGGCTTTGGTGTCTCTCGGTGTGCCGGATGCGGAAATTCATCAGGAGACGTTTGGCGGTGCTGCGCCTTTGGTGAAAAATGAGGCGCCCGTTTCGCTCGCGCCTGTTGAGGGCGGAGGCGGGGCTGGGGCGCTGGTTGCCGGTCCTGTCGTGCACTTTGCCAAATCCGGCTTTGATGTGGCTTGGGATGGTACGAGTGAAAGCCTTTTGGAGCTCGCCGAAGCACAAGGTCTGACGCCCGAATTTGAATGCCGGGCCGGTATATGTGGCACATGCGCCTGTCGCAAGCTCAGTGGAGATGTTGCGTATACGGAAGACCTCATCGATTCGCCTGAGGAGGGGAAAATCTTCCTCTGCTGCTCCGTTCCCGAGGGGGATGTCACGCTCGATTTGTAATGACATGTGCCTGTAATTCAATTTACATGCTCAATAAATGGGCAAAAACACGGGACAACGGGAAAGGGAAGGAGAAATTATTCAGTGGAATAATTTGTTTCTATACAAACAATGCCGTCTGCGCTTTTCTAAGTCTGCAAAGGAGCAAAAGACCCGCAAAGGGCTGAGAACTCCGGAAGATAATCGCACTGCCTTCAAGGGCCGAAATAAACTCAAACCAACGCTGCGATCCGCGTGATGCGGGCCGCGACCGGGTAGGCTTTGCCTGCTCGCAACTGCTACACTTAAGAAAGCAACAGGGATCCCATGAAACGACGCCATCTCCTTACATCCGCTTTTTGCCTGACTGCCGCGACCGCGCTGCCTTTCGGCTCCGCCATGGCTGAAGATGCCTATCCGAGCGAGCCGATCCACATCACTGTGGTCTGGCCAGCGGGCGGCGGTCACGATCTTGTGGCCCGTCTGATCGGACACGAGCTTTCGAGCATTATGGACACCGCCGTCGTGGTCGACAATGTCACCGGCGCGGGCGGCTCCACCGGCATGCGTCACATCGTAGATGCCAAACCCGACGGCTACACCATCGGTGTGATGGGGCTGCATGCCGTGTCGCAATCCTACATGAACACCAATGCGCCTAAACTCGACGGTCTCGATCCGCTGGTTTACGTCAGTGACGAGCCCGGCGCGCTTGAGATCTCCGCCTCCACCGGCATCGACACGCTTGAGGGCTATGTCGAGGCGATGAAGAAAGACCCGATGGCCTTGATGAATGGCAATGACCCGCAGGGTGGCAACTCCTTTATCTTTGCGGAAGTCATTCCTGAGGCGCTCGGCGTCGAGATGATGAAGCTGCCTTATCCGGGGCACGCGCCAACCGTCACAGCGCTTTTGACCGAAGAGGTCCAGACCGCGACCTTGCCGATCCCGCCCGTTCTGGAGCACGCGCTTGCGGGCACAGTGAATGTGCTTGGTGTGGCTTCTGAGAACCGTCACCCGAAACTCCCGGATGTGCCGACCTTCAAGGAGCAGGGCTATGATATCGTGGTGAATGATTTCGTCATGATGGTCGCTCCCAAAGGCATCCCCGCGGATGTGCGGAGTAAACTCGAAGAAGGTCTTCTGGCTGCCGTCAACAGCGAAGGTTTCAAGGCTGCTGCGGACAAAAATGGTATGGTGCTGCGTCCGCTCGGGGCTGACGATACCGCAGTTGAACTCGCAAAGCAGGAAGCGCTTGTTTATCCGCTTCTCGACAAGGCCGGGCTCGTTGCGCCCGAGCTGAAGCGCGACTGATATTTGCTCGGGGCGGTTTGTCCGCCCCGATCTCTCCCAGGTGAACCCCAAGGAGCCCGATATGACCCCGCCTATTGATGGATCCGTACGCAAGACCCTCGCTGTCGGTCTGTTTTTCCTGCTGCTTGCCGGGATCGGCTGGCTCGTGTTGCGGCAAAGTCGGAACATGTACTCGGGCCTGTCGATGCCGGGAGATCCTGGTCCGTTCTTTTTGATCGGCCTGTGTCTTTGGGTGCTCGTGATTGCGGGCGGGCTGTTGGTCGTAATGGGGCTTTGGGGCTTTCGTGAGCATGGTGTGACCTTCACGCCGACCTATCGCCTGGTCGAAATTGCGCGGGCCTGGACCTTGTCGATTGCCTTTGTGGCCTCGCTTCTCTTGATGCCGACCGCGATGCGCACGTTGGGGACGACCTTCGCCGTTGCCCTGTTTTCCATGGTTTGGATTTACGGTCTTTTGACGGTCGTGCGCGGCCATGCGCTGCGTCATGTGATCGAGGCGCTCTTGTTCGGTGCCGGCGCCGCCTTGTTCGTCAATCTGATTTTCGTGCGCCTTCTAACTCTTCCACTTCCTGCCTGATCGGTTCCTCTCATGCTACTCTCCTCTTTTGCCGATGTTCTGATCGGATTCATTTCCAGCCCCATGATGTTAGGTTTGGTGGCTCTGGGCACGGTGCTCGGTCTCGTGCTCGGCGCAATTCCGGGGATTTCCTCAACCATGGCGCTGGCAATCCTGATGCCGGTGACCTTCACGATGGAGCCTGGAGTTGCGATCCTCTTCCTGATTGCGGTTTTCATGTCGAGCGTCTACGGCGGCTCGATCTCCGCGATTTTGATGAAACTCCCCGGCACACCCGCCTCGATTTTCACGCAAATCGACGGGTATCCTATGGCGCAAAAAGGCAAAGCGGGGCATGCGCTCAATTTCGCGCTGGTCGCCTCGACGGTCGGCGGCATGGTGGGGCTGGCGATGCTTGTGCTGCTGGCACCGGTGCTCGCGGGTTTTGCGACCAATTTCCGCAGTCCTGAATTTGCCGCCGTCGCGCTGTTCGGTATTGTCATGCTCTCCTTTGCGTCCAATGGCTCCACTCTTGTGGCCTCTGTTGTCGGTTTTATAGGTGTTGTTTTGGGCATGATCGGATTCGATGCGCTCACAGATGCGCAGCGCATGACGCTCAATACGCCGGTTTTGCAATCCGGACTAAACCTGATCCCGGTGATCATCGGTCTGTTCGGACTAGGTGAGATCTTGCAAAACCTTGTGGGGTTTGGCGGTACGCCGAATGTGCGCCCACAGATCGGCAAAGTGCTTTTGCCCCTGCATGAGTTGACCTCGCGTTGGAAAGTCATGCTGCGCGGCTCTGTGATCGGGACCTTTATCGGGGCAATCCCGGCGGCGGGCTCTGCGGTGGCGGTCTCGATCGCCTATGCGCAGGAGCGTCGTCTCTCAAAAGAACCGGAGAAATTTGGCACTGGGCATCCGGACGGACTTGTTGCGCCTGAGGCGGCGAACAGCGCCTCTGTTGGCGGCTCTCTCATCCCGCTCATCGCGCTTGGTGTGCCGGGGGACACGATCACGGCCGTGCTGATGGGCGCGCTCATGGTGCATGGGCTGACGCCCGGGCCGCTTTTGTTCGCCAACAATCCGACGTTCGTGTCCTGGATCTACGTCTCCGTCTTCTTGGCGCTCATCGCCACGCTGGTCCTGGGGCTCGGCATGATCCGTGCCGCGGTTCTGGTCACGAAAATACCGCCGCAGCTCATGTATGTATTCATCGCGGTCTTTTGCGTGATCGGCGCCTTCGCGATCCGCAATGACATGAACGATGTCTATGTGATGATCGCCTTCGGGGTGGTGGGCTTTGTGTTCTCGCGCCTCAGTCTTCCGGTCACGCCTCTGGCGTTTGGTCTGATCTTGGGGCCGATCCTCGAGGAAAACCTGCGCCGTAGTCTGATGATCAGTCGGGGGTCCTGGTCGATCTTTCTGGAGCGACCAATCTCGGCTGCGCTGATCGCGATCTGTGTCGTTCTTATATCTTTGCCTCTGTTGAAGTGGGCTTGGGTAAGGCTGCGTGGTGGATCTGAAGTGAGCACCAACAAAGCGACATAATTATTAATTGGAATAATATATGAGCTTGAGCTTTTGCGTCTCGGCTGTCAGAACCAAAAGATTGGATTTGGCAGCCGGGGTAAAGATATGTCCGAGAGATCAGAGCTGAAAGCACGCCGCAAGCCTGGACGCCCGAAAGAAGGGGTGGAACTGCGCGATGTCATCCTCGACAAGGCGGAGCTGATCTTTTCCGAGGTTGGGTTCAATGGGGCTAAGGTACGTGACATCGCCTCTGAAGCGGGTGTCAATCAGGCGCTGGTGCGCTATTATTTTGGCTCCAAGCAAGATCTGTTCGACGAGGTCGTACGGCGGCGCGGCTCTGTGATTTCCGGTGCGCGCCATGTGCTTCTGGATCGGCTTTTGTCTGCGGATGGTGCGCCGACAGTTGAGGGGATTGTTAAAAATTATTTGAAACCTCAATGGGATATGAAGTATTCCGGGCCGAGTGGTGCGGCTTTTGTGCGCTTGCAAGCCCGACTGCACTCTGAGCTTGATGAGCATGCGCTGCATCTGCGCAGCGAGGTTTATGATGCCTCGGTCAAACGCTATATCGCGGCGCTTTGCGACGCGCTCCCGGAGATCCCGCAAGAGGTTATCTCGATCCGCATGGCCTTTCTCGTCGGCACCTACATGTTCATGTTGAGTGATCTTGGGCGTTTGAACGATCTGACTGACGGTCAGATCGGCGAGGTCGGGCAGGGCGATATGCTTGATCACCTGACAGCCTTTCTGTCAGCCGGTCTGCGCGCGCCGCTTCCCTAGACATTTGTCGAATTTCTGCCGGTTCTGTTCCGCGCGAATAATTATTCAGACTTGTAATTATACAAAATTGGAATTACGTCTTGAGACAACGCACACTCAAGGACGAGAATCATGAAGACCTTTCGCATCGGGCAGATCGTGCCCAGCTCCAACATCACCATGGAGACGGAAATCCCCGCGCTCCTGAAAGCGCGCGAGACCGTGGCGCCCGAGCGGTTTACCTTTCACTCTGCGCGTATGCGGATGAAGCATGTGACCAAGGAAGAGTTGGCGAAGATGGACGCTGACAGCGACCGCTGCGCACTTGAGCTCTCGGACGCCAAGGTCGATGTCATGGGTTACGCCTGTCTTGTGGCGATCATGTCGATGGGCAAGGGGTATCACTGCGTGTCTGGCCCGCGTCTTGCCGGTGTGGCTGCAGAGAATGGTGGGCCTGCCCCGGTCGTAACCTCCGCCGGTGCGCTCGTTGAAGGCGTCCGGGCCCTTGGCGCAAAGAAAATCGCTCTGGTCGCACCTTATATGAAGCCGCTGACCGAGATGGTGGTCGAGTATATCCGCAATGAAGGTATCGAGGTCAGCGATTACATCGCACTCGAAATTCAGGACAACCTCGACGTGGCGGCTCATGATCCGATGAACCTGCCGGAGATCGTCAAGGGGCTGAAGACCGATGATGTAGACGCGGTGGTGCTGTCGGCTTGCGTTCAGATGCCTTCGCTGCCCGCGGTGCCGATGGCCGAGGCGATCACCGGAAAGCCGGTTCTGACCGCGGCCATCGCCACCACTTGGCAGATGCTCAAGGCGCTCGATCTCGACACCCGCGTGCCGGGTGGAGGCACGCTTTTGTCTGGCGCGTATTGAGGGGGTAAGAGCATGGCATACGGATATAATATTCGGGCAAACGGCATTCGCAATCACCTGATCCGCTATGAGGGGAAGGGGCCGCAAATGCTCCTGATCCCCGGCATCACGTCTCCGGCAATCACATGGGGCTTTGTCGCCGAACGTCTGGCCGAGGCCTTCGACGTCCATGTACTCGACGTGCGCGGTCGCGGGCTGAGCGAGACGGGAGACCTAGACTACACCCTTGATGCCATGGCCGCCGATGCGGTGGCACTGGCCGAGCAGATGGACCGACCGATTGTCCTGGGGCATTCCATGGGCGCGCGCACCGCGATCCGTGCCGTGGCGACGAAGCCTGAGGTGTTCAAAGGCGCCATTCTGGTCGATCCGCCGGTCTCCGGCCCGAACCGTCGGCCGTATCCGTCGCCCTGGGCTTGGTATGGTGACTCGATCAAAATGGCTGTGAAAGGCTGTTCGGCGGAGGACATGAAAGCCTATTGCCCGGCATGGACCGACGAACAATGTGCACTGCGGGCCGAATGGCTGCACACCTGCCACTGGGGTGCGATCCGTACCGCTTATGACGGGTTCCACACCGATGACATCCACGCAGACGTTCCGAAACTCACTGTGCCGACCCGGTTGGTGATCGCAGGCGGCGCGCCGGTCATTCAGGACGAAGACGAGGCTGAACTGAAGGCGCTTTTGCCCTCCATGGAGGTCCGCACGGTGGAAGGTGCTGGGCACATGATCCCATGGGATGATCTCGAGGGCTTCCTCGAAGCCGTCATGGATTTCAAAGCTTAAGACCGACCACAGAACACAACAGGGAAGACAGATATGGATCACGCGAGTTTCACGGAGATCTGCCTGCATCAGCTGAAGATGTCGGGCGTGCAAAAAGACGAGCGGCTCATCGTTCTCACTCAGGGCAACGAGCGTCTCGATTATGCCGACGCCTTCATGGCCGCCGGTCGGATGCTGGGTGCAAATATGTACCATATGCGCCTGCCTGCACCTGCCATCATTGGCGAATGGGCTGTTGGTCAGACGGGGCTTGCCGCTATGCCCGATGCGGTCGAGGCGCTTAAGAATTGCGACATGCTGATAGATTGTATCTTCCTGTTGTTCTCGCCGGAGCAATTCGCCATTCAGGCTGCGGGCACCCGTATCCTGACCGCCGTCGAGCCGCCGGAACTTTTGGCTCGGATGCTCCCGACGCAGGAAATCCGCGAAAAGGTGACCATCGCAGGCGAGATGCTGTCCAAGGCCAAGGTCATGCGCATCACCTCGCCGCATGGCACCGATGTGACCTACAAGCTCAACACCTACCCGGCGGTGACGGAATATGCCTGCACCGATGAACCGGGGCGCTGGGATCACTGGCCGTCGGGCTTTGTCTTTACCGGCGGTGATGACGACGGGGTGGACGGCACCATCGTTGTGGCGCCGGGCGATGTGCTTCTGCCGCAGAACACCTATGTGAACACGCCGATCACCTACACGATTGAAAAGGGCTGGATCACCGACATGCGTGGTGGTCTCGATGCCGAGCTGGTGAAGTCCTACATGGATGCGTTTAACGACCCGCGTGGGCTTGGCATGAGCCACGTTGGCTGGGGCATGAACCCGAACGCCAAATGGCACAACATGGTACCGGGAGCTTTCCCCGGCGGGATGGGCATGGAGCCGCGCAGTTTCTACGGCAACGTCATGTTCTCTACCGGCCCGAACAACGAACTGGGCGGGCCGAACGACACCGCCTGTCACCTGGACATCCCGATGCGTAATTGCTCGCTCTTCCTTGACGATGAGGCCATCGTCATCGACGGCGATATCGTGGTGAAAGAGATTCAGATGGAGCGCGGCTGAGGCTTCCCTGGTCTCAAGCGCATCCGGGGCGGCCTGTTCCTTACCTCTTTGTGGTCGCCCCATTTTTATTTCAAAGGAGCACAGAATGTCCCAGTCAGACACCTATAAGGCCGCGGGCTTTGGCGTCTCCGTGCCGCGTGGCATGTGTCCCGGCATTGTGGTCGTGGATTTCTCATACGGGTTCACCGATCTGCAATACCCTACGGCCTCTGACGCTGTCGCGCAGATGGCGAAGACCAAAGAGATTTGTGATGTGGCCCGTGCCAAAGGCTTTCCGGTGATTTTCACCACCATCGCCTATCATCCCGGCGAACTGGACAAGCTGCCTTGGCTCAAGAAGGCCACCGGGATGCGGGCGCTGATCGAGGGCACACGGCTTGTCGAAATTGACGCTGCGACGGGCATTCAACCCGAGGACGCGATTGTCACGAAGAAGGGGGCATCGTCTTTTTTTGGGTCGACCCTGAGCGCTCTTCTCACTGGCGCGAATGTCGACACGGTTGTCGTGACCGGCGCGACGACTTCGGGATGTGTTCGCGCGACTGTGGTGGATGCGGTTCAGTCGGGCTTCAACGTTCTCGTGCCCCGCGACTGCTGCGCCGACCGCGCTGCAGCACCACATGACGCGAACCTCTACGATATGAATCAAAAGTACGCGGATGTCACAGATGCGGCGGACATTTTGAGTTGGCTCGAAAGCCTTTGATCTCACCTTGGTGCTGCGAAATGGATGGGGAAGGCAATGGCCTTCCCTTTTTGCATAGGAGTAAGCGATGTTTTACCTGACGAAAGACGGTTCCGGCCTGCCAAGAGACCCGTTCGCCGCGATTGTCTCGCCACGCCCCATTGCGTGGATTTCGACGCGTGGGGCCGCGGGCACCACGAACCTCGCGCCGTATTCGTTTTTCAACGCCGTGGCCTACTCCCCGCCGCAGGTGATCGTCTCCTCCATAGGGGGTAAGCCCGATCGCGCCAAAGGCAAGGACAGCTACAGCCATATCCTTGAGACCGGCGTGTTCTGTATCAATATTGCGGGGTTTGAGGATCGCGAGGCGCTCAATGCCTCTTCGGCGGGCTATCCGGCGGATCAATGCGAATTCGAGACATTGGGGCTGAACGCGGCTGACTGCGAAACCATCAACTGTCCGCGTCTGGCCGACGCTCCCGCCGCGCTGGAGTGTCGACTGACCCAATCTATTGATCTTGAAGGCGACGGCAACCTGATGATCCTCGCCCGCGTCGAGGCAATTCATTTGCGCGACGACTGCCTGACCGAAGAGGGGCGGTTCGATGTCTTGCGCTACAAGCCTTTGACGCGGCTCGGCTATCAGGATTTCGCCACCATAGATAGGCTGTTCCAGATGCGCCGCCCGAAACTTTGACGTAATTAAAAAACGGCCCCCGCGGGGGCCGTTTTCATATCAGGCGAGGTCCGCCGTCATCGGGTCATAGGCGTAAACCCAAGCCGGATCTTCCGGCTCCTTGAGCCAGGTGTTGGCGTTGGAGATCGTCTGCACCTTGGTGGCCCGGGCGTGGCGGGTCGCCTCGTAGGTTTTGAAGGCAGAGGCATAATCTTCCATACCGGAGATCGACAGCGCGCGGGTCAGAACGGCGGCATCTTCGATCGCCATGCAGGCGCCTTGGGCCATATGCGGGCGCATCGGGTGGCAGGCATCGCCCAGCATGACAAGGCGCCCTTGGCTCCAGAGGTTCATCACATCGCGGTTCCAGAACGGCCATTTTGTGACGGTCTCTGTCGCGTCGATCAGCGCCTGCACGACGGGGTGCGAGCCGCCAAAGATCGCTTCCATCTCTTCGCGGGAGCTGTCGACAAAACTTGCTTCGTGATCCCAACTGTCCACAGGCACGCCGGTCACATAGTAATGCTCAGATTGATCGTTTTTCGTGGCGTAGGTCATGATGTGACGGGACTGTTCCCACCACCATTTCACGCAGGGCTCAAGATCGACGCCGGAGGCGCGCAGCTTGTCCATGTTGACCAGCGCCCGGTGACCGATCCAGCCGCTGTAACGCGGTTTTTCGACGCCCAGAAGTTTCTCGCGGATCATTGAGTTGATGCCATCGGCCCCGACGACAAGTTTCGCTGCAACCTTGTTTCCATTGGCGAAGGTCAAAAGAACGTCACTGTCGCGTTCTTCGATGTCGGTCAGGCGATGGTCGAAATGCACCGTATCTTGGGGCAGGGCGTTGATCTGTTCGGCATGCAGGTCGCCCCGGTGAATGGTGATGTAGGAGGCGCCGTATTCCTTTTTGGCGTAATCGCCCAAGGGGATTTTCGACAGATAATCGCCGGTGAGGCCATCGCGAGAGAACCAGAAATCCGGGTGGGAGCCAATCTCTTCGAGTCGTTTCTCAAGCCCGATCTGGCGGAAGATTTTCATCACGTTCGGTCCGATATGGATACCTGCGCCGAGACGAGTGAATTCCGGAGCCTGCTCGAAGGTGTGAACGGAAAAACCTGCGTTGAGAAGAAGAGCCGCGGCCGCAGCTCCCCCGAGGCCTGCGCCGATCACTGCAATGTCTACTTGGTCGATCTGTGTCATGTGTGGTCCTGTGCGTCAGAATCAAATTTGTTTGTGTACAAACAAATAGCATATCAAAATGAGAACACTCAAAGATTATTGTCCGTTTATCATTTGAAAATTAACCTGACGCCCAAAATTTAAGCTTTGAACCCTTCCGGCCGAGCCGCTTAAAGCAAAACGCCAGGTCTGGATCCGTTGTCTGCAGCAAGAAAATAAGTGCCGTGGCGGAGCGTGCAGAGAGCGGCCAGCGGTGTTGTCACGTTAACTTTTGCGGCTTGCAAGAGCGGCCGGTTTCTGCTGGTTCAGGCTATGTCGGCTGTGGTTGCCTAGGCTTCGAGTGCTTTCCTTCGGTGATATCGTATAGTCAAGGCGGCACGGCGTCTGGATGGAAGGATAAAACAATTTCGGATAGCGGAATGAACTGACGCGAACCGCTTTAATCCGTTCGGTGGCCGGAAGCTTTGCATCGCTCGTTCTCGCTTGCGAAATGGCAGGTGGCTATTCTCGGCGCGATTGTTGAGGCCCTTGTGCGCGCAATGATCAAGGCCTGGCGCCACTTCCCGTTTGGCCGCCCCATAGGAGCGGAGCTTGTCGGTAATGATCCGTTTGGGCAGCCCGTGACATTTGATCAGGCGGAGCAGCACCTGTTTCGCGGCCCGCTTGTCGCGCTTATAGCTGATTGACGGTGTCTGCATCAGCACCGGCTACCTTCAAATCGCGGACCGGGCAATCGGAAGTAGATAATGTGACAACGCCCCAAACACCTTGCGAAGTTCTTGGGGAAAAATAATTAACCCGTTGGATGTTTCGCCCGAAACCGCAACTTACACTTTCGCCTCTCGCCAAAATAAGGCCTATGCGCCTACCTACATGAGCAACAAGAGATAGAAGAATAGAAGATCCTCGGATAGTATCGCGGTTGACCGCTAAAATAGCCTTTGGTTCTCTGAGAGATGCGCATGAGCAAACCTACCAAACCTGCCAATAGTCAGACCTTGCTTCGCGGCCTTTCTGTTCTTGAATGTGTGGCACATATGCCGCGCAGCATTCCCGAGATCGCCGAAGCGACCGGTGTCACCTATCAGACGGCACATCGTGTTGTGTCTGCTCTCACCGAAGTTCGATATTTGCGACAGGTGGACAATCGAACCTATGGGTTGGGACCGAAAATCGTCGAGTTGGGTTTTGCAGGCTATCATCAGGCCGATGTCACCAAGATCGCGAAACCCTCTCTTACAAAACTGGCGCAGGCAACTTCCGATACAGTGCATCTGGCAAGGCTGGAAGATGGTGAAGTGATCTATCTGGACAAGCTGCAAAGCCGCCGCCCGATCGAGATCACGTCGCGGATCGGAGGCCGAAAGCCTGCCGTCTCGACGGGGGTGGGCAAGGCTTTGTTGCTGGACACTCCTGAAGAAGATTTGCGGCGTCTGTTCAAAAGAGACCGTCATCTTATGAAGGTCAAAACACCAGCGACGGAATGGTTCGCGCGGATGCGGTCATATCAAGACGGTGGATATGCTTATGATCTTGGGGAGGACGAACACCAAATCCGTTGTGTTGCTGCGCCTCTGCGGGATGCGACGGGGCGTATCGTCGCGGCAATCAGTGTGTCTTCGACGCTTGAATACATGCAGCAAGATCGCATGGAGGCCTTGATCCCGGTGGTCAAGGCCACGGCCGCCGAAATCAGCCGTGAACTTGGCTTCCTTGGCGACCGAGACGTTTAAAGCACCTTGCCGGGATTGAGGATTCCCTTTGGATCAAGGGTTTGCTTCAATTCGCGCAACAAGGTCAGTTCCTCATCGCTGCGGCTGTATTTAAGCCAGGGTTTCTTGTGCAACCCGATGCCATGTTCGGCGGAGACGCTGCCGGAAAAGTTTCGAACGATTTCGTACACGAGGGACTCGATCCGGTGTTCGACACTTGGATCCGCTGGCAAGGGACCCGTGACGAGGTGAATGTTGCTGTCGCCGATGTGTCCGAAGAAAAAGCGGTTCATATCCGGGAAGTCGGTCTCAAGTGCTGCGCGCATGTGTGCGACACACTCACCGATTTTGGCAATTGGCACGGAAACATCGAAATTGATCGTCGGGCGACAGGACATCAACAGTTCTGTCACGCCATCGCGCAAGGCCCAGAGATCAAGCGCGTCTTTTTGCGATTGTGCCAGAGCTGCATCGAGCACCCAGCCTTGCTCCATCGCCTCTCCGAGCATGTCGTGAAACAGGTCGTTTTCTTTATCCGGATCGGGCCCTTGCATGTCGATGAGGGCGTAAAGCGGCGCCTTGGATTCAAGCGGGGCACGCAGGCCTGTGATTTTGAGCACTGCATCGAAATAATCCGACCACATCACTTCGAAGGCGCTGACGCGGTCGGAGAGCATACGTCGGGCATGACCCAAAAGGGCCAGAGCAGCCTCGAAATCGGGAAGGGCGACCAGAGCGGTATTCGCGCCGGCAATCCCCGGATGCAGTTTCAGCACGGCCCGTGTGATGACCCCAAGCGTGCCTTCGCTGCCAATGAACAGGGGCTTCAGGTCCAGTGCGGCGTTGTTCTTTGGCATCCGGTTGAGCATCGACAGGATGCGCCCGTCCGCTAGAACCACCTCAAGGCCTAGCACCAAGTCGCGGGTCATGCCGTAGCGGATCACGCGATTGCCGCCCGCATTGGTCGAGATGTTGCCGCCGATCTGACATGAACCGCGCGGGCCGAGGTCGAGGCCGAACATCATTCCTTCCGCCTCGGCGGCTTCCTGAATGGTTTGCAAGGGCGTTCCTGCAAGAACCGTCGCGGTGGCGGAGGCGGTGTCGATCTCTTCAATGCCACTCATGCGTGCGAGTGACAAAAGCAAAGCTCCATCGCTGGCCACCGCACCGCCAGCGAGACCCGTACGCCCGCCCTGAGGCACAACCGGGATGCTGTGGCGATTGCACAGCGACAAAACCTCGGAGACCTCTTGTGTGCTGCGCGGCAGGGCGAGGCCGATGGGTCGCCCGGGAATCTCTGCGCTCCAGTCCTTGATATCCGTTTCCGAGACATCTTCGCCGCTGATGAGGTCGGTTGGAGAGAGGCACTGAGCTAAGGCCTCCCAGAAGGCCTCAATATCCGGTTTTCCAAGAACTTGTGTCTGCATATCTTCCTCCTCGAAGCGGCATAACCTCTCATATGTTGAGAGGTAATTTCATTATTTGACATAAGATGATTTGAATCGTTAGAAGGTTCAAGGGAAATGGCAGGGGTATCCTGTTGTTGCCGGAGGAAATGGGTCCGCACGAGTGGGCTCACATGACTGAACTTGGGAGGATTCCATGATTCACTTCAACGCGGGCACAAGCCTGCGCAAAACCGCTATTGCGATTTGCCTTGTGGCGACGTCTTTGGGGGCGACGCAGGCGATGGCTGAACCTGAGCTGACGATCAAAGCGGCACATGCCGCATCGGCCACCAACACCGGCCACCTCGCACTTGAGTTTATCGACGAGCAAATGCGTGAAAGAACCGAAGGCCGAATCGGGCTTGAGATTTTTCCGAACGGGCAGCTTGGTGGTGAGCGCGAATTGATCGAGAGCCTGCAGCTCGGCAATCTGGATATGGCCTTTGTGTCCTCGGCGCCGCTCGGCAGTTTCAACAAAGAGTATTTCGCGCTCGATATTCCGTTCCTGTTCAAGGACCGCGAAAGTGTCTACCGCGTGCTGGACGGTGAGGTTGGTCAAGGCCTTCTCGACAGCCTTGAGCGCGTCGGCCTGCATGGCGTTGGTTATTGGGAAAATGGCTTCCGTCAGTTGACCAACAACGTGAAGCCGATCTACACGCCCGCCGATCTCGAGGGCATGAAAATGCGCACCATGGAAAACGAGGTGCATATCGCGGCGTGGCGTGAAGAGGGGGCAAACCCGGCTCCTCTGGCGTTTTCTGAGCTGTTCACCGCACTGCAGCAGGGCACGTTCGATGCACAAGAAGGGCCGATCAACCTCTTCTATGACATGAAGTTCTTCGAAGTGCAGAAGTACATCACCAAGACGAACCACATCTATTCCCCGTTTGTGCTGCTGATGAACCCGGAAGTGACGGCACGGATGTCCGATGAGGATCGTGCGATTTTCGAAGAGGTCTTCGCGGAGTCCAAAGCCTATCAACGCCAACTCGCGCAGGACGCCGACGACAAGGCCGAAGCCGCGATGCCTGAGATTACCTTTGTCGAGCTTACGGCAGAACAACAGGCCGAGTTCGCCGGTCGTATGGGCCCGGTCATCGAGATGGTGAAAAAGAAAGTCGGTGCGGAGGCGGTGGACCACATCATGGCCATTGCCAACGGCGAATAAGTCAAACGGACCGAGCGCGACACTGCAGTGCGCGCTCGGTCAGACCGACCTCCTATTGACTGGAGTATCCCCTTGAAATTCATCAACGAGAAACTCGAAGAGACACTTCTGGTCGCTCTTCTCGCCTCAATGACTCTTCTCATCGGACTTCAGGTTTTCATGCGCTATGTGATGGAAGCCTCCCTGACCTGGTCAGAAGAATTGGCGCGTTATCTGTTCATCTGGGCAACATACATCGGGGTGAGCTACGGCGTTCGAAAGCAGGCGCATATCCGCGTCACAGCTTTCAGCGATCTGCTGCCGGATCGTGGCCAGATCGTGGTGCGCATTCTGATCCATCTCGTGTTCGGCCTTTTTGCCGCTCTGGTGATTTGGGAAGGGACGAAACTCACCGCGAAAATCTATGGCTTCGGTCAGACCTCGTCCTCGCTGGGGGTCCCGATGGCCTATGTCTATGCCGCGCCGGTGGTGGGTTTTGGTCTCGTGGTGATCCGTCTTATTCAACACATCGTGCTCGATATCGCCCGGTTGCGTGGTCGCGCCCCGGAGGCCGAAGAATGATTTCTGCTCTGCTCTTTATTCCGTTCCTCGTCATGCTTCTGGTGTCGGTGCCGATCGGCATCGCCTTGGGGCTGGCTTCGACGCTGGCGCTTTTGGTCAGTGGCAAGGTGAGTTCAAGCTATATCGCACAGGGGCTTGTCACCTCGATTGACAGCTTTCCTCTGATGGCGGTGCCCTTCTTTGTGCTCGCGGGCGATCTCATGGGGCACGGTGGCCTGTCCAAACGGCTTTTGAAGGTCGGGCTTGTGCTCTTCGGGCGCTATTCCGGTGGCTTGGCGATCATCGCGGTTGTCACCTGTATGTTCTTTGCCGCGATCTCCGGCTCCGGTCCGGCCACCGTGGCCGCCGTTGGCGCGATCCTGATGCCCGCGATGGCCAAAGGGGGCTATCGTCCGCCCTTCACTGGCGGGCTTATCGCCTCTGCGGGGAGCCTCGGGGTCATCATCCCGCCGTCGATCCCGATGGTGATCTATGCCACGTCGGCCAATGTCTCCGTGACCAAAATGTTCATGGCTGGTGTCGTGCCGGGGGCTCTGATCGGCATTGCTCTTATCGTATATGCTTGGTTTCAGGCGCGCCGCGAAGGCATCGAACGCAGCACGGAACGCCATAGCTTCAAGGACATTGTCCTCACCATCTGGGAGGCGAAATGGGCCCTCATGGTCCCCGTCCTGATCTTAGGCGGCATCTATGGCGGTGTCTTCACGCCCACAGAGGCCTCCGCGATCGGCGTGATCTATGGCCTCATCGTTGGGCTTTTCGTCTATCGCGAATTGAAATTCTCGGACCTGCATCACATTTTTGCGTCCTCGGCGCTCACCTCGGCCACGATCATGCTGATCGTCGGGGCCGCCACGATCTTCGGGCGCGTTTTGGCGATCGAGCGCATCCCGGTGATGATGGCGGACTATATCACGCAACTGGTGAGCAACCCGCTGATGATCCTTATCCTGATCAACCTGCTGTTGCTGGTGGTGGGCACATTCATGGAGACGCTCGCCGCGATCATCATCCTCACCCCAATCCTGTTGCCGGTCGTCGCCGCGTCTGGGGTGGATCCTGTTCACTTCGGCATCGTTATGATCGCCAACCTCGCGATCGGCATGGTGACACCGCCTGTGGGTGTAAACCTCTTCGTCGCGTCGCGTGTGGGCAATATCCCGTTGGAAAGATTGATGCGCTCCGCTGCGCCTTTCCTAGTGGTGATGCTCCTGATCCTGGCGTTGATCACCTATGTGCCCGCTCTGTCTCTCGGCCTGCCGGCCCTCTTCGGAATGTAAACTCAAAGGAATTGCACGATGACAAAGAAACTGCGTGCCGTGATTATCGGTCCCGGCAATATCGGAACGGACCTGTTGATGAAAATGCAGCGCTCCGATTGGGTTGAGCCGGTTTGGATGGTTGGCATTGATCCTGCCTCTGAAGGCCTCAAGCGGGCGGCGGAAATGGGTATCAAAACCACCGCAGAGGGGGTCGATGGAATGCTTGAGGCCGTTGAGGCCGATGACATCCGTATCGCCTTTGATGCGACCTCGGCCTATGTCCATGCCGAGAACAGCCGTAAGCTCAATGAGAAGGGTGTTCTCATGGTCGACCTGACGCCTGCCGCCATCGGTCCTTACTGTGTGCCGCCGGTCAATCTTGCGGAACATGCCGCGAAGCTCGAAATGAACGTCAACATGGTGACCTGTGGCGGTCAGGCGACGATCCCCATGGTCGCCGCCGTCTCACGCGTTCAGCCGGTCGCTTATGGCGAGATCGTGGCCTCTGTGGCCTCGCGGTCTATCGGGCCGGGCACGCGCAAGAACATCGACGAATTTACCCAGACAACCGCCCGGGCAATCGAAAATGTCGGCGGCGCCAAGAAAGGCAAGGCGATCATCGTTGTGAACCCGGCCGAGCCGCCGCTTCTCATGCGCGACACCATTCATGTTCTGACCGAGGACACGCCCGACGAAGCCGCCATCACCGAATCCGTCAAGTCGATGGTCGAGGAGGTTCAGAAATATGTGCCGGGCTACAAGCTTGTGAATGGTCCGGTGTTCGACGGAAATCGCGTCTCGATTTTTGTCGAGGTCGAGGGGCTTGGGGATTTCCTGCCGAAATATGCGGGCAATCTCGACATCATGACCTCGGCCGCGCTGCGCACGGCTGAAATGTTCGCACAAGAAATCGCAGGCGGTGACATCGCCCTGCCCAAACGCGCTTGAAGGAGGCCAGAATGAGCATCGAAGGCCGCAACGTCACATTGCACGAAATGAGCCTGCGCGATGGCATGCATGCCAAGCGCCAACAAATCTCCATCGAGGAGATGATCACCATCGCCAAGGCGCTCGACGCCGCAGGGATGCCCTGGATCGAAGTGACCCATGGCGATGGTCTGGGCGGCAACTCCGTCAACTACGGTTTCGCCCCGGCCACGGACGACGAATATCTCGCCGCGGTGATCCCGCATATGAAAAACGCGAAAGTCTCTGCGCTGCTGCTTCCCGGCATCGGCATTCTGGACGATCTCAAACGCGCAATGGATCTCGGGATTTCCGGCGTTCGGGTCGCCACGCATTGTACCGAGGCGGATGTTGCCGAACAGCATATCAAATTTGCCGCCCAGACCGATCTCGACACGGTCGGTTTCCTGATGATGGCGCATCGCAACAGCCCCGAAGGGTTGGTGGAAGAAGCGCTGAAAATGGAAAGCTATGGTGCCAACTGCATCTATTGCACCGACTCCGCAGGTTATATGCTACCCGACGACGTAAGAGCGCGGATCACTGCGCTGCGCGAGGCGCTGTCGCCGGAGACGGAACTCGGCTTCCATGGTCACCATAACCTGGGTATGGGGATTGCCAATTCGGTCGCTGCCGTCGAATGCGGGGCGAACCGCATCGACGGGGCTGCAGCCGGTCTGGGTGCCGGTGCGGGCAACGCGCCGATGGAGCTGCTCGTCGCGGTTTTCAACCGTATGGGCGTGCAGACCGGGGTCGACCTGTTCGGCATTATGGATGTCGCCGAAGATCGTGTCGTGCCGATGATGGACCATCTTGTCCGGGTGGACCGCAACTCTCTGACCATCGGTTACGCAGGTGTCTACAGCTCCTTCCTGCTCTTCGCGAAGCGGGCGGAGGAACGCTACGGCATCCCGGCGCGCGAATTGCTTATGGAATTGGGCAAGCGAGGTATGGTCGGTGGTCAGGAGGATATGATCGAAGATCTCGCACTGACCTGGCAGCGTGAGCGTCGTACGTAAATAAATGAAATCCCCGGCCTGGTGCAGTCCGGGGATCCATAGGTTGGGGATCCCAGGCCAAGTGGCTGTTGCAAAATTTTGTGTGTTACAAACCTCATGTTCGGGAAATGAAGGTGAGTGATTAGCCGAACCGTAGAGGTTCGGATCTACCTCTAATCGTTGAACGACTCGCGCCGGTTCCCTCTCTTAATCGTCATTTCCCATTTCTGTTCAGGCTCCTTCTGCTCTGAATGTCGTATGACAAATGTATCGGACTTGCTGCGTAGGCGTCGGGCGATATGAGCGTTTTGGGCTGGAGGTCTGCAGCGGAGATCTCGCCACTTGCCAGACGTCCTTCGTCGCGGGCCCGGACATTCCATTCATGCCTGACACAGAGAACTTCCGCTCGCAGTTCTTTTGTGATCCTTCACGGTCTACTCGGCGAATGCCTGAAGTTTGAGCGCGTTGCCTCACCCGATCACGCTAATGAGGTCATATGCCACGGCCATGATATTTGAGTTTCCCCTAGATTTGTAGACGCTTTTCTCCCTAACTTTGAGGCAATGAGGCCGACATGGGGAGAAGCAACTACAGCGACGATTTGAAGCGCGATGCGGTGCATCAGATCACGGTGCGGTGCTATCCGGTTCGGGAGGTTTCCCGGCGACTGGGCGTGCGCAGGCATTCTCTGTACAAATGTATGAAGCTGTTCGGGGAACCCGCGCCCAAGCCCGGTGTGGATCATGAAGCCGAGAACCGTCGGCTGAAGCGCGAGTTGGCCAGGATGACCGAGGAGCGCGATATTCTAAAAAAGGGCGAGGCTTGTCCGCCATTGGTCCGAGGGCAATGCCGAGCGCGTACTTCGCGCAGAATGCAAAGTGAAGTACGCGTTTATCAGCGCGCATCGTGATCAGTTTCGTGTTCGGGCTATGTGCCGGATGCTGGAGGTCCATTTCAGCGGGTTCTACGCATGGCTTAAGGAACCGTTAAGCCGGCGTGCGCTGGAAGATGTGCGCCAAACCGGGGTGATCCGGCAGGCCTGGTCCGACAGCGGCAAGGTCTATGGCTATCGCAAGCTGGCCGATGACCTGCGCGACCAGGGCGAACGGGTTTCCGAGAACCGGGTGGCCCGTCTGGCATCCCTGGCCGGGATAGCGGCACAGATCGGCTACAGACGCCGTCCCGGCCGCTATCGTGGCAAGCCTGCCATCGTGGCTGAGAACAGGCTGGAACAGAAGTTCGAGGCATCCGTCCCCGATCAGGTCTGGGTCACCGACATCACCTACATCAAGACCCACGAGGGCTGGCTGTCCCTGTGTGTCGTCACCGACCTGTTGTTGCGCGTTCGCCATTGCGCTTGAACCAATGGCGCATCAATGGCTCACCGTTGTCTGGTCGGCCCAGTCCCGCATGACGACAGACCTCGCCCTGCAGGCCTTGCTGATGGCTGTGTGGCGGCGAAAGCCCGCTGGCCGTGCCACGGTGCATTCCGATCAGGGCTCCCAGTTCACCAGCCGGGAATGGCTGTCTTTCCTGACACAGCACAACCTGGAACCCAGCATGAGCCGACGCGGAAACTGCCATGACAACGCCGTCGCGGAGAGCTTCTTCCAACTGCTGAAACGGGAACGGATCAGGCGAAAAACCTACCCGACCCGCGAAGCCGCAAGGCACGACGTGTTCGAGGACATCGAGATGTTCTACAATCCAAAACGGAAGCACACGAACAACGGCCTGCTGTCGCCCGTTGACTTCGAAGAAAGACAGCTCAATCTGAACAAGGCAGGTCTCTAGGAAACTTGGGGCAACTCACTTGTGATCGCTCTCGGTCGTCACCTTGTGTTTGCGGGGGCTGACGACAGATATGCCGTTCTGGCGCATCAATCGGCCAACGCGGCGATGACCGACGTCCAGGCCGATCTCCTTCAACTCTTCGGTCATGCGCGGCCTGCCGTAGCGACCAAGGCTCAGGCGGGACTGTTCTTTGATGTGTGCAAGCGTGACCATATCAGATCGTTGTCTGCGACTGGCAGGGCGACTACGCAAGGCCCGCCAGCCACGTGTGCTGACGCCAACGACACTGCATAAACGGTTGGCTGGGAAATGGTTCCTGTGTTCCTCGACAAACCTAAATCTCATTACTTTAGGCCCGCGAAGAACTGGGTGGCCTTTTTTAGGATTTCCCTCTCCTCCTTGAGAAGCCGGATCTCACGTCGAAGCCGCTCATTCTCTTGGGCGAGGTCTAAATCCTCTTGTGACACCACGTTCGTGTCTCGATGTGCTGTGATACATTTGTTCAGCGTCGACATGCCAACGCCCAGATCATCAGCCACCTGCTTGCGCGTCAGCCCACTGGTCAGCGCAATTCGCACCGCATCTTGGCGGAATTCGTCCGTACGTTTCAGTCCCATAGTCAGTCTCCTTTGTTGCAGTAAATGCTATCAAAGGAGCGGCTTCAAACCGCGACACGTCCAAAGGGCCGTAGGGGCGGGGCTGGCGACGGTTGACCTTTAGTGCTTCCGGCCCGGAGTCGACATTCGAGCCGGGCGTGGCGGATGACCGGTTAGCAGCCATTGCCGCCGATCAGCGCGCACCCAGCGCTGGACCCACAAATCTGCCGCCTCCAGTGGCCCTGACATCAGGTAGGTGTCTGTAGATGTGCCGTCATTTTGCTTGGCAATTGTGACCGCAAAGGAAAGCGTGCCCGTAAGGGCAAGCGCGCGCTCCAAGGAGTTCAGGATCGACGCAGTGGGATAGGGGACGGAGCGGGACTATTCGGTCAAGGGGCTGGCGGAGTGGCTAGGGAGCAATTTTGGATCGAGTGATGCGCCTGTTTCAAGCATGTGTGGCGCGCGGAAACCGAAGGCAAAATGTCGTTCCTACCTCGGTTGGCATAATGTCGACGCGCCCTGCGTGCCTGACCATCACCTTCTCCACGATGGCCAAACCCAATCCGGTCCCTTCGCCGTTCTCCAATTGCGAGAAGCGGCGAAATGCTGTGCCGACTTTGTCCTGTGGAATGCCCACGCCATCATCCTCTACCGTGATCATGACACTCTCTTCATCGGCTGACGTCCCCACGCTGATGGCGGTCATCCCCTCTCCGCCGTGCTTCAGGGCATTTTCGAGGAGATTGATCAAGGCTTCTCCGACAAGAACCGGGTTGCCGAGGACCGGGAGAGGCTCCTCGGTCGGCGCGAGGGTAAACTCCAAGTCACGTGCAAGGGCCTTGGTGGCGAAGGTGCGACAGACATCCTCGACAACCGTGTTCAGGTCGAAAGGCTCCGTGGCTGTACTGTTGTCATAGCGAAGCCGCTCCAAGGATAGCAGCTGCTCGGCCAGGCGCGCGGATTTGCGCGCCACGTCGACCAATTGCTCTTCGCACGTCGCACGTTCTGCCGGATCCTGGACACTCGGAAGCGTTTCGGCCAGGGCCAGGATCGCCGCAGCCGGATTGCGCAGCTGGTGCGCGGCATCCGAGATAAAGGCCTGGTGCGCCTCGAAGCTGTCCTGCACCTGTCCCAGAAGCCGGTTCAGGGTAGAGACGATGCCAGAGACCTCCTGTGGCACCGGGCGACGGATCGGACCGAGTTCCTCGGGAGAACGCTGTCGGATCGCCGCTTGCAGATCGTTCAGCGGGCGCAGGCCAATCTGCACACCGAACCAGATGATCAGAGCCAGCGCCGCCATCAAACCCGCCATCACCGCGGCGGCGCGAAAGGCCAACGCTTGGGCAAAGGCGCGACGGTCGCTGACTCTCTGCCAGACCGTCACGACCGCGTCGCCCGTCAATGTGCCGATGGTGCGGTTTTCGATCATGCGCAAGACGCGCATTTCTTCGCCGCGATAGTCGGCGAAATAGTAGAACGGCATATTTCGCGCGATGGGCACTTCGGGACGTGGCGGATAGGCGTAACCCGTCACATAAATACCGCCCGGCCCGGTGACGTGATAAAACAACTCACCGCCCCCGGCATCCGAAATGACCTGTCGGGTGCTGGGCGACAGCGCGTCGCCTTCGGAGATCGCCACATCGCGCGAAATCGCCAGGGCGGCGGAGAGGAGTGAGCGATCGAACAGCTCCTCAGACGTCCGTTGTGCCACCTCGAACCGCCACCACCCCAGAAGGATCGAGACCAGGAACAGCGGCGGCAGGATCACGAGGAACAGGCGCAACCGGAGAGATCTGGCTCTCATTGGGCGTCGACCTCAAGCATATACCCCAGCCCGCGCGCGGTCTTGATCTTGAGCCCGAAAGGGTCCAGCCGCTTGCGCAGTCGCGAGACATGCGGCTCGATGGCGCTTTCTTCGGCGTCTGAGCCGGTGCCGTAGACATGGGTGATGAGCTGGGCCTTGGACACAATCCGGCCCCGCCGTTCCAACAGGCATTCCAGCGTCGAGATTTCCTTGCGCGGGATGTCGAGCGGGCGGTCACCCTGCATCAGTTGACGAGAGGTCCGGTCGAACACCAGCGGCCCAAGTGTGTCGCGTGCCGTGAACTCGAGGTTCTTGCGCCGGGCCATGGCGCGCAGCCGTGCCTCAAGCTCGTCCATGTCGAAGGGTTTCGTCAGGTAATCGTCCGCCCCCGCATCGAGTCCCGCGACCCGCTCCGCCGTCTCGGACCGAGCGGTCAGGAGGATCACCGGCGTGCCGTCGCCTCGTCGCCGCAGGGCGCGCAACACGTCGATCCCATCCATGCCTGGCAGGTTCAGGTCCAGCACCACAAGATCCGCACCCTCCTGTGACAGGAATTCGTTCGCCTCGCGCCCATTGTGCAACAGGTCAACCGCGTGGCCTCGATCCCGCAGACGGACCGCGATTCCCTGGGCCAATGCTTCGTTGTCTTCGATCACCGCAATGCGCATGCTTCAATCTTTGTCATGATGCGCAAGTTTCGCGCAAGGTTGAGTCGGCATGATGCCGATGTTGGAGGAGGGAATCATTCCCTTAAAATGAGAGTACATGGAACCCCGGGGCTTTGTCCCGGTGCGACAGGTTTACGGGAGGAAACCAATGACTATCAAGCAACTTGCAACCTCGGTTGCGGCAGCCGCACTTCTGGCATCCCCGGCGCTGGCCGAGGTCGACTTTTCTGGCAAAACGATCGAATGGGTGATCCCGTTCTCGGAAACCGGCGGATCGGCGAAATGGGCGAACTTCTTTGCCCCCCTGTTGTCCCAAGAATTGCCCGGCAACCCGACCGTCGTGGTGAAATTCATGCCGGGCGCCGGCTCTACCAAAGGCGCGAACTGGTTTCAGGAACAAGAATACGAAGATGGCACGGTGTTGTTCGGCACCTCTGGCTCGACCCAATTTCCGTACCTTCTGGGCGATCCGCGCGTCCGTTACGAATACTCGGACTGGACCCCGGTCATGGCCTCGGGAACCGGCGGCGTCGCTTACCTGAACCCCACAGACGGCGCAAAATTCGATGGCTCGGCCAATGCGCTGAAGGACATTGATTTCATCTACGGCTCGCAAGGCGCGACGCGTCTCGATCTTGTGCCGCTCTTGGCATGGGAGATGCTTGGCATGAATGTCGAGCCGGTCTTTGGCATCAAGGGCCGCGGTGATGGCCGTCTGATGTTCGAGCGTGGCGAGGCCACCATCGACTACCAGACCTCTTCGGCCTATCTCGGCGCCTCCGCCGAGCTGGTCACGCAGGGCAAAGCTGTGCCGATGATGACATGGGGCGCTTTGGACACCGACGGTAACATCGTGCGGGATCCGACCTTCCCCGAGATTGCGACCTTCAAGGAAGTCTGCGAAGCGACCGAGGGTTGCGAGACTTCGGGCGAGGCGTGGGATGCATGGAAAGCCTTCTTCGTGGCCGGTTTCCCGGTGCAGAAAATCGCCTTCCTGCCCGCGGGCACCCCGGATGACGTGGCACAGACCTTTTCTGATGCGTTTGATGCGGTGCGCAAACGCGACGATTTCGCCACCATCGCCGCAAAGCAGGTTGGCAAGTATGAGGTCTTCGTCGGCGAAGGCGCGCTCAAGGCCACCAAAGCTGGCACAACCGTTTCGCCGGAGGCAAAAGCCTACGTGCAGAACTGGTTGCAAGACTCCTACGGCGTGTCGCTGAAATAAGCGACCCCGTGCGGCCCCCGCCGGATCGGCGCGGGGCTGCCCCATACCCCACAACTTCAAATCGAAAGCCGGTGCAATGGATCTATTTGCCACCGCCCTGCCTGCGCTTGGTCAGGCATGGGCCCTCATTCTGCAACCTGATGTCTTGGGACACCTCGTACTCGGCGTGGTGATGGGCCTTGCTGTCGGCGTCTTTCCCGGCCTCGGCGGCATTGCCGGACTTTCGTTGCTCTTACCTTTCATGTTCGGCATGGACCCGATTTTGGGGCTCGCGCTGATGGTCGGCATGGTCGCCGTGGTGCCGACCTCGGACACGTTTGCCTCTGTCCTCATGGGCATTCCCGGGTCGTCCGCGTCACAGGCCACCGTGCTCGACGGCTTCCCCTTGGCCAAGAAAGGCCAAGCGGCACGCGCGCTCTCTGCGGCGTTCACCTCGTCCCTCTTTGGCGGATTGGTGGGGGCGGCCTTCCTGACGTTGTTCATCGTTGTGGCGCGGCCGCTTGTGCTGGCCTTTGGTCTGCCGGAAATGCTGATGATCTCGGTCCTCGGCCTGTCCATGGTCGCCGTCCTTGCTGGGCGCGTCGCGCTCAAAGGTCTTGCGGCGGCGGGCCTCGGTATGTTGATCGGCACCATCGGTGAGGCCGATGCGGGCGGCTCGCTGCGCATGGCGTCCTATGACATCCCTTACCTGACAGACGGGCTGAAGCTTGTGATCGTCGGTCTCGGCATCTTTGCGGTGCCAGAGATTGTTTCGCTGCTGCGCCAGGACCGCTCCATCGCCAAGGACGCCAAGCTGGGTGCAGGCTGGGGCGAAGGCGTGAAAGACTGGGTCGCCAATAAATGGCTCTCGGTCCGCTGTTCGCTGATCGGCGTCGTTGTCGGCGTGATCCCCGGTCTCGGTGGTTCGGTCGTCGACTGGATCGCCTATGGCCACGCTGTCCAGACCACCAAGGACAAATCGCAATTCGGCAAAGGTGAAATCCGCGGCGTGATCGGGCCGGAAAGCTCCAACAACGCCAAAGAAGGCGGCGGCCTCGTGCCAACCCTGCTGTTCGGCATTCCCGGCTCTGGTTCCATGGCGATCTTCATCGGCGCCATCGCGCTTCTGGGGTCGGGCGACATCGAAGTTGGACCGTCGATGCTGCGCGATAACCTCGATATCACCTATTCGATCGTCTGGTTGTTGGCACTGGCCAACGTCGTGGGCACCGTGTTGTGCATCGCTGCCTCAGGTGGCATTGCCAAGCTGACAACGATCCGCTTCACCTATCTCGCGCCCTTCCTGTTCATGCTGATCTCCTTCGCGGCGTTTCAGTCTGGCCAGAACTTCGAGGATATTCTTGCGCTCTTCGTGATCGGCCTGATCGGCATCTTCCTGCGTCGTTTCGACTGGTCGCGCCCGGCCTTCCTGATCGGCTTCGTGCTGTCCAACCCGGTTGAGAAGTTCTCGAACCAAGCGTTCCAGATCGCATCCTTCCGCTTCCGCAGCTCGTTCTCGGACGGCATGGATTACATCTTCTCGCCCATCGTGATCGTGCTCTTGATCATCACCGTGGTCTCGGTCGTGCTCGGCCTGCGCCAAGCGAAATCCATCATGGCCGAGGGCGACGTTCAGTCCGGCTCCAAGCGTGCACCGATTGTCTTCCTTTTGGTCCTCATGGCCTACGTGGTCACCGCGCTGATCAATGCGAACATGATCCCGGACTACAACATGACGGACAAAATCGTGCCGCTTATCGTCGGTGGCGTCACCGTGACGGCCCTGTTGATCTTGTTGGTGCAGATGATCCTGCGGCCCGAGACCGACACCATCTTTGCAGACAAGGAAATGGCAGGCGAGGACGCCGACGCGCCCTATGGCCTCTGGTCGACGCTGGCGTGGTTTGTGGGCCTGATCGCGGCGACCTATGTGCTTGGCTTCATTCTGGCGCTGACCGGTTTCCTCGTGTCCTTCCTGCGGGTGCGTGCGCAGGCGCCGTGGCTCAAGACGCTGATCCTGACCGCTGCAGGCCTCGCGCTGATGTGCGTCATGGCCGGTGCGCTGAACCGCGATTTCCCGCCAGGCCTTCTGCAGGACGTTGTCGATCTGCCTTGGCCCCTGAAATAATCCAACGGAGTGAAGGACATGACACAGACAGGCATTCCCTTCGTCTTTATGCGTGGCGGCACCTCGCGTGGACCGTATTTCAACAGCAAGGACCTGCCGCAGGATCGCGAGACCCTGACCGAAGTTCTGCTTTCCGTCATTGGCTCTGGCCATGCGATCAACATCGACGGCATCGGCGGCGGCGTGGCGGTGACCACCAAGGTCGCCATGCTATCGCCCTCAGACGATGACTGGGCCGACGTGGATTATTTTTTCGCGCAGGTCTCTGTCGAGGATCGGCTGGTGGATTTCAAACCGACCTGCGGCAATATCCTCTCGGGTGTCGGCCCTGCGGCGGTCGAGATGGGGCTGGTCACGCCCTCTGGCGACGAGACCGAGGTCAAGATCCGCGCTGTCAACACAGGCGCGCGGGTGTTGGCTCGGGTTCAGACGCCGCAGGGGGCGCTACGCTACGACGGGGACACCGCGATTGCGGGCGTGCCGGGAACCGCAGCCCCGATCGCGCTGAGCTTTATGGGGGTTGTGGGATCCTCGACGGGGGCGTTCCTGCCTACCGGCAATCTACGCGACACGTTTGAGGGGATCGAGGTCACCTGTATGGATGTTGCCATGCCGATGGTCATCGCCCGCGCCGCCGATTTCGGGCTGACCGGGTATGAAACCGTTCAGGAGCTGGATGACAACCGCGACTTCTTTGCGCGGATGGAGGCCGTCCGACGTCAGGCGGGGGCGGCTATGGGCATGGGGGACGTGTCGCAATCCGTGACGCCGAAATTCGGTCTGCTCGCCCCGGCCCGCGACGGCGGCACCATCGCAACGCGCTATTTCATGCCTTGGACCACGCATCCGTCCATGGCGGTCACGGGCTCGCAATGCCTTGCGTCTTGCGCGTTGACACCGGGGACCGTGGCGGACGGGCTGCTTGAGCGCCCGACTACCAGTCCCGCGAACGTCGTGCTGGAACATGCCTCAGGCACCATCGAGGTGCTGGTGGATTTCGAAATGAACAATCACTTCACGCTGAATTCCGCCGGACTGGTGCGAACAGCGCGCAAACTTGCGGATGGGCTGATCTACGTGCCGTCCGCCGTATGGAAGGGGCACTGACATGCCGATGATGAACCTCCTCGTGGCCTTCAACGGGTCTGACGGCTCGGTGGCTGCGCTGCGTTATGCGGCGTCGATGGCAAGCCGGCTGGGCGCGCATGTCACCGCCATGATGGCCCACACCACCCATGAGGTGATCGACAAACGCTCACGTTGGATTTCGAAAGAAGCCCGCGCTTTGCTCGAAGCTGCCAACACCGGCATCCTGAGCGAGATCGAAGAGCGGTTTGAGGCAGAGCGCAAGGCGCTGGGGCTTACCAATGTGTTGCAACTGAAAGAGGTCTCTGGTCGCGTCGACAAAGTCCTGTCGGAGGCCGCGCGCCACTACGACATGCTGATCGTCGGCTCCCGTTCGGACGACGATGACGAACACGTCACGCTACACCCCGACCGCATCGCACTTCTGTCGGGCCGTCCCGTCATCGTGGTGCCTGCGGGATACGATGCCGGAGCCACGCACAGCCATGCGGCCCTGGCCTGGGACGGCGGGCGCGCTGCCGCGCGGGCACTCTCGGACAGTCTGCGCCTGCTCGAAGATGATGGCCGCGTCAGCGTGCTCACCGTCGGGCCGCGCAACGCCTGGCCCATCGACGATCTGATGCTGCATCTGTCCCGTCACGGGGTCGAGGCGATCCATGAAAATTGGCCTGAAACGCATCCCGTGGCTGACACTCTGCTTGCGTGGTGCAAGAAACATGACCCCTCGCTATTGGCGATCGGTGCCTACGAGCATTCGAAGTTTCGAGAGGATTTCTTGGGTGGTGTGACCACCAACATCCTGTCGCGCAGCACCATCCCTGTTCTACTCTCTCACTGAGGCCCCAACCATGAGTGATTACGAAAAACTTGCCCGTGCCCGTCGCGATCTCGAAGAGACGCGCAACGACCTGTCGCAACGTATTGCCGAAGATTCTCCGGACAAGGCGGACCTGATCCTCTTGCACGAACGGGTTTGTCGCGCGATCAAGGCGCTTTCGGGCAACTTCTGAAAGACCAAGGCATGAAGGTCCATATCCTCGACGACTGGTTCGATACCCTACGGGAACTGCCATGTTTTCGGCTGCTCGAGGGACATGATGTCACCGTATGGACCGATCATGAACCTGATCCTGCGGCGCTGGCCGCGCGGCTTGCCGATGCGGACTGCGTCGTGCTGTTCCGGGAGCGCACGCGCGTCACCCGCGATCTTCTTGAGCGGCTGCCGAACCTGCGGCTGATCTCGCAGCGCGGGGCTTGGCCGCATGTGGATGTGGACGCCTGCACGGACGCGGGCGTTTTGCTCTGTTCGAACAAGGGTGCGGATGGGGCGAATTACGCCGCCGCCGAGCTGACCTTTGCGCTGATCCTCGCCGCCATGCGCCAGCTGCCGCAGCAGATGGCCAGCGTCAAGGCCGGCGCGTGGCAGATGGGTGTCGGCCGCACTCTGCGCGGTCGCACGCTCGGCCTTTATGGCTATGGGCGCATCGGGCGCGTGGTGGCCGATTATGCCCGCGCCTTTGGGATGAATGTTGTCTGGTGGTCCTCGGAGGCGGGGCGCGACCGGGCAGAGGCCAATGGCGAGGTCGTTGCGACGAGCCGCGCGGCCTTTTTTGCCGACAGTGACGTGGTCTCCTTGCATTTGCGGTTGACGCCGGAGACACGCGGGATCGTCACCGCAGAGGATTTGGCCTGCATGGGTCCGAAATCCGTTTTGGTGAACACCTCACGCGCGGGTCTGATCGCTCCCGGCGCCCTGTTGGAGGGGCTGAATGCGGGCCGCCCCGGCCTGGCCGCCATCGACGTTTTCGACACAGAGCCGATGAAAGACCCGGCCGATCCGCTTCTGGCGCATCCGAATCTGATCGCCACGCCTCATATCGGTTTCGTCACCGAAGACGAATTCGACAAGCAGTTCTCCGACATCTTTGCACAGGTGAACGCCTACGCCGAAGGCGCGCCGATCCACATGGTCAATCCTTCCGTCTACGGGCAATAAGCCCGGCCATCACCGGCGCACCGACGATCACGATCACGATACGCGTCAGGTGGTGGGTGATGACAAAGCCGAGGTCCGCACCGGTGACGATGGCCAACACTGTCATCTCGGCCTGGCCGCCCGGCGCGAAGGCCAGAAAAGCGGGCACTGGATCGCCCAGCCCGAGTGCCGTCACCAACCCGGAAAACCCGGCAGCCAGCACCGCCAGAACCAGCACATAGGCGACGCCCGCCGCGACCACGCGGGTCAACTCGCGCCAGGTGACGCCGAGAAAATGGACGCCGATGCCGCAGCCGATAAAGAACTGCGCCGTCAGGATCGCCTCTGCGGGCGGGCGGAAATGCACGACACCCGAGAGAGACAAAGCCGCAGTGACAATCATCGGCCCGAGGATCGACGCCCCGAAAAGGCCCAGCCGCTCCCCACCTTTCCAGCCGATGATAGCAGCGGCGACCATGATCAGCAGTTCGGACCACGGCAGGTCGGCCACGGGCGCACCGATGGGATTGGTCAGGGCGGCACCGTAGAAATGGCTGAGGATAAAGGGGGCGAGTGTCACGATGATCAGTACCCTTGTTGCATGGATCAATGACAGTGCGCGGGGGTTTCCTCCCGCCTCGGTGCCGAAGATCACCATATCCTGAAGCCCGCCGGGCATGGCGGCGTAATAGGCTGTCGGCGCATCGAATCCCCAGAGCTTCCGAAAGAACGGCACGCCGACAAGCGCGATCAAGGCGATGAAGATCGGGATCAGCGCCACCGAAAGCGCCATACGCGGCAGATGCGCCACGACCTCTGGCGTGATCGACGCGCCCACCGCGACCCCAAGGATGGTGCGTGCGGCGACCGAGATCTGCCCGAAGCCTTTCAGTGGCAGATGCGCCAATGCGCCCGCGAGGCAAAAGGTCATGGGGCCGAAGAGGAAAGGCAAGGGCAGGCCGAGCGACCAAAACAGTGCTGTGCCCGCAGCCGCGAGTCCGAAGGTCAGCGCACGACGTGCGTGCGGATGAGAAAGATGTTTGCGCAAACCGACCTCCTACACGTCTTGACGTATATTGTGTACACTTGTATCCACTCGGATACAAGATTGAATCAGAGGCTCGACACCCATGGACGACGACAGCGCCCCACAGGGCAATGGTACTTATCTGCGCCTGCTGACCGAACTGCGCGAAGGGCGGCTCAACCCCGGAGACCGACTGCGTGAAACCGAACTGGCGGAGCGGCTCGGTGTGTCGCGCACCCCCGTTCGGGAGGCCATCCGCCAGCTCGAGGCCGACGGGATCGTCACCCACGTCCCGCGCCAGGGCGCCACGATCCGCAGGCTCGATTACGCCGAGGTCATGGAACTCTACGAGATGCGCGCCGTCCTCGAAGGCACCGCTGCGCGGCTCGCCGCCCGCGCCGCCTCGGACATCGAAATCGAAGAACTTTTCGAGATGAATCAGCAGATGGCCGCATTGGGGAATGCACCCGAAGCCTTTATCCTGAACCGGCAATTCCACGCGGCCTTGCTGGACGCGGCCAAGAACCGCTTTCTCACCCGATCCATCCACGCGTTGCAAAAGGCGTTGATGATCCTTGGTCCAACAACCCTGACCGAACCAGACCGCGCCACGAAGGCCGTTGAAGAACATTTCGGCATTCTCGACGCGATCAAGGCGCGCGATGGCACATTGGCGGAAGCCGCCATGCGGGCACATATCGAGGCCGCCCAGCGGGTTCGTGTGCGCGACCTGCGCGCCAGCAGCCACACCCCCCCTAGCTACGATGGAGACTTGCTTTGACCTCTCCCGACATCGCCATTATCGGCGGCGGAAACGCGGCGCTTTGCGCGGCCATCACAGCCGCCGAGGCCGGTGCGCGCGTCCTGATCCTCGAGACCGCGCCCAAATCCTATCGCGGCGGCAACTCCCGCCACACCCGCAACTTTCGCTGTATGCACCATGGCCCGCTCGGCCCGCTGGTCGACAGCTACACCGAAGAGGAATACCTTGCCGACCTGATGAAGGTCACTGGCGGCAAGACCGACGAAGGGTTGGCGCGATTGGCCATCCGTACGTCCGAAGAATGCCTGCCGTGGATGGAAGAACACGGCGTCCGCTTTCAGCCGTCGCTCTCGGGGACGCTGTCACTTGCGCGGACGAATGCCTTTTTCCTTGGTGGTGGCAAAAGCCTTGTGAACGCCTATTATCGCACGGCTGAAAAGCTGGGTGTGCAGGTCGAATACGAGGCCGCCGTCACGCATCTGGAACTGGACGAGGATCGCGTCACCCGCATCGACTACACTCAGAACGGTCAGACGCATACGATCGCGCCGAAATCCGTGGTCGTTGCCTCTGGCGGCTTTCAGGCCGATACCGACTGGCTTGCCCGTGCCTGGGGACCGGCGGCAAAGAATTTCCTGATCCGGGGCACGCCCTATAACCGCGGGGTCGTTCTGGCCGATCTTCTGGATCAGGGGATCGAACAGGTCGGCGACCCGACCCAGTGTCACGCCGTCGCCATCGACGGGCGCGCGCCGAAATTCGACGGTGGCATCGTCACGCGACTGGATTGCGTGCCGTTTTCCATTGTCGTGAACAAGGACGCGCAGCGCTTTTACGACGAGGGTGAGGACGTTTGGCCCAAGCGCTACGCCATCTGGGGGCGCCTCGTCGCGGCGCAGCCCGATCAGGTGGGATACGTGATCATCGACGCCAAGTCGCTGGAACTGTTCATGCCGTCTGTTTTCCCGCCGATCAAGGCGGACACGCTGGAGGAACTGGCCGACAAGATGGGCTTGCCCGCCGACGCGCTGGTGCAAACCGTGAGTGAGTTCAACGATGCCTGCGGCGATACCTCCAACTTTCACCCGACCGAACTCGATGGCGTCACCACCACGGGCCTCACCCCGGCCAAGACGAACTGGGCCCGCCCGATCACTGAACCGCCGTTCTACGGCTATTCGTTGCGCACCGGCGTGACGTTTACCTATCTCGGCCTGAAGGTCGACGAGCATGCACAATGCTCCATCGGCAACCGCCCTGTCACAAACCTCTGGGCGGCGGGCGAAACCATGGCCGGGTCGATCCTCGGCCAAGGCTATCTCGCCGGCTTCGGCATGACCATTGGAACCGTCTTTGGACGCATCGCAGGCAAGGAGGCCGCGGCCCATGCAAATGCAAACTGATTTTCTGGAAGAGGCCCGCCGTCAGGCCGAGATTTGCAACGCCTGTCGTTATTGCGAGGGCTATTGTTCCGTCTTCCCCGCCCTGCACGCCGAACGCGCGTTCAGCGATGGGGATCTGACGCAACTGGCGAACCTCTGTCACAATTGCCGGGGCTGCTACTACGCTTGCCAATACACCGCCCCGCATGAATTCGATCTCAATCTCCCGCAGGCGCTGGCGAACGTGCGCCAGGACAGCTGGGAGGAGCTTGCCTTTCCCCGCGCCGCAGGGAAGGCGTTTCAGAAAAACGGTGTGCTGATTGCCATCGCGGCCGTCATCGGGTTTGCCCTGTTGTTCTGGGCCGCTCGCGCCCTGAGTTCTGCCGGCGGCGAGGGATTCTATGCCGTTCTTTCGCACAATGCGATGGTGGCGATCTTCCTGCCGGCTTTCCTGTTCCCGCTGTTCAGTATCGCGGTCAGCTTGCGCCGCTACTGGCGGCACATCGGGGCCGGTCCCTTCCGTCCCGCGCATCTGTTCGAAGCGTTCCGGCAGGCAGCCAATATGAAGGACCTCAAGGGCGGGCACGGCGACGGCTGCAATTTCGAGGATGAGGACCGCTTTACCCACGCCCGGCGCGCGGTGCATCAGGCGGTGATGTACGGCTTTCTGTTGTGTTTTGCCTCCACCAGTGTCGCGACCGTGATGCACTACGTGTTCGACATGCCCGCGCCCTATGGGCTTTTGTCGCTGCCCAAAATTCTGGGCGTTTCCGGCGGTCTTTTGCTTGTGGTGGGCTGCATCGAGATGATCCGCCTGAAGCTGCGTTCGGACCGGTCCTTGGGCGCAACTGCCGCCTTTGGCGGAGAGGTGGCCTTTGTCGGATTGCTGGGCTTTGTCGGCTTCAGTGGACTTGCACTCTACGCGCTGGGTCAAACGACGGTCATGCCGACCCTCCTTGCGATCCATCTCGGCGCCGTTCTCGCGTTCTTCCTGCTCACGCCCTTCACCAAAATGGCGCATGGGTTTTACAGGTTGACCGCTCTGACGGCTGAGGCCGGTCGAAAGGGCTGAGGTGACGTCCGACAGGTCTCGAGAGCGAAACGTCAGCGTTTCATGCTTTGCGGACATTCGTGATCCTTGCAGCGAATGTCCGCAGTCCGCCGTTGTAGTCGAGTTGAGAAACTCCACGCCCTAAATATCACCCATTCCCTCATCGAAGGTTTCGAGCAAGTCCACCATCCGTGTGACGACGCGCTCAGCAGAGGGCTTGCGTTGAAGAATGCCCGGTACTTCGATCATGATCGCAATCACCTCATCGGTCAGCGGGCGCTTGCCGGAAAACTGATACGCTTCCAGCAATCCGGCGAACCCCTCACGATCCAGCTTTTCTTCTGTGCAAATGGTTTGGAACGCCGCTTCGCGCTTTTCTGCCCAGAACTCTTCGAACGTCGCAGTTGTTTGTTCGGCACTTTTCATGGTCGGCAGGTAGGCCGTGATGAACTCTTCAATCAGCTCGCGCTTGCTGCGCAGGCGGGGCTCTGACCCGAGCAAATCGAGAATGGTCTTGGTCTTGCTCGCAGTATCCTGCGCGTCCTCGGCTTCCCGTTGCTCCGCGACGACAGAGGCCAGCAAGGCCAGGATATAGGCGACGTTGATGTTGTCTCGCCGGATCAACTCAAGCTCGAAGTCGACCTCATTGAGAATGGAGGCCTTCTGATCGTCATCTCGATCCGATTTCATGCGGTCATGGATATCCAGATACTTGCTCTTGAAGTCCTCGAAGCGCTGCGCATCCAGAGATAGGTCGTCATCGCTGAACTCGGTGAAACTGGTCAGAATGTTGCGGATGCGGATCAGCTCGCGGAAGGCGCGTACGAAGGCGAGAATGTCGTCCTCTGAAACCAGCTTGTCCACAGCTGACGGCGTCGGAGCAATCTTGAGCAATTCCATCGCCGCCTCGTTGAAGCGGTCAACATACTCTTGGTAGGGCGCGATCAGGATTGTCTCGTCGGCATCCTTGTTGGAGAACAGCGCGATGGCCTCGTCCACCTTGGCCTTCAGGTTGCGGAAGCAGACAATATTGCCCTGCGATTTCTTTTGCCCGAGGATCCGGTTCGTGCGGGAAAATGCTTGAATCAGCCCATGATAGCGCAGGTTTTTGTCGACATAGAGGGTGTTGCAGGTCTTGGCGTCGAAGCCGGTAAGGAACATGTTGACGACCAGCAGGATGTCGATGCCTTGGCCTTCGATGAAATCCTTCCGGTCACGCCATTTCATGCGCTTCGCCAGCGCCTTGTAGTAGACGTAAAAGGCCTTTCCGTCCTTCACGCTGTTGTTGGTGCCGAACATCGCGTTGTAATCGGCCACATAGCCAGCCAGCTTGTCCCGGCTGTGCTGGGTGGCGGCACTGACGGGGCCGCCCGTGACATCCGGCTCGCCAATCAATCCGTTGGCGTCCTCGTCTTCTTCATTGGCCGCGAAGGTGAAAATCGTGGCGACCTTCAGGTCATGTTGGCCCTCGCTCTTCTTGCGCTGAAACGCCTCATAGGTCTTGGTCAGCGCATCGACGGAACCAACACACATGATGGCCGAGAAGTCGCGGTTATGCGTCTTGCGGTCGTGGTTCTCGATGATCCAGTCGACCACACCGTCGATCCGTTTGTCGCTCTCGAAAAACTCCTTTAGATCGAGACCGGAAACCTCTTCGTCGCCGATGAACGTCCCGTCCTTGCGGCGGAGCTTGCCCCAGTACTCGACCGAAAACCGCAGCACGTTCTCATCTCGGATGGCGTCCGTGATGACATAGCGGTGCAGGCATTCCTCGAACAGGTTCGCGGTCGTCCGCTTGCCAATGGCGTTTTCTTTCAGGATCGGCGTGCCTGTGAAACCGAACATCTGCGCCTTGGAGAAGAACGCTACGATATTCTTGTGGGTGTCGCCGAACTGGCTGCGGTGGCATTCGTCGAACACGAATACGATCCGCTCATCCTTCAGCGCCTCCATCGCCGCTGCGTGGCGTTCGCGGGTGATGGCCGTGTTCAGCTTCTGGATCGTGGTCACCACCAGCTTGGTGTCGGGATCGGCCATCTGATCCACCAGCGCCGTGGTATTGTCGGTGCCGTCGACCGAGCCGGGCGAGAAATAGTTGAATTCCTTCGTCGTCTGGTAATCCAGATCGGCCCTGTCCACGACAAACACGACCTTGGCGACCTTCGGGTTTTCGACGATCACCTGACTGGCCTTGAAACTGGTCAACGTCTTGCCCGAGCCGGTCGTGTGCCAGATATAGCCGTTCTTGCGCCCCTTCATCACCCGGTCGAGGATCCGCTCGACGGCGTAATACTGGTAGGGCCGCAGCACCATCAGCACCTGATCGCTTTCGTGCAGGACCACGTATTTCGCGATCATCTTGGACACGAAACACTTCTCAAGGAAGGCGTCGGCAAAGGCCTCCAGCCGGGTGATCGGCGTGTTGTCCTCATCGGCCCAGAAGAACGTCTGCTTGAAATCCTGATGCCGGTTGTTGGCATAGTATTTCGTGTTCACCCCGTTCGAGATCACGAAAAGCTGCACATATTGGAACAGCGCATTGCCCGCGCCAAAGCTGTGGCGGTGATAGCGGTTGATCTGGTTGAAAGCCTCTTTCAACTCGATCCCGCGCCGCTTCAGCTCGATCTGGATCAACGGCAACCCGTTCACCAGCAGCGTCACGTCATAGCGGGTCTTGTAATGCCCCTCCTGCGTGATCTGATGCGTCACCTGATAGCGGTTGCGGCACCATTCACGCCCGTTGAAGAACTGCACATAAGCGGTGGTGCCATCGTCGCGTTGCAGCGCCATGCGGTCGCGCAGCGTCTTGGCCTTCTCGAAGGTCGAGCCCTTGCCCAGATGGTTCAGGATGGTGCGGAATTCCCCGTCCGAGAATTGCAGCCCGTTATGCGCCTCAAGCTGCGCCCGCAGATTGGCCTCAAGCGCGGCATTGTCGGGGATTGCGACCGAGGCCCAACCCAGATCGTTCAGACGCTGGATCAGGGCGGCCTCTAACTGGGCTTCGGATTGGGTATTCATGACAACCTCTGGGGCAAATCTTACTGGGGCAAACCTTAAACGAACAGCTTTTGCAGAAGGCCCTTCTTGAAGGCCTCCATTTCAGAAATCTTTTGCGACAGGGCGTCAATTTTGGTGTCGAGCGTGGAGAGGGCGGCTGCGATTTTGTGCTGCTCGTCGGGGTGGGGGAGTGCCACAGTCAACGTTCTAAGCTGCGAAGGATAAAGATGAACAACGGAGTTGCCTTGACCTAGGTTCGCAATCTCTCGGCGACGTGCATTGTTGAGGTAGTAGGCTAAATAGTCACCATTGATCGGTGACCGAAGAACATTAATGTCTCCCCCCAAAGCAACACCGGCGATTGCCACGCAGCAAGCGCGGGCCATGTCCATGCGGTCTTCCCCAGACGCAGGAATTATGACGTCCCCGATTTCGCTCAGGAACAGGCTGGCGGGGTCTTCGTCTGTAAAGGAAATTACTTCGGTAATGCGCTCACGATAATGGGTGTAAATTTCGCCATATCGGATGCATGGCAGCGCACCGCCTTCGACAATATCAGACTTTGAGATTCCCTTGCCTTTGAAGAAGGTAGCGATCTCCCCTAGTTTCCGCTCTTCCCAATCTGGAAAAGCGCTGCCGTCGTCTCGGGTAAAGCGCAGCTCGCGCGAAAACAGTCGCTGCATCAGCCCGCGCTTGTAGTCTTCTAAGAGCGGAACGTTTGCAGTGTTTGGGAACCCTGTACCTAGATCGTCAGAGATTTCAGCTAGTTTCGCATCGATCTTTCGAATTACCTGGCCAAGGATTTCAGCGTTGCGAGTCACCTCTTCCAAATCAACCTCCGGCTCAGGCTCGAACGTGTCGACATAGCGTGGGATGTTCAGGTTGAAATCGTTCTCTTCAATTTCTGCCAATAGTGCCCTGTGGCTGAACCGGTCTTCCTCGGCACGGGTCCGATAGGCCTCAACGATGCGGTTCACGTCTTCTTCGCCCAGCCAGTTCTGGTTCTTGCCCTTCTGGAAACAGGTCGAGGCATCGACGAACAGCACGTCCTCGGTTTCCTTGCATTTCTTCAACACCAGAATGCAGGTGGGAATACCCGTGCCATAAAAGATGTTCGCGGGCAGGCCGATCACCGCATCCAACCAGTTGCGCCGGATCAGAAATTTGCGGATCACTCCTTCGGCCCCGCCCCGGAACAGCACACCATGCGGCAGGATCACCGCCATGGTGCCGTCCTCGTCCAGATGATGCAGCATATGCTGGACAAAGGCGAAGTCGGCCTTGGACGCGGGCGCGAGGCGACCGTATTCGGCGAAGCGGTCGTCGCTTTCGAAAATCTTGTTGGCCGACCATTTGGCCGAAAACGGCGGGTTGGCGACAATGGCCTCAAACGTCTGACCCATATGTTGGGGGTGTTCCAGCGTATCTTCCTGCTGGATATCAAAATCGAGGTAATGCACCCCGTGCAGGATCATGTTCATCCGCGCGAGGTTATAGGTGGTGCGGTTCAACTCCTGCCCGACAAACTCGCCCACGGATTTGTTGGATCTCTTGTAACCCAGTTCCCGCGCCACGCGCAGCAACAGCGAGGCCGAGCCGCAGGTCGGGTCATAGACCGAGCGCAGCCGTGCCTTGCCGCTGGTCACGATCTTGGCCAGAACGGTCGAGACCTGTTGCGGGGTATAGAATTCGCCCGCTTTCTTGCCCGCGCCGGATGCGAATTTGCCGATCAGGAATTCATAGGCATCGCCCAGAACGTCCGAATTCGAGTTGGTCAGTTCGAAGTCGATAGCTTCCAGATGGGCCAGCACCTTGGAAATCAGCGTGTTGCGCGCCTCGTTGCTGCGGCCCAGCTTGCTGGAGTTCAGATCGAGGTCTTCGAACAGGTTGACGAAATCCTCCTCGGACTCGTTGCCCATGGTGGATTTCTGGATGTTGTTCAGCGTGTCGGAGAGATCGGCAAGGATGAAGCTGCCCGGCTCCGCCCCACGTTTGGCGACTTCCGAGAACAGCTCGCGCGGGCGCAGGTAATAGCCGAGGCTGTCGATGCAGTTTTCCTGCACGGCCCCAAGAATGCCTTTGTGGACCGGGTCGGTTTCGTCGAGCGAAGCGAAGGCAAGACCTTCGGATTTGAGAAGCTCCTGATCGACGTAGATGTGCAGGCGTTCGGACAGGTATTTGTAGAAAATGAACCCGAGGATGTAATCGCGGAACTCATCCGCATCCATCCGGCCACGCAGTTCATTCGCAATGTCCCAGAGCTTTTGCTCAAGCTTTTTCTTCTGTTCCTCGGTCACCTGTCCGCCCCTTGATTTTTCTGTCCGCGACCGTGGCTGCGCCGCAGTTCAAGGGGTGTTTACCCGCAAAATTGCTCGAACAGAAAGGATTTTTGGCGGATAGGCTGAGTGTAGCCCGGCTTTTTTTGCGGTCGGTCAACTCAGAAATGAGATGAGATATCCAATACAAAAGCCGGATCGAACTCAGTCCCCTCCGTCGGATATCCCCGCTGGCTCGTGACGAAGCGGATCGGGCCGTGGTCGCCTTCGAGCGTTTGGCGCTCGCCCTCGTGGCTGTGCCCCCATATCCATGTGTCGATGTTGAAACCCTGGACCTCGTCCCAAAGGTCGCTGGCAAAGGGTTGTTCATCGCGCGCTTCTCGTGGCCGCCGATGAGGCGCCACGGGGCGATCAGCTCGCGCAGCGGCAGGTGGTGGTTCATGACCACGGTCGGGCCGCCGGGCGAGATACGCAGGGCGGCGAGGATCGCAGCCTTGTCCTGCACATGACGCTCAGCGTCAAACAGGGATGACACATCCCAGAACACATGGTTCGCAGACCTATGACTTAGATTTTCCATCTCGCTCGCACGCCAACACGGACTTCGCCGTGACCAGTGTCGTGCGCCGATGAAAGGAAAAGTCTATGGATCGCTCTAAACTTCCGCCACTCCAAGGTCCTCGTTTCGACGTTGAGACACTTCAATACGGCGCGTTGAAATTGGCGCGACAGGCCGACAAGGGGCCAACATTTTTGCGTCACCATGGCGCTTCTCATCCCTGGCCGAGGTCTCGACAATCTTGCGCACCTTCTCGGCGGAAAAGGGGATATCGCCAAACCGGCTCTCCCAATGCGCTACCTTGTCCAGAGCGACGATCCGTTCCACATCGTCGGTTGGGTCGTAAAGTTTGAACCGAAGTGAAGCTTTTGAAAGGGATTTCCCCATTCGTAATGATGTGTTCAAAATCCGCCTCTGAATTAAATAACTGCGCACATTGAAAATATGTCCCGCGTTCAATGTCAAACGTCGGAGCCAAATCTCCCGTCAAACCTGCTCACAACTGCAAAGGCAGAAACCGCTGCGATAGATGGAAGTCTCCGCGCTTCCTGCCTTTGCTGCCAAAGCTCCAAGATGACAACCGCTGCTGCGCAATCCTATTAAGACTGGGCGGCGCCCTTATTGGGATTCTCGCGGCAATGGGCTGGGAATATGCAGTTTATCGACTTGGATAGCATCCGCGTCCATCTGGCGGATTTCTACAGTCACACCGGCCGCCCATCCATCAATCACAAGCTTCTGATCAGGATGCTGTTGGTGGGCTATTGCTTTGGTATCCGGTCCGAGCAGCGGCTGTGCGAGGAGGTGCATCTGAACCTGGCCTATAGGTGGTTTTGCCGCCTCGACCTGACTGACAAGATTCCGGACCACTCGACTTTCTCTAAGAACCGGCACGGGCGTTTCCGCGAGACCGAACTGCTGCGGCCTCTGTTCGAGAAGACCGTCGCGCGATGTATCAAAGAGGGCCTGGTCAGCGGGCAGCGCATGGCCATCGACGCCAGTTTGATTGAGGCGGATGCCAACAAGCAGAACTCGACGCCGAAGGAGGAATGGAACGCGAAGCAGAGCGATCCGGCCGATGCCCCCCGTGCCGTTCGCGAGTATCTGGACGCTCTGGATGAGGCCGCATTTGGGGCCGCCAGCGAGGTTCAGCCCAAGTTCACGTCCCATTCCGATCCGGCAAGCCAATGGACTGCTGCCCGTAAGGGACCGGCCCAATGCTTGGCTGGCTTGTGGAGCGCAAGATCGCCCCGCATATTCCCGTCTTCGACAAGTCAGAGCGCAGCGACGGGACCTGGGCCGCAACGCGATCTCAGGAACTGTTTCGCGAAGAACTCGTCGTCATTGGCGCGCCTGATGTCGTAGAGGATGTCCATACGGAAGATGAACTGGACTTTGACAAAATCCCGACGCTACAGAATGCGAATCGCCCTGATTTTTGGCTCACGTGGCTGCGTGGGGCGGGGTTGCAACACAGGGGCGCTATCCGGGGGGCGAGATTTCCGCACAGCGAGTTGCTGATTTCCGCCGCCAAAAGCGGGCTGGGTCTCGCCGTTGTCCCTTTGCTTTATGTTGAGACGGAACTTGCGAACAAAGACCTGGTGCGCGCGTTCGGTGGCCCTGTCCCAACGGCGGACAGCTATTGGCTCGTGCAATCCGAACAACGCGCCGAAATTCCCGCCGCACATCAATTCTCCCTTTGGATCAAAGACCAGGCGCGGCAATTCCGCCGCGATGTTTCGCATATGCTCGGGGCAAGGGCGTAGCAGGACAGTTCAAACCAGCTCTGCGGTCCAACGACATCGACAGGGTCAAGCCGCATGACCTCAAAGAGGCCGATCGTGAATGATCGCACCTCAACCGACGTCCATGACATTGGCGATATCGACCGTGCCGAAGACGCGACCAGAGGGCGACCCTGTCAGCGAGCCTCCGGGGGGTTCTTCGGAGACGCCCAGAGTGAGAGTCCCGCGCACCGCGGCGATGTCTGGCGGCAGCGGCAATCTGATGCTTTCGCCCGCAGGCCACAGACCGACCGACTGGGCCGGTTCATCGGGGCCATGTGCCCAGACCTGAAGGATGCGCCCCTCGGGCGCGCCGCCCAGGGTCCGGGTCAGGATGACCTCCTGGCGGGATTTGTCGACCATGGCGACGACACGGAAATCCCCGATGTCCGATGTGATCTCGGCGGTATAGAGCGGACCCGTCGTGTTCGGGCCACGCAGCGGCGTCAGCGTGAGAACGAGCACAAGCGCGACGGCCATCGCCCCGCCTGTCAGGGCCTGCCAAACCCCGAGCCGTTTCCAGATGGGGGGCTTCACGGTCTCGGGAAAGAGATCGGCCATCAGCGCGGTCTTGACCGAAGACGGCGCCGTCACGGGCGGCAAATCCGCCATTGTGGACAGGCGTGTTTCCCAGCCCCGCACAAGCCCGGCAAACCCGGGATCGGTCGCGGCGCGGCGTTGCACCCTGTCCCGTTCGTCGCCTTCAAGCAGACCGAGCGCCAATTCAGCGGCGAGCATCTCATCATCGTCATGGGATTGGGTCATCCGTCCATACACTCCCTTAATGCGATCAACCCGCGTCGCAGCCATGTGCGCATCGTGTTGAGCGGCACTTTGGCGGCCTCGGCCAGTTCGGCATAGCTTTGCCCGTCGAGATAGGCCCCGGTGATGGCGGCACGTCGATCCTCGGGCAGGGTGTCGAGACAGGCCACGATGCGCCGGGCGTCCGAGGCGGCGATGGTTGCTTGCTCTGGTGTCTGGCTGGGCGCGGCCAGCGTGTCTTCGTAATCGCCGACATGGGCGTGATTGCGCCGTGCCCTGAGCCGATCAATCGCCGTATTGCGGGCAATGGTGATCAGCCAGGTCATCGGTGAATGACCTGTCACGCGGTAGCGTCCGGCGTTCTTCCAGATTTTGACATAGGTGTCGTGCATGGCGTCCTCGGCCGATTGGCGTTCCCCCAAGACACGCAGCGACACGGCGAAAAGTTTCGCGCAGGTCAGATCATAGAGCTCGGAGAGGGCCGCCCGCTCGCCCAGGGCGACGCGCGCGATCAGGCCTTCGATCCTGTCTTGGGGCGATGGTGCATTGTCCTCTCTGTCGCCCTCTTTTGCCTCTGTCACGCTGCAGTCCTCAAAAAAAATCAATCGGGCTGAAACTCTTGCCCGTGTCCCCCCGTGGTTAAAGGCGATTGATCCGTAAATCTCGGCTCAACGCAAGCCAATACCCAGGCCACTACATAGGAAGGAAACTACAATGACGCTCCTGAAACTTGCCCTGACTGCCTCTGCCGCACTTGCCACCGCTGCCCCGACCTTCGCCATGGACCATGCCGGCACCATGGGCTACGCGCTTGCCGAAGACGGAAAAACCCTTGTGACCATGGCCGACCTTGCCTCCCCCGGCGAGGTGATGACCTATGATCTGGAGATGCCGCTGCGGGCCATCGCTTACCGTCCCGTGACCGGACAGCTTTTGGGCTATGCCGATGGCATGATCTTTGAGGTCGACCCGATGTCGGGCGCTTTGACGGACCTTGGCGCGATGTTCATGGAGGATGCGATGATCGGTGAAGGCGCGGTTGCCTTCGATTTTAACAACAAGATCGACGCGGTGCGTGCCGTGGGCGCCGATGGTGCGAACCTCGTCTATTTCCCCGATGGGTTCGGGGACGGCGATGAACGTGCGGGGTCCGTCCGTCGCTTTACCGATACTTTCTATGCGGAAGGGGACATGAGCACTGGTGCCGAGCCGCTGATCTTTGCCAATGCCTATACCAATGCGATCAATGGCATGACGGCCGCGTCCACGGCACAATTTGCGCTCGATGCCCGCGCCAACGCTCTGGTTTCGCTGGCCAACAACGCGGGGGAACTGGCCTCGGTCGGTTATCTGACCCTCGACGGCGAGACTGTGGATGTGACCGATTGGGGCGGCTTTGACATCGTGTCTCCAGAGGAAGGCATGGACCATGCCTATGCCATTTTGCAGATCGACGGCGAAAGTGCCGCAGGTCTCTATTCCGTGGACCTCTCCTCCGGCGCGCTGACCATGCTCGGCGATCTGGGGATGGGGGGCTTTACGGGCTTTGCTGCCTCGAAAGGCATGTAAGCCGATCGGCTGATCGCTTGCGGTCATCCAGAGATCAAAACGAACACCCCGACCTCAGGATCGGGGTGTTCGTCTTTGGCATCTTCCCTCAACCGATCCTCAAGTTGGACTTGACGGATCATAAAATCCCCGACTAAAACACACATGATTAGATACCTTGCATGGAGGACGCACATGACGATTGCTTATCGCTTCCTCCCGGGGATCTCCGGTTTCGGAGCCGCCCTTATCTGACGCTTTCGTGGCGCTTTTGCCCACAAGCGACAGAGTTATTGGTCCAAGCCGGACCCACTTTCCAAACACTTCGCAAGGCGCAGCCAGTCCGGTTGTGAAATTGTCATCATGATCCATTTTTCTGCTCACGGCGCGTTTGCGCGTGTTTTCTCGTTCACCTTCCGTCTTTGGATGCGCCAAAAGGGGAAGGTTTTCGCCATTCTGGCCTTGGTTCTGATCTCCGCGGCCTCCGATCTGTCCATACCTGTTTTCACGGGACGCCTCGTTGATGCAGTGGCCGCGTCTGAGACGCCTTGGCCTGCCTTCGGGGCGCTTTTGGTGTTTGGCGTCCTCTCTGTCGTCGCCAAAATCCAAAGCTATTTTGCCATCATCGACCTGACCATCCCTTCGATGCGCGCCGCCGAAGCCGAAGCCTTCGCCCATGTTCAACGGCTTCCCGCCGACTGGCACGCAAACGCCTTTGCCGGCTCCACCGTGCGTAAAATCACACGCGGGGCCTGGGCCTTGGACGAAATGGCAGACCTTTTGTTGCTGGCGCTGTTGCCCTCGGCGCTGATCCTTTTAGGCACCATCGGAACGCTAACGGCGTTTCGCTGGGAGGTCGGGCTTGTCGCCGGGATCGGCGCGCTTGTGTTTCTGGCCCTCTCCCTGTCGTTGACGCTGTTTTGGGTTGCGCCTGCAGCGCGTTTGGCCAATGCGCAAGACAGCCGCGTTTCCGGCGCGCTGGCCGATGCGATCACCTCCAACGGGGTCGTGCGGGCCCATGCGGGAGAGCTGCGCGAAGACAGGCGGCTGGGCCTTGTTCTGGACAAATGGGCACATCGCAGCCGGCGCACATGGCGGCGCGGCACAGTGTCCGGCCTGTCGCAGGACATGACGATCTGGGTCTTGCGGGCGATGGTTCTGGGCGGGGCTCTTGTCGCCTATACCCGTGGTCTGGCCAATGCGGGCGAAATTGCCTTTGTGGTCTCGGCCCTCGGGATGCTCGACGGCTATTTGCGCCAGATGGGCAACCATGTACGCGGGCTGCAAAAGGCGGTCAACGATGCTGAGGAACTGGTGGCCCTGATGGCCGTTACCCCCGAAACCTCTGTCGCCAAAAGACCCGAAGCCACCTTGCCGCCCCGCGCGGCGGCATTGGCATTCAACCATGTGGATTATGGCTACGACGGGGCTGCAACACCGCTTTTCACCGATCTGGATATTGCCATTCCAGAGGGCCAGAAAGTCGGATTGGTTGGGCGGTCTGGCTCGGGCAAGACCACTTTCGTGAAGCTGATCCAGCGGATTCACGAGATCAACGACGGCAGCATCACATTGGGCGGCGTCGATATCGCGCGCGTCCCCTTGGAGATGTTGCGCCAACACATCGCGCTTGTCCCGCAAGAGCCTGTGTTGTTTCACCGCTCTCTGGCCGAGAACATCGCCTACGCCCGTCCCGGTGCATCGATGCAGGAGGTCCGGGCGGCTGCAGAGCGCGCAGGGGCTCTCGATTTCATCGAGCGTTTGCCCAAAGGCTTTGCCACAAAGGTGGGCGAGCGGGGCGTCAAACTTTCGGGGGGAGAGCGGCAGCGGGTCGCCATCGCGCGCGCCTTTTTGTCGAACGCCCCGGTTCTGATCATGGATGAGGCGACATCGTCGCTCGATTCAGAGGCGGAGGCCAAGGTGGCGCAGGCCGCTGAGCGGCTGATGGAGGGGCGCACCACTTTGGTGATTGCCCACCGTTTGGCGACCGTCGAACGGATGGACCGCATCCTCGTCTTTGATCGCGGACGGATCGTCGAAGACGGCACGCCTTTGGAGCTTATGGCCCGCGAAGACGGCCTCTACCGCGCCCTGCGCGCCCGGCAGGCTTTGGTGGGGTGAGATCATTGGAGCAGCAACTCATGCACGCATGGCGGATCAGCCGAACTTACCCGCCCTCCTTGCTTGAATAGGGCGCAAGCCGCGACATACCGGGATCGGGGCGTACCGGTCGCCCGGTCATTGGGAAAGCCCGCTGCGCACAGTCTTGGCGGTCACAGATTTTGCAGCCCGCGCCGATTGGCGTGGCAATGTCCGGGTTCTTCAGGTCCAGCCCGCGCGAATAGACAAGCCGCTCCGCATGCGACAGATCACAGCCGAGCGCCACGGCGAATTCCTTGACCGGCGCGCCGAAGCCGCCCGTTCCGTGGCGTACCGTGCGTGCAACCCAGAGATAGCTGCGCCCATCCGGCATTTGCGCCACCTGCGTCAGCACCTCGCCGGGCCGCGAGAAGGCCGCGTAGACGTTCCACAGCGGACAAGACCCACCGATGCGCGAAAAGTGAAAGTCGGTCGCGGACTGACGTTTGGAAATATTGCCCGCACGATCCACCCTGATGAAGAAAAACGGCACGCCGCGCGCCGCAGGCCTCTGTAGGGTGGACAGCCGGTGGCAGGTCGTCTCAAATCCCACGCCGAACCGATGGGCGAGCCGCTCGATGTCATAGCCTTCGGCTTCTGCCGCCTCAAGGAAACTGCTGTAGGGCAGGATCACCGCCCCGGCAAAATAGTTCGCCAACCCGATACCAAGAAGCGCGCGACCGTCGTCGCTTTCCATCTTGGCCTTCTGAGCTAACCGGTCGATCAGACTCCCTTGCTCCAGAAACCCAAGCTGCGTCGCCATCTGAAAGGCCCGTTGCCCCGCTGTCAGCTGCGATGACAGATGCAAGACGCCCGCCCCCGCATCGAACCGGCGCAACGCGCGCGTGTCGTCCTCCAGCACCACACGAATACCGTGTCGCCCGGCAAGGCGGTCGATCAGCCCTTCGGCCATCCGTCCGGGGCGTAGCCCCTGTCCGATGCTCTCGGCCGCCTCGTCCAAGGCGGGCACATAGTTGTGCTGCTCATAGAACCAGTCGCGTACCGCCTCAAAGGGCGCGCGGCCTGCGCCAGCTTCGCCGGAGAGGCGGCCGTTCATCAGGTCCATGCGCTCCGCACTCTCGCGCAGCCGGGCGTGCGTGGCGATGATCGCACGGGCGACCCCTGGCATGTTGGCTGCGATCTCACGCACCTCCGCCAGCGACGCACCTGCCCCCTGATCCGCCAGAGCGGCCCGCAGATCGGGGATGAGACGTGCCTCTTCGGCCTCTGAAAAGAACTGCACATCCAACCCGAAAACGGCGTTCAGTTTCAACAACACAGGCACAGTCAAAGGCCGCTGGTTGCGTTCGAGTTGATTGAGATAGCTCGGCGAAATCTCCAGGGCCCGGGCCAGCGCCGCTTGGGTCATGCTGCGCTCTTCGCGCAAGCGGCGCAGGCGGACGCCCATGAAAGGTTTTTTCATTTCTTTATCCTTCGCAATATTCGCAACTCACAAGGTATTTCTTCGCAAATCTACGCGTTTTCAGTAGTTTATCTTGGTTACACCGTTGTGAAAAGCTGTCTTTGCTAATTTTGCGAAGTTCGGTTTCCACAAGCCGACAGATGGAGCCCCTAATGTCCCAGACGCCCGATGGTCAAACTGTGATGATCGAAATGATCTTTCCCGAACAGGCGAACCACTACGGAACACTGTTCGGCGGCAATGCTCTGTCGCTGATGGCGCGGGCCGCCTTTGTTGCCGCCACCCGCAGGGCGCGTGGTGCGGTGGTCATGGCGCGCTCGGAACAGGTGGATTTCACCACGCCCGTCCGGGTCGGAGAGCTTTTGGAGCTTCGGTCCGAGATCATCCGCATCGGCCGCAGCTCCATGCGCGTCGCGGTCGTGGGCATCGCAGAAGAGATGGACACCGGCAATCGCCGCGAGGCCCTCAAGGGACAGTTCGTGATGGTGGCCGTGGATGCATCGGGGCGCCCACGCGCCCTCACTGAAAAGACCGCAAAGAAGGAAGAGACTGTATGAAGACGCATGAAGTGCGGACTTATAAATCCGCCGAACATCTGGCCCGCGAAGACCAATTGGCCTGGAAAATCGCCGAGGTGGCCGCCGACCCGGTCGCCGTGGCCCCCGAGGTGATCGAGATGATCATCAACCGGGTGATCGACAACGCCGCTGTCGCCGCCGCCTCTGTGGCGCGTCGTCCGGTGGCCTCGGCTCGGGCGCAGGCCCTGTGTCATCCCTATACCCCCGGCGCGACTGTTTTTGGCATGCCAACCGACACTCGTGTCAGCCCGGAATGGGCCGCCTGGGCCAATGGCACGGCGGTGCGAGAACTGGATTTCCACGACACCTTTCTGGCTGCCGAATATTCCCACCCGGGCGATAACATCCCGCCGGTTCTGGCGGTCGCGCAGCATGCTGGGCTGTCGGGCCTTGATCTGATCCGGGGGCTGGCCACCGGCTATGAGATTCAGGTCGATCTGGTGAAGGGCATCTGCCTTCATGAGCACAAGATCGACCATATTGCCCACCTCGGGCCGTCGGCGGCGGCGGGGATCGGCACCGCGCTCAACCTGCCGGTCGAGGTGATCTATCAGGCGATCCAGCAGGCGCTGCATGTCACAACCACGACGCGCCAGTCGCGCAAGGGCGAGATTTCCTCGTGGAAAGCCTATGCGCCGGCTTTCGCAGGTAAAATGGCGATCGAGGCGGTGGACCGCGTGATGCGTGGCGAAGGTGCGCCCAGTCCCGCCTGGGAGGGCGAAGATGGCTTTATTGCATGGCTTCTGTCGGGGCCGGACGCGGTCTATCATGTGCCGCTGCCGGAGAAAGGCGAGGCCAAGCGTGCGATCCTCGACACCTATACCAAGGAACATTCGGCCGAGTACCAAAGTCAGGCGCTGATCGACCTTGCGCGCCGGATGGGGCCGAAGATCGGCGATCTGTCGAAGGTCAAATCGATCCTGATCGAGACCTCGCATCACACCCATTACGTGATCGGCACCGGGGCGAATGACCCGCAGAAGATGGACCCCACGGCCTCGCGCGAGACGCTGGATCATTCGATCATGTATATCTTTGCAGTCGCGCTCGAAGATGGCGGCTGGCACCACGAGAAAAGCTATGCGCCGGAGCGTGCCCGGCGGCCCTCGACCGTGGCGCTCTGGCACAAGATCTCGACCGCAGAGGACGCCGAGTGGACGCGCCGCTATCACGCCCGCGATCCGAAGGAAAAGGCCTTTGGTGGACGGGTGACGGTCACGCTTGAGGACGGGTCGCACATCGTTGACGAGCTGGCGCTGGCCGATGCCCATCCCGACGGGGCGCGCCCCTTCGTGCGGGCGAATTACGTCCGAAAATTCCTGACCCTCTCTGAGGGCGTGCTGAGCGCATCCGAACAACAGCGCTTTCTCGATGTGGCCGAGGGGCTTGCCGATCTCGAGGCGGGTGATCTGGGCCAACTCAATTTCGTGGTTGATGCCGACAAGCTCGGCGCGCCGCGTCCGCATGGCATTTTTGATTGGAGGGAAAAATGACCGGTTCTATCAAGAAACCGAAAAAATCCGTGGCGCTTTCGGGCGTCACGGCGGGCAACACCGCGCTTTGTTCCGTGGGGCAAAGCGGCAATGATCTGCATTATCGCGGCTATGACATTCTCGATCTTGCGGAGAGTTGCGAGTTCGAGGAGGTGGCGCATCTTCTGATCCATGGCAGCCTGCCATCCGCCGCCGAGCTCGATGCCTACAAGGCCAAGCTCCAGGCGCTCAGGGGCCTGCCGAAAGCCGTGCGCAAGACGCTTGAGGCGATCCCGGCGGCGGCGCATCCGATGGATGTGCTGCGCTCCGGGGTCTCGGCGATGGGCTGCGCTTTGCCCGAGGCCAGCGATCACAACATCTCCGGTGCGCGCGACATTGTGGACCGGTTGATCGCGGTGCAGGGGTCGATGCTGCTCTACTGGTATCACTACGCTCAGAACGGTCGACGGATCGAGGTCGAGACCGAAGACGACAGCATCGCCGGGCATTTTCTGCATCTTTTGCATGGTCAGCCTGCGGGTGAGGACGAAGTCCGCGCGATGCATGTGACGCTGAACCTCTATGCCGAGCATGAGTTCAATGCCTCGACCTTCACCGCGCGCTCCATCGCGGGCACCGGGGCGGATGTCTATTCCGCCATCACCGGGGCCATCGGCGCGCTCAGAGGGCCGAAGCACGGCGGCGCGAACGAGGTCGCTTTTGAGACCCAGAAACGCTACGAGACGCCGGATGAGGCGGAACAGGACATTCGTGCGCGCATCGCCAACAAAGAGGTGGTGATCGGTTTTGGCCACCCCGTCTATACCGTCTCCGACCCGCGCAATGTCGTGATCAAACGCGTCGCGCGACACCTGTCGGAAACCGCCGGGACGATGAAAATGTACGACATCGCCGAGCGGATCGAATTTGTCATGATGGAGGCCAAGCGCATGTTCCCGAACCTCGATTGGTTTTCCGCCGTCTCCTATCACCTCTTGGGGGTGCCGACGGCGATGTTCACGCCGATTTTCGTCATTGCCCGGACCTCCGGTTGGGGTGCGCATGTGATCGAGCAGCGGATCGACAACAAGATCATCCGCCCCTCGGCCAATTATATCGGTCCCGAAAATCGCCCCTTCCTGCCGCTCGGGCGGCGGGGTGCTGACTTTCCCAGAGCTGCGGAGTGAGACCATGACCTATTTGATTGCAGATGATTTGCCCGAAGAGAGCGCCGGGCGGCGGTTTCGCAAGGCGCTGAACGAGCCCGGAATTCTGCGGCTTCCCGGTGCGCATAACGGTCAATCCGCACTTCAGGCGAAGGCGGCCGGATTCGGGTCGCTGTACCTGTCAGGGGCGGCGATGACCGCGTCGATGGGCCTGCCGGATTTGGGGATCATCACCGTGGATGAGGTCTGTTTCTTCATTCGCCAGATCGCGCGCGCCTCCGGCCTGCCGCTTCTGGTCGATGGCGACACGGGGTATGGCGAGGCGCTCAATGTCATGCATATGGTGCGCGCCTTCGAAGAGGCGGGCGCGGGTGCCGTGCATCTTGAAGATCAGCTTTTGCCCAAGAAATGCGGCCACCTGAATGACAAGAAACTCGCTTCCGCGGCAGATATGGCGGCGAAAGTGGCGGCGGCGGCGAAAGCTTCGCGCGATCTTGTGATCATCGCCCGCACAGATGCCGCGGCCTCAGAAGGGATCGAAGGTGCGGTGGCGCGCGCGAAACTCTATGTCGAAGCCGGGGCCGATGCGATTTTCCCGGAGGCGCTGACCTCGGTCGAGATGTTCAAAGAGATGCGCGCGGCCCTACCCGGCGTCAAACTTCTGGCCAATATGACCGAGTTCGGGCGCACCCCTGCGCTCACGGCCCAGGAGTTCGAAGACCTGGGCTATGACATGGTGATCTGGCCGGTGTCCTCGCTTAGGGTCGCCAACAAGGCGCAGGAAAAGCTCTATGCCGCGCTTGCCCGCGACGGGGCGACCACCGCGATGATCCCGGAGATGCAAACCCGCAAGGAGCTTTATGAGACCATCGGGCTGAACACATTCGAGGCGCTGGACAGTTCAATAGCCGCATCGGTCGCGCCGGAGTGGGGGGGCTGATTTCAAACGCTTTTGTATCGGGCGTGCAGCGCATCGGTTCGCATGCTTCGGGGGTGGATGTGATGTTGGGGTACGATTATATCCTAGATATATAATAAGGATTCACTCCCGATGATCGACCTTCAGCCGCTGGCCATTCTGCGTGAAATTGACCGGACGGGCAGCCTGACACAGGCCGCCGATAAATTGTTTCTGACGCAATCCGCCGTCAGTCATGCTGTTCGCCGGTTCGAAGAACGTTATCAGGTGAAACTCTGGAAGCGCGAAGGTCACAAACTGCGCCTAACCCCGTCGGGGGAGTATCTCCTGGGGCTGGCCAATCGCGTGTTGCCGCAACTTGAATATGGCGCCGTGGTGCTTGAGGATTATGCCCGCGGACGGCGCGGCGCGATCCGGGTGGGGATGGAATGTCATCCCTGCCAAGACTGGCTGATGCGTGTGGTTGATCCGTTTCTGTCGCAATGGCCCGATGTGGATTTAGACGTGACAACTGCCTTTCAGTTCGGTGGCCTTGCCGCGCTTTTGAGCCATGAAATCGACATTCTCGTCACGCCCGATCCGGTCGAACAACCGGGGATCGAGTATCAACCCGTCTTTGACTATGAGTTGGTTTTGGCTGTGGCCGAGACCCATCCTTTGGCGGACAAAGGACGGGCAGAACCGGCGGATCTGGCGGGCGAAACCCTGATCACCTATCCGGTCTCCCGCGAGAGGCTGGATATTTATTCCCAATTTCTGGTCCCTGCTCATGCTCTGCCGCGTCGTCACCGCACGGTGGAAACCACCGATCTGATGCTGCGGCTGGTGGCGTCGGGCCGTGCGGTCAGCGCAACGCCGGATTGGTTGCTGCGCGAAGCCAAGGGGGTGAGGGGCGTACGTCTGGGGCAGGGGGTCGCAAAGTCGATTCATTTGGGTCATCGCAAGGGGGAATGCCCCAATTATCTCAGCGGCTTCGTGGAGCTGGCTGCCACCGTCCAAATCTAAACAGTTCAAATCTAAGCTGTGCAAATCGGACGTCTCCCAGAGGGGATATCCGCAACATGACAGGCACTCATGTATTTCTGATATATTCTCATTTTTATTCATGATCGACTTCGCGCATATAGCACGGAACAGCTTTGACTTTCCAAGACCAAGGCGTTCGTACGCCACATGAGGACCACCAACTGAGATACCGAAGCCGAGCCTGGCAAGCCCTGATGCAAACGTCAGGGAACCGCTTGGTGCGTCCGGTTCTCAGGCAAATAGGATATGCGATCACTATGACCGAAGATTTTGTATTCAAAATTTCGACCCTTCGCTTCGACGAAAACTATACGCCTGCGGATCACACCCGGCTGACGACCAATTTTGCCAATCTGGCGCGTGGGGAAAATCGTCAGGAAAACCTGCGCCGGGCGCTCACCATGATCGACAACCGTTTCAATGCATTGGCCCACTGGGACAACTCCAAGGGGGATCGCTACGCCGTCGAGCTGGGGATTGTCTCTGCCGATCTGGACGTTGATGGCAATGGCGGTGACTTCCCGGCGATCGAGATGCTGAAAACCACGATCGTCGATCACAAGACTGGTGCGCGGATCGAAGGCATCGTCGGCAACAGTTTTTCCTCGTATGTTCGCGATTACGATTTCAGCGTGCGCCTTTTGGACCACAACAAGGGCCGCGATGGATTCAGTGTGCCGGAAAACTACGGCGATCTGCACGGCAATCTCTTCAAACTCTTTGTCACGTCTCCCGCCTATCAAGAGAATTTCACAAAACGTCCGGTGTTCTGCCTGAGCGTGTCACACAATAAAACCTACCACCGCACCGCCAACGAACACCCGGTTCTGGGCTTTGAATACCTGCCCGACGACACCTCGCTGACCGAAGCCTATTTCAAGAAAATGGGCCTTCAGGTGCGATATTTTATGCCGAAAAACAGTGCCGCTCCGCTGGCCTTTTTCCACTTCGGCGATCTGCTCAATGATTACAGCAATCTCGAACTGATCTCGACGATTAGCACGATGGAAAGCTTTCAGCGGATCTATCGCCCGGAAATCTACAATGCCAACGCGCCCGCAGGTGTTGTGTACCAACCCACCCTCGATCATCAGGACTATTCGCCGACGCGCATCGTCTATGACCGCGAAGAACGCAGCCAACTGGCCGTTAAGCAGGGCAAATACACTGAGGAGCATTTCATCAAACCGCACCACGACCGTCTTGAGGCGTGGTCGGCAAAATTCGCCGCTGAATAAAGCGCTTGCACACACTACAATCCGGCGTTTCCCGATCAGACACAAACTTGATCGGGAAACGCGTTTTGAACGAAAAAACGCACAAGGTCTCAGATCATGAACACACTGCTTCCCACTTCCACCGCTGGCAGCCTGCCGAAACCCTCTTGGCTGTCTGAGCCAGAAAAGCTCTGGTCGCCTTGGAAACTCGAAGGCGAGGCCCTCATTGAGGGCAAACAGGATGCTCTTCGCGTCACGCTCATGGAGCAACAGGTTGCGGGCATCGACATCGTCAGCGACGGTGAACAAACCCGCCAGCACTTCGTCACCACCTTTATCGAAGGCCTCGACGGCGTCGATTTCGAGAAACGCGAGACCGTGAAAATTCGGGATCGTTATGACGCCAGCGTGCCGACTGTCGTCGGTGCCGTGTCGCGCCCGAAATCCGTCTTTGTCGAAGACGCGAAATTCCTGCGCAGCCAGACCAAAGCTCCGATCAAATGGGCGCTGCCCGGCCCGATGACCATGATCGACACGCTGTATGACGCGCATTACAAAAGCCGCGAAAAGCTTGCATGGGAATTCGCCAAGCTTCTCAATGAAGAAGCCAAAGAGCTTGAGGCCGCAGGCGTCGATATCATCCAGTTCGACGAACCCGCGTTCAACGTCTTTTTCGAAGAGGTGAACGACTGGGGCATGGCCACGCTGGAGCGCGCCATGGAAGGTCTGAAATGCCAGACGGCTGTCCATATCTGCTATGGCTATGGCATCAAGGCCAACACCGACTGGAAGAAAACCCTTGGCTCCGAGTGGCGTCAGTACGAGCTGATCTTCCCGAGCATTCAGAAATCCAGCGTCGATCTGGTTTCACTTGAGTGCCATAACTCCCATGTCCCGTTGGACCTGATCGAACTGATACGGGGCAAAAAGGTGATGGTCGGTTCCATCGACGTGGCAAACAAAACCATCGAGACGCCCGAAGAGGTCGCCGCCACCCTGCGCAAAGCGCTGCAATTCGTGGATGCGGAAAAACTTTACCCTTGCACCAACTGCGGCATGGCCCCGCTGTCGCGCACAGTGGCACGCGGGAAGCTGACTGCACTGTCTGCCGGTGCAGAAATTGTCCGACGTGAGCTTCAGGCCTGACGGTTTTAAAGTTCGGGCAAGCTGTCACCGGCATGCCTGAACTGCCCTATTTTGACGGAAACGACCTCATGTCCGACACACTTGCCCCGGAAACCATAGATCCGCGTGCCTTGCGGGATTGCTGCGGCAGTTTTGCAACCGGCGTCACGGTGATCACCACTCGCACGCCCGAGGGAGATCACGGTACGACGGTCAGCGCCTTTATGTCCGTCTCGCTCGATCCGCCCCTGATCGCGATCTCTCTCGATCGTCGCTCGAAAATGCTGGACAAACTGCGGGTATCGGGGCGCTATGCGGTGAGCGTTTTGTCGGGCCATATGCGTGCGCATGCCCTGCATTTCTCCGGGCGGCGCGATGAGACGTTGCAGAACCTTTTCCTTGAGCATGATGGCTTGCCGGTCCTGCGCGAGGCCGCGGCACTGCTTGTGGCGGATGTCGTGCAACAGGTTGATGCGGGCGATCACGTTATCGTTTTAGGTCAGGTACGCCATCTGGATCGCGACCCGGAGGCCGCGCCGCTTTTGGTCCATGCCGGGCAGTTTGGTCAGCTTGCGTCTGATCTCAGCCGGTGAGCTTTCAGCGATAAAGCAATGTGCTTTCACGGCTGAGTGGCCGACATCTCTTTTGTATGGGCGCCCTCATTGAGGGAGGAAAGGAAGCTGAGATCACATTTCGCCCTCGAACCGGAATAGGGCGAGGCTCCGTTCGCGTTCGTTGATCGCGAGTTTGCGGTTGATCGGCGCCTGCGCGCGTGAGGCGCAGTTGCGGCGTTCACAGAGGTAACAGTTCAACCCGATGTCCGTCGGTTCGGTGGTCCCGAGATCGAGCCCGTCGGCGTAGACCAGACGCGCGGCATAGGAGAGGTCGCATCCCAGACCGATCGCATGTTTCTGTGCCGGTGCATTATAGGTGCCGCCCACACGGGTCACGGTGCGGGCAATCGACAGGTAGCTTGCGCCCTCCGGCATACGGATGATCTGGGTCTGGACCTGTTCGGGGGTCTCGAAAGCGCCATGGATGTTCCATAGCGGGCAGGTGCCGCCAAAGCGTGAGAACGGAAAGCGGCCTGCGCTAAAGCGCTTCGAGATATTCCCCGCCCGGTCAATCCGAACAAAGAAAAACGGCACGCCCCGCGCCTCAGGCCGTTGCAGAGTGGACATGCGATGCGCCACCTGTTCGTAACTCGCGCCAAAGCGGTGACCAATCAGCTCGATATCGTACCGCTCCTGTTCACAGGCCGCCAGAAAGCGTGTGTAAGGCATGAGCAGGGCGGCGGCGAAGTAATTGGCGAGGCTGACACGGGCGAGACTTTGGCAGTCTCCGTCAAAGCCTGCGTCCTCCATCACGTTTTCTATCAGCTCTTCGTGCTCAAGCCGTGCGATCAGAACCCCCATCTGAAACCGCCGACTGCGTTGCGTGAGAAGTTCGGAGAGCATCAGCTCCTTGCGATGCGGGTCGTAGCGTCTGAGCGCACCACTCATGACGGTGGCCGGGAGGATGCGCACGCGGATGCCATGACGTGTCAGCCGTTCGGTGAGGGCGACATGCGGTTCCTCGCGATGCAAGGCCATGTCGGTGGCCTGCGTTTCGGCCACCTCGTCAATCGGGGCGATGTAATTGCTGTTGGCATAGAACCAGTCGCGCACCCGCTCCACCGGGCGCGCGATCTGGCCCAGCACTTCGACCTTGTTGCGATCCGTGAGCGGGTTCTCGTCGGTCTGACTGCGCATCATCGCATCGGTGTGCTTGCCTTGCAGACGCACCAGAGCTGCGGCAATCCGGGGGGAGGCTTGCAGCACCGCGTCGATCTCGCTTTGCGGCAGGCGCGGCAGTTCGAGCGCCGGGTCTTTGAGCACTGCCTCGAAATCCGCCGTCAGTTGCGTATCGGTCTCTGGCGCCAGTTCGGAGATGTTCATGTCGTAGACCTGCGCGAGCTTCATCAAAAGTTTCGCAGAGGCCGGGCGCTGATCCGTCTCGATCAGGGTGATGTAGCTGGCGGAGACATCGAGCTGCGCGGCCATCTGCGCCTGTGTCAGCCCAAGCGATTTTCGTAGCACCCTGAGCCGGTTACCGATGTTGAGTTTGACGCCTTTCTGGCTCATGCCGTGCTCCTCCCGTTTGGTTCAGCCTGCCGTTTGATGTTGTGACAATATTACAAAATGGCCGTTTAAAAAGTTACAAATATTACAATATAACCATTTAATAACAAATAGATAGTGATCTATTTTGTGACATTACTAATCTAACTAAAGGAATCGCATGCCGATGCATACAAAAATCTGACACACACATGAGGGAGGTGCCCATGGCTCTGGATCTGACACACTCGAAGGCGCTGGTGCTGCGCGATGTTGCGGGGGCGGAGCGGATTTTCACGCCGGAAGCGTTGGAGTTTCTCGTTGCGCTGAATGCCGAATTCGCGACATCGCTGCGTGCGTTGCTCGGGGCCCGTGCCTCGCGCCAGCACGGCTATGACACCGGCCATCTGCCGGAATATTTGACCGAGACTCAAGACATTCGGCGCGGGGATTGGCAGGCGTCGGGCGTGCCTGATGCGCTTCAGGATCGCCGCGTCGAGATCACCGGTCCGGTGGATCGCAAGATGATGATCAACGCGCTCAATTCCGGGGCGAAGGTCTTTATGGCGGATTTCGAGGACGCCTCCGCACCACGTTTCGATGTGATGGTCGCGGGGCAGGTCAACCTGATGGATTACCGCGACGGCGCCCTGAGTTTCGAGGATTCGAAAACCGGCAAATCCTACCGCACGGCGGAACAGACCGCGACGCTGATCGTGCGTCCGCGGGGGCTGCATCTTGAAGAGGCCAATGTTCTGATCGACGGCCAGCCGATGCCCGCCGCCTTGTTCGATTTCGGCCTGTCTTTCTTTCACAACGCCCATGAGCTTTATAAAACCGAGCGGGGGCCGTTCTACTACCTGCCAAAGCTCGAAAACCATCGCGAGGCGCGGCTCTGGAATGCGATTTTTGTCTGGGCGCAGGATCGGATCGGGCTGCCGCAGGGCACGATCAAGGCGACCGTGCTGATCGAAACCCTGCGCGCTGCTTTCGAGATGGATGAGATCATCTGGGAGTTGCGCGACCATATCGCCGGGCTGAACTGTGGGCGCTGGGATTATATTTTTAGCTATATCAAGACGCTCCGGGCGCATGCCGAGTACACGCTGCCGGATCGGGCACAGGTGACGATGGACAAGGCATTTTTGGCGACCTATGCGGCGCGGCTTGTGAAAGTTTGTCACCGTCGCGGCATTCACGCCATGGGTGGTATGGCGGCGCAAATCCCGGTGAAAGGCGACGCGGAGGCCAATGAGGCGGCTTTCGAGAAAGTCCGGGCCGACAAGCTGCGCGAGGTGCAACTGGGCCATGACGGCACATGGGTGGCGCACCCCGATCTGGTGCCCGTCGCGATGGAGGTTTTCGACCGCCATATGCCCGGGGCCAATCAGATCAAACGCCCGAGGCAATATTACCGCATTGAAGAGCACAAGCTTCTGGAACCGCATCGGGGCAGGGTCACCGAGGCGGGGGTGCGGATGAACATCTCCGTCGCGCTCGAATACCTGTCGCAATGGCTCTCGGGCCGGGGCGCTGTGCCGATCCACAACCTGATGGAAGACGCCGCCACCGCCGAGATCAGCCGTGCCCAGCTTTGGCAATGGATGCGCCATGGGGCGGAGGTTGCGCTCGACGCAGGCGGCACCTGTAAGATGGAGGTCGAGTGGTTCGGAAAGCTGTTGCAGGCCGAGGTTTCCGACATTCTCGACCGTATCGGTCCGGCTGGGTTCCACCGGGGCCATTACGCCTCGGCGCTCCGGCTGCTGCATGAGGCGGTGACGGCGCGCGATATGCCCGATTTCATCACGGTGCCGGCCTATGACGTGCTGAACGCGTTCGACTGATGGACCCGATTACACAGCTTTCCCCCTTTGGCGGGCCGCTCCCCAAGCGCTTGCCCGCCTGTTTGCTCAAACTGCCACAGAGAGGATATATCATGGCACAGCACAAAACCTATGCCGAGCTTCGCAAGGAGCTTGAAGCCCGCTACCCGAGCGGCCAGACCGCAGGCGGTGTCACCATCGACGACATCATTCAGCTCAAAATTCAGAACACCTATGACACCCATCTCGACATTGCCCGCGACATGGCCACCGTCATGCGTGCCGACATGGCCGCCTATGATGCGGATGCGACGAAGTTCACCCAGTCGCTTGGCTGCTGGTCCGGATTTCATGCCCAACAGATGATCAAGTCCGTAAAGCGTCTGAACGGCACCACGAAACGTACCTATGTCTATCTCTCCGGCTGGATGGTCGCCGGGCTGCGCAACACATGGGGCCACCTGCCGGATCAGTCCATGCATGAGAAAACCGCGGTGGCGGACCTCATTCGCGAGATTTATACCTCGCTGCGCCAGGCCGACGAGGTGGCTCTGAACGATCTGTTCAAGGAGTTGAAACTGGCGGCGTCTGAGGACGCGCGCAAAGCGGTGATTGCAAAGATCGACACGTTTGAAAGCCATGTCGTGCCGATCATCGCCGACATTGACGCCGGATTCGGTAACGAACACGCGACCTACCTTCTGGCAAAAGAGCTGATCAAGGCCGGGGCTTGCTGTCTTCAGATCGAGAACCAGGTGTCGGACGCGAAGCAATGCGGTCACCAGGATGGTAAGGTCACGGTGCCACGCGAGGATTTCATCGAAAAGCTGCGTGCCTGCCGTCTGGCTTTCGAGGAACTGGGCGTCGATGATGGCGTGATCGTCGCCCGCACCGACAGTCTCGGGGCCGGTCTGACGCAGAAGGTGCCGGTGTCTGGGCGCCCCGGCGATCTGGCGTCCGACTATATCAAATGGCTCGACACCGAACAGATCACCGAAGAGAACCCGATCGCCGAGGGCGAGCTGGCGCTCTATCAGGGCGGTGAGTTCGTGCGCCCGCGCCGTCTGCCCAACGGTCTTTTCCCATTCAAACCGAACACCGGGCGCGCCCGCGTGGTCGAGGATTGCATCGCGTCGCTGTCGCATGGCGGGGCCGACCTTCTGTGGATCGAAACCGACACGCCGAACGTGGATGAGATCGCCGGTATGGTGAATGAAATCCGTGAGAAAGTGCCGAATGCGAAACTGACCTACAACAACTCGCCCTCGTTCAACTGGACGCTTAATCTGCGCAAACAGGTTCGCGATCAGTGGATTGAAGAGGGCAAGATCAAGGAGGCCGATTACCCGGCGGGCAATGAACTGATGAAAGCCGATTTCGACGAGACTGAGCTTGGGCTTGAGGCGGACAACCGTCTGCGCAACTTCCAGTTCGACATCTCGACGAAAGCGGGCGTGTTCCACAACCTGATCACGCTGCCGACCTTCCATCTCACCGCGAAATCCATGGACGAGTTGAGCCAGGGCTATTTCGGCGAGGACAAGATGCTGGCCTATGTTTCGACCGTGCAGCGTCAGGAAATTCGCCGGGGCATCTCTGCGGTCAAGCACCAGCACGAGGTGGGGTCCGATCTCGGCGATACCTTCAAGGAAATGGTCGGGGGTGAACGCGCGCTGAAAGCGGGCGGGGCGGCCAACACCATGAACCAATTCGCGGCTGAATAAGACCACGAATGCACACCTTCGATGCAGTTTAGACTGCGCACCTTTGGTGCGACGAACCCATTCGCGTCGAAATAAGCTGCAAAGAGACGGCCGCCGGGTTGAGGGGTCTTTCTTCCCGGCATCCTCCGCGCCGCTCCGGGTTTCCGGGGCGGCGCATTTTCAGTCGCCAGAAGATCAGTCCCGGGACGAGGGGAGAACCATGATCAGGTCGAGTTGCGGCGATGTCAAAGCTGTGTCGGGTTCGGCGCGTCCCCGTAGGCGGCCACCGGATCAAATGTCTTGTGATCTTCAACGAACACCAAGGGGGCTCCAGCCTGCGCGCCATGGGGCACCGCCCGGTAGAAACACGACCGATAGCCCACGTGGCAGGATGCGCCCGACCCGGTGACGTCAACTCTCAGCCAAAGCGCATCCTGATCATCATCAATGCGCGCCTCCACGACCTTTTGCACCAGCCCGGAGGTTGCGCCCTTGTGCCACAGAACCTGTCGCGCGCGGCTAAAGTAATGCGCCTCGCCGGTCTCGATCGTCAGGCGAAAGGCCTCCTCCGTCATCCAGCCCAGCATCAGAACGTCTCCGGTCGCCGCATCCGTTGTGATGCAAGGCAGTAAGCCGTTGTCATCGAATTTCGGAGCAAGATCGGTGCTCTCTTCGACCTGTTCGATTGTTTTGCGCGGGGCGAAGTCCAGTTGCGTCATCGGGGTCTCTTTTCAGCTGTTGCGAATAGTAATGTTATAATATAACAACACATGGCTAAATCCAGACGCATTGTAAAGGGCACGCACTATGGCATTGGAGGACATGCGCCTTCCGGTCACCTTGCTGACCGGTTTCCTTGGCGCCGGGAAGACAACCCTGTTGAATCACCTGATCCGTGATCCGCAGGCGGGGCGGGTTGCGGTCATTATGAATGAATTCGGCGATGTGGCACTGGATCACGACCTGATCGAGGAGGCGACAGAAGAGACCGTGCTGTTGCCCTCCGGCTGCCTGTGCTGCGCGATCCTCGGCGATCTGGCGACAACGCTCGGGACGCTGGAGGCGAAGCGCGCGGCGGGTGATTTGCACTTCGACAGGGTCGTCATCGAAACCAGCGGCATCGCTGATCCGGGGCCGATCATCCACACGCTGGTCGCGGATCGGCAGATCGCTCAGGCCTTTCGGCTGGATGGCGTCGTGACGCTGGCAGATGCCGCGACGGGCATGAAGACGCTCGATCAACAGGCGGAGGCGGTGCAGCAGGTGGCGATGGCCGATGTGCTGATCCTGTCGAAAACCGATCTGGTCGACGATTTTGACCTGATCCGGTTCGAGAAGCGTCTGATGGGGCTCAACAATACCGCCCGGCGCATCCGCTCAAGCCACGCGCAGGTGCCGCTCGGCGCGCTTTTCGGACTGTCCGCGATGCGCTTCGGGGTGTCGCATGCAGAGATTGACACCTGGCTCGGGGACATATCGGATGCGACCCAACGTGACCCTCTGGCCGGGCTGTCTGGTCTGAAAGCCACGCCGTCGACCGCTCTCGCGTTCAACGCGTCACCGCCTTTGAGTCAGGGCCGCCACGATCACCGGATCACATCGGCCTCGATTGAGGTGACAGAGCTCATTCCCGCCACGGTCTTCGACTTTTGGCTGAACACGTTGATCGCGCTCCGGGGGGAGAGCATCCTGCGCATCAAGGGCATTCTGCACGTCGAGGGCGCGGCCTATCCTTTTGTGATCCACGGCGTGCAACACATCTTCGACGCGCCTGTGCCGTTGAAAAACTGGTCCAGTCCCGACACCATAAGCCGTGTGGTCGTCATCGCGCGCGACATGGATGAGGCCGACCTCAAAGCCAGCCTGAACATGCTACTATCCCGACCCCAAAACAATGCGCCTATGCATGATCTGGCCAGTGGCATGATGGTCGAAACCCTAGAGATGCCATTTTGATCCGATGCGACACTGTTGTTCCTCCTCACATCGCCGCACCAAAGAAAGACCCCCGCAATGATCCATATTCGCCTGCCCGATGGCGCGACCCGCGCGCTTGATGCCGCCGGCACTGCCGCCGATCTCGCCGCCTCCATCAGCCCCAGCCTGGCCAAGCGCACGGTGGCGGCGCGCATCGAAGGCAAGCTCACCGATCTCACCGCGCCTCTGCCGGATGGGGCGGCGGTGGAGCTTGTCTCGCGCGACGATCCGGCGGCGCTTGAGTTGATCCGGCATGACCTTGCCCATGTGTTGGCCGAAGCCGTGCAGGCGCTTTGGCCCGGCACGAAAACCGCCATCGGCCCGGCGATTGAGCATGGGTTTTATTATGACTTCGAGCGCGATACGCCCTTCACCCCGGAGGACCTGCCCGCGATTGAGCAGAAGATGCGCGAGATCATCGCGGCGAAGACGCCTTTCACCTGCGAGCAATGGTCCCGCGACGCGGCGCGCGCGCATTTCGAAGCGGCGGGGGAGCCCTATAAACTGGCGCTTCTGGAGGCGATCCCCGATGGGGAGCCGGTCAAAATCTACCGTCAAGGCGCGTGGCTCGATCTCTGTCGTGGCCCGCATATGCGCCACACTGGCGATGCGGGCGGCGCCTTCAAACTGGCCCGCGTGGCGGGCGCCTATTGGCGTGGTGACAGCAACAACCAGATGCTCAGCCGCATCTATGGCGTGGCCTTTGCCGACAAGTCTGCACTCGATGCGCATCTCACCATGATGGCCGAGGCCGAAAAACGCGATCACCGCAGATTGGGGCGCGAGATGAATCTCTTTCACTTCGAAGAGGTCGCGCCCGGCTCGGTCTTTTGGCATGCGAAAGGCTGGCGGTTGTTCCAGACCCTGATCGGCTACATGCGGGAGCGGCAGGAGGCAGCGGGCTATATCGAGGTGAATTCTCCCGACATTATGGACCGCGCCCTTTGGGAAACCTCCGGCCATTGGCAGAACTATCGCCAGAACATGTTCCTCGCCAAGACCGAGGATGACCGCGACTATGCGCTCAAACCGATGAATTGCCCCGGTCACATGCTGATCTACGGGCAAGGCGTGAAAAGCTATCGCGATCTGCCCCTTAAACTGGCCGAATTCGGCAAGGTGCACCGCTATGAACCCTCGGGCGCGCTGCACGGGCTTTTGCGCGTGCGCAGCTTTACCCAAGATGATGCGCATATCTATTGCACGCCCGAACAGCTCACTGAGGAATGCCTGAAGGTCAACGATCTGGTGCTGTCGATCTACCGCGACTTCGGGTTCGAGGATGTGCGGATCAAACTTTCCACCCGGCCCGAGAACCGCATCGGCAGCGATGAAAGCTGGGATCGCTCCGAAGCGGCCTTGCGCGCCGCGCTGGATCTGGCGGGGCATCCCTATACGATTTTCGAGGGTGAGGGCGCGTTTTACGGGCCGAAGTTGGAATATGTCCTGCGCGACGCCATTGGGCGTGACTGGCAATGCGGCACCTTGCAGGTGGATTTTAACCTGCCGGAACGGTTCGGGACAACCTATGTCGCACCGTCCGGGGGCAAAATGGTGCCGGTCATGCTGCACCGTGCGCTTTTCGGTTCGCTCGAACGCTTCACCGGCATTCTGATCGAGCATTATGCCGGGCACCTGCCGCTCTGGCTTGCTCCGGTTCAGGTTGTTGTCGCCACGGTCACCGGGGCGGCGGATGAGTGGGCCATGGAGGTTGCGAAAGCCTTGAAAGCCGCCGGGTTGCGCGTCGAGACGGACCTGCGCAACGAAAAGATCGGCTACAAGGTGCGCGAACACGCGCTGCAAAAAATCCCGGTTCAGATCGCCCTTGGGGCCCGCGAAGCCGAAGAGCGCAGTGTCTCGATCCGTCGTCACGGCACTGACAAGACGCAGTCTCTGCCTCTGGAAGAGGCGCTTCAGCGGCTGGTCGCGGAGGCACAGGTGCCGGGCGCGACGGGCGACCGCCTTGGTGCGGGGAAACCATGAAGAACAAAGCTTTCATTGTCGGCGCCTATGAGCATCCGACACGGGATGCGACCGATATCCCACTGGCACAGCTGCATGCCGAGGTTGCGGCGGGGGCGCTGGCGGATGCCGGGTTGAGCCTTGCGGATGTGGACGGGTACTTCTGTGCCGGTGATGTGGCGGGCTGGGACGCGCCCGGATGCGGGCCGTTTTCGATGGTTGAATACCTGGGACTGAACCTGCGCCATCTCGACACCACCGAAAGCTGGGGGGCGGCCTATATCAACCACGTCGCCCATGCCGTGCAGGCCATAGAGGCGGGCAAATGCCGCGTGGCGCTGATCACTCAGGCCGGTCGCCCGCGCGCCGAGCGCAAATCCCCGGCGCAGATGCACAGCGAGCAGACGCAAAGCGCGCATGAGGCCCAGTTTGAACTGCCCTATGGCCCGGTGGTCACCAATATGTACGGTATGGTGGCCGCCCGGCATATGCACGAACATGGCACCACGCCGGAGCAACTCGCCTGGATCAAGGTCGCCGCCTCGCATCACGCGCAGCACAATCCCAACGCCGTCCTGTCCAAGGTGGTGACGGTCGAAGACGTGCTGAAGTCCCCTATCGTGGCGACGCCGCTGCACCGTTTGGATTGTTGTATCATCAGCGATGGGGGCGGGGCTCTGGTCGTCGTGCACCCGGACGTGGCGCGCGACTTGGATCGTCCCAAAATCACCCCCATCGGCGCGGGGTTTACCGTCAAACATCTCAATGGCGGTTATTTCGATATTCTGGCCTCGGGCGGTGTGAAATCCGGCGCGGAAGCCTTTGCGCAGGCGGGCGTCACGCCGCAGGACATTCAATATGCCTCAATCTACGACAGCTTCACGATCACCGTACTGGTGCAGATCGAAAACCTCGGGTTCTGCGCGCCGGGGCAGGGTGGGTGTTTCGTGGCGGAGGGCAACCTGATTGCGGGCGTGGGACGTCTGCCGGTCAACACTGATGGTGGCGGGCTATGCAGCAATCATCCCGGCAATCGCGGCGGCATGACCAAGCTGATCGAAGCGGTGCGCCAGTTGCGGGGCGAGGCCCATCCCGCCGTGCAGGTGCCCGATTGCCATCTTGCACTTGCCCATGGCACGGGCGGGCAACTTGGATCACGGCACGGCAGTGCTACGCTTGTTCTGGAGAGGGTTTGAAATGTCCGTTGAGATGCCTGAGCAAAATCCCATCACCGCGCCGGAGCCGACCGCAGAGACCGCCGCCTATTGGGACGCCGCCGATGAGGGGCGGTTGGTGTTGAAACGCTGCCTCGGCACGGGCAAGGCCTTTCACCCGCCGCGCAGGATCAGCCCTTTCACCGGGCGGGACGACACCGACTGGATCGAGGCGGAAGGCACAGGGGAAGTTTATGCGTTCAGCGTCTCGAAACGTCAGGGCAGGGAGCATTGCATTGCTTACATCGCCCTCACCGAAGGCCCGATCATTTTGAGCGCGCTGACCCGGTGCGACCTGTCCGCGGCAAAGATCGGGCAAAGGGTGCGCGTCGTCTTTGAGCCCTGCGCAAACGGCAGAAGTATCCCCATGTTCACCACGGTTGCGACCGATTGAGACAAGATCACACAGAGGACTATCCCATGCAGATCACCCAAGACGACATCGAAACCGCTCTCATCACCTGGGGCGAGGGCAAGATCGCCATCTCGAAAGCTTTCGAAGAGGGCGGTATCGACGCCGCACGCGAGGTGGCCTCCGCCAATCTCGATGAGTACTACGGCTATAACCTCGGCCCGGTGCTGTTCAAACCGACGATGGCCAGCGGAGCGCAGACGTTTCGCCCGACGAAAGCGGGCGCTTTGGCCTATTTCTGCGGCCATTCCGAAGAGTACCCGCTCGACAATGGCTTTGCGATCATGGGCTGGCGCGCGATGGAGCGGATCACCTCGGCGAGCTTCATTCAGGGCGACATCGCCATGTGGATGGGCTGGATCAAACTGACGAACAAGGACGGCTCGGTCACCACGGTCGACAAGAGCTTTGGCTACAAAAAGGATGCGGCCGGCAAGATGCGCATCGTGCTGCATCATTCGTCCTTGCCCTACCAACCGTAAACCACCACACCACCCCGGAAAGACCGCTCTATGCTCCTCGAAAACAATCTCGGCCTCACCGATTGCACCTCGGTCGTCTCCACGCCCAAAGGCCTTTTGGACATTCACGAACCGGCCTGCGCCGCGGCGATCTGGCAGCGGAATCCGCTGCCGCGTTTTCAAAACTGGATCGAGGCCTTGCCGCCGGAGCAATTGCCCAAGGCGCGGCTGATCTTGCGGTCCGATGCTGTCTGTGATGCGCTGTTGAACGTGGCATGCCAGTGCGGGACGCCGGAGTGCCCGGAGCGCGACATGTTGATCGAAGATGCCTCTGCGCTGGCGGTGATTTTTGCCAATGTCATGCAGGCGGAGTACCTGCGGCTGCGGCTTGATGTCGTTGACACGAATGCCTGTCGCAAGTTCCATATTGACGCCGTAAAGGCCCGGCTGGTCTGCACCTATCGCGGGACAGGCACGCAATACGGTCTGTCTGAGAACGGCCAAGATCCGGCGCAGATCCTTACGGTGCCGACCGGCGCGCCGATTGTCTTGCGTGGTACGCGCTGGCCTGAAACGCCGCTCTCAAGCCTGTTGCACCGCTCGCCGCCGATTGCCGGAACGGGGGAGACGCGGCTCCTGTTGGTGCTCGACCCTGTGGAGGACCCTGCGGAAGAGGCGGAGGGCACATACATGCATTAAGTGCGCTCGAACCCCGCCGTCGCAAACCGGGCGCGATACTCGCGCGGAGATAGGGAAAACCGGCGGCGAAAGGCTTTGCGCATCTGCTCGTCCGATTGGAATCCGGCCTTATAGGCGACGCTTTTGAGCTGCTGCTCAGTGTCGAGCAGAAGAGCCTTCGCGCGGTCACAGCGCAGGCCTTCCAGCATGGTCATCGGCGAGGCGTCGAATTCCGACGTAAACGCCCGCGACAGGCTGCGCACGCTCATACCCTGTGCGCTGGCAATTTCGTCGAGCGTCAGCGGGTGATCCAGCCGCTCGCTCATCCAGTTCAACACGTCGCTCATTCGGCTCGTCCCCGACATTTGCCCGGCCAGCAAGGTGCTGAACTGCGATTGCCCGCCCGGTCGTTTGAGGTACATCACCATGTCGCGCGCCACGGCCAGGGCGATGTCGCGCCCGTAGTCCTGTTCGACAAAGGCCAGGGTCAGGTCAATCGCCGCCGTCACACCGGCGGAGGTCCAGAAATTACCCGCCTGCACAAAGATCGCGTCGGGGTCCACCTGCAGCTTTGGAAACCGTTGGCGCAGCCTGTCGGCATAGTTCCAGTGGGTCGCGGCGCTCTGGCCGTCCAGAAGCCCAGCCTCGGCCAGAAAGAAAGAGCCGGTACATAAGGCGGCGAAACGGGCGACATCACGTCCGTTCTCCCGACACCAGTCCACCAACCTGTCTTCTGTGCGAAGCACCTCTTCGATCTTGGCAGCCCCCGCGATCAGAACCGTCTCCGGGGCGCCGAGATCATCGAGCGCGACCGTGGCATTGAGTGACATCAGAGTGTCGGAGGGGATCGGACCAGCGGTGGGGGCCGCGATGGTCACGTCATAGCCGCCCGCATGTCCGGCGGCGGAAAGATGCTGCGACGCATAGCTTAGAACACTCAGAGGGCCTGTCGCCTCCAATGTCTTGAAGCCGGGGTAGACGATCAGAGCCACCTGTCGTCGCTGGTCTATCTTGGGAGCAAGGTCTTGATCTGTCGTCATCGTGTCGTGGTTCCCCGAATGTGGCCAGCACGGCCCGGTGTTTGGCCAAATGGGCGGGATCGCACCAGTAGATCGCCCGAGGTGATACTATAACATTGCAGGATCACAATTTAACAGAGAGAACCACTATGAAAATCCGCGCTGCCGTTGCTTGGGAAGCCAACCGTCCGCTCGAAATCGAAGAGATCGACCTGGACGGTCCCAAGGAAGGCGAAGTCCTCATCCGCATCGTCACCACCAGCCTGTGCCACACCGATATGTTCACCCTGTCGGGCGCTGATCCCGAGGGGCTTTTCCCCGCCGTTCTGGGCCATGAGGCGGTCGGCATCGTCGAAGAACTTGGACCGGGCGTCACCTCCGTCAAACCGGGCGATCACGTCATTCCGCTTTACACGCCGGAGGACCCGAACTGCCCCTATATCAAATCCGGCAAAACCAACCTGTGCCAGACCATCCGCAAGACCCAGGGTCAGGGCGTCATGCCCGATGGCACCTCGCGGTTCAGCTACAAGGGCAAGATGATCCATCACTACATGGGCACCTCGACCTTCGCCGAATACACGGTTCTGCCGGAGATTGCCGTGGCGAAAATCTCGAAAGAGGCGCCGCTTGCGAAGGCTTCGGTTATGGGCTGTGCGATCCCGACCGGCATGGGTGCGGTGCGCAACACCGCCAAGGTCGAAGCGGGGGCGACGGTCGCCGTTTTCGGTCTCGGCGCTGTGGGCATGGCCGTCATTCAGGGCGCCAAGATGCAAGGCGCGTCGCGCATCATCGGCATCGACACCAACCCGAACAAATTCGAACTGGCCCGTAGCCTCGGCGCGACCGAATGCATCAATCCGGCAGATTTCTCCAAACCGATTCAGGTCATCATCGTCGAGATGACGGATGGCGGCGTGGACTATTCCTTTGAGTGCATCGGCAACGTCAATGTCATGCGCTCGGCGCTGGAATGCTGTCACAAAGGTTGGGGCGAATGCACCGTGATCGGCGTCGCAGGTGCCGGTGAAGAGATTGCCACCCGTCCGTTCCAGCTTGTCACCGGCCGGGTCTGGCGCGGGTCGGCCTTTGGCGGCGTCTTGGGCCGGAGCCAGTTGCCGGGGATGGTCGATGAATGGCTGCGTGGCGATTTCGATGTCGATCCCTACATCACCCACAACATGACCCATGATCAGATCAACACGGCCTTCGATCTCTTGCATGCCGGGAAGTCGATCCGCTCCGTGATCCACTTCCAGCCGGGTGAAACGATGCGGGTCAATGATTTGCCGGGTGTGATTGTGCCCGCGTAATCTGGTCTGCGTGATCTGACCTGCGGGTCAGTCAAAAAAGGAACGGGGCGCGCCAGACTCTGGCGCGCCCGCAAGGATCAGAATTGCACCTGCATCGTCAGGTAGATATTCCGCCCCGGTTCGTTGACGCGCTCAACGGAGGTGTCATAGCTGTTCGAGCGGTTGAGGTGGGTCGCATAGCCCTTGTCAAAAACGTTATCTACCCCCGCCACAAGCGTGACGCTGTCATTCAGCGCATAGGACCCGAACAGATCGAGTGTTGCATAGCCCGGGGTCTCGCCCGCATCGAGAACGGTGTAGATACGATCCTGTTTCGACGCCCAGTTGATGCGCGCCCCGGCCTGCCAAATATCTGCATCATAGGTCGCGCTCAGCGTGCCTTGCAGCGGGGGAATTTGTCCCAAAGCAGCGCCATCGGTCTTGTTGGCCCCATAGGTGTAGCTCATATCCCCCGCCAGGATCACCTGTCCGAGGGTCCATCTGCCGGACAGTTCAACGCCCGCCAGGTCTGCGTCGATATTGCGATAGGTCGTCACCCCTCTCATCGCCCCGGGCCACGCGGTTTTCTCCTCAAGAATGTAGTCTTTGACCCGGTCGTAAAACACCGTGGCGGTCAGGCTATATGTCTCCGTTTGGGTTTCCAGACCGAAATCGAGCTGGGTGTGTTTTTCCGGGTCGATGTCCGGATTGCCCACATAGGAGGGCACACCGTTCATGCCACGGGAAAACGCACGCTCGTTGGCATCGGCGGTGCGCACAGACCGGGACAGGCCTGCGAAAACCATCGTGCCCGAAGAGAGGTGATGTTCGTAGCGGATGAGGCCGCCAAAATTATCTTCGGTTTTGTCCTCGGTGAAATCGGTGCCATAGACCATCTGATAATAATCATTGGCCGTCGTCGAAGAAGACCCGACGGCCACATTCGCCTCATCCGCACTCGCTGTGACATGGTCGTAGCGCAGGCCGAGTTTCAACGTGGAGTGCGTGCTGAGTGTCGTTTCGGTCTCCCCGAAAACCCCAAGCTGCGCAATGGTCACATCAGGCCAACTGAGCGACGAGGGGTTAGCGAGGTTGATCGGCATGCTTCCCATGCTGGAATAGCCAAGCGCACGGCGCGTGTTGGCCTGATAATCCACACCGATCCGGGCGGTGGTCATGCCGAAATCGAGATGGCCTTCAAGGCTGCCCCCCACGGTATCGGAGGTTGTCGGCGCAAGCATCTTCATCGACGCGGGGGTGCGCAGGGTATAGTTGTCCATGGTGTGATCGACGTTCGAGCTGTAGAGCACCCCTTCGATCCGGGTGAGCCGTCCGGCATCGACATCGACACCGCCGCGCAGACGGTAGGTCATGGTCTCGGACAGCGGGCTGTCCATTTGCGCCCCGGCAAATTTGACGTCTTCGGCACGGTCCTTTTCGATATCGAGCGCAAGATCTACACCGTCAGTGGCATAACCAAAGGTGACGCCCGCACTTTTTTGCGTAAAGCCGCTGCGCACCTCGTTGCCATTGCCGTCTTCGTAATCGTCAGAGCTTTTGCGCTCGCCGGAAAACTCTGCATAGAAGCCATTGCCCAAATCTGCGGACACAGTCCCGGCGATGCCATAGCCATTGCCGTTTGACTTCACGCCCGTGGTCAAAGAACCGGCAAACATTTTGCCGGGTTCGAACTCCGGGGCCTCGCGCTCAAGGCGCACCGTGCCACCAGAACCGCCCGGCCCGTTTGTCACGCTGGTGTAGCCTTTTTCGACGATGACTTTATCCGCACGATAGAATGCAGCGATGGAGGTCGGTGGGTCCATTCGGTTCGGGCAACCGCCATAGGTAAAGCCACCTGCGTCGATCACGTTGAGCTGATTTTTTTGCATGCCGCGAATGATGATGTCGATGCCATGTGCGCCCATCCGTCTGCCGGATACACCGGGAACGGAAGACAAAAGCGCGCCACCGTCGAGACCGGAAGGCACCGGCATAAGCGCCGGGTCGAACGCGTAGGTTTGCGCGGTTTGCGCCAGGCTTTGTTGGCCTTCAACAATGATCGTATCAAGCGTTAAAATGTCATCCTGAGCATAGGCCAGGGTCGAGATGGTGCTCATCAAAAGAGCGGTCGCGCCGAGGCGCGCCGTGTGTTGAGTGGTCATGTGTGTCCCTCTGGGAATGGTATCTGGTCATATGGTTTGGGCCCGGACGTGACCGACAAGCGGTTCAGGTCCGGGAAAAGCCCTTACGGGCGTGGCATGTGATCAGAGCGTCAGAGGTGGTGCGCGGCTGGTGCGGCTAAAATCGCGACGGGCGACCAACAGGACCTCGGTCGCAGACGGGGCAATCTCTGCCGGATGATGCGCAACCGGCAAAACGGGGGGCGCACAGGCCGACACCAAGAAAGCGGCGCCGACAACACAGTAAGGACACTCCGCCCCTCCTGTCGCATCATCCGATGGCACGTCCCGGATTTCACCAGTCGCCGTGTCAAAGACAAGCGTGGCGCCATTTCCCGGCGTGCTACAAATCTGCAGGAGAACTTCGGTGTCCGACAGGACGATCCCGCCGCGCGCATTGGGCTGGAAAGCGACTGCGAACTGGACGGACAAGAGAACAGCAAGGCAGGCGGCCCATAAGCCACGCAAAACCCGCTTATTCAGAAATATGTCCCCCATGGCTTTCGTATGTTCACAAGTTCATGAAAATGCAACTGGAAATTTTCATATCCATTGCAGCTGTATGTGTAGATATGTACGGGCTCTCGGGACACTTTGAAGTGGTCCCAGTTTTTCGGACAGGTTTGCAGCGTTTCTAAGGTGTATCGGGTTTAGGTTTTACTTCGTTGCCCTTCGGGTCATGCTGCTTTTTGCTCGTCTAAGCCCGCCCAATATGCATCGTCCGGCGTCTGCCGATCAAGTTTGGATAGACCGGATGCTGGGGATGCGGCTGGCTGGTTCTGGGGCGCTTGTAGATCGCCTCCAAGCCCATTTTGGCCATCAGTCGGCGAATGCGGTGACGCCCAAAGAATATCCCTTCGCGGCGCAGATAGGCGGCGATCTGGCGCGACCCGAAGAACGGGTATTTGGTGAACACCCGATCAATCTCTTTCATCATGTCCAACGTAGTCGCATCGATCCCGACCGGCGTGTTGAGGTGCCCCTAGTTTCCTAGACACCTGCCTTGTTCAGATTGAGCTGTCTGGCTTCTAAGTCAACGGGCGACAGCAGACCGTTGTTCGTGCTGCGATTTGGCCGACTCCTCGCCAGGACGCACTTCTAGAAAAAAACATGGGGCGGGCAGATCCAGGTCATCGCAGGGTCTGAGTGTCGCCCGGAAGTCTGGAGAGCGATTGGCATCGCCGGAGTCGTCGGAGAAGACCTTTGGTTCGAGCGCGAAGAAGATGCCGTTAAGGGATATTACTGGGATTTTCGCTTTGATACCGCCGATGCGATGTCAGGGAGCGATTGGTATCTGTGCAGAGCCAAGCCCGAAATTGACGCCGATGAACTCTGCGAGGCCGCCACGAAAGTCGCCGAGCTCCTGCGCGGCGCCCTATGGGGAAAGCTGACCGTCGAAGCCCGAATCGTGACGAGCCCGACAACTGAAGTACCGAAGATCGCAGGATGTACATTGACATGAAGTAGCCTCGGGAGAACGATCCGAGACTTAATGAGCCCAGGAGGCATCCCTGTTCTTCATCTGTGAGCTGAATGAGAGCACTCATCCCGAGAGCCACGTTAGGGGCGTAGGAAAGTGGCTAGCAGCGTCGAAGTGCCTACTATCTGAGTTAAGAATTACCAAATGGTAACTGCGCCGCTCCCTAGACGAACATCATCTCAGGTGAACCACCTAGGAAAACACCTATTTTTCAAGGTCAAGTGGCGGAGACGAAGGGATTCGAACCCTCGAGACCCTTCCGGGCCTACTCCCTTAGCAGGGGAGCGCCTTCGACCACTCGGCCACGTCTCCGTCGACCCGTGTAATGGTGGAAAGGCGAGGAAACAAGGCGAAAATTTTCAGCGCGTATAAATTTCTGACCTGCGCCGCTCCGCCTTCTCAATGCGTTACAGTCGGGAAATCTCACGACAGAGCAGAGTGCGAATTGGCCGTTTGGACAAGTTCAGACCGCGACGTTCACCTTTGCGCATATGCCGGCTTCACGACGCGGAGGGGGTCCACCCATCTGGATGGTTGTCCGCGAATTGGAAGACGAGGATGGCTGTAAATCGTCACAATCCACAAGAGAGTATCACGCAGCTACGGCTTCACCTTTAGCGATTTGCGCGAACCTCCCCTCAAGGCCATGGATACTCCGCGACGGTCACCCCCATGGAGGAAAGTTCATCCACCACGAGACGACGATAGGCCACCACATCGGGCACCGGCTCGGCGCGGCGGCGGGTGACTTCATCTTCGGTGAAGGTGGCGGCCGGAGCGCCACTCTCGGTTTCGCCCCAGACATCGAGCACATAGTTCATCACTTCGGCGATCTCCCGATCATTGAGTGAGGCTCCGACCACGCCAGGCACATGCATCATATAGGTGCGGCCCAGTTCGGTGCCTGCAATGTAGCCGACACTGTCGGGAAAGGCCGGGATGTCCCCCTCTGTCGTCCCCAAGCCCTCGAACCCGTGACAGCCCGCACAGCGCAGGATGTAATTCGTATGCGGGCTGCGCGTGGGTTGATCGGCGGCTGCAAGCGCGGCGGGCAGAAGTGCCAACACAATGCTCAAAGATTTCAAAAGAGGCATGCTCATTCCTTTCCGTCCAAGGGCTTAATCGACTGCCGGGCGCATGGCCCGCAGATCGGCATGAGAGGGGCGCACCTCCCGCGCCGCATCGAGACGCGCCTGCGTCATGACGCCTTCGGTTTCTCCGAGCGTTTGAAGCACCCAAGTGCCGATCTCGACCAGTTCCGCGTCGGTGGTGCTGGCCACTGGCGGCATGATCAGGCCGATGTACATCTGGCCCTGCACCTCCAGTTTGCCCGCCATTCCCGACACCATCACGCCGGCGAGATATTCGGGCGCGGTGTCGCCAAGGGCTTGCCAAAAGACGGGGCGGTTCAACGGCGGGGCAAGGCCCGGATTGCCGATGCCGCCCGTGTTGTGACAGGCGGCGCAATGAGTGTTAAACAGCTCCTCCGGCGTCTCTGCCGAGACCGGGAGGGCGAGGAGGGCCATGGCGGTCGCCACAGCCCCCGTGAGTGTCGTCAAAAGGCGCACGTCAGATTACTCCGCCAAGCCCACAACCACGGAAACCGTGCAGTGATAGCCTTTGTCGGTATTCGCCATGCACCAGTTGATGTCGTTGTAGAGCCCCATGCGATAGCCCGGACGCTCGCCTTCGGAGGTGTAGCAGAAGGTTGCGGAATCCACCGACGGTTTGCCGCAGCAATCGTTGTAGGACACGAGGTAATCCTTGCCGTCGTCCGGGTTGGTGCAAGTGCCGACCCAGGACACCGACGACGCCGACGAGCCCGGAGGACATTGCGTCAAAGAGCCGCCGGAGGTCGAACACAGGTTGCCGTCGAGGGCACAGTGGCGCCAGTAGGCGCATTCGTCCTCCGGCAGCTCAGAGGCGTTGGCGCGACGATCAAAAGGCAGGATCGGGGTCGCAACGGCGGCCCCCAGAACCGAAGCCCCGGCCTTCGCCATGAAGCTGCGGCGGCCAAGGTTGCGCGCGGCGGTGCGGGCACCGGTTTCGACGCTTTTGTCGAGGGTCTTGAGAAGTTTGTCGATCAGTCTGGTCATAATCAGATCCTTTCGGAGGAAAATTGAGTGGCGCCCATCTGCTGGGCGACCGCAGCCTGGTAAGAGGGGATGCCGGTCTCGGAGGCGGTGAACAGGCTTTCGAGCTGTTCACGGGAGTTCACGAGACCCTTGGCGCGCACCTTGCCGTCCGGCCCGATGAGCACGGCAAAGGGCAGTTTTGCGACCTTGAAGGTCATGCCGAGATCGGAGGACAGCGCATAGGGGAAAGACGCGAGATCTTCCGCCTCGATGAGCCGACGATGCGCCGCTTCGCGCCCGTCGGAGGCCAGCGCAACATCGAGCCAGCCATGCTCATCGTCCCGGATCGATTTGATCGCGGGCAAGAGCGCCTTGCAGATCGGACAGGTGGTGGACAGGAAGAACACGAGTTGTGCCCGCCCTTCCGGCCCGCCCAATGCAAATTCCGGCCCGTTCAGATTGGGCAGGGTCATGTTCGGTACGGCTTCGTCGATGTCCGGCCCGCTGTCCGAAATCATCGCGCCGACCGGAGAGACCCGTTCGAACAGGATGCCGATCTGGCGGGCGAGCGCGAAGATGATCGCGATCTGTACCAGCACGACGACCCAAAGCGCGATGTTGGAAAAGATAAGTATATTCATATCGTTCTGTCCTCTCTCATCCGGCCTGCCGGATGTGGGGGAGATGGGAAGCGAGTTTTTCCGCCACGCCGTAGATGGCGAAAAGCGTGATCCCGGCGGTGATCGCCATGATCGCACCTGCGGGACCGACCGGCCCGGTGGTGATCATCGCAACAGCCAGAGCCATGGCGCTCAAAACGGCATTGCGCCCGAGGGTGAGGCCGGAGACCATCTGCGGCGTGCCACCGCAGCCACAGTCGATCTCCGTCTGCCCGCGCAGCAAAGCCGCTGCCATCAAAGCGCCGTAGCCCAAGAACAAACCTGCCGTCATCAGTCCGCCGAAGGGGCGGGTGAAGGGGAGCAGGAGTGCGAGAACGGTGAGGGCCTCGGTCCCCATCAGTCCGCGCACGATCAAGGGCACCATATGACGCGGCACAAGCCCATAGCCCTGCGCAAATCCCACCGTTTCATAGTAGGCCTGCCATTTGTGCCAGGCCGCGCGCGCCAAGACGAGCACGAGAAAGCTCGTCAAGGTTGCAGAGGTGAGGTGCGACAGGTCTCCCATCAGCGATCCAGCTCCATGATGGTCGGCCAGCCGGCGATGTTGAACTCTTCGGCCACCTCAAGGAAGACCTCGTCGCCCATCTCGACGGAGTAGAGATAGACGTCGCCTTCCTCATTGGCGCCATAGAGCATCGGCTCTTCGGTCTGGGTCACCATCAGCCCGTTTTCATGATGCGCGGTGGCGCGTCCGACGACGGTTTTGCTGTCCATATCCACGGCCCAGATTTGCTCGGCTCCGTTTTTGTGCGACCCGTCATAGGACCCGGAGTGCATCAGCACGAAAGCGGTGTTGGTCGGCGCGTTATAGGCGATCAACTCGGAACCGGACGGCGCCCATTTGCCGAGCACACCTTCGGTCAGGGCGATGGTCTCGGACAGGACCGGCACCTCACCGCTGTCATCGACGACATAGAGGTTGCCGTTATAGGACACGTAAACGAGGGTCTCGCCCACGCGCACGCCATTGGTGAAAAGCGCGTCGTCATCGACGTCAAAAATCTTCTCCGACTTGCCCGGATCGCCAAAGGTGCCATCGGCGGCATAAGCATAGGTCTGGAAGCTGCCATCCCCGCAGATCGTGGTGAATTTCATGCCAGAGGTCGAGGGGAAGATGCCCCAGCAACCCGGCGTCGGAATTTCGGCCAACGCGCTTCCGGCAGCGATGTCGATCACCGACACGGAGGTCGCGGGCGTCGCGTTCTGCACCAGCGCGTAGGCCTCGTCAGAGGAGAGCGCGAGCAACACCGGCTGGCTTTCCACCTGCGCCATCTTCACGCCGAATTCGAACTCGCTTTTGATCTTGAGCGTGTCAACGTCCCAGGTGTGGAAGACGTTGGTGATCGGGCCGTAGGTGTAGCGTTCGAAATAGACCGAGGTGGTGTACATCGTCTTGCCATCGGCAGAGAGCACCATCTGTGCGGTGGTGCCCGGGCCCATGTTGCCCTTCATCGCGAAATCTTCGGCGCCCAACACGTTGATCGAGGACGGGCCTCTCCACTCCTGAGAAAGCACGAACAGATTCGGGCCTTCGTCGATCGTTTCCTTGACGGTGAGGGTTTCGGGTTCAATGGCGTCTTGTGCAAAAGCCGGTCCGGTCAATGCAGCAAGCGCCACGAAAGCGGCGGTTGTAGATTTCATCATCTGTCTCCTGGTGATGGTCTCGCAATCAGCTTAGGCGCTGGCGATTAGCCCGCGCTATCCGCTTTGATCCGGCTATTTCGCTCATAAAATATGCGGCACGTGAATCTCGCCCTTTTAGGGTCCGCCAAGCTTGACGTGCCCCTCCTCCATGCGTCTTGAAGAAAGAAAAACATTCAAAATTGGATGCTTACAATGCACACATGCCTCAAGGACAAGACCCTCGTGAGAGAAGTTCAATATGACAACTTCGTCGACCAAGAGCGCGGTCTCGACGGTTGGAAACAGCTCTATCGGCAATTGTCACCGGGTGCGTTCGAGGGGCACATCGCGGCATTGGAATGGGATGAGATTTCGCTCTACCGCGAGACAGTGAACCAAAAGATGGAGAACTTCTATCGTGTTCCCGATGGCTCCATCTGCGTCGGATTTTCGCTTGGCAAACGGCTGTCGATGGCCGGTCAGGCCAATGCGATTGGCGCGGGGACCGGTATGATCCATGTCGCAGACGAAGAGTATCACATCTTCACCGACAGCCATGCGGATTACATCATGCTCACACTGCCCGACACCGCCCTCTCGGAAGAGATCGCAAGAGGGTCGAACCCTATTCCGCCGCAGGCCAGCCATGGCATCGCGGACTGGATGTTGACGCTGATAGAGAGTGCGCGTCAGGGTCTCGCGCAACAACCCGTTCTGGATCTGGCGCCGGATCTGTTGATCGACCGCATTTCGCTATGGGCGCGTGACGCCACGCGACACCACCTGCGCAAATCCCCACGCGGGTTGATGTCGGATATTCTTGTGGCTTGCGACACGCTTCCTTTCGAAAAGCTCAGCGTCAGCCATCTGTCAAAATTGTTGGAGCGGGATCGTGCGGACCTGCGGGCCTGCTGTCTGGAACGGACGGGGATGACGCTTGACGACTTGCTCAAAGGGCGCCGTCTGAGCGAAGTGCATCGTCGCCTCCGCTTGTCAGACCCGCGTGACACGAAAGTGTCGGATATCAGCATGGAATTCGGTTACTATCATTGGGGTCGGTTTTCCCAGACCTATCGCGCCATGTTTGGCGAGCGCCCTTCTGACACACTGCGTCGTGACGCGCCCAAGCCTCACTGAAACGCAGAAATTGACGCAACGCATCTTGAACCAGTGTCAGGGGCCGCGATGCCATCGAACTCAAGGATGAATGGTCGGATGGCCCTCATATCTATGCGGGCTTTGTCGTGTCGGGCTTTGCGAACCTGCTCATGGTTTTCGGCTCTTCAGCCCGTTCACCAGCCCCCTAGATTTTATGGCGCATCACCAGAGACAGACCCCGCATGACCTCCGCGGCGATTTCGAAGGAGCGAATACGGACCGCCTGATCGTGGATCATCCCCGTGACCATCAACTCGTCAGGCTGATACTGTTCGATCAGCGTAGAAATCTGTCCTCCAAGCGTTTCAGGTCCGCCCACGGCGGCACAGCTCAGCATGCGGTCGACCTGCGCCCGCAACGGATGGGGCATCCTCGCCACCGCTTCGAGAGAGGGTTTCGGCAATTTGCCGCGATTGTTGGTCACGATATTGGCAAAAGCCTGAGGATGTGAGGTCCGCAGATAGGCCGCCGCCTCGTCGCTTGCGGCGGCACAGACGCTGCCATCACCGCGTAAGGCTCAGCCACCCAATAGCGGTGATACCCCGCCCGCTCTGCGGCGATCGCAAGCGAGACGCAATTGGCCAGCGGATCGGAGATCGAGTCGCTCACCGCATGGGCGACGATCCACCGCAGCCCGGCTTCTTCGATGGTCGGACGCAGGGCCAGAGCCACACCGGAGCAGGAGTTGCCCTGAAGCATAAACACTTCGTCTTGGGAGATCAGTTTCTTGGCGACGACGAGGCTTTTGGCGCTGTCGCAGGCGGTGTCTTCCTGAACCGCGACCTGTTTGCGGCCATGCACGCCCCCCTCTTCGTTGACCTTGTCGTGATAGGCCATCATGCCGATCAGGGCTTTGCTATAGGACGACGCATTGCCGGAGAGCGGCCCCATCACACCGATGGTGAGGGCGTCATCCGTGAGACCCTGTGGTTCCCGGGTCTCATTCCTGCGCAGCACCGCCTGCACGGCCATGCCGCGAAACACATTCATCGCCAGGTTCAACGCCACGCGGGTATAAAAGGTCCAGCACCTAAACTCTGCGATCGCCCGGCGCCATACCGGCATCTTCCAACGGCTTGACAGCATCAATAGTTTCAAGATCAAGGCGCAGGACAAAAGCTTTATCGCGACCACCTACCTCGCCTCAGGAACGCAGGACGATCTTACTTCATTTGACTGGCATCTCGCTTTAATCATCGCCGGTTTCCTCGAACACAATCTTGGAGAGGATTACGTCGATCAGCTTCACGTCTACGCCAGCATCCCATACTGGGACCTGTCAAGAAAGCCTCACATCGCAGCTCTCAAGGCTCTTTGAAGTGGGTTTAGGAATTTGAGTGAGATGGATTTTCTGCTCCTGATCCGCCAGCTTTGCCGAAAGTAACATGTGCAACGAACGGCCCATACCATCCCTTCATCGCGTCAGGTTACACCGCGATGCAGTTTCACCGAATCGGTCATTCGCTGTGCTTACGAGATCTCGTTGTTGCCCGTGGTCGGGAGAGCGAAACGACGTACGCTTTCGCTGCGCTGATGTCTCCAGACACCCTCAGAACAAAGGCTTAACGATTTCTCGTGCGGATTTGTCCGTATCGCGTCGATGCGATCCTGCCTCTCAGCAAAAGAGGGAACCGAACGTAGAGCATTATCGCCAGGCGAATGACTTTTGACCTAAGGGAAAGAACGGCATCTCAAAATTATTCACGTCTTTCCGCCATTTCGTGATCAACACACGTCGGGTCACACTTGTGTTCCGGGAAAAGATGCATTTCCCTGAATGTCATTCGGGCACCGGCAAACGGCTTACCGGACTGTTTGCGTCCGGGCCCGCAGTTTATAAAAACCCATAGGAGGTCCTTGTATGAAACTCACCACCGCTTTGTCCGCGCTGGCGATCCTTGCCGCCACGCCCGCAGCGTTCGCAGCCGACGTCCCGGAAGGCACCGTGCTTTCCGAAAACCAGACCTATACGTTCTGGCTTCTGGACGCGATCAAATCCATGGACCCGCAGATCAACACGGACATCGAAGGTTCCGACATTCTGCGCAACCTGTTCGAAGGCCTCTATAACGAAGACATCAAGGGCGACATCATTCCGGGCGTGGCGCTAAGCCATGATCTGTCCGACGATGGCCTGACCTATACTTTCCACCTGCGCCCCGAAGCCGTTTGGTCCGACGGCAAGCCGGTGACGGCGGGAGATTTCGTCTACGCCTGGCAGCGTCTGGCCGATCCGGCGACCGCGTCGGAATATGCCTGGTACATGGAACTCATGCAGGTGGTGAACGCGTCGAAAATCACCGCAGGCGAGCTGCCGCCCTCCGATCTGGGCGTCAAAGCCATCGACGATCACACGCTTGAGGTGACGATCGAGACGCCGCTGCCCTATTTCCCGCAGATGCTGGTGCATGGTTCCACCTTCCCGGTACGCCAGGACGTGATCGAGGCATTCGGCTCCGACTGGACCAAACCGGAAAACATGGTGTCGAACGGCGCCTATACCCTGTCCGAGCATATCCTTGGCGAACGCGTCGAGATGGACAAATCCGCCACCTATTGGGATGCCGACAAGACGGTGATGACCCATCTGACCGCGCTGACGATCAATGACAACAATCAGGCGCTGACCCGCTACCTCGCGGGCGAGCTGGACCGAGTGCAAATCCCCGCCGGCCAGTATCCCCGCCTGAAAGCGGAATATCCGGACGAGGCGACCTCGCTGCCCTATTCCTGTTCCTACATCTACAACATGAACCTGTCGGACAAGGGCCCGGAAGCGCTCAAAGACGTGCGTGTGCGCAAGGCGCTGTCCTATGCGATGAACCGCGACATCGTGGTGGACAACATCCTTCAGGGCGGCCAACGCGCCTCCTACAACTGGACCCATTGGGCGACCGCGGGCTTTGTCATGCCGGACATCGAATATTCTCATTGGACCCAAGAGGAGCGCACGGCCAAGGCCAAAGAGCTTCTGGCCGAAGCGGGCTATGGGCCGGACAACCCGCTCGATCTGACGCTCAACTACAATACGGATGAGAGCCACAAAAAAATCGCCATCGCGGCACAGCAGTTCTATCGCCCGCTCGGCATCAACCTGACGCTCAACAATATGGAGTGGAAGGTGCACACCGACCGCATGCAGAACCAGGACTTCGATCTGGCGCGCTATGCCTGGTGCGGTGACTACAACGAAGCCTCGACCTATCTCGACTTCTTCACCTCCTACTCGGGCCACAACAACGGTGAGTTCTTTAATGACGATTACGATGCGATCATGAAAGAATCGAAGACGGCGGCCGATCCGCAACCGCTCTACACCCAGGCCGAACAGATCCTTGCGACGGAGATGCCATTTATTCCGATCTACCACTATGCTAAGGTCGACATGATTGCGGCGGACATCAAGGGCCTGCCGACAGAGAACGTGATGCAGACCTGGTACGGCAAAGACCTCTACCGCGTCGCTGAGTGATCTCGGCTTAAAAACAGGCCGGACGCGGGGGCTATGAAATTCCCGCGTCCACCCATAGGGACACCCCATATGATTGTTTACATTCTCAAGCGTCTGGCGATTGCCATTCCGACGCTGCTCCTGCTGATTATATTCTCATTCCTGCTGATGCATGCGGCCCCCGGCGGCCCCTTCACGCAGGAACGCGAGCTGCCCGCGCAGGTGCTCGCCAATCTCAATGCCAAATACGGTCTCGACCAACCTCTGTGGAAACAGATCGCCAGTTACATCTGGGGTATCGTGGCGCATTTCGATTTCGGCCCGTCCTTTGTCTACAAGGACCGCACCGTCAACGAAATCATCGCGCAGGGCTTTCCGGTCACGCTGACCTATGGCTTCGTCTCTTTCCTCGTGGCGGTGGTCGCGGGCGTCACTTTGGGGGCCGTCGCCGCCGTCAAACACAACACGATCATCGACTATTTCGCGGTCGGCGTGTCGATCGGCGCGCAGGTGCTGCCGAACTTCGTCATGGCGCCGATCCTCGTCATCGTCTTCACCCTGATCCTCGGCTGGTTGCCGGGCGGCGGCTGGCGGTTCTCGGACCCAAGTTACTGGATCATGCCAGTGATCGCGCTCTCCACCTCCTACATGGCCTCAATCGCCCGGATCATGCGGTCCTCGATGTTAGAAGTGTTGAACTCCAACCACATCCGCACCGCGCGGGCCAAGGGCCTCCCGGCGCATCGCGTGATCCTGCGCCATGCGTTGAAGCCTGCGCTTTTGCCGGTGATCTCTTATCTCGGCCCGGCTTTCGTTTCGATGATCACCGGCTCGGTGATCGTGGACATCTATTTCTCCACGGGCGGCATCGGCAAAGCCTTTGTCGACAGTGCACTCAACCGCGATTACGCGGTGATGATGGGGGTCACGATCCTCGTCGGCGCGCTCACCATCCTGTTCAACCTTGTCGTCGATATCGTCTACGGATGGATCGACCCGAAAATCCGGTACTGAAGCCATGGTCATCGACAGTCAGAAAATGAAGTCACTGGCCGAAGCCACCTCGCGCGAGGATGTGGCGGGCCGCTCCCTCTGGGCCGATGCCCGGCGCCGGTTTTTCCGCAACAAGGCGGCGATGTTCGGGCTTGTGCTCTTGGTCTTCGTCACGCTCTTTGCCTTGTTCGGCAATTCCATCGCGCAATGGTCGAATGAGGAAATCGACTTTTCCGTCATGGGCATGGTCGCCGAGCAAGGCGGGCCGTCGCTCTCCAACGGACATTATTTCGGCACGGACGATCTGGGCCGCGATCTTTTCGCGCGCACCGTGCAGGGCACACAGATCTCACTCGCGGTCGGCATCATCGGATCGGCCATCGCCGTCATCGTCGGCACGATCTATGGCGCCACCGCCGGCTATTTCGGCGGACGTCTCGACAATTTAATGATGCGCGCCGTCGATATTCTTTTGGCGATCCCTTACATGTTCGTGCTGATCCTTTTGCTGGTGATGTACGGCCGGTCGATCACCATGTTGTTCGTCGGTGTCGGCCTGATCTCATGGCTGGAAATGAGCCGGATCGTGCGCGGCCAGACGCTCACCCTCAAAGGCCGCGAATATATCGAGGCCGCGCGCGCCATCGGCGTGCCTGCCCCTGTGATCATCCGCCGTCACATCCTGCCGAACCTGATCGGCGTGGTGACGGTCTTCGCCACCCTTCTGGTGCCCAACATGATCCTGACCGAAAGCTTCATCTCGTTTCTGGGCCTCGGCGTCCAAGAACCGATGACCTCTCTGGGCGCGCTGATCTCGGAGGGCTCGGGCACCATCTCTTACGGGACGCTCTGGCAACTGGCCTTCCCGCTTCTTTTCTTCATCCTCACCCTCTTCGGCTTTTTCTTTGTCGGCGACGGGCTTCGGGACGCTCTGGACCCGAAGGATCGCTGATATGGCACTTCTGGATGTGAAAGACCTTTCCGTTCGCTTCGACACGCCCGAGGGCGACATTCACGCCGTCAATGGCGTGAGTTTCCGCCTTGAGAAAGGCGAAACCCTTGGCATCGTGGGCGAATCCGGCTCCGGCAAAAGCCAGCTCAACTTTGCGCTTCTGGGGCTTCTTGCGAAAAACGGCCACACCACCGGGCAGGCCCTGTTCGATGGCCAGGATTTGCTGTCGATCTCCGAGCGCAAGTTGAACCAAATCCGCGCCAATCGCATCGCGATGGTGTTTCAGGACCCGATGACCTCTTTGAACCCCTATATGCGCATTTCCGACCAGATGGCGGAGGTGCTCATGCTGCACAAAGGCCTGTCGAAACGCGCTGCGATTGCCGAGAGTGTCGCCATGCTCGACGCCGTCAAAATCCCCGACGCCAAGAACCGCGTGCGGCTTTACCCACATGAGTTCTCCGGCGGGATGCGCCAGCGCGTGATGATCGCCATGTCGCTTTTGTGCCACCCGGAGGTTCTGATCGCGGACGAACCCACCACTGCGCTGGATGTGACGGTGCAGGCACAGATCATGGAGCTTCTGGCCGAGTTGCAGCGCGAATTCGGCATGGCGACGATCCTGATCACCCATGACCTCGGCGTCGTGGCCGGCTTCTGCGAGCGCGCCATCGTGATGTATGGCGGGCGGATCATGGAGAAGGCGTCGGTCGATCCGCTGTTCGAAACGCCGACCCATCCCTATACGCGCGGGCTTCTGGATGCGATCCCGCGGGTCGATGAGGATCAGGAGGCGCTCCGCGCCATTCCGGGCAATCCGCCGAACATGACCGGCGCGCCGAAAGGCTGTCCGTTTGCGCCGCGCTGCGCTCTGGCCGATGAGCGGTGCCGGGTGGAAACACCTGCGCTCATGAAATTCGCCGAGGGCCGCGCCCGCGCCTGTTTCCGCCCCATTGAGGAGGTCGCCGCATGAGCCATCCCCTGATTGAGGCCCGCGATCTGCGGGTCAGTTTCGACATTCACCGTCCCTCCGACCTGCCATGGACCCCGCCTGCAAAGCTGCATGCCGTCAACGGCGTGAGTTTCACGCTGGAACCGGGGCAGACGCTTGGCATCGTCGGCGAGTCCGGCTGTGGCAAATCCACTTTGGCGCGCGCGCTGATCCGCATGCTGCCCGCGAGCGGTCAAGTGATCTGGGAAGGCGGCACCGATCTTCTGACGCTCTCGCCACGTCAGATGCTGAAATACCGCTCGCAGATTCAGATGATTTTTCAGGACCCTCTGGCCTCCCTGAACCCACGCATGACCGTGGGAGACATCATCTCCGAACCGCTCCGCACCCATCGCCCCGACATGAGCTCCAAAGAGCGCAAAGAGAAAGTCCGCGCGGTGATGGAGCGCGTGGGGTTGTTGCCCAACCAGATCAACCGCTATCCGCATGAGTTCTCCGGCGGCCAGTGTCAGCGCATCGGCATCGCCCGCGCTTTGGTGGTGGAGCCAAAACTTCTGATCTGCGACGAACCGGTCTCCGCGCTCGACGTCTCGATTCAGGCGCAGGTGATCGGCCTTCTCGAAGAGCTGCGCCGCGATCTGGGTCTCACCATCATCTTCATCGCGCATGATCTTTCCGTGGTGAAACACCTCTCGGACGAGGTCATGGTGCTTTATCTCGGGCGGATGATGGAAAAGGCCAGCTCGGACGCGCTCTTCGCCGATCCACGGCACCCCTACACACAGGCGCTCCTGTCGGCTGTGCCGATCCCCGACCCGACGATCGAGAAAGGTAAAAAGGTCATCGCGCTCGATGGCGAACTTCCCTCCCCCATGGCGCCGCCGTCGGGCTGTGTCTTTCGCACCCGCTGTCCCCATGCACAGGTGCTCTGCGAGACCGCGCCGCCCGAGGACCTGTGCGGCACACATCAGACAAGCTGTCATTTCGCGGGGAAAACCGTCGCACCCGCATGAGCTCCTCCCGCTCCCCTGGACAGTATCTGGCGTAAATTAAGCTACTCTCGCTGACCTGGTTGGGTGTCTTGTTTTCTCAGCCAATAGACCACGGCTGGGGGCCGCCAAGGTCAGAATTGGGACGTTTGCGGTTGTAGAACGCGATCCACTTGCCGACACCGGCCTTCGCCTCTGATCCTGTTTCCCAAGCGTTCAGGTAGACGCATTCGTATTTCTCTGCGCGGTCCTTCGGTTCAGGCTCCGCCAGCGCCGTTCCACGAAGATGTTGTCGAGGAACCGCCCCAAGGGTCGAGGCGACTTCATGCACGATGCCGTCGCCGATAAAGGGAATCTCGGCGATGTCGGTGGTTTTGAACCGACCCGCGTTATAGCATTGTACGCCAAAGGTGATGTCGGCCACGCCGTTCACGGGAAAGTCGAAATGCGCAGCTGGCGGCCCAAGCGGCGCGGGGAGGATGTTGGCAACAATTTCTCCGCCGGAGGCCGCGGTGCTCTCTTCGGTCATCGGCACGATCACGTCGGACACCAGCGGGTGCGAAGGTGGCCATCAGTTGGCAACGGTCAGGACCGTTTCGGCCTGGGCCATGCCCGCGCAGAGTGCGATGGAGAACACCATGGATGCGATCTTTTGGGTTTTCACGTTCTTTTTCATATTCCCGGTTGCGTGCTGTTGGTGATATTGGACTTTAAAAAGTTTTGTCATGGAAGGAAGGTTTGATCATCTTTATGATTTTTCTTCCCTTTTTATTATCCTTTGAAGGCTGAGGATGCAGAAAGAACTGAGAGATGTCTCAAGCTTCTGCGAACGGATCGCATGAAGCCGCGAGCTACTTTCGTGAAACGTGGCCCTACTTTTGGATCAATAGGGCCAATTCCTTTTATACACGGGCGTTGGACAAGCGCCTCAAGCCGATGGGGGCGATGCGCCACGTTGGCGCGGTCTGATCACGCTTTACCAGCAGGTTTACATGTCTGTGTCGGAGAGTGCCGATTTTTCGACGGTGAGCTCAACACCGCGACGAAGATCGTCCAGAGGATGATTGCCGAAGGGTTGGTCAAAACCCGTGTCCGACCGACGGACGGTCGCGTGACCGAAGTGTGTTTGACCGGGCAGGGCGATGCCCTGCGCGCGCAGGCCTTGGTGGAGGTCAGCCGCATTCAGGACGAGAGTTTTTTAACATTTCTCTCGCAGAGCTTGAGACACTCAACGGCATTCTGCGAAAGATCAGTACCGATCTTGCCAAGATGATCTGAGTGGGGCGCGGTCTGCATCATGCGCGGTCATGCTTCAAATCTCCAACATGGGGTTTGGCCCCTTGGCGCGAGACAGCAAACGCACATCTGGTCACCGTCCTCGCGTTCCTCATTAGGGCTGGCGTGGCCTGCGGCCTCTGCGGTGTCAATCATCCTGTCCATGAAACCCTGCGGTCCACAGACATTGAGATGGGTGTGTGCGATGTTCTTCGTCATCTTTTATCTCACATAAAGCCCGCCATTGACGTCCCAACACGCGCCGTTCACGAAGGCCGCATCTGGGCGGGAAATCGGCCATGATGTACGAGGTGAAGGGAAAGCCCACGGAGGCCCCTACGAAGGGCTGATCGTGATCGAAGGTGACGACAATCTCGACAGCTTCCATCTGGGCGAACGGCAGGTCGAAGAATGCGGCGTGGTTGTTGAAGTACAGAAGGGTGCGGATCGGTTTCGTTGCGCTTATGTTTCTGGTCCTGTTGGTATTTCTGTAAATATGTATTGGGCTTAGGGGTGCCAAGCAGGGTTGGCTTGTCAAAGAATCCAGCCTCCGCTGCGGTGCAGGGTCCTTCGCCCATGAAGGCAGGTTGCGCATGCCTCTGCCCCGCCTCAGTGCCCGAGGTTACAGGCTTTGGCGGTCTACAATTGCCGTACCGTCTTCCACGGTGTCGGCGGGATGGGGGATGACCATTTCGCCTTCTTCAAGACCAGACAGAACCTCGGCGCGGGTGTCGGATTGATGGCCGATCTCGATGGAGCGCAGCCGCGCTGTTCCACCGTCGGCGACGAAGGTGGCCCAGCCTGTCCCATGTCGGAACATGGCGGAGATCGGGATGGTCAGGGCTGTGTCATCTTCCCAGCGCACAACCTTCAGGAAAACGGAATAGTGGTGGCCGAGACCGGGGCGTTCTTTGGGCGGGGTGACCAGATCGAAGACGGCGGAAACCCGTTGCTCTTCGATGCCCAGCGAAGAGACATGCGTGTCGGCGCGCGGCGCGAGACGGATCAGCCGGGCCTCGAGCGCAGGCGTGCCGCCCCAGCGTTCGACCATGGCGCGGGCACCGATTTCAAGACCCACGGCGTCAGAGGACAGCAAATCCGCCTCGATCTCCAGATCGGCGACATCCCCGGTGGACAAGAGCGGCGAGCCGACCGCGACCGCATGCTCTGACACCTGCGTGATCGCGAGAACGGTGCCGTCGGTTGGTGCGGTGATCTCGACACAGCAGGTTTCGCCAGTCCGCAGCGACGCCCCCGGTTCGATCAACGCGGCCTGAGCGCGGGCCAGTGAGGATTCGGCCATCTGGACGTTCGAGGCGGAGGCATCGCGGGCGGCAACGCGCAGCGACAAAAGTTGTTGCGCATCTTCGAGGGCTGTGAGGGAGGAGACGCCCCGCGCGACGAGTGCCTTGGTGCGCTCATATTGGTTTTGGGCATAGGACAGCTCTTCGTCGGACTGCCGCAACTGCGCGCCTGCGAGATCGGCGGCGGCACGGGCCTCGCGCACGGCGGCCTCCAACTGCACGCGGGTCCGGGCGTCGATGAGCGAGGGCGCGATGGGTTCGACCTTGGCCACCACGGTCACACCCGCCTCGACCGCATCGCCCTCTTCGACAGGCGACCGCAGAGCCGTGCCCGCAATCGGCGCAGAGACCTCATAGAGGTTGCGGATCTTGGTCTTGCCATCGGCATTGATCGTCACCTGCATCGGCCCTCGGGTCACAGGCGTCAGATCGACGGCCACGGGGTGCGGGCGAAAGGCGATGAACAGGAGCGCCACGACGAGCGCGCCAACGATCAGGGTCAAAAGCGATTTGCGGGACTTGGAGGTCATGGGTCACTCCCGGGTTTTCATAACGGAAACAAGGTCAAGCCGGTCAATCCGCTGCCGCACCAGTAGCACGGAGGCCAGCGCTGTGCCCAGCACAACAACGGAGGCCGTGGCATAGGCGGCGGGCGGAAGGACCATCGGAATGGTGTAGAGATCGGAGGCGAAACTGGCGGCCATCAGATGGCCAAGGCCGTAGCCGATGAGCCAGCCCAAAGGCTGCGCCAGCGCGGCAATCAGCATGATCTCCCCGATCAGGATGTAGGAGACCTCCCAATTCGAAAAGCCCAGAATGCGCAGAGAGGCCAATTCGCGGGCGCGCTCGGAAAGCTGAATGCGGGCGCTGTTATAGGTTAGGCCGACGGTGATCAGAATGGCGACCACGCTGAACAACCCGTTCATGATCGAGATGTTCTCTTCGACCGTGGCATCGAATGAAGCCTTCATATCGGTGACACGCACGGCGCCGGAGATCAGCGGCGTGTCCTTTATGGCGCGATTGAAGGCGTCGTCTTCGGTGGGGTCAAGCGTGACATTGGCGACCGAAATTTGCGGCACGCTGCGGGTCAGGTGGGACATGCCCTCGCGGGTCATGAAAGCGCCGAGGCCGAAGAATTGCTCAGTGACGCCCGCCACCGTCAAGCTGTAGGTCTCGCGCCGCCCGCTCATGAATTCCACTTCGACCGGATCGCCGGGGGCAAGGCGCAAGACGTCGGCGACGCGGGTGGTGATCAAAAGGCCGGGGCCGTCCACCTCGACCACGCGGCCCGCCTCGTCGATGGAACGCGCCAATGTGGCGCCCGCGCCGCGCGTGGTGATCGACAGCTGTTTCTCCAACGGCCCGTTGCGCAGGGTCACGGGCGTAAACAATTCGCCCTCGACTTCCATCACGCCGGGCAGGGTGCGGATGTCTTCGAGCGCGGATAGGCTGCGTTCTTTTGTGAAGAGCAAGACGATGTCTTCGCGGTTCGATTGGTTAAAGGCGATGTCGGCGATGCTGCTCATCGAATAGGAGAAAAAGCCCACGGAAATCATGATCGCCACCGCCAGTGACAGACCAATGGCGGAAAACGCCGCGCGCAGTGGCCAGCGAAACAGCGAGCGCCAGATCATCATCGAGGGTTGGCTGAGACGAAGCGCTGCCAATGCCCGGTCGAAGAGGCTGCGTTTGAACCGGGGCGGCGCGGGCGGCGACATGGCGACAGCGGGCGGCAGGCGGGCCGCGCCCATGGCGGAGCGCAGCGCGCCCACGGCGGCGGTCAACAGCGCGAGGAAACCCGAGATCGCATAGGCGTCATAGGAGACGTTGAAAATCAGATAGGGGAATTTGAAATACTGCGCATATTCGCCCGCCATCCAGCGTGCCGACAAGCCGCCCGTGGCCCAGCCGATCACCACGCCCAAAACGGCGGTCAGCCCGGCCAAAAGCACGTAATGCGCGGCGATGTGCAGGTCGGTGTAGCCAAGCGCCTTGAGCAACCCGATCTCGGCGCGCTCCAGCGCGATGATCCGGCCGATCACCATATTGACGAGAAAGGCGGAGATGCCAAAGAACACCGGCGGCAGGATGGTCGCCATGTTCTTGAGCTGTTTGATTTCGGTGGCGATGAAGGCGTTGGAGGCCTGTTCATCGCGGCCATGCGCGCCGGTGCCGCCATAGGGCTCCAACAGCGTATCCAGAGTCTCGATCACCTGATCTTGCTGCGCACCTCGCGACAGGCTGAGCGTTACGGAATTGAAGGCGCCGGACATGTCGAAAGCGGAGGCCAGCATCGCCTGCGGCATCCAGAGAATGCCAAAGCTCTCGTCATCGGGCATCAGTGTGCCGGGGCCGATGGCATAGACGAATTCGGGCGAAAGCGCTGTGCCGGTGATGGTCAGGCGGCGTTTCTGGCCAGACATCAACGCCTCGAAAGTATCGCCGATCTCAAAGCCATTGGCCTCGGCGAAGGGTTCGTTGACCATGACCTCGTCACTGGCCTGCGGATCGGGCAGGCGGCCCGCGCGCAGGAGCGGCACATTGAGCGTCGGCAACGCGCCCGTGTCCGGCAAAGACAGCGCAAGGCCTGTCGCCGATTTCACCCGCCCCGGCAGGTCGAGCATGAGATATTCCTGCACCCGCGCCTCGGCGGTCTGCACACCGGGCAGGGCGGAGATTTCGGTCAAAAGCGGACGCGGTGCCTTTTCGGTCATCGCCCAGACATCGGCAAATTCATTGCGCTCGTAAAAGGCCGCCAAAGTGTCGTCCAGCGCCCGGTACATGCCAAAGGCCGTCAAAAGGATCATCACGCCGCAAGCGAGCACCAAAGCGATGGCCAGCGACTGACCCCAAAGCCGTCTGAAATCGCGCAGGAGTTTTTTGTCGAGCGCATGCATGATCACCACACGATCTCGGAGGGCGCGATGCGCGTGTCATTGGTGGCGACTGAGGCGATATTGCCGTCCTGAAACCGCACCACGCGATGTGCCATGGCCTGGATCGCGGCGTTATGCGTGATGACGATGGCGGTGGTGCCGAGGTCCTCATTGATCTCGCGGATCGCCTCCAGGACCTGCACACCCGTGCTGCTGTCCAAGGCGCCGGTGGGTTCGTCGCACAACAATACCTCGGGGCGTTTGGCGATGGCCCGCGCGATGGCGACACGCTGTTGTTGGCCGCCGGAAAGCTCGGCCGGGAAATGGTCGATCCGGTCGCTCATGCCAACACGTTCTAACGCCTCCTCGGCCCGCATCGGATTGGGGGCGATGTCGGTGACCATCTGGACGTTTTCGCGGGCGGTCAAAGAGGGCACGAGGTTGTAGAACTGGAACACAAAGCCGACGTGATCGCGGCGAAACCGTGTGAGCGCCCGGTCGGATTGCTCCGTCAGGTCGAGATCGCGGAACATCACCTTGCCCGAGGTGGCGTGATCCAGACCGCCTAAGATGTTCAAAAGCGTGGACTTGCCCGACCCCGACGGCCCCAAGAGGACCGTTAACTCGGAAGCGTAAAGATCGAGATCGACGCCAGAGAGCGCATGCACCTCCGCGCCGCCGGTGCGGTAGGTCTTTACCAGCTTCTCGGTATGAAACACGGTCTCGGGCATGAGGATCCTCCTGGGGCCAGTTTACACCCGCCCAGAGTTATGACCATGAAACGGATCAAATTGCACGTTCCGTCGCTGTCCCCTATCTGTGCCTCAATAATCGCGCTCGAAAAACACGCCGAGGCCGGTGTCGCCTTCGGAACTGACCGATCCTTTGACCGTCACGTTGCGCGTGGCGTCATAATTGAGGTTGATCACCGATTTGCCCGCATTGTCGATGGTGACATCGGTGTAAAGCGAATCCGAGATGTATTTGCCCAGTTTGAGCGCGCTGCTGCCCTCTTCGGAGGTCTGAAGGTCGAGGTCGTCCAACCCGAAACTGTCGCGGATCGAGCCGACGAGACCGCTGCCGCCGCCTGTCAAAGTGGCCACCGCATCCGCCATCTGCGCGGCTTGCAGGGCGGACATTTGGCTCAGGTCCTTGCCAAACAAAAGCTGGGCGAGGATTTCGTCATCCGGCAGTGCCGGCGAGGAACTGAGCGTCAGTTCCGGCGAACTCAGAGGCCCTTCGGTGATCAGCTGCACGGTCATCGTGTCGGTCTCGGTCTCGGCCACCAGTCGCAGAATCGGGTCCAGCTCGCCCTGAAGCGTTATGGCACCTTCTTCCATCGTGATGCGTTTGCCCAAAAGCGACAGCCGCCCACGGATCAGGGAAAACTGCCCGACGGGGATCACATCGGCGGTGGTGCCACGGATGCGCAGACGCCCGCCCAATTCGGCGTCCAAGCCACGCCCGCGCACGAAAATCTGGTTGGGCGCGGAGAGCGTGACATCAAGCCCATAGGCAACGGAAGACCCGCTGCCCTGCTCGCTTTGGATCAACCCTGCGCGATCCCTGGTCTGGGTCACAGCAGAGGGCGCGCCTTGATGGGTGATCTCGGGAATATCGCCACCGCTGCCAAGGGCGGCGGGGGAGACGGTGATGTTGGTTTCGCCAAGTGTCAGATCGCCGGTGATCGTGGCAGTGCCGGTCAGAGGGCCGGATACAGTCAGGGCGCCATTGATCGAGGTGCTGTAAAGCTGAGGATCGGTCAAACCGAGAGCGTTCAGGCCGATCGAGAGGTTGGCGGGAACGTTTCCGCTCAGGGTGAGTGACCCTGAGGTCGAAATGGACCCGCCGGTGTCGGCGGCGGCCTCCACGTCAATCTGCGCCTGTTCGCCATTGAGTGTGACCACGCCACGATTGACGGTGAGCGCCAGCCCGGCTGAAGAGACCACAGCGCGTGCGCCGGGGGTGATTTGGGCCTGCCCCCTGACGGACGACAGCGCCAGCGGGCCGTTCACGCCAAGATCGAAGCTGGTTGTGCCCTGCGTCAGCGCGGCGGTGGTGAAGCGGTTCGACAACCCCAGTGGCGCGGTGCCCGAGAGATCGAGATCGGCGCGGGCGAAGTCCTGCGTCAGCGTGCCGGAAAGCGTGGCGGTCGAGCCGCCGGGGCCGGTCATTTTGGCACGTGTGGTCCAGGGGCTGTCCATGCCGAGGTAGGACATTTCGGCATCAAGCGTTGCAGGGCCATCGAGAGCTACGCCAAGACGCGCGACGTTGTCCAACCGACCCGTCAGGCTCAGCGTCCCGCTGTCGGAGGTGAGCGCGCCTTTTGCCTCCGCCGTAACGGCTTGCGTCGTCACCGTGCCCTCGCGCAGCGTCATCCCGGTTTGGTCGCGCAGCGCAGATAGGTGAATGTCGCTGGTGCCGCCGATCAGCGTGTCGACCTGATCAATGCCGGTGCGCAGGCCGGTGCCGGTGGCGTCGGCTTCGATGTCGAAAGTGCCGTTGAGCGGCGAGACACTGCCCTGTGCCTTGGCACTGACGGCCCCGGTGAGATCGAGACCGGAGAGCGCGGCGAAGCGCGCAAGCTGCGGCGTGTCGAGCGACATGCGTCCGGTAAACTCAAAGCCGGCGTCCAGCCCATCTATGTTTCCGGATGCGGTGGCGCGGGTGGCATCAGTGCGCGCCTCAAGGCTTTGAATGACGAGGGGCTGACCCTCACGCCAAAAGACCTGCCCCGTGAGCGCCGGGGCGGTGCCGATGGCCTCTTGCAGGGCGGGGTCGGCGATAGCAAACTCTTGAACTGTCAGGCCAAATCGCGCTTTGATGGCGCCCAGAACGGAGCCACTGTCAGCACGCTGGCGCGTGATCGTGCCCTGCGCCCCAAGGCGTACGGCGCCGATGTCGAGCCCGTCTTGGGTGTAGTCCTCAAGGTCGATATTGGCCGACCAGCCTTGCCCGCGGGTCACATCGTATCTGGCCAGGATTTCGGCCTTTTGCACCATGGAACGCGCGCTGCCGAAGGGCAGAAGCACGGGGCGCTCATCGGGGCTTTGCAATGTGCCGGAGACAGAGAATGCACTGGGCCAGCCATCCGTGCCGATGGTGGTCGACCCGACCAAAGACAGCGTGCGGGTCGAGAGCGCGAAGCGGTCCAGATCAAAACCGCCTGCGGGATAGGACAGGCCATTGGCGGTGAGCGTCGAGGAAGGGCCGAAGAATTGCGCATATTCCGCGCTGAACAGCGGGGTCAGATCGCCTGACAGATCGGCGGAAAACCGGCGCGGGGCTGCGGCCTCCGGCGCCTGCGCGTCGACCTCAGCCTTGAGCGCGACCTGTCCGGTCAGGCGATCTTCGCCTTGGGTGGCCAAGGCAATGTCGGCGGCGAAATCATCGAGGGGCCCCGCACCTTTTGCGGTGAGCGACAAAGGCGGCGATCCGGGCAGGTTTGCAAGCGTCGAGACGATGCCGCCCGCGCCCTCGGAGAGGGAAATGTCGAGATCGAGCACTTCGCTGGCGTTGTCATAGGACACGGCGACGGTGAACTGCCCCTCGGCGGCATCGAGCCGTTCGATTTCGAGTGCGGCCTCGCCTGAGCCATCGGCCAGTTTCGCGGACCCGCTCAGCGACAGATCGACCGCCTCGCCAAGTTTGAGGACGGGCGCGCCGAGGTGGACGCGCTCCGCCTCGATGGCGCCGATGTCGATAGAGACGGGCAGTTCGGGGAGGGCAAAGGGCGTGGCCTCCGGGTCCGGCAGATCGACGCCTTCGGTGCTGGTATCTGGCAGGCGTTCAAAGACGATCTCTTCGGCGGCGATGCGGGTGACCTCGACGCGGCCGGCCAAAAGTGCCGACCGGCTCCAGTCCAGTTCGGCATTCTTGAGCGTGAACCAGACGCCGGTGCCGTCGGCGATGGTCAGCTCTTCCATCGTGGCGGTGGAGGACAGAAGGCCCCGGAACCCCTCGATGCGAATGTCGCGCCCGGCACCCGAGAGATTGTCCTCGAGAAAGCCGACAATCATCGAACGGTCGCGGGCGGTTTCTGAGGTGTCCTGTGCCAGAAGTGTCGCGGGGAACAGCAGGGTGGAGGCGAGAAGAATGCGTTTCATCAGAAGGCCTGCCCGATGCCGATGTAAATCTGAATCCCGTCACCGGTGTCGCCGGAGACTGGTGCCGCGAGGTCAAAGCGGATCGGCCCGAAACCCGTGTTGTAGCGCAGGCCAAGCCCCGCGCCCGCGTGCCATTCGGCATCCTCGCCGGGCAGGGCCGTAGTGCCGATGCCGCCCAGATCGTAAAAGCCGACGGCGGAAATATTGCCTTTGACCTTGGCGCGCAACTCGCCGGAGAGACCGACAAAGCTCGATCCGCCGGTCTCATTGCCGCCGCCCAGATCGACATCGAGAGATTGGTAAGGCTGGCCGCGCACGGTGCCGCCACCGCCGGAGAAGTACAGCATGTCGGGGGGCACTTCTGTGTACTCCGCGCCGGAGATGGACCCGAGTTGCAGCCGCCCCGCAAGGGTGAAACGATCATCGCCACCGAAGGACAGGTAGCCCCGCCCGTCGGCAAAGACGCGCACGCCGCTGGCAGAATCGTCCAGTCCGACGAAGGGCATGATTTCCGCTTCGAAATAGGTGCCTTGGGTCGGGTTGAGCGAATTGTCCCGCGTGTCGCGCGAGCCTTCGAAGGGCAGGATCAGGTGAGAGAAGTTGCGATATCCCAGATCGTCTTCGACCTCAGAATAACGATAGCCGATGCCGCCGTAAAAGGTAGAATTCGGAGAGGTTTCCACATCGAAGCCCAGCGTGAATTCGCCGCTGTCAGAGAGGAAATCCGGCTCGTCGAGATGTTCCATGGTGGCGCCCAGAACCAATGTGGTCTTGCGCGTCACAGTGGCAGGGCGACGGTAGGTGCCGGAAACCGTGACATCAATCCCGGTGTTGCCGCCAAGGCCGGAGATTTCGCCGTCGAACCGCAGCCGGTCGGCATTGTCGGTCAGGTTGCGATGCATCCAATAGGCGCTGAGCGTGCCGCCCTCGAGCGAGGAGACCTCGGCGCCAAAGCCGAAGCGGCGCGGCTTTTCATCGACCAGCGTGGCGATGATGTCGAGGCTGCCATCATCGTTCAGCGCTTCGGCTTCGCGTAGGGTGATCGAACGAAACGTGCCGGTGCGTTGCAAGCGCTTGGTGACAAGATCCAGTTTCTCAGGATGATAGGCGGAACCCGTCGGCAAGTTGGCGATCCGCCAAAGCCTGTCTTCACGCACGGTCGTGTTTCCCGTGAACCGCAATCGGCCCAGTGTCACCGCGGGGCCGGGGTCAATTTCGATATCGACATCGAGGGTGCGGTTCGGGTGATCGGCGGTGACCGTTTGAGCCTTGGGTCGGGCCTTGGCGTGTGAGGCTTCGCGCCAGCTTTCGATCGCGGCGTCGGTCGCCTCGCCAACGATATAGGAGTGCGCCACCTCGCTACGGCGGAAGTCTTCGGGCAATTCCGTGTTCTGGGCAAGCGGCGCGACGGTGGTGTCGCCAAAGACAAACCGGGGTCCCGGAGCTACTTCGATGACCACGGAGTCAATCCGGGGTGGCAATGAAATCAAGGACATAGAGGCGCCTTCGCGCCCGTCAACCTTGATCGAAATCTTAGGGCCGTAGTAGCCCTCGCGGTACAATGTGCCGATAAGCGCACGGTAATCCGATTGCACGGCGGCGATGATTTCCTCAGGCGCCGTGACATCCGTATCCGCCGCCTCGACCACGGCAGAGGCGGTCCGAAGTCGCTTCGTGAGGTCGTCGCCCGCGTCGGTTTCGAAACGCACGTCGAAGGCCTGGGCTGTCGTGGCGCAGACCATAAACGCGGCGGTTAATCTTAACATCTGAAGCACAATCGGCCTTCCCATCAGACGGCCCCTCCGTCCAAATCACCCCTCGACTATGCTGTTTTCAGGACCGAGTTTAAAGGGGCTTTCTCCCCTGTTTTCTTGACGCTTTCGTGTGGAATGGCGGTTTGTCGCTTGCCTCGGCGTGGGGGGCTGCTTAAAGCCTATGTGTATATCGCTCACAGGCTCAGGCAAAAGGAGACTAAGGTCATGCAATGCGAGATTTGTGGGGCTGAGGGCCCTTTGGTTGCCGTTGCTGTTCAGCCGCGCACCGAGACGGTAAGCCTTTGTGAGACCTGTGCGAACGGTCTGAAGGGGGAGGCGGTGCCCGAGGGGCATTGGCAGGCGCTCACCACCTCCATGTGGTCCGAAAACGATGCGGTCAAGGTCGTGTCCTGGCGGTTGCTCAACCGCTTCCGCGATGAGGCCTGGGCGTCGGATGCGCTCGATATGCTCTATCTGGAGCCTGAGGTGGAAGAATGGGCCAAGGCTGCCGGGCCCGAAGTGATCCATCGCGACAGTGTCGGCGCTGTGCTGTCCTCGGGCGATACGGTCGTTCTGATCAAGGATCTTCCGGTCAAGGGCGGTGGGTTTACCGCCAAACGCGGCACGGCGGTGCGTGGGATTTCTTTGGTCCAAGACAACGCAGGCCATATCGAAGGCCGGGTCGAAGGCCAGCGGATCGTGATCCTGACGGAATTCGTCAAAAAGCGCTGACGCTTTAAAGCGCTGACGCTTTACAGAGAAAAATTGACAGACCCGCAGCGGCGGCGTATCGGGCGCGTGATGCAGATGGATGCAGCGTGTTGCCCGCAGCGTGGCCTGTCGATTGAGACGATCCGGCAAATGAGCGGGCCCTTATGAAAGTTTGGGAGCATGGCGGGACGCCTGTTTTCCTCGGGCGATCTGACGGCGGACCGTCGGGCGTCTTTTGCCGAGATGCTGGCGCATTTGGGCGATGCGGCTGGGGCGATCGAAACCCTGTTGAGCGCGCTGACGCTTGCGCCCTCTTGGGCGGCGGGGTGGTTTCGGCTTGGGGAGTTTTTCGAGCTTGTGGGCGAAGTCGAGGCGGCCTGTCAGGCCTGGGATCAGGCGGTTCTGGCCGACCCGAGCGACCCTTTGGGCGCGGGGCTGAAACGCGATCTGGCGCGCAAGGTGCCTGTCGCGGAGGCCATGCCACCCGCTTTCGTCGAGCTGCTCTTTGACCAATATGCGCCGAGGTTCGAGGCCTCTTTGGTAAACAAACTCTGCTATCGCGGGCCTGAGATCGTGATGGAGGCTTTGCATCTGGCCGGAGGGACACAGTTCGGGGCTGTGCTCGATCTCGGTTGTGGCACCGGGCTGATGGGCGTCGTGATGCGGCCCGTCTCAAGCCATCTTGTCGGCTACGACATTTCGGATGGCATGCTGGTCGAGGCGGATCGCAAAGGCATCTACGATGTGCTGGACAAACGTGACATCTCGCGGCTTGAGGTGACGGAGCAGAGGTTCGATCTGATCGTCGCGGCGGATGTGTTTATCTATCTTGGCGCGTTGGAGCGGGTGATCGGCTGGTGCGCCGGGTCTCTGGCGGAGGGCGGCGTCTTGGCCTTTACCGTGGAGCTGGGGGAGCGGCCGGTGGAGCTGCGCGACAGTCGGCGGTTTGCCCATGCGCAGAGCTACGTCGAGGCGCTTTTGTCCGAGGCCGGGTTTGCCTCCGTGCAACTGACGCCCTGTATCCTGCGCGAGGATCGCGGCACGCCGATTGACGGGCTTGCGGTCGTGGCCAGCGGGCTGGTGCCGCAGGTCGCGCGTGAGGGCGATGGCGATCTGATGGCGCTGGCCTGAGATAGCAAAAGGCCCGGACGCGACACGCCCGGGCCTCTTATGTTCCTGCGTTTGCCTGAGATTAGGCGAGAACGAGGTTCACCGCAGATTCGCGACCGTCACGGCCGGCTTCGATGTCGAAGGTAACCTTCGCGCCATCGGCCAGGCCGGTGAGGCCAGAGCGCTCAACGGCAGAGATGTGCACGAACACGTCTTTGCTGCCGCCTTCCGGCTGAATGAAGCCGAAACCTTTGGTGGAATTGAACCATTTCACGGTGCCATTGGCCATCGTGTTTACTCCTGTTTGTCTTGTCGCTCGCGAGAGTGCAGCGACCCGGCGTCGTCGTCGTCGTTCGATGACTGTGGCCGGTTAGGGAGAACAGAAGGGTCGAAAGAGGTAACTTAGCGAGGGGGACTATGGCAGGTTTCGGGGGGTAAAGATAGGGGAATTTTGTGGGGTTGGTTTGAGAGGATAGGTCTGCAATTGAGACCATCAAAGATGCAAGGCATCTTTGACGCGCCAGACCCGCCCCCACGGGCGGGCGCGTTTCACGCGTCCTCCCTCGGGTCAGGCGCTGGGGTTACCAGTCAACAAATGCCGTCAATTTTTCCATTGGAATTAGCTTGATCTCCCGAGCCGAAAATTTATTTTTCCAGTATTCTTCTCGTTCTGCTTGGTTGCCTGCCCCATTCCATTCGACGATAGTAATAGGCTTAGCCGGAAAATATCGAGCGATGAACCGGTTTAGGTGCGGGTCGCGACCACTGTGTCCAAGCCATACAATCCGGTCAAAGTCGTTAGAGAGCTTGCTCAATTTTGTCCAATAGGCTCTCAGTAGTTCCGAGTTGTCGATGATTTTGGTTTTATAAGTTTCGTGAGTAAGCACGAGATGTCTCGAAGACGCAGGTGTTCTGTTTCGAACATCCTCTCTAGGAAGTTTGCGAATATCAGCGCCATCGTCGACAAATAGAGGGGAGCCGTGCAAATGAAAATAGTACCCCTTTTTATTATGGGTTCTGCGCAATGCTTCATGGAAGCATGGTGGGTTTCCTTGGAAACCGTCTAGTGTGGTGTAGGATTTGAATGATGACCGGTCACAAAGGCCACGATAAAGTGCGCCATCGTAGTTTGTTGTAGCAATTGTTGAACCTTCGTTTAGAAGGTTTTCGTTTAAAGCGTCTAAAAATTCTGACGGGGGCTCCAGATTGGTGTCGTGTGTTTCGCTATGAAACTCGGACGCGACTGCATGAACGTAATAGCGAATCGCGTCAGGAAATGCCTGCCCGGTCTCTGTTAGCCAATCTCCATTGCCACGGTCGTTTTCTTCGAAACGCAAGACTGTTTCGCAGGCGTCAACGACTTCCTGTAGGTCAGCAAGTTGATCTTCGTTTTGAGGCGCGTCCACACCTGTAGGAAGGCATCTGCGAATAAGTTCCTTCTCATCTTCTGTGATGCTTCCGCCTTCCCAAACGTCCTGCATTGCTCTTGAAAGAGAGAAAAAACCGGAGTCAATTGAAAGGCTGAGTCCATTGCCTACAATAATTAGATTTCTCAAAATTCGTTGTCCTCTATTCGTTCAAAGTCTTATCATGAAGAAAAGGCGCCCGAGGGCGCCTTTGTCAATCTTCCTGATCTGAAACCTTCCGCTCTTGCTCCACGGGGCGCGAACGCGCATTTTCTTTGAAAATACGCTGCCTCGCGCTCGTGACAAAGGCTCCCGTAGGAGCCTTTGCACGTTCTTAGCGCGAGAACTTCTTGTATTTCAGGCGCTTGGGTTCGAGGGCATCCGGCCCCAACCGCCGCTTCTTATCTTCCTCATAATCCTCGAAGTTGCCTTCGAACCATTCCACATGGGCGTCGCCTTCGAACGCCAGAATGTGGGTACAGATCCGGTCGAGGAAGAAGCGGTCGTGGGAGATGACCACGGCGCAGCCGGCAAACTCAGTGAGCGCGTCTTCCAGCGCACGTAGGGTTTCGACGTCCAAGTCGTTGGTCGGTTCGTCGAGCAGCAACACGTTGCCGCCCGATTTCAAAAGCCGCGCCATGTGCACGCGGTTGCGTTCACCGCCGGAGAGGACGCCGACTTTCTTCTGTTGATCGCCGCCTTTGAAGTTGAAGGCGGAGCAATACGCCCGGCCGTTCATTTCCGCGTCACCCAGTGCGATGACCTGTTGCCCGTCAGAGATCGCCTCGAACACGGTGGCATTCGGGTCCAGATCGTCGCGGGACTGGTCGACGTAGCTGAGCTTGACCGTGTCGCCATATTCGACGGTGCCGGCGTCGGGTTCGAGCTGGCCGGTGAGCATGCGGAAGAGCGTCGATTTACCGGCGCCGTTCGGGCCGATGACGCCGACGATGCCACCCGGCGGGAGCGCAAAGTCCAGTCCTTCGATCAGCTGCTTGTCACCCATGTGTTTCGACAGGCCATTGACGTCAATGACCTTGGAGCCAAGGCGCGGGCCGTTCGGGATGACGATCTGCGCGCGGGTGATCTTGTCGCGCTCGGATTGCGAGGCGAGGTCGTTGTAGCGGTCGATCCGGGCCTTTTGCTTGGCCTGACGCGCTTTTTGCCCCTGCCGCATCCACTCAAGTTCGCGCTCAAGGGTCTTCTGACGGGATTTGTCTTCTTTGGCTTCCTGCTCCAGACGCTTGGCTTTCTGTTCGAGCCATGCGGAGTAGTTGCCCTCATAAGGAATGCCGGAGCCACGGTCCAACTCAAGAATCCAGCCGGTGATGTCATCGAGGAAGTAACGGTCGTGGGTGACGATCAGGATCGTGCCCTTGTACTCGATGAGGTGCTGTTGCAACCAGGCGATGGTCTCGGCGTCGAGGTGGTTGGTGGGTTCGTCGAGGAGCAGCATGTCGGGCGCTTCGAGCAAGAGCTTGCAGAGCGCGACACGGCGTTTTTCCCCGCCCGAAAGCGTGGTGACATCGGCATCGTCCGGCGGGCACCGCAGCGCCTCCATGGAGACGTCGATCTGGCTGTCGAGATCCCAGAGGTTCTGGGCGTCGATCTCGTCCTGGAGCTTGGCCATCTCGTCGGCGGTCTCGTCGGAGTAGTTCATGGCGAGCTCGTTATAGCGGTCGAGAATGGCCTTCTTGGCGGCCACACCGAGCATCACGTTGCCGCGCACGTCCAGCGAAGGATCAAGCTCCGGCTCCTGCGGCAGATAGCCGACTTTCGCGCCCTCGGCTGCCCAGGCCTCGCCCTGAAAGTCCTTGTCCATGCCCGCCATGATGCGCATGAGGGTCGATTTACCGGTGCCGTTGACACCGACGACACCGATTTTGACGCCGGGGAGGAAGGACAGGCGGATGTTCTCGAACACCTTCTTGCCGCCGGGGTAGGTCTTGGACACGCCGTCCATGTGGTAGACGTATTGATAGGCTGCCATGTCGGGCTCCTTTGGGGGGAATGGTTTGGGCGGTGATTTAGCGTGGGAAGAGGGGTGATGGGAAGGGGGGTTAGTTCCTTCCTGCGAATTCGAAAGTGTCGACAGAGTTTTTCATGAGGCCGCGGAGGTAGGCGCGCCGGTTTTTGGGTGCGCTGTCTATCAACCCTTCGTCGACAATCTTTTTCTCGTAGCCTTCTACGAATCTGTCTTCCAGAACCCATTCCCAGGCTGTCTTAATCCTCTGATGATCTTTATCAATTGTGACTGATGGAAGTCTGTCCAGTCCAAACGTGGTGAAAATATCTTTTTTGGCTTTTGCTCCATCAAATTCGGATGAACGCAATTCTCGAAGAGTTTCCGGAGAAATCGCCTTTAGGGCTATTAGTCCCGCAGTTAAGTACCAACCAAGTTTATCTCTACGGGCGTCAGCGCGAGGGCAAAGTAGTGCCTCGGTGAGGAGCGCGTTGACATCCCTAAGGCTGAAATCGGGTAAATGCTGGAAGATCTCAAAATATATTTCGAACGCGAAAAAATATCGTTCGTTTTTGATGTCGAGTTCTGTCGCGCGTGCCGCGAAGTATCCATAAAGCTCCCCCTTTTGAGATCGAACGGCAGTGCGCAGCAAAAGTGGCATTCTCACATTGTAGAACTTCTGCAAATACTTACTCGCATTTACCCCCGCCCCATATCTTGCTCGCACGGAGTTTTCCAATTCCGTCAGGTTCACGCCCAGAACGAAATGCACGTTCGGGACGTTGAAGAAGTGTTTGATCACCTCCAGCAGGTTCAGCGCGTAATCCGGGCGACAGCGGTCCAGTTCGTCGACAACGATGACGAGTTTTTGTTCTGCTGCGAGCTGCTCAAGCGCATCGCGAAAACTCTGCATGGCGGCACGTTTGCCGTCTTCTTTTTTCCAGAACTTTTCGGAGGCTTTTGCAAGTTCCTCTGAGCCTGCGGCTAATCCCGCGTCCACGATCACGCCCGCAGCTTCGCTCGCGCCAGCGGTGGCAAGTGCGAGACCAATTCTTGCGGCGGGGCGTACCAGCTTGGAGGCGGCCTCTTTCACGGGTCTCCACTTTTTCGACTTTGATGAGACCCTTTTAAAACGCTCCGCAATTACGCCGGTCAAAGCGATCAGCGGGTCATCGAGAAAGTCATGTTGGAAGGCATCGAAATAGACCGTGGTTGCTTTGTTACCATGTTCTGCCTTGATGTGTTCTCCAACCCAACATTTCAAAAACACCGACTTACCGGCTCCCCAAGGGGCGTCGACGGCGATGACCATCGGTTCTTCGATCCTCTCAACGAGATCGGAGAGTTTCTTGCCGTCGGGCGCGCGCCCTAGGTCGGACGCGGCTTCGAAGCCTTGTTCGTACAATGCGATGTTAGGCTCCGGGATGGTCAAGCGGCTGCCACTCATAGAAATGCTCCGATGCTCGAAATATCGAATGCAGTCTATGAGGGCTTATGAGGCGAGGTCCAGTCTCACACCCTCTTCTCAAAAAACAAATCCGGATAGGGATCGTCGTTGAACCGGTCGATCTCGGACCAGCCCAACCGCTGATACAACCCCGCCGCTTCGGGCAGCGCTGAGTTGGTATCCAGCCGAAGCGTGGCGATGCCCATGCCTCGCGCGTGGTTTTCGGCCTCGGACATCAGGCGTTTTGCCAGTCCCAGCCCCCGCGCCGACGGAGCGACCCAGAGGCGTTTGATTTCGGCGTAGCCTTTATCTGTGCCTTTCAATCCAACGCAGCCGGACGGCAACCCGTCGGACAGGGCCACGAGGAACACGCCGCGCGGGGGGCGCATGTCGTCGCTGTCGAGGCGGGCGGCTTTGGCGGGGTCGAAGCCCATGGCAAAGCGGGCGGCCAGTTCGGCGTAGTAGCTTTCGAGGCAATGGATGGCGGGGGCGCTGTGAGGATCGCGCTCCACAATCTCGATCCGGTCGCGTCCCAGAGCGGAGGCGATCAGGTCCATCGCCGCCAAAAGCTGTTCCGGGTGCGGGTGGCGGTCCAAAAGCGCCTGCGCGCGGTCGTTCGACAGGGCTTCATAGGCTTTGTATTCGCGATGTCCCTCGGGCGTCAGAACGGCAAAGCGGCGGCGTTTGTCTTTGCGGTCTTCTGCGACGTTAATCAGGCCCTCGTCCTCAAGGCTGCGCAAGAGACGCGACAACAGCCCGGTGTCGAGGTCGAGAAAGGCCCGGATGTCGGAGACAGCGCGCCCCGCAGGGCCAATGGCGTTCAAAACTCGGGCTGCGCCGAGAGGGCGACCACGTCCGAGAAAGCTCTGGTCCAAGGCGCCGGTTTCGGTCGTGACGGCGCGGTTGAAACGGCGGATGCGGGAGACGGGATTGAGGGGCATGAATATACCTGACTGAGGTCTGTTATTTTTTCTGACTTTAGTCAGGTAAGTTTTGGCGTCAAGGGAGAGATTGACAGTCTCGCGCCTTCCCGCCATGCAAGTCGTCATGCGTTGTAACCTGCCATATGCGCGTCCCGGTCAAGTGATCGGCCTGCTCGGGGGATCGTTCGATCCCGCGCATGAGGGGCATGTGCACATCACCAAAATGGCGCTGAAACGGTTCAATTTGGATCGTGTCTGGTGGTTGGTCAGCCCGGGGAACCCTTTGAAAGAAAAGGGCCCTGCAAGTATGGAGCGGCGCCTGACCCACGCCCGCGAGATCATGGATCACCCCAAGGTCGAAGTCACGGACATCGAGGCCCGCACGGGGACGCGCTATACGGCGGCGACGCTTGAGGCGATCAAAGGGCTATATCCCGGCGTGACTTTCGTGTGGCTGATGGGGGCGGACAATCTGGCGCAGTTTCACCTCTGGCAGGACTGGCGCGACATCATGCAAACCACGCCTGTCGGCGTGATCGCCCGGCCCGGCACGCGCGGGGCGGCGCGCAATTCGGTGGCGGCGCAGAGCTTTGCCCATGCGAAACTCTCGCCCCGCGCTTCGCGGCTTTTGGGGCGCTGCGGCACGCCGTGCTGGTGTTTCATCAACGTGCCGATGTCGGATGCCTCCTCGACGGAAATCCGGGCCAAAGGTGGTTGGGTCCGGGACTGATCGCATTTTGCCCAGAAAGGTGACGCACGGGGAGCGAAAGACAGGTTTTCCCGTCTTGCCCATGACGCAAACGCAGGCTTAACTCACGGCCATGATGAAGACTGAAAATTCACGGATCAATCGGCGCGGGATGCTTGGGCTTCTGCTGGGCGGTGTCGCTCAGGCAGGGATGGCGCGCGGCGCTTTGGCTGAGGATCTTATCGCCTCACCACTGCCGAAGCCGCGCCCGGCTGATCTTTACCTTCAGTCGATCCCGACAGGAGAGGCGCTGATCGAGGCCTCGGGTCTGTCGGGGCAGGTCAGCTATGTAGTGGCGGACAGCGTGAGTGGGGCAATCCATGAATCCCATGCACCGCTTTTGCGGCTTCCCCCGGCCTCCGTCGCCAAGACCGTGACCGCGCTTTATGCGCTGGAGCATCTGGGGGCCGACTACCGGTTTGCCACGCGGGTGCTGCGCAGCGGGCCGGTTGTGGACGGCATCGTGCAGGGCGATCTGATCCTCGTGGGCGGGGGTGATCCGACCCTGGATACGGATGGTTTGGCGGCGCTGGCCGGACAGTTGGTGGAGCAAGGTATCAAAGGTGTCAGTGGACGGTTTTTGATCGACGATACGACCTTGCCCCGGATCGAAGAGATCGACGCGGGGCAGACGGAATATGCCGGCTACAATCCGACGATTTCGGGTCTGAACCTGAATTACAACCGCGTGCATTTCGAATGGAAACGGCAAGGCGAGGGCTACAGCCTCAAGATGGATGCCCGTGCCGAACGTTATGCGCCGGATGTGCGGATCGCGCGGATCAGCGTGGCGGCGCGGAACCTGCCGGTGTTCGACCATGTCGCCGGGCAGGGAAGGGACGAATGGACCGTGGCGCAAAGCGCGCTGGGCAATGGCGGGGCGCGGTGGTTGCCTGTGCGATTGCCGGGGCTTTATGCGGGCGAAGTGTTTCAGGCGGTGGCTGGTGCGCAGGGGCTGCGCCTGCCGCAGGGGCAAAGGATGGCGGCGTCCGGTGAAGAGATCGCGCGCATTGAGAGCGCGCCTTTGAGTGTCGTTGTGCGCGATATGTTGAAATATTCGACCAACCTGACGGCAGAGGTTCTTGGCCTCACCGCAAGTCGGGAGCGCGGTCTCTCGGTGAACAGTTTGCAGTCCTCGGCCAGCGCGATGAGCGACTGGGCGCGTGCAGCGCTGAACATGCGGCATATATCTTTTGTGGATCATTCGGGCCTTGGGGGCGCATCAGAAGTGACCACAGTTGATCTGGTGCATATGCTGGTGGCGCCGGGCGTCGAAGCGCGTTTGGCGCCTTTGCTCAAATCTATTCCCATGAAAGATGACCAAGGGGGCGTGATCAAGAATCACCCTCTGTCGGTTGTGGCCAAGACGGGGACGCTGAACTTCGTCTCCACCCTGGCGGGCTACATCGACGCGCCGGGCGGCACGCGCATGGCCTTTGCGATTTTCGTTGCGGATGTGCCTCGGCGCGAAGCGGCCAAGGCGCAAGGCGCGGAAATTCCGCAAGGGGCGCGGACGTTCAACGGGCGGGCGAAGAAGCTGCAGCAAGCGTTGATTGAGCGCTGGGCGGGGGTGTATGCGGGGTGAGAAGAGGGGTGATGCACAAAGAACGCCCTTGATTTTCAGGCGCAATCCCACTCTTTGAGGGCGCAGTTCTTATTCACGATCTGGCGATGTGCAGAGCCTCACCCAACAACATCGGTGTGAAGGAGCATATACCGCGCCCGCGCGCCGCGTTCGATGGCGGCGGCATGCAGCCGGTCGATGTTCAACTCGTAGCGAATCTCTTCAAGCAGGCGCAATTCGGCCTCATAGGTATGGCCATCGGCGGCTGCGACGTCACAGGCCAGCGCATAGGCCGTTTCGTGCAGATACTCGGGCAGGTTGTCGCGAATGAGGCCGAAAAGCGCGTCCAGCCCGTCCTCTTCGGAGAAGAGATCGAAGACGGTCGAGGAGACCATTTTGATACGATCCGGGTCATATTCGCCAAAAATAGGCAAATGGTTGACGATATTCTCGATGGTGACGAGTTCCGCAGTGCGAATGTTCTCATCGGACATCGACAAGGCGATCATCACGGCGACGAGACAGTCCTGGGGCGTGAGGGAATGGGGAATATCGTTCATTTTATTGGCTCCGAAGGGGCATGTTTGGTCAAACAATATTGACGCAAGCCGGGGGGTTCAATAGGAGTTGCGCCTTGCGGGAGAGACCCGTGCGACAAAAGGATTGCTGAAAATGACGGACCTGCGTGATGCCGGTATGAGCTCGAAAGCCTGGCCCTTTGAAGAGGCCCGGACAGTTCTCAAACGGTATGAGGCATCCAAGAAGAAGGGCACGGCGAAGGACTATGTGCTCTTTGAGACCGGCTACGGTCCGTCGGGTTTGCCGCATATCGGGACCTTCGGCGAGGTGTTGCGCACGACGATGATCCGCCGCGCGTTCGAGGTGATCTCGGATGTGCCGACGCGTCTCATTTGTTTCTCGGACGACATGGACGGGATGCGCAAAATCCCGTCGAACGTGCCGAACCAGGAGCGTCTGAAAGAAGACATTCAAAAGCCGCTGACCTCTGTTTTCGACCCGTTCGAAGAGTTCGAAAGCTTTGGTCATCACAACAACGCCATGCTGCGCCGCTTCCTCGACACATTCGGGTTCGAGTATGAGTTCTATTCGGCGACCGAGTTTTACAAATCCGGTCAGTTCGATGAGGTGCTGAAGCGCGCCGTCGAAAAATACGACGATGTGATGAAGGTCATGCTCAAATCCCTGCGTGAAGAGCGTGCGGCAACCTATTCCATCTTCCTGCCGATCCACCCGGAAACCGGTCGCGTGCTCTACGTACCGATGAAAGAGGTGAACAAGGACGATTACACGATCACCTTTGACGACGAGGACGGGAAGGAGTGGACCCTGCCTGTCACCGGCGGCAATGTGAAATTGCAGTGGAAACCGGACTTTGGCGCGCGCTGGGCAGCACTTGGTGTGGATTTCGAGATGTACGGCAAGGATCACTCGACCAACACGCCGATCTACGACCGGATTTGTGAAATCTTGGGCGGGCAGAAGCCGGAGCACTTTACTTACGAGCTGTTCCTCGATGCCAACGGTCAGAAAATTTCGAAATCCTCGGGCAATGGCTTGTCGATTGACGAATGGCTGACCTATGCCTCGACGGAATCTCTGGCCTATTTCATGTATCAAAAGCCGAAAACGGCGAAGCGGATGCATTTCGATGTGATCCCGCGGGCGATGGACGAGTATCACCAACAGCTGCGCGCCTATCCGACACAGGACGCGGCGAAACAGGCGGCGAACCCGGTGTTCCACATCCATGGCGCCGATGTGCCGGTGTCTGATATGGTGGTGCCTTTCTCGATGCTTCTGAACCTTGCCTCTGTGGCGGGGGCGGAAGAAAAGGACCAGCTTTGGGGCTTTATCCAGCGCTATGCGCCGGACGCCTCGCCGGAGGCCAACCCACAGCTTGATGCGGCGGCGGGCTATGCGGTGCGCTATTACAATGACTTCGTGAAGCCGGAGAAAACCTTCCGCGCGCCAAGCGATCAGGAACGCGTAGCGATGAAAGACCTCAAGGCGGCCTTTGGCTCTGAAGACCTGGCTCTGGCCGCGATTGCGAAGAAAAATGCCGATATGGGCAATGACGAGCCGCTGCCGGAAGCGAATTTTGCCGATGGTGATTTCCTGCAAAGCATCGTGTTTGCGGTCGGTAAAAACCACGGGTTCGAGAACCTGCGCGATTGGTTCAAGGCGCTCTATGAGGTGCTTTTGGGCCAATCCCAAGGCCCGCGTTTTGGGTCCTTCGCGGCGCTCTACGGGGTGAATGAGACCATCGGCCTGATCGAAAAAGGTCTGAACGGCGAGCTCTCGTAAGCCATATTTCACATGTGATTTCAAAGGGCTGCTCTTCGGCGGCCCTTTTTATTTGGCGTGACGCCACAGCCGATACCAGATGGACCAGCGATGCGTCAGCGCCTCTGGCGTGTCCGCCAAAAGCCGCGCGCCATCGAGAAAGGCCTGTTTTTCACAGGCGGCGATTTGCGATTTTAATCCAGTTTCCAGAGTTTTGATTGCGGTTTCGTTGAGACCGGCAGAGCGCGCCTCATCGCCCAAGACGATGAGGTCGTGATGTTTCCCCAAAAGCTCACCCAAACTTTCGGCGGCTTTGACCTGTGCCGCCATCGCGTCCGGCCAGATCGGGGTCAGAAGGCGGGCATGGTAAAAATGATATTTCACATGCTTGCGCCAATCGTGGAAATTCTCCGGCGCTCGGGTTTCGCGGGCCCGCTCCATGGCGTCGCGCGCGGTTGCGTAAGTGGCGGACAGACCGGGGAAGATCGCCTTGCGGCCATTGTGGTGCAGCTGCCAATTCGTGCTGGAGTGTCGAAGCGCGGTCAACTCCTTCGCGACCGTCTCCATCAGGTCGCCCGCAGCGTCATAGGCCGCGTCACGGGTTTGTGTCAGGTGGTGGAGATAGTCCATCAGATGCGGGTCGGGTAGGGCGAGATGGTTGGACAGCTGGCCGAGCGTATCGCAACGCACCTTGATGTCTCGCAGTTCTGACACTTGTTGTCCGATGTCACGCAAGCTTATGTCGATTTGTTTATACGCGTCAAAATCTGGCCGCACGAGGCGGATGAGGCCGCGCATTTCCTTGAGACGTTTGCGAATGTCATGCACCGCGACCATGCGGGTCTCCGGCGTCTCCGCAGTGCTTGCCTTGATCGTGCGACCTAAACGATCCCGGGCGATGCGGCGCAACGTCTCGGTCATGTTCCGATCTTCAGATTTGATCGTATAACTCATGCGAACCTCTCTTCGACCACTTTAGGCCAAGGCCCGTGACAGGCCAATGACACGCAGTGTGGCTGTTGCGTTCGGGCCGAGGGCGGCGTTCGGAGCCTTAAGCGACGGGTTAAACTGCTGCTGTAGACCTGTCCCCATCTCGGGGCTCATGCGTCCCGAGTTTCCATGATGAGTATCTCGATTGAGTGTGCCTGAACGCCCCGCGTTCCGGGCCGGGATCCGTCATGCAGATCGGTGCGCATGGAATTGAAGGATTGAAAGGGGTTCGGATGAACAAGGTCATTACTGACGGGCTGGTGCTGATGCCACCGGCGTTCGAAGACGGGCTGGACGTTTGGTCCAGTGAAGACGGTACACCGGGGTCGGCGACCTATGACGGCGCGGGCAATGCGTCATTCGTCGCGGCCGATGCGGATTTTGGCGGCTGTCTCGAGTTGGTCAAAAACGACACGCTGACTCGCCTGCGCTACATGGGCGAGACGCCTTTGCAGCCGGGGATGTATCTTCAGATCAAAGCGCGGGTGAAAGCGATTTCGGGCAATCTGCCTACCGTGCGTGTTGCCGGTTGGGCAGGCAATGCGTCGATGTCGCATGTGTCCGGCCTGACGGAAATTGGACCCGAAGTGACCCTGACCAGCTATGGCGAGGTGGTTGAAGTGACCGCCATCGTCGGCTCTGGCGCGCGAGGTGGCGTTGATATGCCCTGGGGGCTCAATGCGGTTTACGGTCATTTCGGCATTGATTTGACCGGCGGAAATGGGGGCACCCTTCGGATCGACGATATCGAGATCGAGGATGTGTCCGAATGGTTCCTGAGCGACAGTTCCGGTATGATCGACGTGCGCGATTACGGTGCTGTGGGCGATGGTGTCACGGACAACACGGATGCGTTCAACGCGGCAAATACGGCCGCAGAAGGACGGAAGATTCTTGTGCCGGAAGGGGTTTATCATCTGGCGAACACCGTGGCCTTTACGGAAGAGGCGGTGTTCGACGGTACTGTAACCATGCCGTCCTCTGCGCGCCTGATCCTGCGTCACAGCTTTTACCTCAATGCCTATATCGACGCATTCGGCGATGAGGAAGAAGGTTTCAAACGTGCCATTCAGGCCATGTTCTACTACACGGATCACGACAGTCTCGATATGAACGGGCGTCGGATCGAGCTTTATGCGCCGCTGGATATTGCGGAGATCACCGGGGCCAGCACGCTTGAAGTGCGCCGGGTCATCCGTAACGGTCAAATCAACGTGCAAAGCTCAAGCGATTGGGATGTCGACGTGGTGACGTCTCAGGCGAGTTACAGTACCGCCAATGCCCGCACGTTGAGCAATGTGCCGAATATTGCCAACATTCAGGTTGGGAGTCTGGTGACGGGCAACGGTGTCGGGCGTGAGGTTTATGTCAACGCAGTCAACGTCGGCAATCAGTCCCTGACGCTGAGCCAGCCTCTGTTCGGCCCGAACTCGACGCAGAGTTACACCTTTACCCGCTTCAAATATGTGTTCGATTTTTCGGGCATGTCGAAGCTTTCGCAATTTGAACTGTTCGATGTGGAGCTGCTTTGCAACGGTCGCGCCTCTGGTGTGATGCTGGCCGGGGCGGGGAATAATTTCCACCTGCGTGACTGCCATATCAAGTCTCCGCTCAACCGTGGTCTGACCTCGATCGGTGATGGATGTCAGGATTTGCATATTGATCGCTGTAAGTTCGTTTCAAACGAGCAGGCGATCCGCGCGGAAAACCGTCAGTCGATTGCGTTCAACGTCAATGCCAACGACAGCAAAATTCGCGACAGCCGTTTCCAGCGTTTCGGCCATACGGGGATTGTTTTTGGGAACGGGCATATGTTTGTCGGCAACCACTGGTTTCAAGGGGATGATTTCACGGACAGCCCACGTATGGCGGGTTTGGTGTTTACATATCCCAACATGAAATCGATCCTCACGGGCAACTACATTGACAACTCGTTTATCGAGATGACGAATGAGCATGATGTGGCGCCAAGCTTCTCCTCGGAGTATTCCTTTGGCGGTTTGACCATGACGGGGAATATTTTCACCGTGAATGACAGTGCCAGTTCGTTTTCCTGGATCGTGGTGAAGCCCTATGGGTCGGGTCACTTCCTTCAAGGGCTTTCCGTCGTCAATAATACGTTCAAATCGTTGAATGGTTTTATTGAACGTGTGGAGCGTATCGACACGACATACGCTGAGTTGCAGTTCAATTCCATGCGCAATGTCACTTTTGCGGGAAATACATTTAATGGTGTGAGCCAGAATACGATCAATCCGGTGTCTTTGGAGTTTTCGCAGAATACGGCGTCGACGGCCTGGGTGCTTGATCCGTCAGGCTATTTGCCTTTCGGCGGCTGGGCGCGGGTTGTCGAAGGCATCGTGTTCCGTAACGAAATCACGAATTCCGCGGGCAGCAGGGTTTTCCCGACCCCTTATGTGACTGTGAATTATGGGTCGAACAAAAATCAGATTCGTCTGAATTTCGAAGAGGCTGTCAAAGGCACAGTCAATCTCATGGCGCGCATGGATCGTCCGATCTGAGCCGCATACTGTTGTAAAGCTTGGAAACCGGGCGGCGGAAGCGGCCCGGTTTTACGCGTTCTGGCGCATATCCTCAGGACCCAAGTGATAAGCCTTGCCGAAGCCGCCGTTGAGATCGGCTTTGCGAGGGCTGAACGTCACGAATGAGAAATCAGCGAAATCAATGTAGAGAGCGGACTTCGGGTGATGCGTCAGCCATGCCGCGCGATAGAGCGCATGTGCTTCGGCGTCGCGTGGCACGAATTCTGGAACGGCTTGGGCTGACAGGCGCGGAAAGGCCAAGGGGTCACCTTTGGCCGGAGGCTCTCCCAGCAGCAGGCTGACCAAAGGCGTCGATTTTAAGGCTTGCGTATGAAAGGCAAGAGAAGACACCAAGGTGAGCCATGTTCCCTGGGGGGAGAGGCCGAATGCTATGCGCGTGACATGTGGTGCACCGCTCGCCGGGTCCAAAACCGCAAGGGATGCGATCCGTGCTTCTGCGATCAGTTTACGGGCCATGTTTCGGGCTTCATCGTCGGTCGGGCGGATTGGGGGCAGGCTGTCTTTTGTCATTTTTTCTTTTTAAGACAGGATGCTCTCGAATACCATAGTAAAACAATCAGCTTTTGACGAATGGTGTCGCGAAGCATATGTTTTGTTTTCGCGTGTGTGACGTCAGCGCCAATGGGAGAGTTTAGGATGATTTGATAAGAGAGGGTTTCTGGCTCATCGTAACCACCGAGGAGTGAAGATGAGACAGAAACCCGGAACCAAGCAGAGCCACGGCGAGAAGGTCGTCAAGGACATCCGTCGGGCTACCCGTAAACAGTATTCGGCCGAGGAGAAGATCAGGATCGTGCTGGACGGCCTGAAGGGCGAAGACAACGAGACCTTGTCCGCCATTGGTCCGAGGACAATGGTCGAATGATGTCGAAACGGAAACAACACGCGCCTGAGTTCAAGGCGAAGGTGGCGCTTGAAGCGCTGAAGGGTGAGGAGACGGCGGCCGAGCTGGCAAGCCGGTTCGGTGTGCATCCGACGATGATCCATCAATGGAAGCGGGCCTTGCTTGAAGGTGCGGCTGGCGTGTTCGAGCGTGGCGGCAGGAAAACCCCCGAGATCGACGAAGAGCAGGTGAGAGAATTGCACGCCAAGATTGGGGAGCTGGCAGTGGCCAACGATTTTTTGTCCAGAAAGCTCAAACCATGGACCGGCAAGTGAGGCGCGATATGATTGAGCCGGTCAATTCGGCGTTGTCTATCGGTCAGCAGTGCAGGTTGCTGTCGATCGCGCGTTCGTCCTATTACTACGAGCCCAAGGGCGAGACGGAGCAGAACCTCGGCCTGATGCGGCGGATTGATGAGCGTCCTGCGGACCTAGAAACGCCGTTCTTCGGTGTCCGCCAGATGACTTGGCACCTGCGTAACGACGGCCATTTGGTGAACGAGAAACGGATACGCCGGCTGATGCGCCTGATGGGGCTGATGCCGATCTACCAAAAGCCCAACACCAGCAGGCCAGCAAAAGGGCACAAGACCTATCCCTATCTGCTGAGAGGTCTGCGGGTGGAGCGTCCGAACCAAGTTCCGCTCTCGTGACATTCGCTTTGCGAATGCACTGCCGGTCAGCGGGTGCTCGGATATTACCTATCTGCCCATGCGCCGTGGGTTCCTGTATCTTGTCGCCATTATGGATTGGCACACCCGCAAGGTGCTGGCTTGGCGCATCTCGATGGATGGCAAGGGCGTTCGCAAGCTCACCCTCGACAATATCTTCATCGAGCGGCTGTGGCGGAGCCTGAACCGAAGGACCGCGCAGCGAAATACGAGTGCGTTTACCTGCATGCTTGGGAAACCGGATCAGAGGCAAAGGCCGGGGTCGGAAAGTGGATCGTTTTCTACAATCACCAACGCCCACACTCAGCCCTTGGCGGCAGGCCTCCTGCCATGGTCTATTGGCTGAGAAATGACAAAACCCAAACCGATCAGCAGGGGCAGAGAGTAGCTTAATTTACGCTGGAAACTGTCCAAGAGATGGGGAGTAGCTCACCTCTCTGGATGGAATTGTCCGTGAAGAGCTGACATTTGATGGGCTTCACCTAGGCGGAGACGGGTATAAAATCTGGGTCGACAAGATAACACCTTTCCTGCCTTGAGGTGGGGACAATACCTCTTGCGGGCAACTCAGTCGGGCAAATCCCCCGCCGATCAACCTGATCCGGGACCGACGCTCTGCTCTTGCTTCAATGTCGGTGTGAATACTATTCTCGACGCCATCGAGACACGCGGATTGATGACGGTCGATGCGATTGGCGAGGCATTGCAGGCGGGCACGAATTGTGGCTCCTGTGGCTCCTGTCGCTCGGAAATCGCCGCTCTCATCAAGGTCGCGGAAGGCAAAGGCGCCGCAGAATAGGGCAGACATCCGATGAGCATCGCTGAATTCGTTCGCATCCTTGGTCGTGGTCCGGGGCGCTCGCGCTCTTTGACCCAAGAGGAGGCGCATGAGGCCATGGCGCGCGTGCTGCGCGGTGAGGCGGCGCTTGAGAGCATTGGCGCGATGTTGATGCTGATGCGGATGAAGGGCGAGGTGCCCGAAGAGCTTGCGGGCTTTACCGCCGCCTTTCGGGATGTGCTGACCAAAGTGCCGACGCCTGATCTCGATTGGCCCTCCTATGCCGCCGGGCGCACGCGGGGGCTGCCGTGGTTCTTGCTCTCCGCACGGCTTGTGACGCAGGGCGGGTATAAGGTTCTGATGCATGGCTGGAACGGGTTGAGTGAGCGCGGCCATCTGGTGCGCGACGGCCTGCCCTATGCCGGGATCACGAGCTGCGCCGGTCCGGATGAGGCCGCGGAGGTTCTGGCACGTGACAACATCGCCTATCTGCCGCTGGAAAATTTCTCGCCGGAGTTGCTGCGCCTGTTGCAACTGCGCGCGGATTTCGGGTTGCGGTCCTGTCTCAATACCGTGGCGCGGATGCTCAACCCGGGTGGGGCAGGTGCCTCCGTTCAGGGCGTATTTCACCCGCCCTACCGCGAGCTTCAGGCCGATGCCTCGCATCTCTTGGGCCTTAAAGCCATGTCGGTGATCAAAGGTGGCGGTGGCGAGTTCGAACGCAACCCGTCGAAGGACATTCAGGTGTTTGGCCTGCGAGGTGGACAGCCCTGGGACATGCTCGTGCCGCCCAGTCAGGACGACGCGCGGCGGCTCAACGATGGCGAAACCGATCTGGCGCGGCTTTCGGCGCTTTGGTCGGGCGAACTGGATGATCCTTTTGCCAAGGGCATCGTTCTGGCCACGGCGGCGCTTGCGCTGGATACGCTGGGCGTTGCAGAAGCCGAGGCAAAGGCCGCCGCACTTTGGGAGGCGCGGGGCTGATCCCGAATTTACCACGAAATTCGACCGCTTTCTCCACGCCTTGGCCCGATTTTCGCCGCTTTGCGCCACGACACTTGGATCAGACCCTCAGGAGGTCAGACCCCAAGCGGCGGAGGAGACCGGTCAATGGATATCATGGCAATCTATCAAAACTGGGCCGCCGGGCTGACCGCAGAAGATCATGTGACGCTTTTGGCGGTGAGTTTTGGGCTTGTGATCTTTGCAGTCGCGGCCCTTTTGTGGCAGCGCAGCCGGGAAAAATCCCAAAAGAACCCGGTGCGTATGCCGCAAAAATCCGAGATGGCATATGTCGTGCCGGGCGAGCGTCATGTGGTCGCCCGGGAAAAAGGCGATGCCTTTTTGCGCCGTCTCGATCGGATGGCCTGAAACTATATTCTGAAATATCGTCTGACATCGGCCAAAACCGGGTCAGAACCCGAGCTATCACAAGGCTTTGTTAAAGGTTCCGTGCGAGTCTGTGTTGCATGTATAAAATGGTTTTCCACTGCCTGCTTCTCACAGCCCTCGCATTGGGGTTTATCCTGACGAAATCCGATGGGTTACGCCGTGCGGCGCAAACCGGGGATATGACCTATTTGGCGCAAACCTCTCAAATCGCTCTGCCAAGCCTCACGGCCTCGGCCTACGGTCAGGCAGTGCCTTGGTATGTCAAATACGATCCACGCAAATTGTGGCGCGACCGGCCGCGGAAAGCCGAATTGAACACAAAGATCGTGCGGGTTCAGGACCGTTTCGCAGCGCGTAAGGATACGCTGGCGGCGCAACTCGCCGCACAGGGGCTCAGTCCCGATGTTGTGACGGTGGTCAAGCTCGACTGAACAAGCTTGACTGAGAGGATGTCGGCTTAAAAATTGATGTCGACGTCGGGCAGGGACAGCTCTTTCATCAAGTCACGCAGTTCCTGACGTGCGGCAACGTTGGAGATGTTCATCGCGGATTTGACCCCGATGTCTTTCAAATCCAAAAGCGTCAGACCGCGCGGGAACAATTCGCGGAAAATCACACGTTCAGCAAAGCCGGGCGCGACACGGAACCCGATGCGCTTGCTGAGCTCATCCAAAGCGTCGCCGATTTTCTTTTTGTTGTGCATGGCCTGCGCACCAAGACGGTTGCGCAGCACGACCCAGTCGATGGGTTTCAACCCGGCCTGCGCCCTGAGTTGCCGCGCGTTCCACACCATTTCCGAATAGACCGACGGTCCGAGGATTTTGTTGGTGTCCGGGTCGACGCGGGCCAGAAGGTCGAAGTCGATGAAACTGTCGTTCATCGGCGTGATCAACGTGTCGGCCAGCGTATGCGCCACCTGAGACAGGCGGGTGTGCGAGCCGGGGCAGTCGATCAGGATGAAATCACAGGTTTCTTCCAGACCCGCTACGGCCATGGACAGGCGGCGGTCATAGATGTTTTCACCCTCAGCCAGATCGGTGGCCTCAACCTGCGGCAGGTCGCGATACTCTGGTGTCGCCAGTTCGATCCCTTCGCGCAGGCAAAAGCTCAGCCGGTTCTCGAGATAGCGGGCAAAGGTCTTTTGCCGCAGGTCCAGATCCAGCGCGCCGACCCGATGGCCCATCCGTGCCAGAGCCGTTGCCACATGCATGGAGACGGTGGATTTCCCCGCCCCGCCTTTCTCGTTTCCGACGATGATGATATGCGCCACGTCCCGAATTCCCGTCCGCTTCGACGCGCATTTTTCCGCGCGTTCATGTTGCTTTGGAGTTCTGTATGACCTCTCTTTCCCTCCCCGTGCAAGAGCGTTTCGATGGCTGAGGCGAAACTGTTGCCGTCCTGCTCCGGGGACGTCACGGAAACCATTTGCCGGTTCGCGCGTTGAGACGTCATATCGGCGCTCTGGTCTTTGCAGGTGAGCGCTTTGAGAGGAAAGTCTGGAGGACATCCATGAAACGTATGATTTTCGGCACCGCTGCGACGGGGCTTTGTCTGGCGAGCCTTGGCGCGACATGGCCCGCCTCGGCACAGGACGCAGCACGTGAGACGGAACTGGCGGCAGAGCTTGAGCTGGAGGCCTGCGACGACATCGCACCGCCATGCATGACGTCTGAGACCACTGTGATGCTCAAGGATGGCACGGAAGTGTCGCTGGAAGAAGCCTATGAAGCGCTGGGAATTGCTGCGCCCCGCGCGGAGATCGAGGCGGAGGCTGAGGCTGGCGAAGAGATGGCCGAGGACGTGGCCACAGAAGAGATGCCCCCGGAAGAGCTCGCCACCGCCGGCGAAGAGGCCGTTGCGGATATGGAACATGCCGAGGTTGTCGAAGAAGAAGTGATTGCCGAAGAGTTGGCGGAGGATTTGCCTGAGGCAGAGGCAGAGGCAGAGGCAGAGGCAGAGGCAGAGGCACAGGCACAGGCAGAGGTCGCTGCGACTGACGGGGCACAAGAGGCACAAGGCGACGAGGCCGCAACGGAAGAGGCCCCGATTGATCCTGAGGCTGAGACAGAGGCTGATCCTGAAACCATGGAAAACCCGGCCAGCGAAGAGACTGTGGACTCGTTGGAAGACCTGCCCGCCGATCCAGAGACTGCGCAGGAAACCATCCCCGACGGATCGTCTGAGATGGAGGCCGTGCAAGAGAAGGGTGCCGAAGAGCCCTCGGATGTCTCACAAGCGGCATCAGACCCCTTGTTGCAGGACCGCCAGACCGACGAGAGCCTGGAAGCCGCGATGAGTGAAGAGGCGCAAACCGAGCAGGCCGTGGAAGAAGCCGAAAGGGCGGCCGATCTTGAGGCCGAACAGAACAGCGCGGCCGCAGCGGCGATGGAGGACCCCGAGGCCGAAGCCGAGGTCGATGTCGTGACCGAGACGGTGACGCAAGAGACCGCGCGCAGTTCTGCCGATGAGATCGCGACGACGAACGCCCCAAGCGTGAAAAGTGACGGCGGTATGAGCGATGGTGAGAAAGTCATTTTGGGGGCCATCGGGGCCGCCGTGTTGTCGCAGATTTTGGGCAATGACGATCAGGTGATTTCCAACACGGGCGACCGTGTCGTGGTGGAAAACAACGGTCAGCTGAGGGTGCTGAAAAATGACGACGCACTGCTGCGCCAGCCGGGCAGTCAGGTGACGACGGAAAGCTTTCCAGACGGTTCCGCCCGCACGACGACGACGCGTGAGGATGGCAGCCAGGTGATCACCCTGCGTGCCGCCGATGGTCGTGTGTTGCGCCGGGATCGGGTGCTGACGGATGGCACCGTGGTGACGCTGTTTGACGATACGCGCAATGTGGATGCGGTCGATGTCTCGACCTTGCCGCACAGCCCGCAACAGACCGAGACCTATCGCTATGCCGAAGATGAGGAAGAGGATGCCCTGCGCGCCGCCCTTGCCGCCAGCCAAGCGCGTGCGGAGGGTCTCAACCGCAACTTTTCACTGAACCAGATTCGCAGCATCCGCGCCGTGCGCGAGCTGGCGCCGGAGATCGAACTGACCAATGTGAACTTCCGCACCGGGTCGTCTGCGATCACGCCGTCCGAGGCCGAAGAACTGGCCGCTCTGGGCCGCGCGATGCGGGATGCTATTTCTGAGAACCCCCGTGAGGTGTTTCTGGTCGAAGGCCATACGGACGCTGTCGGCAATGCCAGCTCCAACCTTGCACTGTCGGATCGACGCGCTGAGAGTCTGGCTCTGGCGCTGACCGAATATTTCGACGTGCCGCCGGAGAACATGATCGTGCAAGGCTATGGTGAACGCTATCTCAAAGTGCCGACCGTAGCGGCCGAACGGACCAACCGCCGCGCCGCCGTCCGGGTGATCACGCCGCTTTTGGGCGAGGTGGTCGCGAGCGGTCAGTGATGTGAGGCGATGACAAAAAAAGGCCCGCCGATTTGGCGGGCCTTTCATATGGTTGCATGGGGCAGGGCTTAGAAGCCGAGGCCAGCGTATTTGTTTTTGAACTTGGACACACGACCGCCAGCATCCATGAGGCGCGAGTTGCCGCCGGTCCAGGCCGGGTGCACCGTCGGGTCGATGTCGAGGGCGAGCGTGTCGCCTTCGCCACCCCAGGTGGAGCGCATTTTCACGATCGTGCCATCGGTCATTTTGACGTCGATGAAGTGGTAGTCGGGATGGATATCGTTTTTCATCGAAATACTCCTCAGGCTTTCGCGTCGAGCGGTTTGTAGTTGGTGACTTCTGCGATACGGGCAGATTTGCCGCGACGCGAACGGAGGTAGTAGAGTTTCGAACGACGTACTTTACCGCGACGCACCACCTCGATGCTGTCGATGTTGGTGGAGTAGAGCGGGAACACACGTTCCACACCTTCACCAAAGGAAATTTTGCGAACCGTGAAAGAGCCGGCAATGCCTTTGCCGTTCTTACGGGAGATGCAGACACCTTCGTAGTTCTGCACACGGGTGCGCGTGCCTTCGGTCACTTTGTAACCGACGCGGATGGTGTCACCGGCTTTGAAATCCGGGATAGTTTTGCCGAGAGCTTCGATTTGCTCGGCTTCAAGCTGGGCGATAAGATCCATCGCTTGTTCTCCAATTGGCTCGTGGTTTTGTCCACGAAGGTTTCAACTGCCTCAGAGCTCCGCGTCTTCGATCGGGTCCATCTATATGATGCCCGCCGGAGGGTTCAGGTCGTCTTTGCTTGTGCAATCTGCCGGGGTCGTGCTGGACGAAGAAGAAACCGTCCGACCCATAGCAAAAAGGTCTGTGCGCCGAATCCCGGTGCCAGACGGGCGGTGTATAGGCCGCGCGCGCTTGTCGATCAAGAGGGTATGACCTTTATTCCTTAGCCTTCGTGGCTTTTACGGTCGCCTCATAGGCCTCCCACATATCCGGCCTGCGATCCCGCGTGATCTTTTCCGCCATCTTCTGACGCCATTCCGCGATCTTGCCATGATGGCCGGACATCAGGACCTCAGGGATCGCCATGCCGCGCCACTCGGCGGGGCGGGTGAATTGCGGGTGCTCCAAAAGGCCGTTCGAGTGGCTTTCCTCTTCGATACTTTCCGCATTGCCCAAGACGCCGGGCAAAAGCCGTACGGTGGCGTCGATCATCGCCTGCGCTGCGATCTCGCCGCCGGTGAGGACGAAATCGCCAAGCGACACTTCCTCGATCCCGTAGTGAAACAGCACGCGGTCATCGACGCCCTCGAACCGACCGCAGATCATCGTGATGCCGCGCGCCTCGGACCAGCGTTTCGCGGTGGCCTGATCAAAGCGTTTGCCCCGCGGCGACAGATACACAAGCGGCCATTCGCGACGGTCCGGCGGTGTGCCGTTCATCGCGAAATCAATCGCATTGCCCATCACGTCGGGGCGGATCACCATGCCTGCGCCACCGCCCGCAGGGGTGTCATCGACGTTCTTGTGCTTGCCCTCGCCGAACTCGCGCAGATGGATTTGTTCCAACTGCCACCGACCGTCCTGCAATGCCTTGCCGGTCAGGCTTTCGCCCAAGACGCCGGGAAAGGCCTCCGGGAAGAGCGTGATCACCTTGGCCTTCCAGACGCCGACAAGATCGGGCGTGTTGGTCATCAACTCGCGCGGACGCAGCGTCGGGCGCACGGCGAGGCGGCCATGCGATTTGGATTGGGCTTTAGTTGTGTCGTCCATGTCGCTCATTCGAACAGACCCTCGGGCGGGTCGGCGATGATGCGGCCTGCGGCCAGATCGACCGTCGGCACATTGGCCATGGTGAAGGGCAAAAGAACAGGCGCTTTGAGACCTGGACCATGCACTTCCAACAGATCGCCCGCGCCGTGGTTGAGCACATTGCGCACCTGGCCAAGCTCTGTGCCGCCGGTGTCCAGCACGGTGAGGCCGATCAGATCGGCGTGGTAATATTCGTCATCGGGCAGCGACGGCAGCGCATCGCGGTCGGCAAACAGCGTCACGCCCTTGAGCGCATCGGCCTCTTCCTTGGTGTCAACGCCCTCGATCTCGGCGGCAAAGCCGTTCTTGATCGCGCGGGTCAGTGTCAGCTCAAAGGTCTGCGTGCCGTCTTCCGAGGTCAAAGGCGCGTAGTCGCCGATGGCCTCCGGCTCGGAGCAAAAGCTTTTGATCCGCACTTCGCCATTTACGCCAAAGGCGCCGGCGATGGCTCCGACGATGATCCGCGTGTCACTCATGTTTGGCTCGCTGTTTGAGGTCTGGACGATTTCGCGCCAACCTAAAGCGTTTTCAGGCGGGTTTGAAGCACCCGCCTGAGGGAATTCGCAGGTCTCAGCGCAGAAGATCAGCGCGCGAGAAGCTCAAGCTCCGGCGCGCGGGTCTCATAGCCACGGGTTTGCAGGTCCGGCTCGGTGCTGTCTGCGGTCGGGTAGCCGATGCAGAGATAGCCCACCAGCGTCCAGCTTTGCGCGATGTCGAGATCGGCCTGAAGCTGTGCCGGATCAAAGCGGGACACCCAGCCCATGCCGATGCCTTCGACCCTGAGCGCCAGCCAGAATTGCATGATCGCAGCGGCGACGGAATAGTCCAACACCTGCGGGATGGAGGAGAGATCGAGCACATGCCCTTCGGTCGCGGCGCCATCGCTGAACACGGCGTATTGCACTGGCGCCACTTCAAGCCCTTTGAGCTTTTGCGTGGCAAAGCCCTTCGCGGTTTCGCCGTCCGCACCGGAGAGCGCACTGGCGTTGAAGCTTTTGAAATTCTCGACGACGGCCTTGCGGGCGCCGTCGCTTTTGATGTCAACGAGACGCCAGGGCTGGGTCAGGCTGACGGAAGGCGCGAGTTTGAAGGCGTCGAGACAGCGTGCGAGAGCCTCGGCATCGACAGGCGTGTCCTGAAAGCTGCGCACATCGCGGCGCCAGCGCATAAGCTCGGAAAAATCTTTGCGAAAAGCGGCAGAAAACTGTCCGATTGCAGCAGTGTTGATCATCTTCGATCCCCTGGGAGTGCTCAGATATGACGTCAGCGTAGCGGGTTGATTTTACGTTCACTTTGATTGTGCGCAAATGGCAGAATGCAAGTGTGGCCTTAATTTATTGCTCACAGATCAAGAGGGAAAGAGAAAAGCGCAGATGGGCGAACCACCTGCGCTTTCGAATGAGAGAGACTCACTCGGACGGATATCCGGGTGTGCTTACTCTTCAGCAGCGGCGTCTTCTGCCGGTGCAGCGGCAGCTTCAGCGGCCTCGGCAGCTTTCGCAGCTTTCTCTTCAGCGCGGTCCTGAGCTTTTTTGCCCGGAACGGCTTTCTTCGGGTTGTTGCGCTCTTTTTTCGCGAGCACGCCAGCGGCTTCGAGCATACGGGACACACGGTCGGTCGGTTGAGCGCCTTGGCCGAGCCAGTATTGCACACGCTCCATGTTCATTTTCACGCGCTCTTCGCTGTCTTTCGGCAGGAGCGGGTTGTAGGTGCCCAGTTTCTCGATGAAGCGGCCATCACGCGGCATGCGGGAATCGGACGCAACGATGCTGTAGAAGGGGCGCTTTTTGGAACCGCCGCGGGCGAGACGAATTTTCATAGCCATGATGTGTTTCTCCTAAGTCTGACTATTGAGCCAAGGTCCGGGTAAGGCCTTAGCAATCCTGGTGTTTTTCGTGGTGGTGAATGACTTCCTGAATGATGAACTTCAGGAATTCCTTTGCGAATTCCGGATCGAGATCCGCCGCAACGGCGAGCTCTTCGAGCCGGGCAATCTGTTTTTCTTCGCGCGCCGGGTCCGACGGCGGAAGATCGTGGGCGGCCTTGAGTTTGCCAACGGCCTGCGTGTGTTTGAACCGCTCGCCCAGCGTGTAGACGAGGATCGCGTCCAGCCGGTCGATGCTTTCGCGATGCTCCTTGAGCACCTCCTGCGCGCGGATTTGGGTCTCGTTCATGCGTAGGCCTCCATGCCGCCGTCTTGCAGCGCGTCGGGTGTGGGGTGGCGGTAGACGAGGCAGTCTTCGCCATCGGGCGTTTCGGCCATCTCGTCGCATTCGGCGCCCATGCGTTCGGCCAAAGCGACCGAGCGGGTGTTGGCCGCATCGATGTAGGACACAAGTGTGTCGCGGCCCATCTCGACATAGGCGTAATCGCGGGCGGCTGTGGCGGCCTCAAGCGCGTAGCCTTGGCCCTCGAAGCCTTCGAGCACGAACCAGCCAAGCTCAAGTTCGGGGAAATGCGGCGGTTTGTTCAGCGCGACCTGACCGACGAAAGCACCGTCTTCCAAGCGCTCCACACCCCAGGCGCCATGCCCAAAGAGTTGCCATTGTGCCACGTCCCCACAGAAGGCAAACCATGCCTGACGTCGCGTGAGCGGGCCATGCATGTAGCGCGCGCGATCAGAGGCGAACATGTCGGCGAAGGCGTTGAAATCCGCTTCGACATGGCCGCGCAAGCGCAGGCGCTGGGTTTCTATGGTGGGGGCGAGGGTCATATTACTTTTTCTTCCCGAAACCCGAGAGACCCGGCGGAAGCGATGCGCCGCCCAGACCCGGCAGGCCGCCAAGTCCGCCCATGCCTTTCGGCATCGCACCGCCAAGAGCTTTGGTCGCCTCGGCCATCTTTGCAGGGTCCATGTCTTCAAGCCCCTGCGGACCGCCTTTGCCCAACATGCCTTTCAAGGCCTGTTTGAACATGCCGCCCTTCATCTTGCTCATCTTTTTCATCGCATCCGACATCTGGCGGTGCATCTTGATAAGCTGATTGAGCTCGGAGACCTCAAGGCCCGCGCCTTTGGCGATACGTTTCTTGCGCGAGGCTTGCAAAAGCTGCGGGTTGGCGCGCTCTTTTTTGGTCATCGAGTTGATCAGCGCGACCTGACGTTTGAAAACGCTGTCGTCAAAGCCGCTTTCCTTGATCTGAGAGGCGGCTTTTTTCATGCCCGGCATCATGCCCATGATCGATTCCATGCCGCCCATTTTCTGCATCTGCTCAAGCTGCATTTTCATGTCGTTCATGTTGAACCGACCCTTGGCAAAGCGCCGGGCCATCTTTTCGGCCTGTTCGGCCTCGATGGTTTCCTGCGCTTTCTCGACGAGGGCCACGATGTCGCCCATGCCAAGGATGCGGCCCGCAACGCGGTCCGGGTGGAACTCTTCAAGAGCGTCCATCTTTTCGCCGAGACCGACGAATTTGATCGGCTTGCCGGTGACCGCGCGCATGGAGAGCGCAGCCCCACCGCGACCGTCCCCGTCCATCCGGGTCAGAACGACGCCGGAGATGCCGATGCGGCCGTCAAAGTTTTCCGCCGTGTGCACGGCGTCCTGACCGGTGAGGCCGTCGACCACCAACAGCGTCTCACGCGGCGAGGTGATCGCTTTGACCTCCTCGACCTCGGCCATCAGGGCATCGTCAATGGACAGACGGCCCGCGGTGTCGAGCATGTAGACGTCATACCCGGCCATGGCGGCCTGTTGTTTCGCGCGTTTGGCGATGTCGGCGGGGCTTTGACCCGGCACGATCGGAAGCGTATCGACGCCGATCTGTTCGCCCAAGACTTTGAGCTGGTCCATCGCGGCGGGGCGGTAGACGTCCAAAGAGGCCATCAGCACGCGCTTGCCGTGTTTTTCTTTCAGGCGCTTGGCGAGTTTCGCCGTGGTCGTGGTTTTACCACCACCCTGCAGACCGACCATAAGGATCGGGGCGGGCGGGTTGTCGACCTTGAGAGACCCGATGTCGGCCTCGTCGCCTTGCAACACATGCACCAGCTCGTCATGCACGATCTTGACGACCTGCTGACCCGGCGTGACGGATTTGGTCACGGCCTGGCCGGTGGCTTTCTCGGTCACCGCCTTGACGAAATCGCGGGCAACCGGCAGCGAGACGTCGGCCTCAAGAAGCGCGACACGCACTTCGCGCAGCGCGGTTTTTACATCGTCTTCGGACAGGGCACCTTGTTTGGTGAGCTTGTCGAAGACGCCTGAGAGGCGGTCGGACAGATTTTCAAACATGGGCCGTTCTCCTTTAAGGGGGCCGTTGACGATATGCTCCATCTGGGGACGAAGCGGCGAATTTTACACCCCGTGCGCCGCCATCAAACACTGACAACGCGGCAAATGCACATTTGCCCCCGTGGGCGTATAACGCTGACGGGGGGCGATCCTGGCCTATGGCCTGAGGACCGGAAGATGCACACTTCCGGGAAATTTGATCCGGTCTCTACGCGCGTGCGTAAGAGGAGTCAAGTCAAAGCGCATATGGCCGACTGGATTGCCAAGCTTGTTGCGCTACACTTTTCATACGCCCGTTTCTACACCCGTTGGGAGGGACAGATGCAAGACCTACAGCCTGCGATTTCTGAACAGGACGGCCTGACCTGCGGTGTGCTCTATGTGGCGGGGGGCGAGGACTATGTCGATCTGGCGATCCAATCGGCACGCTCTTTGCGGGACCATGAGCCGGGGATTGCCATAGATCTGGTGACGGACCTGCCGGAAAATCTGCCCGCCGGTCTGTTTGATCGGGTCACAGCCAGCTACGACATGCATCCGCGCGAGAAACTCCGCGCTATGCCGGCGAGCCGCTTTGAACGCACGCTTTATGTCGACAGCGATACCCTCTTTGTGGCGCCTCTGGGCGATCTCTTCGGGATTCTCGACCGCTTCGAATGTGCGCTCTGCCATGACGTGCGCCGCGATTGGTCGCTGATCCGACAGGGCCGGGATCACATCACGCCCTATGCCTTTCCTCAGCACAATTCCGGCGTCTTCCTCTATCGCAACAGCGCCGCGATGCTGGCCTTTCTCAATGACTGGGCGGAGAGATTCTTTGCCGACGACGACATCCATCGCGATCAGATCATCCTCAAGGATCTGCTTTGGGAAAGCGATCTGCGCTATTATGTCCTGCCGCCGGAGTTCAATCTGCGCCGGGTGACCATGCTTGATGCCTGGGAGCCGTTGGACGCCGTGCCGACGATCCTGCATTCGCATCGGTTTCAGGATCACATGCGTGAGCAAGGGGATGAGGCGCGCGGAGATCGGATCGCAACCCTGGAAGCCCTTCTCAAGGTCGAACGCGAAGCATTGGCCGAGGAGTGGACCAAAGAAGAGGCGCTCCCCGAGGCAGCGCGCGTCTGGGCCGAATTAAGAAACCGCTCTGCTGCAAAATAGCTTGTAATTCCGAACAGGTCTCACGATGATCGGCGCCAACTGTTCCCCTCTGCACATGAGGCCGCTATGTCCGTCGAAAATTGGGATGAGTTCCGCACCGCGTTTCAGGTCGCAAAAATGGGCACCGTTTCCGGCGCCGCTCAGGCGCTCGGTGTGCACCACGCCACCGTGATCCGCCATATTGATGCGCTCGAGGGCCGTTTGGGTGTCAAACTCTTTCAACGCCACGCCCGCGGCTACACGCCGACCGAGGCGGGGATTGACCTGTTGAAAGTGGCGCAAACCACCGACGATCAATTCTCTCAACTCGTCTCCCGGATCAAAGGCCGGGGCGAAGAGGTGGTGGGCGAGCTGGTCGTCACCTCCCTGCCGGGGATGGGGCCTCTGTTGGCGCCGATTCTGGCCGAGTTCCAACGCGATCACCCGGGTTTGACCGTGCGTTATCTGGCGGGCGAACGTGTGTTCCGCCTCGAATATGGCGAGGCCCATATCGCGATCCGGGGCGGCAAGCCGCCGCAGGAACCCGACAATGTGGTCCAGCCTTTCTACCGTCAGGCCTTTGGTCTTTACGCCCATCAAAGCTACATCGACGCCTTCGGTGCGCCGAAGGGCGAGGGCGAGGAACTGGCGCATGAGCTGCGGTTCGTGTCGCTCGATGACGTCAATTCCCGCGCGCCGTTCATGGTCTGGATGAACGATCATGTGCCGTCTGACCGGATCGTGTTCCGCACGTCCGATTTGACGGCCATGTCCGATGCGATCCTTGCGGGCGCAGGCGCTGGGTTCCTGCCGACCTGGATGGCGCATGACAATCCCGATCTGGTGCAGATCATGTCACCGCAACCCGAATGGGAAAGTCAGAACTGGCTGGTGACCCATGTCGATTTGCACCGCACGCCAAAGGTTCAGTCCTTTTTGACCTTCCTGAAAGCGCGCGCCAAGGAATGGCCCTATTCCTGATCTGTGACGGATTATGCGTGCGTGCTGTGCATAAGCGGCGCATGGACCTTGTCTGGCGCTGTCGCTAAAACACGTGCGATCAATTGAATTTATCAGAGGACGCCTCGCCCGTGCCCCATTCTGCTGCCGCCAAGGATCGCCGCAACGGGCATCTGGCGATGCTCACCTTTTCCTGTCTCGTCGCCGGATCCTTTTCCTTGGGCGCCATGGCCGCCAATGAAATTACGCCGCTCGCCTTGAACGGCGTGCGGTTCACCATCGCCACGCTTGTCATCGGCATCATGACGATGGTCACGGGGGGCATTTCGCGGGAGGCCACCCGTCAGCCGTGGCGCTACCTCATCCTTGGTGGTATTTTCGCACTCTACTTCGTGATGATGTTCGTGGGCCTGCAAACTGCGGAACCTGTTTCCGCCTCCGCCGTCTTCACCCTGACCCCTCTCCTGGCGGCAGGCTTCGGCTATCTGATCATGCGCCAAATCACCACGCGCCGCATCGCCATCGCGCTTGCCATCGGGGCGGCAGGCGCGCTTTGGGTGATCTTCCGCGCCGATATTCAGGCGTTTCTGGCCTTTCATGTCGGACGCGGGGAGGCGCTTTATTTCATCGGTGTCGTGGCCCATGCGATTTACACCCCGCTGGTGCCGCGTCTGCATCGCGGCGAGCGCACACTGGTCTTCACCTTTTTTGTGCTGGCCTCCGCCACGATCGTCATTTTGCTCTTCGGCTGGAAAGACATGCTGGCGACCGACTGGGCGCATCTTCCAGCCATCGTCTGGATCGCCTTGGGCTACATCACCATCTTCGCCACCACCATCACCGCCTCTTTGCTGGCCTATGCCTCCGTGCGGCTGGCGGCGGCCAAGGTCATGGCCTACACCTATCTCGTGCCGTCCTGGGTGATCATCTGGGAGATCGCTCTGGGCCACGGTACGCCGCCCGCTCTGGTCTTTGGCGGCATCGGCCTGACCATCCTCGCGCTCTACCTGCTTCTCAAGCACGAAGCGTGAGGGTTTGACCTTCCGCATATCGTAAGCCCTCTGTTTCTGTTACACTAAAGGCAATCCGAACAAACCGTATGGAAGGAGGACCTATGTTTAAAACAATCGTCATCCCCGTTGACCTCGGTCACATTGACCGTCTCGAAAAGGCTCTGGGCGTCGCCGGTGATCTTGCCGGGCAATACGATTCTGCGGTGCATGTGGTGGGTGTCGCCCCCGAGACGCCGCATGCCTTGGGGCATACCCCCGCCGAATACACCGCACGGCTCGAAAAATTCGCCGCCGATCTGTCCGACCGCTATGGCCGTCCCGTCATGCCGCATCCGGTGATTGCGACCGATCTGCGGATTGATCTCGATGCGCTTTTGATGAAAGCCAGCGATGAGTTGGGCGCGGATTTGGTGGTCATGGCCAGCCATGTGCCGGGCTTTGCAGAGTATATCTTTGGTTCCAACGCAGGCACTCTTGCGTCTCATGCCAAGATGTCGGTGTTTGTTGTCCGTTAAGTGGTGCGCTAAAGCGTTTCTCAAAAAACTTGAGGCACTCAATTTTGAGAAACGCAGCACTATCAATTCAGTGTGGCAACGTTTCTCGCTCAATCTGATTCAGATTAAACGAAAAACGCTTTAAGCCGAGCGGGAACTCTTGGCGCTTCTCCGCGTTGTCTTCCTAACGGAACAAACGCGGAGAAAAGTTATGAACAACGTCATCTATCTGGTCGGTCTTGTCGTGGTTGTCGGCGCGATCCTGAGCTTTGTCTTCTGAGCGCTGAGCGACATCTGAAATCCTAAAAACGCGCGGCTCCCTCGTGGCCGTGCGTTTTTTATGCGTCGCCCTCTTGCGACAGCTCGCGCTCCAGAAACCGTTCCAGCCCGTCGAGATCAATCTCGTCGAACTGCCCAAAGCCCTGCATCCACACCGACGCCGCGCGCATCGCGTCCGGCTCCAGCTTGCACCATTTCACCCGCCCACGCTTTTCCTGCGCGATCAACCCTGCGCGGGTCAGAATGGTCAGGTGCTTCGACACCGCCGCCAAGGACATCTCGAACGGATCGGCCACATCGGTGACCGCCATGTCATCCTCCAACAGCATCGACAGGATGGCCCGACGGGTCGGGTCTCCAAGGGCTGCGAAGATGAGGTCGAGATCATGTGCCGATGTGGTTGTCTGGGTGCTTGTCATGTCTTGCCGATAGGCGTGCAGGCGGCTTTGGTCAACCATTTGGTTGAATAACGAAAACGCGAGCCTTTTGCGCTAACGGCGCTGTTTGCCATGTTCTTGCGTTTCCTTTGTTGAAAAAATACTCAATAATTTCATGAGGTTGCCACGGTTTCTAATGGGTCAATTCCGCGTTGACTCTAAACCCTCCCCCGCATAGCTTGCCCGCAACTGACCGTAGGGGGCCATTCACATGTCCGAACCGCATGATCCTGAGCGTTTGCGCGCTTTGGAAGAGCGGCTGAGCCAGGTGAAAGAGGCGCAAAAGCCCAAAACCTCCCGCGGCGAAGAACACTTTTCTCAGGCGAACATGGCCTGGCGGATGGTGACGGAACTTGTGGCCGGTCTTCTGATCGGCTTCGGTGTGGGATACGGGCTGGATAAGCTTTTGGGCACAATGCCCCTGTTTCTCGTGCTGTTTATCGGATTTGGCCTCGCGGCCGGCGTCAAGACGATGATGCGCACCGCGCGGGACATTGAAAAACAACAGGTCGCTGAACTGAACGCGGCCGAATATGACAACGCGGGGACGCCCGCAGGTACTGAGAGGGACAAACATGGCGACTGAGGCTCACGGTTCGGAAAGCAGCCTGGTGTTTCACCCGATGGACCAGTTCAAGGTCACGCCGCTCTTTGGCGACGGGGCAGTGCATTGGTACACCATCACCAACGTGACGCTCTGGATGGCGATCTCCGTCATCGGCGTTATCCTTCTGCTGGTCGTCGGCTCTCGTGGTCGCGCCATCGTGCCGTCGAAAGGCCAGTCCATCGCGGAACTGACCTACGGCTTCGTCTACAAGATGATCGAGGATGTGACCGGCAAAGATGCCGTGAAATACTTCCCCTATGTGATGACGCTCTTCATCTTCATCGTCTTCTCGAACATGCTGGGCCTCTTGCCGCTGTCTTTCACCACGACCTCCCACATCGCCGTCACCGGCGTGTTGGCGCTTCTGGTGTTCCTCTTCGTGACCATCCTCGGTTTCGCGAAAAACGGCACCAAGTTCCTCGCTCTCTTCTGGGTCAGCTCCGCGCCGATGGCCGTGCGTCCGCTTCTCGCGGTGATCGAGCTGATCTCCTACTTCGTGCGTCCCGTCAGCCACTCCATCCGTCTTGCGGGCAACATGATGGCCGGTCACGCCGTGATCAAAGTTTTCGCCGGTTTCGCTGCTATCGCTGCGATCTCTCCGGTCTCCATTCTGGCGATCACCGCCATGTATGGTCTCGAAATTCTCGTGGCCTTTATCCAGGCCTACGTCTTCACCATTCTGACCTGTGTCTATCTGAAAGACGCGCTGCACCCGGTCCACTAAGACCGCGCACAAACAGGTTCGAACTCAATCCAGCCAATTCCAACGTAAGGAGATACCACAATGGAAGGCAATATCGCAGAACTCGGCAAATACATCGGTGTTGGTCTGACCGCTATCGGCATGGGCGGCGCAGCAATGGGTGTGGGCAACGTGGCAGGTAACTACCTCTCCGGTGCTCTTCGCAACCCCTCCGCCGCTGCTTCGCAAACCGCGACGCTCTTCATCGGCATGGCCTTCGCAGAAGCTCTGGGGATCTTCTCGTTCCTCGTCGCTCTGCTCCTGATGTTCGCCGTCTGATCCGACGCTCCATCCTTACGGCAGGGTGGGACTTCGTTTAGTCCCACCCTCGCGTAATATAGGGGTCTCTCCCTTTCGGGAGACACAGGTCAGAGCCAGGAGGACAAGATGGCAACCGAAACACACGGGGTAGAAGCCGCACACGGCGCCGCAGAAGCCGGCATGCCGCAGCTCGACTTCTCCACTTTCCCGAACCAGATTTTCTGGCTTCTGGTCACGCTCGTCGTGATCTACTTCGTGCTGTCCAAGATCGCACTGCCGCGCATCTCCACGGTGCTCGCCGAGCGCTCCGGCACGATCATGAATGATATTTCCGCCGCCGAAGAGCTGAAGCTCAAAGCGAAAGAAGCGGAAGAGGCGTATAACGCTGCTCTGGCCGAGGCGAAAGCTCAGGCCCAGCAGATCGCCAATGAAACCCGTGCGGCCATTCAGGCCGATCTCGATGCCGCGACCGCCAAGGCCGATGCAGAGATCTCCGCGAAAGCCGCCGAATCTGAAAAAGCCATCGCTGAGATCCGCGACGGGGCTTTGGACAGCGTCAAGGACGTCGCCAAAGACACCGCCAAGGAACTCGTCGCCGCCATGGGCTCCTCCGCCGATGCGCGTTCGATCACGGCTGCTGTCACGGCACGGATGAAAGGCTAAGGACATGAAAAAACTTTCTCTCCTCATCGCCCTCACCGCGGCCAGCCCGGCCTTCGCCGCCTCAGGTCCGTTCTTCTCACTGAAGAACACCAACTTCGTCGTGCTCCTGGGCTTTTTGGTCTTCGTCGGCATTCTTCTCTGGAAGAAAGTCCCCTCGATGATCGGTGGCATGCTCGATCAGCGCGCCGCAGGCATCAAATCCGAATTGGACGAAGCCCGCGCTTTGCGTGAAGAAGCTCAGTCGATCCTCGCCTCCTACGAGCGCAAACAGCGCGAAGTTCAGGAACAGGCCGACGCCATCGTCGCGCAAGCGAAAAAAGACGCGGAAGCTGCTGCGGTGAAAGCGAAAGAGGATCTGAAATCCTCCATCGCCCGCCGTCTCGCCGCCGCCGAAGAGCAAATCGGTGCTGCCGAAGCCGCCGCCATTCGCGACGTGCGCAACACCGCGATCACCGTCGCCGTGGCTGCCGCGACCGACGTGATTGCGAAAAATATGAGTGCTGCGGATGCCAACGCCCTGATCGACACGTCGATCGCCGAAGTTGGTGACAAGCTGCACTAAGCCTTTGTTTGATCTCCTGACCGGATCAGACAGACCCTGATAGAAAGCCCTGCCACATCGGCGGGGCTTTTTGAGTATTTGGCCTGCGATGAAGAGGGTTACCCGCGCGCCTGTTCATGTTCGAACCTGAGCTTCGCGACCTCTTCGTTGCGCTCGCATCTCTGCTGGTCCAAAAGCGCCTCTTCGACATAGTCGAGATGCTGGGTCACGGCGGCGCGGGCGGCCTCCGGGTCACGGACCTGAAGCGCGTCGTGGATCGCGCGGTGTTGCTCCAAAAGCTGGGCGCGATTGGTGCGCTGTTTGAACATCACGGAGCGGTTGTAGAACACGCCCTCGCGCAGCAGATCGAACATAGAGCGCATCATGTGCAGCATGATGACGTTATGTGAGGCCTCAATAATCGACAGGTGAAACTCGGCGTCGAGACGGGCTTCCTCGGTCGGATTGCGCTTCGGATGTGCCGCTTCCATCTTTTCAAAGATCGTGGCGATGACTTTCAGGTCGGTGTCAGAGGCCATCTTGGCCGCGCGCTCGGCGGCCAGACCCTCCATATCGCGGCGAAAAGCGATGTAGTCGAACACCGCCTCGTCATGGCTGCCGAAGAGTTTGACCAACGCAGGCGAGAAGGCCGACCCCAAGACATCGGCCACGAAGATGCCCGCATTGGCACGGGTCTCCAACAGGCCCTTGTCGGTCAGCTCCGCCACGGCTTCGCGCACTGAGGGGCGCGACACGCCCAGCCGCTCAGCGAGATCGCGTTCAGAGGGCAGGCGTTCGCCAGGCCGCAAAATCCCGCGCAGGATCAAAAGCTCGACCTGACGCGCCACGGAGGCGCTGAGTTTCTCGGGGGTGACTTTTTGAAAGGGCATGGGGCTCTCGTGCTGTGACTGGTCAGATTATATGACCAGCCTAAGTCGTGAGCCATAAAAAAGGCCGGGACATGCCCGGCCTTTCGAAACCTGTATCAGAGCGATCAGGCCGAGGTCGGCGTGATCACGATCTCGACGCGACGGTTCTGGGCCTTGCCCTCCGGCGTCAGGTTGGTGGCGATCGGTTGATCTTCGCCACGGCCAAAGGCATGCACGCGCCCGGTCGCAACGCCATTGCCGGTCAGCACGGTCGCGACCGCCGTCGCACGACGGGTCGAGAGCTCTTGGTTATAGGTGGCCGAGCCGGTGTTGTCTGTGTGTCCGATGATCTGAATCGTGGTGTTCGGATAATCCTGCAAGTTGTACGCGAGTTTGCGCAGATCGGCCTGAAGCGAGGGCACAACCACGGCGCTGTCGGTGGCAAACAGAATGTCCTGCGGCATGGTCACGATCAGCTGTGAGCCGGTGTTGACGATTTGCACATCGTCATTGCCCAGATCCTGACGCAGGTCGGCGGCCTGTTGGTCCAGACGCTGACCGATGGCGCCGCCCACGGCCCCGCCGATCATGGCGCCCACGGCCACTTTGGCAAGCTTGTCATTGTCGCCCGAGGTTGCCGCAGCGGTGATGCCGCCGAGGGCCGCACCGAGGGCAACACCCTGTGTGGCTTTGGAATTGGGGTCGTAGCTGTCCATACAGGCGGTCAGGCCAAAGCTGGCCACGAGAGGGATAGCGATATAAAGCGGGGATTTCATTTGGATCCTCCTTGAAAAACTGCTCTTGACGCTGGTTTTACCTGCGTCTCGCGGCTCTGGCACGGTGGATTTATCGTCTTCACGAAAATGTGGCGGGTTTTCGCTCAACCGTGTGCGTCGGCTTGCAGGCTTTCGTAGGCTAAAAGCGCGCGTTTGACCGGCAAGCCCCAGTGATAGCCGCCCAAGGCCCCGGTTTTCCGCAAAACGCGGTGACAGGGGATCAGCCAACTCACCGGATTGTTCCCGACCGCGGTGCCAACGGCGCGCACGGCCTTGGGGTTGCCGATGGCGCGCGCGATGTCGGAATAGGTGGTGACCTGACCGGCAGGGATCGACAGGAGCGCTTCCCAGACCTTGATCTGAAATGGGCCTCCGATGAGGTGCAACCTGGTTTCTCCACCGCCTAGAGCGGCGTCGACAAAGGGGCGCACCGCGTCGGAGTTGTCCACGAATGTTGCCTTTGGCCAGCGCGCCGACAGATCAGCGAAGGCGTCCTGATCACTGTACTCGGAGGTAAAAGCCATGGCGCAAAGTCCGCGCGGCGTGGCCATCGCGAGGCTGCGACCAAAGGGGGTGTCGAACCAGCCGTAGGAAATCGTCAGGCCTTCGCCTTTGCGGGCATATTCCCCGGGGCTCATCGCCTCCCAACGCACGAACAAATCATGCAGGCGTCCGGTGCTCGACATGCCGGTGGCCTCTGTCGTGTCCAAGAGGCTGTGGTTTTGGGTGATGAGGGCCTTGGCATGACCCAGGGTCAGATATTGCTGGAACCGTTTCGGAGAGACACCGGCCCATTGGCTAAAGAGCTTTTGCAAATGATAGGGCGACATGCCCAGCTCGGCGGCCAGAGTGTCGAGCGACAGCGGCTGTTCGGACTGGTCGATGATGTCGATCGCCCGGCGCACGACATGGAAGTGATAGCGATCCTCAAAAGGCTCCGATGAGCGCGCAATCTCTACAGGATGTTCTGGCTGGGCGGACATGAGTGTTGGCTCCGGGAAACAGACAGATGAGAGCCTAGCTTTTCGTGCGCGTCTTGCCGACCCGAAACTTGCGGATAGTGCGCGTTATGCGGCCATGCGTCGGGCCGCGATCGCGGAGCGGGGTTGAAGCACGACCGCCTCACCGGGCACAAGCGTCATCCGTGCCCTCTGTGCTTCGATCAGGGAGGGGCCGAGTTTGGCCGTGATCTCTGCACGGGCTTGTGATCCCAAGGCGCACAGGGCGTCTTCGTCGGGAAAAAGGCTTTCGGTCCAGACGCCTTCGGCCAAAAGCATCTGATGGTCGGCCATGACGAGATGGCAATAGGCGTAATCCGAGATGGGTGGGGTGTAGTCGACCTCTGCTTCTGTGGCGAGATCGCCGGAGGGAACGAGGACTTCGTTCTCAAAGAAATGCAATTCGACCTGTGCTGAGCGCAGCAGGACATGGTGTCCGGGCGCAAGGATCAGATCGCGCTCCGGGGTGCGTTTGCCGAAGGCGCCTGCATGGATGCGCAAGGGCGGCTGAATGGTTTCGTCTGTCAGGGCACTTCGACCAGCCCAGATCAAAGGTTTGTAGCCTTCGTCACGTGTCAGCAACAGATCGCCGGGACGGAGCCATTCGACGGGTTGCGGCCCCTCGCTGGTTTCAATCATCACGCCGGGGCCAAAGCCCGACAGGCCATAGCTGGACAGCGTGTCCGTCTGATGGGTCTCATCCTCATCCATGAGCGCCGCGCTCGCATTCATGCCGGAAGTCGCAAAGGGGTCCATTCTGTCGTCCCGCTGGAAAATCTCTGTGCCTAGAATGCGGGGCAGGATTGAAGCGAGAATTAACTGCGGCGCGTTTTTCGGTGAAAAATGGCGCAGATTTTCATCTGATTTTCGAAGAATTTTAGGAAAAAACTGTCGACCATAGGAACGGCTTGCCCTGAACCCCGTGACAGGGCATTAGAACCGCATGACCAAACAGCTCGATTATCATACGATCCACGAGATTTTTACCCGTTTTCAGGCCGCAGAGCCTGAACCGAAGGGCGAGTTGGATCACGTGAACGCCTATACTTTGGTGGTGGCCGTCGCTCTGTCCGCGCAGGCGACCGACAAGGGGGTCAACAAGGCGACAAAAGAGCTGTTCAAAATCGCCGACACGCCGCAGAAAATGCTCGATCTGGGCGAAGAGGGGCTGATCGAACACATCAAAACCATCGGGCTTTACCGCAACAAAGCGAAGAATGTCATCAAATTGAGCCAGATTCTGGTCGACGATTATGACGGCATCGTGCCCTCGTCCCGCGCCGCCTTGGAGAGCCTTCCGGGGGTTGGGCGCAAGACGGCCAATGTCGTGCTAAACATGTGGTGGCATGTGCCGACGCAGGCGGTGGACACGCATATTTTCCGTTTTGGCAATCGCTCTGGCGTCGCCGTTGGCAAAGATGTGGTGGCGGTGGAGCGCGCCATCGAGGACCATATTCCCGCCGAATTTCAACAACATGCGCATCACTGGATGATCCTGCACGGACGCTACACCTGTGTCGCGCGCAAACCGAAATGCAGCGCGTGCTTGATCCGCGATCTGTGCATGTTCGAGGAGAAGAACCTTGACTAAAACCTATCAGGTTGTCGGTATCGGCAACGCCATCGTCGATGTGATCACCCAGGCCGATGACAGCTTTCTGGAGCTTATGGGCATTGAAAAAGGTATCATGCAGCTCGTCGAGCGTGAGCGGGGCGAGTTGCTTTATGGTGCGATGTCCAATCGGGTGCAAACGCCGGGCGGTTCTGTGGCGAACACTCTGGCCGGGCTCGGCACTTTGGGTCTCAAAACCGGCTTTATCGGTCGGGTGCATGACGACGCTCTGGGCCGGTTTTACGCCGCCGAGATGGAGGCCGATGGCACCGCCTTCGTCAACGCGCCGGTGCCGGGCGGCGAACTTCCGACCTCGCGCTCGATGATTTTCGTCTCGCCGGATGGGGAGCGCTCGATGAACACCTACCTCGGGATTTCGTCGGAAATTTCCGAAGAGGATGTGTCGGAGGCGGTAGCGGGCGATGCGGAGATCATGTTCCTCGAAGGCTATCTCTACGACAAGCCCAAAGGCAAATACGCCTTCGACCAAGCCGCGAAGCTGACCAAGGCCGCGGGCGGCAAGGTCGGGATTTCTCTGTCCGATCCCTTCTGTGTCGACCGTCACCGTGACGATTTCCGCAGCTTTGTGAAGGAGCTGGATTTCGTCATCGGCAACGAACATGAATGGGAAAGCCTCTACCAGACCGACCTGTCGACCGCGCTGGAAACGGCGGCCATGGAATCGGGTCTCGTGGTCTGTACCCGCTCCGGCTCTGACGTGGTGCTGGTGCAGGGCGATGAAGAGGCCGTGGTGCCGGTCAATCGCGTGCAACCCGTGGACACCACTGGCGCGGGCGACCAATTCGCCGCCGGTTTCCTATACGGCTATGCGACGGGGCAGAGCCTTGCGATCTGTGGGCGTATGGGCTGTGTTGCCGCCGCAGAAGTGATTTCCCACATCGGGCCGCGGCCAGAGGCGAATTTGAAAGTCCTGTTCCAGAAGGAAGGCCTGATTTAAGGCTGTTCTGATGCTTTGAATGTGAAAACGGCGCGGGGGACATCGCGCCGTTTTTTGAGTATTTGAGCTGCAATGAAGACAGGCTCAATGTGCTTCGGCCCAATTGTCGCCGATGCCTGCGTCCACTTCGATCGGCACATCGAGGTTCACGGCGGGTTCGGAGGCGGTTTCCATCACGTCCTTGACCACGTCGATCACCTGATCGCAGGCGCCCTCATCAACCTCAAAGATCAATTCGTCGTGGACCTGCAACAGCATGGTTGCGGGCATGTCTTTGATTGCGTCGGGCATGCGGACCATGGCGCGGCGGATGATGTCTGCGGCAGAGCCTTGAATGGGCGCGTTGATGGCCTGACGTTTGGCGAACCCGGCTTGCGGGCCTTTGGCGCCGATTTCCGGCGTATGGATTTTTCGGCCAAAGAGGGTCTCGACGTATTTATGCGCTTTGGCGAACTCCACCGTGTCGTCCATATAGGCGCGGATGCCGGGGAAACGTTCGAAATAGCGGTCGATAAAGCCCTGCGCCTCTTTGCGCGGAATGCGCAGGTTGCGGGCGAGGCCGAACCCGGAGATGCCGTAGATCACGCCGAAGTTGATCGCCTTGGCCTGGCGGCGGACCATCGGATCCATGCCTTCAATGGGGACATTGAACATCTCAGACGCCGTCATGGCGTGAATGTCCAAGCCGTCGCGGAAGGCCTGTTTCAGACTGTCGATGCCGGCGACATGGGCGAGAATGCGCAGCTCGATCTGGGAATAGTCGAGCGAAATCAGTTTCTTGCCGGGAGCGGCGATAAAGGCCTCGCGGATGCGGCGGCCTTCGTCGGAGCGCACGGGGATGTTTTGCAGGTTCGGGTCAGAGGAGGCCAAACGCCCGGTCACAGCGCCGGTTTGAACGTAGGAGGTATGCACGCGACCCGTCTCGGGGTGGATAAAGGTCTGAAGCGCGTCGGTGTAGGTGGATTTGAGTTTCGAGAGCTGCCGCCAATCCAACACGCGTCCGGGCAGGTCGTGTTCGGTGGCAAGGTCTTCGAGCACGTCGGCGGGGGTGGAATATTTGCCAGTCTTGCCTTTTTTGCCGCCTTCAAGGCCCATTTTCTCGAAGAGAATTTCGCCAAGCTGTGCGGGGCTTCCGACGTTGAAGGTCTCGCCTGCAAGCTCATGGATTTCCGCCTCAAGCCCCGCCATTTTCTGGGCAAACGCGTTGGACATGCGCGAAAGCACATCGCGGTCGACGAGAATACCCGCCATTTCCATCTGTGCCAAAACCGGCGAGAGCGGGCGCTCTAGCGTTTCATAGACGGTGGTGACACGTTCGGCGTGCAGACGCGGTTTCAACACCTGCCACAAACGCAGCGTGATGTCGGCATCCTCGGCGGCATATTCGACCGCTTTGCCGATCTCCACCTTGTCAAAGGTGATCGCGGATTTGCCGCTGCCCAAAAGGTCTTTTGTCGGGATCGGCGTGTGGTTCAGATAGCGCTCGGACAGCGCATCCATACCATGATTGTGGATACCGGCGTTCAGCGCATAGGACAGGAGCATCGTGTCGTCATAGGGCGCGACGCGCACACCGTGACGGGCAAAAATCTTGGCGTCATATTTCATGTTCTGGCCGATTTTGAGGATGCACTCGTCCTCAAGCATGGGCTTCAACGCGTCCAGAACCATGTTTTTCGACAGCTGCCCATCGACCAGATTGGAGCCGCCGAAAAGATCGTCCTCGCCCAAAGTATGGCCGACCGGGATGTAACAGGCCTCGCCCGGCTCGACACACAAAGACACACCGACCAGATCGGCCTGCATCTCGTCGAGCCCGGTGGTTTCCGTGTCGACGGCGACATAGCTGCGGGCGTAGATCGCGTCGATCCAACGCTCCAGCGCGCCCATGGTCGACACTTTTTCATAAGACGAGGTGTCAAACGGCCTGGCCTCTGGCGCCGCAGGGGAGTCGGGTGATTGGCTGGCAGCGGGGGCAGGGGCCTCGGGGATCGCAGGAGCCTCGACGCCGAAGCGTTCCGAGACGCGTTTGACGATGGTGCGGAATTCCATTTCCGTGAGGAATGACAAGAGCTTATCCTTGTCCGGCTCCTGCACCTCAAGGCTATCGAGGCTGAAATCCAACTCCATCTCACAATCGAGTTTCACCAGGTCGCGGGACACGCGGATCAATTCGGCATTGTCCTCCAGCGTCTGGCGGCGTTTCGGCTGTTTGATCTCGTCGGTCCGCGACAGCAAGCTTTCAAGATCGCCGAATTCATTGATCAATAGGGCCGCCGTCTTGATCCCGATGCCGGGGGCGCCGGGGACGTTGTCGACCGAGTCGCCCGCAAGCGCCTGCACATCGACGACACGCTCTGGGCCGACGCCAAATTTCTCTTCGACGCCCTCGCGGTCGATACGTTTGTTCTTCATCGGGTCGAGCATCTCGACACCGCCGCCGACCAGTTGCATCAGGTCCTTGTCCGAGGAAATGATGGTCACGCGCCCGCCCGCATCGCGCGCCTGATGCGAGAGCGTGCCGATGATGTCGTCGGCTTCAAAGCCGGTGATCTCGATACAGGCGACGTTGAAGGCGCGGGTGGCCTCGCGCGTCAGCGGGAATTGCGGCACCAGATCTTCGGGCGCGGGCGGGCGGTTGGCCTTGTAGGCCGGGTAGAGATCGTTGCGAAAGGTCTTGCCCGAAGCGTCGAAAATCACCGCCGCGTGCGTGGGCGCATCTGCGCCGGTGTTGGCCTCGATATAGCGGTAGAGCATGTTGCAAAATCCGCTGACCGCCCCCACGGGCAGACCGTCGGATTTGCGGGTCAGCGGCGGAAGCGCATGATAGGCGCGGAAAATAAACGCCGATCCGTCGATGAGGTGAAGGTGGCTGCCCTTGCCGAATGTCATGACGCGTCTTTCCCTGTGCTCTTAACCGATGCTCAAAAGTTGCGTCTTGATAGCACGGAAAGGCGCGTCCCCTGCAAGCAGGTATCGCCAATGGGAGAGGTTTATTGGAAAGGGTGTCTCCGGTTACGCAACGGCGCGTGATTTCGCGCCCTCAAGCATACCGTGCGCAATAAATTGCAACACCTTGCGCCAGGCGTCGGTCAGTTCAAGCGTCCAATCCTCTCCGGTGCGTTCGGCAAAGACGTCGATGATCAACTCGGTGAGGAGATCATGGGTGTCTTTCCAACTGCCATAATTGGCATATTCCCGGCCCAGATTGTGCAGCGTGGCGAAAAGGGCGCCGGGATGATCGAGCGATAAAAGCGACAGTTCGATGATACTGTCCAATGTGCGCCCGCGATCATTCAGAGAGGTGTGATACTGTCCATCGAATTCGGGCGCCATCGCAGCGAAGCGTTGGTACACCTCTTGCAAAGCGTCGACACGCACAGGCGCGAGACGCCTAAAATTATTTCGAACCAAAGTAATTTGTTGGATCGTTGGCACCATCCCGACCTCTCAAAAGTTGATATTTGAGAGATTAGTGACAAGACTTTAACAAAGAACAAATTTATTGCCGCTTGCGCCTGTCTTGGCAAATTTGAAGTGGAAAATCCGGGGGATGTCATGCGGTATCGGTGCTTGCAAATCGGCCCAAAGGGCGTTTGTGCGCTGTGTTGAGCTCAGGTGCGCAGGCGTTCCCGATATAAGTTTGACGCTTTGGATCCGGCTTGAAATGAAACCGGGAATAAAAGTTTTCCTTAGAAAACAAGGTCTTTTCTGCAATGCAGCGTAGTCGGGTTGAAATTTAAGACAGAATGGCTACCCTATTAGTAGGGTTCACGCGACGGACCCGCTCGGCACGGACGCGGCCCAAAAGGGCTTAAACTGCGCATGTGTACGACCCGCTTGGCGCTGACGGCACATCTGCTTGTCTATGCCCCTTGTCGCGCGGCCAGTATGGCGGGTGGGGCGCGCGGAACCTGAAGACGACATATTGAGTAAGAGCACCCAAAAGGAGCTCCCCATCAAGGATTCTATCTCCCATACCCCGTCGCAGCCCTACGCCCGCGTCGCCGTTCTTGGCGCCGGTAGTTGGGGCACTGCGCTCGCCTCCGTTCTGGCCCGCAATGGCCGCCAAGTGCGCCTCTGGGCGCGACGCCCGGACCTTGCCCAACGGATCAATAACACAAGACAAAATGCGGATTACCTGCCCGAGGTCGATCTTCCAAACGGTCTGACGGCCACCTCTGATCTGTCAGAGGCACTGGCCGGTGCCGAGGCCGTTTTGATGGTCACACCCTCGTCGACACTGCGCCCGATGTGTCAGGCCATCGCACCGCATATCCCCAAGGGCATTCCGATCGCTTTGGCCTGTAAAGGCGTCGAGCGTCGTACCGGATACCTTTTGTCCGAAGTGGTCTGCGAAGAGCTGCCCGGCCATCCGGTCGGTGCCGTCTCCGGACCGACCTTTGCGCGTGAAACCGCGCTGGATCATCCGACGGCGGCCACGGTCGCCTTTCCGTTTTCCTACGCGGATCGTCTGAACCCGGAGAAAAGCCCGGCGGCGCGTCTGGCCGTGTCGCTTTCGGGCGGCGGCTTTCGCCCCTATGTCTCCGACGATCTCGTCGGCGTCGAAGTGGGCGGCGCGGTCAAGAATGTGATCGCCATCGCCTGCGGGATGATGTCCGGCGCGGGCTTTGCCGAAAACACCCGCGCAGCACTCATCACCCGTGGCACCGATGAGATGAAACAGCTCGCACAGGCCCTGGGTGGCTCGCGGGAAACCGTGACCGGCTTGTCCGGCGCGGGCGATCTGACGCTGACCTGTAGCTCCACCACTTCGCGCAACATGTCGCTGGGCTATCAATTGGGCCAAGGCCTTGCACGACCCTCCTGTTTCGAGGGCCGTCCCGTGGTGGTGGAAGGCGAAGTCAACTCCGTTTCTGTCACCGATCTGGCGCATCGCATCGGCGTTCCGATGCCGATCTGCGAGACGGTGCACGCGGTGCTGCACAAAGGGGCCGACTTGCAAGAGGCCTTTACCGCGCTTTGGGCCCGTCCCATCGAATCTGAGCCCAATGCGCTCACCCTCTCCCTGACCCATCCCACCCCTGATATGCCGCTGCAATTCGGAGACAACTCATGACTGTTCACGCCACGCCGCGCCCGGCCATTGCCGCGCGCCGTTTCACCCTTGCGACCGATCTGGATGGGACGTTTCTGGGCGGCTCAGAGGAGGAGCGCAAAACGCTTTACGACTGGATCGAGGCCAATCGCGACACGGTTGGGCTGATTTTCGTCACCGGGCGCGACCCGGAATTCATCATGGAGATGTGCCGCGAGCGGGGCCTGCCGTGGCCGGAATATGTCGTCGGCGATGTGGGCACCACGATTGCGCATGTGCGTGATGACGGTCATGTCGAACCGATCCCCGCGCTGGAGGCGGACATCGCCGAACGCTGGGGTGACAAGGGAAATGCGGTGCGCGCCACGCTCGATGGCATCTCCGGTCTGACGCTTCAGCCGACGGATTTTCGCTATCGGGTCAGCTACGACCTGACGCCCAACGCCTATGACGCCACCGCCGAAGTGCTGGTCGAGGAACTGGGCCTCGATTGGCTCATCTCCGACAACCGCTACTTCGACGTGCTGCCCAAGGGCGTTTCGAAAGGTCCGTCGATCAAGCGTCTGATCGCGCATCTCGGCATTCCCGAGACCCGCGTGCTTTGCGCGGGCGACACGATGAACGATCTGTCGATGCTGATCTCCGGTCTGCCGGCTGTGGCGGTCGGCAATTCGGAGGCCCCACTCAAACAGCGGCTCTATGGCCGCGACACGGTTTATCACGCGACGGGTTTCGGTGCCGCAGGCATCCTTGAGGCCATCAACGCGCTCGACCTTCATGACGCGCCCACGCATGCCGCGGTGCCCGCGTCCAATCTCGCCCTGAAAGGAGCCTGATATGTCTTCCAATCTTGTGATCGTTTACCACCGCCAGCCCTACGAAGAGGTCGAGGTGGACGGCAAAATCGAATACCGCGAAAACAAAAGCCCGAATGGCATCGTGCCGACGCTCAAAAGCTTTTTCGGACGCGTCGACAAGGGCGCCTGGATCGCGTGGAAACATGCCGACGATCCTGCGAACCCGGACTTTGAACGGGTCATCGAGATCGACGATGCTTATGGCAAATACACGGTGTCGCGCCTGCCTCTGACGCCGGAGCAGGTGACGAGTTTCTACCATGTGTCCTCCAAAGAGGCCTTCTGGCCGATCCTCCATGGATTCAAGGAGCGCTACAATTACGACCCCGTCGATTGGCCCACATTTCGCGAGGTGAACTGGGCCTTTGCAGAGGCCGCCGCCGCCGAGGCTGCCGAGGGCGCCGTGGTCTGGGTGCATGACTATAACCTCTGGCTGGTGCCGGGCTACCTGCGCACGCTGCGGCCCGATGTGAAGATCAGTTTCTTCCACCATACGCCCTTTCCGAATGCGGATATTTTCAACGTGCTGCCCTGGCGCAAGGAGATTTTGGAAAGCCTTCTGGCCTGCGATGTCGTCGGTTTCCACATCCCGCGCTATGTGAACAACTTCGTCTCCGCCGCGCGGTCTTTGTTGGAGGTCGAGACGCTGAAACGCGAAAAGGTCAAACCGGAACTCGCGTCCGAAACCTCTGCGCTTTCCGAGCAATCCGTGGTGACCGAAGTGGGTTATAACGACCGCACCGTGCGGCTTCAGGCCAGCCCCGTGGGCGTTGATGTCGACTACATCGAGACCCTCGCGCAAAGCGACAAGACCGCGGCCAAGGTCAAAGAGATCAAGCAAGAGATCGGCGACGGTCAGTTGATCCTTTCCGTCGGGCGCACGGATTACACCAAGGGCGGTATCGAACAGCTCGAAAGCTATGAGCGCCTGCTGGAAACCCGTCCCGATCTGCGCGGCAAGGTGCGGTTGATGCATGTCTCGGTCGCGGCCAACTCCAACATGACCGCCTATGAGGAAATTCAACGCGACCTCGAACATCTCGCCGGTAAAATCAACGGGCGGTACGGCACCTTTGAGTGGCAACCCATCGCGCTGATTTCGCGGCCCGTGCCGTTCGAGGATCTGGTGGCCTATTACCGTGCTGCCGATGTCGCCTGGATCACGCCTTTGGCGGATGGCATGAATTTGGTGTGCAAGGAATATTGCGCCGCGCGCACCGATGAAGACGGGGTTCTGGTCCTGTCGGAATTTGCCGGTGCGGCCGTCGAATTGGCCGCCGCCGTGCCAACCAATCCGTTCTCTCACAAGTCGATGGATGGCGCGATCCAGTTTGCGCTCGACCTGCCGTCAGAGGAGCGCCGAGGCCGGATGATCTCCAATCGCAAGATGGTCAAGCTACAGGATATCCGCTTCTGGGCGGAGGATCAGATGCAGGCCTTTGGTGCGGGCGAAGTGCCGGTCGACTTGATTTCTGACGGTCAAGCGGCCTAAGCCAAAATGAAAAAGGCCTCCCCAGTGGGAGGCCTTTTTCTTATTTCATCGACCCGGTATCGACAAAGCGCTGATGCCAGCTCAGCGCCTCGCGCAGATCATGCGGCGCGTGACCGCCAAACGAGCTTTTCTTCGCCCGCTCGTAATAATCCCGCAGCATGTCGCGATAGGCGGGATGGGCACATTTCTCGATGATCAACTCGGCCTTTTGTTTCGGATCGAGGCCGCGCAGATCGGCGAGGCCCTGTTCCGTCACGATGACTTGAACGTCCTGGTTGATGTGATCCACATGGCTGGCCATCGGCACAATCGCAGAAATCGCGCCGCCCTTGGCGGTCGAGGGGGTCATGAAGATCGAGACAAAGGCGTTGCGGGCAAAATCGCCGGAGCCGCCGATGCCATTCATGATGCACGAGCCCATGACGTGTGTCGAGTTCACGTTGCCATAAATGTCCGCCTCGATCAGCCCGTTCATCGCGACACAGCCCAAACGCCGCACCAGCTCCGGGTGGTTGGAGATTTCCTGCGGACGCAGGATGAGTTTTTCCCGGTAGCGATGCGCTTCGGCGTTGAACCGTTCTGCCGCCTCGGGCGAGAGCGAAAACGCGGTGGCCGAGGCCATGCGCAGCTTGCCCGCGTCGAGCATGTCCAACATGCCGTCCTGAATCACCTCGGTGAAGGCGGTCATGTTCTCAAAGGGGCTGTCCAAAAGCCCAGCAAGCACGGCGTTGGTCACATTGCCGACACCCGATTGCAGCGGCAAAAGCTCCTTCGGCATCCGGCCCATTTTTAGCTCATGCGACAGGAACTCCAAAAGGTGCCCGGCGATGTCCAAAGCGGTCTGGTCGGGCTTTGCAAACGGCGCGTTGCGGTCCGGCGTGTCGGTCTCGACGATGGCGACAATCTTCGATGGGTCGACCTTGAAATGCGGCTGTCCGATGCGGTCGTCGGCTTTGATCAGCGGAATGCCAACCCGGTTCGGCGGCAGCGCCGTGCCGTAGTAAATGTCATGCATCCCGTTGAGATGCTCGCTCTGCCACGAGTTCAGCTCAAGGATGATCTTGTCCGCGCACTCCAGCCAGGTCTTGTTGTTGCCAATCGACGACGACGGGATCAGATCGCCCTCGGGCGTGATGCCGGAAATTTCGACAATGGCGGTGTCGAGACGCCCCAGAAACCCCTGCCACGCCATCGGGGCCACCTGAGACAGATGCATGTCGAAATAGTTCATTTCACCCTTGTTGATCTTTTCGCGCGCGATCGGATCGGAGTTGTAGGGCAGGCGGAAATCAATGCCATCGGCCTTGGCGAGCGCCCCGTCAAGCTCGGGGCCCGTCGAGGCGCCGGACCAGATCTTGATGCGGAATTTTTCGCCCGCCGCGTGTTTCTCCTCGATCCGGGCCGCCAGCGCCAAAGGCACGGCCTTCGGATAGCCGGAGCCGGTAAAGCCGCTCATGCCCACGGTCGCGCCATTGTCGACGAGGGCGGCGGCGTCTGCGGCCGACATGATTTTGGACTGTAGAGATGCGGGAATAGGACGGCGTGCGATGGTCACGAGATATCTCTCCGGCTGAATGAAAACGCTGACTGAAAAAGCGGGGGGCGTTTCGTGGAAGAGAGGGATCGCGTATCACGCGGTTTGGTTGCCCCCTCCCACAGAGTCTCCCAAGGTTTTCGCATCTACGCGCCATCTGCGGGGAGCTTCCAGTCACATTCTGATGAGGCAACCCCGATATGCAAATTGCGCACAGATTTTTGAATCATTCTTTGCAAAAGCAATAAGTTGGGGTAGCTTTGCAAATGAGATTTGCAGTGGCAAACCGCTTTGCTACATGGAAAAGGCCCGCAATGTCTGCGGGCCTGAGACTTTACACCCAAGGGGCAACTTAGGCGGAAATACCCCGGTCGATACGCAGGAATTGTTTGACGCGGGCCGCGCCTTTCGGGCTTTGGCGTTCGCGGTCCATCTTGGTCCAGATGCCGGAACGCCCGGCGGCGCGGTCTTGGTTCAAATAGTGTACCAAACGGCGGGACTCGGACTTGCGGTGCGGTCTGTCTGTCATATGGCGTGTCATAAGGTCTCCTCCTCTTATGGATCGACAGTATAACAGATTCTGTCGGAGATGCGTGGTGTCAGATCAAATTCGGTAAAACTGGGATGAAATCCGCTTATGAAAAGACCTGTTTTCGATGCCAGCGCCAGAGGATCAGCCCGCCGATCAGGACGATGACCAGAGACAAGAGAAATGGCGCGCCGGGCATGTAATGCGCGGTGCCGGGGCGCGAGAAGATCGCGAAGGTTTCGGTCATGATCAAGGGGCTGAGGATGGTGGCGAGCGCGGCGATGGAGCCGGTGACGCCCTGCAATTCGCCCTGTTGATCGTCTGGCGTGGCGCGGCTCATCATGCCTTGGAGCGCGGGGATGGAAATTGCGGATATGCCAGACAGAATGGACATGATCCAGACCATCGGTACGCTCGTTGTGAGGCCGAAGGTCAAAAACACCACCGCATCCAGAAGGATCCCCGCCATGGCGACGCGGTAGGCGCCAAAGCGTTTGACCAGAGGGCCGACCAAAAGCGCCTGCGCCAACCCGAGAGAGACGCCGAAGGCAAAGAGCGTCATGCCGGTGGCGACTGTGTCGAAACCAAAGCGTTCCTCGGTGTAAAACGCCCAGACCGCCGGGTAGACGAAATAGGCCAGCTCGTAGAGGCCGAAGACGATGAGCAACCCGGTGAGGCCCTTGAGCGAGCCGATGGCGCGGAAGGCGCCAAAGGGATTGGCGCGGCGCCAATCGAACCGGCGACGTTTTTCGGGCGCAAGGCTTTCGGGCATGACGAAAAAACCGAACAACATATTGGCCCCGGCAATGGCGGCTGCGGCATAGAACGGCGCACGGGTGTCGATCCCGGCCAAAAGCCCGCCGATCATAGGCCCAAAGGCAAAGCCCAGCCCGAAGGCGGCATAAATATATCCGAAATTGCGCTCGCGATCCTCGGGCGCAGAAATATCGGCCATAAAGGCGGCCGCCGTGCCGGGCGTGGCAGCGGTGATCCCGGCGATCAACCGCCCGATGAGCAAAAGCCAAATCGTTGGTGCGACCGCCATGACGAGATAATCGAGCATCATGACGAAAAGCGCGGTCAGAAGGATCGGTTTGCGTCCGAAACGATCTGACAGATTGCCCACCAAAGGCCCGAACAGAAACTGCATCACGGCAAATCCCGTCGCCAAAACCCCGCCCCAGATCGCCGCATCGGCCAGCGCGCGCCCGGTCAGCTCGCGGATGAGCGAGGGCATCACGGGAAAAATCAACCCGATGCCGATGGCGTCAATGACAACTGTGAGGGTGATGAACAGAACAGGCAGGCGGGTGAGCATATGAGACATCCAAAACAACCCCGCCTTTGTGGCCGCAAGAGCGCGCCCTGTCCATCACCGTTGCTGCACAATCCCTATCAGCAGATCCGCAAGCCGTTCTGGCATCGAGAAAAACGGCGAATGCCCCGACGGCAGGTGGTGGACGTGAGCCTCGGGCCAGCCTTGGACCATTTTGCGCTGTTCCTCGGGTGGGATGACGCGGTCGTTGTCGCAGATCACATAGTGACGCGGCAGGTCGGTCGAGGCCGCGGTGATATGGAGCGGCGTAACTTGCGGGGCGATGGCTTGCGGGCCGAGATGGGCCTTGGCGAATTCGGCGACCTCGTCGGGGCAATCATGATAAAGTGCCTCTGCGCCCTCGGTCGCTTTGAACCGAAAGGCGCGGCCATCGTCGGTGCGTTCGATCAGGGCGAGCACGGGGTGCTCAGCGGCGCTGCGGCGTATGTCCGCAAGGCTCATCCCGTCTTGCGGGACATAGGCGCAAAGATAGACGAGACCGGCGATTTTCTCCGGCGCTGTCTCGGCCACGGCCGTGATCGGATAACCGCCCGCGGAATGGCCGACCAGGACGACCGGCCCGCCGTGTTTGGCGATGTCGGCCAGAATTGCGTCGCGGTAACGCTCCAAGGTGACTTCGGTGTAATCCGTCAGGCTCTCGCCATGCGACGGTAGATCGAGCGCGCGGGCTTTGAGGCCCCGGCTTTCAAGTTCTGGCAACAGATCGCGCCAGCACCAGGCGCCATGGGCGGAGCCGTGGACCAGAAGGATCGTGGGATCAGCCATCGTCATGTTCGCCGTGAGAATGACCGTGTGAATGGTTGTGGGAATGATCGTGGTGATGGTGCCCATGATCGTGAGGATGATTGTTCAACATCGGCAGATGATCATGCGGGTTGGGATCACGCCGGACATGGGCGATCTCACTGAGAAACTGGCTCAGGATCGCGGCATAGTCTTCGGGCGCATCGACGGGCGGCAAATGGCCGGACCGGCGCATCAATTTAAACTGCGCGCCGGGAATGACGCCCAGCGTTTCCTGCACCAGATCGGGCGGCGTCGAGCCGTCATAGCCGCCCGCAATGCCCAGACAGGCGAGCCGAAGCCCCGAGGTCGGCGTGTAGAAATCCGTGCCTGCAATGGCGGCGGCACAGCCGAGATAGCCCTCAAACGGGGTGTCCAAAATGGACTGCCCCCAGCGCTTGGCGGCTTCCGTCTTGCGAAATCCGGGGGCGAACCAGCGCTCCATCGTGGGGGCCACAAGAGCCTCCATACCTTTGGCGCGCACTTCCGCGATGCGTTTGTCCCAGACGCTGCGCACGCCGATTTTCGCCGCCGTGTTCGACAGCACCAGCGCGCGCACCTGATCGAGCCGCTTGACCGCCAGCCCCTGCGCAATCAGCCCGCCGATGGAAATGCCGACAAACACCGCGTCTTGCACCTTGAGCGCGTCCAAAAGCCGTTCGGCATCGCGCACCAGCGTCCCCATCGCGTAGGGGCCTTTGGGTACGTCCGATCCGCCATGGCCGCGCAGGTCATAGCGAATGAGCCGCAAGCCTTCGGGCAGATGCGGCAAGACCTCATCCCAGAGATGCAGATCGGTCCCCAGGGCATGGGCAAAGACCACGGGCGCGCCGTCTTCCGGCCCGCTCACCTCGACATTCAGTGACAGCTCTCCGATGTCGAGTTTCATGACAGGGCCTCAAGGAACCGCGCGATCACATCGAGGCTTTCCGGCTCGTCGAGAAAGGGCACATGGCCGCGATCCTTGACTTCGGCGGCGATCATATCGGGGCGGCGGCGCTGCATTCCGTCGTAGGTGCTGCGCGGCAGTAGATTGGAGTTCTCGCCCCTGAGAAGCGCCAGGGGCAGCCCGTCGAAGGCCTCGAACAGCGGCCAGAGATCGGGGAGCGCTCCGGTGACGCTTTGCGCCTCGATCGCCTCGCGCAGGCGCGGGTCATAGCGCAATTCCAGACGGTTTTCTCCCTCTTCCCATATGCGGCGCGCGTAAGTGAGCCATTGCGCGTGGCTCACATTGGGGAATTGCGCGCCCAGGGCTTTCGGCAATTTGTCGGCGGCGTCCTCAAAGCTGCGATAGGCCGAGGGGCGGCCAAGGTAATCCATGATATGCGACAGGCCCTGCGGGTCCATCTCCGGCCCGATGTCATTGAGCAAGACGCCCGACAGCCGCGCCTTTGCCGTCACGGCCAGCGCCATGGCAATCAGCCCGCCGCGCGAGGTGCCGAGGATGGCGGCCTTGTCGATCCCGAGATGATCGAGCAGGGCAAGGGCATCGGCGCTTTCCTGCGGGATGGTGTAATTCATCACATTCGGATCATGATCGGAGGCCCCGCGTCCTCGGCTGTCGAGGCGGATGATCTGCGCCCGGTCTGCAAAATGCTCAACGACCGGTTCGAAATCGTCCATGTTGCGCGTGAGGCCCGCGAGACACAGCACAGGCACACCCGTGCCCTGAACGTCATAGGCCAGATTGAGCCCGTCGGATGTGGTGAAGTGCTGAACCATGATTTTCCCCTGTGCTTGCGCACAGAGTGTCATGAGAGGGGCGGAGAGAAAAGGGGCTCAGATCAACTCAGATCAACCCGGCCAAAAGCCAGAAGCCGCCGGTGAAATGGACCGTGAGCACAAAGGCGTAACAGGACATCACCAAAAGCGCCTGATTGTGGGTCAGGCGTTCTTGCGCCGGACGGCGGCGGTGAAAGAGGCTTTGGAACCCGGCGATGGCGAGGATCGCCATGGCGATGGACTGATCGCGCAGTGCTGCGGAGGCGAAGGCGGCGCTCATGAAGAGGGTCACGAAGGTGCGCAGTTGCGGCCAGAAGGCGTCGGAGACACTTTGCACCACACGCCCGCCACCAAAGGGCAGAAAGGGCAGAAGCATCAGGAAATTGAAGGTGCCCAGCATGATCGCCATGACGCGCAGCACATTGGCAATCCCCGGCGCGATGGGGGCCAGCACATGAAACAGGCCAAAGCCGATGAGCATCGGCGGGATCGCAAGCGCGGGCGCATAGAGCGCAGCAAAGCTTTCCTCAAGCGCGTGATCGAAAGGCCGGTCTGAGCGGGGCGCGGCCATGAAGGGCAGGGGGATGAGACGCACGCGCGCCACGTCATGGCCGATGATCCGCACCGCCAGAGCCGAGCCAATCTCATGCAAAAGCACCGCAAAGACAAAGCCAAACCCGAACATCGGAGAGGTCAGCGTGGCGACTGCGACCGTGATGACAAAACCAATGAGCACGCCCACGCCATTAAATCCGCTGGCCCGGATGTGCCCCTCGGTCGGGGCCGGGCTGGTCACAAGCGGCAGGGCCATGAGGCCGAGGGCAAGGGCGAGCAACAGAAAGATCATCGGTGAGACGGACCGCGCGTTTGATGTGAATTTGAGGTTTTGATGGGTCTTAAATGTGGCGACAATGAGGCGCGCACTACGGGGCTGTGCGATCCATGAGGTGTTCAACGCAGTGTTTCCGCAGCCGCAACATTGTGAGCGGCAACATTGTGAGCGGCAACATCGTGTCGGCAACAGTTTCGGGTAAAAAACAGCCACGAGGTGGCGGGACGCTTGCCTGACCGCGCGAAGGCTCTACCCTAAGCGAAAAACAGTGGCTGGAGGCCCGGATGAACAGCACGGTGGAAAAACTCCGCGAAAGCCTGCGGGATTTGCAACTTCAGCTCGAAAAAGAGGCCCAGGAGGCGCGGGAGCGGTTTCAATACCGATTCTCGAACGGGCGGGTCGTATTTGAGGAAGAGGCCCGCAAACGTGGCCGTGCCTTGCGCGTCCGCTGGTCGGTCTTTCTGCGCCGCGCACGCCCTTGGGAGATCGTCACGGCGCCGGTGATCTACGGCTTGATCATTCCGTTCGCGCTAATGGATCTGTTCGTGACAGTCTATCAAGCGATCTGTTTTCCGGTCTACGGCATCCCGAAGGTGAAGCGCAAAACCTACATCGCCGTCGACCGGCACAAGCTGACCTATCTCAACTTCATGCAGAAACTGAACTGCGTCTATTGCGGCTATTGCAACGGGCTTTTGGCCTATGTCCGCGAGGTGGCGGGGCGCACGGAATATTACTGGTGCCCCATCAAACACGCGCGCAATTTGCCGGACCGGCACGAGCAATATCAACATTTCCTCGCCTTTGGGGATGGCGAATCCTGGGACGAAAAATTCATCGAAATGAAGGACCGCGCGCGGGCCTGTGAAAGCTGCGACAGCTGCGGGCCGGGGGGCTGTCACTAAAGCGTTTCGCCTTAAACCGGTCTGGCGGGCGCGAGACAGCACAGACCCAACCAAGGATGAGCCAATTCATGGGGCCGCTCGGCCGGTGCGGCTTTAACGTCGGTTCGCGTGCGCAGGGTGGAATGGATTTTAGGCAAGCGGAAACTATCAAATAAACGGAGGAACTTATGAGGGCTTTCAGGCATTGGGTTGGTGAATGTAAAAGACACTGGAGGAACAGTATGAAACTTTTTACCACATCCGCTCTCGCTCTGATCGCCGCCACCGGCATCGCCTTTGCTGACAATCACGCCGAAGCTGAAATGGATGAAGCTGGCACGCATATGGAGCAGGCAGCCGATCAGACCGGTGCCGCCATGGAAGATGCGGGCGATGCGACTGCAGCCGCTGCCGACAATGCGATGGATGCAACGGCTGACGCCGCCGATGACGCCGCTGACATGGCCAACATGGGCGATGTGAATGACGGTCACCCGCTGATCCGCACCCGCGACATCACCGACTCCGTGATCTACACCACTGACGAAGCCAATGATGAAGGCTGGGAACTCGACTCCAACATGACCGAAGTCGGCGAAGACTGGAACGAGATTGGTGAAATCGAAGACATCGTGCTCGACATGAATGGTCAGGTGAAGGGCATCGTCGCTGAAGTTGGCGGTTTCCTCGACATCGGCGACAAACATGTGATGATCCCGATGGAAAACGTGACACTGACCCGTCTCGACAACGACACCTATGTGGCTGTGACCGGCTACAATGAGGAAGAGCTTGAGGCGATGGAAAGCGTTGACGAAGGCTTCTGGGACTGATCCCACCTGATTTCCCATGACATCTTCGATGTAAAAAGAAACGGCCCTCTCGCGGGGGCCGTTTTTTATTCAAACCGAGCGTCGAAATCAGAGATTTTCGATCCGTGGCATGCCCATGATGTGATAGCCACCATCGACGCGGATGATCTCGCCGGTGGTGAAAGCCCCGCCGTCAGAGGCCAGATAGACCGCCGTGGCGCCGACCGCTTCGAGCGTCGCGTTGGATTGCATCGGCGCGTTTTGTTCGGCGTGTTTGTAGGTCCGGCGCGCGCCTCCGATGGCGGAACCGGCAAGCGTTTTCATCGGGCCGGGGGAGATTGCGTTGACGCGGATGCCCTCGGGGCCGAGGTCGTTGGCGAGGTAGCGCACGGAGGATTCCAGCGCCGCCTTAGCCACGCCCATCACGTTGTAATTCGGTACGACCGTGTTCGAGCCCGCGAAGGTCAAGGTCATCAAGGTGCCGCCGTCCGTCATCAACTCGGACGCACGTTTCGCGACGTCGATGAAACTGAAACACGAGATATGCAGCGAGTTCTTGAAATTCGCCTCGGTGGTGTCGCGGAACCGGCCCGTGAGTTCGGATTTGTCCGAATAGGCAATGGCGTGGACGACGAAATCGAGCTTGCCCCATTTCGCTTTGAGGGCCGCAAAGGCTTCGTCCATTTGTTCCGGGTTGGTGACATCGACATCGACCATCGTGTCGGAGCCGACGGAGCTTGCCAGCGGTTCAAGACGTTTGCCAAAGGCCTCGCCCTGATAGGTAAAGGCCAGCTCCGCGCCCTCATCGGCACAGGCTTTCGCGATGCCCCAAGCAATGGAGCGCTCATTGGCGACGCCCATCACGAGCCCGCGTTTGCCTTTGAGAAGATCAGCCATCTGTGTCTCTTACCCCAGATATTTCGACAGGATCATCGAGCCGTTGGTGCCGCCGAACCCGAACGAGTTGGTCATCACCGAGTCGAGGCCCGCATTTTCCACCAGTTTGGTGGCAATCTCACCCTCGTTGATCGCGGGATCAAGCGTTTCGACGTTGATCGAGGGGATGATGAAATCGTTCTGCAGCGCGAGCAAACAATAGACCGCCTCTTGCGCGCCGGTGGCGCCCTGAGAGTGGCCGGTCATGGATTTCGTCGAGGAAATCACCGGGGTTTGACCTTCGCCAAAGACACGACGCACCGCTTCGACTTCGCCTACGTCGCCGACAGGCGTCGATGTGCCATGGGCGTTGATGTAGCCGACTTTGCGGCCTTCTTCGAGGGATTGAAGCGCCAGACGCATCGCGCGTTCGCCGCCTTCGCCCGACGGTGCGACCATGTCGGCCCCGTCGGAGGTGGCGGCAAAACCGGTCACTTCGGCGTAAATCTTCGCACCACGGGCTTTCGCGTGTTCCAGCTCTTCGAGCACGAGGATCGCACCGCCGCCGGAGATCACGAAGCCGTCACGCTCCGCATCAAACGCGCGCGAGGCTTTTTCCGGCGTGTCGTTGTATTTCGAGGACATCGCGCCCATGGCGTCGAACAGGCAGGACAGGGTCCAATCCAGTTCCTCGCCGCCGCCCGCGAACATCACGTCCTGTTTGCCCATCATGATCTGCTCAGACGCAGAGCCGATGCAATGCAGCGAGGTCGAACAGGCCGAGGTGATCGAATAGTTGATCCCCTTGATCTGATAGGCCGTCGCAAGGTTGGCGGAAATCGTCGAGCCCATGCATTTCGGAACGGCGAAGGGGCCGACACGTTTGGTGGACATGGTCTTGAGCACGGATTGATGCGCGGTCAGCATGGCGGAGGTGGACGGGCCGCCGGAGCCTGCAATCAGACCGGTGCGCGGGTTCACCACGTCGCTCTCTTCGAGACCGGAATCCTGGATCGCCTGTTGCATAGCAATCGCCGCATAGGCCGCACCCGGCCCCATGAAGCGCAGCGCGCGTTTGTCGACATGCTCCTTGATGTCGATGTCCACGGCCCCCGCGATTTGGCTGCGAAAGCCGTATTCCTTCATGTCCTCATTGGCAGTAATGCCGGATTTGCCCGCCTTCAAAGAGGCAAGCACCTCGTCGGCAGTGTTGCCGATGGAGGAGACAATCCCGAGACCTGTGACGACGACGCGACGCATGGGCGTATTCCTTTTGTTTGAGTTCGACTGTGCCCTGAGATCAGCTCTCGGACAGCGCGACTTTCATATCCTTGACCTGATAGATCACTTCGCCGTCGGCTTCGACGATGCCGTCCGCGACGCCCATGGTCAGGCGGCGGGTCTGGATCGCCTTGGTGAAGTCGATCTTATAGGTCAGCATTTTGCGATCCGGGCGGACCATGCCGGTGAGTTTCACTTCGCCGACGCCAAGCGCATAGCCGCGCCCCTGCCAGCCGCGCCAACCAAGGTTAAACCCGGTGAGCTGCCACAGACCATCGAGGCCGAGACAGCCGGGCATGATCGGGTTGCCGGGGAAGTGGCACTCGAAGAACCACAGATCGGGCGTGATGTCGAATTCCGCGACGATGTGACCTTTGCCATGCGCACCGCCATCTGCGGAGACCTCGGTGATACGGTCCATCATCAGCATCGGCGGAGCCGGAAGCTGGGCGTTGCCCTCACCGAACAGCTCGCCGGCTGCGCATTTCAAAAGGTCTTCTTTCGTGAAGCTCGTCGGATAGTCTGCCATCGCTCTGCGCTCTGCCTCCCACATCTTTTTAAGTCGCACCCCCTCTATCACCCGGTGCCCCGCGCGTGCAAGGCGCAAGAGAAGAGGTCGCATCCAAGGTTTCACGCCATGATATAAGGGTTTTGATCCAAGCTGTAAGGGATTTCCGATTGAATTTCGCATTCCTTTTCCCCTATATTCCCCTCTGTAGCCAGGAAATGAACGCACATGACCCAGATTGCAGACACAGAAATTCGCCGAGGTGAGGCTTGGTTGGCCGGGGCCGGCGTACGTCCGACCCGCCAGCGTGTGGCGCTTGCCACGCTTTTGGTCGGCGACGGACATGACCGCCATGTGACCGCCGAAAGCCTGTTCGAAGCCGCGCAGGATGCGGGCGAAAAAGTGTCTCTGGCCACGGTCTACAACACGCTGCGCGCCTTTTGTCAGGCCGGTCTGATGCAAGAGGTCACGGTCGACGGCTCGCGCAGCTATTTCGACACCAATATGGACGAGCACCCGCATTTCTTCTGGGAAGACAATGGCGAGCTGACCGACGCGCCCTCTGAACAGCTCAAGATCGAACGCTTGCCTGCCGCGCCCGAAGGTATGGAGATCGCCTCCGTCGATGTGGTGATCCGCCTGCGTCCGAAGGCCAAACACTGAGCTTTCCACGTTTTGCCCAGCTTTTGATCGGCGCCCTCATTGGGGTGCTGCCGGGCCTTTGTGTCGCACAGAGCATGGGGCAGGGGGCCTTGCCCGTCCGCTTTGACGAGGCCTCAGAGGCTGACCAATTCCATGTGTTTTTCACCGAGCGCAAATTGCTGGCCGATGAGACATGGTACGTGGTGGGCCGCTGCCAGACGGCGCCTGAACCTGCCTCTCTGAACGTGGTCGCCTTTGAACATCTGGCCGACACGACGGTCTATCTCACCTCTTATGGCTATACAGCCGATCGTCAGGTGTGCATCGTCAACCCCGATGACGCCCCGCCTGCCTTTTGGCGCGCGTATGAGAAAAGGACGCCTTGATGGTTTTTATCGGTGAAGATGGTGTGAGCCGCTGTACCTGGTGCGCCAGCCACCCGGAGTATATCCGCTACCACGACGAGGAATGGGGTTATCCCGTCTCGGACGACACGCGTCTCTTCGAGAAAATCTGTCTCGAAGGCTTCCAATCCGGCCTGTCGTGGTGGACGATCCTGCAAAAGCGCGAGAATTTTCGCGCCGCTTTCGAGGGTTTCGATTTCCACAAGGTCGCGCACTTCGGCCAAAGCGACATCAAGCGCCTGTTGCAGGACAAAGGCATCGTGCGCCACCGCGGCAAGATCGCGGCCACGATCAACAACGCCGCTCGCGCTATCGAGATGCAGGCGGAATTCGGCAGTCTGGCCGCGTTTTTCTGGCGCTATGAAGGCCGCGAAGAGGCGCGGCACATCGAGGGCGTGCCCTCTGTCACAGAGACCTCGAAACGCCTGTCGAAGGACCTGAAAAAGCGCGGCTGGAACTTTGTCGGGCCGACCACCTGCTATGCCTTCATGCAGGCGATGGGGCTGGTGAACGATCATCACCCGGACTGCGCGCATCATGCCAAGGCCGAACAGATGCGTGCCGCCTTCACACCGCCTTCGATGGTCTGAGTAAGCCAATCGGGAACACGGCCCCATAGCCATGCGTTCTTCTTTCAAACGAAAGGAGCATGCTATGAGCACCCTGCTGACACTTGAGAAGAACGAAGCCGTCACCCACGACACCCGCCATCTGGTTTTCACCGCCTCCGAGGAGATCGACATCACCCCCGGTCAGGCCGTGGACATGACCCTGATGCGCGAAGGCTTTCGCGACGAGGCGCGGCCCTTCACGCCGGTGCACAAAGACGGTGACAGGATCGAATTCGTGATCAAAAGCTATCCCGAACATGATGGCGTGACCAAGGAAATCCCGACGCTGCGCAAAGGCGAAATGGTCGAAATCTCAGAGCCTTGGGGCGCGATCCATGACGAAGGCTCGGGCACCTTCATCGCGGGCGGCGCGGGCATCACGCCGTTTCTGGCGATCCTTCACGAACGGCTCGAACGTGACGGCACGCTTGCGGGCTGCACCCTGATCTTTTCGAACAAAACCGAGGCCGACATCATTTGCCGCGAAGAGCTTGAGGCGATGCCGGGGCTCAAAACCGTGTTCACGGTCACGGACCAAAAGACCGCCGATGTCGAGACCGACAGGATCGACAAGGCCTTTCTCAAGGACCATCTCGATCCCGAGGCGGGGCCGGTTTACGTCTGTGGGCCGGACAAGATGATCGAAGCGGTCGTCTCCGATCTCAAGGATTTGGGCGTGCCTGAGACGCAGATCGTGATTGAGCAATTCGACTAAAGCGCGTCACCGCGAAACATGCGCAGAGAGGCTCTTGAGCCAGGCCCGCAGCGGCGCCGGGTCAAAAACGGCCAAGGCCGCCAGCTCTTGCGCTGTTTCCGTAAGCTCTGTTTCCCAAGCCTGTCGCTCTGCTACAAGGTCTTCTGGAAGTGGCAGCGCGGCGGCGGCCTTCAGCATCTGGCGCAGCTCCTGAACGTCGCGCATCTGACGAAAGGCTTCGATCATCGGCCGCGCCAACCGCGGTTGATCGCGCCAAGTCTGCTCGAAAAGGGCCGTGACCTTCTGCCCAGCGCCCAAGCATTCAAAAGCGACGCAGCCGCGATAGCCTGTCTCAGACAATTGCGCATGAATCGCACAGGAAAACCCATCGAGATTATGACACGGCAGCCCCGCAGGCTTGTCGTGACCAAACATTTCGCCCGCATCGAACGCCAAAGCCATGCAGCACAGCGCGGCGCAGTTTGAGCAGTCTGAGGCGAACTCTGAAGTCATGCCGCCATTTGACTCCAAACAGCCCTATGATCAATAAAAAAGGCGGCCCGCTCATCGCGCGCCGCCTTTTTTCCTTTGTTGAGCAAATACTCAGCTTAAAGCGTTTCTCAAAAGACTTGAGGCACTCAAATCTTGAGAAACGCAGCCATATCAATTCAGTGTGGTAACGTTTTTCGCTCAATCTGATTCAGATTAAACGAAAAACGCTTTAAACGATTTCCACCAGCTCGATGGCAAAGGTCAGGTCTTCGCCGGCCAGACGGTGGTTGGCGTCGAGCGTCACTTCCTCGTCGGTCACTTCGACGACGGTGACGGGGATCACCTGGCCCTGCGGGCTCTGCATCTGAAGCTGAAGGCCCACCTCGAGCGGAATCTCCGCCGGGATCTGCGCGCGCGGCACGGCCTGTTGGGCGTCCGGGTGACGCTGGCCATAGGCCTCGTCGGCGACGGCGACGATGGTTTTCTTTTCGCCCACGGTCATGCCCGGCAGGTGCTTGTCCATGCCCGGAATGATCTGGCCGGAGCCAACTTCGAATTCCAGCGGGTCGCGGCCCTCGGAGCTGTCGAAGACGGTGCCGTCCGCCAGCGTGCCGGTGTAGTGAATGCGTACTTTGTCGCCCGATTTAACTTCGGTCATGAAGAATCCTAACTGTTCGGGGTGAGTTTTTGGGGCCGCGTCTTTGCGGGTGCCCAATGACGATTGCAGCTTAGGATAAAGAAAGATCGCGTGGTGTAAACCCGGTCAGGTGACAATCGTTTTGCGGGTCACTCACTGGAATTCCGGGATCGCTCCTGAAAAACGTATTTTGCCGATAACTCCATGAGAACCATTGGTCGTCAATAATCGCGATAGCGTGGGGGTCTGCATATGGGGCCTCGAACCAAATCGGAATGGATTTCCACAAGGGTTTTGTGGCAAGGCAACTCGCCTGAAAGTTATCGGCTGCGGCAAGCATCCGGCTTTGTGACGTGAAATTGGAAGATAAAAGCCCCGTCCCGATGCCTGATACAATGGAGCAAGTCAGAATGTATCTGCGGATTGCGGGCGGCAGATATTGTATGAATATGGCTGATAGGATCGCTCCGGACAGAAATAGAGGCCAAAAGGCGAACCACAATCCGGTAGCGACTGCTGTCTCAAGGGCCGTTTGCAGAAACAATACTCCGACCGGAGGAGCAAACAGGACAACGATACTTACCCAACTTTGCAGTAATAGTCCGGTAAGGGCGAATGCCAGATAGGCTTGAAGGATCAGGCTGCTTAAGCTTTGCCATCGGATGTTGCCCGAGGCTTTGCTTCGGATGAAAACATAAAGAGGCGGCAGCCAAGAAAGGACGGCCAAAATAATCAGCACACTTGCCGAAAAAGCAAAAATCTTGAAAGAGGCCACCTAAAACCACTGCCCCGGTTCCATCAGCCCCAAGTCCAGCAATTGCTGGCTGTGCCATTCGAACTCGGTCGAGTTGTGCCACATGAAATTGTGGATGTCATAGGTCGACCCCGCGTTGGTTTTCAACGCTTTGGCGGTGCGAAACGAGGCGATGGTGGCGGTCAGGTTGTGATGCCAGGGGCAGGCGTAGGTGTTGTATTCCTCGTCGTTGAACAGATGCTCCTCGCTGAGCTTCAGCCCCTTCTTCGCCTTGAAAATCGCAATCCGGTCGATGCGGCGACGGTGCGGCGGCATGTGCTCTTCGAACCGCCACCGGAGCCCGCCGAAAAAGTCGAGCTGGCGGTCTTTTTGATGCCCCTCCGCGTCATTGCGGCCCAAGGCGTAATAGCCGGAGCGGTCGAGATGCGCGTCCTCCAAAGACACGGCATTCGGATGCGCGCTCAGATCGCCAGCGTAGAGATCGGCGACATAGCAGAGCATCGCGTCACGTCGCTCTTCGGTGTGAAAGGTCACCATGTCCGTGATCGTGCGCGTCTCGCAGAACGGAAAGAACAGGTATTCCGCATTGTAGCAGTAATACATCCAAATCCCTGATGCGGCCTCGATCATCCGGTTGACGGCGTCAGACAGCATATTGGGCGCGCGGGTGGCGTATCGGATGCGATGAATTTTTGCCTCCAACCCTTCAGGCAGGCGCACGTCGTCAGGCGCGAACAAGAGCACCTGTTTGAAGCCCAAAGACAGATGATGGCGCAGCGTCGTATCGACCTCGACCAAGTCCTCGGCAAAGATCATCGCAATCGGCCCTTTCAACAGGGCCTCTTTACCGTCGGTGAGAAATGTGTCGAGGCTGTCGTACCGCATCTGTGTCCTTTGCCGGGGGGAATGTCGCCAGTTTCGGTAAAAAATGCATGAAGGGCAGGGGATTGCAAGGATTGCGGAAACAATTCTGCGCGGTGTGGCCGGATGCCTGCGCCTAAACCAGTGTCACCTCTTGCAACTCCATGTTGTCCACCAGACCCGCCGCCTTCAGCGCCTTGATCAGGGGCCCCTTGGCAAACGCCGCGTACTCAACCATCGGGTCCGTCCAAAGGTCCGGCCCCGCAAGACACTGCCTGCTGAGTGTGAGCCCCTCGGGTTCCGACGTATAACGACGACGATTGATCTTATATGGTCTCGGCGGAGCATCGGGCGGCGGCGGGAGCATCGGCTTCATAGGTGGAATAAGATACGATTGATCCAGCACCACACAGTCCTTCACCGACCGCAGATTGAGGTAATAGCGCTCGTAAGGCGTGCGCGTGCCATTGCTGCGCAACACCGTCACCTGCACGGGCGGGAATGTCGTCGCGCCAAGGTCGAACTGTTCCAGAACCGCTTTCATCTCTGGCGAGACATAGGGCACCTCCGCGGCGCAGATGTGATCGAGTTCGGCATCGGCTGCGTAGTTGATGCCCTCTTCGGCATGGCCGTCAAAATAGTCTTCCAAAGGGAATTCCAGAGCCTTGGGAAGCTTGTCCTCAGCGAAGCCATGGCCAAAACGCAATTCATCTTTCGCGGAGAGAAAATCTTGATAGGAGGCAAAGTGACTTTCAAAACGCGGAAGTTGCCGGGAACCGCGTTGGCGGACAGAATTGCCATAATTGGCGATCACATAGACTTTGTCGTTCATTGCAGACCCTCCTTCGCGGCACTGTCTTTCGTCGCTGCGCGGGGCTGAGTGGGCGGTGTCTTTCGGGCCTTTTGACGAAAGCGTTTAAATATACTCATCGGCGTCTCTTCAAATCTCTCGGGAAATATCACAGAACGAATGGCCTATCGTTGGCGCAACGTTCAGGTGGATGCAAGAAACGAGATGCAAGAAACCGGTTTGATCCATGCGGGGAGTTGCGGTAGAGAAGCGCCTTAATTCCCAGCATGCGTGGACCCTTCCTCATGGCCGAGACACCGAGCAACACCAAAAAGCTGTTCATCAAGACCTATGGGTGCCAGATGAACGTCTACGACAGCGAACGCATGGCCGAGGCGCTGGGCGGGTCGGGCTATTCCGAAGTCTCTTCGCCGGAAGAGGCGGATATGATCTTGCTCAACACCTGCCACATTCGGGAAAAAGCGGCGGAAAAGGTCTATTCCGAGCTTGGTCGCTACAAGGATCTCAAGATTGCCAATCCCGATCTCAAGATCGGCGTGGCGGGTTGCGTGGCTCAGGCCGAGGGCGAGGAAATCATCAAGCGTCAGCCGATGGTGGACCTCGTGGTCGGCCCGCAGTCCTATCACCGCCTGCCGGAGCTTGAGGCCAAGGCAGGGCATGGTGAAAAGGCGCTCGATACCGATTTCCCAGAGGAAGACAAGTTCGAGAAACTGAAATCCCGGCCCAAGGCAAAGCGCGCCCCAGCGGCGTTTTTGACCGTGCAAGAAGGCTGTGACAAATTCTGTGCTTTCTGCGTTGTGCCTTACACTCGTGGCGCTGAAGTCTCGCGCCCCGTGGATCGCGTCCTGGCCGAGGCGCGCGATCTGGTTGAGCGCGGGGTGCGGGAAATTACCCTTTTGGGTCAGAATGTTAATGCTTACCATGGCGCAGGTGAGGGCGGGGTTTGGGGCCTCGCACGTCTCATCCGCGAACTGGCCAAAGTCGACGGGCTGGAGCGCATCCGCTTCACGACTTCGCATCCGAACGACATGGAAGACGACCTGATCGCGGCCCACGGGGATTGCGACAAACTCATGCCTTATCTGCATCTTCCGGTGCAGTCCGGGTCGGATAAAATCCTCAAGGCGATGAATCGCAAACACACCGCCGAAGAGTACATTCGCCTGATCGAGCGCATCCGCGCCGCACGGCCTGATATTGCGATGTCCGGCGATTTTATCGTCGGCTTCCCGGGCGAAACGGATCAGGATTTCGAGGATACCATGAACCTCGTGCGCGAAGTGGGCTATGGCTCGGCGTTTTCGTTCAAATACTCGCCGCGACCGGGCACGCCCGCCGCCGAGAAAGAGGCCAAGATGGTCGATGCGGATGTGGCGTCTGAGCGGCTTTACCGTTTGCAGGAGTTGATCACCCAACAGCAACGCGCCTTTCAGGATGCGATGGTGGGGCGTGAGGTCTCCGTTTTGTTCGAGCGCAAAGGCCGCTTGCCGGGGCAGATGGTCGGAAAATCCGAATATCTTCATGCGGTTCACGTCACCGACGATGTCGCCGTGGGCGACATTCAGCGTGTGAGAATCACCGAAAGCGGGCCGAATTCTTTGGGCGGTGTGCTGCTGCGCTGAGGCGTGGCCTTGACCTTCGGGGAAAGGGATTTGCATCGCCTTGTGCTCGTGTGGTCAACAATTGCGCGAAATGCGTGATTTCGTTGAGAAATGAGCCACAATATCTGGTTATTTCCCTTCACATGGCCCCAAAGTTTGCTATCCTTTAACCACAATATTGGTGAGTAGGGCGCGGGCAGCCAGTGGCTGCAGGGGCGCATCTGTTATGGGCGGCCCGAAAACGTGAACATTTGGGGGACGGAAGACGTGACCATCGAATTTCTCAAAAAGGGCCGCGCAGGGTTTGCTTTCGCGGCAAGCCTTGGTTTGGCAGTCGCCACCATGGCCACTGCTCCGGTTCAGGCGCAGATGATTTCCGGCACGGTGAATGGCGAACGCTATGCGCCGACGATCTGGATCGACCCGGATGGCTGTGAACATTGGGTCATGGACGACGGTGTCGAGGGCTATATGGACCTGAAAGTGGACCGTCAGGGCAACCCGACCTGCCATCCGGTGCAAAGCTGTGCCGTGATGAATTCGGATCAACTGTTTGCCACCGACAAATATGCGGTCTCTGCTGCGGGCCGCAAACGCCTCACGGATTTCTTTTCTCAGGCGAACGCCACGGCCTATATCATCATCGGTCACACCGACAGCCGCGCCTCTGACGAATACAACATGCGCCTGAGCTACAACCGCGCCAATGCGGTCGCCAAGATCGCGCAAGGCACCGGCGCCCGGATCGCCGATGTGCGTGGCTACGGCGAGCGGATGCCGAAAGCGTCCAATGCGACGGCCGCTGGCATGCAGCAAAACCGCCGCGTCGAAATCATCTGTATCAAGTGAGGAGAGAGACGATGAACGTCCTGAAATCCATCGCCCTTCTCGCCGTCCTCGGCTCCACAACCGCCTGTACCGAGGCGATCGTTGGCGAAGCGGGCTATGAGTCGCACAAGAAAGACAAAACCATCGACCGTGGGTTTGACAGCAAACACCTGTCTACTCTGGTTGCGGGCATCTGGATCGACCCGGTGGGCTGTGACCACTGGATCATCGACGATGGCGTCGAAGGCTACCTATCCCCGCGTGTCGACAAATATGGCAAGCCTGTCTGCTCCGGCGTCGCGGAGCCCAACACCGCGATCGGCCCCTATAAAGGCGGCTCGTCTTTCCCTGATCCGGTCTAAGACCGCTCAGGACATGTGATTTTCAACGGCCACTCCATGCGGGTGGCCGTTTTTGTTGGCTTGGGGTCCTGCTTAATTTTTAGGCAGATGTCCAAGGTGTGAGCGGCGCCATTTGCGAAGATTTTGTGTCCCCGCTTGCCAGAACCGCAATCCCTTGGCACCATGAGGGGAGGAATGATCACCAGAGTCGGACCATAATTGGAGACACATATTTGGGCCTGAGCGCGTTGACACCCCCGAAATCGCAGGACGCAGTCCACGAAACGCTTCTTGAATTCCATGACAACAGGTTGCTGATTGACCTGTGCGGTGAATTCGACCGAAACCTCGCTCAGATCGAGCATAAGCTCGAGGTTCAGATCGTCCGACGAGGCAATATGTTGTCTGTCATGGGCACTGGCACCGCCCGGGGGCGTGCCGCTTCCGTGTTGCAGGAGCTTTACGGCAAACTCGAAGCGGGGCGCGAGATCGAACCCGGCGACATCGACGGCATGATCCGCATGGGCGAGACGCAGGCGGACAAGGGATTGCCGGGCGACCAGATGGAAATGTTCCGCGGTGGCGAGGTCGAGATCAAGACCCGCAAGAAGCTCGTGGAGCCCCGCACAGAGGCGCAAAAGACCTATGTGCAGAACCTGTTCAACAACGAGCTGGCTTTCGGCATCGGCCCTGCGGGCACCGGCAAGACCTATCTCGCCGTCGCAGTCGGCGTGAACATGCTGATCAACGGCCATGTCGACAAGATGATCCTGTCGCGCCCTGCTGTGGAGGCCGGCGAACGTCTTGGCTTTCTGCCCGGCACGCAGGACGAGAAAGTCGATCCCTACATGCAGCCGCTTTACGACGCGTTGAATGATTTTTTGCCGGCCAAGCAGGTCGCCAAGATGCGCGAGGAAAAGACCATCGAAATCGCGCCCTTGGCCTTTATGCGGGGCCGAACGCTGAGCCGCGCCTTCGTGGTTTTGGACGAGGCACAAAATGCCACCACCATGCAGATGAAAATGTTCCTGACCCGACTTGGCGAAGGCTCGCGCATGGTGATCACCGGCGACCGTTCTCAGGTCGATTTGCCGCGCGGTGTGCAATCGGGTCTGCGCGACGCCGAGCGCATCCTCGCGGGCGTGCCGAACATTTCGTTCAACTACTTCTCGTCGAAAGACGTGGTGCGTCACCCGCTTGTCGCCGCGATCATTGAAGCGTATGAGGCCGACGAAGCGCAATAAAGCGCGATGCGGAGGGCCCCTTGGCCGTGGACGTGATCATCGAAGACCCGCGCTGGGATGAGGCCGGACTGGAAGAGCTGACAGAGCGCGCATTTGCGGCGCTCTGTTCGCATTTGGGGCTGGAGGCGGAGCTCTGCGAAGGCTCGGTGCTGGCCTGTGATGACGCCCGGATCAAAGTGTTGAACGCCGATTTTCGCGAGAAGGACAAGGCAACGAATGTGCTGTCCTGGCCCGCCGAGGAACGCGCGACGCCGGGCGCACGCCCGCCGCTGCCGGAAGAGGATTTCGACGGCACCATTGAGCTTGGCGACATCGCGATTTCCTATGACACCTGCGCGCGCGAGGCCCAGGAGGCCGACAAGCCGATGGCGGATCATGTCACCCATTTGATCATTCATGGTCTGTTACATCTGTTGGGTTATGATCACATTTCCGACCAAGATGCCGAAATTATGGAAGGCACAGAGGTCGAAATACTTGCAACCTTGGGGTTGGACGACCCATATTAGGCGAACGGCTGCGTTTGGGCCGGTTGATATTGAAAAAAGGACGTATGTTGGAAAGGGCACATGGGCGACACTGAGCCTGGGTCTTCTATGGCAGCGCAGAGCGCGCCAACGGACCCCATAAGTAAAACGCAGAGCCACACGAACCAAACCGGAGCTCCCTCCGCAGGTTGGTTCGAACGCATCAAGGCGGCGTTTTCCTCTAAACCCGTTAAAACCCCGACGATTGCCGACACACCGGCCCCTGCCGCACAGGTTCCGCCTGCGCAGCGTCCGGGCATGGTCAACCTGCGCCGCATGCGTGTGGATGACGTGGCCGTGCCAAAAGCGGAAATTGTCGCTGTTCCCTCCGACATCCGAAAAGAGGATCTGGTACAGGTCTTCCGAGAAAGCGGCATGACCCGTCTGCCGGTCTATAAAGGCACGCTCGACACGCCCGTGGGCCTCGTGCACCTGAAAGACTTCGCGCTTCAGCACGGCTTCAACGGCAAGGGCGCGGAACGTTTCAACCTCAAGAAAATGCTGCGTCCGCTGATCTATGCGCCGCCCTCCATGCCCATCGGCATCCTGTTGCAAAAGATGCAATCGGACCGGATGCATATGGCCTTGGTGATCGACGAATACGGCGGCGTGGACGGTTTGGTGACGCTCGAAGATCTGGTCGAACAGGTGATCGGCGAGATCGAGGACGAACACGACATCGACGAGGATGTGTTCTGGACCCAAAGCGCGCCGGGTGTCTTTATCGCTCAGGCCAAAGCGCCTCTGGACGAGTTCGAGGCCGCCATTGGCCTGCGTCTCGCCGATGAGGAGGAAGACGAGGAGATTGACACGCTGGGCGGTCTGGTCTTTTTGCTCTCGGGTCGTGTGCCTGCGCGTGGTGAGGTGATCCCGCATCCCACAGGGGCCGCGTTCGAGATCATCGACGCAGATCCGCGCCGGATCAAACGCATCCGCGTGCGTCTGCCCTCTGCCGTCAAACCCAAGACCGAGGTCTAAAATATGGCGCAACGCCTGTCCCGCCTGCGGCGCGTGATCACGCCGCCGCGGGCCTTTGCTTTCGGCGCAGGCCTGTTGATCGCCGCCGGACAGGCGCCCTTGGGCTTTTGGCCGGTGGCTCTGATCGGCCTCACCACGGCAGCGATCAGTTGGCGCAGGGCCCTCACCCCCGGCCAGGCCGCTCTGCGCGGCTGGCTTGTCGGGCTGGCGACATTTCTGATCTCGCTCAGTTGGATCGTGAATCCCTTTCTGGTCGAGCCCTGGCGGCACGGCTGGATGATCCCCTTCGCGCTGTTTTTCATGGCGGGCGGTCTGGCGCTGTTCTGGGCCTTGGGTTTTTTCTTGGCAAAAATACTCAAAACCGGCCTGCCGGGCTTGGCCGCATTCTGGGGGCTGATGGAACTGGCCCGCGGCCATGTCTTCACCGGTTTCCCCTGGGCCATGCCCGGCTACATCTGGCTCGACACCCCCATCGCGCAATTGTCCGCCTTCATCGGCCCCTATGCGCTCACCGCGCTGAGTTTCGCCTATGCCGCGCTTTTGGCCCATGCAGTGCTGCGACGCTCCCGCAAAGTGGCGGCTTTGGCAGTCTTCTGTTTCATCGCCACATGGGTCGGAGGCGCCTATCGCCTGTCCCAACCGATGCCCCCGGACACCGCGCATAACATCCGCGTGGTCCAACCCAACGCGCCGCAGCACCTCAAATGGGACCCGGATTACATCCCGGTCTTCTACAACCGCGCGCTCGATCTGACCGCGCCCGATGCCTCCGATGCCCCCGCCGATCTGGTGATCTGGCCCGAGACCTCCGTCGCGGCCCCGCTCTACGCCGCCGGGCCCTACCTGCGCGAGATTGCCGAAGTGGCCGCCCCCGCGCGCGCCGTCGTGGGCCTCAACCGAGTCGACGGGATGCAGGGCTATAACAGCGCCATCCATCTCGATGAGGCGGGGCAGGTGATCGAAAGCTACGACAAACATCACCTCGTGCCGTTTGGGGAATATATGCCTTTGCCCTGGCTCTTGGAGCGGATCGGGCTGCGGGCCTTCACCGCAAAGAATGGCTATGGCTATTCCGCCGGTCCGGGCCCGCAGCTGTTCGATGCGGGCGCCTTGGGGCAGGCCTTGCCGCTGATTTGCTACGAGGCGATTTTCCCGCGCGATCTGCGCACGGAAACCCGGCCAGATTGGCTGTTGCAGATGACCAATGACGCGTGGTTCGGTAAATTTTCCGGGCCGCAACAGGCGCTTGCACAGGCGCGGTTCAGGGCGATCGAGGCCGGATTGCCCATGGTGCGGGCCGCCAACACCGGGGTTTCCGCGCTCATGAATGCGCGTGGCGAGGTCCTGGCGCAAATCCCTCTGGGCACCTCCGGTGCCTTCACCGCGCCGCTGCCCGGAGAGCTTTCCGAGACCCCTTATATGCAGCTTAAAGAAGCGCCCGTTTGGGCTTTGTTAATCCTCCTTGTGATATCAGGGTGGGCAAGAACGCGGATGGGGTCCGCCAGAAAAACCGATTGACCCTCCCTCGCGAGCGACTATATCGCATTTTAATCAACGGCCCACACAACGGCTTCCTGACGTGTGGGCGACATAATCCAATGGAGCACGACCCCCATGTCCCGCCAAGACTACGTATTCACCTCGGAATCCGTTTCCGAGGGTCACCCCGATAAGGTGTGCGACCGCATTTCCGATGCCGTCCTCGACGCTTTGATCTCCGAAGAGCCCGAAGCGCGCGTCGCCTGCGAGACATTCGCCACCACGAACCGCGTCGTCATCGGCGGCGAAATCGGCCTGTCCGATCAGGACAAGCTGCGCGGCTACATGGACAAGGTCGACGGCATCGTGCGCGATTGTGTGCGCGACATCGGCTATGAGCAGGACAAATTCCATTGGAACACGCTGGAGGTGACGAACCTCCTGCACGAACAATCCGCTCATATTGCCCAGGGCGTCGATGCCGCGGGCAACAAGGACGAAGGCGCAGGCGATCAGGGCATTATGTTCGGGTTCGCGACGAACGAGACCGAGGCGATGATGCCCGCTCCGATCCAGTTTTCTCACGCCATCCTGCGTCGTCTGGCCGAGGTGCGCAAAAGCGGCACCGAGCCGGCGCTTGGCCCGGACGCCAAAGCGCAGCTTTCTGTGCGCTACCAAGGCGGCAAGCCGGTCGAGGTGTCCTCGCTTGTCCTGTCAACCCAGCACCTTGACGAAAATCTGACCTCCGAGGACGTGCGCGCCATCGTCGCCCCCTATATCGAAGAGGTGCTGCCCGACGGCTGGCTGACCGCGAACACGATCTGGCACGTCAACCCGACCGGCAAATTCGTCATCGGCGGCCCCGATGGGGATGCGGGTCTCACCGGGCGCAAGATTATCGTCGATACCTATGGTGGCGCGGCACCGCATGGAGGCGGGGCGTTTTCGGGCAAAGATCCGACCAAGGTGGACCGCTCGGCTGCCTATGCCGCGCGCTATCTGGCGAAAAACGTCGTGGCGGCGGGGCTGGCGGACAAGGCAACTATCCAGCTCAGCTACGCCATCGGTGTGGCTGCGCCCCTGTCGATCTATGCCGATCTGCATGGCACCGGAAAAGTCGATGAGGCATTGATTGAGGCCGCGATCCCGAAGGTGATGGATCTGACCCCGCGCGGCATCCGCACCCATCTGGCGCTGAACAAACCGATCTACCAACGCACCGCTGCTTATGGCCACTTCGGTCGTGCGCCGGAGGCCGACGGCGGGTTCAGCTGGGAACGTACCGACCTGGCAGAGGCGTTGAACACCGCGGTCTGATCGGCCATAGACAAAAGGGCGGGTTTTCCCGCCCTTTTCGTTTTCGGAGCCAGAGAGAGCCATGGTCAAGACAGACACATCCAGCCTAACACAACTCGGCGGCGCCACCGCCCTGCCAGCCTCTCCTGAAGAGGCAGTGCTTGAACGCGTACCGCACACGCACGAAGGCGAACGCTACGTGGCCCGCTTTACCGCGCCCGAGTTCACCTCGCTCTGTCCGATGACCGGCCAGCCGGATTTCGGCCATCTGATGATCGACTACATCCCGCGCAAATGGTTGGTGGAGAGCAAATCGCTCAAGCTGTTCCTCGGCTCTTTCCGCAATCACGGCGCGTTTCACGAGGATTGTTCGGTCTATATTGGCAGGCGCCTGACCGAGTTTCTCGACCCCGAATGGCTGCGCATCGGTGCCTATTGGTATCCGCGCGGCGGCATCCCGATTGACGTGTTCTGGGCCTCCGGGCCGGAGCCGAAAGACGTCTGGATTCCCGATCAGGGCGTGCCGCCCTATCGCGGGCGCGGATGATAAAACGATGCAGCGTATCATGGTCACGGGGCCCTCAGGGTCAGGTAAATCAACGCTTGCCCGCAAATTGAGTGGCAAGCTGAACTTGCCTGTGATCCATGGCGATCATTTCTATTATGACGCGGGATGGGCTGAAAAATCGGGCGCGGAAACGGTTGCGCTATTTAATCGGGCGGCGGACGGGGCACGGTGGATCATTGATGGCAACAACTCGGCGTCGATGGCCTATCGCGCCGAACGTGCGGATCTGATCGTGTATCTCGACATCGGGCGGACGAAACGGCTGGCGCGCACGTTTTGGCGCAGCTTGCGTTATTTTAGCCGGACGCGGCCAGATATGCCCGACGGATGTCACGAGCGGCTCGATTGGGCATTCCTGATCGGTTGGGTCTGGAAATATCCCTCGCAGGACAAAATGGAGCGCTTCATGCAGGAGTGGGTAAGCCAGCGTCCCGTCTTGTGGCTGCGCACAAGCTCTGATGTGCGGAGGTTCCTGCAAGACCCTCATGCGGAAGTGCAACGTCTACAGCTTTGAACTGGCGGCCCGCTTCCGCTTAAAATCGCGACAAGTTGCGGCGTGTGACGCCTGAGCGCCGTCTTGCGGGCGCGGCTAAGCTGCCGAACAGGAGGCCCAGATGTCCGAGACCTTGCGCGACCCTTTGGTGATGCTTTTGGCCGGGATCGGCATTCCGATCTTTGCCGCTTTGAACGCACAACTGGGCGCGCGCTTGGGCTCGCCCGCTTTGGCGGCCTTGGTCTTTGCCGTCGTCGCTTTCAGTTCGATTTTTGTCTATCGCGCGATTTTGGGCCCGCCGGTGCCGGTCAAAGAACTGTTGCACCAGCCTGCACATCTGTTTTGCGCGGGTGTGCTCTTTGCCTTTTACATTCTTTCGATCACCACGATTGCGCCGCGGTTTGGGGTGGGGAATGCGGTGTTTTTCGTGCTTTTGGGGCAAATCCTTTCGGCGGGGATCATTGATCATTTCGGTCTTTTCGGGGCGGCGCGCGCGCCGATTTCGGTCTTACGCGCCGCAGGCATGCTGACCATGGCGGCGGGGCTTTACATGATTCAGCGAGCTTGAAGGGAGGCTGAGCGCGGATCAAGTCGGTCTCCATTGCTTTCCAGGTCGTTTCTTGGCAAAAGCCCCGCCGTAACACGCGGGGTTTTCCATGTCTGACGATCAACAGCACCAATCAGGAGCCGAAGAAGGAGGTCACGCCTCCGGCGCACACGAAAGTGGTCACACCTCCGGTGCTCCGTGGCGTAACTTCTATGGCCGCATCCACGGCAAGACGCTCAATCAGGCGCAAAAGGATTACCTCGAAGAGGACCTGCCCAAACTTGCCCCGGGGCCGGTGACCTGGGACGAAAACCCGGAACGCGAAAAGCTCGACCTGACCGCGCGGTTTGGCGGCAAATCCGTCTGGCTCGAAGTGGGCTTCGGCGCCGGTGAGCATCTGATCCATATGGCGCAGACGTATCCCGATGTGGCGATCATCGGCTGTGAACCCTATGTCAATGGCGTAGCGTCGTGCCTCGGCCATATCCGTCGCGTCGGCGGCCTCGACAACGTAGCTATTCATGCGGGCGATGCGCGTGATCTGTTCGATGTGTTGCCCGATGAAAGTCTCGACAAAGCCTTTCTGAATTACCCCGATCCTTGGCCGAAAGCCCGTCACCACCGTCGCCGGTTTGTGACTGCGGAGCATCTCGAACCGCTTTACCGGGCGCTCAAACCCGGTGCGGAATTCCGTGTGGCGACCGACATTCCGGATTACGTGCGCCAAACGATGGAAGAGGTGCCGCGCGCAGGGTTTGAATGGCTGGGCGAAAGCGCCGAGGATTGGCGCAAGCCGTGGTCGGATTGGTTCTCGACCCGCTATGAGAAAAAGGCGATCCGCGAAGGCCGCACGCCACATTACATGACGTTTCGCAAAAACTGACGGAAACATCTGAGTATTTTGGCTGCAATGAAGACAGCCGATAGACCGCCTGCCGGGCTTGCGTTATCAGAACGGCAATGTGAGGAGAACGACCCATGTCCAGCCATGCCACCCCGATCCCGATGTCATCGCGCAAGACCGGGCCTTTGAAAGGCACGGCGGCGGTGCCGGGCGACAAATCCATCTCGCACCGGGCGCTGATTTTCGGTGCCATGGCGGTGGGCGAGACCAAGATCACCGGGCTGTTGGAGGGCGAGGATGTGCTCGACACCGCCAAGGCGATGCAGGCTTTGGGCGCCGATGTGGTGCGCGAGGGCGCGGGCGAATGGACCGTGCATGGCGTGGGCGTTGGCGGGTTCACGGAGCCCGAAGACATCATAGATTGCGGCAACTCGGGCACCGGTGTGCGGCTGATCATGGGCTGCGTGGCGACATATGATTTTTGCACGACCTTCACCGGTGACGGCTCTTTGCGCAAACGGCCTATGGCGCGGGTGACCGATCCTTTGGCGCTGTTCGGGACGCGGTCTGTCGGGCGCTCTGGCGGGCGTTTGCCTCTGACGCTGGTGGGCGCTGCCGATCCGGTGCCGGTGGAATATGAGACGCCGGTGCCCTCTGCGCAGGTGAAATCCGCCGTGCTTCTGGCGGGGTTGAACGCGCCGGGCAAGACCGTGGTAATTGAGAAAGAGGCCACCCGCGACCACACGGAGCGCATGCTCAAAGGGTTCGGCGCCGAGGTTGTCACTGAGAAGACGCCCGAAGGCTACAACAAGATCACCCTCACAGGGCGTCCCGAGTTGACCCCGCAAGAGGTCGCCGTGCCGCGCGATCCGTCCTCTGCGGCCTTTCCGGTTTGTGCGGCGTTGATCGTCGAAGGCTCGGATATTTTCGTGCCGGGCGTGAGCCAGAACCTGACGCGCAACGGGCTTTATACCACGCTCGTTGAAATGGGTGCCGAAATCGCGTTTGAAAATGAGCGCGAAGAGGGCGGCGAGCCGGTGGCCGATCTGCGTGTGACATATTCCAAACTCAAAGGCATCGAAGTGCCGCCCGAACGCGCCGCCTCGATGATCGACGAATACCCGATCCTGTCGGTGGTTGCGGCCTATGCCGAGGGCACCACGGTAATGCGTGGCGTCAAGGAATTGCGCGTCAAGGAATCGGATCGCATCGACGCCATGGCACGCGGGCTTGAGGCCTGCGGTGTGACCATCGAAGAGGATGAAGACACGTTGATTGTCCATGGTCAGGGACCGGACGGCGTCAAAGGCGGCGCCACCTGTGCCACCCATATCGACCACCGCATTGCGATGTCGTTTCTCGTGCTGGGCATGGCCTCGAAAGAGCCGGTGACGGTGGATGACGGCAGCCCGATTGCGACCTCTTTCCCGGTTTTTGAAAAGCTGATGACAGACCTCGGCGGCTATGTGACGCGGAACAACTGACGCTCAGAAATTGACAGTGTCGCGCCACTGAGTCAGAACTTGTCTCCCGAACTGGAGGTTCACATGAGTTTCTGCATCGCCATTGATGGTCCCGCCGCCGCCGGCAAAGGCACGATTTCCAAAGCCGTTGCCAAGCATTTCGGATTTGCCCATCTCGACACCGGGCTTTTGTACCGGGCGACCGGTGCGAAGACATTCGAGGGGCTGACCCCGATTGAGGCGGCAGAGTCCCTGACGGCGAAGGATCTGGAACGCGATGATCTGCGCTCAGGCGATGCCGGGCAGGCCGCGTCTCGTGTGGCGGCTGTTCCCGAAGTGCGGGCCGCTTTGGTGGATTTTCAACAGGCCTTTGCCCGCCGTGAAGGCGGTGCCGTTTTGGACGGGCGCGACATTGGCACGGTGATTTGCCCGGATGCCGAAGTGAAGCTTTACGTCGTGGCCTCCGACGCAGTGCGCGCGACGCGGCGGCACAAGGAATTGGTCGCGAAAGGCGAAGACATCACTTTCGAGGCCGTTTTGGAAGACCTGCGCGAACGCGACGAACGCGATGCCGCACGGGCTTCGGCGCCATTGAAGCCCGCCGAAGATGCCACGGTGATCGACACGACCGAGATGAGCATCGACGAGGCGGTGGACAAGGTGATTGCGCTCATCGAGGCGCGCCGGGCATGACGGTCAAGCTCGTTCTCCATCTGCCCGATCACGAAAGGGCGGCCTTGGAGGCGGGCAAAATGGCGTCGCTTTATTCGCACCTCAAACGCATGATCGAACAGCGTGGTGGCACGGTCGAGATCGCCCCGCGCTTTCCGCCCAAGGTGCGGGACGGCAACCTGCATGTCGTTGACAATGCTCGCAAACCGCACCCGGATGTGCTGATTTCTGCGCTGGCCTATCTCGATGGCTGCTGGCATTTGGACCCCAAAGGCGTGCTGGCCGACAGCTCTATTGCCGCGCGCCGTTTCGATCCTGAGACGGTCGATCAAGTCGAGGCGGAGGCCTATGTGGCCAGGCTCAGGGCGCGGTTTTCCGACCAGCGCAATTCACGCTATCACCAAAAGAAAGCGGTCGAGGAAATCGACCCCGAGGGCATCGTGGTCTTTCTGCAAGGACCGCCGCCCTATCGTCGGGGGCATGCCTATATGGGGCTCGACGAGATGCTGCGCACTGTGATGGAGGGCGCGGGCGGGCGACCCGTCTACATCAAACCGCATCCGATCCGCAAAGACGAAGGCGTCCAAGTTATCAAGGGCCTGAAAGAGCAGGGTTACCAACCGATCAAGACCAACGCCAATGTGCACGATCTGCTGAGGCAGGCGGCGGTGACGGTCTCGGCCAATTCGGCGGCCTCTCTCGAGGGCTTTTTGCACGGCACGCCGACGCTCTTGTTCGCGCGCGCCGATTTCGATCTGGTGGCGGGGATCGTGCGGACGCCTGAGGACTTTGCCCCGGCGCTGGAACAGGCTTTGACGGGCCGCCGCGACTATACGAAATTTCTCTACTGGTATTTCTCGCAATGCCTTTGGCTGGACGATCCAGATTTCGAGACGCAGGTTTTGCACCGCTTTGCCGAGATAGGATTTGACGCCGACCGGCTTGGGTTGTCTCATATTTCATGAGGCGGCCGGATCGTTTTTGCACAGAAGCATGCGCGGTGCGGTTGAACGTTGTGTTTTTATCAAGTGAAAACAATGTTCTGCGGAAAGGGTTGAGCAGGTTGTGCGTTCCAAGAGATTTGTGGTTTTCTGCAGCTGCGCGCAGATTGAGGGCAACGCAACCTCTCTTGGAGACATCCCATGTTTCTCGACAAATTGAACTGGCGCTACGCCACGAAAGAAATGGACCCGACAAAACCCGTGAACGAGGCCAAAGTGGCCCAGATCGTCGAAGCCATCCGCATGGCGCCGACGTCGTCCGGGCTTCAACCCTTTCACCTCTTCGTCATCCGCAACGCGGAGCTGAAATCCAAGCTCAAGGAGGCGGCCAATGCCAAGGACCTGGTGACGGATTGTTCGCATCTCTTGGTTTTTGCGGCTTTTGACACCTACACGGAGGCGCGTCTTGATGCGGTCGTGGCCCGTCACGCGGCGGAACGTCCGGGGACAGAAGCGGCACTCGACACCTATTACAGCAATCTCAAAGCGGCTTACCTGCCGCGCCCCGATGAAGTGAATTTCGATCACGCCGCGCGTCAGACCTATATCGCACTGGGCTTTGCACTGGCCGCCGCCGCCGAGCTTGAGGTCGATAGCACGCCGATGGAGGGTTTCGACAACGCCAAATTCGATGACATCCTCGGCTTGAAAGACAAAGGCCTCAAATCCGTCGTGGCGCTTGCGCTTGGCACGCGACAGGCCGAGAGCGATTGGCTTTTGCCGCTCAAAAAGGTCCGCAAACCGGCCTATGAATTGGTCACGGATTTGAATTGAGCACAGAGTTGATCCGCTGAGGCGCGCAGCTGTGCTAAAATATATGTGATTTTGATAAGGGTGGCCTAAATTTTGCGGCTGTCCTTTCTTTTTTGAACAGCTCTGTGCGAATTTATCTTGCCTGTTCCTTGACTTCGGGGCAACTTCGCGCCGCTGCGATGGACTGCGGCAAGACGAGATGCGCGAGGAGGGTCCTGAATGGAAAGCCGCGTAACCCCTTATGTACAAGTTCTGTATCGTTCTGTTGCCCGCCACGAAGATTTTCATCCGTCGGATATCGATATCCTGCGGACCGCCATCAAATTCAATGTCGATCATGGTGTGACCGGCATCCTGCTGCGCATCGACGAGCAATTCTTTCAGGCGCTGCACGGGCCTGCGCAGCATGTGGACGCGCTCATGACCCGCATCGCGGCGGACGACCGGCATCAGCATGTGGACATCCTGCTGCATGAAGGGGCCATGGACACCTCGCCCTTCAAAGATTGGTCGATGTCCTATGACTCGCTCCTCGGTTTCGAACAGGAGCTGGGGCTTCAGGAGGACGACACCTATCCGGCGATTTCCCCTGATCGCGCCCGCGAGTTGATCGCGCTCTTCGCCAAAACCGCCACCAGCGTCGCCACCTACGGCTCCGCCTTCCCCTACGCGCGGCTGTCGGGCGAAAACGACATGGCCTATCTGGAGCGGCTCGACGGGTTGGCGTGAGGGCGGTAAACGCGATTTCCCTTGCTTTTCACGGGATTCGCGCCTATACGCGCGCCAGTCTATGAGGCCATCAGACGTCATCAAGGCAATGCGGGCAGGGTCGAAGAACAGCTTCGGCCCTGATTTGTGTTTTTCCCGCAGTGCCTTCTGAACGTTGGTTTTATGGGCCATCTGAAATCAAGACCGGTGGAGACAACCGCCCGGCCCGCATAACCGTATGAAAAGGAATCTAGAGACCACATGGCTCAGAACGTATCTATGGAGGATTTCGAAGCCCTCCTGAATGAAAGCTTCGAAATTGACACGCCCGCAGAAGGGTCTGTTGTCAAAGGCAAAGTGATCGCGATTGAAGCAGGTCAGGCCATCATCGACGTCGGCTACAAAATGGAAGGCCGCGTTGATCTGAAAGAATTCTCCAACCCGGGCGAAGCACCCTCCGTGGCCGTTGGCGACGAAGTCGAAGTGTTCCTCGACCGCGTTGAAAACGCCCGTGGCGAAGCCGTCATCTCTCGCGACAAAGCCCGTCGCGAAGAAGCCTGGGATCGTCTCGAAAAAGCCTACGCGTCCGAAGAGCGCGTCGAAGGCGCCATCTTTGGCCGCGTCAAAGGCGGTTTCACCGTCGATCTGGGCGGCGCCGTTGCCTTCCTTCCAGGCTCGCAAGTGGACGTGCGTCCGGTGCGCGACGCTGGCCCGCTCATGGGTCTCAAGCAGCCGTTCCAAATCCTCAAGATGGACCGTCGCCGTGGCAACATCGTTGTCTCCCGTCGTGCGATCCTCGAAGAGTCCCGTGCGGAACAGCGCGCTGAAGTCATCGGCAACCTCACCGAAGGTCAGACCGTTGACGGTGTCGTCAAGAACATCACCGAATACGGTGCCTTCGTGGACCTCGGCGGTGTCGACGGCCTGCTGCACGTCACCGACATGGCATGGCGCCGTGTGAACCACCCGTCCGAGATCCTCTCCATCGGCGAGACGATCAAGGTTCAGGTGATCAAGATCAACAAAGAGACTCATCGTATCTCGCTGGGCATGAAACAGCTGCAGGACGATCCGTGGGATTCCGTTGAAGCCAAATATCCGCTCGAATCCGTGCACACGGGCCGCGTGACCAACATCACCGACTACGGCGCATTCGTTGAGCTGGAAGCTGGCGTTGAAGGTCTGGTTCACGTCTCCGAGATGTCCTGGACCAAGAAAAACGTCCACCCGGGCAAAATCGTCTCCACCTCGCAAGAAGTGGAAGTCATGGTGCTCGAGATCGACCCGTCCAAGCGTCGCGTGTCCCTCGGCCTCAAACAAACCATGCGCAACCCGTGGGAGCTCTTTGCCGAGACTCACCCGGAAGGCACCGTGGTCGAAGGCGAAGTCAAGAACATCACCGAATTCGGTCTGTTCGTGGGTCTGCCGGGCGACATCGACGGCATGGTTCACCTCTCCGACCTGTCTTGGGAAGAGCGTGGCGAGGATGCCATCCAGAACTACCACAAGAACGACATGGTCAAAGCCGTCGTCACCGAAGTGGACGTGGAAAAAGAGCGTATCTCTCTCTCCATCAAAGCACTCGACGACAGCTTCTCCGGTGCGGTTGAGGGCGTGAAACGCGGCTCCATCGTGACCGTGACCGTGACCGCCATCGAAGACGGCGGCATCGAAGTGGAATATGAGGGCGCGAAATCCTTCATCCGCCGCTCCGACCTGTCGCGTGACCGTGCGGAACAGCGCCCCGAGCGCTTCCAGATCGGCGACCACATCGATGTGCGCGTGACCAACGTGGATCAGAAAACCCGTCGTCTGGGGCTGTCCATCAAGGCACGCGAAATCGCGGAAGAGAAAGAAGCCGTCGAACAGTACGGTTCCTCCGACTCCGGTGCGTCCCTGGGCGATATCCTCGGCGCGGCTCTGAAGTCTGGCGACGAGTAATTTCGTACAATAGAATAGAGAAAGGCCCCGCATTTGCGGGGCCTTTTTTGTGCCATCGGTTTGATATCTAAAAAAATCGTTTCCAAAAGGCGTTGAACGCGAAGCCGGGCGAAAAAGCGATTTATCAATGGTGAGAAGGCCGAATCGCTTTGACCCTTGCTGCGATGCGGCAAATCGGGTGGCGCGGGGAAATTTCCAGTTTCGCACAGGCAAGTTGGATTTTTAGGCTAAAACTCAGCACATTAGCCCTAAAAAACACCGTTCTCTCCCCTACGAGACGCTTCCCCGGATCGCTATCCCATCCTATAGTCAGTCTATGAAAAACATCATGCGGGCAAAGCGTTTGCCGCATGTCATGAGAACGCAAAAAGCGCCTGATATGTAAGGGGGGACTTCCATGATCCGGTCCGAGCTGATCCAGAAGATCGCCGATGAGAACCCGCATCTCTACCAACGAGATGTGGAGCGCATCGTGAACACGATTTTCGAGGAAATCATCGAAGCCATGGCACGGGGCGATCGGGTGGAGCTGCGCGGTTTTGGCGCGTTTTCCGTCAAGAAGCGCGATGCCAGAATGGGGCGCAACCCGCGCACCGGCGAGAGCGTGCCTGTTGAGGAAAAACATGTGCCGTTCTTCAAAACCGGCAAGCTGCTGCGCGACCGTTTGAACGACGAATAAGACAATAGAGGCCTCCCCATGCGATACATCCGTTACGCTTTTCTCGCGGCGCTTGCCGTGGTGCTGGTGACCGTTGCCATCGCGAACCGGGATATGGTGACCCTCAATCTCCTGCCCGCCGATCTGGCGGTGCTGAGCGGCGTGTCGATGTCGATCAGCCTGCCGCTCTTCGTGGTGATCTTTGGCGCCATCGTGGCCGGTCTTTTGATCGGCTTCGTCTGGGAATGGATGCGCGAGTACAAACACCGCTCCGCCGCCTCGACCCATAAGCGCGAGAAGGAACAGCTGGCCCGCGAAGTGAGCAAGCTGAAAACCGACAAGGCGAAGAAAGAGGGCGGCGAAGTCTTGGCGCTCTTGGAACGCTGACCCGCGAGCCCCGGACAGACCTATGGACACACGCGTAAAAATCTGCGGGCTGAAAACGCCCGAGGCGGTCGCCGCTGCCGTGAACGCAGGCGCGCAGTATCTTGGCTTTGTCTTCTTCCCGAAATCCCCGCGTCACGTCGAGGTCGCCACTGCGCGCGATCTGGCGATGGAGGTGCCGGTGGGCGTTGCGAAAGTGGCGCTTGTGGTGAACCCGACAGATGCCGAGCTTGACCGGATCACCTCAGAGGTGCCGCTCGATATGTTGCAGCTTCACGGCAAGGAAAGCCCGGAGCGGGTCGCGGACGTGCGTGCGCGCTATGGCTTGCCGGTGATGAAGGCTGTGGGCGTGGCCACTGCCGAAGACGTGCCCGCGCTCGACGCCTATGGCATGGTCTGCGACCAGCTTTTGGTCGATGCCAAAGCCCCGAAAGGTGCGGACTTGCCGGGCGGCAATGGTCTGGCCTTTGACTGGCGGCTGATTTCCAAGCGCGCCTGGAACCGGCCTTGGATGCTGGCGGGCGGGCTGACGCCGGAGAATGTCGTCTTGGCGATCCAGATGACGGGTGCGAAGCAGGTGGATGTCTCTTCGGGTGTGGAAAGCGCGCCGGGGGTCAAGGATGCGGCGAAAATCCGTGCCTTTATCGAGGCAATCCGCGCCGCGTGACCGGCAATCCATGAGTATTTTTGCAGCAAAGGAAACGGGCGCGCTTTACCGTGCCGGACCTCTGCGCTACATCCTGTGAGATCCGCAAAGGAGCATCGCGATGAACGATCTTTTCAACAGCTTCATGAGTGGCCCGGACGAGAAGGGCCGCTTTGGTATCTACGGCGGGCGGTTCGTGTCGGAGACATTGATGCCGCTGATCCTCTCCTTGGAAGAGGAATACAACAAGGCCAAGGACGATCCGTCGTTCTGGGAAGAGATGCGCGATCTCTGGAAGCATTACGTAGGCCGTCCTTCGCCGCTTTATTTCGCGGAGAAGATGACCGACGAGCTGGGCGGCGCGAAGATTTATCTCAAGCGCGAAGAGCTCAACCACACCGGCGCGCATAAAATCAACAATGTGCTAGGGCAAATCCTGTTGGCGCGCCGCATGGGCAAAACCCGGATCATCGCCGAAACCGGCGCGGGTCAGCATGGTGTGGCGACGGCGACGGTCTGTGCCAAGTTCGGTCTGGAGTGCATCGTCTACATGGGTGCCACCGACGTGGAGCGGCAAAAGCCGAATGTGTTCCGCATGCAGCTTTTGGGCGCCAAGGTTGTGCCGGTGGAGTCCGGTCGTGGCACGCTCAAGGACGCGATGAACGACGCGCTGCGCGATTGGGTGACCAATGTGCGCGACACATTCTATTGCATCGGCACTGTGGCGGGGCCGCACCCGTACCCGGCGATGGTGCGCGATTATCAGGCCATCATCGGCCAGGAAACCCGCTGGCAGCTGGCCGAGCAGGAGGGCGAAGGTCGTCTTCCCGATACGCTCGTGGCCGCTGTGGGCGGTGGTTCGAATGCCATGGGGCTGTTCCACCCGTTCCTTGACGACGACAGCGTGAACATCATCGGCGTTGAGGCCGGTGGTCACGGCGTCGATGATCGGATGGAGCATTGCGCCTCTCTGACGGGTGGCCGTCCGGGCGTTTTGCACGGCAACCGCACCTACCTGTTGCAGGATGAGGATGGGCAAATCCTCGAAGGCCATTCGATCTCGGCGGGGCTGGATTATCCGGGGATCGGGCCGGAGCACAGCTGGCTGCATGACACCAAACGTGCGACTTACGTGTCGATCACGGATAAGGAAGCATTGGATGCCTTCCAATTCTGTTGCCGCACTGAGGGCATCATCCCGGCGCTCGAATCGAGCCATGCGGTGGCCCATGTGATGAAAATCGCGGGCGATTTGCCGAAGGACCATATCATCGTCATCAACCTTTCGGGGCGGGGCGACAAGGACATCTTCACCGTGGCGCGTCACCTGGGCGCAGATCTCGCGGGCGAAGAAGGCCGCGATATGGAGTGATCGCACTCCGAAATTCTCTAGCAAAAGCCGTCCCTTGGGGCGGCTTTTCTTTTGTGTGGCGGTTTTAAACCAAAGTTTATGACCGAATACCAAAGGTTTAGAGACAGGCCCGTAAACCCGGATAAACCTCATGCCAATGGGCGTGCCGCCGTTTTTCGACCACATCTCAGGGCGAGGTCACGATGACCCTCGTTGAACGATTTGTTTGAAAACGCATGAAAGGATAGTCCAATGCACAAGGTTCTTATGATGTCGGCGCTCGTTTGCGGGCTGGGTGTGACGGCTGTTTCGGCACAGCCGACGACGGAAGAAATCGTCGCGAAATACCCCGGCGCGACGCGGATCGAGATCGACCGCGGGTTTCGCCAGACTGAGGTCGAGGTCTATATCGACGGCAAGGAGATCGACCTGCGCATCGACAATGCGACGGGCGAGGTTCTGCGGGAACGCGAGCGTGTGCTGAGCGAGCGGGAATGGCGGGATGAGACCTATGACGATGACCGCACATCGCGCGTGAATGGTGTCGAGGTCGAAGAGGATGACGATCGCTATGACGATGATCGTGACGATGACCGTTATGACGATGATGACCGTTATGATGATGATCGTGACGACGACCGCGATGATCGCGACGATCACGATCACGATGACGACAACGACGACGATGACGATTGATCCGTCTGTAAAATGAAAACCGCACCTGCCCCATGGAGGGGCGGGTCGCAATCGTGTTAACAGGGGCGGGAGGCTGGACAGGACAGGACATCATGCACCGCAGGCTTTTCATAACCGGACTTACGGCGGTCGTTCTGACCGCGGCGCCCGCGCTCGCACAGACAACGAGCGTGGTCGATCAGGTCATCGCCCAGCTCAAGTCGCAGGGGTACACCAAGATCACCATGGGGCGGACCTTTTTGGGCCGCACGCGGATCGTGGCGCAAAACGATGAGATGCGCCGTGAGATCATCATCAACCCGGCGACCGGGGAGGTGCTTCGCGACTATTGGGAGGTCGAGGACGACGATCACGACAACGATGACGACGATGATGATCGTGATGATCGCGGCGGGCGCGATGAAGATGATGATGATGACTGAGGTGCAGGGCCGGTGAAAGACAGTGTCATCCTCGCGATTATCCTCGCAGTGCAGTCGCTCTGCGCCATCTTTTTCGTCTTCGACATTCTGGCTTCGGTTCTGGGCCTGCGCGCACGTCCGATTTCCTGGCAAATTCGCGAGGTGATCGAACTGGGGGCGGCGCTTGGCCTCATCTTAGGCGTGATCATGGGCGGGCTGGCGCTCAGACGCTCGATGATCCGACGGAGCATGGCTGAGACCAAATTGCGCCGCGCCGCTTCTGCCTTTGCCGATGTGCTGGAAGACCGCTTTGCGACCTGGGGCCTGACGCCTGCCGAGCGCGAGGTGGCGCTTTTCCTGATCAAAGGCTTCCCCATCGCGGAGATCGCCCGGCTGCGGCAAACCTCCGAAGGCACCGTCAAGGCACAGACCAACGCGGTCTACCGCAAAGCGGGCGTCAGTGGCTCATCGCAGCTTTTGAGCCTCTTTATTGACGATCTGATGGATGACCAGATTATGCCGGCCGAGGCGGGCGAACGCGTGGCCTGAGCCCTCAAAGATCGACCGCGTGGCGTCGCAAAATGTCCAAAGGTACGATCTCTAGCGCTCGCAAATGCGTGGCGGCCAGCGTCACCTGTGGCGCACAGCCCTCGTCATGGGCTTGCAGGAACCGCCCGGCGCAGAGGCACCACTGATCCCCCGGTTTCAGACCGGCAAAGCCATACTCCGGGCGCGGGGTCGACAGGTCGTTGCCGACATATTTCGAATAGGCCAGAAACTCCTCCGTCATTACGGCGCAGACCGTGTGACTGCCATGATCCTCGGCACAGGTGTTGCAGGCGCCATCGCGGAAAAATCCAGTCACAGGATCGGTGGAGCAAGGCGCGAGCGTGCCGCCCAGAACATTAAGGGAAGGGGCCTTTTCCATTGTGGTCTCCATCACAGTTTGGGCGCGATCCAGTCGATCCAGCGCCCGTGAAAATCGAACCGCCCGAGGTCGTGCTCTGTGCCACCGGGCCAAAGCCTGAGCGTCAGCTTCGCGCCGGGACCTTGTCCATCGGCCTCCATCGAGAGACGGGCAAGCGGGGCGTCTTTTGTGGCACGCGCGCCGGCCTCGGCCAACAAGGCCTCCCCCCGAACCTGAACGGGTTGCGGGAAATATTGCCAAGCCACCGTATGGTAAACCAGATGCAGATACCCGGCAAAGTGCCGCGACAGCCGCTCCTCCAGCCAGTCGATGGCGTCGGCTTGGTCCACGCGCGGCGGATGCTCTGCGGCCAGATCGAGTGCGGCAGAGATGCGCTCGAACCGCGCCGTCTGGTCGGGCCAGATGAAGGACAAAAGCCTGAGCCTCTCCGCCACCGGATCACGCGGGCTGAGGTCCACGCCTTGTCGCTCTGCGACGGTGAACCCGTGCGGTTCTGGCGCCGGGCTGCGCCAGTTGGGCGTCAAGATCACGGGGCTTTGCGAGGGGCCGAAATCACCGCCGGGCGCGCAGAGGCGAAAGCGATCAAAGTTCAGGTTCAACCCCGCACTCGCGCCCAATTCCGACAGAATCAAAGGCAGGTCAAACCGTTCGGATAGGGCGTCGGCCGCAAGGATCAGCACCGTGGCGCGGGCCACCTCGTTGGTTTGCGGCGCATCGTTGAGGCGATGGTCAATGTAGCCTTCATGCCGGGGGATGGCGGTGCAGGCAGCCTTATGAAGCTCTGCTTCTGACGGCAGGTCCTGCGGCGGGTAAAAGGCGGCCAGCTCCGGGTCCATGCCCTCAAGCACTAACCCATGCAAAGCGCCCGCAAGACGCAGCGGCACGGAGGCGCCATTGCTGGAAATGTCGCCGGGCCAAGAGGTGATGCGCTCCGCGATGAGGCCCTCCGGCAGGCCGAGCTGGGCAAAGCCATCGAGCAGCGTGGCGGTGAACGGCGAGCCGAGGTCGCGGCAGGAGCGGGCCTGATCGTGGAACGCCACGCGCCAGCTCATTGGAATTTGTCTTTCAGTTTCTGAAGCGGCGAGCGGGTGTCCTCGGCGGGCGGTTCCGGTGTTTTTGCCGGTTGCGCCTTTTGCGGTTTCGATCCGGTCGAACTGCGCGGCGGCGCGGTTCTGAGCGCGACGGCGTTGGAGAACTTCGCGGGTTCATCATCGGCCAAAGCGGCGGCACCATCGGAACAGCCGCGGATCACATCGTCGAGCCAGTCCTGTTCGGCCTTGGCGAAATCCGACAAGACATAGGGCGCCACGCGATCCTTATGCCCCGGATGCCCGATGCCGAGGCGCACACGGTCATACTCCGCGCCAATATGCTGATGGATCGAGCGAAGCCCGTTGTGACCCGCATGCCCGCCGCCGGATTTGACTCGCACCTTGCCGGGCGCAAGATCCAGCTCGTCGTGGAACACCACCACATCGGCGGGGGTGAGTTTGTAGAACCGCATCGCTTCGCCGACGGCTTGGCCGGAGAGGTTCATGAAGGTTTCGGGTTTCAGAAGAATGACCTTGTCGCCGCCCAGACGCCCCTCGGTCATCTGTCCCTGAAACTTCGCCCGCCACGGGCCAAAGCCGTGATCCTCGGCGATCCTGTCCAGCACCATGAAGCCGATATTGTGACGGTTGTGCGCGTATTTCGCGCCGGGATTGCCGAGGCCAACAAAGAGTTTCATGCGCGTCTCCTTTGGAAATGACACCTAAAGCCTCTGCGCCGGATTTGCGAGTCCCCCTGACATGCGAAACGCCCACAACGAAAAACGCGGGCCCCGAAGGACCCGCATTTCAATTCTTGCCAGAGGCTGCGAAGGATTATTCCTCTGCTGCGGCCTCTTCAGCTTCGTCCTCATCGGAGGCACCAGCGCCGAGACCGGCCGGGGCTGCGATGTTGGCGATCACGAAGTCACGCTCGATGACCGGTTTCGCGCCTTTCGGCAGGGTCACGTCGGAGATGTGGTACACATCGCCAATGTTGCCGCCGGTGATGTCGAGGGTGATTTTCTCCGGAATATCGGATGCCGTCACGATCAGTTCGACGTCGGTACGGACGTGGGTCACAACGCCGCCCTTTTTGATGCCCGGAGCGGCCTCTTCGCCGACGATTTCGACGGGGATGAAGAGGTTGATGCGGGAGTTGCGGTGCAGACGCATGAAATCGACGTGGGTCGGAAGGTCTTTCACAACGTCACGCTGAACGCCGCGGCAGATCACGCGGACGTCGTCCTGGCCTTCAACTTTGAGGTTGAAGAGCGTCGAGAGGAAACGGCCGGCTTTCAGGCGCTTCAGAAGCTCGTTGAATTTGATGTTGATCGGAAGCGGTTCTTTGTCATCACCGTAAACGATCCCCGGAACCAGACCGTCGCGACGTGCCTGACGAGCGGCGCCCTTGCCTGTCCCCGTACGTTCCAAGGCAATAAGATCAGGAATCTCACCAGCCATTTTGAATTCTCCATAAATAGGGCGGGACTCCTCCAAGGCTGTAGTCCCGCGTGAAGCCGTGGCCTTACACGGGAATCGGCGAAATGGGAAGCACTATTTGCCGAGGGGCCTTTCATGAGATTTCCCAAATTGTTTTCCATGCTCAGTGGGGTCGTGGTCGGGTTGACCGGCGTGGCTTAGGGGGGCGGGCACCTATGATGTGACGCTGCGGGTCGGGAGTTGGGACTTCACCCAACAGCGCGACGTGCTGGCTGATCAGGACAACAGCGTGCATTTCGATCTCGACATGGCGCGGGTGACCGTTCTGATTTTCGAGGGTGAAGACGAGGTGCCAAGCGACGCGCGGTTTCACATCGAAGGTGTCAAAGGCACCGCGCTGTCGGGCAATTCGGGGCAGACGCTTTATTTCCCGGCGGGCCGCGCTTTGCCTTTGGAACTGTAGCGCCCAAAGTCGTCTGGATCGAAGGCGGCGATGCGGTCGCCGAACGCGTCATGGTGAAACTCGCAGATGCCGCAAGCGGCGCGCATGTCAGCCAGGTGGTCGCGGGGCAAAGCAAACCCGTGCCAGCAGGCGATTACATTGCGCGGGCCAAACTCGATGGGATCGAAGTGACCCTCCCGCTGTCCGTGGCCGTCGACGGGGCGGTTGCCCCCGTGATCGTGCTGGATGCGGCGCCGGTGGCCTTCGATATGGATCACGAAGCGCTCAAGCGCTGGCACGTCTACAATGAGGCTGGCAATGAATTGGTGTCCCGCCGTCCCGGCAAGGTGGAACTTGCGATCCCGGCGGGGGCCTATGTGCTGGAGCTTCGGATGGAAGATGGGGCCGTGGAGCAAAGGCCGTTTATCGTGACGGCGGGAGACCCTTTGACTGTGAGCTTTTAAGAGGTGGGGCTGCGTGGCTGCAGCCCCTCTTAGTTTAAGCCCAGCGACCGGCGAAATCTTCCGGCACGCGCAGGATGTCGCGGTTGACATTTTCGATATGTTTGCGTCCGCAAAGCGCCATGGAGACGTCCAACTCCTTGTGGATCACCTCGAGCGCTTTGGTCACACCCGCTTCGCCCATGGCGCCGAGGCCATGCACAAAGGCGCGGCCGATATAGGTGCCTTTCGCGCCCATCGCCATCGCCTTGAGCACGTCCTGACCGGAGCGGATGCCGCTGTCGAGATGCACCTCGACCTGATCGCCCACGGCGTCCAGAATTGGCGGAAGCGCACGGATCGAGGACAGCGCGCCGTCCAGCTGACGTCCGCCGTGGTTTGAGACGACAATGGCATCGCAGCCGACCTTGGCGGCCATGGCGGCGTCTTCCGGTTCCATCACACCCTTGAGGATCAGCGGCCCGCCCCACATCTCCTTGATGGCTTCGATCTTTTTCCAGTCGAGGCGCGGATCGAATTGCTCGGAGGTCCATTTGAACAGCGACGCTGGATCGTCGACATCCTTGGCGTGGCCAACGATATTCCCGAAGCTGCGGCGTTTGGTCTGAAGCATTTCCAAGCCCCACCCCCATTTCGTCGCCAGATCGGCGATCACGGCGGGGGTCAGTTTCGGCGGGGCGGAGAGGCCGTTTTTCAGGTCCTTGTGGCGTTGGCCGAGGATTTGCAGATCGAGCGTCAGCACCAGCGCCGAACAGCCTGCATCCTTGGCGCGCTGGATGATGTTTTTCAGATAGTCCTGATCGCGCATCACGTAGAGCTGGAACCAAAAAGGTTTTGAGGTGTGTTCCGCCACATCCTCGATCGAACAGATCGACATGGTCGACAGCGTGAAGGGCACGCCGAACCTCTCCGCCGCCTTTGCGGCCTTGATCTCGCCATCGGCGCGCTGCATGCCGGTGAGGCCCACGGGGGCCAGAGCCACCGGCATGGCGACATCCTGACCGATCATCTTCGTGGCGGTGGAGCGGCCCTCCATATCGACGGCAACACGTTGGCGCAGACGGAGTTGGTCGAAATCCGAGGTGTTCTCGCGAAAGGTCTGTTCCGTCCAGGAGCCGCTTTCGCAATAGTCGTAGAACATCTTCGGTGTGCGCCGTTTGTGCAGCCGCTTGAGATCGTCAATGGTGGTGATGACCGTCATATCGCTCTTCTTTGCCAAATTGGTTCGCTTGCAGAACCAATTCGCATATTTTTTATCGTGCTCCAAGCCGCAATTCGGACGGTGCCATATCTTGGTCTCGGGTGTTCCGCTCAGAGCGCCATGAAAATGTCGAGCGTCTCCACCAGTTGCAGGTCCATATATTCGATGCTGAACGACAATTCCGGCAATAAGATGGACAGGTCAGCCTGATTTGAAGGTGCAATGAGCACCTTAAAAAGAGGTTCCAGGCCAACCCAGTTTTGCCAGGTATTAAAGGCCGCCTGCTCAAGCGCGGGGACGGCGGGCGCTTTGGATTGCGCCGGGCGCGTGAAGGTGAGGTTGAAGATATTGTTGTCAAAGGTCTCAATATTCGCTGCCAAGCCCTCACGACGTTCATGGGTCGTGTCCGTGCCCCGGTCGAGATAGATCAGACAGGCATCCTTGCCGGCCTGTTGCAGCAAACGGCTTTGATCGCTTGCGGTGATGATCATACGGCTGCGCATCAGGGCTTCGGGGGAGAGGTCCACCGAAGTTTTCAGTTCCAGGGACTGAGAGACATTGCGCAAGAGTTTTTCCAAAGAATTGGATTTCAGCGTGAGACGCAAAACCTCTTCATCGCTCAGACCCTCACCGGACAAAAACGCCGCGGCCTTTTTGTCGAGCGCTTTCCAGACCATTTCAGCAGAGCTGAGTTGGGTGAGGATATTGCTATTGGAGATCGCCGGAATTCCGCGTGCGAGGTCGCCTTCCTTGAGCGCCGTCAAGGTTGCGCTAATCTCATGTCTGGAGTCGTCCACAAGGGCGCGATTGCGTCTCATATCAATCCCCGCCTGAGCAAAACACATGCTGCGCACCAAGCGATGACCAAGAGCTGCTTGTCGCCCAAGCAGTTGAATTTGACGTTCATAGGCCGTGGCGTCTGTATCGGGCGCCGCAGCCGACAGACCAAGCGGGAGAAGCCCAAAGGTCAGGATCAGGACGAAAAATTTACGAATTACGCACATGGGAGACTCTGCTGTTAGGTTTGCAAAGGGTCCATGATTCTCCTTTCCATGAGATTAAAGCGTTTTTCGTTTAATCTGAATCAGATTGAGCGAAAAACGTTGCGACACTTAATTGATCTTGCTGCGTTTTTCAAAAATTGAGTGCCTCAAGTTTTTTGAAAAACGCTTTAAGTCGCAGCGATTTCATGAAAAAGCCCGCCAGAGGCGGGCTTTTAAGTGTTTCTTGATTTTTTGCGGGATCAGGCGTTCCATGCCTTGTCTTCGCCGCCAAGTCCACCAATCTGAACTCGGGTCGGAAGGCCCATCTTGTCGAGCAGGGTAAAGAACGGTTTCGGGTCCAGTTCCTCAACGTTTTTCATCGTGCCCGCATCCCAATCGCCAGAGGCGATGAGCATGGCGGCGGCCACCGGCGGCACGCCTGCGGTGTAGGAAATGCCCTGCGAGCCGACCTCGTTATAGGCCTCTTTGTGGTCCGCCACGTTATAGACGAAAACCTCGAAATCCTCGCCGTCCTTGGTGCCTTTCACCAGATCGCCGATGCAGGTCTTGCCCTCGTAATTGGGCGCCAGAGAGGAGGGATCGGGCAGCACGGCCTTGACCACTTTCAGAGGCACAACTTCGAGGCCTTCGGCGGTTTTCACCGGTTGCTCGGACAGAAGGCCGAGGTTTTGCAGCACGGTGAAGACGTTAATGTAATGCTCGCCAAAGCCCATCCAGAACCGCACGTCGGCCTGCGGATAGTTGGTCGCGAGGCTGTGCACCTCGTCGTGACCCGACTGATAGGCGCGGCAGGTCCCCACCACCGGCAGGTCCCAATCGTGCCCGCTCTCGAACATCTTTTTCTCTTTCCACTGGCCGTCTTCCCAATAGTAGACGACGCCGGTGAATTCGCGGAAATTGATTTCCGGGTCGAAGTTCGTGGCGAAATATTTGCCATGCGAACCCGCGTTGATGTCGACGATGTCGATGCTCTTCACCTCGTCCATCATGTCGATGGCAAAGCGCGCGTAGGCGTTCACAACCCCCGGATCGAAACCGGCGCCGAGAATGGCGGTGACGCCTTTCTCAGTGCAGAGATCGCGTTTCTTCCACTCGTAGTTGCCGTACCACGGCGGGGTCTCGCAGATCTTGGTCGGGTCTTCGTGAATGGCCGTGTCGATATAGGCCGCGCCCGTCTCGATACAGGCGTCGAGCACGGTCATGTTGACAAACGCCGAGCCGACGTTGATCACGATCTGAGCGCCGATTTGCTCGATCAGGGCGGCAACGGCTTTGCTGTCCATCGCGTCGACCTGATGGGCTTCAAGAACGCCCTCCTGTTTCATCGCGGCCTTTTCACGGACCGACTCAAGGATCACTTCGCATTTCGAAAGCGTCCGGCTTGCGATATGAATTTCGCCAAGCACATCGTTGTTTTGGGCGCATTTATGCGCGACGACCTGAGCGACGCCGCCGGCGCCGATGATGAGTACGTTCTGTTTCAACGGTAGAGACCCCCTTATCGTTTCGGGTGGTGAATGGAGCGGGCTTAGCCAAGCGCCGCAGCGAAATCGTCGTAACCGAAGTCACGTACCAGTTTGACGGTGCCATCAAGCTCGCGAATGGCGATCCCCGGCATCTTCACCCCGTTAAACCAGTTCTTTTTAACCATTGTGTAACCGGCCGCATCGTCGATGGAGATTTTATCCCCGATTTCGAGCGGTTTGTCGAATTTGGCCTCGCCAAAGATGTCGCCCGCCAGACAGGTCTTGCCCGCGATCTGATACGCATGCGTGCCATTTTGCGGCAGTTTCGCGGTCTCGCGATAGATCAACAGATCGAGCATATGGGCTTCGATGGAGCTGTCGACGATGGCCACCTTTTTACCGTTATCAATGATGTCGAGGACGGAGACTTCGAGCGTGGTGGAGCGGGTGATCGAGGCCTCGCCGGGCTCCAGATAGACCTGCACGCCCATCGCGTCAGAGAAAGATTTCAGCCGGTCCGCCAGCTTATCGAGCGGGTAACCTTCGCCGGTGAAATGAATGCCACCGCCGAGAGAGACCCAATCCAAAGTTTTCAAAAACGAACCAAAATCGCGTTCAATCCGGCTCAATTGCTCTGAAAAGAGGACAAAATCATCATTCTCGCAATTATAGTGGATCATCACGCCGTTGATGCGGTCCGAGGCGATCTCAAGCCGTCCCATGTCCCATTCGCCCAGACGCGAAAAGGGCCGCGCCGGGTCGGCAAGGTCAAACCCGGAGGTCGAGAACCGCGGATTGAGGCGCAGGCCGGTGGCGATGCCCTTGGCCTTGTCGCCAAAGCGATCCAACTGGCCGAGAGAGTTGAAGATGATCTTGTCGGCGTAGCTCACCGCCTCGTCGATCTCATTGTCCGCCCATCCGACGGAATAGGCATGGGTTTCCTTGCCGAATTTCTCGGCCCCAAGGCGCAATTCATAGAGCGAGGACGAGGTCGTCCCGTCCATATAGTCGCGCATAAAATCGAACACGGGCCAGGTCGAAAAGCACTTGAGCGCCAGCAAAGCCTTCGCCCCGGAGTTTTCCCGCAGCCAGGCAATTTTCTCCATGTTCGGAAGCAAACGCGCTTTGTCGATCAGGTAATACGGCGTCTGGATCATCTCATTCCCCCAATGGGCCCTCAATGGCCCCGCAGTGGTCAAAAAGGAACGGCTTTAGGGGGCTGCACTTAGGGCGATTCAACCCATGAGGCAAGAAAAACATGGGGAATAAAACGTGACAGTTTTTGTGAAACGGGCGACGAAAACGTGATGCTGTGGTGAGCGTGGCGCGCTTGACCGCTGGATGTGAGATATGCCCCATAGGCGCTCTGCCGTAGAGGTTCCTAGCGAGACAGGCCCGCATGGCCGATCTTCACTTTGCACGTTTGCCGGAGGTCTCCGCCGCCGACATCCTCAACCATATGCGCGACCCGCGCGTGGCGGAGCATATGCCGCTTTTGACCATGCCCTGGACGGGAGAAACCGTCGGGGCCTTCGTCGCCGCCAAAGAAGCCTGCTGGACGCGCGACGGGTTGGGGCACTGGGCGTTTCTGGCGGATGGCGCCTATGTCGGCTGGGGCGGATTTCAAAAAGAGGGCGAGGAGTGGGATTTCGGTTTGGTTCTGCGCCCGGACAGCTTTGGACTGGGCGTAAAGATCGCGAAAAAGGTGCTTGAGTTCGTCCACAATGATGCGCGCATTCCCACGCCACCTTCCTCCTGCCACCGTCCCGCCGCCACCTCGGCGCTCTGCGGCGCATGGGGGCGGAGCAGGTGGGGGAGACGCTTTATGAGGGCAATCGGTTTCTCAAGTTCCGGTTGGAAACAGGCTGACGGCGCCAAATATCAGGCGCGGTGTGCCCCATCCGCCAAGGATTTCACATAGGCTGCGACCTCTTCGACCGATTTACCTTCTGCGATCTCGCTGACGATGGCGGAGCCGACCACGGTGCCGTCGGCGACGGCGGCGATCTCTTCGGCTTTTTCCGGCGTGCGCACGCCAAAGCCCACGATCACCGGCAGGTCGGTCTTGGCCTTGATTCGCGCCACTTCCGGGGCGACATCGGCGCCTGACGCGGCGGCGGCCCCGGTGGTGCCGGTCACGGAGACGTAATAGACAAAACCGGAGGTGTTTTGCAGCACGGTCGGCAGGCGTTTGTCATCGGTCGTGGGGGTTGCCAGACGGATGAAGTTCAGACCGGCTTTCTGCGCCGGAATACAAAGTTCTTCGTCTTCTTCGGGCGGAAGATCCACAACGATCAGCCCGTCGATCCCGGCCTCGACCGCGTCGACCAGAAACTGATCCACGCCATGGGAATAGATCGGGTTGTAATAGCCCATCAGAACAATCGGCGTTTTGTCGTCCGTCTTGCGGAATTCTTTCGCCAGAGCGAGCGTCTTGTTCAGCGTCATGCCCTGTTCCAGTGCGCGCTGACCGGCCAGCTGAATGGTTGCGCCATCGGCCATCGGATCGGTGAAGGGCAGGCCCAGCTCGATGATGTCGACACCGGCTTCGGGCAGCGCCTTGACGATTTCCAGAGATTTCGCCTCATCCGGATCGCCCGCCATGACATAAGCGACGAAAGCTTTCTTACCAGCGGCTTTCAATTCGGCGAATTTGGCGTCGATACGGGTCATGTGGCGGCTCCATGGCTGTTTGCGCAACGGGTTTGGCCGATCTTTGACGCAAGTGCAATGGGGAAGGCTTGCGCGAGGCCTCTTTGCACCTTAGACAGCCTAGGAATTTCGGACAAAGGAGGCCGCAATGGGCTTCAAGATGGGCATCGTCGGTCTGCCAAACGTGGGCAAATCGACGCTTTTCAATGCGCTGACCAAAACCGCCGCGGCGCAGGCGGCGAACTTTCCGTTCTGCACCATCGAGCCCAACGTGGGCGACGTGGCGGTGCCGGACCCGCGTTTGGACAAACTGGCAGAGATTGCCGGCTCGAAACAGATCATCCCGACGCGCATGTCCTTCGTGGACATCGCCGGTCTGGTGAAAGGCGCATCCAAAGGTGAGGGCCTCGGCAACCAGTTCCTCGCGAACATTCGCGAATGTGACGCGATTGCCCATGTGGTGCGCTGTTTCGAGGACGGGGATGTGACCCACGTCGAGGGCCGCGTCGATCCGGTGGACGATGCGCAGGTCATCGAGATGGAGCTGATGCTCGCCGATCTCGAAAGCATCGCCAAACGCCGCGCCAACCTTGTGCGCAAGCTCAAGGGCAACGACAAAGAGGCGAAACTCCAAGACGATCTCCTGGCGCGCGCGCAGGCGGCTCTTGAGGCCGACAAACCGGCCCGTACCGTCGAGATCACCGAGGAAGAGCGCAAGCAGTGGACCATGCTGCAACTTCTGACGCAAAAGCCGATCCTCTATGTCTGCAACGTCGAGGAAGAAAACGCCGCCAAGGGCAACGCTTTCTCGGAGGCGGTCGCGAAGATGGCCGAGGAGCAGGGCGCAGGCACGGTGGTGATCTCCGCCAAGATCGAGGAAGAGATTTCGCAACTCGAAGGCGACGAAGCCGAGATGTTCCTCGAAGAGCTGGGCCTGCACGAGGCCGGTCTCGACCGTCTCATTCGCGCGGGCTACGAGTTGTTGCACCTTGAGACCTATTTCACGGTTGGCCCGAAAGAGGCCCGCGCCTGGACCATCACCAAAGGCACCGCTGCGCCGGCCGCCGCAGGTGTGATCCATGGTGACTTTGAGCGCGGCTTCATCCGTGCCGAAACCATCGCCTATGACGATTTCATCGCCTGCAAGGGCGAAGCGGGCGCGAAAGAAGCGGGCAAGATGCGCGCGGAAGGCAAAAGTTACATCGTGCAGGACGGCGATGTGATGCACTTCCTGTTCAACACCTGATCGGGGTTGAGAGATGATTTGGAAAGGCGGTCTTCGGGCCGCCTTTTTCGTTTAGAGCCGGTCGAACACCGACCCCATGCGCGGCGCAAACAGCCGCTCATAGGTCTTGAGCAAAGCCGCATCCGTCATGCTCGCCACATAGTCGCAGATCACCCGCAGATCGCCCGCCGTCTCCGCATAGCGCTCCTGATGATCGCGTGGCAAAAGCCGCTCGGGATCGGAACAGAGTGCCTCGAACACCGAGACCACCATCTGCTGGCCCTTGAATTCGAGCTGCTGCACGTTGGGGCTTTTGATCACCACTTTGAACACCAGCTCTTTCAGCGCCTTCAACACCGGGCGTCGCGCGGCAGGCAGGCTGGCACGATAGCGCAGGAGCGGTTCGGAGAACTCGGGCACTTCGGCATATTCCACAGCGGTGATCAGGTAATTCACAAAGCGCGAGATGAAGCGTTTGCGCGTGTCCCGCCCGCCGAACAACCCGTCGAGCATCTGGCCATAGACGTCATTGCCGAACTGACCCGGGTATTTGTGTTTGAGCATGTCGAGAAAATCGCCGATCTGATCCGCCGACACATGCGCCACGAAATCCTCGCGGGTCAAAAGCGTGAGCGCAATCGCATCCTCCAGATCATGCCCCCCGTAGGCGATGTCATCGGCAAGGTCCATAATGCTGCAATCAAAGGATTTATGCAGCGCCTTGCGGTGTTTCCCGGCCTCCACCGGCCCCATGGCGCAAAACGCGGTGCGGTCTTCGGGGGTGAGCGGTGAAAGCACCCACTCGACCACGTCTTGCTCACTGTCGAGGTAACATTTCGGCGGCGTCGAGGTCTCTGTGTCGATCAGCTTGAGCGTGTCAGGACGGTCGCTCAGTTTGGGCCTGAGCGCGGAGTTGCGGGCCTGCGTGTAGGAGACCGGGTATTTCAACAGGCCCAAAAGACTGCGCCGAGTGAGGTTTGCACCACTCTGCGCGGAAAAGCTCTCAAGCCGGGACAGGATGCGCAGGCTCTGGCCATTGCCCTCGAACCCGCCCGCTTCGCGCATACAGTAATTCAGCGCCACTTCGCCGCCATGTCCGAACGGCGGATGGCCCAGATCGTGAGAGCAGCCGATCGCATGGATCATCGAACGATCCGGCAGATGGGCGGTGGCGGGATGTGTCGGAAAGCTTTGCTCCAACTGACGCGCGAGGCCTCCGGCGATCTGCGCGACTTCCAGCGAATGCGTCAGACGGGTGCGATAGAAATCGCTGTCGCCGAGGTTTAGGATCTGCGTCTTGCCCTGAAGCCGCCGAAAGGAGGCGGAATGGATCACGCGCGCATAATCGACATCCCCCGCACCGCGCGCGTCTTCGGAATGCCCGCTCCATGTCTCTCTGCGTTCAAGCCACATCTGCGCCTCCTGTCTTTCGCGCGCACCATATGGCGCGCGATGCGGGAAAGCCAGATGGGGAAACCCCGGAGCGAGACGCCGCTCCGGGGCAGAGATTATTCCGCCTTCAAAAACTCGGCGACGTCGAGAAGGATCATCTCATTGTCGTCAACCCGGCCTTGCTGGCGACCGGTCGAGAAGGGGTAGTTGTTGTCATTTGCGACGACGATGGTGGTCTCATCGACACGGTCCACATCCTCGATGGTGAAATAGGGGAAGGTGTAGACCCCATCCATCGTGCCGCGCGGCGCGATGCCGTCGGGGTCCTGAATGTCCATCAGGTCGATATAGGCGATTTTTTCCAAGACGTTGTTCTCGTCCATCCGCTCCAGATCAATCAGGTAGATGCGTTTGAACATCGCCGGATTTTCGGACCAGCCTTCGCGCGGATCGCCCTGGAAGTTGTCGCGCTCGATGATCAGACCGCGGGTGCCTTCGATCAGGTTGAAATCGCCGATGGCGTGGTTTTCGTCCTCAAGCGGGAAGTAACGCACCGTGTCACCCCATGCGCCGGTTTCGGTGGACAGTTCGAACATGGACAGAACCGGCTTGCCGCCGACATGTTTCTTGCCGCCGGTTTCCGGGTCATAGACCGGCTTTTCCAACAGCGGGTAGAGGGTTTTCATATCCTCGGACAGCGCCATGCCCTCATAGCCGCCGGAGCGGTAGGAGACGACGGTCTCCGGGAGGGCAGAGCCGGGGTTCGGCGTGGCGACAAAGAAGTTGTCCGGCGATTGGATCAATTGGCCGCCCGGCTCGGTCGCCAGCACGCGAAGCACCTCGCCCTCAGCGTTCACTTCGATGATCCACGGACCGAATTCGTCGCCGATCCAGTAGGTGTCACCCACGGGCTGGATGGATTCGATGTCGAAATCCGCACCTGTCAGGGCGCGCAGATCGGTGGCTTCGTTCATGATCGGGAAGGGCACTTTGTGGTCCGGGTCCGACAGTTGCACGGTCTTCTCGATGGCGACGCGGCCGGTCTCCCAATCGACTTTGACGATGTTGAACATCAGGATGATGTCAGAGGAGTTGGCCTTCGCACCGAAACCGTTGTCGGTCAGCACGAGGAAACGGTCGTCCCCCAAAGAGCGGATGCCGGAAAAGCCCTGAAGCGGCTGGCCGGGGAAGGGGAGCGCGAGGCCGGTGGCCTCTTGAAAGTTGTCGTAGAGCACCTCATTGCGCGCGCCATTGGTGAAGCGACCGGAGGTGTTGTAATAGGCAGAAGCGCCTTCGGGGGCGGGAACGAAGGTGTGGCCGGAAAGCTCGGCCTGCGCCTTGAGCGTGGCGAGGAAGGCCTCTTGAGCCTGGGCTGCGCCAGCAAGCATAAGCGCCGCGAGGGCTGCACCGTAAACGGGTTTGGTCATGTCACTGTCCTGTGTGTGATGCGTTTCTTTGCGCTCGGGCGCTGTGCGGCCCAAAGCGATGCGCGCAAGGAACCGAAGAAACGCAACGGATTTGCGACCGTTTGGTCAAAATCCAACAAAACTTGCGTGACAGCTTTACATCAGCTTGCGCATCATCCCCAAAGCGCGCTTGCGCCAGCCTTTGAAGGGCGGCTCGGCCAGTGCCATGCCGTTGCGTTTGGCCTGACGCACCACGGGTTTCAGATGGCTGAAGGTCTCAAATCCTGCGCGACCATGATAGCTGCCCTGACCGGAGGCGCCGACGCCACCAAAGGGAAGCGTGCCAAAGCCCACATGGATCGCCACATCATTCACCGTCACGCCGCCGGAGATGGAATGGTCGAGCCACAACTCTTGCTCGTCCCTGTCGTCCGAGAAGACATAAAGCGCCAGCGGATGGTCGCGCGCAGCAACGAAGTTTAGCGCCTCTTGCGGGTCGTCATAGGGGATGAGCGGCAGGATCGGACCGAAGATTTCCTCCTGCATTAAGGCGATGTCTTGCGGCGGATCGAGCACCACCGTGGGGGCGAATTTGCGGGCGTTTCCTGTGGCCCCTTCGAGGCGCAGGATTTGCGCACCGCGGGCCTCAGCCTCTGCCAGCATGGCGGTCAGACGCGCGTGATGGCGTTCGGAAATGATCGCGGCGTAGTCGTCGCTTTCGGGGCCTTTAGGGAAGAAATGCATGAAGCCGCCCATGATCGCATCGGCTACGGCCAGCATTTTCTTGCGCGGCACCAAGACGTAGTCGGGCGCGACACAGACCTGCCCGGCATTCATCGCCTTGCCCCAGGCAATCCGCCGCCCCGCGCGGTCGAGATCGGCGCCGGGCATGATCACGGCGGGGCTTTTGCCGCCCAATTCCAAGGTGACAGGCGTCAGATTGCGCGCCGCCGCCTCGGCCACTTTGCGCCCGACCGAGGTGGAGCCGGTGAAGAACAGATGATCGAAGGGCAGGGCGGAAAACGCCTGCGCCACTTCCGGCCCGCCGGTGACGGTCGCGATCTCTTCGGGGGCGAAGGCGCCTGAGAGCATGTCGGCCAAAGCCGCAGAGGTGCGGGGCGTCAATTCAGAGGGTTTGAGCATCACGCGATTGCCCGCCGCCAAGGCCGCCACCATCGGCGCGAGTGCAAGCTGTACCGGGAAATTCCACGGCGAGATGATGCCGACAACGCCCAATGGCTGTGGTCGGATTTCGGCGCGGGCGGGTTTGTACACCAGCGGCACAGGCGCGCGCCTCACCCGGATCCAGCGTTTGAGGTGGCGTTTGGCCTGGCGAATCTCGCCCAGAACCAAGTCGATGTCGTAGAGACGGGACTCGACCGTCGGACGATGCGAAAAATCGTCGGAGATCGCTGCGATCAACGCGGGTTCTGCCGTGAGTAAAGCCTTTTGCAGGCGTGTGAGCCTGTCCAACCGCTCTGTCAGATCAACGAGGGGCTGGCCGCGCTGGGCGGTCGTTTGACGGTGGAACAGCGTAGTGAGTTCGGCCGTGGTTTGGGCGGTCATATCAATCTCTCGCATCGTTTCGGCCATTCAGCCAGAAAAGAGAGGCAAGAAAAAGGCCCGCCGGAGCGCTCAGAAGCGATAGCGGCTCAGGACGACGCGGCGTAACGTGGCGCGAAACCCGTTGCGTGAGGGTTCCCACAGGCAACCCAACACAAAGGCGAAAGGTCTGATTTCGGTCATGTCTCGGGGTCCTCAAGCAACACACAGATGGCCTTAAGGGGCTGTTAAGGATAAAATGTCTCAGTCCGGTGACAGCTCTGCGAAAACGGTGTGACGCAGCGGCGATGCGCCACACGGTCTGAGCGCTCAACCGGTTTAGACAGATTTCCAATCCAAGCAGCTCAAAAGGGCTCTGGATTGCTGCAGGCGCATCCATTAGCATGGCCGGAGATGAGAGTTGTGCAAGGGTTCAGGGATGAAGATTGCGGTTGCCGGGATCGGCTATGTGGGGATGTCGAACGCGGTTTTGCTCGCGCAGCATCACGAGGTTGTTGCGGTGGACATCTCCGAGACGCGGGTCCAGATGGTCAACGGGCGGCAATCTCCGATTGTCGATGCGGAGCTTGAAGATTTTCTTGCGCATAAGGAGCTGAACCTCTCGGCGACGACGAATGGCGCTTCGGCTTATACGGATGCCGATTTCGTCATCGTGGCGACGCCCACGAATTACGATCCGAAGTCGAATTATTTCGACACATCGAGCGTGGAACAGGTGATCCTGAAAGTCCTCGAAGTGAATGAAACCGCGACCATCGTGGTGAAATCGACGATCCCCGTGGGGTTCGTGACCCGCATCCGCGAGGAATTCGACACCGATCAGGTGATTTTCAGCCCGGAATTCCTGCGCGAGGGCCGCGCGCTCTACGACAACCTGCATCCCAGCCGGATCATCGTGGGCGAACAATCCGAGCGTGCCCGCACCTTTGCCGATCTGCTGGTCGAGGGCGCCGTGGATAAGGACGTGCCGGTGCTCTTTACGGACGCCGACGAGGCCGAGGCGATCAAACTTTTTGCCAACACCTATCTCGCGATGCGGGTCGCGTTTTTCAACGAGTTGGACAGCTACGCCATGGCGCGCGGCATGGACACGCGCCAGATCATCGACGGCATCGGGTTGGACCCGCGCATCGGCAGCCATTACAACAATCCGTCCTTTGGCTACGGCGGTTATTGCCTTCCGAAAGACACCAAACAGTTGCTCGCCAACTATTCCGAAGTGCCGCAAAACCTGATCGCGGCCATCGTCGAAACCAACCGCACGCGCAAGGATTTCCTCGCCGACCGGATCATCGCCAAAGGCCCCAAAGTCGTGGGGGTCTACCGCCTCGTGATGAAAGCGGGCTCGGACAATTTCCGCCAGTCGTCGATCCAAGGCATCATGAAGCGGATCAAGGCCAAGGGCATCGAAGTGATCGTCTATGAGCCGGTGCTCGAGGAGGATGATTTCTTTGGCTCGCGCGTGGTGCGAGATCTGGATGCGTTCAAATCGGAGGCCGATGTGATCATTGCCAACCGGATGACCGACGATGTCGCAGATGTCGCGGATAAGATCTTTACCCGCGACCTGTTCCACGCTGACTAAGGACTGCCCCCATGCCCACCGCTCTCGTCACCGGCGCCGCCGGTTTCATTGGCTCTTTCGTCTGCCGCACTCTCTTGGAAGAGGGCTGGCGTGTCATCGGCCTCGATTGCCTGTCGGATTACTACGATGTCGCTTTGAAAGAGCGCCGCGAAGAGACTTTGTCGGCCTATGAAGGCTACCGCTCCGTGCATGACAAGGTCGAAACCCCCGGCCTGTTGATGTCGCTCTTCGCGGAGGAAAAGCCCGATGTGGTGATCCACCTCGCGGCACAGGCGGGTGTGCGCTATTCGATCGAAAACCCGCGGTCTTACCTTGAAAGCAACATCATCGGCACGTTTGAACTTCTGGAGGCGGCGCGGGCCTACCCGCCCAAACACATGCTTTTGGCCTCGACCTCTTCGGCCTATGGCGCCAACACCGTGATGCCCTATCAGGAGACGGTGAAGGCCGACCACCAGATGTCGTTCTATGCGGCGACGAAAAAATCGACCGAAAGCATGGCGCATAGCTATGCGCATCTCTTCGATCTGCCGATCACCATGTTCCGCTTTTTCACGGTCTACGGCCCTTGGGGGCGGCCCGATATGGCGCTGTTTAAATTCACCAAGGCGATCCTCGAGGGCAAGCCCATCGACGTCTACAATTACGGCGATATGAAGCGCGATTTCACCTATGTCGAAGACCTCGTGCATGCCATCCGCCTGCTGATCGACACCGTGCCCGTGCGGCCCGAAGACGGCGTGGTCGAGGAGGGCGACAGCCTCTCGCCCGTGGCGCCCTACCGTGTGGTGAACATCGGCAACTCGGACGCCGTGCAGCTCACCGATTTCATTGCCGCCATTGAGACGGCGACCGGCCAGACCGCAGACCGCAACCTGATGGAAATGCAGCCGGGCGATGTGCCCGCGACCTGGGCCGATGCCTCTTTGCTCAAACGCCTGACAGGCTACGCGCCGAAAACCTCCGTGCCCGAGGGGGTGGCGAATTTCGTGCGCTGGTATCGGCAATATTACAACGCCTGATCCTTTTGAGGATTGGGATGAGCCTTGCCCTGCCTGCAAAGAGGCCGCTGACAATCAAAAGCGGTCCGCGAGGGCCTTGCGCAACCTTTCGATGCGGTCCGGCGTCGCGCTGCCGATCCCGATCACAAGCCCCTGCCGTTCGCCGTTCAGGCAATAGCCGGAGAGCCGCGCCGGATGCAGGTCATATCGGGCAAGATGCGACACAAGCTCCGCCTCGTCTCGATCTGGCCCGAACTGGAGCGTGACCTGAACCCCGCCGTCGGGGGCATGGACCCGGGCTTCAGGCAGTGTGGCCAGAGCGTCCAGGAGGCTGCGGACCCGGTGATGATAGCTGCGCGCGATACGGCGGATTTGCGCACGATACCGGCCGGAGCTCATCAATTCGGCAAGCGCAAGCTGGGCATGGACATTCGCCATGATCCCGAGATTGCGCTGCGCGGCGCGAATGCAGCCGACCAGACCGGAAGGCACAACGATCCAACCGATCCGCAAGGCGGGCAACAGGGCTTTGGAGGCGGAGCCGACCAGAATGACATGCCCGCCGTGCTCTTGTGCGGCCAGTGCCGGGATCGTGCGCCCGGACCAATGGAAATCGCTGTCGTAATCGTCCTCGATCAGGATCGCGCCCGCCGCTTTGGCGCGCGCGATGAAGTCCAGCCTGCGCGACAGCGAAAGCCGCGTGCCGAGCGGATATTGGTTCGATGGGGTGAGATAGGCCAGCCGCGCGTCCGGCGGAAAATGCGCTGGATCGGCGCCGCTCGCATCGACGGGCAGTGGCGCCAGACGCAAACCCGCTCCGAGAAACGCCGTCCGGGCCCCGAGCCAGCCCGGGGTCTCCAGCGCGGCGATGTCGCCGGGATCGGTAAGGCTGTGCGACAAGAGCGCCAAGGCGGCCTGACTGCCCGGCACGATGACGATTTGATCGGCTTCGACATGCACACCCCGGTCGGCGGCCAGTCGATCCCGCAGTGCCTGACGCAACGCCTTCACACCATATGTCGCGTCGTAGAGTGCAGAAGTGCCAAGCCGCCTGCGGGAGACACGCCGCAGCACACGGGCCCAGTCTTCGGAGGGAAACAAGGTCTCGTCCGGCTCGCCCGGCACCAGAGCGCCGCCTGATGCCGGCATGATCTGGCGCCGCAGATCGGTGCTCAGCGTGATGCCTCTTTTGGACAGGGTCGGCCCCTGATCCGGCCCCTGATCCGGCCTGGGGTCGACCCCGGGTGGATCAGGTGCAATCACGCGCGGCGCAGCCCCCTGTCGCACCGTCACGATCCCTTCGGTGGCCAAAAGTTCGTAGGCGGCGGTGACGGTCGTGCGCGAAACGCCCAGCGCCAGCGCCGCGCTTCGGCTCGAGGGCAGCCGGTCGCCATCGGCAATCCGACCGTCGCGAATGGCCTGCGTGAGATCTTTGTAGATCTGCGACGGCAGAGGCTCCGCGCGCGTATCGGAGAGGTGGCAGACGGAGGTCAGCCAAACTGGACTGCTCATAATTTACCTAACTGGATATTCGATTAATCCAGTTAGGGCCCTAGGGTCGCCTTATGTCAATCCAGCAGGCCAGTCCCGTTGACGTGCACGCGGGCGCCTCAGTCCCATAAAGGCTGCGTTTCATGATACCAAACTCTTCCGTCCCTCAGATCCCATCGGTCTTTGCCCTGTTCTGGGGCGCTCTGCTCGCCGCGGCGGGCTATGGCGCAACATTTTTGCTGACACGCCATTTCGTCGCGCTGGGCGGGTCGGAGATCGACACCGGCGCCGTGCTGGCCACGGCAGCCATAGGGACTTTTGTGAGCTTGCCCGTGACGGCGTCCTTTTCCGGCAGCTTTGGCGCGGCGCGCTGTGCCGCGACGGGCAGCGGTCTCGTGGCCGTGGCTTTTGTGGTGCTCGCCGGGTCCGAGCGCGCGAATATCATGGGGCTTTTCGGTGGTTTCGCCCTCGGATGTGGTTGGGGGGCATTTTACCTCGCCGCGCCCATGGCCCTGTCGCGGCTCGTGCAGGATGCGCAGAGAGCCTATTGGTTTCTCCGCTTCGGGGCCTTTCAAATGGCCGGTATCGGTCTGTCGCCGGTCTTGGGCGAACTGGTGGTGACCCGAGTTGGGATGAGTGCGCGGATCTATTTTCTGATCGTTGCGGCGAGCTGCGGTTTGGCCAGCCTTCTGCTTTTGCGGTTCGATCGTCAGACGCGGCACCTCTGCCGCAGGGAGCAGGGCACAGACCTGTCCTGGCTGCGCGCCATCGGTGCCGTGCTGAGCGGCCCCTCGCGCGCGCCTGTTCTCATGGTCGCGCTCGGGGCCGCAGCTTTTGGAGGTGCGATGACGTTCCAGTCGTCGATCGTCAAGGGGGCTGATCTGTCCCCAAGCACCTATTTTTCGGTCTATACCGTGACGGTCGTCGTGGCACGCGGGCTTTTCGCGAGCACAATCAACCGTTTGCCGCCGCATGTCAGCATCCCGGCTCTGCTCACGGCTATGGTCATTGGGCTATGCCTGCTTTTCGGGACGGGGGCGGGTGTTTTCGCCCCTGCGATGCATGTCACGTCTGCCGCGCTGTTCGGGCTGGGCTATGGTCTCGCCTATCCTTTGATCCAGGCGCGCGCGGTGAACGATGTCCGCGACCCGGCGTTGCAGACTGCGGCGCTGAGTTGGTTCGTGATTTTCTACTTTGCCGGGCTTTTCGGCTTTCCCTTTCTTGGCGGCTGGATTGTGGTGCGCTTCGGTGTGGACGCCCTGATCGTGACGACCGTTGCCGCGGGTGGTCTTGAGCTTGCCCTCTCGCTCGGCGCAGCACGCCGTGCGGTGACGGAGCGCAGGTGGGGAGATCAGGCGGATAAGATAAAGCGTCGCGCCCAATAAGGCCTCAGCTCCGGCGCATTTCTGCCGCTTTCTTTTTCCAAATTGGAAACAATGGGAATTGGGGCGAGCGATATGCAGACTGGAAACCATAAAGGCGCTGAAAGCTCTTTGCGGCGTGGAGACATATTTCAAAACCTGTCCGTGCTCTTGCCTGCGCTGCTTGTGCTGGTGCTGGGCGGCGTCGTGCAGGCGCAGACCTATCTCAACCACGATGTTGCCTGGGTCCTCAATTCCTCGCAAAGGCTGCTTGAGGGCGGCACCTTCGGGCGCGATATTGTTGCGGCAAATCCGCCCCTGATCTGGTGGCTCTCGGCGCTGGTGTCCGGTCTTTCCAACAGTCTTGGCACCGATCCGGTGGTGACTCTTCGGGTCGTGGTGTTGGGGATGATCGGCGTCGGTCTGGCCATCGCGGCGCGGGGTCTGGCCCCTGTCCTGGCGCCCGGCACACGTCGCCTGTTTCTGGCCTTTCTGGCGCTTTTGCTGACGGTCGGTGTGCATCGCGATTTCGCACAGCGCGAACATATCGCCGTTGTCCTGTGCCTGCCGTGGCTGATTCTCATGATGCACCGCGCGGAGGGCGGGGGACAGGATTGGCGCCTCGCTGCACTGGCGGGCATCTGTGCCGGGATCGGCATCGCGTTCAAACCGCATTTCCTGGCCGTACCTGCCCTTGTCTGGGCCTATGCCGCCCTGCACCGCCGCAGCCTGCGTCCGGTCCTGACGGTCGAGACGGCGACCATTGTCCTGACAGGGGCGGCTTACCTTTTGGCCGTCTGGCTCTTTGCGCGCCCCTATCTGACAGAGGTCGTGCCGTTGATCTCTCAGGTCTACTGGGGCTTCGATTTCCCTTTGGGGGCGGTGCTTTTGAGCCGATTGGGCGAAACCGTCCTCGCCGTTCTGGCCCTGGCTCTGGCCGCACGCGGTGGCTGGCGCAGCGCGCCCACGATCACGGCTCTGGCGGCTTTGGGGTTTCTGATCGCTGCGATGGCACAGTCCAAAGGCTACAGCTATCATTTCTATCCGGTGCTGGCCTATGCGTTGATTTCATTGGCGTTGAGCGCGCTGAGCCCCGAGGTGTCGTCGGCGCGCACCCGCAGGCTGTTGATGCTGCCACTGGGCCTCGGCATGGTCTTTGCCGCGCTTCAGGCCGCGCCCGCTCTCATCTACCGTTCGGCTCAGGGCACTTATGGGCAGCAGACCGCCTGTCTCGTAGAGATGACACAACAGGTCGTGCCGCAAGGGCAGGGGGTCATGGCCTTCTCGACCCATCCCTATCCCGGATTTCCCGTCGCCAATTACAGCCACCGCCGCTGGGTCGCCGAAACCAACAGCCGTCTGTTCCTGCCTGCCATTGCCCGGCTGCGGGCGCAGCCTGAGCTGACCCCGGAGCTGACAGAAGTGCTGGCGCTGGCCGAGGCCTCGGAACGCGCCGCGGCCCTGCGCGATCTGGCGCGCAGCCCAAAGCTGGTCCTCGTCGACGCCCGTCCGCTGCGTCATGCGATCGGCGATTTGCCGATGGATTTCATCGCTTTCTACCAGGAAGACCCCGCTTTTGCCCAAATTTGGGCCCATTACACTGAAATACCTTCTTGTGCGCCGGGAATTCGTGCGTTCGAGCTGACAAAAGGGTTTTAAGACATGCAAACCTCACCTCTCTCCAACACCGCTGTGGTGATCCCTTGCTACAAAGCTGCGGAGACGATCCGTGCCGTCATCGCCGAAATCCCCGCCGGAATTCAAAAAATCTACTGCGTCAACGATGCCAGCCCGGATCATCTCGCGGAGGTTCTGGACCAAATCGGCAAAGAGGACGCGCGTGTTCAGGTGCTGACCCATGCCGTGAATGGCGGTGTCGGTGCGGCGACCGTGACCGGCTACCGCGCGGCCATCGCGGGCGGCGCCAAGGTGATCGTCAAGCTCGACAGCGACGGCCAGATGGACCCGCGTCTGATCCCGGCTCTGGTCGCCCCGATCCTTGAGGGCGAGGCCGATTACGTAAAGGGCAACCGCTTTTTCGACATCGCAGGTTTGCAGGCCATGCCCAAGGCCCGTCTGATCGGCAATGCCGGGTTGTCTTTCATGAGCAAACTCTCCTCCGGCCTGTGGCATCTGTTCGATCCGACAAACGGGTTTACCGCGATCCAGGCCGATGTTGCCGCCATTCTGCCGCTCGACAAGCTGCACAAACGCTATTTCTTCGAAAGCGACATGTTGTTCCGTCTTGGCACGATCGGGGCCGCTGTGCGCGATGTCCCGATGGAGGCAGTCTATGGCGAGGAAAAGAGCAGCCTGAGCGAGCTTGATGCCCTGTTGAAATTCCCCGGACTGCACCTGCGCAATCTGGTCAAACGGGTGTTCTACAACTACTTCCTGCGCGGCTTTAGCGCCGCCTCCTTGAGCCTGCTCGTGGGGCTGATGCTCTTCGTGGCGGGTGGCGTTTTCGGCATCGCCCATTGGATCGAAAGCGCGCGTCTGGGCGTTCCGGCCACGGCAGGCACAGTCATGCTGAGCGCCTTTCCGGTGCTGATCGGGGTACAGCTCTTGCTGCATTTCCTAAGCTACGATGTGAGTGTCTCTCAACGCCCCGCCGTGCATCTGCAACTCGCCAGAGTGCGGGTGTTGCGGGCGCGTGCCGTGCAAACCAAAGACGCCCCTGACGAACCCGCGTTGCAGGTCGTCTCCGCGCGGGGCTGAGCGGTCGATTTATTGCGGCAGGCCCGCAGAACGCGGTAGCACGCGCAGCGTGACTTCGATCACGCCGCAGGCCGCGCTGGAACTCAAAAGCAGCAAGGGCCGTGCGATAATCGCGACCGCGGCGGCTTCGGCCAGGGGCATGCCGAGAAAGACCAGAACCCCGGTGGCCCCGGCTTCGGCCACACCGAGCCCTGCCACGGACATGGCCAAAGCGCCGGCGACATTGAGCCCGGCGAGCATGATCCAGGCGTCGAACAGCGACAAAGGATGGCCCGCAGCCGCAAAACCGGAGGCGACCCCGCCGCTGGCCATCAGCCAGATCACCAGAACCAGCCCCGCGACACTCAACCGTTGCAGAGCCGAGGGGGCGATGCGGATCGGGGCGGGGGACAGGTTAGGCCGGTTCGGACGCAGCCAGTGCACCAGCGCGGCCAGTTTCGACATGGCAAGATCGGACCAGTAAAGCGCGGCGCCGGCAAGGGCACTGCCGAGCAGTACGGGCCATGGCGCATGCCCGCTCCCCACCAACCCGAGGCCACCAAGGCCGATGATCGCCATAATGTCGCGCAGTCGCATATCCGCGATGAGCCGCGCGGCAGGCAATGTGTCGAGGCCGACATGACGTCCGGCCAGCAGGGGAAAGGCCAGATCGCCCGCACCCGAGGGGGCGAGTGTAAAAACGAATTGATGCCGCGCGGCGAGCGAGAGCCAGCGCAGATAGGGCGCCGGGGCGACCGTGTCAGCGCCAGACCTGTTCGCGTCAGATCGGCGCGACAGCAGACGCAACAGAGCGGCGCGCAGCACCAAGACCGCCAGATAGGCCGCCAGAGCCGGGATCAGCAGAACGGGCCGCACTGCCGAAAGATCTATCCGCCCAAGCCCGGCCATCCAGATCACCAGCGCCAACAAGACCACACTGATCAGGGAGGCTTTGAGCGCCTTAGAGGTCATAACCGAAACCCGCCGCCGTGGCCCCGCAGATCGCGCGTTCGGCCTCCGCGTCACGCAGATCGGCCCCGGCAGGTGCGGGGTTGACCCGTGTCTGGAACTCATCGGCATTGAGCGCCTCGGGCCGGTCCAGTTGCAACGTCTCGAAAATCCGCTGCACGGCGCTGTCGCGCAGCGCAACATCCGTGCCAAACACATCCTCGCTGCGCACCAGCGTATAGCTTTGTGCCACGCAGGCCAGCGCGGCGATCCGGCTGTTGCACCAGTTCCAGCGGTGCAGGCTTTTCTCGAAGGGGCTGAGCCCTGACCAACCGGTCGGGCGGGGCGTCGGAAAAGGCTTGGCAAAGGGCACGTAGTCGATGATGTGGCGATAGCGGGTCGAGGCTTTGAACGTGGTCATCGACTGCGCCCAGTCGCCCGGCGCGCGCACCATATGGACAATCCGCAACGGACGCTCCGGGGTCTCCAGAAGATCGCTCACGGGGCAAAGGAAAGGGTTGATTTCAATGTATTTCCCCGGCCCGTCGTGGTGCGCGTTCTGGTGCTTTCTGGCAAAGCTCCGGGTCAGCCCGCCGAACATGCCCCAATCGTTGCGCAGGTTGCCCAGCATCATCAGATAGCGCGAGGGTGACGGTTCGTGTTCTGCGGTCACATCGGGAAAATGGCGCCGGATCAGGGTTTCGAGAAAGACGGTCCCTGTGCGCCCGGCCGAGAGCACATAGAAACGCGGCTTGGGCGCGCGCGATTGGACGTGCGGGTCAGGGGCCGCCCCACCCGTCGTCAGAGCTTCGGTGCGGGTCTGCGGGCGCGGGTGTGTGGATGTCATCCGGGTCTCTGGCGGCTCTCTGCGTCTGGGGTCGGGCTCACTATAGCTGCCGCGATACAGCAAGGGAACCCGGTCGAACAAGGGGCGGGCAACGGCCTATTTTGCGGGAAAGGCCCCGAGAGTTTCCCCGTTCCGCGAGGCCCCCCGGATTTGTAGATTTGGACCTGTAAAGAGGCTCTCAAAGGGTCCGTTTCGCTATCTGTCACGAGGCTCACGTCGTCTCGCGCGTTCCAACCTGACACCGTTTCACATCTTCTCCACCTAGGACGCTCAATGAAAAACCTGACACTTTCAACCGCACTGATTTTTATCGCCAGCATGGCGCAGGCCGGGCAATATTGCCTGCTCGATGGCACTGAAATGTTCTCTTGCACCTTCAACGGGGGCCCCAAAGGGGTCGAGCTGTGCGATGCGATCTGGGAAGATGGCGATATGGCGTCCTACGGGTTTTTCAAATCCGATGGCGAGGTGGAAAAAGAGATTGTGAGCGAAAAGGTCGTCTTGGCCTATACGCCCTGGAACGGCATGGGGAGCTATGTCAGCGAATCCGTGACCTTCTCTGCAGATGGCGGTTATGCCTATGAGGTCTGGTCGGGTGGCGAACAGGCGGCGGATGCAGAGCTGGATGGCGGCATCAACGTGATGCAGAACAATGAGGTGATCGCGACCCTGTCTTGCGATGCCGGCTCCGTCACCTCCGATCTCGGGGCCTTGATCGAGATGATCGACCTGGCCCAGGTCTCTCCGTAAAGGTCGTTTGGGATGCAGCATCTGACCTTGAAAACTGCCTTTATTTGTGGGCTCGCAGGGATGACGCAGAGCGCCGTGGCGCAAGCCGTCTGTGAGGGAGAAGTCGTGTTTCAATGCGCGACCGACAACGACGTGTTCCGCGAACAGATCACCGTCTGTGCGCAAGAGGAGAGCTATACGCTGGTCCGTCATGCGCTTGAGAGCGGTGAAGACTATTACGACACGCCGCTGATCGCGGAGGCGTCGCGCACATGGTTCGAATGGCAGGAAGGTGCTGAGCTTCGCATCGAGCTTGGCTTTTGGAGCACGGATCTGGGCGAGCCGGTGACGCTTCACGCCGTGCTGCCTTGGGACGATATGGAAGAGGCCGTGTCGGAGGAAGGCACGGCCCGGATGTGGCTGCAATCCCCGCATTGGCGTCAGGACATCGAACAGACCCTCTGCCGGTCGCAAACCGTCTATGCCGACACAGAGGCGCTTTGGGCGCCGCTGGACACGCGTGGCCCGGTGGCGACGTTTTTCTCTCAGGATGTGGTGGTGCCGCAGCCCTCGGCCGTGGGCGTGGCGCGTGTGACCTCCCTGCCCGAGGGGGCAGATGCGCTTGCGGTTTATGCCTCTGCCCGACCGGGGGCGGCCACCCCTGTCTGGTGGCAGCTTTACAAAGGCGATACGGTCGATGTCATTGCCTTCGAGGGTGATTTTCTCGCTGTGGCCATTCCGACCAATGGCGTCAGCGCCTGTCTGATCCGGCCCGAACAGCTTTACCTGCCTTACGAGGGCCCCTGTGCGACGGGGTGGGTCGATGGAACCTATCTCGAACGGGTGCAATAGAGGCGCATCTCTTGCGCATGGCCCCCATCTCACCTGTGCCAAACCTTGACGAAGGAGACCGACGTTGCGTTTCACTGTGCCTCTCTCTGCGCCCCTTTCTGTGCCCCTCTCCCTCTTTGCGCTCCCCTTGGCATTCCTCGCTGAGACGGGGGGCGCCCATGCCTTTTGTGGGGACATCCTCGCGACGGAGGTCCTTTGCGTCACGGAAGACGCCGAGGAGATCAAACTCTGTGCCGCCACGCATCCAGAGACCGGGGCTGCCGCTTTCGAACTTCACGTCACACCCGCGATTTCGGATGGGCCGATTGTGCAACTGGCCACAGAGACGCCGTTTGGGATGACGCCTGGCACCGGGGGATTTCCTTGGGACAGCTATCGTTTGACGTTTCTGCACGAAGGCGGGCGCGCCGTTCTCGAAGTAAAAACGCCCATAGATGGCGGCGGGGCGGCAGAGGCGGAGATCGGACTTGATCTCTATGGACGCGGCGCCACACCGATGCGCAGCCTGTCCTGTCTGACCCCGGCCTTGCGGGCCGAGATGGACAGCATTCTCGACGCGCGCGGCATCGCATTCAATAGCTATCGCACGGGACCGAGCGGCCGGAGTGCGCCGTTTTATCAGCCGCTGAAACCGCTCACCGGCGCGGCGCCTTACGGCAGTTCCGCCTGTCGCGAAGTCGGTGGCGTTCTGAGCAACGAGGGCACAGACGCGGGCCAGATCGCGCTTTATGCAGCGCCCTTTGATGCGGCGGCCATTCTGGGCTATATCGCCCCGGCCGCGTTGGATCATGCTTTCGAATGCAATTTCGAAAACGGATTTTCCGGCATTCTCTGGGTCGACCCGGACAAGGGGGACGGTACGGGCGGCTATATAAATGGGCTGGCGTTCGAGGAAAAACTGGCGGCCTGTGCGATGACGCCCGAGGCATGGCCTGCAGATATGGCCTATCTGGGACCATGTTCTTCGGCCTGGGTCAAAGCGGGGAATGTCGCTGGCTTTGGTGGGTGATCGCGGCGCCGCCATGTCCACAGGACGGCCAAACGGTTTGTAGGGTGATCTGACCTGTGTGTCAGGTTTGCCTGAGCGTGATCGTTTCTGGCATCAAAGTGACACCGAAACTGGCATGCACCCGACGGATCACCTGATCGGCCAGCGCCTGAACCTGCGGCAATGTCGCCCGCCCATGGTTCACGATCACCAAAGCATGCCCCTCATGCACCGCCGCATCGCCGATGCGCAGACCCTTAAGCCTGGCGTGATCAATCAGCCACCCGGCAGAGAGCTTCACCCCGCCTTCGGTCGGATGTCCGGGCATCTCGGGCAGGGCGCGCCATGTCTCTTCTGGGACAACAGGAGTGTGAAAGAACGAGCCGACATTGCCGAGCACCCGCCAATCCGGCAGCTTGGCCGCGCGTTGCAGTCAGAGAAAGCAGATGAATGCGCAAAATCAATCACTTCCGATTCGGCGCCAGGAATCCATAAACATTTCCAACAACTTGCAGGACGCGACTTCCGGATGGAAAGCATAAGCCTGCGCAGAAACCAAAAACCTGCGCAGCATCAAAGGCTTATCTCATGAGGTCATCCAGGCGGCAGCATCCGGCCATGAAAAAACCCGCGCCGAAGCGCGGGTTTCTCGAAGTCTGAATTCTCCTGGAAGATCAGGTGCCGATGGCGGCCCGGAACGGCTTGTCCCTCCGGAACATCCTCTCGTAGCTGTCATGGGTGAATGGTGTCGCCAGCTGGTTCATTCCGGTTTTCTCACACCAGGCCGCCACGAAATCCGACCGCTCAACCACCCCTTCACTCCTGGCAACGGCAAGCGCGATGGCATCGACGACCATGTCGATGACCAGACCCCACCTGAATGCGCCGGCGGTCGCAAGGCGGTGCAAGAAATCTCCCGTCGGTAGGCCGGCATCTACATTGAGCCCCGCGCTGATCGCGTAGCTGCCGACGATCTCGTTGAGGGTTTCGTAGTCCTGTGCCGGATGCCCGGGCGCACTGCTCAGATCGATTTCCTGGAACTCGATCCTTGTCATCAGCCGATCGAGCTGCGGCTCGCGTTGCACATAGCCTCCCAGTTCTGGAACCCCCGAAAGGATCAATATGAGGGGCCAGTCATGTGACTTCATGAGCGTCTTAAACGCATCCAGGACGCTCAGAACCTCGGCATCCGACTTTCCGCGCATGATATGCTGGGCTTCGTCGTAGTAGATTTCGACGACGCCCTGGAGCTTGGCCTGCTTGACGACCAGATCCCAGATCTCAAACTGGGTTCGGCGCGTCTTGTTCGTAATCGGATAGCCCAAGGCGTGAAGTGTCTTGCGGCCAAGATCCTTCCAGCTTCCTTTCGCCTCAAGCACGCAGCTTGCAAACCGCGCATCCTTGCCGTCCGGCAAGAGAACGGCGGTCTCGTTGAAGCGATTCAACATGTCCGAGATCTCGGCCGTCTTACCCGAGCCGGACAGCCCCGTGACAAGGAGGCTCCGCGCCTCGAAGCCCTTCCCGGACTGCAGACGCCCAAGGTGGCGGCTGAAGAGCTGCGCGAAAGTCTGCTGAAGTTCCTCGCCCCTGGCGAGCGGGAAGTGCCGCTGCGCCAGATCCGCGTTCAGGTTTGCCAACGAGGGAATGATGAAGGGGTTGGTCACAGTTTGCTATCCTTGATGTGGCTAAACGTCATGGTCTTGACGTCGTCATGGTGTGGCGCCGAAGTGCTCCCCTTCGTTGGGGCACATCCGTCGGTCCAGCGGACTGCGGCGGAGGTGCGCTTACCTTAGGAGGCGTCGATGCGGACGGCGGTTTGGACAGAGCCGTACCCGCCGGGCGTGCCGGCACCACACCCGACGTGCGCCCCCTGCTCATGAGCTGCCCGGGAGCAGCGGTGACCTCTTTCTCCGTGCCGGCCGCCAAGTTTTGAAGTGCCGTCGAGTTGAACGGGATATTGAATGCCCTCACACCTTCGGATGTCGTGGTTGCCTGGACTTTTTCTCCAAGGTGCAAACAACGGCTTCGCTGGGAGGGCGCCTCAATAGGCCCATAGCGCCGCAGGGCTTCTTCCCGTTTCTGACGAGGGGGCGCGCCAAACATCCCGGTGCCGCGGTGCGGACGGAAGGGGTATTCATCGACGAAGTACCGCGTGATCGTTCCGTAGAGCTGATCGTGACTGAGTTCCGCAGATGCCTTGGGATCATAGCCGGTCAGCTCTCCCGGACGGCTGCCCGTATATCCAGGCTGGAAGTTCAGAACATCCCATTGCGTCGTACCGAAAAGCCGCTCGACAAATTGCTTATCCATTGGCTGATAGGCACGCGCTGTCATGACGGTCATCCCCATGCCAAGCTGGCTGGCGTAGACTTCGGCATTTCGAGTTGCAGTGCCATTGTCCGCCAGGGCGAGGCCCAGCCGCACCGGAGGAGCGGGGTCCTGCTTGCACCCGTACCGCACCTTCTCTTTAGTCTTGTCGCGCGTCGCCATGCGAAGCAGAGCCTTGCTGTGGTCAGCGTCGGCTGTCTCGGAGATGATCCAGCCAAGTACCTCGCGGGTAGCAACATCCAGGATCATATGGAGCCAGCAGCGGCGGATCTCATTGTCCGCAAGCTCCTGCGGGGCTTCTTTAGGATTGATTACTTCGGCACGCTCGACACCGTCGCCGGAGGTGAAAATCGACAGCAGGCACTGGTCCCATTCGAACTTCTCACCAAAGGCCAAGGCGCGCACGTCGGTTGACCCGGCTCCCTTGGTGTTGGTCCCGTGCCGCGTCCCACCGCGACCGAGCACGGCGACGACATCGGAAATCGCTTTCGCGCGCGTACGGACCGTCGTGATCGAGGGGAAATTGATCTCTTGCGCCATCTCTCTCGGAGAGCGGTGGAACACCTTTGTCGCCAGCTTGAAAACAGATGCCAGTTTCGGCTGTCTGGGATCATGCCAACGATTCAGGACATAGTCGATGAACCGCTCTTGCCATTCGCAGAGCCTGGGCTCCCGACGCCCCTTCATGCGATCACGATCTGCCAGGACCACCGGGTTCTGCTCGAAGCGATGGTAGACGTCGCGGTAGCTGGCCAAGGTCCGCCCTTGCGGGACATCGAAGCCGCTTGCGAGCTTCCCGCCGCGGCGTGTCCCGAGGAAATTGTGTCCCGGTGCGATCTCTTCCGCGCGGTTCAGTAGAAGACGGCGATGCGTACCGCTCTTGTTCATGCTGCGCTGGGTGAGCTTCACGCCCTCGGCGCGCAGCTCGTCTTGGGCGATAACAAGGGCGAGACGCGCTTGGACAATTCGCTGATCGTCCTCCGAAAGCTGCTCGACGCACTCGAGGCCGCCGGTGTACTCGAGCAGTGCCTTCCGTTTTTCGACGGCGGCAGGCTTGATGACCTCGCAATCCCGGTTTCGAATTGCAGTCTCAACCCGCTCCAGCGAAAGCGTGAAACACTCGCCGGTTTCCTTGCATTCCACCGCATAGCCGCTCTCCTCGCGAACCGACACAGTCAGTTCGCGACCGTCCAGCTGGAGGACGGATCCCCTGGGGATGTTGTAGAGCGGCTGCGAAGTCATACGTTCAGCGCGACCCGCGAGGGGTAGTCGATGACCCCATGCATGTCCGTCCAGAGCACATTCTGGCCGATGAGCCGCATCGCCGCCTGGTAGCAGCGACCCGGCTCGAAGTCGCAATTCTTGATGAGGTCGCTCAGGTACCAGTAGTTAGTCATGCGCGCGGCATCTTCGACAATCTTGTCGGCTTCGTCATCCGCAAGCTGCAGATAGTCCCAGATACGGCGAAGGTTATCGCGGTATGCCCGCGTGTAATCATCGGTGCAGACGACCATGCAGTCGTCAGCGAATTCCTCGGTGACCGCAGCGAAGATGTCGTCGATCTCATCCTGGGTTTCGCGCTTCGCCAAGCTCGTCGCGTTGCGGACGAAGACCGCGCGCCGGTACCCATCCTTGAACGTCAGCCGCAAGTCGAACCGATGGGTCCGCACCTTGCGCTTCTGCCGACAGTAGAAGCTGAGTGGAGGAAGCTGCACCTCCAGCCCATAGAGCTCGGGGCTGCGAAGGGCATCCAGGGCGACGGCGTATTCGGACTCGCCATCGAAATGATAAACCTGCCGGATACCGCCCGTCATCGGCGTTGCGATCGCGGCCGACACACGCTTGACCGTGTCGCTGCGCGTCAACGGATTGCGGTCACCTGCATAGGGCAGAACCCCGTGGATCGGCGCCACCACCAGAGCTGGCTTTTTCTTCTTGGGTGCCGGTTGGTCCTGCAACCAGTCTTCGTAGTTCGACATGCCGTCTCCGTTCCCGAAAACGAGGCGTTTCCGGGGTAGTCATCTTTTCATCCTGGAGCTCAGACCGCGCTTGCACGGACCGTTTTCGGCCTCTAGCGTGGCAAGTGATACACGGGCGATCTGTGCCCCACCTTCCAGGCGCGCACCCGAGGATGCGCGTTTTCTTTTGCGCAGGACTTGGCCCTCACGGACCGCCGACCTTGCACAAGGGGAAGGTCCGCGAATCCGCTGAAAATCCAAAACAGAAAAATGCGCCCGGCCTTCAAGGCTTTTGGCGAATTGGAGTCAACCCACTGAAAATGCGAAAAAATAAGATCAGAACTTTCTTCAGGCGACCACTCCAGAGGCCATCGGCGCCACGTTCTCGGGGCCGGCGGGGCGATGACGGACATGTTTTCGCAGGGCGACGCGGAAGACGTCATGGGAAGAAAGATGGAATGCGCGTCGCAGCCGATCAACCAAGGAGAAATTGGACATCACCAGGATCGCGCCTTGATTGAACAACACGCCGCTAGCCACGTACCAACGAGCTGCCGCCGCCCAAGTCGCTGGCCCGCGCGACGCAGCGAACTTCAAGGTTGCTGTGGTTTGAAAGTCGGCTAGTTTGTACCCTTGGTGGGGACAAACCCACCAAATCGTAAACCTCGACATCCGACGGCCTGGATAATGGTGGCTGGGAGTTCAGAGCCAGTGCCTATGCCCTGTAGCACACTACCCGCTCTTCCGGGCGCACTGCGCTCGAGATCTCAGACATGGGCTCGAAGCGGTACGCGGCATTGCTGTCCGAAGTGTAAACCTTTGAGCAGCTTGGCCGAGCGCTAGATGCTCGCAGCCAGCTATGACTGCATCGTCGTTCCAGAAGCTTGGTCCTTGCCTTCATGTCCTAAAGCCTGTTGAGATCGGCGGAACAGGTCGGCACTGGGCGCATCCACATTTCTTCTTCCGAAACGCAGACTCCGGGTGCAACACGTCCTGCCGCTCCGTCTGAGGACTGGAGTCTCGGCGAGCCTGTTGGATTTGGCCGGGCTCGGCGGGGCCGTGCCCAACTTCAGGGCTCCGTTGCGCCGCGAGAAGACGTTGAACGTCACCATCCCGTATCACGGCCACCAAGGATTCTGCATCTACTCGTGGACAACACCGAGATCAAGGAGGAAGGCGTAAGTGTGTCCGGGAAAGGGGAAATGCAGTCACCAGCTGATTAGCGCAAAAGCGCCCCTTGAACGCTGAAAGGGTGCCCGCAAATCGCTCAACCACGCGGATCTGGCACATTGACCGCCGCGCTGCTATTCATCTCGAAAAGCAAACAATGCGGGGCACAACAATGGGCAGGGACTACAGTCAGGCAATCGCTGAAAGCGGGCTCACAATCTATGACCCAATCGAAGTTGGCGACCCTGACCTGTGGATACCCACCCCTGAGCTAGAAGAATTCCTGAACGAGAAACTCGTAGGGATCGGCGGACTAGACCTCCCCATCAAAACCAGGTCTAAAATCGTCAAACAGCACGTTTGCCGGGTTCTCGGGTATCCTGTTCCGAAGAGCTTCAAGAGGATCAAGCCACGTTTCGTGGGGCAGGACTTCGACACCTACGCCCAAGGAGCGAATAACCTACAAGTCTACAACGAAGAACTTGGGGCATCCCGCAGGTATGTTGTGCTGAGGATAGATGACGGAACTATCACTAGGATTAGGGTCATTAGCGGCGAAGAACTTGCTCAACTCGACACGACCGGCACCCTTACCCGGAAATATCAGGCGAGATTGGTTCCTGGTGATGAAACCTACGAATTGATTGCGGCCGAGGATACCGGTGTGCTCCTGCCGCATGTCCGCGCAGGGGCGAATCTGGACGCGAGAATCGGCCCCGTTGATCACCCCACCCACGGGTCGATCCTACCCATCGGCGAAGTATTTGAGAGGTTGCGTGGTGCAGTGGGCCGCTCCTTCCCTGATGCTGGCCGAGATCAGGAGCGGAACCGTGGCGCAGCGCTCCACCGGATCGTGTGCGAGTTGCTGGGCTATGCTGACTACCATGACGATGGGCGTTTCCCGGATGTGCGGAACCAGCTCCTTGAGGTTAAACTGCAAACCTCTCCGACCATTGACCTTGGGCTAGCACTACCCACCAGTGGCGAGCTGTTGGACGTGCCACAGATCGCCGGGACGCAGGTCCGGCACTGCGACGTTCGGTATGCGCTGTTCTATGCCGAGACGGATGGGGCAGAGGTGACGCTGACCCACTTCTACCTGACGACAGGCGAGAGCTTCTTCACCCGCTTCCGGCAGTTTCAAGGCAGGGTCCTGAATGAAAAGTTGCAGATACCCCTGCCGTCAGACTTCTTCGACAGGTAGCCCAAACGCAACCCAGACCATCTCGTCAACACGGCGCTCTGCCTCGGGTTGCGGGCCACCGTCAATCGCCGCATACAGGTCCCGGCAGGCCGCAACGATCTGCTGAGCTGCATCGCTTTCCGGGTCCGGTAGCGGGAACTGCTCGACATACTGGGTGATGAATCGCCTCCGCCCCGCGTAGAGCTTGTTGTTGAACCGGCGGTCATAGAAGCGTTCGATGAAGGTGGAGTTGGCAACGCCCAAGGCGAGCCACAACAGGTCCTCGTTGCCCGTCAGCCAGTAGCAGTCCCCGTTCACCACCGTCCCCTCTAGGTCCATCCAGAAGTTCGGCTGCTCAGATATGTCCCGGAACACGAGCTTTGGGGCGGGCCAGTCTGCCGGGTTCTGCGGCACCCAAATCTCATACCACTGCCGCCCGGCCTCAATGACGTAGCTCCTGCCCTCAAGGGTCGCGCGGTGCTCCTCAAGGTAGGCGCGGCTGGCCGGGAACCGGGCCAAGTCCACGGCCTGCTTCTTACCGTCAACCATGTGGTGTGGATACAGGACCTGCCTGTTTGGCGGCTCGGGCCGGAAGCGCCGCGCAGTGTGGTGCGTGGTCAGGGGGCGGAGCAGCTCTAGCTCACGATCCCACTCCTTGGGAAGGAACACCTTGTCGGCGCACGTCTTGATGCCGACCCTGATCTTGCCGATGTCACGGAAGGTGCCCCAGGTATTCGCCTCAACGGTCGCAAGCCAGCTCTCAACCCCCTCTGAGGCCAGACGCCAGACGCCCGCCGGGTCGCCCCCATTGTCGAGTGTCCCATGCTGCACTTGGAAAGCACGGCCATCAGGAAGCCCGGCAACCCCCTCCTGCCCAAGGGCAGCCAGCGGGTCGGTGGAGGTGTGCGTCGGTTCGATCTTTGACTGGTAGATTGAGGCGAATGAGGGTGTGGTGGGCTCCGCCACCTTGCCGCGCGCGATGATGACTGCGGGCAGAACCGCCGCGTCAAACAGCTTGGTGTCGCCCAAATCATAGACCTCACGCAGCCGGAGACCATCAACCAATCCCGCCCGGGCGGATGCGCCCCCCTTGGTCGTCATGAAGCGGTTGGAAACGATGAAGCCTGCCGCGCCGTCCGGTGCGAGGACGGTTGCCATGCTGTGGAGGAATGCGTGGTAGAGGTCAACGCGCCCGGTCAGCCCGAACTGCTGGGCCAACAGCCGGGCACGGTCTGCCCCCATGATCTGGGTCCGCACATAGGGCGGGTTGGCGATTATCAGGTCATAGGGCTCTGCCCTGCCGAACAGCCCCTCGGCGTGGTCGTCAAGCACATGGTCAAGGAAGCTGCCGAGGCGGAGATTCAATGCAGCGCCCGGATGGGCAGCCGTAAGGCGCTGCCTCGCCTCGGCCAGCGCCTCGGGGTCCGTCTCAAAGCCATAGACCTCAACGGGGACCTCAAGCTGCGACAGGAGGGCAACGAGCAACTCACCGTGCCCAACAGCAGGATCAAGGACCCGTGCGGGACGGCCAGAGGGAAGGTCTGCGGCGGCAACAATGCGGCCCGCGACGAAATCGGCAAGCGCCCGCGGGGTGTATGTCACCCCGCCAGCCTTCGCCTCGGCAACATCGCCATACCGTTTCGTGAACCTCACCGCTTCTGTCATTCGCCCACCGTTTTGTTATTGTTCGCACCTATCCTTATCCCCGCTGGCGATGCGCGTCTATCCAACTTTCATGGTAGCCGACGACACCACCACAGGCCGCCTGGTCCCGCTGCTCACCGATGGCCTGCTGAAGCCCCGTCGTAGACCCCGATGCTGTACCGGATACGGACTGCCGGGTTGCGGCGGCCTGCAGTCTTCCTCGGCTGGATGGGCCCCAAACTAAGGTCGCAACCAGGTGGGCGTGACGAACAAATGCAAATCGTTTGCGAAAAAGAAACTTGTAGGCGCCTTACGTCCAGCAAATTCAGGGGCTTAGGGTTGCCGGCAACTTTGCGAAAAAATCCTTTATTGCCAAGTGCTTGCAATCTCCCTAACAGGAGGGCATTTTGCGCTCGGTTGAGCGAGGCAAGCATTTCAACGCACCCTCGATCAGCCCTGTGACGGCCTGCGTTCCCAATGGGTCAATATGTGTTCGAACTCATCGGAGGCTATGTTGGCCGACCCCACCATTATCGAAGTCCCGAATCACGGCGGAATGGTCGCAGTAATAGCTGACCTCCACCTCAAGTCCCACTTCTGGCACGGAAGCAACCCGTTCGAGTTTCATGGCCTCGAAGATCGGCTGCTCCAGGAAAACGTCGATGCCTTGATCGTCGCGGGTGACCTGTCCGACTCCTTCGGCGAGTCTCTGCACGACGCACTCGCCTACCTGACCCGCTATGTGCCCGCCGATCGCATCTACGTCGTCCCCGGAAATCACGACTACTATTCTGGGCGCCTGGACAACGAGAACCGGCTCCGTGACCTGGTTCACGCCAGCGGGAGTTGGTTCGCGCAGAAGACCGAACTCCGCCACCGCAGCGATCGGTTTCTCTGCGCGACGTTATGGACGGACTTTGACCTACTGGGGGATCAGGAGGCTGCCAAGAACTTCGCCCGCCGGTGCATGCACGACTTCGACATGATCTCCATCGAAGCGCCCGGTCATGTGTTGCTTGACCCGGACCAGGTGCTGCGGCGCCGCATAGTCCCGGTTACACCTGAGGACATAATCGCCGTGCATCGGGAACACCGCGCTTGGTTGGAAGAACGACTGGCGACCCCACATTTCGCCGGCAATGGCAGGACCTTTGTCGTAACGCACCACGGCCCGCACGCGTCCGCCGCAGGGCCAATCGATGGTCTCACGCCAGCCTTCCACTCAGACCTGACCGCAGTCATCGAGCGGAGCGACATCGACACCTGGTTCTTCGGGCATTCCCACCGACGGCTTTCTTCCGTGGTTGCAGGGACACGCATTCAGAATATCTCGATCGGCTACCCGGACGAAGATCATGGCGACGACGAGGATGACCTGGCGGAGGTTTGCTTCATTGCGGCGGCGCTGGACACGCAGCCCACGAATGTGGTTTGGGACCTGCCGGCCGACCGACAAGCACTCGAGCAGGGCTTCGAGTACGCGCTTCGGTGCAGCGAAACCGGCGTTCCTGTCCTGGTGGACAAGCTCACACCCGAAACGCGCGCCTTTCTGCGCCACGCGTTGATGGGATGCACCAGCCCCATCGTGCCGGAAGGAGACGCTTACTACGCGACTGATGTCATCGTCGCGCTTGGCCAGCCACGGGTAGGTTCTGAATGATGCCGTTTGATGCAGTCGTCTCGATCTCGGGCATGCTGGTCTGCCTGGTTGGCCTTGCCCATGTCGTCATCGCCTACCGCGGGACGACGCGCTCGGCTGAACCTGATCCGGAGCGCGTAAAACGCTTCATCGAAAGCGCCCCGCCGATCCCCGGCCACCTGCTTTACGCTCATCAGGATCGATACCCCGAAGCGAGGCTCTCTCGCATGGAAGAGGCCGAGCCTGGTGAGAAAGACCGAAAAGACCACGAGGCGCCGCGTTGACCACACCACTCCCCCTTGCGCCCGATCTCCAGGATCGGGAAACTGCCTTCTCCTTCGTATCTCGCCTCGCCGCGATGAACGGCGTGGATACTGCGGGTTTCTGCACCGACATGGGGCTGCCATTCAGCAAGGTGATCGACGGCAATCCTGAGGCCCTGGCCCGTCTGGCAGTTCTGAGCACGACTGACGTTGAGGACCTGCGGCATTGGTCGCCGCGCTACCTGGGCAACCGGGAGCATGAGTTCCGCGGAAATCGCCTTCATGCCAAGGCTATCAAGGAAAGCACCGTCCGGGGCTGCCCTGCCTGTCTGCGGGAGGATGCGGAAGCCGCCCCAGACAGTTTTGAAGGCGACATGTACATCAGGGGCCACTGGCTCTTCCGGCCTGTGACACTCTGCCTGAAGCATCACCATCCTCTCGTTCCGCTATGGGCCGAGGCCAATGTCAGCCGGCGCTACGACGCTGCCGCTCGCTTGGCCGAGATCGCGCCCGGCGTATGGGCCGGAAAACTGGACAAGGAGCTTCGCGCCCCCAACCCGTTCGATGAATGGATCGAGGCGCGCCTTGCGGGCACCCCCACGGAGAGCTGGCTGGATCAGTTCGACCTCTACGCCGCAGCACATTTCTGCGAGTTGCTCGGCCGCGCCATCTGGGCGGTCAGATACCCAAAGTGGAAGAAGTTCGGCCCGGAGCGTGCCTGGATGTCCTTCGAGATGGGCTTCCGCTTCGCGACCGAAGGTGACGCGACGGTCCGCGATACCCTGATGCAGCTGCAGGAGACCATTGGCGAGCCGACCGACGGCCCCAAGAAGAAGTCGGCGCGCTCTATGACCGGCTCGCGTTCGACCTCCTGGGCGAGACCTACGCACCCTTTCGGGAGCTTCTCCGCGACCACATAGCAAGCACCTGGCCGCTAGGTCCGGGGGATGACCTCATGGGTGAGCCTGTACTGGAGCGAAAGGTCCACTCGGTCAGGACCGCCGCGCGCGAGCTTGGCATGGATCCCCGGCGCCTGCGCAAGTTGCTGGTCGATGTCGGTCTCGTCCGGCCCGCGGAGACCGGCCGCGATGACCAGTGGGAGCTGTTCGACGCCAAGGCAGCGCAGCCACATCTCGACCGGATCAAAACACAGGTGTCCGCAAAGGACTTCCAGGAAGCATTGAGCATGTCCCGCTCGCAGTTCGAGCTTTTGCGAAAAGAGGGGCATTTCCCGCCTGCGATCGACGGTGGAGATCACAAGCCACTCTGGGACGTGCGTGCTGCTCACCAGTACCTGGAACGCCTTTTGACCGGGGCTGAGCCGATCTACGTGGCCATGCACGGCTGGGATGACATCCCGACAACCGCGCAAAGCCTCAAGGTCTCCCCAGGCAAGGTCCTGAAGCTTCTCTAGGGCGGCAAGGTTCAGCGGATCGGCCGGCACACCAACCGTGATGGCTACGCCAGCATCGTGGTCACGAAAGGCGAGATCGAGCGCCTTCTGGAGCGCCCCGAGGCACCGGGCCTTAGTGTCGACGTCTTCGCCCGCCAGTGCGGTCTGACCCGCTCCGCCGCCATGCGGCTGGTGCGCGAGGGACATGTCCCATCCACGGAAGGTCGACACCCCAAGACCAAGGCTCGGCAGCGCTTCCTGGTGCCAGGCGACCTCGCCGCTTTCCATGAACGGTTCGTGACCCTGCGCGGCCTGGCCGTCGAGCTTAGCATGCCTTGGCAAGCGCTCCGGCCCAAGCTGGCGGCTGCGGGTCTCGAGCCCTTCAGCCCGGACGGGCAGGACTACGGCGCGGTTTTCGAGCGCGATGCCGCTACCGCAGCTGACCTTGCCGTCGCGAAACCAAGAAGCCATCAAAACAAGGAGAACGACGGGGAATGAAATACCTCATCACGACATATGACCGCAATGATGTGACGGATCATGCCAACTACTGCGAAGCTCATCAAATCCCATGCATCTACGCGCTGGTTCTGGGCGAAAAATGTACTGTCTTCGTTCACTGCGAAAAACTTACTGGCCCCAGGATGCAAGCCCTCGAAGCCCATAAGGCCGAGTTTGCGGAATTTATCGCTCGTGTTTCTAAACCCTACGCGGAGCCCGCTCGGATTGAGGCAAATCCGCCGATCTCGTTCTGGTTCCACGACCTGCCTACTTCAGCTGCGGAGGACGTGGCGGAAGAGGCATACGAATTCTTGAGAACGATCCTGGCTCCGTTCGACGACAAGTAGGTCACGAGCGGCTACGCCAAGCGAGGCATACCACTTGCGAGACAGGCCAATTGAACAGCATTGCGGTCGATCTGAACCGGGATCCCCAAGGGCCTCCGCCATCCGGTTTCACGGCACGCCGAGCGCAAACCTCGATGCACTCCTTGCATCGGGCTTCAACCCTGGCCAGCGGTGTCACGCCCCCACATATTGCACTACCGAAAATGAACTATGGAGACGACGCACATGGAATATTCACCTGACGACTGGGTGATCCTGAAAGTTTCGTTTGCGACGCGGGACAGAGCTTTCACTCAGCTCAGAGTGTTGGGCGGCTGGCGCGGCGGATATCTCAGTGGGGATGCATGGCGCATAAACTCAGGCATCCACGCCATTCATGCGGATGACCTCGAATACCGCTTCCTTGGTCGATCAGGCTCCGTCTACCTATGCCGTCGCGGTGGATATCGCATGTCACGCATCATGGCCTCTGGCCTGACAGAGCTGAAGCGTCAGCCGACCGTTGTCGATGCAGAGGTTCTGGAAGACCGGAATTGGTTTGAACCAGGGCTCCTCGAAGCACTTCTCTCGACGGCGGCTGACGATACAGCGGCGAAGTGACCTCGCCTCGAAACCTTCGTGAGTCAGCTAGGGACTGCATGATGCGCAGGTGTGAGACCTCAGCCGGAAGCGCCGCTGCTCCCGGCCCATTTGTATGTACCGGCTGCTGTTCGCAAGTGATTTTCTGGCATGTTCTCGGAAGTCGCTCATATGTATCCGGCCTGTTGATCGACACGCGGGTCGTGGCCTTGTTGGGGTTACGCACGCGCCGTGATCTCATTAGCGGACAGGTCGATAATGACCTAATGGGCCGTCAGACTCTGGGGGCGTAATATTTGGGGCCTATATACTTAGCTAGCCACATTCCAATTGGAGACATTGGCTAGCGAGATTGTCTGGACACAAGCTTCCATGTTCAGATAAGGTTCGGTGGAGAGGTGACGGCTACCAATCCTCTTACAAGTCTCTAGGGCTGCAACCCGTTAACGAGACGGATACGAACGGCAGTGATCCACTACACGTTCCCATTTTCCAAACCGAAACCGGCTATATGAGCAAACGCTCACCGGTTTCGGCCATTTGCAAGCTGCCATCTTGGCACCTCCTGTATGGATTGTTGGGAAGCAGCCCAACTCTCCGAAGGCGCACCACGCGCCTCCGCCCTGTTTCAGAGGACTTATGGTGCGTAGAGGTGACGGTAGCCGTCTATATCAAGTTACAGAATCACGGACAGCCGAGTCTAGTGCAAAAGTTCTGGGGATGTTCTCACTCAATAATTCTGTTCATATCATCGAACAGATAGGGAGCGATTGACACATTTCTTTGTTTTTTCGCGGCGCCCTTAAAGTGTTCAATATCTTGGCACATTTCCATTAGTCCTTGGACTCGGCCAATTTGATGAATGAGCATGTTTCGGCCTTCGTCGTTCAGCCATCTGTGAAAATGCGCACGGCGCTTTCCATCGTCAGTGATATTAAGTTTATCAAGCTCACGTTTCACATACCCATTTTCGATTGGCTCGTAGACATACTTGTTGATGAAGCGACCATAATATTGCGGCCTTTTGCCGTGGCTTGTGTCATTCCCGTATAGTCTATCAAGCTCAGCGAAGAATGCGTCTGGAAACGTCTTGAGCCACTTCTGCAAGCCTTGAGCAATATACTTCGAAAGCAGAAGGCGTAGTGCATCATGCGTTCTATCCAGCTGGTATCCGGTTGCTTCATCTACGAGAGCAATGATGCCAACCTTTGCGAAGGCTTCCATCAACACCTCAGCCTGAATGGCTAAATGCTCTTGTGATTTGTGCAGTTCGCCCGCTCTTCGAGCGGATAGAAACACGCCGCAAATTTCAGGTAGAAGCTCGGCTTTGATTCCGTGTGCAGGGGTGGCGCCTGTGTTTGTTCGATATAAAACAGGCTCTTTTAGCGCCACCTCTAAGTCACTGGAAATAAAGTCTGAATAGTTCTTTGCGGACAGGAATGATGGTAAATTGGCGCCACCCTCATTTTCCTTCATACGCTTCCAGTGAGAACCGCCTCTCTTGCTCCCAAACGCACGGTGGATTGCCCTCTCTGAAAGGACGCGCACGCCCCCATCAAGAACAGCACAATCAAGCTCAATATCCCCAATTGGGAGTTGGCCGCTATATACGGCATCTAGGATTTTGGAACTTCCCGCGCCCACGCCCACCATGGCGCCAGCCACATTGTCAAAACTATCAGGAATGTTCTTAATGTCATTTTTCTTGTCAGCCATTGATAAGTCCTTTGTAGGTAAGACGTTTGTCGCCCATGCGGTTGATAGTCATCTCGATGAATTCCATCGTGCCGATCTGCGAAGTGTTATGGCGGAAAGAAAACTCTTTAACATAACGGTGCAGGTGCTTGGCGCTCATGTAGTGATATATGCCGATGTAGCCGCGCTTGAGAAGCGACCAGAAGCTTTCAATGCCGTTGGTGTGCGCCATGTCGCGGACGTATTCGCCAGCAGAGTGATTGATGGTGATATGATTGTAGCCACGGGCTTTGAGGTTAATGTAGCCGCCATGGGTATCGGTCACGATAGTTGCGCCTGCCTTGCAGTGTTCGCGGACAAACCGCTCAAGGGTCGCGGCTTTGGTATTTTCAACTACAACGGCGCGAACATGACCATCTCCGTCACGGACCCCAACAACCGCAGTTTTACCGACCGTGCCGCGACCAGCGCGAAGCTTGTCTTTTGCGTGCTTGTTCTTCTCACGCCCGCCCACATAGGTTTCATCTACCTGCATTTGACCATCCATGTGGTCGTCACGATCTTTGAGCCAAGTTTCTCGGATGCGCTGAGCAAGGAACCACGCGGTTTTCTGAGTGACGCCCAATTCGCGGGACATCTGGGTGCTCGGGATGCCTTTGCGGGCGCTGGTAAGCATGAAGATAGCGAGAAGCCATTTTTGAAGCGGGAGACGGCTCTCGGCCAGCACAGTGCCCGTGCGGACGCTGAAATGCTTGCGACAGTCTTTGCAGCGATAGGGCATCGGCTTGTGATCTTTGCATTCGGTCACAGTAACTGAACCGCAGTGGCCACATACAGGTTCATCACCCCAGCGCTTAGCCTCAAAGAACTTGCGCGCGCTTTCTTCGTCTGGAAACTTGGCGAAGAATTCGAATGTCGAAAGTGTCTCAGGCTTGTCTTTGCACATGGGCTTTGCTCCTTACAAAATCCTTGTAACTTAACTAGCCAAGGATAGCAATCGGCTTTTGGCTAGTTAAGTATATACGCCCCTAATATTTCCGTTCCATGCTTTCGATCTATCGCGAACTCCTTTGGATTGCTTCGGTTCGTTAAACGCCGATTGCAACCTCGTCTCTCGGGGCGTCGAACGCCGTTTTATGTCTCAAAATGCTCCAGGCCATCCGGGCCAGCTTGTTGGCGAGTGCGACGGCTGCCTTATTGCGATGCATGCGTTCGGAAGCGCGCGCGAGCCATTCACCAAAACTGAAGTCGGGCCAGCGGTGGGGTCGCATCATGATGATCTTTGCTGCCTGAACGAACAGCATCCGCAGATATCGACTGCCGCGTTTGGATATGCGTCCAAGCACCGTTCTGCCCCCGGTGCTATATTGACGGGGTACCAACCCGACCCATGCCGCAAAATCCCGACCTCGATCAAACGCTTCTCCCTCACCGATGGAAGCGACCATTGCTGTCGAGATCATCGGACCAATTCCAGGAACGGTCATGACGTTGACGCAGTTCTCCTCGGTTCGGCTGATCTCTTCGATCTCCTGCGAGACCTTGTCGATGCGATCATCCATCCACATCCAGTCCCCATAAAGACCGATCAGGATCGAACGCATCCTGGGTGAGATTTCGTCTTTGCGCTCCTCCAATATCGTTTCAAAGGAATTCTTCAAAGCGCGCAGACCTTTGCGGACCGTGATGCCCTGCTCGATCAAGAAGGCCCGGATTTGATTGATCGTCGCTGTTCGGCGCGACACCAAACGTGATCGCACACGATGCAAAGCTTGCAGGTCGAGCTGATCCTGGCTCTTCTCAGATACGGCCTTCAAGTTCGGACGCAGCGCCGCCTCTGCAATCGCTTCCGCGTCATTGTAGTCGTTCTTTTGTCCCTTGTTGAAAGGCTTCACATAGATCGCTGGGATGATACGGGGCTCAAAGCCCAATTTGCGCAATGTTCGACTGACGAAATGCGCACTCAAGCAGGCTTCCATGCCCACCACACAACGCGGCAACTCCTCAAATGTCGCGACTAACGCGAGGCGCTTGATCTGTTTCCGCAGGACCCGCTGCCCCGCCTGATCGAAGCCCACCAAGTGGAATGTGTCTTTGCCAATATCGATCCCGATCGACATCAGTTCATCAAACTCGTTCTTCGCCATGCTACTTCTCCTGTTTGCAGAAATAGGCTCAGCCTAACCTGCCGGGTGAAGCAGCCGGTACATCCCATTAGCGGACATCTATACAGTTGCATCAGTGCTGCGTCGCAGCTTTTATATAGCTGCCGTTCGACATTGCATGCATAAAATTTACGTTGCGAGCTCGGCAATGCGGACGGTTTATGCTTGCATATCGCTTAATTTTTAGGCAATCCATGCGCACTTAGCTCAGAGAGACAGCGCAATGAATGCAATCGACGAAAAACTTCAGCCTATCCTCAGCACCGTGCTGCACCGCAACGCGGGGGAGCCGGAATTCCATCAGGCCGCGCGCGAGGTTCTTGAAAGCCTTGGTCGCGTGATCGCCAGAAAGCCCGAATACTCCGATGAAGCCCTCATCGAACGGATTTGCGAGCCCGAGCGCCAGATCATTTTCCGCGTGCCGTGGGTTGATGATAACAATCAGGTTCAGATCAATCGCGGTTTCCGTGTGCAGTTTAACTCGGCGCTTGGGCCCTATAAGGGCGGCATCCGTTTCCACCCGTCGGTCAATCTCGGGATCATCAAGTTTCTGGGGTTCGAGCAGATCTTTAAAAACGCGCTGACGGGGCTGCCCATTGGCGGCGGTAAGGGGGGATCGGATTTTGATCCCAAAGGGAAGTCCGACCGCGAGATCATGCGCTATTGCCAGTCTTTCATGGTCGAATTGCATCGTCACATCGGCGAATATGTGGATGTTCCTGCGGGGGATATCGGCGTTGGCGCACGCGAGATCGGCTATATGTTCGGCATGTATAAACGTCTCAACAACCGTTTCGAGGCGGGTGTCCTGACGGGCAAGGGGCTGGTCTATGGCGGCTCCCGCGCTCGCAAGGAGGCGACAGGGTTCGGGACGGCTTTCTTCCTGCGCTCCATGCTGGGTGTGAAGGAAATTGAACTGGAAGGCAGATGCTGCGTGGTTTCGGGATCGGGCAATGTCGCGATCTATGCGATGGAGAAACTCATTTCCTTTGGCGCCAAGGTCGTGGCCTGTTCGGATTCCAATGGCTACATCGTGGATGACAACGGCATCGACCTTGACCTAGTCAAGCAGATCAAGGAGGTCAAACGCGGGCGCATCAAGGAGTACGTCGCCCTGCGTGGCGACGGGTCTCACTATGTTGAAAACGGGTCGATCTGGGATGTGCCCTGCGAACTCGCCTTGCCCTGTGCCACCCAGAACGAGTTGCATGGCAGCGATGCCAAGAAACTCATCGAGAATGGTGTAATCGCGGTGGCGGAAGGGGCGAATATGCCCTCCACGCCCGAGGCCGTGCGCCTGTTCCAGTCCGCTGGTGTCCTCTTTGCGCCGGGGAAAGCGGCCAATGCGGGCGGTGTGGCGACCTCTGCGCTTGAAATGCAGCAGAACGCCAGCCGTGACAGTTGGAGCGCGGCCAAGACCGAAAGCCGTCTCGAAGAGATCATGATCAACATTCATGACTCCTGTCATGACACCGCCGAAGAATACGGTGTTCCGGGGGATTATGTTCTCGGTGCCAATATTGCGGGCTTCGAGCGCGTGGCTGATGCGATGCGGGCAATGGGCGTCATTTAATCCCGTTTGAACTTTGCCGAGGGCTTTTGCGTGGCCGAGTTGGGCAAAATGACAGACGGATACGGAAGAGGTGCGGAGCGGTGTGTATTTGATTGGCCGCCGTTCCCGCCATGAGAGACAGGGGCAGTGCCCGCGCCAAACGCATCACATATCGAGTTGTCAGGGAATAAGCGGCAAGCGGTAAAGCGCGGCGGCGATACCTGCTCCGTAGGTTTCGCCCTGATCGGCGGGGACGTAGCACTTGCGTCCCCGTCACGCCCAAATCGCCGAGCTGGTAGGGGGAGCCGTGGCGATATTCCAGATGCCCCCGTCTGATGATCCCGATGACAAGCGGGGCGGCGGGCTGACGGATGACCCGCAATTTGTCGTGTTTCTCTCGCCACCTGCATAGGCCAAAAAGGTATCCGAAAAGCTTCTGATCGCTCTGATCGCTCTCATACTTGCCGGACCAATGGTCGTTGAAACGCCATAAGCGTATCAGGCCCCACGCAATGCATTGAGAAATGGTCCATAAAGGTCACAAAAATACTGGAAAATCTAAGTTTGGCTATCGAGATTGACTATCGACAGGAGTGTGCTTAGCTCTATCGCCATGATGGTCTTTGCAAATCATTTTCGGTTTCTTTTGCTAAACCGCCTTTTTCCCCGGGCGGTCTAGGCGCGTTCGCGTCTTCCTAACCTTCCGGGGTCCTCCTACAGTCCTGAATATGCGGCTCTGGCGATAAAAACGCCAGTGGGGGAATAGCATACAACGCCGTTCATTCCCCACAGCGCCATCACCGACAGGCAAATCTTCACTCGCAACGCGTTCGTCAAACCCTTGCAGCCATTCTTGCACCCTTCCTACGTCTAAAGGAGCACATCCCATGTCAACGTCGACTAATTCCACGAAAAAACCATTCAAGCGCAATCCGAAAGTCGTGATCAGCGCGGATGATCTCGCCCACCTCGAAGAGTTGGCGGGCAACATGATGCGTCGACAGCCTGAACTGGCAGACCGGCTACTCGAAGAGATCGGGCGCGCCCGTATTGTGGCCCCTGCGAAAGTGCGCGATAATGTTGTGACAATGGGCAGCACAGTCACCTATCGGGACGAAATGTCCGGACAGGAAAATACCGTAACGCTAGCCTATCCTGAGGAGGCCGATATCACGAACCTTTGCATTTCGGTCGTGACCCCAATCGGTGTCGCGTTGCTCGGACTGTCAGAAGGCGCCAGCTTTTATTGGGACACCCGAGACGATCAGCGACGGACACTGACTGTCCTGGAAGTGACCCAGCCTCCAGAAAACACCAAAGACTAGAAACGGGTGAGGTCGAGCCATTTCTCCTCTCCCAAAGACATGACTAACTCAGAGCCACAAAGGAGGCGTCTGAAATGAATACGAAGTTCCATGCTCGGCGCCTCGTTTGGCCGGCGGTTTTCTCAATCTTATGCGCAGGATTGATCCTGTTCTCGTCGCACATCGCGGTTCTGGTCGGCACCGATGACACCTTATCGACCAGTATCACGGCATTGGCTTATTTTGCATTCGCATGGCTTGCCAGTCGCGTGGTGTCTGCGGCGCTGGACGCAGCTAGCCCACGCAACCGTCCTTTTCCACGCCTGTTGCGCGACCTGATTGCGGCGCTCCTCTTTTTTGTGGCGTTTGGAGCCGCCATCTCCCTGTTTCTCGGTCAGGGTGCTATCGGGGCATTGGCCGGATCCGGCTTGATCCTTGCAATGCTTGGTTTCGCAATCCGAAATGTTGTCGCCGATACCCTGTCGGGTATTGCTCTCGGAATTGAGGGGCCATTTCGCATTGGAGACTGGATCGACATTGATAGTTTGGCGCGCGGGAAAGTCATTGAAATCGGCTGGCGCACCACGCGCATTCTAACGCGTGACTCGACCTACGCGATCATTCCAAACAGTCAAATCGCACGGCAGAGGATCATTAACTACTCGGCCCCCAGACCGCAATATCGGGCGCAGGTCGCAATCACACTTGATCACACCATGCCCGTCGGTCGCGCGCGCGAGCTGATGTTGAATGCTTTGAAAGATGCGAAACTGATCCAGCAAGACCCAGCACCCGACGTGCGTGTTCTTGCCTACGAAGAAGGCGGCATCACCTATGCGCTTCGTTTCTGGTTATCGCGCTTTGATCTCGATCCCGATTGCCGTGACGAGGTTTATAGCCTTGTTGATGATGCTCTGCGAAACAAGGGATACCTCGCGCCGCACCGACGCATTGAGCTCGTTCGCGCAAAATCGTCATCCTTTTAGGACGCGCGTTCCTCACATAAGTGTCCCTCCTAAATGAATGCAAATGGTCCAAGTGATGATCCGGAAATCTCATATGGTCATTCTTAATTCAGGACTTTCGGGCCTCATTTCACGGAGCCAAACTCATGGCTAAGGTTCCAACAGCGCGGATCGATAAGCTGCTATCCTCTATGGGTTACGGCTCGCGCAAAGACATCGCACGCATAGCAAGGGCCGGAGGGATCACACTCGATGCCACCGTGCTTGTGGACGTCACCAAGCGTATCCCTATCATGCCCGATTTACCTCATCGCATGACCATATGCGGTGAGGCTCTCGATCCGCTCGCGCCTATGGTTATCCTGTTGAACAAGCCTGTGGGCATGACCTGCTCACACAATGACGACGGCGCTTTGGTGTATGACCTCCTCCCCAACCGTTGGAGGTTGCGTGAACCAAGGCTCTCAACTGTCGGCCGATTGGACAAGCAAACCTCCGGCCTTTTGCTTCTCACAGATGATGGCGATCTGTTGCACCATGCGACCAGCCCGAAGCGTCGCGTAAAAAAAACCTATCGAGTCAAGTTGGCCCGCCCGTTGAAAGGCATAGAAGGCGACCTGTTTGCCTCCGGGCGTATGATGTTGGAGAACGAAGACAAGCCACTCGCTCCTGCTGAATTGGAAGTGGTTTCAACAACCGAAGCCCTGCTCAGCATTGCCGAGGGACGCTACCATCAGGTGCGCCGCATGTTTGCTGCAACCGGAAACCACGTTTTGGAATTGCACCGTGGGAGCCTTGGCGGTCTCAAACTCCCTGACGGCTTAGCATCGGGAGAATGGCGGCTTCTTGGTGAAGAAGAGGTTTCTTCAATTTTTCAATAGACTAAGGCTGGTGTGTGCGTTTTTGCAAAGGTTACTATCTGGGCATTGCTGACCTTAGTGCATGGTGCGGCAAGAACTATCGCGCGGCAGACGTGCGAATGTCGGCTTTTCACAATACAAACCAATGATCGCGCAACCGCAGCGAAGGTCCGATTCGCGCAACCAAAGCATCCGCAGCGCTTGGCGCGTGAAGGTCCGGTTTCCGCCCTTCGAGGACAGATCATCATGCAGCGCCGGACGTGAGCGGGGACTACGCCCCCTTGAAGCAAACCATTCGCTCCCAAGAGCGATGACGCTTCGTGTATTCGTATCTGGTGTTGAGACCATTAGCCCAGGAAGCCATCGCGACGCGTCACTCAGGTCTGATCTCGCGCTGGTGGCAGGCGAGAAGGGTGACCAGTCTTCGGCCGGAAATCACCTTCTGGCGCTTGAGGTGGATGAGGCCCCGTTCGACCGGGTCGAGGTCAACGTCGCCTCCACAGACGCGAGCAAGGGTGTCGGCGTAGACATCAGTTGCTGTGACGGGCACCTGACAATTTCTCCGTCGCTGATATCGGCTCTGGATCATAGCGACAGCTTGCGTCGGCATAATGGTCTTCATCGGAGTTCCCACCGTTTCCAAGCGACCTCGTGTCCAGGGGCTCACCATCGCAAGCCACCCCCACTGCGCCATGCTCAGGCTCATACAGGGAGGGCGCAACGGCCCTTCGCCGGATCCGCGGCTTCATGTCACGAACCGCACATTCCCTTCATACGTTAAAGGCGCTGGAGCGTCTGCCCCAGCGCCTCTATCACCGTCCTTCAGAGAGCAGCCCAAGGGCACGAGGCGGTACGTTTCGCCCTTGACACCCCTTGCGCAGACTTATCCTTCCGTTTGCGCATTCATCTGCTTTCTCTGACTGTTGCACCAGAACCGCCTGCATCACGGTTTAGGGCGTCTGCGGCGCGGGCAAGTCACGCAGCCCGGCGTAGCTCAGAACCGGATGCCACGGACGGGGCAGGCGCAGGGTCACCACAGAGACGATGTTTTCGCCCAAGCCGGGGAACGGCTCATGACCGTGGTGCAACATCTGGAGCTGGACCCACGCTTTGAGAGCGGGATCGAGATGCAGGATTTCCGCAATGCCATGGCGTCTCTGGCCGCGATCGCTTGTCTGGTGACTGCAGGCGAGGGGGCGGCGCGCCTCGGGCGGACGGTGACGGCGGCGATGTTGCTCACCGGGACGCCGCCCACGATCCTTGTATCGATTGATGCCACATCCGCGCTGGCCGTCTTGATCAGAAAGCGTGCGGGATTTTCCTTTGCCATGCTGGCCGTGGGGCAACGCGACATTGCCGATGCCTTTGCCGGAAACGCCCGCCGGAGCAGCGGTTTGAACAGGGAAGCTGAGGCAGTTGCCCCTCCGGTCATTCGCGTTTGAAACAGGCCGTGGCCACGATGGACGGCGCCGTGATCGGTGAGATTGATCTGGGCAGTCACATCCTCTTTGCGGGTGGTTTGCCCGGCATGACCCTCGACCGCGCGACGCGGCCTCTTGTCTGGCACGACCGGCGCTACAACGCGGTCCATCCGATCTGATCAGTGCCTGCACGGGCGCAAGCTGAACGTGTAAACCGTCAGAAGAAAACATAGACTTTTCGGCAATGTCCGTCGCACAAGCTCTCTGCTAGGTTGGGGCAGAAACAGGTGAGAAATGGTTTTCCGATGAACGACAAGCCCTCCATCCGCGTCGAAGGTGCCCTGCAAAATGCCCTGATTATCGACGACCACCCGCTGTTTTGCGATGCTTTGTCGATGACCTTGAAAGCCGGGCTGGGCATCGAGCGGGTGCAGACCGCAGGCGCGCTCGAAGAGGCTTTGTCTGTGCTCGACGGTGGACTTGAGCCGGATGTGATCCTGCTCGATCTGAACCTCCCCGATGTGAACGGCCTCGATGGTCTTGTGCGGTTGATCAAGCTTTGCCCGCGCACGCCGGTGGTGATCGTGTCGTCGATGGCGGAGCCGCGTGTGGTGCGCTCGGCCATTCGTGTGGGCGCGGCGGGCTTTGTGCCGAAACATTCGCCGCGCGACGTGTTCCGCAAGGCCTTCGCGCATATCGCCAATGGCGAGATTTACGCCCCCGAAGGCGCATTTTCCGAGAGCGACGCCAATATGCCGCTCAGTTCCGGCGAAGAGGCGCTCATTCGCCTGTCGCATCTGACGAAACAACAGGCGCGAATTTTGCAGTTGATCTGCGAGGGGCAGATGAACAAACAAATCGCCTATGAGCTCTCCATCGCCGAGACCACCGTCAAGGCGCATGTGACCGCGATCATGCGCAAGCTCGGGGTGCAAAGCCGCACCCAGGCCGTGCTCATCGCGCAGGAAGCCAACTTCAACAGCCTCTTGCCTGACACCTGAGTTTGCGTCACCCTCACCTGAGGGAGGACATCATGAGACATCAGAACGCAGCTTTCGGTGCGGGGTATGGCGCGGGCTTTGGGCCGAGCTTTGGCGAGGGCGCCCCCGTGGTGCGCTCGGCCGAGGTCGAGGCGCAGGACCCCGATGCCATCCGCAAGCTGGTGCAAAAGCTCGGCAAAGGCCCGTTTTCCATCGTCCTGATGTTCTTCGCGCCCAGTGTGGATCGCGTGGCTCTGGCGCGTCAGATCAAGGCGGAGGTGCCTTGGGGGCGGGTGATGGGGTGCTCGACGGCGGGAGAGTTGACGGCCGAGGGCTATGACGAGGACAAAATTCTCGCGGTCGGCTTTCCGGTCGAACATTTCGGGGTGGAGACGATCCTTGTGCCCGAGCTTAAGTCTTGTCTGACGCAGGACCTGATGAGCGGCTTGATCCGCGCGCGGCAAATTCTGGCGCAACGCTATCCGCATTTCGAACATGAATTCGCGATGCTGCTGGTCGATGGGCTCTCGGAACGCGAAGACGCCCTGACGGCCGCCTTGGCCTCTGGGCTGGGGCCTGTGCCTTTGTTCGGTGGCTCAGCGGGGGACGGGGTGCGGTTCAAGGAAACCTTTCTGCTCAACGGGCGCCAGATCACCGAAAACGCCGCTATGCTGACGTTTTTCCGCACCCATTGCCCGGTGCGGGTGTTTTCCTGCGATCATTTTCAGGTCACCGAAAAACGCATGGTCGTGACCGAAGCGGAAACCGACACGCGTGTGGTCAAAGAAATCAACGCTGAACCCGCCGCGATGGAATATGCGCGTCTGACCGGTCAGGACCCGGCGGCGTTGAATGACCGGGTCTTCGCGGCGAACCCCGTGGTGGTGCAGGTCGGTGGCAAACACCATGTGCGTGCAATCAAATCGGTGGAGCCCAATGGTGATATGTCGTTCTTTGCCGCGATTGATCAGGGCTTGGTGCTGACCTTGGCGGAACCCAAGGACATGGTGGGCCATCTGACCAATACGCTTGAAACCCTCTCAAAGCCCGCAGCGCCTGAGATGGTTCTGGCCTTTGACTGCATCTTTCGCCGGATCGAGGCTGAGCAAACCCAGAAAAAATCCGAAGTGTCCGCGCTGTTGCGCAAACATAAGGTGCGCGGGTTCTCCACCTATGGCGAACAGATCGGCGCGATCCATGTCAACCAGACCTTCACCGGCGTGGCGATCTATCCCCCTGGCACGGAGATGAGCGAGGGCGAGTTAACGGCCTGTTCCGGGGCCTCGCCCGCAGATGCGCCCAAAGAGGGGGCGCCCAGATGACCCGCCCGTCCGATTTTGTCCTGAACCCCGCCGATACCCCGGAGCGGTCGCGCGAAAAACTGTTGAAAATCGTCGATGTGCTGATGAGCCAGACGGAACAACGCTCGAATGAACATAGCGCCGCCTATGCCCAGTTTCAGCGCGCCGCCATGTTCGAGGAACAGGTCCGGCAGCGCACCGTCGATCTGGAATATGCGCTCGATCTGCTCAACGTCTCGAACGCCCGGCTGGCCGAGGCGAACCGCGATCTCGACACCGCGCGGCGCAACCTCGCCAATGCCATCGAGACGGTGCAGGACGGCTTTGCCTTGTTCGATTCAGACGATGTGTTGGTCATGTATAACTCGCGCTTTGCGAGTTTCCTGCCGGACGTGCGCGAAGCCCTTCATGAGGGGATCGGCTTTGCGGATTATGCCGAATTGGTCGGCAAGTCCAAACATCTCGATCTGACCGAAACGGATACGGCCTACGCCTGGGCCGAACGTCGTGTCGAACGGCACCGGGACCGGCATGTGGTGTTCAACATTCATGTGGATGGCGACCGTTGGATCCAGATTTCCGAACAGCGCACGCCTGACGATGGCACGGTGATCTTGCAGACCGATGTCTCCGATCTGGTGATGACCGAACGCGAGACCCGAGGGCGGATGCTGGACGATCAGGCCCAGATGATCCGTGCAACTTTGGAGCATGTCTCCCTGGGTGTATGCATCTTTGACAAGGACGCGCGGCTTGCGGGCTTTAATCAACGTCTTGGCTATCTGATGGGCTTGCCGATGTCCTTTATGCGGATCGGCGCGCGGTTCGACACCATGTATCAGCGGGCAGAAACGGCCTTGACCCTGAACGACGGAATGACGCCCGAGGCCTTGCTCACCTGGGTCTACGGTCAGGCCCCGCGTGTGCCGATCAGCTTCGAGCTCAAACATGTCGACAACCGCGTGTTGGTGGTCTCTGCCGAGGACCTGCCCGATGGCGGCTTCGTGATGTCCGTCACCGATGTGACGGCCGAGCGTCAGGCGGTGGAGGACCTCACGCGCGCCAACGAGACGCTCGAGGCGCGGGTGATGAGCCGGACGCTCGATCTTGAGGATGCGCTGGGCCGGGCGGAACGCGCCAATGCCGCGCGCTCGCGTTTTGTCGCCGCCGCCAGTCACGACCTGTTGCAGCCCCTGTCCGCCGCCAAGCTGTTTGTCGCCTCCGCCGAGGACGATGTGACAAGCCCGCTGGCGCGTGAAACCCTTGCCAAGGCGCAAAACGCGCTGGCGAGTGTCGAAAACATCCTCTCCGCGCTGCTCGATATTTCCAAATTAGAGGCCGGGCGCAAGGCGCTCGACATCATGCCGGTGCCCTTGGCGCCGATGCTGATGCAATTGCGCGAAGAATACCTGCCCGCCGCGCGCGCCAAGGGCATCGACTTGCGCGTTCTGCGCACCGATAAGATCGTCGAAAGCGACCCGACGTACCTCAGGCGGATTTTGCAGAACCTGATGTCCAACGCGATCCGCTACACCGAGGAGGGCCGAGTTTTGGTGGGCGCACGGCACAAGCCGAACGGGCGTGTGCGTCTTGAGGTGCGCGACACCGGACCGGGCATCCCCGAAGCCTCGCAACAGGCGATTTTTCAGGAATTTCATCGGCTTGGCACCTCGGCTTCGGCCTCTGTCGGCATGGGGCTTGGGCTTGCCATTGTCGACCGCGCCTGTGCTCAATTGGGCCATCCCATTCATCTTCATAGCGAGCTGGGCAAGGGCACAGTGTTCGGCATCGATCTCGCCGTGACCCGGCATCTGGCGGCGCAAAACATCAACAGTTTCCAATCCGCCCCCGCGGCCCCGGATCAGGCCTTTGGACTGATCGCGCTTTTGGTGGAAAACGACGCCGATGTGCGCCGCGCCATGACGCTCTTGCTCGAAAAATGGGGGCTTGCGGTGGTGGCGGTGGAAAGCGGCGAGGAGGCTCTGTCTCTCGTTGCGGAGTTGGATGTGGTGCCCGATCTCATGCTGGTCGATTATCAGCTCGGAGACGGCATCGACGGCATCGAGGTGATCCGCCAGATGCGAGGTCTCTACGGTCCCATTCCGGCCCGTCTGGTGACGGCGAACCGCTCCCCCGAGGTGGTGCGGCACAGTTCCGGCGCTGGCATCAAAATCCTCTATAAACCCATCGCGCCGCAGGACCTTGAGCGCTTTGTCATGGCGCCGCAGGACGAGGGGTGAGGCGGCCCGTGTTACCCGCTGCAGTGCCCCGCCAGCGCCCGGCGGCACGCTCCCACGGCTGGATCCCCGCGACCTCGATCACCAGCATGACGGCCACGAAACTGAGCGCATAGGCCAGCACATGCGCGGTTTGAAAGCTCTGAAAATGTAGATGAATTTTAAAGCCGATCCCATTGGAACGGCCCAGAAATTCAACGACGAGCACGATCTTCCAGATCATCGCCAAACCGTTCCTCCCTGCAATGGCGAGATAAGGCGCAAGCTGCGGCAACACGACGTGGCGCAGGTAGAGCACACGCGGCATCCGGTAGAGGCCCGCCATCTCGTCGAGCCGCCGATCCCGCGCGGCCGTTCCATCGCGCAGCGTCACCGTCACCTGTGCCAGTTTGTTGAGCGTGACGGCGGTGATTGCGGCCACCTCGTTGAGACCGATCCAGAGATAACAGAGCACGATGACCACCAGCGCGGGCAGGTTCAGAAACACCGTCACCCAAGGGTCGAACAGGCGATTGAGACGCGGTGACAGGCCGAGCAAAATCCCAAGGGCGGTGCCAAGCACCATGGCGGCAGAGAAAGACAGGATCACGCGGGTGAGCGTCGCCTGCATCTGCGGCCAGAGCGTGCCCTTGGCGATCAGATCGACCAAAACCACCATGACTGCCATGGGCGACGGCAGGATCTCCGGGTCGGCTTTGACCCAAGCCGCAAAGGCCCAGAGCGCAACCAGTCCGCCCAAGGACAGGGCGGTATAGCCTGCCGAATATCTCCGCGTCTTTTGCATGAACTCCTCCGACCCTGACTGTAGCGCGGGCGGGGTCGCAGGGCGTGCTGGACTTTGGTCGTATTCGCCGCGCGCGCGGGCATTGTTAGCGTGATCAGATGTGCAGGCTCATTGTCTCATTCCGGGCGCTGATTTGGATCGTGCTCACCTTTTTTCCCCTGTCGGTCGCTGCCGCCGGGCCGGAGCCTTTGCCGCGCGACGAGATCGCGAAACTGATTGTCCCGCCCTACGCCTTGGGCGAAGACATCGACGACCGGGGCGTCTATCAGCTTTTGAATTCCGGCGGTGCCGAAGTGGGCTATGTCTTCGAAACCGGCCCGCTGGCGCCTTTGCCAGGTTTTTCGGGAAAGCCGATCAACGCCCTGGTTCTTTTGGATAAATCTGGCGTCTTCATTGATGTGCGTTTGCTGTCGCAATATGAGCCGGTCTTTGTGTCAGGTCTTGGCGAAGCACCGTTTCGCGAATTTCTGGCGCAATATCCTGGTCTCTCGATCACCCAGAGCCTCGTCGTCGGCGTGCCTTATGGCGCTGGCGGCGGCGGGTCCGATCTGGTCTATCTCGACGGCGTCACGAAGGCCACGGCCAGCGTGCGAATCGCGCATGAAAGTATCCTTGCTGCTACGCTGATCGTGGCCCGCGACAAGATGCAGGGGCTGGCGACATCCACGCCCGCGCGCCCCGATGCGGACGTCAATGAGGCGCTGAGCTGGGCCGATCTCGTGGACCAAGGCATCGCACGGCGCCTCTCCATCACCAACGCCGAACTGGATGCCGCCTTCGCCGGTACGATTTGGGCCCATGATGACCCGGAGGCTAAGGCCGACCCGGAGGGTCGCTACCTCGATCTCTGGCTCGTTGACATCGGTGCGCCCCCGGTGGCGGGGGCCGTTCTTGCGCCCGGCACCTTCGATGAGGTGCAGCGGTTTCTCGAGGTCTCGCCCGAGGCCGAGCCTCTGTTGGTCATGGACTACGGACGGCACGGATTGGTCTCGGAAGACTTCGTGCGCAACACCGCGCCGGATCGGCTGTCGGCGGAGCAGGGCGGCTTTCCTGTGGCGCTGCGCGATGCCGACATCTGGGTCGAACTGGCGTCCGATGTGCCCGAACCTGAGACCGCGATGATCCTGCGCGCCGACCGGCGGCTGGGCTTTGATCCGATCTCGGAGTGGGTGCTCAAGGTACAGGCCGTGCGAGAACACGGCATGTTCCAACCAGAGATCGGCGACGCACATTTCGACCTCGCTTATAGCGCACCGGCGCGGTTTTACAGCGTGCCCGAGGTGCATAAACCGCTGCCAGGCTGGCTTGAGGCGGCGTTCAATCGCAAGGCGGACCTGATCGCTCTGGCGCTGTTCCTGACCACGCTTTTGGTGCTTGTCGGCCCCTTGATGCATCGCTTTGCCGCCCTTCGCCATTTCACAGTCATGCGGCTTGGTATCCTTTGCGTTGTCATCGGATTCATCGGCTGGTGGGGACAGGGGCAATTGTCCATCGTGACGGTGCTTGCCGTGCTGCGCGCCGCCATCGGGGACGGCAGTCTCTCGGTGCTGTTGTATGACCCGTTTTCTCTGATGATCTGGGCGGTGAGCCTCCTCGGCTTTGTGCTTTGGGGGCGGGGGCTGTTTTGTGGTTGGCTTTGTCCGTTTGGCGCGATGCAGGAGCTGTTGCACCATCTCGGCAAGGCTTTGGGGCTGCGCCAACGCGAGGCGTCGCCGCTCTGGGATCGACGGCTCAAGAAAGGCAAATACGTCGCGCTGGCGGGGTTGATCGCGGTGGCTTTCGTGGCCCCGGACCACGCCGAAAAAGCCGCCGAGATCGAGCCGTTCAAAACCGCTGTCACAGTCTATTTCCAGCGTGAATGGTATTATGTGGCCTATGCGCTGTTCCTCTTGGCCACGAGTGTGGTCTTTTTCAAAGGCTTCTGCCGCTATGTCTGCCCCTTGGGCGCAATCATGGCGATTGGAGGCCTGCTCAGAGGCCGCGACTGGATCGCGCGGCGCAAAGAGTGCGGCAGCCCGTGTCAGCTCTGCCGTGTTAAATGCCGCTACGGGGCGATCAAGAAGACCGGAGAAATCCAATATGATGAATGTTTCCAATGTCTTGATTGCGTCAAAATCCATGACGATCCGACCCAATGCGTGCCTCTGATCTTGGCGGCGAAACGTCAGGGCAAACCTCAGGAGCGTGCCGCATGAGACTTTCTCGACGTCGGTTTATCACGCTTTCAGCCTGTGCTTTGGCAACACCCGCATGGGCCGCGACGGGGCGTTGGCGGGGCTATGCCTTGGGCGCGGAGGTTTCGCTCGACTTGCGTGGACCGCACGGGCTGGTCGAGGCGGATTTGCAAGCGGTGATCGGGGAAATCCGTGCCTTGGAGCGGCGCTTTTCGCTTTATGATCCGGCCTCCGATTTGTCGCGCCTCAATGCGCGTGGGAAGGGGACTCTGTCACCGGAGATGCGCGAGATTTTGCAGCTGTCACACCGGGTTCACGCCGCGACGGGCGGTCTCTTCGATCCGACAATCCAGCCGCTCTGGGAGGCTTTGGCACAGGGTGAAGATGTCCTGGCAGCGCACGATCTGATCGGTCTGGATCGGGTCATGTTTGAGTCCGATCGCGTCAAACTGGGTGCAGGTCAAAAACTCAGTTTCAACGGCATCGCGCAGGGCTATGCGACGGATCGGATCGCAGCCCTTCTGGTGGCGCGCGGGTACAGTGAGGCGCTGATCAATATGGGGGAATTTGCCGCATTGGGCGGGCCGTTCCGGCTTGGTCTCGAAGACCCCGAAGCCGGGCGTCTGGGCGCGCTTCACCTGAGCGCGGGGGCGATGGCCACTTCCAGCCCAACGGCGATGACGGTGGGCGGTGAGACGCATATCTTGCACCCCAAAGGCGGCAAGCCCGCGTGGTCGACCGTGACCGTGATCGCAAAAGGTGCCGGTAAGGCGGCGCTGGCGGATGCGGCCTCGACCGCCTTTTGCCTGATGTCGCGCTCAGACATAGAGACGGCCAAGCAAAAGCTCGGCCTGTCTCGGGTCTATTTGGTCGATGACGCGGGCAATCTGAGCTCGCTGTGATCCTCACCGCTCGGGCGGCAAAAAGCTCAGCCCATGTTCGGCAAAGATCGCTTCGATCCGGCCATCCGCCAGCGCCTTTTCAATCGCGTAATCGACGGCGTAGCCCAGATCGCGGTGCTGCTGGTTGACCGCGACACCCACGGTCCAGCTGTTGCGCACCAGACCTGGCAGGGGCGGCTGATGCACGCCGAAGCCTTCCTCAAGACCCGCCTCTATCACCGCGAGCGGCGCCATGACCGCCATGGTCTCGCCCGCAGTCATGCCCGCGACGGCGGCCTCGGGCGAGGGGTAGCGGTGGATTGCATCGCCCACCGATCCGCGCCCGACAGAGGTCAGGTAGAAATCCGACAGGCTGTCGTTTTCGACGGCCACCGTGTCAAAGCGGAAGTAGGCGGGCGTCGGAAGATCGTCCGGGTACTCCGCCTCGCTATAGCCGATGGCCAGCGCCTCGCCCGCATATTGCCCCGTGAAAACAACCTGTTCGATGCGACAGGTCAATTCGCTGTCATAGGGCACATGGAGCATGACGTCAGAAACGCGCCCGCCCACTGTGGCGCCTTTCCAGACGTAATTGCGCAGATCCGCGTCGAGGGTCTCATCCGCCTGCACGAGGCGAAATCGGGGCGTGACCCCAAGATCTTCGGCGATGATCCGGCCGATTTCGACGTCGATGCCTTTGGCTTTGCCGCCCTCTTCATAGGACCAGGGCGGGAACGCTTCGTAGAGGGCGAATTCGATCCATCCCTCGTCGATGATGCGGTCGAACTCGCGGCCGACATCCTGCGAAAAGGTGTTCTGCGGTTTCGGGCCGGGGACGTAGTCCTCACAGCGCGCGAAGGCCGGCCCCGCGGAGGCGAGACCGGCCAGAAGACCCAAAAGAGGCCCAACTGTTCGAAGCGGCGTGCGCATGGTTCACTCCGCCGCAGAGAGGCCCACCGTCAGAAGATCGGCGGTGTGTTTCCACGTCGCGGGATCGTCGGTCATGTTGCGCGCGGCCTCGAAGGCCACGCTGTCGGCGACCGGCGCGCCGGATCCGGTTTCGACCTCGGCGGCGATGCTGGCAAGCTCTTCTTGCACCCCGGTCGGGTTTTCCACGTCCCCGGCCAACAGGTGGTCACGAATTTCGATCAGACGCGTCATGTGATCGTCCAGCGCACCATCGTCGGGGCGGGTTTCGACATAGGTGCGGATCGCCCAGGCGGCTTTTTGACCCAGCAACTCCCCGAAAGCGGGCATCTTGGTGATGCCGTTCTGGGTCATGCCGTGCTGGAAGCGCTCGACGAACCATTCGTCCCCATATTCCTCGGCCTCGAGATAGCGCAGATCGGGGGCCAGACCGCCCGACACAACGCCGAGGCCATGACAGCGCGCGCAGTTCTGGTTGTAGCCGGACGAGCCGATTTCGATGGCCTTGAGCCAGACCTCTTCGCCCGCCTCCTCCGCGCGGTAGGGGTTTTCGGTCAGCCACTCTTCGCCCACATCGGGCAGGGCATCGGTGTTCACCGGCTGCGGCGTCACATCGCCATGGGCGAAGGCGACGGTTGCGATTGCGGTCGTGAGTGCGGCGAGCAAAGCGGTGCGTTTTACAGCGGTTTTCATTGGGTCCTCCCATCGTTTTCCCATGAATATCTCTGCCGCGAAGGCGCGCGCCATTAGACCTTGGTGCCACTGTCCGAATGGGCATGCGACTTTGGTCGTGGTTCGCCTCTGACCCCGCGCCGCATAGGGTTTTGGGAGGGAGGACGACAATGATAAGGACTTGGTGCGCCATAGGTTTTATGGCCTGTGTCTCCGTGATGCCTGCTGATCTCAGGGCAGAGCAGATCGACATTTCAATCGGCTATCTGCGCTTGGAGACCCCGCCGCGTGCGGTTTTGTCGGGGCTCGATCCGATCCCGCCTGCGCGTGGTATTGACGGCGCGGAATTGGCGCTCAAGGACAATCAGACGACGGGCGGGTTTCTGGGGCATCAGTATACGATGGATGTGGTGTCACTCGCGCCCGATGGCGATGTCGTCGCGGCGGCGCAGACGATGCTCGCTGGCCATGACCTCGTGTTGCTCGACATGGCGGCGGAGGCATTGCTCCAAGTGGTCGATCTGCCATCGGCGGGGGCGACTTTGCTGTTCAATGTCTCCTCCAAAGCGCCCAGCTTGCGCGACGGTGATTGTCGCGCCAACCTGTTTCACACCGTGCCTGAGCTGGGCATGGAGGCGGATGCCTTGATGCAGGTTTTGATGGAGAAACGCTGGACCAAACTGGCGCTGATCGAGGGGCCGAGTGCGGAAGACGCAGCTCTGGCGCAAAGCTATCGCGATGCGGCGCAAAAATTCGGGCTCAAGATCGTCTCTGAGGCGAACTGGTCCTTTGACACGGACCTGCGGCGTGCAGCGGCGCGCGAGGTGCCGTTGTTCACGCAAAAATTCAAGGCGCATGACGTGGTTCTGGTCGCCGACGCGCATGACGATTTCGCCCGCTACATCGAACACAACACATGGGAGCCGCGCCCGGTCGCGGGTGCCGTGGGGCTGGTGGCGGAGGCCTGGGCGCCCGTCGTCGAACAATGGGGCGCGGCGCAGTTGCAAAGCCGGTTCGAAGACCTCGCGCAGCGCGATATGACGGCGGAGGATTACGCCGCCTGGGCCGCCGTGCGGGTGATCGGTGAGGCGGTGACGCGGACCGGATCGGCAGAGCCCGATGTGCTGCGCGACTATATTCTGTCAGACGGATTTGAACTGGCGGCCTTTCAGGGCAGGCCTTTGAGCTTTCGTGGCTGGAACGGCCAGATGCGCCAACCGATCCCGGTGGTGAACGCCCACGCGCAGGTGGCCTCGGCCCCGCCGGACGGCTTCGAACATGCCCGAAATCCGCTCGACACTTTGGGATTGGATCAGATGGAAAGTGACTGCCATGCCTTTGAAAACTAAAATGTCTGCCAGTCTTTTGGCCCTCGCGTTTGCTTTGCCAGCGACAGCTTCCGAGATTTGGGTGAGCAACGAAAAAGACGACACGCTGTCGGTGATCGACATCGACACGCTGGAGGTGGTGCGCACGATCGAGGTCGGCGAACGCCCGCGCGGCATCACCTTTAATTCCGATTACACGCGGCTCTATATCTGCGCCTCCGACAGCGATGCGGTGCAGGTGATGGACCCGGAGACGGGCGAGGTTCTGCACGACCTGCCCTCAGGAGAGGACCCGGAGCAATTCGTGCTGCACCCCGATGACCGGCATCTCTGGATCGCCAATGAGGACGACGCGGTGACCACGGTTGTCGATGTCGAGACGCGCAAAGTGGTGACCCAGATCAACGTCGGTATCGAGCCCGAAGGCATGGCCGTCTCGCCCGATGGCAAGACGGTGATTACCACGTCGGAGACGACGAATATGGCGCATTGGATCGACACGGGCACGCATGAGATTTACGCCAACACGCTGGTCGATGCACGGCCCCGTCATGCGGAATTTGTCAAAGATGGAAGCGAGCTTTGGGTGTCGTCGGAAATTGGCGGTACGATCACGGTGTTTGACACGACGGACCAAAGCGAGACCGGCAAAATTCACTTTGAAATTCAGGGCGTGCACCCGGATCTGATCCAGCCCGTCGGCTTCGAACTGACGCCGGATCACAAGACCGCTTTCGTGGCGCTGGGGCCGTCGAACCATGTCGCCGTCGTGAACACCGAGACGCTTGAGGTCGAAGACTACATCCTCGTCGGCCGCCGGGTCTGGCACATGGCGTTTTCGCCGGATCACAGCCAGCTTTTCACCACCAACGGGGTGAGCGGCGATGTCACGGTGATCGACGTCGCCTCCCGCAAACCGGTCAAGACCATCAAGGTCGGGCGGTTTCCCTGGGGCGCGGCCATGCGCCCGTAAATGGAGTGGGCGCAGCTATGTGCCCGTAAGTGTCTAAGATAGAGGAATATTTCATGCGTTACGCACTCATTGCCGCTGCTCTTCTCGCCGCCACATCCGCCTTCGCAGATGATGACGATACCCCCAAATTCGGCCTCGCGGGCATCCTGTCGGCGAGTAATTCCGAAGACCTGCCGCCGATCATGCTGTCTGCCGGGCAGCCCTTGGCCGAAGCACCGCTTAAGCTCAAATCCGGCACCTATTACGAGATCGAGATTGAGGCCGACGGCTCACAAGAGCTGGCGCTCGAAGGGGCGGGGTTCTTTCGGGCGATCTGGATCGACGAGATCGTGATCGAAGGGCTGGAAATCCGGCCATTGGGCATCGACAGCGTCGAATTTGATGAGGCGGGCACGATGGAGATTGGCTTTGTGGCGATCAAGCCGGGGCGCTACGAGCTGCGCGTGCCACAATCCTCGGGCGATCTTCAGCGGTTGGAGATCACGATTGAATAAGGCGGTCGAATGAGCGGGCGAATGACCGGGTTAAGCGTCGAAAACATCACCCATGACTGGGGCGCGAAACGCGCTCTGGAGGCGGTGAGTTTTTCGGTCGCGCCGGGTCAGTTCTGCGCGCTTTTAGGGCCGAACGGGGCGGGGAAATCGACGCTCTTCGGTCTGTTGACGCGGCTGTTCACGCCCCGCACCGGGCGGATCGAGATCGCGGGGCATGATGTCTCCCGCGACCCTCTTCTGGCGCTTTCGAAAACCGGCGTGGTGTTTCAACAGCCGACACTCGATCTCGACCTCTCCGTTTGGCGCAACATGCTCTATTTCGCGGGACTTCACGGCATCACAGGCCGCGCGGCGCGGCTTTCGGCCTCCGAGGCCTTGGACCGTTTGGGCATGGAAGAGCGCGCACGCGAGCGGGTGCGGGATCTCAATGGCGGGCACCGGCGGCGGCTGGAGATTGCCCGCGCGCTGATGCATCGGCCCGAGGTGTTGCTCTTGGACGAGCCGACCGTGGGCTTGGATGCACAGACTCGCGCCGATCTGGTCGCGCATGTGCACGGGCTGGCGCAGGACACTGGGTTGGCGGTGCTCTGGGCCACGCATTTGACCGATGAGATCTGGCCCGGCGATCGGCTTGTCGTCTTGCATCAAGGCTGTATGTTGGAGCAGGGCGAAGTGCCCGTCACCGGCGCGGCTTTGACGGCGCATTTCCTGAGACTGACCGAAAGCGAGGGCGCATGAGACATGCCTTGGCCGCACTTAGGGTGATCTGCCACCGCGAGGCGCTGCGCTTTCTGGGCCAACGTGCGCGGATGCTGGCGGCGCTGGTGCGCCCGCTCGTCTGGCTCTTTGTCTTTGCGGCGGGCTTTCGTGCGGCTCTGGGCCTCTCGATCACGCCGCCCTATCAGACCTATATCACCTATGAGACCTATATCGTGCCGGGGCTCTGCGGCATGATTTTGCTGTTCAACGGCATGCAATCCTCGCTCTCTTTGGTGATGGACCGGGAGATGGGGACGATGCGGCTCTTGCTGACGGCGCCGCTGCCGCGCTGGTGGCTTTTGAGTTGCAAGCTGATCGCGGGGGCGCTGATTTCGGTGCTTCAGGCCTATGCGTTTCTTGCGATTTGCGCGCTCTACGGCATCACGTTTTCGCCTCTGGGCTATGTCGCGATCCTGCCGGCGCTCTTTCTCACCGCCCTCATGGTCGGCGCCTTGGGTATCGCTTTGTCGTCCACAATCAAACAGTTGGAGAATTTCGCAGGCGTGATGAATTTCGTCATCTTCCCGATGTTCTTCCTCTCCACCGCGCTCTATCCGCTCTGGAAAATGGCGGAGGCCTCGGCACTTTTGGAGACGATTTGTCGTCTCAATCCGTTTTCCTACGGGGTCGAAAGCATCCGCTTTGCGCTATATCTGACGCCCAATCCGCTGGCTTGGGGCATCTGCGTGGGGGCGTCGATTGCCTTCATGGCGCTGGCGCTTTGGGGCTATGATCCGGCGAAGCGGATGATCGGGCGCAAGATGTGAGCTTGCGACTTTGGTCGCAGGGCGGCTTGGACCTTTGTCTCATTCGGCCTCGGGCCCGTCTCTGGCATGCTTGCGCACGGGAGGACTGTCACATGAAACGCATTTGCCTTGGTCTGGCGCTGGTTTTGGCCATGCCGCTTTTCGCCGAAGATTTACCGATGGAGCTTGGTCCCGACACCCATGTCGACGAGCAGGGCACGCTCAACCCGCATGAGATGTCGATGGCGCAGGTGATGGAGAACATCCGCGAGGGCGACACCGGCATGGTGATCTGTTCTCAGGGCTATCTGATCACGAAATCCGGGCGTCACGAGTTGGCGCGCGAGCTGTTTTCCAACTGTGCGGATGCGGGCTGGACCGGGGCGATGACCTGGATGAGCCAGCTCGATGACAATGGGCTGGGCGCGCCGCAAGACTTTGAGTCCGCAGCCGAGTGGAATCGCAAAGCGGCCGAGGCGGGCGATCCGGTGGGCAAGTTCAACCACGGGCTCGATCTGATGCGCGGCTGGGGCGTGGCGCGGGACGAGGACGCGGGCCGGGCGCTTGTGGATGAGGCGGCGGGCGAAGGCTTGGCCGTCGCACAGCGCTTGCAAAGCGCGGGTTACGATCTCGACGAGGTGACGCCGGACGCCGACGAATGGCGCTATCTCAACCTGTTTTGACGCAAGACTACGACCAAAGTCGTAGACGGCCTCCGACCAATGTCGGGGGCTTTTCTTGAGGCAGGTCAACCCTTTGGTCGGGGCTTTCGCGCGATGATGCATCAAACAGTCGCGTAGGAGAGATCGCCATGAAAGCCAAACATATCGCCGCTGCCGTGATCCCGGCACTCTTTGCAACAGTTGCCTTTGCGGGCGAATACGACGCCATCAAAACCGCCGCAGGAGCCGAGTTCTTCGACAAGGAATGCCACCGCTGCCACTCCGTCGATGCCGACCGCGCGAGCTATGGCCCGCTTTTGACCGGCGTCGTCGGGCGCGCGGCGGGGACGTTCGAGGGCTACCCCTATTCCGAAGCTTTGAAAAACGCGGGCTTTGTCTGGACCAAGGGCGCGATCCGAGCCTGGATGGAGGACAATGACGCGCTCGTGCCGGGGACGAAAATGCGCCACGTCGGCGTGAGCGACCCGACGGTGCAGGATTTCATTGTCACCTATCTGGCGTCGATCTCCGAGTGATTTAAACGGTGGCGCGGAGCGTGGCAGGGCTGCCGTCGAGGCAGAGCACCCGATCCGCCAGCCGCGCGGCCTCCGTGCGGTCGTGGGTGACCAAAAGCGTCGTCGTGCCGTGCTGGGTGCGCAGAGTCTCGAAAAGCTGCATCATCTCATCAGCCAGCTTTGGGTCGAGCGACACAAAGGCCTCGTCCATCAACAACAGATCGGGCGAGGCGGCAAAGGCCCGCGCCAGTGCGAGGCGGCGTTGTTGGCCTAAAGACATCTGTTCGGGGAAGTGATCGGCGTGATCGGAGAGGCCGACGACAGTGAGCCAGTCGCGCGCCTGTGCCTTGGAAATCCCGGTGGTCAGGGTGAGGTTCTGCCAGGCCCTGCGCCAGGGCAAAAGCGTCGGGTTTTGGAACACAGCCGACAGCCGGGGCGGGCGGGTGATCTCGCCCTCGTAGTCGCGGTGCAGCCCGGAAATGACCCGCAACAGCGTGGTTTTGCCGACCCCCGACGGGCCGGTCAGCGCAACAGTTTCGCCCGCATGGATGTCGAGCCGAATAGCCCCGAGGATCTGCGCCCCCCCGGCGGACACCGAGCGCAGATCGAGGTGCAGCAAGGCGGCCTTCACAGGGAAAGCCGCCTCAAGCCTGTCCGAGAGGATGGACATGTCATGTCTCATGAGGCCGGGTTATAGAAGGTGCCTGCGGGCAGGTTGGTCGCTTGACCGACCAGATCTTCGCCGCCGAGTTTCGCCATGAGGGTCAGCATCTTGGCGGCGTCTTCTTCGGAGACCGGGCCTTCGGCGGGGATGCCCGCGATCCAACCGGCTTTGAGCGCCGCGAATTGTGTGTCATTTTTGACGTTCATCCGCGCGCGCAACCGCTCCCAAGCCGCGTCATCCGTGGCCAAAAGGTCCTTGGCCTGACGGGAGGCAGCGGCCAGACCTTTGACCACTTCGGGATGCTCGGCCAACACTTCGCCCCGCACCACATAGCCCAAAAGCGGCGTGTCTGGGTTGAGGCCCAGAGCCAGCGCGGCCTCAGAGGTGGAGGCCAGAAGCCGCATGCCAGAGGCTTCCATCTTTGCCCCGAAATGCCAGAAATTGATCGCCCCATCCAGTTCGCCGGAGAGCGCGGATTTGAAGATCAGCGGCGGCGCGCCGAACACCTGTTCGGTCTCAGAGGCGAGGTCTTGCCCCGACATCTGTTCCGCATAGGCGCGCAGGATCAGCCAGCTTTTGTCATTCGGCCCGCCCGCGATGCCAATCTTGCCACCTTTGAGATCGGCAAGGCTTTGCGCGGGGCTGTCTTTCGGCACGTAAAGCCCGCCGACGGCTTTGGAATAGGGGAGGAACACGTAGTCCTTGCCCTCGGCACGTTGGGCGGCGACCCAGAGCCAATCGGCGACGATCATATCGACTTCGCCCGCCGCCAATGCCACGCGCGAAGCGGCGCCGCCTGCGACATCCATGGCCTCGAGGGTAAAGCCCTGCGCGGTGTCAAAGCCGTTGTGGCGGATGGTGTCGACCTCCCAGGCCACGGTGCCGGACATGTAAAGCGCGGCCTTGAGTGTCGGCAGGTCGTCGGCCTTGGCGGCCAGTGCGCCGGTCAGTGACATCGCCGCCGCCAGAGCGGCCAGTCCTTTGGTGAATTTCGTCATGTGCAGTCCTCCCTGACAAAAGAGCCTAGGTCGGGCGATGGGCGCGCGAAATACGACCAAAGGACAGGAGGGTCGCAGGGAGCCTACGACCAATGGCCAATATCCGCAGGATCGGCCCTGTCAATAATGGAAGGATATGAGCCGTGGTCCATACTCCAGGGGTGCGGTCTGCTATGGGAGGACTAAAATGAACAGGTTTGTAACGGCTGCGACGGCGGCCATCATGAGCTTTGGGCTTGCGGGCGGGGGTGTTGCCGGGGTCACCGAAGAAGACCTTTTGAACGACGCCACCACGCCGGGCGATGTGTTGACCAACGGCATGGGGCGCGATCTTCAGCGCTATTCGCCGCTCGATACGCTCAACAAGGACAACATCGAAAATCTTTTTCCGGCCTGGGCCTTTAGCTTTGGCGGTGAGAAACAACGCGGTCAGGAAACCCAGCCGCTGATTTACGATGGCGTCATGTATGTCACCGGATCCTATTCGCGGATGTATGCGATTGATCTGAAGACCGGCGAGGAGCTTTGGCAATATGACGCCCGTCTGCCCGAAGGCATTTTGCCCTGCTGTGACGTGATCAACCGTGGTGGCGCGATTTATGGCGACAACATCTATTTCGGCACGCTGGATGCGCGCATCGTGGCGCTCGATCTCAAGACCGGCGATGTGAAATGGAACAAGAAAATCGCCAACTACAAAGAAGGCTATTCCTACACGGCGGCCCCGCTGATCGTGAACGGTCTGGTGATCACCGGCAACTCGGGCGGTGAATTCGGCATCGTCGGGGAAGTGCAGGCGCGGGATGCCGAGACCGGCGATCTGGTCTGGACCCGTCCGGTGATCGAGGGCCATATGGGCACGCTCAATGGCGAAGAATCGACCATGACGGGTGAGCTTAACGCCACCTGGCCGGGCGATATGTGGAAAACGGGCGGCGGTGCCACCTGGCTTGGCGGCTCTTACGATGCCGATACCGACACGCTTATCTTTGGCACGGGCAACCCGGCGCCGTGGAACTCGCATCTGCGCGATGCCGGAACGCCGAAGGACGACAATTCGGGCGACAACCTCTATGCCGCCTCGCGTCTGGGCATCGACCCGGCCACCGGCGAGATCAAATGGCATTTCCAAACCACCCCGCGCGAAGGCTGGGACTTTGACGGGGTGAACGAAGTGGTCGCTTTCACCGACAAAGACGGCAACAAACGCTACGCCACCGCCGACCGCAACGGGTTCTTCTACGTGCTGAACCGTGAAGACGGTGCTTTCGTCAACGCAACGCCGTTCGTGTCCAACATCACCTGGGCCGAGGGCATCGACGAGACGGGTCGTCCGATCTTTGTCGAGGACGCACGCCCGGGCAATCCTTTGGAGGCCGACAAGGGCGAGATGGTGTTCTCCGTGCCGTCCTTCCTGGGGGGCAAAAACTGGATGCCGATGGCGCACAGCCAGAAGACCGGCATGTTCTACGTGCCGTCGAACGAATGGGGCATGGACATCTGGAACGAGCCGATTTCCTACAAAAAAGGCGCGGCTTACCTGGGCGCTGGCTTTACCATCAAGCCGATCTTTGAAAGCCACATCGGGTCTTTGAAAGCCATCGAGCCGGAAACCGGCGACATCAAATGGGACTTCCAAAACGACGCACCGCTTTGGGGTGGGGTGATGACCACCGCAGGCGGTCTCGTGTTCTTTGGCACGCCTGAAGGCGAGTTCATCGCGCTTGATGACGAGACCGGTGAAAAGCTTTGGTCCTTCCAGACCGGGTCTGGGATTGTCGGCCAGCCGGTGACCTATGAGTTCGAAGGCGAGCAATATGTCACCATCGTCTCCGGCTGGGGCGGCGCGGTTCCGCTCTGGGGCGGGGAAGTGGCCAAAAAGGTCAACTACCTGAACCAAGGCGGCACGGTCTGGACCTTTAAACTGCCGAAACAATTGGCCATGGCCAACTAAGCTGGCGAACCAAGCACAGCCGATAAAACAAAACATGCGCCCTGTCTTGCACAGGGCGCATTGTTGTTTCGTGGTTCTTTCTCATGGGGCTTTCTCGGGGGTTATTTACGAAGCGCTTTGCCGGCTTGCACACCCTCGGCGAAAGCAACGGCAATGCGGGCAAAGAGATCGTCCTCAGGCGGAGATTCCGCGCGCCTCCTGACCTCTTCGGCGCGCTGTTGCTCCAAAGATTGTCGTCTGTCACCACTTGAGTTGACCGCAACGATCACCATCCCGAAGCCCACGTAAACAAGGCCAATGACCAAGGCCGCAAATTGCGCATCGCGCAGGGTGCTCAGCATGATCCATGCGGCGACGGTCAGAAAACCGATCCCGACCGCCATGAGGACCCCACCCACAGAGACCCAGGCCGCACGACGTGCGCCCCGGGCCAAATTATGTTGCAATGCCGTCAGCATGAACTGGTGCGCCTTACGAACGACGGGTGGCCAGAAGGCCGACCAGAAACCCCACACCTGCGGCGATGCCGACGGAGGCCGCCGGATTTGCGCGGACGGTTTTCTCAGCCCCTGCATAGGCATCCCGCGCTTGCTGGCGGGCGTATTCGGCGGTTTCGGCGCCTTTCTGTTTCGCGGCCTCAAAACTGTCTTCGGCTGTAGCACCGATTTGAGCTTTCTGCGCGCGACCGTAATCGCCCATCACCTTGGTGAGTTCGGCAACATCGGCTTTCAAAGTTTCGATTTGAGCCGAGAGATCGGCAGAGGTCTGTTCGACGGACCCATTGGTTTGAGTGCGTGCCATGATCTGTCTCCTTTCGAATTTCAGTTGTCTCATCAACGCCCGAACACCGCAAAAAGTTCCGAAAAATATCTTTGGAACCTTGGGCCGGGCCGGGCCGTTATCCTCTCAGACCGCGCTTGATAAGCGCATATATGAAATCGCTAATAAGGAGGCTCCCATGCTTGGCTGGGCACTTACTTTTCTTATCGTTGCGATTGTCGCCGGGGTTTTCGGTTTCGGTGGTATCGCGAGCGCTTCCGCCGGGATCGCGCAAATCCTGTTCTTCATCTTCATCGTCCTGTTTTTGCTGGCGATGGTCGCACGTGCTGTTCGGGGTAAGCCGCCGGTTTAACACCGGCGCATCCCCCAACATCACGCGAAGAATTTTATCAGAAAGGAGTACATCATGAAGGATGGTCTCAACACCACTCCCGAAGCCACCGACGTCAACACCGGGGTGAAATCCCCAAAAGCCGTCGCGGACGGGCTTTCCCAGGTTTTGACAGACACCTACGCACTTCTGCTCAAGACGCATATTTATCACTGGAACGTCGAGGGGCCGCTGTTCTACAGCGTCCACAACCTGACCGAAGAGCAATATGGCGCGCTGTTCGAAGCGACCGATGAATTGGCCGAACGCATTCGTGCGCTGGGGCAACTGGCGCCCATGTCGATCGGCGACATTCTGGCGGGCACCAAGGTGCAGGACACGGCCAAATCGCCAAGCGCCACGGAAATGGTGGCCGATCTGGCGCAGGACCACGAACAGCTCGCCTCCCAGATGCACAAGCTGATCAAGCTGGCCGAGGAGCACAATGACGATGTGACAGCCGATATGGCGACCGCGCGTGCCGCGTTCCACGAGAAAGCGGCCTGGATGCTTCGGGCGATTGCGAAATCCTAATCTCTTTACGGTCTCTTGAAGATCGTAACGAAAAACGCCCCGCCGAGAGATCGGCGGGGCGTTTTATTTTGCTTTATCTCAGGTTCAGGATACGAGGGTTTCCGTGCTGGCAAAGAACATCGCCTGCGACACGGCAGAGCGCACCTGATCTTCGCTATAGGGTTTGGTGATCACGAAAGCCGGCTCCGGGCGGTCGCCGGTCAACAGGCGCTCGGGGAAGGCGGTGATGAAGATCACCGGCGTGTCCGCCGCGCCCTTGAGGATGTCGTTCACCGCGTCGATGCCGGACGAGCCATCGGCCAGCTGGATATCCGAGAGGATCAGATCCGGCTGGGTCTCTTTCGCGAGTTTCACCGCTTCGCTGGCAATGCTGGCCACACCGGTGATCTGGTGGCCCATGTCGGCCACGATGCCCTGAAGATCGAGCGCGATGATCGCCTCATCTTCGATCACCATGACGCGACCGTTGATGCTTTCTGTCATCTCGGATTGTGCCACGCCCAGAAGGTGTTCGACCTCATCGGCATCGGTGCCCATGATCTCGGCCACCTCGTCGAGGGTGAATTCCTCGATCGTGTGGAGCAGCAAAGCCTCGCGGGTGTTCGGCGTCAGGCGACGCAAATGCGCCTGGGCACGTTTCGCAAGGCCCGTCTCATCCTCGCCCGTCGGCGCGCCCGCGCTGGCCCAGATCAGGTGGAAAGCATGGAACAAAGCCACTTTCGGACTTTCGATCTCATCAAAGACGGAGCGGTCGCTCAAAAGCGCCTCAAGAGTCGTCGCCGCATATTTGTCCCCGGTCTGTTGATCCCCGGTCAGCGCGCGGGCATAGCGACGCAGGTAGGGCAGAAGGCTGGCCACAATGAGGGACAGTTTCTTCTCTGTCGGAGCTGTCGACATATATTTTCGTCCTTTTTTATCGAATTCTCGGAACCAAACGCAGGCGGAAGACGTTTGGTTCCCGAAAACGGTGTAAATTTTTCAGAAACCCCGCGGCGAGTGTATCGTAAGATGGGCCTGAGATGGGAAAGATAATGGCGCAGCAAAAACCAAAACCAAATCTCGATGAGCAGATCGAGATGAATTTGAAGAAAGTCTATCAGAAAACCCTCGAAGAGGAGGTGCCGGACCGATTCCTGGAATTGCTTGAGCAACTCAAGGAACAGGATATGCGCGATGACCGGTGATAAGACCCAGACCAAGGAAAGCACGGCGCAGGACACGCCGCTCGATCCGCGCGAAGAGATCGTCACGCACCTGCCTGCCATGCGGGCCTTTGCATTGAGCCTCACCCGCAACCCGTCGCAGGCCGACGATCTGGTGCAGGATGCGGTGATCAAGGCGTGGAAAAACCTGGCCTCTTTTCAGGTTGGCACCAATATGCGGGCCTGGCTCTTCACCATCCTGCGCAACACCTTTTATTCCGACCGCCGCAAAAGCAAACGCGAGGTGCAGGACACGGATGGCGCCTTTGCCGCCACTTTGGCGAACAAACCGGACCATGACGGTCGTCTCGCCATGGCGGATTTCGAGGAGGCTTTTGTGCAGCTCAAATCCGAACAGCGCGAAGCCCTGATGCTCGTCGGTGCCATGGGGTTTTCCTACGAAGAAGCCGCCGAGACCTGTGAGGTTGCCGTGGGCACGATCAAAAGCCGCGTGAACCGCGCACGTCAGACCCTCAGCGAGTTGATGAACCTCAAAGAGGGCGAGCCGCTTGAGCTGACCGATCAACAGACCATGGCGGTGATGAGCTCGAACATGCCCGGACGGGGGGACGCCGCGTGAACCTGCGCAGATTGCGTGACCGTGTTGACGGTCTTGGCGTGCGCATCGCGATTTTGCTGTCCATTGCCTTGTTCCCCATCGGGTTGATCGCGGTTTCGCTGACCCACCAATTCGCCAAAGCAGCCGATGAGCGCGCGCAGAGCAATCTGCTCGCGCTCACGGCGCAGGCGGCGGCGGGTGAGGAGGCGTTGATCCGCACGGGCTTTGGCACGGCGGAGTCTCTGGCCGCCGTGATGCCCTTTGTTGCGACGGATTATGACGCCTGTAACGGCGTGTTTTCGGATTTCATCGACAGCAATCCGTCGTTTTCCTTTGCGGGCTATGTCAGCGCCGATGGGGTTTTGGTCTGCGGCTCTGCGAACGCCGGGCAAGATTTCAAAAATCGCAGCATTTACAAAAGCATGATCGAGACCCCCGAGCTCAGAAGCGATCTCGTTCTTGATGGTCAGGTCAGCCATCGACAAGTGATCGTGCTCTCTGCGCCGGTTTTCAACGACAGCGCTTTCGATGGCTACATCAGCCTCTCCCTGCCGCACGAAGACACCCGCATCAACCTCGAAAATGCGCCGGTCGACCGGCCCGTCGAACTGATCACCTTCAATAACGAAGGCGAGGTGTTGAGCGCGACCGGTGGCCTCGAAAATGTCGCTGCACGTCTGCCTGATGGTCGCCCCCTGGCCCATCTCACCGGGCAATATCGTAGCTCTTTCTCCGGCGTGACCAATGATGGCGAAGAGCGTGTCTTTGCCGTGGTGCCGATCCTGAAAGACCAAGTCTACGCCATCGGGAGCTGGCCACGCGAACGCCTGTCGGTGGCACCGGGGCTGGCGATCGCGACGCCGATGATTTTCCCCATCGCAATGTGGATCACCAGTCTCGGTGTGGCCTATTTCGCGGTGCACCGCCTCGCGATCAAACACATCCGCCGTCTCAGCCGCGACATGCGCCAATTTGCGGTCAGCCGGCGTCATGATGTCCGTCGCAAAGACCCGGGACTGCCGCGCGAATTGCGCGAAATCGAAGGGGCTTGGCACGATCTGGCGGAGACGGTGGTCCGCGACGAGGCGGAGCTCGAGGATACGATTCACGACAAATCTGTGCTCTTGAAAGAGGTGCATCACCGGGTCAAAAACAACCTGCAACTTATTGCCTCCATCGTGAACATGAAGGTGCGCAAGGCGAAAACCCCCGAAGCGCGCGTTGCCCTCAAAGAGGTGCAGGGCCGTGTGATGAGCATCGCCACCGTGCACCGCAGTTTGTACGAGACCACCACAGAGGGCCGGGTGCGGGCAGATCAGCTCTTGCGCAGCACGGTCGGCAAGCTGGTCGATGCGGGGGTGGGCAATGAGGTCAAACTGGAGAACACCCAGACCTACGAGCCGATCACGCTCTACCCGGATCAGGCGGTGCCGTTGTCGCTCTTGGCGACCGAGGCCACGACCAACGCCCTGAAATACGTGGGGCGGCCTGATGGCGGACTTCCCAATGTGGAAATCAGTCTGACCAGGCTCGAACCCGAAGTGGCCCGCCTGACGGTGGCCAACACCAAGGGCACAGCGCTTTTGTCGTCGGAACAGGTGACGGGCACGGGGCTTGGCACGAACCTGATCCAAGCCTTCGCGCAACAGCTCGGCGGGCAGCTTAAGGTCGAAGACGAAGACGACCGCTACAGCGTTGTGGTTGAGTTCTCGATTGCCCCCTTCGATGAGGCGGCAGACGGAAAGTTTTCGGAGGTGGAAGACGACTGAGCTGTCGTCTCTCCTTCCTGTTTCCCTTGTGTCTCCCCCCGCGTTTTAGAGGGGTCAGGTTTTCTGGGGGCTGGCTTTTGGGGCTGGTCCCCAGCCTTCGAAAACGGCAATGCCCCAGACCAGAAGCGGAATGGCAATGAACCCGCCGACAGGGCCCCAAAGCCAAAGCCAAAAGCACAGCGACAGGAAGACCAGAAGCGGGTTGACCTGCATGTGGCGCCCGACGAGGGTTGGCGTGATGAACTGACCTTCCATCATGTTGAGCATGACAAACGTGGCGGCGGGCGCCAGAGACATTGCGCCCTCAAAAGCGATGGCGCCGGCCACAACCAGGGAGACGGCCACCATGGCCGGGCCGATGTAAAGCAGGAAATTCATCAAAGCGGCGATCATGCCCCAAAGCATTGGCCCCGGAAGACCAAGGGCCCAAAGCGCGCTGGCCACGATGACCCCGAAACAGGTGTTGATCAGCGTGATCGTGAGGAAATACCGTGATACACGGGCGTCCGCACCGCGCAGGCAGGCGCCCGAGGGGCTATCGGGATGCACCTTGGTCAAACCTTCGTAAACGTCGTCCCGCGACAGGAGGATAAAGAACAGGGCGGCTGCAAACAGCAGGATCTGCGCGATCATTGATGGCGCCGCAAACAGCGCATCTCCGAGCGACGGCAAGTCGACGCTTTCCCTTTCTTCACCGGAGGAAGCGGGGGAAATCGTGTCCTGCACTTCTTTCGTCACATCGTTGATGCCCCGGAACATGTCCTGCATCTGGCTGATTGTCGCACTCAACTCACGTTTGATGTCAGGAATTTGCACATAGGCGCGTTCCACAATGGGTTCGGCGATAAACGCCAGAATGGCCAAGAGGCTCAGCACCGTTCCGAGGCTCAAAAGTGCGCCGACGGAAGGCGGCAGGCCAAAGCGTTTCCAGAAATTCGACAGTGGAGAAAGCACCACCGCACAGACGAAAGCCAGGACAAAAGGCGCGAGCAGCGCCTGGGCCAGATCGAGCGCTGAAACGACGGCGATGAAGGCCAGAATGATCAAGGCCCAATCACTTGCGCTGCGCCCCCCTGTGATGTGTGTCATGCGATACTCCCTGTTCGCAACCCAACGCCTGATGTCGTGAAAGGGTTCCGTTTGGGGCGTGAGAGGCCGGTGAGCCACTCCTCGCGACGACGTCATGGAATGTCATGGAGAGCGTCATGGAACGCGAGGTTGGTGGTTATTTGTTGAGCAGAACGCGCTTGCTGTTCTGGGCGCTAGTCAGATTTGCGCGGAACGCATTACGCTGCACTTATGATCGGCTCCGGCGCGTCCGGCTCGTCCGGCTCGTCCGGCGCTGTGGCGGCACAGGAGTTGACCTCGCAGGAACTGAACGTTTTGATGTCGAATTCGTCGGATCGCCGCGAGGGTTGCGAGAATTCTGCCAAGGTGCCTTTGCAGATGCCGATCCGTTCAGTCGCGTCATGTTCAGAAAATTCTTCCATAAATCCATGAGTATAGGCGCTGCGATCCATAAAAGTGGAGGGGCGATCATGGGCACCGATCCCTCGAATTCCGTGCTCAAAGCTTGGGGGCAGATCTGGGAGATGCCGAATGTGGTCGTGGCCGATGCCAGTGCGTTCCCGCGCAGCGGTGTGACCGGGGCGACGCTGACTGTGATGGCGCATGCCAAACGCGTATGCCGCCATTTGGCGCGAGGGTCGAATTCGGCCAAGGCGTGAGTGGTGATATTGGCTCCGGTCTGCGCGGTCAGATCGGGGCGATGCTGCCGCCGGAAAAATAGCTTGGCGGGATATTCGATCAAAGCGCCTTTCGGCGGTTCGCCACTGTCGATCATGTCGATCAAAAGTTGCGCGGCCCGGGCGCCGAGATCCGTCATGTTCTGGTCAAAGGTGCAAATCGGCGGGCGCATATAGCGCGAGGCGGTCAACCCGTCGAAGGAGATCAGCGACAGGTCGCCCGGGATGGCAAGTCCCGCATTCAGGATCGCGCTTTGAAAGCCGATCGCCGCCTCATCCGCCCAGCAGATGACAGCCGAAGGTCTTTGGTCGTGGGTGCACAGGATGCGCAATATGCGCTGGCCGAGACGCTGCTCGATCCCGAGGTGCAAAAGCAGTTCACCATGATCAAGGGCTCTTTCCCCGCCCGCACCGATGTCGACATGAGCGACTATGATGTCTGTGCCCAGATGGCGAATGAAAAGATGAAGGCCAATGAGATCGCCGCCGATATGGCGATTGTTTCGAGCTGCATCGTGCAGGGCCAGTTGGTCGATCTGATCAACGAATTCTGGGCCGCGCCTTACGATCATGAGGACTTCCAGGAAGAGTTCTACGAGGCTCCGTCCTACTGAGACTGTCCTGAGGATAGACTAAACTGACAGGCCCGCTACAGGCCCACTACAGGTCCGATGGCGTGATCTCATGCCGCCGGCAGACTCTCAAAGGGTGATCCGAAAAAAGAAACGGCACGCATGACACACCCCCCTTTCCAACGGCCGCCCCGGTTTCGAAACTGGCGCGTCTTTTTGTCCCTGACGCCGGTCCGGGTCATCGCCATCGGCCTTTTCGTGGGAACGGCGATCTACACGTTCTACCTGTCGTTCACCGCCTCGCGGATGATGCCCTCGCACGCGCTTGTGGGGCTGACCCATTACATCAAGCTGTTCGACACACGGCGTTGGAACAGAGCGCTGATCAACATGGGCATTCTCTGCGTGACCTATGTGATCGGCTGTCTGGTCCTGGGCTTCCTTTTGGCTGCCGCATGGGACCGCAAGGTGCGTTTCGAGAACACGCTGCGTACAGTGTTTCTCTACCCGCAGGCGGTGTCCTTTGTGGTCACCGGGCTTGTGTGGCAATGGCTGATGATCCCGGCCCTGGGCATTCAGAACACGGTGCAGAATTGAGGCTTTTCGAAGTGCCGCAGAGCCTGAAGTTCGACGCCTGGCGGGCGGCCTGGTCGACGGATTGCGGGTTGGAGCAATGCTCCGGCATTTCGAAAGGCTTTTGGAATTCGGTCAAGATCACCGTGCCCGTCACCGTGATCTCCGTCCTTCTGTGCGCTTTCGTCGGCTATATCCTGTCGTTCTGGCGGCCCAAGGGCGTGAACCTGTTGTTCGGGATCATCGTTCTGGCGGGCTTCATCCCGCTTCAGGTCTTCGTCTACCCGGTGGAGCGGATCGTGGCGTTTTTCGACATCTACGGCACGCTCTGGCGACCCGTTTCCTTAGGCTTTCAGACTGTCCAAAATACGATCCATCATCGCGTCACAGGCGGCCAGTTGCGACAGCGTGACATATTCGTCGGGCTTGTGTCCCTGACCTTCCATCGAGCCGGGGCCGCAGACCACGGTGGGGATGCCAAGCCCCTGAAAGAACCCGGCTTCGGTGCCGAAAGCCACTTTCGTCACCGCATTCGTCTGCGCGAGCGTTTTCGCCAACGTCACGATTTCCGCCTCTTCCGGCACATCGAGGCCGGGGTAGGCGTTGACCTCTGTCACCTCGACGCGCGCCTCGGGGCACTCTGTCGCGAAGCGTTCCGTGACACGCCGGGCGGCGGCATAAATCCGGGCGGCAATGTCATCTGCGGCATCTGCGGCGAGGTGGCGGTATTCGAACCGCATCTCCGCCCGATCCGGCACGATGTTGAGCGCAGTGCCGCCCGTCAAAGTGCCGAGATGCACGGTCGAATAGGGGATGCCGTAGGCCGGATCGCGGGCGCCTTCGGTGGCATAAAACGCCTGAATTGCGCGCAGCTCAGCGGTGAACGCGGCGGCCAGATGCAGCGCATTGGTGAACAGGGGCGCCAGCGCCGAATGGCCGCTTTCGCCATGACAGACCGCCTCAAACGCCGCCTTGCCCTTGTGGCCGATGGCGACTTGCATCTCCGTTGGTTCACCCACGAAACAAGCGCGTGGGGTGCCCAGAGCCTGAGGCAGGGCGTCGAGCATTTGTTGAATGCCGACACAGCCGATTTCTTCGTCATAAGAGATCGCGAGCTTGAGCGGGTCTTTCAGTGGGGCCTTCGAAGCCCGATCCGCCAGCGCCAGCATGGCGGCCAGATAGCCCTTCATATCCGTCGTGCCCCGACCATATAGCCGGTTACCCTCGCGGGTCAGGCGAAACGGATCGCGGGTCCAGTTTTGTCCCAGGACCGGCACCACATCGGTATGCGCCGACACCATGATCCCGTCGCCCAGAGGCCCCAACACAGCAAACAGCCCTGCCTTCTGACCGCTGGCATCCGGCACGCGGGTCACGCGAAAGCCGCGGGTGCTCAGATAGTCTTCGACAAACTCGATCAGCGGCAGGTTAGACTTGGCGCTGGTGGTGTCAAAGGCGATCAAACGGTCGAGAAGGGTCAGGGTGTCCATGGTGTGCTCGGATGTGGGCGGCGGGGTCAGAGCCCCGCTGCGACTTCGGTGATGGCCTCGCGCAGGATGCCCTCGATCTCGTCGATCATTGCCTCATCCATGATGAGGGTTGGCGAGAGGATCAGGACATTGCCAAAGGCCGGGCGATAAGACCGCGCTTCTGACAGGCGCGGGCAACCTTGAGGCCAACCTCGGCCTCGGGGGCATGGCTTTCTTTGGTGGCGCGATCCTTGACGAATTCGAGGCCGATCATGAAATGGCTGCCGCGCACTTCGCCCACAAGCTTGATGTCCGACAGGCCTCGGAGTTTGCGCTCGAAATAGGCGCCGGTGGTGCGGACGCGCTTTGGGATGCCTTCACGTTCCATGATCGCAATATTGGTCAGCGCAGCGGCGGCGGGGTGACCCGAATAGGTCATACCATGCAGGAACATGCCGTCGGGGCCGGAGATCACGTCGTGAATCTCGTCGGACACAATCGTGGCCGACATCGGTTGATAGCCGGAGGTCAGGTCCTCCGCCAGCGCGTCGAGGAATTCGGCCTCGGTCATCTCGCCGCCCTCGCGCCAGAAATGCGGCGCGCGCAGGTGATGCACCAACTCGGAAGCGGCGGTCCAGCCCTCTGAATATCCGGGCGTGGTCATCGCCATCGAGAGGTGGGTCGAGCCGTGATAGGCGCCGTGACGGGACAGCACCTTGAGCTTGTTCGGGCGGCCTTTGCGGATGTTGTAATGGTGCAGGATGCGGATCGCGCTGTCATTCGCGACAGAACCGGAATTGCCGAAATAGACCGCGTTCAGATCGCCGGGGGCCAGTTGTGCAAGCTTTTCCGACAGGGCCGCGGCCGTCGGGTGGGTGAAGTTGTAGAAGGTCGAATAATAGTCGAGGGTCTGCAATTGAGTGGCAATCGCCTCGATCATCTCGCGCCGCCCGTGGCCGATGTTGACGCACCAAAGCCCGGCGATGCCGTCGATCATCTTTTGCCCGTCATTGTCTTAGACATAGGCCCCCTCGGCGCGGCTGATCACGGTGCGGGCGCCTTGGGCCTTGAGCGCGTTGAGATCGGCGAAGGATTGGATGAGGTGGGCATCCTGGTCGAGGATGGCGGTGGTGGAGGAACGGGCAAAGGTCATGATCTGTCTCTTGGGCTGTGTCCGGAAAGGCGGAATCGGAGCGAACTACCCCTTTTCATACATATCCCTTTTCCTTTATTTTCTATAGCGGGGGTATATACTCCCAAGGAGGTATGCAGGAAGCCTGACCTTATGAACACCGCCCCTCACGCCGAAGAGCATCTGGCCGCAGCCATCGCCACCCTTGGCGAAGAGGGCTTTCCCACCGCGCTCACGCAATGGCTGCACGCGGGGCTGGCCTTCGACAATATGACGCTTTTGAGTTACGTCGAGGATGCACCGCCGACGCCGGTCTACCGCGCGGCGCGGGACCTGCGCGTGCATGCCCGGCTCGACAGCGCCTATCTCAACGGCGCCTACCTGCTCGACCCGTTCCACCAGCTGCATCTCGACGGTGTGGCGGAGGGGATTTACCGGCTTCAGGACATCGCCCCGGATCATTTCACCCGTGGCGATTATTACCTGACCTATTACGCGGCGACGACGCTGACAGATGAGATCGCCTTTCTGATCACGCCCGCGCCGGGGGTGAGCGTGATGGCCTGTCTGGGGCGCGATGCCACGACGAACCGCAAATTTTCCGCCCGCGATCTGGCAGAGGTGGCGCGGATTGCGCCGATCTGTCTGGCCTTGATGCGGCGGCATTGGGCAGGGCTGTCTGGCGATCTGACGGGCAAGGGGGGCGAGAGCGTGCCGGATCGTCTGCGCCGCAACGCCGCCACGCTTGGCATCGCTTTGACGCCCCGACAGGCCGATGTCGCGTTCCTGATCCTGAAAGGTCATTCGACCCCCTCTATCTCATTGCGGTTGTCTGTCAGTCCGCAAACCGTGAAAGTCTTTCGAAAACAACTCTATAGCCGCTGTGGTATCAGCTCTCAGGCGGAGTTGTTTTCGCTGTTTCTGCCACTGCTGGGCTTGCCAGAGGGCCGCTGACCTCAAGTGGTACGCCGCCCGGTGAAAATCCGTCACGCACCCAGCTTTGGGCGAAATCGACAAAGCTGCGCACCACATGGGTGGTGTCGGCATGAGGCGGCATCAAAAGCCCCATTTTCAAAGGCCGCAAATTGCCCGCCAGCGGAATGAATTTCAGCGCCTTGCCATCCGGCGACAGCCCGTTCAAAGGCCGCAGGTTGGCAATCGAATAGCCAAAGCCATTGGCCACCAGACTGCGCACCACGGCGATGTCGCGGGAGCGTTCGGAAATCTCCGGTTTGATGCCCTTGTCCTGAAAAAAAAACGACAGGAAATAATCCGCACTTTGCGGCAGATCGAGCAAGACCATCGGCAGGCTGCGCAGCTCTTCGACCTCGATCTCGTCCCGGTCCGCCAGCGGGTGATCCGCGGAGATCAGCACGAAAGGCGGCATTTCGATCAAGGGGATAAAGCTCAGATCGGGCGGCACCACCAGATCATAAGCCAGCATGCAACCGACCATAATCGGGCCGCGCACCTGACCGGAAATATCCCCGGCCAGATCGACGAGGCGGTCGGCTTCGCGCAGCACCGCACGCGCCTGATCCATCAACGCGCGCCCGGCCTGGGTCAGGGACAGCCCCTGTGCGTGTTGGCGCACGAAAAGCGGCATGCCGAATTCGGTTTCAAGCTGTGAAATCGCCGTCGAGATCGAGGGCGAGGACACATTGACCCGTCCGGCGGCCACCGTGATGCTGCCCGCCTCTCCGACCGCGACGAAATATTCAAGCTGTCGGAGAGTGAAACGGATCATAGGGCGCCTTTTGTCCATGCTGCGGCTTACAGTTTGTACTTGATCCACGTGGTTTTCAACGCCGTGTATTTGTCGAGCGAATGGAGCGAAAGATCGCGCCCGAAGCCCGATTGTTTCATGCCGCCGAACGGCGTCTGGGCGGAAAGCGCATCGACCGTGTTCACGGAGACGGTGCCGACGTTCAGACGCTCAAAGACCCGCAACGCGCGGCTCAGATTGTCGGTCCAGATCGAGGCGGCGAGGCCATAGATGCTGTCATTGGCCATGGCGATGACCTCGTCTTCGCTGTCGAAGGGGATGACGGCCAGCACAGGTCCGAAGACCTCGTCGGTCGCGATCGGATCGTCTTGGGCCACATCGCCGAAAATCGTCGGCGCGACAAAGCAGCCCTTGCCCGCAAGCGTCACTCGTTCGCCACCGGAGACCAGCCGGGAGGTCGCCGTTGCGGCCTCGATCCGGGCCATGATGGCGGCGGTTTGTTTTTCATCGACGATGGCGCCGAGTTTAGTCGCGGGATCGAGCGGATCGCCGGGGGTGAGCGCCTCGGCGCGGCTCTTCATCAGCGCGAGGAACTTGTCCTGAATGGAGCGCTCGACATAAAGCCGACTGTTGGCGGAACAGACTTGCCCGCCGTTGAAGAAAATCCCGAAGGCGGCCATATCGGCGGCGGCCTCAAGGTCTTCGCAATCGGCGAAAATGATGTTCGGGCTTTTGCCGCCGGTCTCCGGCCAGACCTGTTTCAGGTTCGATTGCCCGGAATATTCCATGAATTTCTTGCCCACAAATGTCGAGCCGGTGAAGGCCAGGCAATCGACATCCATATGGAGCCCAAGCGCCTTGCCCGCCGTCACGCCAAAGCCCTGCACGACGTTGAACACCCCGTCGGGGATGCCGACCTCTTGGGCCAGTTCGGCCAGTTCGGCCAGTTCGGCGAGGCGCAAAGCGGAGAGCGGCGATTGTTCGGCGGGTTTCAGGACCACGGAATTGCCCGCCGCCAGCGCAGGTGCGGATTTCCACGTCGCCATGTCGAGCGGGAAGTTCCAAGGCACAACGGCGCCGACAACGCCCAAAGGCACGCGGGTCACAAGGGCCAGATCGCCCGCGCCGGTGGGGGCCACCTCGTCGTACAGCTTGTCGATGGCTTCGGCGTACCATTGGAAGAAATGCGCAGAGCCCGGCACATCGACGGTCGCGGCATCCGTGATCGGTTTGCCCATGTCGAGACTGTCCAAAAGCGCCAGCTCGACAAGGTTTTCGCGAATGAGATCCGCGAGTTTGAGCATCACCGCCTTGCGCGCACCGGGGTCCATCCGCGATCAGCGCCCGTCTTCAAAGGTCGCCCGCGCGGCCTTGACGGCGCGGTCGATGTCGGCGGCGTAGCATTCGGCGATCTGCGCGATTTCCGCGCCGGTGGCCGGGTCGATGGTGGCAAAGGTCTTGCCGGAAAGCGCATCGACGAAGTGCCCGTCGATGAAGGCTTGCGTGCGAAATTGCAGCGCGGTTGCGTTTTCTTGCCAGTCGGAAAAGCTCAGTTCCATGGGTGCACCCCTTAATTGTTGTGGCCTTGGCCGCGCATGTCTTTTGTTCGCCAATGTCCGGCGCTTATTCGTCGCCGGGCACGCCGTAAGAGGGCGCCTCGCGCGGGTCGAGGGCGCGTTGGACATAGGCGTCGAGCTGGGGCTTATAGCCTTCCCAGGCGGTGGCGATGGCCTCAATCGGGCAGTCCTCCGTCCAGTCGCAGCGCAGATCGGCGACGGGCCAGGAGACGCGGTCCACGATCTTCATTCCCGCCGAATGCACCGGCCCCGCTTCGCCACCGGCGGCGAGGCCTGCGCGCATCGCGGCAATCAACCGGTCACCGATATGACCGGTGCTGGACAGATAAGCCTCCACGATGGCCTGCGGCACGCCGTCATTCGCCAAAATATTGCCGCCGGAGGCGACATTCTCGGCGCGGGCTTCGGTCCAGATGCCCAGAGAATTCGGGCCGGAATGGATCGCCGTGCCGCCCTGGGCGTCGACGGCAAGCACTTGTCGGTAGTCGATGAATGTCCCCGTCGCCTTGATCTCTGCAATCGCCTGTGCCGCAGTTAGCCCCTCTTCCATCAAGTCGAGGGTGAGAGGGCCAAGTGTCGGATCGGTGACGTTTTGCGACGACACCGCGCCGACGCCCGCGCGCGCATAGGAACAGCGCGCGGCGACGGCCGGTGAGGAGGACGAAATCGCGACACCGAACATGCCGGTCTCGGGACAGCGGGCGACGAGGGAAAAGGTCATCGGATCAGGCCTCTTTCGGGGTGTAATCATCCGGGATCACGGCTGTGCCGTCGATCTCGACCAGCCAGTCGGGACGGGCCAGCGCGTTGACCACCAACCCGGTCGAGACCGGATGCACGCCTTTGATATATTCGCCCATGGTGTGATAGACCGCCTCGCGGTGCCGCACGTCGGTGATGTAGACGACCACTTTGACGAGATGCTCCATCGCGCCGCCGGATTCTTCGATCAGCTGGCGGATGTTCTGCATGACTTTGTGGGTCTGCTCGACCGGGTCGTGGCTTTCGATGTTCTTGGCGTCATCGAGGTTCTGCTCGGGATAGGTGTCCTTGGTGTTGAAAGTGCGGATGCGCGTATGTGCCATTGTGGCCTCCATAGAGCGGCCGAAGTGTGCATCGGACCGCCGGGTCTTGAAAAAATCCCCCGTCCCACAAGGAAAAAAAAGGACGGGGGAAGGGGACGTTATTGCAAGAGGTCTGTCCAGACTTTGGTCACCAGATCCTGCGCCGCCGGGCTACAGGCCTGGGCGAAGACCACGGGGACGGTCGGGAAGAGCTCCGGCGCGTTTTCCGGCGTGTAGAGCGCTTTGCTCTCATCAATCTCGACCGGCGCGGAGTGGGCGTAGTAGTTGTATTGCTCTGTGGCGTTCTCGACGGTGGACATGAAGTCGATGAAGGCTTTGGCATTGTCGACATTCACCTCGATGCCGGTTTCTTCCGTAAATTTCGCGATCAGATCGGGGGAAATGGAATCCGCCCAGGCGTAGATGTTGAGCGTGCCTTCGGCGGAGGCCACCCCCGCCAGAGGCAGGATCAGAGTGGTTGCGAGCAGCAGTTTCTTCATGAGTGTCTCTCCTTGTTGCGCCCTAGATGTTGTTGGGGAGGCCCAAGGGCAGGGCCGTAGGTGATCAGCCGCGCCGCATGGCCCGGACATTGAGGATCAAAACGAGGGTCGCCATGATCAGCGAGGCGGCGATCAAAAGCGTCGAGATGGCGTTCAGCTCGGGCGTGGTGCCTTGGCGGATGAGGCTAAAGATGTAGACGGGAAGCGTGGTCGCACCGCCGGAGTTCAACAGGTTCGAGGTGATGAAATCATCCATCGACATCACGAAAGCGGTCATCGCACCGGCGAAGAGGCCGGGCAGGATCATCGGCAGGGTGACCAGACGAAAGGCGGTGAAAGGCGAGGCGTAGAGATCACGCGCGGCCTCTTCGAAATCCAAAGACATGCCCTGAAGCCGTGCCTGGATCGGCAGGAAGGCAAAGGGCGTGCAAAAAGCGGTATGCGCCAGCACCAGCTTCAAAAGCCCGTTGGTGAGTCCGATCTGGGAAAACAGGATCAACACGGCCACGGCCAGCACGATCTCCGGCAGGATCAGCGGCAGGTTGACCACGGTTTCCGACACCCGGCGGAATTTGAGGTCCGTCGCCCGTGTCAAAACGATGGCGGCCAAAAGCGCGATCAAGGTGGCGCAGACGGTCGAGATCACCGCCACTTTGAGCGAAATTTCCAAGGCCCCCATCAGGGCCGCGTTCGCCAGTGCGGTGGCGTACCATTTCGTCGAAAACCCGGTCCAGACGGACACCAGCCGGTTGTCGTTGAAGGAATAGATCACGACCACGGCGATCGGCAGGTAGAGCCAGAGAAAGAACAGGATGCTGAAGGGGCGCAGGCCGGGATAGGATCGGCTGTTGTGCTGTTTCATAGCGTTGCCTCCATCTGGCGGCTGGCGCGCCGGGCGTTGAGCAACAGCACCAGAACCACGAGGACCAAAAGGACCATGGCGATGGCCGCACCAAAGGGCCAATTGCGGGATATAGCTATAGACCATGCCGGTGATCATCGCGCCGGGGGTGAAGAGAAAGCCGGAAATATCCGCGCCGCCGAACATCCGATACACACGCTCCAACAGGCCGTCATTGCCCAGAATGATCAACCAGGCATAGACGCGCACGATCATCGAGACCCAAAACGGCAGGGTGACGAGATAGAGCAGGATGATTTTCAGCCGGGCAGATTGCTGGGAAATGTAATAGGCGACGGGCAGGGCGAGCAGCAGCGAGATCAGCGTGGCATCGCTGGCGAACAGAAGCGTCCGGCCGATGATCGCGACATATTTCGGATCGAATTCCAGCTCGTCGGTCCAGCCGACGCTGTAGAGGATTTGCCGGTAGGAGCTGAGATCGAAGGATCAGGTGAAGCCGCCATAGGCACCGCGTTCGGCGACGCTGACGCCCGCGACGATCAGGATCGGGATGATCAGTGTCAGGATCATCAGCGCCCAGGCGGGCAGGAGGCCCCAGAAGCGAAAGGACTTGCTCATTGGCCCAACACCCGTGCGTCTGTTTCGCGAAAACCGACCTGCACCGTGCCACCGATCTCAAGCGAGTCCTCATGCGAATGCGCATTGCGCCGCGACAGCCGCAGGGTCTGGTCGCCGATCTGCACGGTGTAATGCGTGAAACCGCCCATGTAGTTGCGCGCGCGCACCGTGCCGGAGAGGATCACGCCCTCCGCCTGATCGCCGACGCCGATCTTTTCGGTGCGGATCGACATGGTCGCGGAGCCCAGCCCCGTCACGCCCTGATGCGTGGTGGTGATCTTTGTGCCGATCTGTTGCACCCGGCCCTTGCCCATCACCGCGATGCGGTCGGACATATCGAGCGCCTCTTCCTGATCGTGGGTCACGAAAACAAAGGTGATGCCGGTTTCGCGCTGCAACCGACGTAGCTCGTCGCGCATCGCCTGCCGCAGTTTCAGATCGAGCGCGGAGAGCGGTTCATCCAAAAGCAGCACCTCCGGCTCGGCCGCCAGCGCGCGCGCCAAAGCGATCCGCTGCCGCTGTCCGCCCGAAAGCTGATCGGGCTTGCGCGCCGCGAATTGCTCCATATGCACCATCTCAAGCAATTCACCCACACGCGCCGTGATCCGCGCCTTGTCCCAGCCGAGGTTCTTGAGCCCGAAAGCGATGTTCTGGCTCAGCGTCATATGCGGAAACAGGGCGTAGTTTTGAAACACCGTGTTCACCCGGCGCTTGTGCGCGGGCATCTGGGAGATCTCGTGACCATTGAGCAAAAGCGTGCCCGAGGAGGACGTTTCGAACGCGGCGATCATCCTGAGAAGTGTGGTCTTGCCACAGCCCGACGGCCCCAGAAGCGTGAAGAATTCGTTCTGGAGAATCTTGAAATCGACATGGTCGAGCGCCGTGTAATCGCCGAAATTTTTCGACATATTCATGACTTCGATCGCAGAAGAGCGGCTCATGCGTTTGGTCCTTGGGTCAGGGCCAGCTCTGGCGGCTGGCTTGTCGAGCTGATGGGTCGGGCTGGCTTATCGGTCTATCAGGCGGCGGAGAGGATCATGCGGGCGCATTTCTCCGCGATCATCATCGTGGGCGCGTTGGTGTTGCCCCCGATCAAGGTCGGCATCACGGAGGCATCCGCCACGCGAAGCCCGTTGACGCCCCGCACCTTGAGGGTCGCAGGATCGGTCACGGCCAGATCGTCTGTGCCCATTTTGCAGGTGCCGACCGGGTGGAACACGGTCAGAGCCGCCGCGCGCAGGTAGTCCAGAATCTGCTCATCGGTTTCGACGGCTTTGCCCGGCAACATTTCCTTGCCGCGAATGCCGTCAAAGGTGCTGTCGCCCAGAATGCTGCGCGTCCTGCGGGTCGGAGAAGAATTTCGGGTCGATCTCCAGCGCGCCGTTTTGGCCGAGGCGAATTTCGCCGATGGATTTCGGTCGCAGCACACAGGTGTGGACCGCGTAGCCATGGCCATATTCGACCACCCGCCCACGGTGGCTGCGATAGCCGGGGACGAAGTGGAACTGGATGTCCGGGTTGTCATTGGCGTGTTTCGTGCGGGCAAAGCCACCGGCTTCGAAGTAGTTGGTGGTGAACATGCCTTTGCGCTGGGCCAGCCAACGGAAGGGTGCTGCGATCATCGAGGGCAGGTTGCGCACCGACAGGCCGAGCGTTTTGGTGGAATTCGAGCGCACCGTGATCATGCCATCGACATGATCGCGCAGGTTCTGACCCACGCCCGGTAAATCATGCGCCACGCGCACGCCCGCCGCCTGAAGCATCGCCGCAGGACCGATGCCGGAACGCAGCAGCAGTTCGGGCGAATTGATCGCCCCGGCCGACAGAATCACTTCTTTGCTGGCCTTGAGGGTGGTTTGCCCATCGGGCCCGGAAATTTCTACGCCGGTCGCCTGGCCACCCTCGACGATCACGCGTTTGGTGTCGGTGCCGGTCAAAATGGTGAGGTTCTGACGATCCCGCACCGGATGCAGGAAGGCGCGGTAGGAGGACCAGCGTTTGCCGTCATGCTGCGTCACGTTGTAAATGCCGAGGCCCTCCTGGGTCTCGCCGTTCATGTCGGTGTTTTCCTCAAGACCCGCCGCGCGGCTCGCCTCGATGATGCAGACCGTCGTCTTCGGGTCCTTGGACAGGCGATTGGCCAACACACAGCCTGCCGAACCGGCGCCTACAATGATGTAATCATATGTGTCTTTGTGCATTGGCACCTCGCGTTTTTCTTACGTGTTAGGTGCCAGCGCCGTGGGCGTGATGCCCATTCATAAGATTTAATGCACTGGTTAGGATGGGTCTAATGTCATTAATATCAGTGTCTTATGCGGTTTATGGGAGTCTTCTTTGACGTGTGTGATTGCTTTTTGATCAAAGTGATTATTCTTGAGACATAAGTTGGAGGCAGAGGGAAATGGGCGCGCCGTGCGAGGTCGGCGCAGAAAATCCGTGCATGTCCAGACATGAAAATGCCCTGCTCGGTGAACCGGGCAGGGCTGGGGAAGTCTTGTGATTTGTGCCTGAGTAGCTTGCCTGTCTCAGGCGTTGGCCACGGCACCGGAGTGATCCGCCTCGGGGCCTTCGTATTCGGCATAGCTGCGACGTGTGGCGATGTGATCGGCGATGTATTTCGCATTGTGCCAGACGCCCCAGATAAAGGTCGAGCCGCGCCGGGACAGCCAGGGAAGGCCGAGGAAATAGACGCCCTGTTCGGTGGACACGCCGCGCTGATGCGCCGGTTTGCCGTTGTCGTCAAAGGCGTCGACCTTGAGCCAGCTGTAATCCTGACCGAAGCCCGTCGACCAGATCACGGTTTTCACGCCGGCAGCGGCCAGATCCAGCTCGGAAAGCGGGTTGATCATGCATTCCGGGTCCGGGCGTTTTAGGCGCGCGGCGGGGTCGTCCGGCAGGTCCAGCCCGTTGCGCGCGATATAGGCATCCGCTGCATCCAAAAGCGAACGCAGGTTGTCATCGCCGCCGTCGACATTGGCGACCAGATCAGTGCCAAAAAGCACCTTGCCGTCGGTGTAGCTGTTGGTGCGCCCGACCAGGGTCATGCCGCGCGCGGCGAGATCGCGAAAGTCGATGGTCTTGCCGCCATCGGCCCCGCTCACGGCAATGGTGACATGTTCTTTGCCGGGCTCCATCGCCGGGGCATCCCACAGGCCCAGAACGCCCAGCCACCAGACGAAATCGCGGCCACGATAGCTGCGCGGCGGTCGGTCGTGGGGGCCGACGGAGAGGTAGACCTTGCGCCCGGCTTTCATCAGCTCTTCGGCGATCTGCACGCCCGAGGAGCCTGCGCCCACCACCAAGACCGCACCGTCTTCAAGCTGATCGGGATTGCGGTAGGCGCTGGAATGCATCTGCGTCACGGACGCCTCGGCGGGGATCACCGGCGGGATCACCGGGGTCTGGAACGGCCCGGTGGCGGCGACCACGGTGTTGGCCTCATAAGTGCCGTCCGAGGTCTCGACGATGAACCCCGGCGCGCCGTCTTTCTTGCGCACTTCCTTGACGTCGACGCCGCAGCGGATCGGCGCGTCGATCATTTTGGCATAGTCTTCGAAATAGTCGGCGACGCTGTCTTTCGGGACAAAGTCATCCTGGTCGAAGCCTTTGAAGTCCAGACCCGGAAAGCGGTCGTGCCAGGCCGGACCGTTGGCGACCAGCGAATCCCAGCGCTCGCTGCGCCAGCGTTCGGCGATCCGGGAGCGTTCGAGCGCGACATGCGAAATCCCGAGCTTGCCGAGATGCTCACACATCGCGACCCCCGCCTGTCCGCCACCCACAACAAGGGTTTCGACCTTTTCAATCGCCATCGGCTCTTCCTTTCATGACATCGTGCATCTGCGCTGATCCGCGCCTTTGCCCTGATGATTACGGAAGAGCCGGTACAGCGAAAAACATGATTTATTGAAGCCTTGATTTTGTTTCAGCTAATCACCGGGTGTTCATGGGTTTTGAACCTGTTTTTCCGCTCAGGTTCGCTGTGCTGTTTCTTGCCTCAAGCGCGCCGGTCGCTCAGCTCTGCGTCGAGGGCTCATCTGGGATATCGTAGCGGCGCACAAACACCAGCGTCGTCTGTGGAATCGGTGCTTGGGTCAGTTTCGAACTGCCACGATCCTCGGTCAGCGTGTTCGGATTGCCCGACATGTCGCGGCCTTCTCGACCCTCTCGATCCTTGCGCGCCTCGGGGCGATACCATGCGCCGGTCGGCAGGACGATCACCCCACGCATGACCCGCTCCGACAGGCGCGCGCCCGCCAGACATCGCCCTCGGGCATTGAACAGCTCGACCAGATCGCCGTTCTGAATGTTGCGCAGAATGGCGTCTTCTGGGTGGATCAAACAAGGTTCTGCGCCATTGATTTTCGCCGACTGACTGACAGGGCCGGGGTCCATCTGGGAATGCAGGCGTGTTGCCGGTTGTAGCGACAACATATGCAGCGGGCGCAGGGCCTCAGGGCCGGTTTGTGCCGCCTCAGCCCCAAGCCATTCGCGCGGCGGCAACCAAGTCACATGGCCGGGGCAATCGTCATAGCCCATGGCGGCGATGGCCTTGCTATAAAGCTCGATCTTGCCACTGGGCGTCTTTAGCGGTGCGCCTTCGGGATCGGCACGGAAGGCGGAAAATTGCACGTAGGGCTCTTCGGGGGTGGGCAGTTCGATCTGACCGTCGCGCCAGAAGGTGTCGAAATCGGGCAAGTGCAGATCGCGTGTCGCGCCCGTCTCGCGCGCCACCTCATAGATCGACCGCAGCCACGCCATCTCATCGCGCCCTTCGGTGAAGGCGTCGGCAAAGCCCAGACGTTCCGCCAGATCGGCGAAGATCGCATGATCGTCGCGCGCCTCGCCAACGGGCGGCAGCACACGGTACATGGCGGTGATAAAGCGGTCGCGGGAACTGGAGGCAATGTCGTTGCGCTCCAAAGTGGTGGTTGCGGGCAGGACGATGTCGGCATGGCGCGCGGTGGCGGTCATGGCGATTTCCTGCACGATCACAACCTCGGGGCGCCGGAATGCGCGGGTCAGCTTGGCGAGGTCCTGATGGTGATGAAACGGATTGCCGCCGCACCAATAGACCAGACGAATGTCGGGATAGGTCCGGGTCTCGCCGTTGAACGGATAGGTGGCGCCGGGGTTCAGCAACATGTCGGAAATCCGCGCCACGGGGATGCAGGCTTTGACCGGATTGGGGCCGGGGCGGAGCGCAGGGGAGGGCAGCGCGGGGCGCGGATTGCCCATGCCGCTGAGCGACCAGAGGCCAATCGCCAGTCCGCCCCCCGGCAGACCGATCTGACCCAGAAGCGCGGCAAAGGTGATCAGCGCCCACATCGGTTGCTCGCCATGGTCGGCGCGCTGCACGGACCAGGACATGGTGAGAAAACACCGTGTTTTGGCGCATTTGCGGGCGAGATCGGCGATGCGCTCCGCCGGAATGTCGCAGATCGCGCTGGCCCAGTCGGGCGTCTTTGCGATGCCATCGCTTGCGCCACGGAGATAGGCCATCACCTGCGCGCCGCCGATACAATAACGCGCGACGAAATCGAGCTCGGCGAGGCCTTCGTCCAGAAGCGTGTAACACATCGCCAGCAAGAGCGCCGTGTCCGTGCCGGGGCGGATCGGCAGCCATGGGATCGGATCGCCCTCACCGGGAAGTTCCTGATCTGTCGGCGAAATGTTGAGCATTTCCATGCCGCTTTTGCGACAGGTCGCGAGCCATCCAAGTCCGCTGTGTTGCCCCATGCCGCCCGCTTCGACCTGCATATTGCCGGGAGAAATGCCGCCGAAATTCAGCAACAACCCGGTGTGTTTTGCAATCCCGTCCAGCGAGCTGACCGGGCCTTGCACCGTGTCGATGTCGCCCAAAACATGCGGCAGAAAGGTGATCGCTGTGGCGTAGCTGTAATTCTGTTCTTGTGTGGTGTAGCCGCCGAATTGACCGAGGAAGCGCTGTAACTGCGTGCGCGCGTGGTGGAACCTCCCGGCGCTGGCCCAGCCATAAGAACCACCGAAAATTGCCTCATTGCCATGGGTGTCGCGGACGCGGGCCAGCTCCCGCGCGGTGATCTCAAGCGCCGTGTCCCAAGAGACAGGCACGAAATCATCGCCGCCGCGCGCGGCGCGTGCGGCCTCGAAATCGCCATCCAAAAAGGCGCGTCGGATCAAAGGCCTGCGGAGGCGCTGCGGTCCATGCACCATGGCGTCGATGTTGCCGAGCATGGGCGAAGGATGCGGGTCATTGGGCGCGGGGCGCACGTCAAGATTCCCCTCGGAGTGGCGCGCTTCGAAGGTGCCCCAATGGCTGGCGTTTTGAATATATCCTGTCATGGTGTCCCTGTTATCACGGCTTGAAACCCCTGCGCTATGCGTTGTGCGCGACGCGGCGTTGATTTTCCGTGCCCCCTGCGGGATCGTCCGGACGACAGATGCGAAGACATATTGCAAGGGTGACACACATGGGGTCTGACAGAATGCGGGACTATTTCAAAGGGGTGCTTGTTGCCGTGCTGGTCGCGGTGGCGGCCAAGTTCCTGTCGGAACATTACGGAGCGCCGGCGATGTTGATGGCGCTGTTGTTGGGCATCGCGATGAATTTTCTCTCCGACGATCCGCGCACCCATGCCGGGATCGACTTTACGGCGCGCAGCGTGTTGCGCATCGGCGTGGCGTTGCTGGGCGTTCGGATCAGTTGGGAGATGCTGCGCGATCTGGGGCCGGGAATTGTGGTGTGCGTCATCGCGGGCGTGGTCTTGACCATCGGCTTCGGCGTCCTTTTGGCGCGGCTTTTGGGCAAGGACATGGAGTTCGGCCTGTTGACCGGCGGTTCCGTTGCGATCTGTGGTGCTTCGGCGGCTATGGCGATTGCCGCCGTCCTGCCCGCGCGGGAGACGAGCGAGCGCGATCTGAGTTTCACGGTGCTGGGGGTGACGATCCTGTCGACACTGGCAATGATCCTCTATCCGATGCTGGTCAGCCTGCTGGGGCTTGATGCCGAGCTGTCGGGTGTCTTCCTTGGCGCGACAATTCACGACGTGGCTCAGGTGGTCGGCGCGGGGTTCTCCGTCTCTGACGAGGCGGGGGAGATCGCCGTGCTGGTCAAGCTCATCCGCGTTTCTATGCTCGCCCCCGTGGTGCTTTTGCTGGCGCTGCGTGGGAGGAGGCAGGTGACCGACGGGGCGCGGGGAAAGGTCCAACTCCTGCCCGGTTTCCTGATCGCCTTTGTGATCTTTGCCGTGATGAATTCGTTCGGGGTCATTCCGCCAGCCCTGCAATCCGTTCTGACGCAACTCTCAAGCTGGGCGCTTTTGATCGCGATTGCCGCCGTGGGGATCAAGACCTCGCCGGGCAAGAGCTTGGCCGTCGGAGGACCGGCGATTGTCATGGTGGTGGGCGAGACGGTGTTTCTGGCGCTGTTCTCCACGGTCGTGGTGTCCGTGTTCTAGCAGCTTTGCTGAAGGCTGCGTCAAACTGTTCGTAGGCAGGCCTGCGGGAATCTGTTAGGGGTCTCAGCCGATTACACTATGCATAAAGATACTCGGATAATGTCAAAACCCTTTACCTCGCCCATGCCGCAGACCCCTTTGCCTGAAACGGACCCTGCGCCCTCCGGTCGCAATCTGTTCGGCCTTTTTCGTGTGGTTGCGGTGATCGAGGGGGTGACAACCCTGTTGTTGTTTCTCGTTGCCATGCCGATCAAATACGGTCTTGATGACGCCTCCTGGGTCAAGCTCATGGGGCCGCTGCATGGCTATGCCTTTCTGGTCTACATCGCCTTGATGCTCGTGGTCATGCGTGGCCCATGGTGGCAGGGTCGCGATCTGACGCGGGCCGCTCTGGCCTCTCTCGTGCCCTTCGGAACCTTTATCAACGAGCCGCATCTCAAGCGTCGTGGACAGGAAATCTACGCGGGCTGAGAGGCACGACCCGGTTGCAAAAACAGTGCAGCCTGTCCTCTAGGCGAGACCTGTTCAGGTGATATAACACCATAAGTTCACATATTCGCATAAGGGAGCGGGTTCGATGGCACGCAAGGTTGATGTCGCAATTCTCGGGGCAGGGAGCGCGGGCGTCACCGCATTGTTCACCTTGCTCCGGGCCGGGAAATCCGTCGTTCTGATCAACTCGGGGCCGGAGGGCACCACCTGCGCGCGCGTCGGCTGTATGCCGTCGAAAGCGCTGATCGAAGTGGCCTCGCTCTACCACGCGAAAACTCGACAGGCGGCGTTCGGGATTGCGGGCACCGAAGGCCTCTCGGTCGATGGTCCCAAAGTCATGGCCCGCGTCCGGGCGATCCGGGACAAGCTGGTCAACGGGTTTATCACCCGCACCCACAAACATCTCGACGAGACGCAATTCATCGACGGCCATGCGACGATCACCGGACCCAATACGGTCACGGTGAACGGCGAGCTCATCGAGACGGGCGCGATCATTATCGCCACCGGCTCAAGCCCCGTTCTGCCCGCGCCCTTCCGCGCCTTGGGCGACGCGCTTTGGACCACGGACACGTTTTTTGAACAGCCTGACCTTCCGAAATCTATCGCCATCGTGGGCCTTGGTGTGATCGGTTGTGAAATCGGTCAGGCGCTGGGCCGTCTGGGCGTCGAGGTGCATGGCTTTGACGCCGCACCTGTTGTGGCCGGGATCAAGGACCCGGTGGTCGCCGAGGCCGCCGCAGAGGCGCTGGGACAGGATATGTCGCTCACTTTGGGCGCGAGTGTCGAGCCCAGCCTTGAGGCAGATGGCACCGTGACGATCAAGGCGGGGGACAAAGCCGTGAGGGTCGAACGTGTGCTCGCGAGCATCGGGCGGCGGTCCAACATTGCGGGTCTGGGACTGGATGACAAAGGCATGCCCGCCTACGATCCCGAGACGCTCCAGATCGGCGATCTGCCGATCTACATGACCGGCGATGTGAACGCCGACCGTCCGCTTTTGCATGAGGCCAAGGACGAGGGCAAAATCGCCGCGCTGAACATCATCGCGGGCACGCGCAAACCCTTCCGTCGCCGCGTGCCTCTGGCCGTGGCCTTCACCAGCCCACAGATCGCCACCGTTGGCGCCGCCTTCGACACGCTTGACCCGGAGACCGTCTCTATCGGCACTGCCAAGGCGCAAGACAACGGTCGCTCGAAAGTCAAGGCAGAGACGGCGGGCCTGATCCGCGTCTATGCGGACAAAAGCTCGCTGAAACTTCTGGGCGCGACGCTGGCGATTGGCGATGGCGAACATATGGCGCATTGGCTGGCGCTGGCGATTGAACAGGGGCTCACGGTGGATGCCTGTCTTGAGAGCCCGTTCTATCACCCGGTGCTCGAAGAAACGCTGCAGGACGCTTTGATGAGTTGCCTGTCGAACAGCGGTCAGACACTGCCGCATCCGCCGGGGCTGACGCCGGCCTGAGGTTTGGTGTCAGGCGGTCTGCGCCTGACGTTTGACCTGACGCAGGCGGCGGACAAAGGCCACGAGAAAGAGTGCGGTTTGCACCAAGACGATGGTCGGGGCGGGCGCGCTGTCGAGCCAGAAGCTGGCATAGACGCCGCCCAGCATCGCGGCAAGGTTGATCGCCGTGGCGGTCAACAGCATCGCGGAGAACCGCCGCACGAGCAGAAAGGCAATCGCACCGGGGGCGATCAAAAGCGCGACGGCGAGGATCAAGCCCGTGGCGGTCAGCGTCGCGACGATGCTGAGTGAAATCGCGGTCAACAACCCGTAGTGCAACAGCTGAACTGGCAGCCCCGAGGCCCGCGCCTGCGCCGGGTCGAAAGCATGGAGCATCAGGTCTTTCCACTTGAGCAACAGCCCTGCGGAGACCACGAGCGCGATGAGGCCAGCCGTCCAAAGATCCTCGGCGCCGACGCCCAGCATATTGCCGTAGAGGATGTGATCGAGATGCACATCCGAGGGTGTCGCGACATACATCACAATGCCGAGGCCAAACATGCCAGAGAACACGACGCCCATCACGGTGTCCTGTTTGACGCGGCTGTTCTGCGCCAGATAGCCGGTCGAGAGCGCCGTCACCATGCCTGCGGCAAAGGCACCGACGATCAGGGGCAGGCCGAGGATATAGGCCAGAACGACGCCCGGCAGGATGGCATGGCTGATCGCATCGCCCATAAGAGCCCAGCCCTTGAGCACCAGAAAGCACGACAAGAGCGCGGTGGGGATCGCGACGAGGATCGAGATCAGAAAGGCGTTCTGCATGAAGCCGAACTGGAAGGGCATGAGAAGCGTGTCGATCATTGGACGTGGTCCTCGAGCGCGGCGCGGGCCTTGGCTTTCGCGGCCAAAAGCCCGTGTTTCGGGGCGAGAATAAAGGCCGCGAGGAAGATCAGCGTTTGCAAGCAGACGATGACCCCGCCGGTCGCGCCGTCGAGGAAATAGCTGATGTAGGCGCCTGCAAAACTGGTCACGGTGCCGATCAGAACCGAGGTCACGATGAGGCGCGGGAAACGGTCGCACAACAGGTAAGCGGTCGCCCCCGGAGTCACCACCATGGCCACGACGAGAAAGGCCCCGACCGTTTGCATTGCGGCGACAACGGAGGCCGACAAGAGCACAAAGAACACGGCTTTCAACAGGCCGGGGCGCAGCCCGATGGAGCGTGCGTGGTTCTCATCGAAAAACACCACCATGAGGTCTTTCCACTTCGCCAAAAGCACGGCGAGCGAGACAAATCCGATGAGCGCCAATTGCAGCGTGTCTTCCGGCGTGATCGCCAAGATGTTGCCCATGGTGATCGTATCGACCGAAATCGCCATCGGGTTGAGTGAGACCATGAACAACCCGAGGCCAAAGAAGGACGTGAAAATCATGCCGATCACCACGTCGATCTTGAGACCGGAGCGCTCGGACAGAAACAGCATTGCGGCGGCGGCCAGCCCGCCCGACAGAAACGCGCCCAAGGCAAAGGGCAGGCCCAGCATGTAAGCGCCCGCAACGCCGGGGACGACGGAATGCGACAGCGCATCGCCAATCAGGGACCAGCCCTTGAGCATCAGATAGGCCGACAAAAAGGCGCAGACGCCGCCGACCAAGGCCGAAACCCACATCGCGTTGGTCATATAGCCGTAGGTGAAGGGTTCCAGCAGGGTCATCTGTCTGACCCTTCGGAGGATTTGGCCTGCACCCGCGTCTGACTGCCGTAGCGTACCAGAGGGCGTTCGTCGTCGGACAGGATGGTGACACGCCGCGGGTCGTCATCGTCATGAAGATCAGCACCGCTCAAGGTGAACTGCCGCAGCACACCGCCAAAGGCGCGCTCCAAATTCTCGCGGGTAAACGTCGTCTCGGTCGGCCCATAGCCCAGCACCGTGCCCTTGACCAAAACGGTGCGGTCGCAAAATTCCGGCACCGAACCGAGGTTGTGGGTCGAGACCAACATCACCCGGCCTTCGTCACGCAGCTCGCGCAAGAGCGCGATGATTTGCTCCTCGGTTTTCACATCGACGCCGGTGAAAGGCTCATCCAAAAGGATCACCTGACCCTCCTGCGCCAGGGCGCGGGCAAGAAACACGCGCTTCTTCTGTCCGCCGGACAGCTCGCCGATCTGGCGCTGACGAAAGTCCGACATATTGACCCGCGCGAGTGCGGCCTCCACCGCCGCGTGATCGGCTTTGGACGGGCGGCGCAGGAAGCCCATGTGCCCATAACGCCCCATCATCACCACGTCCTCGACCAGCACCGGAAAGGACCAATCGACCTCCTCGGATTGTGGCACATAGGCGACGAGGTTTTGGCGCAGTGCCTCTTTGACACTCAGGCCCAACAGCCGAATGTCGCCCTGCGCCACAGGGACAAAGCCCATGATCGCCTTGAACAGCGTCGATTTCCCGGCGCCGTTGACGCCGACCAATGCGGTCACCGTGCCGCGCGGGATCTCGAAAGTGGCCTGTCGCAGCGCCGTGTGGCCGTTGCGATAGGTCACCGTCACATCGTGTGCCGAAATCCCGTCTCCTGCTTCAACGCTTTGAACAGGGCCGCCGTTTTGCATCATCTCGCCTCTCTCATGTCCCGTGAAGGCTGCGCTCAATTGCGTCCGGCTGCAAGCCCGTCCGCCACGGTCTCCGCCGTCACCCGCAACAAATCGAGGTAGCTCGGCACCGGGCCGTTTGGTTTCGACAGGCTGTCGACGTAAAGCTCGCCGCCATAGCGCGCGCCGGTCTCGCGGGCGACCTGTTTGGCGGGGGCGGTGTTGACCGTGCTCTCACAAAACACCACCGGGATGTTGTTCTCCTTCACCCCGTCGATCACCGCGCGCACCTGCTGCGGTGTGCCCATCTGATCGGCGTTCATCGGCCAGAGATAGAGCTCCTTCATGTCGAAGTCGCGCGCAAGATACGAGAACGCGCCCTCGCAGGTCACGAGCCAGCGTTGATCTTCGGGAACCTCGGCCACGCGGGCGCGCAGAGGCTCCAAAGTGGCGCGCAGCTTGTCTTTGTAGGCTGCGGCATTCTGCGCATAGGTCTCGGCCTTGTCGGGGTCCTGTGCGCTCAGGGCGGTCTCGATATTGTCGATGTAGATCAGGGCATTATCCAATCCCATCCAAGCATGTGGATTGGGTTTGCCCTCATAACTTCCGCCCACAATCGAGATCGGGTCAATGCCCTCGCTGAGCGTCACCGAGGGCACATCTTTGAGATGCGACAGAAACTGTTCGAACCACAGCTCAAGGTTCATGCCGTTCCACAGGATCAGGTCCGCGTCCTGCGCCCGCACGATGTCGCGGGGCGTCGGTTGATAGCCGTGAATTTCCGCGCCGGGTTTGGTGATCGACACGACTTCGGCGGCGTCGCCCGCCACGTGGCTGGCCATGTCGGCCAAGACGGTGAAGGTGGTGACGACTTTCATCCGGTCGTCTGCCTGTGCGCTCGAGGCCAAGGCGAGTGCGGCGACGGAGCCGAACACGGATATTCTGTTGAGACTCATGGTCTGTCCTTTGCGGGCTTTTTCCTATTGCAGTCATGTAAGTGATAATCATTCGCAACTGTCAAACAGATATTGCGAACCATTCGCAACTGGACGCCTCCAGTTGCGAATGCCTGAAATATAGGCTCGAAATTGGCCTTAGATCGGCCCGAAATCGGCGTGACACAGGCGCGGGATCGCCGCTTTACCCGCCAAAGACCTTGCGCATCATCTCGGGATTTTCGGCGACCCAGACGGCGGCGCCTTGGGCCACGGCTGTGTAAACCGCCGCGCCAATCGCCTCTCCCAACGCCGTGTGAAGCCCTGCGTACTCCTGCGCCCCATCGGGGGCGGCCAGCGCCAGACAATCGGTGCCGGTGCCGGTCACGGGACCATGGGGAAAGCTGAGACCCGCCTCCATCACGGCGGCCGTGCGGGCCTGCGCCGCGATGCTCAGCGCTTCGATCTGCGCCGTCTCGGTGACCGCTTCGGAGAGCTGCACGGCGATGTTGATCGTGCCGAATTGCTCGACGCCCCAATCGCGGGGCGTGCGCGAGCCGATACGCTCGGCATTGCCCAAGCCCACGGTGGCAATCGCGGCCACGCGGGTGCCGTCGACCTCGGCTTCAGCGCGCTGAAATTTCGTCACGTTGCGCGAGGTCAGCATACCGACCGCCCCCGCGTGACCGGCCTTTGCCATCTCAGTTGAAATCCAGTCGGAGACGGAAACTTCAGGCGGCAGGTCGGCGTTTCTCAACTCGCGCCAGACGATGTGGTGCGCGGTGACGAACCCCGGTCGATAGGGGGCGAAACTCAACACCCGCATCGGTGCGCCAAGATCGGCGATCAGCCAAGGTCGGGTGAGGGTCGGGGTCAACATCGTCTCTACCTCGCGACCTGCGACAGCGGGTGCAATACCATGCCCTCGGGCGTCTCCGCGATGTGGCAGCGGATGGCAAAGACTTCGGCCAAAAGCGCCTCCGTCAACACCTCGCGCGGTGGGCCGTCGGCGACGATCCGACCTTCGGAGAGCACAACGATGCGGGTGCAATGCCGCGCGGCGAGGCCCAGATCATGCAGTGAGACGATCACACTGCGGTCTTCGCGCGCGAGGGCGGCAAAGGTCTCCATACAGCCGATCTGATGCGCGGGATCGAGGCCCGCGGTGGGTTCATCGGCCAAAAGCAAAGGCGTTTCCTGCGCCAACGCGCGGGCGATCAACACGCGGGCCTGTTCGCCGCCCGACAGCCCCGTGGCCTTGCGGTCAGCGAAGTCCAAAAGGTCCATACGTTTCAAGGCTGCGAGCACTTCGGGCGCATCCTCGCACTCGTTTTGCGCCAGAGACACCAGATGGGCGACGCTGACCGGCCAGGCGATCTCGCGGGCTTGCGGCAACCATGCGGCGGCCTTGGCGCGGGCGGCTGGCGGCATCTGCGCCAATGAGCTTTCGCCCTCTGCCGCGATCAACCCGAGCGCCGCGCGCAAAAGCGTGGATTTGCCCGCACCGTTGGGGCCGATGAGGCCGATCATTTCGCCGGGTTCTACGGAAAGCGAGGCGTGATCGAGGGTCACGCGGGCGCCGCGCCGGACGGTGAGGTCTCGTGTCGTCAAAAGGCTCATGACCGCCCCCGCATCCGCCAGATCAGATGGAAAAACACTGGCGCGCCGACGAGCGCCATCAAGACGCCGAGTTTCAGGTCGCGCCCCGGCAGGATGAGCCGCACGGCGACATCTGCGGTCAGGACGAGAACGGCGCCGCCCAAAGCAGAGGCGAGCAAAAGCCGCGCCGGACGTGCGCCCACGAGAGGGCGCAGAATATGCGGTACGACGAGGCCGACAAACCCCACGGCACCTGCGACTGCCGTGGCCGCGCCGACCGAGGCGGCGACACCGCCCACGAGGATCAGGCGCAGATGCTTGAGGTTCACGCCCATGGAGGCAGCGGCCTCTTCGCCCAGTGTGAGCCGGTCGATGCCGCGCCCCGTGAGAGCCAATAGGACCCAGCCCACAGCCATGATCGGCAAGGCCATCCAGACATGCAGAAAGGAGCGATCCGCGAGCGAGCCCATCATCCAGAAAATGATTTCATTGGCGGCAAAGGGGTTGGGCGAGAGGTTGAGCACCAGCGCGGTGAGCGCCGAGGACAGGGCCGAGACGGCGATGCCCGCGAGGATCAAGGACAGCGTGCCGCCGGAGCCCGCGAGCAGGAGAATGAGCAGGACGCAGATTGCGGCGCCGACGAGGGCCGCAAGCGGTAGGGCGAGGGCGAAGAGCGCCGCAAACCCGCTTTGCAACGCAATCACGGCGCCCAAGGCGGCGGAGGCGGAAATGCCGATGACGCTGGGTTCTGCGAGAGGGTTGCGCAGGTAGCCTTGGAGGGCGGCGCCCGAGAGGCCGAGGCTCACCCCCACCATCACGCCCAAAAGCGCACGCGGCAGGCGGATCTCGCGCATCACCATCGGCAGGGGGCCTTCGCCACCGCCAAAGAGGGCGCTGAGACTGTCGGAGATGGGCATATCGGCGACGCCCACGAGGAGTGAGGCGAGGAAGAGCGCGACGAGTGCGAGGGTCAGAAGGACCAAAAGCCGGGGGTAGGTCATTGAGGCATCTCCAGCGTGTCCCGCTCATCGCGCAGCCGCTCGATCGCGCCCAACACGGACGGCAGGCCGCAAATCCAGTCCTTGTCCTGCATCGGCATATGCCCGCCCGTCAGTTGGGTCAATGCGGGATGGGACAGGACCTCTTCGGCGCGGGCCGTTCCTGGGTAGTCGGCGCCGAAAATCACCAGATCGGGGTCGGCCATGATCAGGGCTTCGAGCGGCACAAAGCCCCCCATCGGCAGGCCCAACTCGGTGGCCAGCGTGGTGAAACCGGCGGTTTCGATGATCTCGCCCGAAAGGCTCTGCGCGCCGGTGCTATAGCCGTTGGCGGCATAGGTGGCGGCGGTGGGGCGGGGACCTGTCGGGGGGGCGATCCCGGCGAGACGTCGGGTGAAATCGTCGGCCATGCTCAGCGCCACATCTTCGCGCCCCAAAGCCTCGCCCATTTTCACCATATTGGCGGCGACATCGTCCAAAGAACGCGCGGGGGAGAATTCGACGACCTCGACGCCAAGGCGGCGCATCATCGACACGGTGGCGCGCGCGGTGAATTGGCCTGCGAGGACGAGATCGGGTTTCAAAAGGTAAATTTCTTCGGCCAGCCCGTTGTTGGTCGGATAGGCTTTCGCCGCGTCGACCATGACGGAAGCACGCGGGTCTTGGGCCATGGCGGTGATCGAAGACAGCTGACCGGGAGCCGCGATCATCATGGCGAGCTGATCGGTGCAGAGGTTGATCGAGACGACATGTTGAGGCGCGGTGGATGTGTCTCCCGCCAAAGCCGCCGCCCCCGAGAAGAGGGCGGTGGCCAATGTTATGATCTCAGGAAAGCGCACTCAGAAGGACGCTTTGAGGCCGAGATAGGCGGACCGGCCCGGCGTGTTGTAGCCGGAGACGGTTTCGTAATCTTCGTCGGTCAGGTTGTCTGCGCGCAGGTACAGTTGAACCTTGTCAGTCAAATCATAAGACAGGCTGGCATTGAACAGCGTGTAGTCGTCGAGTTTTTCTGAGCCGTCTAGGACATCGGCAACGTGTTGAACCATAAGCTGGCCGTTGATGCGGTCAGAGAGGACGGCATCGACGCCGACGACAAGATCGTGGCGCGGCACACGCGCTGCGCGCGCATCTTCTGTTTTGGCGGACGTATAGGTGTAGTTCCCGAACAGTGAAATGGCATCGGACAAAGCGTATTGCCCGGAAAGTTCGAGGCCTTTCGAGACAGTCGTGCCTTCGACTTGATTGTAGCCAAGGCCTTCCCAGTCAATGCGATCATCAATCTCGGTGTAGAACAGCGTGCCTTTGACGAAGCCGAGATCGCCAAAGCGACGCTCAAGGCCAAATTCGGCGCTTTGGCTGGTTTCTTCCTTTAGGCCGGAGTTGCCGTAGGGCCCGAAAAGCTCGTAGAGCGACGGCGCACGAAAGCCCGTGCCCAGGACTGCGCGGGCAGTCCATTCCGGGGCAAACTCCCAAGCGGCGGCGAGGCGACCAGAAATATGTTCGCCGAAATCGGAATGATCGTCATAGCGCAGAGCAGCGGAGAAATTTAAACCGGCTGTGGGCTCGATCAGCAGTTCGCCCTTGAGAGATGCCGTGTGGTTTTTGCCTCCGGACGAACCGTAAGCTCCCGAGGCGCTGGAGTATTTTTCTTCGACGTAGTCGGCACCGAAAGTCAGGGTCGTGAGCGCCGAAAGATCGGTCGAGCCGAGATAGTTGAACTCTTTACGTCGGCTGGTGTAATCTGTTTCGTCTTTCGGGAAAAAGCCGCCCCCCCATACATTGGTATCTGCGATATAGGTCCGGTCTGCGTTGAACATCGAGGCGCTGATCTCATGGGTCACCACGTCTCCCGCGATGCGAACATAGCCGCGCAGCCCTTTTTCTTCATGGCTTGCTGTGGCGTAGACATCGTCAAAGGCATCGTAATCCAGATCGGAGTCGCGATAGAGACCGGTCAGGCCAAGTGTGATACTGTCACTGACGTCTTGCTCAAGGCCAAAGGTCAGGGTGGTTTCTTCGAAGCCGTCATCTTCGGAGTTGCTGGCCTGCGAAGAGAACCCGTCGGTTTTGAAATGCGACAGCGTGAAAGCCAGAGAACCGGTATCACTTTCGATCTTGTTGGACACGCCTGCGGAGTAGGTGCCGTAGCTGCCGGCCTCAAAGGTCGTGCTTAGTCCAGGCTCACCTGAGAGTGTGTCGATGCTGACCAATCCGGCAATAGCTTCGGAGCCATAGAGTGCGGATTGCGATCCTTTGAGGACCTCGATTGAGGAAATGCCATATGAGAGCAGCCCGCCGAAATCATATTGTACTTGAGGGCCAGCCACATCTGTTACGTCAATGCCGTTGATCCGCACGCCGATGTAATTGGAGGAGAGGCCACGAATGCGCAACGTGGTGCTGGCCCCTACGCCACCATCGCGGCTCATCGAAACGCCGGGCAGGGCAGAGAGTACATCGGAGACCGATTGCGCGGTTGCGCCCGTCTCATCTGAATCCACCGTCTCCACCGTCGCGCCCGTGTCGCTTTTGGCGATGGGTGTCAGGCTTCCGGAGACGACGATTTCGTCCAGTGTGTAAATCTCGCCCGCGTCTTGGGCGAGGGCGGCGAGTGGCAGGGTGAATGCGGCTGTTGCCAGCAGTGAGAAACGCAGGCTGGTAAGGGCGTGCATGGAGTATCCTCCTGAAAAGAAGCGCGAGGCTTCTCGTGATCCGTTTGGGCCTGTGGAGGAGATCTCCGCAGACAGTGAGGGTGTCACCGCTGCGGACAGCCGCTTCCGTGACGCACCCCGCGTCCGGGAAAGGGTGATCATCCAAGCAGGTCTCCTGGCTCACGGATCGCAGCGGTCGCCAACCTTCCCGGGATCGTCCCAGTGGTGTTTTGGCGTCGCTCACCGTTCACAGTTGCGGGGGCAGCCACGGCTTTGATCCTAGGCAGCTCAGCCGGATCATCCCGTGTTCCCTTTTCATCCGGCTGGGCCGGAACTCGAACGGGTGCAGAAAAGCGAAATGGCCGGAGATGTCAAGATTCTCCAGCCACTCCTTTGGTCGCATCACGTCGCGGAAGGTCGCGTTTCTGTCATGTTTTCTTCTTCATGGCATCCAGAAGCGCCGCGCCAAACGCGCCTTGGCTTTCGGAGGCGCGGGGTTTGGGGGTGGTGCCGCCACGGGGTTTGCCGCCGTATCCGCCTTTGCCACCGGCATTCCCGCGCGGCTGTTGCGCGTTGCGGTCCTGTTTTCCCCGCTCCTGTGTGGCGCCACCGTCCTTGCGCATCGACAACCCGATGCGTTTGCGCGGGATGTCCACTTCGGTGACACGCACCGAGACAATATCCCCGGCTTTCACCACCTCATGCGGGTCTTTGACAAAGCGATCTGCAAGCTGGCTGACATGCACCAACCCGTCCTGATGCACGCCGATGTCCACAAAGGCCCCGAAGGCCGCGACGTTGGTCACAGTGCCCTCAAGCCGCATGCCGGGTTTCAGATCCTTGATGTCCTCGACCCCGTCGGTAAATGTCGCGGTCTTGAACTCAGGACGCGGGTCACGGCCCGGCTTTTCCAACTCGGTGAAAATGTCGCGCACGGTCGGCAGGCCGAAGTCTCCGGTGACGAATTGCTCGGCTTTGAGGCCCTTAAGTGCCGTCGGATTGCCCATGATCTCACGCATGTCGCGGCCACAGGCTTTGACGATTTCGCGTGCCACATCATAGGCTTCGGGGTGCACGGAGGAGGCGTCGAGCGGCTCGTCGCCCTCTCGGATGCGCAAGAACCCCGCGCATTGTTCAAAGGCTTTCGGACCAAGACCGGACACTTTCATAAGCGCCTTGCGTGACGGGAATGCACCGTGAATGTCGCGGTGGGTGACGATGCTCTGCGCCAAAGACGGTCCGAGACCGGCAACCTGCGCCAGGAGCGGCGCGGAGGCCATGTTCAAGTCGACCCCCACGGCGTTCACCGCATCCTCAACCACGGCTTCGAGCGCCTGCGACAGGCGGCGTTGGTCGACGTCGTGCTGATACTGACCGACACCGATGCTCTCAGGCGTGATCTTCACCAGTTCCGCCAGCGGGTCCTGCAAGCGACGTGCAATCGACACCGCGCCACGCAAGCTCACGTCGAGATCGGGGAATTCCTGCGCCGCCAGTTCCGAGGCGGAATAGACCGAAGCACCCGCCTCGGACACAACAACCTTGGTCGGGGCTTTCACGCCCGGCGGCAGGAGTTTGAGCGTCTCGCCCACCAGTTTTTCGGTCTCGCGGCTCGCTGTGCCGTTGCCGATGGCGATGAGGCCGACGCCGTGACGGGTCACCAAGTCGATGATCTTCGCCTCCGCCCCGCGCACATCCATTTTCGGCTGGAACGGATAGAGCGTGGCGGTGTCCAACAGCTTGCCCGTGGCGTCCACCACGGCGGCTTTGACGCCGGTACGGATGCCCGGATCGAGGCCAAGCGTGGCTTTCGCGCCCGCAGGGGCCGCCAAGAGCAAGTCCTTGAGGTTGCGCGAAAACACGGTGATCGCGTCCTCATGGGCGCGCTGGCGCAGCTCGCCCAACAGGTCGATGTGCAGCGAGATGGCGAATTTCACCCGCCAGGCCCACCGCGCAACGGTGCGCAGCCAGACATCGCCGGGGTGTTCGGTCGAGGTATCGAGATAAGACGCGACCATGGCAATGGCGCGCGCCGCACCTTCTTCCGGCTCAGGCGCGATTTCCATCGTGACAATCTCTTCCTTCGCCGCGCGCAGGATCGCCAGCGCCCGGTGCGAGGCGATGTCGGACCATTTTTCGGAATGATCGAAATAGTCGGAAAACTTCGCGCCCTCCTGTTCCTTGCCCGCGATGACCTTCGCGGTCACAAGCGCCTCGCGCCGCATGAAATCGCGCAGCTTGCCCAAGAGATCGGCGCTTTCCGACAGCTCTTCGGTGGCGATGTCGCGCGCGCCATTGAGAGCGTCTTTCACGGTCGGCACGGCCTCAGAGAGGAACCCTTCGGCAAGCTTTTCAGGATCGGCGGAGCGGTCAGATTTGATCGCCTCCAGCAAAGGCTCCAACCCGTTCTCACGCGCGATCATCGCTTTGGTGCGGCGCTTCGGTTTGTAGGGCAGGTAGATGTCTTCGAGCGTCGATTTGCTTTCCGCGCCTGCGATGGCGCGTTTCAGATCGTCGGTCAGCTTGCCCTGCTCCTCGATGGATTTCAGGATCGTCCCCCGCCGCGCTTCTAATTCGCGCAAGTAAGACAGACGGTCGTTGAGCAAACGCAATTGCGTGTCGTCCAAACCGCCCGTCACCTCTTTGCGGTAGCGTGCGATGAAGGGCACGGTCGCGCCCTCGTCCAAAAGCCCGATGGCTGCGGTGACCTGCGCCGTGGAGGCGGCGATGTCGGTGGCGATGGTACGCGAAATGCGCGCAGATGTTTGCGGATCGGTGGGCGTGCTCAAATCTGGTCCTCCTGTCGGGAGGCCAGTCTTAGCGGTCCTGAAAGGTCGCGCCAAGAGGGGAGATGACCTCTCCACAGTCGATATGATATATCTATCGTAACGCATCGTCTCGATCAGGTTTTCGCCATGCTCAACAAGCTCGAAATGTTCATCGCTGTCGCCAAGGAGGGCCATTTCGGTCGTGCCGCACAGGCTCTCGGCATCACCCAGCCCAGCTTGTCTGCGGGGATCAAGCAGCTTGAGGATCAATTGGGGGTTCAGCTCATCTTTCGTGGCTCCCGCTTCGGCGGATTGACGCCGGAGGGGCAGCGGGCGCTGGTTTGGGCGCGCAAGATCGTCGCCGACAGCCGTCAGCTCCGCGATGAAATGCGCGCGACCCGGCACGGGTTGTCGGGCCAGCTGCGCCTTGCCGCGATCCCAACGGCGCTCACCTGGGCCGCGCGGATTTCAACTGTGTTCAGCGCGGCACATCCCAATGTGAAACTGACCATCCTGTCGCGGCCCTCGTCGCAAATCCTCACCATGCTGGACGATCTCGATACCGATGCCGGGCTCACCTATCTCGACAACGAGCCTCTGGGCCGGGTCAGCGCCGTGCCGCTCTATGAAGAGCGCTATATGGTGGTGAGCGCCGAGGGTGGCGTCTTTGCGGGGCGAAAATCGGTGGATTGGAGCGATCTCGACGGGGTGCCGATGTGTCTCTTGTCGCCGGAGATGCAGAATCGGCGGATCATTGACCGCAACTTGGGCGCCTCTGGCGTGGTGCCGCAGGTCGACGTCGAATCGAATTCCACGGTGGTGTTGATCGCCCATGTGCAAAGCGGCGGCTGGGTCACCGTCCTGCCAGAAGGCATCGCGCGGTTCCTGACACAGGGGAAGCCGCTGGACCTCATTCCGCTCACCGGCGGCGAGGTCGGGCATCGTGTTGGCCTGATTGCGCCGCACCGCGATCCGAACACCCCGGTTCTGGCCGCTTTGCTGGCCGAAGCGGGGCGCGTGTCGGATCTTGTTTGATAGATTTTGACTATCGTTTAACGGTTTAATGATATTGATTTTGCAATACCTCACGTGCTCTCATGGGGAAAATGTATACGGTCGTATCCGAAGAGGTCAGCCATGACGCCAGCCAGCTCCCCGCAAGATGACGGGGCTATTGCGGAGATCATCTCTGCCCACGCCCATCTCGAAGGTCCGCTTTTGCCCATGTTGCATGCGTTGCAGGAGGAGTTCGGAGTGATTCCCGAGGCGGCGCATGCGCCCCTTTGCAAGGCGCTGACGATCACACGCGCGGAACTGAAGGGCGTGATTTCCTTCTATCACGATTTCCGCGAAAAGCCCGCTGGCAAACATGTGTTGAAAATCTGCCGCGCTGAGGCCTGTCAGTCGATGGGCGGCACGGCTTTGGCGGAACGGCTTTTGGAGAAACTCGGCCTCGATTGGCACGGCACCACGCCGGACGGCAAAGTGACGGTGGAGCCGGTCTACTGTTTGGGCCTTTGCGCCTGTGCGCCCGCTGCGATGCTGGACGACAGGTTGATCGCGCGCGCCGATGAGGCCCGTGTTGAAAAAGCGCTGTCGGCCAAGAACATTGGAGTTTCGGCATGAAGATTTACGTCCCCATGGACAGCGCCGCCAAGGCGCTCGGCGCCGATGAGGTGGCCGCAAAACTGATCCAAGAGATCGCCGCGCGCGGCCTCAAAGCAGAGATCGTGCGCAATGGCACCCGTGGCATGATTTGGCTGGAGCCTTTGGTCGAGATCGAAAAAGACGGTGAACGTCTGGCCTACGGCCCGATTTCCGAGGATGATGTCGCGGCTCTGCTCGACGGTCAGATCGACACGCTGGGCAAGGTCGAGGACATCCCCTTCTTCGCCCGCCAGACCCGCCTGACCTTTGAACGCTGCGGGGTGATCGATCCGCTGTCTTTGTCTGATTACGAGGCGCATGGCGGTCTCGAAGGCCTCAAGCGCGCGATTGGCATGTCGCAAGACGCGATCATCGACGAGGTGAAACTCTCCGGCCTGCGCGGTCGTGGCGGCGCGGGCTTTCCGACCGGCATCAAATGGGACACCGTGCGCCTCGCGCATGCGCCGCAGAAATACATCGTCTGTAACGCCGACGAGGGCGACAGCGGCACTTTTGCCGACCGGATGATCATGGAGGGCGATCCCTTCACCTTGATCGAAGGCATGACCATTGCGGGCCTCGGCTGTGGTGCCACGAAGGGCTACGTTTACACCCGGTCTGAGTACCCGGATGCCGTTGCCGTGATGCAGCAAGCGATTGAAATTGCACGGGCCGCAGGCGTGCTGGGCCCCAATGTGTTGGGCTGTGGCCGCGTCTTTGACATGGAGGTCCGCGTCGGTGCGGGCGCCTATGTCTGCGGTGAGGAAACGTCCTTGCTCAACTCGCTCGAAGGCAAACGCGGCGTGGTCCGCGCCAAGCCGCCGCTCCCGGCGCTTGAGGGCTTTCTGGGCCGTCCGACCGTGGTGAACAACGTGATTTCTCTGGCGACCGTGCCGGTGATTTTCGCCAAGGGCGCCGAGCATTACGCCAATTTCGGCCTCGGGCGTTCGAAAGGCACCATGCCGATCCAGATCGCGGGCAATGTGAAATTCGGCGGGCTGTTTGAGACCGCCTTTGGCATGCCGCTCGGCACGTTGGTCAACGAGGTCGCAGGTGGCACCGCCTCCGGGCGTCCGGTCAAAGCCGTGCAAGTCGGCGGGCCTTTGGGCGCTTATCTGCATACGGATCAATTCGACACGCCCTTCGGCTACGAAGAGTTCGATGGGCAAAAGGCGCTCATCGGTCACGCGGGCATCGTCGTGTTTGATGACACGGCGGATATGCTGTCGATGGCGCGGTTTGCGATGGAATTCTGCGCGGTGGAAAGCTGTGGCAAATGTACCCCCTGTCGCATCGGCGCGGTGCGGGGCGTCGAAACGCTCGACCGGATCAAGGAGGGGGATGCCAGCGCGATCCCTCTGCTCGAAGATCTCTGCGAAGTCATGACTGACGGCTCGCTCTGTGCGCTGGGCGGTTTCACGCCCTATCCGGTGCTCTCCGCGCTGCGCCATTTCCCCGAAGAATTCGCGCCCAACACCGCTCAGAAGGAGGCAGCAGAATGAAAGATTTCGTGATTCCCTGGGAAAACGGGACCGGCATTCAGGACGACATCGACCGCGGAACCCCCGCCAAATCGGGCAAGCCGGTGACGCTGACAATCGACGGCATGGAAATCACCGTGCCGGAGGGGACCTCCGTGATGCGTGCGGCCTCTGATCTCGGCATTCAAGTGCCGAAACTCTGTGCCACCGACAGCCTTGAGGCTTTCGGCTCCTGCCGTCTCTGCGCCGTCGAAATCGAAGGCCGCCGTGGCACGCCTGCGTCCTGTACGACGCCCGTGCATGCCGGGATGAAAGTCCACACCCAGACCGACAAACTGCGCCGCATTCGCAAGGGCGTGATGGAGCTTTATATCTCCGATCACCCGCTCGATTGCCTGACCTGTTCGGCCAATGGCGATTGCGAATTGCAGGATATGGCGGGGGCCGTCGGCCTGCGTGACGTGCGTTATGAGGCGCCGAAAAACGCGCCGCTGGCGAACCATTTCGAGGCGCGCAATACCTCGGGCGAGGCCAATCCCGAATGGCTTCCGAAAGACGACAGCAACCCGTATTTCTCCTACGATCCGTCGAAATGCATCGTCTGTAATCGCTGTGTGCGGGCCTGTGAAGAGGTGCAGGGGACCTTTGCTTTGACCATCGAAGGCCGTGGTTTTGACAGCCGCGTGGCCGTGGGCGCAGAGAATTTTCTCGCCTCCGACTGTGTGTCCTGTGGCGCCTGTGTGCAAGCTTGCCCGACCGCGACGCTGCAAGAAAAATCCGTGATCGAAATGGGCACGCCGGACCGTTCCGTCGTGACCACCTGCGCCTATTGCGGTGTCGGCTGCTCGTTCAAAGCGGAGATGCAGGGCGATCAATTGGTGCGCATGGTGCCCTATAAACATGGTAAGGCGAACCGGGGCCATTCCTGTGTTAAAGGCAGATTTGCCTATGGGTATGCCACGCATAAGGATCGTATTTTGAGCCCGATGGTGCGCGATAGCGTCGATCAGCCGTGGCGCGAAGTGTCCTGGGGCGAGGCGCTGTCTTTCGCGGCGAAAAAGCTTGTGGGTCTTCAGGAGAAATACGGCCAGAAGAGCATCGGCGTGATCACCTCGTCGCGCTGCACCAATGAGGAAACCTACCTCGTTCAGAAACTCACCCGCGCTGTCTTTGGCAACAACAACACCGACACCTGCGCCCGTGTGTGTCACTCGCCGACCGGTTATGGCCTCGGCCAGACCTTCGGTACTTCCGCAGGCACGCAGGATTTCGACTCGGTCGAAAAGTCCGACGTCGTGGTGGTGATCGGCGCGAACCCGACCGACGGGCACCCGGTCTTTGCCTCGCGCCTGCGCAAACGTCTGCGTGAAGGCGCCAAGCTGATCGTGGTCGACCCGCGCCGGATTGATTTGCTGGAAACCCCGCATCTGAATGAATCGCATCACTTGCCGCTGAAACCCGGCACGAACGTCGCCGTCGTGTCTGCGTTGGGGCATGTGATCGTGACCGAAGGCCTCTATGATCAGGACTTTATCGCGGAACGTTGTGACGTGGATGCCTGGGAAGATTACAAGGCTTTCATCTCCGACGAGCGCCATGCGCCGGAGGCGACCGAAGCGCTCACTGGCGTGCCTGCCGCTAAACTCCGCGAAGCCGCGCGCGCCTATGCGCAGGGCGGCAACGGCGCGATCTATTACGGCCTCGGCGTGACCGAACATTCGCAAGGCTCGACGACAGTCATGGCCATCGCGAACCTCGCGATGATGACCGGCAACATTGGCCGCGAAGGCGTCGGTGTGAACCCGCTGCGCGGTCAAAACAACGTGCAAGGCTCCTGTGATATGGGCTCTTTCCCGCATGAGTTGCCGGGCTATCGCCATGTGAAACTGCCGGAAGTGCGTAAAATCTTCGAAGACACCTGGGGCGTTGAACTGGACGCGGAACCCGGTCTGCGCATTCCGAACATGCTCGACGCGGCGGTCGATGGCACGTTCAAAGGGCTCTATTGCCAAGGCGAAGACATCCTGCAATCCGACCCGGACACCAAACATGTGGCCGCCGGTTTGGCGGCGATGGAATGCGTTATCGTGCATGATCTGTTCCTGAACGAGACTGCAAATTACGCACATGTTTTCCTGCCCGGATCGAGCTTTTTGGAAAAAGAAGGCACATTCACCAACGCCGAGCGCCGCATCAACCGCGTGCGTAAAGTGATGGCGCCGAAGAACGGCTATGAGGATTGGGAAGTCACCCAACTGCTCGCCAATGCGGTTCTCAAAGAGACCGGAGGCAAGCCTTGGTCCTACGCGCACCCGGCGGAAATCATGGCGGAGATCGCCGCGACCACGCCGTCTTTCGCGGGCGTCGATTACACGGTCCTCGAAGAGAAAGGCTCCGTACAATGGCCCTGTAACGAGGAGCACCCGGACGGCACGCCGCTCATGCATGTCGACGGTTTCGTGCGCGGCAAGGGGCGATTCATCGTCACCGAATATATCGCCACGGACGAGAAATCCGGGCCGCGTTTCCCGCTTTTGCTCACCACGGGTCGTATCCTCAGCCAGTATAACGTCGGCGCGCAGACGCGGCGGACGGAGAACTCCGTCTGGCACGATCAGGACGTCTTGGAAATCCACCCGCATGACGCCGAAAATCGCGGTCTGCGCGATGGCGACTGGGTGCGGCTGGCGTCGCGTTCCGGCGAGACCTCTCTGCGGGTGAAAATCACCGATCGGGTCAGCCCAGGTGTGGTCTACACCACCTTCCACCACCCGGACACGCAGGCCAATGTCATCACGACGGATTACTCCGACTGGGCCACGAATTGCCCGGAGTACAAGGTGACGGCGGTGCAGGTGTCGCCCTCCAACGGACCAAGCGAGTGGCAGGAGCGCTACAATGCCCAGGCCGAGCAATCGCGCCGGATCGAGGCCGCTGAATGAAGCAGGTCGACGCCCTCCCTGAAGAAGCCCCCGTCGCGCTCGTGTATAACGGCTCGACGGCGGCTGTCATGATGGCGTCGCCCTTTGATTTACCTGAGTTTTTGACCGGGTTTGCGGTGTCGGAGGGCATCGTGTCCGAGGCCTCTGATGTCACCGAAATATCGGCAATCAAACATACTCATGGCTATGAGGTGCGCGGGCGCATACCAGAGGACCGTTCGGCGGCGATGGATGCGCGACGGCGGGCCTCTGTCGGGCCAATGGGCTGTGGGCTGTGCGGGATTGAGAGCCTAGATGAAGCGACGGCCTTTCCGGGGACGGTGACGCCGATGGTGGCGGGGCTTGAGGACCATGCCCGCGCCGCTTTGGATGGGCTCAACGCCGGACAAAAGCGCCGCGATCAGGTCGGCGCGATGCATGCCGCCGGGTTCTTCACCTCTGAGGGCCTCATGGCCCTGCGCGAGGATGTTGGGCGGCACAATGCGCTCGACAAACTCATTGGCGCGCTGGCCGGAACAGACGTCAGCCAAGGCGCGGTGATCATCACCTCGCGGCTTTCCGTCGATCTGGTGCAAAAATGCGTGCGTGCCGGGATTTCCGGGCTCTTCGCTCTGTCCTCGCCGACACGCGCGGCGGTGGAGCTGGCAAAAGACACAGGACTGACTTTGATGGTGCTGCGCCGCGAGGCGGTGGTGGCCTATACGGATGAAAAGGAACACTGCGCATGACCGATGCGAAAATGGTGCTGATGGCCAATCAGATCGCGAGCTTTTTTGCCACGCAGCCGGGGGGCGATCAGGCTGCCGGTGTGGCTGCGCATCTCAAGGATTTCTGGGAGCCGCGGATGCTGACCCAGCTCAAGGCCTACCTTGGGCAGGGCGGTGAGGGCTTGCATGCTCTGGTGATTGAGGCCGGTCAGACGCTCTAAGGGATCGACCGAAAGATCAAAATGCCATTTAAAAACCCCGCCGATGTGGCGGGGTTTGTTGTTTTTGAGGCTTAGGAGCGGGGGCGTTCCTTTTTTGGATCATAATGGGGGAAGGGCGAGATGCGCGCCGAGTAGCGTTTCAGGTGGCCGTCGAGTTGGCCAACCTCGACCAGCGTGCCCTCTTCGGCATGGGCCACGTCGATGCGGGCGAGCGCGATCCATTGACCCGTGCGCGGGCTGCGCATGGCGGAGCAAATCTCGCCCACCTGTGCGCGCCCGATGCGGATGCAATCGCCATGCGCTACGGCATTCTGGCCGTCGATCTCCAGCCCCACGAATTTGCGCGAGGGCGTTTCCTTGCGACGCAGCAGGGCATCACGTCCGACGAAATCCGCAGTCTTGGATTTGAGCGGCACCGTAAAGCCGACACCGGCCTCGAAGGGGTCGGTCTGATCGGAGAAATCGTAACCCGCGAAGACCAGCCCAGCTTCGATCCGCACGAGGTCCAGAGCGGCGAGACCCATGGGTTTCATGCCCACTTTTTGTCCGGCCTCCCAGACCGCTTTGAAAATTTCGGCACCGTGCTTCGGATGACAGAAAATCTCATAGCCCAGCTCGCCGGTGTAGCCGGTGCGCGAGATCACGACGGGAATGCCTTCGTTGTCACCAAGACGCGCGGGCGTGAAGCGGAACCAACCCATCTCCATCAAATCAGGATGATGCGGCGCGGTCCAAAACAGCTCATTGATCAAATCACGCGATTTCGGACCTTGGACGGCGAGGTTGTGCATCTGGTCCGTCGAAGAGCGGATCATGACATTGAGACCAAGACGCTTCGCCTCTTCGCGCATCCAGACGCCGCCCTCGTCCGAGCCGCCGATCCAGCGGAAATTATGCTCGCCCAGACGGAACAGCGTGCCGTCGTCGATCATGCCTCCGTGCGGGTAGCACATGGCGGAATAGACCACCTGACCAATGGCGAGTTTCTCGACATTGCGAGTCAGAACCCAGTTCATCAGCGCTTCGGCATCGGGGCCGGTGACCTCAAATTTGCGCAGCGCGGAGAGGTCCATGACCACCACGCCGTCGCGGCAGGCCCAATAGCTCTCGACGGGGTCGCATTCTGGGAAGGAGTTTGGAAGCCAGAACCCGTTATAATCGGCAAAGTCGCGGGTCATCGTGGCAAAGGAATCGTAAAAACCGCTTTCACGCGTCATGATCGGATCCTCGTCAGGGGTCGGGCGCCAGGCGGTGGCGCGGGAGAAACGTTCCTCGGCGCCGTAGGTGCGCACATGGATGTCGGTGAGGTGCCAGCCATTGGCGGCGGAGGTGTCATCGGGGCAGGACGACGAGACGCAAACCAGATCGGTCAGCGCGCGCAGGAGCACATAGTCGCCGGGGCGGGACCAAGGCTCATCGGCCAGCATGACGCCGTGCTCGTCGATTGCAGTGTTGAAAAAGAAATTCGCCGCCATCCAGCCGGGACGCGCGGGAATGCCGTAAGGATCGAGAACCGCGTTGAAATTGTCGGAACAATTGACGTGCCCGGGATAGCCGATGTCGTCGTAATATTTCGCATTACAGGCCAGACCGAAGGCATCGTGGCGGCCACAGGTGTCTTGCACCACCTCGACCAAAGGCGTCAGGTCATGGTCGAAATATTTCGCATGCAGGCCGGGCATCGGGTAGGCGTGGCCTTGGATCGTGCGGGTGGTGGTGACGTCGAGCGGATGAAAAATACCTTTGTCGACCTTGCGCGCATCGAAACATTGGAAGTCGGTGCACTGGCGCCCATCGACATCCATGATCTGGATGAACTCGCCCTTTTTGACCGTGTAGGCCGTGGCCGTGGCCGAGGCGATGCGGATGTCTTGCAGGGCGTCGGCGAGCGGGTCGGGGAGGGCGAATGAGCCGGTACGGCGGGCCTCAGCGCGGGTGATTGTGACCGTGAGCGGCGTGGCGGTATTCTGTGCCTCGAAATCTGGCTCCGGTGCTGGTGCGGTGATCAACAGCCAGCCCGCGTTTTGCGCCGTGAAGCTGACGCCTTCGCCCGCCGGGCTGGTCGTGGAAAAGAGGCCGATGGTCTTGGCGCCTGCCAGATCAATCTGACGTTTCGCAAGGCCCAAACGGAGACGCGTCATGCCGGGCAAGGCGCTATTCACCGTGGTGCGCAGATCATCGCCGGAGGCATCGGCGGACCAGCCGAGAACACCCGGATCGACACGCCCGTCCGTGTGCGCCGCGAGCAATTCGCAGCGCTGGCCGCCCTCGGTGTTGGTGACGGTGATCCGATCACCGGGCTTTACCTCAAGCAAAGACGCCCCACCGCCTTGGACGGTGTGGCGCTCCTCGTTTGAGGCGAGCCGGTAGGCACCTGCACGACGCGGGAGAGAGGCCGTGGGTGGGCCAGAACGAAAAGGAAGGCCGGAAGGATCGAGGATCAACGGGATCTCCATCGGTCAGAATAAAAAAATCCGGGGGTGCGTGATTGCGGTCCCCCGGATCAGGGGAGAGGGAAGGGGCCCCGTCACCGGGGCATCCGATTGGTTCTGCCCGATCAGCGTTTGCTGATCAGTTTTGCCCGATCAGCCTTGGCTGATCAGTTTTGCAAGTAGGCTTCCATGCTGTCGTCCAGCGCGTCTTTCCACGGGGTATGGTGCGCGGGAGCCATGGTGCCGGTGATCGGAGACACATAGGCATTGTTGCGGAAGGTCATGATCCCTTCCTTCTTGTGCTTTTTCCATTGGAAGAAGGCCGTGTTGGCGGCATCGACATCGAAGCTCGGGTAATCCGTATCCGCAATCAGTTCTTTGACATATTCGCCTTGGTAAACGATGCAGTCGTTGTCGGTCTCGTTCTTGGCCTCTGCGGCCACACGCGCCTCGACATCGGCGGCCATTGTGGCCGCATCGGGCAGTTCGATCCGGCCCAGAATGATGTCACGCACATACCATGCCTGAGCGTCGAACATGTTAAACGTATACCACTGGTCCTGCATGCCGAGATAGAACATCTTCGGATTGGGATTATAGACTACCCCTTTGTAGAGATCCGCCGTGGCCAGAACATTGGCGGTTTTCAGACGCAGATCGTCGGGCAGGAAGGGGAAGTAGTGTTTGTAGCCGGTGCACAGGATGATGGCATCGACGTCTTTTGTGGTCCCGTCCTTGAAATAGGCCGTTGCGCCCTCGACTTTTTCGAGCGCCGGTTTTTCTTCCCAGTTCTCCGGCCACTTAAAGCCCATCGGCGCAGAGCGGTAGCAGCTTGTGACCGTTTTGGCGCCGTATTTCCAGCACTGCGATCCGATGTCTTCGGCGGAATAGGAGGCCCCGACGACAAGCACGTCCTTGCCAGCAAATTCGCGGGCATCGCGGAAGTCATGTGCGTGAATGATGCGTCCGTTGAATTGGGCAAAGCCCGGGTATTCCGGCACGTTCGGCGAGGAGAAATGGCCGGAGGCGACGATCACATTGTCGAACCGTTCTTTGTAGACACGGTCGTTTTCCATGTCGTGCACAGTGATTTCAAAATCGCCCTTTTCTTCGTCATACTCGACCCAGCGAATGATAGAGGAAAAGCGGATCCACTTGCGTACGTCGGCTTTTTTGACCCGACCTTCGATATAATCGAACAGAACGGCGCGTGGCGGATAGGACGCGATCTGCTTGCCGAAATGTTCCTCAAAGGAATAGTCGGCAAATTCCAAACCCTCTTTCGGACCATTGGACCAGAGGTAGCGGTACATGGAGCAATGCACCGGCTCGCCATTCTCATCGACGCCGGTGCGCCAGGTGTAGTTCCACAGCCCGCCCCAGTTCGATTGCTTCTCGAAACAGACGACTTCCGGGATCTCGGCACCCTTCTGGGCGGCGGATTGGAAAGCACGCAGTTGAGCGAGGCCGGAGGGGCCAGCACCGATGACGGCGACTCGTTTGGTCATATTGAAAACTCCCGTTGGTTGAGTGTGTGTTGGTATGGACCAATAATCAAGATTGGTTCTTTTGGATTTACTCTGGTTTGGTCCAAAAATTTTCTACTGGTCAATGAATTTTCCTTAGAGGAATATGTGAATCGGGAAATCTCTCGGTCCATTGACCTATTTTTGAGCGCGAGGTGAAAAAATGAGCAGCGCTTCGCTGGCGCAGAGACTGGCCGTCGCAGGCACCTTGCCGCGTTTGAGCGTTCAGGATCGCGCGCCCATTCGGATTGGCGCGCTGGTGCCGATGTCGGGCGCCGAAGAATCCTGGGGCCGACCCGGTGTCGCGGGCTGTCAGCTTTGGGTCGATTGGATCAACGCGCATGGCGGCATGATGCTGGGCGGGCGTCGGCATTTGGTCGAGCTGAGCGTCTACGACAGTGGTGACGGGCCGGAAGCGACGCTTGAGGCCGCGCGACAGATGGTCGAGACCCAGCGCGTGCGGCTGGTCCTGACCTTGGGCGGCGGCGACATGGCGCTGGCGCTGCCTTACCTAATGCAACGCCGCATCCTGACCGCGACGCTTTTGCCGTCGGACCTCTCCCCCGATCACCCCTTTCTCATCGCGCCCGCCGAGGTGCACCCTTTCTTTAATGTCACCGGCGTCGACTGGCTGGCCCGCACCCGGCCCGAAGCGAGACGTGTGGCGCTCTGTTCGCAACGCGATCTCATGGGCCTGCCGTCTCTGGCCACCTACCGCGCGGCTTTTGATGTCGCCGGGCGCGAGGTGGTGCGCGAAGTGCATTATGAGGCTGAGGCCGGGGACGCGCGCGCCATCGTGGCGGAGATGCTGGCCTCCAATCCCGATGTGCTCTGTTGGTGCTCGTCTGCGCCGCCGATGATCGAGGAGCTGACGGTGGCGGCCTATGAGGCCGGGTTCACGGGCGAAATTCTCGCCTGTACCTGCGACAATTATCAGCGCCTGATCGCCCGCACCTCACCCGACTTCATGGCGCGCTTTACCTTCCAGTTCCCGGATTTTGACGATCCCGCGCTGGCCGACACGGCGTTTTTCTTCCATCGGCCCAAGGCCTTTTTCGACGCTTATATCGACCGTTTCCCGGATCACTGGTCTGCGGTGAGTTGGGAATACGCCTCCATTCTGGACCTTTGGCACGATGCGGTGGAGACGGCGGACAGTCTTAATACGGCTTCGGTTTTGGCGGCGCTGAAACGCGGTCGCCGGATGCCGCATGCCTTTGGGCTTGCGACCTGGTGGGGCACGGATGTCTACGGCATCGACAATGCGCTGGTCGGTGATTGGCCGGTGGTGGCGATCCGGGACGGCAAGGCGGAGATTCAGGAATTCGGCTCAGTGCTGGGTTGGCTTGAGGCCAATGGGGACCGTTTGATGGAAGAGTTGGGTGCTCTGGGCCAGCTTTGGCACCAACGCGACCAACCCGATTTGACACGCGCCTTGGCGCAGGACTGACCGCCAAAACGCGGGTCCTATAGATAAGAGAGAAAGAACGTGACAGGAGAGATGACTTTGAAGCCGGAAGAAACCGCCCTGCGTCAAAACCCCCATGCCGTGAAAGAGCAGCGGGAAAAGAACCTTGAGGTTGCGATCGGGCGCCAGGTGCGCGAGCTGCGCAAACGGCAAAGGCTGACGGGCGCCGATCTGGCGGCGCAGACCGGGCTGTCCGTGGGGATGCTCTCGAAGATCGAGAATGGCGTGATCTCTCCTTCGCTCAACACGATCTCCGCGCTGGCGCATGCGTTGAAAGTGCCGCTGGTACAACTGTTCTCCGGTTACGAGGAAGAGCGCGGTTGCATGCATGTGAAAGCGGGCGACGGCGTCGAGATCGAGCGCGCAGGCACCCGTGCCGGGCATCAATACAGTCTCTTGGGACATATCGGGTCAAATAATTCGGGCGTCGTGGTCGAGCCCTATCTGATCGAGCTGACCGATGCGTCGGATCGGTTCCCGGCCTTTCAACATGAAGGCATCGAGCTTTTGTACATGTTGGAGGGCCGCGTCGACTATCGTCATGGCGACAAGATTTATGCGCTGGAGCCGGGCGATACGCTTTTGTTCGACTCAGATGCGCCCCATGGCCCCGAGGTCATTGTCGAGCTGCCCGCCCGTTACCTGTCGATCATCACCTACCCGCAGGCGCGCTGAGGGCGGGCTGGATCGGAGCGATTCTGCGCCGGTTATGCTGCCATTTTCACACTTCGCCCATTTTGTAAGCGGTTTTCGCCACTCCGCGCCCTTGTTGAGTAAAAAGAAAGCATATTTCCTGTGGATAAGTATTTTTTCCGAGGAGGAGAAAAACTTTCTTGAAGAGAAAATAGATTTCCCGCTAGTGATGTTGGTGACGGCGCAAGACGCCGATAACCGCACCCACTATGGAGGAACCTATGTGTGGCATTGTTGGCCTCTTCCTGAAAAAGGATGAATTGCGCCCCCAGCTGGGCGATCTGCTGACCGATATGCTCATCACCATGACCGACCGCGGCCCGGACAGCGCCGGGATCGCGATCTATGGCGATGAGACGGACGGCATGGTGAAAATCACCGTTCAATCGGACACGCCCGCTGAGGCCTTCGCCGATCTCGATGCCGCTGTGTGTGCCGCCGTCGATGCGCCGGTGACGATCAAAGTGGTCGACACCCACGCGGTTCTGACCCTGCCGGAAGCGGCCGAGAAAGACGCGATTGCCTATCTCGAAGAGAAGGGCCTGCGCATCATGGGCTCCGGCGTCTCCATGGAAATCTACAAGGAAACCGGCCTGCCGAAAGACGTTGCGGCCCGTTTCGGTCTGCGCGACATGGGCGGCTCTCACGGTATCGGTCACACCCGCATGGCCACCGAATCCGCTGTGACGACGATGGGCGCGCATCCGTTCTCCACCGCCGACGACCAGTGCCTCGTGCACAACGGCTCGCTGTCGAACCACAACCAGATGCGTCGCAAACTCGCCAAGAAAGGCGTGTTCACCCGCTCTGAAAACGACACCGAAGTGGGCGCGGCCTACATCTCGTCCCGCATCGCGGATGGTGCGTCTTTGGGCGAGGCGCTCGAAGGCACCATCGAGGATCTCGACGGGTTCTTCACCTTTGTGACCGGCACCAAGAACGGCTTTGGCGTGGTGCGCGACCCGATCGCCTGCAAACCCGCCGTGATGGCCGAGACCGAAGACTACGTCGCCTTCGCCTCCGAATACCGCGCCTTCGCAGACCTGCCGGGCATCGAAGCCGCCCGCGTCTGGGAACCGGAACCTGCAACTGTTTACTTCTGGGAGCGCTGATCCAATGACAACCACGCTCGATATGACCGCAACGGAACTCCGTGAGGTCAACACCACGCTTCAAGCCGCCGCCAAGGCACAGGCCAACGACGCATTTGAAATTACCAACCCGCGCGGTTCGCACGCAATGGCCTGCGGCCTCGACGGTCCGCTCTCCGTGACGATCAAAGGCTCCACCGGCTATTACTGTGCGGGCATGAACAAGGAAGCCACCGTGACGGTCGAAGGCTCTGCCGGTCCGGGTGTCGCCGAAAACATGATGTCCGGTGTCGTGACCATCGAAGGCGACGCCTCGCAATACGCGGGCGCCACTGGCCACGGCGGGCTTTTGAACATCAAAGGCAATGCCTCCTCGCGTTGCGGCATCTCGATGAAAGGCATCGACATCGTGGTGCATGGCAACATCGGCCACATGTCCGCCTTCATGGCGCAAAAGGGCAATCTGGTTGTTCTGGGCGACGCCGGTGATGCTTTGGGAGATTCGCTCTATGAGGCCCGCCTCTTTGTGCGCGGCAACGTGAAATCTCTCGGCGCCGACTGCATCGAAAAAGAGATGCGCCCGGAGCATATCGAGATCCTCAAGGAGCTTCTCGAAAAAGCCGGCGCCGACGCCAAGCCCGAAGAGTTCAAGCGCTACGGCTCTGCCCGCAAGCTCTACAATTTCAACATCGACCACGCCGACGAATACTGAGGAGCGCGACATGGACAAGACACCTCAAACCGACCCGCGTCAGAGCTGGACCTTTTCCAACTCGATCAACTCGGAAATCCGTCGTGCGGCCGACACCGGCATCTACGACATTCGTGGCGGTGGCGCGAAACGCCGTGTGCCGCATTTCGACGACCTTTTGTTCCTCGGCGCCTCGATGTCGCGTTACCCGCTCGAAGGCTACCGTGAGAAATGCGACACCTCCGTCACCCTCGGCACGCGCTTCGCGAAAAAACCGATCGAGCTGAAAATCCCGGTGACCATCGCGGGCATGTCCTTCGGCGCTCTGTCCGGTCACGCCAAAGAGGCCTTGGGCCGCGGCGCGACCATGGCGGGCACTTCGACGACCACCGGCGACGGCGGCATGACCGAGGAAGAGCGCGGGCATTCTGAGAAACTCGTCTACCAATATCTGCCGTCTCGTTATGGCATGAACCCGGACGACCTGCGTCGTGCGGATGCCATCGAGATCGTGGTGGGTCAGGGCGCGAAACCGGGCGGCGGCGGCATGCTGCTGGGTCAAAAGATCACCGAGCGCGTTGCCGGTATGCGTGACCTCCCGGTCGGCATTGACCAGCGTTCCGCCTGTCGTCACCCGGACTGGACCGGCCCGGATGATCTGGAGATCAAAATCCTCGAAATCCGTGAAATCACCAACTGGGAAAAGCCGATCTACATCAAAGTCGGCGGCGCGCGTCCTTATTATGACGTCGCTCTGGCCTGTAAAGCGGGCGCCGATGTGATTGTCCTCGACGGCATGCAGGGCGGCACCGCCGCGACCCAGGACGTGTTCATCGAACACGTTGGTCAACCGACGCTGGCCTGTATCCGTCCGGCTGTTCAGGCGCTCCAAGACCTCGGCCTGCACCGCGAAGTGCAGCTCATCGTCTCCGGCGGTATCCGCACCGGTGCGGATGTGGCAAAGGCGCTGGCACTGGGCGCAGACGCCGTGGCCATCGGCACTGCCGCTCTGGTCGCTCTGGGTGACAACGATCCGAAATGGGAATCCGAGTACAACAAACTCGGCACCACGACGGGCGCCTATGACGACTGGCACGAGGGCCGCGACCCGGCGGGCATCACCACTCAGGACGTGGAGCTTATGAAGCGCCTCGATCCGGTCGCGGCAGGTCGCCGCCTGCGCAACTACCTCAATGTGTTGACGCTGGAATGCCAGACGCTCGCGCGCGCCTGTGGTCACAACCATGTCCACAACCTTGAGCCGGAAGACCTCTGTGCGCTGACCATGGAAGCCGCTGCCATGGCGCAAGTGCCGCTGGCCGGGACCAATTGGTACCCGGGCAAGCCCGGCTTCTGATCTCGAAAACGCACATATTTGAGGGGCCTCTGGCCCCTCATTCTCCAACAGGGAAAAGAAAATGAGCAAACTTGCCAAATTCGCCGAGGAAAAAGGCGTCAAATATTTCATGATCTCCTACACCGATCTCTTCGGTGGCCAGCGCGCCAAACTGGTGCCGGCCCAAGCGATTGCGGATATGGAGGAAGACGGCGCGGGCTTTGCGGGCTTTGCCACCTGGCTCGACCTGACGCCGGCGCACCCCGATATGCTGGCCGTGCCGGATGCGGACGCCGCCATCCAATTGCCGTGGAAACCCGAGGTGGCTTGGATGCCCGCCGACTGCGTGATGGAAGGCGAGCCGGTCGAGCAAGCGCCGCGCAACGTGTTGAAGAAACTCGTGAAAGAAGCCGCCGACGAAGGTCTGCGCATCAAGACCGGGATCGAAGCGGAATTCTTCCTCTTGACGCCCGAGGGCGATCAAATCTCCGACCCGTTCGATACGGCGGAAAAGCCCTGCTACGACCAACAGGCCGTGATGCGCCGTTATGACGTGATCGCGCAGATCTGTGATTACATGCTGGAATTGGGCTGGGGCCCGTATCAGAACGACCACGAGGACGCCAACGGCCAGTTCGAAATGAACTGGGATTTCGACGACGCGCTGATCACCGCAGATCGCCACAGCTTCTTCAAATTCATGGTCAAATCCGTCGCTGAACAGCATGGGTTCCGCGCCACATTCATGCCGAAACCGATCGAGGGGCTGACCGGCAACGGCTGTCACGCGCATATCTCGGTCTGGGATCTTGATGGCAAGACCAACGCCTTCGCGGGCGATGCAGGCGGTCAGATCGGCGAAGTGGGCTTGTCTGAGCAGGGCGGCTACTTCCTCGGCGGGATCATGAAGCACGCTGAAGCGCTGGCTGCGATCACCAACCCGACGGTGAATTCCTACAAACGCATCAACGCACCGCGCACCATGTCGGGCGCGACCTGGGCGCCAAACACCGTGACCTGGACCGGCAACAACCGCACGCATATGGTCCGCGTTCCGGGCCGGGGCCGTTTCGAGCTGCGCCTGCCGGATGGGGCCGTGAATCCCTACCTGTTGCAAGCCGTGATCATCGCCGCCGGTCTTTCGGGCATCAAGTCCAAGGCCAACCCCGGTCCGCGCTACGACATCGACATGTATGCCGAGGGTCACAAGATCGAAGGCGCGCCGAAACTGCCGCTCAACATGTTGGACGCGATCCGCGCCTATGATGCGGACCCGGAGCTTAAAGCCATGCTCGGCAATGATTTTTCCGCGTCTTACATCAAGATGAAGCATCAGGAATGGAACACCTTCGTGTCGCATTTCTCGCGCTGGGAAAAAGACAACACGCTCGACATCTGAGCCCGAAATATCCCTGAGCGGCGGCCCTGATCGCCACCGCTGTTCCCTGAAAGGCCCGGCTTATGCTGGGCCTTCTTTTTTGCGCAGTTGCGAGGGTGCGAGGCCGTAGGATTTTCGGAAAGCGTCAGAGAAATGCGCCTGTGAGGAGAACCCGGTCATCTGGGCAATTTCAGCCAGGGGAATGCGGGTCGTTTCGATCAAATCTTTTCCTGTTTCCAATCGGATACGGCGATATTCCTCCATGACGGACCGGCCCGTGTTCTCCCGGAACTGGCGTTGCAATTGGCGGGTCGAAAGGCCGGAGAGATCGGCCAATTGATCCTGATCCAAAGGGTCGGCGATATGCGATTGCATCAACTCCAAAGCGGCCATGACCGCGTCAGGCAAAACGCCATAAAGGGCGGACAAAGACCGGCGCTGCGGTGCCTCGGCGCCCCGGACTTCGGCCTGAATGAACCAGTCCGAAATGCGCCCGGCGAACCCCGTGCCGTGGTCGCGCGCGATGATCGCATGCATCATGTCGAGAGGCGCCGAGCCCCCCGCACAGGTGTAGCGATCCCGGTCGATGACAAAGAGTTTGCGCTCCAAAAGCCAGTCTCCGGGCAATTCGTCGAAGTCGTCGTAATGGTGCCAGTGGACAGTAAACCGGCGGTTCTCCAAAAGGCCCGCTTTTGCCAAAATCACCGCACCGCCGGAGATGCCGCCAAGCGCCACGCCGTTGCTGTCCGCCTGCCGCAACCACTTGAACAGCGCGGGGTCGGTGATGCGTGCGGGGCTGCCTCCGGCAACGACGAACAGCAGGTCGAAAAGCGGGAAAACGTCTTGGAAAGGCCGGGTCTGAAACGTGGCGCCGACGGAGGATTTCGCCTCTGTTCCGGTGCCAGAGAGGAGCGTGATGTCATAGTTCAAAGTCGGCGAAAACAGGTTCGCTGCGCGCAGCGGTTCAAGCGCCGAGGCGGTCGACAAAAGCGCATATCCGTCGAGCAAAAGAAAGGCGATTCTCCGCATTTGCGACCCCTGCTGACTTTCTCAAAATTACGTCTTAAAAATGAAAGTATATGACCTTAAACAGGAAGAATAGCCCCAAAATCACCGCTAAAACAATGTTGTGACGAAGGAGCGCATCTATGAAATTTTCAGGTTTCAAAGTCGTGAAAGAGGCCCTGACAGGCCACAAGGGCTGGACGCAACTCTGGCGCAGCCCAGAGCCGAAAAAGGCTTATGACATCGTGATTGTGGGCGGCGGTGGGCACGGGTTGGCGACGGCCTATTACCTCGCCAAGGTCTATGGTGAGTTGAGCATTGCAGTGCTGGAAAAGGGCTGGATCGGCTCCGGCAACGCGGGCCGCAACACGACGATCATCCGCTCGAACTACCTGCTGCCGGGCAACCAGCCGTTCTACGAGTTTTCGATGAAGCTCTGGGAGAATTTGGAGCAGGACACGAATTTCAACTCGATGGTGTCGCAGCGGTCGATCATCAACCTGATCCACTCGGATGGCCAGCGTGACGCCTATCGTCGGCGCGGCAATGCCATGATGCTCTCGGATGCGGGGGCAAAGCTTTTGTCGCGTGACGACATCAAACGCATGGTGCCGTTCCTGAATTTCGACAACGCGCGCTTCCCGATCAAGGGCGGCTTGATGCAGACCCGTGCAGGCACGGCGCGCCACGATGGCGTGGTCTGGGGCTATGCCCGCGGCGCCGATCAGCGCGGCGTCGACATCATCCAGAATTGCGAAGTCACCGGCTTCAAGATCGAGAACGGCAAGGTGCTTGGCGTTGAGACCTCGCGCGGCTTTATCGGTGCGAAAAAGGTTGGCGTCTCGGTCGCGGGCTCTTCGGGCCGGGTGATGGAAAAGGCCGGGATGCGCCTGCCGATCGAAAGCCACGCGTTGCAGGCTTTTGTCTCCGAAGGCCTCAAGCCGACCATTCCGGGCGTCATCACCTTTGGCGCCGGGCATTTCTATGTCAGCCAATCCGACAAGGGCGGTTTGGTCTTTGGCGGCGACATCGACGGCTACAATTCCTACGCGCAGCGCGGCAACCTTCCGGTGGTCGAGGATGTGCTCGAAGGCGGTATGGCTCTGATGCCGATGATCGGGCGTGCGCGTCTGTTGCGCGCCTGGGGCGGTCTTGTGGATATGTCGATGGACGGCTCGCCGATCATCGACAAAACCGGGATCGAGGGCCTCTATTTCAACGGCGCCTGGAACTATGGCGGGTTCAAAGCGACGCCTGCGGCGGGCTACACATTCGCCCATTTGCTTGCGACCGATACCCCGCATGAGACCGCGACGGCCTTCCGGTTCGACCGGTTCAATCGCGGCTATGTCATCGACGAAAAGGGCGTTGGCGCCCAACCGAACCTGCATTGAGGAGCGCGTAACATGTTGATCCCTCACCCACTTCTCGGCCTGCGTGACAGTCAGGAGTTCACCTATCTGGGTGACGCCTCTCTGATGCAGCGGCCCGATGCCTCTCTCGACAACGCCGAAGCTGCATTCTGCGACTACGTCTTTCTGCGCGACAACCCGGCGGGCGTGCACCGCGAGCTGTGGTTCCACGAACAGGGCGACCGCTCCTGGCTGGTCGTCACCCGCGACACCACCACGCATGAAATCCTCGGCGCTGAATTGGCCTCTGACGTGAAAGGAGCGGCGAAATGACCCGTTTGACCGGTGGTCTGATCGACCGCAACACGCCGCTGAAGTTTACGTTTAACGGTAAGACTTACAAAGGCTTCCAAGGCGACACGCTGGCCTCCGCTCTCTTGGCCAATGGTGTTCAGCTCATGGGTCGGAGTTTCAAATACCACCGGCCGCGCGGCGTTTTTGCGGCAGGCTCAGAAGAGCCCAACGCCATGGTCGAATTGCGCACCGGCGCGCGGCAAGAACCCAACACGCGGGCGACCGTGACCGAACTGTTCGACGGGTTGATCGCGCGGTCTCAGAACCATGTCGGGCCGCTCGAGCGTGATTTTCTGGCGGTGAACGATCTTCTGTCGCCCTTCTTTGCGGCGGGGTTTTATTACAAGACCTTCATGTGGCCGAAAGCGTTCTGGGAGAAACTCTACGAGCCGATGATCCGCAAGGCGGCGGGGCTTGGATCGCTCTCCATGCTGCCCGACCCGGACGACTACGACAAAGGCTTCCTGCATTGCGATCTCTTGGTCGTGGGCGGCGGGGCTGCTGGTCTGGCGGCGGCTTTGACGGCAGGGCGCGCGGGCGCTGAGGTCGTTCTGGCCGACGAAGATTTCGCGCTTGGCGGACGTCTCACGATGGAAAGCGATCTTCTTGATGAAGCCACCGCCGCCGACTGGATCGCGAGCGTGAAAGCCGAGTTGGAGAGCCTGCCGAATATTCGCATCATGACCCGCACCACGGTGTTCGGCGTCTATGATCACGGCATTTATGGTGCTGTTGAGCGCGTGTCGGATCACCTCGCGGTGCCGGGCGACAAGGTGCGCCAGACGCTCTGGCGGATCACCGCGAAGCGCGCGGTTCTGGCGGCGGGCGCGACCGAACGGCATATGCCTTTTGCTGACAACGACCGCCCGGGCGTGATGCTGGCGGGGGCCATGCGCGCCTATGCCAACCGCTGGGCCGCGAGCCCGGTGAAACACGATGGCGATGCGATTGCGATTTTCACCAATGGCGACGACGGCCACCGCACCGCGATGGATCTGATCGCGAAAGGTGCCAAGGTTCTGGGCGTGATTGATGCCCGCGAAGCCGCGCCGCGCTTTGGCGAGTATGAGGTCTTTGCAGGCGCGACGGTGACCGGGACGAAAGGGCGACTTGGCCTCACCGCGATCGAGATCACTCGCAACGGCCAGTCGCAATGGCACAACGTTGGCGCGCTGGGTGTCGCGGGCGGTTGGAACCCCAACGTGCATCTGGCCTCGCACCACCGCGGGCGTCCGGTCTGGGACGACAGCCTGTTGGCCTTTGTGCCAGGGCCAAACGGTCCGGCGGGGCTGATCCCGGCGGGGGCGGCGGCTGGCAAGGGCGGCACCGAAGAAGCGCTGACGGACGGTATGCAAGCCGCGATCACGGCGCTCTCCGAGATCGGTGTGACGGCGTCCGAGATTGTGTTGCCGAAGGCGGAAAATATGCCGTCTGAACAGGTTGCTTTCTGGCATGTGCCGGGCACCAAACGGGCCACGAAAAAAAGGGCATGGGTCGATTTCCAGAATGACGTGACCGTCAAAGACATCGCGCTCGCCCACAAAGAAAACATGACGCCGGTCGAGCATCTCAAACGCTGGACCACGCTGGGCATGGCAACGGATCAGGGCAAGACCTCGAATATTTCCGCGCTGGCGGTGATGGCTGAGTTGACCGGCAAGTCGATCCCGGAAACCGGCACGACGATCTTCCGCCCGCCTTACACCGGCGTCTCGCTGGGCGTGCTGGGCGGCGGTGACACCGGGCCTTTGTTCCGACCGCGTCGCCTCACGCCGACGCACGCTTGGGCCGAGGCGCAGGGGGCCGAGTTCGTCGAAGTCGGACCGTGGATGCGGGCGCAATATTTTCCGCGTGCGGGGGAAACCACTTGGCGCGAGACCGTGGACCGCGAGGTTCTGGCTGTGCGCTCCGGTGTGGGGCTCTGTGATGTCACCACGCTTGGCAAAGTCGATGTGCAGGGCGCCGATGCGGGCGAATTTTTGAACCGCATGTATTCAAATATGATGGGCACGCTGAAGGTCGGCATGGTGCGTTACGGTCTGATGCTGCGCGAAGACGGGCATGCCTATGATGACGGCACCTGCGCACGGATGAGCGAAGATCACTATGTGGTCACGACGACGACCGCCAACGCGGGGCTGGTCTATCGCCAGATGGAATTCGCGCATCAATGCCTCTGGCCGGAGCTGGATGTGCAGTTGATTTCGACCACAGACGCCTGGGCGCAGATCGCCGTGGCGGGGCCGAAATCGCGTGAGTTGCTCACCCGGATCGTCGATGAGTTTGACCTGTCGAATGAAGCGTTTCCCTTCATGGCCTGCTCTGAGCTGACGATCTGCAACGGTCTGCGGGCCCGCCTGTTCCGCATCTCTTTCTCCGGCGAATTGGCCTATGAGATCGCGGTGCCGGCACGTTACGGCCATGCTCTGATGCAACGGCTGATGGAGCAGGGCGCCGACCTGAACGCCACGCCTTACGGCACCGAGGCGCTCGGCGTGTTGCGGATCGAAAAAGGCCATGCCGCCGGCGCGGAACTCAATGGCCAGACCACGGCGCAGATGCTGGGGCTGGGCAAGATGGTCTCCGCCAAGAAGGACAGCATCGGGGCGGTGATGTCGCGGCGCGAAGGCATGGCGGCGGAGAAACGCCGTCTTGTGGGTTTCAAATCCGTCGAGCCGCAAAAACAGGCCATGGCCGGATCGCATCTCTTCACCGAAGGCACAGTGCAGGATATGAGCACGGACCAAGGTTGGCTCACCTCGTCCTGCTACTCGCCGCATCTGAAGGGCTACATCGCGCTTGGATTTTTGGAGAATGGCGATACACGGATGGGCGAGATCATCGTGGCGGCCAACCCGGTCGAAGGCCAGACTGTGAAACTCGAAGTGGTCTCTGCCCATTTCGTCGATCCCGAAGGAGGACGTCTCCGTGCTTGATCATGTGACTGATTTGACACCTATCACCGCTCTGGGCGAAGCTGCTCCGCGTACTGAGAGTTTCGGCGCGCTGACCATCTCGGAAAACGCGGGGCTCGGATTGGCCTCTCTGGCGCTCCGCAAGGGGCAAAGCGCACCGCAGCCCTTTGGCCTGCCGCTGCCCGGCGTGGGCAAGGCGGTGTCCATGGGCGAGTATGCCGCCTTCTGGACCGGCCGCGATCAGTGGATGATCGAAGCTGTGGACAAGGCCGAGGTGAACTTTGCCGCCATGGTGAAATCCGAAACACCGGACTGTTCCGTGACCGAGCAAACGGATGGCTTCACGGCCTTTGAAATTTCGTCTACGCAAGGGGCGGCACCGATCGAGGCCCTGATGCGCAAGCTTGTCAACATCGACCCGAAAGCATTCGGGCCGGGGCAGGTGACGCGCACGGGGCTGGAACATATGACCGTCTTTCTGATCCGCCGCGCCGATGACCGGCTGGCGGTGATCGGGATGCGCACATTGGCGGGATCGCTGTGGCATGCTTTGGCCGTCGCCGCGCGCCGCCTCGAAGACTGAGTTGGAGAAAGAACATGACTGCACAGATCATTGATGGAAAGGCCTTCGCGGCCACGGTGCGCGAGAAAGTCGCCTCCCATGTGGCGCGCCTCAAGGAGGTGCATGGCATCACGCCCGGTCTCGCGGTGGTTCTGGTCGGCGAAGATCCCGCGAGCCAGGTTTACGTGCGCAACAAGGGCAAGCAGACCATCGAGTGCGGCATGAACTCTTACGAGCATAAGCTGTCTGAAAAGACGTCTGAGGCTGATCTTCTTGCACTTATCGAACAATTGAACGCCGACCCGGCGGTGCATGGCATCCTCGTGCAACTGCCCCTGCCTGACCATCTCGACAGCGATCTGGTGATCAACTCGATTGATCCGGCGAAGGACGTAGACGGGTTCCACATTTCCAACGTGGGTCTCTTGGGGACTGGTCAGAAAAGCATGGTGCCGTGTACGCCTCTGGGCTGTCTCATGATGCTGCGCGATCATCTCGGCAGCCTCTCCGGGCTGAATGCCGTGGTCGTCGGGCGCTCGAACATTGTCGGCAAACCGATGGCGCAACTGCTGCTGCGCGACAGCTGCACCGTGACCATCGCGCATTCGCGCACGAAAGATATCGAAGAAGTCTGTCGCCGTGCTGACATCCTCGTGGCTGCCGTGGGCCGCCCGGAAATGATCAAAGGCGATTGGGTGAAACCCGGCGCGACCGTGATCGACGTGGGCATCAACCGTGTGGACGCGCCCGAAAAGGGCCTGCGCGAAGACGGCTCCGTGAAATCGAAACTCGTGGGTGATGTCGAATTTGACAGCGCAGCCGCCGTGGCGGGGGCCATCACGCCGGTGCCGGGCGGCGTCGGTCCGATGACCATCGCCTGCCTTCTGGCCAACACCGTGACGGCCGCTTGCCGCGCCAACGATCTTCCCGAGCCCGAGGGGCTGACGGCCTGAATGAGCCTGCGGCACCAAAGTTAAACCAACGATAAAAAACACAAAACACACACCAACATCGGGGCCGCGCACTCAGGGGAGCGCGTCCCATCTGGAGACAAGACATGACGAAATTTTGCCTGACCGTGGCCTGCGAGACCAAACGTGGGATCGTCGCCGCCATTGCCACCTTCCTTGCCGACAACGGCTGTAACATCACCGACAGTTCGCAGTTTGACGACACCGAAACGGGTCAGTTTTTCATGCGCGTGAGCTTTGCCTCGGAAGAAGGCGTAAAGATTGCAGCGCTCGAAGAGGCCTTTGCCGCGATTGGCGAAGAGTTCGGCATGACGTTCGCCTTCCACGACGAGAGCGTGAAGATGAAAGTCGTGATCATGGTGAGCCGTTTCGGTCACTGTCTGAACGATTTGCTCTACCGTGTGCACATCGGTGCGCTGCCGGTGGAAATCGTGGCTGTGATCTCGAATCACATGGATTATCAAAAGGTTGTGGTGAACAATGACATTCCGTTCCACTGCATCAAAGTCACGAAAGAGAACAAGCCGGAGGCCGAAGCGGCGATCATGAAAGTGGTCGAAGATGCGGATGCCGAGCTGATCGTTCTGGCGCGTTACATGCAGATCCTGTCGGACGAGATGTGCACCAAAATGTCGGGCCGTATCATCAACATCCACCACTCCTTCCTGCCGTCGTTCAAAGGCGCGAACCCCTACAAACAGGCCTACGCGCGCGGCGTGAAGCTGATCGGGGCGACGTCTCACTATGTGACCGCCGATCTCGATGAAGGTCCGATCATCGAACAGGACATCGTCCGCATCACCCACGCCCAAAGCGCCGACGACTACGTGTCGCTGGGCCGTGACGTGGAAAGCCAGGTTCTGGCCCGTGCGATCCATGCGCACGCCAACCACCGCGTGTTCCTGAACGGCAATAAAACCGTCGTGTTCCAGGCGTCTCCGGGGTCTTATTCTTCGGAGAGAATGGGGTGAGAACCGGTCCGACTTTGTCGGATTGAAAGGTCCGGTGGACCTTTCAAAGGTTCGAACGCGCCCGAAAGCTTTCGGGCGCAGGGTAAAGACGATTGTCTAAGCAATCAAAAACTCACCCAGAGAGGCGCGAAATTTCGTGCCTCTTTCTCATTCAGTCCCATCTGCCAATCACCTCCCTCTGGACCAATTCCGAAAAATTGGTCTAATAGGTGGTGATTTCAAAGGACTGATCCGTTGCCGAATTCCTCTCTGCCCAACGCCTCTCTGCCCGGCGCAACCGTGAAATATGTGATCGAGACGCTTTCGACGCGGATCGTGACGCGCGAATACGCCACCGAAGAGCGGCTGCCGTCGGAGCGGCAACTGGCGCAAGAGCTGGGGGTGGCGCGCAACACGGTGCGCGAGGCGTTGGACCAGTTGGAAACGCGCGGCATGATCCGGCGCCGGGCGGGGTCGGGATCTTTCGTGACCTACAATCCCGATGGCGCGAGAGAGGCGCTGTCGCCCGTGGCGCGTGAGACCGGGCCGCTGCAATTGCAGGTGATGCGTGGCATCCTTGAGCCCGAAATGGTGCGTCTGGCCATCGTCAACATGTCACCGAAACAGATTGAGGCGCTCTCCGTGGTGCTGTCGAAAATGGAAACGGTGCAGGCTGACGCCACCGCCTTTGTCGCACTGGAAGAAGAGTTCCATCGGTTGATCGCCGAGGGCACCGGAAATCCGCTTTTGATCGCCTGCTACAACCTCGTGATCGACGCGCGGCGGCAGTCCTTTCGGGTGGCGATGTACCGGCGTCACCTGACGCCCGCGCGGATCGAGATTTATCAACGTGGCTACAACGGTCTCTTCAATGCCATCGCGGCGCGTGACATCGAAGAGGCGTCGGAATTCATGAAGCTCGCCCTGATCGAAGATCAGCGGCTTTTGCTTCAGGAAGACTGATCCGCAGCGCAGGCCGACATCTCTGTCGCAAATTGGTTGGGCCAATATTTTCGCCGCCGATGCCTGTAAACTTTGCGACATTTGCACCGAAAAATTGCGAATCTCTCTCGCGATTTCCCGCTATGGACGGATTTTTCCGCTGTTTCAGCGGGGGCGGTCGACCTGTCGCTTTTCCAATCAGGCTTGGTCAAGTTCTCCTTGCGCTCATAAATTCATCACTCTCACCTGTTGAGGTGGTCGTTTGACCTAAAAAGCGGCGCGCCTTGGGTGAAAATAAATTCCTGTCAGGAAAAAAGTTTGACCCATGGTGATCCAGCCTGCCTCATGGAAGACACTGAGTAAGCCAGTTCGCACAATTGGTCCAAACCAAAAATCGGACCGAAGCTGGCTTGAGATTAGGTCACGTTCACTGGACAGGGAGAACGACTTGGAACAGGATCTTGCATCCTTGGCTGCCGCGGTTGCGGAGCTACAGGGAAATCACGCCGCGACAAACGGCACGTTTTCCGAGACATTCTACTATCTGACGATCCCGCTCATGGTGCTGATCCATGCCGGGTTCCTCGCATATGAAATGGGCGCATCGCGATCAAAAAACGCGCTGGCCTCCGGGATCAAAAACATCCTCGCCTTCGCGATGATCATTCCCTTCTTCTACTTCATCGGTTGGTGGATCTACTGGGCTTTCCCGACAGGTCTGTCTTTGTCCGAAGGCGCCATGGGCACCTCCGGTCTGGCCTATGCCAACGAGGTCGCTCTGCCATGGAGCCAATACATGGGGCCGAACCTCGATGATCGGTCCTCCGGTGTGTTCTGGGGGGCTTTCGTCCTCTTCGCGGCCACCACGGCCTCTATCATGTCCGGCGGTGTGATCGAACGGATTAAACTGACGGGCTTTGTCGTCCTTGCCATCGTTTTGGGCGCCTTCGTCTGGATTTTGGCGGGCGCTTGGGGCTGGCACGCGGACGGCTGGCTTGTGACCAAGTTCGGCTATCATGACTTCGGCGCCGCAGGTGTGGTGCATATGATCGCGGGCTTCTTCACGCTGGGTGTTTTGATCAACCTTGGACCGCGGATCGGCAAGTTCAACGCCGATGGCACCGCCAACCACATTGCAGGTCACTCCATGCCGATGACGCTCATTGGTCTGATGCTGATCATCGCCGGGTTCTGGGGCTTTTTGATGGGCTGTGTCATCGTTCCGGGCGAAGCCTGGTCCTGGGGCACGGAAATTGAGGCCACGATCTACGGCACGCCGATGACGATCTCCGGCATGACCTTCAACACGCTGATGGCCTTTGCGGGCGGGATCATCGGGGCCTGGATGGTCACGCGCGATCCGTTCTGGATGATGTCCGGCGCTCTGGGCGGGATCATTTCCTCCGCCGCTGGTCTCGACCTCTGGTATCCGCCCATGGCCTTCGCCATCGGTTTCATCGGTGCCTGCATGATGCCCTTCGTCGCCACCTTCATCGAAAAGCGCGGCATCGACGATGCGGTTGGCGCCTTTGCGGTGCACGGGTTCCTCGGCATGTGGGGTCTGATCGCGGTCGGCATCGCGGCCCAAGGTTACCCGGCGCTCTTTGGTGAAGATGTCATCGAAACCTCCTTCATCGGTCAGCTGGTGGGTGCGGTCGTGATGGGGCTCATGGGCTTTGTCCCGGGCTACGTCGTCTCTTTCATCCTCAAGGTCACGGGCCAGCTCCGCGTGCCGGCAGAGGCGGAGATCATGGGTCTAGACAAGGTCAAAGTGCCTGCAGAAGCCTACCCTGAATCGCTTCACCCGTCGGTCAGCCCGGCTGAGTGATCCCCAGACATCTGAAAGGATAATCCAATGGAAGCACCATTTGACGCAACCTCCTGGGACGGCATCACCGGCGCCATCTACGCTGGCTACGGCTCCGTCGAAGGTCTCTGGCTCTTCGCTTGCCTCGCCATGGTCGTGATCGCGATCGTCTTTGGCTGGCGCCACGAAGAGCACGCCTACAAGGCGACTGAGAAGAAGAGCTGAAAACAGTCTGATCTCAAAGAATAGGGTTTCACGCCCTGTCCCCGAACCGGCGGCGCGCCCCGTCGCCGGTTCTCAAAACAAGAAATTGAAACGACGACCCTAAGGATAAAAACAATGATTGCATCATGGAGATTTTCCGCACTGGCGGACCGGCACCGCGCCCTTGGCTCCGATCTCGAAGACTGGAGCGGCATGGGCACCGCCTGGAGCTATGACAAGGATCAGACGGAGGAGTATCTGGCGATCCGCACCAAGGCGGGCGTCATGGATGTTTCGGGCCTCAAGAAGGTTTACGTTGTGGGCCCCCACGCCCAATACGTGATCGACAAGGCCACGACCCGCAATATCGAAAAACTGAAACCCGGTCGTTCGACCTATGCCACCATGCTCAATGATGCCGGCAAATTCGTCGATGACTGTGTGATCTACCGTCTCGGGCCGCAAAACTTCATGGTTGTGCACGGCTCCGGTGCGGGGCATGAGCAATTGACCATGTATGCCGCTGGCCGCAATGTCGCCGTGTTGTTCGACGACGATCTGCATGACATTTCGCTGCAAGGGCCGATGGCCGTCGATTACCTCGAAAAGCACGTGCCGGGCATCCGCGATGTGGTCTATTTCAGCCACATCCAGACGACGCTCTTCGGCAAGCCTGTGATGATTTCCCGCACGGGCTACACCGGCGAGCGCGGCTATGAGATTTTCTGTCGCCGTCAGGATGCCGTGGAAATCTGGGACACGATCGTGGCGGAAGGCAAGGAGATGGGCATCATCCCGACGCGCTTCACCACGCTCGATTGGCTGCGCGCGGAGAGCTATCTCTTGTTCTTCCCCTATGACAACTCGGAAATGTATCCGTTCGAAAACGACTCCAATGGCGACACGCTTTGGGAGCTGGGGCTCGAGTTCACCGTCTCGCCGGGCAAAACCGGCTTTCGCGGTGCCGAGGAACATTACCGTTTGAAGGGCAAAGAGCGCTTCAAAATCTACGGGGTGAAACTCGAGGGCACCGAACCCGCCGCCGAAGGCGCGCCTTTGCTGAAAGACGGCAAAGAAGTGGGCGTTGTGACCATCGGCATGTACTCGCCCCTCAACGAGCACAACGTCGGCATCGCACGTATGCCTGTCGATTGCGCCGTCGAAGGCACCGAACTCACTGTCAAGAACCCGGATGGCGAGATCAAAGCCATCGCCCATCCGATGCCCTTCTACGACGTCGACAAGAAACGTCGCACCGCCAAGGGCTAAGCCCCAAATATAAATCAGCACAAAGACTTACGAGGCGGGCGCAATCCCGTGCCCGCCTCCTGAGACCAACAGGACCCGTAATGCCCAAGACTGAATTTTCCCCGTCCATCGACAGCCGGCCGACCTATGCCGGGCTTGTCTCGCAAGGTGCCGCCCCCGCGATCATGGTCGCGGATGAGGCGGGCGCTCAGGCGCTCACCGATCTGGCCGCCTCTGACGCCTCCGTCATGGATCACGCCCATGTGGTGCTGGTCGGCTGTGGCGTCGCCGCTCTCGGCGATGTCAAACCCGTCGCCATCCACGTTGCCCCCGATTTCGACGCCGCCACGCCGCTGGTGACCCAGCTTTTGAAAACGGCGCGCATGGGCACGCAGATCTATCTCGCGGGCTCCGAAGGTCTGATCGGCCATGTCTCCGCCCTGGCGTTTGCCGCCGGGATGCCGGTCGATGAGATCCAGATGGAACATCGCGGTTCCATCGCGCGGCGGATGCAATGCGTGCATTGCAAGGGCATCACCGAGGATGTCACCACCGATCCCTTTACCTGCGCCCATTGCGGGCTGACGCTCTTCGTGCGCGATCATTTTTCGCGCCGTTTGGGCGTGTTCCAAGGCGTCTGTGTCGATGCGGAAACCCCGGGCGTTGTGCCCGAAACCGTGGAGATTCAGGCATGAAAAAGCTCACCTTGAAAGTCACTGCGGTCGAACAGCTCTCGCCCTTGGTGAAACGCTTTCGTTTCGAGGACCCGACGGGCGCATCCTTGCCGGTCTTCTCCGGTGGCGCGCATTTGACCGTGGAAATGCCAGAAGGCGACACCATCCGTCGCAATTCCTATTCGCTGATCTCCGATCCTTATGACGGCAGCGGCTATGAGATCGCCGTGCGGCGTGAGGATAAGGGGCGGGGTGGCTCGCTCTATATGCACACGAAAGTGTCCGAAGGCGATGACATCACCGTGTCTCTGCCGTCGAATCTGTTCCAGCTTGATCTGCGGGCGAAGAAGCACGTGTTGATCGGCGGCGGTATCGGCATCACGCCCTTCCTGTCGCAACTGCGTCAGCTCGACATGGAGCAAAAGCCCTACGAGCTGCATTACGCGGCCCGCTCGCGCGAAGAGGCCGCCGGGATCAAGCTTTTGCCGCAAGCCGCGCATATTCATGTGCATATCTCGGAAGAGGGGGCGCGCATGGACCTGGGCGCCATTCTCGACGGGCAACCTTTGGGCACCCATGTCTACACCTGCGGTCCCGACGGGTTGATCACGGCGGTGGCCGATCAGACTGCGCGGTTGGGCTGGCCCAAAACCTCCGTTCATTCCGAAGCCTTCACTGCGCCGCCCCCGGGCGAACCCTTTGATGTGGTGGTGAAATCCTCCGGCAAGGTGGTGCATGTGAAAGCCGATCAGAGCCTGTTGGAGGCTTTGGAAGCCGCCAAGGTCGACATTGAGTATTCCTGCCGCGGCGGGGGCTGTGGGCGTTGCCAGACCAAGGTCACAGCCTGTGATGGTCGCATTCTTCATAACGATCATTGGCTGTCGGAAGACGAGCGCGCCGCACAAAAAGACATCATGCCCTGCATGTCGCGTTTCAAAGGCACGCGGCTTGAACTGGACCTGTGAGGAGACAGACCCATGACCATGCAATTCAATGACGAGACCTTCCGGGGCGATTACACCTATCACAACTCCCCGGAGGCGATCCGCCGCTTTCCCTTCCCCTTCGATCAGGACACTTACATGTATTCGGTCAACATCGAACAACATCCGGGTGGCCCGAAAGACACGCCGTTCGAGAAGATGTTCGACGTCGACGAGCATTATGTGGCGGAGATGAAGGACCGCGAGATCACGCTCGCCGAAGACCCGCTGCGCTGTCAGTCCCTGCCGCATATGGAGCTGGCGGGCTGGGATTTGCTCGAACTCATCATGGTGTCGAAGGCCCGGGATTATCCGGATCTCTTTACGCTCCATCGCGATGGCAACGACTGGCACTGGATCAACAAGCCGTTGGGGATTGAGAAGAAATTCACGTTCCTCGACGCCACCACGCTGCCTTGCGGGCCGATGGAATATATCACGCGGCAGACCCAAGGTGACTTTGCGCTCCTTCATGAGCGCGACAACAACCTCTGGATGGACGCAGGCATGATCACGTCTCAGGCCGACTGGTCGCTGGATTTCGACGTCGGCATGAACTTTTTCGAATGGCATGCGCCGGTGCCGAAAGCCCGCAAGATGGGCGTCTTCGACAAGGCGCTGAAATTCCTTTTGGCGGTGGGCCAAGGCCAGCATTACCGCCGGTTGAACTGGACCATGACGGTGAACCCGCGACTGGATACCAGCCCCGAAAACTACCACAAATGGGGCCCGGAAAAGCGGACGATCACGCCGGAAAACGTCGGGCAGAAACAATTCCTGCGGGTCGAGTTGCAGACGTTTTTCCGTCTGCCGCGTTCAAATGCGCTGGCCTTCCCGATCCGGTGCTACTTGATGAACCTCGAAGACATCGCATCAAAACCGAAATGGGGCCGCCGCCTGCACCGTGTGTTGCGCGACATCGACCCGGATTTGGCGGAGTACAAAGGCTTTGCGGTGAACCAGAAATTCATCGTGGACTACCTGTCGCAATTCGATGATGGTGCACCGACGACGCCGGGGATTTTCCCGGACGCGTAAAGACGCAAAAGAGGGTGCGGAATGGCTTGGATATTGCTCGTCATCGCGGGACTTCTCGAAGTGGTCTGGGCGACATCGATGAAATATTCGAACGGATTCACGGTGCTCTGGCCGAGCGTTTTGACCGTGGTGGCCATGATCATCTCGTTCGGACTGTTGTCCGTCGCAATGAAAAGCCTGCCCTTGGGCACGTCCTACATGATCTGGGTTGGCATCGGTGCGATCGGGGCCTTCATCGCCGGGATCGTACTCTATGGCGAGACGTTGAGCCTCATGCGCGTCGCCGCCGCCGCGCTGATCGTCGCGGGCATGGCGCTTATGAAGCTCAGCGCTTAGACGCCAGCGATCTCTGAGGCCTGAGTCAGGATTGCGGCGCGCAGGCCTTCGGGCGGGGTGTAACTCTTGCCACAAAGCGGGCCGACTGCGTCGATGAGACCGGCGATCATAATGGCTTTGTGTGTCACGGTCTCAGGCGGGGTGTCCGGCGAAAACGCCATCACCATATCTGCGAGACTGCGGATATGAAACCGACAGGTGGCGGCGAAATGTTCGGCGGGGCCGTCCAGACGTTGTGCCAAATCCTTGAGCCCGGTGGTGATCGCCTGCGCGCGCGGCGCAGCACCTCGGTCCATGCGAAAATCCAGATAGGCGCGAAAGCGTTCGCGCAGGTCGGGCAGGGTGAGCGCGCCACGGTCGCGCAGCTCTTCGAGGCGGGAGGCCAAGGCGTGACGCGTCACCGCCGTCAAAAGCGCGTCCTGCGTGGCAAAGTAATATTGCAGATTGCTGAGCCTCATATCGCAGCGCCGCGCCAAGGCCCGAAAACTCAGCCCGCTGACTCCTTCGGTCGCCAAAACCTCGACCGCCTCATCAAGCACCTTGACCACCGTCGCCCGGCTTCGGTTTGAGGGCGCCGCGACGCCGTAGATCTCGCTGGCTGTCGCGCCGGTTGTCAACTGGTCGATCAAGGCATCAAGGGAAATGGACATCGTGAAATCTCTGTAAACGTCGTGGGGGGCGCACAGCCCCTACTGCGTCGCACCGGAGAGGTCAATCTCTGCGCGAAAAAGGGCGCCCGCGCTGGACGCCCCTTTCATCATGCTTATGCGGTCCTCAAAGCCGGTTGGAAATCCAGCGGCATTGATAGGGCGCAAAGCTGATGTTGGGTTTTGAAAGGTCGATTTTCTCGCCCGTCAACAGGTCATACCACGCCTCGCCGTCGATTAGGTTGATCGCGATATGTGGCACTTCGACCTCTTTGTCTGTCACATTGTGCAGCGCGAAAATCGACTGATCCCGCTCCGGCGACTGGCGCCAGATGCCGAACATGTTGTCGTTCAACTGCATGGTGAATTGCGTGGCGTTCGGGTGGAACGCCTGTTGGTCGATGCGAATGGCGATCCGACGTTTCATTTCGGCCAGCACTTGCGCGTTTTGGCTTTCGGGATCGTCCAGCAGCGCGCGCAGTTCCGGGTAATCCCAGCGATGGCGGTTGATCGCGCGTTTCACGCCGGTTTTCTCAACACCCGCGTGGTCGTTGTGGGTCGCCAGAAGCGAATGGATGTAGAAGGCTGGCACACCTTCGAGCGCCATGACGATGCTCTGCGAACAGAGAAAGCGGTCCACTTGGTGCCCGTCTTCGCCCTTGGCAATCGTGCCTTTGAGCGCATCGAAATAGGTGATGTTCAGCTCATAGGGTTTTTCCGAACCGTCGGGCAGGGCGCGCATCGACACGAGGCCGCCGAAATCGCGCACGCATTGGATCACTTCGCCCAACTCCTCGGGCGCCAAAAGCCCCTCAGCGCCGCGCACGCCGATGCCGTCGTGAGAGGCGGCAAAGTTGAGGTAGGCACAGCCCAACTGCGCCGGGGGCATCCGCATCAGCCATTGGTTGAGATAGGTCGAGGTGCCGGACAGAAGCGCGTGCAACAACAAAGGCGGCAGCGAGAAGTTGTAGATCATATGCGCTTCGTTGCGGTTGCCGAAATAGCTCAGGTTTTCGGCATTGGGCACGTTGGTCTCGGTCAGCAAAACCACGCGCTCCTCGGCGTAGTCGCAGAGCAATCGCATGAGGCGCACGATGGCATGGGTCTGCGGCAGGTGGATGCAGGTGGTGCCGAGTTCCTTCCAGACAAAGGCCACGGCATCGAGCCGGACGATGCGCACGCCATTGTCGACATGCAGCCGCATGATGCGCAGGAATTCGAACAGCACCTCGGGGTTCTTGAAGTCGACGTCGATCTGGTCGTGGCTAAACGTACACCAGACGTGTTTCGGCCCGTTCACCGTGTTCACTTCGCGCAGCAGGGGCGAGGTGCGGGGTCGGGTGACCTGTGAGAGATCGTCGTCGGGCGAGGCTTCGACGAAGAATTTGTCATAGGGTTCATGGCCTTGACGGTATTCGGAGAACCAGGTCGACATGGACGACACATGGTTCAGCACCAGATCGGACATCAGGCGAAACTCGCTGCCGATGCGCTGAATATCGGCCCAGTCGCCAAGCTGGCTGTTGACCTGGCGATAATCGGTCACCGCAAACCCGTCGTCGGAGGTAAACGGAAAGAACGGCAGGATATGCACGCCATGCACCACGCCCTTGAGATAGCGATTGAGGAAATCGCGCAGCAAATCGAGCGGCTTGTGCTGGCCGTCGACCAAGGAGTTGCCGTAGGTGATGACCAAAGTGTCGGTCTCATTCCAAAGACTGTTGCCCGGCGCACGGGCGCGCGAGCGCGGCTTGGTCCCCTCGGGCCAAAAGGCGTCCATGATCTGGTCGGCAAGCCGCTTGCTGTCCTGATCCGGGTAAATCTGTTCGATCAAGGCGCGCAGGCGCGTTGAGAATTGCGAAGATGGTTTTGCCATGGGCTTCCCCTGTCTTTTCTTTTTCGTAGACCAGACAGATTTGAGGGGTTCAATGCATGGGCCGGGGAAAGCGGCGCATTCCTGTGCAAATATTCAGGAAAGCGGAAAGGGCGTTCGCAAATTGCTCTATTTTTGAGCAGTCGAAACAGTTTCGGGTTTGTGCGGCCTGAATGAGGTGGCGAAGGTCTGGTCTGAGAGACTCAGACGTGATCGCTAAGCGCGGTATCAATCAGCCAGCCACCGGGACCCGCGATCCGATCGGGAAGCGTGACGATCATCACCTCGCGGATCGCGATGGTGGTCATGATGGCCAGAGCCAGTTGATCAAAGCTGATGTTGAACTGGTCCATAGCAATGCTCCCGAGTGTGATGGGACCAGAGCTGACAGCCAAATTGGGCCGAAATGCGGCAGGCTTCGGGCGGCTTTGGGTTACTTTGGCAAAATGCGAAAATGACCTAGCGTCACTCTGAGAAGGGATCTTCCGGGTAGCCAACGCCCACCAGATAGAGCCCCTCCGGCGGACAGACCGGCCCACAGGCCGCGCGATCCTTGGCCTCCAAAGCCTCGGTCACATCCTCGGGAGACCACGCCCCCGATCCGACACGCTCAAGCGTGCCGACAAAGCTGCGCACTTGGTTGTGCAGGAAGGACCTCGCCCGGAAATAGAACTGAAATTCTTGCCCATAGGGGATGTCCGAAACCTCGACCCGCGCCTCGTCCAGCGTCTTCACCGGGCTGTCCGCCTGACACATGGTCGAGCGAAAAGTGGTGAAATCATGCAGGCCGATCAGCCGATCCGCCCCCGCCTGCATGGCATCCACGTTCAGCTCATGGTTGACCCGCCACGCCAGCCCCGCGTCATGCACCAAAGGCGCGCGGCGCGACACCAGCCGGAACATATAGCGCCGCTCCAGCGCCGAAAACCGCGCGTGCCAATCGTCATCCACGCGGGCCGCTTTCAGGATCGCCACAGGGTTGGGTTTTAGATGGTGGTTCAGAGCCTCAGACAGGCGAAACGGATCCCAATCCTTCGCCATATCGCAATGCGCCACCTGAGCGGTCGCATGCACCCCCGCGTCCGTTCGCCCGGCGGCGCCGATCCCCGGACAATCGGGTTCGAGTTTGCGCAAAGCCTCCTCCACCGCTTGTTGCACGGAAGGATGCTCTTTCTGGCGTTGCCAACCGGCAAAAGGCGCGCCGTTATATTCGATCAAAAGGGCGTATCTGGGCATGTGGCGGCTTTAACGTGGCGGGGAGGGGACGTCCAGTCTTTCTCCCTTACAACCACGCGCGCGAGTGCCTATGTTGTTCTCGTAAACATCCAAAACGGGGCGGCAGATTTGATCCTCAACACGATTGCAGACCGGATTGTCCGGGGCGTTGAAACCGTTCAGGACGGGGTTCATGAGGCGCTGTTCGAGCCGGTGATCCGGCTCGGCGTCACAGGCCTGTCGCGCGCGGGCAAAACCGTCTTCATCACCTCGCTCGTGGCCAATCTTCTGGACCGGGGCCGGATGCCGCAATTCGGGCCGTCCTCCGCGATCACGGCCGCCTATCTGCAACCGCAGCCGGACGACACCGTGCCGCGCTTTGACTACGAAAGCCACCTTTCCGCGCTCACCGCGCCCGAGCCGCATTGGCCCGAGAGCACGCGTGCCGTGTCCGAATTGCGCCTGTCGTTCAAGGTGAGACCTGCGGGGCTTTTGGGCGGTTTGACGGGGCAAAAGACCGTACATCTCGACATTGTGGACTATCCCGGCGAATGGCTTTTGGATTTGGGCCTGATGGAGAAATCCTATGCCGAGTGGTCCGCCGAGGCTTTGCAAGCTGCGCGTGATCGGGCGGAAGGTGAGGCGTTCCTTGCGGCGCTGGACGCCACTGATCCCAGCGCCAAACAGGACGAACCCACAGCCAAATCCCTGGCGCATAGTTTCACCGCCTACCTGCGATCCGCCCGTGCGGCGGGCTATTCCGATTGCACGCCGGGGCGGTTCTTGCTTCCGGGTGAGTTGGAAGGCTCACCTGTCCTGACCTTCGCCCCTCTGCCTGCGGGCGAGGCCCCGCGCGGCTCGCTGCACCGTGAATTCGAACGTCGGTTCGAAGCCTATAAGCGCGAGGTGGTGAAACCGTTTTTCCGCGATCATTTCTCTCGCATTGACCGCCAGATTGTTTTGGTCGATGCGCTGGGCGCGATCCATTCCGGGCCGAAAGCCGTCGAAGACCTGCGCCGCACCATGGCCGATATTCTCTCCGCCTTCCGCCCCGGTCGGGTGGGGCGGATCATGTCTTTGCTCGGCCAGCACAAGGTCGAAAAAATCCTCTTTGCCGCCACCAAGGCGGATCACATCCACCACAACCAACACCCGCGTCTGACTGCGATCATGGAGGCCTTGGTGCGCGACGCCCGCGACCGCGCCGATTTTGCTGGCGCTTCGACGCAGGCGATGTCCTTGGCGGCGCTTCGGGCGACGGTCGAGGACACGATGGAGCATCAGGGCCAAAACCTCGATGTGGTGCGCGGCATGACCGAAGGCGGCAAACAGGCGGCGTTTTATCCCGGCGAATTGCCTGAGGATCCGGCGCATATCCTGTCGCCCGCGCGCAAAGGGGCTGAGCGTTGGCTGGATGCGCAGTATGAGATCATGAAATTCCGCCCCGCGCGGCTCACCCTGCGTCCCGGCGAAGGACCGCCGCATATCCGCTTGGATCGCGCCGCCGAGTTTTTGATCGGAGATAAGCTATGACAGATAATCAGCCCAGTCGTGGTCCCATTCTGATCGAGCTGGACGAGGAGCCGACGATCACCCCCTCCACCGCCGAGCCGGTTCCCGATCTCGCGCCGCTTGCGCGGCCTGCCGCGATGGAGCGGGTGGCGGTTCTGGTTGGGCGCAAACCCTCCGCTCTGGCGCGCTGGTTCTGGCGGCTCTTCGCGGCGCTTTTTGCCTTTACCGTTTCGATTGTGACCTATGACGCCATCATGGGGCTGATCGCGGCGCATCCGGTGTTGGGCTATGTCGCACTTGGTCTGACGGGGGCGTTTGTCGTTGTTTTGGCCGCGATTGCGATCAGGGAGCTTTCCGCCTTCGCGCGTCTCAAACGGATCGACACGCTGCAAAAGGCGGCAGTGGACGCGATGGGGGCCGCCGATCTGAAAGCCGCGAAAGGCGTCGCGGATAAGCTTCTGTCAGTCTACGCCCATCGCCCGGAGCTGAACTGGGGCAAGGATCGGTTTCGCGACCGCGAGGCCGAGGTGTTCGATGCCGACGGGCTTTTGGGGCTGGCGGAAACCGAACTTCTTGTCCCGCTCGACGCCGCGGCCCGCCGCGAAGTCGAAGCCGCCGCGCGTCAGGTTGCCACTGTGACGGCACTGGTGCCGCTGGCTCTGGCGGATGTCTTCACAGCCCTCACCGCGAACCTGCGGATGATCCGGCGGATTGCGGAGATTTATGGCGGGCGGTCTGGCACGTTGGGGTCCTGGCGGGTGACGAAATCCGTGCTCACGCATCTGGTCGCGACCGGGGCCGTCGCCGTGGGCGATGATCTGATCGGCACCATGGCCGGTGGTGGTGTGATGGCGAAAGTGTCACGCCGCTTCGGCGAGGGGGTGGTCAACGGCGCCCTGACGGCGCGCGTGGGCGTGGCCGCCATTGAAGTCTGCCGCCCACTGCCGTTCATGAAGGCCAAAAAGCCGTCGGTGTCGGGGACGGTGAAGCGGGCTTTGACAGGGTTGTTCGATAGAGGCGGCGAATAAGATCCTCAAAACAGCTTCGGCGGTGCGTCTTTCGGCTGATCTCGCTGCATGATCCCCATGCGAAAGGCCCGCCCGATGCGATGCGCCATCTCCGACCATTTCGCTGCTGTCTCCGGGTCCAGCTCGGCGGTAAGTGTTTCGTCGAAAAGCCTGAGCCACATGGCAAAGTGATGCTCTTTCACCTCCGGCGCCATCAGGTGGACGCGCTGCGGAAAGCCGTCATATTGCCGTTCGTGTAGGATCGCGTTGCGCCAGAACCGGCCGATCTTTTCCTCATGCGCCGGCCAATCTTCGACATGGCCGCCGAACACCGGGCCAAGCTCGGGGTGCTGACGTACACCCGCATAGAAACGTGTAAGCACGCGGTCCATGTCCTCATGGCTGATCTCGAATTTCGGGGGCAGGGCGGAACGGGTCTCTGACATCGGGTGCACCTTTAGAGCGTTTCGCTAAAGATATATTCTCGATGGTCTTTTTCCGCCAGTGCCGGAATGTCGCGCGTATTCCGACTGATTTATTTTTCATTCCTGAGTGTTTTTGTTGTTGAGTAAATCTATCAACTATTTGATTTTATTAAATATTTTTATTGACTCCTCTGCGCGTCACGCCTATATCAGGCTCAGCAAGGACGAAACGCCACCCATCGCAGGCAGCCATTCTCCCAGCCACTTCAGCCAAATAGCCAAAACCTATGAGCCCGAATTGGGGAGTATCACCATGTCTGACACCGCCTGCAAAACCTGCGCCTTTTTTGAACTCAAAGCCGTTGAAACCGACGCCAAGGGCGAATGCCGTTTCAACCCGCCGACCTTCCTGACCGAAGCGGAACACAAGGGCATGTGGCCGGTGGTGAAATCCGACGATTGGTGCGGCCAGTTCGAACAAGACGCAGCCTGAACGAGATACGCGATCCAGCAAGACAGCGACCGAAGCGCGCCAGGAACCACCCTAGCCAGCCACGCCGCCCTCTCGCCAGACAGCACATGAGAAAGGGACGCCACAGACAGGGTCTGCGGCGTCCCTTTTTCCTATCCGGTTTTCGCATGTCCCCCCTGTCAAGACGGGTTTACCGCCCGCAAGCCGCGTCCTATAAGGCGCTTATGACATTCATGGTCGCGATCATTATTCGAATTATCAGCCCGGCGCTCTGATCTCAAAGATCCTACGAGCCGCCGGGACAAGGCGTATGGAGACCCGCGCCGCCCTCGAATATTCCGACCATTCCTCCCAAGGACAAAGACATGTGTTCCGAGACGACCACACCCGAGTATAAAGACACGCTCAATCTGCCGAAAACCGAGTTCCCGATGCGCGCGGGCCTGCCGAAACGCGAGCCGGGCTGGCTTGAACGGTGGGCGCAGATTGACGTTTATGAAACGCTCCGCGCCAAGGGCAAGGCCGACGGCCGCCCGTCCTTCGTGCTGCACGATGGCCCTCCCTACGCCAACGGCCACCTGCACATCGGCCACGCGCTGAACAAGACGATCAAGGACATCATCACGCGCTCGCATCAGATGATGGGCTTTGACGCGCGCTATGTGCCGGGCTGGGATTGTCACGGTCTGCCGATCGAATGGAAGATCGAAGAGAAATACCGCGAAAAGGGCAAGAACAAGGACGAGGTGCCTGTGGTGGATTTCCGCCAGGAATGCCGCGCCTTTGCCGATGAATGGGTGACCATCCAGCGCGAGGAATTCAAACGTCTGGGCGTTTACGGCAAGTGGGACGACCCCTACCTGACGATGAATTTCCATGCCGAGGCGGTGATCGCCGAGGAGTTCATGAAGTTCCTGATGAACGGAACTTTGTACCAAGGCTCCAAACCCGTGATGTGGTCGCCGGTCGAAGAGACCGCGCTGGCCGAGGCCGAAGTCGAATATCACGACAAGGAAAGCCCGACGATCTGGGTCAAGTTCGCGGTGGCCAACGAAGGTGCCGACCTTCAGGGCGCTTATGTCGTGATCTGGACCACCACGCCCTGGACCATCCCGTCGAACAAGGCGGTGGTCTTTGGTGCCGACTATAACTACGGCCTCTACGAGGTGACGGGCACGCCGGATGAATGCTGGCTCAAGGTCGGGGAGAAATATCTCCTCGCCGATAAACTCGCCGCGCAGTGTTTCGCCAAGGCGCGCCTCACCGAGGATCAATGGACCCGCGTGCGCGATGTGCCGACCTCTGAGTTCGAAGGCCTGTCGCTGTTGCACCCGCTCGCAGGGGCCGAGGGCGCCAACGGCGAATGGGACGATCTGCGCGACTTCCGTGCGGCGCCCTTTGTCACCGACGACGAGGGCACAGGCTTTGTCCACTGCGCGCCCTCGCACGGGATGGAGGAATTCGAGCTCTACCGTGATCTCGGCATGCTCGAACAGGTCATCACCTATAACGTCATGGACGACGGCAGCTTCCGCGAAGATCTGCCCTTCTTCGGCGGCAAACGCATCCTGCGCGACAAGCCGAAGAAAGGCGATTGGGAAGGCGATGCCAACGCCGCCGTGATCGCCAAGCTCACCGAGGTGAGCGGTCTCATGGCGCGTGGCAAGATCAAGCACAGCTATCCGCATTCGTGGCGCTCGAAAGCCCCGGTGATCTTCCGCAACACGCCGCAATGGTTTGCCGCCGTGGACCGCAAACTGGACGATGGCATGGACACCTATGGCGACACGATCCGGTCGCGCGCGCTGACCTCCATCGACCAGCTGGTGAAATGGACGCCACAGACCGGGCGCAATCGTTTGTACTCGATGATCGAGAACCGCCCCGACTGGGTGCTCTCGCGTCAACGCGCCTGGGGTGTGCCGCTGACCTGTTTCACGAAAAAGGGTCTGTTGCCGACCGAGGACGGGTTCCTCTTGCGCAATGACGAGGTCAACGCCCGCATCTCCGCCGCGTTCGAAGAAAAAGGCGCGGATGTCTGGTACGAAGAGGGCTTCAAGGAGAAGGTGCTGGACGGCATCGTCGATCCGGCAGACTACGATCAGGTCTTCGACGTCTTGGACGTCTGGTTCGATAGTGGCTCGACTCACGCCTTCGTGCTGCGCGACCGCGAAGACGGGACGCCCGATGGCATCGCCGATGTCTATATGGAAGGCACCGACCAACACCGTGGCTGGTTCCACTCGTCTCTCTTGCAGGCCTGCGGCACCAAAGGCCGTGCGCCCTATAAAAACGTTGTGACGCACGGGTTTACGCTGGATGAGAAGGGCATGAAAATGTCCAAATCTCTGGGCAACACCATCGTGCCGGAGCAGATCGTCAAGCAATATGGCGCCGACATCCTGCGGCTTTGGGTGGCGCAGACGGATTACACCGCCGACCAACGGATCGGGCCGGAAATCCTCAAAGGCGTGGCCGACAGCTATCGTCGTCTGCGCAACACCATGCGTTATATCCTCGGCTCGCTCAGCGATTTCACCGAGGCGGATCGCCTCGAGGTCGCTGAAATGCCGGAGCTGGAGCGCTGGGTGCTGCACCGCATCGCAGAACTCGACACCACGGTGCGCGAGGGCTACGAGACCTTCGATTTCTCCGGCGTCTGGCAGGCGGTGTTCAACTTTGCCACCGTCGATCTGTCGTCCTTCTACTTCGACGTGCGTAAGGACGCGCTCTATTGCGATGGCGACACCACCCGCCGCCGCGCTGCGCTGACCGTGCTCGACATCCTGTTCCATCGCCTGACCACCTGGCTCGCGCCGATCCTCGTGTTCACCATGGAAGAGGTCTGGCTCGAACGCTTCCCGGGTGACGACAGTTCCGTGCACCTCGTGGACTTCCCGGCGGCCACGCCGGGTTGGCTCGATGGTGATCTCGCCACCAAATGGGCGGGTATCCGCAAGGCACGCCGCGTCGTGACCGCCGCCCTCGAAGTGCAGCGCCGCGACAAGGTGATCGGCGCCTCGTTGGAGGCTGCGCCGACCGTGCATGTCGAGGACGAGGCCGTGCTGGCCGCGCTCAAAACCGTCGATTTCGACGATCTCTGCATCACCTCCGCGATCACGCTCACGGGTGACCCGGCGCCGTCCGAAGCCTTCCGCCTCGAAGGCGAGGTGGAAGGCATCGGTGTGGTGTTCGAGAAAGCCGAGGGCGAGAAATGCGAACGTTGTTGGAAAATCCTGCCGGATGTCGGCAGCCACAGCCACGCGGGAGTCTGTGGACGTTGCGACGAAGCGCTGGGTTAAGCCAAGCTGTGAAACACAAAACGGGGCCTTCGGGTCCCGTTTTTCGTTCCGCTTTATCAGCCCGCGTCCTTATAGGCGTCCTCGACCCATTTCCATTCTTCCTCGGTCAAAAGCCCGTCACCGTCCTGATCGTAGAGCGCCAAGGCCTGTGCCAATTGCGCCAGGAAATCTTCCTGCGTGATTCGCGTGATCGTGGCGACCTCGCGCAAATTCGGTCCCGGCTGTGTCGTGTCGGGCGTTGTGTCGTCCGCCATCTGTCATCCCCAAGTCTGCCCCATACGGGTTCAGTCTAGGACAGAGGAGGTGAATAAAGCGTAAGCTCTGGAAAAAACTTAGCCCCGTTTCGCGCGCGGATGGGCGGCCTCGTAGACCTGCAACAATCGCGCGTTGTCGACGGCGGTGTAGGCCTGGGTTGTTGACAAAGAGGCGTGGCCCAAAAGCTCTTGGATCGCCCGCAAATCACCGCCCGCATTCAACAGATGCGTGGCAAAAGAATGGCGCATTGCGTGCGGCGTCACGGAGGAGGGCAGGCCAAGCTGCATCCGGGCGGCTTCGGTGACTTTCGCAATCAAACGCGGGTTGAGCGCGCCGCCACGGGTGCCGCGAAACAGCGGCGCCTCTGGCGTCAGATCATGGGGGCAGAGCCGGGTATACTCGGCAACCGCACGGCGCGCGGCGGGAAGCACCGGCACGATGCGCTCCTTGTTGCCCTTGCCGGTGATGCGGATCACGTCGCCCAGAGGGACATCGACGCCGGTCAGAGACAGGGCCTCCGAAATCCGAAGGCCACAGCCATATAAAAGCGTCACCACCGCCACATTGCGCGCCGCGATCCAGGGCTCGTCATGTTGCAACTCGACCGTCGAGAGCATCTCTTTGGCGGCATCCGGCGACAAAGGCCGGGGCAGTTTCTTTTGAAACTTCGGAGACCGTGTGGAGAGCACCGCGGTGGCGTCAAACCCGTCGCGTTCGGCCAGCCAGCGGGTGAATGTTTTGACCGCCGACAAGGACCGCGCCAGCGAACGCGGTGCCACGCCCCGGCTTCGTTCATGCGCCATCCAGGCGCGCATGTCGGTGATCCGCAGCTTGGCGATCTGGGCGGGGCCGAAACCACCGCCCTCATGTTCGGCGAGAAAACTGAGCCACCCCGACACGTCGCGCCCGTAGGCGGTGATCGTGTTCTCGGAGGCGGATTTCAGCGCGCGCTCGTGGTCGAGCCAGCGCGCCAGCGTGTCGCGCATCCCCTCTGTGATCTTGAGGCTCATCCCAGCCAACGGCGCATCATTTTCTCGAAAACGCCGGAGAAGAAGGTCAAGAGATCGGTGCCCTGCGTGGGGCGGAACATATGCGGGTCCTCGGAGCCGAAAACCAACAGGCCCGGCAGGCGACCGGGGCCGAAATCGAGCGTCATCAGAGCCTCGGAATGAATGAACCCGGTGTTGTCGCCATAGATCACATCGGTCTCTGGCGCGACCTGACGCAGGGTGACGGGGCGCACGGGGACGTTGCGACCGTAGGTGATGTAGCTTTCGATGAAACCGGGTTCGGCAGTGATCAACACATCGCCGAGTTTGCGGGTCGCGGGCTCATCGCCTTCGACTTTGGTCTCCAACAAAAGCCGCACGGCATCGAGGCGCAGGGTCTGGGCGATCTCGCCCGACAAGGCCTTGAGAAACGGCGTGAATTCCGTGGGCTCCAAAAGCTGCAACACGGCGCGGTGAATCTGATTGGTGCCTGCAAGGTTCTCATAAGCGGCGGCGATCACACCGCGATGGGTGTCCTCGAGGCGATCGAGCCGATCCTCGAGCCGCTCCATCGCCAGCCCGCGCAGATCGACGACATTGTTGCCGGTGCTGCGTTCATTCGCGGCGATCAGCGCGCGCATCACGTCTTGGTCGTCCAACACCATATCTGGGTCGGAAATGATTTTCTCGCGCAGCTCTTCAGCCATGGGCGAGATGGCCCGGGGGAGTTGGGTGCTCATATTGCCTCGTACTTTAGTCGATCCGCCGGTTTTCCGGTCGTTGTGACGACTATGACCGCAGGGGCGCCCTGTTTCAAGCCTCTTGCGAGGACTTCGGGGGTTCTGCGGAGGCGGCTTTGCGACGCTCTTCAAGGGCACTGCGATAGGGCTCGGGCACGTCGCCATGCCACGCCTCATCGAAAATCCAGAGCTTTCGGGTTTCAAATTCCGGTTCGCCTTCGAGTGCTGCAATCCGCGCCTCATGGGCGTCACAGGCGGCATCATGCAGCGCAGCGAGCTCTTTGTCCTGCAACAAACGCTCATATTCGGCCTTGGCCGCGGCGCGCAGGTGGCTCAGGTCGCTGGTGGTGAACTCGTGATGGTTGCGGGTGCGCCAATAGCGGTTCGAGGCCATCTTATTGGCCACAACCACATCGCCGCGATGCATTTTCACGAGAAAGGATTCCAACGAGCGCAGCGGGAAATGGTCGAGCGTCACCAGATCGTATGACCCGCGGCAATCGTAGCCATTGGCCTCTTCATCCTCCAAAAATTCGCGCCGCATCCGGCCCGATCCATCGAGCCAGCGTACCGTGCCGAAATTTTCCGTCAGATCCGGGCGGTGGTTGCGCACGGCCGTGACGCGCGGGCTCATCCGTGTGATGCTTTTGACGCCGCGATGGGCCTTTTTCGCGCCCGGCGTCGGGCTTTGGTGGCCGGGGAATTGTTCGGTCAGCCAGCCGCGCTCATAGCAGAGGCGATCATTCGAGCCGTGGTTGATTTCCGACATCGAGAGCACATCAAAATCGCCTGTCGCCTCAAGCAGATCGGCAAAGCGGCCCTCGCCTGTGTGAATGTTGATGAACTCGTCCACATCCATCGAAATCACGTAATCCGCCTCGCGGAATTCGCGGGTGTAGGGCAGGTAACGCAGCATCACGGGTTGAAAATTCGTGGCCTCCTGACCCAGCGCCGGGTTGGGCAGGTGATGCACCAGCCCCATGTCGTCGAGCCGGTCCAAAAGCTGATCCGTGCCATCGGTGCAATCATTGGTGAAGATCAGGAAATCCGTCACGCCCACGACCCGGTGCCAGGCCAGCCATTCGAGAATAAAAGGCCCTTCGTTTTTCATGCAGGTCGGGACTAAAATGCGAGGCGGGGTTTGCTCGGATGCTGGGCGGATACGGCGGCGCGGCATCATGGCACCTTCGGGCACCTGACCTGGCAGTTTCACACGCTCGAAACAGATCATCCGCTTGCCGTCTTCGGTGTCGGGCGCGGGCAGAAAGCCTTTGCCGGCCAGCAGATCGACAAAATCTCGCAGCGCGTCCTGACCGTAGACCGAGGGCGTCACCTCGATGATCAGATGATCCACACGGCTCAGATCGGCCTTGTCGAACAAAGGCAATTCGAGCCCCTGAAGCGTGCAGAGAATCACCGTCGGGTCGACCTCTTCGATCAGCTTCGGCAACGGCAGGTTTTCGAGGGTCAGGCTTTTGTCATGCTCCGCCTCTGTGGCGTCGAGCGAGCTGTCCCAAAGCGGATCGCGTTGATAGAACGTCGCTTTCTTCACGCCTGCGCGCTCCACCGGCATGCCGATGTAAAGCGTGGCATTCTCAATGCCGTTCCGGGCCCAAAGTGCCTGAATATAGTCTTTATAGGCAGGGTTGATCTCGACGGCGGCGACTTTTTCGACCTCGTCCATGCGGGCGGCCAGAGCGGCGGCAACACCGATTTCCGTGCCCAGTTCCAAAAGCCGACTGCCGGGGCGCAGCACCTTGTTCAGCTGGGAAATTTTCCCCTTGGCATAGTTCATGCGGGACAGGCGGCGTTCCATTCTGGGAGAGATCAGCGCAGGATCATTTGGAACGACCAAGCCGAACAGGTCAAAATTTTCTACGTGATCGCTCATACCGTTGCCGCTCATAATTGTCGAAACCTCCATCGTATCGTGGCGTGAGACGCGCGGTTTTGAAAGGGGGAACCCGTGCAATGTGCTGAAATCGACAAAGAAAACGCCCCCATGTGGCATGGAGGCGTCTCATCATGTCTCAGAGGGGCTTTTCGTGTCAGATCAAACGATCTTGATGCCAGCTTCTTCGGCGTCTTTCACGAATTGCGCGAGACCCTTGTCGGTCAAAACGTGGCTGGCCATCGCCTTGATCACATTGGCCGGAGCCGTGATCACGTCAGCGCCGATTTTCGCACATTCGGTGATGTGGTTCACGGTGCGGATGGAGGCGGCGAGAATCTCCGTCTCATAGCCGTAATTGTCGTAGATCGTGCGGATGTCTTCGATCAGGTCCACGCCATCGAGGTTGATGTCGTCCAGACGCCCGATGAAGGGGGAAATGTAGGTTGCGCCGGCTTTCGCAGCCAAAAGCGCCTGATTGGCGGAAAAGCACAGTGTCACGTTGATCTTGTGACCCTCAGAGGCCAGCGTTTTACAGGCCTTCAGGCCATCGAGCGTCAGCGGCAGTTTGATCACGACGTTGTCGGCAATCTTGGCCAGCTTGCGGCCCTCATTGACCATCGCGTCATAGTCGAGCGCGATCACTTCGGCGGAGACCGGACCATCGACGATCTCGCAAATCTCTTTCGTCACTTCGAGAATGTCACGACCGGATTTCTTGATCAGCGACGGGTTGGTGGTCACACCGTCGACAAAGCCAAGATCGTTCAACTCGCGGATGGCATCCACATCGGCGGTATCAACAAAGAATTTCATGGGGCGTCTCCTTTCGCCTGACTGTTAGCGGTTACATAGTCCAATGTGGCCTTGATAAAAAGGGGCTTTGAAACGGCTCTGGTCTGCCCCGCGCAAAACCCCTATCACATCTGTCATGCGTGACGCCGAATTTTACCCCGAAGGCCATCTGGTTGCCGTTTTGACCTGTGAACCGCTCGATCGGACGCTGGATTACAAGGCGCCCGAGGGCGGTGTCGCGATGGGCGCTTTTGTCGAAGTGCCTCTGGGCCCGCGCAAGGTTCTGGGCTGTGTCTGGGGCGAGGGACTCGGCGGATTTGATCTCTCAAAGGCACGCTCGATCTCGACGGTGCTGGACCTCGCGCCGATGCGCGAAGAGATGCGGCAGTTTCTCGAAAAAGTCGCGGCCTATACGCTCACCCCCATGCCCGCCATGCTGCGCCTCGCGACCCGCGCGCCGGGGCTGATGAACCCGCCGGGGATGCGCAAGGTGTATCGCCGGGGCGCAGGCCGCCCGCCGCGCGAGACCGACGCACGCACAAAGGTATTGGAGACCTTGGACGAATATGGCGGGCTGTCGTTTACGCTCAAGGAACTCGCTGACACGGCGGGGGTCACGGCCTCTGTCGTCAAAGGGATGTTGCCCTCTGGCGCTGTGATCGAAGAGGACACGCCCCGCGATCTGCCTTATCGGCGTCTGGACGCCAATGCCCCCGGCAAAGAACTCACCGAAGCGCAGGAGGCCGCCGCAAGCGCACTGCGCGAAGATGTCGCCTCCGAGCGCTATTCCACCACGCTTTTGAAAGGCGTCACAGGGTCCGGCAAGACCGAGGTCTACCTCGAAGCGGTGGCGCAATGTCTCAAACAGGGGCGGCAGGCCTTGGTGCTTTTGCCCGAGATTGCGCTCACCTCCGCCTTCCTCACCCGGTTTGAGGAACGCTTTGGCGCACGCCCCGCCGAATGGCATTCGGGTGTGACCATGACCGAACGCCGCCGCGTCTGGAAAATGGTCGGAGAAGGCGGTGCGCAGGTGGTGATCGGTGCGCGCTCAGCGCTTTACCTGCCGTTTCAAAACCTCGGACTGATCGTGGTCGATGAGGAGCACGACGGTTCCTACAAGCAAGAGGACGGGGTGCATTACAACGCCCGTGACATGGCCGTGCTGCGTGCGTCTCTGTGTTCTGCGACGGTCGTTCTGGCCTCCGCCACGCCTTCGCTTGAGACCTGGGCCAATGTCGAGGCGGGCAAGTACAAACGCCTCGATCTGGAGAGCCGCTATGGACCCGCCGTGATGCCCGACATGCATGCGCTCGACATGCGGTCCGAGAAACTGCCCTCGACGCGGTTCATTTCCGACACTTTGGTGGGGGCGGTGAAAAAACGGATGGAACGCGGCGAGCAATCGCTTTTGTTCCTCAACCGTCGCGGCTTTGCCCCGGTCACCATCTGTCGCGCCTGCGGGTATCAGATTGCCTGCGATCATTGCGATGCGCGGATGGTCGAACACCGGTTTCTCAAACGCCTCATGTGCCACCAATGCGGTGAAACCAAACCGATGCCGGAGGCCTGCCCGTCCTGTGGCGTCGAGGGGCGGCTGGCCCCCGTTGGTCCCGGTGTCGAGCGGCTGGCCGAAGAGGTCGCCGAGCGGTTCCCGGAGGCGAAATGCGCGGTGCTGTCATCCGATCTCTTTGCTTCTGCACGCGCGTTGAAAGAGCAGATTCTACAGATCGCCGAGGGCGACACTGACATCATCGTTGGTACGCAACTGGTGGCGAAAGGGCATAACTTCCCGAACCTCACTCTGGTGGGTGTGATCGACGCCGATCTGGGCCTGCAAGGTTCGGACCTGCGCGCCGCCGAACGCACTTTTCAGCTCATGCGGCAAGTCGCAGGCCGCGCGGGCCGGTCCGAGAAAAAGGGCGTCGCGCTGTTGCAGACCTATCAGCCGGAGCATCCGGTCATTCGCGCGATCCTGTCGGGCGATGAGGAGGGCTTTTGGCGCGCCGAGGCCGCCGAACGCAAAATGGCGGGCGTGCCGCCCTATGGTCGTATGGCGGGGATCATTCTGTCGGGGCCGGATCTGGCGGTGGTCACGGATGTGGCCAACCACCTGTCGCGCATTGCGGGCCCGTTGCAGCGCATCAATGCCCAGCTTTTCGGACCTGCTCCGGCCCCCATTGCCCGTGTGCGCGGGCGGCATCGCATCCGATTTCTGGTCAAGGCCGAGAAAACCGCGCCAATTCAGGCCGCTTTGGCGGAGTGGGTGGGGCAGGTGAAGCTGCCCAACAACGTCCGGCTTCAGATCGACATTGATCCGCAGAGTTTTTGGTAAGAAAGCCGCTCAGCCGAAGGCTTTCGGGTAGATCAACTCTTTGGTTTTGGCCTTGGCCGGGCCTGCGGTCAGCGTGTGGTCCAAGGGGTAGGGGGAGGTGAAGCTCTCCGCGATTGGGGTGAAGCCGCAGCGGGAATAGAACGCCGGGTCGCCCAAGACGACGAGGGTTTGACCCGAGAGTTCCGCCCATTGGGTGATCATGCCGACGAGACGACGCCCGTAGCCGCGCGACTGCAGGTCGGGGCGGATCGCGACGGGGGCGAGGCAGAGCCAGCTTTTGGGGGCGGTCATTTTCGACAGAGCGGCGTAGCCGATCACCTCGCCCGCCATAGGCAGGACCATCTCGCCCGCGATGGCGCGGGATTTGCGCAGGGCCTCGACCAGATTTGCTTCGTCCTTTTGGCCGAACGCAGCGGTCAGGAGGTCGGCGACGGCGTCTTCCTCGCCGCGTTTCATGTCGCGCATAAAGTCGGGCGTTTTAAGCATGGCGGAGCGCTTTCAGATAGAAGATTGCAAAGAGGACCTCGGTGATCACGGCCACCAGAATGCCGGGGCCCACCCGACCCAAGGCCCATTCGGTGAGACCCAGCATCGCGATGGTGATCAAAAAGACGACCCCTGCGGAGAGCAACGCGCGTTGGACTTTTGGGTGATCCATGTCGGCCAGTTGCAGGTAGAGAAGCCCCAGAGGCGCGAACAAAAGCCCGGCACGGCGGGCCATGACGTCGGCACCTGTCGAGGGAACGATGCCGAAGATTGCACCGAAGAGGCCGGGGGCCAAGAGAAGCCCCGCACAGAGCGCGAAGAAGAGGTAGGCGCTGAGGCGAAATAGAAGGGCGTTGGGCATGAGGGGCTCCGAAACAGGTCAGGCCTTTGAACCCTGATCTGTCCTGGCGCGCAAGGTTTGGATGTGCGCTCAGAAAAGATGTTTGCGCAGGAAATGCGGTTCAAGCGGACAGGCGGGGCGGCGGGTTTCGGGGAAAACGGGTTCCGGGATCGGGTCAAAGCGCAGGCGTTTTGCGGACCAGTTCCATTCTTGCGTCTCTGTGAGAAGCACGCCGTGGAAGGTCCAAAAGTTGTGGGATTTGAACCCGGTTTCGTCTGTGTAGAAGAGGAGTCCACGCAGCTCCGCGATAGAAGTGATGGGCGCGCCGGAACGGGCGACGCAATAGGGCGCGCCATCGCTCAGTGAGATGATTTGAGTGACAGCGCGGGTCATGGCGAAAAGCGACCAGATCGAGATCAGTGCAACGATAAGGAGGAGGGTTTTCCCTCCGATGGATCTGTGCCCCCAAAACCCGATCAAGGCCGCCCATGTGATGAAGATATAGAGAAAGAGATGCGTTGTGCCGGGGCCCGACATGATCAGGATCAGAAGGCTCGGCAGCCAGAGGAGCGAGATTACGACGCGGAGCGCCACGGAAGGCGTCGGGAGGAGGAGTGCCAGAGGGGCGAAGAGGGGGGCTATGGCCAGTCCGATAAACATCGCGAGGAATAGGCTGTCTGCGCCGCCGCCACTGGTGGTAAGTTTGTCGATCAGCTCGCCCAAAGGGATCGGTGCCGCACCGAATGTGGCGAGCACGTAAAGGAGCATGATGGCCCAGAGGAGTTTCAGCGGGAGCGGGCGGGACTTTAACGACATGACACAACCAAACAAAAAGGGGCGCGGTTTCCCGCACCCCTTTCAAAGCTCATTGAACGCGGAAAGTCGATCAGACTTTGAGGTTCGGGATGATTTGTTTCTTGCGGGACATGATGCCCGGCAGGACGACGCTGTCGCCCTCAACAGTCGCGCCGAAAGATTTCTCGGCCACGGTTTTGCACAGATCGTTCGGGGTGAAGAAGGTGGCTTCTTCGTTCAGGATATCGACGACGAAGAGGAGAACCTGATCGACACCGTCCTCGGCCTCAACGGCTTTGAAGCTCTCCATGATCGACGCTTGACGGTCGAGCACGAGTTTCGGCGCGGTGGTTTCCAGAACGGAGACGCGGAATTTGGTGCCGTCGACTTCGTATTCTTTCGAGTCCATGCGGATCAGCTCGGCATCCGAGAAGGCGGAAATGTCGGATTTGGCTTCGAACATTTCGGACGCGTATTGGCCCAGATTGATGTTCAGCTCAGAGGCCAGTTTCTCGGCCAGCGCGCGGTCCACGTCGGTGGTGGTCGGCGAACGGAATTCCAGCGTGTCGGAGAGGATGCAGGACAGCATCGCGCCTTTGATGTTGTCGGGCATCTTGTCGGCATCGTCGCCCATCAGGTCGTACATGATGGTCGCGGTGCAGGCGAGCGGACGGATGGTGATGTCGATCGGACCTTTGGTCTCGAGACCGCCCACGAGTTTGTGGTGGTCGATGATCGCGGTCACATTGGCGTCGTTGATCGCGGCGGGCAGCTCGGCCGGGTTGTTGGTGTCGACGATGACGACGTCCTGGCCTTCTGCGACCTCGGAGATGATCTCCGGTTTGTCGAAACCCCATTTCTCGATGACGAAAGCGGCTTCGGTGTTCGGCTCGCCCAGCAGGACGGCTTTGGCGTCGACGCCTTTCACTTCGTTAAGGTACCACGCCCAGATGAGCGGGGAGCCGGTGGAATCGGTGTCGGGGGATTTGTGGCCGAAAACAAGCGTGGTCATAAGGGGGCTGTCCTTCGTGAATGGTCGTTTCGCGGGCCTTATAGGCAGGGCAGCACGACTTGTCACGCCTTGCGAGCGCTCACGGGATGGCTGTAACACTTATCGCATGGCTACCATCCGCGAAACCGATCTCTATCCCCCCGTGAAAGCGCATTTCGAGGCGCTGGGATATGTGGTGAAAGCAGAGGTGCGGGACGCGGATGTGGTGGCGGTGAAAGACGGTGTGCCCGTCATCATCGAGCTGAAAACCGGCTTTACCCTCCAGCTTTTGCAACAAGGCGTCACGCGTCAGGCGCTGAGCGATCACGTCTACCTCGCCGTGCCGCGGTGGAAGGGCAAGGCGGGCTGGCGGATGTTCAAGGGGAACCTTGGGCTGTGCAAACGGCTGGGGCTTGGGGTGATTTCGGTGAATGTGGCGGAGGGGCCAGATAAGGGTACTGTGCAGGTGCATCATGATCCCCGACCGTTCACCCCGCGCAAGAACAGGGCGAAGACGGACAAGCTCTTGGCCGAGTTCGCGCGCCGGGAAGGCGACCCGAACCTTGGCGGCTCAAAAGCCGGTGGCCGCGTGACCGCCTACCGTCAGGACGCGGAGAAATGCCGGGCGTATTTGTTGGAGAACGGGCCGTCGAAGGGCGCGGAGGTGGCGCGGGCGACGGGGGTTAAAAATGCCACCCGGATGATGCGGGACAATCATTATGGGTGGTTTGAGAAGGTTGAGGTGGGGGTTTATGGGGTGTTGGGGTGAAAGGATGCTTTGCGGGGCGAAACGGACGTTCGGTGTGCTTTGCACGGATATCTAGCATTTCCATGTTTGAATGGTTTTCCTGCACTGTAGTATAACGAGATTAAATGTTGAAAATCATTCAGCCTGTTTAGCTGCTTAATTGGGGGGAGAATTGTGTCCGATAGGATTCTGAATTTTTCTGAAGAACTGGACGGGTTAATCACCGAGGGTGAATTTCTCGTGCAGTCGTTGGAATATGTCTATTACCCTAAGGAGGTTCGCAAAGCTTACCTCAAGCATTTTGACGGAGATGAAGAGAAGACCACAGAATTTTTGGAATCTCTTCCATCGTTTCTGTCTTCCTATCAGAGTTGGTACTCAAAGACCCAAGCTGTCATCAAACAGGTTCTTCCTGACAGGCTCGCAGACTTTAACGCGCACTATGAGTACCCACGTGTTCGAAAGACAATCGGTTACGAAAACTATATGATCAAGGATTGCCTTCAGGACTTGCGTGTTACCAAGACTACCGGAGACATAGTTATTGGTTCAGCTGCGATTCCTGAAATCCGACAACAGCTATATATAACAAAAGCAGCAAGAGACGCTCTGGCATCGAGATTGATGGACTTGACGGCAGTATTGCAGGCGGACTTGTTTGATACAGAGATCGAGGCGGCGGCCAGCTTGGGCAAGGCTGGACATCTACGTGCGGCTGGTGCGATTTGCGGTGTAGTTATCGAGAAGCATCTCCACCATGTGTGTGACATGCACGGTATCTCAATACGCAAGAAAAACCCGGGGATCTCAGACATCAACGAACTCCTGAAAGGTGCCGGGACCATCACAGTGCCGCAATGGAGATTTATTCAGCACCTTGGGGATATTAGGAACATCTGCGACCATGCCAAAGGCCGAGAACCTACCAAAGACGAGATTGCAGACTTGGTCGCCGGAACCCTGAAAGTTCTGAAAACGATATACTGATTTCCTTGCTTGGGGTGGGGTGAGGTCTTCTGGCTGTTCGTGGGCATAAGAATCGGAGCATGAACTTTCGTCGTCACGGATCAAGTGGCCGCCTGCTAAGGTTTCTTTGCTGCCGCTCTGAGCTGATGAAGAGAGTTACCTCTTTCTACCCGCGCCGCCCACCACGCCCCCGCCGCACCGCACCGCAATTTTTCCCCAACTCCCCTGTTGACTCACACTCACCTCCTTCCTAACTATGCGTCGTTGTCACTCTCCTGAGGTGAGTGCTAACGATTGATTTACCCCCGCCCTCGCAGAGGGTGGATGAACTGGAAACTTTGAGCGAAGGAGCCTCGAAGATGGCATTCAAACCGCTGCACGACCGCGTTGTGGTCGAACGTGTTGAGAGCGAAGAAAAGACCGCCGGTGGTCTCATCATCCCCGATAGCGCAAAAGAAAAGCCCGCTGAAGGCAAAGTCGTTGCCGTGGGCGAAGGCGCTCGCAAAGACAGCGGCGAGCTTATCGCACCCTCCGTCAAAGAAGGCGACATCGTCCTCTTTGGCAAATGGTCCGGCACGGAAATCACCGTGGACGGCAAAGAGCTTCTCATCATGAAAGAGTCGGACATCCTCGGCATCATCGCCTGAGCGAACGCCTGAGACCGACCCCTTACAAATCCAATTTACGGAGTGAACAATGGCTAAAGAAGTCAAGTTTGACGTCGACGCACGCAACCGCATGCTCAAAGGCGTGAACGTCCTCGCCGATGCTGTGAAAGTGACCCTCGGCCCGAAAGGCCGCAACGTGGTTCTCGACAAATCCTTCGGCGCCCCGCGCATCACCAAAGACGGTGTGTCCGTGGCCAAAGAGATCGAGCTCGAAGACAAGTTCGAAAACATGGGCGCACAGATGGTGAAGGAAGTCGCTTCCCGCACCAACGACGAAGCAGGCGACGGCACCACCACCGCCACCGTTCTGGCCCAAGCCATCATCAAAGAAGGCCTCAAGCAGGTTGCTGCCGGTCTGAACCCGATGGACCTGAAGCGCGGTATCGACCTCGCGACCGCCAACGTTGTGGAAGCCATCAAAGCTGCCGCTCGTCCGGTGAACGACTCCGCTGAAGTTGCGCAAGTCGGCACCATTTCTGCCAACGGCGAAGCCGAAATCGGTCAGCAGATCGCAGACGCGATGCAGAAAGTCGGCAACGACGGCGTGATCACCGTCGAAGAGAACAAAGGCATGGAAACCGAGACCACCGTGGTCGAAGGCATGCAGTTCGACCGTGGCTACCTGTCCCCGTACTTCGTGACCAACCCGGACAAGATGATTGCCGAGCTGGACGACTGCATCGTGCTCCTGCACGAGAAGAAACTGTCTTCGCTGCAGCCGATGGTACCGCTCCTCGAGCAGGTCATCCAGTCCCAGAAGCCGCTCCTCATCATCGCGGAAGACGTGGAAGGCGAAGCGCTGGCAACCCTCGTGGTCAACAAACTGCGCGGCGGCCTGAAAATTGCTGCTGTCAAAGCACCGGGCTTCGGCGATCGTCGTAAAGCCATGCTGCAAGACATCGCGATCCTCACCGGCGGTCAGGTGATCTCCGAAGATCTCGGCATGAAGCTCGAAAACGTCACCATGGACATGCTCGGCTCTGCCAAGAAAATCTCCATCACCAAAGACGAAACCACCATCGTCGACGGCGCTGGCGAGAAGGCAGAGATCGAAGCCCGCGTGGCTCAGATCCGCACCCAGATCGAAGAAACCACCTCTGACTACGACCGTGAGAAACTCCAAGAGCGCGTCGCAAAACTCGCTGGCGGTGTGGCCGTGATCCGCGTTGGCGGCATGACCGAAGTCGAAGTGAAAGAGCGCAAAGACCGTGTGGACGATGCTCTCAACGCAACCCGCGCTGCCGTGCAAGAAGGCATCGTTGTGGGCGGCGGTGTGGCCCTCGTACAGGCTGGTAAAGGCCTCGCAGACCTGAAAGGCGCCAACGCGGATCAGGACGCTGGTATCACCATCGTGCGCAAAGCCATCGAAGCTCCGCTGCGTCAGATCGCAGAAAACGCAGGCGTCGACGGCGCTGTCGTGGCTGGCAAAGTCCGCGAGTCTGACGACCTGGCCTTTGGCTTCAACGCGCAGACCGAAGAATATGGCGACATGTTCTCCTTCGGCGTGATCGACCCGGCCAAAGTGACCCGCACCGCTCTGGAAGATGCAGCCTCCATCGCCGGTCTGTTGATCACCACCGAGGCCATGGTGGCCGACAAACCGTCTAAAGACGGCGGCGCTGGCGCTGGCATGCCCGACATGGGTGGCATGGGTGGCATGGGCGGCATGATGTAATCATCTCGCAAGAGATGTGATCAGCCAACCGCACTATGAGGGCCGCCTTTCGGGGCGGCCCTTTTTCGTAAACGCAGATCATTTGCCTTGTGACGCTCCTGCTTCTGTACCTGCGAAGGCATTGAATCGGGCATCCTTCAATTGAACGTTGCGCGTGAATTGGATTTTTCGCTCTGGTTTTGCTTAGAAAAACGCCCGTGTGCTTTATTTTGGTGCTTTACACTTGCAAGTTTCACTTCTGTCTTGCCATAGGTTTTCTGCACTTGCAGAAATTTTAGGATGGTTCCTTATGAGTGATCGCATGCACCTCCGCGCCCTGACCTCCGATGACGATCTGGCTGTGTCTGTCCTGTTGGACAGCACATTCGGGAATTCCGACATGTATCGCCTGGCAAAATGTCTGCGCGACGATAATGCCGTGGCGATGGAACGCGTCGCCTATGAAAATGGAACGATCCTTGGTTATATCTGTTGCGCACGTATGATCGTGCCCGAGGATTGGTGGGCGCTGTCCATTCTGGCAATCTCGCCGATCTATCACAAGCGGGGTATGGGGCGGGAATTGGTGACTCGCGGCATGAACCATGCCAAACGCGAAGGGGCTCAGGCCGTGGTGGTCGTGGGCGATCCGAAATATTTCGGGCGTGTCGGCTTTTCGAAACTGGCGGCAAGCAACCTTAAAACGCCATTTCTGGCAGAGCACACGGCGCTTTACCCGATTGCACCGGGCACAGGGATGTCCTCGCATGAGCTGATCTACCCGGACGCCTATACGAAATTCACCGAGGATCAGCTGTCCTGACCCCGGTGAGGGGGGCAAGGTTTGGTCTTAGGCGGCGCCCGTGATCTTGTTCACATGGCCCATCTTGCGGCCCGCCTTGGCATCAGCCTTGCCGTAAAGGTGGATCGCGACGGAGCCGTCTTGCGCGAATTCCGGGATGCGGTCGACATCGTTGCCAATCAGGTTCAGCATCTCGACATTGGAATGACGTTTGCCATCGCCCAAGGGCCAGCCTGCGACGGCGCGGATGTGTTGTTCGAATTGGTCGATGACACAGCCGTTCTGGGTCCAATGGCCGGAATTGTGCACGCGGGGCGCGATCTCATTGACGACCAAACCGCCCGGCGTGACGAAAAGCTCAACGCCCATGACGCCAACATAATCCAAAGCATTCAGGATCTTGGCTGCGAGTAACACCGCATCGGTGCGCTGCGCGGGCGTCAGGCGGGCAGGGACGGTTGTGGTGTGCAAAATGCCGGATTTGTGCACGTTTTCGCCCGGATCGAAACAGGAGATATCCCCCGCCTGACCGCGCGCGGCAATCACCGAGACCTCATGGGAGAAGTCGACAAAGCCTTCGAGAATGGTGGGCGCACCGGCCATATCAGCCAGCGCCTCATCGGCTTCTGACAGTTCCATGATCCGGGCCTGTCCCTTGCCGTCATAGCCGAAACGACGGGTCTTGAGGATCGCGGGGGCGCCGATTTCCAACAGCGCCTCGGCAAGATCGACATCGTCGTCCACGGCGGCAAAAGGCGCCGTTTGCAGGCCCAGCTCAGAGAGGAAGTTCTTCTCGATCAGACGATCCTGCGACACGGCCAGCGCCTTGCGGTTCGGGCGGATCGGCACGAGGGATTCGATGAGATCGAGCGCCGAGGTCGGCACGTTTTCGAACTCATAGGTCACGACATCGACGGAGGCGGCGAATTTTTTGAGCGCCTCTTCGTCTTCGTAGCCGGCCTGAAAATGGTAATTCGCGACATGAGAGGCGGGGCAGTCACCGCCCGGCTCGAAGATGCAGGTCTTGAACCCGAGGCGGGAGGCCGCCACCGAGAGCATCCGGCCAAGCTGACCGCCGCCGAGGATGCCGATGGTTGCATTCGGGGCAAGCGTTTGCACGTCAGTCATAGCGTCACTCATCAATCGGTTCGTCAGGGATAGAGGCGGAAAGGGCTTCGCGCCAGGCATCGAGGCGATCTGCCAAAGCGGGATCATGGATCGCCAGAATGCCAGCGGCCATCAGGCCCGCATTGGCGGCCCCCGCTTCGCCAATCGCCATGGTGGCGACCGGGAAACCTTTCGGCATCTGGACGATGGAATAGAGGCTGTCGACACCGGACAGCGCGCGGGTCTGCACCGGCACGCCGATCACCGGAACGCGGGTCTTGGACGCCATCATGCCCGGCAAATGCGCAGCGCCACCGGCGCCCGCGATGATCACCTTGAGACCGCGCCCGGCGGCCTCTTTGCCATAGGTCCAAAGACGATCCGGCGTGCGGTGGGCGGAGACGATTTTCGCCTCGTAAGCCACGCCCAGCTCATCCAGAATTTCCGCTGCGCGTTTCATGGTGGGCCAGTCCGACTGGCTGCCCATGATGATGCCGACTTCGACTCTCATATGGCTGATCTCCCGGGAAAGTGTCGCTTTCCCGCCTTATAGCCGATGCGCGGCGTGACGCAACGTTTAGGCGTGGGTTTAAAGCGTTTCGATTTTAACTTGATCTATCACATAAAGTCGAAACGCACGCTCCGTTTGGTCATTGCGTAAAGTGTTTCTGCTCAAACCCGGAAACAGGTTTAAGCAGAAACACTTTACGCAATGATGTCGGGGGTGATTTGATCTTCGAGCACGGCCATGCGGTCTTTGATCGCCAGTTTTTGCTTTTTCATGCGTTGCAGGCGCAGAGCGTCGAGATGCCCGGTTTCCTGCATCGCATCAATCGCCGCATCGAGATCGCGGTGTTCACGTTTAAGCATTTCGAGTTTGACCCGAAGCACTTCCAGATGATCCATACGGTTGGACACGTTCATCGCGTTGTCTCTGTCATTGTTTGCACTTGCCCTGACAGACTCAGGCGTGATGCGCGGCCCGACAGGTCCCCCAAGTCTAGCCGCAAACTCACAAAACTCAAAGCGTTCTGAGAGGGCAGGCTTGGCGCGACGCCGGGGCACTTGAACCATGGGGGCCAGTTGCCCATATCATATAGGAAGGGTTGCCGAATTCGGGACCCGTAAGACACGACACAGTCGCTTCGAAAAGGACGTGTAGATGACGAAAGTAAGTTTTGGCGCCCATCCTTTCCTTCTGGGGTTCGATCAGTTGGAACGTCTGGTGGAGCGCACGGCGAAGACCGACGCCGGGGGCTATCCGCCCTATAACATTGAACAATCCTCGGCGAACGAATACCGCATCACGCTGGCCGTCGCGGGGTTTTCCGAGGGCGATCTGGCGATCACGCTCGAAGACCGGCAATTGGTCGTGCGCGGACGGATGCCGGAGGAGACCGGCGAACGCGTCTTTTTGCATCGTGGCATCGCCGGGCGACAATTTCAGCGCTCTTTCGTGCTGGCCGACGGGGTCGAGGTCAGCGGCGCGTCGATGGAAAACGGTCTGTTGCACATCGACCTGACCCGCGCGGAACCCGAAACCGTCGTGCAAACCATCCAGATCAAGAAAGGATAAGACATGAACACGCGCTATCCGAATTTGCCGTTTGGAGAAGAAATCCAAGAGGTGAAAATCGCCTATGTGCGCCCCGTCGCCGTCGCCGATCTTCCTGAAGAGGTGCAGGATCAGGTCGAGGGGATGGATCACATCTATTCCGTTAATGACGCGGAGGGCACGCGGTTGGCACTGGTCGCCAATCTGCCTCTGGCCTTTGCGATTGCCCGCGAACATGATTTCGCGCCTGTGAACGTGCATTGATGTGACAATCTCGGGCGTGATCTGCGCCCAGAGAGATGTCTCTTTGTTTGAGAGCGGTTCCGATGGGGCCGCTCTTTTTCTTTGCGGGGTATGGCCGTGTCTCTCCATGGGCCCGTTTTCAGACTAAACTCAGGTTATAGAGCGGTGTTTTCCACCCTGAACGCATTTGCACCGGGGCGGGGGCGGGCCTAGGTCTCGGTCATCGATCCCAAGGGGCCAAAGCCCCGAATGCCAGCCAGAAAGCGAGCGACGATGAATACTTCGGTGAAAACTCCGGTGAAAATCTCCCAATCCTACAGCGGGCTGCAAAAGCTCCTGCACTGGGCGGTGGTGCTGACCTTTGCCTTTAACTACATGGTCTCCGACGGCATGGGCCGGGCGCTGCGGACATTTCTTGAAACCGGCGTGAACGACAACTTGACCGCCCAACTGCACGTCATCGTCGGTGTCGCGACGCTGGTGCTGATGCTCCTGCGCCTTGTGGTGCGGCTGATCCAGGGGGCGCCTGCGCTGCCGCCCGCACCGCATCCGCTGATGGAAAAGGCCGCCCATGGGGTGCATTGGCTGCTCTATGCCGCGATGATCGCGACGCCTGCGGCAGGGGGCGCGGCCTGGTTCCTGGGGCTCCATGAGGCGGGTGACGTGCATGAGGTTCTGGTGAACCTGACATTGTTCCTCATCATCGCCCATGTTGTGGCGGCGCTGTATCACCAGTTCATTCTGAAAGATAACCTATTGAAACGTATGGCGCCGCATTGAGATCCGGTGCAGCGCAACGAAAAAGCCCCGACCACATGGCCGGGGCTTTTTTTGAGTCTTGAGGTCTTAACCGCCTTAATGCGCGGCAATCAGGCCCATGCTTTCGAGTTTCAGAATGACCTGATGGGCGCAGTTGTCCACATCGTGGCCTTCGGTCTCGACACGCAGTTCCGGGGTCTCGGGCACATCGTAAGGATCCGAGATGCCGGTGAATTCCTTGATCTTGCCTTCGCGCGCGAGCTTGTAGAGCCCTTTGCGGTCCCGCTTTTCGCATTCCTCGATGGAGGTGGCGACGTGCACTTCGACAAAGGCGCCAAAGTTTTCGACATCCTCACGCACCGCACGGCGGGTGGTCGCATAGGGCGCGATCGGCGCACAGATGGCGATGCCGCCGTTCTTGGTGATCTCAGAGGCCACGTAGCCGATGCGGCGGATGTTGAGATCGCGGTGCTCTTTCGAAAAGCCCAGCTCGGAGGACAGGTTTTTGCGCACGATGTCGCCATCGAGGAGGGTCACCGGACGGCCACCCATTTCCATCAGCTTGACCATCAAAGCGTTGGCAATGGTGGATTTACCGGAACCGGAGAAACCGGTGAAGAACACGGTGAACCCCTGTTTCGAACGCGGCGGTTTGGTGCGGCGTAGCTCTTTCACCACCTCGGGGAAGGAGAACCACTCGGGGATTTCAAGACCCTCGGCCAGACGGCGGCGCAGCTCGGTGCCGGAGATGTTGAGGATGGTGATCTTATCCTTGTCCTCAATCTCGTCGATGGCTTCGTATTGCGCACGTTCCTGGACCCAAACCATATGTTTGAAGTCCACCATCTCGATGCCCATTTCTTCCTGGTGCTTGCGGAACAGGTCCTGTGCATCATAGGGGCCGTAGAAATCCTCGCCCTTGGAATTGGACCCCGGACCGGCGTGGTCGCGGCCGACGATGAAATGGGAGCAGCCGTAGTTTTTACGGATCAGACCGTGCCACACGGCCTCACGCGGGCCCGCCATACGCATGGCGAGCGGCAGGAGCGACATGGTGGTGGTGGATTGCGGGTATTTGTCGAGCACGGCCTCGTAGCAGCGCACGCGGGTGAAGTGGTCCACATCGCCCGGCTTGGTCATGCCGACCACCGGATGGATCAAGAGGTTGGCCTGCGCTTCTTTCGCAGCGCGGAAGGTCAGTTCCTGGTGCGCGCGGTGCAGCGGGTTGCGGGTCTGGAAGGCCACGACGCGGCGCCAGCCCAGTTTGCGGAAATAGGCGCGCAGCTCGTTGGGCGTGTCGCGACGGGCGCGGAAATCGTAATGCACCGGCTGTTGGATGCCGGTGATCGGACCGCCGAGGTAGACCTTGCCCGCCGTGTTGTGCAGGTAGTTCACTGCCGGGTGTTTGTCGTCATCGGCGCCAAAAACTTTCTCGGCCTCGAGCGATTTGTTCGGCACCCAATTGTCGGTGACAGTCATGGTGGCGAGGATCACACCCTCTTGGTCACGCAGCGCGATGTCCTGACCCTCTTTGAGGGAGGCGGCGAAGTCTTCGGACACATCGAGCGTGATCGGCATCGGCCAGAGCGAGCCGTCGGCGAGACGCATCTCGTTCACGACGCCGTTGTAATCGGCCTCGGACAGGAAGCCTTTGAGCGGGTTGAACCCACCGTTCATGAGCAATTCGAGATCGCAAATCTGACGCGGGGAGAGGTCCCAGCTGACGAGGTCCGCCGCCTCGACCTTGAGTTTCTGAGCGCTTTCGTAAGAGACGTAAAGCTCGGGGATCGGAGCAAGATTTTCGGCCATTAAAAGTGCCTTCTTTGGCTGGTACGATTCAACATCATGAAGCGGCTTTTTGACAAGCCGCTCCCGCTGTCGGCGGCTTAGCGCCTTTTGCCTGTGAGGATCAACATGGCGGGCTTATGGATTTGAAAAATGAGGCTCTGAGGCCTCACTTTTCGCATTTTTAAGAACAAGATTTGTGTGACTGTCTTAAAACCGGAACCGATTTCGCTCTGACATCCCGATTGTTCGATGTCGCATCCCGCGATCATGCTGCACTTCTCAGAGAGAGGGGCGACACGGACTCAGGGAGATTCAGAAAAAACACCCTGTGACAACATGAACAGCGTGCCCGCATGCACCTCCTTGAAGGCCAGCGCGCGCAGCATGTAGCGGGCATCGGGCGTCGGCGCGGGATCTGTGAACTGCTCTGCGGCAATCAGGTCGGGGCCGATTGGATGATACATCCCGTCGCGGCCCGCCCGATAGAGACGATACCCCTGCAACCGCGCATCCGGGGAGGCCTGCCAGGTCAGGGTCATGCCATGATTTTGCGGCACGGCCTTCAGATTCGCGGCTGGCAAGACGGGAAAGGCATGCAGGGTCGGATCGCCCATGAGATTGAACCAGATCGGCGCCATCAGGCGATGCTTTCCGGTCGGCATGTAATCGGCCAGACCGTCTGTCAGCGTCTGGTTGTTCGCCGTGCGGCGCTGAGCGTCGCCGATGGTGCGGCCGAGCGCCATGGCATGAAGCCGCCAAGCGGGGCGCGCGCCCCAGTCGACGGCCAAAGCCTGGTTTGACGCGGCCATCATAGTCGTCATCGGATTGTTGCGCTGATCTATCTTTTGTTTGTTGCTGTCGAAATTGATGGCGAAAACCGGTTTGGCGGCATATTTCGTCAGATAAGTCGCGCCGTTGAAATCCCCGAAATCGACCTCGAACAGCCAGCGCCCGCTTTCCCCGACATCGTGATGCCCGCCCGGCGTGATCGCCGCAGGGCCGACGATATTGGCAAGCCCGTCCCCCTCCACGAAAAGATGACCTTTCGCGCCGAGATAGGCCTCACGCAAATCGCCCCATTGGCCATGACGCCAAGCATGGTTGCGGTCGAAATAGTTCTTGAGATAGGCGATCTCTTGTGCCCTGTCCCCTGTGGCGAGATCTGAGAAATCAATACGCCCGACGGAGGCCTCGATCCCGTTTCCGGGCAGGCAGCTTGGCTGTAACGTGCCGGGGGTGCTGTCGCTTTGAGGCCAGTCGCCATCGAAGTCGCCATAGAACAGATCACTCGCCGTCGCCTGAGGTGCGTGCCCGTCGGGGGCGACCCATCCGCTCTTGACCAAGGGCACATCGCCCACAAGCACCACCGCGACCTCTGTGTCCTCTGCGCCGCCTGCGGCAAACTGGGACATCAGATCGGCCCTCAAGGACCAGGCCGCAACAAGCTCCGCCTCAGCGTCGAGCCCCCGCGCCGAAGGCCCCGTCAGTCGCAGGACATGCCAGCCATCGCCGGTCAGGTCTTTGGCAAAGCGGTCAAGTTCCGGGCGGATGTCCTCAGCCAGCCCGTCTTCCGTCACGAAAAGAACCAAGCCGCGCTGATCCTGTGCGGGCAGGGCGGTGCCGAGGGCGTAATACCCCTGATCGAAAATGTCGCGTTGAAGTCGGCGCACGCGGTATTCCCAGGCCACGCCCGCCGAGAGGCGCGTGTCATCATAGAAATTGCGCGCCCCGAGACTGGGCGCGATCACCGTCCAGGGGCCGCCCGTGTCGAGCGGACGGCGCGCCACCTGAGCATTTCCGGCGCGGGGCGGCTGGGCTTGCGTCCAGAGGATTCGCGCCCGGTCCGGCTGACCTCGGCATCGAGCGGCAAAGCTCCGACCTCATCGACCGCCAGCGCCGTCGATGGCAGGAAACGATGCAGGAAAAGACAAAGCGCCGCACCCAAAAGGGGGCGGCGCATGTGTCGCGTCCGAAGAGGCAAGGCGGCGGCCAGCGCCAAGATCGACAGCCTGCGCGCACCGGGCAGGGCAGGGGGGCGGCTCGGGATCCGTCCCGGCGCGATCTCCCGTCCTGCTCCGGTGGGCCAGAGCCTCATTCCTGTGCAGCCAGCCAATGTTCCGCGTCCAAAGCCGCCATACATCCCATGCCCGCCGAGGTCACAGCCTGACGATATTTGTGATCCGTCAGATCGCCCGCGGCAAAAATGCCGGGGATGGAGGTCTCGGTGGTGCCGGGATTGACCTTGACGTAGCCGCCGTGGTGCATCTCGACCTTGTCCTTCACCAGCTCAGTCGCGGGCGCGTGGCCGATCGCGATGAACACGCCTTTGGCAGCAATATCGGTGATCTCGCCTGTCTTGACGTTTTTCACCTTCACGCCGTTCACGCCCTTCATCGGCGCCTCGTCGCCGTAGACCTCGACCAATTCGCTGTCCCAGAGCGGGTGGATTTTCTCGTTCTTCATCAAACGGTCGATCAGGATCTTCTCGGCGCGCAGCTCGTCGCGACGGTGGATCAGCGTCACTTTCGAGGCAAAGTTGGTCAGGAACAAAGCTTCTTCGACCGCCGTGTTGCCACCGCCAACCACGACGATCTCCATGTTGCGATAGAAGAATCCGTCACAGGTTGCGCAGGCCGACACGCCATAGCCCTTGAACGCTTCCTCGGTCGGCAGGTTCAGCCATTTCGCCCGCGCCCCCGTGGCAAGAATCACCGCATCCGCCGTGTAGATCGTACCGCTGTCGCCTTTGGCCACAAAGGGACGGCTGTCGGTATCCAGCTCGACGATCAGGTCCGAGATGATCTCGGTGCCCATCGCGCGGGCGTGTTCTTCCATCTTCACCATCAACTCGGGGCCTTGCACCTCGGTGAAGCCCGGAAAGTTTTCGACCTCGGTCGTGGTGGTCAATTGCCCGCCCGGCTCCATGCCTTGCACGAGGATCGGAGACAGCATCGCGCGTGCCGCATAGACGCCCGCCGTGTAGCCCGCAGGACCTGAGCCGATGATCAGAACTTTGGTGTGTTTCGTGTCCGCCATGGTCCGGGACCCTTTTCATGTTGTCTTTTATGTCGGCACCGATATAGACACGCGGCTCCGGCTTATCAAACCCCGTGTGTCGCACAGCGGTGGTGAAAAAATAAGCGCGGATGGGCGCCGGGCGCGCTCTGCGTGCGAAATGCTCTTGAAACTTTCTTGCTAAAATGAGAAAGAATATTGCGCGCAGAGGCCGCTTTGCGCATTTGTTGGAATTTACGCCGTTTCGGCCAAGGCTTCGGGAAAACAGATGCCCTCTCATAAACTCGACGAGATCGATCGCAAAATTTTGGCCGAACTGCAGGCAGACGGCCGCATGACCAACGTGGAACTGGCGAAACGCGTCGGCATTTCCGCGCCGCCGTGCCTGCGTCGGGTGCGCACTTTGGAAGAGAGCGGCTATATCAAGGGCTATCACGCCGTGGTCGATGCCCGCGCGCTGAACTTTGAGGTGCAGGTGTTTGCCATGGTCGGTCTGCAAAGCCAGGCTGAGGTCGATCTGTCGAAATTCGAGGCGAAATGTCAGGACTGGCCGCTCGTGCGCGAATGCCACATGCTGAACGGCGAGGTGGATTTCATCCTCAAATGCGTGGCGCCGGACCTTTCGACCTTTCAGAGCTTTCTGACCGGCGAGTTGTTGTCGACGGAAAATGTCGCGAGCGTGAAGACGTCGCTGGTGATCCGGGGGGCGAAAGACGAACCGGGCGTGCCCTTCGACGTGCTCGAAGCGCGCTTGGCCCAGAATGCTTAAGGTGTACGTCTAAAGCGTTTTTCGTTTAATCTGAATCAGATTGAGCGAAAAACGTTACCACACTGCATTGATGTTGCTGCGTTTCTCAAAAATTGAGTGCCTCAAGTTTTTTTGAGAAACGCTTTAAGTCCGATCTTTCTGCAAATTCAAATATAAAAACGGCCCGCCTTCTGGCTGGGCCGTTTTTCGTGGAAGACCGATGGAGGGACAGGTCATCGGTCGGCTGAAATCCTACCGAAACGTCAGTTCCAGCATATCCGTGGGCGTCAAGCGCAGCTGTGCCATCGCGCCGAAATCGCCCAGACTGTCGAGGTGCGGAAACAGGGCCATGAACTGCCCGCGCAGGTCGCCATGCAACTGACCGGCGGCTGCGGTGCCCGGGTGATAGCTCTCAAGTTCGACGCCGTTGACACGCAGAAGGCTGTGGCGGGCAAGACCGATGTGATAGCTGCGCACCGAGGAAATCGGTGTGACCTCGATCACGGACATGCCATCGACGAGGCTCGGCACCGGGGCCATGGCCTGTGAGGTGCCGTAGGTGGATTTCAGTGCATCCGCGCGCAGCAGAGACCGCGCACCGGCCCCCAGCATCAGGTCGGGGGCCGGGCAGCCCAGCCCGAAGGCATCCGCCATGATCCGATAAAGCCGTTCCGGTTTGGCCTCCGCGCTGCGCGTGCCTTTCGGGTCCAGCATCATCGCGCCGATCCATTCAACCCGTTGCACGCCATTGTCCACGGTTTCGATCAGATCGCCCGGCAAGAGGTCTTCGATGGCAACGGGCCCATGTGGCGTCGGGATCAAGGCGCCACGGGCAAAGGCGTTGAAGGCGGCCTCGAACAGCGGCAGGGCCGGGGCGTTTAGGGTGGTGTCACGAATGTCGCCTTGCGGGTCGCGCCAGAGGATTTCGTATCGACGTAGCGCATAGCTGGGCCGCTCAACCACGCGTGTCCGACGCACGGTCCATGCCGTTTGAATCGGATGGTTTGGCTGCGGGCTGCGCTGAACTGAGCGGTTCAGGTGCAGAGAATCTGCATGACGGGCGTGGGATTGCGGGCCGGATTGGGGCTGCGACATGGAAAGCCTCGTGACTGTGTCGGCCCCCACCGAAAACAGTGGATCTTTGATCATAGAAAACGAGGTGGATTGTCAAAAATTTTATCTAATTGTGGTTAAGGGCGGAACCAGTGCCTGATTTCGCCTTTGTTTTGTTTCCAGATTGCGACGAACTCTGCCGCTTTTGTGGCGCTCTCACGTGGTGGAGCTCCTGATGAGGTCCGCGAACTTCGAATCGTTCAGGCAGAGGCACGCAGTTGAATTTTGACGGCCGGAGCAGATTTTTTGGCGATGAACGCGTTCCGGCGCGCGCCACGGCTCCAAGGCATCTCGACCTCGGTCTTTTTGGCCTCAGAGATCATGGATGTCATCCAACGGCGGTTTTTCATGGCTGTTTTCATCGGGCTGCTCTCACATTCTCTGCACTTTTTCAGTGCCTGTTGCTGACTTGAGAACAATATGCCCCGGGCCTTCGGCGAAAATGCGGCGGGCAGGGTGAAAATGCGTCGTCCTTTCGTGCTCTTGGGATGGGGGTTGTTTTGAAGCGCCTTCAATGCATTAACCTTAAGAAAATTAAGGTTAATTCCTGTTTTTGGAAAACAATAGTGCGCAAGTCGTGGGATTGTTCCTGGCGGAAATGGGGCAGGGTGGCGCCGCATTCTCGCCCAAAATGGCCAAGAGGCGCGCGCGGTTTCAGAGGCGGATCAGCGAAATGAGTCGTCCGTAATCGGCCTCTTTGCGGTGCACCGAACGACGATAGGAATAGAACCGCTCCGGGTCGGAATAGGTGCAATGCCGGGTCCATTCAGCCTGACCGACACCCGCCTGACGCAAGCGGTGCAGACCGTAAGCCGGCAGATCGAAGTGATAGCGATCCCCCTCACCATTGGCAAAGAAGCGGGCGTTGTCGGGCGTGTCCGCGATGAAATCCTCAAGGAATTCAGGACCCACCTCATAGGCGCGTTGCGAAATCGACGGGCCGATGATGGCGGTGATATCCTCGCGATGAGCGCCCAAGGCCTCCATCTCGTCAATCGTGGCCTCCAGAATCCCGCCAATCGCGCCTTTCCATCCGGCGTGCGCCGCGCCGATGACGCCGGCTTTCGGATCGGCGAAGAGCACCGGCTGACAATCGGCGGTCAGAATCACAAGCGCCAGCCCCGGCTGATCGGTGACCAGCGCATCGCATTTCGGCGCCGGGCCATCCTGAGGCCCGGCGACACACGCGACATCGGCGGAATGCACCTGATGCGCGGCGCAGAGATCGTCATATGTCAGCCCGAGCGCGCTTGCGGCCCGGCTGCGGTTGATCTTGACGATGTCGGCCTGATCCGTCGATCCAAGCCCACAGTTGAGCCCGCCAAACACCCCTGACGAGGCGCCGCCCTTGCGGGTGAAGAACCCGTGCTGAATGCCGTCCAGCGCGTCAGAGGTGATGATTTCGAGGTTCATATGTCTTATCCCGCGTCGAATCCTGGGGGCATTTTATCCGGGCTGGGGGCGAGGGCCAGCGCTTTGAAAAGGGTTCCCATTTCTGTGGGCGAGGTCAACCGGTCAAATGCGCGGGCGTGGCTTTCCAAGGCCTCGCCGCTCAGTTTTGCGGCAAGTGCCTGCGCGCGTTCTGAGATGCCCAAGCGCGCCAAGAGCAGCCCTTGTGGGATCATCTGAGAGGGGACGACGCCTGCGGTTTGTGCGGTCTGCGCCAGCGCCTCGAAATCCACATGCGCAGTCAGATCGGCCTGCCCGGGGCGGGCGAGGGGATCGACCATCTCATGGGCTTCAAGCGCTTGGAACGTATCGCCCAAAGAGCGCCAATCGCCATAATCGACAAAGATCGAGGCGCCGCCATGGTCGGCGATCCGCTGGGCGATCTCTGTGACGACGGGCGCAGCACTGGGGCAGGTCTCGACCACATCGCCGTCTGTCGTATCACCAAGCCGAGGCGCCAGTTCGGCCAGCGGTGTGGGGGCGGAGAGGCCCAAGGTCAGCACACCGTCTTTCAGCCCCACTTGCGTCTCTGCCCAGCCCTTACCTTTGCGGGTGAATTGCCGGATCGGCAGCGCATCTAAAAACTCGTTGGCGATCAGCCACAAAGGCGCGTCCGGCAGCTCCGCCATATGAGCGCACCATGTGACCTCATAACCCGCAAGACGCTCCTTTTGCGCAGCGCGCAGCGTGGGAGAAGCCTCAATCAGATGCACGCGCATGGCATCATGCATCCCCGGCACGCCTTTGGTGGCGCGCAAGATGTCGGCCATCAAGGTGCCGCGTCCGGGGCCGATCTCGGCCAGCGTAAAGGGGGCAGGGGCGCCTTGGCTCAGCCAGCTTTGCGCCAGACACAGCCCCAAAAGCTCGCCGAACATCTGGCTGATTTCGGGCGCGGTGGTAAAGTCGCCCGCCGCGCCGAAAGGGTCGCGCGTGGTGTAATAGCCATGCTCCGGGTGCAGCAGGCATTCCGACATATAGTCGGCCAGCGAGAGGGGGCCGGTTTGCACGATCCGGCGGGTGAGAATGTCTTTGAGGGCGGTCATGCTTTCTTGGCTCTGAGCATGAAGAACAGGCCCAAGAGGATCATCGGCAGGGACAAAAGTTGCCCCATCTGCATGCCGAGGAAGACGGCGCCGGTGGGGTTGGATTCTGTGATGAATTGCGCATCCGCTTGGCGGAAGAACTCGACGATGAAACGCGACAGGCCGTAGCCCGCAAAGAACAGCCCCATGATAAAGCCCGGACGTTTCAAAACGCCGGTGACCCAGACGAGGGCCAGGATCAGTGTGCCCAGAATCAGCCCCTCCATCCCCGCTTCATAAAGTTGCGAGGGGTGGCGGGCACACAAGGGGCCGACATTGGCGCAGGCTTGCGCGTCCATCCCGGGGAATATCACCGCCCAAGGCCCATTCCAGGGCTTGCCCCAAAGCTCGGCGTTGACGAAATTCGCCAGCCGCCCGAGCAAAAGCCCCGGAGGCGTGGCCATGGCCAAGAGATCGCCCAGCGACAACAAGGGCTTACTGTGTTTGCGACCCCAGATCAGAGCCGCGACGACAACACCCAGAAACCCGCCATGAAAGGCCATGCCGCCCTTCCACACCATCGGGATTTCCCAAGGGTGGCTGAGGTAATAGCCGGGATTGTAGAGCAGCACGGAGCCAAGCCGCCCGCCGACGATGACGCCCAGAATGAGCCATGTGAGCAGGTCTTCGAACTCTTCCTTGCTCATCGGCGCGGTGCCATCGGCCCAAAGTCGCGTGGCCTTGAGCGCGCGCAGGATCAGGAACCATCCGATCAGAAACCCACCAATATAGGCCAGCGCATACCAATGCAGCGCAAAGTGGATCGGCCCCAGGTTGATCTCGAAGATCACCGGGGAGAGGTCGGGAAAATTCAGAACGGCAGGGGTCAAATTCAACATGCGCGCAACTGTCGTCAGAGGCGCGCGGAAGTCAACCTTGCGATTTGTGCATTCGCGCCCCATATAGATCACAGACATTCACGACTGCGCCGGAGGCCGCCATGCAGACCCGCAACAAGATCCTTGATGACTTCTCGCAACTCATGACCAACGCCATGGGTGTGGCTCAGGGTGCCAAGGACGAGGCGGAAACCGCGATGAAAAGCCTTGTCGACCGTTGGTTGGCGGATCGCGATTTCGTCACCCGCGAAGAATTCGACGCCGTGCGCGGCATGGCGCAAAAAGCCCGCGAAGAGAACGAAGAGCTGAAAAAGCGTCTCGAGGCTCTTGAGGCCAAGGAACTCGAGGCTCTTGAGGCCAAGGAAAAAGCCTAAAACGCCTGAGTTGGGTGATTTCAGTTGCGAATAAAGCCCTCCTTGTGAGGGCTTTTTCATATGGCACTCCTGTAACGTCAGAGGGCGCCAGTGGGTGTTGTGGCGGTAGGCCAATTAAAAATGAGAGGCAAAGCATAGAGGCAGATGCTCTCATCGTTTTTTCAAAAACGACTGCCGCATGAAAGTGTTAGGAGAATTTCGGCATCTTTGCTTTCGCAAAGAGCCATTGGTGCAGGTGAGAAGAGAAATCTCGATGCGAAACTGGCCTCAAATAGCACTCCGCGCAATAGGCCAATTAAAAATGGTGCTGCTGGAGAGAATTGAACTCTCGACCTCTCCCTTACCAAGGGAGTGCTCTACCTCTGAGCTACAGCAGCGCCGGGGTGCGGTGGTGACCGTGTCACCGTCGCCGTGGGCGGCTAATTAGACGTGATCGCAGCCTTGCGCAAGCGTATTTTCGAGAAAATTTTTTATCCGGGCAAAGTTTCTTTTTGAGCGGCTCATCCCTCATCGTATGTGACCACTTCGCCCTAGCCATGAAAGTCTCTGTGAATACCGGCCTATCATAGTCCCAAAGGCTGGACGGAGTGCTGCGCTTTGGCTACATGGAAGACCATGGACAACAAGACCGATCCCTCACGGAAACCTGCGAAACCCGCGCCGAAAAGCCGGGATGAGCGCTTGAAAGCTGCGCTGAAGGCCAATCTTCAGCGGCGCAAGGCGCAGACGCGTGCGCGCAATGCTTCCGATGAGAGCGACGACGGCAAGGACGCGTAAGGCAAGAGCATGGATTCTATTCTGGTGCGGGGCAACGGGCCTCTGAACGGTGACATCGAGATTGCGGGGGCGAAAAACGCCTGTCTCGCGTTGATGCCTGCGACGCTTTTGTCGGATGAGCCGCTGACGCTGACCAACGCGCCGCGCCTGTCGGACATCAAGACGATGACCGCGCTTTTGGCCTCTCTGGGCGCCGAGGTCTCCTCGCTGCAAGAGGGCAAGGTGCAGGCCATGTCCTGCCACGGCGAGATCAACCCGGTCGCGGATTATGAAATTGTGCGCAAAATGCGCGCTTCGAACCTGGTGCTCGGGCCTTTGCTTGCCCGTCTCGGCCATGCGGTCGTCTCTCTGCCGGGTGGCTGCGCCATCGGTGCGCGTCCGATGGATTTGCACACCACGGCTCTTGAGGCCCTGGGCGCTGAGATCGAATTGAAAGACGGCTACCTGCACGCCAAGGTCAAAGGCGGTCGCCTCAAGGGCGCCGTGCACAAAATGCGCTTCCCCTCTGTGGGTGCGACGGAGAACTTCCTGATGGCGGCCTCGCTGGCCAAGGGCACCTCGGTTCTCGAAAACGCCGCACGCGAACCGGAGATCGTCGATCTGGCCGACTGCCTCAACAAAATGGGCGCGCAGATCGAGGGCGCGGGGACCTCGCGGATCGAAATCCAAGGCGTGGATCGCCTGCATGGCGCGACACACCCGGTGGTGACCGACCGGATCGAGTTGGGCACCTTCATGCTGGCGCCTGCGATCTGTGGCGGTGAAGTGACCTGTCTCGGTGGCAAGCTGTCGCTGGTCGAAAGCTTTGTCGAAAAGCTCGAACTGGCGGGGGTTTCCGTTGAGGAAAACGAGCGCGGCCTGACCGTGTCGCGCAAAAACGGCCGGGTGAAAGCCGTCGATGTGACCACCGAGCCCTTCCCCGGTTTTCCCACCGATCTTCAGGCCCAGATGATGGCCCTTCTGTGCACCGCCGAGGGCACGTCGGTCTTGGAAGAAACCATTTTCGAAAACCGCTTCATGCACGCCCCGGAGCTCATTCGCATGGGCGCGAATATCGAGGTCCATGGCGGTCACGCGACCGTCCATGGCGTCGACAAACTCAAAGGCGCACCGGTGATGGCCACCGATCTGCGCGCCTCTGTTTCGCTCATTCTGGCGGGGCTGGCGGCGGAGGGCGAAACCGTGGTCTCGCGGGTCTATCACCTTGACCGCGGCTATGAGTTTATCGAGCGCAAGCTCTCGGGCATCGGCGCGCAGGTCGAAAGGATCAAAAGCTGATGGTCGAAGACGCGAGATTCGAAGATGGCGGCGAACGTCCGCTGGCGCTCAAGGCGATGGATGCGGACGACCTGACGGTGATCTCCGCGTTGGTGCAGGACGCCATCGTGCCGATGGGAGAGATTTCCTACGACACAGGCCGCCGCCGTTTCGCGTTTCTGATCAATCGCTTTCGTTGGGAGGATGTCGAGACCGCCGAACGCCGGGGCCGTCCGGTCGAACGCGTGCAGGCCGTTTTGCTCTTTGACGACGTGATGTCCGCGCGCTCGACGGGCGTGCCTTCGGGCGACAAGGACATGATCCTGTCGCTGCTGTCGATCAGTTTTGCCGCCAAAGAGGACGGCATGGGCACGGTCGAGATTACTCTGGCCGGCGACGGCACGATTGCGCTCGATGTCGAGGCGCTGGACGCGACGCTCAAGGATGTCACACGCCCCTATGTGGCGCCGTCGCATCACGTCCCGACGCACGAAATTTAATTCATCTAACCGGCCTTTACCTGTGATGCATTAAGGCTTCTTTTGCAAATACAGCCGTTAAACGACGACGATTATTTGGAGAATTGCATGAAACCTATTCGTAACGCCCTGTTGGCCTTTGGCATGTCCTTTGCATTTGCAGCCCCGATCCACGCCGCCGAGAATGGCGGCACCGCCACGGTCGATAAAAACTATGCGCATTCGGTCTGGGATTGGGAAAAAATGGGCGAGGCTCATATTTTCTGGACGCTCTACGGCACCGATGGTTACCTCACGGTCTGTGGCGGATACACCACGAAAGGGCCATCCGCGACACGCAAGTTCACACGCATCGCCTTGCGGGACACCGCCGTTTTCATGAACGACACATCCATCATCACCAACCTCAACTGGCTGACGACACTGAAAGGCAGCGGCAGTAATCCTGACGTCATCGGGCAGCAAGTGAAGTGCAAAGTGACCACCACGCCAATCCCGGCCAAAGGGGACGACGTTCAATTCGAATTGCGGTCCCGCAAAGACAGCTATCGCGGCTAAACCCCGCGCTGTGGCCTTGAGACGCTTGAGGCCCGCACAAAGCCACGCTATGTCGGTCTCCAAACGCGTGCTTCTGGCGCGCTGTGCCCCGCCCGACCTTTGTTTTCAGGTTCGAGGCGAGGCGCCTTAAGGAGACCGACATGCCCCATTTCCTGTCCACCACGGACGCCGATTTCGAGACTCGCTTTGCCGCGCTTTTGACCATGAAGCGCGAGGACAGCCCGGATGTCGACGACGCCGTGGCCGCCATCATCAAGGATGTGCGCACGCGGGGCGATGTCGCCGTGCTGGAGCTGACCGCGAAATTCGACCGGATGGAGTTGACCGCCGACAAGCTGCGGTTTTCCGACGCAGAAATTGATGCGCTCTGTGCCCAGGTCTCTGCGGAAGAGCGCGACGCGCTGGAACTCGCGGCGCAGCGCATTCGCGCCTATCACGTCCGCCAGATGCCCGATGATCAGATGTGGACCGACCCGGACGGTGCCACCTTGGGCTGGCGCTGGACGCCAGTCTCGGCCGCCGGCCTCTACGTGCCGGGGGGCCTCGCCTCATACCCGTCTTCCGTGTTGATGAATGCGATCCCTGCGAAAGTGGCCGGTGTAGACCGCCTCGCCATCACAGTGCCGACGCCCGACGGCCTGGCCAATCCGCTCGTGCTCATGGCCGCGCGCATCGCAGGCGTCGACGAAATTTACCGCATCGGCGGCGCGCAAGCGATCGCAGCACTTGCCTATGGCACCGACACCATCGCGCCGGTGGACAAGATCACCGGACCGGGCAACGCCTTTGTCGCCGCTGCGAAGCGTCGCGTCTTCGGCAAGGTCGGCATCGACATGATCGCGGGGCCGTCGGAAATTCTGGTCATCGCCGACAAGCACAATGACCCGGATTGGATCGCCGTCGATCTGATGTCTCAGGCTGAGCACGACGAAAGCGCGCAGTCCATTCTGATCACCGATGACGCCGACTTTGGCGCGGCTGTCGCGAAGGCTGTTGAGGCCCGCCTTGAGACGCTCGAACGCCGCAAAATTGCCGCCAAAAGCTGGGAAGACTTCGGCGTAGTGATCACCGCACGCGATCTCGGCGAGGCCGCCATGCTGTCGGATCGTTTCGCGCCCGAACACCTCGAACTTTGCGTCGAGGCCCCGGATGCGCTGTCCGCGAAAATTCAACACGCCGGTGCGATTTTCCTGGGCGCCTGGACGCCCGAAGCCATCGGCGACTATGTCGGCGGCCCGAACCACGTCCTGCCGACCGCGCGCTCTGCACGTTTCTCGTCCGGCCTGTCGGTTTTGGACTTCCTCAAACGCACAACATTGGCCAAGATGTCCCCCGAAGCGCTCAAGGCCATCGGCCCGGCGGCGGAACGTCTGGCGAAATCCGAGAGCCTCGAGGCGCATGGCCTGTCCGTGCGCGCGCGGCTGGATCGGTTGAACGCTGGTGAAGACTAAGAGGGTGTGATGAGCAAACTGATCGCCGTTGAGATCGACGACGCGGGGCTGACGGCGCCCACGCCCGAAATCGAACAGGAGCGCAAAGTTGCGATTTTCGATCTGTTGGAGGACAACTCCTTCACCCTGCCTGCGCGCGAGGACCGTGACGTGCCCGAGGGGCCGTTCAAGCTTGGGCTCGCGATCCGCGAGCGGCGTTTGGTGTTCGATCTGACCACAGACGCCGGTGATAAAGCGGCAGAGTTTCATCTCTCGCTCGGGCCGTTCCGGCAGGTCGTGAAAGACTATTTCCAAATCTGCGAAAGCTATTTCGACGCCGTCAAAAAAATGCCGCCCAGCCAGATCGAGGCCATCGACATGGCCCGGCGCGGCATTCACAACGAAGGGGCGCGGGTGCTGCAGGAGCGGCTTGAAGGCAAGGCGGAGGTCGACATCGACACGGCGCGCCGGTTGTTCACCCTGATTTGCGTGTTGCACTGGGGGTAAGGGCGTGGCGGCAGAGTTCCCTCATTCGGTTCTGTTCTGCTGCGACCACAACGCGGTGCGCTCGCCCATGGCCGAAGGCTTGATGAAGAAATTCTACGGCAGCAAGGTCTATGTCCAATCCGCAGGCGTGCATTCCGATCTCGATGTCGATGGCTTTGCGGTCGCGGTCTGTGACGAGCTGGGCGTCGAGCTGCACCGCCATCAATCCCGCTCCTTCGACGATCTGAAAGAATGGGGCGACGACATTTCTTCCTACGATCTGATCGTCGCGCTCTCGCCCGCCTCCCAGCGCCAAGCGCTTGAACTGACACGCTATTACCACCTCGATGTGGAATATTGGCCGATCATGGACCCGACTGGCATCGGAGAGACGCGCGACGCGAAACTCGATGCCTACCGTCAGGCCCGCGATCAAATCATCACCCGGATGCAGGCCCGTTTCGGCCCCGCCCACACTTAAACACCCATCTCTTCAAGGATCTTCCCATGACCCAGAACCGCGCTGACACGCTGGCCCTGCTGACCCGCTATTACGACGCTTTCGCGGCCCATGATCACGCCACCATGCTCGACTGCCTGACAGACGACATCGAGCACCGGATCAACCAAGGCCCCATCGAGCACGGCAAAGAGGCCTTCGCCGCCTTCATGGTCACGATGGACACCGCCTATCAGGAAACGCTGGCCGAGATGGTGATTTTCGCCAATGACGAGGGCACCCGCGCGGCCTCCGAATTCCGCGTTCTGGGCAAATACCTGAAAACCGCCGAGGGCTACCCGGAGGCGCACGGCCAATCCTACGACCTGCCCGCAGGCGCATTCTTTGACATCCGCGACGGCAAAATCGCCCGCGTCTCGGTCTATTACAACGCCGAGGACTGGGTGGCGCAGGTCTCCTGAGGAGGGCACCATGACGCTGAACTTTCGCACCCTGAAAGGCGCCGAGGTTGAGGCCGCGCTGGACGATCTGGCGCGGCTGCGGATCGCTGTGTTCCGCGAGTGGCCCTATCTCTATGACGGCTCGCTCGACTATGAGCGCACTTACATGGCGAGTTACGTCGGCAATGACCGCGCCGTTCTGGTGGCGGCTTTCGACGGCGACCGCATTGTCGGGGCGGCCACCGGATCGCCCCTCGCAGAACATGCCGAAGACTTCGCCACTGCCTTTGCCCATGTCGACATGCCGATGGACAGCGTGTTCTACTGCGCAGAATCGGTGCTTTTGCCCGACTATCGCGGGCATGGTGCTGGGCACGCGTTTTTCGACGCCCGCGAAGCCCATGCCCGCACTTTAGGACTAACCTATTCGGCCTTTTGTTCGGTCGTCCGCCCGGAAAATCACCCCTTGCGTCCCAAGGGCGCGCGCAGTCATGATACATTCTGGCGCAAACGGGGGTATGTGCCGATGGAGGGCGTGATCGCGCATTTCGCCTGGAAAGACGTGGACGAGACGACAAGTTCCGATAAGTCTCTGCAATTTTGGGGAAAACCGCTTTGAAACTGATCGCATTCTCGTGGCAGCCCGATTGGGCGCAAACACCGGATCATTGGTTGGATCGCTACCGGGCGGCCTTGGCCGACGCTGATGCGGACCGCGATTCTCTGTTGGTTTTCCCGGAATATGCCGCTTTGGAGGCCGCGTTTTATGGCGATGTCTCTTTAGATGCACGCGGTTGGATGACCCGTGGCGCCGATCATTTCGACGCCTATTGCGATGGGATTCGCACGTTGGTGGCAGAGACCGGCGCCACCATTCTTGGCGGGTCCGGGTTTGCACGTTCTGGTGACGGAATCGTCAATCGCGCGCTGTTTTGCGGCCCCGAGGGCGAGGGCTACGTCGAAAAACGCACCCCCACACCCTATGAGCGCGCCATCGACATGGCCGCCGGCGCCCCCACGCCGCTGTTCGACACACGCTTTGGCAAGGTCGCAGCGCTCATCTGTTATGACAGTGAATTCCCGCTGTTGTCGCGTCGCTATGCCGATGCGGGCGCCGAGATCCTCTTGGTGCCTTCCTGCACCGACACCGAACATGGCGCCATGCGGGTCGAGATCGGCTGTCGCGCGCGTGCGCTCGAAGGCCAGATGATCGTTGCCATGTCGCCTCTCGTGGGCGAAGTGCCGGAGTGTGACGTCGTCGATGTGAATTTCGGTCAGGCGGGCATTTTCGCGCCCCCCGATGGTGGCTTCCCGGCCTCCGGCATCCTTGCCACGGGCACCAAGCATTTCCAAAGCACCGCCGTGCTCGACACTTTGACCGAGTCGGTCGCGGAGGCCCATCGGGGCGGTGCCGTCAGCGTCAAAACCCACTGGCCAGAGACCGAAACCGGACGCGAAACAGGTGAGAAAGCGGTCGAAACGCTGAAATTCATCTAAATCCACCTTGAAATTGCACCGTTAAAGGCGCATTTACGAGCGCGCCCGTACATTTGGCGGGTGAAACAACAATGGAGTGACCATGGCCAAGGAAGAAATGCTCGAATTTCCCGGTGTCGTTAAGGAACTCCTGCCGAACGCGACATTCCTGGTCGAGCTGGAAAACGGCCATACGATCATCGCGCATACGGCAGGCAAAATGCGAAAAAACCGCATCCGTGTTCTGGCTGGCGACAAAGTACAAGTCGAAATGACCCCCTACGATCTGACCAAGGGTCGGATCAACTACCGCTTCCGCTGAGCGGTTCTGGCTTCTATGAAGCTTATTCTCGGTTCAGGCAGCCCGCGCCGGAAGGAACTTCTGGCGCAGCTGGGCCTTACCCCCGACGACATCCGCTCTCCCGACATCAATGAGGACCCGGTTAGGGGCGAATTGCCTCGGCCCTATTGCGCCCGCATGGCGCGCGAAAAGGTTCTGGCCGTACCGCGGGCGGGCGATGAGGTCGTGCTTTGTGCCGACACGACCGTGGCCTTGGGGCGGCGCATCATGGGCAAACCTGTCGATGAAAAGGAATGCGCCGAATTTCTTTTGGCCATGTCCGGGCGGCGCCATACGGTGATCACCGCCGTGGCCGTCGCCCATGGCGATCGCGTTTGGGAGACTGACGTGGTGACCACGGTGAAAATGAAACGCCTCTCTGATATTGAGCTGAACAGCTACCTCGCCTCGAATGATTGGCACGGCAAAGCGGGCGGCTACGGCATTCAGGGCCCCGCAGGCGCTTTTATCCCCTGGATTCAAGGCAGCTATTCCGCCGTCATGGGCCTACCCGTGGCAGAGACGGCCAATTTGTTGATGGCTGCGGGCTATCCGATCTATGGAGCACACTCATGAAGGGTACCGTTATCGCCTTGGGCGAAGTTCAGGGCAAACGCGCCGCCGCCTTCCTCCGCGACGGCCAGCTCGATGATTTTCTCGTGGATGCGGGCGAGGATGCCCCGCCAACACCTGGCGCGATCTTTCGCGCCAAAGGCGGCCGTAGCCTCAAGGGTATGGGCGGCGCTCTTTTGGATCTGCCGAACGGCGAGAAAGCCTATCTGCGCGGCAACAAGGGCCTAAAACCCGGCGCGCCGATGTTGGTGCAAGTCACCCATATCGCCGAGGAAGGCAAAGCCGTCCCCGTCACCACGCGGGTGCTGTTCAAATCGAAATTCGCCATCGTCACGCCGGATGCGCCCGGGCTGAACATCTCACGCCAGATCTCGGAAGACGAAGAACTCATCCGCCTGCACGATCTCGCCGCAGACGGCATGGAGGGCGCCGATGAGACCATGGGTCTGATTCTGCGCTCGGCCTGTGAGGGCGCCAGCGACGGTGAGATCGCCGAAGACATCGCCGCCATGCGCGGGCTCTGCGAAGCCGTGCTTGCAGACCTCTCGGGCGAGCCGGAGCTTTTGGTCGACGGATTGGACGCCTGGGAAGTCGCCTGGCGCGACTGGCCCAAGGCCGACATCTTTGACGACAGCGACGAGGCGTTCGACAACCACGGCGTCCATGAACTGATCGACGCGGCACTCGACCCGCGCGTGCCGCTCAAGGGCGCAGGCTCGATGTTCATCGAACCGACCCGCGCGCTTGTCGCCGTTGACGTGAACACCGGCGGAGACTTTTCCACCGCAGCGGGGCTGAAGGCCAATATCGCTCTGGCGCGCGATCTACCGCGACAGTTGCGCGTGCGCGGCCTTGCGGGTCAAATCACCCTCGATCTGGCCCCCATGGCCAAGAAAGACCGGCGTCAGTTCGAACACAGCCTGAAAGCCGCTTTCAAACCCGAAGGCCACGACACGGTGCTGGCCGGCTGGACCCCGCTCGGGCATTTCGAGATTCAGAAAAAACGCGAGCGCGTGCCGATTGCCGAGGTGCTGCGATGAGCTGTCCGATATGCGGTGCAGAGGCTGCGCAAAAATACCGCCCCTTCTGCTCGAAACGCTGCGCAGACGTAGATTTGGCGCGTTGGATGAACGGCTCCTATGCGGTCCCAAGCGGACGCGAAGAGGACCCGGAAGAGATCGCCGAAGCGATGGAAGAGGCTTTGCGCGACCAGTTTGAGGCGCTGACGAAAAAACCTCACTAAAGCGTTTCGAATAAAATCTGTTTCACGGATTCAGTGTGTAGTCCCCACATCGTTTACAGGTTGCACAGCGTTTTTCTTTTTCCCTGTCTCCGATAAAAAGAAAAACGCCTTAAGTGATGATTTTCCTCTGGACAGTCCCGCGCCCCCCGACTAGAAACCCGCTACCCGAACGAGATGACGTTCAACGAGAAGTCGTTTAACGAGAACTTGTTCCCCGTGCCCGGGTAGCTCAGGGGTAGAGCAGTGGATTGAAAATCCTCGTGTCGGTGGTTCGATTCCGCCCCCGGGCACCATTTAAACACTTGAAAAGTAAATGGATTTTAGTCATCTGATAAGTTCCTCTTGTCAGGGTTTGACGCTTTTTTCTGTAGGTTTGACACTTTCGCCTTCTTGGCACGTCGCTCGTATTCCTCTTCCCAGACCTGCATCGTCTTCCGGTTCTTACGGGCCAGCGCGGCATTCTTGGAATAATGCAACCCCATGACCTTCGAGTCCTGAGCCAGCAGATCGGAGATTTCACGTTCGTCCCGCCCTGCCTCCCTGAGCCATGTCGCCATCGTGTGCCTCATGATCCCCCCGAAACTCGGACACTGACGTAAGCGACGATTTGTTGTCTGCTGATCTTCGACGAGAAAGAGAATGAGACCTTGTCCGCCATTGGTCCGAGGACAATGGTCGAGTGGAGGTGGATTTTTGCGTCGAGACGCTGAACGAGGCCATCGCCCGCTTCGGGCCGCCCGAGATCATGAACACCGACCAGGGCAGCCAGTTCACATCCTCTGCCTGGACCGACCGGCTGTGCGCATCTCAATGGATGGCAAAGGGCGGTTCCTCGACAACATCTTCGTGGAACGGCTCTGGCGGAGCCTGAACCGAAGGACCGCGCAGAGAAATACGAATGCGTCTACCTGAACGCCTGGGAAACAGGATCAGAGGCGAAGGCCGGTGTCGACAAGTGGATCGCGTTCTACAACCGCAAACGTCCCCATTCTGCCCTTGGCGCCCCCCCCCCCCCCCAGCCGTGGTCTATTGGCTGAGAAAACAAGACACCCAACCCGATGAGCAGAGAGTAGCTTAATTTACGCCAGATACTGTCCAGGGGAGGGGGAGGAGCTCAACCTCAGGCGAGGGCGTGTTCATCCTGCTGCGGTTCCGTCGTGTGTTCCTGTGGCTTGGCAGGATGCGCTGATGTAGTCGGGTGCGCGTAGATCAGGACGGACGCCGCGAGAAGAGTGGCCGAGCCAATGAATGGAAACAGGATCAGACCGGTCCAAAGCGGCAAGCCCATCACTCCAATACCGGCAGTCGTTGCGACCGTTGCGGTGAGGAAAGAGAGAAGAAGCAATCCGGCAATCATGTTCATTCCTTTCGGGCATGTCTTTCTCAGACGAGTTCGGGATCGTTTTGAAACCTCTGATCCATGAGGCTATTCGAGCGACTATTTTAAGCGTCTGAAATCACGCTATGCGGCGATCTGGGCACAAACGTGGCCAACAAACGTTGAAATTCGATTAATCGCTGCCGGTTTTCAGAAAATTTTAAGCAGCTCATGCATTTATAAATGTACAAAGCCCCGCGAGGGGCTTTGACATAGGTTAAAAACTGCACTGGATTGGCGCGTGGTCAGTCGGCCCATTCCCACGGGTTGGTAAATTGCCCCAAGACATGGCTGACCTGATCGGATTCGGGACTTGCCTCAGATGCAATTTGCGCCACGAGACCGCGTTTCTTGTCGTCGATCACGCTGACGACCCGTGCCTCAAGTCCCGCCTTTTCCAGCGCCGCATTATAGATACGGGTGATGGCGCGCTTGCGCAGGTCCGGTTTGAACACCTTGCCCACGGCGGTTTTCGGCAATTCGTCCAGAATCTCGATATATTTCGGGATCGCGGCGCGTTCGTGGATATGCACTTTGGCATAGTTCATGAGCTCGTCGGAGGTGACAGAGGCACCCTCGACCAGTTCGACATAGGCACAGGGCAACTCACCCGCATGGGCATCCGGCTGGCCGATTGCACCCGCCATGGCGATGGCATCATGCCCCGCAAGGGCTTCTTCGATCTCGGCGGGGTCGATGTTGTGACCGCCGCGAATGATCAGGTCCTTGGCGCGGCCCGTGATCCAGAGATAGCCGTCTTCATCAATGCGCCCCAAGTCCCCCGTGCGCAGATAGACGTCATGGTGGAAGAGGTCGTGATTCTTGTCCTTTTCCGTATAGGTCGACCCGGCAAACACACCGGGACTGTCGATACAAATCTCGCCTACCTCATCGACACCGCATTCCACCGGACCCTTGCCCGTGTGGCGCAGGATTTTCACGTCTGTATGCGGGAAGGGAATGCCGACGGAGCCGATTTTCTTGATTCCCCCCACCGGATTGACGGAGACGAGACAGGTCGCCTCGGTCAGCCCATAGCCTTCGACGATCTCGACGCCAGCGGCCTCTTCGAAGCGTTTGTAAAGCTCGACGGGCAGAGGGGCGGAACCGGAGAAGGCCATTTTCACGGACGAAATATCCGCGTCCACCTTGCGCTGCATGAGGACAGACACGGCGGTCGGCACGGTGATGATAAAGGAGATTTTCCAGCGCTCGCAGAGCTTCCAGAAATTGTCGAACACACCTTCGCCGCGATAGCCCGCAGGGGTCGGATAAACCCCATGCGCGCCGGAGGCCAACTGGCTCATCAGGATCACCTGACAGGCGAAGACGTGGAACAGGGGCAGTGGGCACATGATGTTGTCGTCTTCGGTGAACAACAGGCGCGAGCCGATCCAGCCGTTGTAGATCATGCCGGAATATTTGTGCTGGGCGACCTTGGGCATGCCGGTTGTGCCGCCGGTGTGGAAATAGGCGGCGACGCGGTCCCCGGTCGAATCCGCAAACGTCAGTCGGTCGGCGGGGTGTTTCGCCAGCTCGGTGTTAAAATCGAGCATATCGGCGTGATGCGCCCGCGCGTCCTCGTTTTTCGGACGAATGAAGGGCACGATCCATTTCTTCGGCGGCGTCAGGTAATGCAACAGGTCGACTTCGAGCACCGTATTCACATGCGGCGCGTGGCGCACGGCTTCGGCGACCTTTTGCGCCACATCCGTCTTCGGGAAGCTTTTCAGCGTCACCACGACTTTTGCGTTTGTCTCGCGCAGGATGGCAGCGATTTGTTCGGGTTCCAGAAGCGGGTTGATCGGGTTCACGATCCCCGCGATCATGCCGCCGAGAAAGCTCAGCACCGTCTCATTGGCGTTGGGCATGATATAGGCGACGACATCCTCTTCGCCGACGCCGAGCGCGCGGAACATGTTGGCGGCCTGCGTGGATTTGGCAAGCGTTTCGCGCCAGGTCATCGTCTCCGCCTTGTCCTTCGGACCTGACGTGATCTGATAGGAAAAGGCCGGGCGATCCGGGAAGGCCGTGGCGGTTTTCAGCAGCCGTTGGTAAATAGTGGTGGGCACATCACGGGCCTCCCACGGCATTTCGGCCTCGATCAGATTGCGCGCGTTGAGCGAACTGAAATCGGATGGCATCGCGTCCTCCCTTTTTATCCTTATCGAAGCGCCCATTGTGCCGGGGCCTCGTCTCCTCGCAAGCATGATGCTGGCAAAGCGCCCCCCGTGCAAGAGACCGCATTCGCCCCGCAACGCAGCGTCATATTGTGTGGGCGTCACCCCGACGCGACGTCACCTTTTCGATCCTGTACCTGCGGACAGTGGACGTTAGGTTACAGTCTGACTAGGGTGCCCTGACTTACGCATACGGCAGGAGAGCGGCGCGATGAAAGAGGTAGTGGTCAGTGGCACGGGTGTTTTTACCCCTCCCTATTCGATTTCCAACGATGAGCTGGTGGTGGCCTTCAACGCCTATGTCGATCTGTACAATGCCGAACATGCCGACGCGATCGCGGCGGGGACCGTCGAGGCGAAATCCTACTCCTCCTCCGAGTTCATTTTTGCCGCTTCGGGCATCGAGCGCCGCTATGTGATGGAAAAGGACGGCATTCTGGATCCGACCCGCATGTGCCCGCGCTATGCGCCGCGTTCGGACGAGGAGCCGTCGATGATGGCGGAGATGGCCGTCGATGCGGCGACGCAGGCGCTGGCTGCGGGGGGCGTCGAGGCCTCTGATGTGGACCTGATCCTCTGTGCCGCCTCCAATATGGAGCGTGCTTACCCGGCTATGGCCGTGGAGATTCAGGCACTTCTGGGCGCGGGTGGCTTTGCCTTCGACATGAATGTTGCCTGTTCCTCGGCCACCTTCGGCATTCAGACGGCGGTGGACATGATCCGCGCGGGCTCGATCAAACGCGCGCTGGTTCTGTGCCCGGAGTTGCCCTCCGGCCACCTCGAATGGCGCGACCGGGATTGTCATTTCATCTTTGGCGATGTGGCGACCGCCGTGCTGTTGGAGGCCTTCGATGTGGCCACCAAGCCGCAGTTCAAAGTGCTCTCCACCCGCTGCGCCACGCAGTTCTCCAACAATATCCGCAACAACAACGGCTTCCTGCGCCGCGCGCATGACCAGATGGACGACCGCCGCGACATGCAGTTCATGCAGAATGGCCGCAAGGTGTTCAAAGAGGTGCTGCCGCTGGTGTCGCATCACATCGCGCAGCATATGGACGAGGAGGGGCAGGATCCGACCACGCTCAAACGCATGTGGCTGCATCAGGCGAACAAGTCGATGAACGATTACATCGGCAAAAAAGTCCTGGGCCGCACGCCGGAGCCGGAAGAGCAACCGAACATCCTGCAAGACTACGCCAACACCTCGTCGGCTGGCTCGATCATCGCCTTCGCGCAGCACCATGACGGGATGGATGCGGGCGATCTGGGGCTGATTTGTTCCTTCGGGGCGGGTTACTCCGTGGGGTCTGTGGTGGTCGAAAAGCTCTGAGCTGCGACGCTTTCCAACTCCGCTTTCTCACTTTCAAGCGGCAAGGCTGCGCGGGCGTAGTCCAAGGCGCGTTCCGCCATGTCTTGCGCGGCCTCCGCCAGCGCTGCGTCTTTCGCCTCGGAGAGGGCCAAAAGGCTATGCCGCAGGGTGCGGGTGACCTCGATCTGTCCGGCGCCGTCGCGGGCGGTGGCGGCGAAGGCGGCGTCGATCAGGGCCTGCGAGGAGGGCGGTGGGCAGAAAACACGCGGCGCGCGGGTGGTCTGGGTGACTTCGATTTGAGCTGTGTCCCAAAACAGCGCGGTCATGCGCGTGATCGCGTCTATCGCCGTGCCCGGATCGTTGACCCCGGGCGACAGCGCCTTTGAGGAAATCTCCGACAATGTGGTGAGGCTGAATTCCGCGTCGACCTCATGGGTGCGGATCTTGCCGATGACAAAGGCGCGGGCCATCGGGCCCATATCGGCCTCGGGCGACAGGCCAGAGACCTGCGCCAAAAGCGTGCCTTCCAAGACGAATTGTCCCGGGCGTTGTAGCACATAGATCAATCCGGTCTCGCCCGCGCAGTCATTGAGCGCGGGGGTGTCGACGAATTGGATATAGCCGGTTTTTGGCGCCCGAAGCGGTCGCGTGTCCTCCGGCAGAACGGTTTCTGGCGTCAGAAGATTGGCGCCCAAAGCGGGCTCTTTGCGCAGCGTGGTCATGCTGCGCCGGGCTTCCTGTTCGGCCAGGGCGAGACTGTTGTCGATGCTGCCAAGCTGGCTCAGATGCTCGATCCAGCGCAGCATGGCGACGATGATGATGACCACGGCAAGGATGGTGATCGCCATGACGACGATGGCTTCGTCATCGCCATAAAGATGGGTGCGAAACAGAATGATCGAGCTGAGCGCAAAGATGAACGCGCCGATGAAGGCGGCGAGCACCGATTGCGTGGTGGTGTCCTGAAGCAAAAGCCGGTGAATGCGCGGCGTCGCGGTGCTGGCCGCCGAACTGTGCGCGCTGACCATGACATTGAGGGTAAAGGTCGAGACCGCCAGCATTGATGACGCCAGAATGGTCAGGACTGGCATTACGGCCTCTGTGTCGATCCTTTGGCTCAACTCCTCGGGCATGTAATTGCGCAGCACCAGCGTGATCAGCGACACCAAAAGGGACAAAAGCGCATAAAGCGTCACCCGCAGCCAAAGCGCATGATAATAGCGGCGAAAGAGCAAAAGCGGCTTTCTCAGGATATCGAACATTGGAGAGCCTTCTTTCGGGGCGGGTTTCATCTGCCCCTATGATGGCTCATTCCTCTGGCGGTTCAAGCCGATACCCCTCGGCCCATAGTTCGCAAATGAAAAGCGTCGCCGCCGCGAAACAGCGATTTGACAGACCAAAGAGTCCCGCCTCTTGCCATCCCGAGAGATCGGCGGCCACGGTCGTGAGGGCAAACACCGCCTCCATCGGGTCCGGTGCATCGGGGTCGGCCATCACGCTTTGGAGGGCGTCATGGGGGCTGAGACGATCGGTCAGCAACCGCTCCGTGATTTTCTCCTCGAGCCATTCCTGCCTGTTATGCATATCCAAATGAACAGCTCGCTGACTCGTTAACATGAAACCGTTTTGTTTTCTTCCGGGCAGAGACAAGGCGAACACAGCTCAGCGTCAGAGCGCTGGGAATGTTCACAGTGACGCCGTGATTCAGATGCAATGCGATCTCTCTCAGATCATAGTTATATTGTTTGTTTACGTTTATCCAAGCAACTGTTTCTTATATGGAAACAACAATGCGCGCGACCGCCGCAGATGCGCATTCAAAGCGCAGCGCTCAAAACAAAAGGGCGCCACGATGATGTGACGCCCTCATTTCTTTCACGTCGGTCCGCTGGAGGTCCGTCTGTGATGGGTGCGGTCAGCCCTGCGGGATGATCAGCATCTGGCCCGGATAGATTTTGTCGGGATCGGAGAGCATCGGCTTGTTGGCCTCGAAAATCTCCATGTAGCGGTTGCCATCGCCCAGAGCGTTTTTGGCCACGGCCCAAAGCGTGTCCCCTTTTTTGACTTCGTGGAACACCGGGTCATTGCCTTCAAGCGTGTCCTCAACAGCGGCGACACCTGCGACGTTGCCCGCGGCCATGATGATCTTTTCCTTGGTCGCCTGATCGGTCACGGTGCCACCAAGCACGACCTTGTCGCCATCCATCGCGACCTCGACACCTTCGGCTTCAAGGCCAAGCGCCTTGATTTCGGCCAGGATGGCATCCGCATCCGCGTCTTCTTCTTTCTTGCCGAATACTTTTTTGCCGGCGTCTTTTACAAAGCTGAACAGTCCCATCACTCATCTCCTGTCTTGGGGTTTGCCCGAGACTATCCGCCGATTGTAACCAAATGAAAACGGGAAATTTTCGGCGTTCTCCCCGCAGGTTTAAATCCCGTTGGTGAATTGCAGCTTGGCAAGACGCGCATAAAGCCCGCCCTCGGCAATCAATTCCTCATGCGTCCCGGTGGCGACGATGCGACCGTCTTCGAAGACGAGAATGCGGTCGGCCTTTTTCACGGTCGCCAGACGGTGCGCGACGATGATCGTGGTGCGGGTGCGGGCCATGTCCTCGACGGCTTTCTGCACCAGTTGCTCGGATTCGGAATCAAGGGCAGATGTGGCCTCGTCCAACAGAAGGATCGGCGCATCGCGCAGGATGGCGCGTGCAATGGCGACGCGTTGCTTTTGTCCGCCCGACAACATGATGCCACGTTCGCCGACATAGGACTCGTAGCCTTCGGGCAGTTTCGACAGGAACTCATCGGCGGCGGCGGCCTTGGCGGCGGCAACGACATCTTCCATGGAGGCGTCGGGGCGACCAAAGCGGATGTTGTCGGCGGCGGAGGCGGCGAAGATCACCGGGTCTTGCGGCACAAGCGCGATGTGACGACGGAAATCCCCGCGCGCCATATCGGAGATGCGCTGGCCGTCGATGGAGATCACGCCCTCTTGCGGATCGTAGAAGCGTTGCAAAAGCTGGATGATCGTCGATTTCCCGGCGCCCGAAGGTCCGACGAGGGCCACGGTTTCGCCGGGTTGGATGTCAAAGGACACACCATCGAGCGCGGGCGTGGTCGGGCGTGAAGGGTAGAAGAACCGCACATCGTTGAAGGAGACGGCCCCTTTCGCAGGTTCCGGGAAGGGCAGGGGATGCGCTGGGTCTTTGACCGGGTCCTCGGAGGACAAAAGCTCGACCAGACGTTCGGTGGCGCCCGCAGCCCGCTGCAATTCGCCCCAAATCTCGGAGAGCGCGCCCGCCGCGCCCGCGACCATGATGGCGTAGATCACGAATTGCACCAGCTCGCCGATGCTCATCACGTCGGTGCGCACATCGCGCGCGCCGATCCACAAGACGCCAACAACGCCGGAGAAGATCAGGGCGATCACGATGACGGTCATCGCGGCGCGGGTCTTGATGCGGGTATGGGCGGAGGTAAAGCTTTTCTCGGTGACCTCGTCAAATCGCGCGGCCTGCTGCGCTTCGCCGGTAAAGGCCTGCACGGTCTGGGCGGACAGGAGCGCCTCGGAGGCGGTGCCCGAGGAGGAGGCGATCCATTCCTGGTTCTCGCGCGACAGTTTGCGCAGGCGGCGGCCCAAAACGATGATCGGCACGATCACCACAGGCACGATCAGAAGGACCAGCCCCGTGAGCTTGGCCGAGGTGAAGAGCATCAGGATCAGCCCGCCCACCATAATGAGCGCATTGCGCAGCGCGACCGAAATAGACGAGCCGATGACCGAGAGAATAAGCGTGGTGTCGGTGGTGATCCGCGACAGCACCTCGCCGGTCATGATGTTCTCGTAGAAGGCGGGCGACATGCGGATCATGCGGTCGAACACCGCCTTGCGGATGTCGGCGACGACGCGTTCGCCCAAACGGGTCACAAGGTAATAGCGCATCCCGGTGCCAAGCGCCAAAGCGCCCGCGATCATGAGAGCGGCGCCGAAGTATTGATCCAATAGCACCACGCCTGCGCTTTGGAACCCGTCGACCACGCGACGCACCGCGATGGGCAGGATCAGAGAAATGCAAGCGGTGATCACCAAGGCCACGAGCGCGGCGGCCATCAGGCCTTTGTAGGGGCGAATGAAGGGCCAGAGCTCTGCCAGCGCGCCGATGCGTTTCGATTTCTCGCGTTCGGCGGCATCCGTGAGTGTGCGGTCGGCGGCCATGTCCTGTCCTTATATATGAGAGAGCGGTTTGGTGCATGACTGATAGTGCGCCCGTGCCTTTGGCGCAACTCTTGTGCGGATCATGACATTTTCATTATGTTTCGGGCCTGACGTGACATTACGGGATCATCACGACAGAACACGGCTTGCATCACGGGGCGTGATATGTTGGTTTGTGTACACGCTCCGCCGGATCGTGCCTCAGGGTCTTCTTCATACATAGGAGAGGAGGGGGCTGAGGCGCTCTTTGATGGGCCACGAACGGCAAGCGCGGAGAAATCGCCCAATTCGGGGTGGTGGCCGGTTATGAGGACACAAAATATGCGTCGACCGGGGAACACACACGAAGTAAGCGGGAGTCCCCCTTATGAATAAGAATAAACTTTTTGCAGCCAGCGTTCTGGCTCTGGGCACCATGGCCGGCGGCGCTTTCGCGGCGGACGAATGTGGCAGCGTCACCATTGCCGAGATGAACTGGGCCTCGGCCTCTCTTCTCGCCAATGTCGATGCGATCATTCTCGAAGAAGGCTATGGCTGTGACGTGGACATCATCTCTGGCGACACCACGCCGACCTTTACCTCGATGAATGAAAAAGGCGAGCCGGATCTGGCGCCTGAGCTTTGGGTGAACGCGGTGCGTGAGCCACTGGCGAAGGCCGTCGAAGAAGGCCGCATTGTCTCCGCCCTCGAAGGTCCGATCACGGGTCTCGGCGAAGGCTGGTGGGTTACGAAGAAATTCAAGGAAAATCACCCGGAGATCGACACGGTCGAGAAGATGCTCGAGCACCCGGAACTGGTCCCCTATATCGAAGACGAGAGCAAAGGCGCCTTCATGGGCTGTCCGGCGGGCTGGGGGTGCCAACCGGCCAACGCCAACATGTTCCGTGCCTTCGACATGGAAGAAAAAGGCTGGGTCCTCGTCGATCCGGGCTCTGCGGCCGGTCTTGATGGCTCCATCGCCAAGGCGGTGAACCGCGATGAGCCGTGGTTCGGCTACTATTGGTCCCCGACCGCGGTCATCGGCCGCTACGACTTGCAAATGCTGCCGTTCGAAACCGAATGGGCCGGGTCTGAGAACTGGGACGGCTGTATCGTGAAATCCGTGGACGACTGTGCCGATCCGCAGCCGTCGAGCTGGACCGAATCCGTGGTGCACTCTGTCGTGACGGCAGATTTCGCGAAAGAGAATGCGGTGACCATGGGCTATCTCGAGAACCGCGTGTTCCCGGGCGACGAAATGAACGCCATGCTGGTTTACATGAATGAGAACCAGGCCACCGGTGAAGACGCCGCCTTCGAATTCCTCGCCACCAAGGAAGATATCTGGACCCAGTGGGTGCCTGCAGATGTCGCCGAAAAAGTAAAAGACGCCCTCTAAGGCGCCTTGCGCAACTTTCGGAGGGGGCCGTGTCATGACGATGCGGCCCCTACGCGTATCGCATAAGGACATCATATATGGACTGGCTCATCGAATTTCCGTCGCGACCTTCGTCTGTATCGCGGTCGGTATTCCGATCGGCATCCTGATGGCGCGCTCTAATATTGCGCAGCGCATCGTCACGCCCATTCTCGACGTGATGCAGACTATCCCGTCCTTCGTCTACCTGATCCCTGTGGTGATGCTTTTGGGCATCGGCAAGGTGCCGGGGCTTTTGGCCGTCTGCATCTATGCCATTCCGCCGATCGTGCGTTTGACCAATCTGGGCATCCGTCTTGTCGATAAAGACGTGATGGAAGCCGCCGACGCCTTTGGTGCCTCCGCACGCGAAAAACTCTTTGGCGTTCAGATCCCGCTGGCCCTGCCCAACATCTTTGCGGGTGTGAACCAGACGATCATGATGGCGCTGTCCATGGTGGTGATTGCCTCGATGATCGGGGTCAAAGGCCTCGGCACGCCGGTGCTGCGCGCCATTTCCAACCAGTATCTGGCGCTGGGCCTGATGAACGGTCTCGCCATTGTGGCGCTCGCGATCATCTTTGACCGGGTGAGCCAGACCTACGGCAAACGTCTGCAAGCTTATCGGGAGAGCGGCCATGACTGATACGACGGACACGACAGAGGTCAAAGTCTCCATCCGCAATCTCTACAAGATCTTCGGCGACAACCCGTCGCGTGCGCTGGAACATGTGAAAGCGGGGATGGGCAAGCCGGAGTTGATGGATCAGCACAGCCACGCCTTGGGGCTCAACAACATCAACCTCGATATTCCCGCCAAGGGGATTCAGGTGATCATGGGCTTGTCTGGCTCCGGCAAGTCGACGCTCATCCGTCACCTCAACCGTCTGATCGAGCCGACCTCTGGCGAGATCTGGATCGACGGCGAGGATGTTTTGGCAATGTCGTCCGAGCAGCTGCGTGATCTGCGCCGCTTCAAGATGTCGATGGTGTTCCAGAAATTCGGCCTGCTGCCGCACCGCACTGTGTTGGAAAACGCGATGTATGGTCTGGAGATTCAGGGGGTCGCCGCGAAAGAGGCCGAGGACCGGTCCCGCAAGTGGCTTGACCGTGTGGGCCTGAATGGATTCGAGGCGCAATACCCCTCCCAGCTTTCCGGCGGTCAGCAGCAACGTGTGGGCCTGGCCCGCGCTCTGGCGACGGATGCGGACATTCTCTTGATGGACGAGGCCTTCTCCGCCCTCGACCCGCTCATCCGCACCGACATGCAGTCGATTCTGCTCGAATTGCAGGAAGAGCTACACAAGACGATCATCTTCATCACCCACGATCTCGACGAGGCGCTCAACATCGGCGACCGGATCGCGATCCTGCGCGACGGGGAGATTGTCCAGTCGGGCGATCCGCAGGACATCATCATGAAGCCGGCGGATGACTACATCACCGACTTCATTCGCGACATCAACCGCGCCAAGGTCGTACGCATCCGCTCTATCGCGCGCAAAGGTGTGACGGGGCAGGGGGAAACCCTGCAGGGAGGTTTGTCGATTGAACAGGCCCTGCCGAAACTCACCAAGGCGCCGGATCACACCTGTCCTGTGGTCTCGCGCACGGGCGAGTCGCTGGGCGCCGTGTCCTTGGATGATGCGATCAATGCACTGAAGCCTCTGGAGAGCGAAGGCGACGAAGAGGTGCGCTACGCGTAACGCGCGTACATATAAGAGCGGCATATATATGTGGCTCGATACAAAGGGCGGGGGAAACCTCGCCCTTTTCCTTTGGGGGGGGGCACGGATTCGTGGCGTTTGAAGCTTTAGTGACTCGCGAGTCGAGCGTTTCACGGGCGATTCATTCCCGAGTCACCTCCGATTCACCTCTGATCCACGTTTGATTCCGCCCGAGTCAGTCCCGATTCATAAAAATCACTCGCCTTACGTTGGGGCAATTTGGGGTGATTTGCACCTATAGGGAGAGTTATGGGCCGATTCAGTCAAAGTGACTCGCTGATTTGCCCCCTGATTCATGGCCGCCAAGCGGGGAAAGCACGAAACACGGCAGAAAGAGTGCAAAAAAGATTATGCGCCAAAGCCAGTAAAATAAGGGGTCTCAGAGGTTTCTCGCATCTTTTTTCATTTTTCTTTCAAAAAGCGCTTGCGGGTTTGGTCTACTCGCCTTAGAACCCCCTTCACCGGCGGCGCAGACAGCGCAGCACGGGACGCCAGACGGAACGGACGGGACGCCAACGAGGGGTTCAAGAAGGGAAGCGAGGCAAACATTTTGAGGCAGATCTGGGCGGGCGCGCCGTTAAGTTTAGGGCGCACTGGTCTGGTTTTTGTCTCTGGCTCTTTGAAATTGATAGATGAACGAAGAGATATGTGGGCGGTTTGGTCTTAACGACAAGAACGTCTGTATATCGCGCTCTTAGGAACTTAGGTTCTGATGATAGAGTGTCAGCTTCACTGTTTGGACGGCTTTTGTTTCTTCGGAAACTAAGCACAACAAACAGTTAACACCAGTCTTTCGAGATTGGTGTGCATATTGTCCTTATTGGACGATGTGTGATGTGCAGAGGTTCGACGTCAAGGTTATGATGGTAACATCATTTCAACTTGAGAGTTTGATCCTGGCTCAGAACGAACGCTGGCGGCACGCCTAACACATGCAAGTCGAACGAGATCTTCGGATCTAGTGGCGGACGGGTTAGTAACGCGTGGGAACGTACCCTTCACTACGGAATAGTCCTGGGAAACTGGGTTTAATACCGTATACGCCCTTCGGGGGAAAGAATTTCGGTGAGGGATCGGCCCGCGTTAGATTAGTTAGTTGGTGGGGTAATGGCCTACCAAGACTACGATCTATAGCTGGTTTGAGAGGATGATCAGCAACACTGGGACTGAGACACGGCCCAGACTCCTACGGGAGGCAGCAGTGGGGAATCTTAGACAATGGGGGCAACCCTGATCTAGCGATGCCGCGTGAGTGATGAAGGCCTTAGGGTCGTAAAGCTCTTTCGCCTGTGATGATAATGACAGTAGCAGGTAAAGAAACCCCGGCTAACTCCGTGCCAGCAGCCGCGGTAATACGGAGGGGGTTAGCGTTGTTCGGAATTACTGGGCGTAAAGCGCACGTAGGCGGATTAGTCAGTCAGAGGTGAAATCCCAGGGCTCAACCCTGGAACTGCCTTTGATACTGCTAGTCTTGAGTTCGAGAGAGGTAAGTGGAATTCCGAGTGTAGAGGTGAAATTCGTAGATATTCGGAGGAACACCAGTGGCGAAGGCGGCTTACTGGCTCGATACTGACGCTGAGGTGCGAAAGTGTGGGGAGCAAACAGGATTAGATACCCTGGTAGTCCACACCGTAAACGATGAATGCCAGTCGTCGGCAAGTATACTTGTCGGTGACACACCTAACGGATTAAGCATTCCGCCTGGGGAGTACGGTCGCAAGATTAAAACTCAAAGGAATTGACGGGGGCCCGCACAAGCGGTGGAGCATGTGGTTTAATTCGAAGCAACGCGCAGAACCTTACCAACCCTTGACATCCTGATCGCGGATCGTAGAGATACTTTCCTTCAGTTCGGCTGGATCAGTGACAGGTGCTGCATGGCTGTCGTCAGCTCGTGTCGTGAGATGTTCGGTTAAGTCCGGCAACGAGCGCAACCCACATCCTTAGTTACCAGCGGTTTGGCCGGGGACTCTAGGGAAACTGCCCGTGATAAGCGGGAGGAAGGTGTGGATGACGTCAAGTCCTCATGGCCCTTACGGGTTGGGCTACACACGTGCTACAATGGCAACTACAGTGGGTTAATCCCCAAAAGTTGTCTCAGTTCGGATTGGGGTCTGCAACTCGGCCCCATGAAGTCGGAATCGCTAGTAATCGCGTAACAGCATGACGCGGTGAATACGTTCCCGGGCCTTGTACACACCGCCCGTCACACCATGGGAGTTGGGTCTACCCGACGGCCGTGCGCCAACCTTTTGGAGGCAGCGGACCACGGTAGGCTCAGCGACTGGGGTGAAGTCGTAACAAGGTAGCCGTAGGGGAACCTGCGGCTGGATCACCTCCTTTCTAAGGATGATCCTAGCAGATTGGCTTGCCAATCTCGTGGATCACTTAGCAGCTACTTAGTAGCATAGATCAACAATAGTTGGTCAAACTCGGCCAGGCCGTCCTCATATCTCTTCGTAAGTATCACAGACCTACCGGTCTGTTTGGGTCGGTAGCTCAGGTGGTTAGAGCGCACGCCTGATAAGCGTGAGGTCGGAGGTTCAAGTCCTCCTCGACCCACCACTAATTCGCCTTTGGTGAATATGGGGCCTTAGCTCAGCTGGGAGAGCATCTGCTTTGCAAGCAGAGGGTCATCGGTTCGATCCCGATAGGCTCCACCATTACCTACAAGATTACATCAGCAAGCACTGATCCAGTGTTTGCTCGTCTAATCTTAGACGACGTCCTCAAATCGCCGAATAGGCGGTAGGACAACTATCTGACATCGTATAGAGAGATAAAATTGCAACATCGTTGGTTGCCCAAGTGTGGGTTAAACCTCCGTCGCTTCTGAAAAGAAGGCAATCTCAACCCCCTTTCCTCGGGGTTTTGACTGTATCGCGGCGTGAAAAGATGATGTTGCCCAAGTCAAGTAAACTAACCAAGTTGCAGTTCTACGGAATTGCAGCGCGTTTTCGATCCCATACAAGATCGGAAGCGGGAAAGTATGCTTTTGGTTCAGGAAGCACAGCCTACATCTTACCAGCTTGTAGGCTCGCAAACGAAGTCTTCGGACTGAGTTTTGCTCTTTCTGGATCAAATCAAGCGCGAGAAGGGCGTTTGGTGGATGCCTTGGCAGTAAGAGGCGATGAAGGACGTGATACTCTGCGATAAGTCATGGGGAGCTGAGAATAGGCTTTGATCCATGAATTTCCGAATGGGGGAACCCACCTGACAGTTTGATATTGTTGCTTCGGCACTCAATATCTTGCTGAAACAGGTACTTTTAACCTGAATACATAGGGTTTTAAGAGCAAACCCGGGGAACTGAAACATCTAAGTACCCGGAGGAAAGGACATCAATAGAGACTTCCCTAGTAGCGGCGAGCGAACGGGAACCAGCCGAGCATGAGAAGTGACTAGAACAGATTGGAAAGTCTGGCCATAGCGGGTGACAGCCCCGTATAGGAAGCTTTGATTGACGTATTAAGTAGGGCGGAACACGTGAAATTCTGTCTGAAGATCGGGGGACCACCCCCGAAGGCTAAGTACTCCTTACTGACCGATAGCGAACCAGTACCGTGAGGGAAAGGTGAAAAGCACCCCGACGAGGGGAGTGAAACAGTTTCTGAAACCGGACGCCTACAAGCAGTCGGAGGGACCTCGAGTCCTGACGGCGTACCTTTTGTATAATGGGTCATCGACTTGGTCTTACGAGCAAGCTTAAGCCGTTAGGTGTAGGCGTAGCGAAAGCGAGTCTTAATAGGGCGAATGAGTTCGTGGGATCAGACCCGAAACCGAGTGATCTAGGCATGACCAGGATGAAGGTAAGGTAACACTTACTGGAGGTCCGAACCCACACCTGTTGAAAAAGGTCGGGATGAGTTGTGCCTAGGGGTGAAAGGCCAATCAAACTCGGAGATAGCTGGTTCTCTGCGAAATCTATTTAGGTAGAGCGTCATCCGAATACCCCGGGGGGTAGAGCACTGGATGGGTAATGGGGCCCCACAGGCTTACTGATCCTAACCAAACTCCGAATACCCGGGAGTACTAGATGGCAGACACACTGCGGGTGCTAACGCCCGTAGTGGAGAGGGAAACAACCCTGACCTCCGGCTAAGGCCCCTAATTCATGGCTAAGTGGGAAAGCAGGTGGGACGACCAAAACAACCAGGAGGTTGGCTTAGAAGCAGCCATCCTTTAAAGATAGCGTAACAGCTCACTGGTCTAGATAAGTTGTCCTGCGGCGAAGATGTAACGGGGCTCAAGCCATGAGCCGAAGCCGAGGATGCCGTAAGGCATGGTAGCAGAGCGTGGTGTGATATAGCTTCATGCCTCTTTCGATCCCTCCGGGGATCATTAGAGGCTCGAAGCTTTCTGTGAAGCGGGCGTGTGAACGATCCCGTGGAGAGATCACCAGTGAGAATGATGACATGAGTAGCGACAAACAGGGTGAGAGACCCTGTCGCCGAAAGTCCAAGGGTTCCTGCTTAAAGCTAATCTGAGCAGGGTAAGCCGACCCCTAAGGCGAGGCCGAAAGGCGTAGTCGATGGGAACCAGGTTAATATTCCTGGGCCAGAGAGAAGTGACGGATCGCAAAGGTCGTTCATCCTTATCGGATTGAATGGGCGGCTCAGCGGTCCCTGGAAATAGCCTCTCGTTAGATCGTACCCTAAACCGACACAGGTGGACTGGTAGAGAATACCAAGGCGCTTGAGAGAACTATGTTGAAGGAACTCGGCAAAATACCTCCGTAAGTTCGCGAGAAGGAGGCCCAGTTTCTACGCAAGTATTGGCTGGGGGCACAAACCAGGGGGTGGCGACTGTTTACTAAAAACACAGGGCTCTGCGAAGTCGCAAGACGACGTATAGGGTCTGACGCCTGCCCGGTGCCTGAAGGTTAAAAGGAGAGGTGCAAGCCTTGAATTGAAGCCCAGGTAAACGGCGGCCGTAACTATAACGGTCCTAAGGTAGCGAAATTCCTTGTCGGGTAAGTTCCGACCTGCACGAATGGCGTAACGACTTCCCCGCTGTCTCCAACATAGACTCAGCGAAATTGAATTGCCTGTCAAGATGCAGGCTTCCCGCGGTTAGACGGAAAGACCCCGTGCACCTTTACTACAGCTTCACACTGGCATCAGGCACAACATGTGCAGGATAGGTGGTAGGCTTTGAAGCAGGGACGCTAGTCCCTGTGGAGCCATCCTTGAGATACCACCCTTGTTCTGCTTGATGTCTAACCGCGGTCCGTTATCCGGATCCGGGACCCTGTGTGGCGGGTAGTTTGACTGGGGCGGTCGCCTCCCAAAGAGTAACGGAGGCGCGCGAAGGTTGGCTCAGAGCGGTCGGAAATCGCTCGTTGAGTGCAATGGCAGAAGCCAGCCTGACTGCAAGACTGACAAGTCGAGCAGAGTCGAAAGACGGCCATAGTGATCCGGTGGTCCCGAGTGGAAGGGCCATCGCTCAACGGATAAAAGGTACGCCGGGGATAACAGGCTGATACTGCCCAAGAGTCCATATCGACGGCAGTGTTTGGCACCTCGATGTCGGCTCATCTCATCCTGGGGCTGGAGCAGGTCCCAAGGGTACGGCTGTTCGCCGTTTAAAGAGGTACGTGAGCTGGGTTTAGAACGTCGTGAGACAGTTCGGTCCCTATCTGCCGTGGGTGTAGGATACTTGAGAGGAGTTGCCCCTAGTACGAGAGGACCGGGGTGAACGATCCACTGGTGGACCAGTTGTTATGCCAATAGCAGTGCTGGGTAGCTATGATCGGAAAGGATAACCGCTGAAGGCATCTAAGCGGGAAGCCCCCCTCAAAACAAGGTATCCCTGAGGGCCGAGGTAGACCACCTCGTCGATAGGCTGGAGATGTAAGTGCAGTAATGCATTCAGTTGACCAGTACTAATTGCCCGATAGGCTTGATTTGATCCAGTAAAAGCAAAACTTTTACAAAATCAAAATCAAAATCAAAAGCATACACAAACACTTACTTGACTTGGCTCTTTATTCGGTTTGGTGGTCACAGCACCAGTGAAACACCCGATCCCATCCCGAACTCGGCCGTTAAGCACGGTTGCGCCAATGGTACTGCGACTTAAGTCGTGGGAGAGTAGGTCACCGCCAAACCTAATAAAGAGCCAATTATCTCTCTAAACGATACATCACGATATTCGACACTGACGCGGGATGGAGCAGCCCGGTAGCTCGTCAGGCTCATAACCTGAAGGTCGTAGGTTCAAATCCTACTCCCGCAACCAGGTCGAATAACAATAAAATCAATCGCTTAGCGCCCCATGGGGCGATTTTTGTGCTTCTGGTCCCGCGAACCGGTGCTACGTTTCGATCGCCACGCTCCTAAGCGTAAGCGCGACGGAAGCACCCTCGAAGGGCTTCTGCCGCTTCTCGTTTGACGTCGGGCGCGTTCAGAGTGAACCGCCCCGGTTTTACCGGAGACTGTTGATTTCGTATTTCAAGCTGCGATTTTGTCCGCTTGCAAGGTTTGTTTGTACTTCTCCTCTGCTTCGATTGGCGTGATGTAGCCAAGAGGTTCGAGCAGGCGCTCCTTGTTGAACCAATCGACCCATTGCAGGGTTTCCCATTCGACCTGATCTTTGGATTTCCACGGCCCCAGCCGGTTGATGACCTCGGTTTTGAACAGGCCGATGATAGTCTCGGCCAGCGCGTTGTCATAGCTGTCGCCAACGCTGCCGACGAATGGTTCCAGTCCCGCGTCTGCCAGCCTTTCAGTGTATTTGATCGACACATATTGGCTGCCGCGATCAGAATGATGGATCAGCCTCTCAGAAGGTCTGCGCGCATGGATTGCCTGTTCGAGCGCATCCAGAACAAATTGTGTGTCTTGTGTTGTAGATGCCTTCCAACCGACGATCCGGTTGGCAAAGGTATCAATGACGAACGCGACATAGACGAAACCGCGCCACGTCGAGACGAACGTGAAGTCTGACACCCAAAGCTCGTTTGGCTGAGAGGCCCTGAACTGGCGATTGACCTTGTCCAGCGGGCATTGACCCGCAGGCTGACCATAGGTCGTCTTGATCTTCTTGCCGCGCCTGACGCCTTGAATGCCGAGTTGCCGCATCAGGCGCTCAACCGTACAACGCGCGATATCAATCTTCTCGCGCTTCATTGCATACCACAGCTTTCGTGCGCCGTAGACAGACCGGTTTTTCGTCCAGACGTCCTTCATCTCCTTGCGCAGATAGGCATCGCGCTTAGCACGCCCAGAAGCCCGGTCAGGATCACGTTCAATGGCCAAGCGCTCATAGAAAGTCGAAGGGGCGATTTGCAGAACGCGGCAGATCGGCTCGACCCCATGCTCCCTACGAAAGTCTTTGATGAAGGCAATCATTTGCGAAACGGGCGGTCGAGCTCCGCCTGTGCAAAGTTGAACCCGTCACGCCACTGGTTCAAGTGGCGGGTGAAACGCAGACGCCTTTTTGAGGATCTCATTGGCCTGGCGCAACTGTCGGTTCTCGCGCTCAAGTTCCTTGATGCGATCTCGCTCAGCCGTTGTCACGCCATCGCGTTTGCCGGTATCCGTTTCATGCTGCTTGACCCAGATGCGCAAGCTGTCCCTGCTGCACCCAACTTTCTGAGAGATCGACAATATTGCCGCCGATCTGCTCGCGTATTCGCTCTCGTGATCCAAAACCATCCGCACCGCTCGCGCGCGCAGTTCCTCTGGATAGCGTGTTCCGTTGTTCGTCTTTCCCATAACCCAGTATCCTTACTTCTGGGCCTCCGGCAAACAAGGGGCGGTTCAATGCTCCCCCTCCCCTGGACAGTATCTGGCGTAAATTAAGCTACTCTCTGCCCCTGCTGATCGGGTTGGGTGTCTTCTTTTCTCAGCCAATAGACCATCGGTTCTTTCGTCTCTGTTGTCTATTCCTGAGCTTGACAACAGAACGCAACTCACTCAATCAAAGGGTGCATTGGTTCCTGCCGTTTAGGCAGGTGAAAAGGGAATGCGACAGGGTCTTTGTCAGAACGAGGGCCCAAGCGCAGCCGCCCCCGCGACCGTGACCGGAAAGAGTGCTTTGGGCCACTGGCTTTCGAGCTGGGAAGGTGAAGCAACCGCAGAACGCGACAGAGGCGTTCTAAATCCGCAAGCCGGGAGACCTGCCAATGTTGATGATGACCGGCGAACGGGGTGTTTCGCGACCGGGAGGAGAGGGCCGGTCGCTGTCTTGACCTTTGTTCCCTGTCCTCTGGCGCGTTTCTCCCAAAGCCAAAGACAGGCCATTGGCGAGAGGAACGGGCAAAATGCCAACGATTTTATCTGTTTGCATCACCTGCAAACGTGACGATGCCGATCCCACGGACGAGACGCGGCCGGGTACGTATTTGTTGCGGGCTCTGCGTGATCATGGCGCCCCGAACGATGTGGTGATCCACGAGGTGTCTTGTCTCTCCGCCTGTTCAAACGGCTGCGCCGTGGCGCTCAGTGAGCCGGGCAAATGGTCCTATGTCTACGGTCGGATGACCGCCGAAGATGCCCCCGACATTCTGGCCGGAGCGGCGGCCTATGCGGCCACCGAGAACGGCCTTGTTCCCTGGCGCGAACGCCCCGTGATCTTTCGCAAACAAAGCCTCGCGCGCATTCCCCCTTTCCCGACATTTGAGCAGGAGTAACCCCATGCCTAACCCGAAGTCCGATCTGACCAAAATCCCCGTCACCGTCATCACCGGTTTTCTCGGCGCGGGCAAAACCACGCTGGTGCGCCATTTGATGGCCAACGCGGGTGGGCGCAAATTGGCCGTTCTGGTCAATGAATTCGGCACCGTGGGCGTCGATGGCGACATCCTGCGGCAATGCGCCGATGAGAATTGCCCTGATGAGAACATCGTCGAGCTGGCGAATGGCTGCCTGTGCTGCACCGTGGCGGATGATTTCATCCCGACGATCGAGGCGCTGATGGCGCGGCCGCAAAAGCCCGATCACATTTTGATCGAAACCTCCGGGCTTGCGTTGCCAAAACCGCTTTTGAAGGCCTTCGACTGGCCGGCGATCCGCTCGAAAATCACCGTGGACGGGGTGATTGCGCTCGCGGATGCCGAAGCTGTCGCCGCCGGTCGTTTCGCGCCCGATGTGGCCGCCGTCGATGCGCAACGTCTGGCCGATGACAGTCTCGATCACGAGACCCCGCTCTCCGAGGTCTTCGAGGATCAGATTTCCTGCGCCGATCTGGTGCTCTTGTCCAAGGCCGATCTGGCGGGCGAGGCGGGTCTTGCGGCGGCGCGTGCGGTGATCGAGGCCGAAGTGCCGCGCAAACTGCCGATCCTGCCGCTGACCGAAGGTGTGATCGACCCGAAGGTCGTTCTGGGCCTCAACGCTGCCGCCGAAGACGATCTCGCCGCGCGCCCCTCGCATCACGACGGGGCGGACGACCACGAGCATGACGATTTCGACACGGTGGTGATCGAACTGCCGGAGATCGACGATCCGGTCCCATTGATTGCCGCCATCGAGCGCCTCGCCCGCGAGCAGAACATCCTGCGCGTCAAAGGCCATATCGCCATCACCGGCAAGCCGATGCGCCTTTTGGTACAGGCCGTAGGCGATCGCGTCCGGCACCAGTTCGACCGCCCTTGGGGTTCTGATCCGCGTCGCTCGGCGCTGGTGGTGATCGGCGAACATGACGACGTGAACGAAGAGGCGATCCGGGCCGAACTGCTTGGGGTGCCCGCCTGATGCACGTCACCTTTCGCGAAAGCCACGGCCTTGAGGAGACCGAGGTGCCGACCGATCTGGGGCAACGCCCCGCGGATCTGGTGGTGCTGTCGTTCTCTGACAGTGATCTGGGGGCTTTCGCGGCGGGGTGGCGGCGGGCACGGCGGGTAGTGGGCGGCTTGCCATCGCTTCGGCTGGCCAATCTGGTCAACCTGCGCCACCCGGTGTCGGTCGACACCTATGTTGAAAATACGCTTTCTGATGCCAAGGGTATCCTTGTGCGGCTGATCGGGGGCGAGGCCTATTGGTCCTATGGTCTCGCCAGTCTTCAGGACCTCGCCCGACGCAAAGGGATCGCTTTGGCGATCCTGCCCGCCGACGGGCGCGACGATCCCCGGCTCGATGCGCTTTCGACTGTGCCTATCCCGGTTCTGCGACGGCTCAAAACCCTCTGCGATGCGGGCGGCGCGGTTGCGGCACAGACGGCTTTGGCCGAGCTGGCACAGGCATCTGCGCTTAAGGCGGCTGCCGTTTCGGGCGTTGCTCATATTCCCGCTCACGGCTTTTATTGTCCCGACGCCGGACCGCTAGAGACCCTTGGCAAAAAAGGCCCGCTGGCGCTTGTGAGTTTCTACCGCTCCTATCTGGCCGCCGCCGATACCGCGCCGATTGATGCGTTGATCACCGGCCTGCGCGCACGGGGATTTGCCGCCTACGGAGTCTATGCGCCGTCGCTCAAAGCACCGGGATTGAGCGATTGGTTGACCTCTTCTCTCGGCACGCGAAGGCCCGCCTTCGTCGTCAATGCCACCGCCTTTTCGGCGCAGAACCCGGAGGGCAGAACGCCCTTCGACGGTTTTGAAGGCCCGGTGTTTCAGGTCGCGCTCTCGACCGCGCGGCGCAAAGAGTGGGCGGGGGCCGAGCGCGGCCTGTCGCCCGCCGATCTGGCGATGCATGTCGTTCTGCCGGAGGTGGACGGGCGGCTGCACGCGGGGCTCGTGTCGTTCAAAGCGCCAGAGCCGCGCGATCCCGATCTCGAATACGCCCGCTTTGTCCATCGCGCCGATCCAGAGCGGATCGACGCTGCATTGGATCGGATCGAACGCTGGCACCATCTGGCCGAGACCCCGGCTCAGGACCGCCAGTTGGCGGTCGTGCTGTCGACCTATCCGGGGCGCCCGTGGCAGATGGCCCATGCCGTGGGCCTCGATGCGCTGGCCTCGACGCAGGCGCTTTTGGAGCAGCTGCACAGCGAGGGGTATCGGGTCGACGGCGGGCCGGGCCCGGAGGCGCTTGAGACCGAACGCCTGTCCTGGCCGCTGAGCGCCTATCATGCGGCGCTGGCACAGCTTCCGCAGCAGCTACAGAACGATCTGACCGCCACTTGGGGCCTGCCTGAACGCGATCCTGCGGTCACAGACGATGCCTTTCACTTCGCCGCCCTCAAACGCGGCAATGTTCTCATTGCGCTGCAACCCGAACGCGGTGACCCCAGAGATCGTGACGACAGCTATCACGACCTCGACCGCATTCCCTGCCATGCCTATGTCGCCTTTTACCTTTGGCTGCGTGCGCAGCGGCATCACGCGATGGTGCATATGGGCGCGCATGGCACGCTCGAATGGCTGCCGGGCAAGGCGGTGGCACTGAGTGGCACATGTTGGCCCGAGGCGCTTTTGGGGCCTCTGCCGGTGATCTATCCTTTTATCGTCAACGACCCCGGCGAGGCGGCGCAGGCCAAGCGCCGGATTGGCGCCGTGACTTTGGGGCATATGCCGCCGCCGATGCGCGCGGCAGAAGTGCCCATCGGGCTGCGCCATCTCGAACAGTTGCTCGATGAATATTCCACCGCAGACGGTCTGGACCCGGCGCGCCGCGATCGTCTCGTCGCGGATATTCAGCTTGAGGCACAGGCCAGTGGTGTGTCCGAAGACCTCGGCATCCCGCATGAGGCCAATGCCGCCGAAGTGCTCACCCGGATTGACCGCTTTGTCTGCGACATCAAGGAAAGCCAGTTCGGCGACGGGTTGCACGTCTACGGGCAGGGGGATTGCGGCGCAGAGGAGCGTGCGGGGATCAGCGCCGCGCTCTCTGGTCGCCGTGTGGCAGCAGGGCCGTCGGGTAGCCCGGCACGCGGGCGGACGGATGTCTTGCCCACCGGGCGCAATCTTTTCGCGGTCGATCCGCGCGCCGTGCCGACCCGTGCGGCCCATGCGCAGGGTGTGAAGCTGGCCGAGGAACTGTTGCGCAAGCATTTGCAGGATCACGGCGACTGGCCAAAAGGGCTGGTCGTTGACCTCTGGGGCTCGGCCACGATGCGCACGGGCGGCGAAGAGTTCGCCATGGCGCTGCATCTGGCGGGGCTGAAACCCGTCTGGGACGAGAATGCTGCCCGCGTGTCCGGCGTCGAGATCGTGCCGCTGGCGCTTTTGGACCGCCCCCGCATCGACGTGACCCTGCGGGTCTCCGGCCTGTTTCGCGATATTTTCCCCGGTCTGGCGCAGCTTTTCGAAACCGGCGCCGATGCTCTGGCGCGTCGGGAGGAAGATGTCGCCGACAATCCTTACCTGACGCGGATCGCGCGGGTCTTTGCCCCGAAACCCGGCCACTACGGTCTGGGCATGGGCGCAGCCCTCGATCAATTTACCCCCGAAGCGCGCCTGATGGCGGGAGAGGCGTGGCTGGCCGCGTCTTCCTACACGATTTCGCAAACGGGCGAGATTGCGCCTGATCGCACAGCGCTCGAAACCCGTCTGCGGGGCGCGGACAGTTTTGTCCATGCGCAGGACCTGCCGGAAAGCGATGTGCTCATGGCTTCGGATTATGCCGCCCACGAGGCGGGGCTCGCCGCCGCTTTGGCGCGGCTCGGGGCGCAAAGGCCTGCGCTTTACCATCTGGACGCGACCCAGCCCGACCGCCCCCGCGCGCGCAGCCTAACCGAAGAGATCGCCCGCACGGTGCGCGCCCGCGCTACGGACCCGGCCTGGGCGGCGGGCATGATGCGGCACGGGTTTCGCGGTGGGGCGGAGATCGCCGCCACATTGGATCATCTCGCCGCCTTCGCCCATCTGGCACAGGTCGTGCCCGCGCATCTCTTTGACCTTTACCACGACGCCACTCTTGGGCGCGCGGATGTGGTGGCCTTTCTGGAAAGCGAAAACCCCGCCGCTTTGCAGGCCATGCGCGATCTCTTCGCCCGGCTGACGGAGGCCGGGCTTTGGCAGACCCGGCGCAATTCCATTGCAGCGACATTGGAGGAGGACAGATGAGTTTCAAGGTGCAGGGCTGGTGCCCCGGCGCATTGCGTCCGATGGCGTCGGGTGACGGATTGGTGGTGCGGGTGCGCCCGCCGTCCGGGCGTCTGACAGAGATGCAGGCGAGCGGCATCGCGGAGGGGGCGCAGCGCTATGGCAATGGGGTGATCGACCTGTCTGGGCGGGCTAATGTGCAAATCCGGGGCGTGACGGCGGAGACCCACGCCCCTTTGATTGCGACGCTCCGCAAGCTTGACCTGATCGACGCCGATGTCGCTGCGGAAACACGGCGCAATATCATTGTCACGCCCTTTGCCGATGCCAAAACCTATCGTTTGGCGGAGGCCTTGCAGCACGCTTTGGGGGATGCGCCCGCGTTGCCCGGAAAATTCGGTTTCATCCTCGATTGCGGGGCTGCGCCGGTGATGGCGGATGTGCAGGCCGACATCCGGTTTGAGCGGGCTGTGGATGGCACGCTGCTCGTGCGTGCGGCGGGCTGTGATCTGGGCGCGCCCGTGCCTGAGGACGAGGCGGCGGAGGCCGCACTGGCTCTGGCGCATTGGTTCACCCAGGCGGGTGGGGTCATCGACGGGCGCGGCCGTATGGCGCAGTTGATCGCAACGGGCGCCCGCCCCGAAGGCCAGCTTGCCCCCGTGATCGCGCCCGCATCCGCCCAGTCTCAGGCCCAATCTCAGGCGCGGACTCAGCCTGTGCCGGGGATCGTGAAACAGGGGGCTTTGGTCGCCGTCGCCTTTGGCCAGATCGACGCGGACACATTGGGAGCGCTTGCCGCGCTTGGCCCCCTGCGTGTGACCCCGTGGCGCATGATCTTGATCGAAAGACTGACATGGATGCCCAATCTGCCGGGGCTGATCACCGATCCGACCGATCCGCTTTTGCGGGTCCATGCCTGCACCGGCGCGCCCGGCTGTCTTCAGGCACATGGCCCGACCCGCGATCTGGCCCGCTGCCTCGCACCGCATCTTCCAGAGGGCAAAACCCTGCATGTTTCGGGCTGTGCCAAAGGCTGCGCCTGGCCTTTGCCTGCCGATCTGACCCTTGTGGCAACGCCTTCGGGATTGTCGGTGATCCGGGACGGCCGAGCCTCGGACACGCCTGAGACAGCCGCGATTTCCCCCTCTGAGCCAAGACATATTTCGGAGTTTTTCTAATGCCCTACACCTATGAAATGGATGGCGCGAAGATTTACGAACAGTCCTTCGCCACGATCCGCCGGGAGGCCGATCTGGCCCGGTTTGCCCCGGAAGAAGAGATTGTCGCCGTGCGGATGATCCACGCCTGCGGCTTGGTGGGGCTGGAGCGGGACATTTGCTTTACCCCCGGCATGGCCGTTGCGGCGCGGGCCGCGTTGGAAGGCGGCGCACCGATCCTCTGCGACGCGCGGATGGTGTCCGAAGGCATCACGCGGGCGCGCTTGCCAGCAGAAAATGACGTGATCTGCACCCTGCACGACCCCGCTGTGCCGGGGCTGGCGAAAGAGATGGGCAACACCCGTTCGGCGGCGGCGCTGGAGCTGTGGCGTCCGCATCTCGAAGGCGCGGTGGTGGCGATCGGCAATGCACCCACCGCGCTGTTTCACCTGTTGAACATGCTCGAAGACCCTGCCTGTCCGCGCCCGGCGGCGATCATCGGCTGTCCGGTCGGCTTCATCGGGGCTGCGGAATCGAAAGATGCGCTGATCAAAGCCGCCCCCGTGCCCGCGCTCATCGTCGAGGGCCGTCTGGGCGGGTCGGCCATCACCGTGGCGGCGATCAACGCGCTCGCCTCGCGCAAGGAGTAACCCATGGGACGGATCATCTGTGCGGGCCTCGGCCCCGGCGACCCCGATCTGATGTCGCGCCGTGCCGAACGTGCGGTGCGGACCGCAGGTCACGTGGCCTATTTCCGCAAGAAAGGCCGCAAGGGGCAGGCGCGTCAGATTGTCGAGGGGATGCTCGCAGAGAGTGCCATTGAGCTGGCGATGGAATATCCGGTCACCACCGAGGTGCCGTTCAACAGCCCCGACTACAACGCGCTTTTGTCTGCGTTTTACGACGATTGGGCGACGCGTCTTGAGGCGCTGACGCAGAGCACCGACATTGTCGTGCTCTGCGAAGGCGATCCGTTTTTCTACGGCTCGTTCATGCATCTCTACACCCGACTGCGCGACCGAGTGGAGATCGAGGTCATTCCCGGCATCACTGGCATGACCGGATGCTGGACCGCGACCGGCACACCGATCACCTGGGGCGATGACGTGTTGACGGTGTTGATGGGCACGATGGATGAGGAGGATATGGTCGCGCGCATGGCGGCCTCGGACGCGATTGTGGTGATGAAAACCGGGCGCAACCTGCCCAAGGTCAAACGCGCCCTGGCCCGCGCCGGGCGGCTTGAGGCGGCTTGGCTCGTGGAACGCGGCACCATGGCGGGCGAACGCATCGTGCGGCTGGCCGAGACGGAGGCAACGGATTGTCCCTATTTCGCCATCGTCTTGGTGCATGGGCAGGGACGGCGACCCGAGGCCGTGCGCATGGAGGCGGCGCAATGAGCGGCTGGGTGACGGTTGCGGGGCTTGGCCCCGGCGCTGAGGATCTCGTGACGCCGGAGGTGCAGGTCGCTCTTTCGGAGGCCACGGACATCGTCGGCTATATCCCCTACGTCGCCCGCGTCACCCCGCGCGACGGATTGACGCTGCACGCCAGTGACAATCGTGTCGAACTTGATCGCGCGATGCAGGCGTTGGAAATGGCGGCGGAAGGGCGGCGTGTGGTGATTGTCTCCTCGGGCGATCCGGGGGTCTTTGCCATGGCGTCGGCCCTGTTCGAACGGCTGGAGGCCGCGCCGGAGTTTGCTGACACGGACATTCGCATCCTGCCCGGCATCACCGCCATGCTCGCCGCAGCCGCCCGTGCGGGTGCGCCGCTTGGCCATGATTTCTGCGCGATAAATCTGAGCGACAATCTCAAGCCCTTCGATCTCATCGAACGCCGTTTGCGCCATGCCGCACGGGGCGATTTTGCGATGGCGTTCTACAATCCGCGCTCCAAATCGCGCCCGCATCAATTCGCCCGCGTGCTCGATATTCTGCGCGAGGAATGCGAGGCCGGGCGGGTGATCCTTTTTGCCCGTGCTGTGTCGACCCCTGAGGAAAACATCACCGTGGTGCCTTTGTCCGAGGCGCGCCCGGAGATGGCCGATATGCGCACGGTGGTTCTGGTCGGAAATGCCAGCACGCGTCGGGTCGGGCGCTGGGTCTACACGCCGCGGGGCACTGTGTCGGCAGGAACCGCGTGATGCTTTTTGAGCCAGCCCATCACGCCCTCCACTGTGTCACGAACTTCGTGCGCGGGCAGCACCGGACGGTCCACCATGATCACCGGCAGACCAAGCCTGCGCGCCGCGATCAATTTGGCCTCCGCGCCGACACCGCCCGCGTTTTTTGCCACGACATGGGTGATCCGATGACGACGCAAAAGCTCCAGATCGTCCTCCACACCAAAGGGACCACGCGCGATGACCGCCTCGGCGTCGGGCAAGGGCAGGGCGCCCTCCGGCGCATCCACAAGGCGCAGAAGATAGTGGTTCTCTGGCTTCGTCGCAAAACCCGCAAGCTGTTGCTTGCCAATCGCCAGAAACACCCGCGCGCCACGGTCTGGCAGGGCGCGACAAGCGGCGTCCATATCGGGGACATGGGTCCAGAGATCGCCCTCTTTTGCGCGCCACGGCGCACGTTCATAGCCCAACAAAGGCACCCCGGCCTGCACGCAGGCGCGGATCGCATTGCGGCTCATGCCCGCAGCAAAGGGATGGGTGGCGTCGATCACATGGCTGATGCGTTCATGTGCGAGATAATCGACAAGCCCGTCCACGCCGCCAAAGCCTCCGATCCGTGTGGGCAAGGGCTGCGCCACCGGATGGGCCGTGCGTCCGGCATAGGAAAACACCGCATCCATCCCGCAGTCCGCGAGGTGTTGCGCCAGTCGGCTGGCCTCGGTGGTGCCGCCCAGCAAAAGGAGACGCGTCATGGCTGATCCGTGGTTGAGCATCGTCGGTCTGGGCGAAGATGGCCTGAATGGCCTGTCGGATGCAAGCCGCGCCGCGTTGGAGGAGGCCGAGGTCATTTTCGGCGGGCCGCGCCATCTGGATCTGGCTGGGGCAGGCGCACGAGGACAGGCCTGGCCCGTGCCCTTCGACATCGCGCCGGTGCTGGCCTGCCGTGGACAAAACGTGGTGGTTCTGGCCTCTGGCGATCCGTTCTGGTTCGGCGCCGGTGGGGCGCTTGCCGCGCATCTTTCGCCGGGGGAATGGCGTGCCTTTCCGGTGGCGGGGATATTTTCGCTGTCCTGTGCGCATCTGGGGTGGCGGATCGAAGAGGTCACTGCGCTGGGGCTTCACGCGGCGGGGTTCGGTGCGCTGCGCCGGGCGTTGCATCCGGGGGCGAAGGTCGTCGCGACGCTCAGGGATGTGGCCACGCCGCGCGCGCTGGCCGATTGGTTGGTGCAAGAGGGATTGGGCGCGGTCCATATGTATGTGCTCGAACGCATGGGCGGGCCGCATCAACGGGTGCGGGTCACGCAGGCTGAGCGTTTCGATCTGTCCGGCATCGAAGCCCCCGTGGCGGTCGCGCTCGATGGGGCGGATTTGCCCCGTGACGCAGGTCTGCCGCATGTGCCGGGTCTTCCCGAAGACAGTTTCGCGCATGACGGTCAGATCACCAAATCTCCGATCCGGGCCTTGACGCTTGCCGCACTGGCCCCGCGACCGGGAGAGCTTTTGTGGGACATCGGGGGCGGGTCCGGTTCGGTCTCTGTCGAATGGGGGCTGGCCGGGGGGCGGGCGATCACGATTGAGCCGCGCGCCGACCGGATCGCCAATATTCAGCGCAATATCGAGGCCTTTGGCCTGACTCGGCACATCCGCGTCCTCGAAGGTCGCGCGCCCGATGTCCTGTCCGATTTGCCTTTGCCCGAGGCCGTGTTCATCGGAGGCGGCGGCACGGCGGCGCTCTATGGCTGGCTCTGGACGCATCTGCCCGAAGGCACGCGGATCGTGGCCAATGGGGTGACGCTTGAGACCGAAGCGCTTTTGGCGGGGCTCCACGCGCGTCATGGCGGATCGCTTTTGCGCATCGAACTGTCGCGGGCCGAGGGCCTTGGTCGGATGCGCGGCTGGTCGGCGGCGCGACCTGTGGTGCAGTGGAGTGTGACGCGGTGAGGGTCGCGGGGATCGGCTTTCAAAGCACCGCGACGCCTCAGGCTTTGCGCGCAGCACTTGCCTCCGTCGGGGCCGTCGACCGTGTGGCCACAGCAGCCCCGAAAGCTGCGGCGCTGGCGCAGGCTTTGGGACGCGATGTCGAGAGTGCCGAGGTCGCGGGCACGTCAACGCCTACAATGTCGCAGGCCTCCTTTGACGCCCATGGCACCGGATCGGTGGCCGAAGCGGCCGCACTCGTGGTGGCGGGCCCCAACGCGCGGCTGTTGGAACGCCGCAAAATCATCGGCGGCGTGACCATCGCTGTCGCAGAAGGAGACGGAAGATGACGGTTCACTTTATTGGCGCGGGACCTGGTGCTGCGGATTTGATCACGCTTCGGGGGCGCGACCTGATCGCGGCCTGTCCGGTGTGTCTTTATGCCGGAAGCCTCGTGCCGGAGGCCCTGTTGTCCCATTGCCCTGAGGGCGCGCGGATCGTCAATACGGCGTCCTTGAGTCTCGATGAGATCATGAATGAAATCGCCACGGCCCATGCGGCGGGGCACGATGTTGCCCGGCTTCACTCCGGCGATCTGTCGGTTTGGTCTGCGATGGGGGAACAGTTGCGGCGTCTGCGGGCGTTGGAGATCCCCTATGACGTCACCCCCGGCGTGCCGAGTTTCGCCGCCGCCGCCGCGACGCTTTGTTCTGAGCTGACCCTCCCCGGTGTGGTGCAATCCGTTGTGCTGACCCGGACCTCGGGGCGGGCGACGGCGATGCCGCCGGGTGAGACGCTTGAGAATTTCGCCAAGACCGGTGCGGTGCTGGCGATTCACCTGTCGGTGCATGTGCTCGACAAGGTGATCACGGAGCTGGTGCCGCATTACGGCGCGGACTGTCCGGTTGCGGTGGTCTGGCGTGCTAGCTGGCCCGACGAGCGCGTGGTGCGCGCCACGCTTGGCACCCTGAAAACCGCCATCGGAGCCGAAATGGAGCGCACGGCGCTCATTCTGGTGGGGCGGTCCATCGGGGCCGAAGAGTTTGCCGAAAGTCGGCTTTATGCGGGGGATTATGATCGGCGCTATCGTCCCGTGGGCACCGATCCGCGCTTTCCCGAAACCGCAAAAGGCGGTGACGCATGACGCCCGGTTTGGTGATTGCGGCGGCCTCTTCGGGCACGGGAAAGACCACGCTGATGCTGGGTCTATTGGCGGCGCTTCGGGCGCGGGGCGTCGCGGTGCAACCGCTGAAATGTGGGCCGGATTACATCGATCCGGCGTTTCACGCGGCGGCGGCGGGGCGCAGTTCGGTCAATCTCGATGCCTGGGCGATGACATCGGCGCAGATCGCCGCGCTCGCCGCCCGACCCGCCGATCTTATCGTGACCGAGGGCTCGATGGGGCTTTTCGATGGCGTGGCCGTGCCGGGCGAAACCGGCACAGGCGCCAGCGCTGACATTGCCGCGCTGATGGGCTGGCCGGTGGTCTTGGTGATCGACGCCTCGGGACAGGCGCAGACGGCGGCGGCGGTGGCCTTGGGCCTCGCGCAGTTTCGCGCGGACGTGACGGTGGCGGGGGTTGTGTTGAACAAAATCGCCTCGCCCCGACATGAGGCTTTGGTGCGGCGTGGGTTCGAGAGCATCGGACTGCCCGTGTTGGGCGTTCTGCCGCGCGCCGCAGGGATTGAGTTGCCGTCTCGCCATCTGGGCCTCGTACAGGCGGAGGAAACCGGTGAACTGGAGCGATTGCTGTCTCACGCGGGCGAGATCGTGGCCGAGCATTGCGATCTCGACGCGATCATGGGGTGTGCCACGGCGCAAGAGGGGGAGCTTGCCCCATATAAACCTGTGCCGCCGCCGGGCCAGCGCATCGCTTTGGCGCGCGACGCGGCGTTTTCCTTTGTCTATCCGCATTTGATGGAGGCTTGGCGTGCTGCCGGGGCCAGCATCTTGCCCTTCTCGCCGCTGGCCGATGAGGCGCCAGATCCAAGCGCGGATGTCTGTTGGCTGCCCGGCGGCTATCCCGAGCTTCATGCCGGGCGACTCTCCGGCAATCGCAGCTTCATCGAGGGGGTGCGGAATTTTGCCCAAACCCGCCCGGTGCATGGCGAATGCGGGGGCTATATGGCGCTTGGCGCCGGCATCGTCGATGCCGAGGGGCAGCGCCACGAAATGCTGGGGCTTTTCGGTCTGGAGACCAGCTTTGCCAAGCGCAAGATGCATCTGGGGTATCGCCGCGCCGATTTGATGTCGCCGATGCCGGGGTTTGCCGTGGGCCACGCGCTGCGGGGGCATGAGTTTCACTATGCGAATATTCTGTCGCAACCCGACGCCCCATTGGCGCGCGTCGTTGACCCGAATGGTACGGAGATGCCCGAAACGGGGTCTATCCGCGTGACGCCTGAGGGCGGGCGGGTCACCGGCACGTTTTTCCACCTGATCGCAGAGGCCAGCCAGTGAAGCCAGTCCGTGAGGCCGGATCACCCGCTCCGACCTCACTGGCTCCGGCGCATGAGGTAAATGTCCATCACCCAGCCCAGGTCCGCGCGCAGGGCGGCGCGGGTGGTGACGATCTTGTCGGCCACCTCGCGCAAAAGCCCGGCGATGAGGCGTTCCTGAGGCATCGCCACGCAGCCGCCCCACCAGATCTCGATCCCTTCGGGGTCGAGGGTTCGAAAGGCACAGTCACCGTCGAGCATGACAACCACGGTTTGCACGCCCGCAGGCCAGCCATGATCACGCAATTGCCGCCCGGTGGTGAGTGTGACGGGGTCTCCGACGCTGTTCAATGGAATGGCATGGGCGGCGCAAAGCGCCTGAATGGCGGTGATGCCGGGGATGACGCGCGGTGTGATCTGCAGGCGTGCTTTGAGCCGTTCGGCGATGCGCAGACTGCTGTCATAAAGCATCGGGTCGCCCCAGATCAAAAGCGCCACTTTCGCCTCAGGGGCTGGTCCCAAAGCCTCGGTGATCGCGCGCTCCCAGGCTTCGGCAATCGCGTCGTGCCAGTCCGACACGCGCCGCGCGTAGGGGGCGCCCTCGGCATCGCGTTGGGGCAGGTCGAATTCGACAAGACGCGTGGCGGGTTTGGTCAGATGCTGTGCCAAAAGCGCGCGGCGCAGCTCGGCCAGCTCGGTCTTTTCCGGGCCTTTTAAAGGGATCAGGACCAGGTCGGCGGCATTCATCGCCGCGATGGCCTCACGGGTGATGTGATCGGGATTGCCGGTGCCGATGCCGATCAGGCTCAAGTCGATCATGGTAGGCCTCTCAAAAAAGGGGAGCCGAAGCCCCCCTCATATTCCGTCTTTTTACGGTTCAACTCAGGCGTAGAGGCGCGGCGTGACAAACCCGCTGCCTTGCAGGGATTTTGCCCGTTTCGCCAGCGCCAGAACGGCCAGATCGAGAAGCGGTTCGATCAGGATCACGGTCATATAAGCGGCGCCAAAGCTCATCACCTGGCTCACATTGGTCACGCCCTGACCGTAGATCGCCCAGAAAGCCACCCAAAGCACGATCCCGCCCTGATAGGCGGTCGAGAGCGCCAGAGCTTGACGGTATTGCAGATCGACATAGGCGGTGCCCGGCGCGATCACGCGTTTGGCCAACATCTGAAGCCCGAAGAGCGGCACCAGAAGCGTCGTCACATTCATCCCGTATTGCGGCAGATCGAAGGGCGCAAAGAACACCCCCTGCGCCAGCAGCCCAAGCGCCAGACCGATGGCCGCGGGCGCGGCACCCAGGATCAGAAACAGGGTCGAGCCGAGGATCAGATGCACCTCGGACACGCCAACCGGATAATGCGGCAGCACCTGAAAAAAGGTGAAGACGGCGGCGGTGGCAATGACAGACCGCCCGACCAGAGACACAAGACCTTGCTGACGGATCGTGTCGACGGTGGATTTGAGGGTATAGAGACCCGCGCCTGCCGCTGTGGCATAGCTCAGGACGATTTTGGCACCTGTGACGATGCCCGGTTCAATATGCATATCGCGTACTCCTTGCCGTCACACCCGACGGCGGTTGATGTGGCAGCTGGCCGGTTTCCTGGCTCGCGGGTCAAAGCGGCACCCCCCCTTCCCAGAGATCCCGACTGGGCTCTCCAGTGGTGTGTCGGAGCGCGCTCACCGCATACAGTCGCGGGGGCGGCCGGGGCTTTGGGTGCTGCGTGTCGCGACATCCTTCCCCGTTCCCGATTGAGCCCTCAGCATTGCGCATCAACAGGCACCAAACAGGGGTTCAGATAAACGCGGGCCCGGGAAGGACGTCAAGTGAAGATTGCAGTCGCGCATGTCTTTGTTGCCGACTGGAACGAAGAACATGCCAGATGTGGTCTCGGGAATTCGGACCAGCGTTTAAGGTGGATCGCATGATGAAAGAGACGATCGACAATGGCAAAAAGAAATAACCAGCCAAGCTGATCAACAGGGGCAAAAGTGAAGCGCGGGTGTTATGCCGGAGACGGAACATCTATGCGGACAGGTCGTGCTGTTGGGTCAAATCGGTGTAGGATGTCTCGATATGCGCCTCGAGTGCCGCAACGCAGGCCGCGATGTCGCCTGCAAGGGCCGTGTCGAAAATCGCCCTGTGCTCGACCCGGACGTCGCGGGGCCGGGAGCGGTCGCAGAGCAGCCGGCGATGATAGCGGTAGGACTGTTGGTGCAGGGTAAGGCGAAAGCGTTTGAGCCAGGCATTGTCGCAGGTGCTCACAATGCAATCGTGGAAATGCGCGTTGCGGGCGCTCCACTCCGGGGCGCAGTCCAGATCGCCGTCGCCGATCAAGCGGTCTTCGATCTGCACGAGCTGGTCGTAGGCGGCGATCAGATCGGCCTGCCACTGCGCCGTGCGATGGTGCAACGCGAGCTGCAGCGCCTGTGCTTCGATCATCTTGCGCGCGTCCGTGATGTCCCGAAAATCCTTGAGTGTGAGGGGCGCGACGCGAAAGCCGCGCTGGTGTTCGGAGGTGACGAGACCATCAATCAAAAGCCGCGAAATTGCTTCGCGCATGGTCGAGGTCGAGACGCCGAATTCGAGGCGCAGCTTGTCGATATGCAGTCGCGCGCCCGGTCCGAGTGCGCCGGACATGATCCGTGCGCGGATCTGGTCCTGAACCGTTTCGATGGCGGTCTTTTTGAGGGGGCCTTGGGGAGTATTCCTCACGGCTTGGGGACGAGACATGGTCATATCGCTTTGGTGACAGGATGTGTAAATCTTATCTAGCCATGGCAGCCTGTCAGCAAAATGTCGAGGAGAGGTCCGGCCGTAGGTGGCGGGAAAAACAGTGTTTCCACACAGTGTTTCCAGAAGGCGCCATGATTTTGACCGCTCACGTCGGGGGGAGGGCACTCGCCTGCGGCAAAATCCATGGCCCGCCACAGGGCGGCGGCGTGTTGGTCCTGAGCGCACAGCCATAGCAGGCCGAGAGCGCATGATCGGTCAGCACCTCTCGCGGCGTGCCCTCGGCGCGCAATTTGCCCTCGCTCAGCAAAGTCACCCGGTCCGCGAACATCGAGGTCAGGTTCAGGTCATGCATCACCGCGATCACCCCGCCGCCACGCCGCGCATAGTCGCGGGCGATCTCCATGACGGTGAGCTGATGTCCGATGTCGAGCGCGGAAACAGGTTCGTCGAGGATGAGCCAACGCGGATGCCCATCCAGCACCGGCTCCCAGATTTGTACCAAGACGCGGGCGAGCTGCGCCCGTTGCCGTTCGCCGCCGGACAGCTCCTGCACCATCCGGCCCTCAAAGCCGTCAAGGCCGACACGGGCAAGGGCCTCATGGGGCAGATGCTCCATGCCGCTCGTGCGGCCTATCGACAGCCCGGCGGTTAGGCCGAGGCGCACCAATTCGAGCACGGTGAAGGGAAAGGCGATATTGCCCGATTGCGGCAGAACCGCCCTTCTCTGGGCCAGATCGAGGGCAGACAGCTGTGACAAAGATGTGCCATCGAGGCTGACTTCGCCGGTGAATTCCTGTTCCCCGGTCATGGCGCGCAAAAGCGTGGTTTTGCCGGACCCGTTGGGGCCGACAATGGCGGTCACCTCGCCCGCGCGGGCGGAAAACTCGACCGCATCGAGCACTCTGCGCGCCCCGAAATGCACGGTGATGTCTGAGGCCACAATCATCTCAACTCTCCAAAAGTGCGCGGTTTTTCAAGAGGATCCAGAGGAAGAACGGTCCACCGAGACAGGCGGTGACAATGCCGATGGGAAGCTCGGCGGGGGCAACAGCCAAACGGCTGACCATATCCGCGAGCAACAACATGATCGCGCCCAAAAGTGCCGCGTTGGGCAAGAGGTTGCGATGCTCCGGCCCTTGGACCAGCCGCAAAAGATGCGGCACGACGATGCCGATAAAGCCGATGCCACCAGTGATCGCCACGGAGGCCCCGACTGAGCCCGCGACCGACAGGATCGCGATACGTTTCATGCGTTGCGTATCGATGCCCATGTGCGAAGCGACCGCTTCGCCCAGAGCCAAAGCGTCCAGAGCGCGGGCCAGAAACGGCGCGGTGATCAGCGCCAGCGCGATGATCGGCCCTGCGGTCAGAAGCTTGGCCCAAGTGGCGCCCGCCACCGATCCCATGCCCCAGAACGTCAGATCGCGGAGCTGGTCGTCGGTGGCTTTGTAAACAATGAAGCCGGTGAGAGCGCCGGTCAGAGCGCCCAAGGCGATGCCCGCGAGCAACATGGTGGCGACCGAGGTCCGCCCGCCGCGCGTAGCGATTTTATAGAGCACCAAAGTGGAGATCCAGCCGCCGAAGAACGCCGCAAGAGGCACAAGGTAGGCGCCGACGAGATTTTGCAGCGCCAAGGGCAAGAGCCCGCCCAAAACAATCGCCGCCACCGCGCCAAAACCCGCGCCGGCAGAGACGCCGACAAGGCCCGGATCAGCCAGAGGGTTGCGAAACAGCCCCTGCATCACCGCGCCTGCGACGGCCAGTGCCGCGCCGACCAAAGCGCCAGTCAACACGCGCGGCATGCGGATGTCCCAGACCACGGTCATATCGACCAGACGGGCCTCACCGATGCCGAATTTCGCCAAAAGGGCCGCGATCACATCGGTGTCGCCCGCCGCCCCCCAGCCCAGCCCCATGAGCATGGTGAGCCCAAGCAGTGCGAGAAGCATAAAACGCAGCAAACGCGCCTTGGTGCGACGGTCTCCAGCGAGCGGTTTGGGGTGTTCTAAGGGTTGCGTCTCAGGCTGAAACTCGGCGATGGCCATGGCTTACTCTGTTCCTTTTGCGGCCCAAAGCGCGTCATGCAGCTCTTGGGCAAAGAGCGCCGTGCGCGGGCCAAAGCCCAAAGCGGCTGGGGAAATTTCCACGAACGCGCCATTTTGACCGGCGGGCGTGTGGGCGAGCGCGGGCAGGTCGAGAATGTCGGCGCGATTGCCGTCATGTTCGGCCTCGCCTGTCGGCTCCATCATCAACACGACATCGGGCGCGGTGGCGATGATCGCCTCGTCGCTCATGATTTTATAGCCCTGATACGCGGAGGCCATGACGTTTTCGGCGCCTGCGAGCGTGATGATGCCATCGGCACCGGTGTTTGCGCCCGCCACATTCAGCCGCCCCCCCTGGTTGGACAGGATGAAGAGCACGCGGGGCGGGGTGCCTGCGCTCTCGATGGACTGATGCAGGCTGTCGAACTGGGCTTGGACCTCAGTTGCGAAAGTGTCGGAGCGTTCGGGCACACCCAAGGCCGTGCCCACAGTGTGGATCGCGTCGATCACGGCGCTTTCGGAGAACCCGTCTTTGACGGCCACCATCGGCACGGCGGCCATGCGCAACTGGTCCAGCACCTCGGGCGGCCCGGCGGTGTCGCGGGTGACGATCAGGTCGGGGCCAACGGAGAGCACGCCCTCCGCCGACAATTGCCGCATGTAACCGACGTCGGGCAGGGCGGTGACCTCTTCGGGGTAAAGCGAGGTGGTGTCGCGGGCGACGATGCGCGCGCCCTGGTCCAGCGCGTAGATGATCTCGGTCACTGGCCCGCCGATGGAGACAATGGCGCTGGCCTCCGGATAGGCTTCAGCATGGGCCGAGAAGGGAGAGAGAAGCGCAGCACTCAGCAGAAGATGTTTCATTTACGCCCCCGGCAGATCGGCGAGGATTTGATGCCATTGTGCGAGATCGTCACTGTCATTCTCGCGCTGGCCGAAACATTGGAAGATCAAGCCTCCCTCGGCGTCGAAGGCCTCAAGAGAAATCGCAGGGCCGCGTTTGGTCGGTTTCTCGACCACATAAACCTCGGCCAGATGATCTCCGCGCAGATGCAGGTTGAAACGCGGGTCCAACACGTTGAGCCAAGGCCCCATCGGCTTGATATTGTCGAGCGTGCCCCAGTGAATCTGGATATTGCCGCGGTTGCCGACAAAGAGGATCACCTTTTGATGCGCCTCGGAGGTGGCATTCAGGAAGCTCTCGACAGAGGAGGGTGCGACCCTGCGCACGAAAGGTTCTCCCGCGAGCCGATAGGCGCCGAGGCGGTTCATGCCGAGTTTCGCCGCCAGCCGGTTGAACTGATGCGTGTCGGTCATGCGCGCCCATTCTTCCACCAAGATGTCGCGCTTGTCCTCATTGACCTTTGCGTCTTCGGTGGGCTGGCGTGGTTCGACCGCGATCTCGGGGCTTTGCTCCTCAACGCGCAGCACCTCGATCAGAGGCTGCCAGGCGTCATGGTTGGAGGCGTCGCGCAGAAAGACTTTCTGAAGCGCATCGCCCGCGTGATCGAAAAACTGCAAGGTGCGGCGCAGGCCTTTTTCAGTTTCATTCTCGATGGCAAAGCCGAAGGCCCAATGTTTCGGGAAAATCCGCGTGTCGATCTCCTTGCCCAGAACCATCGAGGCATGCGGCCCGGATTTATACTCTTCAAAGGTGCCGACGCGCTCATGGACGCAAGACAGATTGCGGGTCAGCGACATCACCTCGCCCAAGGCGGTCAGCCGCGGCATGACATCGTCGGGGTTGGCCGAGATGCGGGTGACACTCATACTGTCGGATGCGCCAACATGGGCGGCGACCAGTTCGGCCTCGGAAATGCCGAGGCTGTCGGCCAGATCGCGGTCGCGCTTTTGGATGTTTTCTGATTTCGCGGCGCGGATGGCCGCAGGAGTCAGAGGGGCGGGGGCGGTCAGAGGTTTGTTCATGGCGTCTCTCTTGTGCGTTTAGGAAGTGTCAGAGGGCTGTGTGGTCTTGGTGCGGCCATGCGGAGCACGAAGGAAACCTCCGCATGGCCGCCGCCAGAGATCAAAAGACCTTGGCAATCGAGAATTTGATGTTGCGCCCGGCGGCATTGCGGGTCGCCAGATAGGGGCGATAGGTCTCGTCCGTCAGGTTTTCGATGGACCCGCGCAGTTCCAGCCCTTCGAGCAGGCCGCTGTCCGGCACATAGGCGGCTCGCAGGGCGAGCGAGGTCCAGTCGTCGGAGGGCGCCGTGCCCGCGCTGCCGTTGGTGCGGTTTTGCGCCCAGGCATGTTTCGCCTCAAGGCTCAGATCGAGTTGATCGTCCAAGAAACGTTTGCCCAGAGTGAGTTGCAGCGTGTCCGCCGGCACGAAATCAAAGGGGGTCGAGCTGCCGTTGATGTCGCCACGGGTGTGACCCGCATTCAGGTCGATGTAATACGCCGGATGCACATAGGACAGCTCCAGTTCGAGCCCCTCAAGATCGACGCGCTCGACACCGGAATAGGTGGTGCCGTCCCAGATTCGGGTGTTGAACCCGGTCAGCTTGGCCTTGAACGCGTCGTCGGAGGCAAAAACATCCATGGCGTCATAAGCCAGGCCCAGCTCATAGGTGACGCCTTTTTCCGAGACGGTGATGTTGTCGCTGCGCAGGTCATCCAGGATCGGCAGATTTTCGTTATAGGCCAGCGTGCCGAAGACGGAGAAGGCATCGGTCACGGCATAGCGTGCGGAAAAGGCACCGGTGACGGCGTCTTTGTCATATGAGGTGCCATCCGGGATCGGCGTGTTCGGCATACAGAAGGTGCCGAAACAGGTCTCCGCATCGCCATTGTTTTGCGAGGTTAGCGTCTGGTGTTCGTAGCGCAATTGCGGGGTGAGCGTCAGCCGCTCCCCGATCTCCATCTTGTCGGCCAGATAGAGCGCGATGCTTTCGTCCGTCCCACCCGGTGCAGAGGCATCGTTTTGCCCGGCGTAGGCGCCGGAGAGAAGCGTCGATTTTCGCTCGCGTTCCTTATATTCCACGCCGGTGGTCAGGGTGTGCGCGATGATCCCGGTGGAGAACAGCGCCTCGTTTTCGATCCGCAGCCCCCAGGTCGTGGTGTCGTGATCGGCGTTGAAAATGCCGCTGCCGGAGGTGTCGTAAATGGAAGAGATTTCCATCGCCTCATGTTTGTAGGTCAGCCGCGCTTCGAGATTGATCAACGGGTTGTCCTGCGGGTCGAAACGATAGGCGAGATAGGCGGTGGTGTCCTGAGTGTCGCGATCGACGAAGGTGTCGTCCCAGGCCGGATCATAGGCGTCGTAGGGCACGTCCTCTTCGGGAATTTCGTTATAGGCGTAGGAGAAGGTCAGGGTGCTCGCGTCGTTCAGGCGATAATTGGCCTTGAGCAGGGCGGAGGGCGCATCAAACCCAGTGGCATCCTGTGTTACGCCCTCGCCGTCTTTGCGCTCGTCCTGAGTGCGGTATCCCAGAAACGCCAGCATGTCGAATTGTGCGTTGGGCGCCCAGGCGAGGATCGAGCTGCTCAGGGCCCCGTCCCCATTGCTTTCATAGGCCAGCTTCTGGCGAAAGGCGAAGGCATCGCCCGCGTCGAGAAAATCGGTGGCGTCCTTGGTTTGCGCTTCAATCGTGCCGCCCATCGCGCCCGAAGAATAGCGAAAGCCTTCGCCGGGGCCGCGGGTTACGGTCACTTCGCGAAACAGTTCCGGTTCAAGCGCAAACATCGAGCCATTGCGATAGATCTCTTCGGCCCCGCTGGCGACCCCGTCGATCACCACGGCGACCTTGCCGTCAGAACCGTAAAGTCCAGCGGAGGCGCCAAGGCCGCGTATGGAGACGCCCGAACCTTGCGGCAGGCCCCCGTTGATCAGCGAGACGTTCGGCACGCTGTCGATCAGCTCGGCCATGGTCGTGGCTTGCCGGGTGTCCAACTCGTCCTGTTCGATGACGGTTTCTGAGGCGGCCGTGTCGGTCTGAACGCCGCGCTGGCTGGTGTCGACAGTGATCTCATCGAGCACGATAAGACCGGTCTCTGCTGATTGTGCCACAGCCTGTGTGCCCAGAAATGGCGCAGTGCCCATAAGGGCAACACTGGCCAAAAGATGTGTGCGTCTGGTCATGTTTTTCCTGTCCCCAGCATGAAAATAAGTGCTGGCTGCCGAGGACGGGAGCTTGCGTTCTGTCGCTGGCTTAAAAAGTCTTAGTTCTTTTGTCAAGTTTATGTGATGGGCGAAAAGGCCGCTTTTCAGACTTCCTTTGCGTCAGGGTCGGTGGTGGCCTCTCGGGCGGCAAGGCCCTATAAAAATCCTGTCGGTTCGTATAACACAGGAGATCCCATGAGCACCGCCACCCCCGCGACAGGTTTTCTGGACCGGCAGGACATCGGTTACGAGGTCTTCGAATATGACTACGGCGGCGGCGACGGGCCGATTGGACTGCACGCTGCGGAAGCGATCGGCTGGGCGCCCGCGCGGGTGTTCAAGACTCTGATGGTGGAACTGGACGGCAAACCGGCCTGTGCGGTGATCCCCTCGGATCGGTCGCTGTCGATGAAGAAATTCTCCAAAGCGCTCAAGGGCAAATCCGCCGTGATGATGGCGCCTGTGAAGGCCGAACGCCTGACCGGGTTCCACACCGGCGGCATTAGCCCCTTTGGTCAAAAAAAGACGGTGCCGACGGTGTTCGATGATACGATCTTGTCGGTGGTGTCCCCCGTTGTGATAAACGGCGGCAAACGGGGCTTGATGGTCTGTCTCGATCCGGCTCCTGCCATTGGAGCTTTGCGTGCGACCGTGGCGTCGATTTCGGTCGAATAACGCGTATGAAGCTTTGCGCGGAGACGATGCGACCCTCTGCCGCTTCGCAAACTGCAAATATTCACCAAAAAAGGTTAACAGAGCGAATCACCTGTGTTAGCGTGCCCCTAATAAAAAAGAACTATGGCAGGCATACAGGCAATGAGAACGGGCTTTTCCGGCACGTTTGTCATCGCGTGGACGCAGGGGGAGCTCGACGGGCTTCGATCTGCACCGCCTTCGGCATTGACGGTCGGCGCTGCGTGGCGCTGGACCGGCGAGGCCGTCTGCGTCGATGGGGCACGCGATGTCTACGTCTTAGAGAACGCAATCGGGCAGGCTGAGTTGCATCAGCGGGCGGCGCACTCGGTGCGTCGGCTGATCGGGGCGGCTTTGGCGGGCGCGCCTGCGTATCACGACCTCGAGACCCGCGCGCGACTGTTCGATGGCGGGTTTGACGTCACCGATGGTCTCAAAAAATACGAAATTACGCTCATAGACATGCCCGAACTGGGCACGCCTTTGTTGATGTTTCTGGGCGATGTGCCACCTGCGGACACGGATCTTTGGGTGGTCTCCACCCATGTCGCCGCGGCGCGTGAAGCGAAAGAGGCCACGCCCGGTGGTGTGATCTGTTTCACGCCCGGCACGAAAATCCTGACCCCCAATGGGGCGCGGCCCGTCGAAGACCTGTGCGAAGGCGATGCGGTTCAGACCAAGGACGACGGCGTGCAAAAGCTGCGCTGGATCGGGCGGCGTCACATCACGGGCGCGCGGCTTTACGCGATGCCTGAACTCCGCCCGGTGCGGTTCCGGGCCGATGCTTTGGGGATGGGTGAGCCGGACGAGGACCTGATCGTCTCGCCGCAACATCGGATGGTGCTTCGGGGGCAGGGGGCGCGCGACCTCTATAATGCCGATGAGGTGCTGGTCTGTGCCAAGGATTTGGTGAATGACCGCTCGATCACGACGGAGCGGCATCTCAAGGGGCTCGATTACATCCACCTCTTGTTCGATGCGCATCAGGTGATCTTTGCCAACGGCTTGGAGACCGAAAGCTTTCATCCCGGCTTTGCCGATTTGGGCGAGGTGGCGGAAGACCAGCGGACCAGCCTCTTGGAGCGCTTCCCGCATCTGTTGGATCAGACCGAAGGCTACGGCCCCGCCGCGCGCCGGACCTTGTCGGCGGCGGAAACGGCGATCCTTTTGCATAAGGTCGCTTGAGGCCCCCAAGAAAACACAACCCGCGCTTGACTCCCCCGGTTTCGGCTGTATAAGCCCGTCATCCGGTGTGCAGCGATGCGCGCCGGTTGACTATTTGGTGTTGGTGGCCCCCGCAAGGGGATGACCTGTCGCCCGAGGGGATAAGCCCGACGGAAAGGACAGCACCTTTCATACAAACTGAAAGGATCCAGATCGTGACCAAACGCACGTCTGCCAAGTACAAAATCGACCGCCGCATGGGCGAAAACATCTGGGGCCGTCCGAAGTCCCCGGTCAACCGTCGTGAATACGGCCCGGGCCAGCACGGTCAGCGCCGCAAGGGCAAGCTGTCCGACTTCGGTCTGCAGCTCCGCGCCAAGCAGAAGCTGAAAGGCTACTACGGCGACCTGACCGAGAAACAATTCCGTCGCATTTTTGCCGACGCCGAGCGGATCAAAGGCGACACCGGTGAAAACCTCATCGGCCTGCTGGAATCCCGTCTCGATGCCGTCGTTTACCGCGCGAAATTCGTGCCGACCGTCTTTGCCGCCCGTCAGTTCGTGAACCACGGCCACGTGCTCGTGAACGGCAAGCGCGTCAACATCCCCTCCTACCGTGTGAAAGAGGGCGACGTGATCGAAGTGCGCGACAAATCCAAACAGCTCGCCATCGTGCTCGAAGCTGTGGGTCTCGCCGAGCGTGACGTGCCGGATTACATCGACGCCGATCACTCCAAAATGACCGCGACCTACGTGCGCAAGCCGGGCCTCTCCGATGTGCCCTACGCTGTGCAGATGGAACCGAACCTCGTCATCGAATTCTACGCTCAGAACTAAGTCTGAGCCGATCTTCGAAGATTTGCGAAAGGCCGTCCCTTGGGCGGCCTTTTTCTTTGCCAATACTCCACCTGAACCGAATCCCGTTTTGCGCTAAGCTGGGCCTGTGTTTCAGGAGGGCCTCGGGTATGGCAGCACGTGATATTTCTTTTGCATCTTTCAATCTCTACAATCTGCAATCCCCCGGTGCTGCGATGTATTCCGGTTCGACATGGTCGGAAGAGCAATATGACGCAAAGATTTTCTACACCGCCGCCGTACTCAAACGCATCGCGGCGGATGTGGTCGGGTTTCAGGAGCTTTGGGCCGAGGAGGCCCTGCAAGAGGCGATGCAGATGGCCGGGCTTGACGCCACGCATCAGGCGCTTGTCCCTCCCGGTCATCCCGGCAATCGCATCGTCTGCGCGGGGCTGGTGCGCAAAGACATTCTCGTCGATGATCCCGAGTGGATCACCGAGTTTCCCGATGAGATGATGCTGGCCTCCGGCGGAGACGATCCGCAGCAGGACCGGATCGCGGTGGCGCTGACCAGCTTTTCTCGCCCGGTCCTGCATCTCACCGTCCAGCCGCACCCGGACACGCCGGTCATCCATGTCTTCGTCTGTCATTTCAAATCCCGCCGCGCGACCGAGCTTTGGCGCGAGGATTGGTATGAGCGCGACACCCACAAGGATCACCTGACGGCGCTGGGCTATGCCGTCTCGACCATCCGCCGCACGGCGGAGGCGACGGCTTTGCGCATGATCATCACCAATCTGACCAAGGGCACGAACACGCCCGTGGTGGTGATCGGCGATATGAACGATAGCAAATTGTCCAACACGCTCAACATCTTGTCTGAGCAGCCGCAATATCTGACGGGGCTGTCCGAGGGCGGCGGCGACAATGCGCTCTACACCGCGCAGACGCTTCAGGAATACCGCTCGACGCGGGATGTGTACTACACGCATGTCTATAAAAAGGAGCGCGAGAGCCTCGATCACATCCTGTTTTCGCAGGAGTTCTACGATCACTCCAAACGCCGCCTCTGGGCCTTTGACGAGATGACGGTGGACAACGATCACCTCAATATTGACGACCACAAGGCGACAGGCACCAACGATCACGGCATCATTCGCGCCGGGTTCAAATGGAAACCGGCGGCGGGGGCCGTGGGGTGAGCCGCCATTTGCGCGGGTCCAATGCGTGGCGATGGGGGCACACACCGACGCCACAACGCAACATCTGCACAGAGGTTGCTCATCTGTCTGGCAATGTTCCGCGCACGGCGCTAAGAGAGGCGGACAATTCTAAGCGAGTGGATTCATGACCCGTTTGATCGAACCGCAACCCGGCATTCTTGACATCACCCTCTATCAGGGCGGCGCCAGCCATGTGCAAGGCGTTGACAATGTGATCAAGCTGTCGTCGAACGAAAACCCGTTCGGCGCGCCCGAAAGCGCCAAGACAGCTTTTGCCAAGGCGGTTCACACCCTTCATCGCTACCCGAACACCGATCACACCGGCCTGCGCAAAGCCATTGCCGAGGTGCACGGGTTGGATGCCGGGCGCATCATCTGCGGTGTCGGCTCAGACGAGATCATCACCTTCCTCTGTCAGGCCTATGCGGGCGTGGGCGATGAGGTGATCTACACCGAGCATGGTTTTTCCATGTATAAAATCTCCGCCCGTGCCGCGGGCGCGCAGCCGGTTTGTGTGCCGGAGCGCGAGCGTGTGGTCGATGTGGATGCGATCCTCGCGGCCTGTAACGAGAAGACCAAACTGATCTTCATCGCCAACCCGGCGAACCCGACCGGCACCATGATCGGCCAACGTGACATCGCGCGTCTGGCCTCGGAGATTCCGCCGCAGACAATCCTTGTGCTCGATGGTGCCTATGCCGAATTCGTCGAAGGCTTCGATGGGGGGGCGGCTCTGGTCGAGGCGCGGGATAATGTGGTGATGACACGGACGTTTTCGAAGATTTACGGTCTGGGCGGCGTGCGCGTCGGCTGGGGCTATGGTCCGCAGGAAATCATCGACGTGCTGAACCGGGTGCGCGGTCCGTTCAACCTGTCGGAGGCGCAACTGGCCGCCGCCGAAGCCGCCGTGAAAGACCGCGACTGGGTCGAGAAATGCCGCGAAGACAACACCCGTCTGCGCGCCTGGTTGGCCGAGGCGCTGATGGAGCTGGGGGTGCCGTCTGACACGTCCTGCGCCAACTTCATTCTCGCCCGGTTTCAGGATGAAGATGAGGCCGCGGCCTGCGACGAGTTCCTCAAGCAAAACGGCATCATCGTGCGTCGCGTGGCGGGCTATGGCTTGCCGAATTGCCTGCGGATCACCGTGGGCGACGAAGCGTCGTGCCGTCGTGTCGCCCATGTGATCGGCCAGTTCCGCGGAGAACAGGCCGGTGTCTGAGACGGGATCAACGGTGATCTACAATCGCGTTGCGCTGATCGGGCTTGGCCTGATCGCGGGGTCGATGTCTTTGGCCATGCGTCGTGCGGGCGTTGCGGGGGAAATCACCGGCTATGCCCGCTCTCAGGCGACGCGTGAGACCGCGCGCGAAATCGGCCTTGTGGATCGGGTCTGTGACACCGCCGTTGAGGCTGTCGCCGACGCGGACCTCATCGTGCTGGCCGTGCCGGTTGGCGCGATGGGGCCGGTGATGGAGGAGATCCAGAGCACGCTGAAACCCGGCGCGGTGGTCACCGATGTCGGTTCGGTCAAGAAATCTGTGCTCGACGCGGTGATGCCGCATATCCCCGAGGGCGTGCAATTCATCGGCACCCACCCGATGGCCGGGACCGAGCATTCCGGGCCGCGTTCGGGTTTTGCCGAGCTGTTCGACAGCCGCTGGTGCCTGATCGTGCCGCCCGAGGGCGCGGACGAAGGCGAGGTCAAAAAGCTCGAAGATTTCTGGGCCGAGCTTGGCGCCACCACCGAACGCATGGACCCCGAGCATCACGACACGGTCTGTGCCGTGGTGTCTCACGTGCCGCACCTGATCGCCTACACGATGGTGGGCGTCGCCGACGATCTTCGCCGGGTGACCGATCAGGAGGTGATCAAATTCTCCGCCGCAGGGTTCCGTGACTTCACCCGGATCGCGGCCTCCGACCCGACGATGTGGCGCGATGTGTTCCTGACCAACAAAGACGCCGCGCTGGAAATTCTCGGGCGTTTCACCGAAGAACTGTTCGCCCTGCAACGTGCGATCCGCACCGGTGATGGCGACACATTGCACGATTATTTCACCCGCACCCGCGCCATTCGTCGTGGCATCATCGAAGCGGGTCAGGACACGGATGCGCCGGATTTCGGTCGTGTGAAAAAGGGCGGATGAGGCGCCGGGCGGTCATATGCGCCCTTGCTCTTTGTGCCCTCAGTCTGTCCGCCGCGCCGTCTCTCGCGCTTGACAGCTCCCCGATCCCTTTGCCGCGTCCGGGCCCTGTTGCGCCGGTTTCCGTGGTGACCTCTGAAACGTCGTCGGTCGCGACGGCCTTGGCTTTGCCGATCCCGAAGCCGCGCCCCAAAGCCCCCACTGTAACGCAGGTGCGCTATCTCCGCAAAGGCTCCGTCTGTGGTGTCAATGCGATCCGGGGGCAAAGCCTCAAAGCCATTCCGGGCCGCATTTCCGGCTGCGGCATTCAAAAGCCGGTGCAGATCACGGAACTGGCGGGTGTGCGGCTTTCGACGCCTGCGGTGGTGGATTGCGCGACGGCCAAGGCCCTGCACTCTTGGATCGAAAAGGGCGCCAAGCCGACATTCGGACGCTTGGGGGGTGGAATCGCGCAGTTGGATGTGGCGGCAAGCTATGCCTGCCGCACGCGCAACAATCGACCCGGAGCGAAAATTTCGGAACATGGGCGCGGACGTGCCATAGATATTTCGGCGGTGCGTCTGGAAAACGGCACGCGTATGACGGTTCTCAAAGGCTGGAACGACCCGGTGCAGGGGCAGCTTTTACGCAAATTGCATCGTGCAGCCTGTGGATCGTTCGGAACCGTTTTGGGGCCGGACAGCGATGTCTATCATCGCGATCATTTTCATTTCGACACGGCGCGCTATCGTTCCGGCAGCTATTGCCGCTGAGGTTTTCCGTAGAGCCTCTCTCTTTCTCACACGTTAAGGTTAATCAGATTAAGGTTAACGCGTGGGGGAAAGCCATGAGATAGCTGATGTCCGTCAGGTAAATGGAGCGTTAAAGCTGATGAAAGTCAGACAACTAGCATGCTCTGCCATATTCAACGGATCACAACGCGAGGCGCGGGACCCAAGGGAATAAACCCCAGAGAAATCATCCCATCTTTCAGCGTCAACTCCGCGTCAATCGTATCCTTGCGCCCCGACAAACCCGCCAACATTTCGCCTGCGCGCAGCGACAGTTTGCTCATATTTTCCGGGATTGCGCCCATGGAGATCGCCAGCTCGATCATCTCGCGCCAGTTCTCTGCCTTGACCGCCAGCTTGCCCGCGGGATAGCCGCGCGCGTCGATGGCAAAACTGCCTGCAAGTTTCAGATCAAGTTCACCCCAATGCGCGGAGAGCGCGGTCAATTCGATTTTCGTAGGCTGCGGACGTGGTCCTTCGAGCGCATGGATGTTCCACGGCCCATCGAACGTCGCACTCATATCGAGATCGAGCGTCTCGAAATCATCGGACAACAGTCCTTTGGGATCAATGTCTTCGATCAATCCGCCTGTGGGCGCAAAGCCTGCGACATGCATTTTGATGTCATGGGTCAGCGGATCGTCGTCCTGACGCTGCGTGGTGATGTCACCTGTATCCAGCGACAGGCCCCACGTGGCGGTCGAGACCATGCGCAGGTCTTTGAGCGTCAAAGCCGCATGATCGAGTGTCAAATTCGGCCCTGCATCGACGAACAGCTGGGTTTCGGCCAGCTCCTGCGTGATGTCGAGGCGTTGATAGGGCGATGCGAGGGTGACCTCTGGCGCCATGCGCAGGGTAAATCGCGTGGGGCGGTGGCTCTGGCTCAAAATCTCGATCTTGGGCGTGGACAGCGCCACACCGCTGCGCGGGTCGGCCAGATGAGGATCACGGATTTCTGTGTCGAAGCGGGTCGGAAAACCGCGCGTCTTGATGCTGGACACCTCGGCTTGCCACCCCTCAGCCTCCCGTGCGTTCACCCAGGCGGCAATGGCGCTTTCCGTGCCTTTCGCACCGATCATCCAATAGCCGGTGTAAATCAAGACGGCGGCCAGAACGAGCCAGAACAGTTTGCGCATCATCACCTCTTGTGAAAAGGATCGGGTCAATCCGTTCCCCGTGTTTACCTGCGGGGCAGGCGGGTGAAAAGGCGGCAATGAGGAAAAGGCGATGACAGGCGATCACGCGTTGGTGCGAGATGGATTTTGGGTCTTTGGTTATGGCTCTTTGATGTGGAATCCGGGCTTTGCCTTTGTCGAGCGTCACCCTGCGATGCTGACGGGATATGCGCGCACGTTTTGCATGTGGTCGATCCACCATCGGGGCACGCCGGAGAAGCCCGGTCTGGTTCTGGCGCTCGATGAGGATGAGGGCGCACAATGTCGCGGGTTGGCGTTTCGGGTTGGCCCAAAGGCTGCGGCGGAGACGCTGGCCTATCTGCGCGAGCGCGAATTGGTGTCGTCGGCCTATCTCGAACGCGAGGTCACATTGCGGCTGGAGGACGGGCGCGAAGAGACGGCGCTGGCCTATGTCGTCGATGCCGAACACGTCCAATACACCGGCGCGCTCAGTCTTGAACGTCAGGCCGAGGTGATCGCGGCAGCGGTCGGTGGGCGCGGACCCAACAGCGAGTATCTTTTTTCGACCGCGCTGCATCTCGCAGAGCTTGGGATGGAAGATATGGAACTGACTGAGCTGTCAGACATGGTCCGCCATCGCCTAAATCCGTAAACCGTCTGAACGTGATCTGCGGCAGAGATCTGACGCGAAAGGCCCATGCCAAATCGTCGTTGTACGGCGTTTCGAGACAAACACGTCTCCCGTGTTTTTTGCAAAACGCTTTAACCACACGAAATCGCGTGTTGGCAGAGGGGGGGCTTGCCCCTATCGTGGCCGTAACAGGACAAAAAGGTCAGGGTCCATGCATCACCCAGCGCCCCAACACGTGCCCCAACCCGCGCGTGAGGCCGAGCTTAAATTCTTTTCCCAACCCGTACGCCAGATCACCTTGATGGTAATCGTGCTTGGGCTGGTCGTGGCCGGTCTGGTCATGGCCTTGCCGCGGGTCGGGCCGGTGTTTTTGGCCAACCCCTATCTCAACGGGTTCATCGCTGTCGTTTTTATCATTGGCATACTCGCCTGTTTCTTGCAGGTGGTGCAACTCGTCGCCTCCGTGAACTGGATCGAACGCTTCACGGGTCAACGTCCAAAGGTCCCCGGCAAAACCGCGCCGCGTCTCTTGGCGCCCTTGGCCGCTCTGCTGCGGGATCGCAATGCGCGGACCCAGATTTCTTCGACCTCGGCGCGCTCCATTTTGGATTCTGTCGCGACACGCATCGACGAAGCTCGTGACATCACGCGATATATCTCCAACCTTTTGATTTTCCTTGGACTTCTAGGGACATTCTACGGCCTCGCCACGACAGTGCCTGCGCTGGTCGACACCATCCGTTCGCTCTCTCCGACCGAAGGTGAAGGCGCAAGCGATGTGCTCACCCAGCTCATGAGCGGGCTTGAGAGCCAGTTGGGTGGCATGGGCACGGCCTTTGCCTCGTCGCTTTTGGGGCTTGCGGGCTCGCTGGTCGTGGGCATGCTCGAACTCTTCGCCTCGCATGGTCAAAACCGGTTCTTCCGCGAGCTTGAAGAATGGCTTTCGACCATCACACGCCTTGGCGTTGCGGGAGATGGCGACGGCGGGGATGACCTGTCGGGGGCGGTTGCGGTGCTCGATCACATGGGCCGTCAGATGGATGAGTTGCAGACTCTGTTTGCGCGTGCGGAAGCGGGGCGGATGGAGACCGACGGGCGTCTTGCGCGGCTCACCGAGTCCCTTGATCAGATGAACCTGCGGCAAAGCAAGGAAGAGGACACCGTCGATGTTCTGGCACGTGTGGCCGACGGGCAGGAGCGGCTGGTGGAGGTTCTGAGCAAACGCGATCCGGATCAGGACGGGCTCGACGCCGAATCCCGGATGCGGTTGCGCTCCATCGACGTGCAACTGTTGCGCATTCTCGAGGAACTGTCTGCCGGGCGCCAGGAAAGTCTGGCCGAGCTGCGCGCCGAGATTGCCGGTCTGACGCGGACGCTCCGCGAGCTGGGCCAAGACGACCGGGGCGCCTGACATGGCCGTGTTGCGCCGCTCCTCTCATCGCATGTCCGGCTCGATCTGGCCGGGGTTTGTCGATGCGATGACGGCGCTTTTGCTGGTTCTGATGTTTGTCCTGACGATTTTCATGGTCGTGCAATCCATGCTGCGTGATCAGATTTCCGGGCAGGAACATGAGTTGGATGCCTTGAGTGCGGAGCTCAACATGCTGGCCGATGCGCTTGGCATGGAGCAACAGAAAAACCTTGGCCTCGAGACCCAGATCGGCACGTTGAGCGCCACTTTGTCCGACTTGCGTGGTCGAGCGGAGGCGCAGGCGGAGACCATTGCGGGGCTTCAGGCGGAGAATGCAACGCTGACCGGACGGATCGCATCGTTCGAGGACCAAGTCGCAAGCCTGATCGCGGAACGGGATGCGGCCCTGACCGAGGGCGCGCAGCTGGCCGCGCAAATCGACGATCTCGAGGCCGCGAAAGCGCAGTTGATCACGGAGCAGGAGGCCGCGCAGCTGGCGCTTGCGAAAGCCCGCGATGAGATCGACGCAGCCACCGAGGAAGCGCGTCTTGCGGCGGCGCGGCGTGAGGCTCTGGACGCTTTGGTCGCAGATTTGCGTGCCCAGGCGGCGGATCGCCAGGCCGCCTTGGACGCCGCGCAAACCGAGGTGTCGCAGGCGGAACAGGATCGCTTGGCCGACGCCGCGGCGATGGAGGCGCTTCGGGAGCGGTTTTCGGGCGCGGATGAGGAGCTGACAGCGATGAGCCTCGCGCTGGAAGAGGCGCGCAAGGAGGCCGAGGAGACCTTGACGCTTTTGGCAGCAAGCCGCACCGCGCGCGACGAGATGCAGGCACAGCTCGATCAGGAGATGTCCGAGCGCGAAAAACAGGCCGCATTGTTGGCAACGGCGCAGGCGGCGCTCTCGGAAGAAGAGGCGAAATCGGCCGACGCCGAGCGCAAACTGGCGCTGCTCAATGCGCAAGTGGCGCAGATGCGGGAACAATTGGCCGCGCTGCAATCGACGCTCGATGTGCGCGCGGCGTCGGATGCGGAGAACGAGGTTCAAATCGACAGTCTGACACAACGGTTGAACGCCGCTCTGGCACAGGTCGCCGCCGAGGAACGCGCCCGCGCGGCCTTGGAAGAGGCGGAGCGCAAGCGCTTGGAGGAAGAGGCGAAGACCCTCCAGAATTATCGCTCAGAATTTTTCGGCAGGCTGCGGGAAATCCTGGGCGACCGCGAAGGGGTGCGCATTGTGGGCGACCGTTTTGTGTTCTCCTCCGAGGTGTTGTTCGAACCGGCCTCTGCCGAGTTGGGGTCATTGGGTAAGACGCAAATTGCGCGTGTGGCGGGGATTCTGGCGGAGATTGCGGCAGAAATTCCACCGGAAATTGACTGGGTCATTCGCGTCGATGGCCACACAGACAAGACACCTTTGTCCGGCACAGGTGAGTACCGCGACAACTGGGAGCTGTCGCAGGCGCGGGCACTTTCCGTGGTGCGCTATATGTCCGAGGATCTGGGCTTTGACCCCTCGCGTCTGGTGGCGGCGGGGTTCGGTGAATATCAACCGGTGGCGGAGGGCGACAGTCCAGAGGCGCTGGCGCAGAACCGGCGTATCGAATTGAAGCTCACGGAGAAATAAGCCCTAAGGCGCGATCTGGAACCGTGTTTCGCGCTGGTCGATCATCGTTCCAGCGCGCAGCATTTGCACCGTCGCGCTATAGCCGCCGATGGGCCAGTTGCCGGGGTTGCGTTTGCCGATGGCGCGGAACAGTTGGGCCTGAGATTTGTCCAATTGGACGTCCTGACTGATCACCTCGCCCTCGGGACCAAAGATCGACAAGCGCAGTACATCACCTGCGCGGCTGCCGTAAGCAAAACTGTAGATCACAAGTGCGGGGCTGGTAGCCGTAAGCATGGTGGCCCCCGCCGTACCGGCTTTGACCGCTTCGTAATCTGGGAGTTTCGTGTCGATGCCCATGTCAATCAATCCGCCTGCGCGATAGACCATATCGCGGTCCCACAACGTGCCGCTCATGATCGCGTCCGGCCCGCAGGCGACGGTGCCCGAGGGGTTGAACGGGTCAACGACTTTGCCATTGTGGCGCACGGAGAGATGCACATGCGGGAATTGCGTCAGGCCCGACAGGCCGACTTGGCCGAGGACCGTCGCGGAGGACACCCGGTCGCCTTGTTTGACCGCGATGCTGTCTTTCATGAGGTGGCAATATTGCGTGACCCAACCGTCACCGTGATCGACCACGACGCCATTGCCGCATTCCTTGCCGGCGATGTCGGGGGCGCCCTCAACGCCTTGCGGGAAATCCTCCATGCCGTCGCGGGTGCCAGTGACGGTGCCGGGGGCGGAGGCCAAAACGTCGACGCCACTCCACACATCCACGACAGCAGGTAGGGCAAAATCGGTGCCCTTGTGACCATCGTAAGACAGCGTGCCACAGGTGAAATCCGCAGCCCCCGGGCCAGGGTCGGTGTCGACGTAGTTCTGGATGTAGCAGGTGTCGCCCAACGTGCAGTCGATGGGCGGTGACAACACCGGATCGCGCGCCAGCGCAGGCGCGGCGAGGAGGGAGGCACAGAGACACAGGAAAAGCGGTTTCGTCATGAGGGCCAAGCTGACGGCAATAAAAAGCCCCGTCAAGACATCTCAGGACGGGGCTTTGGGTTTGTTTTCAAATCACTCTGCGGTCAGAAGAGGCGGCTTTTTCGACCGCCCGAGGCGCGGGGCCCCGGGTTCTTCGATGCGCAACTCGATGTCGCCATCCTTGACGCCCACCTTGACCACGCCGCCCTTGGCGAGTTTGCCGAACAGCAACTCTTCGGCGAGCGGTTTCTTGATGTGCTCCTGAATGACACGGCCAAGCGGACGCGCGCCCATCTTGTCGTCGTAGCCCTTGTCGGCGAGCCATTCGGCGGCCGGGCGGGTCAACTCGATGTGCACGTTGCGGTCCATGAGCTGGGCCTCAAGTTGCAGCACGAATTTTTCGACGACCTGAAGGATGACCTCTTTCGGCAGCGGGCCAAAGGAGACCACAGCATCCAGACGGTTGCGGAATTCCGGCGTAAAGGTCCGCTCGATCGCAGCGGTGTCTTCGCCCTCGCGACGGTCACGACCAAAGCCGATGGCCTCTTTTGCCTGCTCAGACGCACCAGCATTGGAGGTCATGATCAGGATCACATTGCGGAAATCGACGGTGCGACCGTTGTGATCGGTCAGCTTGCCGTTGTCCATCACCTGCAGAAGGATGTTGTAGACATCCGGGTGCGCCTTTTCGATCTCGTCGAGCAAAAGCACGCAATGCGGGTGCTGGTCCACGCCATCGGTCAAAAGACCGCCTTGATCGAAGCCGACATAGCCCGGAGGCGCGCCGATCAGACGGGACACTGCGTGTTTCTCCATGTATTCCGACATGTCGAAGCGCAGCAGTTCCACGCCAAGGCTATCGGCGAGCTGTTTCGCAACCTCGGTTTTGCCCACACCGGTCGGACCGGCGAAGAGGTAGTTGCCGATGGGTTTCTCCGGCTCGCGCAGACCCGCACGCGACAGTTTGATCGCGGAGCTGAGCGTCTCGATGGCCTTGTCCTGACCGAAGACGACGCGTTTGAGCGTGCCTTCGAGATCTTTGAGCACCTCGGCATCGTCTTTGGAGACGTTTTTCGGCGGGATGCGGGCGATCTTGGCCACGACAGCTTCGATCTCTTTCGGCGAGATCGTTTTGCGACGTTTGCTTTCAGCGACGAGATGTTGCGCTGCCCCCGCTTCGTCGATCACGTCGATCGCCTTGTCGGGCAGTTTGCGGTCGTGGATATAGCGCGCGGACAGCTCCACAGCGGTCTTGATCGCATCAGCCGTGTAGCGGATGTCGTGGTGTTCCTCGAAATAGGGTTTGAGACCCTGAAGGATTTTCACCGCATCATCGACCGACGGCTCGTTAACGTCGATTTTCTGGAAACGACGCGACAGCGCGCGGTCTTTTTCGAAATGTTGGCGGAATTCCTTATAGGTCGTGGAGCCCATACAGCGCAGTTTGCCGCCCTGAAGCGCAGGCTTCAGAAGGTTGGAGGCATCCATCGCGCCGCCAGAGGTCGCGCCAGCCCCGATCACGGTGTGAATCTCGTCAATGAACAGGACCGCGTCCGGGTGATCTTCGAGCTCTTTGACGACCGCTTTCAGGCGTTCTTCGAAATCGCCGCGATAGCGCGTGCCAGCCAAAAGCGCGCCCATATCGAGCGAGAATATGGTGGATTTGGACAGAACCTCCGGCGTTTCGCCGTCGACGATTTTCTTGGCGAGACCTTCGGCGATGGCGGTTTTGCCCACGCCCGGATCGCCCACCAGAAGTGGGTTGTTCTTGCGGCGGCGGCAGAGCACCTGAATGCAGCGCTCGACCTCATGGGCACGACCGATCAGCGGATCGACATCGCCCTCGGCGGCCTTTTTGTTGAGATCGACACAGTATTTCGCGAGCGCCGACTCTTTGTCCTCGCCAGAGGATTGCGGCTGCGCGCTTTGGCTCTCTTCCTGATGCTCGTCCGAGCCGGTGATCGGGCGTTGTTCGCCAAAGGCCGGGTCTTTCGCCACGCCATGGGCGATGAAATTCACCGCGTCGTAGCGCGTCATGTCCTGTTCTTGCAGAAAATAGGCCGCGTTGGATTCGCGTTCAGCAAAGATCGCGACCAACACGTTGGCGCCGGTCACCTCGGTGCGGCCCGAGGATTGGACATGGATTGCGGCGCGCTGGATCACGCGCTGGAAGGAGGCGGTGGGCACGGCCTCAGAGCCTTCGACATCTGTGACGAGCGTCGACAGATCGTCCTCGATATAATCTAGAAGGGTTTTTCGCAGCTCCTCAAGCTCGACATTGCAGGCCTGCATCACGCGGGCCGCGTCGGGCTCGTCGATCAGGGCCAGCAACAGGTGTTCCAGGGTTGCAAGTTCGTGGCGGCGGGCATTTGCCAGCGCCAGGGCTGCATGGATGGCTTGCTCAAGGGTGTTCGAAAATGACGGCACGTTGGGGGTGCTCCTTCGCATTCGGGGTCTCTAAGGGGGCATGTTTTGCGGCCCGCTCCCTAAGTTTTGGCCTGATACTCTTAAAGTTCGATTGAAACGCGCGCGCTTCAAGCAAAAAAATGGTTAACGGGGGTAAATTTTTGTGAGGCGTCAAGTTTTGGGCGCTTTATTTGAGGGAATCCCCAGTTTTCCTTGAAACCATGTAAGTTTACTTGACAGGAAAACAAGGGGGCCAAAAAGACCTCAGAGCGGCTTAAAACGAGTCCTTTCGGGCACGGATTTCGGCGAACACTTCGGCGTCTGTGGCGTCCTCCATGCCCAGAACCTGCTTAACGGGCGACAGGCCTGCGCGCAGGAATGGATTGGTTGCCAGTTCCAGAGACAGCAGTGAGGGCACGGTGGCCTCGCCATGTTTGCGGGCCGTTTCGATGGCTTTGGCACGGTTTTGAAGCGCCGTGTTGTCGGGCTCAATGGTGAGCGCAAAGCGCGCATTCGAGGCGGTGTATTCGTGGCCGGAATAGACCATAGTGTCCTCGGGCAGGGCCGCGAAACGCGAGAGCGTGTCCCACATTTGCGCAGGTGTGCCTTCGAACAGGCGCCCGCAACCCAGCGCCATGAGACTGTCGGCAGAGAACAGCGCTTTGGCGGAGGGGATGTGATAGGCGATGTGGCCCAATGTGTGACCATCGGCGGCGAGAACCTGTACCTCATGGCCGGCGAAGTCAAAACTCTGCCCCGGTTCCACGACGCGGGTGAGCGGCGGCAGGCGGTGTTGATCGGCCTTGGCGCCGGTCACCGTGGCCCCGGTCGCCTCGACCAGCCCGGCCGTGCCGTCCACATGATCCCAATGGTGATGGGTGAGCCAGATTTCATCGAGTGTCCAGCCACGCACGGAAAGCGCATCGAGCACCGGCGCCGGATCGGCGGCATCGACCAGAGCGGTGCGCCCGCTGACCGGATCGTGGACAAGAAAATCGTAATTGTCCGACAGGGCGGCAAGGGTGACGATCTCTGGACTCATCTCCGGCTTGATCTCTGGCATGGCATTCTCCCGCATCTTGCGTCTATGGTGGTCCTAACATTTGGGGAAGGCCCGCGGATTGCAATGCATCTCGACGTTGTTGAGCTGAGAAATTTCTACTACCGGACCGGATTGGGCCGCGCCGCACAGCGCGCGATCCGCGATCAGGTCGTGGCCTTCTGGCCCGATGCGGAGCGCCAGACCGTGGCGGGCTTTGGCTTTGCCGTGCCGTTGCTTCGGCCTTATCTCACGGATGCGCGTCGGGTGATCGGCTTGATGCCCGAGCAACAAGGCGTGATGCATTGGCCAGCAGGGATGCCGAATGTCTCGGCGCTGTGCCCGGAGACGCGCTGGCCGCTTCAGACCGGATTCGTCGACAAGCTGGTGGTGATGCACGGGTTGGAGACCTCGGACGCGCCGGATGCCCTTTTGGAGGAATGCTGGCGGGTGCTGGGGCCGGGGGGGAAAGCGCTTTTCGTGGTGCCAAACCGTGGCGGGTTGTGGTCACGCTCCGACAGCACGCCGTTCGGTTATGGTCGTCCCTACAGCCTCAGCCAGCTTGAACTGCAACTGCGCCGCGCGCGGTTCGTGCCGGAGCGCCACGCCGCCGTTTTGTTCCAGCCGCCGTCTCATAAGCGGTTCTGGAAACGCTGGGGGCCGGTCTGGGAACGTATCGGGCGGCAAATGCCGACGGCGCTTGCAGGCGGTGTTCTGGTGGTCGAGGCCTCGAAACAGGTTTATGCCAAGACCGGCTCCGGCACGCCCGAAGCGGTGCGCCGCAAAGGCGGCGTGCTGGAAGGGCTTCGCCCCGTACCCGAGGCGAAGCCGGTTTAGAGATGTGTGGCGAAGCCGGTTTAGAGACGTGGGACGAAGCCGGTCTCAGATCTACACAATGTGAGTGTCTCAGGTGACCGTCACCGTGCCGTAGTTGTCGTTGAAGTCGTAATCGTTCAGATCGGTGTCGTAGATTTCACTGTGCGTGCCGACCACGACGAGGGGGGTGATGCTTTCATCTGCGATTTCGAGATGAACGAGGGAGTCATTGGTCATGATGCAGAGCACATCGTCTGCGGTCAGGTCGGTTTGATCGGTCAGCACATAGAGGGTGAACTCCGCGTAATCGTACCCTTCTGTGCCAATAGAGAAGTCGAGGGCGATGATATTGCCGTCCAGATCGTCCGGGAAGTCCAGGGTGACATGTTCACCATTCGCGAGGGAATAGAGCTCGACGGTGGTCCGGTCCTCGGTCAGCGCATCGATGTCGTCTTGTGTGAAGTGAACGACCTCGCCGTCGGACAGCGACGAGTCCGCAAAGTTCCAGATGCTGAACAGATTTTGCCCCTCCGGCGCGACAAGATTATCGGGCGAGGTCCAGTGGTAGCCCTCCGGATTGTTGAGCACGTCTTCGAGGTCTTCAGCGTTGTGCAGATAATCCGTCCAGGGGTCGTCGAGCGTTTCTTTGTCCAGAATGAGATACTGATCAGCCCCCATTTCGATACCATCGGGCAAGGTCGGCTGCGCTTCAAAGCTCTCGAAATCGGACGGGTCGAGGATCACCGGATCGACATCAACGTCCACTTGGTAGGACTCTTCCCACGATCCGTTTTCTTGTGTCGAAAGGCTGATCTTGGTCGCCTCGAAGAGGAAGAGAGGATCGTCTCCCTCCTCGGCATCATCCGGCGTGTAGTAGATATTGGAGGACAGAGTGGCTGTTTCGATCCCCCAACCTTCGCCCCCCTCCGACGTGCTGCTTGTTTCTGTCGCGTTCGAAAGTGCGCCCTCAAGGTCATCGGCAAAATTGATCGTGAGCTGGGCATCCCCGACAATCTCGAAAACGGGGCCGGGGTCCGGGTTGTCCGGCGTATCCGGCAGGCTGTCGAGAGAGGCACGATACTCCGCGATGGCATCAATGTCGGCTTGCGACAGGGTGATCGTGGTGTCTTCGGTGATCACATGGGTTTCGGACCAATCCCAGATTGGCTCCTCGACATCGTCATCATCAATGTCATCATCATCGCCGTCATCTATGTCGCTACCATCGTCATGCGAGTCCTGCGTGTCGTCCTCGGCTTCATGATCGTCGTCGTCATCCGTAAAAGCTTCGTACAGCCCCCAAGCCGCTGCAGATCCGGCCAAGCCCATAAGCATCATCCAAAGCATTTTTCAAATTCCTCACAAAAGGGCGTTAAACTCGGCGCCATCATAGTTAAATTTGGCGCGATGCTATGGCGAAGCTGTGGAATTTCAAGGTTTTAATGAGGTAAAGCGTCTCGGTCAGGGAGGGGGGTAAGGATTGTGTCAGTTTGGTGTGTAAAGCTTCCAAAGGCGCACGATTGCTCCATATTTTCGCACAATATTGAGGCGCACTGTTGAGGTTCACTGTGTTGACTGTGTTGAATGCCGAGGGCCTGAGAGGCAAGATCGTCTTACCGTAACGTCAGGTTCGCGCGGTGAGCGCGATAGGGAGGCGGCAAAGGGCCTGAAAGGAATCACACGGTTTCGTGAGACGAATCCGCAGCCCGAGAGCAACTTTTTTGCGCCCCTCTTTGGAGGCGGAACTGGGAAATCCCGTAAAGCCCTGAAAACTCTGGCCGGAGATTGGCCGCAGAGTTGCAATCTGTTGGCGCTAAACTGGCGCAACAAGGTTGCGACAAGGTTGAGGCTCTGCTACATCCACGCTGATTTTGCTGCCTGCGCGGTTCGCGTGCGGGTCAATCAAGCTGCTCTACCTCCATGAATGACCCCAAAAACGGGGCAGAAGGGGGAGGGCCCTAAGACATCGGAAGGGTGGACGTGTCCGAACCAGCTTCGATCTCCAGCGGCATCGCCGCACGCTACGCAAAGGCCGTTTTCGAACTGGCCAAAGAAAGCAATGCCATCGCGGCACTTGAAGGGGACGTGGCGACGCTGTCGACAGCGCTCTCCGAGAGTGACGATCTCAAGGCTCTCATCACTTCGCCCGTGTATTCGCGTGAAGAGATGAAAACCGCGATCACCGCAATTGCCAAAAAGGCCGGTCTGACGGACTTCGTGTCCAGCACGCTGGCCCTCATGGCGCAAAACCGCCGTCTTTTCGCCCTGCCGCAGCTCGTCGCGGCGCTGAGCGCCCTTCTTGCCGAAGAGCGTGGCGAAGTGACCGCCGAGGTCGTGTCCGCAAAAGCGCTGACCAAGACCCAGACCACCAAACTTGCCAAGACCCTCTCCGAGACATTTGGCAAGGACGTGAACATCAATGCGACCGTGGATGAAGCTCTCATCGGCGGTCTTGTCGTTAAGGTGGGCTCGAAGATGATCGACACCTCGATCGCCTCCAAGCTCAACTCCCTCCAGAATGTAATGAAAGAGGTCGGATAATGGGAATCCAGGCAGCTGAAATTTCTGCGATCCTTAAGGAGCAGATTAAAAACTTTGGCCAAGAGGCCGAAGTTGCTGAAGTGGGCCGCGTGCTCTCCGTCGGTGACGGTATTGCGCGTGTGTATGGCCTCGATAACGTTCAGGCCGGTGAGATGGTCGAATTCCCCGGTGGTATCCGCGGGATGGCCCTCAACCTCGAATCCGACAACGTCGGCGTCGTGATCTTCGGCTCCGACCGTGACATTAAAGAAGGCGACACCGTCAAGCGCACCAAGTCCATCGTGGACGTGCCCGCTGGCGACGCGCTTCTCGGCCGCGTGGTCGACGGTCTGGGCAACCCGATCGACGGCAAAGGCGCCATCGACGCCACCGAGCGTCGTATCGCCGACAGCAAAGCGCCGGGCATCATCCCGCGTAAATCCGTGCACGAACCGATGGCCACCGGTCTCAAGTCCGTGGACGCCATGATCCCGATCGGTCGTGGCCAGCGTGAGCTGATCATCGGTGACCGTCAGACGGGTAAAACCGCCGTGGCTCTCGACGCCATCCTCAACCAGAAGTCCTACAACGACGCGGCTGGTGGTGACGAGAACAAGAAACTCTACTGTATCTACGTCGCGATCGGTCAAAAACGCTCCACCGTGGCTCAGCTCGTCAAAAAGCTCGAGGAAACCGGTGCGATCGAATACACCACCGTCGTCGCCGCCACCGCGTCCGACCCGGCGCCGATGCAGTACCTGGCTCCGTACACCGCGACCGCGATGGCCGAGTTCTACCGCGACAACGGCAAACACGCCCTGATCATCTACGATGACCTCTCCAAACAAGCTGTGTCCTATCGTCAGATGTCCCTGCTTCTGCGTCGTCCGCCGGGCCGCGAAGCTTACCCGGGTGACGTGTTCTACCTCCACTCGCGCCTGCTGGAACGTTCCGCGAAGCTGAACGAAGACTTCGGCGGTGGCTCCTTGACGGCTCTGCCGATCATCGAAACCCAGGGCGGTGACGTGTCTGCGTTTATTCCGACCAACGTGATCTCCATCACCGACGGTCAGATCTTCCTCGAAACGGAACTGTTCTACCAAGGTATCCGTCCGGCTGTGAACACCGGTCTGTCCGTGTCCCGCGTGGGCTCCTCGGCTCAGACCAAAGCCATGTCCTCCGTGGCTGGCCCGGTGAAACTGTCGCTCGCTCAGTACCGTGAGATGGCAGCCTTCGCTCAGTTCGGGTCTGACCTCGACGCCGCAACTCAGAAACTTCTGAACCGTGGTGCGCGTCTGACCGAGCTGATGAAACAGCCGCAATACGCGCCGCTGACCAACGCCGAAATCGTCTGCGTCATCTTCGCTGGCACCAACGGCTACCTGGACAGCATCCCGGTGTCCGAAGTGGGCGCCTATGAGGCGAAACTGCTCGACTTCCTGCGCAACCAGAAAGCCGACGTTCTTCAGTGGATCACCGATGAGGATCCGAAGATCAAAGGCGAGCCTGCTGACAAGCTCAAAGCGGTTCTGGACGAATTCGCCAAAACCTACGCTTAATCCTGAAGGACAGCTTTAATGCCCAACCTCAAGGATCTCAAAAACCGGATCGCGAGCGTGAAATCCACGCGCAAGATCACCAAGGCCATGCAGATGGTGGCCGCCGCGAAACTGCGGCGGGCACAGGATGCGGCTGAGGCCTCGCGTCCCTATGCAGAGCGTTTCAACGCTGTGCTCGGGTCGCTGTCGGCTTCGGTTGGTGGCTCCGATACCGCGCCCCGGCTTCTTGCCGGGACCGGAAAAGACGATGTGCATCTGCTCGTTGTCATGACCTCTGAAAAGGGTCTCTGTGGTGGCTTTAACACCAACATCGTGAAACTGGCGAAAACCCGGATCACTGAGCTGAAAGGCCAAGGCAAGACGGTGAAAATCATCACCGTCGGCAAGAAAGGCCGTGAACAGCTCAAGCGTGATTATGCGGATCTCTTCGTCGCTCACGTGGACCTGACCGAGGTGAAGAAAATCGGTTACGCCAATGCGCAGGACATCGCGAAGGACCTTTTGGCCCGTTTCGATGCCGACGAATTTGACGTGGCGACGATCTTCTATGCCAAATTCCAAAACGTCGTGACCCAGGTCCCGACGGCGCAACAGATCATCCCGGCGGCCTATGAGGCCGATGAGGATGCTGGTGGCTCGCTCTACGACTACGAGCCCTCCGAGGAAGGCATTCTGGCCGACCTTCTGCCGCGCGGTGTGGCGACGCAGATCTTCTCGGCGTTGCTGGAAAATGGTGCCTCCGAACAGGGCGCGCGGATGTCCGCCATGGACAACGCCACCCGCAACGCAGGCGACATGATCGACAAGCTGACGATCGAATACAACCGTTCGCGTCAGGCCGTCATCACCAACGAGCTTATCGAAATCATCTCGGGCGCTGAAGCGCTCTAAGACCCGGAGTAAAGAAACATGGCACAGTCCAAAGGCAAGATCACGCAGGTGATTGGCGCCGTTGTCGACGTACAGTTCGACGGCGAGCTCCCCGCCATTCTCAACGCGCTTGAAACCGACAACAACGGCAACCGTCTGGTTCTCGAAGTTGCTCAGCACCTCGGCGAAAACTCGGTCCGCACCATCGCTATGGACGCGACCGAAGGTCTCGTGCGCGGTCAGGAAGTGACCGACACCAACGGCCCGATCACCATCCCGGTTGGCAACGCGACGCTTGGTCGTATTCTCAACGTGATCGGTGAGCCGGTCGACGAAAAAGGCCCGGTCGAAGCCACCGAGCATCGTCCGATCCACGCGGAAGCTCCGGAGTTCTCCGAACAGGCGACCGAAACCTCCATCCTCGTCACCGGCATCAAGGTGATCGACCTGCTCGCACCTTACTCCAAAGGCGGTAAGATCGGTCTCTTCGGCGGTGCAGGCGTGGGTAAAACCGTTCTCATCATGGAACTCATCAACAACATCGCAAAAGTGCACTCGGGCTTCTCCGTGTTCGCCGGTGTTGGTGAGCGGACCCGTGAAGGCAACGACCTTTACCACGAGATGATCGAATCCAACGTCATCAAGCCGGACAATCTGTCCGAGTCGCAGGTGGCTCTGGTTTACGGTCAGATGAACGAGCCTCCGGGCGCCCGTGCCCGTGTTGCTCTGACCGGTCTGACGCTGGCTGAGCAGTTCCGTGACCAGTCCGGCACCGACGTTCTGTTCTTCGTGGACAACATCTTCCGCTTCACGCAGGCCGGTTCCGAGGTGTCCGCACTTCTCGGCCGTATCCCCTCCGCTGTGGGTTACCAGCCGACGCTGGCCACCGACATGGGTGCGATGCAGGAACGGATTACCTCCACCAAGAACGGCTCTATTACGTCGATCCAGGCTGTCTACGTGCCCGCCGACGACCTTACCGACCCGGCACCGGCCACGACCTTTGCTCACTTGGACGCGACCACCGTTCTCAACCGTGCGATCTCCGAGCTCGGCATCTACCCGGCTGTGGACCCGCTCGATAGCTCCTCGCGTATCCTCGATCCGCAGATCGTTGGCGAAGAGCACTACAACGTCGCACGTCAGGTTCAAAACATCCTTCAGCGCTACAAGTCGCTTCAGGACATCATCGCCATCCTCGGCATGGACGAACTGTCGGAAGAAGATAAGCTGACCGTGGCCCGCGCCCGGAAAATCCAGCGTTTCCTCTCCCAGCCGTTCGACGTGGCGAAAGTGTTCACCGGCTCCGACGGTGTGCAGGTTCCGCTCGAAGACACGATCTCGTCCTTCAAGGCGGTTGTGGCCGGCGAATACGACCACCTGCCGGAAGCAGCCTTCTACATGGTTGGCGGCATCAACGAAGTGCTCGAAAAAGCCGAGAAACTGGCTGCAGAAGCTGCCTAATATTAACCCGGAAGGAGGCCTCTGATGGCTACAGTCCAATTTGATCTCGTCTCTCCCGAGCGCAAACTTGCGTCTCTCCAAGTGGAGCAGGTCCAGATCCCGGGTTCCGAAGGCCGTTTGACAGCGATGGCGGGCCACGAGCCCACCATCCTCACCCTGCGTCCCGGTCGTTTGATCGTGAACGGGCCGGAAGGTGAGATGGAATTCATCGTGACGGGCGGGTTTGCCGAACTGGCGCCGGAGAACATCTCCGTGCTGGCTGAGGTGGCTTTGCCGCGTGGGGAAATGTCGCAAGAGATCGTCACCGATCTCATCGCGAAAGCCCGCGCCGAACATGACAAGGCGTCGCAAGAAGATCAGGCAGAGACCCACACGTTCCTGTCCGATCTCTTCCACATCGCCGAAGACCTCGGGTTCCACACCAATCTCTGATTGGTCGTGACACGTGAATTGGAAAGGCCCCGCCGAAACGCGGGGCTTTTTTATTGCTGCAAAGGATTTGAAAATGGATGACGCGTTTCAACCGCGTGTTCACGACTGGGTCGTGACCTGTTTCGGCGAAGAGATCGCGATGGACGCGGCGGAGCGCAACCGGCGGTTTCTGGAAGAATCTCTGGAGCTGGTGCAATCTCTGGGCATGACGCAATCTGCGGTGCATGAACTGGTCGATTACGTCTTCTCCCGTCCCAAAGGCGACGCGGCGCAGGAAGTCGGCGGCGTCATGGTCACGCTGGCCTCGCTCTGCGCCACCCATGGCATGGATATGGCAGGGGAGGCGGACAAGGAGCTGGCCCGTATCGAAGCCCCCGAAGTGATCGCCAAAATTCGCACCAAACATGCGGGCAAGCCGAAGGTCTGAGGCCACTCAATGTTCCTGCCATCTTTATGTCCAAATCTCTCATTAGTTTCCGAGGGATAGACATAAAGGATTGCAAATAAAAATGCTTTGGCGACGTGTATTTAGCGATATTTCCGCCTGGTTGACCGGGCTTGTCAGTCTCTTGGTGGCCTCTGTGTTGCTGGGCATAAGCGGCGGTCATCTTTTATCTGGAAATTTGTCCAAGGCTCTTTTCGGCGGCGGTATTGCAACCGTTCTCGCAGTTTTCGCCTTTTCGCTTTTGCTGCGGAAAGGGCTCTATTGGTTCGAGCGCCTTTTTCAATTTTGGCTGATGCGTATCGCTTTGGCTCCTTGTCTTTGGCTCTGGGGGCTTATCGTCCTATTGTGTTTTCGCTCCTACATCTTTCGCTCTCTCTTTGGCGAGATGCCTTCCAACGCGCAGATCATGGTACCGGTCTGTGTTGGTGTCTTCTTCTTTATCAGCCATGTCTTCCCGGGGCTTGCATATGAAAATGATCCAGATACTCATCAAGAAACGGCCAGCAGGGTGCCGGAGGTTCGATAAGGGATTGAGCCGTTAACCCTTTCCCCTTCCCTTTGTCGTCCGTTTCGGGGCAATCTGGCTTTCGGGGGACAAGAAAAAGACCAATGCTTAGAATAGACAGTCATCAGATCGGGATCACGCAAGGGTCCTTTGTACTTTTTTCAGATTTCCAGGACGGCGGCGCGATGTGGACTGGCAAAGGCCCGCGCGAGCTGCGCCGTGTGGTCGAATTCGACGAGCCGTTTCTGCGCCCGCCTCTGGTGCAGGTGAGCCTCTCGATGCTCGACATCGACCAAAGCACCAACCACCGCGTCGATATTTCCGCTGAGATGGTGACGGAGGAGGGCTTTGTCATCGTCTTCCGCACCTGGGGGGACACCAAAATCGCGCGTGTGCGCTCTGATTGGACCGCCTTCGGGCCGGTGCGACATGAGGACGACTGGGAGGTCTGAGAGCGTCTCTTGGGCGTGCAAAATGGGCATGAAAAAAGGCGCGTCGGGAAACCCTGCGCGCCTTTTTCTATGAGCGTCTCAGCAGCTTAAGGGTGATACACACCCTCATAGAGCGGCACGAGCGTCTTGTCTTCGAACAGGGATGACACGGAAGTGCCGTTCCAGGTGTTGATGATCGCCTGCGCGAACAGGGGCGCGGTCGGCACGATGCGGATGTTCTTGCAAGCGGCGACGGCCTCATTGGCCTCGATCGAATCGGTGATCACCAAAGACGACAGCTTGGAATTGGTCACACGCTCCACGGCCGGGCCGGACAGCACGCCGTGGGAGATATAGGCATGCACTTCGGCGGCGCCGTGATCCATCAACAGATCGGCGGCTTTGCAGAGCGTCCCGGCGGTGTCCACAAGGTCATCGACGATGATACATTTCTTGCCCTCGACGGAACCGATCACGGTCATCTCGGCCACTTCGCCCGGCTTTTCGCGGCGCTTGTCGACGATGGACAGCGGCGCGTCGATGCGTTTCGCCAACTCACGCGCACGGGCCACGCCGCCGACGTCTGGGGAGACGACCATGATGTCCTCAAGCCCGTCCTTGAAGTGATGCTTGATGTCGAGCGCGAAGACCGGCGAGGCGTAGAGGTTATCGACCGGAATGTCGAAGAACCCCTGAATCTGCGTCGCATGCAGATCGAGGGTCAGAACGCGCTCGATACCCGCTTCGACCATCATATTGGCAACGAGTTTCGCGGTGATCGGCGTGCGGGCCTTGGTGCGGCGGTCCTGACGGGCGTAGCCGAAATAGGGGATCACGGCGGTGATGCGACCGGCACTTGAGCGGCGCAGCGCATCTGTGATGATCAACAATTCCATGAGGTTGTCGTTGGCCGGGTTGGACGTCGGCTGAACCACGAACATGTCTTCGCCGCGTACGTTTTCATAGACCTCGACGAAAATCTCGCCGTCGTTGAACCGCTCCACGCGTGCGTCGCACAGGTCGATCGACATGCCGCGGTGCATCGACAGGCGACGGGCAATGGAATTCGCCAGCGTGCGGTTGGCATTGCCGGAGATGAGTTTCGGTTCATGAGATGTGGGCATGGCAGCTTTTCCCAGAGTGTTTGGCGGATGTGGCGCGGGGATCGTCACGGAATCGTAACGTTGACACCGCTTACCACCCGGCTAGGTTTTTGGAAACATCCCGAGCGTCCCGAGGAGGGGGCAAATGGCACATATCGACTACTATTTTTCATTTTTGTCTGCATGGATATACCTCTCGGACGGGCGGCTTGAAAAGATCGCGGCAAAACATGGGGCGACTGTCACCTACAAGCCCTTCGATCTGTTGACGGCATTCGATCGTCTTGGGGCGCCACGGCCCTCCGAGCGCCCTGAGGGCCGCAAGGTCTACCGGATGCAGGAACTGAAGCGTTTCAAGGCAAAATCCGGGTTGCCGATGAACCTCACGCCGCCCTTCTGGCCGACGAATGTGGCGCCGGCATCCTATGCGTTGATCGCGGCTCAAGAGGCGGTGCGAAATGGAAGCGGCGGCGATCTTGGAAAGCTGGTGAACGGCTTGTCCGCCGCAATGTGGCGCGATGATAAAGACATTTCCGAGGATGCAGTCATCACCGAGGCGCTGCAAGAGGCAGGCTTTGATCCAATGCTGACGATGACCGGTATGCTGACGGGGGCGGAGCTTTACCCGAGCAATCTCGAGGATGCGATGACGGCGGGGGTGTTTGGCTCGCCCTTCTTCATCGTCACTGACACGGATGAGCGGTTTTGGGGGCAGGATCGTCTGGACATGTTGGACGACTATCTCGGAACCTTGTGAGCGTTATGCCTCTTGGGCAAATACGCTTCGCGCCTCTTTCTCTCGCGTTAACCTTAATCTGATTAACCTTAATGCGAGGTGAAAGAGGGCGAAGAGGCAAGCGATTTGGTTCTGGCGCGCTTCAGCCCGCCAGAGCCGCCAAAACAGCATCCACATCGGCCTCTGTCGTCGACCAGCTCGCCACGAAACGTGCCAAGAGCGGCTCCTCGGGATCACCAGCCAGAGCCGTGTTCGGCCCCCAGAGGTGATAGATTGCCCCTTTTGCTTTGGCTTTGACATGCATCTTGCGGGGCAGGCGGGCGAAGACCAGATTGCCCTCGGTGGTATAGGCCAGATTGCCCCCGATTTCCGAGATGCCTTTCGCCAGACGTGCGCCCATCGCATTCGCCTGTGTCGCGAGCTCCAGCCAGAGATCATCCTCCAGCCAAGCCAAAATCTGCGCCGAAATATAGCGGGATTTCGAGAGGTTATGCCCGCCGCGCATCCGCTGGCTTTCAAAGGCCTCTTGATAGGCGGGATCGAAGATCACAGCTGCCTCAGCGCCCATCGCCCCGGTCTTCGTTGCCCCCAGCGAAAGCGCCGACAGCTCACGCGTCATCTCCCAAGGCGTCGCACCACTGGCGGCCATGGCGTTGGCAAATCGTGCCCCGTCGAGATGCAGCGGCAGGCGTGAGGCCTCGGCCAATGCGGCAATCTCGGCCGGGCGATAAAGTTCACCAAATTCGGTGAGGTTGGTCAGCGAGACGGCGGCGGGCGGGCTGGCGTGGATGTCTTCGCCGCTGTCTCTGATCACGGCCTCGCGCAGCTGGTCCGGCGTCAACCGACTGCCAACACCAGTGAGCAATTTAAGCTTCGCCCCGCCCGAATAAAACGGCACGGAATTGCGCTCATCCACCTCGATATGCGCGGTTTTATGGCAATAGATAATACCCCAAGGCGGTGTCATCGCGGCCAAAAGCGCGGCGTTTGTCCCGGTGCCAGACACCATCGGATAGACCAGCGCATCGGGCGCCTGAAACGTGTCGCGCAAGCGTTCCGTCAACTCCGCCGTCCAACGATCCCCGGCATAGGGCGCGGCGTATCCGTCGTTGGCGCGGGCCAGGGCCTCCATGATTTTTGGATGCACGCCGGAGGTATTGTCAGATCCGAAAAACATCAGGTGGGCTCTTCGATGATATGGTCTTCCCAATCGTCCTCATCGACCTCGAATTCCGGCACGGTCCTGCCCCGCACCGAGACGCCCGCGGCGTGCACGCTCTCTGGGTCGCCGGTCAAAAGCGGGTGCCAATCGGGCAGGGGGCGGCCTTTCCACAACAGCCGGTAAGCGCAGGTGGTGGGCATCCAATAGGCGTGGCTGTCGATGTTCTCCGGCGTCAGGCGGATGCATTCCGGCACCAGGTTTTTGCGAATCTCATATTGTCCGCATTGGCAGGACTGATCGTCGAGCAACCGGCACGCAACACGGGTCAGATAGACTTCGCCCGTGTCCGCATCTTCGATCTTGTTGAGGCAGCATTTGCCGCAACCGTCACAAAGCGCTTCCCATTCCTCCTCCGACATTTTTGCCAAAGGTACGGTTTCCCAAAAGCGCTCGCGTTTGCTCATTCCAAGGCCTCAAGAATCGCGCGGGCCTGGGCGCAATCCTGATCCATCTGTGCAATGAGCGGCTCCAGTCCGGTAAACACAAGTTCAGGGCGCAGGTATTCGACGAAGGCGACCGAGAGGTGTTCGTCGTAAAGCGAGCCGGAAAAGTCGAAGATAAAGGTTTCGAGACAGGGCATATTGGCGCCGAAGGTCGGTTTGACGCCCAAAGAGGCCGCGCCCTGATAGGTGCCCTTGTGCGGCCCTGTCAGCACATCGACCAACACCGCATAGACACCGAATTTCGGCGCATGCAGCCCTTCGATCGACATGTTCGCGGTCGGAAAGCCCAGCTCACGCCCGCGTTTGTCGCCATGGCCGACCTTGCCCTCGATCCGGTGCCAATGGCCCAGCATCTCGGCGGCTTTTTCCGGTGCACCTTCCGAGAGCGCAACGCGGATCGCCGAAGACGAAGAAATCCCGCTGTCGGTTTCCAAAAGCTCGGCAACGGTGACGCCAAAGCCCATCTCTTCGCCAAAACGTTGAAGATCGGCCACTTTGCCGGCGCGCTTCGCGCCAAAACAGAAATCCGCCCCAACGACCACATGTTTGAGACCCAGCCCCTCGACAATGATCTCACGGGCAAAGGCTTCGGGAGTCATGGCGGCCAAGTCTGCATTGAACGGAAGTTGGAACAATTGCTCGACGCCGAGTTTCGCCAGACGGCTGGCCTTGGAGTCGGCATTCATCAGCCGAAAGGGCGGGGCGCCCGGTGCAAAAAACTCGCGGGGATGCGGCTCGAATGTGACGATGCCCAACGGGCCATGCGCACGGGCCAAGTCAATCACATGGCGATGGCCACGGTGAACGCCGTCAAAATTGCCAATCGCTGCGGCACAGCCTTTGGCCTCTTCGGGAATGTCGGTCCAGTGCGTGTAAATCTGCATGGGGCTCCTCGCGAGAGGCGTCCCTCGCGTCGTCAGTCGAATTTACGGCTCGGCGCAAGCACCATGGCCTCGCCTTTCAGGACTACGGTATCGCCCACGGTGCAGCGACATTCAAGGGCAACACGGCGTTTTGCATGGATGATGTCGGTCACCGTGACCTCGGCCAGAACCGTATCGCCGGGGCGCACCGGGCCCAAAAACTTGAGCGTTTGCCCCATGTAGATGGTGCCATGCCCCGGAAGCTGTTCGCCGATCACGGCGGAGATCAGGCCAGCGGTCAGCATGCCATGGGCAATCCGGCCTTCGAAAATCGTATCCTTGGCGTAGTCATCGTCGAAATGCACGGGGTTTCGGTCGGTGGAGACCTCTCCGAACAATTCGATGTCGTGATCGGTGATGGTCTTACGCAAAGAGCGCGTCATGCCGATCTCGATGTCTTCGATGCAGATGGTTCCGCGGGGCTGATTGTCCAACATGCGCTCCGATTCCTTCTTGATATTGCGGTGCAGCATAGCCGAAGATTGAGCGAGAAACAATATTGCGCGCAAGAAAATTTTTATGTTTGCGCAAATATTGGAAATAAGTTTCGCGATAGTTTCGTGTCGGTGTAAAAAAGGCGCCAGATCCCTCCCGCGCCTTTGTTTTCATTGCAGCAAAATACTCACGTCTCAGCGCAAAAATGAAATCGCCGCCGTTGGAGACAGGTTCTGTTCCGCCAGCCACATCTTGAGCCGCTCCGGGTCCGGGTTCACCGGGTCGGGACCGAATTCCTTCGCCGCCAACCCACCGGTGATGAACAAAACATCCAGCCCCTCGCCAATACCGCCCATCACATCCGTGCCGATGCCATCGCCGATGCACAGAATACGGTTGTCGTCGATGGGCGCAAGCTGAGCCAGACGGCGACGGGCCAAATCGTAAATCGGCGGATGCGGCTTGCCGAAATAGAGGCTCTCGCCGCCCATCTCGGTATAAAGCGCAGCCAAGGCCCCCGCGCACCACTCGCGCACCTCGCCCCGATCCACCACGATGTCGGGATTGGCGCACAAAAGTTTCAGGCCCTTTTGTTTCGCATAGAGAAACTGCGGACGGTAAATCTCCGGGTCGGCCAGCGGGTCCTCGGGACCGGAACACACAATGCCCTCGGCGTCTTCAAGCGGCACTTCGGTGATCTCGACTGCCTCATCCATGACAATGTCCATTGGCTGCATGAAGTCGTCTTTGAACATGTCGCCGATGTGGTGCACCTTCTCGCCCACGACGCCCAGATACATCGCCATGCGCGCGGAATCGCCGGAGGTGGCGATGGCGTCATAGGCGTCATCGGGGACGCCGAACTCCTTGATCTGCTGCGCGACCGAGCGCCAGGGGCGCGGCGAATTGGTCACGAGGACGACTTTGCCGCCGCCCGCACGGTAAGTCTGAAGCGCGGCACAGGCCTCGGGAAACGCCGTGACGCCATTGTGGACACAGCCCCAAAGGTCGACGAAAAGCGCATCGTAATCGGTCGAAATCTCGGACAGGGTTTGGATCAGGCGGGTCATATCGGCTCCTCATGCATCGCTGCCCTTTAGCTATCCTGTGAAGGTCTGAAAGGAAAGCGTCAGAATGCCCACTTGCGGCAGACGGGCGGGCTGATATGACCGAAAGGAGCCATCGAAGGAGTGAAGCATGAACCCGGCCAAACGCCGTTTTCTCGTCTACGGAGGCGCTGCCGTTGTGGCGCTGGGGTTCGGTCTGTTGCGCGCCTCGCAAACCCGCGCTGTGGGCGGCGAGGGGATCGAGCATAAGATCATGACGGTGGCCGAGATGCAGGCTGAGGGCGGTCTGATCGTCGACATTCGCACGCCCGAGGAATGGGTGGAAACCGGGGTGATCGAGGGGACTGAGCTTGTGACCTTTGAGGGCGCCGACAGTTTCCTGGCCGAAGTTGGCCCGAAGCTCTCCGAGGGGCAGGACCTCATCCTGATCTGTCGCTCGGGTAACCGCACGGCGCGCGCGGCGCAGGCCTTGGCGGGCAAGCTGCCGAACCGGATCATCTCCATCGACGGCGGCATGAAGGCACAGATCGCCAGCGGCTATCGCCCGGTCGCGGTCAACTGATCAACACGCCAGCGCCGGATCGGCCTCGCGGTCCACGACGAGCGTCGTGACAATCGCGCCGATCCACATGCAAAACAGCGCCAGCCAGGCGGTGGCGGCGAAGACCGAGCTGCCGGTGACACCGTTGCCGATGGCGCAGCCGCCTGCGAGCATGGCGCCGAAGCCCATGAGCACCGCCCCGATCATGGATTTGCGCATGACGGGAACGGAATCAAAGCTCTGCCAGCGGAACTCACCGGAGAGAAGCGAGGCGGTAAAGGCGCCGACGACCACGCCGGGGACGAGGCCCACGTCGAATTCCAACACCGCATTGCGGTCGAGAAAGAACATCAATGTATTGGCGGAGGGGCCGGAGAAGGTGACGGAGGTCACCGGCACCGGATCAAAGGCGACCTGCGCCAAGGACCATGTGAGCCCCCAGCCGACCGCGACCGCAAAGCCCACGCCCGAGGCGAAAATCCAGATTTTCGGGCCGATCTGGTTCTTGACCGCGAGGACCAAGGCCAGAGCTGCAAAGCCAAGACCCAATGCAAGGCCGGTGCCCTCCGGCAAGTGCAACGCATTCAGCAGATTGACGTTTTCACCGCCGGGCGTGATCGACAGGGACGCAAGTTTATCGCGGTAGGGCGCCAAGACGCCATGGAGACTCATCTGCGCGGTGACGGCAAAGATCAGGCCTGAGACGACGGAGCGCAGATTGCCGGTCGAAGCCAGAACCAAAAGCCGCCCCGAACAGCCGCGCGACAGCACCATGCCTGCGCCAAACATCAACCCGCCGATCACCGCACCCGACCATGATCCCGGCACCGCCATGACGCGCGCGTCGGCGCCGCGAAACAGCCCCAACATCTGCGCGCCCTGCACCCAGACGATGGCCGTGGAGAGCGTCAGGAACCAGACGGCCACTTTCGGACCGAGGCGCCCGCGAGCAAACTCGACCGTCGCCGCACGCAGACAGAATTGCGAGCGCTGGGCGGAAACGCCGAAAATCACCCCGGTGATCAGGCCGAAAATCGCCGCAGAGGGGCTTTCGCCGATCCCCTCGACGAGGGTCAAAATATCCATGATCTGCTCCTCCCACAGGCAAATCTCGCGCAAATCCCGGCGCAAATTCCGGCTATTTTAGAGGAGGAGTATAGCCGCGCCTTGATATGAGTCACATGGTTTTGCATCTGTGAATGTATTGGGCATATCTCTGCTCGGCTGTGTTGGAAGGGGGTGTGCGGGAATTCTGGCTATTCAAAATCAGTCTCTCGCCCTAAAGCAGATTTATGAAAAACGCCCCGATCCCCCTGTCCGAGACCTCGACCCTGCCGCTCTGGCGCAGGCCCGAGGGGTTGTTGTTCCTGATGGCTTTCGCGATGCCGGTGGCCTTTGCCACGTGGAACGCGCTGTTGAACAATTTCGTCATCGAGGTGGCGGGGTTCACGGGGGTCGAGATCGGTTGGCTGCATACGATCCGCGAAATTCCGGGGTTTCTCGCCATCGGGGTGATCGCGCTGATCATGATCATTCGTGAGCAGGTGCTGGGCGTGGTGTCGCTTTTGCTTTTGGGCGTGGCGACCGCTGTGACGGCCTATTTTCCTTCGCTGGGCGGCATTTTGACGGTCACCATGCTGTCCTCTATCGGGTTTCACTACTTTGAAACGGTGAACCAGTCGCTGCAATTGCAATGGCTTTCGAAAGACCGCGCGCCCATCGTCATCGGACGTCTGATGGCGGCGGGGTCGGCCGCCTCTTTGGTGGCCTATGGTGTGTTGGTGCTGACCTGGAAGACCTTCGATCTGTCCTATGCGCTGGTCTATATGGTTTCGGGGGGCTTCACGGCAGCGGTCGCGATTTTCGCGCTCACCGCCTATCCGCAGTTCGAGGCGCCCAATCCGCAGGCCAAAAAGATCATCCTCAAGCGCCGCTACGGGCTCTATTATGCGCTGCAATTCATGGCGGGTGCACGGCGGCAGATTTTCGTCGTCTTCGCCGCTTTCATGATGGTCGAGAAATTCGGTTTCGAGGTGCATGAGATCACCGCGCTGTTCCTGATCAACTACGTCGCCAATATGGTGATCGCGCCCTTCATGGGCAAAGTGGTGCACCGCAATGGCGAGCGCTTTGTGTTGATGCTGGAATATATCGGGCTGACGCTGGTGTTTCTGGCCTATGGCGGGATTTACTGGCTGGGCTGGGGCGTTGTCATCGCCGCGGGCCTTTACGTGATCGACCATATGCTCTTTGGCCTCGCCTTCGCGCTCAAGACCTATTTCCAGAAAATCTCCGATCCCGAAGACATCGCACCCACCGCCGCCGTGGCCTTTACCATCAACCATATCGCGGCGGTCTTCCTGCCGGCTCTGTTGGGCTATCTCTGGGTCGCCTCGCCGGGCGGGGTGTTTGCGCTGGCCGCCGGGATGGCGATGGCCTCTCTGGGCTTGGCCGCACTGATCCCGCGTCACCCGGAAAAGGGCAATGAATGGCGCTTTTTGCCGCTGGTGCGCGAAAGCGCGGTTCTGAGCGAGCCTGCCGAATAACGACAGCACGGATTTGGCGCTTGGCGTTTTGCACTCTATATTGAGAGCGAAACGCCATGATGGAGCCCGCCATGTTCTCTGCCCTGACCAAGAAACTCACCATGCCCACGCCCGACGCCGCCCTGCCGGGGCGTCCCGATCCGATCCCGACGGCGGCGGAGCATTTCGTGTTGCACGTGCCGCTTGAGGGGGATGTGCCGGAGGGCTGCGAGGAGGCAGTCTTTGGCATGGGTTGTTTCTGGGGCGTCGAGCGCAAGTTCTGGCAGGTGCCGGGCGTGGTCAACACCGCCGTCGGCTACGCGGCGGGTTACACGCCGAACCCGACCTATGAAGAGGTCTGCAGCGGAAAGACCGGCCACAATGAAGTGGTGCGCGTGATTTTCGATCCGTCGAAAGTCAGCTACGCCGAGCTGCTCAAGGTCTTTTGGGAGGGCCACAATCCGACCCAGGGCATGCAGCAGGGCAACGATCGCGGCACGCAATATCGTTCCGGCATCTACTATACGTCGGAGGCCCAACGTGCGGCGGCGGAGGCCTCCTTGGCGGGCTATAACGTGTTGTTGCAGGACAAAGGGTTCGGTGCGATCACGACCGAAGTGCTGCCTGCTGGCGAATTCTACTATGCCGAAGACTACCACCAGCAATATCTGGCGAAGAACCCGAACGGCTATTGTGGCATTGGCGGCACGGGCGTGAGTTGTCCCGTGGGATTGTCGATGGAGCGCTCCATCGAATGGACCGATCCGGTCGAGCCGCAGGGCCATAGCGAATAAGTCGTATCGGGCAAAATCCAGAGCCGCGCTTGAGTAAAGCGCGGCTTCGCTTTATGGCGAAGGCAAAGCCCATTTCGGAGTGCAGCCATGACCACTTTCACCGCCTTCACCAAGACCCGCGGCAAAGCCCCCGCCGAAGCCATTGGCGAGGCGCTGGAATATCTCGACCCGGAACCCACCGGCGTGGGCGTCTTCGAGATCGAGGACGGCTCGGGTCTTTGGGAAGTCGGCGCCTATTTCACCGAGGCGCCCGACGAGATCGCGCTCGCACTTTTGGCGGCGGCCAACGATGCGCCGGATTTCGTCATCTCCGAGCTGCCGGAAACCGATTGGGTCGCCAAGGTCCGCCGCGATCTGGCCCCTGTTGAGGCGGGGCGTTTCTTTGTCTACGGCTCGCATGACGCCGACAAATTGCCCGCCGATAAGATCGGGCTTTTGATCGAGGCCGCCATGGCCTTTGGCACCGGGCATCACGGCACGACTTTGGGCTGCCTCAAGGCGCTGGACCGTCTGATGGGCGAGGGCAAGACGTTCGAAAATGTGGCCGACATCGGTTGTGGCACCGCCGTTCTGGCGATGGCGGCGGCGAAAATTTCCGACCAGATTGTCTATGCCTCCGACATCGACGAAGTCGCCGTCGAGGTGGCGCAGTCCAATGTCGATGCCAACGATCTCTCGGGCCGCGTGATCTGTCTCGAAGCCGCGGGATTCAACCATCCTGATCTGGCCGAAAAAGCGCCCTTCGATCTGGTCTTCGCCAACATCCTCAAAGGCCCTTTGGTAGCGCTGGCGCCCGATATGGCCGCCAACGTCAAAGAGGGCGGTCATGTGATTCTCTCCGGGATTCTCAATCCGCAGGCCGATGAGGTCGTCGAGGTTTATACACGCTCCGGGTTCAATCTTGTGGATCGTCAGGAAATTGTTGACTGGACGACGTTGACCATGGCGCGAACTGCCTAAAATCAAAGGCAAAAACCGCCTTCTTGCCGTGTTTGCCCCAATTTTGCCACAATATTGTCATGGTCGGTGGGGGCCGATGTATGAGGAGGCTGCCATGGCTTATGCCGGCTCGCAGCAATTGAATAAACGGTTGACCCGGATCGAGGCGCGTCGTCGTGCTTTGAGCAAGGGTGTCATTTATTCCGTTAACCAGAATGGGCTGATCATCGCCCGCCCGCGTCGCCGCGGTTTGCGGCGCCCGATCCACCTGTTGTTCGTGGCCATCGCAGGGGTCATGCTGTTCAAGGCGGTGCTCTATGCAACGCTTGGCGCCTCGACCTATGTCGCGCGTGTCGCCGAACTGGCCGAGGGCACGGCAATCGAACGCGCTGGCGCTTGGGTCATGCATGCCGACGATCTCACGATCTGGCTGGCGCTTCAGAGCAAGATGCTCCTGAACTGAAGATATATTCCGGGGGTGAACGGCTGTTTCCCACTTTGCCGTCTCACATTCCATCCACGTCAAAACCCGCACCCCCTCCGGTGCGGGTTTTCGCGTTTTATCTGCTCACGGCGTGGCCTCCGCAGGGGGGCGGCCTAAAGCGTTTTTCTTTTTATCTGAGCCAGGGAAAAAGAAAAACGCAGTGCAACAAATAAACGTTGTGAGCGCTTCACACCAAATCTGTGATTCAGATTTGATGCGAAACGCTTTGACCGGCCGGTCCCGCAGTCGCGTGACTCGCTGCCAGTGGCAGCATGTTTTCTCTTCACGCAGGATGGCTGTGCCATCCGCTCCAGAGGGGGCGGGCTGACCGCCCGGACATGCGGTCGCATGACTCGCTGCCCTCGGCAGCGTAGGTGTGCATCGTTGGAAACGAGGGGCATAGAAACCAGCCTTGGCAAATGTTCTCGTTTCGTGCTAACTCTTTGCTAACGAATAAAACGAGCAGGTGAGACCATGCGTGTGATGGGCATCGACCCCGGGCTGCGCAATATGGGCTGGGGCATCATTGATGTCGCGGGGCCCCGTATCAGCCATGTCGCCAACGGCATCTGCCGCTCGGCCTCTTCCGACGATCTCGCCACGCGGCTTTTGTCGCTCTTCGATCAGCTCACCGCCATCGTCGACACATACCGCCCCGACAGCGCCGCCGTCGAGCAGACCTTTGTCAACAAGGACGCCGTCGCGACGCTGAAACTCGGGCAGGCGCGCTCGGTCGCGCTTTTGGTCCCGGCGCGCGCGGGGATTCCCATCGGCGAATACGCCCCCAACGCGGTGAAAAAGACCGTCGTCGGCGTGGGGCACGCCGCCAAGCAACAGGTCGAACATATGATCAAGCTGCAACTGCCGGGCGCGAAACTCGAAGGCCCGGATGCGGTCGACGCCTTGGCTATCGCGATCACGCATTCCTATCACGCGCAATCTTCCTCGCGGCTGCAAGACGCGCTGAGAAAGGCCGCCTCATGATCGGCAAACTTACGGGTGTTATCGACTATATCGGCACGGATCACGTTCTGATCGACGTGCGCGGCGTCGGCTATATCGTCTATGTCTCCGAGCGCACGCGGATGTCTCTGCCGGGGCGCGGCGCGCCGGTCGCGCTCTATACCGATATGCTGGTGCAGGAGACCAACCTGCAACTCTTCGGCTTTACCTCGCTGTTGGAAAAGGAATGGTATCGCCTGTTGATCTCCGTGCAGGGCATCGGGTCCAAAGCCGCCATGGCGATCCTCGGCACTTTGGGGCCGGAGGCGACAGGGCGGGCGATTGCGCTGGGCGACTGGACGGCGGTCAAGGCCGCCCCTGGTGTTGGTCCGAAGATCGCGCAGCGGGTGGTCAATGAGTTGAAAGATAAGGCGCCGACGGTGATGTCGATGGGCGGCAAATTGTCGGAGGCTTTGGAAGCGCCGGAGACGGTAGAGGTGATTGAAAGCAACGCGCCCGCCGCCAAACCTGCGCCGAAGAAAGCGCCCGCCAAAGCCAATGCATCGGCAGAAGCCGAAGCCCTGTCCGCGTTGCAAAACCTCGGCTATTCTCCGTCTGATGCGGCGCAGGCCGTGGCGCAATCCGCGCAGGACGCGCCGGAGGCGGACACCTCCACCCTGATCAAAGCCGCGCTGCGCCTTTTGGCGCCCAAAGGGTAAGAGATGGAAAGTCCTGATCCCACTTTGCGCCCGGAGCGCCAGCCGCAGGATGCCGATCGCGCCCTGCGCCCGCAGGCGCTTGAGGAATTCATCGGTCAACAGGAAGCCCGCGCCAATCTGCGCGTGTTCATCGAGAGCGCCAAGATGCGTGAAGAGGCGATGGACCATGTGCTGTTCCACGGTCCTCCGGGTCTCGGCAAAACCACGCTGGCACAGATCATGGCGCGCGAGTTAGGCGTGAATTTCAAGATGACCTCCGGGCCGGTGCTGGCGAAAGCCGGCGATCTGGCCGCGATCCTGACCAATCTCGAAGCGCGGGATGTGTTGTTCATCGACGAGATTCACCGGATGAACCCGGTGGTCGAAGAGGTGCTTTACCCGGCGATGGAGGATTTCGAGCTCGATCTGGTGATCGGCGAAGGCCCCGCCGCGCGCACCGTGCGGATCGAGTTGCAGCCCTTTACGCTGGTCGGCGCGACCACGCGGCTTGGGCTTTTGACGACGCCTTTGCGCGACCGTTTCGGTATCCCGACGCGATTGCAGTTTTACACCACAGAAGAGCTGCACGAGATCGTCACACGTGGCGCGCGTCTCTTGGGCGTGCCTGCGGAGCCGGACGGCGCGCATGAGATCGCCAAACGTGCGCGCGGCACGCCCCGGATTGCCGGGCGGCTTTTGCGCCGGGTGGTGGATTTCGCCGTGGTCGAGGGCGACGGGCGGATCACCAAAACGCTGGCCGATGGGGCGCTAACGCGTCTGGGGGTGGACCTTCTGGGCCTCGATGGGGCGGATAGACGCTACCTTGGGATGATTGCGGAGAACTACGGCGGTGGGCCGGTGGGGGTGGAGACCCTGGCGGCGGCGCTGTCCGAGTCCCGCGATGCCATTGAAGATGTGATCGAACCGTATTTGTTGCAGCAGGGCCTGATCCAGCGCACCCCGCGTGGTCGGATGTTGGCTCAGAAAGCGTGGAAACATTTGGGGCTTGAGGCCCCGAAAGCGCCGGATCAGTCCGATTTATTTGGGAAGTGAGTATTTGTGCCACAAAGGAGACATCAGCCTCGCGGAAGTGCAGCGGCAGGCGAAGGCGGTGAACGACATTTATGTCGAGACCTTTGGTCTGACGCGCGATGGCTTGATGTTGATCGGCAAGATGACCGAAGAGATGGGCGAAGTGGCCTCTGCCTATCTCAAACTCCACGGCCGCGCACGGGGCGCGGATGGCGACCCGGAGACCTTGCGGCGTGATTTTGAGGATGAGCTGGCGGACCTATTGGGGTTTCTGGCGGTTTTGGCGGAGACAGAAGGCGTTGACCTTTCAGAGGCTTTCGCCCGCAAATGGGGCAAATATCTCTGAGGCTTGGTAGCGGGGCGAACACGCGTATGCGACACACCTCAGGTTGGGCTGGACGTATAAGGTTGGTAAAACTCTCTTTCAGGCACCAAATTATGCCACACTTCGAAGCCGGAATGGTCGTGGTGCGCTACACCTAGGCCTGAACCTGCGGCCACGGGTAGTACCGTCTCTGCATTTCATCCAGCGCTTCAAAGCCCTCCCAAGGATCAAAACTCGGATTTACATGTTTGGCATGGAATACCGCCGCGAGCTTCACATAGAAACAAAATTTATCCAGTCGAACAAAACCGCGATAATCCCGACCGTCAAAATTATCGCAAGCAATCTTTACCTCGCCTTGGTATTCTCGATCTTCAATTAAACCTATGGGAAGATGCACAAAATACCGCTCCCACAGTTGATAGAGGAGTCCTTCGAGAACCTTTTCAAAGAAAACTGAAAATTCGTTTTTATCGAAAATAATATTCGAAAAGATGTCTCGTAGATATTTTGTGCCTTCGTCCTGCTCATCAAGGAACAAAGCTTGCACTGCTTTCCAATGGTTACGCTTATTCAAATCCCCTACCCCAAAAGATGCCCCATCTGCGCCACGGCCAGTTTGTAGCCATTGACGCCGAACCCCGCCATGACCGCATCGGCGCGCATCGAGACATAGGAATGATGGCGGAAAGATTCGCGTTTGTGGACCTGTGAGATATGCACCTCGATCACCGGGCCTTCGAAGGTGTTGAGCGCATCGAGAATGGCGACCGACGTATGTGTATAGGCCGCCGGGTTGATGACGATGCCGGCGGCTTTGTCGCGGGCCTCATGGATCAGCTCGATGATCTCGCCCTCGTGATTGCTTTGCGCGAAGACGATGTCGAGATCATGGCTGGCGGCCTCAGTGGCACAGAGCGCTTCGACATCTTCGAGCGTGTCTGCGCCGTAAATCTCCGGCTGGCGTTTGCCCAGAAGGTTCAGGTTGGGACCGTTCAGGATGTAGATTGTCTTGCTCATGATGCGCCTCGTCTCGTTTTCGCGGCCAAGCTACGCGGGGCAGGGGTTGCTGCGCAAGTCACCCTGTTGCAAAAGGGCGGCGAAACCCTGTGACGCGAGAGAGCCAGATGACGGACATCACCCCGGAACGGATCGAAGAGTTTTTCACCCGCTCGAATGGCGACTATGTCTTTGCGCGCTGGGGGCGGCCGATTGCGCCCGTGGTGTTCGGGGTCGAGGACGAGACTTTGGTGACGGTGAAATCCGCGATCGAGGCCTGTGTCGCCATCGCCGGGCATCGCATCGAGGAGATGGACCCGGAGCTTGGCACGAACCTCATGGTGTTCTTCCTGTCCGATTGGGCGGAGCTGTTGGACGTGCCGCATATGGGCGATCTGATCCCCGATCTGGAGGCGCGGGTGGCGACACTTCAGACGCGCGGCGCGCATCAATACCGGGCGTTTCGGTTTGACGACCAAGGCGCGATCAAGGCGTGTTTCACCTTTGTGCGCATGGGCGGCGCGATGGATGAGGTGCCCGCCGAGGTGATCGCGATGAGCCAGGCCGTGCAGGCGATGCTTTTGTGGTCGGACGTGGAGTTTACCCAAGACAGCCCGCTGGCCGAGACCTCTGAGGGCACGGTGGTGCGCCCGGATGTGGCCAATGTGCTGCGTGCGGCCTACGATCCGATGTTGCCCGATGCGGCGCGCGATGCCTCGCATGCTTTGCGGCTCTACGCGCGGGTGATCGTGGGGTGAGAGCCTTCGTCGGACTCCCTCTGCCGGACGATCTGACGGATCGGCTGGAAACCTTGGTGACGGGCCTGCGCTTTGGTCGGGCTGTGCCTGCGGAGAATATGCATATCACGCTGGCTTTTCTGAATGATCAGCCCGAGGAGGTTCTGGCGGAGTTGCATGAGGAATTGTCCGGCCTTTCCTCACGCGCGCCGGAGATCGAAATCAAAGGCCTTGATGTCTTCGGTGGCGACAAGCCGCGCCTGCTTTTTGCCAATGTTGAACCGAGCGAGGCGCTCACGGCCTTGCACAAAAAGATACGGCAAGCGGCGCGGTCGGTCGGAATCGCGCTGTCGCATGAGCGGTTTCGTCCCCATGTCTCGCTGCGCCGGTTCAATCGTCTGCATCCGGGCGAGCATCAGGAGTTGGAACATCTGATCGTGGCACAGGGGGCATTCTCGTGGCCGAAATTCCAAGCGCCGAGTTTTGAGATGGTGCAGTCTGTGCTGAGCCATGAGGCGGCGCAATATGAGACCCTTGCGAGCTACCCGCTCGCGCCCTAGGCTCGCAAAAAAACGAAAGGCCCATAAGATGATCCACACGCTCCCCGTCCATGTCTATTACGAGGACACCGATCTCGCGGGCATCGTCTATTACGCCAATTACCTCAAATTCATCGAACGCGGTCGCACCGAATGGGTGCGCGACTTGGGCGTCGATCAGGTCAAACTCAAGGAAGAAGAGGGCATCGTCTTTGCCGTCCGGCGCGTCGAAGCGGATTACCTGTCTCCGGCCAAATTCGATGACGATCTCGTGGTTGAAACAGCGCTTGAGGCCATGACGGGTGCCCGGATCGTGGTGAGCCAAAAGGTCAAGCGCGGCGAAGAAGAGCTTTTCGTGGCCCAGGTCACCCTCGTGGCGCTCACCGCAACCGGTCATCCGGCACGTCTTCCGGCGGTTCTCCGCCGAAATCTGCACTGACCTCCCTGCAAAATCGCCGAAAATCGGAAAATCTTGCCCAACTCTCACAGGTTCGTGTTGGCGAAGGCCCTGTGGATGGGATAGAATCTGAGTTAATGATGAGAGCCGTGTAAATGCGGCCAACAGGCGATTAAAAGAGCAGGTTCATGGACCAGACACCCCTTGCGATGGCGCAGGAGATCGATTTCTCCTTGCTGGCGCTTTTCATGCGCGCAACCTTCACCGTGAAAATCGTGATGCTGATGCTGATCGTGGCCTCGTTTTGGTCATGGTCGATCATCATCCAGAAATTCATTGCCTTCAAAAAGGCCCGCGCGGAAGCCGCGGCCTTCGATCAGGCCTTTTGGTCGGGCGAGCCTTTGGACGAGCTTTACGACCAAATTTCCAATGGCCCGATGTCTGCGCCGGAGCGGGTGTTTTCCGCCGGCATGACCGAGTGGCGGCGTTCGCACAAAGCGGATGGCGGGCTGATCGCGGGGGCGCAATCGCGCATCGACCGTTCGATGGATGTGGCGATTGCCAAAGAGAGCGAAGAGATGACCTCCGGTCTCTCGTTCCTCGCGACCGTCGGCTCGACCGGGCCTTTCGTGGGTCTGTTCGGCACGGTTTGGGGCATCAAAACCGCCTTTGAAGACATCGCCATGGCGCAATCGACCAACCTCGCTGTTGTTGCACCGGGCATTGCGGAGGCGCTTTTGGCCACCGCGCTTGGCCTTTTGGCTGCTATTCCTGCGGTGATTTTCTACAACAAACTCAACGCCGACAGCGACCGCATCCTCGGCGGCTACGAAGCCTTTGCCGACGAATTCGCGACCATCCTGTCGCGGGAATTGGACAGCTGAGATGGGCGCGGGTGTGGTACAGAAACAGGGCGGAGGCGGGCGTCGCGGACGTCGTCGTCGCCCCGCCGCGATGAGTGAGATCAACGTTACGCCTTTCGTCGACGTGATGCTCGTTTTGCTGATCATCTTCATGGTGGCCGCACCGATGATGACCGTCGGCGTGCCGGTGGAACTGCCGGAAACCGCGGCGACCGCTTTGCCGCAAGAGGAGCAGGAACCGCTCACCATCACGCTCACCGCCGACGGCCAAGTGCTCTTGATGGAGAACGAGACGCCCGAGGGTGATCTGGTGACCAAGCTTCAAGCCATCGCCGCCGAACGCAACGATGACAAAATCTTCCTGCGTGCCGACGGATCGGTGCCATATGAGCGTGTCGCTCAGGTCATGGGCGCGCTCAATGCGGGCGGGTTCCGTTCCATCGGTCTCGTGACCGAACAGGGCGGGCCGCGCCTTGACGGCTCAGGAAACTAATCTGGAAACGGAACTGGAAACTAGGGAACAGTCGGCGTGAACGCGGGCCAATATATCTCTGGGGCGGGCCATCTGGGCCTCATCGCCTATATGCTTTTCGGGGGGCTGTTCTTGCGCCCCGAGAGACCGGAGGACGTGTCCGTGCAAGAGGTCGCGCTGATCTCCGAGTCCGAATTCGCCGCCATGGTCGAGCGCAGCACGGCGCCGGAGAATTTCGACGAGGCCCCGCAGTTGCAGGCGCCCCAAACCGAGGCTGCGCCCGACGTGAGCCCCACAGAAGAGGCCTCCCCCGAAAGCACGCCCCCTGTGACGCCGCCGCCCGATGCGCCCGACGCGCCGCCGGAGCCGCAAACCAGCGTGACGCCGCCCGTCGAGGTGACGCCGACCCCGCCCACGCCCCAGGCTGAGCCGGAGATTTCTCTCGAAGACCCCGGCGCGAATATGCCCGACATTCCGGATCAGCGCCCGACGCCGCGTCCGGTGCCGCGCATTTCCGATCAGGTCGTCACCGCACCCGAGCCGCAGCCGGAGATCTCCGAAGCCCCGGTCGAGGCCGCCAATCAGGAGAGCGAAAGCCCCGAGGTGGTCGAGGAACCGGTCGAAGAGGCAGCGCCGCAGGAAACCACGACGGAGATCGTGACGGAGGCCGAGAAGCCTTCGGGCATGACCTCGTCGCCGCGTCCGAAATCGCGCCCGGCCAATCTGGCTGCACAGGCGCAAGCCGCGCGTGAGCCGGACCCGCAACAACAGCCGCAAGAGAACACAGACGCCGTGGCCGAAGCCGCCGCAGCCGCTGCTGCCGCCTTGGCCGCCGAAAGCGCCACGCCTGCCGCGCCCGAGCGCCCGGCCGGCCCACCGCTCACCTCTGGCGAGCGCGAAGGCATGCGGGTGGCGGTGTCGCAATGTTGGAACGTCGGCGCCATGTCGACGGAGGCGATGCGGACCACGATCACGGTCGGTGTCCAGATGAACGAAGATGGCACGCCGCAGAACGGCTCGATCCGGCTTTTGTCCCATTCAGGCGGCTCTGAGGCGGGTGCGCAAGCCGCGTTCGAAGTGGCTCGACGGGCGATTATCCGCTGTGGTTCAAGCGGTTTTCCGTTGCCGGTGGAAAAATACGCGCATTGGCGCAATATCGAAATGACGTTCGATCCCGAACAGATGAGGTACAAATGAAACGCCTGACGACACTTGCCTGTGCTCTTGCCTGCGCGCTCTCCTTTGGCGCTGCGCCGATGCAGGCACAGGACCCGGGTCCCCTGAAGCTCGACATCACCCGTGGTGTGATCGAGCCCCTGCCACTCGCGCTGCCGGATTTCATCGCCGAGACGCCGCAAGCCGCAGAATACGCACAACAAATCTCCGAAGTGATCGCCGACGATCTGGTCGGCACCGGATTGTTCCGGGAAATCCCGGCCTCGGCGCATATCTCGCAGGTCAGCAATTTCAGCGCGCCCGTGTCCTATGCGGATTGGAAGGCGATCAATGCGCAGGGCCTCGTGACGGGGGCTGTCGGCATGGATGCGTCCGGCAACCTGTCGGTGAAATTTCGGGTCTTCGACATCTATGCTGAGGCGCCTTTGGGATCGGGCCTGCAACTGGGTGGCTCGACCACAAGCTGGCGCCGGATCGCGCATAAGGTCGCCGATGTGGTCTATAGCCGGATCACCGGCGAAGGTGGCTATTTCGACAGCCGTGTGGTGTTCGTCTCCGAGACCGGGCCGAAAAACGACCGTCTGAAGCGTCTTGCCGTGATGGATTACGATGGGGCGGGACTTCAGTACCTCACCGACGACAATTTCATCGTCTTCGCGCCGCGCTTTTCGCCCACGGGCGACCGGGTGCTCTACACCTCTTATGAAAACGGCACGCCGCAGATCATGATGCTCGATGTCGGCACGGTGACGCGCAGGCGGCTGCCGGTGCCTGCCGAGGCCGTGACCTTTGCGCCGCGGTTTTCGCCCGATGGTCAGTCCATCGTCTATTCCATGTCCACCGGCACCAACACCGATCTTTACCGCATGGACATCGCGACCGGGCAGAACGTGCGTCTGACCAACACGCCCGCGATCGAGACTGCGCCGTCTTTCTCGCCCGATGGCTCCCAGATCGTGTTCGAATCGGACCGCTCCGGCACGCAGCAGCTCTACATCATGCCCGCGAACGGCGGCGAAGCGCGGCGTATTTCGGCGGGCAAGGGACGCTATGGCACGCCGGTCTGGTCGCCGCGGGGTGACCTGATCGCCTTTACGAAACAAAACCAAGGCCGTTTCCACATCGGTGTGATGCGCACGGATGGCTCCGAGGAGCGTCTGTTGACCGCCTCCTTCCTCGACGAAGGTCCGAGCTGGTCGCCCAATGGCCGCGTCATCATGTTCACCCGTGAAAGCCAGGGGGCCTCGGGCGCTAGCGCGCTTTACACGGTGGATATTTCTGGCCGCAATCTCAAGCGCGTACCGACCAATGCCGGTGCCTCCGATGCGGCCTGGTCGCCGCTTTTGAAATGAGCCTGTTGAAATAATCGTGTCACCCTCCCCAAGTCGCGGGGAGGGTGTTATAGTCCATCCGAAGAGCAGTTTCGAGTTTCCGCAAAGGAAGACCCTCATGACCAAATTCCTCACCTCCCGCACCTCGCGTGCCGTCCTTTTGATCGCAGCTCTGGGCCTTTCGGCCTGTACCAATCCCGGTCGCTTTGGCGCGGGCGGTGCAAATGGGGCTGGCGCCGGTGCCAATGGCGCGCTGGCGGGCACGGCGTCTGACCCGACCTCGGTCGCCTATTTCAACCAGACCATCGGTGATCGTGTGTTGTTTGCCGTCGACCAATCCACGCTGTCGGACGAGGCGCGCACCATTCTGGCCGGTCAGGCGAATTGGCTGACCCAGAACGCGGGTTATACCGCGATCATCGAAGGTCACGCCGATGAACGGGGCACACGCGATTACAACTTTGCGCTCTCGGCCCGTCGTGCGGCCTCCGTGCAGGAATATCTGATCAATCAGGGGGTGAATCCGTCGCGTCTCAAGACCATTCCTTACGGCAAGGAACGTCCGCTCGCGATCTGTTCGGAACAGTCCTGCTATAGTCAGAACCGCCGTGCGGTGACCGTGCTGGCCGCTGGCGCGGGCATGTAAGGACCGATCACGATGAAAGCCCTCCTCCTCTCCGCCGCGCTGAGCACTCTGACGTTCGGCACCCCGATCTTTGCCCAGGATGCGCAGACGCTGGCCGATATTCGCCAAGAAGCCGCCGTGCTTTCCGTCGAGATCAACACGCTGAAGCGCGAGCTGTCCACCACCGGTGCGCCCAACACGCAGTTTGCGGGGGCGGGGACGCAGGAGCGGGTCGATTTGATGGAGGCGGCGCTGGCCAATCTGACGGCCAAGATCGAGGCGCTGGAATTTCGCATCGACCGGGTGGTGAGCGATGGCACGAACCAGTTGGACGACCTGAACTTCCGGCTCTGCGAGCTGGAAGCGGGCTGTGACATCGGCAACCTGCCGCCGCTGAAACCCATCGGGGGCGAAGCGGGGGCCACGGATGTGGTTGTGCCGACACCGGGAGCGGAGCCGCCGATGGACGGGGGGGGCGATCTGGCACTCTCTGAACAAAGCGATTTCGATGCGGCGATGGCGCTCTATACCAACGGCAAATACCCGGAGGCCGCGACGGCTTTCGGCAATTTCGCCCAGACCTACACCGGCGGCTACCTGACCGGCGAGGCGCATTTCATGCGCGGCGAAGCCCTGTCGGCTTCGGGTCAAACGGCGGATGCGGCGCGGGCCTATCTCGACAGTTTCTCCGGCAGTCCCGAAGGCGACCGCGCGCCGGATGCCTTGCTGCGCCTGGCGGGGGCTCTGAGCGATCTGGGTCAGACCGACAAGGGCTGTGTCATGTTTGGCGAAGTCATCGCGCGCTTCCCCGGTTCAGAGGCGGCAACTCAGGCCCAAACCGACGCGTCGCTGCGCGGGTGCTCACTGTAAAGGTCTGATCATGGAGGAAAAAGCGGCGAACCGGGCGATGCTGCGGCATTTCGTGGCCACCGCGTTTTCTTTCGACAAACCGGACCATCTGGCCGTTGCGGTCTCTGGCGGTGGCGACAGTCTGGCGCTTTTGCATCTGATGGCGGAATGGGCGGCGGAAGAGCGGGTCAAGCTTGAGGCCGTCACCGTCAATCATGGTCTGCGCCCCGAGGCCGCCCATGAGGCGCAATTCGTCGCCGAAGTCTCCGAGCGGCTCAAGGTCAAACACACCACGCTCAACTGGTCGGGTTACAAGGGCACGGGCAATCTGCAAGACGCGGCCCGGCGGGCGCGCTATCGTCTGATGGCCGACTGGGCCAAGACGCGCGGCATTTCCACTATCGCGCTGGCGCACACCGCCGACGATCAGGCGGAGACGTTTTTCATGCGTCTGGCGCGGGCCTCCGGCATCGACGGGTTGACAGGGATGCAGCGGCGGCGCGTGTCCGATGGCATCACCTGGGTGCGGCCCTTGTTGATGCAGGAACGCTTTGAATTGCGGCAATACCTGCGCGAATTGCGCGAGCCGTGGATCGACGATCCGTCGAATGACGATGAGGCGTTTGAGCGAGTCAAAGCGCGCCGCGCGATGGAAGAACTCACGAAATTGGGCATCGATGTGCATGTGGTGGGCCGGGTGATGGATCATCTGGGGCAGGTGCGTTCGGCGCTGGATTTCGCCACCCATGATCATGCGCTCGATTGCGTGTTTGAGGAGCATGGCGATCTGATCATTGATCGCCGCCGGTTCGCTGAGGGCTCCCCCGAAGTGAATCGCCGTCTGGTGGTCGCCGCGCTGCGGTGGATTGCCTCGGCGGAGTATGGCCCACGGGGGATGAAGCTTCAGGAATTTCTCTCCGCCATGATGCGCGGACGCGATGCGACTTTGCATGGCGTGCGGCTTTTGGGCGGCAAGGAGAGTTTTCGCCTGACCCGTGAACATGCTGCGGTGGCGGGCACTGTGGCGTTGCCGGGGGGCGTTTGGGATGGGCGATGGGTCATCGAAGGTGTTGATAACAAAGAGTTCATCATCCGCGCCTTGGGCGAAGACGGGTTGTTGCAACTGGGCGAACGCCCCGCAGATGCGCCGCCGCGCGAAACTTTGGCGGCCTCTCCTGCGGTGTTTGACGGCAATACGCTGATCTCGGCGCCGCTCGCAAACCATGGTGCGGCCCAAGCACGGTTGATCCATCCGAAAGGTGGTTTCCACACATCGCTTTTATCGCATTGAACTTGGGGCTGGGATGCCTATTTTAAGGGGTAAGCTTCGCGTCTCTGGTTTGCATCATGGACGCGACCCCAGATTATTTCGAGGAGATCCCCTTGGGCAACGCACGCAATCTCGCCTTCTGGCTCGTGCTCTTGATGCTGGTTCTGGCCCTGTTTCAGGTGCTGGGTGGCAATCAGAACACCATGTCGTCAGAAGTCGTTCCCTATTCCGAATTCATGTCGAAAGTGGATGACGGCACTGTCACCTCCGTCGATATTGATGGTGAGCGGGTGTATTTCACCGGTGCTGACAACCGGCGCAAATACACGATCAACCCGGGCGACGACAGCCTCGTGTCCCAGCTTTTGGAAGAGGGCGTACAGGTCAAAGGCGAGCCGCAGGAAGAAAGCGGCATCATGCCTTTCGTTCTGTCCTTCTTGCCGATCTTCCTGATCATCGGTGTCTGGATTTATTTCATGAACCGCATGCAGGGTGGCGGCAAAGGCGGCGCGATGGGCTTTGGCAAATCGCGTGCGAAACTTTTGACCGAGAAACAAGGCCGCGTGACCTTTGACGATGTCGCGGGCATTGATGAGGCCAAGGAAGAGCTCGAAGAGATCGTCGAATTTCTGCGCAACCCGCAGAAGTTTTCGGCTCTTGGTGGCAAAATCCCGAAAGGCGCTTTGCTTGTTGGTCCTCCGGGCACCGGTAAGACGCTTTTGGCGCGGGCGATTGCGGGCGAGGCGGGTGTGCCGTTCTTCACCATTTCCGGCTCTGACTTTGTCGAGATGTTCGTGGGTGTCGGCGCAAGCCGCGTGCGTGATATGTTCGAGCAGGCCAAAAAGAACGCGCCCTGTATCCTCTTTATCGACGAGATCGACGCCGTAGGCCGCGCCCGTGGGGCCGGTTATGGCGGCGGTAACGACGAGCGCGAACAAACGCTCAACCAGTTGCTCGTTGAGATGGACGGTTTCGAGGCCAACGAAGGCATCATCATCGTGGCCGCGACCAACCGTCGTGACGTGTTGGACCCTGCGCTCTTGCGTCCGGGCCGTTTCGACCGTCAGGTCACCGTGCCGAACCCGGATATCAAAGGCCGCGAGAAAATCCTCAACGTCCACGCTCGCAAAGTGCCGCTGGGCCCGAATGTCGATCTGCGCGTGATCGCGCGCGGCACGCCGGGCTTCTCCGGTGCCGATCTCGCGAACCTCGTGAACGAAGCCGCCTTGATGGCCGCACGGATTGGGCGTCGTCAGGTGACGATGGACGATTTCGAACAGGCTAAGGACAAGGTCATGATGGGCGCCGAGCGCCGCTCCATGGTTTTGACCGACGAGCAAAAGGAAAAGACCGCCTATCACGAGGCCGGTCACGCCATCGTCGGTATGAAACTGCCGAAATGCGATCCGGTCTATAAGGCCACGATCATCCCGCGCGGTGGCGCTCTGGGCATGGTGATGAGCCTGCCTGAGATGGACAAGCTTCAGATGTTCAAAGACGAGGCGCGTCAGCGTATCGCGATGACCATGGCCGGGAAAGCCGCCGAGATTTTCAAATACGGCGAAGACGAAGTCTCCTCCGGCCCCGTCGGTGACATCCAGCAAGCCTCGCAATTGGCGCGCGCCATGGTGATGCGCTACGGCATGTCCGACAAGGTCGGCAACATCGACTATGCCGAAGCGGCCGAAGGGTACTCCGGCAACACGGCGGGTTTCTCCGTATCGGCGCACACCAAGGAGCTGATCGAGGAAGAAGTGAAACGCTTCATCGACGAAGGCTATGCCGAGGCCTACCGGATCATCTCCGAGAATGCCGAGGAATTCGAGCGCCTGGCTTTGGGGCTTCTGGAATATGAAACCCTCACCGGCGACGAGATCAAACGCGTGATCGCGGGTCAACCGCCGCAACCGGGCGAAGACGGGGACGGGGGCGCCTCTGGTAGAGACGAAGAGACGCCGTCGGTCACCGCCATTCCCAAGACCACGAAAAAGCCGAAAAGCGATGGTGGACTTGAACCGGAACCCACCGCCTGATCCGAGACTTACAAACCGCGCCGCAGTCCGGCGCGGTTTTTCTTTGAAGGAAGCTCGGGCATGGATTGGGGCCCGGCACAATCTTGCGCTTTGCCAAGGCCTCTTTCAATTGGGTGTCGGATCATACGACCTTGTTGCCACGCTTGGTGCGGGCGCTGATCCCTGGAGGATGGCTGGCCGTTCAAATGCCCTATCAACACGGCGCCCCCCCATGCTTTGGCTCGCGAGATCGCGCATCGGCTCGACCCCGATGCCTTTCCCGACACCTTGGCGCGTCCCCATGTTCTGACGCCCTGCGCCTATGCCGATCTTTTGGCGTCTCAGAGGCACGGATCTGGAGGATCGAATATCTACAGCGGCTTGGCGCGGTGGAGGAGGCCCCCCCCGTGCGTCAGTTCACGCAATCGCCCGACCTGCGTCCTTATCTCGATCATTCTATGGCGCAGGGGAGGAGGCCGGGTTTCTTGCCGCCTATGATGCGGGGCTTCAAACGGCTTTCCCTGACGCTGTGCAAAGCCTGACGCTTTTCCGTCCGACACAGGCATGTTAAAGCACAGGAAAAGAGGACGCCCCCATGCTCAAACCGCCCAAAGAGATTTCCACCATGGCCGATTTGCGGGTGCAGATCGACCAGCTCGACCGTGACCTCATGGCGCTTTTGGCGCTGCGTCAGGCGCATGTGGATCGTGCCGCGGAGTTGAAGCCGGGGGAGGGCCTTCCGGCGCGGATTGAGGATCGCGTTAACGATGTTCTGGACAAGGTCGAGGCGGAGGCCGAAAAGGCCGGGTTTGAACCCGCCCTCGCCCGTCAAATGTGGGCCTTGATGGTCGATGCCATGATCGCCCGCGAAGAACGCGTGTTGGGACCAAGCGCGTAACACCCGTCTTTTTCTTGGCTTAAAGCGTTTTTCGTTTAATCTGAATCAGATTGAGCGAAAAACGTTGCGACACTGAATTGATCTTGCTGTGTTTTTCAAAAATTGAGTGCCTCAAGTTTTTTGAAAAACGCTTTAAATACTCAGAAAACGCCCCGATGGGGCGTCTTTAATTGCCTGCGCCTCGACATCAGTGCGCAAATTCGCTTTCCTCGACGAACATGTTGGCCCAGGCGCGGTCCACCAGATCGGGCGTCATCTGATAGGGGATGCCCTCGAATTCGCAGATCGAGATCATTTGGTCGATCAGAAAGACCGGCTGATAGTTGGCGTAGACATTGTCGATGGTCGGGTATTTCTCTTTCAGCAGATAGACCAGTGCCGCCTCATCCAAGGGCATCTTTTTCTTGCGCGCGACCATGGCGAAGATTTTCAGGAACCCCGCCTGATCCGGTCCGTCGATTTTGATCTTGTAGAAAATCCGGCGCAAAGCGGCGGTGTCGAAGATCTTGTTCGGATGGAAGTTGGTGGAGAAAATCACCAACGTGTCAAACGGCACTTCGAATTTTTCACCGGACTGCAGCGCCAGAATATCCTTGCTTTCTTCGAGCGGCACAATCCAGCGGTTCACGAGTTTCTGCGGCGGCTCTTCCTGGCGACCAAGGTCGTCGACGATGAAAATCCCGCCGGTGGATTTGAGCTGAAGCGGCGCCTGATAGGTCCGCGCGGTCGGGTTATAGACCAGATCGAGCATGTCGAGCGACAGCTCACCCCCGGTGACCACCGAAGGCCGCTCGCAGCGCACATAGCGCCGGTCGAACCGGTTCGCGGTCTTGCGCAGCGCATTGGGATCGTCATCCACATCTTCGCGTTTCACATGCATCAGCGGGTCATAAACCGTGATCACCGAGCCGTTGTACTCAATCGCACGCGGCACATAGATCAGGTCGCCCAAAGCATCGCGAATGCCGTTGGAGATCGAGGATTTCCCGTTCCCCGGCGGCCCGTACATCAGGATCGAGCGCCCGGCCCCGACCGCTGGCCCAAGCTGATCCAGCAGATCGGGCGGCAGGATCAAATGCCCCATCGCACCCAGCAACGCATCGCGCGTCACCTTCATGTTGCGCACGGATTGGCGTTTGACCTGTTCGGCGTAGACCTCCAGAGGAATCGGCATGGCGCCGTAATATTCCGACTGGCTGAGCGCATCCAAGGCCCGTGCCTTGCCGGTGTCCGAGAGGCGAAAGCCCATCTCGGAGCCCGCGCCCGCATGCATCGTCCCTGTCGCTTCGATCAACCCCTGTTCGCGGGCCCGATCGACCAAATCCTGCACCACGGAAACTGGCAGAGCCAGGACGTCGGCGAGACGCGAGATCTGTTCGAGATTGGTACGAAACATCGTCTTCAAAACGATGTCGCGCATCATCACGGGGGACAGGCCCGTGTCCTCTGCACGACGCGGGGCGGTGGGCGCAATCACATTGGGTGGAACGTCCATATTCATAGTCTGCTCTTTCTTTGCGGCAGGCGGAATTGAGGCAAAGGGCACGCCGTGTCTGTTTGGGCACAAGTGTACGAATCCTTCGCTGCAAAGCCAAGATTTTCGGCAAGTTTTTCGTCACCGCCTTTGCAATGCGTAGGGTTTGCCCATAACCTTGCGAAAAAGTAAACAGTCGCGTTTCGACCGCTTCACATCACGCGGGTCGGCGGGCGCGACGCATAAGATCGACGACGACCGCCAAGCCTCTCAAGACGGTTTGAAAAGAGCGGTGGCGCTTGAGGCAGACAGAATGAACAGAATTTCCGTGGGAAAATATACCGCTTTCGTGGTGGGTTTGATCGCTCTTTTCGGCGGCATCGGTTTGGCCACATCGGGGATTTACCTGACCCAGCACGAAGGCGACGCGGCGCATATGGTCGAGATTCTCCTGCGGATGCTGCAAGGGCAGGTGCCGCATCTCGATTTCTCGACACCGATCGGTATTCTCGCGTTCCTGCCCATTCTGCTGCTGTCCAAGTCCGGCATGGGGCTTGGACAGGCGTTTCTGGCGGCGCAGGTTTTGATTGCCGTGATCCTTGCACCGATGGTGGTGCGGGTCGCCGTGTCGCGTTTGCACGGTTTGGCTGGCTGGGCGTTTGGTGCTGTCGTCATGGCACTCGTTCTTGCGGTGATCCACGGCGAGAGTGACGTCGCCATCTCAGTGTCGATGTATTACAATCGCTGGGCCTGGGCCGCGTCTTTCGTGCTCATCCTGCTTGCGGTTTTGCCGCCGGCGGAGGGTCGCGAAGCACCACGTTTGGATGGTCTCATCGCCGGGCTGTTGCTGGCGGCGCTGGCGCTTATCAAACCCACATATTTCGTGTCCTTTCTGTTGCCTGTGGTGATCGGCTTTTTGCTGCGCGGTGCGCGGCGCAGTCTGGTGACGGGGATCGTCACAGGCGTTGCTGTGGCCTTGGTCGTCGTGGTTGCCTATGGCGTCGATTTCTTTCCCGCTTATATCAGCGATCTGCTGTCTGTGACGCGCTCTGAAACCCGTGCCGCGCCGGGGATGTCGCTGATCGAAGTGGTGAATGCACCCCGGTTCCTGATCGCCAGCCTGACCCTGATCCTCTCGATCATCGTGTTGCGTCAGGCGGGCGAAGAGCGCGCCGGGGTTCTGCTTTTGCTTCTGGCGCCCGGGTTCATCTATGTGACCTATCAGAATTTCGGCAACGATCCGATCTGGCTGATCCTGCTGTGTCTCCTGCTCATGGCGCAGCGTCCGATACGGGGGCGCCGGGTCGTGTTCAACGCCGATGCGCGTAATGCGATTTCGGCGCTCTCTCTGGTGGCTTTTGCCCTTATCGCGCCCTCGCTGCAGAATATCGTCACAAGTCCTTTCCGGCTTTATTCCACGGAAAAACAGGACTTTGTCCGACAGTTTCCGATGCGTGCGGAGGTGCCCGACATCTATGTCAATCCCGAACGCTCCAATATGTTGACAGGACAGGAGGTGTTGGTGGATCGCTTCCCTGAGCTTGCCCCCTATGTGACTGAGAGCGCCCGGTTCGAGCCGGTGAGTTTTCTCGGCGAACGCTTGCCGCGGTGTGTGCTGCATGGGGGTGAGCTGGCCTTGCACAGCTATATGGCGGATCGGCTCAAGGAAGAGCCGTTCAATTTTGCGCCTGACAGTGCATTTTTCGTGGCCGATGTTGCGTCTGAGCTGTGGATTCTGGGCGGGTTTTCTCCGCTCGAAGGCGGCGCGCCGTGGTATTATTCGGGCACGCCCGGGATCGAACACGCCGATGCGATTGTTGTGCCGACCTGTCCTTTGGATCCTTCGGTGCAGCGCCATGCTTTGGCGGCGATTGAAACAGCCGGTCTGACGTTGAGGCCGCCTTTGCGCGATCCGATGATGCTGGTCTATCCGATCGTGCGGGACTAAGCGGGGTGCACCGGTTCAGGGGGGCCGGGGCGTGGTGCCCGACGGATCGAGCGTGATTGGAGCCGTCTGATCGAATGTGCGCTTTGATCTGCGTGAACTGATCCCATGCGATTTCCATGCGATCCGACCAGAATGATCAAGCATTAAGGTTAATCGGTATTAACCTTAATGCCACAGAAATCTCCGAGTGACATCTCAGACAGGAAGAGGGGCGAAGGCCAATCCTCCCTTTGCTGTCAAATAAAAGCTGCCAGCGCCAGATAGGTGACCATCGTGCCGGTCAGGGCGAGGCCCATCGGGAATTTCCTGTGCTCCCAGGAGACCCAATCGGGTGTGGCGCGGCGGACCAGAGGGATGGCGCGGACCAGGCGATGCGCAAAGAACGCCCCCAAAAGAAAGGCCGCGAAGAGGGTGAGCACCGTGGCGAGATCGGCGAAGGGGATGAACATCGACATGGCGGCCGCGAATTTACCATCTCCTGCGCCGACCCCCAGATAGGCATAGGCGAAAATGGCCACGACATACATCACGGCGGCATGGGCAAAGCCCCAGAGATATTGCTCGAAGGGCAACAGAAACGGCCCCATGACCACGTAGATCGCGGCCAGGGTCAAAACCACCACATTAGGAAGTTTCATGCGTTTCAGATCATTGAACGCGGCGATGAAAGACACGAGAGCCACCGGCAGCAGGAACCAGAGCGCGGCCTGAGAGGGCAGGGAAATCATCGCTCGGATCAGCCGTTGGTGACATTCGCCTCAAGCGCACGAAGAGAGCGCACGGCGGTTTCGAAATGCTGCGGATGGGTGTCGATGGCCTCTTTGATCAGCCCCTTGCCGATGGCGACATCGCCTGCTTTCACCGCGGCCAGCCCCAGCGTGTACAAAAGCTGCGCCCGCTCTGTCTGTGTCATTTCCATCACCGGCAGGTCGTATTTGCCCTGCGCGCCACGGGCGAGAATGAGGTTGTTCTTGGCCGTGAACAGCGACGGATCATAGGTGATTGCCTGGCTGAACAGTTTTTCGGCCTCTTTATAGTCGCCACGGGTCAGTTTCGAATAGCCCCAGTTGTTCAACACACCAGAGGGCCGCGTGGTCAGGCCCGCAGCAGTCTGATAGAAGCTGTCGGCGTTTTTCCATTCCTGATTGCTATCGGCGATCATCGCCTCCAAACGGTAGCGTTTGTAGGTCTCATGGGTCGGTGGCACGCTGTCCAGCTGCGCTTCGGCGGCTTTCCATTCGCCGGTGCGAATGAGCGCGTCGGCGTAATCCACTCGGTCGTCATTGGTCGCCTCTTCGTGTTCGACCACGGCTTTCCAGGCGACGACGGCGGCGTCGTTTTCGCCAGCGCGGATCAGCGATTTCGCAAGCCCACGGCGCAGGTCGACACGATCCGGGTTTTCGCCAACGGCGCGCGAGAAATAGGAGACGGCTTCGGCCGGATCGGCAGCATTGAGCATGATGTCCGACAGGCCTGTGCCGTCGATGGCATTCACCGACGTGTCGGCCCGACGTACGTCGCCGCCAAAGGGTTTCTGACATGCCGAAAGGGCCACCGTGCCCAGAAGCGCGAGCGTGATCACGGAATGCTTACGCATAAAAATACTGTTCATGGTGCCTGCCACCTCTTGTCTGCTCGGGCATGCGAGGACGGTTCGATCCTCATGGCTTTGCGCCTTTGCACCCGGGTTGCCTCAGTCTTTTCTGTCTTGTCGCCTTGTTCCGACCGCCGGCCCGTTTTCGGGTCTCTGACCGTCTCAGCGTGCAAGAATGAGATATTCTCCCGTCCCGCGCCGCACCAAGGTGAAGTTGCTCTCGTAGGTCTCACTATACTCAGGGTTTTCGAGTTTAGCGAGGGCCAAGCGCAAATTCTCGCGAATTTCGGCAGAATGGCCACTGTCGAGGGCAAAGGCGGTGCGGAACACCCGTTCGGCCTCGCCGAATTCGCCACGCTCCATCAGCACGACGCCGAGGTTGTTCCAGGCGGGCACGAAAGTATCGTCCAGCTCAATGGCGCGGCGCAGGTCCTGTTCGGACTGCCCCAAGCGCCCCAAACGCAATTTGGCCGACCCCAGCGCGGAGAGCGTGTCCACCGTCATGCCCTGATGGGCCGCCGCGCGGTAATAGGCCTTGAGGGCAAGCTCATATTCGCCTGAGGCCATCAATCTATGCCCGACGGTCAACCCGTCGACAGACTCTTCGGTGGCATCGAGTCCCGGCGGGGCAACCGCGCCTGCGTCTTTCAGGGGTTTTAGCCCGCCATCCTGGCAGGCCGTCAGAAAAAAGAGGCAAAACGCGGCCCCGAGGGGCACGCGTAAACTGTTTTGAGACATGCTGTTCTGTGCTTTGTGCTCCGTGACGGCGCAGCTCTCCCGGTATGGGATCAGAATTGCGCCTCGTTGAGCATTCTATAAGCGTCATAGGCCGAGGGACCAATCAAAATGATCAGAAGCGGCGGCACGGTTAGCATCATCGAGGCGAGCGTCATTTTCGTCGGCAGTTTGTTGGCGCTTTCTTCGGCCCGCATCACGCGTTTGTCCCGCATCTCGGCTGCGTAAATCCGCAGAGCGTCGGCGATCGAGGTGCCGAATTGTTGCGACTGGATCAGCACGGTGACGAAAGAGGCCACGTCAGGCACGCCGCAGCGCTCGGCCATATCCTTGAGAACCATGCTCTTGTCTTTACCGGCCTTGGTTTCATAGGAGACGATCTCGAATTCATCGGCGAGGGCGGGAAAGCCGGAGCGGATTTCGCGGGCCACACGGATGATGGCCTGATCAAGCGATTGACCGGCTTCAACGCAGACCAGCATCAGATCGAGCGCATCGGGGAAGCCGTTGGTGATCTCTTCCTTGCGACTGGCGACCCGGCGCGTGATCCAGTATTTCGGCGCCATATACCCGATACAGGCGGGCAGAAGGACGGTCAGCACGAGGCTGTTGGGCGTCATTTCCTGTTGATTGGATTTCAACAGGGCAAAGACCAGACCGAGTGCCAAAGCCCCGAGACCCATTGCAAATTGTGCGAAGTGAAAAATGCGCACGGCATTTTTCGTGCGGTAGCCGGCCTGAATCATTTTGAGTTGGGCGGCGGAATATTCCTCCTCGTTCTGCGGTTCCAGAAAGGCGGAATATTTTTCGAGTTTTGCGCCCTTCGTATCTTTGGGGCGCAGACGGCCCACCGCATCGGAGGCGGCGTTTCGGCCTGTCTGGGATTGCTCGCGCAAACGATCGAGCGGATCGCTTTTCTTTTTCAGCAACACAGGCAGGGCGAAGAGGATCAGAACCGCCCCCAGCGTGCCCATCAGGATCAGCGGTCCGAAGGGGCCCAGTTGATTGCCCAAGACGGAGTTAAACAGCTCTTGCATGATTGTTGTCCTTTCCGTTTCAGACTTTGATGTTCACGAGGTTGCGGATCACGAAGATATTCGCGACGAGAAATCCGCCCACCACCAGACAGGCGGGAATGAACGCAGGGGTTTCCTTGACCGAGTCGTAATAGTCGGGCTTCAGCAGGGAGATCATCAACAACACCAAAAGCGGGAAACCGGACAGGAAGTTGCCGGACCATTGGGCCTCAGCGGTGATCGCTTTCACCCGTCGGAACAGTTTGAACCGCGACCGGATGACCTTGGCCAGGCCGTCCAGCACCTCGGCGAGGTTGCCGCCCGATTGCTGTTGGATCGACACGGCCACCGCGAGAAAGCGCAAATCCTGCATATCGAGCCGCTCGGCCATGTCTTTGAGAGCCTCGCCGACATCCCGGCCATAGGCGGATTCATCCGAAATGACGCCCATTTCGGTGCCCAGAGGATCGGGAACCTCCTTGGCGACGATATTGAGCGCGTTGGAAAACGGGTGACCGACCCGCAGACTGCGGACCATGAGTTCCACTGCATCCGGCAGTTGCTCTTCGATCAGGGCAAGACGTTTCTTGGCCTTGGATTTGATCCAGACATAGACGGCACCGACGCCCATGGCGATGGAGACGATCACCCGGATCGGCATCGACGCGGCCGTGCCGATCGAAAGCCCGACAAAGGCGACCATGCCCAAAAGCGCCATCACCAGCAAAAGCTGCACCGGCGAGAAGGCGATATTGGCCTTTTGCGCCTTTTCGGCCAGCACCGAATAGAGCGGGATCTTGCGCGATTTGAGGTGCTGGCTCATCTCCTTGCGGAGTTGGTTGAGCACTTCTTCGCGGTTGCCAGCCCCTTTTTCCAAAAGCTCATAGCGCCGGTTGACGCGTGAATTCAGCGAAATCGACTTGCCGAAAACCGTTAGGTAAAGGCCTTCGACCAAAAGCAACACCGCGATGAAAATCACGATGTAAATGATCGGTTCCATGGCAATCATCATGATGAAACGGTCCTCATATCAGCGCGGGTTTGCCGGTTCGAACAGCGACGGCGGCAAGTCATAGCCCCACATGCGGAAGCGTTCGGAATAGTGGCTGCGCACGCCGGTCGCTGTGAAGTGACCGATGATTTTGTTGTCGGGCGTGAGGCCGGTGCGTTGGAAGCGAAAGACCTCCTGCATCGAAATCACATCGCCCTCCATGCCGGTCACCTCGGTGATCGACACCATGCGGCGTGAGCCGTCCTGTAAACGGGACGCCTGCACGATCAGGTTCACAGCCGAAGAAATTTGCGAGCGCACGGCCTTCAAAGGCATCTCGATCCCGGCCATGGCGATCATGTTTTCCAGACGCGACACGCCATCACGCGCCGAGTTGGCGTGGATCGTGGTCATAGACCCGTCGTGGCCGGTGTTCATGGCCTGCAGCATGTCGATCACCTCTTCGCCGCGGGTCTCCCCCACGATGATCCGGTCCGGGCGCATCCGAAGCGCGTTGCGCAAACAGTCGCGCTGGGTCACCGCACCTTTGCCTTCGACGTTTGCCGGACGGCTTTCCATCCGCCCCACATGGGTCTGCTGGAGCTGAAGTTCCGCCGTATCCTCGATGGTGAGGATGCGTTCAGAGTTGTCGATGAAAGAGGACAAGGCGTTGAGCGTCGTGGTTTTCCCAGAGCCCGTACCGCCCGACACAATCACATTGAGACGGGTCGAGACGGCGGCCTGAAGATAGGCGGCCATTTCTTCGGTAAAGGCGCCGAACCGCACCAGATCGTCGATCCCGAGCTTGTCCTTTTTGAACTTACGAATGGAGACGAGAGAGCCGTCCACCGCAACCGGCGGCACCATGGCGTTGAAACGCGATCCGTCCTTGAGACGGGCGTCCACATAGGGGTTCGATTCATCGACACGGCGCCCCACGGCGGAGACGATCTTGTCGATGATCCGCAAGAGGTGCTTTTCGTCCTTGAAGGTGATGTCGGACAGTTCGAGTTTGCCATTGCGTTCGATGAAAATCTGCTGCGGGCCGTTCACCAGAATATCGTTGACGCTTTCATCTTGCAAAAGCGGTTCAAGAGGCCCGAGGCCGCGCACCTCGTCATAGAGATCCTGGTTGAGTGTGACCCGTTCTTCGCGGTTCAGAACAAGCCCCTGATCGGCGAGAAATTCTGCGGTGATGTCGGAAATCTCGGATTTGAGATCCTTTTCCGCCGCGGTCTCAAGCGCCGAAAGGTTCAGGTCTTCGAGCAACCGCTTGTGCATCTGCACTTTGATTTCGCTGAGGCGTTGCTTGCGGCGGCGCTCCTTGTCCACCGGTGCGGCCTGTGCGGCACGGCTGGAGGGTTTCGGAGCGGGGGGCGCGACCTTGAGCGGCTTGGCCTCCTTGGCCTCAGGGACCGGCTGCGCGTTTTGCGGTGCAGTCGGAGTTGCAACCGGGGCCGCTTTTTGGGTCTCTGATTTTTTATATCGCGAAAACATTTCTGTTCTACCTCATTGGGGCGCGTGCCGAAGCGCGACCTTATTGTGCGGCCTCAAGTTGCTCGGACTGCCGCGCATGCAGCGACGCGGCCAATTTCTGAATTTCCTTGCGCAGCGGGTTCTTCGCGGCTTCGAGCCCCAGAGGCACCCCCTGATCACAGGCCTCGCGCACTGCACGCGCACCATCCGGCAGTTGCACGTCGATGGTAATTTCCAGATTCTCCGCCATGCGCTTGATCCGGGCCTTGGCCGACAAATCCATGCCCTTGGGCGCATGGTTCAACAGGAACCGCACCTTGTCGAAGGGCAGCTCTTCGGCACGCAGGGCGTTGCGCAAACGCAGGATGTTTTGCGCCGACCGCAAATCCAGTTCGATGGGGACGAAATAGAATTCCGAAGCCGTCAGAACGGTTTCCGTCCAGGACACGAGTGTCGAGGGCATGTCGACGATCACATAATCGAAATGTGCGCGCGCCTTGTCGAGCAGGCGTTCCACATCCACCGGTTCGATGAAATCGAGCGGCAGGATTTCCGTGGGAGAGGTCAGCACCGAAAGTTTGTCGTTGAAATTCATCAAGGCGCCTTTGAAGGCGTCGTCATCCATGATTTCGGTGGCGGACAAGAGCTCATAGACCGCCTCGCGTCTCGGCAGGTCGAGATAGGTCGAAACCGAGCCGAATTGCAGGTTGAAATCAATCAGAAGGACACGCGGTTGCGGCCCTTTCTTTTCGATATTGGCCAATTCCCAGGCGAGGTTCACGGCGATTGTACTGGCCCCGGAGCCGCCAGCAATGGATTGCACGGGCAGAATGGTGCCGTTGGCGCCAACGTGTGACGTTGGAGATCGGCTGGGGGCACCAATGAAATCGACCGCCGGCACTTTGCGCGGCGCGTTCAGCCGTTCGATCGCATCGTGCAGTGCCTGTTCCGGGAGCGGGTAGGGGATGAAATCCTCGGCCCCCAGTTGCAGCAACTGGTGCAGCGCCATCGGCGAAACTTCATCCGCGATCAGGATCACCTTGATGCCCTGAACCTTTGCCGACTTGATCAGATCGGCAATCATCGCCAGAAGGCTTTCGTCTTCCTTATCGAGGGCGATGGCCACGAATTTCAACCCGCCGCTTTCCGGTTGACGGAAAAACTGCCGTGCATCCTCAAAGGAAAGATCGCCCCAGGCTTCGCCCAGTTCGGTCTCCATATCCTCGATCAAAAGATCGAAATTCTGCACGTCCCGGCTGATCGTACAGGCAACCAGCGGGGCCGGGTCGTTTTGCAATAGAGCTTCACTCGTCATTGCTCAAAGCGTCCTTTTACTCGAACGCCAGGCTCATGAAGATGCTAAGTCTTTGAAAGGAAAGACCCGGCCCTTATTCCCCCTGGCGCGTTTGGCCGACTCGGACGTCGGACATACTGCTCCCATTGGGGATAAGGTGCCGGGCAACTGGGGCAACAATAGGGCCGAAATCGCGTAATAATTCGCTATTTCGGGACGATATTACTACCCTGGGCTGAGTTGACGCTCGCCAAAGTTGACCAAAGCGGACGGAGCCGTGGCGCTTTCGATATATTCGCGGTGAATGATCTCGGCGTAACGGCTGTCCATCACGAGCTGCGAGTTTTCGACAAAGCCGGAAACTTCGGTGACCGTGCGGCGGTTCTTGCGTTCCGGGGTCTGGGTCACGATGAGCGGCTGGGTTTCGCCGTAAGACACCATGGCTTCGAGACGCGAGCGCGAAATGCCGTTGCGGGCCAGTTCGGAAACGACGGCGCGCGCGCGGCGCAGGCCGAGCGATTTGTTATAGGCGTTCGAGCCGACCAAATCGGTGTGACCGTAGACGCGGAACCGGACCTCTGGGAATTGCGCCATGAAATGCGCCTGTTTGCGGATCGCATCGCGGGCCACGCCATCGAGCACGGCCGAGTTGAATTCGAAATTCACGGTGGCCGGAACTTGTTCGGCAAAACGTTCGTTCAGGTCGATCACGTAGTTCAACTGGCCGGTATGCACGAGCGTGTTGTTCATGGTCGCATTGCCGAAGGTGCCGTTGTCGAGATAGCCACCGGCCTCTTGGAACCAGGCGGAACCCGCAGGTTGGTCGGAGCAAGCGCCAAGTGCGAGAAGGGCCGAGGCCGCGAGGGTCAGTTTCAAAGAGACACGCATGTCCTTACTCCATCACATAGCCATAGGACCCGGAGAAGTCCTGTTTCGCAACTTCGGCCGCTCCTCCGGTTTTCGGGGCAGAGGTGCCGCCGTAGGTTTTGCCGAACAGGAACAGCTCGCTTTCGGTGGGGATTTTGACCCGATCGGTCGGCAAGGACAGGGCGAGACCGTTGGTCGGGGTCACCAGATGCGGGGTGACGATGATCACCAGCTCGGACTGGCGGCGCGAGTAATTCGTCGAGCGGAACAAGGCGCCCAAGACCGGAATGTCGCCCAGCCACGGCACCTGACCGATGAGGTCTTCGAAATCGTCTTGCAAAAGGCCGGCGATGGCAAAGCTTTGACCGTCACGCAGCTCGACGGTGGTCGAGGTCTCGCGACGTTTGAACGAGTTCAGGGTGAAGCCGTTGATCGAATAGTTCACGGTCGAGTCGATACCGGACACGGCCGCACGCATTTCGAGGTTGACCTGATCGCCATTGACCACGCGGGGGATGAATTCTAGTTCGACACCAAAAGGTTTGTAGTCGATGTAGATGCCATCCTGATCGGACACCGGGATCGGATATTCGCCACCGGCGAGGAATTTCGCCTGTTGACCGGACAGCGCCGTCAGGTTGGGCTCGGCAAGAGTGCGCACAAGGCCCTTTTCTTCCATGGCTTCCAGCATGACGGCGAGTTCGGTGCCGTTGAAGCCCGCACCGAATTTGATCTGGCCCAAGGTGCCGCTGCGTGTCGGAATCGGAACTTTGAGCGGGTCGGTGCTGTCCATGAAGGTCCCGGTGCGACCGAGGGTCGGCCGGGAGGTGTTCGTTTCGCCTGCGACCGAGGCCGAAAGGTTCTTGGCCACGGATCGGGTCATCTCTGCAAAGCGCACTTTCAGCATCACCTGCTGCGTGCCACCGATGTTCAACAGGTTGGACACACGACCGGGGGCATAGCGTTCGGCCAGTTGGACGGCGCGTTCCATCATGGTCACAGACGAAATCACCCCGGACAGAACGATGCCGTCATTGGCCGTGCGCACTTCGATCTGCTCGTTGGGCATGATCTGGCGCAGGCGTTCCTTGAATTCGGTGATGTCCGGCGTGACCTGAACCTGAACGTTGGTGATCAGGGAGCCGTCCGGGGCCAGCAACGTCATGGTCGTCAGACCCGGGGTGCGCCCCAACACGTAGATCGAACGATCAGAGAGTGTGGAAATATCCGCGATTTCCGCATTGGCGACCGAAATCTCCGCAAAGGGTTCATCACTTTCGACGACGACGGCGCGATTCATCGGGACATTGAGAACACCCGACGGTGAACCGGACATGACACGAAGCTTTTCTGCGAGCGCCCCTTGAGGGGCTGCACTGAAAATGGCAAACCCGATGAGGGCTGCCTTGAACATATTCAACATTTTCATGTGATCCTGCCTCTGATCGACCACGCCTCAAGAACGGACTCTTTTGGTCCACTTGATCAGACCATGCGTTAATTTTGCTTTTTTTGCAAGAATCAATCTCTTGGCCGATTTTGGTGATGTGGGTAAGTCACAAGAATCTGTTGAAGCTGCGCGATGAGGCAGGTGAAGATGGCTGAACGCGGCGGGTGGTTTCGCGTCCTATCCGGTATTGATCAAACGAAAAACGGGTCAAAAGACACGCAATGACACAGAGACCGACACAAAAAGCGACGACCGGACGGTCATCGCTCCCTGATATGATGCATTGTCGCGGAGATCTCTCAGTTCGTGCAGGGGATCTGCGTCACGATGATCTCGCCGCCCTTGCGTGTCCGAACGCTACAGACCTCTTCGCGGGGCGCCTCGACGAATTGTTCTTCTTCGATGCCCAAAAGCGTTTTCTTATCGATCTCTACGCTGGCGGACACCGTGTCGTCATTGTGCCCGACCAGCGCCAAAGACAGCCGACCGGAACTTTGCGCGGTGGCCAGAGCGGCGACTTCTATCGGAGTGGCTTCGACGGTCACCGTGCGCGCGATCACGGAAGACTGGCGCTCCTCATCGGCGGATTGATCGACAGCCACCAGAGGCATGGAGCTCTGAATCAATTTCGTCGTTTCGGTCTGTCCCCCCGGCAGGCGTCCGGTCCAATAAATGTCCACCCGATCGCCGGGACGCAAAAGGCCGGAGACGCCGGTGGTCACATCGACGCGAACGGCAAAGGCGCGCATCCCTTTCGACAATCGGGAGGCCACGCCTGCAACCTCGCCGGCTCCGGTTACTTTCGACAGCATGAGAGGCTCCATCGGCTCGATGGTGCGCAGGGCAGAGCGCGGCACTTCGGGGCCTTCGGGGAAAAGCTGTTCCTCGGTTTGGAACGGCGCTTCGGGAATGGCTTCAACGGGCCATCTCACCTTTTTCACCATGTCCGGTAGAATTTGTTCGCCATAGGTCACGCGTTGGGTCAGCACGAAAATCTCTTCGGTTTGAACCGAAGAAGAGCGCATGGCTTTTTCACGGTCCAGTTCCGCCTGATATGTCGACAGATAGCCGCGTGTCATGTGCACGGCAAACCCGGCCAATGCGACCCCGACAATAAGGACCAATCCAAAAATAATACGCATACTCTCGTTCCTTTGCTTGTGAGGGTCTTGACGACACCCCTCATGCGATACGCGTTTACCCTGTCGCTGAAATGCGGCAATTCCGTGGTCATGCTGCGGCTTGACCGTGAATTTTTGCATGTTTCAGGACAAAGAGTCCGATTTCGCCAGGCTGTTGACGGGCGCGGGGCTTTCTGGCCGTGTCATACTCTGGCGTTTCAAGGGTTGTGCCATCGCAAGTGACGGTGGACAATGTCGCCCAAAAGCAAAACCGCGCCTCTGTGCGAAGCGCGGTTTCATATTACGACTTGACCGGAAAGGTCTGATCAGGATTCGACCTCGTAGTTGATCACGGTGCGGGATTTGAGGTCTTGCGAGATCGTGTTACCGAGCGCGAGCGTCCCTTTTTGCAAGGTGGCCAGAACGGCGATGGCGAGGCCCACAACGGCAGAGGTCAGCACGACCCAGTCAACGGTCACGGCGCCGTCTTCGTCACGTTTGAAGCGATTTGCGAGTTTGAAGAATTTCATAAGTCTACTCCGTATTTAGAATTCAGGCGGATCAGCTTTCGCTAGTTGCGGGTGTGTAGTTGATCACGGTGCGGGATTTGAGGTCTTGCGAGATCGTGTCGCCGAGCGCGAGTGTCCCTTTTTGCAGGGTGGCCAGAACGGCGATGGCGAGGCCCACAACGGCAGAGGTGAGCACAACCCAGTCAACGGTCACGGCGCCGTCTTCGTCACGTTTGAAGCGATTTGCGAGTTTGAAGAATTTCATAAGTTTACCCTCCGAGGATATATTTCAGCTCATTTTCCACGTCTTAGCGTTTCGGAGCGTTGGCGTTTCCCTTGCCTTGCGTCGCTCTGTCTCGCTTTCGATGAGCGTATATGCCCCCCGAACTGGGGCGAGAGTTGGGCAGCATTGGTACGTTTTTGGAGACGCGCCAAAAAGACGGGAGATTTATGTTAAGTTAATGATTTTAAATGATAAAAAATTTTAACTATTTTTATGAAAAATGCTTGTTGGGTAAAAAGGGGGTTAATGTTCAAAATCTATTTATTCCAAATCTCTTCAAATTTCTCGCAAAACAGGGAGATTTTTGCGAAACTGGCCGCAATATAACCAAAAGGGTCAACAGGCCCATGATGAGAGCAGTTTACAATGAGTCACAGGTTTTGGCCCCGGCAAAGGTCTTGGAACATGTGCCGGATGTGGTTTTGGTCCTGTCTTATGGCCGGTGCCTCTGTGGTGCCCGTCGCAGCACAGGACACCCCGCCAGACCTTGTACAAGAGGCTGAACAGACGCCGCCGCCCTGGCCGGAGGTGCGCCCGAAACGCATAGGGGCACAGACCAAAGGGGCGGGCAATCTGATCACGGTTCAGATACGCCCCGGTCCCAAGGCCGTCAAAGCACCGCCTGCGCCGCTTGCTCTGACCGACCCTGAGACCGTGGACCTGCTCGACTGGTATTGGGACGCCGTGCCGCATGACCTCGCCGGGGCAGAGCCCGCGCGGTTCGGCATGGCTCTGGCGGCCCTCGATCTCGATCGCGACAAGGCCATCCCATATCCGTCCTTGCAGCAAGTCACGGATCTTGCGAACCGCTACGGACCCGCGTTGTTGCTCAATTCCATAGGCACGCAGGTCAGCCCGGCTCTGGCACTTGCGGTGATCTCTGTCGAATCCTCGGGCGATGAAGCTGCGCTCAGCGGAGCAGGGGCAGAGGGCCTCATGCAGCTCATCCCGGCGACGGCAGAACGTTTTGGCGTCGACGCCACGGACCCCGATCAGAACATCAAGGGTGGCATCGCCTATCTCGATTGGCTGTTGAAAGAGTTCAACGGCGATGTGGCGCTGGCGCTTGCGGGGTATAATGCGGGGGAAAACGCGGTGAAATCCGCCGGCGGCCCGCCGCCCTATGCCGAGACACGTGCCTATGTGCCCAAGGTGTTGGCCGCTTGGCAGGTGACAAAGCGCCTCTGCGTGACCCAGCCGGAGCTTTATTCAGACGGCTGCGTCTTTGCCACCAACGCGGTGCAGGCATCCAATTGAAAAGGGGCCCAAAGGGGCTCCTGTGGGGCCCCTGATCTCAACACGCGTTCAGATCGACATTTTCTTGAAGATGAACTCCGGGATATGCCGGATAATCAACATGATGTAACGCCAGAAAAACGGCGTGTAGATCACGTTCTTTTTCTTCTCGACCGCCTTTAGGATGTCTTTCGCCACCGCATCGGGCGAGGCGACGAGGAACATCCCTTCGATGCCCCAGGTCATCGCTGTATCGACAAAGCCGGGTTTCACGGTCACCACATGGCCGCCCGCGCGCGTCAGACGATTGCGCAGGCCTGAGAGATATGTCGCAAACCCCGCCTTGGCCGAGCCGTAGACATAGTTGCCGATCCGGCCACGATCCCCGGCCACGGAACCGACGCCCACAACCGTGCCCTGACCACGCGCTTCCATGTGCGGGGCCAACATCGACAGGAAAGTCGCCGGGCCGATATGGCTGTCCTGCACCACGCCGCCGATCAGAGAGGGCTCGGCGTCAATCGCGGATTGCTCCGGCATGGAGCCGACGAAGACGGCGCAGTTGATCGCGCCCTCGTTCAGGATCGCACGCTCGACGATGGGACCGAAGGTGGCGTTGTCACGCGCATCGAAGCGCATCGCCAAAGCCTCGCTTGCGCCGCGCGCTTTGCAATCTTCGGCGGAGGCCGCGAGGTCTTCCATGTCACGCCCGCAAAGGATCAGCGTGGCGCCCTCTTTCGCCAGCCGCCGCGCCATGGCACGCGCCATCGAAGAAGTTGCGCCGAGGATGATCCAGGTCTGTGCTGTCTGTATCATCTCAACTCTCCTTTGCGCGCAGATTCAGGCGCCGTACCAGATCGGTCATCATGGCACCCTCCGGGTCGGCCTTTTCCACTGCGCGCTGCCATTTGTCCTGTTCGGGATACATGCCCGCCACCTGCGCGGCGTCGGCCACGCCATCCTTGGCGAAATAAATCCGCCCGCCCGCGTCCTGCGCCATATCGGTCAGATCTTTGATCAGCTCTTCTGATCCGTCCTTGTTCGGGAAATCGACGGCCAACGTGTAACCCTCCATCGGGAAAGACATATAGCCGCCACGACCAGCGCCCATCTTTTTGAGCACCGCCAGAGGCGAGGCGAGATGCGACGCGCCGATTTTCTCCAGCATCCCCCGCAGCACATCGACGCGCTCCGGCGGCACCACGCATTGAAACTGGTTGAACCCGCGTTTGCCGTAGAGCCGGTTCCAGTCGTGGATCGCATCGAGCGGAAAAAACGGCTCGGTGATTGGTTTGACAGAGGTGCGCCCTTTCGCGGGCACGCGGCGGAAATAGAGCTCGTTGAAGACCCGCACCACCGGCGCCGACAGCGCCCAATCGGGGGCGTTAAAGGGCACCGCCTTGGCGCCCTCCTTGCTGGTGTTGACGCCGGAGGTGATTTCGCCTTCCTCCAGAATCCCTCGGCCCAGATGCGCGCCGGTCGCCGTCGCATCGATCCAGCCGACGGTGTAATCCGTTTTGCTCTCGTCAAAAGCCACGAGGAATGCATCGAGATTGTCGATCCGCCGTTCGGTCAGCACCATCATGTCGCCTTTGCAGGGCATGAGCTGAAGCTTCGCCTTGGCGATCACCCCGGTCTGACCAAGGCCGCCGACGGTGGCTTTCCAGATCGCGCCGCTTTTGGGCGTGATGGTTTTCACCTCGGCCCCTTGCACCAAAGTGATCTCGGTCACATGCTGGCCAAAGGAGCCTTTTACATGGTGGTTCTTGCCATGCACGTCATTGGCGATACAGCCGCCGACCGTGGCAAACCCCGTTCCGGGCATCACCGGCGGAATCCATCCCTTGGCGGCGAAGGCGCGACCCAAATCCCCGATCGGCATCCCGGCCTCGACCTCGACAATGCCGGTCTCAGGATCGAAAGACACCACGCGGTCCAGCCGGGTCATGTCATAGGCGCGACCGCCGTCATTCAATGCGACATCGCCATAGGAGCGCCGCATCCCCAAGGCCGGTGCCGCGACAGTGGCAAGCTCACGCAAGAAGGAAGATTGGCGTTCCGGGCGGGCGACCTGACCCGTGGCGCTGCGCGCCCGACCCCAGCCGGCATAAGTAACTGTGTTCCAGGTCATCGGAAATCCTGTGGATGACGGTGTCTGCTCTGACCTTTTCTCAGAGAAAGGCCTTGTGATTGCTCAGAGGTTTAAAAAACAATTGGGGCGATAATGTGATGCTGTTTCTGTTTTTTAAACAATCAGGGCATAGAAAAACGCGGCCCATCCCTGAGCCGCGTTCCGTCTTCATTGCAGTGAAATACTCAGGCAGGCACTCAGCCCACAATCGTCGCCTCGGTCGCGGCGCGAAGCTCCTCTTCCGTGACGCCATCGGCCAGTTCGACGATCTTGAGACCACCCTCGACCACATCCAGAACACCCAGATTGGTGATCACCCGATCCACCACGCCCTGACCCGTCAAGGGCAGCGTGCAGGCCTTCAATAGCTTCGAGTCACCGTGCTTGTTGGTGTGATCCATCACCACCACCACACGCCCCACGCCCGCGACCAGATCCATCGCGCCGCCCATGCCTTTCACCAGCTTGCCGGGGATCATCCAGTTCGCCAGATCGCCCTTCTCGTCGACCTCCATCGCGCCCAGAATCGCCATCGCGATCTTGCCGCCGCGGATCATGCCAAAGCTGAACGCGCTGTCGAAATAGGCGGTGTTGGGCAGCTCCGTGATGGTTTGCTTGCCCGCGTTGATCAGGTCCGGGTCCTCCTCGCCCTCATAGGGAAACGGGCCCATGCCGAGCATGCCGTTCTCCGACTGAAGCGTCACGGAAACGCCCTCCGGGATGAAGTTCGGCACGAGCGTCGGGATGCCGATCCCGAGGTTCACATAGGTGCCGTCTTCCAGCTCCTGCGCCGCGCGTGCGGCCATTTGATTGCGGTCCCAGCCTTTGTTTTTCTCGGCCATTTAATTCTCCTCCTTTGCCGAACGCCTGTTCGGTCATCCTGTCATGTGCTGTTGGGGCGAGAGGGCCGCGCCCTCCGGTGTCAGTCCAAGACGATGCTCTGCGATGGCGCAGAACACCTGCCATCCGTAGTCCGAATTCATATGCCGATGATCCACCTGGCCTTCAGGCGCGGTGATGTCGGTGCCGGGGCGGGCGTAGCGGTCCTGCGTCATGAATTGCCCGGCGCGCGTTTCATGCGGCTGTAGAAAAACATCGAGGCCGGCCGCCTGCATCCGCTCGGAGATGATCTCTTCATAGCGCGTCATCCACTTGTCCGCAAAGCCGCGTTGGGACAGCGCGGTGAGGCCGTATTCATGTTTCGGCCCCGGCGAGGTCGAGCGCGCCAGAGGGTAGGGGGCGGGCAGGATGCAATAGCGTTCCTCTGCGCCGAAACGGGTCACGATGTGATCCACGCGGGTTTGCACCATGCCGGTCAGAAAGGCCGCGAGTGCGGCGCTGGACATCGGCGCGCGCCCGCTGCGCTCATCGTCTTCGAGCACATCGTGAAAGGCCATGAGCCGCATCACATGGTTGAGCGTAAAGCGTTCGCCGACCTGAATGATCAGGGAAAACGGCGCGAAATCAATCTCGCGGCGGTCCACCCAGGCGAGCTGCCGGGCAGAGGGCTCCGCTGGCCGCAAAATGCCGTCTTCGAACAGAGCCTCGCTGTAAATCCGCCCCGGCATGCCGAAATAACTGACCTCGAGATCGGGAAATCCGGCCTTGATCCGCTCGCGGGCGGTGTAAAACGCGCCCGTATGCGACGAGCCGACGATTAGCACCTTATGTGTAAAATCTGTCTTCGTCATGATCGCGCCGCCTCGATCAGAGCCTCTTCGCAGATCAGATCGTCGTCTTCGTCCTCATTGGCCAAATTGGCCAGAATTGAACTGTCGGAGGTGGCACTGACTTCGCCTTTTGGGTCATGCGCCTGAAAGAACATGCGCATGGCGGCGGCGACGCCCTCGTCGGTGACGGAGCGCAGGTTGTCCTTGTAGAACTTTCCCTGAGCCGCCGGGTTTGTGATCAGCTCATAGGAGGGGAAGTAATCCACATCGCCATAGCTGTCCGTCATCTCTCCGGCGACTGCACGCAACACGGCTTTGGAATAGCCGGTCGAAACCATAACATGCTGGCCTGTCGCCGTCGCGGTCAGAGGCACGGGGGAAACCGTCAAAACCATCCTGATGCCGGGGCTGAGCAACACCATAAGCGTGCGCAACTGTTCGAGGTCCTCGCGCACCTCGGGCAGGGTAAAGTTGTGAAACTCGTAAGTTGCGGGATCATAGGACCCCGCCAAGGTGCCGGGAGCCGTCGGATAGACCGTGCCGCTGTCGCGATGGCGCCAGACCTCGGTCAGGCCCAAGGTGAACACAAACACCTCCGCCTCTTTGATGGCGCGGATCACCCGGCGTAAATGCACCCTGCGGGCCTGTTGCACATGCTCCGGGCGTTCAAGCCCCTCGGGTTCGACATTGGGGCGCTGGGCATCGACATAGCGATCTCCGCACGCCCAGACAGGCTCTGCCGGTGCAAATTCGCCCAAGGCTTCGTTCAGCAGCTGAAGCATCTGGCGCGGGGTGTAGATATTGCCATAGCGCGCGGAATACATCCCGTAGCCGAAGCGGGTGAGCACTTCGCGCGGGATCGGACCTTTTGGCGTTTCCATGTCGAGGACGGCCCAGTCGCGGGCCACCAGTGCGCGGTGGACATGCTGGGCAAAACAACTGCCCGCGGTCATGATTTTCGTCTCGCGCGTGATCGGAAATTTCGGCAGGTACAGCCCCTCAAGCGCCGAAGGCTCTGCTTCGGCGACGCTGCTCCGCCAAAAGGCGGAGGCCGGGAGGGTATCATAGGGGCTGCCCAAGGTGTGTTACGCTGCCGGACGGGGCCGCGTGGTGCGCTGCTCAATGCGCTTTTCGTGTTCGCCCTGAATCAGGCGATGCACATAGACCCCCGGCATGTGGATGTGATCCGGGTCGAGCGAGCCAACCGGCACGATCTCTTCGACCTCCATCACGCAAATCTTGCCGCACATCGCCGCGGGCGGATTGAAATTGCGCGCGGTCTTGCGGAAGATCGCGTTGCCGGTCTCATCGGCTTTCCAGGCTTTCACGATGGAAAGATCGGCGAAAATGCCCTCCTCCAAGATGTAGGTCTCGCCGCCAAAGTCGCGGTGATCCTTGCCCTCGGCGATCACCGTGCCGACGCCCGTCTTGGTGTAAAACCCCGGAATGCCCGCGCCGCCCGCGCGCATCCGCTCGGCCAGCGTGCCCTGCGGGTTGAATTCCAGCTCCAGTTCGCCCGAGAGATATTGACGCATGAATTCCGCGTTTTCGCCCACGTAGGAGGACATCATTTTCTTGATCTGTCGGGTGTCGAGCAGCTTGCCGAGACCGAATCCGTCAACGCCCGCGTTGTTGGAAGCGACGGTGAGGTCCTTGACCCCGCTTTCGACAATGGCGTCGATCAGTAGTTCAGGGATGCCGCAAAGGCCGAACCCGCCAGCGGCGATCAGCATGCCGTCTTGCAAAATCCCATCGAGCGCCTCTTTGGCCGACCCGTAAACTTTTTTCATCTCAGTCCTCCCGTGAATACCGTTTGCCTGATTAACCGGGTTCTGGCGGAGGGAGTCAATTCCTTGCTGCATTGCAACAGGTGGGTTTCCATTTTGAGAACGTATAAGGTCAGATGCGGTGAGTCATAATAATTTATTATTTTTGTCGGACTTGATTGTTGCGTGATGCAAATCATATTCCAATTCAAGAATGTGAATGATGCACAAAGGACCCAAAATGCAGTTTTTCCCCTCATCCGGCCAGCCCGGAAGCCCCGATGTCGCCGCCTTTTACGAGGAGGCCAGCGGCTCCTGGCAATATGTCGTGATCGACCCGGCCACGAAATCGGCGGCCATCATCGACCCGGTGTTGGACTTTGACCCTGCTTCAGGCGCCACATGGACCGTGAGCGCCGATGAGATCGCCAGCTATGTGACGGAGCAGGGGCTCAATGTCGTCTTGGTGCTCGACACCCACCCCCATGCCGACCATTTCTCCGCCGCGCCTTATCTTGCCGAACGATTTAAGGCGCCACAGGCAATCGGCAAAAAGGTTCTTGAGGTGCAAAACATCTGGGCCGATCTCTACGCCGATGACAGCCTCAAGAATCGTCCCGATTACTGGCAACGCTTGTTCGAGCCGGGCGACAGCTTTGGCATCGGCGCTCTGACGGCGCATGTCATCCTTTCCACCGGCCACACGCTGGCCTCCGTGTCCTATGTGATCGGGGATGCGGTCTTTGCTCATGACACCTTTATGGTGCCGGACAGCGGCACCTCGCGCGCCGACTTCCCCGGCGGTTCGTCCTCCGAACTTTGGGACAGTTTGCAGACCATTCTCGCCATGCCGGAAAACACCCGCATCTTTGTCGGGCATGACTACAAAAAAGGCGGGCGGGAAGAGGCCTGTATGGCCACGGTGGCCGAACACAAAGCCGCGAACATCCATGTGAAAGACGGGATTTCGAAAGAGGAATTCATCGCAACCCGGGACGCGCGCGATGCGACCCTGCCTCTGCCGGGGCGGATGCTTTACGCGCTTCAGGTCAACATCCGGGGTGGGCGCCTGCCGGAGCCGGATGACAAAGGCCGCGCGGTGTTTTCCATTCCGGTCAACCGGTTCGAGCCAAAGCTCTGAAATGAAAAGGGCGCCTTTCGGGGCGCCCTCTGATCCGTCTCTCGCTTATTCAGTGGCTTTCTTTTTCGCCGGAGCTTTCTTTGCGGCGGGTTTCTTGGCTGCCGCTTTCTTCGGGGCCGCCTTTTTCTTGGCGGGGGCCTTTTTGCCACTCTTCGCCGCCTTCTCCGCGATCAGCTCGACCGCCTGATCCATGGTCAGGTCCTCGGGCTTGACGTCTTTCGGCAGTGTCGCGTTGACCTTTTCCCATTTCACATAGGGACCATAGCGGCCTTCCATCACCTGCACCGGCCCGCCATCGGGGTGATCGCCCAGCTCTTTGAGCGGTTTCGCCGCCGCAGAGCGCCCGCGTCCCGGGTTGTTGCGTTTCTCGGTGATCAGCTCGACCGCACGGTTCATGCCGCATTCGAACACGTCGTTCGGGTCCTTGAGGTTGGCATAGACCGGCTTCGCCTCATCCGGCAACTGGTGCATGAGGTACGGCCCGAAACGGCCAAAGTTGGCCTTGATCATGCCGCCATCCGGGTGCTCGCCCACTTCGCGTGGCAGGGACAAAAGCGTGAGCGCTTTTTCAAGGTCCATGTCGTCCTTCGACCAGCCTTTTGGCAGGGAGGCCCGCGGCGGTTTCTTGTTCTCGGGCGTTGGTTCGCCGCGCTGCACATAGGGGCCGAAACGCCCGGCCTTGAGCCAGATCTCATCGCCGGCATCCTCGCCCAAAAGCCGCTCGTCACCCTCGGCGCCTTCGCCCGCAATCGGGCGGGTGTAGGTGCATTCCGGGTAATTCGAGCAGCCGACAAACCCGCCGGTGCGCGATGTTTTGAGATGCAGCGAACCTTGCCCGCATTTCGGACAGACGCGCGGGTCGGTCCCGTCCTCGCGTGGCGGATAGAGCTGTGGTGCGAGCGCTTCGTCCAGAATATCAAGCACTTCGGAGATGCGCAGGTCCGAGGTCTCGGCAATCGCCGCATGGAAATCACGCCAGAATTTCGCCAGCACCTCTTTGTAATCGAGATCGCCGGCCGAGATTTCGTCGAGCTGTTCTTCCAGATTGGCAGTGAATTCGTAACCCACGTATTTGCGGAAGAAATTCATCAGGAAAATCGTGACGATCCGCCCCTTGTCTTCTGGGATCAGGCGGTTCTGTTCCTTGCGGACATATTCGCGATCTACGATCGTGGTCAGAACGGAAGCATAGGTGGACGGACGCCCGATGCCCAGTTCTTCCATCCGTTTGACCAAAGTGGCCTCGGTGTAGCGCGGCGGTGGGTTGGTGTGGTGCTGAAGGCCCAATACAGCGTCCTTGTCGCCCAGCACGGCCTCTTTCTCGGCAGCCTGCGCCTTGAGCCCGCCTGCGACCTTCTTGAGGGCCTCGCCTTCGCTGATTTGCGGCAGGCGGCCTTCGTCATCCTCGTCCACATCGTCGCGGCCCTCGGTGTAGACCGCCATGAAACCGTCGAAGACCACGACCTGCCCCGTGGCGCGCAGCACGACTTCACCATCATCAGAGGCGATGTCGACCGTGGTGCGCTCCATCTTCGCGCCTTCCATCTGCGACGCGATGGTGCGTTTCCAGATCAGATCATAGAGCTTGCGCTGATCCGCGTCCGACAGGTTCAGCTTGTCCGGCGCGTTGAACATATCCGTCGGGCGGATACATTCGTGCGCTTCCTGAGCGTTTTTAGCTTTGTTTTTATAGATGCGCGGGGAGGACGGCACGTATTTGTCGCCATAGCGATCCTTGATCGCGTCACGTGCCTGTGCCACGGCCTCGGGCGCCATGTCGATACCGTCGGTCCGCATATAGGTGATGAGGCCGGCCTCGTAGAGCCGCTGCGCCGCGTTCATCGCCTGACGCGCACCCATGCCGAATTTGCGGCTGGCCTCTTGTTGCAGCGTCGAGGTCATGAAGGGCGCAGACGGGTTGCGGGAGCCGGGTTTGGCCTCGACCGAGGCAACTTTGAGCGCGCGGGAGCTGACGGCCTGTACGGCCATTTCGGCGCTCATCCGGTCTTTGAGGTCGAATTTATCGAGTTTCTTGCCCGAAAGCTGTGTCAAACGCGCTTCGAAATCCTGACCGCGCGGGGTCTCGAGCATCGCTTTGACGGACCAATATTCCTGCGGATTGAAGGCCTCGATCTCTTGTTCACGTTCCACAATCAGACGCAGGCACACCGATTGCACTCGGCCCGCCGAGCGCGCGCCCGGCAGTTTGCGCCACAGCACCGGCGAGAGGTTGAAGCCCACGAGATAGTCCAACGCCCGGCGCGCCAGATAGGCGTCGACCAGCGGCACGTCCACTTGGCGCGGGCTTTTCATCGCCTCCAAAATGGCGGGCTTGGTGATGGCGTTGAATGTCACGCGCGACACGGCGGTCGATTTTTTGATCGCCCGGCGTTTGGTCAGCGCCTCCTGCAAGTGCCACGAGATGGCTTCGCCTTCGCGATCGGGGTCGGTCGCGAGGATCAGTTCGTCATCGTCCTTGAGTGCATCTGCGATGGCCTTGACGTGTTTGCGACTGTCGGCGCCCACCTCCCAAGTCATATCGAAATCATTGTCCGGGTCGACCGAGCCGTCTTTCGGCGGAAGGTCGCGAACGTGCCCGTAGGAGGCCAGCACCGTGTAATCCTTGCCGAGGTATTTGTTGATCGTTTTGGCCTTGGCGGGGGATTCGACAACAACAACTGGCATGGAAGGTCCTTAAGATTCTCGGATGACTGGGGCTTATGGCGGCGGAAAATGGGGGCAGGCTATAAGAAATGTCAATGCACTGCACAGATTATTGTTCCCATATGGACGGGTTTTCGAGAGAGTTGCAGGGAATTTATAGAGTACCCCTGTTTCGGAGATTTCCATGCGACGTTTCGTTTCCTCTCTTTTCGTGGCTCTTGTGTTGCCGTCTATCTCCTGGGCGCAAAACTGGCATGAGCCCGCGCGCGGAAGCTCGGAACGCGGCCAGATCATGAATGCGCTGCGCCCCGTGATCGAATGGCGGCTGGGTGCGCCGGTGGAATTCGTGGTGCAGGCGTTGCGTGTCTCTGACGGGCGTGCCTTTTTGAGTGTCACGCCACAGCGCCCGCGCGGCGCGCCTGTCGAGATGCGCCAAACGCCTCTGGTGCGCTATTTTGGCGATGACGCGTCTTATTACGAAGAGGTCGGTGGGATTGGCGTGATCGCGTTTCTGATCCGCGAAGGTGATCAATGGGCTGTGGTCGATCATAGCATCGGCGCAACCGATGCGTGGTTCGCCGCCGAGCCTTACTGCTCGATCTTTCCTGAGGTTTTGTACGACTATTGCCCGCTGAACTGACCGCATTCCCTATCCGAGCGCCAGCATTCCGCCGGGTTTGCGGGCGATGCGACCATCCAGTTCGAGATTGAGAATCTCTGCGCTGGCGCGATCCGCCGTCACGCCGAGATCGCGGATCAGGTCGTCCTCCGGCAAAGGTGCCCCTGCGAGACGGGCGAGGATTTCGGTATGAAGGGCGGCGTGATCGGCGAGGCTCCGCATTTCGGCGGGGGCCTCAGGCACGGGAAACGCGTCCTCTGGCGTTTCCATCGCGGTCTGCGCCAAGGGCGAGGCGGCGGCCAGCGTGTCCATGACATCGCGCGCGCCACGAATGAGCGTAGCCCCATCGCGCAGCAGGATATTGCAACCCGCAGAGCGCGCATCGAAGGGATGTCCCGGCACCGCCATGACCTCGCGCCCCTGATCAAGCGCATTGCCTGCCGTCAGCAAAGAGCCGGAGCGCGCGGCGGCCTCGATCACGATGGTGGCGCGCGATAGCCCGGCGACGATGCGATTGCGCATGGGGAAATGCCGGGCGAAGGGTTTCATGCCAAAGGGTTGCTCGGAGATCAACAGACCGCTCTCGGCGATGCTGTGATAGAGCGCCGTGTTCTCCCTCGGGTAAATCTCATCGAGACCGCCCGCGAGAACGGCCAAGGTGCCGCTCTCCAAAGCCGCCTCATGCGCGGTGGCGTCGATGCCGCGGGCAAGGCCCGAGGCGATGGCAAAGCCTTCCTCGCCCAGTTCTCGCGCCAGGGTGCGGGTGAACCGATGCCCCAGAGAGGAGGCATTGCGCGCGCCGACCACGGCCAATGTAGGACGTTCGAACAGCGACAGATCGCCCTTGACCCAGATCGCGGGCGGGGCGTCGTCGATGAGTGCCAAAAGGGGCGGGTATTCAGGATCGGCGCGCAGATCAGCCGCGCGCCATGTTTACGGCCTGCGCGCAACTCGGCGTCGATCACGCCCTGAGGGCAAATCTGATAGTCGGAAACACCGGCCTGACGGGCGATCTCGGGCAGGGCCTCAAGGGCCGTCTGCGCATCGCCATGGTCATTCAAAAGCCGATAAAAAGTGCTGACGCCAACGCGTCTGGAGCGCAAGAGCCGGAGCCAGTTGGCCCGATCTTCCACAGTGTGGGGTGGGGTGAGGGGGTGGTGGGAAGGGATGAACTCCAATGAACCAACTCTCTCCGTCTCTTGCCCCTTCAACATCGCGCAAAATGGTTAACGAGGCGTTACCACATGTCGGAAAGATTGGATTTTAGCCAAGTCAAAGGCGATTTTTTGCCGGATTATTTACCCGCCGCGCGTCCTTTTCGGCAAAAACGGCCCGAAGATGTAAATCTGGGGCCGCTTTGTTCATAAAGGTTAACGTGAGACAGGCCCGGAGAGAGCTCAGGTAGAATCGCAAATTGCAGCCCTCAGGCCGCAGAGCACTCAGGCCGCAGAGCCCCCAACTGTCAGCCCGCCGATCAGCAAGGTGGGCTGCCCCACGCCCACGGGCACCCATTGTCCTTGTTTGCCGCAATTGCCGACGCCGGGATCGAGCGCCATGTCATTGCCGACGGCGCGGATCTGTTTCATCGCGGTGGCCCCATCGCCAATCAGCGTGGCGCCTTTGACCGGCGCCCCGATCCGGCCATTCTCGACGCGGTAGGCTTCGGTGCAGTTGAAGACGAATTTGCCGTTGGTGATGTCGACCTGCCCGCCGGAAAAGCCCACGGCATAAATCCCGTCCTTCATATCGGCGATGATCTCGTCAGGCGCCGCATCGCCGCCCAACATATATGTGTTGGTCATACGCGGCATCGGTGCGTGGGCGTAGCTTTCGCGCCGCCCGTTTCCGGTGGGCGTGACGCCCATGAGGCGCGCATTCTGGCGGTCCTGCATGTAGCCGACGAGCATGCCGTCTTCGATCAATGTGGTTTTCTCCGAAGGCGTGCCCTCGTCATCCACGGAAATCGACCCGCGCCGATCCGGGATGGTGCCGTCGTCCAGAACGGTGACGCCTTTGGCGGCGACCTGTTGGCCCATGAGACCGGCGAAGGCAGAGGTTTTCTTGCGGTTGAAATCGCCCTCAAGCCCGTGGCCAACCGCTTCGTGCAGCAACACGCCCGGCCAGCCCGGTCCAAGCGCCACGTCCATCACGCCCGCAGGGGCAGGCACGGCCTCAAGGTTCACCGCGGCGATGCGCAGCGCTTCGCGCGCCACGCCCTGCCAGTAATCGGAGGCAATCAGCCCGGTGAGACCAAAGCGTCCGCCGCCCCCCGCCGAGCCGCTTTCGCGGCGGCCGTTCTGTTCGACGATAACCGCAATCGACAGCCGCGCCATCGGGCGGATGTCGGAGGTCAGCCCGCCTTCGGGACGCAGGATGTAGACCTCCTGATGCGAGGCCGCGAGCGAGGCGGTCACCTGTACCACGCGCGAATCGAGACCCCGCAGGTAGTCGTCGATCTCTTTCAACGTGTCGATCTTGACGTCGAAGGCCGCGCCTTCGAGTGGGTTTTCGTCGGTGTAGAGATGCACATTCGTGGCCCGCGGCGCGTCCGCGAGCGTGCCGCCGCCATCGCCGACGGCCAGACGCGCGGTCTCTGCCGCGCGGCGGATGGCCTGTTCGGAAATTTCGGTCGCATGGGCGTAGCCTGCGGTTTCGCCGCGCACGGCGCGCAGGCCGAATCCTTCGGAGGCGTCATAGGAGGCGGTGCGAATCCGCCCGTCGTCCAAGACGAGGCCTTCGGAGGTGCGGCGTTCCAAGAAAAGTTCGCCGTCATCGGCGCCTGCGACGGCGTCACGCAGAATCGCAAGGGAACTTTCCAATTCGATCGCATTTGTAAATGGGTCAAAACGTCTCGAATTCACGGATTTTCTCCCTTTGGACTTGATCTAGATCAAAAAAGTGGCTCAAACAGATGGGGAATTCTTGTCCCATCACGCCTAATATGGTTTTTGATAGGGCAGACTCAAATGAAAATGCACCCGGAAGACCGGGGCAGCCGTCGGGGAGCCAACCCTGATTGCAATCTAGGGAAGAGACAATGCGCACAAAACCTGTCTGGACCGCTCGCGCGGCCACTCTTTTTGCAACTATGTCCGGGGCTTTGAGCGTCACCGCGACGGGCGCCTGGGCGCAGGACGGCGAGCTTTTGGGCGCGCCAGTGTCCGGCAAGACGGGCTTTCAACCTGCTGCGACCGAACTTGCGCGAGACCTTCAGGGTCTCAACCACATGTTGCTGATCATCATCACGGCCATCGTGATTTTTGTGGCGGCGCTGATCCTCTGGGTGATCGTGCGCTACAACCGCCGTGTCAACAAGACGCCGGCGACATTTACGCATAACACGCCCATCGAGGTGGCCTGGACCATCGTGCCGATCCTGATCCTTGTCGTCATCGGGGCGTTTTCGCTTCCGGTGCTGTTCAAGCAACAGGAAATCCCGGATGGCGACATTTACATCAAGGTCACGGGCTATCAGTGGTTCTGGGGCTATGAATATGTCGATGAAGGGTTTTCCTTCGACAGCTACCTTCTGGGCCACCCGGCCAATATGACCGATGAGGATTATGAGGCGGGGGCACGCAATTACGTTCTGAACGACGCGATGCGGGCGAAACTGGTCAAGGCGGGCTATTCCGAGGATCAATTCCTTCTGGCCACCGACACCAAGGTTGTCGTGCCCGTCGGTAAGACGATTGTGATGGGGGTGACCGGCGCGGACGTGATCCACAGCTGGACAATCCCGGCCTTTGGCGTGAAACAGGATGCCGTTCCGGGCCGTGTGGCCGAGCTTTGGTTCAAGGCGGAGAAAACCGGCACCTTCTTTGGTCAATGTTCGGAACTTTGTGGCAAGGACCACGCCTATATGCCGATCACCGTGCAGGTGGTGGAGCAGGACGAATATGACGCCTGGCTCCTGGAAGCCAAAGAGCTTTATGCCGCCAACGAGACGGCCCAGAGCAATATCCGACTGGCCTCTGCCGACTAATTTCGGGTGAGGGCGGATCAACCGCCCCGCCTTTTTTGCCCACGCACGCCCCTCATTAAGAGACAAAATGTCCGTTTGGGGGGCACACGCATAATTGGAAGTGACGCGATGACTGACGCGACGATTATTTTGGATGACAACAATGAAGCGGGCTTTGGCGATTATTTCGCCCTTTTGAAGCCGCGCGTCATGTCTTTGGTTGTCTTCACCGCGTTTGCGGGTCTGATCGTGGCGCCGGGTGGCATCCATCCCTTCCTCGGTTTCTTCGCCATTCTCTGTATCGCCATAGGCGGCGGCGCCTCCGGCGCGCTGAACATGTGGTATGACAGCGACATCGACATGGTGATGAAACGCACCAAGTCGCGCCCGATCCCGGCGGGGAAAGTCACCCGGAGCGAGGCGCTTGGGTTCGGTCTGACGCTTTCGGCCTTTTCCGTGGTGATGCTCTATCTGGCGACCAATTGGGTCGCGGCCGCACTTTTGGCCTTTACGATCTTTTTCTATGCGGTGGTCTACACCATGTGGCTCAAACGCGCGACGCCGCAGAACATCGTGATCGGCGGGGCTTCTGGTGCGCTGCCTCCGATGATCGGCTGGGCCGCTGTGACCGGGGACATCACCCTGTCGTCTGTCCTGATGTTCATGCTGATCTTCATGTGGACACCGCCGCATTTCTGGTCGCTGGCTCTGTTCATGAACGCCGATTACGACAAGGCGAAAGTGCCGATGCTGACCGTGACCCACGGCAAACGCGCGACCCGCAATCACATCCTCGTCTATACGATCCTTTTGGCCGGTTTCGCCGCCGCGATGTTCGCGACACCTTTGGCGGGCTGGTGCTATCTGGTCGTCGCGCTGGTGATGAACGCTGCCTTCCTGCGCGGGGCCGTGGTGCTTTGGCGTCGCAATGAGGAAGAGGCTGAGGCCGACAATTACAAGGCCGAGCGCGCGTTTTTCAAACTGTCGCTGGCCTATACTTTCCTGCATTTCATGGCTCTGATGGCCGATAAGGCGCTCTTTGCCTTTGGTATTGGAGGCCCGTTCTAAGATGGCGATCACCAAACTTCACGACATGCACACGCGCCGCCGCTCCCGCAATGTGGGGCTTGGGCTGGCGCTGGGCGCCTTTGTGGTGCTTTTGCTGGGCCTGACCGTGGTCAAGGTGACCGTTCTGGACCCGTCGATTGCCGCACAGGAGGCTGGATACTGATGGCCACCCGCAGCCCGAAAAAGACCGTGTTCCAACTCGTGGGGGTCGTGTTCCTCATGGGCGGTCTGGCTTGGGCGTCTGTGCCGTTTTACAGCTGGTTCTGCGCGGTGACGGGCTTTGGCGGCACCACGAATGTGGCCGCGGGCGCCTCGGACACCATTCTGGACGAGACCATCAAGATCCGCTTTGACGCCAACACAGACCCCTCGATGCCCTGGGACTTCAAACCCGTGGAAAACACGATGGAGGTTCGGATCGGCGAGACGGGGCTTGCGTTTTACGAGGCCTACAATCCGACCGACCGTGTGGTCGCGGGCACGGCGTCCTACAATGTCGCGCCCTTCGAGGCCGGCGGCTTTTTCACCAAGATCGACTGTTTCTGTTTCACCGAACAGGTTCTGAAACCGGGGGAGCGCGTGTTGATGCCCGTGACCTTTTACGTCGATCCAGAAATCACCACCGACAGGGATGCGCAATATATCCATCGCATCACGCTGTCGTATACATTCCATGAAACAGACCTGCCCGAAGATTATGCCGCTCTGGAGGCGGGCACATCTTCGGACACGAGTTTGAACTAAGCCCGAACGGGCAACCTTTAGGGAGAGGGACGCACACTATGGCGCATGAAAAGAACCACGATTACCACATCCTTCCGCCATCGCCCTGGCCGCTGATGGCCGCGGTCGGCGCCTTTATCATGCTGTTCGGCGCCGTGATGTGGATGGCCAACGACAATCCGTTCATCTTCCTGATCGGTTTCGTCGGTGTGCTTTACGTGATGTGGAGCTGGTGGTCGGACACGATCAAAGAGAACAAGGCGGGCGATCACACGCCGGTGGTGCGGATCGGCCTGCGCTATGGGTTCATCATGTTCATCATGTCCGAGGTGATGTTCTTTGCCGCCTGGTTCTGGGCGTTCTTCAAGAACACGCTTTACCCGATGTACACCTATGCGGGCACGGAATATGTGAAGCCCGAGATCATCCCGGTCGACGCGTTCCACCTGCCGCTGATCAACACGCTGATCCTTCTGTGCTCCGGTGCCGCTGTGACTTGGGCACACCATGCACTGGTCCACGGCAATATCCGCAAGGACCTGATCGCCGGTCTCGCCATTGGTGTCGGCTTTGGCGCGGTGTTCACACTGTTCCAGGCCTATGAATATTACGAGCTTGTCGCGCACGAAGGCTGGACTTTCGGTGGCGATTTCTTCTACGGCTCCTTCTTCATGGCGACGGGCTTCCACGGCTTCCACGTCATCATCGGCACGATCTTCCTGACCATTTGTCTCGTGCGTTCGATCAAGGGCGACTTCACCCCGGACGATCACATCGGGTTTGAGGCCGCTGCGTGGTACTGGCACTTCGTGGATGTCGTCTGGCTCTTCCTGTTTGTGGTGGTTTATATCTGGGGGCAATAAGCTCTGAGTATTTTCACTGCAATGAAGACAAGAGGGGGCGCTTTGGCGCCCTTTCGTTTGGAGGCTCCATGCTCAAACGAATGATTTTTCCCATCGTGATCGGGGTCCTGGGCTGCGGGGTGCTGATCTGGCTGGGCACATGGCAGCTCCAGCGCCTTGCTTGGAAAGAGGGTGTTCTGGCTGAGATCCGCGCGGAGATCGGCGCCGATCCGGTGCCACTGCCCGCGGCGATTGATCCGTCGATGAAATACATGCCTGTGACCGCGACGGGGGAGATTGGGAGCGAAGAGCTTCATGTGCTGGTCTCGCGCAAGCAGATCGGCGCGGGCTATCTGATCATCGCGCCTTTGACGTTGACGGACGGGCGGCGCGTGTTGCTGGACCGTGGGTTTGTGCGTGACATGGAGAAAGATGCGGTGCGACCCAAAGGCGAGGTCACGGTGGTCGGCAATCTGCATTGGCCGGACGATATGAACAGCTCCACGCCTGAGCCCGATGTGGGGCGTAACATCTGGTTCGGGCGCGACATTCCTGCGATGGTCGAGGCTCTCGACACAGAGCCCGTGCTGATCGTGGCGCGTGAAAGCACCGGGGCTGGCATAGAGCCGATGCCGGTGGGCATCGAGGGCATCCCGAACGACCATCTGGAGTACGCAATCACATGGTTTTCGCTTTGTCTTGTCTGGTTTGGGATGACTCTTTTTCTTCTGTGGCGTATCAGGGCGCGAACGGACTAAAGAGCAGATGCCATGCGTTATATCTCGACCCGCGGCCAAGCGCCGACCCTGACCTTTGAAGACGCCATGCTGACGGGGCTTGCCTCGGATGGCGGGCTTTACGTGCCGGAGAGCATCCCGACGCTGAGCGCGGCGGAAATCGCCGGGCTTGCCGGGATGTCTTACGAAGAGGCCGCGTTCACGGTGATGAAGCCCTTCATCGGCGAGACCTTCACGGATGCCGAGTTCAAAGAGATCATCGCCAAGGCCTATCAGGGTTTCAAACACGACGCCCGCGCGCCTCTGGTGCAACTTGGCCCGAACCACTTCCTGCTTGAGCTGTTCCACGGGCCGACGCTGGCGTTCAAAGATTTCGCGATGCAGCTCATCGGCCAGCTGTTCCAAGCGGCGCTTGCGCGTCGGGGCGAACATGTGACCATCGTGGGGGCAACCTCGGGTGACACCGGCTCCGCCGCCATTGAGGCCTTCAAGGGTTTGTCGAACGTTGATGTCTTCATCCTCTTCCCGCATGGCCGGGTGTCGGATGTCCAGCGTCGCCAGATGACCACGCCCTCTGAGGCCAACGTCCACGCGCTGGCGGTTGAGGGTGATTTCGACGATTGCCAGGCTGCGCTCAAGGATATGTTTGCCGACATCGAATTTCGCGATCACGTCAAACTGGCTGCTGTGAACTCGATCAACTGGGCACGGGTGCTGGCCCAAGTCGTATATTACTTCACCTCCGCCGTGTCGCTCGGCGCGCCGCATCGCAAGGTGTCCTTCACCGTGCCGACGGGCAACTTCGGCGACATTTTCGCGGGCTATATCGCGAAACGCATGGGCCTGCCGATCGACAAGCTGGTGATCGCGACGAACCAGAACGACATTCTACACCGCACGATGGAAACCGGCGCCTGCACCAAGGAGGGCGTGGTGCCGTCGATTTCGCCGTCGATGGACATTCAGGTGAGTTCCAATTTCGAACGCGCGCTCTTCGATGTCTACGACCGCGAAGGCGCCGCGATTGCGCAGCTCATGGACGAGTTCAAATCGGGTGAGTTCAAAATTTCCCAAGGCGCGATGGATCGCCTGCGCGACACCTTTGCGTCGGGGCGGGCGTCTGAGGCGGAAACCTCCGCCACCATCACCGACATGCACAAGCGTACCGGCGAGGTGATCTGTCCGCATACGGCGGTGGCGGTGAAAGTCGCCGAAGAGCACCTGTCCGAAGTGCCGATGATCTCGCTCTCGACCGCGCATCCGGCGAAATTCCCGGCGGCTGTCGAGGCGGCCTGTGGCATACATCCGGCGCTGCCTGAACATATGGCCGATCTGTTCGACCGCGACGAGCGGTTTACCGTGGTGCCGAATGACCTAGATGGTCTGAAAACCCTGATCAAGGAGCGTCTTGCTTGAGCCCACGTATCCACACACTGCCCAACGGTTTTCGGATCGTCACCGAACTTCAGCCCTCGATGCAAAGCGCGTCGATCGGGGTCTGGGTACTGGCGGGCGGACGCCATGAGCGGATCGAACAGAACGGCATTGCGCATTTTCTCGAACATATGGCCTTTAAGGGCACGCATCGTCGCACACCTCTCGAAATCGCGGAAGTCCTTGAAAACGTTGGCGGGTATCTGAACGCCTATACGACGCGGGAAACCACGGCCTATTATGCGCGGGTGCTGAAAGACGATGTCTCTCTGGCACTCGATGTGATTGGCGACATCGTGCTCAATCCGATCTTCGATCCGCATGAGCTGGAGGTCGAGCGCGGCGTGATCCTATCAGAAATCGGTCAGGCGCTGGACACGCCCGACGATGTGATTTTCGACTGGCTGCAAGAGGCGACCTACCCGAAGCAGGCACTGGGTCGGACGATTTTGGGGCCCGCTGAGCGCGTGCACAATTTCAGCCGCGACGATCTCGCGGGCTTTGTCGATGAGCATTATAGCCCCGAACGCATGGTGCTTTCGGCGGCGGGCAATATCGACCACGACCGCATCGTCGCCGAGGCCGAAGAGATCTTTGGCGGTCTCAAACCGCATGGTCGCGATTACGCGGACCCGGCGCGGTTCGAAGGCGGCGAATATCGCAAGGTCAAGAAACTCGAACAGGCGCATTTCACGCTGGCCTTCGAAGGACCTGCCTATCGCGACGAAGACATTTACATCGCCCAGACCGCGACCACCGCTCTGGGCGGCGGTATGTCTTCACGACTCTTTCAGGAACTGCGCGAACGACGCGGCCTTTGCTATACGATTTACGCCCAATCCGGCGCCTATTCCGACACCGGGCTGACCACGATCTACGCGGGCACTTCCGGTGATCAGGTTGCGGAACTGGCCGAGGTCACGATTGACGAGATGAAACGCGCCGCCTCCGAGATGACGATGGTCGAGGTCGACCGCGCACGGGCGCAAATCAAGGCAGGGTTGTTGATGGGTCTGGAAAGCCCCTCGTCGCGCTCCGAACGTAACGCGCGGATGCTGGGCATCTGGGGGCGCATTCCGGCGCTCGAGGAAACCGTGGAACGGATCGACGCGGTGACGCTTGAGAATGTGCGCGAGTTTCTGGTGAAAACCGGCATGGGCAAGGCGTCTATGGCGCTCTATGGCCCGGTTAAAGCCGCGCCGGAACTGGAAAGCCTGCGCCAAAGGTTCGCCGCCTGATGCTGTCGCGACGGCCGAAGGTGAGGATCGAGACGGAGCGTATGACGCTTCGTCTGCCTCAGCATTCGGACTATCGCGCCTGGGCGTCCCTGCGTCAGGAAAGCATGGCGTTCTTGCAGCCGTGGGAGCCGACATGGTCTTCCGATCATTTGACCCGCAAGGCCTTCACCAACCGCGTGTTCTGGGCCGAACGCAGCTTTCGCAATGACAGCGGCTTGCCGGTGTTCCTGTTTCGGCGCGAAGATGACGTCTTGCTGGGGGCTTTGACGCTCGACAACATCCGTCGTGGACCGGCGCAGGCGGGCACCATCGGCTATTGGATCGGCGCGCGCCACGCCCGCCAAGGCTATATGAAAGAGGCCATTGCCGCCGTCACCCATCACGCCTTTGCCCGCATGCGCTTGAGCCGGATTGAGGCCGCGTGCCTGCCGGAAAACGCGGCATCGCGTGGGGCGTTGGAAAAGGCCGGGTTCAAATACGAAGGCGTGGCGCAGGCCTATCTTCAGATCAACGGACGCTGGCGCAACCATGTGCTCTACTCGGCGCTGCACCCGGATCGGCGTGGGCCGACCACGATAGGGCTGGCCTAATAGAAATTTGTACAGAATTTTTCTGATGTCACCTTGAGGTTACTTTTGGATCTTCTTATGTAACCCAAAGATTACAGGAGAACTGATTATGAACCCGCTCGCCACCACACGCCTCGCCGCGAACCTATTGGTCACTGCGTTTGGCCTTGCATTGCTCGGCATCTACATCTTCACAAACGCCATCTCGTCAGAGCTTGTCCTCTGGCTCGGTGGCCTGGCCGTTCTCGGCGGCCTCTTGCAATTTATCGTGTCCGTGATCTCACCGCGCAGCATTCGTCCCGCATGGGATGAGATGGCCGTGGCAACGCATCGCGGCGCCTATCAGTTCGGCTATTGGTGCGCTGTTCTTGGATTCTGGCTCTTTTTCTTTTTGACACAATACTTTGAGATGAGCCTGAAAGGGGCACTCTTGGCGCTTGGCATCCTGCTCATCTGCGCGCCTTCGGCATGGATGGCCGTCGCAGGCCTTCGAAAATGAAGGCGCCCGCGCAGCTCATCGTTCATCTGAAAAAGCATCGCCAGAGGGCCGGGCTGACGCAGATGGAGCTGGCCACGCAGGTCGAGGTGAGCCGCAAGACCATCAACACGGTTGAGAACGGGGTCTTTGTGCCCTCGACACTCTTGGCCCTGCGTCTGGCGAAATGCCTCGGCGTGTCGGTGGAGGATGTGTTCCAATTGCCTGAGGACGGCTGACAAGGGGCTGATCCTGTTGCCGTGACCGTCCACACGGTTCTGTGATGAGGGCCACGGGGGATTCGGGCCTACCCTAATTCCGATTTGATCGGGAGACACGCATGCAGAAGATATTTGGGAGGCCTCTATTTTTCAGCCTCGCTTTGTCCATCGCCTCCACGGCTGCCATGGCCCAAGAGGCCGAGCGCATCCCCAGCCATTGTCGCTCTCTTGCGGGTGACACGGCGCCCGAAAGACTATGGCGGGCCAGCTTCGGCGCGCCAGTGCCACAGGACACCGTGCGCCTCCATTTCATCGACCATGCGATGTTTGCCATCAAGGCGGGCGACGTGTCTGTGGTCACCGATTACAACGGCTATATCGGCAACACGCTCTGGGCGCCCGATGTGGTGACGATGAACCAAGCCCATTCCAGCCATTACACCAACAACGTCCACGGCGATGTCGCGCATATCCTTGAGGGCTGGGGCGCGTTTGGCGAAGGGGCTGAACACGACCTCGATCTCGGTGCCATGCGCATCCGCAATGTGCCGACCGATATTCGCCTCGGGGATAGCCGTGAGCCCAATGGCAATTCGATCTTCATTTTCGAGGCGGGGGGCCTGTGCATCGGTCACCTCGGCCATTTGCATCATGAGCCGACCGAGGAACAATATGCCGCCATCGGACGTCTGGACGTGGTCATGGCGCCGGTTGACGGTGGCTATACCGTGCCACGCGACGTGATGATGCGCATCGTTGAACGGTTTCGCTCCTCCATCGTCATCCCGATGCATTATTTCTCGCGCTACGGGCTAAACGATTTTCTGTCAGGGATGGAGGAAGAGTTCGCCGTGGTGGAAACCCACGGCTCCGAGTTGTTGGTCTCGCTCGACCGTTTGCCGGGGCAACCGACGATCATGGTGCTGGAGCCTCAGTTTCTTTCCGATTGAGACCTGGGGGGGCAGGGGCTACATCTGAGGCAAAGGAGCCTCCCATGATCCAGCCTGCGACGCCCGACTTTCTTGCCTCTCTTGAGGCCGCCTTGCCACCCGGCACCCTGCGCGCGCGCCGTGACGGCGAGTTGGAAGACCCGCGCGGGCGCTACCATGGCCAAGCGGCGGTGATCGCCTGTCCTGCGACGGTCGAAGAGGTCTCGACCATCGTGCAGGCCTGTTACGAGGCCTCGGTCGGCATCGTGCCCCTGGGCGGCGGCACCGGATTGGTGCTGGGTCAGATCGCCCATGACGGCCCCGCGCCGGTCATCCTCTCATTGGAAAAAATGACCAAAATCCGCGCGGTCTATCCGCAGGAAAACGTCATCGTTGCGGAAGCCGGTGCAATCCTCGCCGACATCCAATCCGCAGCCCAAGAGGCCGGACGTCTGTTTCCTCTTTCTCTGGGCGCAGAGGGCACCTGTCGCATCGGCGGCAACCTGTCGACCAATGCGGGCGGGCTCAATGTCTTGCGTTACGGCAATGCGCGCGAGCTATGTCTGGGCATCGAGGCGGTCCTGCCCGACGGGCAGATTTTTCACGGCCTCAAACGCCTGCGCAAGGACAACACAGGCTATGACATTCGCAACCTGTTGATCGGGGCAGAAGGCACGCTGGGCGTGATCACGGCGGCCAGCCTGCGCCTCTTCCCGCAGCCGGAACACGAGGCCGCCGCGATCCTCATCGTGCCGTCCCCCGCCGCCGCCCTTGAGCTTTTGAACATGGCGCAGGGCATCGCGGGGGAAGGCATTTCGGCCTTTGAGCTGATCTCCGGCATGGGGCTCGATTTCCTTGCCGAGACTGTTCCCGATATTCGCCAGCCCTTCGCGCCCCCCCCCGAGTGGTGCGTGCTGATTGATCTCGGCGTGTCGGGCGCCTCCGACCCGGAGGCCATGCTCGCCACTCTGTTTGAGCGCGGCTTTGAAGCGGGACTGGTCACGGATGGGGTCATCGCCCAAAGCGAGGCGCAGCGGCAAGACTTCTGGATCCTGCGCGAGACGATCCCCGAAGGCAACAAACGCATCGGGTCGATTTCGTCGCATGACATTTCCATCCCACTGTCGCGCATCGCCGACTTCATCCCCGAGGGCATCGCGCGGCTGTCGCAACTGGGCGATGTGCGGGTGAATGCCTTTGGCCATCTGGGCGACGGCAACCTGCATTACAACGTCTTCCCGGCGAAGGGGCGTGATCGCTCCGAGTATGAAAACATCCGCTTTGAGGTAAAGCGGGTCGTGCATGATCTTGTCGCGGAGTATGACGGATCGTTCAGCGCGGAACATGGTGTCGGGCGGCTCAAGGCCGAAGACCTGGAGCACTATGGCGATCCGGGGAAACTCTCCGCGATGCGAGCGATCAAGGAGGCGCTCGACCCCAAGGGCATCATGAACCCGGGCGCGGTTTTGCGGCGACCTCAGAACTGAAGCGATTCGGTTTGTGACAGCCGGAAACCAGCCGATATGCCGATTGGGTTAAGGTTAATCTCATTAAAGCGTTTTTCAAAAAACTTGAGGCACTCAATTTTTGAAAAACGCAGCAAGATCAATTCAGTGTCGCAACGTTTTTCGCTCAATCTGATTCAGATTAAACGAAAAACGCTTTAAGGTTAACGCGTTGGAAGGCAACGCGGCTTTTCCTCTGTCGAAAGACTCTCGTGACGCGGTAGGGAAACGCAAAGCGCCCTGACCGGGGGGAGGTCAGGGCGCGAAATGTGATTGCTCACATGTGGTACAAACAGCGTCTCGGCTCCGCGAGACATGCACAGATTTACGAGCGAGTCGTTACCAAAGCGTTCACGCCGCACAGGATAGTTTTCGGGGGCCTTGCAAAAATTTGCATCACAGCCCCTCAAATTCACAAAGCGTATGAATTCCATAGCCCAGATCAGCCAGCCGCTTGTGCCCCCCCAGCTCCGGCAGGTCGATGATAAACGCACAGCCCACGATCTCGCCACCCAGCCGCTCGACCAGCTTGATCCCGGCCTCCGCCGTGCCGCCGGTGGCCAAAAGATCGTCGACCACGAGGATTTTCTCGCCGGGCTGGATCGCATCGTCATGCACTTCGACCACGGCCTCGCCATATTCGAGTTTGTACTCTTCAGAAATCACTGCACCGGGCAGCTTTCCTTTTTTGCGAATCGGAACGAAGCCGATCGAGAGCTGATGCGCGATGGCGCCGCCGATGATAAATCCGCGCGCTTCAAGTCCCACGACCTTGTCGATTTGCATACCCACATAGGGATCGAGCAATTGGTCAATCGCAAGCCGCATGCCACGCGGGTCGGCAAAAAGCGTGGTGACATCGCGAAACAGGATGCCTTCATGTGGGAAATCGACGATGGTGCGGATGTAATCCTTGACGGTTTTCATGGTGTGTCCTTTGGCTGAGGCGGTGAGGTCAGGCACGGCGTAGCGTGGCGGTCAAGGCGCCCATGCCCAAAAGCGCCACACCGCCCGCGCGGGTCATGTTGCGCATCACACGCGGGCGCTGGATGCGTTTGCGCATGACACTGGCAAGAAGCGCATAGGCCAACGCATTGAGCGTGGCGAGGCCCACGAAGGTGGCAATGAGCAGCGTGAATTGCGGCGCAAGCGGCGCGCCGGGCGTGAGGAACTGCGGCACGAAGGCGATGAAAAAGCCGATGGATTTCGGGTTCAGCGCGGTGACGGCGCTCGCGTGAAGGAAAACGTGCTTGGAGCTGACATGCCCCATCTGTTCGACCGCCCCCAGAGACGCCTGCGGTGCGGATTTCAACATTTTGAAGCCAAGGTAGAACAGATACACGGCCCCCGCCCATTTGAGCACGGTAAAGGCCGTGGCCGACGCCATCACCAAAGCGCCAAGGCCCAGAAGCGAGGCACTCATGGCAATGAAATCCCCAAGTGCGACACCCAAAGCCGTGGCCACGGCGACACGTTTGCCCTGGGTGAGCGCATAGGAGAGCACCAAGAGGATCGTCGGGCCGGGGATCATCAGCAAAGCGGTGGAGGCGGCGACGAAGGCCAGCCAAAGCTCAAAGGGCATATGTGTTCCTTTCAAAAACCGAGATCGGGTTTGGAGATCATGAGCCAAAAGACACAGATCAACGCGATAAAAGCAGGCCAGCCCAGAGCAAACCAGATGCGATAATAGCGCAGCGCCTGTTCGGGCAAAGGCTTTTGTTGCGCAGCCGCGTCGGCCGCCAGATCACGGATGCGGATTTGCAGATGCACGACCGGGGCCCAGGCGCAAAAGGCAAGAATGTAGAGCGCATAGGTGGCAATCAACCAAGGCTCAAACAGCGAATAGCCCGCCAGATGGATGAGCCAGAGACCGGACAAAGGCTGGAAAACACCGGCGGGTGTGGTGAAAAGCCAATCAGCCATGACCACGCCCGAGGCCACGGAATGGACTGTTTCGACCCGTCCGGTGCGGGCATGGAGATGCATGGCCCACACCATCTGAAACGCGGTGCCCATGCCGGTGCCGAAGAGCACGGTGGAGCTCAGAATATGGAGCCATTTTGCGATGAGATACCAATCCATCAGCGTTCGTCCTCTAATATGGCGGAGATCGCGATGAGCACCAAAATCGGCAGGTTCTTGAGCAGCCCGCCCAAAGGCAACAGCCAGAGCGCCGGGACCAAAAAGGTAAAGGCCAGCGTGTAGGTGGCGACCATGGCAAACTGCGCGGCGGCGATCAGTTGGGGCCGCCAGCCCCGCAGTAACGCCAACCCCAAAGCCAAATCCACCACGCCGCCAAGCCGCGCCATCAAGACGGAGATGCCATCGGGCCAAGGTGCGCCGGGCAGCAGCGGCAGGAAGGTCTCGGGGGTGAGAAAGAGCCCGAGCCCCGCAGAAAACAACCACAAGAACGCCAGCGTGAGGCGCAACAGCGGGCGCAGCAGATAGAGCCGCGCGTGCCAGAGGTCCTGGGTGCCAGCGGGACGGGCATTGAGAAATTGCGTGAAGCCTCGCGCGGGCGGGCTGTTTTCGGGCAGGATCACCGTGGCGCACACGCCAGCGTCGAGCTGATCGACGGCCGTCGAGGAAATCGGGCCAAGTCGCATCCGGTCGCCGACCCAGCCGATCCCTCGCGCAAGCCAACGCGGCAGGGGCAGGGCCACACTGCGTCCGAGACCCAGCCAACTTCGATAGGCTGTCAGCATGTCCTTTTGGGTGACGGTTTCCGTCCCGCCAATCTCATATTGGCCGGGTTGCGCGCGGGACAACAGGTCGTCGATGCTTTGGGCCAAATCCGCCGCATGGATCGGATTGAACGCCTGTTGACCATCTCCGATCTGCGGTGTGATCAGGGGCAGGGCAGCGAGCGCCCTCGCCAAAGACGAGCCGCCATAGGAGGTGTCCCCGAGAACCAGCCCTGCGCGCAGAATGATCGCATCCTCCTCCCGGCAAATCCGCTCGCTGTCGCGCCGGTAGCGGGCAAACGGGGTGTCGATTTCGTCGATACCGACAGCCGAGAGAAAGAGCGCGGGGCAGGTTTGGGGACGGGTTTGCAACAGGGCCTGAAGCGCCGTGACATGGACGGCCTGAAACCGTGCCTCCGATCCGGTCAAAAGCCCTGCTGCGTAAACCACCGCATCAACGTCACGCAGGTTTTCACGCCAGAACGCGGGCGTGCTGGCCTCGGGGGACGCCAGATCGCACCGCAGCGTGTCAAACCCCATGCGCGACAGCCGCGACACCCGTCGGGCGGAGGCGATGACATGATCGCCCTTGGTCCGAAAATGCACCGCGATATGCCGTCCGATGAAGCCATCGGCGCCGAGGATCAGAATGCGCATGGCTCAGCCGTTCAATACCCGCCCCGCGACGGTCGCAAGTTTTTCGACCACCTCGGGATCGCGTTTCTCCGGCGCGGTCATGATTGCGTAGTCCAACGCGCGGTCGCAGCCATGTTCGCAGGGGGCATAGACGCCCCCCAAAAGCCCCGGAAGCGCCGCGACGAGGGATTTTGCATGCGCGGTGTTGGCCTTGAGCGTCGCGAGAATGTCGGTGATCTGCACCGCGCCATGATCCGGGTGCCAGCTGTCGTAATCGGTGACCATGGCAATAGAGGCGTAGCAAATCTCCGCCTCGCGGGCGAGTTTCGCCTCCGGCATGTTGGTCATGCCGATCACATCACAGCCCCAGCTCTCGCGATACATTTTGCTCTCAGAGATCGAAGAAAACTGCGGGCCCTCCATGGCCAGATAGGTGCCGCCCTTATGAACCGTCACCCCCGTCGCACGCGCCGCCTCATAGGCAATCCCCGACAGCCGTTCGCAGACGGGATGGGCGACCGAGACATGCGCAACACAGCCGGTGCCGAAGAAGGATTTTTCTCGCGCAAAGGTCCGGTCGATGAACTGATCGACGATGACGAAATCACCGGGCGCCATCTCTTCGCGGAACGAGCCGACGGCGGAGACGGAAAACAGGTCCGTCACCCCCATTTGTTTCATCGCATCAATATTGGCGCGGTAGTTGACGGTTGACGGCGAGTGCACATGCCCGCGCCCGTGGCGGGGCAGGAAAACCATTTTGACGCCGTCCAACGTGCCGGTCAGAAGCGCGTCAGACGGATCGCCCCACGGCGTTTCAACCGTCTGCCATGTGGCCTCCTCCAACCCGTCGATCTCATAGACACCGGAGCCGCCCATCACGCCGATCACACGCTGTTTCTCTGTCATATCCGCCTCTTGCATCGTCTGTTCGGCCCAACCTTGCTGCGCTGCAATGCGGCGCGCAAGGGGCAATTGGGAAAAGATGCGGAAGACAAGGCTCAGGAGATGTGCGACAGCAGGCGCGGGTGTGCTTGCCAAAGTGGGGGTGTCCGCCGTAGAACGCTGCGCGTCCGAACACGCCGGGGGTGAGATGCGGATCGAATTCGACACGGGGCCGTTGCAAGGCGGAAGCCTGTTCCAAAAGCCGAAAGAGACGGTCTTTGCCCATACCCCGGGCGAGGTCGCGGAGGCGTTTGCGCGGCTGGAGAGGGCTCTTTCCGAGGGCTTCTGGATCGCGGGCGCGTTTTCCTATGAGCTGGGCTATTGTTTCGAGCCGCGGCTTTTGCCCTTGTTGCCCGAGACGCGCGATGTGCCTTTGCTGGAAGTTGGGATTTACGAGGCGCCTGAGCCTCTCCCCACCCGAGAGAGTTTGAATAAAGGCTCCACGGACAAGCACCCCCTCTGGGACACAACGCGCTATGCGGAGGCCTTTGACGCCGTGGCGCGTTACATCCGTGCGGGAGACATCTATCAAGCGAACCTGACCTTTCCGCTGGCGCTCATCTCCGATCTCACAGCGCGCGCGCTTTATGACCGGCTCAAGGCGCGCCAGCCGGTGGGTCACGGCGCCCTGATCGAAAGGCCCGATGGCACGGCAGTGCTGTCGCGCTCGCCAGAGCTGTTCTATGAGACCGACGGGGCGGGCGGCATCACCGTGCGCCCGATGAAGGGCACCGTGCCGCGTGGTGCGACGTCTGAGAAAGATGCTGCGTCGAAAGAGTGGTTGCGCGGCTCAGAGAAAAATCAGGCCGAGAACCTGATGATCGTCGATCTTCTGCGCAATGACCTGTCGCGGGTCTCCGAGGTGGGATCGGTCAAAGTGCCGAAGCTCTTTGAGATCGAAAGCTATGCCACGGTGCATCAGATGACCTCGACCGTCACCGCGCGGTTGTTGCCGGACATCGGGCTTTATGATCGTTTCCGTGCGCTCTTCCCCTGTGGCTCTGTCACCGGCGCGCCGAAGATTCGCGCGATGCAGATCATTCATGAATTGGAGGCCGGGCCACGCGGGCATTATTGCGGCTCCATCGGCTGGGCCGCGCCGGATGGGCGGTCGTCCTTCAACGTGGCGATCCGCACGCTTGAGATGGCGCAAGGCCACGCGCGGCTGCATGTTGGCGGCGGCGTGGTCTATGACAGCGAGGCGCAGTCGGAATATGACGAGGCGCTGTTGAAATCCCGCTTTGCCGATTTGGGGGCTTTGTCATGAGCGGCGTTGCGAACGACAGTTTCCGCATCATCGAGACCTTTGGCTATGTGCCGGGGCAAGGCATGACGCGGGGGGCACGGCACCTCGCACGGATGGCGCGCACGGCGACGAAGTTGGACGTGCCGTTCGATCCGTTGGAGGCTGAGCGCCTCACAGCCGCGTTTCACGCCGAGACCCCGCGCCGGATGCGTTTGACGTTGGACCGAGCGGGAGCGTTTGACCTGCAAGACGCGCCGCTTGTCCCCTCAAAACCTGTCTTCCGCGTGCAGTTGCATGAGACCCGCCTTGACCCTGCGGACCCGTGGCTCGCGGTCAAAACGACGGAGCGCAGCCTCTACGATCAAGCCCGCGCCGTATTGCCCGAAGGCATCGACGAGGTGGTGTTTCTCAACACGCGTGGCGAGATCTGCGAAGGCACGATCACCAATGTGTTTCTGGAGCTGGGGGGCGAGATGCTGACCCCCGCCTTGTCCTCTGGTCTCCTGCCCGGAGTGCTGCGCGAAGAAATGCTGGCCGAGGGCCGTGTGCGAGAGGCGGTGTTGACCGAGGCAGACCTGCGCGCGGCGACGCGTCTCTGGGTCGGGAACTCGCTCCGGGGCCTTATTGCTGCGCAATTGGTCGATTGAAGCGCCAAATCTGTTGCGATCAAGTCACGAGGGCCAGAGGCGCGGGGTCTGCCTTTGCGCTCATGCGACAATCGCGCTAAGAGGGGCCAAACGCATTTCCTGACATCTGGGAGCCTCCCGTGATCCAATCCGCACTCGCGTCTTTCGCGAAGAACCTGTCTATTTCCGGAACCACATCGACCAAACTGACGCCCGCGCAGGCGAAAACCGATGTGCTTTCGGGCCTCACCGTGGCCTTGGCGCTGGTGCCCGAAGCCGTGGCCTTTGCTTTCGTGGCGCATGTCCACCCGCTTGTGGGGCTTTACGCCGCCTTCATCATGGGGCTTGTGACCGCCGTCTTCGGTGGGCGTCCGGGGATGATCTCTGGCGCGACCGGGGCCATCGCCGTGGTGTTCGTCTCTCTCGTGGTCGAACATGGCGTCGAATACCTCTTTGCCACCGTCGTCCTCATGGGCATTCTGCAAATCCTTGCTGGCATTTTCCGCCTCGGCAAGTTCATCCGCCTCGTGCCGCATCCGGTGATGTTGGGATTTGTGAACGGGCTGGCGATCGTCATTTTCCTCGCCCAGCTCACGCAGTTCAAAGTGCCCGGCACTGACAACTATATGACCGGCATGCCTTTGATCATCATGCTCGGGCTTGTCGGCTTGACCATGGCCGTGGTGCATTTCCTGCCGAAAGTCACGAATATCATCCCGGCGCCGCTCGCGGGCATTCTGATCACCGCCGTGGTGGTGATCGCCTTTGGCATCGACGTGCCGCGCGTTGGTGATATGGCGCAGATCAAGGGCGGTCTTCCGACCTTCCACATCCCGTCCGTGCCGATGTTCGAGAGCATGGACAGTTTCCTCGCGACGCTGAAAATCATCCTGCCTTATGCGCTGATCGCGGCGGCTGTGGGCCTCATTGAGAGCCTTCTGACGCTCAACCTCGTGGGCGAGATCAAGGGCGAACGCGGTGGCGTGTCGCAAGAATGTCTGGCGCAGGGCGCAGGCAATGTGATCTCCGGCTTCTTCGGCTCCATGGGCGGCTGCGCCATGATTGGCCAGTCGATGATCAACGTGAAATCCGGCGGGCGCACGCGTCTGGCAGGCATCACGGCAGCGCTGTTTCTTTTGCTGTTCATCGTGGTGGCCTCGCCGCTCATCGAACAAATCCCGCTCGCCGCTCTGGTGGGCGTGATGTTCATGGTGGTGATCGGCACCTTCGCGTGGAACTCCTTCAACGTGATGCGCAAAGTGCCCCGTGTGGATGCCTTCGTCATCGTGCTTGTGACTGTCGTCACCGTGCTCGAAGACCTCGCGGTCGCCGTGGTCGTGGGGGTCATCGTCTCCGCGCTGGCCTATGCCTGGCAGAACGCATCCCGCATCCACGCCAAGACCTACGAGAGCCCCGAGGGCGCGAAGGTCTACCAAATCCAGGGCCCGCTGTTCTTCGGTTCCGCCGAGGGGTTTCTTGAGATGTTTGACCCGGCGAATGATCCTTCCATGGTGATCGTCGATTTCGCCGACAGCCGCGTCGCCGATCAATCCGCGCTCAACGCCATCGAAAGCCTCGCTGCGAAATACGAAGCGCTGGGCAAGGAAATCCAGCTGCGCCATCTCAGTCGCGATTGTCACAGACTTCTGTCCAACGCCGGTCACCTGATGGTCGATAGCGACGATGATCCCGATTACCAGATCGCCACCGATTATGTCGTACGCACCGGTGTTTTGGGCGGGCACTGACTTGGTTCGATAAAGACAAGAAAAGGGGCCGCAAAATCAAAATTGCGGCCCCTTTTTTCATATGCATTGTATGTAAAATACTCAAATAAGCTCAGTCATTCGGACGCGTCAGTTCAAAAACTTTCGTGACCTCGGCGTAATCGCGATAGCCCAGACGCGACAGCATGCGGGCTTTCACCACATCGAACCGCCCGTCCACAATCAGGTCAGGGCGGATGTGGATGCCGACGACTTCGCCAAAGACCACGTGATTGTCCTTGCCTGCGAGCTGTACGATCTGGGTCATCTTGCATTCTAAGGAGGCCGGCGCATCCTCGACCCGCGAACAGGCAATCTCACGACAGGGCGCACGCAGCGCGCCGGATTGGGTGAGCTCGTCTTCCTCGAATTCAAGTGCGGCAGAGGAGGCATTCATCACCGCGATCTGGTCGGCGCCCACCAGGTTGACGCAAAACTCGCCGGTCTCACGCAGATTGCGCAGCGTGTCTTTCGAGCCGATCGAGGCAAACATCACCTGCGGCGGCACATAGGCGACTGCGTTGAAAAACGAGTAGGGCGCAAGGTTTTCATGTCCGGACGAGGCGCGTGTCGAAATCCAGCCAATGGGGCGCGGCGATACGATGGCGTTGAACGGGTTATGCGGCAGGTTGTGACCATCGCTGGGGCGGTAATACATCTTGGGCTATGTCCTCTGTCTCGCGTTTTCTTCGCGTTGCTCACCATTTAGGGCTGTGATAGCAGAAATCCGAGCCAAATCCGCGCGCAAAATCTGTGCGCTGAGAAAGGGATACGCGTGTATCGGATCGAGACAGAAACGCCGGACGATCTTTGGGAGGTCGAAGCCCTCTACGACACTTGTTTTGCGCCGGGGCGTGAGCTTTTGTCCTCCTATCGTCTGCGCGATGGGGTCGAAAAGGTCACGGATCTCTGCCTTTTGGCGCGCGATGAGCATGGCGTTCTGGCCGCCGCGATCCGCTATTGGCCCATTCGCATCGGCGCGGGCGAGCATCGCGCGCTTTTGTTGGGCCCCATCGCCGTGCACCACACCCGTCAGGGCGAGGGCTTGGGCGGATTGCTGATGAATGAGTCGATGGCAGAGGCGGTGCGGCTTGGCTGGGAGCGGGTGATGTTGGTGGGCGATGCCCCCTATTATTCCCGTTTCGGATTTGAAAAACTCGACCATGTCGAAATGCCGCCCCCGACCAACCCAGACCGGGTTTTGGGCGTGGCTTTGCGTCTTGGGGCCTGGGACGGGGTCGAGGGGCTTGTCCATAAGGACGACTGACCCCATCTATGAGGCATGGAAAAATTGCCGACCCTCACCGATGGCGCACATGCCGTGTTGCAAGCTCCGACGCCGGAGGCGATCCGCGCTTTGGCACGGCGGCTGAAACGTGCGAACCATCCCGGCATGCAATTGCTCAACATTGTCGGCGGCACGGCGGACGGGCTGTTCGGCAAGCTTCCTGACAAGATCAGAAATCAACTTGATGGCGCGACGCTCTCTGCGCTGGAACTGGCGTTTGACGGCGCGGCACGGGGGCGGCGCTCGGTCAAAGGCGGCACTTGGATGTCGCGGGCGGTGACCTCGGGGCTGGGCGCCGTGGGCGGTGTCGGCGGGCTGCCGACCGCTTTGGCGGAATTGCCGGTCACCACGACCGTACTGCTCCACGCGATCCAGGGCGTCGCCGAAGATCACGGCTTTGATCCCTCCCGCGACGATGTGCGCAAGGCCTGTATTCAGGTTTTCGCCGCCGCAGGGCCTCTGGAAGACGACGATGGCGCCGATCTCGGCTTTATCGCCGCGCGCACCACGTTAACGGGGGCCACGCTGAACGGGATTATCGCCAAGGTCGCGCCGCGTCTCTCGGTGGTTTTGGGGCAAAAACTGGCGGCGCAGACCGTTCCGGTTCTGGGCGCTGTGGCAGGCGCGGCGACGAATTACGCCTATACCGCCTATTATCAGGACATGGCGCATGTGAGTTTCGGCATGCTCCGCATGGCCGAGGACAGCGATCTGTCGTTCGAAGAGTTGAAAGAGATGTTGCGTCTCGAAATGGCGCGCTGAGGCGGTTCTCCCCGAGGCGTTAACCTTAATCAGATTAACCTTAACGCGAGAGAAGACAGAGCGTTCTGATCGCGCGCGGAGCGACACAGGATCAGAGCATGAACCCCTGTTTGACCAGATAGGCGCTCAGATCGTCACGCACGGATTGCGCCCCGGCTTCTGCCGCTTGATCAATCACATGAGAAACCTCATCGAGGTCCAGACGCCGCAACATCGCCTTCACCGGGCCGATCGAGGCCGGGCGCATCGACAGGGTGCGCACCCCCATCGCGGCCAAGGCCACCGCCTCCAAAGGCCGCCCTGCATCTTCGCCACAAAAGGACACCGGCGTGTCGAATTGATCGCAGCGCGCGACGATCTGGCGGATGAAGCTCAGGAAGGAATAATTCAGCGTGTCATAGCGCCGACGCACCCGCTCGTTTTCCCGGTCAGCGGCGAAAAAGAACTGTTTGAGGTCGTTGCCACCGATGGAAATGAAATCGGTCTGTTGGAAAAACAGATCGGGGGCGAAGGCCAGAGAGGGCGTTTCCAACATCGCGCCCACTTCAACGGAAGACGGTGGCACGTAGCCCAGCTTTTGCTCGGACACGAGCACATCGTCCAAAATGCCCCGCGCCTGACGGTATTCGTCGAACTGCGCCACGAAAGGGAACATGATCGTCAACGGACGACCCGAGGCGGCGCGGATGAGCGCTTGGAGCTGCATCCGCATTACGCCGCGTTTATCGAGCCCGACACGGATTGCGCGCCAGCCCATCGCAGGGTTCGGTTCGTCCTGCGGCTTCATATAGGGCAACACTTTGTCGGAGCCGATGTCGAGGGTGCGGAACACCACGCGTTTGCCGCGCGCCGCGTCCATGACGCGGGCGTAGAGCGTCGCCAACTCGCCCCGACGCGGCACCTTGTTGCGGATCAGGAACTGCAATTCGGTGCGGAACAGGCCCACGCCCTCGGCGCCCGAGGAGGCCAGAGAGGGCAGATCCGCCATCAGACCGGCGTTCATAAGCATGTTGATATGTCGACCACAGAGCGTCTCGGCAGGCAGGCCCACCAGACCGGCGTAGCGTTTCTGCGCTTCGGCCTGCATCGCGATCTTGTCGCGGAAGGCGGCGGCGACGGACTCTTCGGGGCGCAAATGCACCAGACCCTGGTCGCCATCGACCAGAATGGCGTTGCCGTTCAGCGCCTCTGTCGTGATGCCCTCGGCGTGAATGACCAGAGGGATCGCCCAGGCGCGGGCCACCACGGCGGCATGCGAGCCGACGGAACCCTGCTCCAAAACGATGCCTTTGAGGTCCTTGCCGTAGTCCAGCAACTCGCCGGGGCCGATGTTGCGGGCGACGAGGATCGGGTTCTCGGGCATCTCGGCGCCGGTCTCATTGCCTTGGCCGGTCAGGATGCGCAGCAGCCGGTTCGACAGGTCGTCGAGATCGTGCAGGCGCTCGCGCATGTAGGGATCGGGCACTTGTGCCAGCCGCGTGCGGGCCGCGCCCTGTTCCTTTTCGACGGCGGCCTCTGCGGAGAGGCCTCGGTCGATGTCCTCTTCCATTCGGCGCATCCAGCCACGGGAATTGGCGAACATCCGGTAGGCTTCGAGCACCTCGCGCTGGTCTTTCTCGCCGGGTTCGACGGCGGCCAACATGCTGTCGACCGAGATGCGCAACTCGTCCACCGCCTTGCGCAACCGGTCTTTTTCCACATCCGGGTCATCGGCCACCGGGTTGGTGACCACGACGCGTGGCTCATGCAGGTAGACATTGCCTTCGGCGACGCCCTCTTGCCCGGTCGCGCCCCGGAACATGACCGGATGCTGGTGCAGGGCGGCCATGCCACCTTCGTCGCCGATAAAGGCGCCCAGTTCGGTCATCTCGGCCAGCACCATGGCGACCACTTCGAGGGCGTAGACTTCGTCTTCGGTAAAGGCGCGGGCCTCTTTCGATTGCACGACCAGAACGCCGAGGATTTCACCGAGGCGTTGGATCGGCAGGCCGAGAAAGCTCGAAAACAATTCCTCGCCGGTCTCGGGCATGTAGCGGAAGCCCCGCTCAGAGGGCGCATCGGCGGCGTTGACCATGATCCGGCTACGCGCGACCCGGCCCACGAGGCCCTCGCCGATACGCATCCGGGTCTTGTGCACGGCTTCGGGTTTGAGACCTTCGGTGGCGCAAAGCTCAAGCGTGTCGGCGTCGCGGAAGAGGTAGATCGAACAGACCTCGGTCTGCATGCTGTCGGCGATCAGATGGGTGATGCGGTCGAGACGTGCCTGACCGGCACTGTCCTCGGCCAGCGTGTCTCTGAGCCGGCCCAGAAGTTTCCGGCTTTCGCTTTCCAGATTATGCACCATGTCCCCGTCGGTCTTTTTTGCGCCTGTTATGTCGTGGGCGTTAAATTCTTTAGATCACAGATGTGTCTTTTGCTCAGAAAAATCAACCGCGGAGCAGGGGCTCGGCCAAAATTTGCGCGTAAAATGCGTGGAAAAAGTGCAGAAAAATCCGCAGCTTGTGGATGCAGCTGCAGAAACTGCGTGCTGCGACTGCGCATTATGCCTGGTTTTTGCCAATCCGCCCGAGATGTGTGATCACAAAATATTCGGGAGATTTGAGGCCATACCCAAGCGCGCGGTCAAAGCCGGCATGGGCGATCCATAAGAGACCCAAAGCTGTGGCGAGCGCGGCGTGGGTCAGCCATCCGAAAAGCGCGACAAGCGCGCCACTGGCGTAGAGATGCATCAGGTTATAGGCCACGGCGCCGACACGCGGGCCCATCGCGTAGCCTGTGAAGGACAGGTCCGGCGCGAAAAACACAAGCACCATGGCCCATAGGGGCAGTGGGGTGCCCATGGTCCAGAGCATGATGAGGCAGATCACGAAAATCAATGCACCCTCAACGCGTTGCCAAAGGATCATGCGATATCCTCCTTTGCTCAAAAGAAAACCCCCGCAGGGTGCGGGGGTCTATTGTCTTGCAGTGATGCCTCAGATCAGGCGGCGTTCAGTTCGAACGCATCGTGCAGCGCCTGAACGGCAAGCTCGGTGTATTTGCGGTCGACCAGAACGGAGATCTTGATCTCTGAGGTGGCGATCACCTTGATGTTGATGCCCTCATCAGACAGCACCTTGAACATCTTGGCGGCAACGCCGGATTGCGAGCGCATGCCGATGCCCACGAGCGAGATTTTCGCCACATCCGTGTCGGAGATCAACTCGCCAAAGTTGAACTCTTCGCGGGCCTGCGCCTCTTCCAAGGCGGCCTTGGCGCGGTTCACCTGATCAACGGGGCAGGAGAAGGTCATGTCGGTGCGACCCTCTTCGGAAATGTTCTGAATGATCATGTCGACATTGACGCCCGCTTCGGCCAGCGGACCGAAAATGGCGGCGGCGATGCCGGGGCGGTCGGCGACCGACACGAGGGTCATTTTGGCTTCTTCGCGGGAGGCGGCAATGCCCGAGACAGGTTTGTTTTCCACGATATCCTCCTCGGCACAGATCAAGGTGCCGGCATTGGGGTCATATTCCTCGAAAGACGACAGGACGCGCAGGCGCACGCCGTAACGCATCGCCAGCTCGACCGACCGGGTCTGAAGCACTTTCGCACCGAGAGACGCCAGTTCCAACATTTCTTCGAAAGCGATCTTGTCGAGCTTCTGGGCTTTGCTCTCGATCCGCGGGTCGGTGGTGTAGACCCCGTCCACGTCGGTGTATATGTCGCAGCGCTCGGCCTCAAAGGCGGCGGCGAAGGCGACGGCGGTGGTGTCAGAGCCACCTCGACCCAGCGTGGTGATGCGGCCCTCGGGCGAAATGCCCTGGAACCCCGCCACGACGGCGACTTTCATGCCTTCGCCGAATTTGGCGAGAATGTTTTCCGGCGGGATCTCTTCTATCCGGGCGGCGCCATGCGCGGAGTTGGTCTTGAGCGGCACTTGCCAGCCCTGCCAGCTGCGCGCGGGCACGTCCATTTCCTGCAACGTCAAGGCCATGAGGCCCGCGGTCACGTTCTCGCCCGAGGAGACGACAGCGTCATATTCGCGCGCGTCATACATCGGAGAGGTTTCGTTCACGTAGCCCACGAGCTTGTTGGTCTCGCCAGACATGGCAGAGACCACGACGATCACGTCGTAGCCATTGGCAACCTCACGGCCAACGCGTTTTGCGGCGCGTTTGATTTTGTCGAGCGTGGCGACGGATGTACCGCCGAATTTCATCACGAGAATGGGCATCTCTGGCCTTATCCCCCGTCGTCAGAGTGGTCACGGTTCTCTAAGTGGCTTGGGCGCCAAGCGCAAGAGTGGCGCGTACGCACGGTGTATATTTTGCTGAGTATTTTTACAGCAAAGGAGACTTAATAGGCGTGCGGATGACCGTCCCAGGTCAGGAAGCAGCCGGTGGAGGTCAGCGACAGTTCGGCAAAGCGATCCGCCAATCCGGTGGCCGCCATGGTCGCCGTGATCTCGGCCGAGGCGCCGCCCATATCGGTCTGGACCCAGCCGGGGTGATAGATGCCCACCGAAATGCCGTCCGACTTGAGGTCTGTGGCCAAATTGCGGCCTAGGTTCAACGCGGCGGCTTTCGAGGCGCGGTAGATGTAGGAACCGCCGGGCGCGCGTGTATGGGATGCCATTTGCGACGAAATGATCGCGATTTTGCCACGCGCTGCGCGCAAAGCGGGAAGAAAGGCCTGCACGGTCAGAAAGACGCCGGTCACATTGACGGCGAATTCTTCGGCCCACATCTCGGCGGGGTAGTCGGAGTCAAGGGATTGCCCCTTGTCGAGGTAAAGCCCGGCATTGCAGACCAAAAGGTCTAAGGGGCGGTCTTGGAGCGACTTGGCCAAATCCGAAACGCTTTGCGGATCTTTGACATCAAGCGGCAAAAGCCCCTCTGCGCCGCGTGTCGAGGTGCCGGTGACCTCATATCCGCGTGCGCCCAATTCGATTGTCAAAGCCGCGCCAATGCCGCGCGAGGCGCCGGTGATGAGAGCCGTGTCCATGTCGTTAGCCTTTGTCGGGTAGGATCAGTTCAGTTTGCGTTTCGGCGTGAAGGGCAGCGGCAGGACCGGCACCCCTTCTTCCAAAAGCGCCTTGGCGTCGTCCAGTTTCGCCTCGCCGTAGATCGCCCGCGCGGGGGCCTCGCCGTCATGAATTTTGCGCGCTTCCTTGGCGAATTCGACGCCGACGTAATCGGAATTGGCCTCTACCTCGGCGCGCAGTTTGGCGACGGCCTGTTCGACGTCTTGCGCTGTGGGGCGCGGCGGCTCCATCGGTGTGGTCTGCGTCGCTGAGGGCGCAGAGGCGGCGGGCACCTCGGGTTCGGGGGCAAGGCTTTCGGCCTTGCGGGTCGTACTGACGCGCGGGGCCATCATCGCTTTGAACACCTGTGAGGAGCCACAGGTCGGACAGCTCAATTGACCGGTTTCGCAAAGCGTCTCAAAGGCTTCGGCGGAGCGAAACCAGCTTTCGAATTGATGTTCTTCTGAGCATTTGAGCATGTAACGGATCATGGCGTGCGCATTTCTGAAGGTCAGGCTCTTAGAATAGGCGCTGTGGATGGCCATTGCAATGTCGCGGGTAAGAGGCGCGCCGGTCAGAGGCGATAGTGGCGCGGGTCGAAATGGCGGAGAATCTGGGCGAGTTCGGGTTCGTTGACGAGGCTCGCGGCTTTCTTTGCGGAGACCCATTTACGCTTGCGCTGATGGGCTTCGGGGTAACGATCGAAGACCCAGCGCGCCTTGAGCGGAAAGACCGCGACGACACAGGGCATCGGCAAATCGCCGTCACGCGGGTATTTGAGATAGGAATAAAGCCCGATGCAGATGGGGGCGGGGCGGCCCTTGATCCCGGCCTCTTCCCAGGCTTCGGTGGCGGCGGCTTGCACCGGCGTTTGCCCGTCCATCGGCCAACCTTTCGGGATGATCCAGCGTTTGCGGCGCCGCGATTTGACCAGAAGGATTTGCAACTTGTCCTTGCGCCAGCGCCAGATCAGGGCTCCGAACTGCGTGCGCACGCCATCCTTGGCGCTGCGCCCGAGTTTTACCGGATGTTGTCTTGGGCGTATCAATGACACCTGCTCTTCCCTCAATGTCTGACTGCGGCGGGTCCTCCTCAAGAGCGTGGTAAAAACACGCTGGCCCCCGGTTTGTCGCATCAGAGTAACAGCAGAAGTATCAAAGCCCCGTGACGGCTGGAAAGGAAAATCGTTTCAGGCGCCGTTTGTGGGTGAAAACGCCGGGTTTGCGGTCATTTCAGTGCTTGTAATTTGGGCAAATCGGCCAATGCGCCCCAAAACGCCTCCTGCCGAAGCTGGTTTTCGCGTAGCGGGATCAGCGCGGCATGGGCATGTTCGGTCATAGCTTTGGCGTGTTCCGGCTGTGTCATCAGGATGCTCGCAGCCTCAGCCAATGCTGTAGCATCGGTGAGCTCCATCGCACCGCCTGCACGGTCGAGCGCATCATAGGCGGCAGCATGGTTGGAGACATGCGGGCCGTGCAGGATCGCGGTGTCGAATTGCACCGGCTCATAGGGCGTGTGCCCGCCGTGATCTGTCAGAGAGCCCCCAACGAAAGTAATCCCGGCAAGGCGATACCAAAGCGCCATTTCGCCCAGCGTGTCGGCAAGGTAGATCGGCGCGCTTTCGGGGGCGTCACCTTTTGAGCGACGCGCAAAGCTGAGGCCTGCGCGGGTCAGTTCCGTTGCGATGGTCTCGGCGCGCGACGGGTGGCGCGGCGCGAGGATCAGGCGCGCGTCGGGGTGGGGCTGTTGCAGGCGGTGAAACGCCTCAAAGATTGGACGCTCCTCGCCCGCATGCGTCGAGGCTGCGAGCAGGGTTTTGTCACGACGAAAGGTCTTTTGCAGGGCTTTCAACTCCGCCTCGGGTGCGGTGGCCAATTCGACCGTGCTTTTCAGATTCATCCGCGGCAGAAGCGCATGTACGGGCAGGCCCAGTTGCAGCAAGCGTTGTTCGGAGGCGGTGTCTTGCGCCGCGAGTTTGGTGATCGCGCCGATGGTCTGGCGGATGGTGCCTCCGAGCAGAACGCCCATCTGCCCCCAACGCTGCGCCGTGCGCTCCGACATGCGGGCACCGGCGACAACCACGGGGATGTCGTCATGGGCGAGCATGACAAAACGGTTGGGCCAAATCTCATTTTCCAGCGAAACCAAGGCGCAAGGGCGGGTGGCGGTCAGAAACCGTCTGAGCACAGGACGCAAATCCATCGGTGCGAGCCGGGTTGTGACGCGGGGCAGGCCCCACTCCGCCACCATTTTACGCGCACTCACCGTGTTCACCGTCACGAGGATGTCGAGGCCGGGAGCGCGGCGCAGCGCCTCTTCGATCAGCCCGCGCGCGGCGGTCAGCTCGCCATTGGAGGCACCGTGAATCCACAGAAGCGGCGCTTCGGTGCGGGGCATCGTTTCGAGACCCGCGCCAAAGCGTTCCGCCAGATCGGACAGGCGCTCGCGACCGCGCAGCACTTGTCTGAGCAGCAGGAGCGCAAAGAGCGGGCTCAGCAGGGTCAGAAGAAGACGATAGAGAAACAAGACGGCCGCCCGGATCAATCAAAATTGCACATCGCTTACGCGCTGGAGCCCTGTCTTGGCAAGGGGCGTCACGATCAAGGCGGGTTTCAGATTTAGAATTGATCTAAGTCATGGCTGATTTTTAGAGGGATTCTAATTTCATCCCAGACGCGCGACATTGAAATTGCATCCATGATGCGAGGGAGAGATTTATGACACTTGCACCGCGTTTCGCCCTGTTGACCAGCGCCGCCATTTTGTCCGCCTCGGCGGTTTCGGCCAATGAGCTTCGGGACTACGCTCTCGACTTTTTCAAGCCATTGCCATCGACCGTGCCCGCGGTCGCGGACAACCCGATCACGGCGGAAAAGATTGATTTGGGCAAAGCGCTTTTCTTTGATCCGCGCCTGTCGGCCTCCGGTGTGTTCTCCTGCTATTCTTGCCACAACCTGACCACGGGCGGGGACGACAATATGGAGACCTCTGTGGGCCATGGCTGGCAAAAAGGCCCGCGCAATTCACCGACCGTGTTGAACGCCGTGTTCAACGAGGCGCAATTCTGGGACGGGCGTGCGGCGGATTTGAAGGCACAGGCGAAGGGACCGATTCAGGCCGGGGTCGAAATGGCCAACACGCCGGAGAATGTCGTCGCGACCCTGTCGTCGATGGGGCAATATGTGGAGTGGTTCGAAGAGTCTTTTCCGGATGAGGCCGAGCCTGTCACATTCGACAATATGGCCAAGGCGATCGAGGCCTTCGAGGCGACGCTTTTGACGCCCGCGCCTTTCGATTCCTGGCTCAATGGCGATGATAACGCGCTCTCGACCGAAGAGTTGGCGGGGCTTGAGCTGTTCATGGACAAGGGCTGTGTCGCCTGCCACGCCGGTGTGAACGTCGGTGGCGAGGGCTACTATCCCTTTGGTTTGATCGAAAAGCCGGGCTCTGACATTCTGCCCGAAGGCGACCGGGGTCGTTTTGCCGTGACCGAGACCGTGGACGATGAATATGTCTTCCGCGCCGGGCCGCTGCGGAACATCGCGTTGACCGCGCCCTATTTCCACTCCGGCAAGGTTTGGGATCTGAAAGTCGCGGTGCAGATCATGGCGGAAAGCCAGCTGGGCGAGGAGTTGACCGAGGATGAGGCCGGTCAGATCGTGGCCTTCCTGGGCTCCCTGACCGGGACGTTGCCGGAAATCACCACGCCGGTTCTGCCCGCCGAGACCGCAACAACTCCGCGACCGACAGCCGAGGTGGTGCCGAACTGATCGGCTCCAGAGGATCGAACAGGGCCTGCGCGTCAATTGCTTGGCGCGCAGGTTTCTTTTTGAATGAAAGTTCAGGCGTCGTTGGCTTCGGGGGTGTTTCTGGCCATGAACGCTTGCATCAAAGCCATTCCGATCCGGTCCACCAATTCGGAAATTTGATGGTCTCCGATGTGTTGATAGTGGGTGCAGACATTGAGAAGCCGCTCTATCACCTCGGCCTCCCTGGCCGTCAGTTTGGAATGGCCCGAGGCGGGGGCCGAGCCAGGGGCATGTGCAGAATTGCTGACCAATGCCATCCGAATATCCGCAGACAGGGACAGACAAGGCTGGCCCGGAGGCAGGGCGATCAGGAGCCGCCGTCGATGATGTGGGGATTGAACAGGCATGACGTCAAACTCGTAACGGTCCGTTGCTGGCGGCGCAGGGCGGGAGATAAGGGCTCTTCAGGGGGGCAGCAATTCCAGAATATGGGCACGCAACTGATGCGGGCGGGCGGCGAGAAAGGCAAAGGCCGAGGCGCTCGGCGTATATCGCAACACATCGAGCACGGTGTCGGGGCCGGGTTTGAACGCGATCAGAGAAGAGCCGTCTTCGGGCGGTATACGACGATGCACGTCAATGGCACTTTGTACCAGTTCCGAGCTCTGCGGGGCGCATTCTACGACAATGAGCTTGAAACGTTCCGTTTCGAAATGCGCGTTAAGTTCTTCGGTTGAGGTCGCAATGCGCGGGTTGAGGTGGGTGATTGCTGCGCGGGCGAGGCTGTCTTGTTGAGCCACCATGCTGAACAAAAGAAGGTCATGTTGGGGCAGATGCATGCGGTTTTCGTCCTCATTGGAAGAGACATTTGTGATGTCACGCGTGCTTGCCCCCTGCGCAGCGTTTCCGCCCTGCACAGTGCTGCCGTCCTCTTGCGCAGGCATCTGTTGCACATGAGCGGAGCTGCCTGCGGCCTGAGATGGGGTCTGAGATGAAGCAAGCAAAAGCGCTTTGGGTGCTCCAAACATCTTAGCAAGAGTGGCATTCAGCATGGTCTTGGTCTCGCAATAATCACCATTTGATGGCTCTTATGATGCGAACTTGACCTCTTGGTCAGAAACAAATCGTTTCAGTTGGTTGCATGAAGTCACTTTCCCCCAAAGCGCTTGCGTAACAGTATGGAACCTGAAACCGGCGTCTGTTTGCGAGAAGTTACACCAGCAATCGGTTTTCTTTTATTTTCTGGGATATTTCCCTTTTGCCGCATGTGAAACATGTTACGTTTTCGCGGTTCGAGAGGATCAGGGTCCCAGGAGGCCTGTATGATGCCCAACGCGCAAAAAAGTGACATGTTACGTCAGGAGGTAACAAAACTCCTCGAAAGCGACACGTTTGCGCGTTCAAAGGCCAATCGCGCCCTTCTGATGTATCTGGCGGAAGAGTTCTTTTCCGGGCGCGGTGACGAGATTACGGAATATGGAATCGCGCATGAGTTGTTGGGGCGGGATGCGGATTTCGATCCATCGACGGATCCGATCGTCCGTGTGCGCATGCGCCGATTGCGTGAAGCGATCGCGGCGTTTTATGAACAGAACCCCGAGTGTCTGGAGCGGCTCAACATCCCGCGAGGCAGCTACGCCTTTGCCCTCCAACAACTTGAGAGCCCACAGCCCCCCAAATCTGAGCCCATCGTGGATACGGGACCCGCCGCTGTGTCAGCGGAGGCGATGGAGATGGCAGGAGCCGGAGTTGGGGCCGCTGTTGCGCCTGCCCCCACGCCCTCAACAGCGGAAAATCAGGAGCGCTCCGATGAGGACGGGTCCGGGCGGCGGGGCCCGTCCGTGAAAAAAACGCCGCCTGCTTTGGGGGCTTGTCGGTGCTGTGGTGTTGGTTGCGGCCTTCGTGGTCGCTATTCTGGGATACGGCATGAGGCGAGAGGTCGGTCGCGAGGCGGAAATGTCAAACGATGTGCCGCATTCAGGATACCCGATCATCGCCATCGCGCCTTTCGCCAATTTGACGGGGCTTTCGGACAACGATGTCTATGAAAAGGATGTGCAACGCCAACTCGCCGGAGATTTTCAGCGTTTCGGGCGTCTACAGGTGCGTGTTCTGACGGCTGATCTCAATCGCAATGCTGTTGGCTCCGATTACATTTTACGGGGATCAATCCTCAATCTCGTTGGCGAACTCGATCTGGCGGTGGATCTGATGGAGGTCGAGACGGGAAAGGTCTTGTTCCAGTCCCGCATTTCCGGCCCGCTCGACGAGATTGATTTTTATTCAAGTCTGCGTCAGCTGTCCCAGCGCATCAGCGCCTATCTTGCGGCGCAAGGCGGGGTGATCAGCACCTTCGGTCAGCCAAGAGCGGAGGCCGCCGGGGCCGTAGGAAATGTCTTTTACTGCGTTTTGCTCACGGATGCGTTTCTGGAAACCTATGCGCCGGAGACATTTCAGGGGGCCTATCGCTGTTTCGAACCGCTGCGTGCAACCTTTGACACGGATGCTGTCGCGGCGGCCTCTTTTGGCACGTTGATGTTGCACGCGGTGCCGGACTTTCACTTCATGGACCTGTCCGGGGTACCCGAGAGGATGCACAGCACCCTAGAGGAGGTCACGGAGTATGCCGATGAGCTGGTGGACCGTTTCCCGGGCGCAGACGCGGCCTTCATCCTGTTGGGAGCGCTGTACAATGCGAAGGGGGAGATCAGCCTCGCAATCCGGGCTTTGCGGCAGGCTGTCGATCTGAACCCGGCCAACCCAACGGCCTATGGTGTGCTGTCCTATGCCTATCTCTCAGCGGACCTTTTGGATGCTTCCGAAGAAGCGGCACGGTCTGCGGTTCGTCTGAGCGCCAGCCCGTCGGCATATATGTACCTGCCTCTTCTGGTGGTGGGCATCGTGCACAAGAATGCCCGTATGGTCGAGATGGCCCGCAAAGGCTACGCCGATCAGGTCAGCCCGTCGCGCGATATTTTCCTGCTCGCGGCGGCTTCCATGATCGGGGATGGTGCCGAGGTTGAACGTCTGGCCGAGATTGTGGGTCAGCCCGACGATCCGATGTCCAATATCCGTATGTATGTCCAGGGCGATGTCGCCTTGTCGGCCATCGCGCGTCATCTCAAAGCCGCCGGACTTGAGGTGCCGGACCCGACATGCCTGTCTTCTGCATCGGGTAATGTGTCCCGCGGCTTGGATTGCGCGCCGTAAGGCATACTGGTGCAATTTTGATATTAGAAATAATTATTGGTTAGAGTATTTAATACAATTATTTTTTATTCATATGACCTGTTACCTCTAACACAGACGAGATCGGCAGCAGCGCGTGTCAACCGCATCGGGTTGCAACGGGCCTTCGATCTACGACGCATAGCACCTAGACGTTTGGAGGAACATATGGACGGCAACGATATGAAAATGACGGGCAAATGCCCGGTCATGCATGGCAGCAACACCGAGTCCGGCAAAAGCGTTATGGACTGGTGGCCGAATGCGCTTAATCTCGACATTCTGCATCAGCACGACACCAAGACGAACCCGATGGGCGAGGCGTTTGATTACGCCGAAGAGGTCAAATCGCTGGATTTCGACGCGCTGAAGGCGGACATGCACGCGCTGATGACCGAAAGCCAGGAGTGGTGGCCGGCCGACTGGGGGCATTACGGCGGTCTCATGATCCGCATGTCCTGGCACGCCGCCGGGTCCTATCGTCTGGCCGACGGGCGCGGCGGTGGCGGCACTGGCAACCAGCGTTTTGCACCTCTGAACTCTTGGCCCGACAACGTCAGCCTCGACAAGGCGCGCCGTCTCTTGTGGCCGATCAAAAAGAAATATGGCAACAAGGTGAGCTGGGCCGATCTGATCGTTCTGGCCGGGACCATCGCCTATGAAAACATGGGGCTGAAGACTTTTGGTTTCGGATTTGGCCGCGAAGACATCTGGCACCCGGAAAAAGACACCTATTGGGGCGCTGAGAAGGAATGGCTGGCGCCGTCGGACGGGCGGTATGAGGATGTCGACAAGCCGGACACGATGGAAAACCCGCTGGCCGCCGTGCAGATGGGCCTCATTTACGTGAACCCCGAGGGGGTGAATGGCAAACCGGACCCGATGAAAACCGCCGCCCAAGTGCGCGAAACCTTTGCCCGCATGGCGATGAACGACGAGGAAACCGCCGCTTTGACGGCGGGCGGTCACACGGTCGGCAAGACCCACGGCAATGGCGATGCCGAGGCTTTGGGCGCAGACCCGGAAGGCGCGGGACCTGAAATGCAGGGGCTCGGCTGGTCGAACCCGAACCAGCATGGCAAGGCGGCGAATGCGGTGACCTCCGGGCTTGAAGGCGCGTGGACGTCGGAGCCGACGAAATTCGACATGGGCTTTTTCGAGATGCTCTTTGGCCACGAATGGGAGCTCAAGAAATCGCCCGCAGGCGCCTGGCAATGGGAGCCGGTGGACATCAAGGAAGAGGACAAACCTCTGGACGCGTCCGATCCGTCGAAGCGCCACAACCCGATGATGACCGACGCCGATATGGCGATGAAAGTCGACCCGATCTACAACGCGATCTGCCAGAAATTCATGGCCGATCCCGAGTATTTCAAAGACACGTTTGCCCGCGCCTGGTTCAAACTGACCCACCGCGATATGGGGCCCAAAGTGCGTTACATCGGGCCGGATGTGCCCTCTGAGGATCTGATCTGGCAGGACCCGGTGCCCGTCGGTTCCACCTCCTACGATGTCGAGGCGGTGAAGGCCAAAATCGCGGAGGCCGGACTTTCGATCTCAGAGATGGTCTCGACCGCTTGGGACAGCGCGCGGACCTTCCGTGGCTCTGACATGCGGGGCGGTGCTAATGGCGCGCGTATTCGCTTGGCGCCGCAAAAGGACTGGGAAGGCAATGAGCCGGAACGTCTGGCAAAAGTGCTCTCGGTGCTGGAACCGATTGCCGCCGAGACCGGCGCTTCCGTGGCCGATGTGATCGTGCTGGCCGGTGGCGTCGGTGTCGAGCAGGCGGCGAAAGCGGCGGGGTTCGACATCACGGTTCCCTTCGCGCCGGGCCGTGGCGATGCAAGTGACGAGATGACCGATGCGGCCTCTTTCGACGTGCTGGAACCGATCGCCGATGGCTATCGCAACTGGCTCAAGAAAGACTACGTGGTCGCCCCCGAAGAGCTGATGCTCGACCGTACCCAACTTATGGGCCTCACCGCGCATGAAATGACGGTTCTTGTTGGCGGCATGCGAGCCATGGGCACCAATTATGGCGGCACGCCGCACGGCATTCTGACGGATCGTGTCGGTGCCCTGACCACGGATTTCTTCGTGACCCTGACCGATATGGCCTACACGTGGAAACCGGCGAAAGGCGGCATCTATGAGATCACGGATCGCAAGACGGGTGCTGTGAAATACACCGCCACGCTGATGGATCTGGTGTTCGGCTCCAACTCGATCCTGCGCTCTTACGCAGAAGTTTACGCGCAGGACGACAATGCAGAGAAGTTCGTGACTGATTTCGTGGCGGCCTGGGTCAAGGTGATGAATGCGGATCGGTTCGATCTGGCTTGAACGGATGAGCAGGGTCTGAAGCATGCGCCCCCGCGATTTCGTGGGGGCGCTTTTATGTCTTGGTTTTGCATCGGTTCTTGTACATAGCTGTCGGTCTTGGCCTCGGCACATCGCGCGCATAAAAATCATGCTGCTTGCGTGGTGATGCTCTTCGATGCGTGTCCGTCAGGACGTACAGGGGCGGCAATGGCGGGAAAACCAAAGCCTTACCCGGATCAGCGGCGTATTTGACTGATGCGACGCGCCGCAGTTGCACCCCTCTTCCTGTGGATGAATGGCGAATGATGGGGATAACACAAATATTTCGCTTTACAGCTTAGATGCTTTCGTCACACCATATCTAGTAAGGGGAAGTGCTGCACACGCCGACCCTTAGAGCAGGCACCAAGTCTTAGTGGAAGCCACCGTGATGTCACAAAGGGGGGATGTCGCAGCGCCACGACAGACGCAAAACAGACGAGGCCCGTGTATGTCGCTTATTGAGCAGAGCTTTTCTACCGAAATTCACCCGATTGATCTGTGTGAGCATCTTTGCGAGCACAATGACTGGGAATTCGACCGTGTCGCTGACGATCAGATCGCCATGGCGGTCGAGGGCCAGTGGCGCACCTATTCGATCACGCTGGCCTGGTCCGATTTCGACGAGACCCTGCGCCTGATCTGCACCTTTGAAATGGAACCGCCGGATGAGAAGCTGCCGCAGATTTATGAGATCCTCAATCGCGCCAACGACCAGATCTGGACCGGCGCCTTCACCTTCTGGCCCGAGCAACAGCTGATGGTCTACCGCTATGGCCTCGTTCTGTCGGGCGGTCAGATCGCAAGCGCGGAACAGGTGGATCGCCTCATCGGCTCCGCCGTGGGGGCCGCCGAGCGGTTCTACCCGGCCTTTCAACTGGCTGCTTGGTCCGACCGTTCGCCCGAAGAGGCGATGGATGTCGCGATCCGTGAGGCTTACGGTCGCGCGTAACTGCGCAGAAATGTAGAGGGCGGGGTGCGTTGCGCTCCGCCTCTCGCTTGATAGAGTGCCCCCTGACGCCCTCAGGGGGCTTTTTATTGTGCTAGAGAGGGACGAGATTATGGATGATCTGAAAACGCGAGGTTTGGTGCTTTTGGGCTGCGGAAAAATGGGGTCAGCGATGCTCAAGGGCTGGCTCGACGGTGGTTTGCCGCCCAGCTCCGTGACCGTGCTCGACCCGAATCCGTCGGAGTGGCTTCAATCCACCGGCGTGAATCTCAACACCGATCTGCCGGACAATCCGGCGATTGTTCTCGTCGCGGTCAAACCGCAGATGATGGGCGATGCGCTGCCGTCGCTGCAAAAGCTGGGCAACAGCACGACCGTGTTCCTGACCGTGGCCGCCGGGATCACCATGGCGAGCTATGAAGAGATGCTGGGCAACAAAACCCCCGTCGTGCGCGCCATGCCCAACACGCCGGCCGCCATCGGGCGCGGCATCACTGGCATTGTCGGCAATGCTATGGCGAGCGAGGCCGATGTCGATTTGGCCGACAGCCTGTTGCAAGCGGTGGGGCAGGTGGTGCGCCTCGAAACCGAAGCGCAAATCCGGCCTCTCATGGCGATCTCCGGCTGTGGCCCTGCCTATGTGTTTCACCTGATCGAGACCATGGCTGCGGCAGGCGAAAAGGCCGGTTTGACACCAGAGATGGCGATGCAACTGGCCAAGGCCACTGTCGGCGGCGCAGGTCAGTTGGCGGAAACCTCCGATGAAAGCCCGGCGCAACTGCGCATCAATGTGACCTCGCCGGGCGGTGTGACCGCCGAGGCGCTGCGCGTGTTGATGGATGAGGAAACCGGCTTCCCCGTGTTGCTGGAGCGCGCCGTCGAGGCCGCGATCAAGCGCGATGAGGAGTTGGCATGAGCGACGGCGCGTCCACTGAAAAAGAAGCTGCAATCAGTTTTGACGATTTCCTGAAAGTGGATATTCGCGCGGGCACAGTGGTCCGCGCGGAACCCTACCCGGAGGCGCGCAAACCGGCGATCAAGCTCTGGATCGACTTTGGCCCGGAGATCGGCGAAAAGAAATCCTCGGCCCAGATCACCGTGCATTACACGCCCGAAACCTTGGTCGGGCGACAGGTCATGGCCGTGGTGAATTTCCCGCCACGTCAGATCGGGCGGTTCATGTCGGAGGTGCTGGTTTTGGGCTTCCCGGATGCCGAGGGGGCGATTGTTCTGGCGCAGCCGGGTCTCTCGGTGCCGAATGGCGGGCGGATGCATTAAGGCCTGATTGGGGGCTTAGCAGTCCCCAGTGGCCTCGCGCCAGTGCTTGCGGCAGAGCGAAACATAGCGTTCATTGCCGCCAATATCGACCTGCGCCCCCTCGGTTAGCACCATGCCGTTCTCCGACATGCGCACCACCATGGTCGCCTTTTTTCCGCAATGACAAATCGTGCGCACTTCGCGCATCTCATCGGCCAGCGCCAAAAGCGCCGCCGAGCCGGGAAACAGATTGCCCTGAAAATCGACACGCAACCCATAGGCCATCACCGGCACTTTCAAATCGTCGACCACGCGCGCCAGCTGCCAAACCTGTTCCTTGGTCAGAAACTGCGCCTCGTCGATAAAGACACAGGCCAGCGGCCCCTCTTTCAGACGCGTCTCGATCTTGGCGAACATATCTTCATTCTCATCAAACGTGTCTGCCTCATCGCCAATACCGATCCGGCTGGCGATGCGTCCGGCGCCCGCACGGTCGTCGAGTTTCGCGGTGATGAGATAGGTGTCCATCCCGCGTTCGCGGTAGTTGTAGGAGGCCTGAAGCAGCAGGGTCGACTTGCCTGCGTTCATGGTCGAGTATTGAAAATATAGCTTTGCCATGCGCCGTTCTGTGCCAGATCACACAGGCCGGGATCAAGCGGGCAATGCGTGCGAAACTCCAGGAATATGAAAAACTTGCCGTTCAACGGTTCTGTTGCGAGAAACTAACGGGTGGAAGCCTGAGAAATACTCGTGAACATGTCCGGCGTTTGCCTGACGGCAAAGGGGATGAGGGTGCCGGGACCAAAACTATAAAACCTGTTTTCTCGAAAAACGCTCCCACCCGACCCGATGCGTGTTTGCATCGAATACTCTCTAACGCCCGCAACAACAGGTATATGCTTGTATGTCATGCGAAAATCGGGAATTTAATGGGAAATGGTTTATAGAATTCCCCATGGGATGGACGACGTAAGGGGTTGGGACACGCATAATGGATGCTGCTGGGAACTATCTTAAGAAACACACCGAAGCGCTGGTGAAAGATGTCGGTTTGGAGGCAGCCTGCGCTCTGACCGGTAAGTCCAAGGCCACGCTCGGGCGCTATTATTCGACGGCGGATGAGCATTCCGACCGCTTTATTCCGGTCGATGCCGTCGCCCAACTGGAAGCGGCGGCGGGCTATCCGCATGTGACCTCTGCTTTGGCTGAATTGAAGGGCATTGCTCTGTCGTATGACGCGGCCCGCAACGAGCATCCGAAACAGGGGGGGGTGAACACCGATGTGGTCGCGCTGTCGCAACGTTTCGCCATGCTGATGGCGGAATATACCGATGCGATCGAGGATGGGATCATCACCTATAATGAGGCCAAGCGCCTGTTGCGTGAGACGCTTGAGTTGCAACAGGTGCTGATCAATATGAAGCTGCACCTTGAGCAGGAAGCCATCTGATAAGCTCTTGATCCAGAAGTAGAAAAGGCGGCCTTTGGAGCCGCCTTTTTCATGTCTTTGCCTTAAAGCGTTTTTCAAAAAACTTGAGGCACTCAATTTTTGAAAAACGCAGCAAGATCAATTCAGTGTCGCAACGTTTTTCGCTCAATCTGATTCAGATTAAACGAAAAACGCTTTAGCCGCGGCGTCTTTGCCGGGACGGACGGCCTTTTGCGCCACCCGGTTTTCCGGCTGGGTTTCCGCCCTGTTTCGCGCGCGGTTTGCCGCCCGAGTTGGCGCCACGCGGACCACCACCACCACCACGACCGCCTTGCTGTTTTGGCTTCGGTTCCGCCTTCATCCCGTCGGCGGCCCAAGAGGCCGGAGTCGCAATCGGAATGCGAATCTTCATCACCTTTTCAATGGCACGGAAATCGTCCAATTCGGTTGGCGAACAGAAGGCCACGGCCTTGCCGTCACGGCCCGCACGCGCCGTCCGCCCGATGCGGTGCACAAAGTTCTCCGGCACATTCGGCAACTCGTAGTTATAGACGTGACGCACCGCCGGGATGTCGATCCCGCGCGCGGCCACGTCGGTCGCGACCAGCACCTTGAGCTTGCCGGATTTCGCCGCCGCCAGGGTGCGTTCGCGCTGGCCCTGAGATTTGTTGCCGTGAATCGCGCCCGCTTCGAATCCGTCGCGCACGAGGTTCTTCGCCATCCGCTCCGCGCCGTGTTTGGTGCGGGAAAACACCAGAGCCAATTCGTCGGCATGGTCACAGAGCAGTTCTTTCAACAGCTCGTATTTGTCCGGCTGCGGGATGAAGTGCACTTCCTGGTCGATCTTGTCGGCAGCCTTGCCCGGAGGCGACACCTCGATGCGGATCGGCGAGGTCAGGTAGCTTTTCGCGATCTCGTTCATGTCTTTCGACATCGTGGCGGAGAACAGCATGGTCTGGCGTTCTTTCGCCAACATCGGCACCAGTTTACGGAGCGCATGGATAAAGCCCATGTCGAGCATCTGGTCGGCTTCGTCCAAGACAAGGAAGGTGGTTTCGTCCAAACGTACCGCTTTGCGGTCGATCAGGTCCATCAAACGCCCCGGCGTGGCGACGAGAATATCGGTGCCACGCTCCAGACGGTTGATCTGCGCATTGATGGACACACCGCCCACGACGCGGTTGAGCTTGAGATGCGAGCCTTTGATGAAGGGGAACAACCCGTCGGCGATCTGGTTCACCAGCTCGCGGGTCGGCGCCAGAATCAGTGCGCGGACGGTTTTGGGCGCGGGTTTCGAGCCATCGCTGTAACACATGTGCATGAGCGGCAGGCCAAAGGCGAGCGTCTTGCCCGTCCCGGTTTGTGCGAGGCCCATCACATCGCGGCCCTGCATCACTTCGGGAATGGCGCGGGCTTGAATGGGGGTGGGGGTCTCGATGCCGATCTCTTTCAAGACATCGAGCAGCTTCGGCTTGAGGCCGAGCATGGAAAAATCAGTCATATCTGTCCTTTGGTGGGAGGCCCACACGCTAGACGCACCCGCTTTTGCGGGCACTTGGTTGGTCGCGGAAAAGGTCACCGGAGCGTGCCATATGCCCACCCCGTCTTTCCGCCGGACCCCTTGCGTGATGTTGGGAACCTTCGGGCACACTCTGTCAAAGAGACCGCCCGATATTCCACCCGGCGCGTCAAACGCGGCTGCTCACGCGGCAGCACGGGGTAGGAATACCGTTCACATGGGGGAGAGCGGGGGAGAAGTCAAGATTTTTCGCTGCACTGCAAAAGAAAACGCCCCGCAATCACGGGGCGTTTCTTAAGTTTTTTAAGGCTCCGACGCTCAAACGTCCTGCAAGCTCAACACCTCGATCTCGCCCTCTTCGCGCGCCTTGATCGCCATGGCGGCGGCATGAGAGGCGGCGGCGGTGGTGAAATACGGGATCTTGTCGTAAAGCGCGACGGAGCGGATTTCGCGCGAATCTTCAAGTGCCTGGTTGCCTTCCGTGGTGTTCAGCACCAAGGCGATCTCGCCGTTTTTCATCATGTCGACGATGTTCGGACGGCCCTCGTACACCTTGTTCACCACCTGGCTTTCGATGCCATGTTCTTTCAGGAACTTCGCCGTGCCACGGGTGGCGACGATCTCGAAGCCCAGATCGACAAGCGTTTGCATCGCTTCGACCATCTTCGGTTTCTTGTCGTAGTTCTTCACCGACAGGAAGACCTTGCCCGAGCGCGGCAGATCGGTGCCGGCCCCCATTTGCGCTTTGAGGAAAGCGCGCGCAAAGCTCTTGTCTGCGCCCATGACCTCGCCGGTGGACCGCATTTCCGGGCCGAGCACGGTGTCCACACCCGGGAAACGGGCAAACGGCAGGACCGCCTCTTTCACGGCGAAACGCCCCGTCCCCTCGGGCGCGACCAGATCGAAGGTGTCGAGCTTTTCACCCGCCATGACGCGCGCGGCGATGGAGGCGATGGGGCTGTTTACGGCCTTCGCGACAAAGGGCACAGTGCGGGACGCGCGCGGGTTCACCTCGATGAGGTAGATCACGTCGTCTTTCACGGCGAATTGCACGTTCATGAGACCCACGACGTTGAGTTCAAGCGCCAGCGCTTCGGTCTGACGTTTCAGCTCTTCGATGATCTCGGGCTTGAGCGAGTAGGGCGGCAGGGAACAGGCGCTGTCACCGGAGTGGACGCCCGCTTCCTCGATGTGCTGCATGATGCCCGCGACGTGAACTTTCTCGCCATCGCAAAGCGCATCGACGTCGATCTCGGTGGCGCCGGAGAGGTAGTGATCCAGCAAAACCGGGCTGTCGCCAGAGACGACCACGGCAGAGGAGATGTAGCGCTTGAGCTGCTCCATATCGCGGACGATTTCCATCGCACGACCACCCAACACGTAAGACGGGCGGATCACCAGCGGGAAGCCGATACCAGCCGCGATTTCAATGGCTTCCGCGTCGGTGGAAGCGATGCCGTTGGTCGGCTGTTTCAGCTCCAGACGGTTGACGAGGTCCTGGAACCGCTCGCGGTCTTCGGCCAGGTCAATCGCGTCCGGCGTGGTGCCGAGGATCGGAATGCCTTCGGCCTCCAGAGCGTTCGCGAGTTTCAGCGGCGTCTGACCGCCGAACTGAACGATGACGCCGTGGAGCGTGCCGTTTTCCTGTTCGACACGCAGGATTTCCATGACGTGTTCAAAGGTCAGCGGCTCGAAATAGAGGCGATCAGAGGTGTCGTAATCGGTCGACACGGTCTCCGGGTTACAGTTGATCATGATCGTCTCGTAACCCTGTTCGGTCAGCGAGAAACAGGCATGACAGCAGCAATAATCGAACTCGATACCCTGGCCGATCCGGTTCGGACCACCGCCCAGAATAACGACTTTCTTGCGATCCGAAGGCCGTGCCTCGCATTCCACTTCGCCCATCATCGGGGCCTCGTAGGTGGAATACATATAGGGCGTTTGCGCCTCGAATTCGGCGGCACAGGTGTCGATGCGTTTGAACACGGCGGTGACACCGAGGTTGCGGCGCGCACGGCGCACATTGGCCTCGTCGCGGCCGGTCAGCTTCGCCAGACGCGCGTCGGTGAAACCCATCATCTTGAGCTTGCGCAGGCCCTCTTCGGTGACCGGAAGGCCATCGCGTTTGATCTCGGCTTCGGCCACGAGAATCTCGCGAATACGGGCGAGGAACCAGGGATCGAAGCTGTTGATCTCTTGGATTTCCTCGTCGGAGAAGCCAAAGCGCATCGCTTGGGCAATGACGCGCAGACGGTCCGGCGTGGCCTTGGCCAGCTCACGGGTGACGGATTTGTCGATCTTCTGCTGCGCCGCCTCATCGGCGCCCAGAAGGATACGCGGAAGCGTGGTCGCGGCACCATCGGCCTCAACAATGTCGGCGGCTTTCGGCATTTCCGGCAGTTCGATCTCGTCAAAGCCGGTGAGACCCGATTCCATTGAGGACAGCGCTTTTTGCATCGACTCGTGGAAGCTCCGGCCAATCGCCATGACCTCGCCCACGGATTTCATCGCGGTGGTGAGGTTCGGTTCGGAGCCCGGGAATTTCTCGAAGGCGAATTTCGGAATTTTGGTGACGACATAGTCGATGGTGGGCTCAAAGGAGGCGGGCGTCACCTTGGTGATGTCGTTGTCCAGCTCATCCAAAGTGTAGCCCACGGCCAGTTTCGCTGCGATTTTCGCAATCGGGAAACCCGTGGCTTTCGACGCCAGAGCCGAGGAGCGCGACACGCGCGGGTTCATTTCGATCACAACCATGCGGCCGTCGACCGGATTCACCGCCCATTGCACGTTGGAGCCGCCGGTCTCGACGCCGATCTCGCGCAGCACGTTGATCGAATGCGTCCGCATGATCTGATATTCTTTGTCGGTGAGCGTGAGCGCGGGGGCCACGGTGACCGAGTCGCCGGTGTGCACGCCCATCGGATCGACGTTCTCGATGGAACAGACGATGATGGCGTTGTCAGCGGTGTCGCGCACCACCTCCATCTCATATTCTTTCCAGCCCAGAAGCGATTCATCGACGAGGATCTGCGCCACCGGAGAGGCCTCAAGGCCGGAGCGACAGATTTTCTCGTAGTCGTCGCGGTTGTAGGCCACACCGCCGCCGGTGCCGCCCAATGTGAAGGCCGGGCGGATGATCGCCGGAAGACCGATGTGCTCAAGCGAGTCCATGGCGATCTTCATACCCGCACCGATGTCGTATTTGCCGCTCTCGAGCTTCGGCGCAGCGACGATGTCGGCTTTCGGGTTCTCGATGCCGAGACGGTCCATCGCCTCGCGGAACAGCTTGCGATCTTCTGCCATTTCAATGGCTTCGCGTTTCGCGCCGATCAGTTCGACGTTGAATTTTTCGAGAACCCCCATGTCGGCCAGCGCCAGCGAAGTGTTGAGACCGGTCTGACCGCCCATGGTCGGCAAAAGCGCATCTGGGCGCTCTTTCTCGATGATCTTGGCGACGACTTCCGGCGTGATCGGCTCGATATAGGTCGCATCGGCCATGTCCGGGTCGGTCATGATCGTCGCGGGGTTGGAGTTCACCAGAATGACCCGGTAGCCCTCTTCCTTGAGCGCCTTACAGGCTTGCGCACCGGAATAGTCGAATTCACAGGCTTGCCCGATGATGATCGGCCCCGCACCAATGATCATGATGGAGGAAATATCGGTTCTCTTCGGCATGGCAGACCCCGGAATATGTTTGAGCAGCTTCGACGCGTGCCGAGCAGGGCGCGCGCAAATTGTCGTGGGTTATAGTCATGACGGGCGCGGACGCAAGGGCCGATGGGCGGGGTTTTGCCTCTTGCGATGCAAAACTTTCTGTCCGCTTCAGCTTCGAGGGGGCAAACCGGCAAATGCCCGTGAAACATCCAGAGCTTGTCCCACTCGTGACGTATTTCTTAGTCACTTCAAGAGAACATGGGGTAAAAACAGGGCAAATGATGCAACAGGCAGACATCGACACTGTCGCCGCGGCGCACGGCGTTTCGGCAGAGATTCCGCGCATGGGCGTCTTGGCCACCGGAACATTGCTCTATTTCGCTGTTGGGGGGCTGTTCCTGCTGTCCGTCGGGATCAATCCGCTGATTGTTCTCTCCGGCGTGGGCGAATCCCTGCCGTTCTTTTTCAAAACGCTCGCGGAGGTTTTGCCGGTTTGGCTTTGTGTCGCCGCGTGTCTTGCGCTTGCTTTGATCGCGCCTCTGCGTCGGCATCTCTGGGCGCAAAAAGTGTCGGCGCTGGCGGCGGTGATTTATTGTTCCGTTTTCGTGCTGATGTTCGGTCTCGTGAAAAACAACCTGTCGCAGGCGGTGCCCTTTTGGGCGGACGATGTTTTGACACGGGCCGATCTGGCGCTGCATCTGGGACAAACGCCGCATCACCTCGTGTCCTGGCTCTCCGGGCTGAATGTCTCGTCGCTGTCGCGATTCTACCTCAATTCCTGGGTGGTGCTGGCGACCTATTTCCCGGTGTTCCTGATGGCCTTCGACCCCAATGTGGCGCGTCGGCGCATCTTTACGATTCTCTGGATGGGCTGTTGGATTGTTCTCGGCAATCTGATCGCCGCTTGTTTCATGTCCTACGGTCCGATTTTCGCCGATCTCTTCCCGGGCGGGGCCGCGGCTCAGCATGGCGAGGCTTTGGCGGTGGTGCAGCGCGCGGATGCCGAGGCACTCATGGCGATCAAGATGCAGCTCTGGGCCGCCTATAGTGGAGAGACCGAGATGGTCGGCTCCGGCATTTCCGCCTTTCCGTCGGTGCATGTGGGCATGGCGACGGTTTTGGCGCTCTATCTGATGCATCTGGTGCGCGATGTGACGGCGGGTGCCGGCCTGCCCACAGGGGCCTTGCGTGTCCTGCGCGGGGCGAGCGTCCTGATCGCTGTGCTCTATGTGCTGATCTATCTGGTGCTCTCGGTCTATTTGGGGTGGCATTATGCCTTGGATGGCTATGCCTCGATCCTCGTGATCTGTGCCGCTTACGGTCTCTTGTTGCGCTACAAAGACCGCTTTGTGCCGAACGCGTCGCCATGCCAGCCGCTGGGGCAGGGGTAAACCTGACGTCTCAAGGCTCTGTGCGGGCGCGGACCGCCCTTGACTTTTCGTGCTGGGGCAGGTGTATCGGCACAAATGATCCGATTGCCCAAAGGTTGAATCCATGCATGTCTACCGCAGCCATACCTGCGCCGAATTGAACAACTCCAACGTGGGCGACACCGTGCGCCTCTCCGGCTGGGTGCACCGCATCCGGGATCATGGCGGCATTCTTTTCGTCGATCTGCGGGATCACTATGGCATGACGCAGGTGCTCTGCGACCCGGACAGCCCGGTGTTTTCCGAGATGGAAAAAGTCCGCTCCGAATGGTGTATCCGCATCGACGGCACGGTGAAGGCACGCGACCCGGAGCTGGTGAACCCGAAACTGCCGACAGGCGAGATCGAGGTTTTCGTGCGTGATCTCGAAATCCTCGGCGCCGCTGCCGAACTGCCGCTCATGGTCTTCGGCGATCAGGAATACCCGGAAGAGACCCGTCTCAAATACCGCTACCTCGATCTGCGCCGCGAGCAGATGCAGAAGAACATGGTGATGCGCTCTCAGGTTGTCCAAGACCTGCGTCAACGCATGTGGGGCAACGGGTTCAACGAATTCCAGACGCCGATCATCACCGCCTCTTCCCCCGAAGGCGCGCGTGACTTTTTGGTGCCGTCCCGTCTGCATCCGGGCAAATTCTACGCCCTACCGCAGGCGCCGCAGCAGTTCAAACAGCTTCTGATGGTCTCGGGTTTCGACAAATATTTCCAGATCGCGCCGTGCTTCCGTGACGAAGACCCGCGTGCGGATCGTTCGCCGACGGATTTCTACCAGCTCGACATGGAAATGTCCTTTGTCACGCAACAGGACATCTTTGACGTGATGGAGCCGGTGATCGCCGACATGTTCGACAAATTCGGCAAGGGCCGGAAATCGAACCGCGATTGGCCGCAGATCTCCTACCGCGATTCCGCGCTGTGGTACGGCACCGACAAGCCGGACCTTCGGAACCCGATCAAGATGCAGGACGTCTCCGAACACTTCCGTGGCTCTGGCTTTGCGATCTTCGCCAAGCTTCTTGAGCAAGAGGGCAACGAAGTCCGTGCTATCCCGGCGCCGAAAGGCGGTTCGCGCAAATTCTGCGACCGGATGAACAAATTCGCCCAGCAAGAGGGCCTGCCGGGGATGGGCTATATCTTCTGGCGCGATCAGGGCGACGGTATGGAAGCCGCCGGTCCGCTCGCGAAAAACATCGGCCCGGAACGCACCGAGGCGATCCGTCAGCAGTTGGGTCTTGAAGTGGGCGATGCTGCCTTCTTCTTGGGGGGCAAGCCGAAGTCCTTTGAACGTGTGGCCGGCAAGGCCCGCACCGTGATCTGGGAAGAGACGCCGAAAGCGCCCGAGGACGAGAACTGGCGCGATGCGTTCAAATTCGCCTGGATCGTCGATTTCCCGATCTACGAGCAGGACGAAGAGAGCGGCAAGATTGACTTTGAACACAACCCCTTCTCCATGCCGCAGGGCGGAATGGACGCGCTGTTGGGCGATCCGCTCAAGGTGCTGGGGTGGCAGTATGACCTGGCGTGTAACGGCTATGAATTGGTGTCGGGCGCCATCCGGAACCACAAGCCGGAGATCATGTTCAAGGCGTTTGAGCTTGCGGGCTATGGCAAGGACGAAGTCGAGAAACGCTTTGGTGGCATGGTTAATGCCTTCCAATACGGTGCCCCGCCGCACGGCGGCTGTGCCCTTGGCATCGACCGCGCGGTGATGATCCTCGCCGATCAGGACAACATCCGCGAAGTGATGCTCTTCCCGATGAACCAACGCGCCGAAGATCTGATGATGGGCGCACCGTCGGAGCCCACGAATGAACAGCTCCGCGAGCTGAACCTGCGGGTTATTCCTCAGGAAGACTAAGCCGCTTCGGCAAGGCAGAAACAGACATCAAAAAAGGGCGCGGAAACTCCGGTGCCCTTTTTCTATGGATGGACCCTATCGCGGTTCAGACGGCTTTGCGCGGCTCGATCCGGGATTGCACAAGCCCCGCGATCCGCGCCACGTCGGAGCCATAGGGCAGGCCTTTTTCGCGATGATACACAAGCGCTTTTGCGGCCACTTCCATCTCCGCATCGCCCGCCGTGCGTGCGACACCGGACAGAAACTGCGCGATGTAATCCAAAAGATCCTCGCCGCCATCGGTGGTCAGAAGATCGGCGATATGGACGAAATCGTCCTGAAGCGCGATGGGATCGGGGCTGATCATATCGTCGCTGACGGCATGAAGCCCCTCGGGGCGCACGTCTTCGGGCAGACAGGAGAGAACGCATTCCTGAAAGGCGCCGAGAGACGAAATCGGTTTTTCGATGAACCCGTCGGCACCGGCCGCAATCGCCAGAGCTTCCGCCCCGCTGTCGCCGGACATGCCGAGGACCACATCGACACGCGGGCGGGCATGTGTCAGCTCGTCGATCAACTCCGTGCCGGAGCCGTCCGGCAGGCCGAGATCGACAATCACCACATTCGGGCGATACACGCGCAGATGCTTGCGTGCCGAGGTGAGGCTGTCAGCACGACGAATGCGCGCGCCGGAGCGCAGACACAAAAGCCGCATCGCCTCAGAGGCAAATCGGCTGTCTTCGACAACCAAAACGGTCAGTCCAAGGAGCGGGCGCTCCGCGGTCGGGGCCTGTATCGTTAACAGGCGTTCAAGTTCATCACTCATTGTTCAGCTCCATCCAGTGCGACTCGGAGTAAACCTCAGAACTGGTGAATGACTGGTTAACCTAGAGCGTTCTGCGACAAACCTGTGCACTGTGAGCAGTATTCGGCCCGCAAATCCCTTGCGAGAGGCGCGGTCTCGGGCGATAAACGGGCGGATATTTCATGGAGGAAGAGAAATATGATCGGTCGCCTGAATCACGTCGCCATTGCCGTGCCGGACCTTAAAGCCGCATCCGCGCAATACGCCAACACGCTGGGCGCCAAGGTGAACCCGCCGCAGGACGAGCCGGATCATGGTGTGACCGTGGTCTTTATCGAGCTGCCGAACACCAAGATCGAATTGCTCTATCCTCTGGGTGAGGACTCTCCGATCCAGGGGTTCCTCGACAAGAACCCGGCGGGTGGCATTCACCACATCTGCTACGAGGTCGACGACATCCTCGCCGCGCGTGACAAGTTGAAGGAAGAGGGCGCGCGCGTCCTTGGGTCTGGCGAGCCGAAAATCGGGGCGCATGGCAAGCCGGTGCTGTTCCTTCACCCGAAGGATTTCAACGGCTGTCTGATCGAGTTGGAACAGGTCTGAGATGGGGATCACCTCGGCCATCGTGCTCTATGCGGTGACATGGTTCATGACCATGTTCGTCGCCTTGCCGATCGGGCTCAAGACCCAGGGCGATCTGCGCCATGAGGATGGCATCGACAAGATTGAAGGCACCCATGACGGCGCGCCCGCGAATTACAACCCAAAGCGCAAGGCACTTTGGGTCACAGGCTTTGCAACGGTGATTTGGGGCGTGTTGGTGCTGTTTCTCACTTCCGGCTGGGTGAGTTGGCATGATCTGGATTGGACGGCGAAACTGCCGTCAGTGGCGGACAGCTGAGTCGGGTGGGGCGGACCTTTGTGCGCCGCCTTCGAGCCGCATGAACATATGCGTAAAGGTCGCGGCGCCCAGAACCGGGATCAACAGGTTGACCAGAGGGATCGAGAGCGGGATGGCCATCAAGGCCCCCGCCAGCCAAATCTCCGGCATATGGCGTTTGCGCGCGGCCTTGGCGCCCTCGCGGCCCAGGCGGCGCATGGCGACCATCTGAAAATACTCGCGACCCAAAAGAAAGCCGTTCAAGGCCCAGAAAATCACGGGAGCGGCGATGTTGAGGATCAGGTAAAGCACCAAGGCGATCAGGTTCGCGAGGACGATCACCCCCAAAAAGCCCAAGGAATCCATGACGATGTCCGACAGGCTCTGACGCGGCACCTCGGGCAATCCTGGGTAATGCACGTCCTCGACGGCCTCCGAGACCTCTTCGAGGAAAATGCCGGTGAAGGCCGAAGCCACCGGCACCATCAGGAACACGGAAAGTCCGATCATCAGGAAGAACGAGCCGATGGAAAGCGCGTTGTCGATCCATGTAATCTCGCCGATGAAGGGCAGGGTGAAGGTGTCGGGCACGAAGACGCCGATCCCCCAGACAAAGGCCAGATAGATCGCGATCAGAAGCGCCACGGTGAGGCCGAGACCCTTGAAGAGCACCGATTGAAACCGCTTGTCGCCCAATTGGCCGAGCGCCTTGGAAAAATCGCCAAACATCACGCGGAGACCCATTCGACGATCTGATCGAGATCGGGGCGGGGCCGTTCCGGCGGTGCCATGGTCTCTGTGCCGATGTGAATGAAGCCGGCGATGCTTTCGTGTTCGGCCAGACCCAAGCCCTCTTCGCAGAAAGAGCGGTCATGCGAAGCCCAGCCCGACAACCAATTCGCGCCCCAGCCCGCAGCCAGTGCCGCGTTCAACAGCGACAGGCAGACGGCGCCCGCAGAGTAAAGCTGTTCGGAGTGAGGGACTTTTTCGCTGTCTTTCGGGGAAAACACCACGGCCACGGCGAGATCGGCGTCGCAATATTGGCGCTTGGCTTTCTCGATCTTCTCCGGCTCGATGCCGAGCTTTGCCGCCAAAGGTTCGATGCGCCCCGCCAACCGGGTGAGCGCGGCTTTCTCCAAGACGATGAAGCGCCAAGGTTCAAGTTTGCCATGATCCGGTGTGCGCGCGGCGGCGGTCAATAGCGTCATGAGCGTGTCGCGATCCGGCACCGGCGTGGTGAGCGTCTTGGCCGGCCGGGACCGACGGGTCAAAAGAAAATCGAGCGCGGCGGGATTGGGTGCGGGCATGGGAGGCCTTTCATCTGCGTTTCCTGCCACATGTCGGCGTTTTTGTCGGTGTTTTCAACTGCGCAGATGGTAAAGGGAGGCATGGATAAGATGGAATTGAAAGCAGCGCTTGAGGCCGCCGTCGTCGACGGGATGCTGTCGGTGCGCGTGACGCCCAAGGCCTCGCGCAATGCGGTGGTGGTCGAAGAGGGGCAGATTGTGCGTGTGTACGTTACCACCGTGCCCGAAGGCGGCAAGGCGACGAAAGACGTGATCAAACTCCTGGCCAAGGCGATGGGCCGGGCGAAATCGACGCTGACGCTGGTGCGCGGCGAAACCTCGCGGGACAAGGTGTTTCGGGTGGAGTAACGCTGGGGGCCGGGCGAGTGTCAGGATTGAGTCCTTTTCTATTATTCGTGTACTCAGCTACGCGATTTGGATTTTATCTGCGCAGCGGAAAAGACAGATCAAAGCCATCGGCCTGAGCTTGAAAGCTAGTGTCTTGATGCGCTTTTACTTTGATGTACCCAGCCACGATTTTTGGTGGATTTATCTATGAATTAAATTCGGAGAAGAGATGCCTGAGGAATTTGAAGGCTTTGCATATATCGACATTAACAACCCGATGGCCGCGTGGAATGTGGTTCGGTCGAACTTCTATTCTCCTTCATGCTTACCGCAATCAGAGCGTGCCGGAGCATTGAGTTTCGGCATGGCTGACCTTTTGCGGGACGAAAACGCGGCAAGAGCAGCAGCTGAGTTTCAATTAGAAGATTATAGAAAAAGGAACTTTCCATCTGCTGTTTCAAGGCTGACGGGAATATTTCTGTTCGACGATATTGATAGTGCCGCACAGATTTGGAGCAGTAATGCGTGGTCTGCTCACTTCACATTAGATTACCTTACAGATGTTGGGGTTTCAGCCGACTGTTCCTCTCGTGTTGATGCAGCTTGGATTACAAAGATGCGGGATAAAAACAACGTCCTTGCCAAGGGATGGGAGGCGATGGCCGAAAAATACTGGTCCGGCGAGCCCTCGCCTGAGGAGCCCATTTGGGAGCGCATTATTGATGGTTGGGTAACCGTTTGGGGGCGGGATCTCAAATGCAGAGCATTCGCAGAAGTCCAGCGCTATTGGCCTGAATCACTTTCACTGTTGGAAGTCGCCGCAAATTCAGCAGCCATAGGGAGCTGTGATGGCGCCGTTTTGCCATATGCGATTCTTGAGGCTGGCCTCCTGAAAGTCAGCTACTGTTTGCGAATGAGAGATGCTCGCGACCCCGAGTTTTGTGAACGGCTTGGGCGCTTTCAGAGAGAGGGTGGCAGCAGAGTATGCAAGCTCGGCCAATTAGGCGATTCTTTGGTTCTTCCCGATTTCAGTTGCTATAGTTTTGAGCGGAGAATCGGAGACGTCCCTCACATTTGTTAAACGCCAATTTTAGTCGACGATGTACTCATTTGCGCAGAGAGGCTGTTGCGACTTAGCCTACAACAAATTGCAGCTGTGTCCGCACAACGAACGTCAGCTCAAAGTCGTTCCTGGCACGCCACCTTAGGACATAGCCAGCCCTGTCATTCCTCCACCGGCGACAACCGATAAGCGCCCTCTGGCAGATCAAGTGCCGCGCCCAGATCACGCAGCTGTTGCAGCGAGAGCGTGATTTTATGCGTGCGGTCCGTGCGCGGGTCGTGTTGTTCGACCGTCACGCATTCCGCGAAGGCCGAGATGATGACATCTTCGAGAAGAGGGGCCGCGCCCTCATCCACTATGGTGACGACTGTCGCGTCGAAATCGTGTTCGATGGTAAACATGGGTCGATGCTGCACCTGCGGCCCGACAAAAGCAAGAGGCTCTGGAGGGGACAATCTGTGATCCTGAGGCAACGTGCTTGGATGATCTTTTATTCTGACTAAAATAATAGGGTAAAGCCCTTGTGTCTCCCGCCGAATTTTGTGTTTTGGGGGCAGCCAGTTGACGCGAGCTATCCACATTCGGGATCAGAGTCTGTTTATCGTGCTGGCACGTCTCATGATCGTTTGACCATTGCTCTTGAGCTTTGTCTTGTTCGCTTTTCTGGGCCGCCCCTCGCGGTTCAGGCTTGCGCCCGGATGATGTGATCCATTTCGAAACATCTTTTGGAGACGCACCATGCCCCCCCTTCCTTCCCGTTCCGCGTCGCTGTCGCGCGGGCTTTTGATGACCACGGCTCTGACGCTTTTGCCCTCTGTCGCTCTGGCGCAGGACGACCTGATCATTCTCGACGAGATTGTCGTCTCGACTGCTTCCGGCCTTGAAACGACCGTACAGGACGCGCCCGCTTCGATCACCGTGATTGATCAGGACACGATTGCCCAAGAGGGCGCGCGCGATCTCAACGATCTGTTGCGACGTGTCCCGGGGCTTAACCTGACGCGGGGCAATGACGGGATTTCCAAAGTCTCCTTCCGCGGCATCTCTTCGAACCGGACGCTCACTTTGGTCGATGGCAAACGCATCAGCACCGGCAAAAGCTTTGCGCGCCACTATCAGGGCGATCTGAACGCCGTGCCCCTGGATGCGATCGAGCGGATCGAAGTGGTGCGCGGGCCGATGTCCACGCTTTACGGTTCTGACGCGATGGGCGGGGTGGTGAATATCATCACCAAGGAGCCAACGGGCGTTTGGGGCGGTTCGATCACCACCGACTTCGGCTTTGGCGAAGCGGCGACCACGGCGGACAGCCGGCAAATCTCCGGCTACGTCAGCGGCACTTTGAGCGAGACGGTGGATGTCGAGCTTTGGAGCAAATTGTCCGAACGCGACGCGCCTGAGGCCTTTGTCTGGACCGATGATACTGGCGCGGAACAGACCACCTATGGGTCAGACGGCGCGAAGGCCCACGAATTGGGCGCGCGATTCACATGGCGGCCCAACGGCGCGGTCGAATGGGGCTTCGAGGCCACCACGGGGCAGGAGAAATACCTGGCCTCCGAGGGCGCGCATGACACCAACAAGATCGACCGCGACAGCTATGCCATCACCAACGAATGGCTGATCGGGGCGGGGACGCTGTCGAGCTATCTGCGCTATGAGGATTCGTCCAACGCCTCTTGGAATGATCCGGTCTGGGGCGATCCGATCACCTATAAAACCACCACCTTCGAGACGCGCTACGCGGCGGAGAGTTTTATCGCAGGCAAGGCCTTTGGCTATACGGTAGGCGGCACGATTGCGAAAGACGAGCTGAGCGATCCGGCGACGAACCGCGATGGCGCCTTGATCGAGGGCGATGTGGTGACCGGCGCGCTCTATGCCGAAGGCCGCTTTGATGTCACCGAGGCTCTGACCCTCACCGGCGGCCTGCGCTATGATCACCATGAGGACTATGGCGATCACATCACGCCGCGCATCTACGCCAATTACGATTTTGGCGGCGGTTTGATGCTCAAGGCAGGCTATGCACAGGCCTTTGTGGCGCCGGACCTGCGGTCGCTCAACCCGAACTACAAAATGGCCTCGCGTGGCAATGGCTGTAAACCCTACACCGGGCCCTGCATCATCTACGGCAACCCGGATCTGGAACCGGAAACCTCCGACAACTACGAGATCGGGCTGAATTATCAGGGCGGTGTGGTCAATTGGGAGCTGACGGCGTTCTACAATGACATCACCGACATGATCGGCGCGCGAAAAACCGGCGAGGTCGATCCCGACAGCGGCTTTGATGTCTTCGAGCGGACCAATATCGAAAGCGGCAAGACGGCCGGGATCGAAGGCGGATTCGCTTGGGATGTGACCGAGGATGTGATCTGGAGCAGCTCTTTCACCTATCTGGCGAAATCCGAGTTCAGATACGAAAGCCTCGATCACGCCTTCCCGATGGCCACGACACCGAAATGGAACATCACCACGGGGGCGAGCTGGCGGGCGAATGACCGTCTGACGCTTTCCGGCGATATCACCTACGTCGGCAAACAGGTCGGCTATGTGACCGAAGACGAGCTGAGCGCGGATGAGGCCCGCGCGGTGCCTGCGGGGCAGAACAAGGATCCGTATGTCCTGGTCGATGTCGCGATGGGCTATGAGCTGACCGATACGACCACATTGAACCTCGGCATCGACAATCTGTTCGACGAACAGCCCGCCGATGAGACCTCTTATCGCGAAAACGGGCGTCTGTTCAAAATCGGTCTGACGACGCGGTTCTGATCGTGATGAGCCGGGGCTGGCGACGGCCCCGGTTTTTTCTTGGCGAGCGTCCACAGCGATGTGACTGGTCAGCGATGACACTTGCGGTTATTTTCGGGAAAAACCCGTGTCGGAGACTGAAGAATGTATCGTGCAGGCCTTTCCCTTTTGGTGGCAGCCACCCTTGCGGGCTGTGTCGAAACCACAACCGTGCCAAGCGCCCCCACAGCTGCGCCTGTGAGCCGGGCCTCGGGGCCGGGCCTTTCCGTGTCGGATTTCAACCGCGTCGTCTCCCGCGTCGAACCGGTGGCCGAGCGGCAATGTCGCAGGCAGGTTCAGGATGCGAATTGCGATTTCAAGATCGTCTTGGAAACCGACCCCCGCGCGCCGTCGAACGCCTGGCAATCGCAGGACCAATCGGGGCGTCCGGTTTTGACCTTTACTTCCGCGCTTTTGAAAGATGTGCGCAATGACGATGAGCTGGCCTTCATCATGGGGCATGAGGCGGCGCATCACATCTCCGGCCATATCTCTCGGACCCAGCAGACCGCACTGACCGGCGCCATTTTGGGCGGCATTCTGGTCTCCGCCATGGGCGGGGATGCCAATGCCGTGTCCAGCGCACGCGATATTGGCGCCACAGTGGGCGCGCGGCGCTATTCCAAGGATTATGAGCTTGAGGCGGACAAGCTGGGTACGGTGATCGCCTATCATTCCGGCTACGATCCGGTGCGCGGCGCCGCCTATTTCACCCGTATTCCCGATCCGGGCGATCAATTCCTTGGCTCTCACCCGCCGAACGGCCAACGGATCGAGACCGTGCGCGGCACCATGGCGAAATTGTAGGCATTTGCACAGACAGATCACACGATTGAGTGAGGAGCCACCTTGTGGCCTTTCCTCCGTCTGAATTGTGCCGTACCCCTCAAAAAACCGAGTCTGATGTAAGCTAACCTTACGTCATGATTGGGAAATTTGACAAAAGGGTATGGTGCGAGATGGCGGTCCAAATCACTGGTAACATGATCGGCACTTATGGTTCCGCCTCGCTCAATGGCACCAACCCGCCCAATCTGGAGCTGACTGTCTCTGGCATCACTCCGCTCGGGACTTCGGACGATATCTATTACCTCGAGGTCTACCAAAACCCGTCGGACACCTTCACCAATGGCCAGTTTTGGCGGCTGACTGATGCCGACGGCAATGTCATCATGGAGGGGCTGAACCCCGACAACAACAATTACCAGAACATGGGCGCGGGCGACGAACATGTTCTGTTTCAGAACGGCTATATCCTCGACATCTCCGGGCTGGATGGGGCCACGATGGTCTATACCGGAGCGGATGAGGTCGCAGACCCCGACAGCGGAAATAACGATGGCGAATTGCAGGTCACAGAGGTCGAAGATGCGATCTGTTTCGCGGCGGGCTCCGTCTTGCGCACGGGCCTCGGGCCGAAACCGATCGAAGACATCGCCGTCGGCGATCTGGTCTGGACCGCCGATCACGGGCTGCAGCCTGTGCGCTGGGTTGGGACGTCTCATATCGACCTGACCCGCGCGCCGGATTTAGCGCCGATCGAAATTTTGCGCGGGGCGCTGGATCACCATGTGCCGCGTCGCCCCGTATTGATCTCGCCGCAGCACCGCGTGCTCGTCACCGGGCATCGCGTCCAGCTTTACGCCGGGCTTGAGGAGGTTCTGGTGCCGGCGCGGTGGTTGGTCAACGGTGAGACCATTCGTCAGCGGACCGACCTGACTGAGGTGACCTATGTGCATCTGATGTTCGATCATCATGAGCTTTTGGACAGCGGCGGTCTGATTTCCGAGAGCTTCTTTCCGGGGGCGATGGCTTTGGATACTCTGGATGAGGCCACCCGCGCAGAGCTGTTCAGGATTTTTCCGGTGCTGCGTCTCTTTGGCGAGGGCGCCGCCGTGCCTTTGGCGCGTCCCGAGATTCGGGGCAGGGTGGCCGCTCTTTTCGGGCGCGCGGCGTGATGGTTTCGGAAAATCCGTAAACAATGCCTTATTTCTTTGCGGTTTTGAAAGAAAGCCTGCGGAAACTTCCGCCAGATCCGGCAGTTGATCAGGATCAAAGAGGCGCTACCCCCGCCATGGTCTTTTCCTCTTGGGATGTGAGAACGCATATCATCGGAGGCTGTCATGACCAAATTCGGGACATTTGAAACCCACGCGCGCCTTGTGGAGCGTATGGCGGGCGCCTTGGGCGTCGATTTGGAAGAGCGCGCGCAACGGGGTGAAGAGGCCTCGGAAGTTGAGGCCACGGACCGCGTCTATCGCTGCCTGAGCTGCACGGCGCCGGATATGTGCGTCAAGTTTCTCGAGGCACAGGCCGAGCTAACTGTTCCGGCCGTGGCGGCACCGCGCTATTGCCGCAACAAATCCGAGCTTGAACGTCTCGCGGCCACATGAGCCGCCCCATGGGCGCAAAGCGCGTCCCAAAACGACAATGGAGGACGATATGACGAGAGACATCCTTCCGCGCCTGAAACCGGGAACCGCCTGCCTCATGCATGGCATGGCCGACCGGCTTGGCGCAGATGTGGTGCGTGCCGCCGCATCCGGTGAAATCTCGACGCAGGAGCTTTCCAATATGGAAAGGCGTTGTGGGGAATGCACGAAACATGACGCCTGTATCCTGTGGCTGCTCGACCATCAGGGGCCGCAAGAGGCGACCCCGGAGTATTGCCTAAATTCTCAGGAGTTGAACTACGTTCGTGCCGTGCAAAACCAGCTTGCGGCGGAGTAATCAGGTCATCGACGGATGAAAAAAAGGGGCCGCGAGAGGCCCCTTTTTGCTGTCTGAGTTGCTGTTTTAGTTGCGTGCGGCAGCGCCCTGACCCTGACCGCCCAGAGAGGTGCCGTCAGCGGCCAGCACGGAAAACGCTTGCATCTGCGCCCGCACATTGTCGCCCGCCAGATCTGCGACGGTGCTCTCTGGCGAGGCGCCGCTGTAGCCCGCATCTTCCAGCCGGGTCACCAAAATCTCGCTCGTCGTGTCAAAGATCGGGCCCAAGGTGGTCAGGCTCTCATCCGCGAATTTCGCAAACGCCGCGAATTGCGGTGGGCCACCACGGGCCTGAGTCTGATCCGGCACCAGATAGGCGCCAACCGTCAACACCACGCCCAAAGCGATGATCCCGATGGCCTGCGGGCGTTTGAAATAGGTCTTGAATGCGCGCCAGTTCAACACGACGTGCAGCCCGACCACGACCATCATCGCCAGTCCGATGATCTCATGCATCCAGCGCCCGGCGGAGGTGATGACATGGAAATACCAGAGCACGCCTGTGACGCCGACAATAGTGAATGTGGCGATGGTCAGCGGCGTGGCAAATTTGCGTAACGTGGACATGGTGAAAGCCTTTCTTGTCTCTGCCCTCTTTTACGGGTGGGCGCGTTGCTTCCGTCGCGTGGTCGTGTGTTTTTCGTGCGTCAGCCCCGCTGGCGGTTCTGCTCCGTTAATCTTATAAGCGGTTCATGCAGATTTATGATGGCATCATATCCGACCGTGGCTCGAAATATGCGGTCTCCGGCGGGGCTTGCGCGTCCGAGGCGGAGGCCAAGGCCTTTCTCAAAGAGCTCTGCCGCAAAAAGAAATTCGCCAAGGCCACGCATAACACTTGGGGGGTGATCCTCCCCGATGGCATGCCGTTGAAGAATGACGATGGCGAAAGCGGGGCGGGGATGGTGATCCTGCGGATGCTGGAACGCGCGGGCGTGACCGGCCAGATTGTCGTCGTAACACGCTGGTATGGCGGTAAACACTTAGGCGGCGACCGGTTCCGCCATGTGCAAGACGCGGTGCGGTATTATTTGGACCGGGTTTAGGGCTTTTCGACCTCTTCGACCGGCCCGCCATGCATTTTCCACGCGGTAAACCCGCCCGCCACATGGGCCACATTGGTGAACCCCATCTCGATACAGGTCTGCGTGGCAAGCGCGGAGCGCCAGGCGGAGGCGCAGTAAAAGACGAACTTTTTGTCCTCGCCGAACTTCGGTTTGTAATAGGGGCTTTCCGGGTCGATCCAAAACTCCAACATCCCGCGCGGACAATGAAACGCGCCGGGAATACGGCCTTCGCGCTCAAGCTCGCGCCGGTCTCTGAGATCGACGAAAACGATACTGTCGTCGCGGGTGAGGCGGATGGCGTCTTGGGTTGGGATCGTTTCGATCACTTCGTGGGCGGCCGCGAGCAGGTCTTTGTAGTTTTTGAGCATGTGGGTCTCCTCTTGAGAGAGAGTTAACCGGTTCGAGGTTTGGAGGGCAATGGTTTGTGCGGGATGCCAAGCGATGACACAGTCATCGCTCAGCGCCTGTCCCGCCCCACAGGGCGGGCGCTGACACGCCCACCCTCGGGTCAGGCGCTGGACTTCATTATGGAGAATATGAATAGTCATGCAAAAGTGGGGATTTAATAATGGCCTATGATGCAAAAATATTGAATGTGATGATTGCAAGTCCGAGCGATGTCCGGGCTGAAAGAGTAGTTGCGCGAGACACAATTTATGATTGGAATGCGACGCACTCCAATTCTCAAAAAATAATTCTCAAAAAATGGCTTTTCTTCCCTTGATGTGGGAAAATTCTGTCGCGCCTGAACTTGGAGGTCGAGCACAAGGGATTATAAACAAAAGTGTTTTGGAAAAGGCTGATCTCGTAGTTGGTGTATTCTGGACCAGAATTGGGACACCCACCGGAGAGCATGAGAGTGGTACTGTCGAAGAAATAAAAGAACATCATAAGGCTGGACGACCTGTTAGTGTCTATTTTTGCCGACGTCCTGTTGAGCCTGACAGTGTTGAGCCAGAACAATATAAAAAACGTAAGCGGTGCAAAGCCCCCATGTTTCAATAAAATAAGGGATTTGCGATGGTGTGACCACCAAATGAACGGAGGTGGTGATTCTGGATGGAATGATGCCGAGAGAGATGAAGGTGTGGGGATTTACAGTCCGCATCTCTTCTTCAGGGCGGCACAAATGGCCCGAGGGGCTTCGAGCGAAAGCTGTCGAGCATGTCCTGTCCCGGGCGGGTATTCGCGAGACAGCCGAGGAGATCGGGGCCAACAAATCGCTCGTTGCCCATTGGGTCAAAAAGGCTGAAGAAGCCCAGAGTGAACAGACCTTCGTCGAACTTATTGCCCCGGGAGACCGGAAAACCGAAGCACCATCATCCGCCGGAGAGCCATTGGGCACAAATGACGGTTTCTGTCGTATCCGCTGTTGCGATACAGCCATCGAAATATCTCCGGGCTATCCCGTCGAACATCTGACAGAGATACTGTGTGCCGTGAGGAACGCAGTATGATTTCCCCATCTGGCAATTACCGCATTTTTCTCGCCACCGAGCCTGTCGACTTCCGCAAGGGGATGGATGGGCTCGCCGCCTGCGTCGCCAACAATTTCGACCTCGATCCCTATTCGGGGGGCGATCTACGTGTTCCGGTCCCGCCGCGCCGACAGGCTCAAGCTTCTGGTCTGGGATGGCTCCGGTCTCGTCTTGATCATGAAACGATTGCACGACAAGCGTTTCACCTGGCCGAAAGCGCAGGACGGGCCGATCACCTTGAGCAAAGTCCAGTTCGACGCCCTTTTCGAAGGGATTGATTGGAGAGGAGTGACAAGCTCCGTCACCCGCAAGCCGGTCTTTCTCTGATATCGGCTTTCTGCTTTCCGACATATGGTCGGCGATTTGCCCGCCAGTTCCGCAATACCACCCATCTTTCCGAGGTCTCCCATGTCCCGCATCCCCTTCATTGAAGCCCGGTTCTTCGACCCAAATGAAACCCGCCAGGTCCTTGAGCGACGGTTCACTCGGCACCTCAAGCATTTACGGCTCGGCAACCAAATTGAGCAAAACGAGCACGCGCCGTTCGAGGATTCCGGGGCGCCGGGTCTTCACGAGGATGATAGACGACGGATCTATCGACGGGTCTCGAGTGTGCTGGAACGACGTCGCGTCGCGTCCGGGGCGGACCATCTGAACCGCGAGGACCGGGAGCGGTTGGAGATTCTGCGCGATGGCGTCGAGCTGATCGCCATCGCGAGCGAGCATCGCGCTGACGAACTGGCATCCGAGCTGCATGCGGACATGCCCTGGATGGCCCCGGCAACGGAGCTCGTCTGGCAGGCGATGCGCCGATCCGTGCGTGAGGGCTGGCCGGGACTGCGCCTGCCGCCGGTGCTGCTCGACGGGCCGCCCGGGATCGGCAAGAGCCATTGGGCCAGACGTCTTGGCGAGATCCTCGGCACACCGGCGCCGGTGATTGAGGCGACGGGCGAGAATGCCTCTTTCGGCGTCGTCGGATCACAGCGTGGTTGGGGTGGGGCCTGCCCGGGGAGGCTCCTAGAAACCATCCTGCAATCACGGATCGGCAATCCGGTGATCGTCGTGGACGAGATCGAAAAGGCGGGGCGCGCGACCTCTCGCAACGGCCGCGCTTTTGGGCTGGCGGAGGCACTTCTGCCGCTGCTCGAATCATTGAGCGCGCGGCACTGGAGCTGCCCGTTCTATCAGGTCAAATTCGATATGAGCTGGGTGGGCTGAGTGCTGACCTCGAACAACTACCGCTTGCTGCCCGAGCCTCTGCTGAGCCGCTGCCCGCCGATCCGTCTGCAAGCGCTGTCGCGGAGCGATCTGGTGGCGTTCGTCCGCAGGGAAGGTGAGAAACGAGGTCTCTCCGACGACATGGTCGAGGCGATCGCCGAGGCCTTGAACGGTGCCCCCGCCGACTGCGCTCAACTGAACCTCCGCACAGCTTCACGCTTGTTGCAACGTGCCGAAGAGCTGGAAAATGCGCCGGTATTCGGCGGACGTCATTCCCGGCCCATACCGGCCATTCGAAGCGAGCGTCGATGCGGCTCCGCACCGTCACCGAAGCGGCCGATCGTGCATCGCGCAGCATTTTTCGTGGTGAAGGACTGCTTTGCGGGACCTTCCGGTCATTCGCCGCACGAGCATGAGAAACGCAGCGTCCAACAGCAAGGCGACGGGGCCGCCGCTCACATAGGTGACTGATGCCGCAAATGAATGAGGGGGTAAGGCCTTCCCTGCCCATCATGGGAAGACGTTCCCGTGCGGACGAAACCGACATGCTCATAGAACGCGAGCGCCTCTGGGTTTTGCTCATTCACATCGGTTGTCAGCTCAGGATGGGCCGCGATATGAGGGCTTTGCCGATCCCTTTTCCATGTTGATCCGGGTCGATAAACAGTGCCTCCAGATGACCGTCATGCAGAAACATGAAACCCTGCGGCGTGCCTGCGGCATCGACTGCAAGTTGCAGGCTCACCTTTGGGAAGAACTCCATAAGCTCGGCCTCAATGGCCGACTTGTCGACGGGCGCAAGGAAGTGATGAGTGGCGTCGACCGCCCGACGCCATATCTCCATGACGCGCGACAAGTCCTGATCTGATGAAGGTCTGAAAGTAAGCATGATGCTCGTTAACATAAGCGTCCCACTGTCCGCAAAGGGCTGAAGCAGTCATACGACGGCGCGGCGGAAGCACATCCACGGTCACCCTCAGTGCGCCGTCGCTCCCGGCCCCTACCGGACCTTGGACGGGACTATCAACGCTGCGATGCAGCTTCGCCGAAGCGGTCGTCCATGACCTGGTGCAGCATACGCTGGGAGGCCAAAGGTCCGCTGAGCGGACAAAACCGACATAGGCACGCTCTTCCAAGCATGCCGATGCGGCCGGTAATGTCGACTCACTCAGCCAGAATGCGGGTGATCAGGTCATGGGTCGCGCGGACCCGGGCCTCGTTGGGATAGTTGCGGTTTGCAAGGACCACGACCCCCAGATCTTTGCTGGGCACCATAGCAATGTATCCACCGAACCCGTTCGTGGAGCCAGTCTTGTTGAGGATGATATCCTCATCGGACAGACCTGCCAAGTCATGCATCGGTTGGGGCTTGAGGATAAAATCATAGCCATTTCCATCCACCAGGCGTTCCTGGTCAACGGGCCATGGGTAGGCCTCCCAGATCATCGCCTGCGTGAAGAGGCTCGTCTGGAACTGCCCCGTCTGGGTGCGCGACACCGCATCTTGGATTTCGGCGGAGACATCCGCATTCCCAAGCTCGATGTCCAGAAGTTTCAGCATGTCACGAGCGGACGATTTTACACCATAGGCTTCGTCGTCAAGAACACCGGGCGTGACACGGATCGGTGCATTCGTCTTGCGGTCATACCCAAAGGCATAAGAGCCCGCTACGTCCTGCGACACGTCGATCCAGGTGTTCGTCAACCCGAGCGCAGGAAAGAGGTCCATCTGCAGGGCATCAGCATAGCTCATACCCATGGCGTCGGAGCTGATGTGGCCCAGCAGGCCGATACTGATGTTGGAGTAGCTGCGCGCACCCGGCTCAGAGGGCTGCCAATCCCCCAGCCACTCCACCAGTTGATCGACATTCTCGGCCTCGCTAGGGACCTGCAGGGGCAGGCCGCCGGAATGATGCGTCGCAAGGTCCATCAGTGTAAGCTCGCCTGCGGGTGATCCTTGCAGGGACGGAAGATAGGTCGAGACCGGGGCATCAAGCGACAGTTTTCCCCGCTCCTCGGCCACGGCCGCCAGTGTGACATTGAAAATCTTGCTGATGGACCCGAGTTCGAACAGGGTGTCAGGCGTCACAGACCGCTGGTCCTCGCGCGATGCCAAGCCCGTCTGGTAGAACTGGTGCTGCCCGTTACGGGTCACGCCCACAATCAGGCCGGGGATATCATAGTCCGCGATCGCCTTCTCAAAGCTTGCAGCGGCGTCAGCTTCGAACGTCCGCTGGCTGTCCTGCGCAAGCGCCGGCGTGAAAGAAGCTGTCACGATCAGGGCGGAAAGGATTGAAGTGTGTTTCATGTCTGGTCCTTTTCAGTGTTCGAGGCTGAAATATCGGGGGCTGCGGACAATAATAAGACGACAAAACATTGAACTTCGCATAAGTTCAGCTCATGCCAGATCGTCCCGACATCCCCTTGAACGCCTTGCGCACCTTTGAGGTGGCCGCGCGTCAGGGCAGCTTTACCCGGGCTGCCATCGAACTTCGTGTGACGCAAGCGGCCGTTAGCCACCAGATCGCGCGGCTTGAGGATACGCTGCGTGTGACCCTGTTTCACCGCACTCCGGCGGGGCTGGTCATGACCGATGCCGGACAAGCGCTGTTCCCAGTGATGGAGCGGAGTCTGGACGACATTGCCCGAGGCCTTGACCGGGTTACCGGAGGGCCGCCGACCGAAATTCTCAACATCGGAGTCGTGACAACCTTCGCCGTGGGATGGCTTATTCCCCGGCTTCAGACCTTTACTCGAGCACATCCTGAAGTCACGCTGCGCCTGTCCACGCATAACAACCGCGTGGAAATAGCCCGCGAGGGATTGGATGTCGCGATCCGTTTCGGCGATGGCCAATGGTCGGGGGTCGAAGCCCATCACATCATGGACGCCCCGATGACCCCGCTCTGTTCCCCGAGGTTGGACATCCAGACCTTGGCGGATATCCGTCGGCACACGCTTTTGCGCAGCTACCGGGCCGATGAGTGGCCCGCCTGGTTCGCCCAGACAGCAGAGGTCTGTCCGCCCCTCACGGGGCCGGTTCTGGACAGCTCGATCGGACTGGCGGATGTTGCTGTCGAGGGTTTCGGCATCGCGCTGCTGCCGGTGGCAATGTTCGAACGTCAGCTTCTTTCAGGTCGGCTGATACGCCCAGTCGCAACGACCGTGACACTCGGGAGCTATTGGCTGACGGTGCCCAAGGATCGACGGATAACGAGTGCCTCACAGACGCTGCTGGATTGGATGCGAAATGTAGTGGCTGATCCCTAACTTCTTGAATGAGGAAATCCAGTTTGGGCTCGAAGCGGTCATGCAGCAGCACGGCGTGAAGGACGCCCGGATGAGCGGGTCTGCCCGGCAGAGACGGCCCTGACCAGGCCTTCGACGGGAAGACCGACGCCGCGGTACGACTTACCCGAAGCAGCCGTGCGCACCAGCGTGTAGCAACCGTCGGGGGAGGGAAGTCCGCCCGCGCTTTCCTCACTGTCAGATTTGTCGCCGCTGCATCTCGCGATGACAGCAGCAACAAACCTTGGACAAACTAGGCTTTCGCGACGCTACGCGCGAAGACCTGACGTGTTCGGATACACCCATGGCCCATTCCTGCCTGGGGATGGATAGCGCTTAACCCCTCCTGTGCTCTGCGCCTGCCGCCACCTCGACGGTCACATGCTCCATCCCGGTCGTCTCGCGCACGCGGCCTTTCACGGCGCGGCGCACGTCGTCCGCCACCGCGCCCGACGCGAGCTCGACCTCCAGCGTGGCCATAGGCCGCTCCTGAGTGATCGACCAGGCGTGGACGTGATGGGCGCGGGCCACTCCGGGCAGCGTGACTTCCAGGTCGGCCGCGACGGCGCGGGGATCGAAGCCAGCGGGCGCGCCTTCGAGCAGGATGTGGCCGCTCTCGCGCACCACGGACCACGCCGAGCGCAGGATGAGAAGGGCAACCAGCACCGACAGGATCGGGTCGATGGGGGTCCAACCTGTCCAGATAATGATGAGCGAGGCCGCAATCGCCGCGACCGAGCCGAGCAGATCGCCCATGACGTGCAGGGCGGCGGCACGGACGTTGAGGTTGTCGCCCTCCGCGCGGCTGAGCACCCAGAAGGCCAGAACGTTCACCACGAGACCTCCCACGGCGACCCAGAGCATCAGCCCGCCCAGCACCTCGTGCGGATCGCGCAGGCGCTGGACGGCCTCGAAGACGATCCACCCCGCGATGGCGAACAGCGTGACCCCGTTCACGAAGGCGGCCAGCACCGAGAAGCGGTCGAAGCCGTAGGTCCGCTTCCAGTCCGCCGGTCGCCGCGCCAGCCGGAAGGCGAACCAGGCCAGCAGGAGCGAGGCGAAGTCGGTCAGCATGTGGCCCGCATCGGCCAAAAGCGCGAGCGATCCGGAGATGAGCCCGCCGATGACCTCGGCCCCCATGAAGCCGCCCGTCAGGGCCGCGGCGATGAGGATGGCGCGTTCCTTGGACCGGCGCGCCTCGGGCGTATCATTGGCCGAGAGGGTCGGACCGTGCGAATGCCCCGCATGTCCATGTGCGTGGCTGTGCCCATGCCCGTTTGCATGATCGTGCCCGTTACTGTGATCGTGTCCCATCACCGTCCCTCCGCCCAAAGGCCCTTGTCAGCCGGGCGCGCGACGTGCGCGTTTATCCCGTGGTGGATTGTGGGGGCATCGAAGCCCGGCAGGTCATGGCTGCGGAGATGTCGGTAGGTCATGGCAGTGCTCTTGATTCGTTTCGTCCCCATGGTAGATACGATCTACAGCCACTGTAGCTTCAAGGGGTAATCGCGATGCAGGGCCATTCCATCGGTGCGTTGTCCAGGCGCACAGGCGTGAAGGTGACGACGATCCGCTACTATGAGGGGCGCGGTCTTTTGCCCGATCCCGGCCGCACGGATGGGGGGCAACGCCGCTACGGCGATGCCGAGCTGGACCGGCTGTCCTTTATTGCCCATGCCCGGCAGCTCGGTTTCGACCTCGACGCCATCGCCGAACTGATCGCGTTGCAGGAGACACCCCATGCTGCCCATGGCGACGCGCACCGCATCGCGAAGGATCGGATTATCGAAATCCGTGATCGGATCGCGCGGTTGCGGCGGCTGGAGTCTGAATTGGTGCGCGTCGTGCAGACCTGCGACGGTCAATCCGATGGGCAACCCTGCCGGGTGCTGCAGGCCCTGGCCGACCATCAGGCGTGCGAAGGCGAGCACTGAGACCTTCTCGGGCTCACAAAGAGGTCTTGAACCCGAGAGCGCCGGGCCTTCGCCATGCGGCGACTGCGGGCGACACCCGGCAGCTCCTGCCGCTCTTCCCTATCGTGAACGACTCCGCTCCAGCAGATAGCGGCCTGGAGGCTTGCCGACCATCTTTCGGAACATGGTCACGAAACTGCTGGCGCTTTCATAGCCGAGATCGGTGGCGACGGCCTGAACCGACTGACCAGCGCTCAGCCGCCGCAAGGCAAGCACGATATGCAACTGTCGGCGCCAGCGGCCGAAACTCATGCCCACCTCTTCGGTTAACAGACGGCTCAGGCTGCGCTCACTGAGCGCAACGCGGGAGGCCCACTCCGCGACGCTCGCATGATCCGCAGGCGCCGCGATCAACAGGTCGGTGAGCTTCTTCAGGCGCGGATCTCCGGGGATGGGGAGGCAGAGGTCCTCGACCGGTGCCACGGCCAGCTCATCGAAAAGAACTGACACGACCCGGCCATCCGGACCGTCGACGTCGTAGAGGTCTGGCAGAGCGTTCGCCCGCAGCAGCAATTCGCGGAAAAACCGCGACACCGTGATCGTGCAGCAGTCTTTCGGCAGGTTCGCGGATTTGGGAGGGTCAATGAAGAGAGAGAGACACTCCACCTCGCCCGAGCCGAAAACGGAATGGGGCAGCCCGCCGGGAATCCACACGGCGCATTGCGGCGGTACGATCCAGACTGCGCCGTCGACCTCGCAATTGACGACGCCACGCACCGTGAAAAGCAGTTGCGCCTTCTGATGGTGGTGTCGGGGCGATTGCTCCAGGGCGTCAAGGGTGGCGACCGCGTTGGCTGCCACCAGCGCACGCGGGATCTTGTCGACATAGGCGAGCCAGTCGCGACGGACGTCCAGATGCATCTCAGACCTCGGCGTTATCAGATCAGGCCGGATTGAAACATATAATGGCAGGGTTGCGCAATGACGCCAAGCGCCGACTGGCGTATTGCTGTGAGGCAGAGGCGGCGGGCGAATCTTGTGATCGCGCTCCGTTACTGGAGGGGCAGAACTGATCTGCCCGACACATAGGCACAGGAGTTTTCATGTGATCGACAATGCCCCGGTTAAGCTCGCGCTCGCATGGCTCATCCCTGCAGTTGGTGCCGCGCTTTTTGTCACGATCCAATGCTTTTCCTATCTGAACGTCTATGTCGGCAGCGGCGGGACGATGCAGGCCATGACCTTCGATCCCGCCGCCTTGTGGGGCGTGTCCATTTTCTATGGTGCCTGGGTCGTCCCACCCTTGCTGGCGCTGGCCGCAAGGCGCGCGACCGATTGGGCGATGCTCGTCCTCGGCGGTCTGCTGTTCATCATGAGCACGCTCGCTGGCGTCTTCGATGGCTTGCGCGATGGCGGCCATCTTGTGGGCCTGGAACTGCTGGCTGTCACGCTTCCGGGCGTGGTCGCGCTCATCTTTACATGGCAGCATATTCGCTCGACCTGAAACCGTCCATTCTCGCCAGGAGACGACACATGCCCTTGGATATCAAAAATTTTCCGCTTGTCTGGATGAGCTATGACGAAGCGCCCGACCACGACCACGACGAGGATTTCGCGGCGTTGGAGGTGTGCTTTAAGCGCGGCGCACCGTTCGTGATCCTGAGCGATAATGCTCCGACCGAAGAAGAAGACCACGACCACAGCCAAGAAGAAAAGAAGCGCACTGCGCTGTGGATGAAGAAGCACAAGGCCGAACTGCGGACGCTCGTGCTGGCGATGATTGTGATTGAGCCGAGCGCTGCCAAGCGTCTGGCCTTCAAGACTTTCGGCGCGGTCTTTTCTAAATTCTGGGGTTTTCCTTTGAGGATTACAGTGACTCGCGAAGAGGCAATGGATCTCGCCGACACCCTGCTGTCAGAGAGCGTGGGGTCTGCAACATCCTGAAGAACGGCTGAGTGGACCGTGCGAAGACGGTTTTCGGAAGATTGCAAGTTTCGCTCAAACTTAGGTCGATCGGGCTATGGCGCAGGTGTCGTGCCGAGTGGTATCCAGCACGGTCCGCCAGTGGAGGGCCGAACCGATACTGGCTGTCTGCTTTATCGGCTTTGCTCTTCGGAAACGGACAGACAGCTTGATCCCGAGTTGGATATTCGTCGAGCGCGCAGTGGATGTCTTCTCACTCCCTCAATGTCGATCGATCAAGCTCCGGTAAGGTATCCTGTCTGGAAGTCCGCTTCTGCATGGAGCCGGGTCAGGCTTCGCGCCCGCAGCGAAGGTCGGCTCTCCGCCGATTGTGTTGAAAAAGTCCTTGAGGCTCTCAGCGCTCCCCGAAATGCAGAACAATGTTCTCAATTCACGTGCCTGACGCCGTATTTTTGGCTACTTTGAAATGCCTTTAGAACATTTTCCTACAATAATTGCCTGTCAGGTGCCGTGATAGAGTTTTTCAACAAAATCCGCCCATGCTGTTGAAAAAGTCTTTGTTGCGGCGCAGCAAGTCGTTTGATTCACTCAATTATGAGGGAATTGGAGGATTTTGCCATGATGGGCACTCAGGACGCATCGGCACAGTTGTTCTATGACTTCGATCTGGAGCGTCATGTTCCTTCCGGTCATGTGATTCGTGAGATCGGAGACTGTACGAAATTCTGTGCCCTGACGTGTTTTCTTACGTCATTGGAAAGCGGTCTTCGAACATGATCGCGAACTGGCTCTTTACCGCATGCCATTCACGGACTGATCGCTTCCACTCTTGTGATGTAGCATTCAGCGCCAGATAGATCAATTTCGCTGCTGCCTCATCGCTTGGGAAGTGGCCGCGGGTTCGAACGGCGCGGCGGATTTTCGAGTTCAACGCCTCTATGGCATTGGTGGTGTAGATCAGCCTGCGGACCTCGGGCGGATAGTCGAGGAAGGGGATGACCTCGCTCCAGGCCCGCCGCCAACTTGGGGTGATCGCGGGGTATCGGGCGGCCAGATCACTCTCTTCGAACCCGGCCAGCGCGACCTCGGCGGCCTCGGCATCCACCGCCGTGTAGACCGCCTTCAGCGCTGCGGCGACCGCCTTGCGGTCCTTGTAGCTGGCAAAGCTCATGGAATGGCGCAGGAGATGGACGATACAGGTCTGGACCTGGGCCTGGGGAAAGGCCGCTTCTATGGCTTGCGGAAAACCCTTGAGGCCGTCTACGACGGCAATGAGGATGTCCTGGACGCCCTGATTGCGCAGGTCACTCAGAACCTTGGCCCAGAACTTGGCACCCTCATTCGCCTGGAACCACAGCCCCAGAACGTCCCGCGTTCCGTCTGGCAGGATCGCCAGGGCGACGAAGACCGCCTTGTTCATGACCACGCCATCGGTGCGGATCTTGACCCGGATCGCGTCCATGAACACGACCGGATAGCACGGTTCCAGCGGGCGGTTCTGCCAGGCGGTGACCTCCTCCATGACGGCGTCGGTGACCGCGAAAATGAGGCTGGGTGAGGCTTCAAAGCCGTAAATCTCCTCAATATGCCCCTGGAGTTCGCGGGTTGTCATGCCCCGCGCGTACATGCTGATGATCTTGCGATCGAATTCAGGGAAACGCCGCTGATACTTGGCGATCAACAGCGGATCAAAGGTGCCGTTGCGATCACGCGGGATGTCCAGAACCACCTTGCCGCTGCCGGTGGTCACCGTCTTCTGGCTGCTGCCGTTGCGGCGATTGGATGGATGGTTGTACGCGTCAGGTGGCAGATCGGCGTGCTCATCGGTCAGGTGCGTATCCAGTTCAACGCTCAAGGCGCGCTCCGCCAACGCCTTCGTCAATGCGGCCAGTACGCCGTCTTTGCCAAACAGATCTCCGGGCGAACGCCCATCCATCAGTTGGTCCAAAATGTCTTTGTCGATGCTCATGCGTGGGTCTCCTCATTTTCGAGCTACCACGCCAGAGCACAAAATTCAGGATAGTCCCTGAGATCGACCGGTTTCTCGACGTGGATGGGATGCGGGAGGCCCTTCGCCCCTTCTACAGCCACCTCGGGCGTCCCTCGATTGATCCAGAACTGATCATCCGGATGCTGGTCATTGGTTACGTCATGGGCATCCGGTCGGAACGTCGCCTCTGCGACGAGGTCCACCTGAACCTAGCCTACCGCTGGTTCTGTCGTCTCGGCCTCGAAGGCAAGGTTCCGGATCACTCGACCTTCTCCCGCTATCGCCACGGCAAATTCCGCGACAGCGATCTGCTTCGGAAGGTGTTCGAAGCAACCGTTGAGCGCTGCCTGAAAGAGGACCTCGTGTCAGGCGAGGGCTTTGCTGTCGATGCCAGTCTAATCCCTGCAGACGCGAACAAGACCCGGTCGATTGTCGCAGGCGATTGGAACGCAGATGTCGCGCGCAAGGCAGGCAACAGAGCTGCGCAAGAATATCTCGAAACCCTCGACAACGCTGCCTTCGGAGCTGCCTCCCCGGTCCAGCCGAAGTTCGTCGCCAAGTCCGATCCTGCGGCACAATGGACCCGCGCGGATGAAAGCCGCCCGTATTTCGCCTATGCCACCAACTACCTGATCGACACCAAAAGCTCGGTGATCATGGATGTTGAGGCAACTCGTGCGATCCGTCAGGCTGAGGTGGGCGCATCGCGCACGATGCTGGACAGGACTGAGAAGCGGTTCGGAATACGCCCCGATTGGATTGCGGCAGATACCGCCTATGGCAATGCCGAAAACCTCGGCTGGCTGGTCGACAGGCGCAGCATCATTCCGTTCATCCCTGTCATCGATAAGTCGGAGCGCACCGATGGCACCTTCTCCAGATCCGACTTCGAATGGGACGAAAAGAATGATCAGTACATCTGCCCCGAGGGTCAGGCGCTGAAACAGTTCAGACGCAACTATTCCGATCCAAACCGAGGCCAGGCTACCGGAGGCAGAAAGAAATATCGCGCCCTGAAGGCCACCTGTCAGGTTTGTCCCTCCAAGGACAACTGTTGTCCGAAAGCCGAAGCGCGATACGTGACCCGCGAGCCGCACGAGGAAGCACGCGAGTTCGCCCGTGCATGCCGCAAGACCAAAGCCTACAAGATCTCACGGGACAAAAGGAAAAAGGTCGAGATGCTATTCGCTCACCTGAAGCGCATCCTGAACCTCACGCGGCTCAGGCTTCGAGGACCGAACGGCGCAAAGGACGAATTCCTCCTCGCCGCCATCGCCCAAAACCTCCGAAAACTCGCGAAGCTGCGGCCTCAGTGCGCCAACTCGGAGGCCACGGCATGATCTGAGCGGCCAGATAGACGCCTCAAGGCGGCGCGACGAGCGATTGCCCGAACCAAACGGCGACATCCAAGACTGAGGCCAGCCAAAAACGCGTTCTCAGGCCGACTTTTTCAACAAAATCCGCCCTTTTTACCAGAGCCGCTTCAGGCCCAAAACCGTCGTCCGCCGGGGAGCTCGGACGCTGCGGTGCGGCTCGCCAGAGCGGCCGATCGTTGCAACCGCAAGAAGCAATGATGGGAATTCACACATCAAGGGCAAGATGGCGGAGACGAAGGGATATCCTACTTCAATCTGCCGATGTAACGATACCAGAGGGTTAGCTTGGACCACCCCCGAAGTACTTGCCTGAACTGTACCAGATGACTGCGCCATGGGAAGGGGATGTCGTCTGAAAAGACTCAACTGCCTTCGAATTCGCAAAAGAGACCCCCAAAAAGGAGACCAGACAGGATTCGCTATGTGCGACCCAACAAACCAGCGCATAGCTTTTGCAAACAACCTCTATCTACGCGCATGGAAAGCGCGTCTCGTCTCAAAAGTTCGGGCGTCAGGTAAGCGTGATATTTCTCAAAAATCAGGTTCGGCGAATGTGCAAACAGATCGGGGGGCTCCGCGTTGGCCATTGCCGATAGCTCCTGCTCCAGAGTGCGATCAGCGCCGCCTGTCTCAACCAGCAAAAACCCATCGTGCTGAGTGATCTGAAAACCTGATGCTCCCAGTGCCATAGCCAGTGTCGTCGTTTTGACTGTGCCGCAGCGCGTTGCAAGAATACATGCGCCTCCGCCCAATTCAACGAAAGACGTTACCGCGAACCCCTGTCGCGCATAGTTGGCGCGAGCCTCGTCAAGCAGGCGCAGGGCCGCCTGATCCATGTAGCTCGGCTCAAAATCCCCTTCGAGAATGTCGAACATCTTCTCGATTACACGATCATGGATCATGCCCGGATCGCCTCCGAATAGCGGTGGAGCACCAGCCGTTGCGGGTTTCACGAGGACGACCTTTTCCAGATCGTGGATTTCCTGAACGACCCACCTGCGACCCGAGAATATCAGCAGCATTCCCGGTGTCAGGATATTGTCTATCGGCAATGTGCCCAGTTCCTTGCCATCGGCAACAAGCCGGAATTCCTCGGGCGTCTTGAATACTGCATAGAAGCTGTAATGTTCGACAATTCGCTCGCCCGCCGCACCGAGCAACAGCAAGCCGTCAGAGGATTGTTCTATCAACTCAGCCTCTGGTCGCCCCATTGCCCGGAGAACGTCCAAAAACAACCCGGTGTCCACCTGCCGGAAGGGTCCTTCCTGACAAAGGACGCGATACAGCCTGTTTGCCTGCGCACCGCCTCTCTCAGCAATTACCGACAAGATCTGATGTACCAACGTGGAAAGATGGAGGGCCTCAGGTCTTGGCGGCTCACACCAGCCCTCCAGCAATAGCTCGATCATGGCAATCGCGCGGATCAGTCCGAGGCGGAGTTGATCGACAAAGCTGCTTTCGCTATCCAATCTGGCCTCAACCGCATATTGGCGCAGGATTGCAGGCTGCCCTTCGCGGCGCCCGGAACGTCCCAGCCGTTGACGCAGGGCTGCCACGCTGAACGGAGCACCTACCTGGGCCACACAGGCCACGTCACCAATGTCGATGCCCAGTTCCAGCGTCGAGGTGCAAACGGCGGTTGTTGGAAGGTTCGCATCTTTCAGGCGTTTCTCGACAAAGTCCCGATGTTCCCGTGCGAGACTTGCATGATGCGGGTAGAACTCCTGCGGCAAATGAGCCTTTTCACAGAGGTTGCGCAACCGGTCGGCATAGATTTCGACCCATTGTCGCGCTCCGGCAAACACCAAGTTGTCACTACCGCGTAATTGCCTGAACAAGTGCTCGGATACCGCATCCGTGGCAGATGGCGCATCTCCATCCTCATCGCCTGACACATAACCGCGCAGCTGCAGGAGCAGCTCGGCCTCTCCACCTTTGGCCTCGATCAGCTGCACAGCCTCTGCATTATCAGGTCGCAAATACGCGCTCGCCATATTCATGTCGCCGAGCGTAGCCGACAGTCCGACACGCCGGATAGGACGCTTCACGGCTATCTCCAGTCGTGTCAACAAAGAGCGCATCTGAACCCCGCGCTCGCTGTCCAGAACGCTGTGCAACTCGTCGATCACAACCGCCCGCGTGGCCCCAAACAGGCGCGGGATTCCCCCCCCTCGGCGCACGAACAGGGCTTCCAGGGATTCAGGCGTGATCAGCAGGACGCCCCTGGGGGCCTTTAGGGCCCGCGCCTTCACGCTGCCCGACACATCCCCATGCCAGGGGTGGACAGGCAAACCGGCCTCTCGGCAGATGTCTTCGAGCCGCATCGCCTGATCGGTGATCAGCGCCTTCAGCGGCCCGATATAAACCAAATCGAACCCGTCGCGCTCCGACGGATCGTCCAGAACCTGCGAGATCAGGGGCAAGAAAGCAGCCTCGGTCTTGCCGCCCGCGGTCGAGGCCGAAACGATCAGGTCGGCATTGCCATCCATGACCACATGAACCGAATCCGCCTGTATCTGGCGCAGTTCCCGCCAGCCTTTGGAGCGCACCCATTTCTGAACCGGACGTGCCAGCTTGTCGAAGGCAGAACTCATCGCACCAGATCAGAGCTTGAAACTGACCAGATCGTCGTCGCCCTCGGCTGGCTGTGACCCGGTTGCCTCCTCAATATCACTCATATCATCGCCCTGATCGTCAGCCACGTCCAGATCATCAATCAGGTCCGACCATTCCACACCAGGGTTTTGCTCAAGCACCGCAAGCAGGTTGACGAAAGCTGTCACAGTGTTGCGCGGGGTACGGAAATACGCTTCGCCTATCCGCTCGGAACAATGGGTCATGAAGGCTTCCAGCGCGGTATCGGGCAAGGCTGTGTCTTCGCCCTGCATCACCCGGCGCACATTGGCCAGCAGAACGAACAGATCTTCGGGGGTTAGGCTGGCCAGACGGATTACAGGGCCGGAAAGGTCCACAAGTCCCTCGCGGGCAAAGGTGTTTTCCGCCAATCGCGATTGTAATGCTTCATAGCTGTAAAGCCCTCGGCGCGTGTTCATCAGAAATTCTGGTGTTCCGCCCATTAAAAATCCTAGGTTCTCGGCACTGCCTTGCAGCACATCGTTCAGGATGCGCAGGATTTGTTCGTAGTTGGCATTGCGGGCCTGCGATGAGGTGAGCTTGTAGAGGTTCACCATCTCGTCCATGCCCACAAGCAGCCCTTTATACCCGGCCTCCACCACAAAGGCGGACATCAGCTTGAGATGGTCATAGACACTGGAGTCATTGATGATCGTGCGCACCCCAAGCGCCTTGCGGGCGTCTGTGCGGGTGGCAAACTCACCTCGCAACCAGCGCAGGGCCGAGGATTTCAACTCTTCATCCCCGTTTTCATGCCCCTCCCAATAGCGGCGGATAACCTCCGCAAACTCGAACCCGCCGGTCAGTTCCTCGAAATGGGCCAGCTTCTCACGGATAACATTGCCGGTAGGGAGATCGCGGGCTTCGGCCTCTCGATGGGCGGTTGATACAAATCGCTCCACAACACTTGCCAATGCCCCGCCATCAGGCTTGGTCCTGGTTGATAGGTTCCGCGCCATTTCAGCGTAAAGCCCACGAGCCTGACCACCGGTCGCGTGAATGCGGCGATCCGGGGCCAGATCGGCGAACATCACCACCAGCCCCTTTTCCAGCGCGACCAAGCGGATCAGATTCATAAAGAATGTCTTGCCAGAGCCATACTCACCAATGATGAACCGGATCGCGGAGCCACCATCAGCAAGGCGATCCATATCCTTGACCAGTTCCTCGATCTCACGCACCCGTCCAACCTGGATATGCCTCAACCCCAGCTTGGGCACCACACCCGCCCGCAGGGCCTGAACAATTGCATCGCGTTCACGGGGTTTAAGCCTCGACATGGGGAATCTCCTCTCCAAATTTCTTTTTCAATTGCGCCGCCAGGTCGGGCGAAACGTCGTAGCCATCGTATTCGTCCAATAAGGCTTCATCATAGGTGTCATAGGCCCATTCGTTGACGTCCTCTATGGCGCCAGAGGCAAGTAGCCCAGTTGCGCGGCACAATTCCTCAAACGCTTCTTCCGTCCAATGTTCTTGTGCGATCAGGGCTTTCACCAGATCCGAGTGTTTAGCATCCAAACCACCAAGAACCGTTTCATCTGCCTCTAAAGCCTCGGAAACATCCGGTGTATCGTCGAAAATATCCCCCAACACGGAAGAGACACGCGCGGTATCGGATTGGATAGCCGCGATCCGAGCGGCATCAAGCTTTGGCGGTCCGGATGGGGCTTCGTCAGGAATGGTCTCTCCCGCAGCACCGGGTTCAGCAGCGCGAACACGCACCGGGCCGTCACTGACATCCCCAGCATGAAGGTCAGAATAAACCAAGGCCGGGTCCAGCCCTAAGGCCTTGTAAACCTTCTCGATCCCAGCAACCTCTTCGGACTGGATCACACCGTCCGCATGGGCCGCCGCAACCAATGCCGATCTAATCGACGCCATGGCCTCTGGCCCGGTGTCCTTGAGCTTGCGCCGGAGCAAGGTCATGTCCGGTGCGACGGCCAGCATCCATTCCACATTCGCGGCAAGACGGCGGTATTCCTGCCCGCTCAACCTATCCACGTCCGTGGCCTTGGCCTGGAGTGACTTCCTTTCACTCTCCGTGATCTGCCCGTCGGCATGGGCTACAAACGATCCTAGCGCAGCCTCGATCAGCGCAGCACGGTAATCGTCGGACACGTCCTCCAATTGGCCGACAGCTTCGCCCAACTCAAACAGCATGACAGGCTCATCCAGCTTTGGTGAGCGCAGAGCGAACCGGGGGTCCGGGGCAAAACCATACCCGATCCGTGCCAGCGCATCCGCCGCGCCGGTGAGGATTCGTTTGCTCAGTTTCTCTGGCCGCGAACTTTCGAGGCGTTCAATAACGTCCAAAACAGGGATCAAGCCGCCACTGCCGACACGATCCGCAGCCCAAGCCTTGAGGCTTTCCAGTTCTTCACTGGGAAACAGCTCCCACAACTCCTGAGGCAATAGGGCTTGTGCCTCTACGCTGCCCCGTCCATCGGGATTGCGGCCCAGATAGCGGCTGAGCTTGTCGAGATCGTCCATCGCCTCATCTGCGATCTCCTGTGCGATCTCGACAGGCTTCCTCAGGCCAGAGATGTCAGGCACCCTGGCCCCATTCACCATCGGTTCTAGCTGCCCCTGAAACTCGCTTGATGCGGCCTGATAGGTGGGCTCAAGCATCTTGCGCGGCTTGCTCACTTTTAGACCTTCAGGAAAACGTTCGTCGAAGCGCAGCCTGAAAAGTGCGCGAAACTCTTCGGCACAACGAGTTGCCGGGGTGCGCAGGCGGCGTTCAGGATGGCACATCAACCAGCTCAGAACCCAATCCGCCGAAAGCCAGTCGCCGCGTCCCACACGCGCCCCGATGGCGACTTTGAGCGACAGCGGTAGATCCCAACCACGATAATCGAAAACCGGCTCATGAACCGCCTCATCATTCAACGAGATTTGCGCAAGCTGAATGAACTCCCCCAGATACCTCTGCACCGATCCGTTATCCGGGTAGAGTTTCATAAGGCGTCGGACTTCTTGCAATATCTCCCGCTTTTCAGCCTCAGGCGGCTGATCGAGAACAAAGCGTCGCTCAAGTCCATAGAAATAAAGGAACATGTAGCCGGGATCGTAGGACGGATCAGACCGCCCGCTCGCGAGCCAATCCAGATAAGTCGCCCTGCACTGAGACGGAATTTCCGAATAACCGGGCCAATAAGGCATGTAGTTGCCCACCTTGTCGGTGCCATTGCGGGCTACAGACAGCGAGGGGTCTATGTAGGCTCGGCATTTGTCCCGATAGCCATAGTCGTTTAGGCGCGGCGGTGTACCCACATAGACCATTCCGCCAATAATTCTTCCGCCGACATCAACTGACTCTGACGATGGCACCCATCCAGTACGTCGCGTGGCTTTAACGGGCCTTCCTCTCTCGCGTTCTTTCCTGACGGCGATCTGTGAGAGATCCGGTGACGACGCCCTACCTGCCTTTACTATGGCGGCATAGTCCTGTTTGGGCGGCTGATATTGTGGGTTTGTTTCATTCTCCGCTTTACTCAGGATACGAGAGGACCCAGAAAGCATGGCATCCCGATTGCGTTCCCTCAATACTTGTTCTCGTCTCTCGGTCTGCTCCTTTAGGTCTGTTCGATCACGGGGCACGACCGTCATCTGTGGCTTAGGTGATCCTCGTTTCAGTTTGGCGTCCGATTGAGAAAATTCACTTTCAGGTTTTGCCAGTCTATTTGCTCTTCTTTTCTCACCCCACCAAACCAGCGCAATTGGCACCCCGAACGAAAACAGCATTTGGGCGCCATCCGGCCAGCTTTGAAGAATGGTCGTGACAGCAATCATGCAGAGCACGAAATATACAACGAGAAAGAAAACTATTCTGAACAATTTTATTATCATCGACATCCAAAATGGCCTTTTTGATGACCCTACGACACACGGGATAGTTTGCAACAGCTATCGCTTGGGTTGTCGGGTACTTCTTTGAGAGAGTTTTGCGTTGCTCACCAAAAAAGTTCCTGCAAACCCCGGTCAAATTTCGTGCGCATAGCAAGGCTGCTATATGGGCGGTCCCCAATCTCTCTCAAGATTCATGACGATCAGCGTCAGGTTATCAACCTAAATCTCACAACGACGACGCCGCCGCGTTGCCATCGAACAACCCCGCATCCCGCACGTAGCGCGACAGCATCAGGTCTGAGGCGTGGCCGGTTTGCTTTCGCACGACGAAGGTCGGCCCCCCCCGCCTTGATCGCGCTGGTGGCAAGGCCTGCGCGGAGGCTGTGGCCGCTGTAGCCTTCGGGGTCGACCCCCGCCCCAACGAGACGATCGCGCAGGATGGTGGACACGGCATCGGAGCGCAGGCGGTCGGGCTGCACATTTCTGTGGCGGTCAACGGGACGGAAGATCGGACCTTCATGCGCGCGGCCAATGAGGTTAAATTGTCCGATACCTTCACCTTTGCCAAAGAGGCCATCCCCGATGCGGTCATCAGCCAGCTGATGGCTCAGGACAAATGCGATGACCGGCTGTGATATCTGTTCGCAGGCACTCGCCATATTGCGAGTGACGCTCTGACCCGCCACTCGAGCGTCAAGAAAAATACACACACATGTGACGATTTTTCATTGAGGGGTTTAGGGGAATCGTCGCGGCAAGACGTCTGTCGGGCCACTGAGGCGGCGCCCCCTTCCTAACAAGAATAGCCCATAGGGCTCTTTAGGAAGGGATTTTGTCAATCTCAGGCGGCTGACACGGATGCATAAAAAACTGAATTGTGCCGAGTTTGCAACGACTTGGTCGAGTAGGTTTTTGAAGACCGATTGTGAATTGCCGATCAAACGGGCTCTGCCTAACCTGTCCTCATCATGCTGAACCAGATCCCACATATCCCCAGCGCCTCCTCTCGGCTCATAGGCTGATCCTCTCGGATCGGTTCAGGGGTGTTCTGCCTGAAACTTCCTTCGAACAATTGCAGCCCCGACTCGCGTCATGTCGCGGTGATCATCGAACGAAAGAGGCTCAACGAGATCATGCTGACAGAAAAAAATTTTATTGCTGCACCGACAGGCGTTGGTTTCGCACATTCACCGGCTCGGACGAAAAGTGGCGCGAAGTCCATATGATGTGAGGAGATCTTGAAAGGACACAAGTTCATCGCCCGAGAGGCACGGGCCTGCCCAGCAGCAACGAATCGAACTCGGATTTTCGCATAAGTGACTGACTTTAATAATAATGTTTATCTTTCGGGCAGCTGGACCTAAAAGCGCTCACCGAAAAACGGCAACAGGAGAGACCGGAATGAACAACTAAGCTCTTAAAAGCGAAAACGCCGGAATGTTGGTGCATTCCGACGTGATCGTAAGAGGCAGACCCGCGCCCGCCCGTTTGGATGCTGGCAACCTAGCAATTCCTGCGATCCATCGCAAGGATTCTGCTTGGGCAACGGACTTCCTCATCGCTCAGGCACACCGACCGGAACAGATATCCGACCGAACCAACTCAGGCCGTAAACCGGTCGGGGCGGACCGGATGTTGATCATCTGTTTCCTCGAATGGTGCCTCAGCCGGGCTCGCATCCTTCGGCCCCGGACGGAGACCGCCTTTGCCCGGTGTTGGGCAAGGGCCGACACCCAAGAGGAAAAATGGCAATGAAATTTCAAAAGCCCGATAGGCCGCCGGACCAGCACGAGGCCGTTTCCGGTGAATTGAGCCCGGTTGGCCTTCTTTGCGACGGCATTCTGTCCGCAGTGCAGAAAATCCCGAACATTCCCGAAGAAGCGACGATCACCATTGGTTCGCGGATCGAGGGCATTCTGTCCCTGTTCACGGAGGCTGAAGGCAAAGCTCGGACAGCCAAACAGCGGGTCCTGGCGCTCAAAAGCGAGCAGCGCCGGACCACGGAGCAACTGGCCGTGCTGCGCCAGGAACATTTCGGGCAGAGCTCCGAAAAGGAACGCGGCGAGGCCGAGGAAGACGATCTTTGCCTGGCCATGGACGATGAACCGGAGGAAGAGGCCAAGGAAAGGCCCAAGGGCAAGGGGCGCCGGAAAACCCCCAAGGACATGGAAGTCATCACCGTCGATCATTTCCCTGACAACATGAGCTGCGGCACATGCGGGCATGAACTCAAGACGGTCAAATCCGAAGAACGTGTCGGGAGTTTCCGGATCATCCCCGAGCACGTGGTTTTGGTGAAGGACGTCTACCACACCTGTGCCTGCAACCGGGGGATCTGCAAGGAAAACAAACCAGTGTCCGCGAAATCGAAGCATTTCATCATGAAGGGACGAAGCCTAGAGGTCGGGTTTGCGGTTGAAGCGGGGTGCCAGAAATACTTCGAGCATATTCCATCGTACCGGCTGGAACGGCGCTTGCAGAACGCCAATGTCAATCTGACACGTCAAGCGATTGACAGGTCTGTTGCCCACGTGGCCAAATTCCTAGAGCCGGTCCGGGACGAGCTTCATGCGCATGTGCTTGCCGGTTATGCCGCTCAGATGGATGAAACCCCGGTGAAAGTTCAAGCGCCGGGAAAGGGAAAGTGCGACACCGGGTATTTCTGGGTGATCAATCGTGATGAGCGTAATTGGAACGCCGGGGCCCAGCCGGCTGTGGTGTACCACTACGCCCCTTCCCGTGCCGGCATCGTGGCAGAGGGGGTGTTGTCCGGTGCTTCGTTCCAGTTCCTTCAGACGGACGGGTACGCCGGATACAATCGACTTTTCGAGCAAGCCTCCGAGGATGACGGGCCGAAGTCGGCGCGCTGCAACGCCCATGCCCGGCGCAAATTCTACGAAGCCGAGCTGGCAACCGAGAGCAAACTGGCCCACAGAACTATCCAGGTCTTCCAAAAAGCCTATGCGGTTGAAAAAGCCGCGCGCGGACTTCCTCCTGCCGAGCGCGAACGGCTGCGGCAGGAAAAGACGCTTCCTCTCTTTGCCGAACTCAAAAAACTCCTGGAGCAATATCAGCAAGACGCTTCGGGTAAGCTGAAACAAGCAATCAACTATATGCTTAATGGTTTTGACGGGCTGCAGCGGTTCGTGTTCGACGGCCGCCTCAAGATCGACAACAACGCGGTTGAACGCTGCATTCGAGGCATCGCCCTGACGAAGAAGAACTCCCTCTTCGCCGGCAGCCATGAGGCGGCACGGGTCTGGGCCATCTATTACTCCCTAATCGAGAGCGCTCGTGTGAATCGGGTCAACCCGCGCAGCTATCTGAATTGGGTAGTTCAGGAAATCGAGCGCAATCGTGGCGAGCTGGACTACAGTCAATTGATGCCTTGGCATTGCCCCGTCGGGCGGATCGAGGACTGAACGCGACTGTCGTCCTGACGTCACGGCGGCAAAGAAAGCTCACGCAGCCGGAGCCCGACGCAGGGTTCCGGCCCAAAGGCATGTCCTGACACTTGCACGGTAGGGCTGGAGGTCCTCAATGCCGCTGCCCAGCTTGCCCCGCAAGCTCCTTATCTGCCTCAGGCCGACACCGGAACGAGTTCTGTTGCAAGCTCAAGCAGGATAACGCGAACGGCCTCCCGCGCCTGATCCTGCGTTTTCTTGCCGCGTAGCTTGCGGCCAAGAGCGGAGCCGCAGATGGAGGCCTCCCGGACCAGCAACAGAAATGCTATTTCACGCAGCTGATGCAGCACCAGATCGGCATCATCTTGCCCGAGCCATTGGTCGAGATCCTCTGGCCCGGCGCATTCTGCCAACAGCTGTTTCAGGACCGGGGCGTGTTTTGACGCCTCGGCGCGGGTCATGCAAATCTCGGTCATGCCTGCCATCTCGGCTTGGAAGATCGCGACCGGGATACGCGCGGCCTGCTGAGAGTAGCCGGCCTGCCGCGCCACATGCAGATCCGGTGCCGCCGGATCATAAAACAGTTCCAGCCCGTCCCCGGACAGGCGCGACGCGGCCGGATGCCCGAGGTGTTGACGCAGGCTGAGAGCCTCCGCGTAGAGCACGAGTTGCAACAACCCTTCAGGCGACAACTCGCAAGAAATCCGCCGGATGCCGCTATGCATGTCATGTTTGGAATTGAGCGCGAGCTTGGCACCGCCGTCTTCTCGCGCATCGATGGAAAAAATCTGTGCAGACATGGCGCGAACTACAGCGAAACCAGCGCGTGGTTCAAGCACCGCACCGAAGAACAGCTGAGGCTGGGCAGCGATCTGCCGAAGGGGCGCTTTTCGTGTCTGTTCCGGTAACGCCATCAAGCGACACTTTCGATCCGCAAGGTACGGTCTTGAAGGATCAGAACTTGGTTTCGGGCAGGGAAACCATCAAGGCAAATCATGGCGGTGAGTCGTTTTATCGGCCTCGCTATTTGCAGTCTGCGCTCAGATTGCCAAATTTCCCGGGCCTATACACCGCTTACTAAAAAACTAAAAGAGTTTAAGGCATGGTGCCAAAACAATGGCATCTACAATGAATTCGAGGACATCAAAGATTTTGGTTATCATTTTCAGCGACATCTTTCGCAAATGCTTGCTGAAAATGATTATCTAAAGAGTTTTTTGGCGCAAGCGAAAGCATTGGTAGATGATATGTCTCAAGAGCAAGAGATACTGGTAAGCTTTTCATCTTTAGAAATTCGACTTCTTTATCTCGCCTCTCAAGATGATCACGGACAAATAACAATTTATGAATATATTGGTGGGGTAAGTTTTTCTGCGGGTGGAGTTGAAGTTGAGCATAATAACACTCGTAGAGCTATAGCTAAGATAGAAGCGGCAATTGAGAAGCTAGAGACCTACAATTTAATTGTTGATAGCACCTCTGAGGGACGGTGCTTCCAACTTACACAGGATGGTTACGAAGCTCTTGACAAGGTGCCAGAAAAGTATGTCGAAAAACTTATGCAGGATGACAGTATTGTCGAGTAAAGTTTCAAGGCCTTTTCCTCAAACACCCCCAAAGATCATACTCACCAGCCTCATCGACCTCCACAGTCACCAAATCCCCAACGCTGAGCCCCTCGGTCCCCTCATCAATAAACAGGTTCCCGTCGATCTCCGGCGCGTCGGCCTTGGTGCGGCAGGTGGCGATGCCGTCTTCGTCAATGTCGTCCACGATGACCTGCTGAACAGTGCCGACTTTCGCTTCCAGTTTGGCCTCGGAAATCGCCTGCGCTTTCTCCATGAACCGTTCCCAGCGCTCCTGTTTTAGCTCGGGCGCGACGTGGTCAGCCAGCGCGTTCGAGCGCGCGCCATCGACGTTTTCGTATTGGAAGCATCCCACACGGTCGAGCTGGGCTTCGTCCATCCAGTCGAGCAAGTATTGGAACTCTTCCTCCGTCTCGCCCGGATAGCCGACGATAAACGTGGAGCGGAGCGTGATGTCCGGCGCCATCGCGCGCCAGGCGGCAATCTCGTCCAAGACCTTCGCGGAGGCCGCAGGGCGGGCCATGCGTTTGAGCGTGTCCGGGTGGGCATGTTGGAACGGGATGTCGAGGTAGGGCAGCACCGCATTGCCGGCGTCCGCCATCAGCGGGATCAGCTCACGCACATGGGGGTAGGGGTAGACGTAGTGCAGCCGGACCCAGAGGTCATCCGCCGCGCCCAGTTGCCCCAATTCGCGCGCCAGATCGGTGATATGCGAACGCACCTCACGGTCCTTCCACGGAAAGGCCTCGTAGCGGCGATCCAGCCCATAGGCCGAGGTGTCCTGCGAGATCACGAGCAATTCCTTGACGCCCGCCTCCACGAGCTTCTCCGCTTCACGCAGCACCGCATGAACCGGGCGCGATTGCAATTTGCCGCGCATGTCCGGGATGATGCAGAATTTGCAGGCGTGGTTGCAGCCCTCAGAGATTTTCAGATAGCTGAAATGCCGGGGCGTGAGGCTCACGCCGGTGGCGGGCAGAAGGTCCACGAAAGGATCGGGCGCGGGCGGCACGGCCGCATGGACCGCGTCCAGCACTTGTTCGTATTGATGCGGGCCGGTGACGGCCAGAACCTTCGGATGCACACCGGTGATATACTCCGGGTCGGCCCCGAGGCAACCGGTGACCAACACCTTGCCATTCTCCTGCAACGCCTCGCCGATGGCCTCAAGGCTTTCGGCCTTGGCACTATCCAGAAAGCCACAGGTGTTGACGATCACTGCGTCCGCGCCGGAATAATCCGCGCTGATCTGATAGCCCTCGGCGCGCAGCCGCGTCAGAATGCGCTCGCTGTCGACCAAGGCTTTCGGACAGCCCAAAGAGACCATGCCGATGGTCGGCTGGCCATCGCGACGGGGGCCATCGAACAGTGGCTTCGGGGCAAGATCGGGGCGGATGGCTGGAGGATTCTGGCTCATATGGCGCGATATACTCCGAAAGCGGCCCGCCTGAGAAGCCCTGTTGCGCGCTCGGACAATCCGTCCGATGTTGGCGCCCCATGCCAGCAGCCTCATCAAAGACGGAGATGCGTCAAATCTCCGCCTCTGTGGGATGGACGCGCAGCTTCTGACGTAATCTGTTCGAAATCGCACGCCGCGTGCACAGGTAATGTGCGGGCGGCGCTAATGCTTGGGGCACGGCCTTCGGGTAACCTTGCGTCAAACTCACACGCACATCTCCTCGCACACAGGTCGCCCTATGCTCACCAACACAGCCACCCGTTACGGCGCCGCCGCGCGCTTTTTCCATTGGTCCATCGCGCTTTTGATCCTCGCGGACCTCGCGCTTGGCCTCATTGGCGAGAACACGCCCCGCACGGCGGAGACCGCTGACCGGCTCCAAACCCTCTATTCCGTGCATAAAACCATCGGCGTCACCGTGCTTGGCCTCGCCGTGATGCGCATCCTCTGGGCGTTCACCCAGACGAAACCCGTGCCAGTGCACCCGGAGCGCAAGGCGGAGACCATGCTGGCCGAAGTGATCCATTGGATGCTCTACGGCGCGATCCTGATCATGCCCTTGTCGGGCTGGGTGATGCATTCCGCAGAAGCCGGCTTTGCCCCGATCCTCTGGCCCTTTGGTCAGGACCTGCCCTTCGTGCCGAAGTCCGAAGACGTCGCCCACATGGCGGGCGCGGTGCATGGGCTGTCGGCCTGGGTGATTTTCGTCACCGTGGCGCTGCACATTTTGGGCGCGCTCAAACATGCGGTGATCGAGAAAGACGGCGTGCTGTCGCGCATGCTGCGCGGCACGGAGGCGGGTGTCGAGGGCGCGAGCCACGCCTCTGCGCTTCCTCCCGCTCTGGCCGCTATGCTCTGGATTGCTGTCGTGGCCTTTCCCTTTGTCGTGCCCTTGGAACAGCATGAAGAGGTCGCCAGCGCCGCACCGATGGAACAGGCGGAGATCACCTCCGAGCTTCCCGTCTGGGAGGTGGAGCAGGGCGGTCTGACGATCACCGTGACTCAGATGGGCGCACCGGTCGAGGGCAGCTTTGCCAATTGGACCGCCGCCATCGCCTATAACGACGAGAGCGGCACGGGCGAGGTGACGGTCACCATCGACACCACCTCTTTGTCGCTCGGCTCTGTCACGCAACAGGCGCAGGGGCCGGAGTTCTTTGACACCGAAACCTATGCGACCGCGACTTTCACGGGCGAGATCACGCGGCTTGAGGGCACGGCGCATGAGGCCGTGGGCACGCTCACGCTGGTCGGGCAAACCGTTCCGGTGACGCTGGCTTTCGATCTCACACTCGACGGCGATCGCGCCACGATGTCCGGCACCACCGCCTTGGATCGCCGCGACTTCGGCATGGGCGCGGGCTATGAAGACGAGGGCACGGTGGGCTTTGGTGTCGCGGTTGCGACCGAACTGACGGCGGTGCGGCAGTAAGCCCGCCGCGTCCCTCAATCGAGCAAACAAAAAGGCCGCCGGATCGCTCCAGCGGCCTTCTTCATTCGGGGAGGGCGAGAGTTACTCAGCCGGGGTGGCTTCAATGGAGATCTCGATCTCGACTTCGTCGGAGACGTAGGGCGCGAACATGCCCATGTCGAAGTCGGAGCGCAGCACGGTCAGCTCGCCGTCAAACCCGACCCAGGGCTTGTTCTCCATCGGGTGGTCGGCTTTTTGGGTCAGTTCGGCGTCGATCACGACGGATTTGGTGATGCCGTTGATGGTCAGATCGCCGGTGATGTCGGCTTCGTCGTCATCGGTCACGGTGATGCCGGTGGACACGAAGGAGATCGTCGGGTTCTCTTCAGCGCCAAAGAAGTCGCCGGTCAGGAAGTGCGCGGTGCGCTCGGCCCAGCCAGTGTAGAGGCTGTCGGTCGGGAAGGACACGGAGACGGAGGACGCGGCCGGATCGGCCTCGTCGAACATGATCTCACCGTCGAAGCCGGAGAACATGCCGGTGGTGGTGGAGTAGCCGAGGTGCTCATAGGAGAACACGATCTGGCTGTGCGACGGATCAAGCACATATTTCACCGGCTCGGCAGTGGCGGCGGTGGCGCCCAGAACGAGGGCGGAGGAGAGAAGCAGGTTTTTCATGATGTCAAAGCTTTCTTTGGCATGGATGTTTAAGATGCGACAAAGCTAACGGCTGTCCGGCCCCTCTCATATTCCGCAGGCTCAAACAGAGTCTGTGCGCGGGCAAACACTTCTCTGCGGAAAATGGCCAAACCTGTGCGAATTCTGTTCAAGAATGCGCAGAATGGGCACGAAAAAGGTCGCTCCTCTCTTCAGAGGGGCGACCTGTTCACATGGGGTCACGAGACGGTCAGAAGGGTCAGCGGCGGCGATCCCGGCGCGAGGACATCGGCTGGAAGGCCACGCCCACATGGGCCTCGCAATAGGGTTTGCCCGGCTGCGACGGCAGACCGCAGAACCAGAAATCTTCGGTCGCCGGGTCACCCACCGGCCATTTGCAGGTCTTCTCAGTCAGTTCCATCACCGACAGCCGCTTGGCCTTTTTCTCAACTTCGCTGACTTTGGCCAGAGCTTCGGCGGGGATCTCATTGGTCGAGGGCTGCGGCGGCAAAGGCTGACCCGCCGGAATGATCGCGCGACGGGCAGGCGTTGCGGGTTTCGGGGCGGCCTCGGAGGCGGCAGGGGCCTCCGTCGGTTTCGCGGCGGGTTTCGGTTTGGCTTCCGCTTTGGGTTTCGGCGCGGCGGCAGGTTTGGCCTTGGGCGCGGCGGCGGGTTTCGCGGCGGCTCCCGATCCCGCGCGGTTCGACAGTCCCAGACGGTGCACCTTGCCGATCACCGCATTGCGCGTCACACCGCCAAGCTCCTTGGCGATCTGGGAGGCGGATTGACCCTCGCCCCACATTTTCTTCAACAGTTCGACGCGCTCATCGGTCCAGGACATCGTGTTTCCTTCGGTTGTCTGCTGATCCGGGCTGCGCCCGCACCATGATCACCCTTGCACAAGACATTTGCGGTCCAAATTGGCCTAAGTCCGGCAAGGCGTGCTTGAGAATTTCCTCTAACCCCTATTTTAAGCACCACGCTTGCGGTTACAAGGCTTGCGGTTACAAACGGGCCTGCGGGAAAACGCGATGTTCTTCCGCGAGGGGCGAGAGCCGTTATAGCAAGGCATAAAGGGGATGAAAATGGCTCAATATGAAATCCAGATGGGCGTTCGGCGCTTTGGTCGCGTCAATTGGCTTGGACTGTACACATTGATGCTGCGCGAGATCCGCCGGTTTCTGGCGGTCTGGACGCAAACGCTTCTGGCGCCTCTGGTCACGGCGGGGTTGTTCCTGACGATTTTCACGCTCGCCATCGGCCCCTCGCGCGGTGATGTCATGGGCGTGCCCTTCGTGCATTTCCTCGCCCCCGGCATCCTGACCATGACGGTGATTCAGAATGCCTTTGCCAACACCTCGTCGTCGATCATGATCTCGAAGGTACAGGGCAATATCGTCGACACGCTGATGCCGCCGCTGTCGCCTTCTGAGCTGGTGATCGGCTACCTGTCGGGTGGCGTTGCGCGCGGGATGGTTGTGGCCTTCGCGATCTGGATCGTGATGGCGATCTTTGTCGGTCTGCCTCTGCATCACCCGCTGTTTGCGATTGCCTTTATCCTTCTGGGCGCGCTGTTCATCGGGGGCTTGGGCGTTCTGGCGGGCATTGTAAGCCAGAAATTCGACCATATGGCCGCGATCACCAATTTCATCATCACGCCGCTGTCGTTTCTGTCGGGCACCTTCTACTCCGTCGAAACCCTGCCGCAGTGGTTCAAAGCGCTGACCCATCTGAATCCGGTGTTCTACCTGATCGACGGCGTGCGCTATGGCATCATCGGCACCTCGGACAGCTCGCCCTGGCTGGGCCTTGCGGTGATGTCTGCGGTGACGGCTGTGGTGGTTTTCGTCGATTGGACCTTCTTCAAGCGCGGCACAAAACTGAAATCCTGACGCGGGCGCCTCGGGGCGACCGATTCGTCAGAGGCATCTGTCAACAATATCAGGCCTCAGATTTTATTGTTTTCGATGTGAGGACAGCGCCCTCCGCAGCTTTCTCTGCGGAGGTTTTTTTGTGCATTTTTTATCAGCTACTACGGATTTTTTTACCGATTCCGCGGTGCGCATACTCGCAAGCTTGAATTACGCGCTATTGGTGTTAGCATGCTCTTAATGCACGCCAAGATTGAAATCGGAAACTCTCAATACGTTAGGATGGAGCATGGTACAGCGCACACTCGACAATGTTTACATGTACGACGGGACGCTTCTGAATGCCGAAGGGCTGTTGGACACGATGCTTGTCAGTTCCTTTTCGGGGCCGCAGACCGGTACGCTGGATGTGAGCGATACGGATGGTGACATCAACTGGGACAGCACGGAAAATGCGACGTGGAATGACGCCAATGCGACATTCATCGGCAGCGGTGAGGCGAGTGTCAGCGTCACGCTTCTGGGCATAGAACTGTCGCTGTCGTCGTCTGTGCCCTTCAACGCCTGGGAGGTCGATGGTCAGACCTATGTGGAGTATCCGGAGGGGGATCCCGCTGGGCTTTTGGACGGGCTTTTGTCTCAGGCGCTCGACTTTCCCTTGTTGAGCCTCCTCGGGGTACCGCAACTGGTCAGCCTGATCGAACAGAACGCGATTTTGGATTTCGACCTCACCAATCAGAATGAAATCGACTTGCCGGTCTGTTTCGCCAAAGGCACGCGGATCAAGACCCTGGGTGGCTGGGAGATGATCGAAAATATCAAGGCGGGTGATCTGGTGATGACACAGGATCATGGTGCGCAGCCCGTGCGCTGGATCGGACATGCGACAGCCAGGGCACATGGGGCCTTTGCACCTGTTGAAATCGACCAAGGCGTCTTGGGCAATGATCGCCCGCTCACCGTGTCGCAACAGCATCGGGTGCTTCATGGCAGCGTCGCGGCGGAACTTCTTTTGGGTGTAAATGAGGTGCTTTTGGCCGCCAAGCATCTGGTGAATGGCACCACAATTCGTCTGCGCGAAACTGGGTATGTCACCTACTACCACATGCTATTCGACCAGCACGAATTGGTGTTCTCGGAAGGCATTGCAACGGAGAGCTTTCATCCGGGCGCCATGGCGCACAATGCCTTGCGGAGCGCGGAGTGTGAGGAGTTGTTCGGCCTTTTCCCTGAGCTGCAATCAGATTTCAACAATTACGGACGTGCCGCGCGCCAGGTGGTGAAAAGCTATGAGGCCAATTTGCTGGTAGTTGATGCTGTCTGACGGCGTCGCGCAGGAAGGCTCTGATTACCATCAAACTTTTGCCCGATTTGAGCGTTAATCCATTGAGAGTTTCGATCAAATGGGCTCGCAATGATTTTAAGAAAATGCGTAACAGCAGTTTTTACCTGTCTGTGTCTGGCGGGGGCCGCAATGGCCGCCGACAGCCTGCCGTCCGAATTGGACAGTGCGGATCGTCGGACCGAGTTGATCGGCTGGGAGGGCGTCGGGCGGTTGGACATTGCCGGGCAGAGCACCTGTTCCGGGGCTTTGATCGCCGCCGATCTCGTGTTGACGGCGGCACATTGTGTGGTTGACGAGGACAACACGCCTGTGCCGCCCGCGCGCATTTTGTTTCGCGCAGGGCTCAGGAATGGCGACTATATCGCCGCCTCGAAAGGTCTCGCTGTGGCGGTCACACCCGGTTACGATACCCGCCGCGATGTCAGCCCAGCGACCATCCGCACCGATGTGGCGTTGATCAAACTGGCGTCTCCGATTCCCTCAGCTTTGGCGCGGCCTTTCCCGGTGCATCGCGGTTCGAAACCCCGTGGCGAACTGATGGTCGCTTCCTATGGGCGGGGGCGGAATGCCGTTTTGTCGATCCAGCGCGAATGCCATGTGCTGGATTATTTCGACGACATCTACAGCTTCGATTGCGACATCACCTTTGGCTCTTCGGGGGCACCGGTCTTTGCCTATGACGGGGTGCGGCCCGCGATTGTGTCGGTTGTCTCTGCATTGGGCACACGGGACGGGCGCAAGGTGGGTTTTGGCATGTCGCTGATCGACCGGGTGTCGGCGCTGAAACGTCAGATCGCCCTGGGCGCCCCGCAAGTTGCGGCGAAACCGGCGGTGGCCAAGCGCATCACCGTTGGGGGGGCTTCAACATCGCGCTCGGTCGGCAATTCCAAATTCCTGTCGGCAAATTGAGCGGTTCTCGAAATAGTCTTTGACAGCGCCCGCGCTTTGCCCGTAAAGCGCATCTTATGAACATGATCCGCACATATGCCCGTATCATCCGACGTCGACGCCGTAACGCGTAAGACGTCCGTTCAACTGTGCCAAGACGTGATGTCCACGGCACAAAACGCGCCAAACTGGCGCAAACCTTACAAAATACCGCAAAATCCCCGTCCCAACCGTTGACAGGCCCGCTGGCTTTCGCCACCCATGAGGCCTCTCATTTTCAGAGGAATAAGACCGATGATCACACCCGTTCTGCCGACCTACAACCGGGCTCCGCTGTCCTTCGTCAAAGGCGAAGGCTCCTGGCTTTTCGAGGCGGACGGGCGACGTTTCCTCGATCTGGGCGCGGGCATCGCGGTGAACACGCTGGGCCACGCCAACCCGGAACTGGCCGAGACGTTGAAATCTCAGGCGGATACGCTCTGGCACGTCTCGAACCTTTACAAGATCCCGGCGCAGGAAGCTCTGGCCGACAAGCTGGTCGAGCTGACCTTTGCCGACACTTGTTTCTTCACCAACTCCGGCACAGAAGCGGCCGAGCTGGCGATCAAGATGGCGCGCAAATATTGGTATGAAAAAGGCCAGCCGGAAAAGACCGAGATCATCACCTTTGAGGGCTGTTTCCATGGTCGCTCCACCGGCGCGATTGCCGCCTCCGGTACGGACAAGATGGTCAAGGGCTTTGGCCCCCTGATGCCCGGGTTTGTGCATCTGCCGTTTGGTGAGTGGGACAGCGTGGCCGATCACGTCACCGACAAAACCGCGGCGATCCTGATCGAGCCGGTGCAGGGCGAGGGCGGCATTCGTGTCGTCCCCGACGAGGCACTGAAACTGTTGCGCGCGATTGCGGAGGCCAAAGGCTGCCTGTTGATGTTCGACGAGGTGCAATGCGGCGTCGCGCGGACCGGCAAACTTTTCGCTCATGAATACGCTGGCGTGACGCCCGACATCATGATGGTTGCCAAAGGCATCGGCGGGGGCTTTCCTCTGGGGGCCGCTCTGGCGACCGAAGACGCGGCATCCGGCATGACCGCAGGCACGCACGGGTCCACCTATGGTGGCAATCCTCTGGGCTGTGCCATCGGGCTGAAGGTGATGGAGATCGTGTCCAATCCCGACTTCCTCGCCGAGGTGAACCGCAAGGCGGGGCTGATGCGCCAGAAACTCGAAGGCCTCGTGGCCGATCACCCGGATGTCTTTGAGGCCGTCCGTGGCGAAGGCCTCATGCTGGGCCTCAAATGCAAAATCGCGCCCGCCGATCTGGTGGGCAAAGGCTATGAGCATGGTGTCCTCACCGTGCCCGCCGCCGACAACGTGGTGCGGCTCTTGCCCGCGCTGAATATCAGTGACGAAGAGATTGCCGAGGCCGTGTCGCGGATTGATGCCGCCGCCAGCGCGCTCTGACAGACGAAGAGACCAGACCTATGAACCACTTCCTCGACATTCACAAAACCGAAGCGAAAGACCTGCACCGGATCATCGAAACCGCGAAGCTCACCAAGAACGCGCGTTACGACAAACCGAAAGCCGCGCTCGATGCGGAACAGCCGCTCAAAGACAAAATGGTCGCGCTGATTTTCGAGAAACCCTCGACCCGGACGCGTGTGTCGTTCGACGTGGGCGTGCGCCAGATGGGCGGTCAGACCATGGTGCTTTCGGGGGCCGATATGCAACTGGGCCACGGCGAAACCATCGCCGACACCGCCCGCGTGTTGTCGCGTTACGTCGACATGATCATGATCCGCACCTTCGAAGAGCAAACGCTTTTGGAGATGGCGGAATATGCCTCCGTGCCGGTGATCAACGGGCTGACGAACCGGACCCACCCCTGCCAGATCATGGCCGACATCCTGACCTATGAGGAGCATCGCGGCTCGATCAAGGGCAAGAAAGTCGTCTGGTTGGGCGATGGCAACAATGTCTGTGCGTCGTTTATCCATGCCGCCGGTCAGTTCGGGTTCGACATGACCTTTGCAGGTCCTGAACCGCTCGATCCCGAGATGGGGTTTGTCGAAGAGGCGCGTGCCAAAGGATCGACCATCGAGATCACCCGCAACGCCGAAGAGGCTGTCGCAGGCGCCGATCTCGTGGTCACCGACACCTGGGTCTCGATGCATGATCCGGCCTCGGCCCGCGAACGTCGCCACAACCAGCTTCGGCCCTACCGGGTGGATCGCAAGCTGATGTCACATGCGCACCCCGACGCTTTGTTCATGCATTGCCTGCCCGCGCACCGCGGCGATGAGGTGACGAACAACGTGATGGACGGCCCGCAGTCGGTGATTTTCGACGAGGCGGAAAACCGTCTCCACGCGCAAAAGGCGATCATGCGCTGGTGTGTCGAGAGCAAATAAAAAAGCTTTCAGAGATTTAGGCGGGGTGCGGTGACGCGCCCCGTTTTCATGCGACGAGGTGATCGATCAGCGCGCGCAATCGGCGGGGCAGGGCGCGCGAGGCTGGCCAGACGAGGTAGAACATGCCGTCTTCGCCCATCTCATCGTCGAGAATCTGTATCAGGCGCCCTTGGGCCAAGTCCTCCTGCACCACGAAACCCGGCAGCCAGGCAATCCCGAGACCCAGCCGCGCGGCATTGCGGGCACTGTCAATGGCATTGACGATGAGGCGCGGCGCGGGCAAAGCCAAGGGCCGCCCGTCGCGTCGCAACCACGGCTGAACCACGCCAGAGGTGCTAAGCCGCAACGCGATCCGCGAATGATCGGGCAGGGTGGCGAGGCTCGGGGAGCCGCGCTGCGTCAGATAGTCAGGCGAGGCGTAGAGCCGGTGGTGATAGGGGCGAAAGGGCCGCTGTTTCAACGTGCTGTCGCGCAGCGGGCCGTTGCGAATGCCCAGGTCGACGCCTTTAGAAATCAGATCAACCATCTGATCTTCATAGCGAATTTCCAGCGTCACACCGGGCGTCTTGCGCAGGAAATCACTGAAAGCTTGGTCCAGCATATGATGCCCGGCCAAAGGCACGCTGACCGTGAGCGGCCCCTCGATCCGCCCCGTCCGGTCGCGCAGAGTCTCCACGGTCTCTCCCAAGGCCTCAAGCGCAGGCGAGACCCCGGCCAGCAACAAACGCCCATCCTCGGTGAGCGACACCTGCCGCGTGGTGCGTTGAAACAGGGTGACGCCCAGCTCTTCCTCCAGTCTCTGAACGGATTTGCCGATGGCGGAGGAGGACACGCCAAGCTGCCTCGCGGCCTCGGCAAAGGAGCCTGTGCGGGCGGTGGCCATGAAACTTTCGAGCAGGGTGAGGCTTGGCATATTGGCAACTTAATTTCCGGAATGTTCGGATATACTGCCATATTAACGATAATTTTGTCATGGGTATTTTCCGGTCATCTCTGTTCACCATAGGAGCCGGCCATGACCGACATCTCTCCCACATCCTCCCATATTCACGCCCCGACGCGCACCACCTGCATGATCCTGTCCATTTGCCTCGCCGCGATGGTTCTGCCTCTGACCTTCGCAGGCGGTGCCATTGCCACACCCGATCTGGGGCGCAGTTTCGGGCAGACCGGCCCTTTGCTGAGTTGGGTGGTCAATGCCTTTATGTTGGTGTTCGGCGCCCTGCCTTTGGTGGCGGGAACGCTGGCGGACCGCATCGGACGGCGCAAAGTCTTTCGCGTCGGCCTTGTGGGGTTTGTCCTCAGCGGGCTCCTGCTGATCGTCGCGCCGTCGCTTTTGCTGATCGACATTCTGCGCGGCACGCAGGGGCTTTTTGCGGCGGCGACACTCGCCGGAGGCACCACCGTTCTGGCGCAGCTCAAGGATGAAACCCAGCGGCGCAGGGCGTTTTCATTGATCGGCGCGACCTTTGGGGTCGGGTTGGCCTTTGGTCCGGTGATGGCGGGGGCGGTGCTCGAAGTGGCGGGCTGGCGGGCGGTCTTTGGGCTGGCCTCAGGTCTGGCGTTTCTGGCGCTGATCCTTGGGCTCGGCGCGTTGCCCGAAAGCCGGACGCCCGCCGCGGGACGTTTTGATTGGCTCGGCGCGGGGCTCTTTGCCACGGCACTGATCGCGATCACGGTCTGGGCTATTCTCCTGCCGACGCGCCGCGCAACCGATCCTGTCGAGCTGGCGCTTTTGGTCGCCACTGTGCTGATCGGCGCGGGCTTTGTCTGGCGCGAGCTGCGCTGTGAGGCGCCGATGTTCGATCTGGGCCTGCTGCGCGCCCCGGCGTTTCTCGGGGTGCAGATCCTGCCGATTGCCACCTGTTTCTGTTTCGTGTCGCTCTTGGTCGTGGTGCCGCTGCAATTGATCGGCGCGGGTTATTCGGAGTTCTCCGCCGGGCTGATCTGTCTGGCGCTCTCCGTGCCGGTCTTTGTCATCTCCCTGCTGTTTGCCCGCACGCCTGTGCGCAACCGGCGGCGCATGATCCGGATCGGATTGGGCATTGCGGCGCTGGGTCTGACGGGGCTTGCGGTTTCACCGCTGAGCGGGCCGCTGATCCCGGTGCTGGTGTCGCTGGGGCTCGTGGGGGTGGGCACCGCTTTGCCTTGGGGGCTGATGGACGGTTTGGCTGTCGAGGTCGTGCCGCGTGAGAAGGCCGGTGTTGCGACCGGCATGTTCTCGACCGTCCGTGTCGCCTCGGAAGGCGTGGTTCTGGCGCTGGTCAGCGCGCTTCAGGCGCGGCTGATTGTGGGCGTTGGTGGGCTCACGGAAGCCGATGCTATGTCCCTCGTCGCGGGCGGGCCGCTTGAGGATACGATGCAGGCTCCGGTCGCGGAGGCCTCTCGTGTCCTGTTTCTGCTGTTGGCCGGCTTGACGGTGCTCGTCAGCCTATCGATCCCTAAGACCTTGTCCCTCTTGGACAAACCTCGTGTTTGACCGGCTCAGCCGGCCAGATGCGATAGAACCCAGAACACGCCTGCCGACAGGAGGGCGGCGGCGGGCACGGTGATCACCCAGGCGGCGACGATGGTCATGAAATGGCTGCGGCGGACCAGCTTGCGGCGGCGGCGTTCCTCGGCGGCGATGCGCAGGTCTTTCTTCTTGCGCATCGTCTCGTCGAGGCGTTTCTCGTGATACCATTCGCGGAAAAAGCCGACGCCAAACACCCCGCCGACTGCGATATGGGTCGAAGAGACCGGCAGGCCCAGCCAGCTTGCCACGATGACGGTGATCGCGGCGGAGAGTGCCACACAATAGGCCCGCATCGGGTTCAGCTTGGTGATCTGGCTGCCGACCATTTTGATCAGTTTCGGACCGAACAGGATGAGGCCGAAAGAGATGCCGAAAGCGCCGATCACCATGACCCAATGGGGGATGGTGACGCTTCCGGCAAACTCGCCAGAGGCATTGGCGTGCACGATGGCGGCCAGGGGGCCGACCGCATTGGCGACGTCATTGGCGCCGTGGGCAAATGACAGGAGTGCAGCGGAGATGACCAGCGGCAAGCCGAACAGCACCTTGAGCGATTTGTTGCGGTTTTCTAGACCTTCGGATTGACGGCGCACAAGAGGGGCGGAGGCGACGTAGGACAGTGCCCCCACGCCCAGTCCGATCAGAAGCGCTGTCAAAAGATCGACGCTGACGATTTTCTTGAGGCCCTTGATGGCGAGATAGGTCGTGAATGTGCCCATCATCATGCCGATTAACACTGGCACCCAGCGGCGCGCGGCTTCGATCTTGTCGGCTTGATACATGATCCGGGCTTTGATGAACCACAGGAATCCTGCGGCGATCACGCCGCCTAGCAGAGGAGAGATCACCCAGCTCAGTGCGATGAGGCCCATCGAGCCCCAGTTCACCGTGGCAAAGCCCGCAGCCGCAATGCCTGCGCCCATGACGCCCCCCACAACGGAGTGCGTGGTGGAGACGGGTGCGCCGATCCATGTGGCGAGGTTGACCCAAAGTGCCGAGGACAAAAGGGCCGCCATCATCGCCCAGATGAAGACCTGCGTGTTGGCGACGGCGCTGGGATCAATGATGCCTTTGGAAATGGTCGAGACCACATCGCCACCCGCCAAAAGCGCGCCCGCACTTTCGCAAAGCGCGGCAATCACGATGGCGCCGCCCATGGTCAGGGCGTTGGCGCCGACGGCAGGGCCCATGTTGTTCGCCACATCGTTGGCGCCAATGTTGATCGCCATATAGGCGCCCAAAGCTGCGGCGGCGATCACCACGGCAGAGCCCGGCTGGCCGCCAAAGACCAGAGCGGCAAACAGCCCTGCGACGATGATAAAGGCTAAAGCGACCCCGAGCCCCACCATGGGGCGCGCGATGTGAAAGGTGGCCAGCTCGATCTGGCTGATCCGGTTGAGATCCTTGTCGAGGGTCTTCCACTGTTTTCCGTGCTCTTCCGACTCCGACATCTTCGCTCCGGCCTGTCATCTCTCTGTTACAAACGGCGCAGCGCTAGCGTGCCCGGCCTTGCAATGCAAGCCTTTCGCACAAGGTTGAAACGGTTTTGAGACCTTGGAGAAACAGATATGAAGGCGCGAAACGCTCTCAGAAGTCCAAAAGCAACTCGCGCAGTTCCGGTTCCGCGACCAGAGCGGCGGCCTGTTTCGGCGACATCCAGCTGCGTTTGCGCTGGCTTTTCTCAGGGAACTCGTCCTCGAGATGATCGACCTCGATCGAGTAGACCGTGGCCTCTACCGGCGCGGGCAAACCGTTGTCGAGCTTCTTGATGTAATGATAAAGGCCCAGCGGCTTGGTCTTGTTCGCGACGGGTTTTACGCCGGCTTCTTCCCAGGCTTCCTGCGCCGCCGTACCAGCTCCATCAAGCCCCCGGATCGGCCATCCTTTCGGAATGATCCAGCGCCCCGTATCACGTGAGGTGATCAGGAGAACTTCCTTACCTTTCTTGCCGTTACGCCAACACAGCGCAGCAGATTGCACGCGGTCGGGGCGACGCAGCAGAGGGTCGAACACGCCCTCCCAAGCGGATTTGAATAGAGTAACCATGAACTGAACATTGTGCCTGTTTTTGTCTATATTGCGTATATACATAAAGCAACTGTCCTGAAATTGCAAGCCATTCGCAAAAATCTTCCGCTCCACACATGCCCCAGTGGCGATTTTAGTGGCGATTTCCGCCCCTCTTGTCAGGCGGCGGTTTCGTCATAGGTTTAGGCGTAACAGGCACAGCTGCGCGTGCCTGTAGGTATCCCAAAGCCTGCGATCAAAGGAGCGCCATATGTCCGACCTCACCACCAAAGCCCGCATCGGTCTCGTCGGATTGGGCGTCATGGGGGCGAACCTGTCGCTCAACATCGCCGAAAAAGGCTTTCCTATCGCGGTGTTTAATCGCACCGGCTCCGTCACCGACGCGTTCATCGCTGAAAGCGGCGACTTGCGGGAGGCCCTGGTGCCGACGAAAACCTACGAAGAGCTTGTGGCTGCGCTTGAGGCCCCCCGCGCCGTGATCATCATGGTCAAGGCAGGCGGCCCGGTCGATGCGGTGATCGAGGCGCTCACGCCGTTGCTCGATGATGGTGATATGATCATCGACGCGGGCAATGCCGATTTCCACGACACCCGGCGTCGTGAGGCCGCGCTGCGCGAAAAGGGTCTGAATTTCATCGGCATGGGCGTGTCCGGCGGCGAAGAGGGCGCGCGTCACGGGCCGTCTATTATGGTGGGCGGCAACCCGGCGTCCTATGAAACGATCCGCGACATCATCGAGGCGATTTCCGCCAAACATGACGGCGATCCCTGTGCTGCGCATTTTGGCCCGGATGGCGCCGGGCATTTCGTCAAGACCGTGCACAACGGTATCGAATATGCCGATATGCAAATGATCGCCGAGATTTACGGTCTCTTGCGTGATGGTGCACACAAAGCCCCCGAGGAAATCGGCGCCCTGTTCGAACGCTGGGACAAAGGCCCGCTCAACTCCTATCTCGTGGAAATCTCCGGCAAGGTGCTTCAGACCAATGATCCTAAAACCGGCAAGCCGATGGTCGAGGTCATCGTCGACAAGGCCGGGCAAAAAGGCACCGGGCGCTGGACTGCGATCGAGGCGCTCACTTTGGGCCAATCGCCTTCGACCATTGAGGCCGCCGTCGCTGCGCGTTCCTGGTCCTCGGAAAAAGAGACGCGTTTGGCGGGGGAGGAGATTTTCGGCACCGAGCCCGAACATCATCTGACCTTGCCCAAGGAAACGGACTTCGAACAGGCGCTTTTGGTAGCCAAACTCGTGGCCTACGATCAGGGGTTCAAGCTTTTGAAAGCCGCCTCCGATCATTATGACTGGGGCCTTGATCTGGCCCGTGCGGCCGAGGTCTGGCGCGAGGGCTGCATCATCCGCTCTGCGCTGTTGGACGATATGGCCGCTGCGATCCGCAACGGTCTGCCGCAGGATCAGCTCATCTTTAGTGCGGACTTCATCGCCCATATGAAAACCGGACTTCCCGCCCTGCGCTGTGTGGTCTCCTATGCCACGACTGCGGGTCTTCCGATCCCGGCTCTTGCCAACGCACTGGCCTATTTCGACACCATGCGCCAAGCTCGCGGCACCACCGATCTCATTCAGGCACAACGCGATTTCTTCGGGGCCCATGGATTTGAACGCATGGATGGCGGCGAAGGGCAGCACGGCCCGTGGCATGGGTGAGCCGACAGGTTTGTCTTGCCTGTTTTTATCTTGCCTGTACCCCTGAAATTGTGATTTCCCAGAACTGACGCGCCGCAGTATAGGTGCGTCGAGTGACAAGGTGGGCGGGAATGAGCTTCGTCATCTTCATCAATGGTTTGGTCATGGTGTTTTTCGCCGCTCTTATGGGGGGGGTGGCCTTGGCCTTTCCCGACACGGCCACGGTGTTTGAGGAATCCGCCTTCTTCTTCGGATTCCTGGGCGGCGCTTTGGCGTTGGCCTCCTCTCCGCGCACCGAGGATTTGCGCCCTTTGCACACGTTTCTCCTGACCTCCTCGGTCTGGATGGTGGCCGCTTTGTGCGGCGCCGGACCTTTGCACCTCTATAACCTCTCGCTCACCGATGCGTTTTTCGAGGCCATGTCGGGGATCACCACCACCGGCTCCACGGTGATGTCAGGTCTCGATGATACGCCGCGCGGAATCATTCTCTGGCGTGCGATGTTGCAGGCGGTCGGCGGTGTTGGCTTCATTGTCACAGGGATCGCGCTCTTGCCGATCCTCAAAGTGGGCGGGATGCAGCTTTTCCGCTCGGAAAGTTCAGAGACTGGCGAGAGAGAACTGCGCAACGCAACCATGTTCGCCTCCGCCACCTTGCAGATCTATTTCGCGCTCATCGTCCTCTGTGGCCTGCTCTATCTCTTGGGGGGCATGTCGCCCTTCGATGCGCTGACCCATGCTTTGACGACGCTCTCGACCGGCGGCTACTCGGGCTATGACGCCTCTTTCGGCCATTTTCAAAGCGGCTTTCTGCAATGGACTTGCACCCTCTTCATGTTGGCCGGTGCTTTGCCATTTTCGTGGTATATCAGGGGGATGCGTCACGGAAACTGGCGCTCTGAACAGGTCGTGGCAATGCTGAAATCTTTGGGTGTGTCCATCGCGATCCTTGCCGTGTGGCTCATGTATACGCGAGATGAAACGCTGCCTGATGCGCTTCGCCTCGTGGCGTTCAACGTCGTCTCCGTCGTCACGACCACCGGCTACGCCACGACGGATTACACACTTTGGGGACCTTTCGCCGTGGCCGCATTCTTCGCCCTGACGGCGGTCGGAGGGGCCACCGGATCGACGGCAGGTGGCGCGAAAGCCATGCGCTGGCTTGTGGCGTTTCGTGCGCTTTTGGCGCAAATTCGGATGAGCTATGCGCCGCATCGGATCACGTTCGTGAAGTACGAAGGCCGTCCGGTTGCCCCCGATGCGCTCTCCGGCGTCATCGCATTTTTCGTGCTCTACGCCGCCACGTTCGGCGTGTTGGCGTCCCTTCTGAGCTTCTTCGGCGCCGATATGTCGACCGCGCTCTCCGGCGCTTTGACAGCTCTGGCAAACGTCGGGCCGGGGGTGGGTGATGTCATCGGACCTGCGGGCAATTTCGCCAGTTTGGACACGGCCTCCAAGCTTGTCCTGAGTTTTGGCATGTATCTCGGACGGCTCGAAATGGCGACGGTCTATGCGCTCATGGCGCCGTTGTTTTGGCGGGAGCTGGTGGCCAGCCGCTAAGGCTGTTCCATCCCTTTTGCACGCGTTAACCTTAATCAGATTAACCTTAACGCCCTGTCATAAAGGGCGGAGCAACGGTTAAAATTCTGTCACATTACTCGCGGGCGGACTGTCACAGTCTTTAAAAATCCGTAAATGCCAAAGCCCGCTTATGTGCCCCGCCGCTTGGCGCGCAGCGTTGGATCGGCCTCGGTCGGATCTTCGGGCCAAGGGTGTTTTGGATAGCGCCCACGCATATCTTTGCGCACATCGGCATAGGATGTTTTCCAGAAATTCGGCAAATCCATCGTCACTTGAACCGGACGATGCGCGGGCGAGGTCAGCACCACTTTCAAAGGCACATGGTTCGGCCCCACGGTCGGATGCCGCGTGGTGCCGAAAAATTCCTGAAGCCTGCCCGTGACTTCCGGATGCTCGCCGGAATAATCAATCGGCAATTTGCGCCCGACGGGGCTTTCGAAATGCCCCGGAACCTCGCGGTCGAGCCGCTGAATCTGGTCCCATTCCAACATGGCCCGCAGCGCGTCGGTGATGTCCAGCGCCCGCAGCGCCGCCTCGGTTTTCGCGCCTTTGAGATAGGGCAAAAGCCAGTCTTCAAGCGTGGCGAGCAGTGCCTCTTCCGACATATCGGGATAGCTGTCGCCCATCAGGTGCACGCGGGCGGCAAAGCGCTTTGCCGCATCGCTCCAAGGCAGGCCGATCTGTCGCAAGCCCACCAAAGCGCCGCGGGCCAGCGCCTCTTTCGGGGCGTCTTTCCACTGACGATCATCCAGCACCAAAGCGCCAAACATCTCGCGCCGACGGGCTACCACGCGTTTCTCGCGCCTGTCCCAGTCACAGACCTCGTGCCAAGCGATTTGATCGCCATAAAGGCCGCGCAGCTCGCTTTCGCTGATCTGAACGGCCTGCCGGATGCGCGCATCCCGCGCGGCGCCGTCGGTGTCCGTCACCACGATCAAGCGGGCAGAGGCAAGATCATCCGTCTCCGGCATCACGGCGCCTTTTCCGCCGGACAAAAGATAGCGTGGCTGGTCGCCCGCCCGCCGCAGACCTACGCGGTCCGGGTAGGCCAGTGCGGCCATTTCGCCGAGGCTCATCGGTTCGATGTGTGGCAGGCCCTGCCGCAAACGCTTGGCCTCTTGTTTGACGCGTTCAATCACGCCGCGATCGGCCGTGCCGGGGCTTTGCAAGGCCCGCATCCGCAAGGACAGGTCCACGCCCGCGCCCCGCAATGGATCGCGTTCGTTCAACATTGCGGCCAAATCGGCGGCCTGTTGTCCCGCGATTTGTAGCATATGTGCAAGTCTCGGATGCAGCGGTTTGGCAGATAGCGCCTTGCCATGCTCGGTGATCCGCCCTTCAGGCCCCATCGCGCCGAGGCTTCGCAGGAGGGCTCTTGCCTCTCCCAAGGGCCCCGGAGGGGGCGGTGTGAGAAAGGCCAAATCCCCCTCAGATGCGCCCCAAAGTGCGAGTTCCAAAGCGAGCCCGGTCAGGTCAGCCGTTTCAATCTCCGCAGGCGCAAAGCTGGACAGCGCGCCTTCTTCGCCCTTGGTCCAAAGCCGATAACACACCCCTTCGGAGACCCGTCCGGCACGGCCGCGACGCTGTTCAGCTTCGGCTTTCGAGACCCGTTCCGTGACCAGTCGCGACATGCCTGAGGCCGGATCGAACCGCGCACGGCGCGCGCGTCCTGCGTCCACGACGATACGCACGTCTTCGATGGTGAGAGAGGTCTCGGCGATTGAGGTCGCCAACACGATCTTGCGCCCATCTTTTGTTGGGGCGATTGCGGCGCGTTGGTCAGCAAATTTCATCGCGCCGAACAACGGGCGCAGAGTGCAATCTGGTGGCACGCGGCCTTCCAGCAGGCTCTGAACGCGACGGATTTCACCCTCGCCGGGCAGAAAGACCAGCGCCGAGCCCTCTGCCTCTGCGACCGCTTTGAGCGTGAGATCGGCGACGGCGTGTTCCAGGCGCTGGGTCTTCGGGAGGGGGGCGTCGAGCCAGCGGGTTTCCACCGGATAGGCGCGGCCTTCGGAGCGGATCACGGGGGCATCGTCCAGAAGAGCGGCGACGGGGGCCGCGTCCAAGGTCGCGGACATGACCACGAGCGCGAGATCATCCCGCAGCGCCTGCCGCACCTCCCAAGTGAGCGCGAGACCGAGATCGGCGTTGAGGCTGCGTTCGTGGAATTCGTCAAAGATTATGGCGCCAATCCCGGTCAATTCGGGGTCGGATTGTAGCATTCGTGTAAGAATACCCTCGGTCACCACTTCGATCCGGGTTGCTTTCGAGAGCTTAGCTTCGCCTCGGATGCGGTAGCCGACGGTCTCGCCCGCGCGTTCGCCCAAGGTCTCCGCCATACGTTCCGCCGCCGTGCGCGCCGCCAAACGGCGAGGTTCGAGTATGACGATTTTACCCTCGATAAGGGGAAGCAACGCCAGAGGCACGCGCGTGGTTTTCCCGGCGCCGGGCGGTGCCATAAGAACAGCACGACCGTGGGTCGCAAGGGCGTCGGTCAGATCGTCGAGAACGTCATCAATGGGCAGGCGGGGTGTGAACATGCGCCCCTTATGGGCCAAAGGTGAGAGGCCGAAAAGAGGGGAGGGGTGGACAAAGCGGCAAGGCTGCGGGAAAAACTGCATCAACGCTCCGCAACCCGGAAGGTCATCATGGACATCAAAGAGCTTGCCGAACAGGTTATCGCAGGAAATCGCCGGGCGCTGGCGCGGGCGATCACATTGGTCGAAAGCGCGCGGGCGGATCATCGGGCTCAGGCGATCGAGCTGATGGAACTGATCGGCAAAAGCGGGCGTCAGGCGCTGCGCCTTGGTCTGTCGGGCACGCCGGGGGTGGGGAAATCCACCTTTATCGAGAGCTTTGGCATGATGCTGATCAAACAGGGACTTAAGGTCGCTGTTCTGGCCGTTGACCCGTCTTCGTCTCGCTCGGGCGGCTCGATCCTGGGCGATAAGACGCGGATGGAGATGCTGTCGCGGGAACGTGATGCCTTTATCCGCCCGTCTCCGTCCCAATCCGAACTGGGCGGTGTGGCACGGCGCACGCGCGAAGCCGTCGCGCTATGTGAAGCGGCAGGGTATGATCTGATCCTCATCGAGACCGTGGGCGTGGGCCAATCCGAGACCGTGGTCGCCGAAATGTCCGATCTGTTTTTGCTTTTGCTGGCGCCTGCGGGCGGCGACGAGTTGCAGGGCGTCAAGCGCGGCATCATGGAGATGGCTGACCTGATTTTGGTGAATAAGGCGGATGGCGATTTGAAACCTGCCGCGCAACGCACCTGTGCCGATTACGCCGGGGCTCTGCGGCTGATCCGTAAACGCCCGCAAGACCCGCAGGATTTTCCCAAGGCGATGACCGTGTCCGCGATTGAGGAAAAGGGCCTGCAAGAGGCTTGGGGCGAGATGACAACGCTGGCCGAGTGGCGGCGCGAGAACGGGTTCTTTGACAAGCGCCGCTCCGAGCAGGCGGAATATTGGTTTGGTCAGGACATTCGCCTTGGGCTTTTGTCGCAACTGGAAAAAGAGCCGCTCAAATCGATGATCACCGGCCTCGCCAGCAAGGTGGCCAAAGGCGAGATCACGCCGGGTCATGCGGCGGCGGATGTATTGGCGGCCCTTCAACACGGGTGAGCGAGAGGGGACTTGACGATTCTCCCGGGATCGCCTATGCACCGCGAACTGAATTTCGGGCACGGCTCTCAGGCGGTGTCCTTTTCTGTTGGAAATCGGTGTTTTCCCGTGTTTCTCATCGCTTTTCGGACTTGCGTCCGGGGTGAGGGCGCGTAAAAGAAGGCCGAATAAGACAGAAATGAGTCTTTTAAACTGCGAGAGGGCGTCATTCAGGGCGTGCTTTCGAAAGTAGAAACGAGGATGAACCCATGTCGCGTCGTTGCGAACTGACCGGTAAAGGCCCGATGACTGGCAACAATGTCAGCCACGCCAAAAACAGAACCCGCCGCCGTTTCCTTCCGAACCTCAACGATGTGACGCTGATTTCGGAAGCCCTCGGCCGTTCTTTCAAACTGCGGATTTCCGCCGCTGCTCTGCGTTCCGTTGACCACCGTGGTGGTCTGGACGCCTTCCTTGCCAAAGCCAAGGACGAAGAGCTGTCGGATAACGCTCTGAAAATCAAGAAAGACATCGCGAAAGCTCAGGCTGCCGCGTAATTCTTTCGGATTTGACAAAATGAACCCCGTGAAGACCCAGTCTTCGCGGGGTTTTTCTATGTGACGTGATGTGTCATTTGGTCTCTTCCCTTTCGCGCCATCTTCGCTAAAGTGCTCGACACCATGCGTTTATCCCGCACGATAAAGGCCGTTTTGGTCGCGCTTTTGCTCATCGTCACGTCCCAATCCATGGCCGTGGCGCGAGGCACCATGCGCGATGCGACAGGCGCAGTGGTGCTTTGCACCGGCACCGGGCCGATCACGGTTTTGACCGATGCGGATGGACAGCCGATCGGACCGACGCACATTTGTCCCGACTGTGCGCTGTCGGTGATTGCGGGTCTGGCGGAGGCATTCGACCTGCCGACGCCTGCGCAAAACGAGCTGCGCTTCTCCCCGCCGAACCTGTCCTATCATGCGCATGATGCGGTGCCTCCGCGGCCTCGCGCCCGTGCGCCGCCGCTGGTCTGAGTTCTTCCCTTCGAGACTTTCAATAGACCACAAGGACCTGACAACATGTTCAAAACGACCTTCCTGGCCGGGCTCGCCTGTGCCTTTGCTCTGCCTGCCTTTGCCGAGATCACCATCAACGATGCCTATGCGCGCTCCTCCGGGATGATGGCGAAAGCGGGCGCTGCCTTCTTCGTCATCGAGAACTCCGGCGACGAAGACGATCAACTGATCGACGCTAAGGCCGACATTTCCAAAATCACCGAACTGCACACCCACAAAGATATGGGCGATGGCGTAATGAAGATGCTGCATGTGCCCGAGGGCTTCACCATTCCGGCGCATGGCAAACACGCCTTGGCGCGCGGCGGTGATCATGTGATGTTCATGGGGCTTCTCAAGCCGATGACCCAAGGCGACATCGTCAACGTGACCCTGACCTTTGAGAAGGCGGGCGACATCACCGTGGAAATCCCCGTCGATCTGGAGCGCACGGAGATGGAGATGCCGATGGAGCATGACCACGGTGCGATGAGCAACTGATGTCGTAAAGACTGAGATTTAAGAGGCACGCTTAGGCGTGCCTTTTTTCTTGCGCGGATGGAAAAATGGCTTAGAGGACAGGTACGCGAGGCAGGATATTATCGACCTGAGTCGCCCCCTTTCTTGACAGTTGAAGAGACCGATCATGCTGAACGTCTATGCGTTCCCGGAGGCGTTTTCGCCGGCCGAATGTGATGCGATTGTGATGCTCGCCCGCGAAGAAGATCTCGCGGATGCGGGGCTTGTGAAAAAACGTTCTGATCATAACCTGCGACGCGCCGATTTGGCCTGGCTCGATGAGCGCGATGGCGGGGAGTGGATCATGGAGCGGATCATGACGCTGGTGGCCGAAACCAACCGCACGCATTTCGATTTTGCGCTCACAGACTTTGGAGAAAGCCCGCAGGTCGCCCGCTACGGCGCCGAACGTCAGGGGCATTTCACATGGCGCTCCGACATCGGCGAAGGCGCTCTGGCCTCGCGGCGCAAACTGACCATGGTGGTTCAGCTTTCCGAGCCAGCGCAGTACCAAGGCGGTGCACTCGAATTGCAACCTGACGCCAACATTCGCGAAGCCGACCGCGCCAAGGGCTCTGCGGTTCTCTTCCCGTCCTTCGTGCTGCACCGGGTGACACCCGTGACCTCAGGCGAGCGGTTTTCCCTGTCGACCTGGGTGCATGGACCGGCGTTTCGGTGAGTATTTTTCCAGCAAAGGAAACGGCACATTAACCTTAAGCTGTTTAATGTGAAAACACGGTACAGGCGGGAGCGTCGATGACCGACAGCGAAGAAGACGTCCCGGCCCGTGTGGCCGAAACCCCTTCCGGTGACGCGACAGTGCTATGAACCGGCGGCCGGGGCGCATTTGTTTCCTTTGCTGTGCAAATACTCACAGCTGCTCAGCGGCCTAAAATCTCGTCCACCAATTGTGGAACAACCTCACTCGCAAGCCCCTCACGCACCTCGTCAAACCGCCCGCCTGAGGCCTCAAGGTTCAATTCCATTGTCTTGATACCCAGCTGACGCGCCATTTGGCTAAACCCTGCTGCGGGGTAGACGACGCCGGAGGTGCCGATAGAGACGAACAGCTCGCTGTCTTCCAAAGCCGCCTGGATGACGTCCATGTGATAGGGGATTTCGCCGAACCAGACGATGTCAGGCCGGGTTGCGGGGGCGCCGCAAGAGGGGCAGGGGTCTTTCACGTCCATCACCATCGGCGCGGGCCAACGGTGACCGCAGGTGGCACAAAGCGCATCTTTCAGAGCGCCATGCATATGGATCACGTCGCGCGCACCGCCACGCTCCAGAAGATCGTCGACATTCTGGGTGACAAGGTAAACTGGCGCATCATGGTCGGCCTGAAGCCGTGCCAGCGCTTGATGCGCCGCATTGGGGGAGGCCTGAGCCGCCTGCGCACGGCGCATGTTGTAGAAGGTCTGGACAAGTTCGGGATCGCGGGCAAAAGCCTCCGGCGTGGCGACATCCTCAACCCGGTGATCTTCCCAGAGCCCGTCCTCGGCGCGAAAGGTTTTGAGTCCGCTTTCCGCCGACGAACCGGCGCCGGAGAGAATGAAAATTCCGCCTGTCATCTAAGGTCTCCTTTTTCACCACCCTGCCTTGTGCCCGGCACGCGGGCAAGGGTAGCGTATCGTTAAAGCGTTTTTCGTTTAATCTGAGGCAGATTGAGCGAAAAACGTTGCCACACTGAATTGATATTGCTGCGCTTCTCAAAAAATGAGTGCCTCAAGTTTTTTGAGAAACGCTTTAAACAGGAGCCCTCATGCATAAAATCCTTTTCGTTTGCCTCGGCAATATTTGTCGTTCTCCCTCCGCTGAAGCGGTGTTTGCCGCAAAGGCAAAAAGCGCGCATTTGCCTGTCATCGTGGACAGCGCGGGCACCGGAAATTGGCATGTCGGCGAGGCACCTTATGGCCCGATGCAGGCGGCGGCGAAGCTTCGGAATTACGACCTTTCCCCGCTGCGCGCGCGCCAATTCACGGCGGCGGATTTCAACGGGTTTGATCTGATCGTGGCGATGGATGAGGCCAATTTGCGCGACATTGAACGGCTTCGGCCAGCGGGCAACGACACGCCCGTCACGCTGATGATGTCCTATGCGCCTGAGACCGGCGTGACCGCCGTTCCTGATCCCTATTACACCCGCGATTTCGATGCGGCTCTGGATCTGATCGAGGTCGCGTCCGAAGGGCTCTTGGCGACCTTACGGGCGTAGCCAGCGAAAGGCGCGTTTCAATTCTTCGGTGCCGTTCTCGGAATACCACCGCCCGTGGCTGAGGATCACTTTTTCGGGCGCCCAGCCTATCACCTCGCGTATCACGGCGCGGGCTTTCTTCTTTGACTTGAAAGAGGCGCGCATGTCGGCGGGCGCCTTGCCGTCCGGGTCGAGAATGCCAGCCATCCGCATCAGAAAAGCTTTCACTTTTCCAACCTTCTCGGCTTCGAAATTCTCGATCAGATCGGTCAAAATGAGCGTTTTCGAACTTTCGTGGAAAAACACCACCTCGTGCAGGAAGCGATGCCCTTTGACGACGCGCTGCCGTATCGAATTTGCATAGCCTTCGGGCGCGTCGTCGGTCAAAATCTCATGCGTGGGGACAGGCACATTGAATTTCCTGGCGCGCTCTTTGACGCCAGGGGCGGCCAGAACCGCAGCGCCCGGAAAGCGTTTGTGCCAAGCGTTCAGCGATACGTAATGGATCGGATTGGGGGCAATCAACCAACCGATGGGACCGAGGGCGGCCATTTCGTCCAAGAGGCCTTCATCAAGCGCGATGGGAGAATGCACCCAAAGCTTGCCGTCGATGCGCACCACCGTCATCCGGGTCGGAAATTTGATCCCGTAAAACGGCACAGGCGGCCCGTCGGCAAGCCAGATGTCCGGACCGACAGGTTTGAGCGTGTTGAGCGGCGGGTAGAGGTTGTGGTTTTTAGCCACAGTATTGCGCGGCGGTTGCACCGAATGCTTTGTAACGCTGCCAGAAGGCCTCATGGCTCGTGTTGTCCGACTGACGAATGTCCTGCGCCTTTTGCGGGTTCTTGAAGAACTTTGCGGCCTGACGTTGGTCGCTATTGGACAGGGTCAGATCGGCGGCCTGCTGGATGCAGCCACAGAGCGCGCGGTTGTTCGCGGCGCGGTCCGACGACATACAGGCGCGCTCGATGGCGCCAGCGGAAGCGCTCATGGGCGACAGCGTCGCGGTGAAGCCGGCGGCGATCAGGGTCAATACGGTCAAGGATTTTTTCATGTCTCTGCCTCTCGTAGTGCCAAGACGTGGCCCCGTCTTTTCGATGTCTTCACATCCGCAGGGTCCACCGTTTTGGTGAAGATGCGGTTAAAATGCCTGAGTCTGCGGTTTGACGCAATTGCGGAATTTGTCGAGGGCGGGGGATGGGCGGAGGCTTGCTTGGCTACGCATATAATAGCAGGATGAAAATATAGATTTTCTGAGGCTTCCCATGTCAAAGTATATTTTTCTTGTTGATGAAAGCGGCGATCAAGATCTGGAGCGCTATCGACAAAATATTGACTCAAAAGGTTCAGAGCCCTTTTTGATCTTTGGGGGTGCACTCGTCGTCACAAGAGAGAGAGGCAAACTTGAAGAACAGCTTCGGGCGATTGAAGATCGTATAGGTAAAGGGACACTGCACTGCTCTGCTTTGAACCACTTGCAGAGAGCGTACTACGCGCGATCTGCTCAAGAAATTCATTTTCTAGCATTCGGCGCAGTCTCGAAGAAAGAGACCGTTGGTAGTTATAAAGGGGAAATTGAAGGAAAGGAGCAGGCCGAAAGATATTACAATAAATGCGCCCAATACCTTTTGGAACGCATAGCTGAATTCGCAAAACTTAACGACATCAAAGCGAAAGATATTCGTATTGTTTTTGAAAAGAAGGGTAAGCACAACTATACCCGACTAAGGAATTTCATCTCGACTGTACGGGGGGACCAAAATCCCAAATACGAGAGTTCCAAAGTTCTGGAGTATATCGATCCACAGAAGATCGAAGCTTTAGAGAAGAAGGAGGAGCCTTTGCTTTGTTTGGCCGACTTGGTGGCCCATGCGATTTTTGTAAGCTTTTCGGAAACGAGAACGAACTTTGGCATTCCTGAGCAGAGGTACTTTCGCGAAATCAAGCCAAAGTTCTGGCACGAACCAGATACAGGTAAGGTTGCGAATTGGGGAATAAAATTCATTAAGGGTCCGGTAAACATGGGTCTAAAGGGCGAGACACGTAAGATGGTCGATAAGCTTTACCGACCTAACGAAGCATTGCTAAAAAAATGAGAGACGAAGGCTAAGCATACTGCGCGCCCCCTAGACATTCCCCCCCTTTCCCCGCATAGAACTCAGCCAAACCTTCACGCGCTAAAGGCCTGTCATGACCGAGCTGAAAAACATCCGCAATTTCTCCATCGTGGCCCATATCGACCACGGCAAATCGACGCTTGCCGACCGGTTGATCCAGCTCACAGGCACGGTGGCCGAGCGCGATATGCAGGCGCAGATGTTGGACGCGATGGACATCGAGCGCGAGCGTGGGATCACGATCAAGGCGAACTCGGTGCGGATCGAATATCCGGCCAAGGACGGCCAGACCTATATCCTCAATCTGATCGACACCCCCGGCCACGTCGACTTTGCCTATGAGGTGAGCCGCTCGATGCAGGCCGTCGAGGGCTCTCTTTTGGTTGTGGACGCCACACAGGGCGTCGAGGCGCAGACGCTTGCGAACGTCTATCAGGCGATTGATGCCGACCACGAGATCGTGCCGGTGCTGAACAAGATCGACCTGCCGGCCGCTGAGCCGGAGCGGGTCTGTGAGCAGATCGAGGACGTCATCGGCATCGACGCCTCGAACGCCATTGAGATTTCGGCCAAGACCGGCATCGGCATTCCTGACGTTCTGGAAGCCATCGTCACCCGTCTGCCCGCGCCGACGGGCGACCGGGATGCGCCTTTGAAAGCCATGCTGGTCGACAGCTGGTATGACCCGTATCTTGGCGTGGTCGTGATGATCCGGGTCATCGACGGCGTGGTCAAAAAGGGCGACCAGATCCGCATGATGCAGACCAAGGCGACCTATAAGATCGACAAGCTTTCGGTGCTCAAGCCGAAGATGGTCGACATCGCCGAGCTGGGGCCGGGCGAGATCGGCATTTTCACCGCGTCGATCAAACAGGTGCGCGACACCAAGGTGGGCGACACGATCACCCATGAGAAGAAGCAATGCGACACGCCGCTTCCGGGGTTTAAGCCCTCGATCCCCGTGGTGTTCTGTGGCCTCTTCCCGGTCGATGCCAACGACTTCGAAGACCTGCGCACGGCGATTGAGAAACTGCAACTGAACGACGCGTCCTTCAGCTCGGAGATGGAAACCTCTGCCGCTTTGGGTTTTGGCTTCCGCTGTGGCTTCCTCGGGCTTTTGCACCTTGAGGTGATCCGCGACCGACTGGAGCGCGAATATGACCTCGACCTGATCACCACCGCGCCCTCCGTGGTCTATAAAATCTACATGAAGGACGGCACGGTCGAGGACCTGCACAATCCCGCCGACATGCCCGATCTGACCTATGTCGATCACGTCGAAGAGCCGCGCATCAAGGCGACGATCATGGTGCCCGATGAGTATCTGGGTGATGTTCTCAAACTCTGCCAGGACCGCCGCGGCATCCAGATGGACCTGACCTACGCCGGCACCCGCGCGATGGTGGTGTATGACCTCCCGCTCAACGAAGTGGTGTTCGATTTCTATGATAGGCTCAAATCCATTACCAAAGGGTATGCGTCGTTTGACTATCAATTCACCGAGTACCGTGAGGATAACCTCGTGAAGATGCAGGTGCTGGTGAACGACGAACCTGTGGATGCGCTGTCGATGATGGTCCACCGCGACCGTGCCGAAAGCCGGGGCCGTGCGATGTGTGAAAAGCTCAAGGAGCTGATCCCCCGCCACATGTTCAAAATCCCGATCCAGGCCGCGATTGGCGGCAAGGTGATCGCGCGCGAAACCCTCTCCGCGCTGCGCAAGGACGTGACGGCGAAGTGTTACGGCGGCGACGCGACCCGGAAGAAGAAACTTCTGGAAAAGCAGAAGGCTGGGAAGAAGAAGATGCGCCAGTTCGGGAAAGTGGAAATCCCGCAGGAAGCGTTTATTAACGCGCTGAAAATGGACAGCTAAAAAGAGCCGCCCTTCGGGGCGGCTTTTTCCTTTAAGTGTATCAGATAAGCATAATAATCTGATAAATCTCTCAAAGGGGAAGATATTGAAGATTGACTTAAATTTGAAATTATTGGGCTTTGTTCTTGGGTGCTTTATTGGCGGAGCAAGCCTGTTTTCTTTCGGGATGCAGCAGAACCTGCCCGCTAGTATTCAGCAATTGCTTGGATATGAATTCTATGCCGATCACCTTTTTCGATTTGGATTGAAGCTTGCGTTTATACTCTTCGTAGCGCGCCTGATGCTTTACTTCATTGAGCTTGTCTCGCCAGATGCATGGAGGCGGGTTGTAGAGCTACACCGCTACTCGCGCTATTTTCTGATCGCCATCGCATTTATTTTTTTCACAATGTTTATATCTATGTTTCTTTTTAATGGTGTGGTCACGTTGGCGCTAATGTTTATGTCTGTATGCTCGCTGATCATATTTGTGTCTGGCGTTGAATTTTTGAAATTTGTTCCTGAGCAGGCTGACAGTTCAAAGTATAATATGGAGCTAGTCTGGCCTCCTGTATGGCCGCCACACTTACCACGATTGTTCGTGGCGCTCGCGCTTGTTCTCGGCTTCGGATCCTATCAACTTGGATATTCTGTTACGGAATACGATGATAAAAGAAACGCAATGATCGTATTTAGTTCCGATGAGCAATACGAGGTGAATATTATAGGGTCTTCAGAGAGTGGCATCGTAATTCGTGGCTTGGACAGCTGCCGAAAATGTTTGGAATTCGTTCCTTTTAGTGACAATTTCCGCGTCGTGGCCTTAAAGGATTAAGCCGATGCCTAGCATCGGCCAGCACCCGACCCGCCCCCATGGGCGGGTGCTGCACACCCACCCTCGGGTCGGGCGCTGGCCTCACCACTTCTACCGAGACCTCACAAAAAAACGCCCACCCAACCGGGCAGGCGCTTTCCATCATCCCTTGAGCGGCAACCCCACTCACATCTCACTCTGAACCTCACGGCTCTCCTGCGAAATCGCAGACCCGGCCTTGGAAATATCCTGACCAGCCCCCTCAACGGTCTCACAAGCGGCGAGGGACAAAAGCACAGCGCCCATAATCATCACACGTTTCATGGCAAACTCCTTTTCGTGTTTCGCCCCCTCAACGCGTCAGCCCCTCACAGAGTTCCCGCCGTCATGCCGCGCGCCCAAACCCGATTTGACGCCGATCAAAGCGACCTCGCGGAATCACCTTAAAGTCACATGCGCGCGATCGACTATGAGGAAGAGACCCATGAACCGACTTGCCGGTATCCTGTTTTCGCTGATTTCCACCACCTTGATGGGCACCGCCGTCGTCGTGGCGCTGACCATGGGCAAGGACACGCTTCAGCCCATTTTGATCGCTGCGGCCATCGGCTTTGTCGTGTCGATCCCGGTGACGTGGTTTGTCACCAAGAAAATTCTGGAAGAATTCTCCTAACCCTTCGCATCCACAGCTGTCATCCAGGCGCGCATCGCGGCCTCGAATTCGCGAGGTTTCTCGGCATGAAGCCAATGGCCCGTGCCGGGGATGGAGGCGAATTTGGCCTCCGGGAAGAGCGCTTTGGAGCGGTCGCGGTGGTCGCGCTCGACATAGGTGCTTTCGCCACCAGAGAGGAAGAACGTCGGGCCATTGTACTGTCCGGAAATCTCGGGGAAGCCAGTGATCTTTGGCATCTCGGCTTCCAGAACGTCGAGGTTCAAAAGCCAGCGTTTCTCTTTCACCACAAGGCTTTGCAGCAAAAATGCCCGCACGCCCGCGTCCAGGACGTCGCGGGCGAGTTGTTTGTCGGCGTCGGAGCGTTTTTCCACAAGGGACAGGTCGATCCGACGCATCGCCTCAATCAAAGGCGTGTTGTCGTGGCTGTAGGTGACGGGCGAAATATCGGCCACGACCAGAGATTTGATCAATTCAGGACGTGTGAGCGCGAGCACCATCACCGCCTTGCCGCCCATGGAATGGCCCATGACGTGGCACGGCCCATGTTTGGCCACCAGAGGTTCCAAAACATCGGCCAGATCAGCCGCCATGTCGGGATAGCTTTGCGTCGGGAACCGCGGGCTGTCGCCGTGATTGCGTTGGTCGATGGCGACAACAAGGCGTTCGTCGGACAGGCGTTTCGAGATCACGCCCCAATTGCGGGCTGAGCCGAAGAGGCCGTGGACGATCAAAAGGGGCGAGGCGTCGGTCGGCTGACCGTTCAAGTCAATGTGCAACATGGTTGAGAGATAGCGCCTTGGCGCCCCGCGGCAAACCCCCTAAAAGAGGCGGATGGACCATTCCGTGACGCAGAGATCAGACGAGCTTGCCGTGCTTTTGCGCGACCACCTGGGCGTGCGCATGGGCGAAGGGTTCGAGGCCAAGGTGAAACACGCCGGACGTCGTTTGCCGCGGTGGGCGCGTCGGAAATCGGCGGTGATCATCGAGGCAATGGCCCTTGAGGCGCATCCGAGGTTGGCGCAACAGGTGCCGCATAAAAAGGTCGATAAGGCCTTCAAAGAATTGCGCTATTTTCTCGAACGTCAAGATGTAAAGACCCGACGCAAGAACGGGGCTCTGGACCTGATCGCCACGATCGGTTTTGTCGTTTTTGTCACGATTGCGCTCGTGCTGGCCGTCATGGTCTGGCGCGGTCTCATCTAAAAATATCTAATAAGGACATGAAAAAGGGGCCCGAAGGCCCCTTAACCTGTCTCGAATGTTCGAAACTTACAAGTTCGGATAGAGGGGGAATTTCTCGCAAAGCGCCTCGACCTCGGCTTTCACCTTGGCTTCGACCTCTGCATTGCCTTCTTCGCCATTGGCCGCGAGCCCGTCCACAACCTCGACGATCCAGTCGGCGATCTGACGGAATTCCGCCTCACCGAAGCCACGCGTGGTGCCCGCAGGCGTGCCGAGACGGACGCCGGAGGTGACCATCGGCGGCTGCGGGTCGAACGGGATGCCGTTTTTGTTGCAGGTGATATGCGCACGCTCCAACGCCTTTTCCGTGTCCTTGCCGGTCACGTCTTTGGGACGCAGGTCGACGAGCAGAACGTGGGTGTCGGTGCCGCCGGTAACGATGTCCAGACCGCCTTTCATCAGCTGATCGGCCAGCGCCTGAGCGTTGACGATCACCTGCTTGGCGTATTCCTTGAACTCGGGACGCAGCGCCTCGCCAAAGGCCACGGCTTTCGCGGCGATGACATGCATCAGCGGACCGCCCTGAATGCCGGGGAAGATGGCGGAGTTCACCTTTTTGGCGATCTCGACATCATTGGTGAGGATCATGCCGCCGCGCGGGCCGCGGAGCGTCTTGTGCGTCGTGGTGGTCGCCACATCGGCATAGGGGAAGGGCGAGGGGTGCGCCCCACCGGCCACGAGACCGGCGAAGTGGGCCATATCGACCATCAGGATTGCACCAACTTCGTCCGCAATTTCACGGAATTTCGCAAAGTCGATCTGGCGTGGAATGGCGGAACCACCGGCGATGATCAGCTTCGGCTTGTTCTCGCGGGCCAGCTCGGCGACGGCATCGTAGTCGATGCGCTGGTCTTGCTGACGCACGCCGTATTGCACGGCTTTGAACCATTTGCCGGACTGGTTCACGGTCGCGCCGTGGGTCAGGTGGCCACCGGAGGCGAGGTTCATGCCGAGGATCGTGTCGCCCGGTTGCAAGAGCGCGTTGAACACGCCTTGGTTCGCTTGAGAGCCGGAGTTCGGCTGGACGTTCACATATTGGCAGCCGAAGAGCTCTTTGGCGCGGTCGCGGGCGAGGTTCTCGGTGATGTCGACGAACTGACAGCCCCCGTAGTAGCGACGGCCCGGATACCCTTCGGCGTATTTGTTGGTGAGAACGGTGCCCTGCGCTTCCATTACGGCGGCGGAGACGATGTTCTCAGAGGCGATCAACTCGATCTCGTGGCGCTGACGGCCAAGCTCTTTGGTGATGCTGTCGAACAGCTCGGGGTCGCGGGAGGCGAGCGCCTCGGTGAAGAAACCGGAATCGCGGACATTGGCCGTCATGATATGCTCCTTGGCAGGCTGGGAGTGTCGCGGCTGTCTTAGCCATTCTGTCACATTTGGAAAACCCTTTGTTGGCGCATAATGATCATGAATTCGGTCCTGTTCTGTCGGTTCGCAGAGACGAAAGTTTCCGATCCGCGACTGCGCGACCGTTTGGGGACACAGTTTTCACAACAGGAGGATTGCGCAACCCCGCAGGAAATCAGGTGAAATCCCCAAACAGCTTTGATAGGGATAACGCAAACATCGGTTCTGAAAGGGACACATCATGGTCAAAATCGCCTTTGCCGCCAGCGATGCCCAGATCGCGCAGCGCGCGCTTGAGCGGCTGTCTGCGCAGTATAAGGCGGTGCCTCTGGAAGAAGCGGAGGTGATTGTCGCCTTGGGCGGAGATGGCTTCATGCTTCAGACCCTGCACGGAACCATGCATCTCGATACGCCGGTTTACGGTATGAATTGCGGCACCATCGGCTTTCTGATGAACGAGTTTCGCGATGAGGACCTGATCGAACGTCTGCGTGAGGCCGAGGAGGAAGTGATTAACCCGCTGTCCATGCTGGCCGGCGGCGAAGATGGACGCGAGCACAAGGCGCTCGCGATCAACGAAGTCTCCCTTTTGCGCGCCGGTCCGCAGGCGGCCAAGCTGCGCGTCTCGATCGACGGCAAAATCCGCATGGAAGAACTGATTTGTGATGGGGTTCTGGTGGCGACGCCCGCTGGCTCGACGGCCTATAACTATTCCGCGCGCGGGCCGATCCTGCCCATCGGCTCGGATGTTCTGGCCCTCACCGCGATGGCGGCGTTCCGGCCCCGGCGCTGGCGCGGGGCCTTGCTGCCCAGTGCCGCGAAGGTGCGGTTTGACGTGCTGGAACCGGAAAAACGCCCGGTGATGGCCGATGCCGACAGCCGCCACACGGATAAGGTGCTCTGGGTCGAGATCGCCTCGGAGCCCAAGATCAAACACCGGATTCTCTTCGATCCGGGGCACGGGCTCGAAGAGCGGCTGTTGCGCGAACAATTCGTCTGAGATCAGGCGCTTGCTTTAGCTTTTGCGCGTGCCGCGCACCGGTTTGCCCCAGGTTTCAAGCTTGCGGTAGAGCGTCGAGGGCGAGACATCGAGCACCCGCGCGGCCGTCGGGATCGACCCGTCAGCCGCCTGAATTGCGGCTTCAATGGCATGTTTCTCGATTTCCGCCAAAGTGCGCCCTTCGAACGGATCGGTATGTCCGGGGAACCGTGGCGGGGCGTTTTCAGACCGCGGTGCCGAAGGTGTACCGATGCCACGCAGATAGGGCGGCAGGTCCGAAATCTCGACGACTGGCCCGTCGTTCAACAGCGCGACATTCCAGATCACATTCATCAGCTCACGAATGTTGCCCGGCCAGCTATGATCCAGAAAGATCGCCTTGACGCCGGTCGAGAGAGTGCGAAAGTGTCGCCCTTCTTGCGCGCAGAGACGGTCCAGCTCGGTCTCCGCGATCTCGACCACTTCCAGCCCGCGCTCTCGCAGTGGCGGCAGATGGATGGGCACGACATTCAGGCGATAAAACAGATCCGCGCGGAAGCGGCCCGCGGCGATCTCTTCGGTCGGGTCGGGCGTAGAGGAACAGATCAGGCGAAAAGATACCGGCAAGGCCATGTCACCGCCGATGGGGGTAATTTCGCCCGTTTGGAGAATGTTCAAAAGCCGCGCCTGCATGGCGGGGGACAGGGCGCAGACCTCATCGAGCAACAGCGTGCCGCCATGGGCGCGCTCAACGGCGCCGGGTCTGGCGGGGCTGTCTGCGGTCGCGGCATGTCCCAGAAGCTCTTCTTCGATGCGGTCTGGATCGGCGGTGGAACAGTCGAGTTTGACGAAGCTTCCGCCTCGGAAGCCGGATTGCGCATGGACGCTGGCGGCGGCCTTGACCTTGCCCGTGCCGCTTTCTCCGGTGATGAAGACGGAGGCTGCGGATCCGGCCACGGCCCGGATGGTTGCGTAGACGTCCTTCATCGGTTTCGACGAATGGAGTGCACCTTCAAGGCCATCACCGCGCCCGATTGCTTCGCCAGGCAGGGTGCCAATGCTTCGGCCTGAAAGCGCGTTGTCGATCGCCGAGATCAACTGATCCGGGTTGAGCGGTTTGACCAGAAAATCGACGGCGCCGTTGCGCATTGCGGCGACGGCCCGGTCGACCGTCGCAAAAGCTGTGACGGCAATGGCTTTCAGATCGGGGTATCGCGCCGTCAGATCTTCGATCAATTCCGCCCCGTCTCCGTCCGGTAGAACAAGGTCGATCAGGGCAATCCCCGGGGCCTGATTTTGGGCCAGGTCCAAGGCTTCCTGTTTGTTGCGGGCAGTGAGGACGACATGCCCCTCGGCCTCCAATGTGGCCGAAAAGAGGGTTAAATGGGTCGCGACGTCATCGACGATTAAAATGGGTGGGTGGGACATTTGTGTCCATCTCGCGCGTTAAGATCGAATGAATTGCAGTTTGAATATTTGAGGCATATTGCCGGAGATGCCTCAGAATTTCAATGATTTCCGATGAGGCCATCTGAGCGGAGGTTTCTGACAACACGCGAGCGTCGCGCTGTGCCGCATTCAGGCTGACCGTTGCGAAGAGGGCCGAGAGAGAATGGCAACAGCGGGCAAGACTGTCGTTGCGCTCCGATCCTTGCGTGCCTTGCATCGCGTGCTCGGCCTGATCGAGATAGTGTTCCAGATCGTCGGACATCTGGACCAGAACCTCGCGTGCTGCCGGATTGGGCAGATGGGAGACCAGCGTTCTCAAAGCGTCTTCTATCGCGTTCTGCGTCGGCTGACGCTGCTCAAGCGTGGCGCAGGAATAGAGTTTTGGCTGTTGCGATGACAGTGGGCGTTCCAATTCCAATGCGGTTGCGATGGCATCCAGAATGTCTTGCTGGGCGCCGACGGGTTTGTTGAGCACCGCTTGGACGCCATGTGACAGGATCGTCTTGCGATTGACCAGAAACACATGCGAGGTGATGGCCACCGTCGGGGGAATGGGCCGGTCTTCTGCGCGGAGCCGCGACAGCACCTGAAGGCCCGACAAGAGCGGCAATTCGATGTCGAGGAAAACGATGTCGATGAGGATCTCCGGGCAGGTGAGACGTTCGAGTGCCTCGATGCCGTCATGCGCTTCGATCACAGTCAGGCCGAGTGACTCAAGATCGTGACGCAGCCCGAGGCGCAAAGCGGCGCTGTCTTCGACCAAAAGCGCCACCAATCCGTCGGGAAGCCGCCAGGCTCCGGCAACCGTCTCTGTCGCGGGGTCGATTGGGCGTGGAAAAGGCAAACTTAAACAGGCCTCCGCACCGCCATCGGGCGGGTTGTGCAGGGTCAGTTTCCCGTCCAGTCGCCGGGTCGCGTCAAAGGCTACATGAAGTCCGAAGCCGGACCCCGGCTCGCCCGCACCGATGGGAGTGGGCGCCTGAACGGCAGTCTTCAATACGGTGGGCGGAAAGCCTGGCCCGGCGTCGCGAATGCGAAACACGAGCTCCTCATGCCTCCCTTGCCCGGAGCGGGTGATGTCGATGGAGATCGGCCCAGGTCCGGCATGATGAAGCGCATTGGACACGAGGTTCGACAGCACCTGTTCCAGGGCCAGCATATCGAGATCCGCAATGTCGGGCAGGTGATCCGTGCCGCTGAGCAAAAGTTCGGAGCCGAGTTTTTCGGTGATCCTCTGCCAGCGTTGCACAAGCCCCGTCAGGACCAGTCGCGGCGCGCTGCTGAGAACGGGCGGGGGGCGTTTCTGGTGGTCATGGAACAGCGCTTCGGAGACTTCGTCGAGCAGGCGACCCAGATGCGCGCCGGTATGGCTCAGCCGCGACAGCTCATCCTGGACACGCCGCGGCAGATGCGCGTCCTGTGCCAACATTTTCAGCGCGCTTTGTAATTCCCCATAAGTCGAACGAATATCGTGTGATAACAGGGAAATACGTCCTGCATCTTTGATTTGAAGAGTTTGGTGCTGTCCGTTCCTCTGTGTCAAAATATCCCCTTACGTCCAACCTGACGCTTAACCTTTTCAACTTTCCTGATCCGCTTTGACGGCAAGAAAAAACGCGGCCAAATCAGGCCGCGTTGATCCCCGGCGAATTGGTTTACAAAGTCTTAACCAACCTTGCGCCGGGGAACAGAGATTTTTGGTTAAAGTTTACTCTTTTGCGTAACCGAGTCCCTTAAGTGCCACCTTGATCTCGTCCAGAATGGCCGGATCGTCGATGGTCGCGGGCATTTTGAACGGTTGGCTGTCAGCAATTTTCACCATCGTGCCACGCAGGATTTTGCCCGACCGGGTTTTCGGCAAACGGTCCACCACACAGGCCATTTTGAACGCCGCCACAGGGCCGATGTCCTTGCGGACCGAGGCGACCACCTCTTTGACGATCGACGCATGATCGCGGTCGCATCCGGCGTTGAGGCACAAGAAACCCAAGGGCGATTGCCCCTTGAGCTGATCCGCCACGCCGATCACGGCGCATTCGGCCACGTCGGGGTGGTTCGCCAGAACCTCTTCCATCGCGCCTGTCGAGAGGCGGTGCCCGGCGACGTTGATCACGTCATCGGTGCGGGCCATGATGTAGACGTAACCGTCCTCATCCTTGATGCCCGCATCGCCCGTCTCGTAATAGCCCGGGAACGTTGTCAGGTAGCTCTTTTTATAGCGATCTTCCGCATTCCAAAGCGTCTGCAACGTGCCCGGCGGCAGCGGCAGTTTGATCGCGATGGCGCCCAGCTCGCCGTCGGCCACCGGATGACCCGCCTCGTCGAGAATGTCGATGTCATAGCCCGGCATCGCCACCGAAGGGCTGCCGATCTTGACCGGCAATTCCTCAATGCCCAGAGGGTTCGCCGCGATGGCCCAGCCGGTTTCTGTTTGCCACCAGTGGTCGATTACCGGCACGCCGAATTTCTCCTGCGCCCATTTGATCGTGTCGGGGTCTGCGCGTTCACCGGCGAGGAAAATCGCCTGAAGCTCATGCGCTTTATAGCGTTTGATCCATTCGCCATTCGGGTCCTCGCGCTTGATCGCACGGAGCGCCGTCGGCGCGGTGAAGAAGGACTTGACCCGCTGGTTCTGAATGATGCGCCAGAACACACCGGCATGCGGCGTGCCGACCGGCTTGCCCTCGAACACGATGGTTTGCGCGCCTTTGATCAGCGGCCCGTAGCAGATGTAGCTGTGGCCCACGACCCAGCCCACATCGGAGGCCGCCCAAAACCGGTCGCCCGCTTCGATGTTGTAGATGTTCTTCATCGTCCAGTTGAGCGCCACAAGGTGCCCGCCGGTGGAGCGCACCACGCCCTTCGGCGCGCCAGTGGTGCCGGAGGTGTAGAGAATATAGGCTGGGTGGTTGCCCTCGACCGGCACGCATTCCGCCGGTTTGACGCCGTATTGGAAGCCGTGCCACGAAAAGTCACGCCCCTCGATCAGCTTGGCAACCTCTTGTTCGCGTTGGAAAATCACGCAGAACTCGGGCTTGTGCTCGGCCTGCTCGATGGCTTCGTCCAAAAGCGGTTTGTAATGCACCACGCGGTTGGGTTCGAGTCCGCAGGACGACGCGATGATCGCCTTCGGCGTACAGTCGTCGATCCGCACCGCCAGCTCATGCGCGGCAAAACCGCCGAAGACGACGGAGTGCACCGCGCCGATCCGGGCACAGGCCAGCATGGCCTCGATCGCCTCGGGCACCATCGGCATATAGATGATGACACGGTCGCCTTTTTCGACGCCGCGCATCTTGAGCGCCCCCGCCAGAGAGGCCACGCGCGCCTGCAATTCCTTGTAGGTGATGCCCTTGGTCGAATGGGTGATCGGGCTTTCGTGCATGATCGCGATCTCGTCGCCGCGCCCGGCTTCGACATGGCGGTCGACTGCGTTGTAACAGGTGTTGGTCAACCCGTCCGAGAACCATTCGTAAATCGGCGCCTTGTCGTCAAACAGCGCCTTCGAAGGCTTTTTGAACCAATGAACCTCCTCGGCGGCCTCCATCCAGAAGGCTTCCGGATCGGATTTCCAGGCCTCGTACACGTCTTTATATGCCACTCTTCGCGTCCTCCTCGCTGACTTGGCGTGATTGGCTCAGTCAGTGATTCCCTGCAGGGCTGCTATGCTGCGTAGGAATATCACGCGTCACAATCACGGGGGCCGCTCGGTAAACTGGCCCGCTCGGCAATGTTGTTACCAGAGCGCGCCGCGAATGTTTATATAAAATTCGCAAACATATCGAGAAATGTAGTTTGCAAACCCTGCCGCAAGGCCTTGATGTTGCAAATAGAAACGCCCCCACGGATGAGGCAGGGGCGTTGCAAATCTGGTCTGACGCGGGGACTTAGCCGTAATGCGCCACCGGCGTGCCTGCGATAGCGGACATGTTCAAAAGCCCGCGCGAGGTGATCGAGGGCGTCACGATATGCGCCTTGTTCGCCATCCCCATCAGGATCGGGCCGACTTCCAATCCGCCTCCCTTGGTCTTGAGGATGTTGCGCACGCCAGAGGCCGCATCGGCAATCGCAAAGACCAGCGCATTGGCCGGCCCTTCAAGCCGCGAGTGCGGGAAGTTGCGGTCCCGCAAATCCGGGGTCAGGGCGCTGTCGATGTGCATTTCGCCCTCATAGTTGAAATCGCGCGGCTCCGCGTCGAGGATTTCCATGGCCGCGCGCATGTGGCGGCCGGTCATGCATTGCAGGTTGCCAAACTCACTGTGGGAACACAGCGCGATGTTGGGCTCGATCCCGAAGCGGCGCACATGGCGCGCGGTGGCGATCACGGTCTCGGCGATCTGCTCCGGCGTCGGTTCCGTATGCACATGGGTGTCGGCGACGAACAGCGGACCGTCTTCTTGGATCATCAGGGACAGCGCGCCCACCGGCTGGCGCTCTTTCGTGCCCAGAATTTGCGTCACGTAGTTCAAATGCCACAGGTACTGCCCGAAGGTGCCGCAGATGACGCTGTCGGCGTGGTCCTGTTGCACCATGATGGCGCCGATCGCCGTGGTGTTGGTGCGCAGGATCGCCTTCGCCAAATCCGGCGTCACACCCTTGCGCGCCATCAGGCCGTGATAGGCCTGCCAATATTGTTTGTAGCGGCTGTCGTTTTCCGGGTTCACCACCTCGAAATCAATCCCGGGGCGGATTTTCACGCCTGCGCGCTCGGCCCGCATGGCGATCACCTCCGGGCGGCCGATCAGGATCGGCTTGTCGGTGGTTTCCTCGATCATGCCCTGGGCGGCGCGCAGCACGCGTTCGTCTTCGCCCTCGGCAAAGGCGATGCGGCGCTCGGCATGGCTTGCGGCGGCAAAAACCGGGCGCATGATCAGCGCAGATTTGAACACCGAGCCGTCCAGCGCATCCTTATAGGCCTTCATGTCCGGCACAGGTTTCGTCGCCACGCCGCTCTCCATCGCGGCCTTGGCGACCGCCGAGGCGACAACGCCCATGAGGCGCGGATCGAACGGTTTCGGGATCAGATAATCCGGCCCGAATTCCATCCGCTCGTCCTGATAGGCGGCGGCGGCCTCCGCACTCGTGGTGGCCCGGGCCAGCGCAGCAATCCCTTCGATACAGCCGAGCTGCATCGCATCGTTGATCTCGGTCGCGCCGACATCCAGCGCGCCGCGGAAGATGAAGGGGAAACACAGCACGTTGTTGACTTGGTTGGGATAATCCGAACGGCCCGTGGCGATGATCGCGTCAGGTGCGACCCTTTTGACCTCGTCCGGCATGATCTCCGGCGTCGGGTTGGCGAGCGCGAAAATGATCGGTTGTTTGGTCATTTTCTTGACCATCTCTGGCTTCAAAACGCCCGGACCGGAGAGGCCCAGGAACATATCCGCGCCCTCAATCACCTCGTCGAGTGTCCGCAGGTCGGTCTTTTGCGCAAAGGCGGCCTTTTGCGGTGTCATCTCTTCTTCGCGGCCCTTGTACACCAGCCCGGCGATGTCGCAGAGCCAGACGTTTTCGCGTTTGAGGCCCAGTTTCAAAAGCATGTTGAGACAGGCAATCCCTGCCGCCCCGCCGCCGGTGGACACGACTTTGATGTCTTCGATCTTCTTGCCGGACACGCGCAGCGCGTTGGTTGCGGCGGCGCCGACGACGATGGCGGTGCCGTGTTGATCGTCGTGGAACACCGGGATGTTCATCTTCTCGCGACACAATTGTTCAACGATAAAGCAATCCGGCGCCTTGATGTCTTCGAGGTTGATCGCGCCAAAGGTCGGTTCCAGCGCGCAGACGATCTCGGCCAGCTTTTCCGGGTCGCTCTCATTCACTTCGATGTCGAAGCAGTCGATGTTGGCGAATTTCTTGAAGAGCACGGCCTTGCCCTCCATCACCGGTTTCGATGCGGCGGCACCAATGTTGCCAAGGCCCAAAACGGCCGTGCCATTGGTCACGACGGCGACGAGGTTGCCGCGCGCGGTGTAGCGGCTCGAGGTGGTCGGATCGGCCTTGATCTCCAGACAGGCTTCGGCGACGCCGGGGCTATAGGCGCGCGCGAGGTCGCGGCCGTTGGCCATCGGTTTGGTGGCGCGAATTTCCAATTTCCCGGGTTTCGGGAATTCGTGATAGTCGAGCGCGGCTTGTCTCAAGCTGTCGTTGCGCGTGTCCGTCGCCATTGGTGATCTCCCAATCTTGTCTGCGGCTTGTTTGTGGTCGTGCCATGCGGTCGTGGCGCATAGGGGATTGTTTAACGTTAAACAACTTTGCCCTATGTTTTGCCCTATGTATGCTCCAAGGCCTCTTCCTGGGCAAGCCTCTACGTCTCCCGAAGGGGCCGATGCAAGGGGAGACATATAAAATGGGGGGCTTGTGAAGAGGCGCTATTTGAGACGCGTAAAAGACAAGCAAACCTGTGCGGAGAACCGCACAATCTGTGAGGTCGCGGGCTGGCGCGCGTATCTCGCTTGCATCTGGGCGGGCAAGGCTTCACTCTGGACCGAATAGTCAAAAATGAGGGTTTCCCCATGTCTGTGCCCGCCTCTCTCTTGGATGAAGCCGCGAAAATTCAGGACAAAGCCTATGCGCCCTATTCCAAGTTTCGTGTGGGCGCGGCGATCCGCACCCCGTCGGGCGCGATCTTCACCGGCGTGAACGTGGAGAATGCCGCCTATCCCGAAGGCACCTGTGCCGAAGCCGGGGCCATCGCGGCCATGGTTTTGGGGGGCGAAACAGAAATCGCCGAGGTTGCCGTCATCGGAGACAGCGACGAGCCGGTGCCACCCTGTGGCGGCTGTCGCCAGAAAATTCGCGAATTTGCGGGGCCGGATGTGCAGGTCTCGATGATGTCGCGCACGGGCAAGGTGTTGACTATGACAGTGGGCGAACTTCTGCCGGGCGCCTTCACGCCGGATCATATGGACTAAGCCGCATGACCTTCGATGCACGCCAAATCATTGAGAAGTTGCGGGACAAACAAGAGCTGAACCCCAATGAGCTGACCGGCTTTGCGCAGGGTCTCGCCAGTGGGGCTGTGACGGATGCACAGGCCGGCGCCTTTGCCATGGCCGCTTTGCTTAACGGCATGTCCGATCCGGACCGTGTGGCTTTGACGCTGGCGATGCGCGACAGCGGCGATGTGATGCGCTGGGACTTGCCGTCGCCCGCGATTGACAAACATTCCACCGGCGGTGTCGGCGATTGTGTCTCGCTCTTGCTCGCGCCCGCTTTGGCGGCTTTGGGCGCCTGCGTGCCGATGGTCTCGGGGCGCGGGCTTGGGCACACGGGCGGCACATTGGACAAGCTCGAATCCATTCCCGGCCTCAAAACCGAAGTCACGGACGCGCGGTTTCACGAGATCGTCGAACGCGTCGGCTGTGCCATCGTCTCCGCCTCCGGTTCCATCGCGCCTGCGGACAAGCGGCTCTACGCCATCCGCGACGTGACCGGCACGGTCGAAAGCATCGACCTGATCACCGCCTCGATCCTGTCCAAAAAGCTCGCGGCGGGTCTTGAGGCTTTGGTGCTGGACGTCAAATGCGGCTCCGGCGCTTTCATGACCACGCCAGAGGACGCCCGCGCTTTGGCGCAAAGCCTCGTGACCACCGCGAATGGCGCAGGCTGCAAGACCTCCGCGCTGATCACCGACATGAACCAACCGCTCTGCCCGACGCTGGGCAATGCTTTGGAAGTCATGACGGTGATGGAGGCGCTGACCACGGGCGAGGTGGACAATATCCTTTGCGATGTGACCTGTGCTTTGGGTGGAGAACTGATGGTGCTCGCGGGGCTGGCCATGGATGCGGACCAAGCCGCCTGGGCCGTGCGTGACACGCTCACCGATGGTTCCGCCGCGGAGCGCTTTGGTCAGATGATTTCCGAATTGGGCGGGCCTGCCGATTTCGTCGATCACTGGCGCGACCGCTTGCCTTCGGCGCCGGTGGTGCGCGATGTCTTGTCGCAAGAGCCGGGATACGTTGCCGAGATGGACGGCCATGCGCTTGGCATGGCGGTGGTGCATCTGGGCGGCGGGCGCATGAAAGGCGGCGACAAAGTCGACCCGGCGGTGGGGCTTTCCAATTGCTGCATGATCGGGGAATATCTCGATGCGGACAACCTGATCGCCACCATCCATGCGAAATCCGTGGAGGAGGCCGATCAAGCAGAAGCCGCGATCCGTGCGGCGATCCGGCTGGCCTCTGAGGCCCCGAATGAGCCGCCTTTGGTTTATGAAAAGGTATCGCTATGAGCAGGGCATTTTTGATCGTGATGGATTCGGTGGGGCTTGGCGGCGCACCGGATGCGGATGCGTTTTTCAACGGTGAGCGGCCTGATACGGGTGCCAACACCATTGCCCACATCGCGCAGGCCTGTGCCGAGGGCCGTGCAGAAGAGGGGCGCTCCGGGCCGTTACATCTGCCGAACCTCGATGCGCTGGGGCTGGGTGCGGCGATGGCGCATGCGACCACTGATCCCGCGCCGGGATTGGAGGCGATGCCGGAGGGGCTTTACGGTGTGGCCGCTGAAATCTCTCCCGGCAAGGACACGCCTTCGGGCCATTGGGAATTGGCCGGCGTGCCGGTGCCCTGGGACTGGCATTATTTTCCGGATGTGCATCCGTCTTTCCCGCAGGATTTGATGGAGAAAGCGGCGGAACTTTGCGGGGCAGGGGGCACTTTGGCGAATTGCCACGCCTCCGGCACCGAAGTCATCAAAGAATTCGGCGCGCAGCATATCGCGACCGGCTGGCCGATTTGCTACACCTCTGCGGATAGCGTGTTTCAGATCGCCGCGCATGAGGATCATTTCGGCCTCGACCGGCTGTTGAAGCTTTGCGAAGACCTCGCGCCCACGCTCCATGCGATGAAGATCGGGCGCGTCATTGCCCGGCCTTTCATCGGCACGCTTGAAGACGGGTTTACCCGCACAGGCAACCGTCACGACTACGCCATCGCGCCGCCCTCGCCGACGATTTGCGATTGGGCGAAATCCGCCGGGCGCGCGACCTATGCCGTTGGGAAAATTGGAGATATTTTCTCGATGCAGGGTTTGGACGAGGTGCGCAAGGGCAACGACCATGTGCTCTTCGATCACCTTTGCGACGTGATGGAAGAAGCGCCAGATGGGTCTTTCACATTCGCCAATTTCGTCGAATTCGACAGCCTTTATGGACATCGACGCGACGTCTCCGGCTATGCCCGCCATCTCGAATGGTTCGACGCCCAGATGCCGCGCCTGTTTGAGCGCGCGCGCGAGGGCGATCTTTTGATTTTCACCGCCGACCACGGCAATGACCCGACCTGGTCGGGCACGGATCACACCCGCGAACAGGTGCCGGTGCTGGGCTATGGTGTCGGCCTCAAACCCATTGGGCCCGTGGCCTTTTCCGATGTCGCGGCCTCCCTTGCCGCGCACCTTGGGATTGAGGCGGAAGGCCCCGGACGGAGTTTCCTATGACAGTATCTGACATGCCGAAAGTCGAGTTGCACATGCACCTTGAGGGCGCCGCCCCGCCTGCGTTTATTCGTGGTCTGGCGGCAGAAAAAAAGGTCGATCTCTCGGGCATTTTCGACGAGAGAGGCGCCTATAAATACAAAGACTTCTGGGATTTTCTCAAGGTCTATGAGGCCGCCACCTCGGTTCTGAAAACACCGCAGGATTACTACCGCCTGACCCGCGCCGTGTTGGAAGAAAGCGTGGCCTCGAATGTGATCTACACCGAAAGCTTCCTCGCGCCTGATTTTTGTGGCGGCGGCGATGTCACGGCGTGGAAAGATTACCTCGCGGCGATCAAACAGGCGGCTGACGAGATGGAGCAGGAGGCCGGCATCGTGATGCGCGCGATCCCGACCTGTGTGCGCCATTTCGGGCCGGATCAGGCGAAAAAGACCGCATTGTGCGCGCAGGAAACCGTGGGCGAGTTCGTCACCGGATTTGGCATGGGCGGCGATGAGGCCATGGGCAAACAGGGGGACTTCAAATACGCCTTCGACATGGCGCGCGAGGCGGGGCTCAGGCTCACCACGCATGCGGGCGAATGGGGCGGGCCGGACAGTGTCCGCGACGCCATTCGCGACCTCAAGGTCGAGCGCATCGGCCACGGCGTGCGCGCCATCGAAGATCTCGCTTTGGTCGATGAGATTGCCGAATCGGGGATCGTTTTGGAGGTCTGTCCGGGGTCCAACATTGCGTTGGGTGTCTATCCGAAATGGTCCGATCATCCGATTGCCAAGCTGCGTGAACGCGGGGTGAAGGTCACCGTTTCAACAGACGATCCGCCGTTCTTCCATTCCACCATGCGGTTTGAGTTCGACTGCCTCGCCGAGACGTTCGGCTGGGAGGAGGATGATTTCAAAGACTTGAACAAGGTCGCGATTGAGGCGGCCTTCTGCGATGAGGCGACCCGTGGGGCGGTCGCCAAGAAACTGGAGCCTACCGATGCTTGATCATTTGACCGTCGTGACACACCCGCTGGTGCAGCACAAACTGACCATCATGCGGGACAAGGAGACCTCGACCGCCGGGTTCCGGCAGCTGTTGCGGGAGATTTCCCTGTTGCTGGCCTATGAGGTCACGCGCGAGCTGGATATGACGGAAAAGACCATCGAGACGCCGATGCAGTCCATGCAAGCGCCGACGTTGGACGGCAAGAAACTGGCGCTGATCTCGATCCTGCGGGCAGGCAACGGCTTGATGGATGGCATTCTGGAGTTGATCCCCTCGGCACGCGTCGGTTTTGTCGGGCTTTACCGCGACGAAGAAACGCTCAAGCCGGTCGAATATTACTTCAAAGTGCCCGAAGACCTGGGCGACCGTCTGGTGATTGCCGTCGATCCGATGCTTGCCACCGGCAATTCCTCGGTCGCGGCCATTGACAAGCTCAAAGAGGCGGGCGCGAAAAACATTCGGTTCCTGTGTCTTTTGGCGGCCCCCGAAGGGGTCAAACGCATGGAAGAGGCGCATCCCGATGTGCCGATTGTCACAGCGGCAGTGGACGAAAAGCTCAACGAACATGGATATATTGTCCCCGGGCTAGGGGATGCGGGCGATCGCATGTTTGGTACAAAATAAGCGATTTCCCCTCTTAACAGCGAATCAGTTCTGGGTTAGTCTGTCCACAATATCTTGTGCGGGGCAGCATAATGCAGGGTTTGAGAACGATTTCCGTCGCAGTCATGGTTGCGACTTTGGGCGTGTCCGCCGTTGGCCTTTCCGAGGCCGTGGCGCGGTCGCTTTATAATGCAGATCATCCGGCGGAGTTCCCGCCCGCGTCTTACAAGGGCTCGCAATATGTCGACAGCCGGGGCTGCGCCTATGTGCGCGCAGGGTCCGGTGGGTCGGTGCAATGGGTGCCTCGCGTGTCGCGCGACCGCCGTGTGCTCTGCGGTTTCAAACCGACCTTTGCCCAGCTTGAAGATACCTTGCCGGTCATCCCGGATCCGGCGCCCAGCACTGTTGTGGCGGAAACGGATGTTCCTGCGCCCAAGAAATCGGTGCCGGTTCAAGTGGCTGCGGCGACTTCGGCGGAAGCAAAACCTGCGCCAGCCCCTGTCGCGGTCGAACCGAAACAGCCGAGCCTGCCGCCGCTCGAACAGCTTGCCGGCAAGACTGTGGGCGAACGCGGCTGTGTCGCCTCCGTCACGGACGGTCAGCTGCGGTGTGAGACCGGGACGGTCGAATATATTCTCAAACGTCTTCCCGCAGGCGTCACGGTTCGCACCGCCGATGGCGGGCGGATGAGGTTGACCGAGCCGACGCTGGTCCGCGTGCCGGTCAAACGCGCCGCCCCGATACAAGCGCCAGTAGACGCCCCCGCGCCGATCATGGTCGCGGCCGCTGCCCCTGCCACCGTTGCGCCGACAGCCACGGCGGCGCTGACGCAATGTGGTGGCCTGTCGGGCAATGCGGCGCAATATATGAACACCAGCGGGCGCTATGCCGTGCGCTGTGGGCCGCAAACGGTGCACCCTTCGGCCTATATCCAGCGCAAGGCACAGACGCGCCTGTCGACGCAAAGCGCCAACCAGATCGCCGTGGCGCGCGCCGCCGGGATCGACCCCTATGCGCTGCCGCGTCCGGTGGCAGGTACCCTGCCGGACGGCTATAGTCGCGCCTGGACCGACGGGCGCCTCAACCCGAACCGTGGTCCGCAGACCGCGCGCGGTGATTTGCAAATGGCACAGGTCTGGACTCAGGCGACGCCTGCCTATGATCTCTATGCGCCGCGCAAGAAGACCTTCTGGGAATGGCTCTTCGGCTCGCCTTTCAAGACCCGGAACACCGTCACTGTTCAGGCCCCGCAATACGCCGGTCAGAATGTTGGCCAAGGTCAGGCGCCGGTTCAAATCTCGACCAAATCGGTGGCGCCCGCGCGCACCCCCGGTGCGGCCAAACCCGCTTTGGCGCAGGTCCAACCCCAACAACAGGCGCAGGCTCTGCGCTATGTCCAGGTGGGCACCTTTGGTGTCCCCGAAAATGCCGAGCGCTCGATTGCGCGCCTTTCGGCCATGGGCTATCCCGTCTCGTCGCAGGTTCTGCGCCGAGGTGGCAAGCCTTTGAAGATTGTTCTGGCCGGCCCCTTCGCCCGGCCCGAGCAAACCCTGTCCGCTTTGTCTGCCGTTCGTGGGGCAGGCTACGGGGACGCATTCGCGCGCAAGTAGCGTTGAGTTAGACGAGGCAGAACAATAAAAAGAAACCCCCGCATGTGGCGGGGGTATTCTTTTGTTGATTGTCTGTGAGGGTCGTCAGCCGCCACACACACCTTGCAGCGCGACCCAATCGCCATCTGAGAGTACAGGCCGCGTGGTCTCGATCTGGACGCCATCGGCCTCGATCAAGGGCAAGACGCTTTCGCCGGTGATATCGCGGGCGTAGGCGTAGGGCGCGCTGTGAACCTCAGCGGCCTCAAAGGCGGCGATCAGCGTCTCGTCCTCGACCGGCTCCACGGGGGCGGTCAACAGGCTCTCGGCATGGGTGTCGAGGATGTCGGGCGGGATGTGCCCGGTGGTCAAAAGACGGAGCGAGGTGGTCAGCCCCGCGTCTTGCAACAGGCGTTCCAGCGGATCGTGATCTTTTGCGCGGACCAGTTCGGCCAAGACATAGCCGGCCAAAACATCGGGGTCTTCGTGATCCTCGACGATGGAGCGGTTCAACAGGATGATCTGGCCGGGGAGGTGCTGCGACAGGGCGACGCCGCTGGTGAGCACAACGATCTGGCCGCCGCCGGGCATGAGACGCTTTTTCAATGTGTTGAGCGCACGGGCGCCATGCACCGTGTCGCAGGGCGCACCTGAGAGGCGCTTGATCCGATCCAAAAGCTCCTGACCGATCTCGGCGCGGGTCACGGGCGGCACGATGGTGACGGCCTGACGAATGAGCGCGCCCGGAAGCCAGAACACCCCCAGCCCGAGCACCGCAGCGGCACCAAGTCCGATCATCGCCCCGCGCAACCGACCGGGATGCGGCCGGGCGCGATCAATGGCGCGGCGGATGCGGTCGATCGCCTCGATCATCAGATCGTCGTCGATCTCCAATTCTTCACTGCTGTCGGGCGCCGGGCGGTAGCGGGCCGGGGTTTCGCCCTCGGAGGTGATGCGTTCGACGGCGGGCAGGGACCAATGTGTCAGGGGGCGACCGTCGGTGCGATCGTCGCTCAGCGTCAGCGTCGCCTCGCCCACGGAGACGATCACGGAGCGACGCTGGCTTTCCCCTTCGGGAAGCCAGAGGCCGGGGGCTTCGAGCCGTTCGAATTCCGTAAGCGCGATCATGCGCGGGCTGCTCTTTTCATCGTTGTTTCGGGCAATCTATCGCGGAACGCCGGACGCCACAATCGTTGTGGGAACGGAAGAGAAAAGGCATTAGTGTTTTGACATGATTATCTCTCCGGGCCGTCGTTATATCTTTGTTCATATTCCCAAAACCGGGGGCACGGCGCTAGCGCAGGCGTTGGAGACACGTGCTATGGCGGATGACATTCTGATTGGCGATACACCGAAAGCGGTGAAACGACGGGGGCGGGTCAAGGGCCTGACGGCTGCGGGTCGGCTGTGGAAACATTCCCGACTTTCCGACATCGAGGGGCTGGTGTCGCGCGAGGACTTCGCAGATCACTTCATTTTCACCCTCGTGCGCAATCCCTGGGACCGGTTCGTGTCCTATTATCACTGGCTCAGAGCGCAGAGTTTCGACCATTCTGCGGTGACTTTGGCCAAATCCACGGCGTTCTCCGACTTCCTGAATGCGCCCGAGACGGTCAAAAGCCTCTCTGTGCCCTCGCGAAGCTATCTGTGCGACGGGGCGGGGCAGGAGCGGGCCAACCTCTATGTCCGGCTTGAGGCTTTGGACGAGGATCTGGCGCCACTTTGGGATCATCTGGGGTTCGATCTTTCGCCGATTGCGCCGGTGAATGAATCCCAACGTGCCCGCGATTTTCGGACCTATTATTCTGAGGCCGATGCGGAGTTGGTGGCCCGGATCGCGGCGGAAGACATTGCCCGATTTGGCTATCGTTTTGATTGAGCGGGCGTCGAGACTGAGGCTGAATTGCGGCGGGTTGGGGGAGTCTTTGCGGGCGTTTCGCGGTGGTGAGCGTTGATCGGGCGTCGAATCGTGGGGACATCCGGCAAGAAACTTCTTTTGGAGTGGGGCGCTAACCCCAAGAAATATTGGTTAAACCTGAGTGAACTCCGAATTTTCTTAACGGACTGTTACCAAATTCGAAAACAATTGAATGAAATCCCCGTCATTTGCGCCCGTGTCGGGATTATGCCCCATTTGCGTCCCATTCGCGTCGAACTGTGACCCCACCGGCCACCTTTTCATAATCTCACAGATCGCAGAGCTAGGGCTGCCACCCGAAAAGCCTCATAGGGATGAGATGATGATGAAGCTTGGTCAGATGTTGCGCAAAGACCCGGTTTATGATGCGGGCGGGCGCTCCGGCGTTTGGGATGGGATGTGTCATGGCGGGCACGTGGGGCTGACCTCGGGTCTCATTGCCGGGATGCAGGTGGCGACCAGCATCGGCTGGCGCGATGTGGCGGCTCTGCAAGAGGGCGATAAAGTGCTGACCTTTGATGAGGGGATGCAGCCTGTGCGGCGGATCACGAAGCGCTGGACCTACACGGATCAGGGCATGACGCCCGCGTCTCTCTGGCCGCTTCATGTGCCAGCGGGCGCCTTGGGCAATCGGTCCGCGATGACGCTTTTGCCGGAACAGCCGGTGATGGTGGAAAGCGATGCGGGCGAGGCGATGTTTGGCGATCCTTTCACCTTGATGCCGGCTCTCGCTTTGGAGGGCTACAAGGGCATCGAGCGTGAGCATGTGCGCAAGCCCATCGAGGTCGTGATCCTGCATTTCGACACCGAACAAGTGGTGTTCGGCAATATCGGTGCGCTGTTTCACTGTCCCGCAGAGGAGGCCGTGACCATCGCCGGGCTGATGGAGGACAGTTATGTGCCGGGTTACGAGGTCTTGTCGCTGACCCAGGCGCGGATGTTCGTGGATGCGCTGATCGACGAGGATGCGCAGGACGATGTCTGGATGCAGGAGGAGCGCCGCCAGAGAGGGCGCGAGGCGCGGCATTACGCGTCCTGAGACGATTTTTAGGGATAAGGGCTTCGGGATGAGGCCGGGAGGGGGCCTGCGCAATTGCGCGGGCCTTTTCGGGTTTCAGGGCTGTTTATTGGGCGTTCATGGACGAAATTGCCTAAGAAGGTATCAGTGCGCCGCATGCATGCCGCAGCGCAGCATTTTAGGGCCCCTTTCAGCCAAACGGGCAGCTAAGCTGAGGGTACACGCCTCGTGTGGGAGGGCTCATCAGGGCGCGAGGGGACACACAACTACGGAGCCCGATCCATGTGTATTTCCGCCGAAGCGCTCGCGCTTTTCCTCAATCTCATCGTCGCGCCGGTCACCTCGGAGCCGGGGCGGATCATCGTCCATGCCACGGAAAACGACGCCCATTGGGTACAGGTCGAAGACCGCTGGTGCACCATGGCGCCACAAATCCAAGGCCGCGAGATGTTTGCCGAATTGGCCAAGGATGACGCATAAAAAAGCCCTCCCCGAAGTGGGAAGGGCTGACGGTCATGTGAGGCGCGCTTAGGCGGCTTGGCTGTCCACGCCCGTCCCGAAGCGGCCATAGAAGGTCTCGCCAGAGGCCGCCATCTCGCGCAGGAGCTTCGGCGTCTCGAAGCGCGGCCCATGGGTGGCGGTGAGATTGTCGCAAATCTCGACGGCTTTCGCGGCCCCGATGATGTCGAGCCAGGAGAACGGACCACCAGACCAAGGTGCAAAGCCCCAGCCGAGGATTGCGCCCACGTCGCCCTCGCGGATGTCTTCCAACACGCCCTCTTCGAGTGCGCGGACGGCTTCGAGCACCTGCGCCATCATCAGACGGTGCTGGACTTCATCCAGATCGGGCTGGGCGTCGGCCACCGGGAACTCTTCGTTGAAGCCTTCCCAGAGGTAGCCGCGTTTGCCTTTCTCGTCATAGTCATAGAAGCCCGCGTTGGATTTTTTACCGAGACGCCCTTGATCGAACATCCAGAACACCACCTCATCCACGGCCTCGTCCGGGTAAGCGTCGCCCATGGCGGCTTTGGTGGCCTTGGCGATCTTCACGCCGAGATCAATCGAGGTCTCGTCGATAAGCTGAAGCGGCCCGAGCGGGAAGCCCAGAAGTTTCGCGGCATTCTCAATGAGCGGCAGGTCCACGCCCTCGGCCGCCATGCGCACACCCTCGTTGATGTAGGGAATGATGCAGCGGTTGGCGTAGAAGAAGCGCGCATCGTTGACCACGATCGGCGTCTTGCGGATCTGGCGCACGTAATCGAGCGCTTTCGCCACGGCCACGTCGCCGGTCTCTTTGCCCTTGATGATCTCCACGAGGAGCATCTTGTCCACGGGGCTAAAGAAGTGAATGCCGATGAACTGCTCTGGGCGAGCGGAGGCTTTGGCCAGTTCGGTGATCGGGAGCGTCGAAGTGTTCGAGGCAAAGATGCAGTCCGGGCCCACGATGGCCTCGACCTTCTTGGTCATCTCCGCCTTGACACCGATGTCTTCGAACACGGCTTCGACGATCAGGTCACAGCCCTTGAGAGCGTCCAGATCGGTGGTCGCGGTGATACGGCTCAGGACCTGGTCTTTCTTCTCCGGCGTCACCTTTTTGCGGCTGATCCCCTTGTCGAGGATGGTTTCGGAGTAAGCTTTGCCCTTGTCCGCCGCCTCTTGTTTCTGGTCGATCAGCACGACCTCGATGCCCGCATTGGCCGAGACATAGGCAATGCCCGCGCCCATCATGCCCGCGCCCAAGACGCCGACTTTTTTGACGGTCTGGTCCGCGACCTCGGGACGGTTCGCGCCTTTTTCCAAGGCTTCCTTGTTGATGAACAGCGACCGGATCATCGACGACGACGACGGGTTCATCAGCACATGGGTGAACCAACGCGCTTCGATCTTGAGCGCGGTGTCGAAGGGCACCATCGCGCCTTCGTAGACCGCGGACAGAAGGGCCTTCGCCGCCGGATAGACGCCCTGGGTGTTGCCGTTGACCATGGCGGAGGCGCCGACGAAGGTCATGAAACCTGCCGGGTGGTAGGGCGCGCCGCCGGGCATTTTCCAGCCCTTCACGTCCCAGGGTTTCACGATGTCGGCATCTTTCGCGCCCAAAACCCACTCTTTGGCCTTCGCCAAAAGTTCGCCGGGCTCTACCACCTCTTGAATGATCCCCGCGCCCTTGGCTTTTTTCGGGTCCAACATCTTGCCCTCAAGCAGGATCGGCGCCGCTGCCATCGCGCCAACCATGCGCGAGACGCGCGTGGTGCCGCCCATGCCGGGGAAAATGCCGACCTTGATCTCCGGCAGGCCGATCTTGGCCTTCGGATTGTCGGCGGCAAAAATGCGGTGACAGGACAAAGGCAGTTCGAGGCCGATGCCAAGCGCCGTGCCCGGAAGGGCCGCCGCGACGGGTTTGCCGCCCTTGTTGGTCTTCGGGTCCATGCCTGCGCGTTCCAGCTTGCGCAGGATCGCGTGCATGTTCATCAGCCCGTCGAAAAGCCCCTTGGCCGGGTCATCTCCCGCCGCGTCCTTCATCTTGGCGATGATGTTCAAATCCATGCCGCCGGCAAAGCTGTCCTTGCCCGAGGTGATCACGATGCCTTTGACGGCCTCGTCGCCCAACGCCCTGTCGATACAGGCGTCCAGTTCGGTAATCCCCTCCATCGAGAGCACGTTCATGCTCTTGTTCGGGATGTCCCAGGTGATGACGGCCACGCCGTCGCTGTCTACGTCGTAATGAAAATCAGTCATTGTTTTCCCTCTCTCGCAGGGCTGGTGCCGGTCCAGGAATGATGCCCGCGCGCATTCATGATCGAGGACATTTTATAGCCCCCGTCTGTGGCGTGGATCAGCGCGGAGGAGGTGTAGGGCTCCGTCGCGCGTTGTCCGTGGCTCAGCAGTTCAGTCTCATAGGTTCCGATGAAGGTCCCGTCGCGACAATCCTCCAAAGAGATCGGGCGGCGAAAAATATCGTCGAGCCTCATGACCGTGCAGGCCTGAAGGTAGAGATCGAAATTCTCGCGGAGCTCTTCGAGGGTTGTCATGAAAACGGGGCCTTGTTGTGTCACCATGGAAAAGGGCAGAAGGATGCGCGAGGCCCAGAGCGTGAAGTCCCCTGCGATGAAACAGGTGGCAATATCGTCCAGAAACTCGCGAAACTCTGCCGCGTTCACATTCAGATCCTTTCGATGATCGTCGCCGCTCCCATGCCGGATGCGATACAAAGCGTGGCGAGACCTGTGCCTTTGCCGGTGCGCTCCAACTCGTCCAGAAGCGTGCCGATGATGATCGCCCCGGTTGCGCCAAGAGGGTGGCCCATCGCGATGGAACCACCATTGACGTTCACTTTCGATGAATCAACATCAAAGGCCTGCATGAAGCGCATGACGACGGAGGCGAAGGCCTCGTTGACTTCGAACAGGTCGATGTCCGAAATCGACATGCCGCTGTCGCGCAGGATTTTCTCGGTCACGGGCACCGGCCCGGTGAGCATGATGGTCGGGTCGGTGCCGATCTTGGCGGTCGCCCGGATGCGCGCGCGCGGTTTGAGGCCGTATTTCTCGCCGAATTCCTTGTTGCCGATCAACACGGCGGCGGAGCCATCGACGATGCCCGACGAGTTGCCCGCATGGTGGATGTGGTTGATCTTCTCAAGATGCGGATATTTCATCAGTGCGATCTTGTCGAAGCCCGGCATGACTTCGCCCATCTCCTTGAATGAGGCCTTGAGCGCACCCAAAGCTTCGACCGAGGTGCCCGGACGCATATATTCGTCATGGTCGAGAATGGTCAGCCCGTTCATGTCCTTCACCGGCACGATGGATTTCGCAAAGCGGTTGTCCTTCCACGCAGCTTCGGCGCGGTTTTGCGACTCGACGGCCAGAGCATCGGCTTCCTCACGGGTGAACCCGTATTCCGTGGCGATGATGTCCGCCGAGATGCCCTGCGGCACGAAATAGGTTTTCATCGCAATGTGGGGGTCGACCGCAATCGCCGCCCCGTCGGAGCCCATGGCGACCCGGCCCATCATCTCGACGCCGCCGGCGATATAGGCCATGCCAGCCCCGCCTTTGACTTGGTTGGCGGCGAGGTTCACGGCTTCCATGCCCGAGGCGCAGAAGCGGTTGATCGCGAGGCCGGGGATGGATTGATCGAGATCGGAGGCCAAAACGGCCGTGCGCGCAAGGCAGCCGCCCTGTTCGCCGACCTGGGTCACATTGCCCCAGATCACGTCCTCGACAGCATGGCCCTCAAGTCCGTTGCGGTCTTTGACGGCGTTCAGCATCTGCGCGGAGAGCGCGGCCGAGGTCACCTCGTGTAGGCTCCCGTCCTTGCGCCCCTTGCCGCGCGGGCTGCGCAGGGCGTCGTAAATATAGGCTTCGGTCATAGTCTCCTCCAAAGTCTTGGCAGTGGCGTTTCAGGCCCGGTTTCAGGCTTGGTTTTCACGCCCGGTCTGTCGGATTTCCGGGCATCATGTCGTATGGGTGTTTCCAGCCGGGCAGGGCGCTGATGCGGTCCAGCCAGGCGTCGATATGGGGCCAATCGGCGCGGTCAAATCCGAAAGGCTCCGGGTAAAAGAGATAGGAACAACAGGACAGATCGGCGGCGCTGATCTCGTCCGTTCCGGCCAGCCAGGTCCGATCTGCAAGCGCGTTGTTCAGAACCGTGAAGGCGGCTTTGAGGCGGCCCTGTAGAAAGGCGATCACCTCGGCGGGGCGTTTGTCCTCGGGCAGGAAATTCATCAGAAAGCGCGCCGTGCCAGCCTGCGAGGACATCTTGTGATTGTCCCAGAGAACCCAGCGCAACACCTCGCGCCTCTCAGCTTCGCTTTGGCCCTCGAACTTGCCGGTTTGTTTGGCGATATGATCGAGGATCACACCGGATTGTGTCAGCACCAGATCGCCGTCCACATAGACCGGACATTCGCCCATCGGATTGAGCGCACGGAAGGTCTCGGATCGGGCCTCTCCGTGAAAGAAATCGACATAGACCGGGGTCCAGTCGAGGCCCGCGAGGGTCAATCCAAGCGCCACCTTGTAGGAATGGCCGCTTTCGCCGAAACAATAGAGCTGAATGGTCATCGGGCGTCTCCTCTTGAGACATAGTTAGCGCGACCGGCCTCGGTTTTGAGTATTTTCGCCAAGAAAAAGTCAGGTCTCTTACCCAAAATTAACCTTAACGGATCATGTTCGGAGCTGCGGAACAGGCTGGAGAGCCGATGACCGTCCAAGGAAAAGTCGCGCGAAGGCCTCAAGGCGGGGCGCAGGCCTGCGGTCGATCGGCTTTCGCGCGCATTTTCGGCTTTTTCTTGGCAGAAATACTCATCATGACGAGTCTTAGGGCACATCATCGGCCACACGCGGGCCGGTTGATTATGATGCGCCACAAAACTCATCTCTTTCTCGTCTCCAAATCCGAATTGAACAGACGCAAGCGGTGCGTCAGTTTTTCCTCATCCGTGACGGAGGTGAAATTCTCGAACAGGAAAGACAGCGCCTCTCCCTCGTCCAAGCCCGCCTCCCTCGCGAACTGTCTGAGACGACGATACCCGTCTTCGGTCATGGAAACAGGAAAACGCCGCGTCATTCTGAATCGCTTCGGCATGGTTACGCTCCGTCATTTCGCCATTTCGTGGCGCTGCAAAAGAAAAGGCCCCCGCCGGGGCAGGGGCCTCATGTTTCGGGTTGGGCGCAGTTTAGAACGCCTCGGCAGGCAGAGTCATCACCGGATCGGCACCGGATTCGATGCGTTTCAAAAGCGTGCCGGTCATCGGCAGTTGGCGGGCCATGTAATAGCGCGCGGTGGTGAGTTTGTTCTGGTGGAACTCCGCGTCACCCGTGCCGTTTTCCAGAGCCGCCAGTGAGACTTTCGCCATCCGCGCCCACATCAGACCGAGGCAGACGTAGCCGAAGAGGTGCATGAAGTCATAAGAGCCAGACAGCGCCGCGTTCGGGTTTTTCATGCCGTTCTGCATGAAGAACATGCCCGCGCCCTGAAGGTCTTTCGAAGCGGCTTTCAGCGGATCGACGAATTCGGCCATATCGCCTTCGCCGTTCTCTTTGCAGAAACTCTTCACCATCTCGAAGAAGGCCATGACGTGCTTGCCGCCATCGGTCGCCAGTTTGCGGCCCACGAGGTCAAGCGCCTGAACGCCGTTGGCGCCTTCGTAGATCATGGCGATCCGCGCGTCGCGGGTGAATTGGGACATGCCCCATTCTTCGATATAGCCGTGGCCGCCGTAGACCTGCTGCGCATTGACGGTCGCCTCATAGCCTTTATCGGTCAGGAAGCCCTTGAGCACCGGGGTCATCAGAGAAATGAGGCCATCGGCGTCCTTGTCCTCGGAGCGGTGCGCCTGGTCGATGAGCTGCGCGCCCCAAAGCATGAAGGTCCGCGCGCCCTCGATAAAGCTCTTTTGATCCATCAGGTTGCGGCGAATATCCGGGTGGACAATCAGCGGATCGGCGGGGCCGTCCGGGTTTTCGACGCCCGTCACGGCACGGCCTTGCAGCCGGTCCTTGGCGTAGATCACCGCGTTCTGATAGGCGGCTTCGGCCTGAGCCAAGCCCTGCATGCCGACGCCCAGACGGGCTTCGTTCATCATGGTGAACATGGCGCGCATGCCCTTGTGCTCCGTGCCCAAGAGATAGCCGGTCGCCTCGTCGTAGTTCATCACACAGGTCGAGTTGCCGTGGATACCCATTTTCTCTTCGATGGACCCAACCGACACGCCGTTGCGCGCGCCCGGGTTGCCGTTTTCATCGACGATGAATTTCGGCACGATGAAGAGCGACACCCCTTTGATCCCCTCAGGCCCGCCGACGATTTTCGCCAGCACGAGGTGAATGACGTTTTCGGACATGTCGTGATCGCCCGCCGAGATGAAAATCTTCTGGCCGGAAATCTTGTAAGAGCCGTCCGCTTGCGGCTCGGCCTTGGTGCGCATGAGGCCCAGATCGGTGCCGCAATGCGGTTCCGTCAGGTTCATCGTCCCGGTCCAGTCGCAGGACGTCATTTTCGGCAGGTAGGTGGCCTTTTGTTGATCCGTGCCATGGACGAGGATCGCCGATGCCGCACCGTGGGTCAGGCCCTGATACATGGTAAAGGCCTGGTTCGCGCCGGAAAACATCTCGGCAACGGCCGTGTTGATCACATAGGGCATGCCCTGGCCACCGAATTCCTCCGGCATGTCGAGACCGGGCCAGCCGCCCTCTTTCACCTGCTCGAAAGCTTCTTTAAAGCCGGACGGCGTGGTGATAAGGCCGTTCTCCAGCTTACAGCCTTCCTTGTCGCCTACCACATTCAAAGGCGCGATCACCTCGGAGGCCAGTTGGCCCGCGGCGTCGAAAATGGCTTCGGTGAACTCGGGTTCAAGGTCCGCGTAGCCCGGAATGTCGGAGCCGGAAATGTTCAGCACATCGTGCAGAACATATTGAATGTCTTTAATCGGAGCCGTGTAGCTCGGCATGGCGTGTCTCCCTTTGCACAGCGCGGGGGAGACATCTGTCACCCCTCGCGTTTCAATCCTTCGATTTGCCCTTCGACAAATGCGATTTCATCCTCCAGATCGGTCATGACCGCGATCAGCGCCTGTTTTTGCGCCTCCATTTCCGCGCGCTTCACGTGATAGGCCGCAAGGGTCTCACGCAATTGCTTTTCACCGTGATCTTCCTCCTTGTAGAGATCGAGCAGCTGCCGGATCTCTTCAAGGGCAAAGCCAAATTTCTTGCCGCGCAGGATCAGCGTCAAGCGCGCCCGGTCCCGTTTGGTAAAGAGCCGCTTCTGACCCTCGCGGATCGGAAACAATAGCTCCTTGGCTTCGTAAAAGCGCAATGTGCGGGGCGTCACGTCGAACGCATCACACATTTCACGGATCGTCATAACCTCATTCGTCACGTCGGCGTGCTCCGGTCTCGTCACTTGGGTGGCTGTTCCTAAAGGACTGTCCCGTCGGAAGTGGCAACCTGTTATGAGGCTCGAAGCTTTCGCCTTCACCTCACTCTAATCTTATCACAGAGACCTCTTTAATCGAAACGTGACGTCACTTTGGGAGCGCCATTTGGATCGGAGGACTGTTGAACTCTACCAAAATATTCTGTCGCGACGATCAATGCAAACGGTTTGGTTTTGATGTGTAAAAATGATTGTTTTTTCAGTGTATTAGGTTATAAAAGCGCTTTGGGTTTGCGGCTAAGTTTAAATGCGGACGCCCCCAAGCTGGACGAGCTTCTGGATGGGCTGAGGGCGCGCTCCAGTGTCATTTGAGCGGTGAACGTGACGTCGCGACGGCGCGTCTTGTTCGAAATTTTAGCCCGAAACGCTTTTCGCCGTCTCTTCGCGCAGCTCCTTGAGCTCGGCCAGCGCCTGATCCAATTCGCGTTTCTGCTCTTCAAGCGCCCCCAGCTGACGATCGGCCAACTCAAGGAAAGCCTGCGCCTGCGCGGCCGTGCCCTTTTCTTCGTAGATCAAAAGCCATTGGCGGATTTCTTCCAGCGAGAACCCGTATTTGCGCCCCCGCAAAATGAGCTTCATCCGCGCCACTTCACGCGGCGTATAGAACCGCGACCGGCCCTCCTTTTCGGGGGCCAACAACTCGATATATTCGTAATAGCGCAGGGTACGCGGGGTCACATCGAACTCGGCGCACATCTCTTTGAACGTGAGACGTTGATCGGACATGGCTTCTCTCTCCTCACGTCGCATCTAAACTGATGGGTTCAGTTTCGCAACTCAATTTCGCCGTCATGCGCGACCATAGCCACCCGCACGGGGGCGGATCAAGCCGTGTTGCGCGCGATGATTTCGTTGCGTCAGCTTGGCGTGCAGATCGGCGTCTCTCGTGATTTTCTCCTTGCAGCCTGAGCTGTAGCTCACATTATGATCGCACCGAAAACGCACTCATATAGAAGAAGATCATGTCCGCCGACCGTACCGAAATCGCCCGTCAATTCATCGCGGGCCTGCCGCATTGCGACGCGCTCGGCATGGTTCTGACGACCATCGGTGAGGGCGAGGCTGAGATTTACATGCCCTATTCGGAAAAACTGGTCGGGGACCCGGAAAGCGGTGTGATTCATGGCGGCGCCGTTTCGGCCTTGATGGACACCTGCGCGGGGGCGGCGGTGATGAGCCATCCAAAAGCCGGCCCCGCGACCGCCACGCTCGATCTCAGAATCGATTATATGCGCGCGGCCAAACCCGGCGCGACGATCACCGCCCATGCGATTTGTTATCACATGACGCGTGCCGTGGGATTCGTGCGGGTGTCCGCCACAGATGGCGCCTCCGACGTGCCGGTCGCCGCCGCCACAGGCGCCTTTGCCGTGGAAAGGGGCAAATCATGAGCCGCACAAAGCCCGAACCGATTCAGGTCGTTAAAGAACGTCGCGATGCCGCGCTTTCTGCCCTGGTGGCGCGCGTGCCCTATATCTCTTTCATGGGCTTCGAATTCGAACGCCGCGGTGATGAGCTGACCGCTGTGATGCCCTATCGTCCCGATCTGATCGGCAACACGGCGCTGCCCGCGCTTCATGGTGGGGCTTTGGCGGCCTTTCTTGAAGTCACTGCTCTGATCACGCTGAGCTGGTCCATGGTCTGGCCCAAGATCGAAGCAGGCGAGACCGTGGATGTCCTTCCGAAGTTTCCGAAAACCATTGATCTGACCGTCGATTACCTGCGCTCCGGCCTGCCGCGCGATGCCTATGCCCGCGCCGAGATCACCCGCGCCGGGCGTCGCTATGCTTCGGTGCAGGTTGAGGCCTGGCAAGACAATCGCGCGCGTCCGACCGTGCATGCGACGGGGCATTTCCTGATGCCGGACAATCGCCCTTCCAATGACTGAAGCGCTTCCCTTGACCCATCGGCGGGTCCTGAAAATCGCGCTGCCAATCGTCTTGTCCAACGCCACCGTGCCCATTCTGGGCGCAGTCGATACCGGCGTTGTGGGGCAAATGGGGGAGGCCGCGCCCATCGGGGCCGTGGGGCTCGGGGCGATCATTCTGGCGTCGCTCTACTGGGTTTTCGGCTTTCTGCGCATGGGCACGACCGGCCTGGTCAGCCAGGCGCGGGGCGCAGGCGACATGGGCGAGGTGGCCGCGCTTTTGACCCGCGCGCTGATGATCGGCGTCATCGGTGGCGGGCTCTTGATCCTCTTTCAAGCGCCGCTCCTCTGGGCGGCGTTTCAGGCGGCGCCAGCCTCAGCCGAGGTCGAAAGCCTTGCGCGCAGTTACATCGGCATCCGCATCTGGTCCGCACCGTTCAATATCGCGGTTTTTGGCCTCACCGGCTGGCTTATAGCACAAGAGCGCACGACCGGGGTGCTTCTGCTGCAACTCTGGATGAATGGTCTCAACATCGGGCTCGATCTCTGGTTCGTTCTGGGGCTGGGCTGGGGCGTCGAAGGCGTGGCAATCGCGACGGTTCTGGCCGAGGTTTCCGGCGCGGGTTTTGGCCTCTGGCTCTGTCGCGATGCCTTTAAAACCACGCTCTGGCGCGATTGGGCGCAGGTCTTCGATGGGGCGCGGCTCATGCATATGCTGCGGGTCAATACGGATATTCTGATCCGCTCCGTTTTGCTTTTGGGCATCATGGTCAGCTTTACGTTTTTCGGCGCGGGGTTTGGCGATCTGACGCTGGCCTCGAACCAGATCTTGATGCAGTTCATCGAAATCACCGCCTATGCGCTCGACGGTTTTGCCTTTGCCGCCGAGGCCATCGTCGGCAATGCCTTGGGCGCGCGGTCGCGCATGGCGCTGCGGCGCGGTGCGGTTTTGGCGTCCTTTTGGGGGCTGGTCGTCTCGGCTCTGCTGGCGCTGGGATTTGCAGTCTTCGGGGGGGCGATCATCGACGTCATGACCACCGCGCCGGATGTGCGTGCGGAGGCGCGTACCTATCTGCCGTGGATGGTGGCCGGGCCCTTGTTGGGGCTTGCGGCCTGGATGCTTGACGGGATTTTCATCGGAGCGACGCGCACCCGCGACATGCGCAACATGATGGTGCTGTCGCTTTTGGTCTATCTTGTCGCCGTCGCGGTGCTGATCCCGCTTTGGGGCAACCACGGGCTTTGGGCCGCGCTGATGATCAGCTACATCGCCCGTGGCGCGACGCTATTTGCGAAATATCCGGGGCTGGAGCGGAGTGCTGAGGCCTGATTTGAGTATTTTGACAGCAAAGGAAACGGCGGCTTAGAGCCAGTCGCCGCGTCCAGTCCCGACCGCCTCTGAGACGTGGTCGAAGCCGTCTTTGGCGAGCAGGTCGTCCAAGCCGCGCGCGATGCGGGGGGCGAGCGAGAGACCTTGGTAGACCATGGCGGAATAAAGCTGAACGAGAGAGGCGCCCGCGCGGATTTTCGCGTAGGCATCGAGCGCCGAAGAGATGCCGCCGACACCGATCAGCGGTACGTCGTCGCCCAATTCGCGCGAGAGCGTTGCGAGCACGCGCGTGGACTTTTCGAACAATGGACGCCCGGAAAGCCCGCCCGCCTCGCCTTTATGTGCAGATTTCAAACCTTCACGCGACAGCGTGGTGTTGGTGGCGATGACGCCGTCGATGCCGGATTTGCGGGCCACTTCGGCGATTTCCTGAAGTTCGGTGAGGTCGAGATCGGGGGCGATTTTCAACAGAACCGGCACCGCGCGTTTCAGGCCCTTGCGGGCGTCGAGGACGCCGGCCAAGAGCGCTTCGAGCGCTTCGGCGCCTTGCAGGTCGCGCAGTTTCTCGGTGTTGGGGCTCGACACATTGACCGTCGCGAAGTCGATAAAATTGCCGCAATGGGCCAGCACCTTGGCAAAATCCGCCGCGCGGTCTTCGCTATCCTTGTTGGCGCCGAGGTTGAGGCCGACGGGAATGTCGATGCCTTGAGAGGCATGACGGCTGCGCGCGAGGCGGTTGGCGATCTCTTCCATGCCATCATTGTTGAAACCGAAACGATTGATCACTGCGTGATCTTCGGTCAGGCGAAACAGGCGCGGCTTTGGGTTGCCGGGCTGCGGACGCGGCGTTGCGGCCCCCAGTTCGATAAAGCCGAAGCCCGCGCGTGACAGTTGCGTGATAGCTTCGGCGTTTTTGTCGAAGCCTGCGGCGAGGCCGACGGGGTTGGGCATTTCGATCCCGGCGAAGGTGGTCTTGAGCCGGGGCGTTGTCACAGGGCCGGGCAGGGGGGCAAGCCCCGCGCGCAGCGCAGAGAGCGACAATGTGTGCGATTTTTCCGGGTCAAAGCTGCGCAGGACCATCATGCCGAATTGTTCGAAAATAGACATTTGCGGCTCCTAGGGGCTCAGGACAGATCGGGGAAGATATGGCCCTCGGGGCCAAGCGGCAGGGGTTTGACCCAGAGGATGTCCTCCATGGTCAAGGCGCGGTAGAGATGCGGGAAAAGCGCGCCGCCACGCGAGGGTTCCCATTTGAGATGGGGCGCAAGCGCGTCGCTCTCGAGCGCGAGAAGATGCAGGTTCTCTTCACCAGCGAACCATTTCGCGGCGGTCTCGGCGAGTTGGTCTTTGGTGGAGAAATGGACATAGCCGTCGGCGAGATCCACGGGGGCGCCGAGGGTCTCGCCGGCGGTTTGCATGGCCGCCCATTCGGGGGCGCGGAAGATTTTGTAAATCAGCATGGCTTCCAGATGCCAGCGCCGGGCCGCGTGGTCAATGACACTTTCACACCTGGGGGAAAATGCCGCGCGCTCAGAGCCAGCGGTGGCAGTGTCTGTGGATTGACGGAATGATGACGAAGACCATGGAGCCGACGATCATGGGCACCATGACGAGGTTGCGTTGCCAGATGTGCCACTCGGTCGTGAAGGGGGCGAGAGCGTAGATCAGGGCCGTGACGAGAGGGTAAACACCTAGAAAAACAAAGAAACTGAAGCGAAGGCGGTTGGGTTTTCTGGGTTGCGTGCTGGACGGGGTGGAGGAGGATGCAGACATGTGATAGCTCCAAAGGGAACGGTGCGTTTCGTTTGCCTTATATGAACGAAGCGTTCCGATATGTAAAGGATTAGCCTGTGACAAACCCTGTGTCCGATCGCACAGCCCCCTCTGCGGAGGTGAAGGGCGGAGAGTCAAAAGAGCCGAGCACGCAAAGGCGCTCCATCGGGGCGCGGCGAAATCCGGCGACGGAGCAGGCGATTCTGGACGCGGCCGAGGCGCTTTTGGTCGAGAAGGGCGTGAAAGGGCTGACCATGGAGGCGGTGGCCAAACGCGCCCGTGCCGGCAAGGCCACGCTCTATAAATGGTGGCCGTCGCGCGGCGCTTTGTTGGTGGCGGTCTATGAGCGCGCCAAGGGCACGCATCTCCATGAGGACAAAGGCACATTGATCGCGTCGATCACCGCATTTTTTCGTTTCGTGTTTGCCCATTGGCAGACCCCGAAAGGCCAGACCTTCGCGCTGATCATTGCAGAGGCGCAAGGGAACGCCGATGTCGCCGAGGCGCTGGAGCACTATCGCCTTGAGCGGCTGGAGGCGTTGAGCGCCGTGGTCGACATCGCGATCGCGCGCGGCGAGGTGAAACCCGGTGTGACGGCAGAGGCCCTGGCCGAGACGATTATGGCGACGGCCTGGATGCGGCTTTTGACCGGACGGCTCGAGACAGATCCGGAACGATTGGCGCATGAGGTGCTGGGGGGCTTGCTGAAAGACGGGGATTCGTAAAAGGATGATCTGCCTGTCATTGCGGCGTTACACCCCTGTTACGTTGCGAATGTACCCAAATTCCCGATCAGGGCTTTGACTCTTTGATAAACTTTGGTCAGGCTCAGGGTCATCTAGTTTAACAGGGGGCAAGATATGCTCAAAAAAGTTCTCACCACCACCGCTGTCACGGCTCTTATGGCTGGCGCAGCGCATGCCGAATACACTTTGCATGTTATTCATATCAATGACTTGCACAGCCGCCTCGAGCCGATCACGAAATACGACAACACCTGCTCGGCCGAGGACAATGACGCCGGTGAGTGCTTTGGCGGTGTGGCTCGTGTGGCGACGATGATCAACCAGCTGCGCAGCGAGCTTGACGGTGAAAACGTCATCGTGCTGGACGCGGGCGATCAGTATCAGGGCTCTTTGATGTACACGACCTACAAGGGCGACGCTGAGATCGAGTTCATGAACAAGATCGGCTTTGACGCCATGGCCGTGGGCAACCACGAGTTCGACGACGGCGACGAAGGTCTTCTGAAGCTTCTGGACGGCGTGGATTTCCCTGTCGTCTCCGGTAACATCGACGTGTCGCAATCCAACATCCTCGCTGGCAAGTTGAACGATCATGTCGTGCTCGAAGTTGGCGGCGAAAAAATCGGTATCGTCTCTGCGCTCGCGGTCGATACGCCGGAAACCTCAAGCCCCTCCAATGCGGTGATCTTCTCCGACGAGATCGAAAACCTGCAACATGATGTCGACACGCTGACCGACGAAGGCGTGACCAAGATCATCGCCCTCAACCACGTCGGCGCGAAGAAAGACCTCGCGATTGCCGAAGGCGTCTCCGGCCTCGATGCCGTCGTGGGCGGTCACTCCCACACGCTCTTCTCCAACACGGAGGAAGCGCCTTACACCTATCCGACCATGGTCGGTGATGTGCCGGTGGTGCAGGCCTATGCCTATTCGAAATATGTTGGCCACCTTGTGTTGACCTTCGACGATGAGGGCAATGTGACCGCTGCGACCGGCGACACGATCCTTTTGGATGCCTCCGTGGCCGAAGACGAAGAGATCAAGGCCCGCGTGACCGAGCTGGCGGGTCCGATCGAGGAACTGAAAGCTAAGGTCGTGGCCGAAGCCTCTGCTGATATCGACGGCTCGCGCGAGACCTGTCGTTCGGTCGAATGCCCGATGGGCACCCTCGTGGCCGACGCCATGCTGGACCGCGTCAAAGATCAGGGCATTGAGATCGCCATTCAAAACGGCGGTGGCGTGCGCGCCTCCATCCCGGGCGGTCAGGTGACCATGGGCGATGTGCTGACCGTGCTGCCGTTCCAGAACACGCTGTCGACCTTCCATGTCTCCGGCGCGACCATGGTCGAAGCGCTTGAGAACGGCGTGTCCCAAATGGCCGACGGCGGGGGACGTTTCCCGCAGGTGGCCGGCATGTCTTTCACCGTCGACCCGGCGGCCGAAGAGGGCGCGCGCATCTCCGACGTGATGGTTGGCGGTGCGCCGATCGAGATGGACAAGATGTATGGCGTCGTGTCGAACAACTACGTGCGCAATGGCGGGGACGGCTACAAAATGTTCCTGAGCGCCGAAAACGCCTACGATTTCGGTCCCGATCTGGCCGATGTTCTGGCCGAGTACATGATCGAAAACGCGCCTTACGAGCCTTATACGGACGGCCGCATCACTGTGAAGTAAATCGCGGAACCGCGATGGGTAAGTAAGCGGTTCGATCTGGACAAATTGAGAAGCCCTCGCGATCATGCGGGGGCTTTTCTATGGGAGGTGTGATCATGCACGGGCGTTGCACATGTGGTGAGGTGGAGTTCGAGGTCACGGCCTCGCCAATGATCGTGCATTGCTGTCATTGCACATGGTGTCAGCGAGAGACCGGGTCGGCTTTTGCGCTCAATGCCTATGTCGAAACCTCTGAAATCAACGTGACAAAGGGCGCGCCGGACATGGTGATGACGCCGTCGAATTCGGGCCATGGCCAGACCATCGCACGCTGTCCGTCCTGCAAGGTCGCGCTCTGGTCGCATTACGCGGGCTCAGGAGAAGCCTTTGCCTTTGTGCGTTGCGGCACGTTTGAGGAACGCGCCGAGATCGTGCCGGATGTGCATATCTTCACCTCCACGAAACTGCCCTGGGTCCTGTTGCCCGAAGGCGCGCAGGTGTTTGAAGGCTTCTACAAGCCGAAAGAGGTCTGGTCCGAGGACAGTCTCGCGCGGTTCAAAGCGGCGAAGGGGGCGTAGATGGATCATCCGCTTCTCGATCTGATCAACCAGAAAATTGCCGAGGCCGAGCGCGACGGCGCTTTCGACAACCTGCCGGGGGCGGGCAAGCCTTTGCCTGAGGAGGACGACCCGGAGAACGCGTTGCTCAATCGGGTGATCAAGGAAAACGGCGGTGTGCCGGAGTTCGTGACCCTGTCGCGAGAGCTTGAGAAGCTGCGTGAAGAGCTGCGCGAGACCGGGGACCGGACGCGGCGCACCGAGATCATGAAAGAGATGTCGATGATGGACGCCAAGATTGATCTCGCGCGCAAGGCGCATCGGTGAGGGGGAGCTCAGTGCCTGACACGCTCTGAAACCAGCACGTCTGTTTCTGTCCCGTACCTTTTACCCCGCATTTTTTACCCCACGTTAAGGTTAATCTGATTAACCTTAATGCTTGATGAACATGTGCGAGAGGAAAGGTGGTCTGTGGCTTGAGTATGCAGGCTTGGCCTCTCAAACTCCCGGCTGACGGAGGGGGAAATATTTGCCCCCGCGCTCACGATCCGCTCTGGCCCCCGCCAACTGAGCCGATAAAATGCGCCCATGTGCGGACGTTTTGCCCTGACCTTGCCCAGTGACGCCATGGCGCAGCTTTTCGAAGCGGCGCCCGCGAATGATCTGCCGCCGATCCCGAATTACAACATCTGCCCGACCACACAGATCCATGTCATCTATCGCGAGACAGATCAGCGCCGCCTCGTGCCGATGCGCTGGGGCTTTGTCCCGCGCTGGTATAAAACGCCTTCCGACGGGCCGCTTCTGATCAACGCGCGCGCCGAGACCCTCGCCGAGAAACCCGCTTTTCGCGAGGCCTGCCGCACGCGCCGGTGTCTCATTCCGGCGGATGGATTTTATGAATGGTTTCGGCCCGCAGGCGGCGAGAAGCTGCCGTGGTACATCCGGCCTGCGGGCGAGGGTCCGATGGTCTTTGCGGGCATTTGGCAGGACTGGGAAGAAAACGGAGAACGTCTGACATCCTGCGCCATGGTGACGACTGAGGCCACAGGCCGCATGGCCGAAATTCATCACCGCATCCCGGTCATTTTACAACCCCGGGACTGGGGCAAATGGCTGGGCGAGGAGGGGCATGGTGCCGCACGTTTGATGCAGCCCGCAGCAGATGACACACTGACATTTCACCGAGTCGATAAGGCCGTGAATTCCAACCGGGCCACGGGTCCAGAGCTGATCGAGGAGATCGACGCATGAAGACAACTTTGCTCGAAGGGCCGTCGGCGGCACTGGCGCATCTGGGTGTTGAAATGACCGGATGGGACAGGGATGTCGCGCGGTTTGAGATGACGGTGGCGCCACATCACCTGAACCGCTCGGGCATTCCCCATGGCGGGATTTATGCGCTGATGCTGGACACGGCGATGGGCTATTCCGGTGCTTATACCGGCGAGGCGGAGGACCGGCGCATGACGTTGACGCTGTCGATGACGGTCAACTACCTGTCGCGCCCGAAAGGCACGCGGCTGATCGCGGAAGGGCGGCGCAGGGGCGGCGGGACCAAGACGTTTTTTACCGAAGGTACGCTTGTCGATGAGACCGGCGAGTTGATCGCCACGGCGCAGGGGACATTTCGGGTGCGCTCCGGCGCGTAGGTTATATTCATAATATTGAATTTGTTTTCAGAGCCTGCTACGTCTGTCCCAAATCTGACATCCATTCACGGAGAATCTCCTATGTCCATCGACCGCGCTATGTTCCGTTTTGCCGGCATCATGGTTCTGGTCAGCGTCGCGCTGACCCAATTCGTCCACCCCGGCTTTGTTTGGCTGACCGTGTTCATCGGCGCCAACCTTTTGCAATCCTCCTTCACCGGCTGGTGCCCGGCGGCGAAGGTCTTTGCCAAACTCGGCATCCCGGCGGGCTGCGCCTTTGAGAAGTGATCTCAGGGGATAAGACGTTCAAGCGGGGTCCTTCGGGGCCCCGTTTTTGTTGAGTATTTGTGCCAAAGAAAAGCGTAAGCCGACGGGCACAGATTTCAGAGGGGGGAGTTTGGAGCGGGCGGCGGGAATCGAACCCGCGTCATTAGCTTGGAAGGCTAAGGTCTTACCACTACACAACGCCCGCTGCGTAGAGCCCTGTGTTTAGGCCATGGATTTTGGAGCGTCAAGTGGTCAAGGCCGTGTCAAATGTCTGAGTGGAGCGGGGCCGCACGATCACGATTTCGGTGTGGGGCTTGACTTCGGTCAAATTCCCGATTGAAAAGCTCGGGTAAAGCCGTCCAGACAGACCCCGCGCTTTGGACACTGCCATGACTCTCAGGAAGCCCATGATGAAATCTCTTGCCCTGCCGCTTTTCTGCATTCTGCTGGCCGCTCCGGCGATGGCCGAAGACCTTGCCACGCTCGAAGGTCTGGGGGAGGCGCTGTTTTTCGACGAAAACCTGTCACAGAACCGGACGCAATCCTGCTCGACCTGTCACAATCCCGACTACGGCTTTGCCGACCCGCGTGGTATGGCTTCGCCAGGCGATGACGGTGTGTCCTTGGGCGACCGCAATGCGCCGACTGCAAGCTACGCGCATTTCGCGCCGATGTTCCAAAAGCTCGACGAGGGCGTCTATATGGGCGGTCAGTTTCACGACGGGCGCGCCGCGACTTTGGCCGATCAAGCTGGTGGGCCGCCCTTGAACCCGATCGAGATGGGCATGCCGAATGCCGCTTCTGTGGTGGTGCGGCTAGAGGAAAACCCGGCCTATGTCGTGGCCTTCAAGGACCTGTTCGGAGACGAGATTTTTGCCGACCAAGACGAGGCCTATGCGGCGATGACCAAGGCGATTGCCGCCTTTGAGGGCACCGATCTTTTTTCGCCGTTTGACAGCAAATACGACCGTTACCTGCGGGGCGAGGCGGAGTTGACGCGGGAGGAGATGCTGGGCGAGACGCTGTTTTTCTCGCAGCAATTCACCAATTGTAACCTCTGCCACGAGCTCAAGCCGCGTGCGGGGATGGAGGGCGAGACCTTCACCAATTACGAATATCACAACATCGGCGTGCCGGAGAACGGCGCGCTGCGTGATATGAACGGCGTCGGGCGCGGGCATCCCGATCTGGGGCTGGCACAGAACGCCTTGGTCGAGGACGCTGCGGGTTTGGAAGGCAAGATCAAGGTGCCGACGCTGCGAAACGTGGCGGTCACCGGGCCCTATATGCACAACGGCGTGTTTCAGGACCTGCGCACGGTCGTGTTGTTTTACAACACCTACAACACGAAATCCGAGGCGCGGATGATCAACCCGGAGACCGGCGAACGCTTTGGTGCGCCGGAGGTGGCAGAGAACCTCTCGATGGAAGAGCTGACCACGGGACCGGCGCTTGAGGATCGCGAAATCGACGCCTTGGTGGCCTTTATGAAGACCCTGACGGATGCGCGTTACGAGCATCTGCTCGACGAGTGATCACAGCGCGAGGGCTGTCGGCACATCCGCGCGGCGCGCACCATTGCCGAGATCGAGGGCACCTTGCCAGATGCCTTTGGCGCGCAGCAAAGGCAGGGCGCGGGGTGTCGTCAGAGTGCCGTCGGCCAAGGTGAGCGCCGCATCCCATTGATCCTCGGACAAATCACGCCAGCAGACGTTGAGATGCACTTCGGAATGCCGGAACAGGTGCCGAAGCGCGCGGGCCGGAAGGGTGGCGGCAAGATCGAGCGAGGGCAATTCCTCGGGCAATTCCAAGAGCTCACCCTTGTTCAAGGCCTCCAGAGCCAGCGCCTGATAACGGGCCTCATAGCTGACGCGCACAATGATATGCGCGCGGGTCAGGCCGGAAATCGCGGAGGGGGCATAGAGGTCCTCATCGGACAATTCCATGAGTTTGCGGGCGAAATAGGCGGTGCCGCGACGGGCCAAAAGTAAGTCCTCTGCGGGCGCATTGGGGGCGTCGAACCGCGCCCCCTTGCCCAAGCGTTCCTTTAGCGCTTCGCGGGCGGCGATGTCTGTCTCGGTGAGCGACATCACTGTCCCTCGACCATCTGACGCATGAAGCCAAGGCGTTCCATGATCGGCGCATCCGAGAATCGGAACAGATCGAACTGCGTCTCGGCCTGCAAGGACCACGGCACCCAGGAGGGCACGACGAACATGTCGCCTTTTTCCAGCTTATGCTCGACGCCATTCATCACGACGGCGCCCTTGCCCTCAAAAACCTGGAAGACGGTGGAGCCGACCTCATTGCGCGTCGCCGTCTGCGTGCCCGCCCGCAAACGGTGGAATTCGCAGCGGATCGTCGGCATCACGTCGCCGCCGGTGGTCGGGTTGACGTAGCGGATCGCGGCGTGGCCCTGCTCAACCGTGGCGGGCTGGCCTTCGTCTTCGAGCAAAAGCTGTTCGGTCAACGCCCGGTCGGTGAACTCCCAACGATAGGCGCCAATCGGCGAGGAGACCGTGTTTTGCAACTGCGACAGAGGCCGCAGGCCCGGATGGCACCAGAGGCGCTCACCTTGCGAATAGTCGGGGGTGGCGTTGTCTGTCACCCGGTCAGAGCCGAATTCAAAAAAGCCAACGTCCATCTGTTGCGAGAACGGAATGTCGAGCCCGTCGATCCAGGCCATCGGCTCTGTCGCGACATTGTGGTGACCGTGAAAACACCAGCCGGGCGTCAAAAGCAAATCGCCCCGCGACATGCGCACCGGGTCGCCATTGACCACGGTCCAGACACCTTCGCCCTCGACGACGAAGCGAAAGGCGTTTTGCGAATGGCGGTGTTCCGGCGCGTTTTCGCCCGGGCAGAGATACTGGATCGCGGCCCACATGGTCGGGCTGACATAGGCGTTGCCACCGAGCCCCGGATTGGCAAGGCCAATCGCACGGCGTTCGCCGCCCCGGCCCACTGGAACCAGCTCGCCGGATTTTTCCGCCAGCGGCAGAAGATCGGCCCACCGCCAGACATGCGGCACGGCCTTGGACTTGGGCGTCATCGGCATCAGGTCGCCAAGCTGGGTCCAGAGCGGCAAAAGATTGTTCTCTTCGAAGCCTTTGTAAAGCGCGCGCAGTTCCGGCGTGTCCTCCGGCTGCATACCATGCTCGATGGTGTCGTGGTTGCGATCTTCGGTCAGCATCGTGAAATTCCTCCGGGGTTGGTCACGCGTCAGGCCGCGTGCGTATGGGGCGACGCCTCAGGCGGCGTCGGGTTGATTGGGCGGGGCCGCTTTGGTGAAGGCGGGCAGCGTGTCGAGTTCGGCATAAATGCGCGAAATCACCGGCCAGTTTTCCAGCGGCACGCCAAAGCGTTTGTTGTTCCACACCTGCGCATAGAGGCAGCAATCGGCCATCGTCGGTGTGTCGCCATGGCAATAGGTGCCGGTCTGCGGTGAGGCGGACAGCTCGGCTTCCAGCGCGTCAAAGGTAAGCGTGACCCAATGAGTGAACCACTCTTTCTGGGCCTCTTCGTCGGCGCCGAACTGATCACGAATGCGGAACAAAACGCGCAGGTTGTTGAGCGGATGGATCTCACAGGCGATCATATAGGACAGCGCACGCACACGGGCGCGGCCCTCGGCATCCGCGGGCAAAAGCGCAGGTTCCGGGTGGGTCTCCTCCAGCCATTCCATGATGGCGAGAGATTGCGTCAGAAAGCTGCCGTCCTCGGTCTCAAGCGTCGGCACGAGACCCTGTGGGTTCTTCGCCAGATACTCGGGCGTCCGGGTTTCCCCATCGCGCAGCACATAGGCGATATAGTCATACTCCAGCCCCTTGAGGTTCAACGCGGCTCTGAGCCGCGTTGAGGTGGAGGAGCGGAAGAAGTTGTGCAACTTCAACGGCATGTCTTACGCCTCACGTTTTCCGATGGGCGTTTCGATCTTGCCCAGGCCTTCGATCTCGACGACACAGACATCGCCCTCAACCATCGGCCCAACACCCGCCGGCGTGCCGGTCATGATCAGATCGCCGGGCTCAAGCGAGATGGAATGCGACAGGATCGAGATGATCTCCGGCACCGACCAAATGAGCTCCGCCAGATCGGCGTCCTGCTTGACGTCGCCATTCACGGTGAGCTTGATCGAACCCTTGTCCGGGTGGCCGACCTTTTCGACCGGGAAGACCGGCCCGATGACGGCGGAGCGGTCAAACGCCTTGCCCCAGTCCCACGGACGGCCCTGTTCGCGGGCCACAAGTTGCAGGTCGCGGCGCGTCAGGTCGTTGCCCACGGCATAGCCCCAGACGTGCGAGAGGCTGTCCTCTTCCGCGATGTTCTTGCCCGCTTTGCCGATCACCGCCACGAGTTCCGCCTCGTAGTGGAAATTCTCGGTCTCCGGCGGGTAGGCGACGGTCTCGCCGCTGTCCACCACGGCATCGGCCGGTTTGGTGAAGAAGAACGGCGGATCGCGATCCGGGTCCTTGCCCATCTCACGGGCGTGGGCGGCGTAGTTGCGACCGACACAGAAAATGCGGCGGACCGGCAGACGATCGTCGGAGCCATCGACGGCCACAGAGGCCTGGGGCGCGGGGGGGAAGACATAAGCCATTTGGTTTGTCCTTTTTGCGTTTCTTAGGGAGTTATTCGGCGGCGGTTTTCAGCGCGGCGTTCACAGTCGTGTCGTCAAGGCCGGTGGAGCCGTAGAGCCAGGAGAGCTGGTCGTACCATTCATCCTGCGACATGCCCGACATGACGTGGTTGCGCACGGCGGCTTTGGCGTCATCCGGGTGGTAAATGTATTCGCCGATGAGACGCGAATTCATTTGAACGCGGGCGGTGCGGACCTTGCGCATCTCCTGATAAATCTGGAGCGCGCGCTCGACGTTCTCGCCGTAATGCTCGATGCAATGGGACATGGCGACGGCGTCTTCCATGGCCATACAGGCGCCTTGGGCGAAATACTGAAGCATCGGGTGCGCGGCATCGCCCAGCAAAGCCACACGGTCCTCGACCCAGTTGGAGATCGGATCGCGGTCGCAGAGCACCCAGAGCTTCCAGTCCGAGCCATGTTCGATGACCTGACGGGCCTTCGGGTGGATGTGCTCGAACCCAGCGGCGACCTCTTCTTTGGAGACCGGACGGCCTGCGATGGCCTCCTGCACATCGCGGTGATAGGTCACCACGAGGTTGAACACTTTCCAGCCCTTGAGCGGGTAGTGCACGATGTGACATTTCGGACCGGCCCAAAGCGTGGCCGCGTTCCAGCGCAGGTCTTCGGGCATCTGCTCGGTCGGGATGACGGAACGATAGGTGGTGTGGCCGGAGATGCGCGGCTCGCCGTCGCCGACCATTTGGTTGCGGATCGGTGAACGCAGACCTTCGGCACCGATCAGGAAAGAGCCTTTGATCGGATCACGGTCTTTCACCTTGAGCGTGACGGAGGTGCCGTCCTGTTCGTAGCCTTCGACCACATGTGAGGTGCGGATGTCCACCAGCGGGCTGTCTTCGCAATACTTCAGCAGAACACCATGCAGGTCGGCGCGATGCACCACGGCGTAGGGGTTTTTAAAGCGCTCGCGGAATGGTTCGTCCAGGGGAATGGACGTGATGTCCTCGGCGGTTTGCGCATCCATCAGGCGCAGCTTGTCGATATAGACCGCCTTCTCACGCGCCTCGTCGCCGACGCCCAGATAGTCGAAGCAATGGAAAGCGTTCGGACCGATCTGAATGCCGGCGCCGATCTCGCCAAGCGCGGGGGCTTGTTCGACGACGATGGAACGGTGACCTTTGCGGGCCAGACCACAGGCGGCAGCAAGGCCGCCGATGCCGCCACCGGCAATGATAATGGGAAGATCGGACATGGGTGTGTCTCCTTATGTCAGCCGCCGATGAGGCGTGGAATGGTGAGGGTGAGGGCGGGGATCATCAGGATGAGGCCCACGCGGATGACCTCGGAGCCCAAGAAAGGCATGACACCGCGGAAGACGGTGGACATGGGCGTGTCCTTGGCGAGCGAGGAGATGATGAAGACGTTGAGGCCGACGGGGGGCGTGATCAGCCCGAGCTCGACCACAATGAGCGCGAGGATGCCGAACCAGATTTTCAGGTCCTCGTTGTCCATGCCAAAGGCGGCCATATCGGCGGTGACGTAATCGCCGCCGTTGAGCGCGATGAGCGTCGGCCAGAAGAAGGGCACCACGACGAGGATCATCGCGAGGCTTTCCATGAAACAGCCTAAGACGACGAAGGCGATGAGCATGATCACCAGCACCAGCATCGGGTCCATGCCGGAATTCGCCGCCCACTCGGAGAGCGCCTGCGGCAGGCCGGAGCGGGTGAAGAACCCCTTGAGCACTTCGGCGCCAAAGAGGATCAGGTAGATCATGCCGGAGGTGATCGCGGTGGCTTGCAAAGCGCGGCGCAGGCCTTTGAGGTTCAGCCCTTCGCCGGTCAGAGCGCGCAGCGCAAAGCCATAGGCACCGATCAGGAAGACGCCGATAGAGGCGGCGGGCGTGGGCGTGAAGAGGCCGAACCCCAGACCCAGAATGATCGCGCCAAAAATGAGGATCACCGGGAACAGGCGTTTGAGCGCCAGGTTGCGTTCCGCGCGCGGCATCGGGCGCGGCTCGGGCGCCAGAGACGGGTCCACACGCACCAGAATGGCGATCACCAGGATAAAGGACAACACGGCCAGAAGGCCGGGGATGACGGCGGCTTGGAACATCTTGAGGATCGACCCTTCGACGATGATCGCATAGATCACCAGCGCCACAGAGGGCGGGATCAGAATGCCGAGCGTGCCGCCTGCGGCCAAAGCGCCCGCAGAGAGACGGTCCTTGTAGCCCAGTTCCTTGAGCTCCGGCAGAGCCACTTTGCCCATCGTCGCGGCGGTCGCCAGCGAAGACCCGCAAACCGCGCCAAAGCCGCCGCAGGCCGCGATCGCCGCCATGGCCACGCCACCGCGCAACCGGGACAAGAGGGCTTCGAGACCTTTGAACAGGTCCGAGGACAGCCGCGCTTCGGCGGCGATGTAGCCCATCAGCACGAACAAAGGCACGACAGAGAGATCGTAGCTCGCGACATTCTCCCAGAGGAGCGATTTGAACTGACGGATGTAGGGCACAAAGCGCACATAGGGTAGGGCCAGCGAGAGCGCATAAGTGCCGCCGATGCCGACGAGGATCATCGCGATGCCGACCGGCATCCGCAGGATCAGAAGCACGAAAAGAACGACGAGGCCAAGAACCCCGATGGTGATGGGATCAAGCATAGCGCGCGTCTCCGAAAATCTGGCTCACGGAGACCACGGCCCAGAGGACCATGGAGGCGATGCCGGGAATGTAGAAGGGCCAGATCGGCCAGCCGAGCACACCGGCTTCGGCGGCGTCAGAGCGGGATTCGAGCATCCCAAAGACCATCCAATAGGCCAGAAACAGCGCGACTGCGGCGGTGAGCGTCAGCCACATGTGGTCCAAAAGCCGTTTCACGGGCATTGGCGCATTGGCGACGAAAAGGTCGACGGCGACATGGCCGCGCGAGGCCTGCGTGTAGGGGAAAAACATCAATGCCGCGCCGGAAATGGCGAGCTGGACGAAATCTTCGTAGCCCGGAAGGCCGGAGACGTCCTGGCCAAACAGGCCCATGAACCGATCAAGAATAAAGGCGCCAGTGTTGGTGGTGGTGACCATCACGATGACAAAGAGGATCGCGCCTCCAAGCATAGCAAATATGTCTGCCAGACGCGTCACATGAGCGTGCATAGCATGCCTCCCGGTTGGGTGCGTTTCGTTTTGGATGAGCGGCGGGAGGACCCGCCACTCTGGTTTTGGGGTATTCGAAGAGTTTATTCGCCGTGTGCGGCGGCGACAGCCGCGCGGGCTTGTTCCACAAGCGCGGCACCGTCGATGCCTTTCTCAGAGACTTCATCGACCCAGCGGGCCACGACCTCTTCGCTCACCGCGTTGAATTTCGCGGCTTCCTCGTCGGAGAACACATGGCGGGTGATGCCCGCGCCATCGAGCGCACCGATGCCGGCCTCTTCAAAGCCTTCCCACATCGCGCCGATCTCGGCTGCGACGTTTTCGCGGGAATTGGCGTCGATCACGGCCTTCAGATCGTCGGGCAGGTCCTCGTAGACGTCCTTGTTCATCGCCACCATGAAAACGGCGGTGCCGAAACGGTCGCCATTCGGCAGCTCGGCGGTGTATTTGTCGAGTTCCTGCAATTTCAGCGCGGGCACGATCTCATAGGTGGTCATCGCGCCGTCGATCACGCCTTTCGCCATGGCTTCGGGCACGGCAGGCACGGGAAGGCTTACGGGCTCCGCGCCCATGCCTTCGATCAGCCAGGCCCCGGTGCGCGACGGCGTGCGCAGTTTCATGCCTGCGACGTCCTCAAATGTGGTGACTTCCTTGTTGCCGGAATGGATCAGGTTGCCGTCATTGGCGTGCAGGAACAGCACATGGATGTCTTTGAAATCCTCACCCAGCATCTCCATTGAGGCATTGAGTGCGATGGTCGTGTCGGTGGCGGAGCCTTTGTGCACGGTTGGCAATTCAAAGACCTCAGTGCGCGGGAAGACGCCCGGGTTGTAGCCCAGCAGCGTCCAGACGATGTCCGCTGTGCCGTCACGCACCTGATTATAAAGCTCGCCCGGTTTGCCGCCCATCGACATGGCCGGGTAAATCTGGATGTCGATACGCCCGTCGCTGTCGTCCATGACCTTCTGCGCCCAGGGCTCCAACATCACCTTATGGGCGTTGGCCACCGGCGGCAGGAAGTGGTGCATGATCAGGGTGACGTCTTGCGCGAAGGCGGATGTGGCGGTCGCGATGCTGGCGGCGGCGATGGTGCCGAGCAGCTTGGCGCGGGTGAATTTGGCCCGAATGGACATGTGAGCTCCTCCGAATTTTATCGCAATTTTCTGGCGCACTCCCGTTGCGCCCTGAATAGTGTGTATACTTACTATTTATTTGAGTCAATTCGGTAAGCATGCTTATTATTGACCTGCATCATGCGGATAAGGCATGAAGAAGTCTGATATGTCGCCGGATATGACACGGGGCGCTCAGGGGAAAAGCTCATGCAACTCGAAATACACAACATGGCCGGATACTTGATTCGACGCCTGAATCAGATCTCCATGTCTGTCTTTCAGGAGCGGATGAAAGAGCTGGGGCTGACCATGACGTCGGTGCAATTCGCTGCGATGTATGCCGTCAAGGCAAACCCGGGCATCGATCAGGCGCGACTGGCCGGGGTCATCGCCTATGACCGTGCGACGATTGGCGGCGTGATCGACCGGCTGGAGAGCAAGGGGCTCGTCGAGCGCAGGGTGTGCGATCATGATCGCCGCGCGCGGATCGTCAGCCTGACGTCTGAAGGCGATGCGCTTTTGGATAAGCTGGTTCCTTTGGTTCGGGATTTTCAGGATGACATTCTGTCCGGGCTCTCTGATGTTGAGCGGGCGGAGTTTTTGCGCCTCGCGACCAAGGCGGCGGACGCCGGCAATGACCTCAGCCGTGCGCCTCTGATTCTGGATAAAAAAGCCTGACATTCCGTCTTTGCGGCAGTTCTGCGCCGCAGCGACATCCTGCATTCTTGGGGGTGTGCCCGCATGGTTTTCCCTGCGGGTTCTGGTGGTTTGTCTTTGCTGCATTTGCGAGATTGGTCTGTATTTTAATTGTTCATTGACATAACAATTAATCCTCTGCATGGTTTCCTCAAACGGGAGGAGACATCATGGAGATCAAAGGGCATGTCGCCGTCGTGACGGGCGCTGCCAGCGGGCTGGGCTTTGCCACGGCAAAACGCCTGGCCGAGGCGGGCGCCACGGTGGCCATTCTCGATCTGTCGGGGGAGGCGGCGGCCAAGGCAGCCGCTGAGATCGGCGGCACAGGCTATGCGGTGGATGTCAGCGACGCGAGCGCGGTCGAAGCGGCTTTCACGCAGATCGAAAGTGAGTTGGGCACGCCGCGTATCGTGGTTTCCTGCGCGGGCATCGGCACGGCGGGGCGCATCCTTCCGCGCGACGGATCGCTCACCATCGACACCTTCGCCAAGGCGTTGAACGTCAACCTTCTGGGCACTTATGCCGTGATGAACATCGCCGCCCGCGCCATGGCCGCCGCCGATCCGATTGACGCGGACGGGGCGCGGGGCGTGATCATCAACACCTCCTCTGTGGCGTTCGAAGACGGCCAGATCGGACAGGCGGCCTATTCCGCCTCGAAAGGCGGCGTGGCCTCGATGACGCTCCCGGCGGCACGCGAACTTGCCCGCTTTGGCATCCGCGTCATGGCCATCGCGCCGGGGCTTTTCGAGACCGCGATGAGCGCAGGCCTGCCGGATGATATTCGCGCCGACATTCTCAAAAACGTGCCGTACCCGTCCCGCATGGGCGACCCGGACGAATATGCCCGCCTCGCGCAGGCCATCGTGGAAAACCCGATGCTGAACGGGACGGTTATTCGCCTCGATGCCGCCGCCCGCATGCCGATCAAATAAGAAGAAAAGCCAATGACCAGCGAAATCTTGAAAATCGACATCGAGGGGCCGATCGCCACTCTGACCATGAACCGCCCCGGCAAGCGCAACGCCATGTGCGATGAGCTTTTGGATGCCATCGACGGGTTTTTCTCCGCGCCGCCCGAAGGTGTGCGTGTGGTGATCATGACGGGCACAGAGGGGCATTATTGCTCCGGACTCGACCTCTCTGAACATGTTGCCCGCAACGCCGAGGGGACCATGCAGCATTCGCGCAACTGGCATTCCGTGATGGACAAAATCCAGTTCGGAGGCCTTCCGGTGATCTCCGCCATGTATGGCGCCGTGATCGGTGGCGGGCTTGAAATGGCCGCCGCCACCCATGTGCGAATCTCGGAACCGTCGACGATTTTCCAACTGCCTGAAGGCATGCGCGGCATCTTCGTCGGTGGCGGTGCGACGGTGCGTGTGGGGCGCATTCTGGGCGCGGATCGCATGTGCGAAATGATGCTCACGGGGCGCAAATACAATTCGGACGAAGGCCTGGCACTTGGCCTCACCCATTATGCGGTGGGCGAGGGCGAAGCGCTGGCACTGGCGCAGAAACTCGCGGCCAAGATCGCTAAGAACGCCACCCTGTCGAATTACATGATGATCCAGGCGATCAGCAGGATCGAGGATATGTCGAAAGCCGACGGGTTGTTCATGGAAAGCATGTGCGCCGCCGTCTCGCAGACCAGTGAAGATGCCGAGGAGGGTCTTAAGGCCTTTCTGGAAAAGCGCGTGCCTGTCTTCCGTTAACGGGCTCTCGCGATGCGTATTGAGGCGGGCTGCAGAGGAGGCGGCCCGCATCCAATCACAACATAGCCCGCGACAAACCGGGCATCCGTCATGATTTGGGAGGAATACACATGACAACTATGACTCGCCGTATGGCCATGGCCACGATGGGCGCCGCCCTTGCGACCCCTGCCTATCTCAAAAAAGCCCACGCCGCTGAAGTGACGCTGCGCGTCGCGCATTTCCTGCCGGGTGTGGCGCCCATGCAGACCCGGTTCTTCGATGTCTGGGCTAAGGAAATCTCTGACGCCTCAGATGGCGCCATCGAGATGCAGATGTTCCCCTCGATGCAGCTGGGCGGCAAACCGCCCCAGCTCGCCGATCAGGCGCGCCAAGGCATTGCCGATATCTCATGGACCCTGCCGGTCTACACGCCGGACCGTTTCCCGGTGGCCGAAACCATGGCGCTGCCCTTCATGGTGACCAATGCCGAAAAGACCTCTGTCGCGATGCATACGCTGGTGGAGGAATTCGGCCAGAACGAATATCGCGGGCTAAAACCCTTGGCCTTCCACACCCATGATGGCGGTAAATTCCACACCCGTGGTCAGAAAATTTCGACCGCTGACGATGTGAAGGGCCTCAAACTGCGCGCGCCGAACCAAGCGACCGGCAAGATGTTGGAGATCATGGGGGCAGAGACCGTGTTCTTCCCGGTGACCGAGATGGTGGTGGGGCTGTCCAATGGCGTGATCGACGGCTGTTGCCTTCCCTATGAGGTGGTGCCGGCCTTCAAACTTCAGGAGCTGACCTCTGTGACCAACGAACCCGAAGCGGGCGCGCGGGGTCTCTATTGTAACACCTTCTCGCTGGTGATGAACGAGCGCAAATACGAGGGTCTCTCTGACGATCTGCGCAAGGTGATCGACGATCATTCGGGTGCCGATCTGTCCCGTCGCCTTGGCGCGCAATTCGATGAGTTCGAGGCCTTCGGCAAATCCATGGTCGAGAAACAGGGCAATGAGATCCACACGATTCCGGCCGCCGAGATCGCCAAATGGCGCGAGATGGCGGCGCCCGTCTATGATGAATGGATCGGGAAATTGAACGACGCGGGTCTCGACGGGGCGGCCATCGTGGCGCGCGCCAACGACCTTCTGGACGCCGGGTGAGTCCTCATGGCCGAGCAGCTTAACACAGACACTGGGCAGGGAGACACTGGGCAGGGGGATCACACCCCCCTGTTCCGCGCGCTCCGGGCGATTTGCCTTGGCTCTGCGGGGCTTGGCGGCGCGGTGATTTTCGCGGCCTCTCTGGCCGTCACCCTATCGGTGGTGATGCGCAACCTTGGTTTGGGCGGCATTCGCGGGGATTTCGAATTGGTGGAGCTGGCCTGTGCGGCCTGTGCCTCGCTCTTCTTGCCTCTGTGCCAGTTCAACAAGGGGCACGTCATGGTCGATCTCTTCACGCTCTGGCTGAAACCCGTCACCCAGCGCCGGTTCGACGGCGTCTGGACAATGATTTTTGCCGTCTGTTGGGCGTTTCTGACCTGGCGGCTCGCAATGGGACTTTTGGAAATGCATGACTATGGCGACCGCACCATGTTGCTGCGCGCGCCCGTGTGGTGGGTCTATCTGCCTGCGCTTTTGGGCACCGGGCTTTCGTCCATCGTGGCCTTTTTGCAGGGCCTTCCGATGATCAGCCCCGCCTTTCGCGGCCTGGAGGTGCGCTGATGGAGCCGATGACGATTGCCATTCTGATGGTCGTGGGGCTTTTGCTCCTGATCTTTGCCCGGATGCCGATTGCCTTGGGCATGGGGCTGGTCGGTGCCGTGGGCTATATCACGCTCGCCTCGCCTTACGCGCTCATGGCCTATTTCAACACGGCCTGGGTCGATAAATTTATGTCTTATGAATTTGCGATTGTGCCCTTGTTCATTCTCATGGGGCATCTCGCGACGCGCTCCGGCATCTCTGCCGCGATCTTTGCTGCGTCCAATGCCTGGATCGGCCACCTGCGCGGTGGTCTGGCGATGGCCTCTGTGGCGGGCTGTGCGATGTTCGGGTCCATTTCCGGCTCGTCTCTGGCCACCGCCTCGACCATGGCCCGCGTGGCTCTGCCGGAGATGCGCAAGCATGGCTATTCCGGCGCGCTGGCCTCCGGCTCTCTGGCGGCGGGCGGCACATTGGGCATTCTCATTCCGCCCTCCGTGGTGCTCATCATCTACGCACTTTTGACCGAGCAGAACATCGTGAAACTGTTCCTGGCGGCCACCATTCCCGGTATTCTCGCTGTGATCGGATTCTGTATCGCCATCGCGATCTATGTGCGGCTTTACCCCTCAGAAGGGCCGACCCATCAACCCGCCAGCTTCGCGCAGCGTCTGAAAGCCTTGAAAGACATCTGGCATGTGGTCGTGATCTTCGTCATCGTGCTGGGCGGCATCTATGGCGGGTTCTTTACGCCCGCAGAGGGCGCCTCCGTCGGCGTGATCCTGATGCTGGTCGCGGGGCTTTTGACCCGGGGCCTCGACGGGCGGGCCATTTTGGATTGCCTGATCGACACGGCGGGGTCGACCGCGATGATTTTCGCCATCGTCTTTGGCGCCGACATCTTCAACGTCGCGCTGGCGCTTTCTCGGATGCCCTCCGAAGTGGCCGCCTATTTTTCCGCCGCCAATGTGGCGCCGATGGTGGTGCTGATGGGGATCATCGTTTTCTACCTCGTCATGGGCTGCCTCATGGACAGTCTCTCGATGATCTTGCTCACCGTGCCGGTGTTTTTCCCCACGATCATGGCGCTGGATTTCGGTCTCATGCCGGAACAGCAAGCCATGTGGTTCGGCATCATCTCTTTGGTGGTGGTCGAAATGGGGCTGATCACGCCGCCTGTGGGGATGAACCTTTTTGTCATCTCCTCTATGGCGAAGGACATCCCGACCAGCCAGATTTTCCGCGGCACAACGCCTTTCATCATCGCAGAATTCTTCCGCATCGCCATTCTGGTCAGCTTCCCGGTGCTGAGCTATTGGCTGGTGGATGTGGTGGCCAACTGAGGAAAAGACGATGAGCAAGTGCGATAAAGATACCGAAATCACAGACCAGAACCTGCGCCAATTCGTGGGCTACACCATGAAGCGCGCGTTTTTGATGGTGCGCGAGGATCTGGCGCGGGTGCTGGAGCCTCTGGGGCTTCGGATGACGTCTTTTTCCGCCCTCGCGATTATCAAGGAAAACCCCGACATCTCCCAGAGCCGCCTCGCCGAGGCGCTGTATATCGAGCGCTCCGGCGTGGTGGTTTTGGTGGATGAGTTGGAAAGCGCCGACCTGATCGAACGCGGACGCGTCGAAGGCGACCGGCGGCAATATGCCCTGCGCACCACCGCGCTGGGCGACAAGAAATGGCGTGAGGCGGAGCGGGCGGTCGCAGCCCATGAGAAGGCTCTGTTTGCTGCGCTGAGCACAGAAGAACGCACCACGCTTCGGACCCTTTTGGGCCGGGTCGGGAGGAAATAGCCGCTTCAAATCGGCTAAGGGAGGAACGCATGAAAGATCAAACGACGGGGCTGACGCTTGCACCGCATTCGGTGCGCATGGACCGCAAGAGCACGGAAGAGATTATCCTGACCTCGGCCCTGCCGCTCGATCCTGTGGTCGAGCACACCGGGGTCTGGTTGGAAAAATGGGCCGCTGAGCGCCCGGATCACATCTATCTCGCCGAACGCTCCGGCGCGGGCTGGCGCGAGTTGGGCTATGCGGAGGTTTTGGAGCGCGTCAAAGCCATCGCGGCCTCTCTGGCTGCGCGCGGCCTCAACGAATCGACGCCGATCATGATCATGTCCGGCAACTCCGTCGATCACGCTTTGCTGTCGTTTGGTGCGCAATGGGCAGGTGTGCCAACTGTGCCCTTGGCTGAACAATATTCCCTGATCGAAGAGGCCCATTTCCGTCTGCAATATGCGATAGGCAAGACGAAACCGAAAATGGCCTTCGTGGACGATGCCGCGCGCTATGCCAAGGCTCTGAGCCTGTCGGATTTCGAGGGGATCGAAATCGTGGCCTCACTGCCCGCGGGCGCGCCACGCCCCGTCACGCCTTTCGCTGAGCTCCTGAAAGGCGACGCGGGCGTCGACCTTGCATCCGTTCATGCAGGGGTCGGGCCGGACACGCTGGCGAAAATCCTCTTCACCTCTGGCTCCAGTTCCGACCCAAAGGGCGTGATGACCACACAGCGCATGATGTGCGCCAACCAAAGCCAGATGTCGTCGGTGCTGCCCTTCATGAAAGAGCGCCCGCAGCGCATCGTCGATTGGCTGCCGTGGAACCACGTTTTTGGTGGCTCGCATAACGTCAACATGATGCTGATGCACGGCGGTTCTTTCTACATTGATAATGGCAAGCCGACGAAGGCCCTGTTTCAGCACACGATTGAGAACGTGATAGAAAAGGCCAGCACCGCGGCCTTCAACGTGCCTGTCGGTTTTTCGATGCTGGTGCATGAGATGGAGCACAATCAGGCCCTCAAAGAAGCCTATTTCAAAGACCTCGACATGCTGTTCTATGCGGGCGCGTCCCTGCCGCAGGACATCTGGACCCGGCTCGAAGAGATGGCGATGGAAGTGCGCGGGCGTCTGCCCCTGATGATCTCAAGCTGGGGCCTCACGGAGACCGCGCCCGCCAACGTCATGGTGCACGAACATATCGGCCGCTCAGGTGTCATCGGCGTGCCGCTGCCGGGAACTGAGATCAAGCTTTTGCCCGATGACGACATGCGCTGTGAAATCCGCGTCAAAGGCCCGAATGTCATGCCCGGCTACCTGCATGACCCGGAGAAAACGGCGGAGGCCTTTGACGAAGATGGCTTTTTCATCACCGGCGATGCGGTGAAGTTTCTCGACAAGGGCGATCCGAACCGGGGCCTCGTTTTCGATGGCCGCGTCTCCGAGGATTTCAAACTGCTGACCGGCACCTGGGTCCAGGCGGGCAAGCTGCGTCTTGATGCGCTGGAGGCTCTGCGTGGGCTGGTGCTCGATGTGGTGATCTGCGGTCACGACCGGGGCGAGATCGGCCTCTTCGTCTTCCCACGCCCGGATCACGTGCATGACGACAACACCTCGGAAGGTGCCGTGATCGACGATCATCTTCAGGCCGAAATCCACCACGTTTTGCGCAAAATGGCCCGTGCTGCGTCAGGCTCCGCCAAACGCATCGCCCGCGCCATCATCCTGGCCGAACCGCCTTCTCTCAAAGATGGCGAGGTCACCGACAAGGGGTCTTTGAACACCCGCAAAATCATCACCCGCCGCGCCGATCTTTTGGAGCGTCTCTACGACAACGAAGATCCGGCCCTGATCCGAGTGTAAGGAATTGAATATGGTAGACTTTTCTAACGTCCGCGCGATTGATTTTCACACCCATGCCGAGGAGGCCTGTGGCTGTCACCACGATGATGGCTATGACGATTTGCAATCCGCGATGGCGAAATATTTCAACGCGCCATGGTCCCATCCGCCCACGATTGACCAGACCGCCGCGCATTACCGCGAGAAAAACATCGCCGCGGTGATTTTCCCGGTCGATGCCGAGCGTGAGACGGGCTATCGCCGCTACGACAATTACGAGGTCGCCGACGCCGCCGCAAAGCACTCCGACATTCTCATTCCGTTTGCCTCCATTGACCCCGCGAAAGGCAAATTGGGCGCGCGTGAGGCGCGCGATCTGGTGGAAAATCACGGCATTCAGGGGTTCAAATTCCACCCGACGATGCAGGGGTTTTACCCCAATGATCGCAACGCCTATGTGCTCTATGAGGCCATCGCCGAGGCCGGCAAACCGGCGCTGTTTCACACCGGTCAGACGGGGGTCGGATCGGGGATGAAGGGCGGCAATGGCATGCGGCTGAAATACTCGAATCCGATGTATATGGACGATCTCGCGGTGGATTTTCCCGACATGCCGATCATCCTCGCGCACCCGTCGTTTCCGTGGCAGGAGGAGGCTCTGTCGGTCGCGACCCACAAGCCCAATGTCTACATCGACCTGTCCGGCTGGTCGCCGAAATACTTCCCGCCGATCCTGGTGCGTTACGCGAATACCTTGTTGAAAAACAAGATGTTGTTCGGTTCCGACTGGCCGATGATCGCGCCGGAGAAATGGCTCGACGCCTTTGACAAAGCGGAGTTCCGCGACGAGGTGCGGCCTTTGATTTTGAAGGAGAACGCGATGCGGTTGTTGGGGGTGACCGAATGACGCCGGGTGGTGGGAGCGCGCGGTTGGCTGCCCGTGGGATGGCGAACACCCTTGACGTCGGGACGCTTTATCTTGGCCAAATCCGAGCGACACTCATGCGCAGGCCAACATCAGCAAAATCGCCAGCCCGCCCGAACGGGCAGGCGATTGCGCGGCGGCCTGCGGCCTTTGTTCCGCGCGTAAAGACAGGAGATCGGACATGACGCCGTTCAAAGCGCCTCTGGGTGACATTCTCTTTTGCCTGCGCAACGTGGCCGGAGCGGAGCGTTTGCCTGAGTGGGACGAGGAGCTTGCCGAGGGCATCCTTGGCCATTTCGCAGCCTTCGCCGAGGGCGTCATCGCGCCTCTGGACGAACCAGGCGATGCACAGGGGTGCAGTCTCTCAGACGGGCGCGTCACCATGCCTGACGGCTTCAAAGAGGCCTACACCCAGCTCGCGGAGGGGGGGTGGCAAGGCCTCACCGCGCCTGAGGATTTCGGCGGTATGGGCCAGAACGCGCTTTTGGCGGCGGGCGTCTCAGAAATTTTCTCCGGCGCCAACCACGCGATGCAGATGGTTTGCAATCTCGTGCCGGGTGCCATTTCGACGCTGATGAAATTCGGAACTGAGGCGCAAAAACAGCATTGGATTCCGCGTCTTGCGGCGGGCGAGACGCTCTCCACAATGTGCCTGACCGAACCGGGCGCGGGCTCCGATCTCTCTCGTATCCGCACCAAGGCCACACCTTCGGGGGGCAGCTGGCGGATCGAGGGAGAGAAAATTTTCATCTCCGGCGGCGATCAGGATATGTCCGAGGACGTGCTGCATCTCGTGCTTGCCCGCACTGGCGGCGACGGGGTCAAAGGCCTGTCTTTGTTCCTCTGTCCCTCCGAGATTCATGGCACGCGGAACGCGGTGATCGTCACTCGGATCGAGGAAAAGCTGGGCCTCCATGCCTCGCCGACCTGTCAGCTGGCTTTCGATGGCGCACACGCGGAACTGATCGGCGCAGAGGGCGCGGGGTTGATGGCGATGTTCACCATGATGAACCACGCCCGCCTCGATGTGTCCCTGCAAGGCGTGGCCCATGCCGCGCGCGCGCATCACATCGCGGCGGACTATGCCGCCGAGCGCAAACAGGGTCGCAAGCCCGATGGCGACGAAGCCGTACTCGCCGATCACCCGGATGTGCAGCGTATGCTGGACGCGCAAAAAGCCCTCGCACTCGGCGCCCGTGCGATGACCTATCTCACCATGGCCGAACTGACCCTCGGTCAGAATCGCGCGCTGGTCGATTTTCTCACACCGATCTGCAAGGTCTTCTGCACAGAAGCGGGGATACACGCCGCCGATCTTGGCATTCAGGTGCTTGGCGGCTACGGCTATCTGACCGAGTACCGCGTCTCTCAGACCTGGCGGGATGCGCGGATCACTTCGATCTACGAGGGGGCAAATGGCATCCATGCGGTGGCGCTTGCGACCCGTGGTCTGCGGGCGCCGGAGGGACCGGACGCCTTTGCGCAACTGATCGAAGAACTGGCGTCTGGCGATGCCGACTGCCTCACGCTTTTGTCCGATTGGCAAGGCGCGCGCGCAGGTATGGCGGCGCAGGCGGTCGAGAAATCCCATGATTTCATGGCGTTGACCGGCGAACTTCTGTTCCGTGCTGTTTGGTGCAAACTGGCGGCAACGGGCGAGGCGGAGATGGTCCGTCTCGCCAAACGCGTGGCGCGCCGTCCTCTGTCGGTGCGGTTGCCGCTCAGCGCTTAAAGATCTCCCGCGACCCGGGCGCGATAGGCTGTGGGGGTCTCCCCCATGCGCGCCCGGAAGCGACGGGAGAAATACGGCGGGTCCATGTAGCCCAGCCGATAGCCCACCTCTGCCACCGGCAGGCGCGTAAAAGCGAGGTGGCGACAGGCCTCCGTCATCACCGCGGTTTCGAGATATTCGGTCAGTGTCACCCCGCTGTCGCGCCGCACGATCCGGTTTAAATGACCGGCGGTCATGTGCAGCGCGCGGGCATAATCCGCAGCACTCCAGCCCTCCGTCATGTGATCGGCGATTAAGGCGTCCAATTGTTGCATCTGCCGCGTCTGATCTTGCTCCGGCGTGTCGGTCTGGGCGCTCTCTTCCGCCAATGTTGTCAAAAGCGCATGGGATAGAGCGACAAGCTTTTGTGCGCGAAATATACCAGATTTGTCATGGAAGCGTGCAATCTGAGACAAGAGCCCGCTGGCCGTGTCGGAGAGGGGCGCGTGATGCGTGCCGCTGAGCCATGCTGTCAGAGGTTGAGATTGCGGGCCGAGACGCTGCACCACGGGAGAGGGTAGGGAGAGCACAAACCCTTCCGTCCCCTTGTCAAAGGTAAAGCCATGTACGATTTTCGGCGGAACATAAAGAAATTCTCCATTTTTTAGAGTGGTTTCCTCCCCGTCCAGCGTGATTTGCGCAAACCCTGTTTCGATGTGAAACACCTGCGCCATCTGGTGATGTCGATGCGGAGAGATTTTCCAACCGTGCAGCTGCGCCCGATCAAAAATGCGCTCGCAATGGATCACATCCGGAAAGGCGCTTGTTTCGCCAAAGAGGTTGAAGGCGGGGATCTGGCTGGTCTCACTCATGCCGGAAAAGTACCATTCATTGCCGCGCGGGTCCATTCTGGTTTTCATCTTGCAAAGCTATTGTCCTGTCCAAAATGGAGGAAACGCATATGACCAGTTTGACCACCCAGGTCGCCATCATCGGCGGCGGCCCATCCGGCCTGCTTTTGTCGCAGCTTTTGAACAAGGGGGGCATCGAGACCGTCATTCTAGAACGATCCACCCGAGATCACGTTTTGGCCCGTATCCGGGCAGGCATCCTTGAGTGGGGCACCGTCGAATTGCTCCGCGAGGCGGGTGTCGGCGCGCGGATGGAGGCGGAAGGCATTCCGCATGACGGCTGTTACCTGACCGACGAGGAGTTGATGGTGCACATCGACTTTAAAGAGCTGACGGGCAAGCAGGTCATGGTTTACGGCCAGACGGAGGTGACAACGGATTTGTACAACGCGCAGGACGCCATGGGCACGACCGTGCTGCATGAGGTGTCCGACGTGGAAATTCACGATCTCGATCAGACGAAATCCTATGTGAACTTCACCCATGAGGGCACGCGCAAACGGCTTGAGTGCCTTTATGTGGCGGGCTGCGATGGATTCCACGGCGTGTCGCGCAAAACCATTCCCGAAGAGAAGCGTCGGGAGTTCGAACGCGTCTATCCCTTTGGCTGGCTTGGGATTCTGTCGGAAACCCCGCCGGTGCATGACGAGTTGATCTATTCGAATTCGCGCCACGGCTTCGCGCTGGCCTCGATGCGCAACGAAAATCTCGTGCGCTATTATGTGCAGGTGCCGCTCACGGACAAGGTCGAGAATTGGTCGGATCAACGCTTTTGGGATGAGTTTTCGCGCCGCATTCCGTCGGAGGCCGCGCGCCGTCTCGTCACCGGGCCGTCGATTGAAAAGAGCATTGCGCCGCTGCGCAGTTTTGTGTCCGAGCCGCTGCGTTGGGGCAATCTGTTTTTGGTGGGTGACAGCGCCCATATCGTGCCGCCGACGGGGGCGAAGGGGCTGAACCTTGCGGCTTCGGACGTGTACTATCTCTACACGGCGCTGATCGACGCGGTGACCGGCGGTAGCAAGACGGGTGTGGACGAATATTCCGCCCGCGCGCTGGAGCGGATTTGGAAAGCGATGCGCTTTAGCTGGCAGATGACGACCATGCTGCACCGGTTCGAGGACGAGGATGCTTTTGCAGAGCAGATGCGCAAGGCGACGCTGACCCATCTGGCGACGTCCGAGACCGCGCGGCGTGATCTGGCAGAGAATTACATCGGTCTGCCGTTCTAAGATAAACGGCCCGGCGGGTTACGCCGGGTCGCCCAATTTTTGAATGTTTTGAACAAGTTGAATGGCCATGGAGAGCGAGCGCCCCGTGGCCATCAGCATCTGCGGCAGCACCATCCACTCAAGGCTCCAAGCCGTGCCGGAGCGTTCCTGTTCATGCACCACAGCATGGTGCATGGCGCTGACTTGCGTGGCGTTATAGCGCGCCAGAGTGACCAAAAGCTCGGCTGCGACCGGATTTTGTTTGTGCGGCATGGCGGAGGAGCCCCCCGCGCCGGAAATCGAAACGCATTCAATGCCTTGCTGCGCCATAAGCGCAATATCCTGACCGATTTTCCCCAAAGATCCGGTCACAAGCGAGAGAAACGAGGCATAGCCCGCGATTCCGTGCCGCATGGTCTGCCATGTCTTGTCCGTGGGCGCGAGACCCAAGGTTGTCGCCACCTCAGAGACGACAAAATCACCCTTGTTGCCAAGCGCCTTGCGATCCCCGGAGGCGCCCCCAATTTGCACTTTTTCAACATCGGCGCGTTTTTGGTCCAGAGTCTTGAGATGATCCGCAATCGGCAGACGCCAGGCCAGAACACGGTCGCGCACGGTGATCTCGGTCGCCGCCTGCATCCGGGTGCGGCCCATCAGAGGGGCGTCGCCAAAGCGGTCTTCAAGCGCCTTGAGATGGGTTTCCAGCTCCATCAATCGCCCGGCGATCAGGAAAGACGCTTCGCGCAATGCGAGCACCAGCGCCGTGTCCACCACATCCTGAGAGGTGGCGCCTTTATGCACGGCTTCCGCCGGTGCGAGGGCTTTCAACTGTGTCACCAGACGCGGAATTGGCACGCCGTCTTGCGCCATGCCTGCGGCAATATCGGCCAAATCAATCTCAGCCGTCTCAATCGCAAGAGCCGCCGTTTCGGCCTGTGTCGCCTCGAACAACCCGGCCTTGCCGCAGGCCCGCGACCACGCCGCCTCAAACGCCAACATATGCGCCATCTGACGCTCGGGCGCGAGGACCGCGGCCATCTCAGGGTCGCCAAACAGACCGGACAGCCAAGGGTGATCAAAGACGCTCAGGCTCATTTTTCTTCCTTTGTCATAGCAAGAGGGGCGACCGAAGCCGCCCCCTCCATACCGTCAGGTTTTCGCTCAGATGTCGAGGAACACGGTTTCGCGGTCGCCCTGAAGGCGGATGTCAAAGCGGTATTTGCCCTCTCCGGTCTTCTTGGCGATCAACGTGTCGACGCGCGGACGCTGTTCGATCCGGTTCAACAGCGGATCGTTCGCATTGTCCTCATCTTCGAAATAAATCCGGGTGTTCAGCCCGATGTTGATGCCACGAGCCACAACCCAAAGCGAGATATGCGGCGCGCTCATCACGCCACCACGGCCCTTGTAAGAACCGGGTTTGACGGTGCGCAGCGTGAACTCACCGCTCACCGCATCGGCGGCAAAGCGGCAATGCCCGGTGAAAGCCGGATCGGCTCCCTCCACGCCGGGAAAGACGCCTGCCGCGTCGCATTGCCAACTCTCAATCATCGCATCGCGCAGCGCCCAGCCGGTGCCGTCGTAGACAGAGCCGACGATTTCGATGATCTCGCCCTTGGCGTTGCTCTCATCTGTGAAGGGCGTCGTGCCGATTTCTTCGTCGTAATAGCCGCCGTTGCCCGCATAGGTCGGCATCAATCCGATATGGACGTAGGGGCCCGCCGTCTGGGACGCGGTCTCAATCAGGGTTTCGAGTTTCTGGACCATGATTACATGCCCTCCATCTTGTTTTCGAACATGGTCTGGCGGCGGCCGCGCAGAACGATGTCGAATTTATAGGCGAGGAAATCGAGCGGACGCGATTTCGAGAAATCGAGCGGCGCGACAAGGCGGTCGAGCTGGCTGCGATCCTTGATCGTCGCGGCAATCGGGCAGTGATTGATGAGCGGATCGCCCTCGAAATACATCTGCGTGATCAGGCGCTGGCCAAAGCTGTGGCCATAGACCGAGATGTGGATGTGCATCGGACGCCAGTCGTTCGCGCGGTTCGGCCAGGGGTAGGCACCGGGGCGCACCGTCAGGAACTCATAGTACCCGTTTTCATCGGTGATGGTCCGGCCACAACCGCCGAAATTCGGGTCGAGCGGCGCGAAATAGGTGTCTTTCTTGTGACGATAGCGACCACCGGCGTTGGCCTGCCAAATCTCCACCAGCGTGTGCGGCACGGGACGGCCCATTTCATCCAAAACCCGACCATGCATCAGGATGCGTTCGCCCACGGCAGGCGCCGCGCCCTTGGTCCAGTTCAGGATCAGGTTGTTGTCCAAAGCGCCGAGCTTGCCGTGGCCAAAGGTCGGGCCGGTTTCCTCCGACGGAGAGCTTTCCATCGACAAAAGCGGCAGGTTCGGCGAGCGCGCAACAGAAGTCTTATAATCGGGGTCGTAGGGGGCCGGGTGAATCGCGCGGTTGCGCGGGATCAGCGGGCCCTGATCTTTGATCAGGCTGGTCATTGGGTCTCCTCCATGTCCGCATAGGTCTGTTTGGCGAGCTTGAGCGCATGGTTCGCCTTCGGCACACCGGCATAAATTGCGACGTGTTGCAGCGCCTCCGCCACGTCGTCTTTCGTCGCACCCGTGCGCGCGGTGGCACGGATATGCATCGGAATTTCCTCGAAATTTCCGGTCGCGGCCAAAAGCGCGATGGTCAGCATAGACCGTTCACGGCGCGAGATTTTGTCCGAGGACCACACGGTCCCCCAGGCCCCCTCGGTGATGAGGGTTTGGAACGGCAGGTCGAACTCGGTCTTCGCGGCCTCGGCACGGTCAACATGGGCATCGCCCAGAACCTCGCGCCGCGTTTTCATGCCTTGATCAAACTTTTCGCTCATGCGGCGATCCTTTCCACAAATTTCACCAGCGCCTCGGTAAAACCCTCCGGGGCCTCAATGGCGGGCAGGTGCCCGGTATTGTCGAACATCACCAGATCGGCGCGGGGCAGGGCGCGGGCCAGCGCCTCCACCACTTCGGGCGGGGTCGCCAGATCGTGTTTGCCACCCAACACCAGCGCGGGCTGGGTGATCTCGCCCAAGCGGTCCGTAATGTCGGTGCCGGCAATCGCGGCGCAGGTGGCGATATAGCCGTCCTGATCGGTGCGCGCCAAAAGTGTCCGCCACAAAGGCGCGGTCGGATGGGCGAGCATTGTGGGACCGAACCAGCGCGGCAGAATGCCCTCGGCCATCGCTGCCATGCCGTTTTCACGAATGGCCTCAATACGGGTGCGCCAGCCCTCTGCGGCGCCCAGCGTCGACGCGGTGTTCGACAGGACCAGCCCTGTGACCCGCTCCGGCGCCATGAGCGCCACATGTTGTGCGATCAGCCCGCCGATGGAGCAGCCGACCAGAATGGCCGTCTCAAGCCCCGCGTCATCCATCGCGGCGATCACGTCCTCGGCCAAATCCGGGATGCCGTAGCCCTCAGGCGCGGTTTCCGACAGGCCATGCCCGCGCTTGTCCATGCGCAGCGTGGCCCAGTCTTGCGGCAGCTGCGCGCAGACCTCGTCCCACATCCGCAAATCGGTGCCGAGTGAATTGATAAAGACTAAGGCAGGACCAGTTCCGCCCTTGGGGCGGACATGCATGGTGCCCCAGTCGCGTGTGAGTGCGTGCATTCTTCTCTTCCCTTTTCGTCAGATTGCCATAAGTATTTTGCCATGAAAAATACAATATGATGCAAAAAGCATAACCAAATGAATATACCTAACGGCATGAAGCTGCGCCATCTGGAGGCATTTCTGGCAGTGGCGGAAGCGGGCACGATCTCGGCTGCGGCGCGCGCGCGCAATGTGTCGCAACCGGCGCTGTCGAAAACCATTGGTGAGTTGGAGGCGCAGCTGGGAACGGAGTTGTTCACCCGCACCGGGCGGCAGGCGGTTTTGACCCCTGCGGGCGAGGCCTTTCGCCGCCATGCGCTGTCGTCTTTGCAAAGTCTTGAGGCCGGGGTGCGGGCGCTGACGGGCGGCGGGCGGATGGACGTGGTCAAGGTTGGCGTCTTGCCGACGGTGGCGAGCGGATTGTTTCCCGCCGTGGCGCTGGAATTCTCGGAATTGCGCCCAGACGCGCGCATCGCTGTCATCACCGGGCCGAACCGGTATCTCATTGATCGGATGCGCTCCGGCGGGCTAGATCTCGTGGTCGGACGTATGGCGCCCGCCCGCGAGATGACGGGGCTGTCGTTCGAATATCTCTACGACGAAACCGTGCTTTTGATCGGGCGTCAGGATCACCCAGGGCTGGCGCTTTCGCCTGTCGAGGCGCTGCGGCGTTACCCGGTGATCCTGCCCAACCCCGGCTCAATCATTCGCCAGCAGGTGATGCAATATCTCATTGCGGCGGGGCTGGAGGAGCGTGTGAATGTCCGCTTTGAAACCGTGGCGCGGCCTGTGGGCTTGCCGCTTGTGGAGCGTTCCGACATGCTCTGGTTCATCTCGCGCGGCGTGGTCGAGCGCGAGCTCACCGAGGGGCGTCTTGCGACGCTCGATCTCGGCGTGGATTACATGACGGGGGCGGTGGGGTTGACGCGGAAATTCGATTTCACGCGGGACAGTCCGGCGGATTTTCTGGCCAGCCTGTTGCATCGGCGGGCGAAGGATTTCTCCGCCCGCTGAGGGATTTAGACGGCTTCGAGCGCAATCGCGATGCCTTGACCGACGCCAATGCACATGGTCGAGAGCGACTTCTCTCCCGGTTTCAGCTCCAACATCGCTGTGCCGGTGATCCGCGCGCCGGACATGCCCAGAGGGTGACCAAGCGCAATCGCGCCACCGTTGGGGTTCACGCGCGGGTCGTCGTCGGCGATGCCGAGATCGCGCAGCGTCGCGAGGCCCTGCGAGGCGAAGGCCTCATTGAGCTCGATCACTGCGAAGTCTTCCTGTTTGAGACCGAGACGGGCCATCAGTTTCTTCGACGCGGGCGCCGGGCCAAAGCCCATGATCCGAGGGGGCACACCGGCGGCGGCCCCACCCAGCACCTTGGCGATGGGTGTCAGACCGTGTTTCTCGGCGGCCTCTTTCGTGGCGAGGATCAGCGCAGCCGCCCCATCGTTCACGCCCGAGGAGTTGCCCGCCGTGATCGTCCCGTCGGCTTTGACAAAGGTCTTGAGCTTGGCCAGCGCCTCCAAAGTCGTTGACGGGCGCGGGTGCTCGTCTTCGGAGACCGCGATGGGATCGCCTTTGCGCTGCGGGATGGTCACCGGGACGATCTCTTTTGCCAGGCGCCCGTTGGCCATCGCCGCACCTGCTTTTTGCTGTGAGCGGAGCGCAAAGAGGTCCTGATCCTCGCGAGAGATATTGAAATCCTCGGCGACGTTTTCGGCGGTTTCCGGCATGGAGTCGACGCCGTATTGATCTTTCATGAGTTTGTTCACAAATCGCCAGCCGATGGTCGTGTCATATACCGCATTGGCGCGCGAAAAGGCGGTTTCGGCCTTCGGCATCACGAAAGGCGCGCGGGACATGCTCTCGACGCCGCCCGCGATGATCAGATCGGCTTCACCCGCTTTGATGGCGCGTGCGCCCGCGATGATCGCATCCATGCCGGAACCGCAGAGCCGGTTCATCGTCGTGCCGGACACAGAGTCGGGATAGCCCGCCAGCAAAAGCGACATGCGCGCGACGTTGCGGTTGTCCTCGCCCGCCTGGTTGGCGCAGCCGAAGATCACGTCGTCAATCGCCGCGAGGTCCATCGACGGGTTGCGGTCCGCCAAGGCTTTCAAAGGAATAGCACCCAAATCATCGGCCCGAACGGAAGACAGCGCGCCGCCGTAACGGCCCACAGGCGTGCGGATATAGTCACAGATGTAAACGTCGGTCATCACAGGTCCTCCTTACAAATCTTGCGGGACATTCAGGTCAAGCACATCGCCCTCGGTGTGAAGCGTCGCGCCGGTGACGGCTTGCAGCGCCTCCATCGAGAGACCGGGCAGTTTTTCGCGCAGGATGAACTTGCCGCCTTCGATGTCGATCACCGCCAGAGAGGTGTAGACACGGGTCACACAGCCCACACCGGTGAGCGGGAAGGTGCACGTCTCGACCAGCTTCGGGCCGCCGTCCTTGGTGACGTGATCGGTGACCACGGCCACACGTTTCGCGCCATGCACCAGATCCATCGCGCCGCCCACGGCAGGAACACCTTTGGAACCGACGCGCCAGTTGGCGAGATCGCCGTTTTGCGCGACCTGATAGGCGCCCAGCACCGCGAGGTCCAAGTGACCCCCACGAACCATGGAGAAACTGTCGGCATGGTGGAAAAACGACGCGCCCGGATTGAGCGTGATCGCTTTTTTACCGGCGTTGATCAGGTCCCAGTCTTCTTCGCCGTCTTTCGGCGCTTTGCCAAAGCCCAACACGCCGTTTTCGGTGTGATAGGTGACATCGCGGCCTTCGGGCTGGAACTTGGCGATCATCTCCGGAAAGCCGATGCCGAGGTTCACATAGGAGCCGTCCTCAATGTCTTGCGCGGCGCGCCAGGCGATTTGGGCGTTGGAGAGCTTGTCTGCCATAATGTTGAAATCGGACATCAATAGACCACTCCCGTGCGCACGAGCACTTCTTCTTGTTGAGGTTGTGCAACTTCTACGATGGCGTCCACGAAAATGCCGGGGGTGATCACCTGTTGCGGATCAATCGACCCCGGCTCACCCAGCTCAGAGACCTGCGCGATGGTTTTGGCGGCGGCCATTGCCATCAGTGGGTTAAAGTTGCGGCCTGCCATGCGGTAGGTCATGTTGCCGACCGTATCGCCCATCTGGCCCTTGATCAGCGCGAAATCGGCCTTCAGCCAGCGCTCGCGGACATACATTTTGCCGTCGAACTCTTCGGTGGGCTTGCCCTCGGCCAGTTCTGTGCCGAAGGACGTCGGCGTGTAGAACGCCGGGATGCCAGCCCCCGCGGCACGGATGCGTTCGGCCAATGTGCCCTGCGGCACGAGTTCCAGCTCGATCTCGCCTGCGAGGAATTTCTCGTTGAAGGCTTCGGCATTGGACGACCGCGGGAAGGAGCAGATCATTTTCTTGACCATACCCGCCTTGATCATCGCGGCGATGCCGATATAGCCGTTGCCCGCGTTGTTGTTGATCACGGTGATGTTTTTCGGGCTTCCGGTGGCGCGGAAACGGTCGATCAGTGCGTGGATCAGCTCGATCGGCGCGCCGGAGCCGCCGAAACCGCCGATCATCACCTCAGCGCCATCGGGGATATCCGCGACCGCCTCGGCCGGGGTTGTGATGGTTTTGTCCATGAAATCCTCCAGATTATGCGTTTGGATGTAGACTTTCGTTTTGGTGACGACGAGTCATTTTGTGCGCATCTTGACATTTGTTCGGATATTGCGAAAAGTCGTTCGCATGGTGAACAAAACGACGAACAAATCCTCCGATACCATCTCATCTTTGGCAAAAGGCCTGCGGGTTCTCGAATGTTTCGGGGCCGAGGCGCCGAAGCTGTCGATCACCGATGTGTCCAAAATGACCGGGCTTGACCGGGCCACTTCGCGGCGCTGTCTTTTGACGCTGCACGCCGAAGGTTACGCGGATTACGACGGCAAGTTTTTCACGCTCACGCCGCGCACCTTGCGGTTGGGGATGGGGGCGATCTCGTCCCTGCCTCTGCCGCAGATCGTGCAGCCCTGGCTCGATCAACTGACCGAACAGATCGGCCAGAGTTGTTCCGTGTCGATCCTCGATGGCACAGAGATTGTCTATCTCGCGCGCGCGGCGCAGAAGCGGGTGATGTCCATCGGGTTGATGCCCGGCTCGCGTTTGCCGGCGCATTGCACCTCGATGGGGCGCATCCTGTTGGGCGCTTTGCCTGTCACCGAAGCCCGCGCGATTGTCGAGGCCTCCGACCTGTCGCCGCGCACGAAGTTCAGCGTCACCGACCCGGAGGAGGTCATGAAGCGGATCGAAGAGGCGCATGCCCAAGGCTATGCGATCAACGATCAGGAGGTGGAGATCGGGCTGCGCTCCATCGCCGTGCCGCTGGTCGATGGGCATGGTAAAATCGTCGCCGCGCTCAACACCGGCATGGCCGCGACGCAGGATAAGGCGCATGCTTTGGTGCCGACCTACCTGCCGCGGCTGTTGAAAGTGCAATCGGGGCTGAGGCGGGTGCTTTAGTCCAGAGACCGCGCGGTGATCGCCTCCGCGACCTCATCGGCGGTCTTGAGCGTTCGCACGACCAAAGGCACCACCAGCGCCAACATGTTGCGCTCCAACCCACGCGCGCGCTGCGCCTCGCGGACCTCGTCGAATTGCGCGCGGATCAGCGGGATGAACCGCCAGACCAGAGACATGGCGAGCGCGATCTTGTCCTTGGGCACCCACGCGGGCGCACGAGACAAAAGCGCCATGATGCCCTCGGTGAACTCGCTGGCGCGAGTCGTATAGGTCACCAAAGCGGCGGCCATCAGAAGTGCCATGAGCCGCAGCGTGACATAGATTGCCATAGTGAGACCCGCGAGCCAGAGCTGGGCGGCGAAGATGATCGCAAGGACGATGAGCGCCGGACGGATTGCGGTCAAGGCGTCGCGGGGGCTGAGACCGGCTGCGCCATAGCCAAGCGCGACGAGCAAAACTCCGAGCGTCAGCACGACCGGATGCGTGACGACAAAAAGCGCCGTGCAATAGAGAAACAGCAGCGCCAGTTTCCACGCCGGACGCGCGCGGTGCAACGCGCTGTCGCCGGGGATGTAGAGGTCCGTCAGCATCCGCCCAGGTCTTCGCAGAGTTTCCGGTAGGCGGGGATGACCTCTTCGGGTGTGCCGTCGGCGTAGATGCCGCCCTCGGCGATATGCAGCACGCGGTCGAACCCCGCGAGCAGATCGAGGTCATGCGAGACCACCACGGCGGGTTGGGGCAGGGTGGCGAGCACGCGCATGAATTGCATCTTGTTGCGCAGGTCCAAAAGCGTGGTCGGTTCGTCGAAGACGATCATTTCGGGCTCGGTCACCAGCACACCCGCGAGCGCGACCATCTGTTTCTCGCCGCCCGAAAGTTGATGCGTCAGGCGGCCCTTGAGATGGGTGAGCGACAGGTCGCTGAGCACACGCTCGATACGCGCGGCAACCTCGGGTTTCGGCAATTTGCGGGATTTGAGGCCAAAGGCCAGATCTTCTTCGACCAGCGGATAAACGATCTGATTGTCGGGGTTCTGGAACATAAAGCCGACATGACGGCGCAAGTCGTCTTCGGTGTCCCCAAATTGTACTGTGCCGGAAGAGGGTTTTTCTAGCCCGTTGAAAAGCCGGAGAAACGTGCTTTTCCCCGAGCCGTTGTTGCCGATCACGCCAATGCGGTTCTCGGTCAGCTCCAAAGTGATCTCCGACAGGATTTCGCGTGTGCCTTTGGTCACGGAGACCCTGTCGAAGCGCATAGTCATCAGGCGGCTTGTCCGATGATCGGGTAGGATTTCTTGACCGTGACCATGACGGCGGCGGCGACCAGCGCCTTGACGATGTCACCGGGGATGAAGGTCACGGAGCCCATGAAGGCCTTGGAAATCGGCACGCCCGCCATGAGGCTGATGCCCGGAATGCCGATGGCATACAGCACGCCGATGCCGCCGACCACACAGATCAGCGTGGCGGAGACGAAAGACAGCCCGTCCCAGTATTTCTCGGTCAACCAGCCGATCACGAAAGCGGCGACAAGCCAGCCCAAAAGGAAGCCTGCGGTCGGGCCGAAGAACACCGAAAGTCCGCCGCGCCCGCCGGACAAAAGCGGCAGGCCGATGGCGACGAGCACCAACAGCAAAAGGATCGCCAGACCGCCACGTTTCGCGCCGAGGATGCCGCCTGCGAGCATGACACCCAAAGACTGCGCCGTGATCGGCACCGGCAAAATCGGCAGGGCAATCGGCGGGAAAACGGCCATTACGGCGGTCAGGGCCGCAAACAAGGCAATCAGGGTGATGTCGCGCGTGGTCATGGGGTCTCCTCCACAGAGTGCCGGTTGGATCGGCGTCATAGCTTTGGCGCAGAGTGATAAGCGTCCGCTTCCCCTTTGGTAAACCCCCTTTTTCGACAGGAGTCAGTTTGCTTTGCAAAATTGCGGAAAAACTCTGCAAACTACGCATTCTACGTGCTCTGCTGCAAAGTTATTCAGGAATTTTCCCATATTTTCAGACCTTTCGGTCAGGTTTTTACCCGTCAATGCGACGAATGTCGATCCATGCTCCGATCCAAGCCGCGCGCGGAGAGAAAGCTCAGCCCCGCCATTATGCCAGCAGTTGCGAGGCAAAGCCAAAGTCCGCCGAGCTGATAGGAGAGGCCGGACAAAAGCGTGCCCAAAAGCCGCCCCGCCGCATTGGCCATATAGTAGAAGCCCACATCCATCGTCACACGGTCCTCACCGGAGAAGGCGAGGATGAGGTAGGAATGCACCGAGGAATTCACAGCAAAGACAAAGCCGAAGAGCAAGAGCCCCGCGACCAAGGAGATCGTCAGCCAAAGTGTCGGCGCGCCAGAGATCAAGGCGAGCGCGGCCAGCACAAAGGGGATGGGCGTCAGAAGCCCGACCCATTTGACGGCCATCCGCGCACCGGTCGCGTCGTCTCCGGCGGCACCTTTGAGGAACCTGGGCGCGATGCCCTGGACAAAGCCATAGCCGATAATCCAGAGCGCCATGAAAGCACCGACGATGAAAAACGCCTGACGTGCGCCTTCGGGGGTGCCGTCGGAGAAGATCGCTTTGAAATAGATCGGGATGCCGACGACGAACCAGACATCGCGGGCGCCGAAGAGGAACATGCGGGCGAGGGACAATTGGTTTATGCGGCGATCCTTCGACCAGATCGCGGAGATTTTGGTGCCTTTCTTGCCGGTCGGCAGGCCTTTCGGCATGAAGATGGCTACGGCCACGAGGATCATGGCAAGGACCAAAGCCATGCCCCAGACCGCGGCCTTGAAACCTGCGAGCGCCAGGAGTGCGGCCCCGAGGAAAAAGCCAAAGCCCTTGACCGCGTTTTTCGATCCGGTGAGCACGGCGACCCATTTGAAGAGACTGCCGTCGCCTTTCGGGGCGAGGATTTTGACCGCCGATTTTGACGACATTTTGGCGAGGTCTTTCGCGACGCCAGAGGCGCCTTGTACCGCCATGACGTAGATCACGGAGGCCGACACCGACCATGCGGGATCAAGCCCGGCCAAGGCGGCGAGGGCGCCGATCTGGATGACAAGTCCCGCGTAAAGTGTTGAGGTCAAACCGAAACGTGCCGCCAGCCAGCCTGCGGAGAGGTTGGTGACGATGCCCGCGATTTCGTAGAACAGGAACAGATACGCCAGTTGGATCGGCGAAAACCCCAGCCCGTTGAAATGCAACAGCACCAGCATCCGCAAAGCGCCATCTGAGAGCATGAAGGCCCAATAGGCCGCCGTGACGGCCATATAGGCGCGTAAGGGATTTTCCGCTGACGCTGTGGTCATCACATGGCACTCGCAACCATGCGGGCAATGTCCGCGAGGCGGCAGGCATAGCCCCATTCATTGTCATACCAGGCGTAGATTTTCACCTGCGTGCCGTTGATCACCATGGTTGATTGCGCGTCGACGATGGAGCTGCGCGGGTCGTTGACGTAATCCGTGGACACCAAAGGGCGGGTCTCAAAGCCGAGGATGCCTTTGAGTGCGCCTTCGGAAGCCGCCTTGAACAGCGCGTTGACCTCTTCTGCTGTCGTTTCGCGGTCCACTTCGAACACACAATCGGTGATCGACGCGTTGAGCAAAGGCACCCGCACCGCATGGCCATTTAATCGGCCCTTCAGCTCCGGGTAGATCAATGTGATCGCCGTTGCTGAGCCCGTGGTGGTCGGGATCAGGTTCATCGAGGCGGCCCGCGCGCGGCGCATATCCTTGGCGGGGCGGTCGACGATGGTCTGGGTGTTGGTCACGTCATGGATTGTTGTGATTGAGCCATGTTTGATGCCGAGGTTTTCGTGAATCACCTTGACCACCGGCGCGAGGCAATTCGTGGTGCAAGACGCCGCCGTGACCAGATCATGCGTCGCCGGATTGTAGAGATCGCTGTTCACCCCGTAGACGAGATTGAGCGCGCCGCCATCCTTCACCGGCGCCGAGACCACTACTTTTTTGACACCCGCTTTGTAATAGGGCGCGATGCGCTCAGCCGTCTTGAAATAGCCGGTGCAGTCAATCACCAGGTCGACGCCCAATTCCCGCAAAGGCAGGTTCTCGATCCGCGCCTCCCGCGTCAGCTTCATCTGCGTGCCGTTCACGGTCAGGCTGTCGGCGTCATGGGCAATTTCTGCGTCCCAGCGCCCGTGGACGGAATCGAATTCCAGCAACAGCGCATGTTGCTCCGGGTCGCCTGCCAGATCGTTGATCAGCACGATGTTCTCGCCAAGCCCGCGGTCGAACAGGTCCCGAAGCGCGAGTTTCCCGATGCGGCCAAGACCGTTCAGGGCAATTTTGGGGACAGTATTCGCCATGATAAATCCTTAGATGTCAGAGAGATCGTCGATCTTTTGTTGCAAAGACAGACGGTCGAGTTTCTCAATAGGGAGCGCGGTGAAGACCTCGATCCGGCGGCGCAGCGCGTCATAGGTCTGCGCGAACGCCAATGCCCGCTCGGCCTCCGATCCGGTGGCTTTCACCGGGTCCGGCAAACCCCAATGCGCGCTCAAAGGCTGACCGATCCACGGCGCGCAGTCTTCGCTCGCGGCCAGATCGCAGACGGTAAAGGTGAAGTCGAAATCGGGGGCACCTTCGCCCTGGAATTCGGTCACATCTTTCGGATGCAGCCCGGCGGTGAGATGCCCGTGACGCTCCAACAGCGCTCGGGTCTGCGGGTTGATCTCCGTGCTCGGGCGGGTGCCGGCGGAAAACGCCTCGAACCGACCGGCGCCCAGCTCATTCAACAGGGCCTCGGCCATGATCGAGCGCGCGGAATTGCCAGAACAGAGAAACAGCACGCGGTAGGGCCGCGTCTCGCGCTCCGGCAGGGCGCTCAAACACATCTCGGGCCGTCCGCGACAACAATCGTTGACCAGATAGCTGACCAGCCCGTCGCACTGCGCCATGTCCACGCCATAAAACAGCGACCGTCCCTCGCGGGTCGCGGTGATCAGCCCGGTTTGCGACAGATCGGAGAGATAGCCCGACAGAGTGTTGGGTTTCATCTCGAGCGCTTCTGCGATTTCCGTCGGACGCACGGGGCGCGGGGCGAAGCGCATCAACAGCCGAAACACCGAAAGGCGTCCGGGGTGGCCGAGGGCGGCGAAGGCTTGGGGCGCTGTGCTGGTGTCATAGGGCATGGGGGACTCGCTTATATTTCTATAATTCGTGAATAATAGAAATAAATGATTCTGCCAAACCGAAATCCACGAAGTGGGCGTGAAACTTTCATGACAGGACCCGCGACCCCGTTTTGACGTAAGGACAAGGTGAGACACCCCGCCGCAGAAAGGCCGCTCATGGACGGCATACGATTGCATCCCTTGTCGCAACGTGCCAGCAAAGGGCAGATCTGTAAAAACAGGACACAGACTGTAAAGCACAGCCTATAAAGCACAGCGGGATCACACGCGCATGACACGACCAAAGAAACGCCGCCCGGTCGCGCCGGAGCGGCAGAGGCTCAAGATGCTCTTGGCCGGGGAAAGCCGCGCGATCAAACTGGCGTCTTACATGACCGCTTTCTCGGCACTCTTATGGTTGCCGCAGGCGGCTTTCGTGGCGGGCGTGTTTGCGCGGCTGTTGACGGGCGAGGGTGGTGTCACGGTTCTGACCGGCGTGATCGCCTTTCTGGGCTTTGCCGTGCTGCGTTTGCTGCTCAATTACCTCGCCGAAGGCCTGGTGTTTCGCGCAGGCCAAAACATCGTCACCCGGACACGGCAGGAGATTTTGGCGCGCGAAGCGAACAGTCTCGGCACCTCGCCGCTGGGTGGCCCCGGTGCGCTGGCGGCCCTGGCGGGCGAAAAACTCGACGCGGTGTTGCCCTATATCACGCGCTACGCCCCCGCGCAGACCCGCGTGATGACCGTGCCCTTCGCCATCCTCGCGATTGCCTTTTGGCAAAGCTGGGCCGTCGGGCTGGTCTTTGTGATTGCCGGGCCACTGATCCCTGTGTTCATGGCGCTGGTCGGTTATGCCGCCAAGGAGGCCTCCGAACGCCAGATGCAGGAAATCGGCTCTCTGGGCGATCTGTTGGTGGACCGGCTGGCGGCCCTTGCGGACATCCGTCTTCTGGGCGCGGCGCCGCGTTTGATCGAGCGCTTTGAACAGGCCGCGGACGATCTGCGTGACCGCACCATGGCGGTGCTGCGCATCGCGTTCCTGTCCTCGACCGTGCTCGAATTGTTCGCCGCTTTGGGCGTCGCGATGGTCGCCGTCTGGGTTGGGTTTTCGCTCTTGGGGGAGCTGAGCTGGGGCGCTTGGGGCGGCGGCATCACGCCTTGGGCCGGGATTTTCCTTTTGCTCTTGGCTCCGGATTATTTTCAGCCACTCCGCGACCTCTCTGCCGCCTGGCATGACAAAGCCGCAGCGCTGGCTGTCGCGGGCGAATTGGACGCTTGGCAGGCCCATGAGGCCGAGACGCTCATGGGCACCGGCGACAAGGTTTCGCCTCTTGCGGGGCCCGCCCATATACGCACCTCGGGTCTCTCCGTGACTCGCGGCAGTCGCCTGATCGCCTATCCCGATGCCGAAATCCCCCCCGGCGCGCGGGTGGCCCTTTCCGGTCCGTCAGGGGCGGGCAAGACCACGCTGTTGCGGCTTTTGGCAGGGTTGGAACAGCCCAGCTCCGGCACGGTCGAGGTCGGGGGGCAGGCGCTGTCCGACGACACCGCCGACGCCTGGCGCGCGCGCCTTGGCTGGATGCCGCAGGCGCCGATGTTCCTCGGCCGCTCGCTGCGTCACAACATTGCTTTCGGTGTGCCTTTGAGCGCCGAATTGATCTCCGACGCGGCCCTGAAACAGGTGCTCGCAGCGCTGCCGAAGGGCGAACTGACCATTCTGGGCGAGACCGGAGGGGGGCTGTCGGGCGGCGAAGCACGCCGCGTCATGCTGGCCCGCGCCTTGGCCGCACGCCCCGACGTGGTGTTGGCGGATGAACCCACGGCGGACCTCGATTTCGAGACCGCCGACCGGGTGACCGAGGCGCTTTTGGCGCTGGCGGATCGCGGCGCGACCCTGATCGTTGCCACTCATGATGCGCGGCTCATCGCCCGAATGGATCAGGTGATCGAGATTGCGCCAGAAGGGGAGCGTGCCCATGGCTAAGCTCTGGCATATTTTCCGCCTCATGATGCGCGGCGAGCGCACATCTTTGCTGCGCGGGCTGGCGCTGTCAGCGCTGGTCTTGATCATGGGCGCGTCCTTGTTGGGACTCTCGGGCTGGTTCATTGTTGCGGCCTCTGCCGCCGGTCTCGCCGGTGTCGGCGCCGTCTTCGACGTGTTCCGCCCCTCTGCTATGGTGCGCTTTTTGGCGATCACCCGCACCGCGACCCGTTACGGCGAGCGTGTGCTCACCCATGATGCGACGCTTCGGGCGCTGGCCAAACTCCGCGTCACGCTTTTGGCGGCGCTCTCGACCCGCTCGCATGACCGTTTGATCCGGCTGCGAGGCGCGCAGGCGCTCAACCGGATCGTGGCCGATGTCGATGCGCTGGACGGTGTGCCCTTGCGACTGTTCCTGCCTCTGATCGCCGGCGGTGCGACACAACTCTTGGCCTTGGCGGTGCTGTCCTGGCTGGTCGATTGGCGTGTGGCCGTGGCGATTTTCGGGATTTTCACCCTCGGCGGTCTGGGCGTTGTGCTTTGGGGCGTGCGCCGGGCGCGGGTGCCCTCGCGTCGCGCGGAAAGTGCCGCGCAGGCCTTTCGGGCGCGTTTCATCGACTTGGTGACCACGCGCGAAGATTTGGCGCTTTACGGACAACTGCCGGATCAGGTTACGGCCTGTCGCGATGCCGAGACGCGGCGTCAAGCAGCGGCCACCACGACCGATCTGCGCGAACGTCAGGCAGGCGCCGCGCTCATGGTTGTCTCTGCTTTGGCGGCGGCGGCGGCGCTTTGGATTGGCGGCACGCTGGCAGCGTCTGGCGAGATCACGCCGGCGCGCGCGGCCATCGGGTTTTTCACGGCGCTGGCGCTGATGGAGACCGTGGCGCCGTTGCGGCGTGCGGTGGCGGAGATGGGGCGGATGGTCGGGGCTGCGCGGCGTGTGACGGCGCAGACCGAGATGTCGGATTGGCCCGACGCTTTGCCTTGGCCGGAGGGGCCGCAAAACCTGACATTTTCTTCCGTAACCTTCGCGCGCGGCACGGCACGGCCGGTGTTGTCCGATTTCAACCTTACGGTTACTCCCGGCGAATGGGTCGCGTTGAAAGGCCCGTCGGGCGTGGGCAAAAGCACGGTTCTGTTGCTGGCCGCAGGCGCTTTGCGCCCGGTGAGCGGCAAAGTCTCCCTAAATGATCAACCTGTTACGGAATTTTTACCCGGTGCGACCACATTGGTCGGGCAACGGGCATCGCTGATTCAGGGAACGATCGCGGAGAACCTACGTCTGGCGGCACCTGAGGCGACGGATGAGGCGCTTTGGTCTGCGCTTGCGGCGACGGCTCTGGATGAGGTTGTCGCGGCTAAGGGCGGCTTGGATGCGCGCTTGGGACCACGCGGTGCGGGGCTTTCGGGCGGCGAGACGCGGCGACTGGTTTTGACGCGTGCAATTTTGCGGCAGCCTTCCGTGTTGCTGTTGGATGAGCCGACCGAAGGGCTTGATACCGAGACCTCGGACCGGGTGCTGGCGGGGATTCGTGCGGCCTTGCCTGAGGCGGCGGTGTTGATCGCGGCACACCGCGCGGAAGAGCAGGGGGCGGCAGACCGGATTCTGTCGCTCTGAGACGCGAGACGGGACAGAAAGGGTCAGCGCTCACGCGCAATTGAGCGGAAAGCACCCCGAACGACGGGGGGCGCGCCGCCATGTCGCGGTCACATGAAGATATATCTGGAATATTGTATTTATTGACTTGGTGATTTTGACATGGGTCAAAGTCCCCAAACCTGTGGCGCTTTAAGTCGAAGCCACAAACATGCATCTGCGAGACATCTTTATTCTCGCGCAAAAGGAGCAAGGGAACATGGAGTTCGGACTAGTTGAGCTGTCGCGCCTGCAATTCGCGATGACAGCCATGTACCACTTTCTCTTCGTGCCGCTCACGCTTGGTCTGTCGATCATCGTGGCGATCATGGAGACGGTCTATGTCATGACCGGTCGCCCGATTTGGCGACAAATGACGAAATTCTGGGCCACGCTGTTCGGGATCAACTTTGTGCTGGGCGTTGCGACGGGCATCACGATGGAATTCCAGTTCGGCATGAACTGGTCCTACTACAGCCACTATGTCGGCGACATTTTCGGCGCACCGCTGGCCATCGAGGGGCTCATGGCCTTCTTCATGGAAGCGACCTTTGTGGGTCTCATGTTCTTTGGCTGGGACAAGATGTCGAAAGTGGCGCATATGATCGTCACTTGGCTGGTGGCCATCGGGTCGAACTTTTCGGCTTTGTGGATTCTCATCGCCAACGGCTGGATGCAGAACCCGGTGGGGGCCGAGTTCAACCCGGACACCATGCGGATGGAGATGACCAACTTCTTTGAAGTGGTTTTCAACGAAGTGGCTCAGGCCAAATTCGTGCACACTGTGTCCGCCGGTTACGTGACCGCCTCTGTTTTCGTACTGGGCGTTTCTGCCTGGTATTTGCTCAAAGGCCGTCATACCGAGTTGGCCCGTCGCTCCATCGCGGTTGCGGCCGCATTCGGTCTGGCGTCGGCCTTATCTGTTGTCATTCTGGGCGACGAGAGCGGCTATTCCGCGACTCACACGCAGAAAATGAAACTCGCGGCCATCGAAGGCATGTGGGAAACCCACGAAGCGCCGGCCTCCTTCACCTTGGTCGGTATCCCGGACCGCGAGGCGCGTGAAACCCATTACGCCATTCACATTCCTTATGTGATGGGTCTGATCGGAACACGCTCGCTCACGCAAGAGATCGAAGGCGTGGATCAGCTCGTGGCGCAAGCCAATGAGAAAATCCGCTCCGGCATCGTGGCCTATGATGCCTTGATGACGATCCGCGAACAGCGTGAGGCGACCCCTGCGGAGGTGCGGGCCACCTTTGAAGAGCATTCCGATGACCTCGGCTTTGCGATGCTCTTGAAACGCTATGTCGACGACCCGCGTGAGGCCACGGACGAACAGATCTCGATGGCCGCAGACGACACCGTTCCGGGCGTCGGGCCGCTGTTCTGGGCCTTCCGTATCATGGTGGGGCTGGGCTTTAGCTTCATCGCCGTGATGATCTACTTCTTCTACCGCACGTCCTTCAAAGGCATGCAATACCCGCGCTGGGCGCTGCGTGCGGCGGTGCTGATCATCCCGACGCCGTGGATTGCCGCGGAGCTGGGCTGGTTCGTCGCCGAGTTCGGGCGTCAACCCTGGACCGTGGACGGCGTGTTGCCGACGGCCTTGTCGGTCTCTCACCTGTCGATCACCGATCTTCTGATCACGCTTGCTGGCTTTGTGATCTTCTACACGGTGCTCTTCATCATCGAGATCAGCCTGATGATCAAATACATCAAGAAAGGCCCTTACATGGATGTCGATGAGACGGATCAATGGATGGAACGCCATGCGCACCGTCTGAGCACCCATGACGGCCAAGGGCCCTTTGCGGCCGAACCTGCGGAGTAACTGACATGATCTTGCATGAATTTATGACCTTCGAAGTCCTCCGCGTGATCTGGTGGTTGCTTCTGGGCGTCCTTCTGATCGGCTTCGCGCTGACGGACGGGTTCGATATGGGCGTGGGTGCACTTTTGCCCTTCGTCGGCAAGAGTGACACCGAACGCCGGGTGGTGATCAATACGATCGGCCCGGTTTGGGAAGGCAACCAGGTGTGGTTCATCCTGGGCGGGGGGGCGATTTTCGCCGCCTGGCCGCCGCTCTACGCGGTGTCTTTCTCGGGGTTCTATCTGGCGATGTTCCTCGTGCTGGCTGCGCTGATCTTGCGCCCTGTGGGCTTCAAATACCGTTCCAAACGCGAAAGCGCGCGGTGGCGGAGGAACTGGGACTGGGCGCTTTTCGTGGGCGGTGCGGTTCCGGCGCTGATCTTCGGCGTGGCCGTGGGCAATGTGTTGCAGGGCGTGCCGTTTCACCTGACCCCGGATCTCTTGATGCCGCGCTATGATGGCAATGCGATCATGAAGCTTCTGGGCCTGTTGAATCCCTTCGCGCTTTTGGCCGGTGTGGTGTCGCTCTCTATGCTCCTGATGCATGGCGCGGCTTGGCTGGGCCTCAAAACCGAAGGCGTCATCCAGAAACGCGCGCAGGCATATGGCACGGTTGCAGGTATCGTGGCTGCCGTCTCCTACGCCTTGGCCGGGCTTTGGCTGGCCATGGGCATCGATGGCTACCAGATCGTCGGCGAAGTCGTGAAAGACGGGCCAAGCAATCCGCTCTACTCCGAAGTGAGCCATGGCGGGTCCTGGATGGCGGCCTATTCCGATCGTCCGTGGATCGTGATCGCACCGCTCATGGGCTTTTTTGGCATCGCCATGGCGGTGATGGGGCTGCGCAAGGGCAAAGAGGTCTCGACGCTTCTGTGGTCGAAACTCGGCATCACCGGGATCATCTCCTCGGTCGGCCTGACGATGTTCCCCTTCATCTTGCCGTCCACCGTCGATCCCGACAGCTCGCTCACCGTCTGGGACAGCTCAAGCTCGCACCTGACGCTCTTCGTGATGCTGGTCTGCGCGATCATCTTTATGCCGATCATCCTCGCCTACACCTCTTGGGTCTACAAAGTGCTCTGGGGCAAGGTCACCGAGGATGAGCTCGACAAAAACGCTCAAAGCTACTGAGAAAGGACCGATTATGTGGTATTTTGCCTGGATCCTTGGTCTTCCGCTGGCCGCCATGTTCGCTGTTCTCAATGCGATGTGGATCGAGATGCGCGAAGATGCGCGTCTGGCCGACGAGCACGACGAGACCTGAAACACCGCCTGACCAAAACGCAGGCAAGGCTCATTCGACCTGATCTTGCCTGACAGTCTTTTGTCCCTTCAGGTGGCCTGCTCCGGGGGTGTCGTTCCACCGCCCCCGGAGCGCCTTACACCAAACTGCTCCGCCCGCCATCGTGGGCGGAATTTTCCGCACCAAAAACATGCATACATATGCATGCTGTGATATATAGCATGCGCAAATATGGAGAGAGACATGCACGACACGAATTCCCCCCAGATCGGGCGCCGGGGTTTCCTGGGGCTCGCCGCCGGGGCCACGGCGCTGGCCGCCACCTCCGGTGAAGTCCGCGCCGCCAGCGTTCCGACCAACGCCAAGATCGTCATCATCGGCGCAGGCGCTGGCGGCACCGCTCTGGCCAACCGCCTCGTAGACCGCCTTGATGGGGCTCAGATCACTCTGATCGATCCGCGCAAAGAGCACCTTTATCAACCCGGCCTGACGCTCGTTGCCGCCGGTCTCAAACCTGCGGATTACGTCGTCTCCGAGACCGCCGACTGGCTGCCCAAAGGTATCACCCTCATTCAGGAAAAAGCCGCCGCCATTGACCCCGTCGCGAAAACCGTTTCGACCGAGGGTGGCCAGACGCTCTCTTACGATTTCCTCGTCGTGGCCCCGGGTCTGATCCTCGATCATGACGCCATCGAGGGCTTTTCCCTTGATATGGTTGGAGAAAACGGCATCGGCGCGCTCTATGCGGGCCCGCAATATGCCGCCGCCACCTGGAAAGCCGCGTCGAAATTCATCGAAGAGGGCGGTCACGGCGTCTTCACCCGTCCGGGCACCGAGATGAAATGTGCCGGTGCGCCTTTGAAACATACCTTTCTGATTGATGACCGTCTGCGTCGTGCGGGCAATCGCGGCAAGGCGGAGATCACCTATGGCGCCCATGACGGTGCGCTCTTTGGGGTGCCGATCGTGTCGGAGAAAGTCCGCATGCTGTTTTTGGACCGCGACATCGCGCCGGTTTACCAGCACACGGTGAAATCCATTGATGCGGGCGCGAAACGCGTGACCTTCAACACCGCCGAGGGCACCGAGGAGATGGATTACGATTACATCCACCTGATCCCGCCGCAACGCGCGCCCGAGGTGATCCGCCAATCCGGCCTGTCCTGGGCGGACAAATGGACGGACCAAGGCTGGGTCGAATGCGATATGGCGACGCTTCAGCACCTGCGTTACCCGGAGATCTGGGCCTTGGGCGATGTCGCCGGTGTGCCAAAGGGCAAAACCGCGGCGTCCGTCAAATGGCAGGTGCCCGTGGTCGAGGATCAGATCATTTCCGCCATCGCAGGCACCGAACCCACTGAGACCTACAACGGCTACACCTCCTGTCCGATGATCACCAAGATCGGCCGCGCGATGCTCGTGGAGTTCGATTACAACAACAACCTTCTGCCGTCGTTTCCGGGCATCATCCCGCCGCTCGAAGAGCTGTGGATTTCCTGGCTGATGAAAGAGGTCGCCCTGAAAGCCACCTACAACGCTATGCTGCGTGGCAAGGCATAAGGAGAGACGACAATGAAAGACCTTACTTTTCAAACCCTTATCGCCGTCTTCGAAGAAATCTTCGGGCGCGGTCTGTTCTGGGCCATGGTTGTCATCGCGGCCGTGGTGACGCTGGGCTATCTGTTCGTGCTGATCCGGGACCGCGCGGTCAGCTGGCGCAAATTCCTCTGGGCGCAGCTCTCCATGCCAGTCGGCGCCATTTTGGCCGTCTGGTTCGTCATGGCGATGACGCACTCCGCACCTTCCGACATCGGCGGCGCGGTGGATCTGATCGTGTTCCTGGGCGTGGCCGTCATGGGCGCGATCGGCATGGCGATCCTCGTTTACACGCTGGGCGCACTTGTCAAACCGCCGAAAGCCGACATCGAATCCTGAGGCGTGTTTCGTTCCGAACGTGCCAGAGGGTGGGCGCCCCCGGTGTGCGGACCGGGGGCGTCTCTTTGTGTAACATCTGCCCCAAACCTGTGCAGATCCCGGCGTTTTGCTTTACATCAAGGGGCGGCTCCGGTAATCGCGGGAACGAAAAATAAAGGGTACGACCGGCTTATGTGCGACACGTCCATCATCATTCCCTGCCGCAATGAGGCGGAAAACATCGGCGCTTTGCTCGACGAGATCACCGAAGCCTGTACTCATATCGGCCTCTTTGAAATCATCGTGATCGACGACAATTCCGATGACGGTATGGCCGATATTTTGGCCGCCCGGATGAGCATCATGCCGCATCTGCGGGTGATCCGTCATGATCGCGCCGGCGGCCAATCCGCAGGCGTACATTCGGGTGTGCGTGCGGCACGCGGCACAGTGTGCTGTACGCTCGATGGCGACGGCCAGAACCCGGGCACCGAAGTTCCCAATATGATTGCACCGTTCAGCGGTCCGAATGCCGCCAACATCGGCCTCGTCGCCGGTCAACGCGTCGGCCGTCAAGACACGTTCTCGAAACGCTACGCCTCGAAATTCGCAAATGCTCTGCGGGCGAAAATCCTTAAAGACGGCACGCGCGACACCGGCTGTGGGCTCAAGGCCTTTCGCCGCGACGACTTCCTGAATCTGCCCTATTTCGATCACATGCACCGCTATCTTCCGGCGCTTTTTGCCCGCGATGGCTGGGAGATCGCCCACGTCGATGTCTCGCACCGCGCGCGGGGCGGTGGGCGCTCGCATTACTCGAACCTGCAACGTGGGCTCGTGGGCATTGTCGATCTGATCGGTGTGGCCTGGCTTTTGCGGCGTCGCAAGAAATCGCGCCCGACGGAAGTGACGCAGGCCGCCAATCCGGCCCGCACGGAGGGTTGAGCCGATGCAATGGCTGATGACGATCCTGCATGTCGATACGGTGGCGGAACTGTGGTGGGTGCTCTTTGGCCTCTCCGCGCAGCTCATGTTCACCGCGCGGTTTCTGTTGCAATGGATCGCCTCTGAGCGTGCCAAGAATTCGGTGATGCCGGTGGCGTTCTGGTATTTCTCGCTCGCGGGCGGGGTGATGCTTTTGATCTACGCGCTCTACCGCAAGGACCCGGTTTTCGTTTTGGGCCAAGCCCTTGGCGTCGTGATCTACGTCCGCAATCTCTGGCTGATCTATGCAAATCGCCGCGCCGACAATGCCGTCTCGGACTGAGCCGCAAAGCTGGCGTCCTCTGGCGCTGATCTTCATTGCCGTGGCCGTCGCGCTGCGGCTTTTGGCCTTGGCGTTTGATCGCACCGATCTCTTCGTCGATGAGGTGCAATATTGGTTCTGGGGCCAGAACCTCGATTTCGGCTATTATTCCAAACCGCCTCTGATCGGCTGGCTGATCCGTCTCGTCACCGATCTGGCCGGATCGGACGCCGCCTTTTGGGTGCGGATGCCGGGGGCGGTGCTGCACGGGATCACCGCCTATCTTCTCGGCGCTTTGGCTGCACGGCTGTTCGGGCGCGAAGCCGCGCTTTGGACCGTTGCGCTGTACCTGAGCCTGCCCTTCGTGGCCTTGGGCTCCGTCATGATCTCGACCGACACGGTGATGGCGCCGTTCTATGCCGCGGCTCTTCTGTTCTTTTTCCGCACCATTGAGACCCGCCACCTGCGCGATGCGCTGGCCGTCGGTGTCTTTGCTGGCCTCGCCTTCATGGCGAAATACGCCGCGATCTATTTCCTCATCGGCTCCGCCATGGTGATGCTCACCCAGCCGGGCCTGCGTCCGGGCTGGCGCAATCTCGTCGTGATGATTGCGGGATTTGTCGTCACTATTCTGCCGAATGTGCTGTGGAACCTGTCGCATGATCTGACCACCGTGTCGCATACGATGGACAACGCCGGTTGGGTTCGAGACGGTGCGGCCTTTGATTTCGGGTCGATGGCAGAGTTCTTTTTCAGTCAGTTCGGGGTGTTCGGCCCTGTGACCATGGGCGCGCTGATCGTGGCCTACCTGCGGCCCAAACGTGGGGCTCACTTCGCGCTCATGCTGTTTTCCATCCCGGCGCTGCTGACCGTCACCGTTCAGGCGCTTTTGGAAAAAGCCTATGCCAATTGGGCGATCGCGACCTATTTCTCTGGCGTGATCCTGGCCGTCATTGTCCTGCCGCGTCTTGGACGCTGGATCGCGCTGAGCGCCAATCTGGTGCTCTCCGTCCTCCTGCCGGTCCTGATCGTTCTGGCCCCCTGGCCGCAAAATGCAAAGGACGATCCTTTGCTCCAACGCTATCTCGGGCGCCATGTCCTGTCCGAAAGCATTCTGACGCTCGCTGAAATCGAAAACCTTCCCGTTGTCAGTGGCAATCGCGATATTCTGGCGGATCTGTTCTACATCGGTCGGGATCGCGATGTGGCGCTTTATGCTCTGCCCGAAGCGGGGCGCCCGTCGAGCTATTATGCGCAAAATTTTGCCTTGTCGGCGACGCTGGCCGGCGAAGTTCTTTGGATCGGGAGTGGAGAGTTGCCCTGTGACGGGGAGGCTCTTGGCGGTTTGATCCTGACGGGGGTCTATGCCCGCACAGACCTGCGCGCGGCGCGGGTGACGGCAGCCTGTCTTCTTGATTTGGCACAGTGAGTTTGTCGCGCATAGTGCGCTTTGGACCACAATGAGCTTTGATGCATGCGAAAAGCCCTTCCGCAGAGGGAAGGGCTTTTCAAACTCTTATCTCATCTTCGAGGACCGTTTCTGCGGATCAGTCGCTTGCCTCGTGACCGGGCCTTAATGGCCCGTGGATTTGAAGACCACCATGACCGTGCGCAGGATCAGGCTTATATCGGTCCGAAAACTTTGTTTGCGGTGATAAAGATTGTCGAACTTCACGCGGGCGACAAAGCTGGTTTCGCCACGACCGGAGACCTGCCACATGCCGGTGATGCCCGGACTCGAAATAGGCCTGCCCTTTGGCGTTTTCATAGAGCATCTGCTGGCTGGGCATGAACGGGCGCGGGCCGACAAAGCTCATATCGCCCTTCAGCACATTCAGCACCTGAGGCAACTCGTCCAAAGATGTCTTGCGGATGAAATTGCCGATGCGGGTGATCCGGGGGTCATGGCGCAACTTTTGATAGGTGTTCCATTCTTCCGCGATTTCCGGGTTCTCTTTGCAGAGCTTTACCAAAAGCTGGTCGGCATTCACGCGCATAGAGCGCAGTTTGTAGAATTGAAAGGTTCGTCCGTCTTTGCCGATGCGGCGTTGGGCATAAAATGCCGGGCCACCGTCCATTTTGACCAGAATGGCCAAAATCAGAATGACGGGCACAACGATCGGGGCAACAAGAAAGAAAAACAATAAATCGAAAAGCCGTTTGCCAAAAGCTTCATACACAGAAAAATTCACCTGCGGGAGATCAACTGCATTTGCAGATGTACCAAAAGTTCGCTCGGGTTTTGTAGAGAAGACCATTATTCCTCCGGAACTCGTCTTACGACACTTTCATGCCAAACAATCACATATCGAAGCAACAGGAGCGATCTCAGATCAAATGCTGCATGGGAACAACGTACATGACTCGGATGATCTTGCCTACCGTGGGGCCGGAGAAATTACTTAGCTATTTATTAACTTCGATAGCTTTTTGGTCTTTTCTGGTGGGGTCATGGTTAAAAAACACTCAAAAAAAAAGATCAAAAGAGAGAGTCTTGGTTAATTTGGCGAGCCGTTCGGATCTCTGAGGCGTCCTTCAAATCTCGCGGTCATATGATTCGGGTGCTGCGGCGCGGCAAGGTTGTGCCGCCGCTGCCTCGCCGCTATGTCGCTCATGGGGCAAAGGGACTTGCGACCGGGGGCGAAGGGGGGGCTTGCGAAAACGCGCGATTCTGAGGAAACTGCCTCCCGCAGGCGGGACAGAAGGGCCAATGACAATGAGCAGCATGAAGCGATCTTGCGATATCATGGGCGATATCATGTGCGACATTAAAACAACCGCGCAGATGGGCGGACCTGTGATCCTGTCGGGTGGCATGCTGTGACATCGGACAGCGGCGGGTTGGGGCCGGAAGAGTGGCAGGCCATCGCTCTTTCTTTGAAAGTTGCCTTTTGGGCGGCCTGTGCCAGCCTGCCTTTCGGCATTTTCACGGCTTATGCTCTGGCCCGGTGGCGCTTTCCCGGACGTCAGGTGCTCAATGGTCTGGTGCATTTGCCACTGGTGTTGCCGCCTGTGGTCACAGGCTATCTGTTGTTGATGACGTTCGGAACCCGTGCGCCTCTTGGGGCTTTTCTGCAAAACTTCGGCATCGTCTTTTCCTTTCGCTGGACGGGGGCCGCGTTGGCCGCGGCGATCATGGGGTTTCCACTTATGGTGCGCGCCATCCGGCTGTCGATCGAAGCGGTGAACCCGCGCCTTGAAGAGGCCGCCGCAACCTTGGGGGCCTCGCCTCTGAACGTCTTCTTTCGCGTCACCTTGCCCTTGTCATGGCCCGGCATCCTCGCCGGTGCGGTGCTGGCCTTTGCTAAGGCCTTGGGCGAATTCGGCGCAACGATCACATTTGTGTCCAACATTCCGGGCGAGACCCGCACCTTGCCCTCGGCGATCTATGCCTTTTTGCAGGTGCCGGGCGGAGAGAGCGCCGCGTTGCGTCTGGTCCTTGTGTCTCTCGTTTTGGCCATGGGCGCGCTCGTTCTGTCCGAAGTCCTGGCCCGGCGCATGTCGGGGGGAGGGCGCTCATGAGTTTGCGTGTCACGTTGCAACATCAATTTCCGGGCTTTTCCCTCGATCTCGACTTTGACGTGCCCGAGGGCATCACCGTGCTGTTCGGGCGCTCCGGCTCCGGCAAATCCACTGTGCTGCGGGCCATCGCGGGGATTTTCAAACCGGATCATGCGCGGATCGTGTTGTCGGATCGCGTGCTTTGTGACAGCGAGACCGGGCCTTGCCTGCCGCCGCACAAACGTCGCATCGGCATGATTTTTCAGGACGCGCGGCTGTTCCCGCATCTCACCGTGGCGCAAAATCTCGCCTTCGGGCGGCGGTTTTCCAAACGCGATGTACCACAACATGAGGTTGCGAAGATGGTCGAGATGCTGGGCATCGGCGCGCTTCTGGACCGTCATCCCGAGGGGTTGTCGGGCGGAGAACAACAGCGGGTGGCCATCGGTCGGGCACTTTTGTCGGGGGCGGAAATGATCCTCGCCGATGAACCGCTGGCGGCTCTGGACGATGCACGCAAAGCGGAAATTCTGCCCTATTTCGAACGTTTGCGCGATGAAATTGCGATCCCGGTGCTCTATGTCAGCCACAGCCCCGCCGAAGTGGCGCGTTTGGCCACCACAGTGATTGCGCTCGAAGCCGGTCGTGTGATCGGGCAGGGAAGCGCCGAAGCCGTACTTGGCAATCCTGCCGTTCTGCCGGTCGGAGCGAAAGGGGCAGGGGCGGTGATCCGGGCAAAAGTTCTGGCCCATCACCCGGACGGGTTGACCGAGTTGAGCGCTGGAGGGGAGGCCTTGTTTCTTCCGCATCTGGCGGCAGATCCGGGGGCTGAGATACGCCTGCGGATCGCCGCACATGATGTCATTCTGGCGCCTGAGCGCCCAACGGGGCTTTCCGCACTCAATATTCTAACCGGAACCATCGTAGAGATGTCCGAAGCGCAGGGACCCGCCGTTTTGGTCGCGCTGCAAACCGGGGCGGGCCGGGTGTTGTCACGGGTCACGACGCGATCCGTTGCGGCTTTGGGGCTGCGCGTGGGGAGTGGCTGTCACGCGGTGATCAAAACGGCCTCGATGGCGCAGGACAACATCGCCTGAGGCGCCATAGCTCGTCAAAAACGACAAGATACGACAGAATGCGATATTTTTCTGTCGGTTCGGCTCAGGCTATGCTTGCTTAAGGTATAGAATTTGATACATATGCAAAAAATTGAATGTTAGGTCGCCGCCTGACGCCAGAATCGAGGTCAAAATGCGCCGCACCCTTTTGCTCACGATGATGCTTCTGCCCGGGTCGATCCTGGTCGGACATCCCGCGTTCTCTGAAACCCTCACGCTCACGCCACAGCCGCTTACCGAATGGAAGCCGGTCTATGCCGAAATCGAGCCCCGCGATCAGGTGCCTGCACGTGCGCGCATCGGCGGCACGATCACCACGCTGGATGTGACCGAGGGTGACCTGGTCGAGGCGGGCCAACGTGTGGCGCTGATCGAAGACACCAAACTTTTGTTCCAGATCGAAGGCCTCGACGCTCAGCTCGACGCCTATAATTCCCAGCTTGAGAAAGCGCAGGACGATCTGACGCGGGGCGAGTCGCTGTCGGAACGGGGCGTGATTTCGACCTCGAGCCTTCAGGCGTTGCAAACCAATGTCACCGTGCTCGAAGGTCAGATCACCTCGCTACAGGCCGAGCGCCAGGTCGTGTCACGCCAGATCGAAGAGGGCGAAGTGCTCGCTCCCGAAGCGGGCGTGGTGCTCGATGTGCCGGTGTCGAAAGGTGCGGTCATCATGGGCGGTGAACAGGTGGCTCTCATTGGTGCGGGCGGCACCTTCCTGCGTCTTGGCGTCTCCGAACGCTACGCGGATCGCCTGAGCGAGGGCGACACGCTCCAGATTCTGGGCCAGATTTCTGACCAAACTTCCGGTCAGATTTCGGGCCCAATTTCAGGCCAAATTTCTGGCGCCGACGGCATCGCAATCGGAACATTGGCGAAAATCTACCCCTTGATCCAAGGCGGCCGTGTCGAAGCCGATGTCGAGGTAGAAGGCCTCGATGATCGTTTCATCGGGCGCCGGGTTCAGGTGCAACTCCCGGTCGGAAGCCATGAGGCGCTTTTGGTGCCGCAAACGGCACTGTCGCAATCTGGCGGGCTCGATTTCGTGCAGGTTGAAATCGGCGATCAACGCATCGAACGCGTTGTCGTTCCGGGCAATGAGGTGATGCGGGAGGGTGTTCTTAACGTCGAAATCCTCAGCGGGCTGAGCGCTGGCGATGTGGTGGTGATTGATCATGAGTAATCCGCACGGACCGACGGGCGCGCTTGGCATTGCCGGCCATCTGACCCGTAGCTTTATCCTCTCTCCTCTGACGCCGCTGTTCCTTTTGGCTGCCTTGGCGGTGGGGATGATTGCCCTGATCTCTCTGCCACGCGAGGAGGAGCCGCAAATCTCCGTGCCGCTCGTGGATATTCACGTCCAGACCCCGGGCCTCAAGGCGCAGGACGGTCTGAAACTTGTGACCGAACCGCTGGAGACCATCGTCAAAGGCATCGACGAGGTCGAACACGTCTATTCTCAAAGCTATGACGATTCGATCATGGTGACTGCCCGCTTTGAAGTGGGGGTGCCCTCCGAGACCGCCATTGTGCGGGTGCGCGACCGGATCATGGCCAATTTCGACCGCCTGCCGGTCGGCATCGACGAACCCCTGGTGGTCGGGCGCGGCATCAACGATGTGGCCATCGTGGCGCTGACTTTCGCGCCCGATGAGAACACGCCGGATATGAACGCGGCCGATCTCACCCGTGTGGTGAAAGAGGTCGAAGTGCGTTTGGCACAGATCGAAAATGTCGGGCTCACCTATGTGATCGGCGGCACAGAGGAGGCCCTGCGTGTCGCCCCCGATCCCGAAAAGCTGGCGCTCTACGGCATCACGTTGCAACAGCTCGTCGGGAAGGTGCAGGGTGCGAACTCCGCCGCCCCCACTGGCATGCTGCGTGACGGTGGCGAACAGATCGGGCTGATCGTCGGCAAAACTCTGACCACGCCCGAAGACATTGGCAATCTCGAACTGACGGCCCGCGACGGGCGGACGGTCTATGTCCGTGATGTGGCTGACGTCGGGTTCGTCTCCGATCTCGACGAGAAATATGTGGCGACCCTGACCCGTGAGGGCGCTCAGATGGAACATGGCGAAGAGACGACGCTCGATCTCGACGCGCCGGTGATCCGACGTCCGGCCGTGACCCTTGCGATTGCCAAACGGGCCGGCGCCAATGCGGTGATCGTCGCCGATGAAATCCTGCACCGGGTCGAGGAGATGAAGGGCGAGATCATTCCCGCCTCCGTCGATGTCGAGGTGACGCGGGACTATGGCGAAACTGCCAATGAAAAGGCCAACGAGCTTTTGTTCCACCTCGCTCTGGCGACGCTTTCCATCGTCGGCCTCGTGCTGATCGCCATCGGTTGGCGCGAGGCCATCGTGGTCGCCATCGTCATCCCGGTGACCATCCTTCTGACGCTGTTTGCCTCTTATATCATGGGCTATACGCTCAACCGGGTGTCGCTTTTTGCGTTGATTTTCGCCATCGGCATTCTTGTGGATGACGCCATCGTGGTGATTGAAAACATCGCGCGGCATTGGGGTCTGAAACGCCCGGGGCAAAACCGCTTCGGGGCGGCCATCGCCGCCGTGGCCGAGGTCGGCAACCCCACCATTGTCGCCACACTGACCGTGGTGGTGGCGCTTTTGCCGATGCTTTTCGTATCCGGCATGATGGGCCCCTATATGTCGCCGATCCCGGCCAATGCGTCGGCTGCGATGATATTCTCCTTCTTCGTGGCGGTGATGATCACGCCCTGGCTGATGCTGAAAATCGCCGGACGGGCGGAGCTGCATCACGACAGTGCGCATGCCGAGGGCGAGATCCCCGGCGGCAAGCTGGGCAAGCTTTACGCCAAAATCGCCACACCGATCCTGCACACCAAAGGGCATGCCTGGATTTTCCTGCTTGTCGTGATCGTGCTGTCCTTCGGCTCGCTCGGCGCACTTTATACCAAACACGTCACGGTGAAACTTTTGCCGTTCGACAATAAATCCGAGCTTTCGGTGATGATCGACCTGCCCGAAGGTTCGCCGGTCGAGGCCACCGATGCCGTGGCACAGGCCGCCGGTCGACTGGCCATGACCCTGCCGGAGGTCGTCTCCGCGCAAACCCATGCGGGCACCTCGGGGGCGTTCAACTTCAACGGATTGGTGCGACACTATTATTTGCGAGAATACCCGCAGATGGGAGAAGTGCAGATCAAGCTTTTGCCCAAAGGCGAGCGGGATCGCACCTCGCATGACATCGCGCTTGAGTTGCGGCAAATGCTGCTCGAAGGCATCACGGTGCCGCCGGGGACGGCGATGAAAGTGGTCGAACCGCCGCCGGGTCCGCCGGTGATCTCGACACTTCTGGCCGAAATTTATGGCCCGGATGGAGAAACCCGCCGCGCCGTGGCCGACAAGGTGCGCGAGGCGTTTGAGAGTGTTGATTTCATCGTCGATACCGATGACAGCTATGGCGAACAGGCCCGGCGTCTGCGCGCTGAAATGAAACCTTCGGACCTGAATTTCTACCGTGTGGCCGAATCCGATGCCGCGCAAACACTGCAGTATCTCAACAGCTACGCAACCATCGGTTATTCGCATCGCGGCGAGGGACGTCGCCCGATCCCAATCGTCATCGGGCGGGACAAAGCGGATCGGGTCATGGATGCGACTGCGCTGTCGACGCCGGTTCCCGCCGATGTCTTGCCCGGTGGACGCGGGGTGGTCGAGCTGGGGGACGTGGTCGAGATCACGGAGGAGAAAACCTCTTTCCCGATCTTCCGGCACAACGGCTATGATGCGGAAATGGTGCAGGCGGAACTTGCTGGCGCCTTCGAGGCGCCGCTTTACGGGATGCTCGCCGTCGGTGAAAAACTGGATGCAATGGACTGGCCGGAAGGTCTGAAGCCGGAAGTTTCCCTACATGGTCAGCCCACCGATACCTCAACGCCGACGTTGTTGTGGGATGGCGAATGGGAGGTCACCTGGGTTACGTTTCGCGACATGGGGGCTGCCTTCGGCGTGGCACTTTTGGGGATTTACATCCTCGTGGTCGCGCAGTTCGGATCGTTTCGTTTGCCGTTGGTGATCTTGACGCCGATCCCGTTGACGTTTCTTGGGATCATTTTGGGACACTGGCTCTTCCATGCGCCGTTTTCCGCCCCCTCGATGATCGGGTTTATTGCGCTTGCGGGGATCATTGTGCGGAACTCGATCCTCTTGGTCGATTTCATCCGCAATGCCGATGACAATGGCGAGGTGACGACAGAGCTTCTGATCGAAGCCGGAGCGACGCGGTTTAAACCGATCCTGTTGACCGCAATCGCTGCGATGATCGGCGCAGCTGTGATCCTGGCCGATCCGATTTTCCAAGGGCTTGCAATCTCGCTGTTCTTTGGCCTTCTCACGTCGACGGCGCTGACTGTTCTGGTGATTCCGGCGATCTATCGCATTTTCAAGATGTGAAATGCCTGCGACAAAACATGAGAAAAGGGGCGTGAAAAACACGCCCCTTTTCTGAATTAAAGCGTTTTTCAAAAAACTTGAGGCACTCAATTTTTGAAAAACGCAGCAAGATCAATTCAGTGTCGCAACGTTTTTCGCTCAATCTGATTCAGATTAAACGAAAAACGCTTTAAACTTCGATATCATGCGGATTTGGCGAGTGGGGGCGTGCCCGTGCGTGGCGCACTGTCTGCCGTTGACACGGAGAAGAACGACAGGTCGCGTTCCATTGTATCAATGTTGTTGCGCAGGCTCATCGTCGCCGCATTGGTTTCTTCGGACATCGCCGCGTTTTGCTGGGTGGTTTGATCCAGCTGGTTGATGGCTGAACTCAATTCCCCGAGACCTGTGGCTTGTTCCGTGGTCGACGTGGCGACATGCTCGATGCCGGCATGGATTTTCTCGGCCACTTCGCGGATGCGGGACAGCGCCAGGCCGGCTTCGCGCACCAGTTCAACGCCGCCGGAAACCTGTTGGTTCGAGGTGGAGATGAGGGTGGCGATTTCGCGGGCGGCTTCCGAGGAGCGCTGCGCCAGCGCACGCACTTCAGAGGCCACAACGGCAAACCCGCGACCGGCTTCGCCCGCGCGTGCGGCCTCGACGCCCGCATTCAAGGCCAAAAGGTTGGTCTGGAACGCGATGTCGTCGATGACGGAGGTGATCGACGCCACCTGTTTGGACGAGTTCTCGATCTCGTCCATCGCTGAAATCGCACGATCAACGACTTCTTCGGCTTGGACAGTGTGGTTTCTGGCCTCTCCCGAACGCGATTGAACTGTGTTGGCCGTCTCGGCGACGCCCTTCACGGAGGCGACGAGTTCGTCCAGTGCGGCGGCACTTTCTTCCAGTGTCGCGGCCTGATGTTCGGTGCGGCGGGCCAGATCATCTGTGGCCTGACCGATGGAATCGGATTCGGATTTGAGGATTTGTGCGCCATCGGTGATGCCGCCGACGATCTCTTGCAGTTGCGAGGCGGTTTGGTTGAAATTCTGACGCAGGCTATCGAATTCGCCCAGGTTCGTGTCGAGATGCACGGAGAGATCGCCTTTGGCCAGACGATCCAGCCCCTCCATCAACGTGTCGACGGTGACGCGGTAAACCGTTGTGTCGACGGCGAATTTGACGATTTTGGTCACCTGACCGGCGGCGTCGCGGATCGGATTGTAGCTGGCGCGAATGGAGATTCGCTTGCCACCTTTGCCGATGCGCTCGTACTCATCGCTGAGCGCTTTGCCGGAGCGCAGGTCTGTCCAGAACTCCGTGTAGCTTTGGCTTTGAACGATTTTCGGATCGACGAACATGCTGTGGTGCTTGCCGACGATTTCCTCCTCCGTATAGCCGAGGGCATCGCAAAAATTCTGATTGGCGCGCAGGATCGTGCCATCCGGTTTGAATTCGATGACCGCCTGAACCTTTTGAATGGCGTCGATCTGTCCGCAGGCGTCGGCCTCCATGTTTTTCGCCTTGGTGATGTCGAAGGCATATTTGACCACTTTGAAAGGCCGCCCCTCAGGATCGATCAGGGTTTCATAGGTGGCTTCGAGCCAAATCAGATCCCCATTCTTCGCGCGACGTTTGACCTGACCTTTTTCAGACGATCCTTTGCCCAAGCGGTCCCAGAGGTCGCGATACGTCTGCGTGTCCGCTTCGCCATCGGGCATGAAGATACGGTGATGGCTGCCCTTGATCTCATCGAGCGTATAGCCCGTCGTCTGGAGGAACAGATCGTTGGCATGCAGGATATTGCCCTTCAGGTCGAATTCGATGAAGGCCATGGAGCGGCGGATGGCATCCTCTTTCGAGCGGTTGTCGCGCCGCTTCAGATGCATCGTCGAAATTTCGCGCCCAATGATATAGATCGAGTCGATTTTGCCCTCGTGGTTCTTATGTGCGCTGTAGGTGGCGCTGAACCAGATCTCTTCGCCTGCTTTGTTCAGACGGGGTACGATGACCTTTTGGGTTTCGCCGGCGCGAATACGGTCCCAGAGGGCCTTCGCCTCAACCTTGTCCTTGGAGCGGACAAAGAAGGTGTAATCCTTGCCAATCGCCTCTTCGCGGGTGAAACCGGTCGTTTCAAGAAAGATGTCATTCACATGGCGAATGATGCCATCCGGATCACAGGAGACGATGACATGCGTGTCGTCGAGGACATGTTCCAGAGCGGTCGTGGGAATGCTGTAAAGCTCCGCGCCGCGTTTGGCTTTCGATTTAAAGAACATCCGGCTGTGACCTCGTCTAATGAATCTGGTGCGCCCGATATGCGGGCAACTTGTGGTCATCTTACGCGGCGCTTCTTACCGATTGGTTTAAGAAAATCCCAAAAAATAAGGGCGCCCGAAGACGCCCTTATGGATTTGCTTTTACAGTGTTTATTTAGCCGATGATCGCATTGAGCGTGGCCGAGGGGCGCATGATCGAGGCCACTTTGGCCGGGTCGGCGTGGTAATAGCCGCCCATATCCGCCGGTTTGCCTTCCTCGGATTTCAGTTCATCGAGGATCACCGATTCTTTCTCGGCCAGCGCCGCGGCGATCGGTGCGAAATGCGCTTTCAACTCGGCGTCGTCGTCCTGAGCAGCCAGAGCCTCGGCCCAGTAGCGGGCGAACCAGTAATGCGAGGAGCGGTTGTCGTTCTGGCCGACTTTGCGTTCCGGCGATTTGTTCTCCAAAAGCAGCTTCTGCGTCGCGACCTCGACGGCGGCGCCCAGCACGCCAGCTTTCGGCATGGATTTCGACGCGGCGAGGAAGTTGTAGCTTTCACCCAATGCACAGAACTCGCCAAGGCTGTCCCAACGCAGGTGGTTCTCTTCCTGAACCTGCTGGACGTGTTTCGGCGCGGAGCCACCGGCACCGGTTTCGAACAGACCGCCGCCCTGCATCAGTTTGACGATGGAGAGCATCTTGGCGGAAGTGCCCAGTTCGAGGATCGGGAACAGGTCGGTGAGGTAGTCACGCAGCACGTTGCCGGTGATGGTCACGACGTTCTTGCCCTTGCGCATCTCTTCCCAAGTAAAGCGGGTCGCTTCGCGCGGTGCCATGATCGGGATGTCCTTGCCAGCTTCCTTGAGGGCCGGTTCGACATATTTGATCAGCTCGGCGTCATGCGCGCGGTTGGCATCCAGCCAGAACGCGCCGGTGCCTTCGACGTCGAAACGTTCGATGCCGGTTTTGATCCAGTCGAGGATCGGCGCCTTTTTCGCGGTGCAGGAGCGCCAGATGTCGCCCGCTTCGACTTCGTTCGAGAGCAGAACTTCGCCGCTGTCCAGAACGATGGAGACGGTGCCGTCGGCGCTCATCTCAAAGGTGGTCGGGTGGGAGCCGTATTCCTCGGCTTTCTGCGCCATCAGGCCGACGTTGGACACCGCACCACAGGTGGTGACGTCGAGCGTACCGGTCTCTTTGAAATACTCCACCGTCTCGTCATAGACGCAGGCGTAGGAGTTGTCCGGGATGCAGCATTTGGTGTCGGCAGCCTTGCCATCCGGGCCCCAGCCGATGCCGCCAGCCTTGATCACGGCGGGCATGGAGGCGTCGATGATCACATCAGAGGGCACGTGCAGGTTGGTGATGCCTTTGTCGGAATCGACCATGTACATGGCGGGTTTCGCGGCCAGTGCGGCTTTCAGATCGGCTTCCATCTCGGCATTGCCTGCGATGAGCTTTTCCAAAGCGCCGATGCCGGAGTTCGGGTTGAAGTCGAGCTTGTCGCCATGCTTGGCGAGGAAGTCTTCGAGGTACACAGACACGAAATGGCCAAAGATGATCGGGTCGGAGACCTTCATCATCGTGGCTTTCAGGTGCACGGAGAACAGGACACCCGGCTCCATGCTTTCCACTTCAGCCTTGATGTAGCTGCGCAGCGCCTTGGCGGACATGAAGGTCGCGTCGACGATCTCGCCTTCGAGATACTTGAGACCGGATTTCAAAACCGTCTCGGAGCCGTCTTTCGCGGTGAAGACGATCTTTGCGCCACCGGCCTGAGCGGCGGTGATGGTGGCGGCTTTTTCATTGGCAAAGAAATCATCGCCCGGCATTGCGGCAACGGTGGTTTTCGAGGTGGACTTCCACTCGCCCATGCGGTGCGGGTTGGCTTTGGCGTATTCTTTCACGGCCTTGGCAGAACGACGATCGGAGTTGCCCTCGCGCAGCACCGGGTTCACGGCGGAGCCTTTGACGGTGTCGTATTTGGCGCGGACGGCTTTCTCTTCGTCGGTTTGCGGATCGGCGGGGTAGGCCGGGATCGGGTAGCCTTGGGATTGCAGTTCCTTGATGGCGGCTTCGAGCTGCGGCACGGAGGCCGAGATGTTCGGCAGTTTGATGACGTTGGCCTCGGGGGTTTTCACCAATTGGCCCAGCTCGGCGAGGTCATCGGACACACGCTGATCGTCGGACAGCAGATCCGGGAAGAGGGCGAGGATACGACCGGCCAGAGAGATGTCCTTGGTCGCGACGCTGACACCTGCGGCCTCGGAGAAAGACGAGATGATCGGCAAAAGCGAGCCACGCGCCAGCTCGGGCGCTTCGTCCACGATGGTGTAGATGATGTCGGGTGTCTTGTCGGCCATGAGGTCCTCCTCTTTACGATTCTGCGACAGGGGATTTCCCCTGTTTTAGGCTTGCCAAAGCGGGTAGCGGAGTAGGGGGCGCAAGTCAATGTGTGCAACTGTATACTGCGACCGTCCGGGGCGATGTTTGCGCCGATCAGGTGCCACGCTGTGCGAGGTTTTGCAGAGACCCCGAGACAGAGATGAGAGCAAATGAGAGGGTGTTGAGCTTAGCTGCTTAAATAATGTGCGATTGCGCAGCAATTCACCGCTTGCCGTGGGGGAGACTTGCGAATCCGATTGTGAAGCGAATTCGCCGCGCTCTAAATTCATCCCATGAGCGAGAAAAACATCTTTGATGAAATGTGGGGGACCGACGAGGTTCTGCGTGGCCCTTACAGCGAATTTCAGAGCTGGTTTCAGGACGAAGACCTGAAGCGGCTGCGTGCAAAACAACGCGAGGCGGAAGAGGTGTTTCGCCTGGCGGGCATCACCTTCAACGTCTACGGTCGCGCCGAGGCCGAAGAGCGGCTGATCCCCTTTGACATCATCCCGCGCATCATCGCGGGGCGCGAATGGCAGAGGCTCTGCAAGGGCATCGAGCAACGCGTCCGGGCGATCAATGCCTTCCTGCATGACATCTACAACCGTCAGGAAATCATCAAGGCGGGCCGTGTGCCGCAGGAGATGATCGCCAAGAACGAGGCCTTCCTGCCGCAGATGATCGGCATGACGCCGCCGGGCGGGGTTTACACCCATATCGTAGGTATCGACCTTGTCCGCACCGGGCCGGATCAGTTTTACGTGCTCGAAGACAACGCGCGCACGCCGTCGGGCGTCTCCTATATGCTGGAGAACCGCGAGACGATGCTCCAGATGTTCCCGGAGCTGTTTTCGCGCAACCGGGTGCAGCCCGTGCAGAATTACCCTGTGAATTTGCGCCGCTCTCTCGCCGCCTGCGCGCCGCCTGCCTGTGACGGGCCGCCGACGGTCGCCGTGCTGACGCCGGGGATTTACAACTCCGCCTATTACGAACACGCCTTCCTCGCCGATCAGATGGGTGTGGAGCTGGTCGAAGGCCATGACCTTCGCGTGGTCAACGGCCGCGTCGCGATGCGCACCACGCATGGCTATAAGCCGATCGACGTGCTTTACCGCCGCATCGACGATGACTTCCTCGATCCTCTGAACTTCAACCCGGAAAGTGCCTTGGGCGTGCCGGGTATCATGGATGTCTACCGCGCCGGTGGGATCACCATCGCCAACGCCCCCGGCACCGGGATCGCGGACGATAAGGCGATCTATAGCTATATGCCTGACATCGTTGAGTTCTATACCGGCGAAAAGGCGATCCTTGAGAACGTGCCGACCTGGCGCTGTTCGGAACCCGACAGCCTTGCCTATGTGCTCGACAACCTCTCCGAACTGGTGGTCAAAGAGGTGCATGGCTCGGGCGGCTACGGCATGTTGATCGGGCCGACCTCGTCCAAGAAAGAGATCGAGGAGTTCCGCAAGAAACTCACCGCGCGGCCCGGCAATTACATCGCCCAGCCGACACTGGCGCTTTCCACCGTGCCGATCTTTACCAAGTCCGGGCTGGCGCCGCGCCATGTGGACCTGCGGCCCTTTGTGCTTTGTTCGCCCGAGGGGATCGACATCACGCCCGGTGGCCTGACCCGTGTCGCCTTGGAAAAAGGCTCGCTCGTGGTGAACTCGTCACAGGGTGGCGGGACCAAGGACACTTGGGTTCTGGAAGACTGAGGGGAGGACAGAGATGCTTGGGAAAACGGCAAATGGCCTCTACTGGATGTCACGCTATCTGGAGCGCGCGGAGAACACCTCGCGGCTTGTGGAAACCGGCCAGCGGATCGGTCTGACGCGATTGGGCCACGACGATGACGAATGGGCCTCTGTGATGCAATCGGCATCGGTTCTGGCGGGCTATGAAGAGCACCACGACGAGGTGACGAAAGACGCGGCGATCAACTGGATGCTGCGGGAAAAGGCCAACCCGGCCTCGGTGCTTTCGACCATTTCGGAAGCGCGGCAAAACGCCCGGATGGTGCGCACGGCGCTGACCCATGAGGTTTGGGAGGCGATCAACGGCTGTTACATGGCGGTGAAGGACGCTCTGGCACGCAAGGTGTCGGAACGCGATCTTCCGGCCGTTCTGGGGCTGATCCGGCAACGCACCGCCTTGGTGCGCGGTGCCACCCACGGGACGATGCTCAGAAATGACATCTACGATTTCACCCGTTTGGGCACCTTCCTCGAACGCGCCGATGCGACCGCGCGGATATTGGATGTGAAATACTACGTGCTATTGCCCTCGGCTTTTTCGGTGGGGTCGTCGATCGACAATGTGCATTGGGAAACCATCCTTCGCTCGGTCTCTGCGCGGGGCGGATTTCGCATGGCTTATGGCTCTCAGGTCAACGCCCGTGACATCGCGCAATTCCTGATCCTCGACAAACGCATGCCGCGGTCGCTCAACTTCTGTGCGATGAAAATCAACAACAACCTGAGTTATCTCGGCGCTGACTACGATAGCCCGCCGCAATCCTCTCTGATGTCCAAAGCACTGGTGGATCGGTTCATGAACCACGACATCGAGGCGGTTTTCGACTATGGTCTTCATGAATATATCCAGACGGTCCTGAGCATGCTGAGTAAGCTCGGCCAGCAGATCGAGAAAGATTATCGGTTCTATGAGTAAATCCAGATGCGCCTGACCATTCGCCACACGACCCGCTATTCGTTTGAGAGTCCCGTCACCTACGGGCTTCAGCAGCTGCGCAAGACGCCGAAAACCGGCCATGGCCAAGAGGTGCTCACCTGGTCGACGACGGTGAGCGGGGGACAAAAGGAGCTGTCCTATCACGACCACATGAACAATCTGGTTGAGCTGATTTCCTTTGAGAAAGACGCGCAGGAGTTGGTGATCTCCTGCGAGGGCGAGGTCGAGATTGCGGACAATCATGGTGTTGTGGGGATGCATCGCGGGCCCGCGCCACTGTGGCTCTTTGACACCGTGACGCCTCTGACAAAACCCGGCGCTGGCGTGCGGGCCCTCGTCAAGCAGGTCGAAGGCGAAACGGATCTCGAACGCCTCCACGCGCTGTCCAAATTGGTGGGCGAAGCGGTGACATACGAGGTCGGCAGTTCGCACGCCGACGGCAGTGCCGAAGAGGCGCTGAGTGAGGGCAAAGGCGTCTGCCAAGACCACGCCCATGTTTTCATCTCCGCCGCCCGCGAGATGGGATTTCCGGCACGCTATGTTTCCGGCTACCTGATGATGAACGACCGCACCGAACAAGATGCCACCCACGCTTGGGCCGAAGCCCATGTGCGCGGCCTCGGATGGGTCGGATTCGACGTCTCAAACGAGATTTGCCCAGACCAACGCTACGTTCGTGTCGCAACAGGTCTGGACTACCGCGATGCCGCCCCTGTAACTGGCACGAGATACGGCGGCGAGGGCGAATCCCTCTCTGTCGAGATCGAAGTCATACAGCAACAAGAGCAACAATAAGGACGGCAGATGACCTATTGCGTGGGGATGATGCTCGATCAGGGCCTCGTCATGATGTCCGACACAAGGACCAATGCCGGTGTCGACAATATCTCGACGTTCAAGAAGATGTTCACCTGGGAGACCCCCGGCGAGCGTATTCTGACCGTCATGACCGCGGGCAATCTCGCCACCACGCAGGCGCTCGTGTCGCTGTTGGATGAGCGCACCAAAGCGCCCGAGGACCGCGAACCCTCGATCCTCTCCGCGCCGTCGATGTTTCAGGTCGCCCGCCTTGTGGCCCGCACCCTCAAAGATGTGATCGCCGACAATGCCGACGAGGGCCAGCGCGCCGACAGCGCGTTTAACGCCACCGTGCTTTTGGGCGGTCAGATCAAGGGCTCCGCGCCGCGTCTGTTCCTGATCTATCCTGAGGGCAATTTCATCGAGGCGGGCGCTGAAACGCCGTTTTTCCAGATCGGCGAGACCAAATACGGCAAGCCCATTCTGGTGCGGGCTTACGATCCGCAGATGTCCTTTGAAGAGGCCGTCAAACTGATGCTCGTTTCCTTTGACAGCACGGTCAAAGCCAACCTCTCCGTGGGCTTGCCCTTCGATCTTCAGGTCATCGAAAAAGATGCCTACAAGGTCGCCTTTCAGCGCCGCATTACGGCGGACGACCCGTATTATCATGAGATTTCAACGGGATGGGGTGAGGCTTTGAAGGCGACGTTGGACGGGCTGCCCGGCTTTAGTTTTTAAGGCGTTTCCAGACTCAAGTTCGGCTTCGGCATCAATTCCGGCTGCAATCCGCGCTCAACATAATCCCATGTCGCCATGGCGATCATCGCCGCATTGTCCGTCGCCCATTTCATCGGCGGAAGGCACAGCTCGACGCCATGTTTCGCGGCCACATTCCCCATAGCCTCACGCAGTTGCGGCGATGCGGCGACACCCCCGACAATGACCAGAGACTTCGGTTTGCACTCCGCCAAAGCCCGATCCGCCTTGGCCGTCAAAACATCCATGCAGGCCGCCACGAAGGAGGCCGACATATCCTCGGCCGAGACCTCCGGGTGCTTTTCGATATGCCGCGCGACAGAGGATTTCAGCCCGGAAAACGAGAACTCATAAGCGTCATTCTTCATCGGACGCGGCAGGCGCAAGACGGGGGCGCCCGCCTTTGCCGCCTTATCAATCGCCGGACCGCCAGGCATCCCGAGGTTCAGCATACGGGCGACCTTGTCATAGCTTTCGCCCACAGAGTCATCCCGTGTCGAGCCGAGCAGGCGATAGGACCAGGCGTCTTTCAACTCGGCAAGCAACGTATGCCCGCCAGACACCAGCATGATTACGGCGGGAAATTCGGTCTTGCCGCTCTCAAGCGCCACCGACCGGATATGCCCGCGCAAATGGTTCACACCGTAAGCCGGCACACCCCATCCCATCGACAGCGCCTCCGCCGTCGACAGCCCGACCAAAAGCGAGCCGATCAGACCGGGGCCACGGGTCACGCCGATGGCGGTCAGGTCGTGAGGTTTGACCGAAGCCTCGTCCATAACCGATTGAATCGTTGGAAGAATGGCTTCAAGATGCGCGCGGGACGCCAGCTCCGGGTAGACCCCGCCAAAGGCCTCGTGAATTTCGAATTGCGACACGGTCTGGATCGCGGCGACATGGCCCGTGCGGTCCACCAAAGCGATAGAGGTGTCGTCGCAAGAGGTCTCGATGCCAAGGATCAATTCGCTCATGCCAGCACCTCGTGAATATCTGCCTCTGACACCACGCCATGACGCAGAATGACGACCGGGTCTTGGGTACAATCGACGATGGTCGAGGGGGCAGGGGCCGCGCCTTTGCCCGGCACGATAAGATCGGGCGTGCCAAACAATTGCTCTGCGGCCTCCGTCGTCGTCGCGGGCGGCTCGGCGCCGGAGCGGTTGGCCGAGGTGACCATCAAAGGTCCTGATTTTTCAAGCGCTTCGAGCAATAGAACATTGTTCGGAATACGCACTGCGATCTCCCTGCGCCCGATGAGCCACGCGGGCACCAGCAGCGGATCGAGCGCCAGAACCAGCGTCAGCGCGCCGGGCACGTAAGCGCTTGCGAGGAGTTTCAAAGCGCTCTCAGAGAGCACCGCGCCAAGGCTTGCGATCTGGTCGGCACCTGCCACCATGATCGGCAGGTTCTTGTCGCGGGGACGTTGTTTAAGTGTGTAAATCTTCTCAATCGCCTGCGCATGTGCGGGCGAGGCGGCGAGGCCAAGCACGGTATCCGTGGGCAAAAGTACCACGCCACCGGACCCGAGCACTTCGGCGGTCTGATCGGAGGAGGGTGTCATTCGAGCACCTCGACAATGGGATAAGCGCGGGCTTCCGGGCCGGGAGTTTCGGCGTCCAAAGCCCGTTCGAGCATCGTTTTCATGGCCGCCATATTTGTGACAGGCGCACCGTGGCCCTCCACCTCGATATTCCCGGCAAGATCGTAATCGTTTAAATTTGAAAGCTGATCTAAGGCAGATTTCTCAAGGCAATGTTCGTAATGTGCAAGTTTACCATCGCGGAAAATCCCGAAATGGACATGCGGACGCGCTGCGCGGCGCAGGATCGCGACCGGTTTGTCGTTGCTCACATCTGCGCCCAAAAGCTCGAACGCCGGAAGGGACAGAACCGGAATGCCCCGCGCAAATCCAAGCGCATTGGCAAAGGCCGCGGCCGTGCGCGTGACGCCCAAACCGCCGGGGCCGATGTCACAGGCGATGAGGCTCAGGTCTGACATGGCGCCGCCACAGGCCTCAAGCCCGGTTTCCAACAGCATGCGATAGTCGCGCGATCCGCTCAGCGTCTCATCTTGCGACGAGTCGAAGACGATCTCAGAGCCGCGTCCCAAAGCCAGCGCAGGCACGCCGTTCGAGGCCTGAATGAGCAGGGTTATCGTCATGTGAGCGCCTCCAAAACTGGCCTCCAGCGCGGCGCCTCTGCGGTGAATGTCACCTGTCGCTCTGTCTCGTGATCCCCAAAGCCGATGCGGATCGACAGCGGCGCATCGAAATAGTCGGCAATCCGTTCGCCCCATTCGATCACGGAAACCCCGGTGTCGAAATACTCTTCCAAACCAAGGTGATAGAACTCCTGCGCACCTTTCAAACGATAGGCGTCGACATGAAGAACCGGCCCTTTGGGCGTCTCGTAGATATTGGCAATCGTGTAGGTCGGGCTGGTCACCGCCTCGTCTGACCCCAGAGCGCGGACCAAGGCACGGGTGAAAAACGTCTTGCCCGCCGCCAAGGCGCCATCCAAAAGCACGACATCGCCCGGGCTCAAGAGACCGGCCAGCGCAGAGGCGATCTGCGCCGTGTCCTCTTCGGATGCGATTTGTTTGACGAGTGTCTGCGCCACGGATGAGCCCTTTCTTTGCAGGCGATTTAGGACAAAGCGCGGCAAAGGTCCATGGGGGAGGCGTACTGGGTGATCAGGCTTCCGTGTCGAGCCAGATCGTGATCGGCCCATCATTGATCAGCGAGACTTTCATATCCGCGCCAAAGATGCCTTTTTCAGACGGCACGCCCTCAGCCACCAGACGGTCGGTGAAATAGTCGTAAAGCGCCTTGCCCTCGTCCGGGGCGGCGGCGGTGGAAAAGCCGGGGCGATTGCCCTTGGTCTCGGCGGCGAGCGTGAACTGGCTGACGACCAGAGCGGTGCCGCCGATGTCGCGCACGGAGAGGTTCATCTTGCCCGCATCATCCTGAAAAATCCGCAGCTTGGCGATTTTCGCGGCCAATTTATCCGCCTGCGCCTCGGTGTCGCCGCGCATGGCGCAGACCAGAACCAAAAGGCCGGGGCCGCTTTGGCCGACCGTCGCGCCGTCGACGCGCACGGCGGCTTCTGAAATGCGTTGGATGAGGGCTCTCACGACAGGGTCTCCAATTCATGTTGCCAGTTCATGTTGCCAGGGCGGATTTGCGCCCGCGCGGGACACGGTGACCGCCGCCGCCTGTGCCCCCAAAGTGAGAGCGGCGCGCAGCGTCTCGTCATCCAGCGCAGCAATCGTGTCTTTGGTCAATTTTCCTGCCCGTTGCAACCCCGCCAAAAGCCCCGCGTTGAACGTGTCACCGGCGCCGACCGTGTCGACCACTTCGACGCGGGTGCTTGCCACATGGGTGGTGCCGCGCGCCGTGATGCCTTTGACGCCCTCGGCGCCCATGGTGAGGCAGACAAGTTTCACCCCCATGCCCAAAAGCGAGGAAATATGGGAGTCGATGTCACCCTCTCCCATCAGCCATATGAGGTCCTCGTCGGAGAGTTTCACAATATCGGCATGCGCCAGCATATGTTCCAATCGTGCACGATAACGGGCCTCATCGCGGATAAATCCGGGCCGAATGTTCGGATCCATCATGGTAACGCGCGTGGCGGCGGCCTGAACAAACAGGGCTTCATAGGCCGCGCCACAGGGTTCGACAGGCAAAGAAATACCGCCGCAGAACAGCGCGTCTACAGTGTCGGGAAGGGCGGGCAGGTCCGCCTCCGTCAGCATCCGTCCGGCGGTGTTTTCATCGTAGAAAGCATAGGTCGCATGGCCATCGACAAGTTTGACGAAAGCGATGGTGCAAGGGCGGTCGGTTGTGACGGCCAGAGAGGTGTTCACATGGCTCTCGGCGAGTTTGGCCTTCAAAAGATCGCCAAAGAAATCCTCAGAGAACCCGGAGAAAAAGCCCACATCCGCGCCAAGCCGCCCCAAGGCCACAGCGGTGTTGAACACGGCCCCGCCCGCGTAGGGCGCATAGGCGTCTTCGCCCAGAGTCGAAGTGCGAGGCAACATGTCGATCAGGGCTTCACCGGCGCAAAGGATCATCTCTTCCTCCATGATTGATCTGTGATAGCGCTAGCATGCAACGCCCGCCCGAGTAAATGCGCAGCGGAAGACACCGCCAGACTTATTGGTTCATTGCGATGATATAGCCGAAGACCGCAGCGACAATCGCCCCCGCAAGGACTGCAAAGGCAATCTTCCACGCGGAATAGGGACGTTCGCCCTGTACCCGCCCGGTGCGACCGTTGACGACGAAGCGATAGGTCTTGCCGCGATATTTATAGGCCGCCATCCAGATCGGCAGGAGAATGTGTTTGAAGGTCACTGCAGAGACCGCAGTGTCCATGTCATGCACGCGCTGACGATCGCCGCCAATGTCGAATTTCACATCGCGCAAAATCACCCGGTCCATGTAATCGCGCGCGTCCTTGTAGCCCGAGTCCAAGGGCACGGAATAGGCGGTGGCGCGAAACCCGGCGAGATAATCGGGGATATAGGGTTCAAGTTCCGAGAGGTCCCAAGGTTCAAGGCCGTCGGAAAACTGACGCGGCAGGGCGCCGGAGGCCAACACCAGGACATCGTCGAAAAACCGCGAGACACGTCCGGCGGCGGCCCGCCAACGGGTGTGGCGCTTGCGCACGGTCTGGCGTTTGCCGTTTCGGGTGACGGTATGCGATGTGTAATAATCGTCACCGCGCTCGCCACGATACTGCGTCGCGGTCTGCGCATCGAAGGTCCAATAGGGCAGGTAGACGCCCGACATTTTACGCCCTTTGCGGGCGTAGGATTTCAACCCATTGGGCGCAAACCACAGGCTTCCGAGCCAATCACTCATGGCATCATGCGCGGCCTCTTCGGTCAACGCAAAGGGCAAAAGACCGTGGGGCTTGATATGACGATGTGCGCCCGTGTCGGTGACGACGGGGGTCGCACAAAACGGGCATTCAGTGGCATGCAGGTCTTCGTCGAATTCCACCTCCGCGCCGCAATTTGGACAAGTCGCGACGCGCGTTTCTTCCATCTCTTGCTGAGGGATTTGTGCCGTGAGGGCGGATTCAAAATCCACCTCACGCGGTGCGCGCGCGTTGCTTGTGTCCAGCGCTTCTGTGGCCCCGCAATGATCACAAGACAGCAGTCCCTTCGCCGGATCGAACCGCATATCGGCGCCACAGGTGGAGCAGGGAAACCGGTGTTCGGTCATGTCAGGTGAGGCGGATGTGTCCAAATTCATGTGAGTTTATCCCATGTTAAGGGAAAGATGTGAAAGCTAGGCAGAACATGGCTCGATTTAGGAAGGTTGACAACATGACCATTCAGGAAATCAAACGCGAGACGCAGATCAGGGATGCCATCTGTGCGCATACCGCGTGGCGCCGCAAATTGTCGGACTGCATCGACAAGGGACAATTGGAGAAAACGTCTGACGATATTTCCTGCAACGACAAATGTGAGTTTGGCAAATGGTTGGGCACTTTGCGCGCGGAGGCGGGGCATCCGGTCATGGAGAAATACGAGATGATCGCGGGTCTGCATACGCGGTTTCATCGAGAGGCCGGTAAAATCGCGGTCGAGGTGGAACAGGGGGACAAAATGGCGGCACGTACGCTTTATGAGAATCCGAGATTCAAGCGCCTGACCAACTCCTTGATCCTGAACCTGAACGACTGGCGCGAGGATTTCAAATATCTGACTTAGAGGTGCTGTACGCGGGACAGTACGCATCATCTTTCCTTTTGCTCGACGCTGATGATCTGCGCGATCTGACTGCGCTCCGGTGTTGTAAACCGCAATATCTGGCAAAACAGAAAGAGCCCATGCCCGTCACGGGTCAAACGCCCCGTGATCGTGGCGGCTTTGCCCTCTACAGTGATCTGCGTGACCGACAGGCTGGCGGGCGGCTTCAGCTGGCGGAGAGCGTCGAGGATATGCGCGCGCCCGACGACACTTGGGTGGTTCGAGCGTTCCCAACTGGCCATGTCGGAGAGGGCTTCAGGGGGCAGCGTTCCCACGCCACTCATCGCAAGCGCCTGCTCCGCAACTGCGCGCTCCGAGGGGCTGGGGTCGCAGGGATAGCTGACCCGGGGAGACTGGACCCGAGGCGCCGCAGCACTGTCTTTTAAGCGCGATTGGCACATTGCGCGCTCCTCTTGGCAAATCGTGCCCCGCGCAAGGTTGCGCAGGGCGTTCAGGTCGGTGACTTGGCCAGATTTAGGCGCCCGGCGGCGGAGGCGGCGGCGCGATGGTGAAGAGCTGAGCAAGCTCCGTGACATCTTCCGCCTTGAGCCAGCCGTCCTGACCCGGCGTCCAGACAAAAGTTTCTCGTTTGAGCGCGCCTTTCGCGGCCATCTGGCCCATTTCGGCTTTCGAATACGGCCCCTTCGTTTCGCCACTTTCTGCGATGTGCCAGACATGTTCGACGGGTGGCGGAGGCGGCGGCGTTTGCGCGGCAGGGGCCGCGGCGGCGGGACGCGCGCCCCAAGGGCCCTGTTGCGCCATCCCCATGCCAAGACCTGCGCCCATGCCCGCGCCCATGGAAGCCGCCATGGCGGAGTTTTCCGCGCCCATGGCTTCGGCGGCGTTGAACTTCATGTAATTGTCGAGATTGCCGACGATGCCCATCGAGGTGCGCTTGTCCATCGCGGCCTCAACCGCTTCGGGCAAGCTGATGTTTTCAATGTAGAATTCCGGGATGGTCAGGCCGTACTCAGCGACCACTTTGGAAATTTCCGTGGCCACAAGCTTGCCCAGATCGGCGGTGTTCGCCGCCATGTCCAGAACCGGAATGCCGGAGCCCGCGACGATGCGCGAGAACGCCTGTACGATGATGTTGCGGATCTGGTAAGAGATCTCGTCCATGGTGAACTCGCCGTCGGTGCCGACGATCTCGGTCAGGAACAGAGACGGGTCGGAGACCTTCACCGTATAGGTGCCATAGGCCCTGAGCCGCACCGGGCCGAATTCCGGGTCCCGGCACATGATCGGATTCTTGGTGCCCCATTTCAGATTGCCGAACCGCGTGGTGTTGACGAAATAGACCTCGGATTTGAACGGCGATTTAAACCCGTGATCCCAATGCTGAAGCGTCGTCAGGATCGGCATGTTGTTGGTCTCGAGCATGTAGAGACCCGGCGTGAACACATCCGCCAGTTGTCCCTCATGCACGAACACCGCCGCCTGACCTTCGCGCACCGTCAGCTTGGCGCCATATTTGATCTCATGGCCTTCCCGTTCGAACCGCCACACCATCGTGTCGCGCGTGTCGTCCGTCCAATGGATGACGTCGATGAATTCGCCGGAAAGAAAATCGAAAATACCCATGGGGCCTCCTGTTGGTCAAATGTCCTCGCCCATCAGCTCATATGCGATCTGGGTCGCAATCGGGCGGGCGGTGTCCGGGCGCATGCCGGGGGCGAGGCGCCGGTCGTAGAGAATGCGCAAAAGCAGCTCGTCGTGCCGCGTCAAAAGCGCGAATTCTTCGTCGTCGTTAAAGATCGAGGGTCGCGCATAGGGGCTATCGTTCGCGAGGCCCAGACCTTGGGCGATTTCCTCGTGGAAACAGGATTTGCGCAATAAATCAGGGTGTTCCGCGCGAATGATTGCGACGGCAGAACGGTATGCCCCATCATTGGCCGGGTCAGAGGCGACCACCAGGCAATAGGACGAGCGCGGCATATTGACGACCGAGCGGATGGCGTCCTGACCGATGCCGGGGATCATTTCCGCCAGGCGCGGCCCGATGGCACGGCGTTCGCTTTCGTTGAGCACCAGCACATGGAAATTCGGCTGAGAGGACCGCGTGATCGAATGCCCCGTGGCGCGGGCGAGCTGGGCGACAAAGCTGTTGACGGTCGCCTCATCCTTGGCCCGGATTTCGGGCGACACGGTGGCGCCGAACTCAAGTCCCACACGCACCGGCACCTGCCAGCGATGCAGGTTCGAGGGCGTTTTTTGCGCCACGAATTGTCCGTTCACGGAGGTGTATTCGTCGTTCAGGGCGATGGCTTCGAAATTCGCGGCCAGTTGTCGGGCGTTCAACGGCGTGTCCGGCCCGCCACCGTCGGTGCGCAGCAATTCGTTGGTCAACAAATCATTCTGCACCCGCGCGTAGTAGCTTTCGAGGGCAAGGCTCTCGCCGCTGCGCTCCGGCGGGGCCTGAACGATCGGTCGCACCGCAGCCGCAGGGCGGGGCAGGGGTTTGATGTCGGGCGCGGGCATGCAGGCACTCAGCACAAACAAGGGCGCGAGCAGGGCCAGCCCGCTCACGCCTTTGCCAAACATATGTCTCGCCCGCGCGCGCATTTACGCTGGCACAGAGGGGCCGGAGGCGTTGCCGGTCGCCTTCGCAGCGGCCAGCGTGTCGCGCAGTTTCGTTTCCATCGTCTTGAGTTCGACCTCGGCCTCGGCACGCTTGCGCTTGCCTTCGTCGGCGATCTGCAGGCTCTCTTCGATGGTGGCGACGAGTTCCTCGTTGGCGGTTTTCACGGCCTCGATGTCGAACACACCGCGCTCCATTTCCTCGCGCACGACCTTATTGGCCTCGCGCAGGTTCTTGGCGTTGGCGGTCAGCAATTCGTTCGTGAGATCGGTCGCCTCACGCACGGATTTCGCCGCCTCCGACGAGCGCTGAATGGTCACGGCCTGCGCCAGTTGGGTTTCCCAAAGCGGCACGGTGTTGACCAGCGTCGAGTTGATTTTCGTCACGAGCGACTTGTCGTTTTCCTGCACCAGTCGGATCGAGGGCAGGGATTGCATCGTCACCTGACGGGTCAGTTTCAGATCGTGCACTCGACGCTCAAGGTCATCGCGCGCGGCGCGCAGGTCTCGCAGCTCCTGCGCCTTGATCACCTGATCTTCCTCAGGGGCGGCATCGACGGCGGCGGCCAGTGCCGGAATGTCGGTCTCGTCCAGCTCCTTGAGCTTCAATTCGCCCGCCGCGATGTAGATCGCCAACTGGTCGTAGAAGGTCAGGGTTTTGTCATAGAGCATATCCAACGACTTGATGTCCTTGAGCAATTTATGCTCATGGGTCAGCAGGTTGTCGGTGATCTTGTCGATCTGGCTTTGCACGTCTTCGAAACGGGCGACGAATTTCGCCATCGGGGCGGCGCGGCCCAGAAGTTTCTCCCACCAGCTCCGCTCACGGCGCACGTCCAGCTCGGACACGGAAAAACCGCGGATGGTCGTCACGATGGAACGAAGAGAGTCGCCTGCCGGTCCCACGTCCTTGTTCTTGACGTCCTGCAACATCGCCTGGGAAATCACCTGCAACTCGGCTTGGGCCGCAGAGCCGAAGCGCACGATGGAGTTGGTGTCATGCATGTCGATCTCGGATTTCGCTTTTGCGACCTCGGCAGCCACAGGGGCCTCGAGGGTCGTCGGGTCGATCAGCTCGCCCTTGGGTTCAGGGAGGATGACGGCGGTCACCTCTTCGACATCTTTCAAAGCGGCCTCGGCCTGTTGGCGGATGGTGTCGGACATGTTCGGTTCCCCTCATTCAAACTCATGACGTGATATTTTGTGTGACGCCTTCGCGCGCCAAACGGTCGCGCAGCACCTCGATCTCGATGTCGAGGTCCGTCTTATCGTCCAAAAGCAACGTTTTATGACGGGCGTCGAAATTCGCTTCCAAATCGTCCAAAAGCGCGAACCAATCGCTTCGCGCCTCGACATTGCGGCTCTTGCTCCACAGATCGGCATATTTCGCCGTCGCATCGCGTGCGCCCAGGAGATAGACGCCAAGATATTTCCGGGCCGCCGTCAGATCGCGCGGATCGTCCTCGACCGTGCGGAACATGGCCCGCGCCGTGGTGATGAACTTTTCCAGCCGATCCTGCGCCTGTCGGTCGCCGGTGCGCTCAAGTGCTGTGCGCATGGATGCGAGATGCGCCTCGGCCTCATCCACGGCCTTGGCGACGCGGTCCTGTTGGAACAGGTCGATCTCGTCGAAACCCTTGTTTTTCAAAGGATCCAAGCCAAAGGCGAGACTATGCAAAATGACGCCCAGCACGGCGAAAATCACCGTCTCCAGCGGCCCCCAGCCGAACCAGCCGACAAGGCCTAACCCGAGGCCGGTCAACACAGAGCCAAAGATTTTACGCGGAATGGCCGGGCGGCGGGACACTTTGCGCGCCTCGTAAGCCTCTTCGGCCTTCAACCCCTCGCGGGTCAGAAACGCCGCGCCGACGAGACAGCCAAGGGCCGCCAGGTAGCCGGCCATGGTGACGGGTTCCGCCGTAAAAGCCTTCCACGCCAAGGGGATCGCCGCAAAGAACAACAGGTTCGAGCGAGCACCGACGCGGGTCGGTTTTTTGCCATCGAACGGACGTGCCGCAGGGGCCGCCGTCTCGCGGTCTCTGTCGGACAGATTGCCTTTCGGGGAGTGGGTGGACCCGTAGCGTTTCGCCATCACAGGCCCTGCGCCTTGATCGTCACGTAAAACGTCAGCGCAACCAACAGATAATAGGCGAGTTTTGAAAACACGCTGTCGCTCATGGGCACCCTTTCCAAAGCGGTTCGTCTTTCAAGATATAGAAAGGAATTGCACCCGGTGAAAGGGTGAAGGGGAGCGCTGGCCGCGCTTTCCCCCTCAGTTTCGGTTTAGCGCCCCGATTACCGGCCTGATTTAGGCGGTTTGCCGCCTCTGCCGCCGGGTTTGCCTGAGTTGCCACCCGGGCCGCCGCCATGAGATTTGAACCCGGCCGAGCGCGGTTTGCCGTCGCGCCCGCCGCCGTGGGATTTGAAGCCGTGGGATTTGAAGCTGCCCGGCTTGCCGCCGCGCTCCTCATTCCGGTCCTCACGCTTGCCGCCCGGTTTGCCGTCACGCGGCTTGCCCTTGAAGCCTTCGCCGCGCGGTTTGAAATCGCCATCACGATCCCGATTGCCACCCGGGCCGCGTTTGCCTTGGAAGCCTTCGCCACGGGGTTTGAACCCACCGGGTTTTGCATCTGTGTCGTCGCGGCGTTTGAAACCTTGGCTACGCGGCTTGAACCCTTCGTCGCTGTCACGCCTGTCTTTGTTCGGCCCTTTGAACGGCGGTTTGCCGCCCGGTTTGCCAAAAGGCTTGCCGCCCGGTTTTCCACCGCGCGCATCATCGCGCCCACGCACCTCTTTGCGCGGACCGCCTGGCTTGCCGCCGCGCTCAACAGTGCGCTTCGCCTTGCCGCCTTCGCCGATCTCAAGATCCATGCCAAGCTGATCTCGCAGCACCCGGCCGCGCACTTCCTCGACCTGACCCGGCTGCAAGGTGCCCAAACGGAAGGGCCCATAAGACAGGCGGATCAGACGGTTCACGGTGAGGCCGATGTGCTCCATCGCGCGGCGAATCTCGCGGTTCTTGCCCTCGCGCAGACCGACGGTGAGCCAGGCATTGGCGCCTTGCTGACGGTCAAAGGCCACTTCCATCGGTTGGAAGTTTTCGCCTTCAATGGTGACGCCCTTGCGCAGCGGTTCCAGCATGGCCTCGGTCGCGGTGCCTTTGACCCGCACGCGGTATTTACGCAGCCAGCCGGTGTCGGGCAGTTCGAGTTTGCGCTTTAGCTCGCCATCATTGGTCAAAAGCAAAAGCCCCTCGGAGTTCAGATCGAGACGTCCGACAGACATCACCCGCGGCAGCTCTTTCGGCAGCTGGTCGAAGACCGTGTCGCGGCCCTTTTCGTCCTTGGACGAGGTCACAAGACCCAGAGGTTTGTGATAGAGCCAAAGCCGCGGCGGCTCCGGTTCGCCAACCTCTTTGCCATCGACGAAAATCTTGTCCTTCGGCAGCACATTGAGCGCAGGCGAGGCGACAACGCGCCCGTTCACCGTGACGCGGCCCTCTTCGATCAAAGCCTCGGCTTCGCGGCGCGAGGAAATGCCGGCGCGCGACAGCACCTTGGCGATGCGGTCGCCGGGCGGGGTCTTTTTCGGAGTGTTGGGCGTGTCAGTCATGAGAATGGCCTTTCGTTGGCGCGCTCATACTCCGCGCGGGGCCTTATGGAAAGAGAAAAGGCGGCCCGCAGTGCTGGGGGCCGCCGATCCTGGTCATGCTGTGTGAGAGATTTAGAAGCTCATGACGTAGGAGACGCCAAAGACCCAGGGATCAATCTCGGCCTTGCCGATTTTGGCGCCGTCGAGTTTCACATCGCTGTCGATGTCGATCCAGCGCACATCGGTCCGCAGGGCCCCGCGTTCGCTGATCTGGTAATCGAAACCGGCATGAAGCGCGACGCCCCAGGAGTCGGAGAGATCGAGATCGTGGCCCGCGATGGCGCCTTTGGCGGTTTCATCGAAGAAGGCGGTGTAGTTCACACCGACGCCGAGGAAGGGGGTAAAGGTCGATCCGGTGTCAAAGTGATATTGCAAAGAGACCACCGGCGGCAGGTGCTGGGTCGAGCCGATCTCACCCATGCCAGACGCGCTGATGTCATGTTTGAACGGCCAGGCGCCCAAGACTTCGATGCCGAGATTGTCCTTGATGAAATACTCGAAGGTGATGGTCGGGCGCAGGTTGTCGCCGACATCCAGATCCGCGGGGACGGCAATGCTGCCATTGTCGGATTTCGGCATCACGTTGCCGAGGCCGAGACCGAGGGTCATCGTGCCAGCGTCTTGCGCGAAGGCAAATGTCGGCAGGGCGAGGGCGAGGGCCACGGTGGCGGCCATTACGGAAGTCTTGTTCATCTTGTATGTCCCAAACTGTCTTGAGCGCGGCGTTGCACGCCTTTGCACAAATGTCAGGGGCAGTGTTGTAAAACTTTGATGTGAATCAATTTCGGTCCCGCTGCGGCAATCTGTCATGTCCGCGCGCGTCTTGGGCGTGCGGTGGGCGTGCGGCGGGCTTGCGCTCGACAGATTTGCGCGGCAGGAAAGGGCATGTCGTTTCGCTCTTATATGGATGAGGCCTTGAAAGAGGCCCGGCTGGCCGAGGCCCGTGGCGAGGTGCCCGTGGGCGCCGTTGTCGTGTCGCCCGAGGGCGAGATCGTGGCGCGCGGCGGCAATCGCACGCGGGAGGACAATGATCCGACGGCGCATGCCGAGATCGTGGCGCTCCGGGCGGCCTGTTCCACTTTGGGGCAGGAGCGGCTTCCGGGGTTCGATCTTTATGTCACGCTGGAACCCTGTCCGATGTGTGCAGCGGCGATTTCCAACGCGCGCATTCGCAGGCTCTATTATGGCGCCTCCGATCCGAAATCCGGCGGCGTGGCCCATGGCGCGAAAATCTATAGCCATGCGCAGTGCCACCACGCGCCGGAGATTTATGACGGCATTGCGGGCGACGAGGCCGAGACGATGCTCAAGGCGTTCTTTGCCTCAAAACGCTGAGCGCGCGATCCCAAAGAAAATCACAAAAATGCAACCCCCCGCGTAGGGAGCCCCTATAGCGCCCGTATTATGAGTATCGACGCCGCAAAGGAGTAACCAAATGCGCATCCGATACCGCGCCCTGACCGGGGTAACATTTTGTGCTTTCGGGCTGGCGGCCCCGGCGCTGGCTGCGACGACTGTCATGGCCTATGACTCCAACGGCGACAGCGTGCTGACCCGCGCCGAGTTTCAGGGGCTGCAAATCGACAGCTTCAAGGTGCTCGATGCCAATGGCGACGGTTCTGTCACCTTGGCCGAGATCGACAGCCTTGCTGCTTCAAAGGACGTCAATGTCTCCGGCAAGCGCGTCATGGTGCGCGACACCAATGGCGACGGGGCGGTGACACAGACCGAATATCTCGCCGTCGCCCCCGGGTTCCAAAAGGCGGACGTCAACAACGATGGCGTTCTGGCCGGCAAAGAAATCACCCGCGTTTCGAGCTTTCTCGCACAGGCTGGATACTAACCACCCGCGTCACAGGTCTCAAGATCACACCTGAAAGCCGGATCTTGTTCCCTCACCCCCGCGACAGCGGACCGAAAGACATGGCTAAATGGCCGCAACCAAAGGAGTTTAACGATGAAAACCGTGACCAAATCCCTCTACGCCCTCTCCCTGATCGTGCCTCTCATGGCCGCCACGCCGGGCTTTGCCCGCGGCCTGACCGTGACCACCAATAACGGCGGCGAAGTGTCGAAAGAACACACCTGTGTGCAGGGCAATCAGATTGTGAGCTGTGAATCGGTGACCACCGGCACGACGGCGGCAGCTCCGGCTCCCGCGAACGTGGTCTGAACGTATCCCGCTAACGCGGGGTCTGGCCCGGGTCGCCATCCCCCCCGTGACCCGGGCCAACATTTTAACGCGTCACTTCTGTGTTTCATGGTACCTCTGTTGACATCTTCTCGCCCCTCTCAACCGGAGCCGCAGCTATGACCGCGCATAAGCCTCGCACGCAGGCAGATGCAAAAGCCGTGATGGCGGCGTTGGCCCGGGGCGAGCGCGCGGCCCTGGCGCGGTTGATTGCGATCTACGGCCCGGGCATCCGACGCTATGCCGCGCAATCTCTGACGGTGGCCTCGGAGGCGGAAGATGTCGCACAAGAGGTGTTCTTGCGGGCCTGGCGCCATGCGGAACGCTACGATCCGTCGAAAGGCGCCGTGTCCTCATGGCTCTACAGGATCGCGGTCAATCTGTGCATTGATCACAACAGGCGGGGGGGCTTTCGGCGGTTTGTCGGGATCGACAGCATGCCGGAACCGGAAGACGACACGCCGGGGGCGGAGGTGGAATACGGCGCGCGCCAGAGATTGGCGCAGACCCAGTCCGTGATCCGCACATTGCCGGCCCGGCAGAAACAGGCGATCCTGCTCAAGGCCGCAGGGGAGCTTTCGGGGGCGGAGATCGCAATGACGCTCGGCACGAGCGAGGGGGCGGTGGAACAATTGCTGGTGCGCGCTCGAGCGACGCTCAGGGCCCGGCTGGAACTGGAGGAGTGATTCATCATGTCGGATCATGACAACACGACGACGGCGACACATGCGAAGACAGATGCGGAATTTGACCGTGAGCTCTCCGCACTTTTTGCCAACCCGGAGGATGAGGACGTCGCGGAACTGTCCCGCGCGGTCCTCAGCCAAACCGTGACCGTGAACCGAACGCGCTCAAATGGCCACGGTGCAGAGGTGCTGTCTGAACCCTTGCCCTGGGCGTTGGGCTTTGGCGGGCTGATGGCGATTGGCGTGGCGCTGGGCTATGTCCTGTCGTCAACTGCTTTGGGCGACGGGTTTTTGACCTGGTTTGCCTTTGGCGATCTCTTGTCCGTGATGGGGGGCTTCTGATGTCTGCTGCACACCGCCCCCATCGCATCGCCTTGATCGGTGTTCTGGCTGTCTCGCTTTTGGGCAATGCCGTGGCCTTGGGCGCTGTCTGGCGGTTTCAGCAGGTGCGCGTCACCTTGATGGGCGAGGAGGCCGGTGCCCCGCCTGCATTCCCCGCCGAGGTTCGCCGCAACCTTCGCGCGCATTTGCAGGACAACCAAGACAGCCTGTCGCCGAAAGTGCGCGCCGTCATTGATGCGCGTCGCGACGTGGTCGATACCGGCACCGCCACGCCGTTTGACAAGGCCGCGACAGAGGCCGCGATGGAGGAGTTCCGACGCGCTCTGGACGAGGCCGTGCGCGAGGCGCAGGGGCTTGTGCTCGAAGTTTTGGAGGCGCGCGCGTCGGAACAGTAGAGCTTAAATCTCAATCGGTTTCAGCACCTCGGGCACCTTCACCACACCGTCTTTCAGCGCATAGACAAGCTCATCGCAGCTCTGCGCCAGAAGCGGGAAGGTGCCCCAGTGGCACGGGATCACCGTTTTGAAATCAAAGAACTTTTGGCATACGTAGGCGGCGCGTTTCATGTCCATCGTGTAATGCCCGCCGGCACACAGCAGCCCGATGTCGGGTTGGTGCAGATCGGCAAACCATTCCATATCGGCCATGATGTCGGTGTCGCCGGAGACATAGATCGTGTGGCCCTCGCCAGAGATCATGAACCCCGCCGGATCGCCCGCATATTGCGGCGCGCCGTCTTTGAAGTCGATCGACGACGAATGCACGGCATTGACCATGGTCACAGTGACCGCATCGTCGCCTTCGCCCAAAGTGATCGTGCCGCCCTTGCCGAACCCCGTGACCTGCGCGCCCTCTTTGCCAAGGATGATCGACAGCTCATGGATGCAATAGATCATCGCATCCGTGTCTTGCGCGACGGGCAGGGTGGTCGAGGCATGATCGCCATGCCCATGGGTGAGAAAAATCGCGGTCGCGCCCTCGGTCGCCTCCGCCTCGCGGCCCTCGGGGAAGGCCGGATTGCCCGCCAGCCACGGGTCGATCAGCAAAACTTGATCAGAGATCTCGATGCGAAAGCCGGAATGGCCAAGCCAGGTGATTTTCATCATATGTCTCCCTATGTTTCGTCAGGAATTTAGCACAAGAAAGCGACAGGTCCATGTGGAGCGAACAGATTGATGCCTATTGCGAACGCACGGATTTCACCTTTTGGTCGGAGCCGGTCAATGCGCTGACAAATGTGGCGTTTTTGATCGCCGCTTTGGTGATCTGGCCACGCGCGAGGTCCTATCCCATGGCACGCGCTTTGACTGTCGTGCTTTTTGTGATCGGCCTCGGCTCTTTCGCCTTTCACACCACGGCGACGCGGTGGGGCGCGATGGTGGACACTTTGCCGATCCTTCTGTTCATCCTGCTCTATGTTTTCGCGGCGACACGGGATTTCTTTGACCTTGAGACGTGGAAATCCGTCCTCGTGACGCTTCTGTTCTTTCCCTACGCCGCCGCCACCGTGCCGCTTTTCGCAAACCTCGGTCTCGGCAGTTCCGCCGCCTATGCGCCCGTGCCGATGCTCATTTTTATCTATGCGATCCTTCTGCGACACCGCGCGCCCCGCACCGCACGCGGTCTGACTGTCGGCGCGTTGATCCTTTGTCTCTCCATCGCCATGCGCTGGCTCGATGAGCCGATCTGCGCAGGTCTCCCCTTGGGCACGCATTTCCTCTGGCACATCCTCAACGCCCTCATGTTGGGCTGGATGATCCATGTTTATCCCACGCATATGCTTGAAGGCCGCGCGCAGGGGCGCTAAAGCCTCATGTGACCAAAAACACGGAGCATTGCCCCATGTCCATCGACATTGATACCGCCCGCCGGGTGGCCAAGCTCGCCCGCATCCGCGTCGAGGAAGACGCGCTTCCGGCGCTGGCCTCGGAATTCAACGCCGTGCTCGGCTTTATCGAGCAGCTTTCCGAAGTGGATGTCGAGGGGGTCGAGCCAATGACCTCGGTGACGCCGCAGCGTCTCAAACGCCGCAAGGACGGTGTGACGGATGGCAATATGCAGGAGAAAATCCTGAAAAACGCGCCCGACGCGCGCGAGGGCTTCTTTGCCGTGCCGAAGGTGGTTGAATAATGTCTGATCTCAATAAACTCACGCTCTCTGCCGCCCGTGACGGTCTGCGCGCCAAGGAATTCACCTCCGCGGATCTAACCGAGGCCTGTCTCTCTGAGATCGAAGGCGCCGGTGCGCTCAATGCCTTTGTCCACAACACGCCGGAGATCGCCCGCGCGCAAGCCAAAGCCGCCGACGCGCGTCTGGCCGAGGGCGACGCGCCCGCCATGTGCGGTTTGCCCATCGGGATCAAGGACCTCTTTGCCACCAAAGGCGTGCCGACCCAGGCGGCCTCTGCCATTCTCGAAGGCTTCAAGCCCGAATACGAGTCGACCATCACATCTAAGCTGTTTGATGCAGGCGCGGTCATGCTGGGCAAGCTCAACATGGACGAATTCGCGATGGGCTCCTCCAACGAGACCTCGACCTATGGCAATGCGGTCAGCCCCTGGCGCCGTGACAATGAAGAGACCCCGCTGACGCCGGGTGGCTCCTCGGGTGGCTCCGCTTCCGCTGTCTCCGCCGATCTCTGTCTCGCTGCGACCGGCACCGACACCGGCGGCTCGATCCGCCAGCCTGCGGCGTTTACCGGCATCGTGGGCATCAAACCGACCTACGGGCGCTGTTCGCGCTGGGGTGTGGTGGCCTTTGCTTCCTCTCTGGACCAAGCCGGGCCGATGACCAAATCCGTGCGCGATGCGGCGATCATGTTGGAGGCCATGTGCGGCCACGACATGAAGGACAGCACCTCCGCCGATCTGCCGGTGCCGAATTTCGAGGCGCTCTTGACCGGCGACATTCGCGGCAAGAAAATCGGTATCCCGAAAGAATACCGTCTCGACGGCACGCCGGACGAGATCGTCAAGCTTTGGGACGATGGTGCCGCCATGCTCAAAGACGCCGGTGCCGAGATCGTCGATATTTCGCTGCCGCACACCAAATACGCGCTGCCGACTTATTACGTTATCGCCCCTGCCGAAGCCTCCTCGAACCTCGCGCGCTACGACGGCGTGCGCTACGGCCACCGTGCGACGCTCGCGGCGGGTGAGGGCATCAACGACATGTACGAAAAAACCCGCGCCGAAGGCTTCGGGCATGAGGTGCAACGCCGCGTGATGGTCGGCACATATGTGTTGTCGGCGGGCTATTACGACGCCTATTACAACAAGGCGCGCAAGGTCCGCACGCTGATCAAAAAGGACTTCGAAGACGCCTTTGCCGCCGGTGTCGACGCGATCCTGACGCCCGCGACGCCGTCCCCGGCCTTTGGTCTGGGCGAGGTCTCCGACTCGGATCCGATCCAGATGTATCTGAACGATGTCTTCACCGTGACCGTGAACCTCGCGGGTCTGCCGGGCATTTCCGTGCCGACGGGGGTGTCGGCCACCGGCCTGCCGCTCGGGCTTCAGCTCATCGGCAAACCGTGGGAAGAGGGCGATCTGCTGAATATCGCGCATTCGCTCGAAGGCGCTGCAGGCTTTGTTTCCAAGCCTGAAAAATGGTGGTAAGAGGCGCGTAAATTCGCCTCTTTTGGAGCTTTTGCCCCCATGCGCCTGACTGTTGCTCTGATCTCTTTGGCCGCGCTCGCTGCCTGTGAAACCCCTGTGCCCGACAGCGGGGCGGGGGTCGGTTTCGGTTCTTATGCCGATTATCAGGCCAACCGTGAAGCGCAGTTGATTGCGGGCGGCGAAGGGGGCGGGACCGCCACGACAGGTCTCGACACCCAAGCGATTTCTGCGGAAGCCACCGCCGCGATTGATGCCGCTGAAAACGCCCCTGCCGCGCCGAGCACGTCGGGCGCGACGCCTTCGGCGGTGAGCAATGCGGTTGGGATTTCGGCGGAAAATGACTTCTCCGCTGTGTCTTCCGAGCGCTCGATCGAAGAGGACGCCGCCCTCGTGGCCGCCAACAAAGAAGCCTATGTGACGATTCAGCCGACGGCCCTGCCGTCGCGCCCGACCTCCGATGCCGGCACCATCGTGGAATTCGCGCTCTCGACAACCAACACGGTCGGTCAGGCACTTTATTCCCGTCTGATCCCCGGCGCCGAATCTCGGGCAGCGCGCAATTGTGCGAAATATCCGTCCCCCGATCTGGCGCAGGAATACTTCCTTAAAAACGGCGGTCCAGAGAGAAACCCGCAGGGCCTCGACCCCGATGGCGATGGTTTCGCCTGTAGCTGGGACCCGGCGCCCTTCCGTCTGGCTGCCAAACGCTAAGATGCCCTCTGAGCTTGTGATCCAAGAGCACCCGTCGCCGAATTTCGGCGAACGGCGCGATGGCGCGCGGCCCGATCTGGTGGTGATCCACTACACGGCCATGGCAACCGCCGAGGCGGCTTTGGAGCGGCTGTGTTCCTCCGAGCATGAGGTCTCTGCGCATTACCTGATTTGCGAGCAAGGGCAGGTGTTTCGTCTCGTGGAGGAGGACATGCGCGCTTGGCATGCCGGTGCGGGGCAATGGGGCGATGTGACGGATGTGAACTCGCGCTCCATCGGAATTGAGCTGGCGAACACGGGTCTTGCTCCTTTCGCTGCCGCGCAGATGGACGCGTTGGAGAGGCTTCTTGCGGATATTTTGGCCCGCCATGCGATCCCGCCGGAGCGTGTCATCGGGCACTCCGACATGGCGCCCCTGCGCAAGATTGACCCCGGTCCCCGGTTCGACTGGAAAAGACTGGCTTTGCAGGGTTTGTCCGTGTTTCCGACGGATATAGAGGCTATCGAGCCAAATGAAGTTCGATTTGTGCAAGATTTGCAGGCCTTCGGGTACCCGGAAACGCCGCTTGAGGCGCTCTTGCCCGCCTTCCGAAGCCGCTTTCGTCCGCATCATCACGCACCGCTCGATGGGTGCGATATGGCGCTGGCGCGCGATCTCGCCACACGCTTTCCCGTTGACCGCGACGACCTGACCGCCTAAGTCGCACTTCGACGCGGATGGCCGGATAACCGCCGCTTCTCTCAAGGTTTGCGCCTTGGAAGGAGGGGAGGAAAGTCCGGACTCCCTTGAGCAACGGTGCCGGGTAACGCCCGGCGGGGGCAACCCCAGGGACAGCGCCACAGAGAAGAGACGGCCTTCTACACGGAGGTCATGGTGAAACGGTGGGGTAAGAGCCCACCGCGCGAGCGGCAACGTGAGCGGCACGGCAAGCCCCACCGGGAGCAATGCCAAATAGGGGTTCTACGCGGGGTCAGTTGTGCGCAAGCATACCGCCCGCAAGGTCGCTCAAGCCTGAGAACCCGGGTTGGCAGCTTGAGCCGTCTGGTAACAGCCGGCCTAGAGGAATGGTTATCCACGGCGGGTTTCCCGCTGAGACAGAATCCGGCTTACAGGCTGTCCGCGTCATATTTAAGGGCTCTGCCCTCTTGGCCGCTCTGCGTCCAATTCACCCGGGATATTTAAAGACAAAAGAAGGCGGATTTTGCCCGGTTGGCAGATGGAATTTTTCATCGCACTATGGGGCAAGTTGTTTTGAGAAAAGGGAGAACCCCCAATGAGTTTCGTGAAGACATTGACGACCTTGGCGATCGGCTTTGCTGCGGCCAAAGGCGTTGAGAAGATGAAGAAAATGGGGGGTATGGACGGGGTGCGCGAAGCGATGCGTCAGTCCGGCGCCCCCGGCGGCATGGCCGATCAGATGGGCCAGATGGCGGAGAAATTCGGCTTTCCCGGTGGGTCAGAAGCCGTGCGCGACATGATGGGCAAGTTTGGCAATCAGGCCGCAGATATGTCTGAAGCGACTGAAGCGGGGCTTGGCTCGCTGTTCTCCGCGATGTCGGGTGCTGCGGCGACAGGCGCCACGTCGATGTCTGATATGTTCGCCTCCGTGACGGCGGGGACGCCTGTGGGGGCGGCCGCAGAGGAGAATGCGAAACTGATGATCCGCTCGATGATCATGGCGGCAAAGGCCGATGGCGAGATCGACGCCGAAGAGCGCACGAAAATCCTCGACCAACTGAATGATGCCTCCGAGGAAGAGATCGCCTTTGTGCAGGCCGAGCTGGACGCGCCGGTCGATCCGATGACTCTGGCCAAGGACGCGGGGGCGTCCGCGGGGGCGCAGGTCTATGCGGCCGCTTTGATGGCGATTTCGGTGGATACCGAGGCGGAAAAGACCTTTCTCACAGGGCTGGCGCAGTCTTTGATGTTGGACCCGGCGAAGCAGGCGGAGATCCATCAGTCGATGGGCAAGCCGATCATTTGATGTCTTCACGCGAGATTGCTTTGCAATCCGCTCCAGACGGGGCGGCCTGACCGGCCGGGCGACAGTCGTCGCCTTCCCGTACAGACCTTTCAAGTGGAAGGGCGGCCTTGAAGCCGCCCTTTTGATTTACGCCGGTTGCGCCGTGCGGCTTTCCTGACGCAGTAGGTAAAACGATGCGGCGAGGATCATCAGCGACCCGATCCACATCGACCCGGGCGGCACAAAGCCAAAGGCCAAGACACCAAAGCCCACGTTAAGCGGCAGTTTCAGGTGATCGAAGGGCTGCAAATAGGCGGCATCGGCGACGGCATAGGCCTTGGCGATGGCATATTGCGCCAGAGCGGTCAAAAGGCCGGCAGCCACGAGAATGAGCGCGGTGAAACCGCCGCCCAAGGCGATGCCGTCCCCGAAGGCGAGGCCGAAGTTTACGGGGGTCAGCAGCAAAAGCAGGTAGACGGTGAGGCTTTCGGGCGTCTCGGATCGTGTCAGGCGTTTGGTCAGCAAAGAGGTGAGCGCCCAAAAGGCGGCGGCGCCGACGGGGTAGAGCACGAAGAGCGAAAAGCTTTCGGACCAGGGCGCGAGGATGATCATGCCGCCCGCGAAACCGACCGTGACGGCGATCCATCGCTCGGGCGTGGCGGCCTCATCCAGGAATAGATTGGCGCCCAGCGTCACAAAGAAGGGCGAGAGCATGATGAGCGCGATCGCCTGCCAGATGGGCACATGGGCGAGGCCCGCGATCCAGAGCTGGACCCCGATGACGGCGGCGGCGACACGCAGGAGATGAAGCATCAGGTTGTGGGTCTTCATCGCACGCAGGCCCTCGCGGACCACCCACGGCAGCGAGAACAGCAAGGCGATGAAATATTGCCAGAACGCCATGCGCGCGGAGGGCACATGGAGCATCATCGTGGCATATTGGGTCAAAAGGTTGATGACGGCAAAGAGCACACCGGCTGCGATCATCAAAAGGGCACCGGCGCGGGCCGGACCTAGGGAAGTGAGAGTCATGTGTCGTCCTTTCTCCACACATAACTCAAGGCACGAGGGCAGGGCGCACGCGGTGAGGCGACGACCTGTCTTCTCTCTTTCATCCGGACTGTGACCGTCGGCTCCGGGATCACACCGGATCTGCTGTCCAAGCGTATCCGATCAGGATGCGCGAGCGCTCGCGGGCTGATAGGAGGTCCTAAAAGGCCCCTAAACACCGCCGGTGGGGAATTTCGCCCCGCCCTGAGAGGTTACACGGTCCAAGCGACCGCGCGATCTGTTTAGGCGCAAAGCTGCACCGCCGCAATCGTTCAAAGATGCAAGGTTTCTGTGCGTTGGCACCGAGGCTTAGCGCAACCATTGCCGGAAACGCCGTTCGCCCTCGGGCGTGAACCCGATTGCGCGCGAGCCGGGCAGGCGGCGCGCCCAGGACAGGGCGAAAAAGCGGTCGAGCAGGGCTTGCCCCATCTGGCCGGCCAGATGCGAACGGCGTTGGCTCCAGTCGAGGCAGGCGCGGCACATCGGACGTTTGTTGGTCGGCAGCTCGTCCTGCGTCAGGCCGATGTCCGCAAACCGCGCCCAGCCGGTATCCGTCACCGTCATGTCGGCTGAAATCCACCGCGCCTCCTGCGCCTGGTCGAACAGGGTCACGCCCATTTCGCCGGCCAGATGGTCGTAGCAAATCCGGGCCTTGCGCAGAGCGGGGTCTTTGGGGCCGGTTTTGAGCGGCGGAACGGCGTCGCTGGAAAACACCATGAGGGCTTCGAGCAGGGTGGCTACATGGGGCCCGGCGAGGCGGAAATAGCGGTGACGCCCCTGCGCGGTGACCGTCAACACTTCGCCATCGACAAGTTTGGACAAATGGCTGCTTGCGGTCTGCTTGGTGACCCCGGCGAGACCCGCAAGCTCGGTGGCAGTGAGCGCACGCCCGCCCATCAGCGCCAGCAACATGGTGCTGCGGGCCGGATCGGCGACCAAAGCGGCGATGCGGGCAATATCCGGGCCTTCTCTCATAGCATTCAACCTATCACGCGGGGAAAACGATTGGTTCGACGCTAATCGAACCATCGACCCGTGCCAATCGCCTACTCAGGAGGAGAGACACAGAAAAGGAGCCAACATGATCACCTGCATCATCACCTATGACATCGACCCGAACCGGCAGGAGCTGTTCGACACCTATGCGCGCAATTGGGGGCAGTGCATTCCGCGCTGTGGCGCCGATCTGTTCGGCTATTTCGCCCCGCATGAGGGCTCGGCCAGCACCGCCTATGGTATCTATTCTCTGCCGTCTCTGGCCGCTTACGAAGAGTACCGCGCCCAATTGGCGCAGGACCCTCTGGGGCGGGAGAATTACGAATTCGCCAAGCGCGAGGACTTCATTCGCAGAGAAAATCGCCTGTTCGTCAAACGGACCTCCGCGCCGCATGGGCTGATCTCGTGAGGATCGGGGCATGATTGCGGTGATATTCGAAGCAGAGGTGACGGAGGAAACGCAGGTGGAATATCTGGACCTTGCCGCCGAGTTGCGTCCCTCTCTGGCGAAGGTTGACGGGTTTCTCTCTATCGAGCGGTTCCAGAGTCTGACAACACCGGGCAAGCTTTTGTCACTGTCCTTTTGGCGCGACGAGGCGGCGGTGGCCCAGTGGCGCAATCTGCCGGAACACCGCCGGGTGCAGGCGGCTGGGCGCGATCATGTGTTCGCCGATTACCGGTTGCGGATCGCGACGGTTGCGCGCGATTACGGCATGACAGCACGCGACGAGGCGCCTCGGGACAGTCAAACCTGCCATGACGCCTAGGGGGATGACAATTTTTCCTGCGTGACATCCGATACCCCATTGACTCAGGGGCCGAAGTCCTTAAAAGGCAGGCTTCAAGGATTCCACGGGCTGGCGCTCGAACACAACTGTGCCCCCGTTGCACGCGATAATTGGAGTAATGAAAAATGGCGAAGCCGACGACGATCAAAATCCGTCTCAACTCGACCGCGGACACGGGCCACTTTTACGTGACCAAAAAGAACGCCCGCACCATGACCGAAAAGATGGTCGTAAAAAAATACGACCCGGTTGCGCGTAAGCACGTCGAGTACAAAGAAGGCAAAATCAAGTAAGCCCTTCCGACATACTAAGATGCAAAAGCCGCGCAGCCCGAGAGGGAAGCGCGGTTTTTATTTGCCAGCTTCTCTCGCCAGCGGACCAGAATTCCAACCCGTCCAACATGAGGAGAGAAAGATGTTCGGATGTTTCGATGATGATTTGAGAGAGCCGGAGCGGCCAGACAGCTCCTGCTCGTTGCCCAGTAGCCTGAGCGAAGCTTTGGCGGTGTGCGCGCAGGAGATTCGCAAGAGTGTGCCGTTCACCGTTCGCATCGCCATGCCGGCCGATACCGCGGAGATCGACGCGCTCTTTCGTGCCTCCTACGGTCAGCTCCTGAAACAACACTACTCGGCCGCCATTCTCAATGCAGCCCTGCCAGCCTTGTTACATACGGCGCCACGGCTCTTGAATTCTGGCACGTTTTTCGTGGCTGAAACCGGCGGGGGCGAGATCATCGCCGCAGGCGGCTGGACGCAGGCGACGCCTTTTGGTGGGGTCGGTCCGCGCGAGATCGGTCATATGCGTCGTGTCGCCGTGCACCCGGATCACACCCGGCGGGGTGTGGGCTCGGTTCTGCTCGGGCATATCTTTGAGAATGCACAGCGAACGGGTGTGGAGCGGATGTGTTCCCTGTCGACGCTGACGGCGCGGGCGTTCTATGAGGCGCATGGGTTCGAGGCCTCGGGCGATGTGGATCTGGCGTTGAAACCCGGAGTCTACCTGCCCGCGATCCAGATGGCCCGCGATCTCTGAGGACGATGAACAGCAATAAAAAAGGCCGCTCCCAAGAGCGGCCTTTTCGTTTGAGTGACCCGTAGATCAGTCCCGGTTGCCCAAGAATTGCAGCAGGAACATGAACAGGTTGATGAAATCGAGATAGAGGTTCAGTGCCCCCATGATCGCGGATTTCGCCAACCATTCCCCGTCCATCGCATGGGCGTGGGAGATATAGTCGGTTTTGATCTTTTGCGTGTCGTAGGCGGTGAGGCCTGCGAAGATCAGCACACCGATCGCGGAGATCGCGAACTCAAGACCGGAGGACTTGAGGAAGATGTTGACGATCGAGGCGAGAACCAGACCGATCACACCCATGATCAGGAAGGAGCCCCAACCGGAGATGTCTTTTTTGGTGGTGTAGCCCCAAAGCGACAGGCCCGCGAAGGCCGCGGAGGTCACGAGGAAGGTCTGCGCGATGGAGGCGCCGGTGAACACGAGGAAGATCGAGCTCAAGGACAGGCCCATAAGCGCCGCGTAGACGTAGAAATAGGTCTGGGTCGCGGCCGCCGAGAGGCGGGACACGATGGCGCCAAAGCCAAAGACCATGGCGAGCGGCGCGAACATGATCACCCATTTGAGCGGCGAGACGTAAAGCGCATAGCCGAGGCTCGTGAGGTATTCATTGGCACCGATCTGATATTCGGTCGGGGTGGCGCTTACGGCCAGGTTGGACAGCGCCCAAGCGGCCAGAGCGGTCACCAGAAGACCCACGGACATCGTGCCGTAGACCTTGTTCATGTGGGCGCGAAGGCCGGCGTCGATCTCAGCCGAGCGTGCGCCGACACCAGCGTTGATCGTTCTGTAGTCAGCCATTTTAATCTTGTCTCCTGTGCGTAAAAATCACTGTTCTCCACCGGTTGCGGAGATATCTGTTCCGATATTGGCAGTCCTGCCCCGGATTTCAAGCCATGACAGGGCGGAAAACGAATTGTTTACCGGGGATGCTTTCCGGGCCGTTCGCCGTGTCTGCGGGGCGCTTTGTATAAAAATGACCGCAACGCCTAAGGGGCATCGCGGTCGGGGGACCTCGGAAGATCGGTTCAGACTGTCGCAGGCGCTACGTTTGATGCCGTTTTCGATCAGCGCATCCAGTTGCGCGGGGCATCCCAGACCGGGCGCTCGGATTCTTTGAGGGCTTGCTCACGGGTCAGGCCGATGTCCTTCAGAATCGCATCGTCCAGAGCGGCCAGTTCGCGGCGTTGTTTGGACAGGGCGAAGGCCACGCGGAGGCGTCCGAAGACAGAACGAGAGGGGCGTGCGCAGGTGGCGCCGCGAGCGGAAGTCGGTGCAAAAATCGACGAAGACATCGGCGTTCCTTTCTGTTTCGTTGTGGGTGCCGTTGGTGTAATCATTTTTCTTGATGTCTTATCTCCCATCGTGGAGGATAAGTGAAATGAATGATTGTTTAAAATTGCATCAAGGATGTTGATGTGGCTAGAAACCTCGATCTGACCGCCCTGCGCTCTTTCGTCACCGTGGCCGACACCGGCGGCGTGACCCGTGCTGCGGGCGCGCTCAACCTGACGCAATCTGCCGTCTCAATGCAGCTCAAGCGTCTCGAAGAGAGCCTGGACACCAAGCTTTTGGACCGCAGCGCGCGCAAGATCGCGCTGACGGCGGCGGGGGAACAGCTTTTGTCCTATGCGCGGCGGATGTTGGAGCTGAACGACGAGGTCTACAATCGTCTGACCGCAACGGAATACGAGGGCGAGATCGTTCTCGGCGTGCCGCATGACATCGTCTACCCGTCTATTCCCTTGGTTTTGCAACATTTCCACGCGGATTTCCCGCGGATGAAGGTCAACCTGCTGTCTTCTTTCACGATGCAGCTCAAGGAAAAATTCGCGCGCGGCGAATGCGATGTGATCCTGACCACCGAGGACGATCTGGATGTCGGTGGCGAGACTTTGGTGGAACTGCCCCTCGTGTGGATCGGTGCGCCCAATGGCGTGGCATGGCGTCAACGCCCGCTGCGTCTGGCCTTTGAGCATCGCTGCATCTTTCGCAAAAGCGTTCAGGAGGCTTTGGATAAGGCAGGCATCCCTTGGGAAGTCTCGATCGAAAGTGACCAATCGCGCACCATCGAGGCCTCTGTTTCCGCCGATCTCGCGGTGCATGTGATGCTCGAAGACACCGCGCCGCCCTATTCCCAGCCGATCCAACACGGCGGCGCCCTGCCGGACCTGCCGCGCAAAAAGATCAACCTCTACTGCTCCGACATGATGGCGGGCGAGGCGGCGGAACGTCTGCGTGAGTTGCTACGCCAATCCTATCGCAACCACCGGGGGTCACGTTTGGCGGCGCAGTAGGGGCTGGGAGAGGTGCAGAGAAGGTCTGGTATGAGCCCTTTGCGGACAGTGGGACGCTTATGTTAACGAGCACCATGCTTACTTTCAGACCTTCATCAGATCAGGACTTGTCGCGCGTCATGGAGATATGGCGTCGGGCGGTCGACGCCACTCATCACTTCCTTGCGCCCGTCGACAAGTCGGCCATTGAGGCCGAGCTTATGGAGTTCTTCCCAAAGGTGAGCCTGCAACTTGCAGTCGATGCCGCAGGCACGCCGCAGGGTTTCATGTTTCTGCATGACGGTCATCTGGAGGCACTGTTTATCGACCCGGATCAACATGGAAAAGGGATCGGCAAAGCCCTCATATCGCGAGCCATCGCGGCCCATCCTGAGCTGACAACCGATGTGAATGAGCAAAACCCAGAGGCGCTCGCGTTCTATGAGCATGTCGGTTTCGTCCGCACGGGAACGTCTTCCCATGATGGGCAGGGAAGGCCTTACCCCCTCATTCATTTGCGGCATCAGTCACCTATGTGAGCGGCGGCCCCGTCGCCTTGCTGTTGGACGCTGCGTTTCTCATGCTCGTGCGGCGAATGACCGGAAGGTCCCGCAAAGCAGTCCTTTGCATCTCTGGTGCTGATCTTTGCCAGTGGCGGTGTTCGGGTTCAGGGCTCCAGCACCACTTTCCCCGTCGCCTTACGCGCACGCAAAAGCTCCAGCCCCTCGTCGAACCGCTCCAGCGGCAGGTGATGCGAGATATGCGGTTTGATCCGGCCCTCAGCGGCCCAGTCGAAAAGCTGTTTGAGGGAGGCGCGCAGCGGGGCAGGGTTAAAGCCCAGGTAGCTGCCCCAATAAAACCCGATGGCGGTGATGTTTTTCACCAGCATGTGGTTGGGTTTCATCCTTGGCAGATCGCCGCCGGCAAAGCCGATCAAAAGGATGCGCCCGTCAGGATTGCTGGCGCGAAAGCAGGCCTCGTACAAAGGCTCGCCCACCGCCTCATAGACGACATCTGCGCCGCCCAGGGCCTTGATCTGTTCGCGAATGTCGGGTGCACTGGCGTCGATCAGGTGATCGGCGCCCGCCGCTTTGGCGATGGCGAGCTTTTCCTCTCCGCGCGCAATCGCGATGACCTCGGCGCCCATCAGCTTGCCGATTTCCACCGCCGTGAGACCGACGCCGCCTGCGGCTCCGGTCACGACCAGACGTTCGCCGGGTTGCAGCCGGGCCTTATAATCGAGTGCCATATGCGAGGTGCCGTAGGCGATCTGAAGGGCTGCGGCCTCGGCAAAGCTCAAGCCCTCCGGGATCGGGACACAGCGGTCGGCGGGAAAATTGCCCGTATCCGCCAGGCCGCCCTGACCGGCGTAAACCGCCACGCGTTGACCGAGGCTGAGCCCCGTGACATCCGCCCCCAAGGCGGTGACTTCGCCCGCCAGTTCCAGCCCTAATGTGAAGGGCGGCTCCGGCGTGTCCTGATACTTGCCGGTGCACATCAGCGTGTCGGCAAAGTTGAGCGCGCTGGCGTGGATCGCGACGCGCACCTCCTGCGGCCCGGGCGGTGGCAGCACGATCTTTTCGAGGGTTGGGGGGCGATCAAAGCCCGCGACACGGCAGGCGCGGGTGGGGATCTCGGATGATGTCGTTGCGTCAAGCGTGGGCGTTTTCGTCATGACTAAGGTTTTGGCGTCTTGCGACTGAGCTGTCCATGTGAAAATTTCACGGGCTATAATATTGACGGTTTGGGCGAGTCGCTTGGAGTGTCGTGTGAGGCGAAACCTGTCATTGAGCCTGTGTGGTGGGCATGTGTGATTTGCAAAATGCAACAAATGATCAAAAAACACGCGTGGGTTTAGCGTCTGGAGTGATGCAAAAACAGTGAATTGATCATGTCGTTGTGCTTTAATTCCATATTAAATGTATAATATACAACTGTTTACGTATATTTTTTCAAATCCTATCGAAAAAGACAGGTTGAGAGATAAAGCTGAGAGAGAGAAATGTGCTATACACGCATAGGTTATTGCGCGCAGCACGATTACGAAGGAGCGGTCAGAATGAAACACCCCGTGGATGTCCACGTTGGCAAGCGGATCCGCCATCGCCGGTGGATGGTTGGCATGACACAACAGCAGCTTGCTGAGAAGGTCGGGATCAAATTTCAACAGATCCAGAAATATGAAACGGGGATGAACCGGGTGTCTGCGTCTCGGCTTTGGGATATTGCCGAAGCGCTGTCTGTGCCGGTCGCGTTTTTCTTTGAGGGTATGGAAACGCCGATGCCGACTGAGGTTGTGGCACAGCCGGATGAAGCCAGCGTGCCCGCAGATATTCTCGCCGACAAGGAAGCGCTCGAACTGGTACGTTCCTATTACGCGATCCCTGAAAACCAGCGCCGGCGCCTGTTCGAACTGGCGCGTGTTCTGTCCGACGTGGCCTGAGACGTTCCGACAGAATACGTGGTCCAGGTTGCGCTTGTCGCTATACGACCCCCGCGTTTCAACGCCGGGGTCGTTTCTTTGTGAACGCATGTTGTTTGAGCACTGCCGCTCCTGCGTGGCGATGTGGTAGGTGCAAGGATGCCCTGTCCTTGACCCGCGCCTCGGGACAGGCTACCCGCGAAGGCAAAGCCCACAGGAGTTCCCATGTCCACGACCGGCCTTTCCGCGCAAGACCACGCCTCGATCATCGCCACCGCCGAGGCCGCCGCAGAGGCCGCGCGCGAGATCACGCTGCGGTACTTCCGCGGCACGGCTTTGGACACCACGTCCAAACTCGACGCCGGTTTCGATCCGGTGACGGTGGCGGATCGCGGCTCTGAGCAGGCAATGCGGGCGGTGATCGAAAAGATGCGGCCCGAGGATGCCATTCTGGGCGAAGAGTTTCCAATGAAACCCGGTACGTCCGGTCTGACCTGGGTGCTCGATCCCATCGACGGCACGCGCGGGTTTATCTCCGGCACGCCGACCTGGGGCGTTCTGATCGCGGTGCGGGACGCCGACAGTGTGCTCTATGGCGTGATCGACCAGCCCTACATTGGCGAACGCTTCGTGGGCGGGTTGGGCACGGCCTCTCTCTCCGGCCCGCATGGCACCCGCGATCTGGGCGTGCGCTCTGGCGTCTCACTGGAAGACGCCGTGATCTTTTCGACCTTCCCCGAAGTGGGCAGTGAGACCGAAGGCCGAGCCTTCCAAGACCTCGCCGCGCGCTGCAAACTTACCCGCTACGGCATGGATTGCTACGCCTATGCGCTTTTGGCCGCGGGTCAGATTGATCTGGTGGTCGAGGCCGGATTGCAAAGCTACGACATCCTCGCCCCCATCGCGGTGATCGAAGCCGCGGGCGGCATCGTCACCGATTGGCAGGGCGGGGCAGTTCTGGACGGCGGGCGCGTGTTGGCTGCGGCCAGCAAAGAGTTGCATCAGGCGGCATTGGCGGTACTCTCAGGGTATTGAGCCTGTGTAGGTCCGTCGAGAAAGCTTCAGGGGGGTAAGCCCATGCACCGTTGTTTCCTGATCCGCAATGCCGATGTCATCCTGACGATGGACGACAGCCGACAGGAGATCAAAGGCGGTGATATTCTGGTCCGCGATGGCGTGATCGAAGCGGTCGGCAAGGGGCTTTACGACGACGACGCACAGATCATCGACGCCGAGGGCTGTTTGGTGACACCGGGCCTCGTCAACACCCATCACCATCTCTACCAAACGCTCACTCGCGCCGTGCCCGAGGCGCAGGATGCGCTTTTGTTCGGTTGGCTGAAAACGCTTTACCCGATCTGGTCCAAATTCGGCCCCGAACATATGCGGGTCTCGGCGCTTGTAGGGCTGGCGGAACTGGCGCTCTCGGGCTGTTCGACCACCTCGGACCACCTCTATCTCTACCCCAATGGCGCGCGGCTCGATGACACGATCGAGGCGGCGCAGGCCATCGGGATGCGGCTTCATGCGACGCGCGGCTCCATGTCCATCGGCGAAAGCGCGGGCGGTCTGCCGCCGGACAGTCTGGTCGAACGCGAAGCGGACATTCTGAACGATTGCATCCGGGTGATCGACGCCTTCCACGACCCGAACCCTGGCGCGATGATCCGTGTGGGCGTTGCGCCCTGTTCGCCCTTTTCCGTCTCGCGCGAGCTGATGCGCGACAGCGCCGTGCTCGCCCGCGACAAGGGCGTGATGATGCACACCCATTTGGCCGAGAATGACGAGGACATCGCCTATTCCCTGGAGAAATTCGGCATGCGGCCCGGGCAATATGCCGAAGAGCTGGGTTGGACCGGCCCCGATGTCTGGCACGCCCATTGTGTGAAACTCGACGTGTCGGAAGTGGAGCTGTTCTCCAAGACCGGCACCGGCGTGGCGCATTGCCCCTGTTCGAACTGTCGTCTTGGATCGGGCGTGGCGCCAGTGCGGGGCATGCGAGATGCGGGGGTGAAAGTGGGGCTTGGCGTCGATGGGTCTGCCTCGAACGACAGCGGCAACCTGATCATCGAGGCCCGCACCGCAATGCTGTTGCAACGCGTGACTTATGGCGCCGATAAAATGAGCCCGCGCGAGATGCTTTGGATCGCGACGCGGGGCGGGGCGGAGGTGCTGGGCCGCGATGACATTGGTATTCTGGCGCCCGGCAAGCGCGCGGACATCGCCGTGTGGGACATGGCCGATGTCGAAGCCGCCGGAAGCTGGGACCCGGCGGCCTTGTTGCTGGCCGGCCCGATGATGGTGAAAGACCTGTTTGTCGAGGGCCGCCATGTGGTGGCGGACAGTTGGGTGACGACGATTGATGTGCTTTCGGTGGTGCGCCATCAAACACGGCTGGCGAAGACATTGATGGACGGCTGAGTGCGTCCCGCACATCGAACCTTTCAGAGACATTCGGGGGACATTATGAAAAAAACGACACTCTGGGCTATCTCGCCCATGATCTTGCTGGCGGCCTGTGGCCCGGAAACCGGCGCGGGCTTTGGCGCATTGACGCCCGTCACGACGGCGGCCACCGCGGCGCCCTCAGCGATGGAAGAAGAGGCGCAGATCATCGCCATGATCAATGCGGAACGTGCGAAACAGGGGCTGGTGGCGCTGAGCTACAATGGACAGCTTGCGACGGCTGCGGAGCGGCACGCGAATGACATGGCCGCACAGAATTACTTTTCCCACACCAGCAAAAACGGGGCCCAAGTCGGCGATCGTGTGCGCGCGACGGGCTATTGTTACAGCTACCTGTCGGAGAATATCTCCGGCGGTTACCCGACCGCGCAGCAGGCGGTTCTGGGCTGGATGGCCTCCTCGGGGCATCGCAAGAATATCCTCTCCACGCAGGTCAATGAGATCGGCATCGGTACTGGCGCGGGCGGCATGCGTGTGGCGGTCTTCGCGCGGGGGTGCTGATTTTCATAAAATCTGCGGGGATTGCCATGGCGCAGGGCGGGGTTTGCCGTGATCTCGCCCGAAAATCGTCCATTTGACGGCGCAAAACAGGGCAACCACAGGAGGCCCTTATGACAATTTTGCGCGCATTTATGATGATGACACTGACGGTTGGGATCGGCGCTGGCGCAGCTCAGGCCGCCGATGTGCGCCCCCTGCCGAAAGCAACGATTTCGGTGGCGGTGAGCAATCCGCAGACGACGACACAGGATTTGCTGACCGCGATGAATGCGGAGCGGCGCGCCAAGGGCCTGCGCAAGCTGCGACTGGTGCCAGCTCTGTCCAAAGCGGCGCAGGCCCATGTCAACGACATGATGCGCCGCCAATACTTCGCGCATATCTCGCCCGAAGGCGCCCGCCCGATCCACCGCGCCGCGAAACAGGGCTACAAAGGTTGTCTCGTGGCGGAAAACCTGTCTTACAGTTGGAAAACTGTCGAGCTGGCCATGGCCGGCTGGATGAGATCCGACGGCCACCGCGCGAATTTGTTGAACCGCCAGATGAAAGATGTAGGCATCGGCATCGGGCCGAACAATCTGTTTGTGGCGGTCTTTGCCAAGCCCTGTCGGTGATGTGACAGGGCGGACTGTGGACCGTTGATCCACTTGGCCTCGCTGAGGCGGGTCTTCTGAAACTTGCAGAGGCGCGACGTCGCGCAATATTGGCGCGAACTTCCTGCAAGTTTGACCCAACCGGACTTTCGAGGTGAGGCCCGCGAGGGTCTGGTCTGTGGGACTCTTCGTTCATCCAAAGACCGATAAATAACTCGCGTGGCAATCGCTTCATTATGCCTGCAGTATTAGGGTGAGAAAATACCCGCAATCATATCAAGGCAAATCCGCGTCGACAATTTGGACAGTTACTCGCAAACATGGTTTAAACGACGCAAAAAGGAGCTGCTAGCTATTGAGCCGAGGCCCATCTCTGCAGTTGCGATTTTAATTACCATCACAGCAAGGCCGACCGCAACCGCGCGGCTTTTTTCGACTTTGGGTCGGTTAGGCATGCCCCGCCTGTTCAAGCAGTGCAGCCTTAGCTTCGCCAATCCTGTCTGCCCCCTTGCCCAAGTAGCCATCTGCAACGAAAACATCTTTGCCTTCATTTGCCGCGTTACCAATATTATAGGCATCCATATGATGCCATTCATGCTCGACATAGAACGCCCGACTGACTGTGTCGTAACACAGCCGCCACCAGTCTTCTCGCTCTTGGAGCGCTCCCTGCATTTTCCTAGCAATTTCATACGTCAGAACAGCCATAAATCCTCCTAGGTCTTTCTCTAAAAGTAATATGGGATCATGCCCATCATATTCAATCTTCAAACTGAAACACTACCCTGAAGGTACGAATGGCGGCTTTGGGAAAGCCACTATGCTGCGTGTATGGGGTATGTAAATGTTTGGCTGGGGGCCGGTCGCAACAGGTGCGTTCGTGCTGCAACGATGCAGCCTATAAAATAGCCGTGCCCATTTGGGCTCTTCTTGCCGTCCGTTGCGATTTACGCGAAGGTCTGGTTTATAATTTTCGGTTATCTCATGACGTGACGGCCAAACCCCTTTCATCCTGCGAGAGGGGCACGACCCTGACGATCAGGCTGTTTTCAACTGACGTTCTACATGGGTCCAGTCAAACCGCCGCCCGTTCGCCCATCACATAGCTCGCAATCACCGCGCGATCGTCGCCCATCATGATGGTCGGGAAAATCTCTTCCCAGATCGTGTTCGCGGTGATGGCGCGTTGGGCAATCGCAGGCGTCGAGGCCAGGTCGATCACCGCGAAATCCGCCTCCATGCCGGGCGCGATGGACCCGATTTTATCTTCCATCCGAAGGGCCTCCGCCGAGCCTTGCGTGGCGAGCCACAAAAGCTGTGCCGGGTGGATCGCCGTATGGCGGAGCTGGCCAATTTCGTAGGTCGCAGCCATGGTGCGCAGCATCGAGAACGACGAGCCGCCGCCGGTGTCGGTCGCGAGCCCCACGCGCAGCCCGTCGGCCTTGCGCGCGCCCGTGTCAAAAAGGCCGGAGCCGATGAAAGTGTTCGATGTCGGGCAGTGAATGAGCGAGCAATCCATCGCCCGAAGATGCGCAATCTCGCGCGGTTCAAGGTGGATGGAATGGCCGAACAGCGCGCCTTCACGTACCAGCCCGAACTGCTCATAAGTGTCGAGATAATCGCGCGCCTCGGGGTAGAGGCCTTTGACCCAGTCGATCTCGTCGGTCTGCTCGGAAAGATGCGTCTGCATCAGGCATGTCGGGTGTTCGTCCCAAAGCCGCCCCAAGGCATCGAGTTGCTCCGGCGTCGAGGTCGGCGAGAAGCGCGGCGTGATCGCATAGGTGGCGCGGCCCTTGCCATGCCACCGCGCGATCAGGGCTTTGCTGTCGTCATAGGCGGATTGCGGCGTGTCGCGCAGGAACTCGGGCGTGGTTTCCCAACGGTCCATACAGGTCTTGCCCGCAACGATCCGCATGTTGCGGCGTTCTGCGGCCTCGAACAGCGCATCGACCGAGCCGGGATGCACGGTGCAGAACGACGTCACCGTGGTGGTGCCATTCGCCAGCAAGAGATCGAGATAGCGCCCGGCGATGTCATCGGCATAGCCGCGATCCGAAAACTTGGCCTCCTCGGGGAAAGTGTAAGTGTTGAGCCAGTCGATCAGGCGCTTGCCCCAACTCGCGATCATCGCGGTCTGCGGGTAATGCGCGTGGGCGTCGATGAAGCCGGGCACGATGAGCGCGGGGCCATGGTCGAAGAAATCAGCCTCCGGGTGTTTCGCGCGCATGTGATCGCGCCCGCCCAGAGAGACCACCTTGCCGTCCCGCACCAGAATCGCGGCGTCGCTTAGGACCTGAACGGCCTCTTCGGCGGGGATGTCGAAAGGGTCACCGTGATAGGTGACGACCTGTCCTGCAATCAGCTTGTCCATCGGGATCCTTTTTGGCAAACGCGGGTTTAACGCTAGGGTCAGATTAGGCACAGGATCGGGGAAGGTAAATCAATCTTGCCCCTGTTTCTCGCGGGAAACCTGTCATATGGTCGCCACGAAACGGGACCGCAAAACAATAATGGGCACGCGATGGTCGAAGAAGAGACGCAGATTGAGGATGAGGCCGAACAGGATGACGGCTACGCGTTGAGTGCCAAAGCACTCAGCGCCATTCTCTATGCAGTCGATACCGGCGATCGGGCCAAGCTCATCGAGCTTATGGAGCCGCTGCACGCGGCCGACATCGCCGACATGCTCGAACAGGTGAATGCCTTTGATCGGCGTCGGCTGATTCTGCTCTATGGCGCGGAATTCGATGGCGAAATCCTCTCGGAACTGGATGAGGGCATCCGCGACGAGGTGATCCACGTCCTGCGGCCTGACGTTCTGGCCGAAGCGGTCCGGGACATGGAATCGGACGACGTGGTCGATCTGGTCGAGGATCTGGACGAAGAGGCGCAGGAGGCGATCCTTGCGACGCTCGAAGACGCAGATCGTGTCGCGGTTCAGCAGTCTCTGTCCTACCCGGAATATTCCGCCGGTCGTCTGATGCAGCGCGAAGTCGTGATGGCGCCGGAGCATTGGAGCGTCGGGCAGGCCATAGATTTCATGCGCAAATCCGAAAGCCTGCCGGAAGATTTCTACCACGTCGTGCTGATCGACCCGAAAATGCATGCGGTGGGGCACGTCACGCTGGGCAAAATCCTTGGCGCGCCGCGAGCGCAGCCTTTGACAGAACTGTTGGAGCCGGGCTTTCGCACTTTCCGCGTCGACGAAAGCGAAACCGACGTCGCCTATGCCTTTAACCAATATCACATGATCGCCGCCCCGGTGGTGGATGCGGACGAGCGTGTCGTTGGCGTCATCACCATCGACGATGCGATGAACGTTTTGGACGAAGAGCACGAAGAGGACATCATGCGCCTCGCCGGTGTGGGCGAGGGCTCTCTGGCCGACCGTGTGATGGACACGGTCAAACAGCGCATTCCCTGGCTCGCGGTGAACCTCGTGACGGCGATCCTGGCCTCTTTGGTGATCGCGCAATTCGAAGACACGATTGCGCAATTCGTGGCGCTGGCCGTGTTGATGCCGATTGTGGCCTCCATGGGGGGCAATGCGGGCACGCAGGCGCTGACGGTCGCCGTGCGCGCCATTGCCACGCGCGATTTGACCGGCGCCAACGTCTGGCGGGTCATTCGACGCGAGGTGCTTGTGGGCCTCGCCAATGGCATTGTCTTTGCCGTGATCATGGGGGCGGTCGGCATCCTCTGGTTCGGGTCTCCGGAGCTGGGTGCGGTGATTGGCGCGGCCATGGTGATCAACCTGGTGATCGCGGGGCTTGCGGGCATCGGCATCCCGGTCGTTTTGGAACGTCTGGGCGTCGACCCGGCTTTGGCGTCGGGCGCTTTCGTGACCACGGTGACGGATGTGGTCGGCTTTTTTGCCTTCCTCGGACTTGCGGGGGTGGTGCTTCTGTGACGGATGTGAATGCCACCCAGGTTGCCCAGAAAACGGCTTTGCGCATTCGCGCCAAAGCGGCACGCGATGCGGCGCGTGCACAAAGCGAGGCCCTGGGTGGGGCTGCGGCGCGGCAAGCGACCCAGCTTTTGCTCGGATTTCTGACGCCGCATTCCGGCAAGCTGACGGCAGGATACATGCCCCTGGGCAGCGAATTGAACCCTCTGGATGCGATGGCGCGCTTGCATGCCCGCGGCCCTGTCGCGGTGCCGATTGTGGAGGCCAAGGCCAGGCCTTTGCGCTTTGACCTCTGGACACCGGAGACGGAGATGGTGCCGGGTGCTTTTGGCGCTCTGATCCCCGCCGTGTCCAAACCTGTTGTGCCCGAGGTGGTGATCGTGCCGCTTTTGGCCTTCAACCGGGACGGTCATCGGCTTGGCTACGGTGGCGGGTTTTACGACCGCACTCTGGCGAAGCTGCGCGCCAAGGGGCCGGTCTTTGCCGTGGGTCTCGCCTACGCGGGCCAGGAGGCGCATGACGTGCCGGTGGAACCGACCGACGCGCCGCTGGATGCAATCGTGACCGAGAGAGAAGTGCTCACCTTTTGAGGTGAACTGAGACACAAAAGACGAAAGGCTATGGCCCCATGAAAATCCTGTTCCTCGGAGATATTGTCGGCAGCGCGGGCCGCAAGGCGGTGATCGAACGCATGCCAGCGCTTCGCAAGGACTGGGGCCTCGATTTCGTCGTGGTCAATGGCGAGAATTGCACCAATGGCATGGGCCTGTCCGGCGATCATGCCAAGCTGCTTTTGGAGGCCGAGGTCGATTGTCTGACGCTGGGCGATCACGCCTTTGATCAGAAAGACATGATGCAGTTTTGCGAACGCGAGACCCGTATCGTGCGCCCGATCAACTTTGCCAAGGCGGCGCCCGGACGCGGTGTGCGCATTTTCGAGGACGCGCGCGGACGGCGCATTCTGGTGGCGCAGGTGTTGGGGCAGGTCTTCATGAAGCGCGCTTTCGACGATCCGTTTTCGGCGCTCGATCAGGTCTTCATGAGCCATAAACTCGGCGGCGCGATACAGGCCGCGCTCATTGATGTGCATTGCGAGGCGACGTCGGAGAAAATGGCCATGGGGCATTTCTGCGATGGCAAGGCCTCGGTTGTTGTTGGCACCCACACCCACGTCTGCACGGGTGACGCGCAAATCCTGCCCGCAGGTACGGCGTACCTCACCGACGCGGGCATGTGTGGCGACTACAATTCGGTCATCGGCATGGACAAGGCCGAGCCGCTGCGCCGTTTCGTGACCGGCATGGCGAAAGGCCGTTTCGACCCCGCGAAAGGCGAGGCGACGCTTTCGGGGGTCTATGTCGAGACCGATGACCGCACGGGGTTGGCCACGCGAGTGAAACAGATTCGGGTCGGTGGTCGTTTGGAGCAAAGCGCGCCGTAACCGTTAGGCCCATCATACCGGCCTGAGTTTCTCGAATTTTGTTCCGGTTTTGATCAATTGGCCGAAATATCCTTTTGATCTCAGGGCATTTTGTCGCTTGTTATAACGGGCTCCCGCAAGGCATATTGGCGCCAACCCGAACAAGCACGCGAGGCGCGATGGACCTTTTTCAGTTCAGTCCGATGACAGAGGCGGTGATCGCCCTTGTGGTTGTGGGCTTCATGTTCGTGCTCTTCATGCGAGAGGTTTTTCCGACCGAGGTCGTCGCCATCACCGGCGCCGCGCTGATGATGGTCTTGGGCATCTTGCCCTATGACGCCGCGCTCTCCGTTTTGTCGAACCCGGCGCCTTGGACCATTGCCGCGATGTTCATCGTCATGGGCGCCATGGTGCGCACGGGCGGGCTTGAGTGGTTCACGCGTCAGGCCGGGAATTACGCCGAGACGCACCCGTCTGTGGCCATCGCCATGTTGCTTGTCGTCGTGGTGGTGCTGTCGGCCTTCGTCGCCAACACCCCGGTCGTCGTCGTCATGATCCCGGTGTTCATCCAGCTTTCGGGCAAGCTGGGCGTTGCGCCCTCCAAGCTTTTGATCCCCTTGAGTTATTCCGCCATCATGGGGGGCACGATCACGCTTTTGGGCACCTCTACCAACCTGTTGGTCGACGGTGTCGCGCGGGCGCAGGGATTGGAGCCTTTCACGATTTTCGAGGTCTCCATTCTGGGCCTCGTGGTGACGGCCTGGGGCATGGCCTACCTGTTGCTCTTTGGTCGCCACCTCTTGCCGGAGCGTGACAGTCTGGCGGCGATGCTGTCGTCGGGCCGCTCAAAAATGAAGTTCTTCACCGAAGCCGTGATCCCGCCGGACAGCAACCTGATCGGGCGCGAGGTGACCGGCGTGCAGCTTTTCAAACGCGAAGGCGTGCGACTGATCGACGTCATTCGCGGCGACAAATCCTATCGCCATGAGCTGGACGGTTTTACCCTTGAGGTCGGCGACCGCGTGGTGCTGCGCTCTAAAATCACCGAGCTTCTCAGCCTTCAGCGCGACAAATCCCTCAAGCGAGTCGATCAGGTCTCTGCCGTGGAAACCACCACGATGGAGGTGCTGATCACGCCGGGCTGTAAGATGGTCGGACGCGCTCTGTCCTCCATGCGGCTGCGCCGTCGCTACGGTGTCTATGTTTTGGCCGTGCACCGCCGCAACCAGAACCTTGGTCAGCAAATTCAAAACCTTGTGGTCCGTGTCGGCGACACGCTGTTGCTCGAAGGCACGCCCGCCGACATCCAGCGCCTCGCCTCCGACATGGATATGGGCGATGTGTCGAAACCCACGGAACGCGCCTATCACCGCAGCCACGCGCCGATTGCGCTTGTGGCGATGTTCTCCATCGTCGTGCTGGCCGCTCTGGGCGTCGCGCCGATCCTGATGCTCTCGGTGATCGCCGTGGCGGTGGTGTTGACCACCCGCTGCATCGACGCGGATGAGGCGTTTTCCTTTATCGAGGGGCGCTTGCTGGCGTTGATCTTTGCCATGCTGGCGGTGGGGGCCGCCCTCGATGCCTCGGGCGCTGTCGAGCTGATCGTCCGTGCTGTGGCGCCGCTCTTGGACGGGTTGCCGGTGTTCTTCGTGGTCTGGGCGATCTTCCTCATGACCTCGATCCTGACCGAACTTGTGTCGAACAACGCCGTCGCGGTTGTGGTGACGCCGATTGCCATCGGGCTCGCAAACACGATGGGGCTTGACCCGCGCGGGCTTGTGGTGGCGGTGATGATCGCGGCCTCTGCCTCTTTCGCGACGCCCATCGGTTATCAGACCAACACCATGGTCTACGGTCCCGGCGGCTACAAGTTCACCGATTACATGAAGGTCGGCATTCCGTTGAACCTCACGATCGGGATTTTGTCGGCGGCGGTGATCCCGCTTTTGTGGCCCATGTGAAGTCCAGGCGAGGTCCATGTGAGGCTGATGTCGGGATTTTGAGTATTTTCACCAAGCAAAAGTCCACTGCAAAGCAGCGGGGTGGCCTTGCAGGTCATAGGGCCGCTGCTTTATAGAGGCGCGTAATCTGACTTTATCGACATTTTCGGAGGCGCCACATGGCCGGCCATTCTAAATGGGCAAACATCCAGCACCGCAAAGGGCGTCAGGACGCCGTGCGCTCGAAGCTGTTTTCGAAACTCGCCAAGGAGATCACCGTGGCGGCGAAAATGGGCGACCCGGATCCTGAGAAGAACCCGCGTCTGCGTTTGGCGGTGAAGACCGCGAAAACGCAATCCGTGCCGAAGGATGTGATCGACCGCGCGATCAAAAAGGCACTGGGTGGGGATGCAGAGAACTACGATGAGATCCGTTACGAAGGTTACGGTCCGGAAGGCATCGCTTTCATCGTCGAGACCATGACCGACAATGTGAACCGCACCGCGTCGAACGTGCGCTCGATCTTCACCAAGGCGGGCGGCAATCTGGGCACCTCCGGTTCCGTGGCCTTCATGTTCGACCGTGTGGGCGAGATCACCTATGACGCCGAAGTGGGCGATGCGGACACCGTGATGATGGCCGCCATCGAAGCCGGCGCCGAGGATGTCGAAAGCGACGAGGAAGGTCACTGGATCTACACCGCCGATGGCGATCTGGCGGCTGTGTCCGACGCGCTGGAAGCCGAGCTGGGCGAGTCCAAGGAAAGCAAGCTGATCTGGAAGCCGCAGAACCGCACTGAGGTGAACCTCGAGACCGCGCAGAAACTGATGCGTCTGGTCGAAGCACTTGAAGATGACGATGATGTGCAATCGGTGACGGCGAATTTCGACGTGCCGGAAGATGTCGCGGCACAGCTCTGAGCCACGTGATACGAATTGAGGAAACCCCCGTCTTTTCAGGCGGGGGTTTTTCTTTGCATCAGATGGGTTTTCGCGGCGCGTTTCACGGCGTCTGTGAGGTCTGTGAGCTTCGGCGCACTCAGCCGCGAGATATGCCAGTAGAGCGGGATGTCCCAAGGCTCAGGCGAGAGGGCCATGAGGCGGCCGCTGTCCAGGTGTGGTTGTAAGAGCGCCAAAGGGTTCAACCCCCAACCCAGCCCCGCCAGAGCCGCATCGACAAAGCCATGGGTCGAGGGGATGCGGTGGGCGGGCAGGGGGACACGCCGCCCGGCCTGATGTGCGACCCATGTGTCTTGCAGCCGGTCCTTTTCATCGTAGATCAGCGAGGGGGCGCGGGCGAAGGCCTCTGTCGTCAGCCCCTCGGGGAAATGCTGCGCCACGAACTCAGGCGTTGCCACCGGCAGATAGCGCAGCGCGCCCAGAGGCATGAGATCACAGCCCGAGACCGGCGTGTCGCGGGACGAGACGGCGGCCATCACCTCGCCACGTTTAAGCCAGTCGGCGGAGTGATCCTGATCGTCGATCTGGAGCTGGAAAAACATGCCGGAGACGGGCGCCATCGCGCTACAGAACCAGGTGGCGAGGCTGTCGGCATTGACCGCAATCGGGACAGAGACGGGAACAGAAACTGCGGCACTTTCTGCCTGTCCAAGGTCGCGGGACAACTGGCGCTCCAAAAGCCCGACCTCTTCCATATGCCGCGCGAGCCGTCGGCCCGTCTCGGTGCCTGTGCAGGGCGTGCCACGGATCACCAAAACGCTGCCCAACCGCTCCTCAAACGCCTTGATGCGTTGTGAAATGGCCGAGGGCGTGACGGAGAGCCGCTCCGCCGCGCCTTCGAAAGAGCCGCTTTGCAAAACGGCGGCCAGGGCGGTGAGCGCGGGGTAGTCGGATGAATTAAGCATGCCTAACTTAGTCAAAGTAAGATTAATTTGTCTAATCCATTCAAGCCGCGTATCTCCTGTTCTGCAAGGGAGTTTTCATGACACAAGACATGCTGCACGCCGCCCTCACTGGGTTTGTCACAGGGCTGAGCCTCATCGTCGCCATCGGCGCCCAGAACGCCTTTGTGCTGCGCCAAGGCCTCAAACGCACGCATGTGTTGCCTGTCGTGCTGATCTGCGCGCTCTCGGATGCGGTGTTGATCACGTTGGGCGTCTTCGCCTCGGCGCAAATTGCCAAGGCCTTTCCGCCTTTATTGCCGCTTCTGCGCTGGGGGGGCGCGGCATTTCTGATCTATTACGGCGCCAAGGCGGCCCTCTCTGCCTGGCGTGGCGGCGGGCATCTCGAAGCCGCAGAGGGAGAGGGGCAAAGCCGCACAGCCGCAATGCTCACCGCGCTGGCGCTCACTTGGCTTAACCCGCATGTCTATCTTGACACGGTGGTGCTTTTGGGAGCGATTTCGGCCCGGTTTGGCGAGGCGCGGGCGGGCTTCGCCTTGGGGGCTGCCTTTGCCTCCTTGGTATTCTTTTTTGCCTTGGGCTATGGCGCGCGGCTTTTGGCGCCGGTGTTTGCGCGTGAGGCGGCGTGGCGTGTGCTCGACGGTGCCATCGCGCTTGTGATGTGGTCGATCGCGCTGAGCCTGATCCTGACCTAAGACTGCGGGGAGGGCTGTGGGGAACGAGCCTTTTTGCGCGCTTCGCGCCAGGTGATAAAGGACACGGCACCAATGATCATCGCCCCGCCCAAAAGCACATAGGGATCAACACTTTCACCGAACAGGAGATACCCGAAGCTCACCGACCAGATCAGTTGAATGAACACCACGGGTTGCAGCACCGATTGCGGCGCACAGGCAAAGGCGCGGGTCATGGCGTAATGGCCCGTCGTGGCGAAGGCCGCGGTGAGAAACAGCAACACCAACTCATGCAGCGTCGGTGTTTCCCAATGCAACAGCGCGAAAGGCGCGATCACGATGGGCACGGTCACGGACATCAGAAAGACGACGACGGAGGCGGGGAGCTCTTTGACCAGCCGATTGGCGATCAGGTAGGAGCCGGCAAAGGCCATGGCCGAGAGCATCATCGACAGATGTCCGGGGTCAATCTCGCGAAAGCCGGGGCGCAGGATCACAAGGCCGCCGAGAAAGGCCACGACGAGCGCGGAAATCCGGGGCAGGGCGATCTTTTCGCCGAACATCACCACCGCGCCGATGGTGATATAGATCGGGTTCATGAAGTTGAGCGAGGTGACTTCGCCCATCGGGATGCGCGTCATGGCGTAAAACCAGCAGCTCATCGCCAGCGCATGAAACAACGCCCGGCCAAAGGTCAGTTTCCAAACACGTGGCGTGAAACGTACCTGACGCACGGCGCCGATGGCAGGGATGAGAAAAACCAGCCCCAGAAGAAAGCGCAGAAACGCGCTTTCGAGCACCGGAAGCCCGTTGCCGACATATTTCACCAGCACATTCACCATGACGAAACAGAGCGTCATGAAGAGCATCCAGAGAATGCCTTTCATCGTGTTGGGCATCTTCGAGGATGTATCGGAAGTGGCCTGTGTCATGGGCGGAGACTGGCGGCTACGGCGGCGAATGGCAATCCACGCAATGCGCACGCCGCGGCCCACAAATCCGCACGTCTGGACTTTGATCGGGCTTTTGTCGAGAAAGCCGCATTTCTTGATCCGCGTCAAAGCGCTGCGGCGGTCTGACCGTCCAGACTGGCCTTAACAAGGGACACGAAAGAGGAGACGCGCAATGTCCAACACCCCACACCAACTGGCCGCCGATTTCCCGGACCTCGCTGACAAGATCAGCGATTTGAAGGCCGCTGATCCGCATTTCGCGCATATGATGCAAGACTACGACGCGGTGAACGATCAGGTGCATCTGGCCGAAACGGATGTGAAGCCGATGGAAGATCTGGCGCTGACCGAATTGCGCAAGAAACGCATGCATCTCAAGGATGAGATTTACAAGGCTCTGTCTGCCATGGCCTGAGGCCTGATGAGGCGGTTTGAGACCGTTTGATACGCTTTGGGGCGCGTTAACCGAAAGGTGACGCGCCCCCTTGCGTTATGAGAACAAATCATGCACAAGTCGTGCGTGAGGTTGGGTAAACTACCATATGTTGTGGCTATATGGGCCGCGATGGGTCTCGGGGTGACCCTTTTTCCTTTCGAGACGGCCGAGGCCGTGAGCGAAAGGGAGGCCGGGCAAGTGCAGCCTGTGCAGCCCGAAAAACTGTCCTCAAATCCTATCGAAAACATGTCGCTCAAAGGTGCCATCCTCTCCGGGCATGACGGGGCGTTGCGCGTCGTCGACGGCGATACCTTGGCGATTGGAGCGGTGAAAATCCGTCTCCACGGCATCGACGCGCCGGAAATGTCGCAAAGCTGTAGCGACATGCGGGGCGACATCTGGGCCTGTGGCGCCTGGTCAAAAGCGGTGCTTGAGAGGCTGGCCGTTGGCGCCATCGCCTGCGTGGAAAAGGATCGCGACCGTTATGGCCGCTCGGTGGCTGTGTGTTACGGCGCAGAGGGCGATCTGAACGCCAAAATGGTGCGCGCGGGCGCGGCCTATGCCTATGCCAAATACAGTCGCGATTATGTCGTGGACGAAGAGGCGGCGCGGGCTGGCGGTCATGGCCTCTGGCGCGCCGCAAGTCAGCCGCCTGCCGAGTATCGCGCCGAAAAACGTACCGCAGTTGCGCCGCAGATGCCGCCGTCCGACTGCGCGATCAAGGGCAATATCTCCGGCTCCGGCAAGCTTTACCATATGCCCGGCGGGCGGTGGTACGAGGGCACGCGAATCAACGTGGCCTCGGGGGAGCGCTGGTTCTGTTCCGAAAACGAGGCCCGCGCCGCCGGTTGGCGCAAGGCTAAGGGATAAAGAGGTGAGGCCTGGACGTGTCGCGGTTTGAAGCCGCTCCTTTGATAGCATTTACTGCAACAAAGGAGACTGACTATGGGACTGAAACGTACGGACGAATTCCGCCAAGATTCGGTGCGAATTGCGCTGACCAGCGGGCTGACGCGCAAGCAGGTGGCTGATGATCTGGGCGTTGGCATGTCGATGCTGAACAAATGTATCACAGCACATCGAGACACGAACGAGGTGTCACAAGACGATTTAGACCTCGCCCAAGAGAATGAGCGGCTTCGACGTGAGATCCGGCTTCTCAAGGAGGAGAGGGAAATCCTAAAAAAGGCCACCCAGTTCTTCGCGGGCCTAAAGTAATGAGATTTAGGTTTGTCGAGGAACACAGGAACCATTTCCCAGCCAACCGTTTATGCAGTGTCGTTGGCGTCAGCACACGTGGCTGGCGGGCCTTGCGTAGTCGCCCTGCCAGTCGCAGACAACGATCTGATATGGTCACGCTTGCACACATCAAAGAACAGTCCCGCCTGAGCCTTGGTCGCTACGGCAGGCCGCGCATGACCGAAGAGTTGAAGGAGATCGGCCTGGACGTCGGTCATCGTCGCGTTGGCCGATTGATGCGCCAGAACGGCATATCTGTCGTCAGCCCCCGCAAACACAAGGTGACGACCGAGAGCGATCACAAGTTCAATATCGCGCCGAACCTGCTGGATCGAGACTTCAGCGCTGATGCGCCCGACCAGAAGTGGGCCGGTGACATTAGCTATGTCTGGACCCGCGAAGGTTGGTTGTATCTGGCCGTGATCCTCGATCTGCATTCACAGCGTGTGATCGGCTGGGCCGTGAGCAACCGGATGAAACGCGACTTGGCGGTCCGAGCGTTGAACATGGCCATAGCTTTCCGGGCGCCGCCCAAAGGCTGCATTCATCATACGGATCGCGGGTCGCAATATTGTTCACACGACGATCAGAAGCTTCTGCGCCAGCATGGCTTCAAGGTGTCGATGAGTGGCAAGGGCAATTGCTACGACAATGCTGCCGTCGAAACGTTCTTTAAAACCATCAAGACCGAGCTGATCTGGCGCAGGTCATGGGAAACGCGGCGGCAAGCTGAAGTGGCGATCTTTGAATACATCAACGGGTTTTACAATCCGCGACGACGCCACTCAGCACTGGGCTGGAAAAGCCCGGTCGCCTTCGAGCGGAAGGTGGCTTAAACGAGCACTTGGAGCGGCACAAAAACGGGACAGGTCTAGGGATAATGCATGTCCCCCTCTTGCCAGCCAGATTTTTTTCCCCTAAATGAGCCGGATCCGGGTCGTTAGCTCAGTTGGTAGAGCGCTTCGTTTACACCGAAGATGTCGGGAGTTCGAGCCTCTCACGACCCACCATTTTCTCCCTTGTCTTTGCTGGATTTTCTCTCGTCGGCCTCGCGTTCTGCGAAGGGATCCATGGTTCCGTGAACCTTAGCTGTGATCCTGCAATCGCATGAAGTCTAGAACTTCTGCGGCGTCTTGCATGTGCTGCGGACGGTATCGACCATAGACACGGTAGGTCACCGCGGTGTTGGAGTGGCCGAGATACTGCGCAACCTTTTCGATCGGGATCCCGGCGCTGACCAGGTGGACGGCGGCTGTGTGGCGGATCTCGTGGATCGTTAGATGTCCGATCCTGGAACGCGTTACGGCACCACCGATACCTTTGCGAATGCTCTTTACGGGGCCTCCTGCGTATTCGACCACATAATTGCTCAGAGCGGCCTACCGGGCCGATTGAAGAGCCGTGTGAACACTGGCATTCATCGGCACCACGGCACACCCCTTGCGCGTCACACTGTCAGGTAGACGCAGGTTGATCGACCTGCGCTCAAGATCCACCCGATCCCATGTGAGATCCAGGATTGCTCCGACGCGAGCTGCGGTTCCGAACAGCAGGATAAGGGCGAGGCGAATATGCGGATCATGTGCAGCACCGATCAGTGATCGGATTTCGTGCGCGTCCAGAATGCGCTTGTCCGTCTCCGGTTTGGCCGGGCGCCAGATTTTTGGAACCGGCCCATCATACATGTTCATGGTGTGGCCAAAGTTCAGAGCGGAGTGCAGGTGGCCGAGCTCGGTCCAAACCGTTCCGACCGATTTGCCGGCTTCTTCGCGCATCTGCCGGTATCGCAGGCACATGGTCTTGTCGATGTCCTGTGGGAGATAGCCACCGAAGTGGGGCAGGATCGCCTTCCCCGTGTAGCCCATTGTCGTGGCGGTTGGTCTGTCGCCAAGATCCTCGATATAGGCTTGCCAGATCTCATCGAGCCGCGATCCGGCAGGGTTGGCGCGGAATGTCTCGCGGCGATAGACCTCTACGGCTTCCGGCTCCGCGTCCTTTCGGCTGCGTGCCTCAAGCTGATAGCGTCGCCTTTTCCCGGAGGCCGGGTCTTTCCAAGAGACGCAGAACCCGCCTCGCAGCTTTCCGATTGTGATGTTGTGTGACATTCGTATTCCTCCACGGCTTCTGGTTTAATTCTGAACATCCGACCGACACGGAACGCGCGAAGGCGCCCCTCAGAGATCAGGTTGCGAACGGTTTGGGCTGAGCAGCCCCAGCGTTCAGCCAGACTGTTTGGTGTGTAGGGGCGCTGAGAGCCGTAATCCGTCATCGTCAATCCTCGGCCTGTCGTTTGCCCGTCAGTTTCAATGATCGCACGATCGTTGGAGGGGGATTGTTGTGGTCCGCATTCTTCATGGTCTGAGTTTAGCGGAGTGGACGGATATCTGGCTGCCCGATGTGATATTCAGTATGCTTTAGGTGTGGATAACTTTCTGATTTTCCGTAAAGTTCCTTCTATAGAGGGGCCGTCCTCTGGTTCTTTGCTGGCCATGCGTGCCGGCAGCCTTGATCAAGGTTTTGACAAAAATTTTCCTGAAGTGAGTTTTCTGGAAACCGGCAAGGTTTTCATGGGGTGGTAGGTCACGGTTCTCGTCGTGGTTCTCATTCTGTGCCTTTACGCGGGGCCGGGGCTTGTTGTGACGGTCGACAGGAAACGGTCTCTGCAAACCAGTGGGCAAGATCAGAGGCATCCATCTCGCGCCGCTCCGTCAGTTCGTTTGCAATCTTGAGAATCAATTCTTTATTGGGGACGAGAAGTGCGTGTGCTCTCCGCTCTGCCTTTTCCAGCTTGGTACGCAGCCGCTGCTTCTCTTCGTTGGTCAGCCAGTGCATATCCGCCGGGCCGATCCATCCGTCACCGTTTTGTCCGAGACCAAGTTCACGGTCCATCTGAAGCACCAGCGCGCTTGCCTGTGCGAGATCGCTACGGGTGTCTCCGCCAGCGCCGCCGGAGATCGAGTCAAGCAGGAGCCGCTCGGCGGCACGCCCGCTCATCAGGATCAGGAGTTCGGTCTCGATTTCCTCGACCGTCAGATGCTGTAGTGCTGGCCGACGCTCAGTAAGCCCATCCCTGCTGGATACGCTGACCTTGACAACGGCCCCGGGCGAAAGGAGTTCGGCGGCGAGGGCGTGCCCGGCTTCATGGATTGCGATGCGATGAAGCAGAGCCGGGTCGGGGCTTTCGATCCCGAGATGCCTGCGAAGCAGAACTGGCGAGATGGTGACCTGCTGTCGGCGTGCATCTGCCTTTGCTGCCCGCATCGCAGCATCCAGTTCGGCTGGCGTTTTGCCGACAGCCTCGCGCGCCAGTTGCTCAATCTCATCTTCCGGCAGGGCGCCCGACAGGCCCTTGCTCAGAATACGGATGATATCCTGTAGGGAAGGAAGCGGCATCCTGACGGTCTGGTCGAAGCGTCCCGGCCGCGTGATTGCCGGATCCAGCCGATTTAGCTGATTGCAGGCACCGACCAAGATCACGCCGGGTGTGAGCGCCAGCCTGTCGATTTGCTGAAGAAAGCCATTCACGACCTGCGCGCGGTAATTCATGTTGTGGTGATCTCCATCGAAGCGAGAGCCGGCAGCGTCGATCTCGTCGATAAAGAGAATGCAGGGGGCTTGGGCAATGGCCTCGTCAAAGCACTTGTTCATCGCCGCGAGCATTTGTCCCAAGTGGCCTGCCGATTGCCAGATGGCAAAGCTGCCCTCGACCAAGGCAATACCGGATGCTGCGGCCATTTGTCGGGCAAGAAAGGTCTTTCCGGTCCCCGGGGCACCATGAATCAGAAGCGAGCGCGACATCTCTGTCCAGACGATTTCGCCCTCTTGCCACGAGGCCAGATCCTCCACGATGCTCCGGGCCGCCCGGTGGGCAGGTGTCGCGCCCGCGATCGCCTCTGGGCGCGGGACTTCGGCTGGCGTCTGCCGGGAGGGCGATGTGCCGGTCAGCAGGGCGATCCGCTCTGCCACACCCAGGGCTGTCCGCGCACGGCAGGCCACAGCCAGTTGAACGGTGTCCAGGGTGGCCAGCGTTTTGTCATCGGGCAGCGCCGCGCGCACGCTGTCTTCGTCGATCCTGTCGGTGGCGCTATGCGTGGCCGATAGCGCTGCAATCAGGATGTCGGCGTTCAGCTCTGCCAGCGTCAGAACGCGAGTGCCGGTGCCGCCCATGGTCAACAGGGACGGAATGTCCTTTTGCCGCATGACCGGCAGCAGGAACGGTGCGTGAAGGTGAAGACAGCGCTCGAGTTCCTTGGCCATGAGAAGGCGGTCGGGCAGTTGCAGGACCGGGTAGGTGCTCGTTTTGGGGGCCCGGGCGTGGGTCGTCCAGCCATCGGGCAGCAGGGTGCCGGTCAGCAGCTTTCCCAGCCACACGTTTGGCTCCAGCCCGATGAGGATCGTGACCGCCCCGGATCGAAGGCTCTCCAGAAGGCCCTGCTCATCCCGGAATGTCGCGGCCAGACGTATCAGCAGGATGAGCTCGGGCAGGGGCAGTGTGATCGCCGGTTGGCAGGCCCCTTCGGCACCGGTGGCGAACGGATCGCCGCCTTTTGTCACGATGGCTTCCCAGTCTTCCGGGGGAAGGTGAGGCGCCCGTGTGGCGCTGGTCATGAGCCGGGTGACAGACGGCGCACCGGATGCACCGGATCGCAACGGCTTTGGTGCATCGCCGCTTTCGTAGCCCATCAGGCTGTCGATGGCCGTGGTGTCACCGGTCTTGGCGCGCCGCTCCAAGTTGGCCAAGTCGGTTTCGATGTCGCGCAGGCGCGAGATGCAGTGGCGGGCAAAGGCCCACCACTCAGGACGATTTTCCGGGCGCTTTGCGCCAATTTTCTCGGGAATGGAGGATGTGGAGGAAGGAAGGGGCATTGGTGTCTCCGTTCGGTGCGGGATGTGGCTGCGGGACCTTGGGTAAAATCCCGGAGGGTTCTGTCCCAAGGATTCGGGGAAGTGTGAGGTCACGGGGAGGGCTGCCGGTCGTCGGCCTCAAATGCTGCCGGTCGCCGCGCGCCGCTTCGCCGCACGCGCGAGGCGTTCGGTTCCGGGCTGGGCGGCAGAGAGAGCAGGGCGGTTTACCGGAATAAATGACTTTCATTCCGGGATGCCGGGCCAAACGCCCCGTCAGTCGGTGCCTGATGCTGTTTCTGCGATCTGGTCCATGGTCTTCAGCAATTCCGGTAAAAGGCCGGGGCGATAAATCTCACTCACCACATTGAGGAAGGTGCCATACTCAGTCCGGGGAACAACGGAGTCCGGGAAACGCCGGGTGAGGTCGCCGTGGGCGGCTTTCTCAAGACGGCAGGCAAGATTGCCGGTGGTCACGCGGATCACCCGGATCGGCTCAACCTTTGCAGCCTTTGGCAGGCCAAGCTGATGACGAAAGCGTTTTTCCGGGTTGGCGCTGAAGCCCAGCTTGAGCACCTCTTGCCCCTGACAGGTGATGCGCATCAGGTAAATGGCGCTTTGCTTTGCGCACCAGCTCTGACCACATCCTGCGCAGTCGCATTGTTGCCATGCCATGTTGACGCGCGCGATGCGCTGTTCATGCCCGCAGCTGTGCCGGTACAGGCGATAATTCTCGTTGCCGTCCGGATCGCGGCCGATCCGGGTCCAGCCTGCGCGGCGGGCTTCATCCTCTTCTCGAGCGATGAGGCAGGTTTCACAGCGTGCGCTGACCTCGCCACGTGCGATGCGTTCAATGAGACCAAATTGCCGCGTGACCTCATGGCTGCATTCCATTCTGTAGATGCCGAAGTGGCGATCCTCCGGGTGAAAGCCAAGGAAGATCAGCCCGGCGGCCTGCGCCGTGGCTTTGATCTTCCGGAGATGGCATGCACCACAGATCGGTTGCGCGGTTCTGAGCGTATAGATTTTATGCGCGGTCAATCCGTCGCAGCTCTCGCATTCCAGGATCAGATGATAGCGATCCCGGATCCTGCCGAGAATGCGAAAACCTTTCCCGGAGGCGATGGTATCCCAGTCTTCCGGAAACTCACCGGGCCAGAGGGTCCATGCTTCGGTACTGACATGCCAGGAACGTCGGGGCAAGAACAGTGGCTCACCATCCTCAGTAAACGGAATAAAGGATTGCACCGGCATTGGTGCTTGCGAAAAAGTGGGATGTTCCATGAGACATCTCCCTGAGAAGCGCAACCATGCGCAGGCGGGCAAGTCGGGATGCCTCCGCCCCACATGGCATGTTATTTGCGAAAAAGTAAAAAGGCGCGCCGGATCTGGCTGGTCTGAGAAGTGCGAAATCTGGGTCTCAGGCCGCAGCGACTTCCAGTTCAGGATGTTCTGTCGGCGGTTCCGGCTGGTCCAGCGTCTCCAAATCGGCCAGCATATCAAGCTTGCACAGTTCATCGAGCTGCGCGCGGCCACGCGCCAGCATCGCCTCAATCCGGCGTGAGACGGGGTCATGGCCTGTTTGCGAAAACAGATCCGGATGGCTGGCCAGCACCTGCTGTGCGCAGCACAATTCTGCGAAAGTTTCGCAACCCAGAGTGAACCAAATCACCTGCGCCAACTTTTGCAGAGGTGTATCGCTCGGGCGCGTTGCGGGCAGATCAAGCACCTTTTTGCACGCGGTCGTCGCAGCTTCCCAGTCACGTTCTGCGCTGCGCAGCCAGTCGGCAAAGCCCGGATCGGACCAGAGCGCCCCCTCAATATCGCGCTCGCCTTCGATTGCCATGCCCAGCGTTCCGATGAAACGCGAAAATGCTTGAGAGATGGGGGAATGCGAAAAAGAAAGTTCATTCGCGCGTCCGCGCGTGGTAATCGGCATATCAGCCATGATCGATCCTCCAGTGATCGTTATGGTTAGAGCAAGGCGAGGGCTGCAACCCTTGCCTTGTTTGTTAGATATATGGTACCAAAAAACCAAATGCAACAAAAAAGATTCGGGACCATGGAAAAGAAACGCGGACGCCCCTCGAAGGACACCCTGGGCATCAATCTTCGTCTGCCGAGAGAGATGGTTGAGGAGATAGATGATTGTCGCAGGGGCCAACCAGATTTGCCGACGCGGCCCGAGATGATCCGCCGAATACTGGCTGACTGGCTCGCGCGCCCAAAAGATGGTGGATGAGCCTTATTAAAGATGTAGCTGGAAGAGTGAGCTTAAAGCGATACTCATCTTCTGGCCTATGGAAAATCAGGTTTCATCGCTTCAGTACGCGCTGAAAATTATCCGCCGCTTCAGTCCTTGAGTGGGCACTGGGTTCACACCATTGTCGGCTACGAGGGTCTGAAGCAGCCGGGACCTTTATCCCATGATCCTGTCTTCGCCGGTATCGACCTCGATGTCAGCGCCAGCGCGCGAAGATGGTCGCGGCGATAGCCCCCAATCGATTTGTTATAGATATGCCGTTACTCGCGGGACATTTCCTTTAACCACCCAGATTTAGGAAAAGGAAGATGTCCATGACCAAAGATCAACGTGAGATCCGACGTAAATTGAGGATACTTCGACACGCGGAGGAAATCGGCCACGTCGCTAAAGCCTGCCGCTATTTTGGGATCGGCCGGTCCAGCTTTTACCGATGGCGCCAAGCCTAGGCTGAACACGGCGAAGCTGGCCTGATCAATGCGCCACCGATCCCCTAATGGCACGCCAACGGGACGTCGCCTGCCCGCGATGACAAGCCATGGAGTGGTGTGGCCCCAGCCGGCGTCGCCTTCACTTATGCGCCGGGGCGGTCCGGCCAACATGCCGAAGATATTTTAAAGGGCTTCAGCGGAGTGCTGCAAGTCGATGGGTATGCTGGCTACAATCGCCTGCTCAAACGGTCCGCACAGGACGTGACACTGGCCTATTGTTGGGCCCATGCCCGTCGCAAACTGCATGATGTTACCCAATCCGGAGCGGCACCAGTCGCGCAGGAAGGTCTGGCCCAAATCCAGGCACTCTACCGCATCGAAAAAGACCTGCGCGGCCTGCCTGCCGACCAACGCAGCGCTGCACGACAGAAACGCTCAAGACCCATCATCGATGCCTTCGAGCTTTGGCTCGCACAAAGCCGCGCCCGCGGCTCAAGCAAATCTCCGACTGGAGAAGCCCTGAAATACATCGCCAAATACTGGGGCGGCCTGTGCCTGTTCCTCACCGATGGCCGCATCGAACTCGACAACAACCCAGTCGAGCGCACCATCCGTCCCATAGCCCTCAACCGTAAAAATGCGCTCTTCGCCGGACACGATGCTGGGGTGCAAAACCGGGCCGTCATCGCCTCCCTGATCGAGACCTGCAAACTCAATGGGATCGAGCCCCACTGAACCGCCCCTTGTTTGCCGGAGGCCCAGAAGTAAGGATACTGGGTTATGGGAAAGACGAACAACGGAACACGCTATCCAGAGGAACTGCGCGCGCGAGCGGTGCGGATGGTTTTTGATCACGAGAGCGAATACGCGAGCAGATCGGCGGCAATATTGTCGATCTCTCAGAAAGTTGGGTGCAGCAGGGACAGCTTGCGCATCTGGGTCAAGCAGCATGAAACGGATACCGGCAAACGCGATGGCGTGACAACGGCTGAGCGAGATCGCATCAAGGAACTTGAGCGCGAGAACCGACAGTTGCGCCAGGCCAATGAGATCCTCAAAAAGGCGTCTGCGTTTCACCCGCCACTTGAACCAGTGGCGTGACGGGTTCAACTTTGCACAGGCGGAGCTCGACCGCCCGTTTCGCAAATGATTGCCTTCATCAAAGACTTTCGTAGGGAGCATGGGGTCGAGCCGATCTGCCGCGTTCTGCAAATCGCCCCTTCGACTTTCTATGAGCGCTTGGCCATTGAACGTGATCCTGACCGGGCTTCTGGGCGTGCTAAGCGCGATGCCTATCTGCGCAAGGAGATGAAGGACGTCTGGACGAAAAACCGGTCTGTCTACGGCGCACGAAAGCTGTGGTATGCAATGAAGCGCGAGAAGATTGATATCGCGCGTTGTACGGTTGAGCGCCTGATGCGGCAACTCGGCATTCAAGGCGTCAGGCGCGGCAAGAAGATCAAGACGACCTATGGTCAGCCTGCGGGTCAATGCCCGCTGGACAAGGTCAATCGCCAGTTCAGGGCCTCTCAGCCAAACGAGCTTTGGGTGTCAGACTTCACGTTCGTCTCGACGTGGCGCGGTTTCGTCTATGTCGCGTTCGTCATTGATACCTTTGCCAACCGGATCGTCGGTTGGAAGGCATCTACAACACAAGACACACAATTTGTTCTGGATGCGCTCGAACAGGCAATCCATGCGCGCAGACCTTCTGAGAGGCTGATCCATCATTCTGATCGCGGCAGCCAATATGTGTCGATCAAATACACTGAAAGGCTGGCAGACGCGGGACTGGAACCATTCGTCGGCAGCGTTGGCGACAGCTATGACAACGCGCTGGCCGAGACTATCATCGGCCTGTTCAAAACCGAGGTCATCAACCGGCTGGGGCCGTGGAAATCCAAAGATCAGGTCGAATGGGAAACCCTGCAATGGGTCGATTGGTTCAACAAGGAGCGCCTGCTCGAACCTCTTGGCTACATCACGCCAATCGAAGCAGAGGAGAAGTACAAACAAACCTTGCAAGCGGACAAAATCGCAGCTTGAAATACGAAATCAACAGTCTCCGGTAAAACCGGGGCGGTTCAACGCGATGTCGGGCCGGTAGCCGGCCTTGACCTTGGTGAAGCCGTCCTGGTCGTCGCTCATGAAGGCGTAGTCGACCCCTTCGGGATGAGCTTCGACATAGCTCTCGTTGAAGACGGGTGGCTCGTAGCCCGCCCAAGTGAACACCGTGAGTTTGTCCTGAGCGTTTGCCGGCGGCGCCAAGCTGGCTGCCGCCGCGCACAGGGGCGGGATCAGGGCTTTGAAGTTCATTGTCGATCTCTCCTGTTTGGATGTTGCTTCAAGTTAGAACCGGCTCCGGCGACGCAGGAACTCGGCAAGCCCAGCCAGCACGGCCGAGATGAAAAGAACCAGCGTTCCAAGCGCCATGACAACCGGCAGGGCGATTAGCCGGGATGATCGGCGTTGGCGAGGCAACAAGCCTCCTGACCTGAGCCCCTGTATCTCCTCCAGTTTTGTGTAGAGTCCGCCCAACTGAACGCCAGAACATCTACGTTATTCATGCACCGCACAGCGAAAGTCGCTCCGCTTTGTCCGTTAGGGCCGGATATTGTTGAAAAAGGGTGGAGTGTTTTGGAGGATTCAAACCAACCGCATAAATTTTTCGCCCTCGTTGACGCAATCTGAAACCGATTGCCGTGCGGCTTCCAGTATGACGTTCAATAAACCTCGGTCATTCAGCGTTCCCCGCACATTCTGAACGATCAGCGGAGGAAAGGCGTCTTCCGTTTGGATCACCTCAAGCGCGCCCTCTTCAATTTCCGAGGAGACCACGGACAAAGGAATTGCGGAGACGCCAAATCCGAACTTAAGCATTTGGACGATGTTCGAAAGGGAATGGGTATGGTGCTGGATGCCAGCCTCTGTCTCATACCGCATCAGCATGTCCTGAACCGGCGAATGCAACGGCGACGTCGGGGGGTATAGGATCAGCTCATGTGTGCTGATTTCTTTCACCGTCGCGGGGTGTGAAATTTTTTCGACCAGTTCTGGCACGGCAACCCAGCCGACATCGTAAGAGATGGCAAATTCCGAGGTCGGTTTGCTTTGCCCTGGCGAGATTGACAGGAAGGCGATGTCAAAGGCTCCGACCTGAAGCTCCCGCTCGATTTGGGCGTTCGAGCCGACCGTGAATTCGATTTTCGGCAGGTCCGCTTCCTGACTTAGGATTTGGCGGAATGTCGGGGCCCATGTCCAGGCACAGGGACCGACGATTGCGATCCTGAGGAGATTCTGCGGCTGACGCTCGATGCGCTTCATAAATGAGCTGCGTGCTAACAAAATGTGCTCGGAATATCCCGCCAGCTCATATCCCAGACGTGTCAGACGCACACCGATGCCCGCACGAACGACAAGCTTTTGCCCGATTTGCTCTTCAAGCGCAGAAATGCGTGCCGAGACGGCAGGCTGCGTAAGGTGCAGTTTTTTCGCTACTTTTCCGTAGCTTTGCAGCTCCCTCAGCCAGAAAAGTGCTTCGATTTGTTTGAAGTTCAACATGGATGCCAAGGCTAATCAAAATTTTTCTTATGTAAAAGAAAGATTTTTTTGCTTTGCCTCAGAAACGCGGAATCGTCAGCTATTCGAGGGACAGAAGACAGGCAGAGGTTCGTCCCAATGATCACCGAAAAACTGAAAACGATCCGTGAGAAAATCGCCAGCAAGGACCGCGTGAATGTGGCCTGGCTGTTTCTCGGCAGCCCGGTGACGGCGGAGATCATGGCAGCGGCGGGTTTCGATTTTTTGATCCTCGACATGGAGCATGCGCCGGGCGGGCGCGATGCCATGTATCATCAGATCCGCGCCTGCGAGGCACAGGGCGTGCCGGTCATCGTGCGTATCCCCGAGGTGAACGCCGGGCTGATCAAACAGGCGCTTGATGCCGGTTCGGCGGGCATTGCCCTGCCGGATGTGCGCTCCCTTGAGGAGGCTGAACGCCTTGTGAAACTGTCGCGCTATGCGCCGCAGGGGCAACGCGGCACACATCGCCTGGCGCGAGCGGCGGGCTATGGCATGAGCTGGCAGGAATATTACGACGAGGTCGTTCCAAACCTCTTGGCCATGGTGCTGATCGAATCCCCTGAAGGGGCCGCGATTGCCTCCGAAATGGGGGCAATGGACGGGATCGACGTGATCTTTATCGGCGCGGTCGATCTGGCCTCCTGTCTCGGCCATGTCGGCAATCCGGGGCATCCGGAGGTCCAGGCGGTGATCCGTCAAATTGAGGCCGATGTGCTGGCCTCCGGTGCGGCTCTGGGCGGGCTGGCGGGTTCTCCTCAGGACGCCGCGAAGAAATTCGAGGCCGGATATAGTGTCGCAACCTGTGGCAGTGATGCGGTATTCCTTCGCGATCACCTGCAATCCATCGCAAAGGAGCTCGATCTGCTGCCATGAGCCACGAAAAACATATTCCCGAAGACAAAGAGCCACGCAATTGGCTGCTGCATCCTGAGTTGGTCGTGGCGATGATCATCTTGCTGGCCTTTCTCGTACTCTGCACGCTTCAGGTCGTCACGCGTTTCATCCTGCCCATTCCGTTGAGCTGGACCGAAGAACTGACAGCCGCGCTGGTGATCTGGATGACCCTTTTGGGCGCGATTGCCGTTCAACGCACCGATAGCCATATCCGTGTGGATCTCATGCGCGAGATTTGCTCTGCACGTTGGGTGGCGATCATTTACGGCCTATTCGATTTCTTGTCTCTGATCTGCCTTGGCGCCATCGTCTTGGGCGGATGGCACACCCTGTCCGAGACCTCTTATCAGAAAACCCCGGCACTCGGCATTTCTTACAATCTCATCATGTCGGTGGTGCCGCTGGCCTCGATCGTCATGGCCGTTTTCCTTGTTCTAAACGCCGTTCGGCGCTTCAAGCGTCTCAAGTCTAAGGATGCACAAAATGACTGAAGCCTTCACCCTAGGCGTCATCCTCTTCTCGGTCATCATCACGATCCTCGGCATGCCGATTGCCTATGCGATGATCCTGTGTTCGCTGATCTTCATCCTTGTCGAAGGCTTGCCGCTTTCGCTGATGGTGCATGAGCTGTCGCTGTCGCTTAACAGCTTTACCATGCTGTCGATCCCGCTTTTCATGTTTGCCGGAAAACTGATGACCGCCTCGGGCATTTCCGATCGGATTTTCGATTTCTGCAACAAGGCTGTGGGGCGCATCCCCGGCGGGCTTGGCCATGTGAACGTCTCCTCCTCGCTGGTCTTCGCGGGCATGTCGGGCTCGATGCTCGCCGATGTCGCGGGGCTTGGGGAAATCGAATATAAATCCATGACGCGCAAAGGCTATGATCCCGATTTCACCGCAGGCGTCACGCTGGCCTCCGCCGCCATTGGTCCGATCCTGCCGCCATCGCTTCCGATCGTGCTCTATGGGGCTGCTGCGGGAACCTCGATTACCGGCATGTTCCTCGGTGGCATTCTGCCCGGTCTTCTCATTGCCTTCACGCTGATGGTCTATGTCTTCATCGTCGGTCTGCGCAAAGGCTATCGCAGCGATCGCTGGGAAGGCTGGCGCGCACTTGGGGATGCGTTCATCCGCGCGATCCCGCCCTTGCTCGCCCCCTTCATCATCGTCGGCGGTATGAGCTTTGGCTGGTTCAGCCCGACAGAAGCGGCCACGGTTGCCGTGCTCTATTCGCTCTTCGTCGCCGGTGTCGTCTATCGCAGCCTCGGCCTGCACGAATTCATCGACGCGCTGTTCGAAGTGGCGATGAGTTCCGCCCGTCTGCTCTTTGTGATTGCCTCTGCCTTTCTCTTCGGCTGGGTCGCGACCTTTGGCGAAGTGCCGCAAATGCTGGCGCAATTCATTCAGGACAACATCCACTCTGCTGCCTTGTTCATCCTGGTTGTGATCATCACCAACCTGATCCTTGGCGCGATTTTGGAAAACGCCATCCCTCTGATCATCCTTGGTCCGATGCTGGCTCCGATTGCGGAATATCAGTTCGGCATTGATCCGATCCAGTTTGGTGTCGTGCTCGTCTTCAACGTGATGCTCGGCCAGTTCACCCCGCCGATCGGTCTTGCACTTTTCGTGATGAGCGACATCACCGGCTTCAAGGTTTCGCGGTTGTTCTGGGCCGTTGCCCCCTTCCTCGTACCCTTGCTGATCTCTCTGTTTCTCATGGCCTACGTGCCGCAAATCATCCTCGCCATCCCGCATATGGCTGGCTTCTGAACAAAAAACGACCAACAGGAAAAGGACAGACACATGAACTTCTCATTTCCCCGCAAATTTGCGCTCGCCGGGATTATGGCGCTTTTGCCTCTGGCCTCTCAGGCCGCCGATGTCACGCTGCGTCTCGCCCATGTATTGCGTGAAGGCGACCCCGCGTTCCTGACCGCAGAGACCTTTAAAAAAGAAGTCGAAACTGCCAGCGACGGCCGGATCGAGGTCAAGATTTTCCCGGGAGGACAACTGGGCAGCAACCAAAAGCTGTTTGCCCAAATTCAGTCCGGCGCGATCGACATGAGCTTTACCCCCCTCAACGTGCTTTCCGATATTGAGCCGGCCTATGCCGTCACGGCCGCTGGCTACATGTTCCCGGAGTGGGAGGACATGAAAGCGGTTCTCGAAGCGCCTGGACTGGGTCAGAAATGGAAGCAAAGTCTGCTTGAAAAAGGCGGTCTGCGCCCGCTGACCTATTTCTTCTACGGGACGCGTAACCTGACCACGACGGACACTGAAGTGCATTCGCCTGCCGATCTCGCAGGGAAGAAAATCCGCGCGGTTCCGAACCCGATGTCGCTGGCCAATGTCACAGGCCTTGGTGCAGGGCCGACCCCGGTCGCATGGCCCGAGACCTATCAGGCATTGCGTCAGGGCATCGTCGACGGTCAGGAAAACCCGATCCCCGTGCTCTATGCGGCGAAATTCTATGAGGTTCAGAAATATCTGACCAAAACCGAACATCAGATGAGCCCGCTGCCGATCCTGATCCGGGAGGCCACCTATCAAAAGCTGTCCGACGAAGACAAGGCGATTGTCGAAGCCGCCGCGGTGACCGCCGCGCAGGCCGGGACAGACGCGATGATCGCTTTGAACGAGAGCCTTGAAGCTGATCTGAAAGCGAAAGGGATGACGATCATCACGCTGACGCCGGAAGAAAAAGACGTGTTCCGTGCCTCTGTACGGGAGCAGCTTATGAAATCCGTTGATGGCAAGGTACTTCCTGCCGGGCTGATCGACGAAGTTGCGACCTTTGTCGCTGCCCGCTGAACGAAATACCCCGCCCCCATAAGGGGGCATAGACTCCCCTGCGCCTCAAAGGCGCTGCCCCTGAGCACCTGTCTTTTCTCCCCATCCTCGGAGCGGGGCAGGTGCTTTTTTATGCCAAGACGACGGAGAGACCTGATGAAAGTCAGCCTGATACAAAACAACGCCCAGCCGGATGAGGCGGCGACACTTGCCAAAGTGCATGCCCTGATGATGGCGGCTCTCGAAAATGATCGGCCTGATCTGATTGTTCTGACGGAATATTTCCATTGCTACGGCCTGACGGTGGCCGAAAAACGCGCCCGCGCCGAAGATAAAACCGGCGCCGCCTATCGCTTTGCCCGCGATTTTGCCAAAGAGCATAAGGTCTTCGTCCATGCCGGGTCGATGATGGAGCGGATCGAGGGCGAGGACCGGATTTACAACACGACTTATGTTTTTAACCGCGAGGGTGAGCAAGTCGCCTGTTATCGCAAAATCCACATGTTCGACATCGACACCCCGGACGGGTTGTCTTACCGCGAAAGCGACGGCGTGCGGCCCGGCGAGGACATTGCCACCTATGAGATTGACGGCCTCAAGGTAGGCTGTGCGATCTGTTATGACATTCGCTTTGCCGAGTTGTTCATCGAGTTGCAAAAACGCGAATGCGACGTGATCATTCTGCCGGCCGCCTTTACGCTTCAAACCGGCAAAGATCACTGGGAGGTTCTGTCCCAGGCGCGCGCGATTGAAACGGCGACCTATTTCGTGGCCTGCGGTCAAACGGGGGCGACGGTGGTCGACGGTGTGAAACGCGCCTGTTACGGCCAGTCGCTGGTGGTGGACCCCTGGGGGCTGACGGTGGCGAAGGCCTCCGATGGCGAGACCTATGTGACCGCGACCGTGGACAAAGCCCAGATCGAGCGCGTTCGCGGCCTTATTCCTGTCCACAAACACCGCCGACTGAGCTGCTAGGTCGGTAGGCCTCCCCGGCGGCAAATCGGGGAGGCTTTCCCTGTCTCTTCTTGAAGCCACCGAACGTCACACAGGTCTTTCAAGGTCTTGAAAGCGGTCTGAATATGACGCGATGCAAGCTTCATAGCCGTTTTGAGTGGGACGAGCAGCTTAGTTTTTTGCATTTGGATCATCTCGGAACATTCGTGCTTTTTGTTTGAAGTAGAAGTTCGCTGCGTTGCCCTCAATTGATCAATGTGGGTCGAGGCCGTGTAAAAACTCGGTTTTGAGGTATAGTGCCCTCATCGCATGGACGTACCGCTGCTCATCGCACATCGGTTGGCGACGATTGCCAATGCGGACCGAATTCTGGTCATCAAGAACGGCATGATCGTCGAGGACGAGTCTCATGCTGTGTTGATGGCATGCCCCACAGGAGCCTATCGGCACCTGCAAGATGCTCAGAGTCAATCGGATGACGCTGGGTCATAGGGGCCGGTGTGTGACTGGATTTCAATTGCACGGGCGGGTGCCATGACCGTTTCCTGTGCGTCTGATGATTTCTCCCGAGTGTTTAAGCCCGTCGGTAAAAGAGGCACCGTGATCGTCGACGTATGCTTGGATCACAGGGATTTCGGACTGAGGCACATATGCTTTGAGAGTGGGGATATAGTGGGTTTTCATGATGGTGACCCATGCGGGGCAACGATTTGGCGATCCGAAATGGGCCCAATCCTCGGGAAAGAACCTAAGAGCTACCGCAAAATCTGCGTTTTGGGCGAAAAGCAGGCTCGTTTCGTCGGAGGCAATAAAAGCCTGATAATATGATCGGATGAGTTTTCCACAATTCCGTTCTTCATGTCATGGATTTCTGCGAGGGATTTCGATCATGCTGCACTACATTCAGATACATCACTTAACGTGAGCGGCTATAAAACTTAGGTGCGGATTTGAAATTCATTGGACGTCAGAAATGGGATGCGAACCTCTCGGCTGAAGACAGCCTGATCGCTTTGGATTTGATGGAGTGCCTTGGCTTTGAGAAGCGAACCGACTTCATCCGTCATGCCTTGACCAACCGTGTTCTTGCAGATCAGGAGAGAGCTTTCACTTCGGTTTGGAAGGCAACAGCGGCCCTGGCGGAAATCCGGGTTTCAGTGGGGGCGGGACGAGATCTCGATGCCAAGACAGTTGCGCGAGTAGAGGCCCAGCTTCGACAGATCCATGCGGATCTGCATAAGGCGATCACCTGATGCCCAGACCCTATCTGACAGAACATCGCGATCCCGGACGGCTTAGCAGGTATGTGATGCGAGAACCCGGTGAACTGATCGAGGGCAATGTTCTCACCTGGTCCAAGGAAGACGTGCTTCGATCAATGTCCGGAGGGCCAGAGGTGGACCTGCTGCAATACCTGCATGTGACGATCTCTATGCCGCCGGGCCTGCGGCTTGAGAGATCTCAATGGGGTCATGTGTTTCGCACGGCATTCCGTCATCTCGGCCTCGCGGTTCAGCGCCTGCCGTATTTCATCTGGCGACATCAGGACACCGACAATGATCATGCGGATGCCATGCTGGCGCTGCGGGAGTTTTCGGGGCGGGATGTGACCCTGACAGGACAAGGGGCGGCTTGCGACCGTGCAGACCTCGAGATCTCCGAGATGCTGGGTTTGCCGCGCCCGCATGTGCCCCGCCGCAGCCGCTTTTTGCGTCCGGGTCTGTTTCATCGCCGCAAAAGGGTGGGAAGCCAACCAGAGTTGGCACATGCCTTCAACATTATGGATATGTGCCTGCGTGAAGGTCAACCAACCAATTGCGAAGACTTCGTCTCGCTGTTGAGGTCCCGTTTGCCGCATATCGAAGTCAGTCTGAAGAGCCCCGATCTGCAACAGCCCGAGATTGACATGCGGCTTGCCGATGGTGCGCGGTTAGGGCTGCGGGCGCTCTCAAACGATCTCAGACCTTCTGCGCTTCAGGCACAATTCGCGCAATGCCGTCGTGTTGCGGCGCTCCGTAAACATTATGCAACATGGTTGCTGCTTTTTGGGAGTGCCGACCTGTTTGATGCATGGCTTGAGAGAAGGGAAAATGCCGATGTCGGGGAAAAGAGACTCACTGGCGGGACTTTTGCTGGGGTTCCGGAAAACTGCGGATTTCCTGAGGGATCGGACGACCAAGACGGGCGAAGACGTGGAGCATCTCTTGGAGCTTCACAGTATGCTCGAGACGGGCGAGGGCGGCAAGGCGGTTCTGGTCGAGAGATTGTTCGAAGAGATCGTGGCGATCCGCATGCAGCAATCGGTGATGGATGCGAAACTGGACGAAATTCTGGCTCAGCAGAAGGCTATGGTGAAGGCTCTGAACCTTCCCGTTCTCTCGGGGGCCTGATTGGCCGCGCGGCAGATCGCGCGCGCTCACTTGGACCGGAATGGCATCCCAGGATATTCGGGCCCAGTGATGTTGGGCTCATTGGTCCCGGCGGAGAACGATATGCTTTGGATTTTCAGCATGAAACAGATGTCGGTGATCCCGAGATGCCAAGTATGTGATAGCGCGAAGCGCGCCGTTTCCTGGTGAGTTTCTGCGCAAAGTCAGATCGGCCACTTTGGCTACGATTTGCAGATTGTGGGTCTTCAATGAGAAGGGAACCAGAGGTGCCAAAGTGGAAGGGGCACGCGTGTTAAGTAAAGGCGATGCTTGGTCAGAGCAAGACGGCGAAAAAGCTTAAGACCTCAGCTTAGCTGCTGCAAATGTCTGAAGGAGGCAGCCGCAATTAATGGATAAATGCTGCACATGATCTTAAGGCGTGTTGAAATTTAATCATGTCGGCGTTGAGAGAAAGTTGAAGAATGCACGGTATCTCACGTCGAATTTTTCAAACCTTGAAAAGATGAGCCAATGGTATGCAATGCCTTCCCACCAAACTGCGGTTCAAATTGCAGGGATAGGTGGCGAGAGGAGTAGCTGATGGACATCAAATTTGGGGGCATTAGCCTCGGTCGATGCCGCCGCATTATGCTCGCCCCTGAACCTCTGGCATTGCCTCCCTATACGGGCCTGCCCTCTAGCGTCTTTCAAACTTGATCGGAATGATGAGGGTTGGGGGGATTTCCGGTGGGGGTGGTGGGACTGGGGAGGCGCGGCGGATGAGGGAGAGGGCGGCCTGGTCGATCGAGGCTGTGCCGGAGGAGCGCGCGAGACGGATGGCGGAGATTTCTCCTGCGGTGTTGATGGAGAAGATGACATAGGCCGTGCCGCGTTCACCATTGGAGCGCGATTTGTGGCGTTCGAGGTGGGCCATGAGCCGGGCTTGCCAGCGCGCCGGGCTCATGGTGCGACCGCTGCCGCGCGCGGTTTGGGCGGCGGCGTTGCGGGTGGATTGCTGCGCCTGTTGGTTCTGCGCCTTGACCGCCGATTGTGAGGCGGCGGATTGCTGTTGTGGCGCGGGGGCGGGTTTTTCCGGCCGGCGTGGTTGCGGTTCTGGCTGAGGGGCCGGGCGGGGTTTCGGACGCTCGCGAGACGGCAGCGCGACCTCGGCCTTCCGCTCTATCTCGAGGTCTGCCTCCTCCAGCATCTCGCGGTGTTCCTCCACAGGCTCTGGTGCTCTGATCTCTTGGGCGGCCTGACTGGCCTGTGCGTCCTCTAAGTCTTCGGAGAGTTCCGTCTCTTCGGTCACCACGGCTTCGGGCAGGGGCGAAAACTCGATCATGATCGCTGGTGGCGGGCCATCGATAGCACAGGCGGGCTGCGCATTGCCCAGGCCAGCGCGCCAGCATGAGCGCCCAGCACGATCAGCACCGCCGCGCCCCAAAGCGCGAGATCCCCAAACCGGCGTGGGGTTTGCCGCTCAGTCACCCGGCCCCCCGCGCGGCCTTGTTCTGCGGTTTCATGTTCCGCAACGGGAAGCTGTTCCAGCCCGACCAGCGCAATCTTGAGATAGCCGCCGCGCGCAGCAGGTTCATCACCTCCATGAACGCGCCATAGTCCACGCTTTTGTCGGCGCGCAAAAAGATCCGCTGCTCTTGCTCGCCATAGGTCAGCAGCGTGATCTCATCGGCCAAGGCCGCGTGCGCCACCGCCGCCTCTCCAAGATGAAGGCTCAGATCGGGCGCGACCGTCAGGTAAAGCGGCTCCTCCGGGCGCTCGGCAGGTTTGGCGGTGGAGCCGGGCAGATCTATCGCCACATCCACCGTCGACAGGGGCGCGGCGACCATGAAGATGATCAAAAGCACCAACATCACGTCGATGAAAGGCGTCACGTTGATCTCGGCATTTTCCACAAGATCGTCGCCCTCTCGTATCCGTCCCGCCATGGCTCAGACCACCTTTTGGGAGATTTCTTGCGTATTTTCTGGCCGGATCGCGGAACGGTCGAGGTCGCGGCTCACCAGCCGTTCGATACGTTCGCCTGCATCGCCCAGCAAAAGCCGGTAGCCAGCAATGCTGCGCGCGAAGAGGTTGTAGATCACCACCGCCGGGATCGCGGCGGCCAGCCCCATCGCGGAAGCCAAAAGCGCCTCGGCAATGCCCGGTGCAACGACGGCGAGATTGGTCGCGTTGCTCTCCGCGATCGAGATAAAACTGTTCATGATGCCCCAGACCGTGCCGAAGAGGCCGGCAAAGGGCGCGGTCGAGCCGATGGTCGCCAAGACGCCTGTGCCGCGCGCCATGCGCCGCACCTCCGGGCAGCGTTCCGCCTCCGTGAGCGTCGTCGCCTCCGCGAGAGGCGGGGTATCTATGGACTCTAGTGGGGGCTTCCGTTTGTAGCGTACCCTCTGAGGTCTGGTCTCTGCTTCATTCTGTGCGAGCCGAGCCCCCTCAAAGGCGCTCTACACCTGTGTCTCAGGCGGGGTTTGAGGCACAGTCTCCTGCGCAGAGGCCAGCGGGGCAAAGCTCAAAAGGCCGCACAGCATAAGGCCGGGCCAGATGTCTTTTCTCAACATGGTTTCTCTTTCTTCCGCCCGTGGCTGTTCGCCTTACAGATGCGCCTGTACCAAATCGCGGGTGGCTGCGAATGCGGCCTCGGCCCCCTTGATCGCACGGGCCTGGTCATGGGAGTTCAGGTCAATCGCATCGAGCGCGGATTTGACGGCTTTCCAATAGGGCGCGCGGCCCTCGGGCGGCTCTGCCAGATGGCGCGCGCCATGGGTCTCCGACAGGCCCATCTTGCGGGCATATTTCAACAGAAAGGCCGCGCCCAGATTGGAGCCTTCGACCACATAGAGCCAGCCCAGTGCCTCCGGCAGATCGGCACTTTCGGTGGCGGGCGCGGCGGTGATTTCGGGCCGCGGGAGGTCCAGATCGGCCATGTCCTGCGCCACATCGTTGAGCCGCCCGCGTGTGTTTAATCCGGGGAAATGTGCGGCCAATGCGGCGGAGCGATAGAGCGGCGAGACATGGTGATGCAGCCCGTGCTGAACCCGCAAGAAACGCCCGTAATTCTCAATATTGTCAAACGGTTTTGCCGCCATGATGGACCGGTCCAACCGCTCATGCGTCGTGTTGGTCTCGGCGCGAAGACGCGCGGACAGCGGATCGGGGATAGAAGTTTGTGTGTTCATCTTTCACCTTGCGAAAATGGAAAAGGGCGCGCCAATTGGCACGCCCTGAGACGTTAGAATGTTGCTGTCAGACCAAGACGCACCGTACGTCCGGGAGATGGCATCAGGCCGATGGTCAGCGCATCCATGTAATATTGGTCGGTCACGTTATCGACTGCGAAATCAAAGGTCAGTGTGTCGTTGATGTCATAGCTGCCGAACAGATCGACCGTGGTATAAGGCTCCCAGTCCACAGCCCGGGTCGTCCCGCCGCGTGGTCCGCTAAAATCGGACGACGCACGTTTGCCGACATAGGTCACACGCCCGCCCAGTTCGAGCGTCTCGTCCAGAAAACGCCCGCCCAAGGTCAGGGATGCCGAAGTCTCTGGCGGCACGTGTTGTTGCGCATAGCCATTGCCGGAGCCGCCCGAAGAACAGACCCCCTCAAGATCACAGAATTCGGTGCTGACGTATTTCGAGCCAGAGAAATCGCCGTAGAAACGCCCGGTATCGAAACCTAGGGACAGCTCCCAGCCTTTCATACGTGCGGAATCCAGATTGACGAAGTTCCAACTGTCATCGCGGGTGAGGTAATTGTCGATGTCATTGTCGAAATAGGCCAGTTTGGCCCGGATTTGTGCGCCGAACTGATCCGTCATATAATTGACGCCGATCTCTTTATTCTGCGCGTGTTCCGGTTTGAGATCCAATGCGGGATTCGGGCTGGCCGACCAGCCCACTGTGCTTTCAAACAGGCTTGGTGCGCGATAGGCTTCGGCATATTTGCCATAGACTTGCAGTCCAGGGATCGCTTCATAGGTCAGTGAGACAATCGGCGCGAGGCCTCCGCCATCGTATTCTGTATGAACCTCTGTCCGAGTTAGCCCGCCATTGCCGTCGTCGACATAGATCGTTCGTGTATTGTTGTCGTAACTCTGCATTTCGGAATAGCGCAGGCTGCCATCAAAGGTCAGTTTGTTCGACAGCTCATAGTGGGCCGAAACAAAGGCGCTCACTTCCTGACGCCAACCATCGCGGATTTCACCATCAAACCCCACATAGGGGTAATCGTCAGGAATGTAACTTTCGATATCCGCTGGCGGGCGGATGTATTCTTTCTTACCAGACACCCCATAATTCAGCGTCAATGCACGGTCGAACAGGTCCAGCCGCGAGGTGTTGGAGACGTTCAGGCCGAATTGCTCGGCTTCACTGGCATAGCTGAAATAAAACCCGGGATATCCCGCGGCCAAACCATAGGCCGTGTTGATTGAGGTGGTGTTCAGCGTGTAATAAAGGTCAGCTTTGAGATCGATCAGATCGTTGTTATCAGGGTTCCAGCCATATCGCAGCGTGCCTGTCTTGGCATCGACATAGCTCAGAGGCGATTGCCAGCCCATGCCGAAGCGAATGATCTGCGAGGGCATCAACTCGCCGAAATCGCTTTCATAATGCATATAACTTGCATCAATCGAATGCCCGTTGCCCCATTTGTAAATGCCGCGCAACAGGTGAGAGGTGTTGTCCTGCGAGGTGTTCAACACCTCTTCACCGGGGACGAACTGATTGAGGCTGTCATCCGCAGGATCATCGCCATCGTCACCGGCAAAATAGTTGCCGGTCTTGCGCCGTGCATAGGCGGCGAGAAGCTCAAAATCACCGAATTTCTGCGCCACCGCGACGCTGCCGTTCCACGAGTCGCCGAATTCAAGCGCGCCGGGGCGATCATAGCGTTCTTCGTCGCCTTGTCCGGCACCGACCGTAAAGGTGTCCGGGACGTCTGTGGTGTTACCTGTCACGCCGAACGTGAGGCGCACGCCCTGTGTTTCACCGTCTTTGATAATGTCGTCGGGCTTTAGTGTAGAGACACGCATCACGCCGCCGGTTGCACCATTGGCATCAGCGCCGGAGCTTGGACCTTTCTCGATAGACATGGAACCGATCAGATCTGGATCGAGATAGGTACGCCCCGCAATGCCGGAATAGCCGCGATAGACCGTGGTTTCCTGAAAGCTGCCATCAATGACAACGGGCACGCGGCCTTGTCCCTGCATCCCGCGCACGTTGACATCCAAAGCACCGCTGTTGCGATTGTCGCCATTGAGAACACCGGCTTCGCCCTTGAGGAAATCACCCACCGATGTGCCGCGAAAACGTTCAATTTCTTGTGCGTCCTTGTAGACGATAGAGGCAGGTTCTTCGTAATTGCTGTTGGCGGAATAGTGGCCGGTTCCCCCTGACACGATGATTGTATCCAGCAACAGTGTGCCTTCGGGGAGATCGATTGCGGCGCTGTCGTATGTGGCGTAGACGGTCACCGTATTCGCGTTTGTAAAACGATAGTCCAGCCCGCTACCGGAGAGCAGGACGGCAAAAGCGCTGCGTGGGGTGTAGCTCCCATTGAGCGCAGGGCTGCGTTTGCCCGCTACAACCTGCGAGGACAGGATCAAGCGTATGCCACTTTGATCCGCCAGTTGCGTCAAGGCTGAGCCAAGATCTTGCGCCGGGATGGATAAGGCCACTTCTGCGCTTTGCGCTTGGGCATAAGCCATCTCGGTCCACCCGAACTGGGTCATGCTCAGCGCGGCGGTCGTGCAGAGTGCGAGCGCGCGCAGGGTAGGTCTTTTTCGTATCGTGTCGGTCATTGGTCCCCCGCCGATTATCAAGGTCATATTCGGCTGGGTCACAAGGGCGTCACCTGGCGTGTCATAAGAGGGACGAGACTTGGCGCGCCAACTTGCAGTGAGTTGTGAAAAAAATCTTAACTTTTTATCATGTCGTTTGAAAAATCATTTTATATCAGGTCGTTCTGATAACGGCCAACATCGGAATTTTGCTGATCCTGACAGGGAGGGCAGCTTCTAAAGCGTCCAGGATCGCGTCGGGGTCGGCCAGATCGAACACGCCTGTGATCTCCATCATGGCCAATTCATTCTCCATTACGACGATCCGGCCGCCGCGATAGCGCTCCAGTTCCACGGCAAGATCGCCAAGCGGTCTGCGGTTGAAAATGAGCTTACCCCGCCGCCAGGCGCTTGCCTCGGTAAGATCGACGGTTTTGATGTCAGAGAAACGGCCTTCGCGTGTGATCTGAATGTGTTGACCCGCGGCCAGATGTCGTGTGCCTGTCTGGCTGCTGACGTCTGCCGCGCCTTTGTGAACGATAAGCCCGACACGTCCATTGCACAGATCGACATCAATCTCACCCTGCGCACAAGTGATCGTGGTCTTGCCCTCCGAGACATGAAACGGCGCAGTATTGTTCTGAACGATCGTGAAAAATGCCTGTCCGCGTGTGAGGGACACGCCCCGTTCACCGTTCTCAAACGCACCGGAAAGTGCGGTGCGTGCATTGAGCAAAACTTCGGTGCCATCCTCAAGCTCAAAGCTCTGACGCTCTGCCGTTGCAGTTTGATAATCGGCGAAAAGATGTGTGCCGAGAATGCCGAGGCCGTTCATTCCGCCTGCCACAACCACCGCCGCGCCACCGCCAAGAACCGAGCGTCGGGTCATCCGGCGGTTGCGCATCTCGCGTCCCCAGCTGGCCCCGGCGGTCCCGAGACCGTTCCAGAGATGCTCCGCCTCCAGCGCTGCGGCTTCATGCGCGGGGCTGATGGCGCGCCATGCCTGCCATTTCTGCGTGTCACGTGGGTCGGCGCTGCCGGAATGTAGCCGGACAATCCAATCGAGGGCTTGATCGCTCAGCTCGGAAGAGGTTGCATTCATGTTATCTTTTCCGCTGGAGGTCATGACCCTTGCTACCTTTTCTTCCGTTTGGCGTGCCGTCTCTGTAGAGGAGACGAAATGAAAGCGTCGATCTTGCACTGAAAATGTTCTATTGTGTGTGATGCAGATAATCGCGGCAATGCCGAAGCGCCTGCGCCATATATTTCGCGACCATGCTTTCGGAGACGCCGAGGGCCAGCGCAATCTCACGATGACCCATGCCGAGACAACGGTTCATCAAAAGCGCGCGCCGGGGTTTGTCCTTGAGCTTCAAGAGCGCTCTGACCAGTTGTTTCAACTCCTCGCGGGCCAGCATCACCTCCTCTGCGGAGGGCACATCGTCCATCAGCGTGTCGATGTCGATATCCCCAATTGCGGTGCGATCACTGTGCCGTTTTTCCCGACGGATCAGGTCAATGGCGATATTGCCCGCAATGCTCAGCAAATAGCCACGGGGATTGTGAACGGAAGAAGGCGCGGATTTCAGGCCCTCCAACCTGATCCAAGTTTCCTGCATGGCTTCATCGGCCAAATCCTGTGACCCCAGACGGCCCGCCAGACTGCGTCGCAAACCGTGCCAATGGTCTAAGTAAAAGCTAAAGAGCCGTATTTTGCTATTTTGTTCTGTCATACACAATTGGCCCGACATTCTGCGATCAGCTTTCCGGTCGGATTATGCGACCTTCCGCGCGATAGGGGAGGCCATGTCCCGATGGTGGTTTCGAAACAGCTCAGCGTTCCTGTGGTCGATAAAAACAGCCATGACTGACCTCTGCGAATATAACGATTTCGTCTGATGGGCTGACAGTCATGCAACTCCCATAGGAGCGGTTTGACGTGATCTTGGCGCTCACGTGTACAACGTGATGCCAGAGGCGGCTGCAAGAGATTTAAAGGCATATGTCTTGGAAGAAAAGATATTTTTCGGTGTACATAGTTCCGTGGATTGGGACTCTTCTCTCCCTCGTTCTATCGTGCCCCGCTTTGTCGCTCACGATGGACTTCGCAGCTAGATGCGCCGAGTGGGTGAGGCGCTCTGGACAGCAGGCAATCTAAGGCATCATTGTCGTGATGCGATTTGCCGATGGCACCGTCAATATTGTATCACTACTTCGCCTGTTGTGCTGATCCCACCAAGGCATCTGCCAAGCGAGGCTTCTCAGAAAAATCTCGCCAGATGAAGCCGGAGAACCTCTATGTCCAGCACGTTCGGTGGGGCTCCATCCCATTGCTTCTATGGGGAAATCAATAGGGTGGGGAGGTCTGATGTAATCACGGAGCGGCGCTAATTCTCGCAACTTGTACGTCAATCCGCTTGCGGTCGATGGTGAATGTTGCTTTACTGCGTGGCGCGAATACGCTCTCCGAGACAGTTTGATAAGGTGCGCAGCACCTGTGAACGATCCAGGGAAATTACACATTTCTCTGACGTCACAGGAGTTGACAATGTCGCAGTTCATGCGTCCCAAAAAACGTGCTCTTTCTCTTGTTGCAAGTACAAGCATGCTTGCAATTTTCCCTCTTTCCGCGCTGTCTCAAAGCGAAAGTGCCGAGGTCTACGAACTCGCGCCGATTGTTGTTCAGGGCGAAGCGGGGGCATCTGACAGCACGGTTCCGACAGAAGATTTGCAAGCCCGGTATTCCGGCAACCCCCAGAATGCACTCGATATGACACCCGGCGTGTCGACCCGCCAAAGCTCAGGCCAGCCGGGGATCGAGGTCAATATTCGGGGCATGTCTGGATATGGTCGGGTGAATTCCATGATCGACGGGGTGCCGCAAAGCTTCAAGAATACGGCGGGGCACGAAGCCTCGGGTGGCAATCTTTTGTACATCCAGCCCGAGTTTCTGAGTGCGATCGACATCGAACGTGGGGTCGTGTCGGGGGCCGCAGGTGCCGGGACGCTCACCGGGGCCGCAAATTTCCGCACCATCTCGTTGGAGGGCATTCTGCGCGAGGGGGAAACCGAAGGCGGCATGGCCCGCCTGAAGTTTGGCGACAACGGCTATAACTACTCCGGCCTTCTCAGCTATGGGAAACGCTTTGACGGGCTTTGGGGCGGTGACGGCCATGTCGATGTGCTCTTGGGCTATGCCTATACGGACGAAGGCGATTATGCCACGGGCGACGATGGCGAACTGAGCAGCTCCCGCACCTCTGTCAACGCGCCGGAAGGCAAGCTCGCCAAGATTGAAATCGCTCCAAATGACACGCATAAACTGAGCTTTGGTGCGCGGTGGTATGGCAACACCTTCGACAATTCGAGCTACACTTGGGATGTCGACAACCAAACTTGGACCGCCGATTACGCCTACACACCCGGCAATGATCTGATCGATCTGAAAATATCGACCTATTACAACAACACAACGCTCTATTACCCCGGCACTGGCGGCTCTTATGCGGGGCGCGAAACCGAAGAAGAGACCTACGGGCTTTCGGTCTCCAACAACAGCCGGTTTGCGCTCGGGAATGGCCGCGACCTGACGCTCGATTATGGGCTGAGTTGGACGCGGGATGATTTCCAAACTCATGCCATGCGCGGCGGCAACAACCCCGGTAAACTTGATAAAGCCAGCCTCTTTGTCGACGGGCAAATCGACTATGGCCGCATGGTCGTGTTCGGCGGTCTGCGCTATGATCATTGGCAGGTTGACGGTTACCGTGCGCCCTACGCCGCTGGCGTTGCGGATTGTCCGCCCAATGGTCCGTCCTGTGGGGATGAATGGGTCAAACGCGACGGCGGGGAGATCTTGCCAAATATCGGCCTGAGCTACGCGGCGACGCAGGAGCTGACCCTTTCTGCAAGCTATGCGCACACATTCCGTCCGCCGACGACGCATGAAATGTTCTATGGGCTTGTGCCCTTCGGTGACGGTGTGGGGACAGGGATGACCAATAATCTCGACCTTGATCCAGAAACCAGCCGCACCGTGGAGTTGAGCGCGGAATTCAATCGCCAAGGTGTTTGGAACTCTGAAGATCAGGCCTGGTTTAAAGCGTCAGTCTTTCGCAGTTGGATCAAGGATTACATCGTCAATGATTTCGTTTCGATCCCCGGTGATCCCTATGATCGCGCAATGTGGGTCAACACGGATGGCACAACCATCATGCAGGGGATCGAGTTCGAGGGGGGCTATGACACCGGAAAATTCTACGCCAATCTTAGTTTTTCGATCAGCGACACGGACAGCCAACCCGTTGGCAACGGTACGGGCATGGGCAATGGTCTGACCTCCTCGCAGCCTGATCGCACAGCCATGCTTGATGTCGGTATGCGGGCTTTCGAAGAGACCCTGACGCTTGGGGCACAGGTCCGTTATGTTGGAGCGACGGCGCAGGCGGCCTATGACTGGGGCAGCTATCCTGACGGCGCGTATCTTTCGGAAACCGACAGCTACACGCTTGTTGATCTCTACGGCAGCTACGCACTGAACGAGACTGCCGAGCTGTTCGTTTCTATCGAGAATGTCTTCGATGAATCCTATGGGTATCCGGGTGGCAACGAAGCTGCCTACCAAGAAATGGCTGGCCGCGGCCGCACTTTTATTGCTGGTTTGACCACCCGGTTCTGAAAGGGGTGTACGGCATTTCTGTGCAACTGCGCTTGTACGAGGTCAGAGGGGCGCCTTTTGGCGTCCCTCTTGCTGGTAAGCGAAAAGGGGGAAGCGCTGTGTCACATCGCATGAAACTGGTGCGGGAAACGCCGCTTGAACAAAATGAGGTAGAGCCTTTTGGTCCGCGAGACTTGGCGCGGCGCATTTTGCGCACAACGCGCCAGATTTCATTGGCAACCTTGGATCGCAACAAGGGCTTTCCCTATAGCGCTGTCACGAATCTTTCTGTGGAACCCGATGGGGCAATTGTCTTTTACGGAGCCGCGATAAGCCATCATTCCCGCAATATTATGGCCGACCCCCGCGTGTCTGTCACACTGAGCCAAAGCGAGGGGCGCGATGTGTTGCGGGACCGGCGTATGACGTTGATCGGAACAGCACACAGGCTTGATGGCATCGCGTTTGAACGGGCCAAGAACCGCTACAGACGTAAATTCTTCCGCTCATCGAAATATCTCGATCTGGCAGACAGTTGCATGTTCAAACTCAATGTTGAGGCCATCCATCTCAACGGCGGACCCGCACGCTATTCGGATAGCCTGTCTGCCGAAGATTTGAGTGTCGATCTGCGTGGAGCCGAAGCGTTGCTTGAGCAAGAAGAAACCTTGATCGCTCACTTTGAGAGATTTCCAAACAAGATCAAAATGTTGACCTCGGATATTAACGGGGTACGCGGGCGTTGGCATATTGCTACGATTGACCCTGAGGGCATGGATTTGGCCTCTGAAACGGAGTTTCATCGCCTAAGCTTCTCTCAGCGGGTCACGACACCTGCGACGCTCTTGGGTCTTTTGTCATAACATTTTCTGAGCACTGACACTGACCTCAGATGTTGTTATGTTAAAGCGTTTTGCTTTTCATCTGAAACATAAGCACGTGCTTAAGCCCCTTTGGTCAGGCCGAGATGTCCGGTTGAAATGGGGGCCAATTCAGTGATAGGCTATCGGGCACTTTCGGTGTTCATCTCGAAGATTGTTGCTTGGTGGGCAAGCCTGTCGACGGGGAACCGCGTCATGGCGGGGGCAGGAAAGGTCTTGCTCCACGCCCTGAAGTGCTGGTTTGTCGCGATCATAGTAGAGCGCCGATCGTATCGGGTCGATTCTCTGTGACAGAGGTGAGGTCGTTGAGGACCACGAAGTCGAATTTGTCGCGTTTCAAGACGGCACTTACAGCCGTCCCCCAGGGCGGGGGGCGAGCTTCAGGACGCTTCCGCCGCGCGACATACGAAGTGCGCTTTGGTTCAATGAACTTAGCCGAGGGCACTCCCCTTTGCGAAAGAGCGAAATGGCATCATTTAAAAACAGCATCTTGGTCCAGATTACAATAGGTTGGAAGGCTGACGCTTCGTTTACACCGAAGATGTCGGGAGTTCGAGCCTCTCACGACCCACCATTGCTTCCTGAAAATAATGACGCCCTGAAATTTCTGTGACGGGGCGTTGTCGGTGTTGCGTTGCTGCCTCGTTACCTTGCAGCTGTGGGTGCTTGGGCTTTTACATGGGACGTCTCGTGGGGCTCATCGGAGGCCGTCGCAGCCTCAATGATCCGGTCTAGAATAAGATCCGTGCGCTGGTAGAACACCAGTTCCCCGGCATCGCTGACGGGTTCGACGCGAATATTGGGGGTGCGGTGTTCGAGGCGCCGGTAAGCGGTTTCGTCAAAAACACCGTCTTTTGTGGGGGCCAGAAACCGCATCGGAATAGACAGGCTTTCGATGGCGCTATCAATCGGCTCCACCGCCAGTTGCAGGTCTCGGACAAAGGCCGCGTGTCCCTGTTTCAGAAGATGCTCACAGGCGTTGCGGATCAGGGCGGAGACATTCGGGTTCTTACAGGTTTGCATGTCCAGAAACCGGCTTCTATAGGCGCGCTCCAGATACCAGTCGACGCCGTGCTGACGCATCATACGGTGGCCCGACTTTGCAACAAGCTTGGCCAGCCAGGGTGCAGGCCCCGCCAAACGCATCATCGTTTTCTGCACGGATTGCAGGCGATTGATCCCGCTGCGGTCCAGCACACCTGTGTAACCGATGGCAATCAGAGTGCGAAACCGATCCGGGTTTGCCTGTTGTTCGGCCAGCAGCGGGACAAAGCCGTTTGACATGCCCACGCCAACGCAGGGTGTCTTGATCACACGGTCCATAAAGGTGCGCAGAGCGATCAGATTGTCCTCCAACACGCCGATTTTGGCATCGAATGAGCTGTTGCCATAGCCGGGGCGCGAGAGTGCATAGAGTTTGACGCCTGCCTTTTTCAGGCGCGCTTCCCCTTCGCCCGGCAAAAGATAGGTCATCGGGAACCCGCGCAGTGCGACAACGGGGATACCATCCTCCGCGCCCATCCATGTCCATGCAACTTTGCGTCCATCGCGCAGGACAAGATGCTCTTCGCGCTCCAAAGGGTCGTGCCAGACCGGACTTTCGCCGCGCCGCCCGAGGATGTCCCGGCTGGCCACCATGAACAAAAGCCGCATCAAGTCGATGTTGGAGGGGCAGAGGTCTTGGCCTGAATGGATTTGATCTGGGTACGCACGGTCAGGATCGAGACGCCGCGCTCTTTTGCGATTTTATCGACGTCGCGCAATTGAAAAAACAGACGGGACACGTCGGCCTCGGCCGGGCTCAGGCCAAAGGCCAAAGGCCTGTTGCAGGCGCGCAGTGACAGAGGCGCTCCACGCGACCTCAAGCGAGCGTATGACAATGTAATCCCCGGTTTGCCCCGGCAGGCGCAGGGTATAGCCCTCGGCAAGAAACGGGGCGGAATAGCCATGCGTGCCATGCGGATAGATCGTCAGGATGGCCTGTGCGGCATTGCCTTGTCCAATGGCGGTCCGGCGCAATGTCACAAAATCCTGAAGCGATTCCGCCCCCAGGATGGCTTCATCGAAAAACGCCCCCTGCTGGGTCGAAAATGCCCGTTCGCCTTCGATGTTGCTCGCGGCGATCCGTCCGTCAAGCGACAGCACCACGGCGGGGCCGGGAATGTCGGAAACCGCGCGTTTGAGCGGATCGTTTTCGGCGGGAATTTCGAGGGTTTCAAGCGTTTTACGGGCGAGCATGAGTTGCGATAGCAAATGTCGGGACAGCCCCTGTCGCCGCTCCGGTTGTGCGTCGATCTGATCGAGTTCGGCGCACCAGTTGTCGATCATCTCCTCAAAGGCGGTTTCGGCAACAATGGAACGATATGTGTTCGCGACGATTTCCATGTCGATCTGGTTCAATTGATCGATGTCGTCGTCCATTTGCCACACCCGCGTGGAAAACAGGAATTTCTGATCGGCGAGCGAGGTTTCTGTGGGTTTCTTTGGCATCGTCTTTGCTGAACGGAGAACAAAAGCGTGTTCAGTGTTCTCAGATCGCGGTTTCAGAGCAAGGCTAAAGATCGCCTGAGCTGAGCTCGGGCGGTGTGACGGTCGTTCTGTGTTCGATTTTACACGAAAAAGGCGTGCTGAGTTTCAGGGGCGTACCTTTTACCCCTTCATCACCTTGAGGGCTTCACTTAGCTCAATCGCCCCATCGTAGAGCGCGCGGCCGGAAATAGCCCCGTTCAAAGGTGCACCACAGGCTTTCAGGTTCTCCAGATCGGCAATCGAGGACACGCCGCCGCTTGCGATCACCGGGATCGACACGGCATTGGCCAGCGCTGCGGTCTCTTCCACGTTCGGTCCCTGCATGGCGCCGTCGCGGTTGATGTCGGTGTAGATGATCGCAGAGACGCCCGCATCCTCAAAGCTTTTCGCCAGATCGGTGGCGTTCACATTGGTCTCTTCGGCCCAGCCCTTTGTCGCCACCATGCCTTTGCGCGCGTCGATGCCGACGGCGACGTGACCGGGAAACGCGTGGGCCGCCTCGCGCACCAGATCAGGGTTCTCGACGGCCACGGTGCCGAGAATCACGCGCTCCAGCCCTTTGGACAGCCACATCTCGATCGTCGCCATATCGCGAATGCCGCCCCCCAGTTGCGCAGGCACTTTGCACTGTTTGAGAATCTCTTCCACAGGGGCCGCGTTCACCGGCTCGCCGGCAAAAGCGCCATTCAGATCGACCAGATGCAGCCACTCGCACCCCGCCGCAACGAACTCCAATGCCTGTGCCGCCGGGTTCTCGTTGAACACGGTCGCTTTCTCCATCTCACCTTTGTAAAGCCGCACGGCGTTGCCGTCTTTCAGGTCGATGGCGGGGTAGAGGATCATGGCGCGGAGCTCCTGTCGTGAAATCATTGCGCTCCCTTTGGCATGATTGCGCGAGAATTGCAAAACCCGCTTTGAGTTGCATGTGCCGCTGCGTTAATCTTGCCTCAAAGCGCCGATCCCGCTCAGAGTAGGGGCATCTTTGGGAGGATAGAATATGAAACATGTGATCTTCGCGGCCATTGCCGCAGTTGGTCTTGCGACACCCGTTTTCGCAGATCCGGTCGAAGGCGTCTGGCAGACCCAGGTCGATGACGGCGCCTATGCGCATATCACCATCGCGCCCTGCGGTGACAAGCTGTGCGGCACGATCAGCCGGACCTTCAACGACAGCGGCGAATACAACTCCGCCAACAAGGGCAAGCCCATCGTCTGGGACATGGTCGCGCAGGGCGGTGGCGACTACAAAAACGGCAAGATCTGGCAGCCCTCGACGGGCAAGGTCTACAACTCAAAAATGGCGCTCTCCGGCAATTCGCTGAAGGTCTCTGGCTGTGTCGGTCCGATCTGCAAAGGCCAGACCTGGAGCCGCGTGCAGTAAGCGCTTTCTCGGACCATCAAACAAAAGGGGCCTCAAATGGGCCCCTTTTCATGTCTTTTTCTTGGCAAAAATACTCGAATCCTACGGTGCCCAGCCGAGGAAATTCGACACGATGCGCAACCCCGCGCGCTGGCTTTTCTCCGGGTGGAATTGCATGCCGATCATATTGTCGCGCGCCACGATGGCGGTGACCTCTTCACCATAGTCGACATGCGCGAGACGGTGCGCGGGGGTCGCGACCTTGAAATGATAGGAATGTACGAAATAGGCATGATCGCCCTCTGAAATGCCGTCCAGAACCGGGTGCGTGTTCGATATGTGCAAGTCGTTCCAGCCCATATGCGGCACTTTCAGCGCCGGATCTGAGGGCTCGATCTTCACCACTTCGCCGCCGATCCAGTCGAACCCCTTGGTCTCTTCATACTCGAGGCCACGGGTCGCCAGCATCTGCATGCCGATGCAAATCCCCATGAAGGGGCGGCCCTTCTCAGTCACCGTCTCAGAGATCGCTTCGAACAATCCGGTGTAATCGAAAAGCTGTTTCTTGCAGGCCGGAAAAGCGCCGTCGCCCGGCAACACGATGCGGTCGGCCTTGGCCACCACATCGGGTTCTGAGGTCACAACGATGGTGCCGGAGCCATTCTCACGCGCCATGCGTTCGAAAGCCTTGTGCGCGGAGTGCAGGTTTCCGCTGTTGTAATCGACGAGTGCTGTCAGCATGTTACAGCGCGCCCTTGGTCGACGGCAGGCTGTCGGCCATGCGCGGGTCAATCTCAAGCGCCATGCGCAACGCGCGGGCCACCGATTTGAACGCCGCCTCGGCGATGTGGTGCGAATTGATGCCATGCAGCTTGTCGATGTGCAGCGTGATGCCGCCGTGGGTCGAGAGCGCCTGGAAGAACTCGCGCACCAGCTCGGTGTCGAATGTTCCGATCTTGTCGGTCGGAAAATCGACATTCCACACCAAAAAAGGCCGCGCCGAAAGATCGAGCGCGCAGGCGACCTGCGTGTCGTCCATGGCCAGCGCAAAGTGGCCGTAACGGTAGATGCCCTTCTTGTCGCCCACCGCCTTGACCAGAGCCTGACCGATGGCAATGCCGGTGTCCTCGACGGTGTGGTGATCGTCGATATGCGTGTCACCCTTGGCGCGGATCGTCATGTCGATGAGGGAGTGGCGCGACAGCTGGTCGAGCATGTGGTCGAAAAAGCCCACGCCCGTCTGGTTGTCATATGTGCCGGTCCCGTCGAGGTCGATCTCGACCGTGATCTCGGTTTCCGCAGTCTTGCGGGTGATGCTTGCCTTGCGCATGGGCTGTCCCTCTTATCGTCACGCTGCTTATACGCGTCTGCGTGCGGATTTGCCAATGCCTCTGCTCAGAGGAGGCCTATCCATATTAGGCATTTGTTAAGCATGTTCGCGTCTTATGACGTTAGGTCAACAGGAACGGTAGCCCGGATGCGTGTACTCGTATGGCATGAAGAAATCGAAACCGCTGCGAAATGGCAGACCGCCTTTGGGGCGCGGGGACATCATGTGCGCCGCAGTCGTACGTCTGAGGACGCAATCAACCTGCTGCGCGAAGAGCCCTTCGATCTTTTGCTCTTCGATCTTCTCGTGGACGGAGAGGGGGGGCTTGGTGTCGCTTTGATGGCGGAATTCCATCAACCGGGCATCTCCTCTGTCCTGATCACAGGGCGTGAACCGGATTTGCATTCCGATCTGTTCGCACGGCTGTCGTCGCTGCGCTGTGTGCTGGGAAGCCAGACGCCAATCGTCGATCTCGTGACGATCGCGGAAGAAATCGTCGGTGATCCAAAGGTGGATTGCGAAGCACTGAGCCAAACCGTGCCCCAAGTCTGCGACAATTGCCAGATTCGCTCCGCCTGTCTGCGCGGCGAAAGCCCCTTGGTGTTTCGTCACCGCGAGGCAGCGACGTCCTTGTCGTCGGTGGATCACGTGCCCGCGCATGCACGGCTCGGTCGGGCCGCCGGGGCCCTTTAACCCTCTTCTTTCAAGAGAGACGTCTTCGTGAGGGATGCGAGACATGAACGTCCGATTGAATGTATCGGGAGTTTTTCGTCCACATGTAGAGAAATTGGAGCGGGCGAGGCGATTCGAACGCCCGACCCTAACCTTGGCAAGGTTATGCTCTACCCCTGAGCTACGCCCGCTCGCGTCCAGCCTGTGCGTCGGCTCGGTTACGTGAGGCGGCTGGGTGTGCCGTCTCTACCCTAAATCCTCCTTGGGGATGGTCCTGCGATCAGATCGCGTGACCTCGGAGGATATTTGGAGCGGGCGAGGCGATTCGAACGCCCGACCCTAACCTTGGCAAGGTTATGCTCTACCCCTGAGCTACGCCCGCTTCCTTGGGTGAGGCGTGAGATATGAAATCCCGCCCCGACCTGCAAGAGGAAAATTGGATTTGTCGCGATTTTTTCGCAGGCACCTCTCTGAGGTCTCTCTCTTGTGGTGGGTCAGATGGGTCTGCGCAGCACAAAATGCCAGCTTTTTTGCCGCAGAGCCTTTAAGATATTTTAAAGATATACCTTAAGGGCGGGCGACAGTCCCAGATCGGCCCCAGAGTGTATTGCCCAGATCGGATTGTCTGACCCATGTTGATCAATGATCGTGCCGCATCGCGACATGCGGCCCAACCTGGACAGTTCCTATGACTCGCTCTCAATCGTCTCAACACAGCCACATCATGATCCTCGGCAGCGGCTTCGGCGCGCTGACCGCCGTGCGCGAAATTCGCAAGAAAAAGCTCGACGCCCGCATCACGGTGGTGTCGCCCAACACTCACCTGACCTATCTGCCCAGCCTGATCTGGATGCCCTCGGGGCTTCGCTCCGCCTCTGACATCGACGTCGATTTGACGCGGTTCTTTGCCCGCGAAAAGGTCGATTGGCTCAAGGGCCGGGTGGTCAATGTCCGTGACGGCGGTCGAACTGTGGATGTCGAGACCGGCGAAGAGACGCGCGCGGTGACAAATGACGCGCTGATCATCGCCACCGGCGGGCGTTATCTGAAAAAACTACCGGGGCTGGCGGAGCATGCGATTATCCCCTGTGAGGGCGCCACCAAGGGCCAGCTCATCCACGACCGTATCCGCGACATGGAGGGCGGCACTATTGCGCTCGGATTCGGCACCAACCCGAAAGAGCCGCAAGCCGTGCGCGGCGGGCCGATGTTCGAATTCCTCTTCGGCATCGACACTATGCTGCGGCAACAGGGGCGGCGGGATAAATTTCGGTTGGTGTTTTTCAACGGCTCGGACAGGCCGGGGCAGCGGCTTGGGCCGAAAGCGGTCGATGGCCTGCTGCGCGAGATGTGGAAACGCGACATCTCGGTGCATATCGGCGCGAAGCCCCTGCGCATCGAGGCCGACAAGGTGGTCACCGAGCGCGAGGAGATCCCTGCCGATCTGGTGCTCTTCATGTCCGGTCTCACCGGGCCTCTGTGGCTCGACAACACCGAACTGCCGCGCTCGCCGGGCGGCTTTATTCAGGCCGATGAGAAATGCCGGGTGGTCGGCTGGCCGCATACTTATGTCGTCGGCGACACCGGATCGTACCCCGGCCCCGACTGGCTTGCCAAACAGGCGCATCAGGCCGATCTTCAGGCCGAGGCGGCGGTCGCGAATATTGCCGACGAACTGGCGGGGCGCGAGGCGAGCCATGATTTCAAGGCCGAGCTGGTCTGTATCGTCGACTCGGTGAACAAGGGCATCCTCGTGTTTCGCAATCACAAACTGGCGCTCACCTTGCCGAAATCGCGGCTGTTCCACTGGGCCAAGCGGTTTTTCGAACGGGCTTATCTCAAAGCCTATCGGAGCTGAGGGGGAAGGGGGGCGCAGAGGCCCCCTTTCTCAGAAAATCGCCATCAGAATATCGGCCAGAGACAGCACCAAGAGCAGTGCGAAGGTCGAGAGGATGCCGTATTTGCGGCCCCATTCCTTGTCACCGCCCTGCATGCCGTAGGCGTGTAGCCCGCGCGAGACGATCAGCACGATGCCCGCGAGATGGACCAGAATCGCAGGCGCGCCCTGGGCTTCGAAACCTGCGATCAGAACGAGGGTCAGCGGCGCATATTCGTTGAAATTGCCATGCGCACGAATGCGGCGATTGAGCGTGTCGTCGCCGCCATCGCCAAGCCCCTGGCCGATGTTCAGGCGTTGTTTGATCACATAGATCGACATGTAGAGATACATGAGGCCAGCGAGGCCCGCGTAGAAAGCAGTCAGTGTCAGGGTCATGATGTGGGTCTTTTGTTATGAGAGGTGCGTGTGCGGAGCGTGCGCCGGTTTTAAAAGGAACACATTCAGAAATCATTGTTTGAAGGCGCACATGTAGTGCGCGCCGGACCCGATGCGACCTCTCGCCGCGTGCAGAGGCGCTCAGATGCGGGGGTAATGCATCGTATTGTGAAACCGTGTGGGGCTGTCGGTCGGATTGCGGTAGCTGTGCGGCTGGTCTGCCGCGAACCGCACCGCCGCGCCCGCGCTGTAGCGCGTCCATGTGCCGTCCTGTGTGTCGGCCAATTGCAGCTCCAACGTGCCTTCGGTGACGAAAATATCCTCGACCACGCCCGCGTCATGCGGATGCGAGATATGGGTCTGGCCGGGGGTGAGGGTGATCAGAAAGCTTTCCGAGCCCAAGGTGGGATCAAAGGCGAAAAGCGTGCGAAAGCGGATGCTCTCAGGAAAGTTGACTGCCGGAGGAGTCGTCGCCGCGCTTTCAAGAAAGGCGGTGAGCGGCAGGTGAAAGCCCTTCGCCAGCTTCCAAAGCGTCACCAGAGTGGGCGAGGATTCGCCTCGTTCGATCTGCCCCAGCATGGCTTTGCTCACGCCCGTGATCTCGGCGGCCTGTGCGAGGCTGAGACCGGCCTCGGAGCGAATGGCTTTGAGCGCGATCTTGGGCATCTCCGCCGTTTCGGTTTGCATCATCTGTCCTCAAATCCACTCTTGTGCGTTATAGCGTCCGTGCGCTATAGCGGTCACGTCCGTTATAGCGCACAAAACGCCCCCGGTTCAATTCCCGTCTCAGAAAGGCCCCGCCATGTTCGGTCTGAAGCTCTCCCATCTCGTCGCAGGCGCCGTCGCCGTCCTTTTGGGCTATACCAGCAGCGTCGCGATCATCTTTCAGGCCATCGACGTGCTGGGCGCGACACAGGCGCAGGCCAACAGTTGGATGCTGGCGCTGGGCCTCGGGATGGGGATCAGTGGGCTGGTCCTGTCGCTGCGCTACAAAATGCCGATCCTCACCGCCTGGTCCACACCCGGCGCCGCGCTTTTGGTCATTAGCCTCGACGGCGTGCCCATGGGGCAGGCGATCGGAGCCTTTGTCTTTTGTGCGGTGCTTTTGACGCTCACGGGCCTCACCGGCTGGTTCGAAAAGCTGTCGCATCTGATCCCCGACGCGCTGGGCAATGCCATGCTTGCGGGGATTCTCTTTCGCTTCGGCTTGGAGATTTTCACCTCCATGGAGGAGAATCTGATCCTCGTGGCGTTGATGTGTGCGACCTACCTCGCTGGGCGCCGCTTTTTCGCCCGCTTCGCCATTCCGATGGTCTTGCTCATCGGCATCGTCTTTTGCGTCCTCACCGGCGCCTTTGACACCACGCAGCATGTGAATTTCGAGATCGCCAAGCCGGTGTTCATCCTGCCCGAATTCACGCTGGCGACGCTGATCGGCATCGGCCTGCCGCTTTATATCGTCACCATGACCTCGCAAAACGTCCCCGGCGTGGTGACGCTCAAGGCGGCGGGCTATGAGCCGCCGGTGTCCTCCGCGATCACTGTCACGGGCCTCACCTCGCTGATCCTCGCGCCTTTCGGGGGCTACGCCTTCAACCTTGCCGCGATCACGGCGGCGATCTGTGCGGGGCCTGAGGCGGATGACAATCCGGCCACGCGCTACAAGGCCGTGGTGGTTGCGGGCGTGCTCTATTCCATCGTCGGGCTTTTGGGCGCGGCGGTGATCAGCCTCTTCGTCATCGCACCGAAAGCTTTGGTGGTGACCGTCGCGGGGTTGGCGCTTTTGAACACCATCGCAGCGAGCCTCACCGGTGCGCTCAAGGACCCGGACCAACGCGAAGCGGGGCTTGTGACCTTTATGACCACAGTGTCGGGTATCAGCTTTTTCGGCATCGGTGCGCCGCTTTGGGCGTTGGTATTTGGCGGGCTGACGTCTTTGATCCTTACGCGAAAGGCATGAAAAAAGCCCCGCCGATGTGGCGGGGCTTTCCAATTTTCGTGCCCGTTTTCGTTCCAGATGCTTACTCGAATTCGACCAGCAAATCCTTGGCGTCGATCTGGGCGCCCGGGGTGACATGGGCGGCCTTGACCGTGCCGTCCTGATCGGCGGTGATCGAGGTTTCCATCTTCATCGCTTCGATGGTCAAAAGCACATCGCCTTTCTTCACCGACTGCCCGGCCACGACCGCAACCGTGGCCACAACACCCGGCATCGGCGCGCCGACGTGTTTCGGGTTGCCGAGTTCTGCCTTGGCGTTGGCCACCACCGAAGAGGCGGCGGAGCGGTCCTTGACGCGCACGGTGCGCGGCTGGCCGTTCAGCTCGAAGAAGACTTTAACCTCGCCCATCTCATTGGGTTCCGACACCGCCTGGCAGCGAATCTCAAGCGTCACGCCCGGGTCGATCGAGGCAGAGATTTCTTCGCCGGTTTCCATCCCGTAGAAGAAGTTCCGCGTCGGAAGGGTCCGCACCGGCCCGTATTGCTCGTGGCGGGTGACGTAATCGGTGAAGACCTTCGGATACATCAGGTAGCCGTTGAAATCCTCGTCGTCGAAGTCGACATCCGGGAATTTCGCCGCAAGTTCCGCACGCAGCGCCGCAAAATCAGCCGGGGGCAGGTGCTTGCCGGGACGTTCGGTGTTGGGTTTTTCCTTGCCCAGAACCTTCTTGATGATCTTGTCGGGGAAACCACCCGGCGGTTGGCCCAGGTTGCCGCGCATCATGTCGACAACAGAGTCCGGGAAGGCGACGTCATGTTTCGGGTCTTCGACCTGATCGCGCGTGAGGCCTTGGGAGACCATCATCAGAGCCATGTCACCGACCACTTTCGACGACGGCGTCACTTTGACGATGTCGCCGAACATCATGTTCACGTCGGCATAAGATTGCGCCACCTCGTGCCAGCGCTCTTCGAGACCCAACGAGCGGGCCTGCGCCTTGAGGTTGGTGAACTGGCCGCCGGGCATCTCGTGCAGGTAGACCTCGGAAGCAGGGGCTGCGAGGCCGCTCTCAAACGCCTTGTACTGACCGCGCACGGCTTCCCAGTAGTTCGACATTTCGCGGATCGCCGCGATGTCCAGACCCGTGTCTCGCTCGGTGAACCGGGTGGCCTCTACGATGGAGCCCAGACACGCCTGAGACGTGCCGCCGGAGAAGGCATCCATGGCCGCGTCCACCGCATCCACGCCCGCGTCAGCTGCGGCGAGGATGGTGGCGGCGGCAGCCCCCGAAGTGTCATGGGTGTGGAAGTGGATCGGCAGGCCGACCTCTTCTTTCAACGCCTTGACAAACTGACGCGCCTGCGCCGGTTTCAACAGCCCCGCCATGTCCTTGAGCCCCAGCACATGCGCACCGGCGGCTTTCAGGTCCTGGCCCATTTTGACGTAATATTTCAGGTCGTATTTCGAACGTGCCGGATCGAAAAGGTCGCCGGTGTAGCAAATCGTGCCTTCACAAACCTTGCCGCTCTCGATCACCGCATCCATTGCGACGCGCATGTTTTCGACCCAGTTGAGGCTGTCGAACACACGGAACACATCGACGCCGGTCTCGGCGGCCTGGCGCACGAACTCCTGCACCACATTGTCCGGGTAGTTGGTGTAGCCGACGCCGTTCGAGGCGCGCAAAAGCATCTGCGTCATGATGTTGGGCATGCGCTCGCGAATGTCGCGCAGACGCTGCCACGGGCATTCCTGCAAGAAACGGTAAGCCACGTCAAAGGTCGCGCCACCCCAGCATTCCACCGAGAACAGCCCAGACAGGTTCGCCGCATAGGCAGGCGCCGCGTTGATCATGTCAATCGACCGCATCCGGGTCGCGAGCAGGGACTGGTGCCCGTCGCGCATCGTGGTGTCGGTGAGCAAAAGCTGTTTCTGCGCCAGCATCCAATCGGCCACCGCCTGCGCGCCTTCAGTCTCAAGCAACTGACGGGTGCCTGCCGCCGGGGTCTCCACTTTGAGCTGCGGCACCACGGGTTTGCGGGCATCCGAGGCGGGTTTGGTGCGGCCCAGCGTCTCCGGGTGACCGTTCACCGTGATGTCGGCCAAATAGGTCAGGATTTTCGTTGCCCGGTCACGGCGCGGTTTGAAATCGAACAGCTCCGGCGTCGTGTCGATGAATTTCGTGGTGTATTCATTCGACAAAAACGTCGGGTGTTTCAGAAGGTTCTCGACGAAGGCGATGTTGGTTTGAACGCCGCGAATACGGAATTCGCGCAAAGCCCGGTCCATCCGCGCAATCGCGGCCTCCGGCGTGCGGGCCCAGGCGGTCACTTTCGTAAGCAAGCTGTCGTAATAGCGCGTGATCACCGCGCCCGAATAGGCGGTGCCGCCGTCCAAACGGATGCCCATGCCCGTGGCTGAGCGATAGGTGGTGATGCGGCCATAGTCGGGGATGAAATTGTTGGTCGGGTCCTCGGTCGTCACGCGGGTCTGAAGCGCATGGCCGTCGAGTTTCACGTCATATTGGCTGGCCACGCCGGTGGCTTCCATCAGAGATTTGCCCTCGGCGATCAGGATCTGCGCGCGGACGATGTCGATGCCGGTGACTTCCTCGGTGACGGTGTGCTCCACCTGCACGCGCGGGTTCACCTCGATGAAGTAGAACTTGCCGCTTTCCATATCCATCAGGAATTCGACGGTGCCGGCGCATTCGTAATTCACGTGTTCACAGATGCGCTTGCCCAGATGACACAGCTCTTCGCGCTGTGCAGGCGAGAGGAAGGGGGCAGGGGCGCGTTCCACGACTTTCTGGTTGCGGCGCTGGACGGAACAATCGCGCTCGTAGAGGTGGTAGATGTTGCCGTGCTGGTCACCGAGGATTTGCACCTCGACGTGACGCGCCTTGATGATCATCTTCTCGAGGTAGCCCTCGCCATTGCCAAAGGCGGCTTCGGCCTCGCGGCGGCCCTCTTTGACCTTTTCCTCAAGCTCTTCGACGTTGTTGATCGGACGCATCCCACGCCCGCCGCCGCCCCAGGAGGCCTTGAGCATCAGCGGGAAACCGATCTTTGTGGCTTCCTCGCGGATCGCATCGAAATCGTCGCCCAAAACTTCGGTCGCGGGGATCACCGGCACCTCGGCCTCGATGGCCACTTTGCGCGCGGAGGCCTTGTCGCCCAGCTGGCGCATGGTCTTGGCTTTCGGGCCGATGAATGTGATGCCCGCCGCCGTACAGGCGTCGACGAATTCGGGGTTCTCGGACAAAAGGCCATAGCCCGGGTGGATCGCATCGGCGCCACATTCCTTAGCGACGCGGATGATCTCGGGGATCGACAGATAGGCCGCCACCGGCCCCATGCCCTCGCCGATCTTATAGGCTTCATCCGCCTTGAAGCGGTGCAGCGAAAGCTTGTCCTCTTCGGCATAGATCGCGACGGTGCGTTTCCCCATTTCGTTGGCGGCACGCATCACGCGGATCGCAATTTCGCCCCGGTTCGCGATGAGCACTTTTTTGAAATCAGCCATGGCAAGCTTCCCCTCTTGCTGTTTTTCTTAGCAGGTTAGTGATTTCTGCACTGCAGTAAATCCCCTTACTCTGCCGGGCAGGAGCGTGGCAGAAGATTTGCGACGCCTGGCCGCGATTTTTGATGTGCTGGGGGCGAGAAATGGCCGGGTTTGCAATTTTTGCAGAAAAATATGGGGGATTAGCAAAGGCCCGACCTGTGAAGGCCGGACCTTTGCAAAGCGATTTCGCAGGAATCAGAGGGACAGCGTGTCAGCTTTCCCGCGACCGCAGCGGGATTTCGCGCAAGAACACCGCCATGATCAACCCGACCAGCGCAAGGGCGGCGGCGATCCAGTAGACCGGATGCAGGGCGACGGAAATCGTCTGGCCGATCAGATCGCGCGTGGCCACGGGCAGCTGTGCCAACATCTGAGGCCCAAGTTCGGCGACATTGGCCAAGCCACCCGCCGGGCCATCCACCGAGGCGTCGACATTGGCCTCGGCCATCATGGTCGCCATGCGGCTGGCAAAAAGCGCACCGAATAGCGCGACGGCGATGGAACCACCGACCTGACGGAACATCAGGCCTGCTGCCGTGGCAGTGCCGATCTGGTCACGCGGCACGGCGTTTTGCACGGCGGTGGTCACCACCGGGAAAATACAGCCCATGCCCGCGCCAAGCCCTGCCAGCGACAGCCACAAAGACCACGAGGTCATCTCTGGCGACAGCCGCGTGAGAGATATAAGCGCCACCACGGCGATGCTCAGCCCGATCACCGGCAAAAGGCGATAGCGCCCGGTGCGGCTCATATATTGGCCTGAAATGGTCGAGGCGGTGAGGATACCGAAGGTCATCGGGATGAGTTGCAGTCCGGATTGCGTGGCGCTCGCGCCCTTTGCCATTTGCAAGAACACCGGGATAAAGGTCAGCGCCCCGAACATCAGCGCCCCGGAGACGAAAGAGATCGCCGAGGTGATGGTGAAGACATTCATCTTGAACAGGCCGATCGGCAGGATCGGCTCGGAGGCCTTTTGTTCGATCGCGACAAACCCGAGGGTTGCGATGAGAAATAGCGCCATGAGCGACAGGCCGATGGGGGAGGTGAGGCCGAATTCCTTGCCGCCCAAAGCGGTCAAAAGCACGATGGAGGACAGCGACAGGGTGAGCGCCAAGGCGCCTGCGTAGTCGACCTTGTGCTGCACGCGGCGCCCCAAGGGTTTGAAGCCAAAGACAAACCCCGCCAAAGCCAATGCGCCGAAGGGCAGGTTGATGTAGAAAATCCAGTGCCAGGACAGGGTGTCGACGAACCAGCCGCCCAACAGAGGCCCGGCCACGGAAGAGACGCCGAAGACGCCCGCGAAGACGCCCTGGATGCGGCCGCGTTCCTTGGGCGGGATCACATCGCCGATGATGGAGAGTGCTAAAACGAAGAGGCCGCCACCGCCAAGCCCCTGAAGTGCGCGGGCGGCGATGAGAAAGCCCATCGAGTTTGCCAGACCGCACAGAATGGAGCCGGTCAGGAACAGCGTCACCGAAAAGATCACCACATTGCGACGCCCGTAAAGGTCGCCGAGCTTGCCATAAAGCGGCGCGACCACGGTGGAGGCGAGGATATAGGCGGTGACCACCCAAGAGAGGTGCTCCAACCCGCCCAGATCGGCGACGATGGTCGGCAGCGCGGTGGAGACGATGGTCTGATCGAGCGCAGCCAGCAACATGAGCACGGCGACGGAGCCGATCACCAGCCCGACGGAAGTGTGCTCTTTGGGGCGTTCGGATGTGGCCTCATCGGGCCGGGGGGATGTGTGCGTGTGCGGCATGGGAACTCCTTTTGCCCGTCCGTGTTGTGCATAGGTCGGGCGCGCACGCCCCGCAGTTTGGGGCGTTTTGGCAGGCAGATAGCGCTAAACTTATATATGTGTCAATAGCACATAAATGTGACTGTCATATAATTGACATTGACACACATTCATGCGACCCCATCGCCATGACCCAAGATCACACTCCCGATATGATGCCTTCTCCAGAGAGCACCCTCGTAAAGCGCCCGGCAAAACGCCCGGCTGACCCGCGCGTGCACGCTGGCGTGCCAGAGTTTCTGACCGGGGAGGGATTTTCCGATCCGGCGGTCACGGCGCTTCTCGATCTCGACCTGTCGCTGTTTCAATGGCGGCGCATGGCGGAAAAGGGCGAGTTCAAAGGTAAAGTGATCGCGGGTATGTCCGAGGCGCTGGAGCCCGCGCTGTTGCAGGGGCTCTTGTCCGTGGCGCAAATCTCCGCTGGTCTCGGGCGCGACCGGCCTGAGCCGCCGACCATTGGTATGGTGGCCGAAGTCATGGCCGTCGATCCCTCGCGCGCGTCACGCATTGTCTCCGAATTGGTTTCGCGCGGCTATGTGGCGCGTCAGGCGGTGCAGGAAGACGCGCGCAAATCCGTTCTGGTCATGACGCCGAAATCGAAAACCCTTTTGGGCGAGTTCACCCTGTCGAAATGGCGCATCATGGCGCAGGTCTTCGCGGGATGGTCCGGCGAAGACATTTCCGACTTCTCACGCCTCTTCGCGCGCTATGTGTCTGGGCTGGTTGAGGCGGTCTCTGAGTCTTCCGAGAAACCCTAACCCGGCATCTTTCTGCGCAACGCGCGTGAGAACAATAGAAGAACGCACTTTTCCTCGGCGCGGCTCTTCTGTATCCTGCTCCCCATGAGCAGTTTCAATGAAGACGACGCCTTCGAGGCGGCGGTGCAGCCCCAACGTCCCTCCCTCTCCCAACTCGCGATGCAAGGCGCACGCGAGGCCGCCTTTGGTGCGCCCGACACGTCGTATCTCGACACGCTGAACCCGGCGCAGCGCGAGGCGGTAGAGACACTCGATGGACCTGTCCTGATGCTTGCAGGGGCGGGGACGGGGAAGACCAAGGCACTGACGGCCCGCATCGCGCATTTGTTGAACACCGGCCGTGCGCAACCGCGCGAAATCCTCGCCGTGACCTTCACCAACAAGGCCGCGCGCGAGATGAAAAGCCGTGTCGCCGGGCTGATGGGGATGGAGATCGAAGGCATGCCTTGGCTTGGCACCTTTCACTCCGTCTGCGTCAAACTGCTGCGTCGCCACGCCGAACTTGTCGGGCTCAAGTCGAACTTCACAATTCTGGACACGGATGACTCGATCCGGCTCTTGAAACAGCTGATCTCAGCGGCGGGCATCGACGAGAAACGCTGGCCCGCGCGTCAGCTCTCCGGCATGATCGACAATTGGAAGAACCGCGCCCTTACGCCCTCCGCCGTGTCTGGCGGAGAAGGGAGCGAATTCAATGGCATGGGTGTCAAACTTTATGCACAATATCAAGAGCGCCTGGCGACGCTGAACGCCGTCGATTTCGGCGATCTTCTGTTGCACATGGTGGTGATTTTTCAAAAACACCCGGACCTCTTGGAGCAATATCAGCGCTGGTTCAAATACATCCTCGTGGACGAGTATCAGGACACGAACGTCGCGCAATATCTCTGGCTCCGGCTCCTTGCAGGCGGGCATAAGAACATCTGTTGCGTCGGCGATGACGATCAGTCGATCTACGGCTGGCGCGGCGCCGAAGTGGGCAACATCCTGCGGTTCGAAAAGGATTTTCCCGGCGCCAAAGTTGTGCGCCTTGAACAGAATTACCGCTCCACGCCGCACATCCTCGCCGCCGCCTCGTCGGTGATCGCGGGCAACCGGGATCGTCTGGGCAAGGAGCTTTGGACCTCTGAAACCGACGGCGAATTGGTGCGTCTCATCGGCCATTGGGATGGCGAGGAAGAGGCGCGTTGGGTCGGCGAAGAGATCGAGGCGCTGCATGGTGGAACGCGGAGCCGCCTGCGCAAATATTCCCTCGATGACATCGCCATTCTGGTCCGCGCCTCGCATCAGATGCGCGCTTTCGAGGATCGGTTCCTCTCCATCGGGCTGCCGTATCGCGTGATCGGGGGCCCTCGGTTTTACGAGCGGATGGAGATCCGCGATGCCATGGCCTATTTCCGCATCGTCACCCAGCCTGAGGACGATCTGGCCTTTGAGCGCATCATCAACACCCCGAAACGCGGGGTGGGGGACAAGGCGCTGCAAGAGATCCAGATGTGTGCCCGCCGTCATGGCGTGCCGCTTTTGGAAGCGGCGGGGATTGCCGTCGAAGAGGGGCTTTTGAAGGGCAAGGCCAAGTCGGGGGTCGCGCAACTTGTGGCCGACATCGAGCGGTGGTCGTCGCTCAACGTTCAACAGATTCACTACGGCGTCGAGGACGAGGACGCGCTGGTGGAAGACGTCGCCTATGACCCCGCCGAGATCGGCCATATCGAATTGGCGGAGAAAATTCTCGACGAATCCGGCTACACCGCCATGTGGCAAAACGACAAGACGCCTGAGGCGCCGGGGCGGCTCGAGAACCTCAAAGAACTCGTAAAAGCCTTGGAACAATTCGACAATCTCGCGGGCTTTCTCGAACACGTCGCGCTGATCATGGACAATGACAGCGGCGAAGACGGCGAGAAGGTTACGATCATGACGCTGCACGGCGCCAAGGGGCTTGAGTTCCCGGTCGTCTTCCTGCCCGGCTGGGAAGAGGGGCTCTTCCCGTCGCAGCGCTCGATGGATGAAAACGGCACCAAGGGGCTCGAGGAAGAGCGTCGTCTGGCCTATGTCGGCATCACCCGCGCCGAGGAGCTTTGCACCATTTCCTTCGCCGCCAACCGCCGGGTCTACGGCCAATGGCAATCGCAGCTCGCCTCGCGTTTCATTGATGAGCTTCCGGTCGATCACGTCGACATCCTGACGCCCAACGGCCTTTACGGCGCGCAGGGCGGCATGGGCGCGGGGCGTGATCGGTCGCTGGATGATTATGCCCAGACCTCCGCCACTCGCTTTAACGAGCGCGCCTCGAAGGCCGATGTCTACAATTCGCCGGGCTGGAAACGGATGCAGGAACGCACCCAAAGGGCCGGCACACCGCGCGCGCCCGTCACCCTCGATCTGAAAGCCAGTGCGTCCTTTACGTTGGGCGATCGGGTGTTCCACAAGAAATTCGGCTATGGCGAAGTGATGGAAATCGAAGGTGAAAACCTCACCGTGGAATTCGACCATTCGGGGACGAAAAAGCTCAAAGCAGGGTTCGTGATGCCCGCCGACCAAGCGGGTGACGTGCCATTCTGACGCAGGTTATAATTGGCTTTACGGGCAATTAAGGAGTTTTGGATAGGCTCAGGCACGTTTGAAACCCTGAGTATATGTCCCCCATGGCCCTGAGAATCGAAGCTATCGACAGCCAGTTCGCGGCCGCGACTGGCTCGAATGTGAACTCGGGGCCGGGAACGTCGCAATTCGACTATCCGCCGACCTCGACACATAGTCTGATCATCGAATCCCAACCGGCGACGACAGCCCCTATATCTTTTCGCCGGGCGACACCTATACGCTGACCTTCTCCGGTCAGGGCGGCGATACGATTGAAAATGCCACGGTGGTGCGCTCCGACTATATCGATATGAATGGCGACACGGGCTATGCCGTGGTGTTCGAGGGCTATGATAGCAATGGCGATCTGACGCAGATCGTCTGGACCCCGGAATTCGATCTCGAAAGTTGGTATTGGGACAATTTCAGCGGGGGGCAATCGCCGGGGTTTTACAACACGGACCAATCCGCCGCGACCAACTATCAGGCCGTGTGTTTCGAGGCCTCCATGCCGATTGAAACGCCTGACGGTCCGCGTGCTATTGGCGACTTGAAGCTGGGCGATCCGGTGGTGACCCTCGATCACGGAGTGCAGCCGGTCCGCTGGATGGCGTCGAGGCAGGTGCGCGGATGGGGGCGGCATGCGCCGGTGATCTTTGCACCCGGCAGTTTTGACAATGCGGAACCGGTGGTGTTGAGCCAGCAACATCGCATCCTGCTCGATCTGCCAAGCGAGGGCCTGCATCCCGCGGGGCGCCAGCTTTTGGTCCCGGCGGTCTCCTTTGTCGATGGGAAAAACGTCCGGGTGCGTCCGCGCGATGAGATCACCTATGTGCATCTTTTGCTCGAAGATCACGGTCTGGTCTCCTGCCACGGCATCGCCTGTGAAAGCCTTTATTTGGGGCAGGTTGCGCGCGATGTTCTCGGGGTCGTGGAAGGCTATGCGCCCGGCGGGATCACGGCAGGTTCTATCGAAAGCTTCCTGGATCTCTTCGCAGGGCATAAGTCGCAAAAGCCCGCGCGGCCTTTCCTGACGCCCCGCGAAGGTCACGCTTTGCTGCAGCGTCTGGCCGGTCTGCCGCAGCGTAAACCCGCCATGCTCATGAAGCGTGGGCGGCAAGGCCAACATCCCTATCATCTCTATCCGATGCAATACCCCGGTGCGCCCAGCTTGCGCGGTCTGCCGGCCTTTGAACGCATTCTTGAGCTGGCGGCCTGCGCGTCATCTCCGTCGGCCAGTCTGAACCCTGTCAAAACTGAATTCTGTCAAAAACGCCGCATCTCCGGCGCGTTTTCTCATGTCTGAACAAAAAAACACCCGCGTCCAGGGAGGAGGAGAGGACGCGGGTGCTCTTGCATCGGACCACGAGGGAGGAGGAGTGGGTCCGTATCAGGAAAGAAATGCGGCGGTGTCAGGGAGGAGGAAGACACCGCCGCCTTCAGTCACGATCCCTCAGGGAGGAGGAAGAGAGATCGCATCTCTGGGGCAAAGCCCCGTTATTGGTGCGACGATGCAAGGGAGGAGGAAGCATCGTCGCTCTGGTCTTCAAGGTCCCAGGGAGGAGGAGAGGGACCCCGAATTCCGGTATCTGGTGCGGCAGCGCCAGGGAGGAGGAGAAGCGCCGCCGCAGGTATCAGGGCCTCAGGGAGGAGGAGGAGGCCGTGATGTGTATTCTTATTTGCCGTATGCAGCCTCGTAGGCCACGGCGGTGATGGATGCGCGGGACATGCCCAGATCGCGCAGGTCGCGGTCGCTCAGGCTGGAGAGTTCCAGCATCGTTTCACGATAAACGCGGTACCGGGCAACACGTTCCCCGAGGGCTTTGAACAGCCCGCCGAAGAGACCGGAGGAGGCCGTTGCGGCACTGTTGATGTCGTTTGCGTAAGCCATGTGACTTTCACCTTAGATATGCGTTCGGACCGATGTCCGTTTGATGCGCCGTCGCTTACTCCCTTCGGGCTTCTGCCGGTCTTCGATCATCCCTTAGGTTATTCCCGTGGAGGGCGTTTCCCGTGGGCCTTTCGAAGCAAACCGCTTTGCTGCGGTCGAAGGTGCATGCCTTGGCTGCTGTTGAACCTAATATTGTTGAATTGCTGCGTTTGCACAATCCGCCCTGTTGGCATTGCCGCTATGCAGAATATGCATGAGTCGTGCTGACCTATTTTTCACAGTGCCTATAATCCGTGCGCTCAGGCCGGGAGGGCGGTGGATTGAGCGCTGGAAATAGGTCAGTAAACCCCCTATTTCGTAAGGAAAGCCGACCAAACCGCCGACCAAATTGAAAGAGGGGACCCTATGTCCGTCACGCAAGACCAAATCATGGCAGAGCTGCGCAAAGTGGCGCTGCCCGGGGGCTCGAATCTGGTGGAGGCCGACCTCGTGCGTGCTTTGACGCTACGTCACGGCGCGGTCAGTTTTGTGATTGAGGCGCCGGATGCCGCCACCGCACAGGCCTGGGGGCAGGTCGAGTCGCAGGCCAAAGCCGTGCTTGAGGCCTTGGATGGCGTGGAAAAAGTCTCCATCGTCATGACGGCGCATGGTCCTTCATCGGGTCCTTCCGCGCCGAAACCGGCACCTGCCGCCGGAAGCGAGCCGCCGAGTCTCAAGATCGGCCGCCACCCGACCCCGCAGCAGGGCAAGCAAGGCGTTCCGGGCGTCAAACACATCATCGCCATCGCGTCCGGCAAGGGCGGCGTGGGCAAATCCACCGTCTCCGCCAACCTCGCGGTGGCGCTGGCGCGTCAGGGGCGCAAGGTCGGCCTCTTGGATGCCGACATTTACGGCCCGTCGCAGCCGCGCATGATGGGGATCAACAAACGCCCCGCCTCCCCAGACGGTCAAACCATTGAGCCGCTGCACGCCCATGGCGTCACGCTGATGTCCATCGGCTTCATGATCCCGGACGGCGAAGCGGTCGTCTGGCGTGGGCCGATGTTGATGGGGGCGATGCAACAGATGCTCGGGCAGGTGGCTTGGGGCGAGTTGGATGTGCTTTTGATCGACATGCCGCCAGGCACCGGCGATGTGCAGCTCACTTTGGGGCAAAAGACCGAACTCACCGGCGCGCTGGTGGTGTCGACGCCGCAGGACGTGGCGCTGATCGACGCGCGGCGCGGCATTTCGATGTTCGAAAAGCTGAAAGTGCCGGTGCTGGGGCTGATCGAAAACATGTCTACCTATGTCTGTCCGAACTGTGGCCACGAGGATCATATCTTTGGCCATGGCGGTGTGGCGCAGGAGGCGGACAAGCTGGGCGTGCCGCTTTTGGCCGAGCTGCCGCTGGCGCTTGCGGCGCGGGTTGCGGGGGACGAAGGCACGCCGGTTGCGGCGGGCGATGGGCCATTGGGCGCGCCCTATATGGCGCTCGCCGAGCGGCTCGTGGCGATGGGTGTCGCCTGACGGGTGAGCTAAAAACCTTATGAAAATAAGATATTTCGCGTCTCCGCACAGCGGGGGCGCGTTTTGTTTTTGGCCCTGTTGTTTGCAAATCTTAACAACTCTCGGTATCGTGACCGCACTGAGCGGCATCTTGCCGCTGCGTGTGACAACGCTTCGCATCGCGGTCTGCGGTGCGTCTTGCCGAAAGGATACCGACGGGCCGGCAAGCCCGCTACATCATCCCGAAAGGACGATATGTTTACCAAAATCGTGGTCCCTGTGGACCTGGCACATGCAGATAAGCTGAGCCGCGCGCTGGACGCGGCAGCCGATCTTGCGCTGCACTACAACACCTCCGTCACCTATGTCGGCGTGACGGCGGAAACTCCTGGCTCTCTGGGGCACAACCCTCATGAATATGCGGAACGACTGGCGCAATTTGCCCAAGAACAGGGCAAGCGCCACGGATTCGATGTCGAAACCCGTGCCGTGGTTAGCCACGATCCTGCTGTCGATCTCGACAAATCCCTGGCCAAGGCGGTCAAGGAGGCGGGGGCCGATCTGGTCGTCATGGCCACCCATGTGCCCAATGTCGCCGATCACTTCTGGCCGTCGCATGGCGGAAAGCTTGCGACCCATACTGACGCTTCCGTGTTCCTCGTGCGTGGCTGAGCCGCGCTGACGTCGCCTTTTCCCGCTGACGCAGAGCGCGCGGGACGGGGCGACTATACATTCCAAGGAGTATTTCCATGAGTGATGAAGGCATTCCCGCCCCAGAGGGCGACGCCACGATCATCGAGACCGATTACGAAATCGGTCAGGACAATATCACAACCACCGTCGGGCCCTTCGGGCTTGATATTCACAACCCGGTCTTCCTGATTTCCGGCCTCTCCGTCGTCATTTTCGTCCTGTTGACGCTGGCGTTGCAGGAGCAGGCGGGGGAGATTTTCACCCAGCTGCGCGATTGGCTGACCTCGAGCTTCGACTGGTTCTTCCTCTTGGCGGGCAATATCTTCGTGATCTTCTGCTTTTTCCTGATCCTGTCGCCCTATGGCAAGGTGCGGATTGGCGGCATGGACGCGACGCCCGACTATACCTATCGCGGCTGGTTCGCGATGCTCTTTGCGGCGGGCATGGGCATCGGTCTGATGTTCTATGGCGTTTCCGAGCCGATCTCGCATTTCTCCTCGTCCTTTGCCGACACGGCCGGGACGCCCGAAAGCTGGGCGCCTCTCGCGGGTGCGCCGGGCGATGCGGAGGCTGCGCGCCGTCTGGGCATGGCCGCGACGATTTTCCACTGGGCGCTGCACCCTTGGGCGATTTACGCCGTGGTGGCGCTGTCTCTGGCGCTGTTCTCTTTTAACAAGGGGCTGCCCCTGACCGTGCGTTCCGTGTTCTACCCGATCTTTGGCGAGCGCATCTGGGGCTGGCCGGGCCATATCATCGACATTCTTGCGGTGTTTGCGACGCTCTTCGGGCTTGCGACCTCTCTGGGCTTCGGTGCGGAACAGGCCAATGCAGGCCTCAATCACCTCTTCGGCATTCCGGTCAACGACGTGTCGAAAGTGATCCTGATCGCCATCATCACAGGCTTTGCGCTTTTGTCCGTGGTGGCGGGGCTTGATGCCGGCGTCAAACGCCTGTCCGAGATCAACATGGCTTTGGCGGCTCTGCTTTTGATCTTTGTGATCATTGTCGGTCCGACCGTGGCGATCCTGACCGGGTTCTTTGCCAATCTGAAAGCCTATATCGTTGATCTTCCTGCGCTCTCCAATCCGTTCGGGCGCTCGGACGACAACTTCCGCCAGGGCTGGACGGCCTTCTACTGGGCGTGGTGGATTTCCTGGTCCCCGTTCGTGGGCATGTTCATCGCGCGCGTGTCGCGGGGCCGGACCGTGCGGGAATTCCTTGTTGCCGTGCTGATCGTGCCGATGCTGGTCTCTGTCTTGTGGATGACGGCCTTTGGTGGCACCGCGATCAGTCAGATCGTCAATGACGGCTACACGGCGGTCACCGACGCCGCACTTGAGTTGAAACTCTTCGCCATGCTCGAGGCGCTGCCTTTGAAGGAAATCACCTCCTTCATTGCGATCATTTTGGTCATCGTGTTCTTCGTTACCTCGTCGGACTCCGGCTCTCTGGTGATCGACACGATCACGGCAGGCGGCAAGGTCGACGCCCCCGTGCCGCAGCGCGTGTTCTGGGCCAGCTTCGAAGGCCTCGTTGCGATTGCTCTGTTGCTGGGCGGTGGTCTCGGCGCGCTTCAGGCCATGGCGGTCTCAACCGGCTTCCCGTTCACCATCGTGCTTTTGCTGGCCTGCTATGCCACATGGCGCGGGCTGCATTCTGAGCCGCGATAGGGGTTTCTCCTGCAGCGTCTGTTGCAGGAGGGCCATATCAACACACGAGCTGAAAAGCCGACCCCGCTGGAGCGATCCGGCGGGGTCTTTTATATCCTACTGTTTTTATTTGTTATTTGGGGGTTGCGCGCCATTTTAAATGGTTCGACGCCTCGTGATTTAGAAAAACGTTTTATAACAATGCAATAAATTCCTGACAAAAACACTTGTGATTCCTTCCCCTCTTGCCTAGCTCCACAAGAAACGCACAGAAAGAGGGGATATTTCATGAAAATGTCGCGTGTCGTAGCCTTGTGTGGCGTGTCTTACGTCGCCTTCGCATCTGCCGGTGTGGCGCAGGAAATCCATGTCCTCGACACGATTGTCGTGTCGCTGGTCGAGGAGGGGCAGGAAAACATCGAGGCCACCGGCGGTGCCGTGATTTCCGAAGAGGACATTCAGGCGCTCAGCCCGAAAAACGTCAGCGAATTGTTCGCCCGCGAATCCGGCGTCACGGTCGCGGGCGGGGCCGGTCCCGCCCGCCGCATCCACGTTTTTGGCATGGAGCAATCCAACCTTGCCGTCACCATCGACGGCACGCCTCAGGCGGCCACAAGTTGGCACCACACCGGCTCGTCGGTCTTTGATCCGGCCTTCCTGAAATCCGTCGAGGTCGAGGCAGGCGCGGCCGCTGCCGACAGCGGTTTCGCCGCCGCCGCCGGTGCCGTGCGCTACGAAACTGTGTCGGCCTACGATCTTTTGGAGCCGGGCGACGCAATCGGCGGGCGTGCAAGTTTGAGCTATGGCGACAATGGTCAGGGCGTATCTGGCAGCCTCGCGGGCTTTGGCGCCTACAACGGCTTCGACTGGCTTTTGATGGTCAGCAAGCAGGACGGCGACGATTACGAGACCGGCGATGGCGATGAAGTCCTTGGCTCTGCGCCGGGCGCGGGCGGCATCCTTGCGAAACTCGGCTATGAATTCGACGCGCATCGCATCGAACTGAACTTTGCCCATGACGAGGACAAAGAAGACCGCACGATCAAGATGAACCTCTATCAGAGCACGGACGATACGCTCTACCCGATGGAGGTGACGCGTGACTCGATCTCTTTGAAATACACCACGACCGCGCCGACCGATTTGTGGGACCCCGAAGTGTTCCTCTATGTCAGTGAGAACGATTACTGGCGTCCGAACTATCTCACCACGGGGCGTCTGACCAACGGCGATATGGACCTGCAAGAGGATCAGTTCGGCGGTAAGGTTCAGAACGTCTTTACGCTCGACAGTGGCACGGTCACGGCGGGGGTCGATTTCAATCAGCATGATTTCTCCGTCGATGCCTATGGCGACAACGGGGCGGGCGTGCGCAATTTTTCGACCTCCCAGATCGGCGCCTTCGCACAGGCGCGGCTTGAGTTCGGGCGTTTCGATCTCTCGACCGGCGCGCGCTATGATTTCCATCGTTTCGACGACTGGAATGGCGAGCGTTTTTCCGACAGTGGCGCCAGCGCCAATGCGACCCTGTCCTATGAGGTGGTCGATGGCGTCGAAATCTTCGCTGGGGCGTCCGAGACTTGGCTTGGCTATGTGATTGGCGATTATGGCTATATTCATGCTCGCGCTGAGCCCTATGTCACCGATCCCGATTTCGCGCCGGGCAAGTCGCAAAACGTCAAAGTCGGTTTCAACGCCAACTTCGGGGCGTTTCAGGGTGGTCTGACCTATTTCAAGACCACGGTCGAGGGGCGCCCTTCCTATGGCTCTTCCGTTTTGACCAACGATGCTGACTACGAGAGCGAAGGCTACACGGTCAATGCGGCCTATGGCTGGGGTACCGGGCGGGTCGGTGTGAACTACACCAATGTCGACACCTCATATGATGGTGAGGACATCGAACCCAATGGCAGCACCTTCATGCCGGTGGGAGATACGGCCGCGCTCTATGTCGATCAGGAGTTCGCCGAGTATAACCTGAAGGTCGGCGGCACTGTCGAATGGGCCGGGTCCATTGATTATGCTGGAGACTATAAAGCGCAAGGCGACTATACGGTCGTGAACGCCTATGCGGAATGGCAGCCGCAGGCGATCCAGGGCGCCACATTGCGTCTCGGCGTCGATAACCTCTTCGATGAAACTTATTACGAGCGCTCCAGTTTCGGCAACGGCACGCGCGCCACGGCAATCTATGCGCCGGGCCGCACGGTCAGCCTGACGGCGACGCTCGACTTCTGAACCAAGTTCCAACTCGTGGACGAAAAGGGGCCTTCGGGCCCCTTTTTGCGTGTTTCGGGCTGAGGGTGTCCCGCATTTGGGAATTCATGGGACGGGTTTGGAATTTGGGGCTGGGACTTCATGGGAAACCTGGGAATTCATGGCCTTTAGCCTAAATCGAATCACTTTTTACGCGTCTGCCTGTGGATAACTCCGTGGAGTTTTATCTGTTTCTGGGGGTTCTTGAAATTTTTCTGGGAGAGTGGTTTGAGGAATGAGGAGGTTTGGTGTGACTAAATGTGGTTAATATGCGGATTTTTTATCTATATATGCTCTCATTTTCGTGATTTTCGACACAAGACCTTGGGCTGGGTGTCCCTGTGGAGCAATATGTGGAGCCTGTGGAGAATAAATCCATTGATTACCATGAATTCCCGTAGCATAGTGTCTGCATCCGGTGAGTAGGAAATGAGCGGCGCATTCAAGACCGCGAAAAAAGACCCATAAGTCAGGTTCATACAGGCATCCATTCTCACCAGAACAAAGAGATCCGGCGCGCGAGCGAGCAGACATCCCCCCAGGTGGCGCGCGCAGTCCGGACAACCCGTACATCGGGACGAGGGCGGCGGATTGAGCAGTGGCAGCAGCTCATTCCGCCGTTTCGCTTAAAAGCCCCCGGAGTTTCGGGGCAGGGACAGGATAAGGAGCGCCCCGGTGGTCGGGATGTTTATCGGCGAACACACCTTTAAGGTGGACGGAAAGGGACGCGTGTCGATCCCCGCCGATTTTCGTCGCGAACTCGAGCTGGGTGATCCTCTGGCCGCCGAGACCGGCCGTCCCCGCATGGTCATCGTTTATGGTCATGACAAACAGAAACAACTCATCGTTCACACCTATGAGGGCTACCGGGCCTTGGCCGCCGACATCGCGCGCCTGCCGCGTGGCTCGGAAAAGCGCAAGATCATGGAGCGCATGATTCTCAACCGCGCGCGCCCGACCGAAGTGGACAACGATGGCCGTCTGGTCCTGCCGCAGCCCTTGCGCGACAAGATCGACCTCAATGGCGTGGCCTATTTCGCCGGCATGGGCGAGACTTTCGAGATCTGGAAGCCGGAGACCCACGAGGCAGTGGACGCCGCGATCTCCGACAAATGGCTGGAAGAGCAGGGCGAGGATTTCGATCCGCTGAGCCTCTTGGACGATCTGGAGGTCTGAGATGGCCTCAGATGATGCAAAACCCCACATCCCGGTCCTGCTGAACCCGCTGTTGCGGGAGTGCGCGCCGATTTCTGGCCGCTGGCTCGATGGCACCTTTGGTGCGGGCGGCTATACCAAAGGCCTGATCGCAGAAGGCGCCGATCACGTCACCGGCGTCGATCGCGACCCGCTGGCGCATGAGATGGCCGCTGGCTGGATCAATGAGGCCCCCTACAAGGGTAAAATCGAGCTGGTGCTCGGCACCTTCGGCGAAATGGACCAATATGCCTCGGACCTCGATGGCGTGGTGCTCGACCTTGGCGTTTCCTCGATGCAGCTCGATCAGGCCGAGCGTGGTTTTTCCTTCATGAAAGACGGCCCGCTCGACATGCGCATGTCGCAGGACGGGCTCACGGCTGCGGATTTCGTCAACACGGCGGATGAGGCGGAGATCGCCGCGGTGTTGTTTCATTATGGCGAGGAAAAACAGTCGCGCAAAATCGCCCGCGCCATCGTCAAGGATCGCGTCGAAAAAGCGCCGTTCACCACGACCTTGCAACTCGCCAATCTGATCGAACGCCTGTTGCCGCGTAAAAAGCCGGGGCAAAGCCACCCGGCGACCCGCAGCTTTCAAGCGATCCGCATCGCGGTGAACGACGAATTCGGGCAGCTCATTGAGGGGCTCGAAGCCGCCGAACGCGCGCTCAAACCCGGTGGTCAGCTGGCGGTCGTGAGCTTTCATTCGCTCGAAGACCGGGTGGTCAAACGTTTTTTCCAGGCGAGGGCCTCGACGGGCGGTGGCGGGTCGCGCTATGCTCCTGAACAAGAGGTGAAAACACCCGGTTTCGAGCAGCTCTCCAAAGCCATCGGTCCCGATGCGGACGAGCTAGAGGTGAACCCGCGCGCGCGGTCTGCGCGTTTGCGGGTCGGTCGGCGGACCACCGCGCCTTTCGAGGCGGTGGACCGGGCGGCTATGGGGTTGCCGAAACCAGTATTGAGGCGAGATTAACGATGCGTGGGTTCTATATTATTGTTGCAAGTCTGGTGGTTATGGGTTTGGGCTTTTGGGCCTACCAAGAAAACTACGCCACCCAGCGCGTGCTCAAACAGGTCAGTCATCTTCAGCGCGAGATCGGCCATCAGCGCGAAGAATTGGCGGTTTTGAAGGCCGAATGGGCCTATCTCAACCGCCCCGAGCGGCTGCGCGATCTGGCGGAGATCAACTTTGACCGTCTGGGTCTCTTGCCGTTTCAACCCGAACAATTCGGCCGTGTCGATCAGGTGGCCTTCCCGCAGGAAGAAGACCTGATCTTGGAGCTGACCGAGACTTATGACGTGGTGGGCTCGCTGGATGCCATCGAAAACGGAGACGGCGAAGAATGACGATCCGCACACCGCTCCGCCCGCTGGCCCGCGTGTTGCAAGCCCGGCAAAAGGGCGAAAACCCCGACGCCATCGAGCGCGAAAACCTGCGCCTGCGGCACGAGGAAATGCGCGACCGCTCCCGCCTTCGGGCCGAGGGGCGGCTTTTGGTCTTGGGGCTGTGTTTCGTCTCGGCCTTTGTCGTCGTCGGCGCCCGTATGGGGCAGGTCTCCGCCACCGTCCCCGAAGAGCCGCGCGCGGCGGCGTCCGGCACGCCGATCTTGGCGCAACGTGCCGACATCGTCGATCGCAACGGGCGTATTCTGGCCACCAACCGCGTGACCAATTCGCTCTACGCCCAGCCGCAGGAAATGATCGACCCGATCCACGCCGCCGAGGAACTGGTGCGGATTTTCCCCGATCTCGACCGCGAACGCCTGATCCGCGACTTTACCGGCACGCGCAAGTTCTTGTGGATCAAGAAAAAGATCGCCCCCGAACAACAGCAGGCCGTGCATGACATCGGTGAGCCGGGTCTGTTGTTCGGCCCGCGCGAAGAGCGTTTGTACCCCAATGGCATGCTGGCCGCCCATGTTTTGGGCGGGACCAAATTTGGTCGCGAAGGTGTGATGAGCGCCGAGATTGTCGGCCAGTCCGGCATCGAAAAAGAGATGGACGCCTATCTGCGCGACCCGGCCAATGGCGACAAGCCGCTGCAACTTTCGATCGACATGACGGTGCAGACCACCATTCGCGAGGTGCTTTACGGCGGCATGCGGATGCTGAACGCCAAGGGCGCCGCCGCCGTGATGATGGATGCCAACACCGGCGAGATCATTTCGCTTGTGTCGCTGCCGGATTTCGACCCGAACTCGCGCCCCGAGTTTTTCGAGGGCAAAGACCCGAGCAACAACCCGCGGTTCAACCGCGCGGTGCAGGGCGTCTATGAACTTGGCTCGACCTTCAAGATTTTCGCCGCCGCCCAGGCGATGGAATTGGGGCTTGCCGGTCCCGACACGCTGATCCCGGCCACCCCGCCGTTTCGCTGGGGCAAGTTCTCCATCGGTGAATTCGAAGGCCACAACTACGGCCCGAACCTTAGCCTGACGGGCATGATCGTCAAATCCTCGAACGTCGCCACCGCCCATATCGCGCAACAGATCGGTGTGGAGCGTCAGCAGGCCTTCTTGAAATCCTTGGGCTTTTTCGAACCTGTGCCGGTGGAACTCTCTGAGGCACCGTCTGGCAAACCACTTTTGCCGCCGCATTGGTCGGAGCTTTCGACCCTGACCATCGGCTACGGCCACGGTCTGTCGGCCTCGCCGCTGCATCTGGCGACCGCTTATGCTTCGCTGTTGAATGGCGGCACGCAGGTGACGCCCACGCTGATCAAACGCGACGGCTTCGTGCCCAAAGGTCCGCGTGTGGTGCGCGAAGAGGTCTCGCGTGCGGCGCGTTCTATGCTGCGCCAAGTGGTTTCAAGCCCGAAAGGCACCGCCTCCTTCGCCGAAGTGCCCGGCTACCACGTCGGCGGCAAGACCGGCACGGCAGACAAACCGCGCCCGCAAGGCGGCTATTACGAGGACAAGACCATCAACACCTTTGCCTCGATTTTCCCGGCGGAAGATCCGAAATATGTGCTGATCGTGACCATGGATGAGGCGGTGGAAACCTCCGGGCCAAAACCGCGCCGCACCGCTGGCTGGACCGCCGTTCCGGTTGCGGGCGAGGTGATCCGTCGCACGGCGCCGCTTTTGGGATTGCGTCCCGAGATTGAATCCCCCTCCCAAGCTGCGGTAACACTGACCGCGACGCATTGAACGACGAGCAAACGGAGAGCGCGGTCATGATGAAATCTCTATCGGAGCTGGGATTGACCGCGCAAAGCGGCGGAGAGACCCAAATCACCGGGCTTTCCGTCGACAGCCGTCGGGTTGAACCGGGCCACTTGTTTGCGGCCCTCCCCGGTGCGCATGCTCATGGCGCGTCTTTCGTACCGATGGCGTTGACCATGGGGGCCAAAGCCATCTTGACCGATCCCGAAGGTGCGCGTCTGGCCGCAGATGCGATTGCCGACCACCGCCCCACTGTGGTGGTGGTCGAAGACCCGCGGCAGGCGCTGGCCTACGCCGCCGCGCTGTTTTATGGCGCGCAGCCCGATGTCATGGTCGCTGTCACCGGCACCAATGGCAAAACCTCGGTCGCGAGTTTTACCCGTCAGATTTGGCAGCTTCTGGGCGTCCACGCGATCAACATCGGCACCACCGGCGTCGAGGGCGATTGGCAGGCGCCCAGCCCGCACACCACACCGGAGCCGATCACCTTGCACGGCATGTTGTCGGAGGCCGCGCGCGCCGGTGTGTCCCACGGCGCGATGGAAGCCAGTTCCCACGGTCTGGCGCAACGGCGTCTCGATGGCGTCGAACTGACCGCCGCCGCCTTCACCAATTTCACCCAGGATCATCTGGATTATCACGCCACGTTTGAGGCCTATTTCGCCGCCAAGGCCGGGCTCTTCACCCGCGTGTTGCCCGAAGACGGCGTGGCCGTCATCAACATCGACGATGCCAAAGGCATGGAGCTCGAAGGCCTCTGCGCCGAACGTGGCATCGACGTGATGCGGGTGGGGCGCTCTGACGCTTCTGACTTGCGCATTGTCGGCCAGCGGTTCGATGCGACCGGACAAGACCTGCGCATTGATTTCGTGGGCAATATCTACCAAATTCGCCTCGATCTCATCGGCGGGTTCCAAGCCGAAAATGTCATGGCCGCAGCCGGTCTCGTGATGGCCTCAGGCGCCGATCCCGAAGAGGTGTTTTCCTGCCTGCCGGAACTGACCGGCGTGCGTGGGCGGATGCAACATGCCGCGACGCGTGACAATGGTGCGGCGGTGTTTGTCGATTACGCCCATACCCCCGATGCCGTCGCCACAGCGATCAAGGCGCTGCGCCCGCATGTCATGGGCCGCATCATCGCCATCGTCGGCGCAGGCGGTGATCGGGATAAAACGAAGCGTCCGCTGATGGGCAAGGCTGCGGCGGAAAACGCCGATCTGGTGATCGTGACCGACGACAATCCGCGCTCGGAAGACCCGGCTTCGATCCGGGCCGAGGTTCTGGCCGGTGCGCCGGATGCCATAGAAGTGGGCGACCGCGCCGAGGCGATCCTGCGCGGCGTCGATGCGCTGCAACCGGGGGATGCTTTGTTGATCTGCGGCAAGGGGCATGAGAGCGGACAGGTGATCGGCGACGACGTCTTTCCGTTCGACGATGTGGAACAGGCCTCCATGGCGGTCTCAGCGCTGGATGGCGCGCTGTGATGGGGTCTGTGAGGCTTTGGACCTCGGAAGAGGCGGCACAGGCGACGGGCGGCCGGACGACGACATCCTTTGAGATCACCGGCATTTCCATCGACACCCGTACGATCCAGCCGGGCGATTTGTTCGTCGCTTTGAAAGACATTCGCGACGGCCACGACTTCGTCGCGCAGGCCTTGGACAAAGGCGCCGCCGCCGCATTGGTCTCGCGCATCCCCGAGGGGGTAGCAGAAGACGCGCCGCTGTTGATCGTGGACGATGTGCTGCCCGCTTTGGAGCGCCTTGGTGCAGCCGCGCGCGCCCGCGTCGAGGGCAAGGTGATCGGCGTCACCGGCTCGGTGGGCAAGACCTCAACCAAGGAAATGCTGCGCGCGATCCTGTCTGAGCAGGGCAAAACCCATGCCGCAGAGGCCAGCTACAACAACCATTGGGGCGTGCCCTTGACGCTCGCGCGCATGCCGAAAGACACGGACTTCGCCGTGATCGAGATCGGCATGAACCACCCCGGCGAGATCGCGCCTTTGGCCCAACTCGCGCGCCCTGACGTGGCGATGATCACGACCGTGGCGCCCGCCCATATGGCCGCTTTTGAAAGCTTAGAGGGCATCGCGCGCGAAAAAGCCGATATTTTCAAAGGACTTGTTCCCGGCGGCGTGGCCGTGTTCAACGGCGATCTCGATGTGAATGACATTCTGGCGAAGGCCTGGGATGGTGACAGTATTCGCTTTGGCGAAGACGAAACCTGCGCCGCGCGGCTCATGTCGGTCGAATTGGACGACGGGTCGACGCGGGGCGTGGCTGTGATCGACACGGATCACGTCGATTTCACGCTCTCAACCGCCGGACGCCATTTTGCCGCCAATGCGGTGGGCTGCCTGGCCGTCGCCTATGCTTTGGGGGCGGATGTGGGAAAAGCCGCGCAAGACCTCACGCTTTGGGCGCCGCCCGAGGGGCGTGGCGCACGCGAAGCGATCTCTTTGCCCGTCGGCGCGCCGGTCGAGCTGATCGACGATGCCTTCAACGCCAACCCGACCTCCATGGCCGCCGCTCTTGAGGTGCTGGCCAAGGCCCAGCCGCATGACACAGGCCGCCGGATCGCCATTCTGGGCGATATGTTGGAGCTGGGCGAAAAGGAAAAGGCGATCCATGAGGGGCTTGCGGCGCTGCCGTGGTTCGCCACCGTGGATGCGGTGCATTGTGTCGGGCCTTTGATGCGCGCACTCTACGATGTCTTGCCCGACGCACGACGCGGAGAGTGGTTCGAGACCGCGCAAGAGGCGGTGCCGGTGCTGTCGGCGTTGATCGGACCAGGTGATGTGGTGCTTGTGAAAGGCTCCAAGGGATCGAAAGTCAGCCTGCTGGTTGACGCGCTGCGGGAATTGGGACAAGTGCCACAGCACTCTGACGAATAAGTGCCGAAAGTGACGAAAGGTAAGTTGAGCGCATGTTGTATTGGATTTCGGGCCTCTCCGATGGTGGGGACTTTTTCAACCTGTTTCGCTACATCACCATGCGGTCTGGCGGTGCGTTTTTCACCGCGCTGATTTTTGCGATGATCTTTGGTCGTCCGTTGATCGACCTGTTGCGCCGACGTCAGGGCAAGGGCCAGCCGATCCGCGATGACGGTCCTGAAACCCATTTCGCCAAGGCCGGCACGCCCACGATGGGCGGCTTGCTGATCCTGACCGCTTTGCTGGTCTCGACGCTGCTCTGGGCGCGGCTTGACAACCCTTACGTCTGGATCGTGATGTTCGTGACCTTTGGCTACGGGTTGATCGGGTTCGCCGATGACTACGCGAAAGTGTCGAAATCCAACACCAAAGGCGTATCAAGTCGCATGCGGCTTTTGCTGGGCTTCGTGATTGCGCTGATCGCCTCCGTCTGGTCCACCATGGTGCATCCCGAGGAGTTGCAATTCCAACTGGCACTGCCGGTGTTCAAGGATTTGCTTATCAATCTGTGGTGGTTCTTCATCCCCTTCGCGATGATTGTCATCGTGGGCGCCGCCAATGCGGTGAACCTCACCGATGGTCTCGATGGGCTTGCCATCATGCCGGTGATGATCGCCTCCGGCACTTTGGGCGCCATCGCCTATGTCGTGGGCCGCGTCGACTTTACCGAGTATCTGGGCCTGCATTACGTGCCGGGCACTGGCGAAATCCTTGTCTTTACCGCCGCCTTGATCGGCGGTGGCCTGGGCTTTCTGTGGTTCAACGCGCCGCCTGCCGCCGTGTTCATGGGCGACACCGGGTCTTTGGCCTTGGGCGGCTCGCTGGGAGCGATTGCAGTGGCCACGAAACACGAGATCGTTCTGGCCATCGTCGGCGGCCTGTTCGTGGTCGAGGCCCTGTCGGTGATCATCCAGGTGCTCTACTTCAAACGCACCGGCAAACGCGTCTTCCTGATGGCGCCGATCCATCACCATTACGAGAAAAAAGGTTGGTCCGAGCCGACCATCGTGATCCGCTTCTGGATCATCTCTCTGGTGCTGGCGCTCATTGGTCTGGCGACGCTGAAACTGCGGTGAGTTCCCTGATGAAACAGAGTACTGGATGCATGTCCGAAATCTTCCGTGCGATAGATCAGTTGGTCGAGAGGCTTTTGAAGGGAATGGCTCTGGCAGGTCTTTCTTTGATCTGCGCAAAAATGTTGGTCAATCTCAAGTCTTCAGACACGGTCGTTCCTTTATGGTCTGTTTGGGCTGTTCAGGCGGCGATGATACTGTCGCTGGTGATGGGGATTATTTACATGGTCTCTGGCATTCCAGCGCTGATTGAGGAAATACAGGGGGCATCGGTTAAGCGTCATGTGCGCCTGTTGCGACTTATGATTGCGATCATTGCGTTGGTGCTTGCGTCCTGCGTTTTCATTGCGGCGCTGGCTGGAACAATCCTGAGTGGCGCTGGCGCTTTGGAATTCACATGACTTTGCGCGTTGCAAACTATGTGAGACCAAACCATTTTGGAAGGAACTGGCATGATCCCTGTGCTCGGATACGAAGATAGAAAAGTGGCCGTACTGGGCCTTGGGCGTTCGGGGCTTGCAACGGCGCGTGCGCTTGAGGCCGGGGGGGGCGAGGCGCTGTGCTGGGACGATTCCGTCGAGGCGCGGGAGCGGGCGGAGGCTGAGGGCTTCACCATTCACGACCTGCACAAAGGCAATGCCTTCGACGGCGTGGCTTGTCTCGTTGTTTCTCCAGGTATTCCGCATCTTTATCCCGAACCCAATCCGGTGATCGCCAAGGCGTGGGACGCGGGCGTGCCCGTCGACAATGACATCGGGCTGTTCTTTCGTTCCCTCGGACAGGGCGATTGGATGGAGCATGACACGCCGCCGCGCGTCATTGCGGTGACCGGGTCGAACGGCAAATCCACCACCTCTGCGCTGATCCATCATATCTTTGAAGAGAACGGCACGCCCAGCCAACTCGCGGGTAATATCGGGCGCGGGGTGTTGGACATCGAGCCGCCCGAGGAGGGCGAGGTGATCGTGCTGGAGCTGTCGTCGTATCAGACCGATCTGGCGCGCGCTTTGACGCCCGATGTGGCGGTGTTTACCAATCTGTCGCCGGATCATCTCGACCGTCACGGCGGGATGGGCGGCTATTTCGCGGCCAAACGGCGTTTGTTCGCGGAGGGCGGGCCGGATCGAGCCGTGATCGGGGTGGACGAAACAGAGGGGCGCTATCTGGCGAACCAATTGGTCGAAAGCCCGGAAGATTTGCGGCTCATTCGTGTGTCTTCCGGTCAGAAACTGTCTGGCCCCGGGTGGAACATCTTTGCCCGCAAAGGGTTCCTGTCCGAGTATCGCAAGGGCAAACAAGCCGCCTCGATCGACCTGCGCGAGATGGATGGGCTGCCCGGCGCGCACAACCATCAGAACGCTTGCGCCGCCTATGCCGCCGCGCGCGCGCTGAACCTGTCGCCGAAGGGCATCGAAGCCGCTTTGCGCAGCTTTAAAGGCCTGCCGCATCGCTCGCAGCTTGTGCGCGAGTTAAACGGTGTGCGCTATGTGAACGACAGCAAGGCGACCAATGTCGACGCTGCCGCCAAGGCGCTTCAGGCCTTTCCCCGTATCCGCTGGATCGCGGGTGGGCTTGGCAAGGATGGCGGGATCGAGGATTTGAAACCCTTCTTGGGTTCGGTCTCCAAAGCCTATCTCATCGGGTTTTCTGCCCGCGATTTCGCGCTTCAGATCGGTGACACGCCCTATGAGATTTGCGAGACGATGGATGTTGCCGTCGCCAAAGCCGCAGCTGAGGCGGAGGAGGGCGAGACCGTGCTTTTGGCGCCTGCCGCCGCGTCCTTTGACCAGTTCCCGAATTTCGAAAAACGAGGCGAAGCCTTCGCGGCAGAGGTTGAGAAGCTGGGTTAGATCCAACCCAAAGCCACCCACCACAGGTAATCGAGCGGGATGAAGACCAGGAACGTTAGCGCTGACATCGAGAGCGTCATCTTCATCAGGTGACGCGTGCTCTCGCCCGCAAGCCCCATGGCGACGATGAGCGGCCCGACCTGATAGGGGAAGATCACGGTCGAGAACCCGATGACTTGTGTCATCAACACGGCTTCGAGCGAAAACCCTGTCGCTTGTGACAATTCCTCGGCCAATGGCGTGAGGACCGCTGGCACGCCCGGCATGGTGGTGAACACAGACGTCAGCGCACCCAATGTGGAGAGAGAGAAGAAGTTCAGGAAATCGTGGCCTTGCGCGAGCGGCAGGACGCCGACCACTTGATGCGCAATGATCGTCCCGAGGCCCGAACTGTTGACCACCGCGCCCAGAGCGAGTGCGCCGGAGACAAAGAGCAACATGCCGAAATCGACCGCGCCTTTGAACACCGGCGGCGGCACAAGGCCCAGACGCGGCACCAGCAAGACGAAGGTGGTCGCAAGGCCGACCCAGGCGGCATTGATGTGGTGCAGCTGGTCGGTGGCCCAGAAGCCGATGGTGACGAGAAGGATCGCCATCAGGATCATCTGTTTGCGCGACGACGCCGGGGTGTCTTGGCTCACCTCGACCTGAACCGGCGCGACTTTGGCCGGGAAGAAATAGAGCGTCAACAGCACCAGCGCGATGGATTTGACCACGCCCAGCACCGGGTAATGCAGCAAGAGGTAATCGGCGTAGGAAAACTCCATACCAAAGACCTTATCCGCCATGCCCGAGAGAATGATGTTCGGGATGTTCGACGGCAGGATCGCGAAGCTGGGCATATTGGTGCCAAAGGCGATGATCACGGCGACGCCGATCCGGCCTTTCGAGCCTTTCTCAAGTCCCAACATATCGGAAAGCGCCATGCCCACGGGCACCAAAACGGCGGAGCGGCCCAAGGACGAGGGCATGACAAAGCCCAAGGCCATGCCAATGACCATGAGGCCCCCGATCAGCATCGGGTAGCTTTTCGACAAATGTGGGCGGGCGACTTCGCCGATCTTGGCCCCGAGACCGGAATGCGTGATCGCGGCTCCGATGACAAAGCCCGCGATGATCAGCCACATAGCGGTCGAGGTGAAGCCGGAGAACACCACATCGGGCGCGGCCAGACCGGGCAACAAAAGCGCGGTGAAAAAGAACAGGGACGCCAGATAGCCGGGCACGAGACCGGTCGCCCAAAGGCCCAGTGTGACAAGGACGATGGCGAAGATCAGCGCCTGATTGGCGGCGAAAATGCCGGGAACGGTGACGGCGATCGCGATCGCGATCAGGGTGATGACCGCAAGGACGGCTTCTCTGAAATAGGTCATGTATACTCCTGCGCTTGGGGAGGGGGAGTGGGCGCTGGCGGGTGGCGGGCGCGCGTTGCGAAAAGGTGTAGGAAAAATGTCGGAAATGCGGTAGAGCGACATTATGCCAAATCATGTCGAATATCTGCCAAATCCGGACGCGCCGCCCACGGGCATCGGATTTGATCTCACGCCCGGGCGTCCCGTCATCGCCCGGCGCGAGGAGTTTCGCGGGGGCTACGCGGTGGAGCCGCACAGCCATCCGCGGGCGCAATTGGCCATGTGTTACAATGGGGTGATGCGGTTGCAGGCGGGCGAAGATGTCTGGATCATCCCGCACAAACACGCGATCTGGATTCCGCCCGATGTCGAACATCAGCTCAGCACACAGGGCCCGGTTCTGACCCACCACCTCTATGTCGCGCCATCTTACGTGACCCGCGCGGGCCTGCCGCAGAAGATGACGGTGCTGCGCACCTCGCCTCTGCTGCGCGGGGTCGTGGAACGCATGGTCGAGGGCGGGTTGGCAAAGCCCGAGGTCCGACGTCTGGCCTGGGTGGCTTTGGACGAGATCGGACGGTTGAGACCCGCCGCGATGCACCTTCCAGGCGGGCGAGATCCGCGTCTGGTGGCGGCGATGGGGATTTTCTTGCGTCACCCGGAGGAGCGCCGGGGATTGGCGGAGATCGCTCATGAGGTGGGGACTTCGGAGCGCACTTTGGCGCGGCTGTTCGTGACGGAAACCGGCAAGAGTTTTCGCGACTGGCGTGCGCGGCGCCGAATTTTATTCGCGCTCGAACGGCTGGAGCAGGGCGAAAGCAGCACTGATCTGGCGGCACATCTGGGCTATTCCAGCCCCTCGGCCTTTATTGCCGCCTTCAAACGCGACCTCGGCGCGCCGCCTTCGGCGTTTCGCGGATAGAGGTTACGCGGCGGGGCTCACTGCCTGCTCAGGCTGTCGCACGATCCGGCGCACAGACTCCTGCGACAGATGGCGCAGGGCGGGCGGCAGGGGCGAGAGGCTTTGGCTATAGGCGGTGACCAAAAGGGTCTCCGCCCAGGCGCCATTCGCCAGCACCAGCTCATGCCGGTCGAACACAAGGTGGCAATACTGCGCGAGACGACAGGACGGGCGCGCGCTCACCCCCGGCCAGGACAACAGATGACGCGCCGCGATGATATACTCCGGCGCCTGCTGCGGCAGCGCAATGCGATGTTGCGGCGAGACGATCAATTCGCGCACGGGCACGCCGGGGCCGAGTGCGCCGGGGCGAATGCGGATCGGCTGCATCTTGTGGGGTCCAGCACCAAAGCGATAGCTGCGGCACCGCATCAGATGCAGCGGTTGCAGGCCATGATCATAGGTCCGCACAAGATCGCCGGGACGCAGGCTCTCGACCGGGCGGGGGCCGTGTTCCGTTTCGATCAATGTGCCTTTGAGAAAACAGATCGTGCCGGATTGGAAGGTGAAGTCGGAGGCGGATTGGCCGTTGTAATTCAACCACTTGACTTGCGTGACCGAGCCATCCGGGAAAGAAATCAGCGTGCCATAATTGCCGTCGTCGCTCAGGTAAGGTTGCAGGTCGGCATAGGAATTGATGCCTGGGTAGTCGATCAAAAGGATGTCGCCATCGGCGGCGGAGTAATCCTCGATCGTGTCGAAGCCGCTGCCATCGGCGATGATAAAGGTGTCGGCGCCCTCGTGCCCGTAGAGCGTGTCATTGCCCGCGCCACCCCGAAGCGTGTCGTCGCCAGTCCCGCCGTAGAGGATGTCATCGCCATCGCCCCCCAGGAGCGTGTCATTGCCGTCGTCGCCATAGAGCGTGTCGTTGTCAGCGCCACCATCGATATAATCGTTGCCATCATTGCCAAAGAGCGTGTCCTGACCGGCTTCACCGTAGATCCTGTCGTCGCCACCATCGCCCTGAACCGTGTCTGCCCCGTCTCCGGCATAGATCGTATCGCCGCCGTCGGCAGAGTTCTGGCCATCGTTGCCGAGAATCTGATCGTCTCCCGCACCACCATAGATGGTATCCGCCCCATCGCCGCCCGCGATGGAGTCGTTCTCGGTGGTGCCTTCTATGTTGTCGTCACCACTGGTGCCGTTGATTTGTGCCATGGTTTTGAGCCGGTTGTTTCCACGTTAGGGTAAACAACTTTCCTTTCCAAATGATGAATTGGCACACTGTGTTCGTCGAAAGACAGTCGCTTAGGTGCTTGACTTAACGGCGAATTTACGCCTCCCTTCCAAAGGGACAAAGAGTAGGGATGAGAATGCTGCAGGGGATCGTGAGTGCGCCACCTTCGGCGTTTCGGTGAAGCGGGTTACTTTACCCTCCCTCATCGTGGCAAGGCCCCAGACAAAGGCGATAGGGACAATAATCGGGCAGAGCCAAGTTGCGAAAACTGAGTAACGCCGGGATGGGGCCCACCATTCAGGACGCCCTATCAGTCATTAGAGTGAAAAGAGTTCAACACCAAAACAGATCACAGTGGCACGGATGAAATTGTGACGATTGTCGCTCAACGCCCACTGAATATTTTGTTTTAACGTCCCGATCACTTAAATATCCTTAGTCGAATGGTCTTTGTAGGCCTTCCCCTCATCAATACTCCAGCGCATCCAGCGTTTGCTTCAACAGACGCGCCGAGGCCCCGAGCGCCTCGTGTTCCGCGTCGTCCAGTTCAGGGAAGAGATCCGACACCACGCCCTGTGCGCCGACGATACGGGGAATGGAGAGCGCCACATCGCTCACGCCTTCGACCTTTGGCGTCACGATGGACACGGACAGCACGGTCTGTTCGTCCCGCGCGATCGCCCGCACGAGGCGCTCAAGCCCCGCGCCGATGCCGTACCACGTCGCGCCTTTGCCGTTGATGATCGTATAGGCGGCGTTGCGAACCCCGTCGTCAATGCGCGCCTTGACGCCTTCGGTCAGGGGCACACGCATCTGGGCGGCGAAGTCCTTGACCGACAGAGCCCCGGCGCGCGCCGACGACCAACAGAGCACTTCACTGTCGCCATGTTCGCCCAGCACATAGGCGTGCACGGAGCGCGGCGCGACGCCCAGATGTTCGCCGATCAAATGCCGGAACCGCGCGGTGTCGAGAATGGTCCCCGAACCGATCACCCGCGACGGCGGCAGGCCAGAGAGCCGCGTGGCGATCTGGGTCATGATGTCGACGGGGTTGGTGGCGACCAAAAGGATCGCATCCGGGGCGGCGTCCAGCACCTTGCCGATGATCTGGCGGAACACTTCGGCGTTGCGGGTCAAAAGTTCCAACCGGCTTTCGCCCGGTTTTTGGCCCACACCCGCGGCGAGGATCACCGCGCCTGCGCCTTTCAATTCCGTGTAATCGCCCGCCGTCACCACGGTGGAGGAGGCAAAGGGCACGGCATGGGCGATATCCTCGGCCTGCGCGCGGGCGAGGCCTGCGTTGTAATCGACAAAGACGATCTTGCTCGCGGTGCCTTTCAAGGCGATGGCATAGCCTGCGGCGGAGCCGACCATGCCTGCGCCGACGATCCCGATTTTCATGGCAAACTCCGTACTGAGAGGAGGGAGAGGGTGAGTTGGTGCCAGACTGCGGGGATTCCCCTTAACGATCAATGACGATGAACAAGGCCAAGGAACAATAAGGCGGATCAATTCGTGTTTTGGCCTGCCTCGGGAATCATGTCGGCAAATCCCTGCCTTTATGGCGTTTCATCGCTCTGAGGCCACAATCTGTAGTGGCGCAAAGCAGGAAAAGCCGCTATTCTGAACAAATCAGACCCGGAAAACCGGGCGTAAAATGATAACGAGGCAGTAGGCGGTATCATGACAGAAATGGTGTATGGCTCCGCGCCGATGCGCGTGGGAGAGCCGATCTTGCCGCGTTGGTGGCGGACAATCGACAAATGGACTCTGTCCTGTGTCTTTATTCTTTTTGGCATCGGGCTTTTGTTGGGGCTCGCGGCCTCGCCGCCCTTGGCCGAGAAGAACGGATTTACGGACCTGTTCCATTACGTGAAACGCCAGGCATTTTTTGGCTCTTTGGGGCTGATGGTGATGATCGGCATCACCATGATGGACCCGGCGCGTGTGCGCCGTTTTGCGGTCGTGGGTTTTGTCCTCGCGCTGATCTCTCTGTTTCTTTTGCCCGCTTTCGGCACGGATTTCGGCAAGGGCGCGACGCGGTGGTTCTCTTTGGGCTTTGCCTCTGTCCAGCCTTCTGAGTTCCTGAAACCTGCCTTCGTCATCACCTCCGCCTGGCTTATGGCCGCCGGTCTCGAAATCGGTGGGCCTCCGGGGCGGATGTATTCTTTCCTGATCACCTCGCTTGTGGTGGTCCTTTTGGCGCTGCAACCGGATTTCGGGCAGGCCTCTCTCATCCTCTTCGCCTGGGGCGTGATGTATTTCGTCGCCGGTGCGCCGCTGACGCTTTTGGTCGGTATCGCGGGGCTTGTCGTTCTGGGAGGCACCTTCGCCTATAACAATTCCGAACACTTCGCGCGCCGCATCGACGGGTTCTTGAACCCGACAATCGATCCCACGACCCAGATCGGTTACGCCACCAACGCCATCCGCGAGGGCGGCTTCTTTGGCGTCGGCGTGGGCGAGGGGACCGTGAAATGGTCGCTGCCCGATGCGCATACCGACTTCATTATTGCGGTCGCTGCCGAAGAATACGGGTTGATCCTCGTTCTCGTGATCATCGCGCTTTACGCGACCATCACCGTGCGCTCGCTCTGGCGTTTGCTCAAGGAACGCGATCCCTTCATCCGCCTTGCGGGCACCGGGCTCGCCTGTGCGTTTGGCATTCAGGCGTTCATCAACATGGGCGTCGCGGTGCGGCTTTTGCCGGCCAAAGGCATGACGCTGCCATTCGTGTCCTATGGCGGTTCGTCCCTGATCGCATCCGGCATTGCATTGGGTGCGCTTCTGGCCTTTACCCGCACCCGTCCGCAGGGCGAGATCGGTGACATCCTGATCCGTCGCGGTCGCTGACCGTAAGCTAAAAGACATAAAAGAGGTTCCAATGACCCAAGCCCCCCTTCTTGTCATCGCCGCTGGCGGCACCGGCGGACATATGTTCCCGGCGCAGTCTCTGGCCGAGGTGATGCTGGCGCGGGGGTGGCGGGTGAAACTGTCGACCGATGCCCGTGGCGCGCGTTACACCGGGGCATTCCCGCAGGCGGTTGAGATCGAGGTCATGCCCTCGGCCACCTTCGCGCGCGGTGGATTGGCGGCCAAGGCGATGGTCCTGCCGCGCATCATGGGCGGCGTGTTCAAGGCCATGTCGAACTTCATGCGCGACAAGCCCGCCGTGGTGGTGGGCTTTGGCGGCTATCCGGCGATCCCGGCGGTGGCGGCGGCGACCTTGATGAAACTGCCCCGGATGATCCACGAACAGAACGGCATTCTGGGGCGGGTCAATCAGGTCTTTGCCAAACGCGTCGATAAGGTCGCCTGCGGCACCTGGCCGACCAAACTGCCCGAGGGCGTCGAGGGCGTCTACACCGGCAATCCGGTGCGCGGCGCCATTCTGGAAAAATACGCGGCACCTTACATTGCGCCCGGTGACTACCCGATGGAAATTCTGGTGATGGGCGGCTCTCAGGGCGCGCGCATCCTCTCCGACGTGGTGCCCGAAGCCATCGCGCGCCTGCCAGAGCGGATGCTGGCCAATCTGCGCATCAGCCAACAGGCCCGCGCCGAGGACCTCGACCGCGTGACCGAATTCTACCAGATGCGCGGCATTCAGGCCGATGTGCAGACTTTTATCCACGACGTGCCGAAGCGCATGAGCGAGAGCCAATTGGTGATCACCCGCTCTGGTGCGTCTTCGGTGGCGGATGTGTCCGTGATCGGACGCCCTGCGATCTTCATCCCCTTCGCGGCGGCCACCGCCGATCATCAGACCGCAAATGCCCGCGGGCTCGTAGAGGCTAACGCGGCGATCATGATTCCCGAAAGTCAGCTGACGCCCGAGAGCCTCTCTGAGCAGATCGAAAACGTGCTGAGCCACCCCGACGGTGCTTTGATGATGGCGCAGGCGGCGCTGTCGGTGTCGAAACCGCAAGCGGCCGAAGAATTGGCGGCACTGGTCGAAGATCTGGCCTTCAAGACAAAATAACGATGCTCTTTCAGGGCACGACAGACGAGTGAGACGATAAGATGAACGCGAGCGTAACCAAACTCCCCACCGAAATGGGCCCGATCCACTTTGTCGGCATTGGCGGCATCGGCATGTCCGGCATTGCCGAGGTGCTGTTGAACCATGGCTATCGGGTGCAGGGGTCGGATTTGAAGGCCTCGAAAATCACGGATCGTCTGAAAGAACTGGGCGCGGTGATCTATGAGGGCCAACGCGCAGAAAACCTCGAAGACGCGGAGGTCGTGGTGATCTCCAGCGCCATCAAACCCGGAAACCCGGAGCTGGACGCCGCGCGTCTCAAGGGCCTGCCGGTGGTGCGTCGCGCGGAGATGCTCGCGGAACTCATGCGTCTCAAATCCAACGTCGCCGTCGCGGGCACGCATGGCAAGACCACGACCACGACGCTGGTCGCCGAACTTCTGGTCGCGGGCGGCATCGACCCGACGGTGATCAATGGCGGGATCATCCACGCTTATGGCTCGAACGCCCGGATGGGGCAGGGTGACTGGATGGTCGTCGAGGCCGATGAGAGCGACGGGACGTTCAACCGTCTGCCTGCCACCATCGCCATCGTCACCAATATCGACCCGGAGCATATGGAGCATTGGGGCACCATCGAGAAGCTGCGCGAAGGCTTCTACGATTTCGTCTCCGGCATTCCGTTTTACGGCCTTGCGGTGTGTTGCACCGATCACCCGGAGGTGCAGAGCCTTGTGGGCAAGATCACCGACCGCCGTGTCGTCACCTATGGTTTCAATGCCCAGGCCGATGTCCGCGCCGTCAATTTGACCTACAAAAAAGGCGTGGCGCATTTCGACATCGTGTTGGCCGCCGAGGATATGGTGATCGAGGGCTGTACCCTGCCGATGCCGGGCGATCACAACGTGTCCAATGCCTTGGCCGCTGTCGCCGTCTCGCGTCATCTCGGCATGAAGGCCGAAGAGATCAAACAGGCGCTTGCGGCCTTCGGCGGGGTGAACCGTCGCTTTACCCGCGTGGGCGAGGTAAACGGCGTGACGATCATTGACGATTACGGCCACCACCCGGTCGAGATCGCCGCGGTGCTGAAAGCCGCGCGTCAGGCCTCCGAAGGCCGCGTCATTGCCGTGCACCAACCGCACCGCTATTCGCGTCTGTATAGCCTGTTCGACGATTTCTGCACCTGTTTCAACGAGGCCGATGTCGTCGGCATCGCCGAGGTTTACGCCGCAGGTGAGGAGCCGATCGAAGGCGCCTCGCGCGACGATCTGGTCGCCGGTCTCATCCGCCACGGCCATCGCCATGCGCGCGCCGTGACCTCAGAGGACGATCTGGTCCGTCTGGTGCGCGAACAGACCCGCGAGGGCGATATGGTCGTCTGTCTGGGCGCCGGAACGATTTCCGCTTGGGCGCATAACTTGCCGGAGCGGCTCTCCAAGGGCTGAGGTCCAAAAGCGGACCTCTGCTTTGTTCTGACGCAGAGACAGAGGGGCGGCTCCGGGATACTCTTATCGCACCTTTTCTGGAGACCGCTATGTCCGATCATCTCAAACGCCGCATCGGCCCCGGATTGCTCACCGCTTACGGCGTGGGCGTCATGGTCGGTGCGGGGATTTACGTCCTCGTCGGCACGGTCGCGGCACAGGCCGGGATCTACGCGCCCTTGGCCTTTTTGCTCGCCGGTCTGATCGCCGCGCCCTCAGCACTTTCCTACGCCGAATTGTCCACCCGCATCCCCGAAGCGGCGGGCGAGGCGGCCTATGTCGAGGCGGGCACCGGATCGCGGGCTTTGGGGCTCATCGTCGGGCTTGCCATCGTTGCGGGCGGCACCCTGTCGTCCGCCGCCGTTTTGCGCGGGGGCGCGGGCTATCTCACGGGATTAGTTGACATTCCTTTCAATCTCGCCGTGATCGGATTGGGCCTGATACTGGTCTGTGTCGCCATCGTCGGCGTGCTCGAAAGCCTCGCCATGGCGGCTCTTTTCACTGTGATCGAGGTCATCGGTCTGGCGCTCGTCGTCTGGGCCGGGTGGCAGGCGCCCGTGTCGCCGGATTTCACCGCCCCCGCCGCGCCTTATCTGCCCGGCATCGGCGTGGCTGCGACGCTGGCGTTCTTCGCCTTCATCGGCTTTGAGGACATCGTCAACATGGCCGAAGAGGTCAAACGCCCCGAACGCAGCCTGCCGATCGCCATCATCGGTTCCCTGATCATCACCACGCTGCTCTACGCGGGTGTCACCGTCACGGCTGTGCGCGCCGTCCCGCTCGAAGATCTCGCCGCCTCCGAACGACCTCTGGCGCTGGTCTATGAGGCGGGCGGGGGACACGTCGTCGTGCTCTCCGCCATTGCCGTCACCGCCGCCTTGAACGGGGTTCTGGCGCAGGTCGTCATGGCCGCGCGGGTATTGTTCGGCCTTGGCAAGCGCGGCGGGCCGCTTGGGGTGTTCCGCCACGCTCACCCGCGGTTCGGAACGCCGGTTCTGGCCACCGTCTTGATCGGCGCGGTGGTGATCGGCGCAGCGCTTGTGTTGCCGGTCTCCGATCTGGCGGGCGTGACGTCTACGATCCTTTTGGTCGTCTTCACGCTGGTGAACGGGTCGCTCATCTTGCTCAAACGCAAGGCCCCCAAAGCGCCCTTCCGCGTGGCCGCTTGGGTGCCCGTTGTGGGCCTGATCTTCGCGCTTTTGGCGCTCGTGGCGTTTGCCTTTGGGGCCGTCTCGTGAGGGCTTTGTCATGAAAGCCCTTGTTTCCTTCGTCGACAATCCCCTGATAGCGCTCGCATTATGGGCGCTTGCCACAATGGCGCTTGCTCCGTTACCCTTGCGCTACCAGATTCTCCCCGGATCAGCGCTTTTGCTCGTGCTGCCCGTGGTGCTCATCTGGACCGGTCTGACCTATGGGGTCTGGCCGGTGTTGATCGGTTTAGCTGCTGCCGTGTCTTTGTTTCGAAAGCCGCTCAAGGTGCTGTGGAGGCGTCTTGTGCGGGGGATCAAATAGGAAGTGGCCGCTATGACCCTGTCCCTCACTCTGGCTTGTTTCTGGGCCGTGCTCGCCAATGTGATCGCGATGTTCCCCTCGCGCCGCCACCATTGGCCCGCAGCCTATGTGCTGATCGCGCTGGGGGTGCCGCTTTTGGGATTTGTCACCTATGAGAACGGGCCTTGGGTGGGGCTTGTGGTGTTTGCCGCAGGCGTGTCGATCCTGCGCTGGCCTGTGGTTTACTTAGGCCGGTGGGTGCGGCGAACCCTGACGCGCGGACCGGCGGAATAGCGGCAAATTCCTGTTCCGGTTTGCGGGGGAAGCCCTTAAGATTTGTGTCAGATTGATGCAATTGGGGCGGGCCGGGTTTGGATATTTCTGAAATTAGGGATAGAGACGCGCTTGAGGCGTGGTTGCAGGGCCGTAGTCGTGAGGATGCGGTTGCGATTGCTGCGCGGGCGGCGTTGAGAGTTTTGCCGGTTTTTTGGCAGTGGAGCGTCAAGAATCACAAAACAGAACAGGCTACTCTGTATGTTTTGCGCGCTACTTTAATATCTGCGGTTTTGAGCAAGTTGCCAAATTCTAAGATGGAGAATGCTGCACAATCGGCGACCTCGGCTATCTATGCTGTCTTGTCTTCTGGTGGATATAAATTGACCGAAGAGGCGACGAAGGCGGCATATTCTTCAGCAAATGCTGCAGCTGTCGGCTCTGGCGGCATCCGAGCAGCTGTGGATGCAGTACTCAATGCCAGCTATGCTGCGGTTGGAGTAGACATTTGGTGTGAAGTTCGTGTGGATTGTGAGACTTTGCATCGTGGGGAAGACCTTTTGTCTACTCCACTGTGGTCCGAAGAGAACCCCTACGAAAAAGTTTGGCTCAACATTAAGTTAACATCTTCCCACGCTCAGAATAGTCCCGAGAAATGGCGGTTTTGGTTGGATTGGTACGCCACCATGCTCAATCCCACCATTCGCACAGATCATTGGTTATTTTATCAGAGGGTCGCGCTTATTGAAGAACTAGTTTGGGAGGACGGTGTGCAGGCTGTCGCAACCCGTATTTCGGAGATTGACTATGAGATGCAATTGCAATCTGGTCCTATGGCCGCAGTAAATGAGAATGCTCTGCTATTGGCTAACCGTCTCGAGGCAATGCAGACGATGCTTGATTTGCTGAGTGAACGCCAGTCAGAGCAGATAAAGCGCTCTTCAGAATTCGAAGACCAGCTTCAGAGAGTCGAGCGCGATACATCCAAGTCGACAAAACTCAAAGAGAAGATGCTGAGTGATACGGAAAAGGCCATTCTGCAAAACGAAGCAACAATAGATCAGCGTTTCAAAGAGCTTCAAGCCGAATATGATTCCAAATTTCAAGCGTCTCTTGATGCGTTTAACGCGGCGAACCGGATCAAGGCTCCGGTTGAGCTGTGGTCTGAAAAGGAACGTGAGCATGACAAGCGTCGTGGTCTTGCGTTCAGAGGTTTTGTTTTTGTTCTCATTGTGATTGCAATTGCAGTCGGTGGGGTTGTCTACTGGCTTTTGAACCCAAATGAGCAACTGTTGTTGGCGCTATCGCCTGTCGGTTGCGATCCTGTTGGGCATCCTGAGTTGTGCAAAGGGTTCAGCTTTCGGGGCATGATCTTGTCTGGTTCCGTGCTGACACTTTTAACGCTCGCGTTATGGTTCGCACGAATACAAATGAAAGAGTATTTGTCTGAGCGGCATTTGGTTTTGGATGCGCGAGAACGCCGCGCTTTTGCTCAGACCTACATCGGCTTGCTTGATCACGGCGATGAGGTCAATAAAGAGGCCCAAGAGCAGCGCGCCTTGGTCTACGCAGCACTCTTCCGGCCGAGTTCTGACGGTATCATCAAAGACGAGGGCGGCATTGATCCGTCGCTCACGGCGGCGCTGAGTAAATTGCTGGCGGGGAAGTAACTCTTCCCCCCATCCCCCAATCTGCTATGACGCGCTAAACCCGACGCAAGAGAGCCGCTTATGACCCAGACCTATCCCGAAACCCGAGGCAAGCTGACCGAGAACCGGGCTTTGGCCGATCTCACGTGGTTGCGTGTCGGCGGGCCGGCGGATGCGCTGTTTCAGCCTGCGGACCTTGAGGATTTGCAGAGCTTTCTCGCCGCTCTCGACCCCTCCGTTGCCGTCTTCCCGATGGGCGTCGGCTCCAACCTGATCGTGCGCGATGGCGGCATTCGCGCCGTGGTGATCCGCATGGGGCGGGGCTTTAATGGCATTGAGATCGAGGGCAATCGGGTGACCGCCGGTGTCGCCATGCTCGACGCCCATGTGGCGCGCAAGGCGGCGGAGGCCGGCTTGGACTTGACCTTCCTGCGCACCATTCCGGGCGCCATCGGCGGCGCGGTGCGGATGAATGCCGGGTGCTACGGGTCCTATGTGGCTGATCATTTCGTCTCCGCCAAGGCCGTGACGCGGGCGGGCGAGTTGGTGACGCTCACCGCCGAGGATTTGAATTTTCAATACCGCCAGACCGATCTGCCAGAGGGCTATGTGATCGTCGAGGCCACCTTTGAGGCCGAACGCGGCGATCCTGCCGAGCTTGAGGCGCGCATGGCCGATCAGCTCGCCCGCCGCGATGCCTCCCAGCCGACCAAGGAACGCAGTGCGGGCTCGACGTTTCGCAACCCGGCGGGGTTCTCCTCGACGGGCAAGGCCGACGATGTGCATGATCTCAAGGCCTGGAAGGTCATTGATGACGCGGGGCTTCGGGGCTTTTCCATCGGCGGCGCGCAGATGAGCGAGATGCATTCCAACTTCATGATCAACATGGGTGAGGCCACCGCGCATGATCTCGAACTTTTGGGCGAGACGGTGCGAAAAAAAGTATTTCAAAACGCCGGTCTCGCGTTACAGTGGGAAATTAAGCGCATCGGCGAATTTTCTGGCGATCCGATCCCGGATGGCCTTGCCGAAGCACAAATTTCCGAGGCATAAGTGCCTTACGCGCTCTGAGCAGGGCGTGTTTTCCCGAAAGGGGAATAAATCAGACCCCGAAACGGGGCGATTTTTCAAAGGGTCACGAAAGATGACCCAATGTGTCACGGGTCGCGAAAAGACGATCCTGTAAATTTGAGGCGAGTGGACATGTCGAGCAGGCAGTCCCCGAAAGTCGCGGTCCTCAAAGGCGGTCCCTCTGCTGAACGCGAGGTGTCTTTGTCTTCCGGTCGCGAATGCGCAGAGGCGCTTCGGGGTGAAGGATTCGAAGTGGTTGAGATCGACGCAGGCGAAGACCTGTGCGCGCAACTCGTGGCGGTGGCGCCCGATGTCGTGTTCAACGCGCTGCATGGTCGGTTTGGCGAAGACGGCTGTGTTCAGGGTCTGCTCGAATGGATGCGCCTTCCCTACACCCACTCCGGCGTGCTCTCCTCTGCTTTGGCCATGGACAAGGAAAAGACCAAAGAGGTTTACCGTGCCGCCGGCCTGCCCATCGTGCCCTCCAAACTGGCGTCCCGCTTTGAGGTCGAAGCCGGTCATGTGATGGCCCCGCCCTATGTGGTGAAACCCTACAACGAAGGGTCTTCCGTAGGTGTTTATCTGGTCCATGAAGGCGCCAACGCCCCGCGTCTGGCCGAAGATATGCCGCCGGTGGTCATGGTCGAACAATATGCGCCGGGGCGTGAGCTGACGTGCTCTGTGATGGGCGACAAAGCGCTCTGCGTCACCGATATTCTCACCGATGGCTGGTATGACTACGAGGCGAAATATGCCGAGGGCGGCTCGCGCCACGTCTGCCCCGCCGACATCCCCGAAGAGATCACGCAAGCCTGTCAGGACTACGCGCTCAAGGCCCATCAGGCGCTTGGCTGTCGGGGTGTGTCGCGGACGGATTTCCGTTGGGATGAAAGCCAAGGCCTTGCGGGTCTCGTGCTGTTGGAAACTAACACCCAGCCAGGCATGACGCCGACCTCGCTCTCGCCGGAACAGGCGCAAAAGAGCGGCATCACTTTTGGCCAGTTCTGCAAATGGATGGTGGAGGACGCCTCATGCGACCGATAGATCCCACTGAATTTGCCAAAGGCCCGACACTTGGCGGCTCCGCCCGCGTGTCCGAAGCCGTTGCCCGCGCCATCCGTGCACGCCGTGGTCAGGGCGGCGAGACGGAGAGCGCGCCGCAGCGTCCGCGCGACCCGGCGCCGTCGCGAACCGCCTACCGGATGAGCCGCCTTTGGCTGACGCCGTCGTTTCGCTTTTTCCTCCGCCGCATCGCGCCGGTCGCGGCCGTCGCGGCCTGCATCGGGCTTTGGTTTGCGCCTGAAGACAACCGTGAGGCCTTCATGGGGCAGGTCATGGCGATCAAGGCCGAGGTCCAGAACCGCCCAGAGTTCATGGTCAAACTCATGGCCATCGACGGCGCCTCGGGCGAACTGTCCGAAGACATTCGCGAAGTCATGGCACAGGATTTTCCGGTGTCTTCCTTTGATCTCGACCTGACGGGGTTGTTGGCCCAAGTGGAAAGTCTGGACGCGGTCGAAAGCGCCGGGCTCCATGTGCGCGCGGGCGGGATTTTGCAGGTGGACATCGTCGAACGCACGCCTGCCGTGGTCTGGCGCTCCGAACACGGACTTGAGATGCTGGATGTCGAAGGGCACCGGGTTGCCTCCTTGGATAGCCGTCTGGATCGCCCCGACCTGCCGCTGATCGCGGGCGAGGGCGCGGATCGTGCCGTGGGCGAAGCGGTGGCGATCCTTGCCAATGCTGGCCCGCTGACGCCGCGTCTGCGCGGGCTGGTGCGTGTGGGCGAGCGGCGCTGGAACATCGTGCTGGACCGCGATCAGGAGATTTACCTGCCCGAGGTCAAACCGCTGGGTGCGCTGGCACAGGTGGTGGCGCTGGATCAGGCCAAGGACCTTTTGGGTCGGGATGTGAAAGTGGTGGACATGCGCCGTCCGACCCGACCGACCGTGCGGCTGACCGAAACTGCACAAGACGAATTGAAACGCCTGCGAGGCGTCGAACTTGGAGTGTCTTATCGATGACCGATTTGTACGAAGCCCAACGGGCGATGCGGAACATGCGCAAGGCCGCCCTGCAACGCGGTGTGATTGCCATTCTCGATGTGGGCAGCTCGAAGATTGCATGTCTGGTGCTGCGCTTTGACGGCGAACGTTTCATGGGGGGCGATGGGGTCGGTGCCTTGGCCGGTCAATCGTCCTTCCGTGTCATCGGCGCCGCCACCACCCGCTCGCGCGGTGTGCGTTTTGGCGAGATCGAAGCCATGGCCGAAACCGAACGCGCCATCCGCACCGCCGTGCAGGCCGCGCAAAAGATGGCGCAGACCCGCGTGGATCACGTTATCGCCTGTTTCTCTGGTGGCAACCCGCGCTCCTATGGCATCGCGGGGCAGGTCGAGGTCGAATATGACACCGTGTCGGAACAGGATGTCGCCCGTGTGCTCGCCTCCTCCGACGTGCCGGATTACGGCAACCACCGCGATGTGCTGCACGCCCAGCCGGTGAACTTTCAGCTCGATCACCGCTCCGGCCTCAAGGACCCGCGCGGTCAGATCGGCCAGAACCTCGCCGTCGACATGCATATGCTCACGGTGGACACCGCCACGATCCAGAACCTTCTTTATTGTATCAAGCGCTGTGACCTCGAAGTCGCGGGTCTGGCCTCTGGCGCTTACGTGTCCGGCATTTCGGCCCTCGTGGAAGATGAACAGGAACTTGGTGCGGCCTGTATCGACATGGGCGGCGGCGCGACCGATGTGTCGATCTTCATGAAGAAACATATGATCTATGCCGATAGCGTGCGCATGGGGGGCGATCACGTGACCTCTGACATCGCGATGGGGTTGCAAATCCCGCTGGCCACCGCCGAGCGGATCAAGACCTTTTACGGCGGCATTGTCGCCACCGGCATGGACGACCGCGAGATGATCGAGGTCGGCAGCGATTGCGGCGATTGGGAGAAAGACCGTCGCACGGTGAGCCGCGCCGAGTTGATCGGCATCATCCGTCCGCGCGTCGAGGAAATCCTCGAAGGCGTGCGCGAATGTCTGGATGCCGCAGGGTTTGAACATATGCCCAGCCAGCAGATCGTGCTGACGGGGGGCGCGTCGCAAATTCCGGGGCTTGATAGTTTGGCGCCGAAAATCCTCGGCCAGAATGTCCGCATCGGACGGCCTTTGCGGGTCCAGGGTCTGCCGCAGGCGGCCACGGGCGCGGCTTTTGCCTCCGCCGTCGGCTTGTGCCTCTTCGCGGCCAATCCGCAGGACGAATGGTGGGATTTTGAGATTCCGGCGGAACGCTATCCGGCGCGCTCGCTCAAACGCGCTGTGCGCTGGTTCAAAGACAATTGGTAAGCGGTTGCGGCCCCTGTTGCAGCGTGTGCGGGGGATGTGATAGACACTACATATAGGCATAAGCCCCGGGAAGCGGGGCGGATAGACATAAGGCACATGAGCAGTGCCCGGACATGACAGTGATGCTGTGCGGCATCTCGGGTCCTCTTTTCCGGGGGCGAGATGCCGTATCTTTCCGTATGTCTGTCTGATAGACCGCTAAATCTGGTCCCATGCGCAAAATCCCGCCGAAAATCGCGGCATTATACCCCATATTTTGTGGCAATTCCGTGTTTTTGGGATGACGACTCGTGCGAAACCCCATAAGATTTAGCATGAATAGGTAAAGTTTGCCCCGATTCAGGGGCGGGGACATCGGGCGGTTTGGGCAGAATGTGCAATCGCCCCGGCACGAGAGAAAGCAGGCGGTACACTCATGGCTTTGAATCTGACGATGCCCGAGCGGGACGAGTTGAAACCCAAGATCACGGTCTTCGGCGTCGGCGGCGCGGGCGGCAACGCGGTGAACAACATGATCGAAAAGGCGCTTGAGGGCGTCGAATTCGTCGTGGCGAACACCGACGCGCAGGCTCTGCAACACGCCAAGGCACAGGCCCGCATCCAGATGGGCCTGAAAGTGACCGAGGGTCTGGGCGCTGGCGCACGTCCTTCCGTGGGCGCCGCCGCAGCCGAGGAAAGCATCGAGGCCATCGTCGATCAACTGGCGGGCGCGCATATGTGCTTCATCACCGCCGGTATGGGCGGCGGCACCGGCACGGGCGCGGCTCCGATCATCGCGCAGGCCGCGCGTGAGCTGGGCGTTCTGACCGTCGGCGTCGTGACCAAACCGTTCCAATTCGAAGGCGCAAAACGTATGCGTCAGGCCGACGAGGGCGTCGAGCAGCTTCAGAAAATGGTCGACACGCTGATCGTGATCCCGAACCAGAACCTGTTCCGCCTCGCCAACGAAAAAACCACCTTTACCGAGGCCTTCTCCATGGCCGATGACGTGCTGTACCAAGGCGTCAAAGGTATCTCCGATCTCATGGTCCGTCCGGGCCTCATCAACCTCGACTTTGCCGACGTGCGCTCCGTGATGGACGAAATGGGCAAAGCGATGATGGGCACCGGCGAGGCCACCGGCGAAGATCGCGCCGTGCAGGCCGCCGAGAAAGCCATCGCCAACCCGCTTCTGGACGAGATTTCTCTGAAAGGCGCGAAGGGCGTTCTCATCAACATCACCGGCGGGCATGACCTGACTCTGTTCGAACTGGACGAAGCCGCAAACCGCATCCGCGAAGAGGTCGACCCGGAGGCCAACATCATCGTTGGTTCCACGCTCGATAACGACATGGATGGTGGCATGCGTGTGTCCGTCGTCGCCACCGGCATCGACGCCACCGTGGTCGCCGAAGTTCCGGTGCCGCGACGCCGTCTGGCCGAGCCGCTGCAAACCCCGGATGTGGTGGAGGAAAAGCTTGAGCAGGCCGCACCGGCTGCTGTGGCTGCTGCTGCCGCTGTGGAAGCCGCGTCCTACGAAGAACCGGCTCAGCCGACGCTCGATGTGTTCGATCCGCAAGCCACTCAGGCCCGCTCCGAAGCGCGTCGCGAGGCGCCCGATGAGAGCTTCCGCGCGCTGGACGACGATCTGCCGCCGCCGGCCTATCAGCCGCGTCCGCAACCTGCGCCGCAACCCGCCATGCATGAGCCGCAAGCCGATGCTTTTGTTGCGCCGCGTGCGCCCTCCGCAGGGACGCCCTCGCCGGAAGCCATGGCGCGTCTTCAGGCCGCTGTGTCCAAGCAGCCGCGCGCCGAAGCTCGTCATGAGCAACAGCAACAACCGCGTCCGGCACAACCGGCGGCCCATCAGCCTGCCGCTGAGGCGAAACCGGCGCGTTTCGGCATCAACTCCCTGATCGGTCGCATGACCGGTCATAGCGGCGAAGAGGAAGCGCGTCATCAGGCCGCTCCCTCCGCGCCCGCACCGCAACCGCAGCAGGCCCGTTTCGGCGCCCAGCCTCAGGTGCGTCCGCAGGTGCATCAGGCCTATGATGAGGATCAGGACCCGAACCCGGAAAACGACAAGATCGAAATTCCGGCCTTCCTGCGCCGTCAGGCAAACTGACATAGGTCTGTGATCGGACCGTTTTGCGCCCACATGACCCTAGGTCACAATCACAGATATTACAGACCCTGAAAGGCCGCCTTCGGGCGGTCTTTTATGTTTAAAAGCAAAGCCTTGCCGCGTTGCGGCAAAATCTTGCGCGGTTTTTTGCCTTTGCTCAAAGGAAGATGTTTCAATCCGTTACAAAGATTGAGTTGAGATGGGCAGGGGGGAATGGTTATTTCTACATCAACCAAGCCCGGAGTGTATTCGGGCAGAGGTGAACAAACAGTTAAAAGCGCATACAGACATAAAACATGAGGCACAAAGTGCAGAGCACAGTCGCAAAAGAAATCCGGTTTGACGGGGTGGGTCTCCACTCCGGGAAGCCCGTGTGCCTTGTGCTTTCGCCTGCACCTTCGGGGCATGGCATCGTTTTTGTGCGCTCCGACCTCTCCGGTGACGTGAACGCCCGCATTCCCGCGCGTTGGGACGCCGTGGTGCCGTCGCAGCTTTGCACGCTCATCCGCAACGAAGATGGCGTCGAACTGTCGACCATCGAACATATCATGGCCGCGCTGGCGGGCTGTGGCGTGACCAATGTCACCGTCTCCGTCGATGGGCCGGAAGTGCCGATCCTTGATGGCTCTGCCGCGCCCTTCGTCGATGGTATCCTGGCCGCCGGTCTCGTGTGTCAGGACGGTCCTGCGCGGGCGCTCAAAATCCTGAAACCTGTCGAGGTTGAGACCGAGAATGCCACCGCGCGTCTCGAACCGTCTGACACGATGGAGATCGAATTCCACATCGACTTTGCCGATCGTGCGATCGGTGTGCAGGACAAACATCTCGTGATGGCCAATGGCGCCTTCGTGCGTGAACTGTCGAACTGCCGCACCTTCTGCCGTCAGGCGGAGGTCGATATGATGCAGGCCAATGGTCTGGCTCTGGGCGGTGTCGCCGGTGAGAACGCCGTCGTTTTCGATGATGACAAGGTGAACGGTGGCCCCTCCGGTCTGCGTCACGACGACGAGCCCGTGCGTCACAAGATGCTCGACGCTTTGGGTGATCTCTACCTGGCGGGCGCGCCGATTCTGGGCCGCTATGTTGGTCAGAAATCCGGCCACGCGGTGACCAATGCGCTTTTGCGCAAACTCTTTGCCACGCCGGGTGCTTGGGCCTTTGTCACGGTGGATGCGAAAACCGCAAGCCGCCTGCCGGGCGCCGGTGTCAGCCGCGCTGATCTGGCCTTTTGTGCCTGATCTTTCGGTTCAAAGAGCGACGGTATAACTCCACATTCTCGTACATTTTTCGACGTGACGATCACGTGACGACTTTTCCCGTCTAAAGGCGTTTTGCCTCGGATTTTTCTGTGCTAGGAGTGTGGACACGTCCCAGTAAGAGACGTGTGGAACGGTGAGGGTAGGGCCTTTCATGACGGCACGAAAAACAGGTCATTTCGCAGTAGTGCTCGGATTTTCCATGGCTTTTTTGACAGCCTGTGGGAACAATGCGCCGACGCGCGATTTGGAAGGCTACCCGGCCGAAGAAATCTACGCCCGCGCGGAATATGAGATCACGCAAAAGGATTACGGCGACGCCGCGCAGTATTTCGGCGAGGTCGAGCGGTTGTATCCCTATTCCGACTGGGCCAAACGCGCATTGATCATGCAGGCCTTCTCCTATCACCGTGACAAGGATTACGAGAACGCCCGCGTTTCCGCGCAGCGCTTCCTCGATTTCTACCCCGCCGACGAAGATGCCGCCTATGCGCAATACCTCTTGGCGCTGTCCTATTACGATCAGATCGACGATGTGGGCCGGGACCAGGGCCTGACCTTCCAGGCGTTGCAAGCGCTCCGTGCGGTGATCGAGCGGTATCCCGACACCGAATATGCGCGCTCTGCGATTCTGAAATTCGATCTGGCCTTCGATCACCTCGCCGGCAAGGAGATGGAGATCGGGCGCTATTACCTCAAGCGCAAGCATTACGCCGCCGCGACCAACCGTTTCCGCGTCGTGGTTGAGCAATTCCAGACCACGCAACACACGCCGGAGGCGCTGCATCGTCTGGTCGAAAGCTATCTGGCGCTGGGTCTCGTCGAAGAGGCGCAAACCGCTGGCGCGATCCTCGGTCACAACTACCAGTCGACCGAGTGGTATGAGGACAGCTACAAATTGCTCACGGGGCAGGGGCTTGAGCCGAAAGCCTTTGAAAACAACTGGCTTGGCGCGATCTATCGTCAGATGATCCGCGGCGAATGGCTCTGAGGCTCACACAAAAATGCTGAGAAGTCTCGACATCCGGGACATGTTGATCATCGACCGGCTGGAACTTGAGTTTCAGCCGGGTCTCAACGTTTTGACCGGCGAGACCGGCGCGGGCAAATCCATCCTTCTGGACAGTCTCGGCTTTGTTCTGGGCTGGCGCGGGCGTGCCGATCTGGTGCGCGCGGGGGCCGCGCAGGGTGAGGTGACCGCCGTGTTCGACCTGCCCAAAGGCCATGACGCCGAAGAGGTGCTGACCGAGCTGGGCATGGACACCGAAGACGGCGAGCTGATCCTGCGGCGGGTGAACACGGCGGATGGGCGCAAGACCGCCTGGGTCAACGACCGGCGGGTCTCGGGCGATGTGCTGCGGCGCCTGTCGGAGGTTCTGGTCGAGCTTCACGGTCAGCATGATGATCGCGGCCTGTTGAACCCGCGCGGACATCGCGTTTTACTCGACACTTTTGGCGGGGTTGAGTCGCTCTTGGCCACGACCCGGAGTGCGTGGAAAACCCTGGCTGCGGCGCGCAAAGCACTGGCTTTGGCCGAAGCCGAACAGGCCGCTTTGAAAGAGGAAGAGGACTTCCTGCGTCACGCCGTGGGCGAGTTCGACGCCCTGGCGCCGGAGCCGGGCGAAGAGGCCAAACTGGACGCCGAACGCCGCCTCATGCAATCGGCGGAAAAGATCGCCGCAGATGTCGCCAAGGCGCATCAAGCGATCTCCTATGATGGCGGCGAGGGCATGTTGTCGGATGCGCTCAAATGGCTTGAAGGGGCGGCAGAAAAGGCCGATGGTCGTTTGGATAGCGCCATTGAGGCGCTTGGGCGGGCGCTCAATGAATTGGCTGAGGCGCAATCCGATGTCGAAGAGTGCATCGAGTCCTTGCGCTTCAATCCGCATGAGCTTGAGACCCTCGAAGAGCGGCTTTTTGCCATCAGAGGCTTGGCGCGCAAACACAATGTGCTGGCCGACGATCTGCCCGCTTTAGGCGAGGAATTCCGCAGCAAGCTGACAGCTTTGGACAGTGGCGCGGGCGATTTGGCGGCGTTGGCCAAAGCCGTGGCGCAGGCCGAGAGCGCCTATGATACCGCCGCTCTGGCCCTGACGGAAGCCCGCCAAAAGGCTGCAGGTGAACTCGACGCGCTCATGGCCCGCGAATTGGCGCCCCTGAAAATGGAGCGCGCGGTGTTTGCGACCGAAATCACCCAAGGGGAGCCGGGCGCCGAGGGTCGCGACGAGGTGTCCTTCACCGTCGCCACCAACCCGGGCGCGCCCTCTGGGCCTCTGGGTAAGATCGCCTCCGGTGGCGAGCTGTCGCGCTTTCTCCTGGCGCTCAAGGTCTGTCTGACCCGCGACCAGACCGGTGTGACGATGATTTTCGACGAGATCGACCGCGGCGTCGGCGGCGCCACCGCCGATGCGGTCGGGCGACGCCTTAAGGCGCTCTCCGACGAGGGGCAGGTGCTTGTCGTGACCCACAGCCCGCAGGTGGCGGCACTTGGCGGCCATCATTGGCGCGTGTCGAAACGGGTTGAGGGGGGCGTGACACTCTCTGAGGTGACGCCGCTGGACGCGGGCGCGCGAGTCGATGAACTGGCGCGGATGCTGTCAGGCGACACGATTTCTGAGGCGGCGCGGGAGGCGGCAAAGTCGCTTTTGGCGGGCTAAATCAGAGGCTTAACTACCTTAATCAATCTGTAGTAGTTGTCTGTCAGACTGGTGCCCGTGAAGGGTAGCGAGTTTTGGGCGCGGAGTGTTCCGCGCCCGTTTACCTTTACGGCACCAACTTGCCGGGGTTCAGGATATTGGTCGGGTCCATCGCAGCTTTGAGCTGGCCCATGATCCCCCAGGCGGCGCCATGTTCTTCGGGCATCAGACCCTTTTTGCCCATGCCGATGCCATGTTCGCCCGTAATGGTCCCGCCCAGTTTCAGCGCGCGTTCGGCCATCAGATGCGCCAGACGTTTGCCCTCTTTGATCTCCGCCGCGTCATTCGGGTCGACCAACAGGATTGCGTGGAAATTGCCGTCGCCGACATGGCCCAAAATCGGCCCTTGTAGGGGAGAGGCCGCGATGTCGGCGCGGGTTTCTTCGACCGCTTGGGCCAGTTTCGAGATCGGCACACAGATGTCGGTGACCACCGCCTTCGCGCCCTGACGCAGCGCCAGACAGGCCCAATAGGCATGGTGGCGCATGGTCCAGAGCGCGGTGCGATCTTCGGCCTTTGCGGCCCATTGGAAATCCGAGCCGCCAAAGTCGTGCACGATCTCGCCAAAGGTCTCAACCTGTTCGGCGACAGTTGCGTCAGAGCCGTGGAATTCGACGAAAAGATGCGGTTTCAGCGGGAAATCTGCGCCGGAATATTTGTTCACGGCCTCCACGCTTTCGGCGTCCAAGAACTCGATCCGCGCCATCGGCAGGCCCATCTGGATCGTCGCGATCACGGCCTCGACGGCGGGGGTGATGTCGTCAAAGGCACAGACGGCGGCGGAGATCGCCTCCGGCTGACCATGCAGCCGCACGGTCATTTCGGTGATCAGCCCAAGCGTGCCCTCGGAACCCACGAAAAGCGAGGTCAGGTCATAGCCCGCCGAGGATTTGCGCGCACGGCTTCCGGTGTGAATAATCGTGCCGTCGGCCAGAACGATTTCGAGCCCGATGACATTCTCTTTCATCGTGCCGTATCGCACGGCGGTGGTGCCCGACGCGCGCGTCATCGCCATGCCGCCGAGCGAGGCATTGGCGCCGGGATCGACCGGGAACATCAGACCGGTGCTGCGCAGCTCGACATTCAACGCCTCGCGGGTGATGCCGGGCTGAACCACGGCATCCATATCGGCGTCATTGACCCGCAGCACCCGGTTCATGCGGTTGAAATCCACCACCAGACCGCCGGAGATCGCCAGCGTCTGGCCCTCCAAAGAGGTGCCGGCGCCAAAGGCGGTCACAGGCACACCATGGGCGTGGCAAATTTTCATGATCTCGGAGACTTCCGCGGTGGTTTCCGGGTAGGCGACCGCTTCGGGCGGCGTATGGGGGAACCAGGTCTCAGACAGGCCATGCTGATCGAGTTCGGACTTGGATCGGGTGAGCCGACCCTCTAGAACATTGGAAAGCGCGGCATAGGCTGTGTCAATCATGGGGACTCACTTGTCTGTTCTGGTCTGTTCTGGCCCAGCGACCATAAAGGAGCCGGGCAGTCAGGGAAAGCAGATGCGCATGTATGGGCAGGTTTAGCCGAGTGTCGCTGCGTCAAGCGCCGCAGACGAGAAAGACGAGGGGGCGAGAGGCAGATGTCTGAGGACAAGACGGCATATCCGGCGAAAGCGTTTCAGGACATCCGCGCGGGCCTAATCGAGGCGCTCGATCTGATGCGCCGTCGCGGGCCGAGCCAGATCCAGTTCTGGTTCATCGCGCTGTTGATCGGGGTTGCGTCGGGCTTTGCCGCGCTGTCGTTTCGCAAGGGGATCGACTATCTTCAGGGGCGGTTTTACGGCACCCATGACCTGCGCCACCTGCACAGTTTCGCAAGCGAGTTGCCCTGGTTCTGGGTGCTGCTTTTGCCGGTTTTTGGTGGGCTTTTGGTCGGCATCGTGTTGAACTGGTTCACGCCGGACGGGCGCGTTCGCTCGGTCGCCGATGTGATCGAGGGCGCGGCTTTGAACGAGGGGCGGGTGGAGAAACGCGCAGGTCTTGCTTCCGCTCTGGCCTCTCTCATCACGCTCTCCACGGGCGGGTCCTCGGGCCGCGAAGGTCCGGTTGTCCACCTCGCGGGAGTGATCTCGACATGGGTGTCGAACCGGCTGCATGCCGATGGCATCACCGGGCGGGACCTGTTGGGCTGTGCCGTGGCCGCCGCCGTTTCCGCCTCTTTCAACGCGCCCATCGCGGGCGCCTTGTTCGCGCTCGAAGTGGTGCTCCGTCATTTCGCAGTGCACGCCTTTGCCCCGATTGCCATCGCCTCCGTGGCGGGCACGGTGATCAACCGGATGGAGTTCGGCGGTGTGACCGAATTCACGCTGGCCGCCGAGGGTGCCCTGACGTTCTACGTGGAATTGCCGGCCTTTCTGATCCTCGGGCTGCTGTGCGGTCTGGTCGCCGTCCTGATGATGCGGACGATTTTCATGGCGGATGATTTCGGCACATGGGTGCAGGAAAAGCTGCACCTGCCGCCAGTGCTCAGGCCCGCTTTTGCCGGGCTCCTGCTGGGCCTGATCGCCATCCAATTCCCACATATCATCGGGGTCGGCTATGAGACGACCTCTTATGCGCTCACCGGACAGCTGCTGTTGTGGCAGGCGGTGATCTACACAGTGATCAAGGTCATCGCCGTCTCCATCACCATGGCGGGGCGCATGGGCGGGGGCGTGTTTTCGCCGGCGCTGATGGTCGGGTCGCTGACCGGGCTGTCTTTCGGCCTCATTGCGACGGCGATCTTTCCCACCGTCTCAGGCACCGCGACGCTTTACGCTCTGGCGGGGATGGGGGCGGTGGCAGCGGCCGTTCTGGGCGCGCCGATTTCCACCACCTTGATCGTCTTTGAACTCACAGGCGACTGGCAGACGGGGTTGGCCGTCATGGTCACCGTGTCCTTGTCCACCGCTTTGGCGTCGCGTCTGGTGGATCGCTCTTTCTTCCTCACCCTTCTGGAGCGCCGCAACGTGCATCTGGCGGCGGGGCCTCAGGCCTATCTCTTGGCCACCGTTCGGGTGCATCAATGCTACCGCAAACCCGACGCCCCGCGGGCGGCCTCCGAGGAGGCCTGTCGCGAGCTGATCGGGCAGGGGATTTACCTCTCGCCCAATGCCACGCTGGAAAAGGCCATGCCTTTGTTTGAAAAGAACAATCTGATCTTCATCCCGGTGGTGACCCTGCGCGAGGACACGGGCGCCGAGCTGCATGGCGCTTTGTTTCAGGTCGACGCGTTGCGGGTGTTTTCGCGCAAACTGGCGGAAACAGCGGCGGAAGAGCATTCGTAAACGCAAAACGCGGGACAGATCTGCCCCACGTTTTCATGAGTATTTAAAGCGTTTTTCGTTTAATCTGAATCAGATTGAGCGAAAAACGTTGCGACACTGAATTGATCTTGCTGCGTTTTTCAAAAATTGAGTGCCTCAAGTTTTTTGAAAAACGCTTTAGACCAAGAAAAAGCTCAGAGCTGTTCGACAGCGGCCTTTTGGGCGTAGAAGGCGATGTAGCCTTTGACCTCAGCGGCCACGTCATTGGGCTCTTCATAGCTCCAGGCGGCGTTTTCGATCACCACGGATTTGGTGTGAATGTCGAAATGCTTGGCCGTGCCTTTGAACGGACAGGCCGCGACCGTGTCGGTCTCTTCCAGAAACGCCATGGCAAGGTCTTCGCGCGGGAAATAGATCACCGGCGGGTAATCGCCTTCGGTCAGTTCCAAAGCATTGGCGGTTTCGCCCAGAACGGCGCCGCCCGCGCGCACCACCCATTTGCCCGCAGCGGGGCGAATTTTGATGTGATCTCCCATGTCGTCGTCCTTTTTATTTGAGTTGCGCGAACCTTAGCCCCTTTTGCCCCTTACAGGAAGCCAGACAGACCTGAAAACGTCCCTCAAAACGTCTTAGAAAGGGTCGCCAAAACGCGCTTTTGTCAGTTTCGACAAGGTTCTATCAGGCTTTGCATGTCAGGTATATGTCAGACAGGTGCAACCGCTTGCCGCAGCCAGGCCTTGGCATGTTCGGACACCCGGTCCTTGAGCTTGTCCCAGACCTCTTCGTGATAGGCGTCGATCCAGTCCTGCTCCCAAGGCGCCAGCTCATCGGCCAAGATCAGGGTGCGGTCGATCGGCACCCAGGTGAGCGTCTCGAAACTCAGCATGTCGCGCGGATCAGACCCATCCAGCTCCGGCGCCTCTTGCACCGCGATCAGGTTTTCGATGCGGATGCCGTAAGCCCCTTCGCGGTAATAGCCCGGCTCGTTTGAGAGGATCATGCTCTCTTCAAGCGGCAACATGGAGAGCCGCGAAATCCGTTGCGGGCCTTCGTGGACCGAGAGATAAGCGCCGACACCATGCCCGGTGCCGTGGTCAAAATCGCGCCCCATCCGCCACAGAGGCGCCCGCGCCAGCGCATCGAGATGCGCCCCCGCCACGCCACGCGGAAAGCGCGCGGTGGAAATTGCGATCATGCCTTGCAGCACGGCGGTGAAGGCGGCGCGTTCTTCGGCACCGGGATCGCCCAAGGCGACGGTGCGGGTGATGTCGGTGGTGCCGTCTTGGTACTGCGCGCCGCTGTCGATCAGCAGCAATTCGCCCTCTTTCAGCGCGCGGTTCGTGTCGTCGGTCACCCGGTAATGCACGATGGCGCCATTGGGGCCCGACCCGCAGATGGTGTCAAACGAGATGTCCTTGAGCTGACCCGTGGCGGCCCGGAAGGATTCGAGTTTTTTGACCACTTCGATTTCGGTCAGATCCTCCGGCATCTGCTCGGACAGCCAGCTCAGGAACTCGACCATCGCCGCGCCGTCTCTGAGATGCGCCTCGCGCGATCCGGCGATCTCTTCGGGGGTTTTGCAGGCCTTCGGCAGAATGCAGGGGTCCGTGCCCTCAATGATCTCGGCGTGTTTCAGCATGGTTTTGACCGCGAAGGGCGCGCTGCCGGGATCGACCAGCACGCGGCCGGTCAACTCCTCCAAAGCGGCGCCAAAAGCGGCACGCGGCAGGACGGAAATGCGCGGGTCCGGGCCGAGATGGGCGTATTTCGTGGCATCGTCAAACAGCATCAGCCGCCCCGTGACGGTCAGTATGCCAAAGGCCTGCGCCACCGGGTTATGCGCAATGTCCGAGCCGCGAATGTTCAAGAGCCACGACAGGCTGTCGGGCAGGGTGAGAACCACCGCCTCTGCACCTTGTGCTGCCACGGCTTCGCCAATCTGCGCGAATTTCTCTTCTGAGGTTTTCCCTGTTAATTCAAAGGGCTGTGCCGAGACGGCTGCGGAGGGCCGCGCCGGGCGGTCGGTCCAAATCCGGTCCAGAAGATTGCTGGTGGACATCAATTCCTTGCCGCTGCCTGCAAGCATCCGGCGTAGGTCTTCGACCTCGCGGATCGTGTGCAGCCAGGGATCAAAGCCGATTTTTTCGGCCTCCTCCCTCAAAAGCCAGCCGCCCAAGGAGGTGCCCGGCCAATCGACGTAATCGAAAATCTTCTGGTCGCATTGCGCGCGCACCTGCACGCTATAGCGCCCATCGGTGAACATGGCGGCGCGGCCCTTGAGCACCACCGCAAACCCCGCCGATCCGGTGAAGCCGGTGAGCCAGGCCAGACGCTCGTCACAAGGGGCGACATATTCGCCCTGATGCGCATCGGCGCGCGGCACGAGAAAGGCGTCGAGACCCTTGTTCTGCATCTCTTGGCGCAGCGCGGTCACACGCGGAGCGGCCTGTTCGGGGCGGGAGGTCACGTCAAAACTTTGGAACATTTTTCAATGGTCCTTCATTGCAGTTAAAATACTCAAATAGCGCTCAAGACGCGCGGCGCAGGCCCATCACACGGGCGCGGGCCCGCGGGTCGCTGTCGAACAGAGACGCGAGTTGCTCCGTCATCGCGCCGGCCAGTTGTTCGGCGTCGGTGATGGTCACGGCGCGGTCATAGTAGCGGGTTACGTCATGGCCGATGCCGATGGCCAAAAGCTCCACCTGACGGCGTTTTTCGACCATGGCGATCACATCGCGCAGGTGTTTTTCCAGATAATTCGCGGGGTTGACCGACAGGGTGCTGTCATCGACCGGCGCGCCGTCAGAGATCACCATAAGAATCTTGCGCGCCTCGGGACGGGCAGAAATCCGACGATGCGCCCATTCAAGCGCCTCACCGTCGATGTTTTCCTTGAGCAACCCCTCTTTCATCATCAGGCCCAGATTGGCCCGCGTCCGGCGCATCGGTGCGTCGGCGGATTTGTAGACGATGTGGCGCAGATCGTTCAAACGGCCCGGCTGTTGCGGACGGCCCTGGCTCAGCCATTCCTCGCGCGACAGCCCGCCTTTCCACGCCCGTGTGGTGAACCCCAAGACCTCGACCTTGACGTTGCAGCGTTCCAGTGTGCGCGCCAGAACATCGGCACAGATCGCCGCGATCGAGATCGGACGTCCGCGCATCGAGCCGGAGTTATCGAGCAAAAGCGTCACCACCGTGTCGCGGAATTCGGTGTCTTTTTCGACCTTGAACGACAGGGGCGTCGTCGGGTTCGCGACCACACGCGCCAGGCGCCCCGCGTCCAAAATGCCCTCTTCGCGGTCGAACTCCCAGGAGCGGTTCTGTTGCGCCTGAAGACGGCGCTGCAATTTATTCGCCAGACGCGAGACGGCGCCTTTCAGCGGCTCCAACTGCTGGTCGAGATAGGCGCGCAGGCGTTCAAGCTCGGCGGGTTCCGCCAGTTCCTCGGCCATGATCTCTTCGTCATGCGCGGAGGTGAAGACCTGATAATTCGGGTCGGCATCCGAGATGGGCGCGGGCTGTGGCGGTTCGACGTCGCTCTCGTCCTGCGGCAGCTCGACTTCCTCGGAGAACTCATCTTCGGCCATATCGTCGGAGGACGCGGTGGCCTCCTGCATGTCCTGCTGTTCTTCCTGGGTGTCTTCGGAGCTGGCCTCGTTCTCGTCCTCTTGCTCCTGCTCTTCGCCCTGGCTGTCCGGCTCTTCGTCCTGTTCCTCGGTCTCGGCGGATTGGTCCTCTTCCGGGTCGGTCTGATCCGGGTCCTCGCCCAGCTGATCGCCATAGCCCAGCTCTTCGATCACCCGGCGGGCGAGGCGGGCAAAGCCTTTTTGATCTTCGAGCAGGCTGTCGAGATCCTCGAAGGTGTCCGTGGTCTGGCCCTCGATGAAATCGCGCCAAAGATCCAACACATTGTCCGCACCTGCGGGCAGGGTCCGCCCGGTCGCTTTTTCGCGCAGATAGTAGCCCATCGCCTGCGCCAGCGGCGCGTCTTCGCGTTTGGAAATGCCGTCATAGCCGCGGCGCATGGCCTCATGGCCAATCTTGGCGTCGATGTTCTTGCCGGTGCCGGGCATGAACCGCGCGCCGGCGGCCTCGCAACGGGCGGCTTCCAGCGCGTTGTAGATGTCGTAGGCCATCTGTCCCGGCGGCGCGTAGCGTTGGAACGTGCTCTGGTCGTGGAATTTATGGCGCAAAGCCAAAGCGTCGGCGGTGCCGCGCGCGATCAGCACCTCGTCTTTCGACATCCGGCGCGACACCTGCGGCAGGCGCACGGTATCGCCGGAAATCCCCGAGGGGTCCATCGAATAGGTGACGGTCAAATCGCCATCGTCGGCCAGGACTTTCGTCGCTTCCGCGAGGGCTTTTTTGAAGGGATCGGCCGGGTTGTCTGAGGGCTTGGTCATAGGGTCGTTAAATCATGTGATTTGAGGCCCGGCAAGCGAAAGACAAGCGAAAGGGGCGTGCAGGGATGCGACCGGGGCTACGCCGAAAAAAGCGGCAAGCGTCAAGGACGTCGCAGGGGTGCACAGGCTTTCCAACTCTTGCGCACATAATGTCGTCTTGAAGCTTTTGTATGTGCGGATTTATTTAGGGGGCAAGACACATCACATTCTCCACACGATGTGCGCATGTAAAAGGAAGCCCCTATGTCCAATCCGAAAATTGCCATCGTTATTGGCTCCACCCGTGATGCCCGTTTTGCCGACAAACCGGCGCAATGGCTGTTCGCAAAAGTGAAAGAGCTCAGCTCTGATCTGGATTTCGATCTCGTCGATCTGAAAGACTACGATCTGCCGATGTTCAACGAGATGGCCTCGAACCTCTGGATGCCGTCCTCTGACGAAAAAGCCATCGCATGGCAGGAAAAAATGGCCGAATATGACGGCTATATTTTCCTGACGCCCGAATACAACTCCTCGATTCCGGCCTCGCTGAAAAACGCACTGGATCAGGCCGGCAAGGAATGGGTGCGCAAACCTGCCGCCGTCTTCGGTTACGGTGCTGTCGGTGGCGCGCGTGCGGTCGAGCATCTGCGCGCCGTGGTGATCAACCTGCAAATGGTGCCGGTGCGTTCTGCCGTTTACATCTCCGGCTCCGACTTCTTCAAAGTCTCGCCGCTGGGCGCCAATGCCGAGATGTCTGAAATCGAAGCGGGCATCCTGCCCTCCGTCGAAGCGATGCTGGGTGATCTGACCTGGTGGACCAAAGCCACGAAAGCGGCGCGCGAGGCGTAAGCCTCTCTAACGATGGTATAAAACCACGCACATGTAAGGCGAAAAGGCCCGTCATTTTGGCGGGCCTTTTTCCGTGGAGCCGGCCTCAACCGCCAAGCAGAATTCCGCGACATTGCCGCATGTTTTCTGCGGCCAAGGCCTCGGCGCGTTCGGCCTCTCGCGGGTCGAAAGAAAACCGCGACACGGCCAGCAATTCGCTCTGCGCCACATGGCCCGCGATGCGCAGCTCTTCATAGGCCGGTTCTGCCTCCGGCACGATGAGGGCGGCCAAAAGCTCCTGCATCGCTTGTTTCAAGGCGTAAAGTTCGCGGTCCTCATGATGCTGGGCCTCCGCCGACAGCCGTCCTGCGCAATAGGCGAATTGTCGGGCCAAAGGGTCGTCGGCGGGCAGGGGGGCGGCACGCACCGGCGAGACTAAGCTCATCACACACAACATCACAGCGCATTTTCCGATCCAGTCCCATGATTTGGGCCGGGAGTTGGTAGGGGATTCTGTGCGTGCGTGTCGTGTCATGGCCTTTGTCTGTCGTGAATTTGTTACATTGAGGCTAGGCGGGATTCGTCTTTCTGGCAAGAATTTTGTATATACTTTGGCTATACCTTTGAGCTCAGCTCAAAATCAGGGCACGGCATTGCGCGATTTCGACCTCGGCCCTTTGACGTGCGATGGCGGCCTCTTCGGGGCGGGTATTGAACCGCATCCGGGTCAGCAATTCGCTATGGGCAAACTTGGCAACCAGCCGCAGGTGCAGCACGTTTGGCCCCTCATCGAGCGGGCTGACGGCGTCGAGCAACGAGATCATCGCCAGTCGCTCCCGGGCGATCCGGTCGCTGTCCATTTCGGCAAACATCCAGCTGAATTCCAACTCCGCCGAAAACCGCCCGGCGCAGTATGCAAAGCTGCGCAACAGCGGGTCCGAAAGAGAGCTGTCCCGCGCCGGGAGGGCCGGGGCGGAGTGGGCCGCAGTGAGGCTGATGACCAAAGCGGCGGTTATGACCGAGAGCCAACGCATGGGATCAGCGTGGCAGAAATTGGTTTCACGGCGCTTAACCACAGTGTGCGTTGCGCCAATATCGTGATCCCAAAGAAAAAGCGGACCCGAAGGCCCGCTGTCAATCTCGAATTTATAGCGCGTTTAGCCCGCGACAGACGCCGCCGATTCGGGCAGCTCCTCGTCGAAGCAGCGCTGATAGAACTCGGCCACGGTCTGGCGCTCCAATTCATCGCATTTGTTCAGGAACGTCAGGCGGAAGGCATAGCCCACATCGCGGAAAATCTCGGCGTTCTGCGCCCAGGTGATCACCGTCCGCGGGCTCATCACGGTCGACAGATCGCCGTTCATAAACGCGGTGCGGGTCAGATCCGCGACGGTCACCATCTGGCTGATCTGCTTGCGGCCTTTTTCCGTGTTGTAATGCGGGGCTTTCGACAGGACGATATTGGATTCCGCGTCATGGCTCAGATAGTTGAGCGTCGCCACAAGGCTCCAGCGGTCCATCTGTGCCTGGTTGATCTGTTGCGTGCCGTGGTAAAGGCCGGTCGTGTCGCCCAGACCCACGGTGTTCGCGGTCGCAAAGAGGCGGAAATAGGGGTTCGGCGTGATGACTTCGTTCTGGTCCATCAGCGTCAGTTTGCCGTCATGTTCGAGAACCCGTTGGATCACGAACATCACGTCGGCGCGGCCCGCATCGTATTCGTCGAACACGATGGCGCAGGGGTTGCGCAGCGCCCAGGGCAGGATGCCTTCCTGAAATTCGGTGACCTGCATGCCATCACGCAGTTTGATCGCGTCCTTGCCGATCAGGTCGATCCGGCTGATGTGGCTGTCGAGGTTCACCCGCACCGACGGCCAGTTGAGGCGCGCCGCCACCTGTTCGATGTGGGTGGATTTGCCCGTGCCGTGATAGCCCTGAACCATCACACGGCGATTGTGGCTAAAGCCCGCGAGGATCGCCATCGTGGTGTCCGGGTCGAATTTATAGGTCGGGTCCAGTTCCGGCACACGGTCCGAGCCTTCGGCAAAGCCTTTCACCGTCATGTCGGTGTCGATGCCGAAAACATCGCGCACGGAAATGGTTTCGGTCGGTTTTGCGCTCGCGTCCATGATCTCGTCCGTTCTGATTTCTCACTCACGTGACTTCTTGCCCTGTCGCGCCGTCAGGTGCAAGGGGCAGTGTCACAGCGGCGGCGTCGATCACGGCATCTGCGGCCTTGGCAGAGGCTTTTGCCGCCTGGGCCGCCACATCGCCCATGTTGGCCGCGGCCATTTTCGTGCCCCTCCCCCCCCGCGACGTCATCCAAACATGCCAGAAGATCGCTCATACCTGCCTCCCCTCTTTCGTCAAAACATTTTTCCTCTTCATCTGCGCAGGTTCAGGCGGCGTTTCAAATAACCTCTTTGAAAGGCTGCCAGAAAGAACAATGAAAAGGACAAAGGGCCGCGCTGTCGGGCGGCCCTTTGATGAAAACGAGGAGATGAAAACGAGGATATCGCCGTCAGCTTTTGCGCCGGCGCAACATGCCAAAGAGGCCAAAGCCGCCCAGCATAAGGGGCAGCCCGGCGGGAAGGGGCACGGCGGGCAGATCGTAATCGACCGTTAGGGACGCAGCATAAGCCCCGCCCTCATTGTCGAGGTCCATCAACCGCACGGAGGCAAAACTGTCGGTTTCGAACCGCAGGGTGATCAGATCGTCATCCAAAAGGTCTTCGAAGGCGCTCAGATTGGTGATCGAGAAATCCCAGACATCATATTTGGACCCGCCCGCTGTCATGAACCCATCGAACACGCTGGCTCCGCCCGAAATATCGGCCAGGTCGATGACCCCGTCGGAACCATAGGCGAACAGATGTACGGCCGCCGGGTTGCTCCCGACATTGGAGACGAAACGCTGAAGCGTGACGGAGAAGGTCAGGCTGTTGATCTCGGCGCTGTCATTGACGGAAGACAGGTCGAAATCGAAATAGCCATGATTGTAGAGCCCGTCGGATTGGGTGATGTCGATATAATTGGCATCGTCATAGCTCTAACCGCCATAGTTGTTGGCATCGGCATCGGCGATGGTGTCCAAAGTGATTGTGGTGGCATGGCCTGCTGCGCTCATCGCAAACACGACAATGGTCGCGGCACAGAGCCGCTTGATGGTCGTCGTTAACATAGGGGATCTCCCAGACCGGTGAACAAAAAAATACGGCAATTTTATCCGCTCACATGCTTGCGGGCAGTCAAGAAAAAAGCGGCCTCATGCGGCGGCATCAAGCCCGGCTCAGAGCCTTTGCTTGCCGCATGGGCAACCTGCGGCACTGTTGTGTTGCTTTTGCCCGCGCCGCACAGGCGTGCATTTTCCGTGGGCGCCCTGTGCGGAGACTCACGGCTCTGTGACCTGTTGTGAAGTCCCGTCGATGATCCGGGGCCGGATCCGCGCCGTAATCCTCATAACCTCGACACTGGGTCGGGGCATAAAAGGGAGACACCTTATGAAACGCACGATCTTTGCCGCCGCCACTGCGACGCTTCTGGCCACCACCGCATTTGCCGATGATCACATGGCCAAGAATCCGATGGTGGGCGGTGCCGAGATGTTCGCCGACAAGAATATCGTCGAAAACGCCGTGAACTCCGCCGACCATACCACGCTCGTGGCCGCTGTGCAGGCCGCAGGCCTCGTTGAAACCCTGTCCGGCGAAGGTCCGTTCACCGTCTTCGCGCCCACGAATGACGCTTTTGCGGCGCTGCCCGAGGGCACGGTCGAGACCCTGCTTCAGCCGGAGAACAAAGACCAACTCACCAAAATCCTGACCTGCCACGTGGTGGCCGCTGACGTGATGTCCGAGGCGCTCGTCGGCATGATCGAAGACGACGGTGGCGTGCATGACGTACCGACCGTGGGCGGTTGCACGCTCAAAGCCATGGTCAAAGACGGCATGGTGATGATCGAGGACGAACAGGGCAATGCCGCCACGGTCACCATCGCCGATGTGGATCAATCGAACGGCGTGATCCATGTGATCGACAAGGTGCTTTTGCCCGCCATGTAATCTGTCGCGGTTCATGCGGAAGCGGGGTGTGTGCGATAGGCGCGCGCGCCCCGCTTTTTTATGCGGTTCGGGTTGGCCTTCCGAGAGGTTCATGCCTACATACGGTCCAATGTAGGTTTTCTGTGGGGACAATGAGATGAGCGGTCTTCTGGCGCTTTTGGACGATGTCGCGGGGATCGCGAAAGTGGCGGCGGCCAATGTGGACGATGTCGCGACGCAGGCGGCGAAAGCCTCCGCCAAGGCCGCAGGCGCGGTGATCGACGACGCCGCCGTGACGCCGAAGTACGTCCATGGTTTCGCCCCCGCGCGCGAATTGCCCATCGTTGGCAAGATCGCTCTGGGTTCGATCCGCAACAAATTGCTGATCCTTTTGCCACTCGCGCTTTTGCTGTCGAGCTTTGCGCCGTGGCTGATCATGCCGCTATTGATGCTTGGGGGCTCCTATCTCTGTTTCGAGGGTGCCGAGAAGGTTTATCACCTGTTCAAACCCCACGCGCCCCATGCCGACGGCCAGCCCGCCAAGGGCGATCCGGCCCATCTCGAAGAGCAAAAGGTCTCCGGCGCGGTGAAAACCGATTTCATCCTGTCGGCCGAGATCATGACCATTATTCTTTCTGCGCTCGATCCGGGGTTGTCGATCTGGTTTGAGGCGGGCGCTTTGGCGCTTGCTGGCATTCTGATCACCGTGGTGGTCTATGGCAGCGTGGCGCTGATCGTCAAAGCCGATGATTTCGGGCTTTGGCTCGCGCGCGTCGGGCGGCTCTCCGCCACCCGTGCTCTGGGCCGCGGTATTGTGAAATTCATGCCGCTGTTGATGAAGCTACTGATGATCGTTGGCACGGCCGCGATGATCTGGGTTGGTGGGTCCATCGTCATTCACGGCATGCACGAGCTGGGCCTGCATCGCCCCTATCAGGACATCCACGATCTCGCCGAACTGGCCGCCCATGCGGTCGAAGGGGCCGCTGATTTCGTCAAATGGTTCGTCACCGCCTTTTTCGATGGCATCTTTGGCCTGATCTACGGGCTGATCCTGATCCCCATTGTGGCGAAGATCATCAACCCGCTCATCCGTGCGGTGCGGGGTAAAAAGGCAAAGACTGCGGCACATTGAGCCTGCCGCATGGCTATCCTTGAGCGCGTGGCTTTCGGCGCGCGCCCATGACGGAATAGGGCACTTTGCGATTTTTGGACAGGGCCTGCCGTCTGGCACGGTAGGTCAGCCGGGCAAAGACCGCTGTCATGATGCTGCCCGTGATCCAAGCCAGCGCGGCCAAAGGATGGGAAATCAACTCCATGGGCACCAGCAATGCGGCCGATGCAAAGGTGAGCGGCAAATAGATCAGGCTCAAAAACGTGTCCCCATAGAACAACGCATTCGCCACTTGCGTCACGGCCAGTGCAATGCCGGACGCCAAGAGTGATGTGACGGCGGCGGCCCAAAACACATTGATCGGGCCGGATGCCCAGTACCGTCGCAGGCGCACACCGATCAGCAGGGCCGATAAGATCGCCACCGTGGTGAGCAGGGTTGCGGAGTTGTGGCCGAATTCCTCAACGAAATGCGGATGGCTCGACAGCAGCATGCAGGTGGTGCTGGTCCATAAAAAGGACAAATGGAAGGCGATGTCCCATATGCGATATGCCAGCGTTTTCATGGTTCGACTGTGCCCGATGCCAAGTGAAGAGGGCTTGATATACACGGATAAGATTTCCGCTGAGTTAAGTCAGGCTGCGCGCTCATGAAAAAAACCGCCCGGAGAGGGCGGTTTTACAAGGTCATGCCTCAGCGGTCGTGGATCACTTGAACCAGCGGCTTTCCTTGAGCTGATCCCAGGCCCAGACTACCTGCTGCAACTGCTCCTCTTGCGACCGATCCCCGCCGTTCACGTCGGGGTGCAGCACCTTGATCAGAGCGCGATATTGTTTCTTGATCTCGGCCTTGGTCCAATGGTCCTTGGCCTCCAAAATCTCGATTGCCTGACGCTCCACCGGCGGGAGTTTGCGCGTCGGCGCCGAAGGGTCCGACTTTCCGGGATTGCGCGTGGCGTTTTCGCCCAGAACCTCATGGGCATCGTCGATGCCGAGGCGTTCCCAGGCGCGCTGTTCGACCGATTTCTTGCCAAAGGGCTTGGTCGGGCGGTCGCCGGTCTGGGACGATTTATGCGCCGCATCCATCTCGGCCTCGGTCGCATTGGTGAAGAAATTCCACTGCAGATTATATTCGCGCACGTGGTCCTTACAGAACCATTTGTACTCGTCGAGGTGATCCGGGGAGCGCGGCGCACGATACTGGCCCGCTTCCTCACAGCCCTCCCATTCGCATTTGCGTTTGGAGGTTTCGAACGCGCCGGACATGCCTCTGCGGCCGCCGCGTCTGTTCTTTTTCGCGGAAGATACCGACATATCAAAACCGAAGGGATCTTTTTTATCCATCTGCCTCAACCTTTTCGACTCGGACGCAAGACTTTAGATGAGAACGACAAAATGGAAAAGGGGCCGATGATGACAATTGCCGATCAAATGCGTGAACGTTTGCAAAATGCCTTTGCGCCAAGTGAGTTGGTCGTCATCGACGACAGCGCCGCACATGCCGGACATGCGGGCACCGAAGGCGCTTCGGGCGAGACGCATTTCAACGTGCTGATCCGCAGCAAAGCTTTCGAAGGCCAGTCCCGCGTGGCACGTCACCGCATGGTGCACAAAGCGCTCGGTGATCTGGTGCCTCGCATTCACGCGCTGGCGCTTGATCTGGATGTCTGACCGCCAGCCTTAGGACTCGCGGTCCTCGGCGATCTCGTCGGCCACATCGGGCGCGACTTTTCGCGCCTCGGCACCTGCGCCTTTCTCGGCTTTGGCGGGGAAGGGCACGGAGGGCGGCGGCGTGTCGCGATCTGCTGCCAGCGTTTTACGCGCAGGCGTGGTGCCGATCTCCGCTTCAAGCGTGGACGCCATCTCTGCGGCCACGCCAAGCTCGCGGCGAAACACCAAAACTGTATGATAATTCACGGTTTTCGAGGTGATCCCGGCGCGTTCTTCCATCGGCACCAGATCGGCGCGCAGATACTCCCAGCCCTCACGGCCCTTTTCGTTCAACAGGCGCTGCATCGCCTGCGCGATCCGGGCTTCGGGCGTTTTCGCGCCCTTGGATTTCTCGCCTTTGCGCGGGGCGGGCAGGGTCAGATATTCGTAACGGGGCATCGGGCGTCTCCTTGTTGCCCCCGGTGTAGCCGATCCCCGGAGGGGGTCAAGAGCGCGCCCATCACATGGGCGTGGAACCGCAAACCTGTCCCGTTCAGGGCGTGGCGAAGGTGCCGTATTCCGGCTTGTCGCCCGCGAAGACTCCAAAGTCGCTTTCGCGGCGGAAAATCAGCACGGCTTGTTTGCCTTCGACGCCGTTCAGGGTGAACTCGTCCGAGCGCAGATAGGTCCAGCCGTCGCCGGCCATGGCGTTGAGGCGCACGGTGACGGCATCGGCGAGCCGGGCCTGTGGTGTCTGCGCGGCGGAACTGGCTTCGCCCTCGTGGGGGGCGGGAATGGCGATATATTCGTAATGGGACATGGCGATCTCCTTCCTGTCATAGCCTTACGCGAGAGGGCTTAACGGAGGATTGACGCCACTAGGCAGCCTTGTTCGCCAGAGAAATCGCACGCCCCGCCTGTGCAGGACGAGGCAGGGCGGAATGCGCCTGTTTCAGCGCCGCGAGATTTTCCGCGATCTCCGGCGGAAAGGGCACGACGCGTGGCCCCGACATGTCGATGTGTAGGAGCAACTCTTCTGCGGTCGCTGCGATCCAGCCGTCTTCGTGATGGATCTCATGGAACAGCACCATGCGCTTGGCATCAAAATCCAAAAGCTGCGTCTGAACCCGCACCCGGTCGCCCAGCTTCAGTTCGCGCTTGTAACAGATGTGCACCTCGGCGGTGTAGCTGGTGTGGGCTTCGGTCTTGGCGTAGGTCTCGCCCAGCCCGAGGAGCGGATACATCTGATCGCCGCCCAAATCCATGATCACGGCGTAATAGGCCATATTGATATGGCCGTTGTAATCCACCCACTCGGGGCGAACGTCGATCAGTGTGGAGATATGCGGTGTAGGAAAGGTCATTCTATGCTCCTGACATGAAAAAGCCGCCCCAAAAAGGACGGCTTGCTCAGTTTGGGCTCGGTTCAGAGGCCGAGTTTGGATTTGACCAGCGCGTCCACCGCTTTCGGGTTGGCCTTGCCGCCGGTGGCTTTCATCACCTGGCCGACGAACCAGCCCGCGAGTTTCGGATTGGCTTGGGCCTTTTCGACCTGCGCCGGGTTGGCGGCGATGATCTCGTCCACGGCGGCCTCGATGGCGCCCGTATCGGTCACCTGTTTCATGCCGCGCGCTTCGACGATTTCCGCCGGGTTGCCGCCTTCAGTATAGACGATCTCGAAGAGGTCTTTGGCGATCTTGCCGGAGATTGTGTCCGCCTTGATCAGCTTGACGATCTCGCCGAGTTGCTTCGGGCTGACCGGGCTTTCCGCAATATCCGTGTCGTCCTTTTTCAGACGGCCGAACAACTCGTTGATCACCCAGTTGGCCGAGAGCTTGCCGTCTTCGCCGACGGCCACGACTTTCTCGAAAAAGTCCGCATTTACCGTGTCGGCGGTCAAAACGCCCGCGTCATATTCCGACAGGCCGAAGTCTTTGACGAAACGCGCTTTCTTCTCATCCGGCAGTTCCGGCAGAGACGCGGCGATGTCGTCCACCCACTCTTGTTCGATCTCCAAGGGCAGAAGGTCGGGGCAGGGGAAGTAGCGATAATCGTGTGCTTCCTCTTTCGAGCGCATCGACCGGGTTTCGTTCTTGGCCGCATCGTACAGGCGGGTTTCCTGATCGACCGTGCCGCCGTCTTCGAGAATGGCGATCTGGCGACGGGCCTCATAGTCGATGGCCATCTGGATAAACCGCGTGGAGTTCATGTTCTTGATCTCGCAACGGGTGCCGAGATGCGAGAAATCCTGCGTCTCCTGGTATTTCTCATACTGACCCGGACGACAGACCGACACGTTCACGTCGGCGCGCAGGTTGCCGTTCTGCATGTTGCCGTCACAGGTGCCGAGATAGCGCAGAATCTGACGCAGTTTCAGCACGTAAGCCGCGGCCTCTTCGGGGCCACGAATGTCGGGGCGCGAAACGATCTCCATCAGCGCCACGCCGGTCCGGTTCAAATCGACGAAGGACATCGTCGGGTCCATGTCGTGGATCGACTTGCCCGCGTCCTGTTCAAGGTGAATGCGCTCGATCCGCACCTTGCGGGCGATTCCGGGCTCCATATCGACCAAGACTTCGCCTTCGCCAACAATGGGATGGTAAAGCTGAGAAATCTGATACCCCTGCGGCAGGTCCGGGTAGAAATAATTCTTACGGTCAAAGGCCGAGAAGAGATTGATGTCGGCCTTGAGCCCGAGCCCCGTGCGCACGGCCTGCTCGACGCAATATTCGTTGATCACCGGCAACATGCCCGGCATCGCCGCATCCACAAAGGAGACGTTGGAGTTTGGCTCGTTGCCGAATTGCGTGGAGGCGCCGGAGAACAGCTTGGCCTCGGAGGCGACCTGTGCGTGAATCTCCATCCCGATGACGAGTTCCCAATCCTCTTTCGCACCCGCGATGGTTTTCACTTTCGGTGCGGCATATTCGAGATGGTCAAGCATGGGCGTGTCCCTGATCTGATCGAGCTTTTCTGGCGTTCTAGGCGGTCTCAGGCCCATGAGCAAGAGGTGGCAAGAGGTCGCGCTTTGCAAAGGCGCGCTTCGCGGGCATATAAAGGGAAACTGTAGATAAGGGTGATGTGGTGAGATGAGGGTGCCGAAAAGGATTGCTTCTGTGTTGTGCGCATACATCTTGAGTGTGACCAGCCCCGTTTTGGCCCCGGCTTGGGCCTCTGACACCACCTCGACCATGTCGGCCCCTGTCGCGCCCTTGTCCGTCAGCCCCCTGCCGAAACCGCGCCCCTATGAAATTCGCATGCCAAAACTGCGTTGGAAAAACCAGAGCCGTGGCCCCGCCTGGACCCGTGCGGCGATGACGGCGGTGGCCAGCCACGGTCAGGCGCTGATCAAGACGGTGCCGGGCGACATCAACACATGGTGCCCGGGCTATGCCACGCAGGACGAAAGCGGGCGGGCCGCGTTTTGGGCCGGGCTTCTCTCGACGCTCTCCTATCACGAAAGCACATGGCGGGAGACGGCCGTAGGGGGCGGGGGTTTGTGGTACGGGCTGGTGCAGATCGCGCCACCCACCGCGCGGCATTACAACTGTCGGGCCGGCACGGGCGAGGCGCTCAAGGATGGCGAGATGAACCTGTCCTGTGCGGTCAGGATCATGAACAAAACGGTCGCCCGCGACCGGGTGGTCAGCCAAGGCATGCGGGGCGTGGCCGCCGATTGGGGACCGTTTCATTCGGCGCGCAAACGTGAGGACATGCGGCGTTGGCTCGCCGCGCAGCCGTTTTGCCGACCTATGCTGAAAAGCTCGCCGGTGCCTTTGCCGCGGCCTGTTTCAGAGACCGGCGATCTGGCCTCTGACGTGAAAGCCGCGCTCAGCTCGCCTTTCTGAGCGACAGCGCGCGCAGGTCTCGGAGCGCCTTGGCCTCCCAGGCTCTCAACTCATAGCGCGACAGATCCGGCTGCGCGCCGTCCCCCTCGAATTCGGGGAAGAGCGTCAGAATTTCACACCGCGCCTCATCCGACACGGATTTGAGCGCTTCCTGTCCGGGGTAGAGGCTTTCGGTCGGGCAGGCTTCGGCAAAGACGATCTGATGCGCGTCGAACAGCATGTGGTAATATTCCACCATGCCGGATTCCACCATGCCGGTGCCTTTGCCACCCTCGACAATGCGGATGCTGTGATCGTTGACCAGATATTTGGCGGCGACCAGGACATCACGTTCGCCGAACAGCACCTCGGCCTGCGGACCGCGCACCAGCATGCGGTGGTTCTGGCTCACCCACATGTCACGCAGATTGCCAAGCGCCCCCATGCGGATCAGCACCGGCGCGAGCGCCCCTGTGGCGGGCACACGACGCGACCCAATCCAGCGAATGGGCTGGGCCCCGTGATCCAGCGTGTTGACCAGATCGCCCTCTTGTAGCGTCTCGATAAAGCGCGGCCCCTCGGGCGTCTCGATCAGGGTGCCGCGGCTCAGACAGACGGCGCCATTGATGACCTCTTCGGCGAAATAGTTGTTGTCGATGTTGAAATTGCCATCGCCGTCGTAATCCATATCCGTTTCGTGGTCGATCTGGATGATCGGGCGCAGGTCTGTGAGATCCTGCCCCGGCGCGATCAGTACGTTGTTGAGGTAGGGGCCACCATTTGTCGGCACCATCACATTGGCGTTGAACCGCAGGTAAGTGTCGCCCAGACCGGAGAGATCGCTTTGAATATTGGCGGTCTGCCCGGGGTTCATCGGCTCATAGGTGTATTGCACCGTGCCGTTCACGTAATCGGCGGCGCTGTCATAGACCACGATCCCAGTAATCCGACTCGCCCCTGAGACTTCCCCGTCCGAGACATTTTCGACCGTGATGACCACGATGTCGTCCTCTTCGAACGGCATCGTGCCGTTGTGGATCATGATATGCCCGCCATTGCCGTCGCCGCTGTTTGTGCCGATCGCGACATTGTCGAGCAGCGAGCTGCCCATCACCAGAATTTCTTCAGTCGACATTTTGCATGCTTTCTCTTTGAACTCAGGAGAAGCGACGCAGGGCCTGCGCCTCCCAGGCTTTCAATTCGTAACGTGTGAGGGGGGGGCGGGGGTCTCTTGCAGTTCCGGGAAAAGCGTCAGGATTTCTGCACGGGCGCTTTCCTCCACGGCGTTCAAGGCCTCTTGGCCGGGGAACAGGCTTTCGGTCAGACAGCTTTCGGCGAAAATGATCTGATGCGCGTCGAACAGCATGTGGAAATAGTCCACCTCCGCGCGTGGCGCCGGGCGGATCGTGGCGTCATTGACCAGATGTTTCGCCGCGACCAAAACGTCACGCTCTCCAAACAGGACCTCGGCCTTGGGGCCACGGATCATCATGCGGTGATTGGGCGACACCAGGAGATCGCGCAGATTGCCCAGGGTTCCCGCCTTGATCCGGATCGGCGCCAGCGCCCCGGTCGCGGCCACCCGTCGCGACCCGATCCAGCGAATGGGCTGAGGCCCGTGATCGAGCGTGTGGATCAGATCGCCCTTTTGGAGCGTCTCGATAAAGCGCGGCCCCTCTGGCGTGTCGATCAACGTGCCTCGTGCCAAGCAGATCGCGGCGCTGATCTCGTCTTCGGCAAAGCTGTTGTTCTCGTCGACTTCGAAGATGCCGTCGCCTTCTTCCTCAGCGTCGATGATGCCGTCGCCATTATAATCGTTGTCAGTCTCGTGGCTGAGCCAGATCGGGAATTCATCCTGCAAATTCGTGCCGGGTGCGAGGAACAAGTCATCGAGATCGGGGCGTTTGGATCGGTTGAGGTAAATCCACCTGCCTGAAAATAAAGGTAATTGTCGCCCATGTCATGGACCGAGGTGCTGACATCGCCGGTGTCGTCGCCCCACGACCACGGCCAGCCGCCGCCGCTGCCGGTGTTGGAATACTCATAGAGACTCTCGCCATTGGCGTAATCGGCGGCATTGTCATAGACGACGATGGACACGACTTGGGACTGGCTGTCGAGCGAGCCGTCCATGTTCACATTGTCGATCGTGAAGACAACGATGTCGTCGTCGCCGAACACGCTCTCGCCGCCGGTCATATAGGCGCCGTCATTGGCGTCCCCGCGATAATCGTAGGACGTGCCAATAGGATTGTTCACGATGGACGCGCCCATCACGATGAGTTCTTCTGTCGGCATGACTGCTTTGTATGTATGTTCTGCCCGATCTTTGTCGGACGCTCTGCCTCTGGTGACGCATCTCTATTTTTGCGGATGCGGTCTTTTATTATGCTCTGGTCAACGCCTTGTTTTTTCGCCCGTCCGGTGCTCTTGTGGCCCGATACACGGCATAGCGTTTTGCGATGAAGTATGACGGACAGAGCGGCTTTCTGTCCTGCCCCGTCGCAGCAACAGGCGCGAGCCGTGGCCTTTGTGCCACCGCATACGCCACGACTATATTCCGAGGAGGACCCAATGACCGCTTTACGCTCCGATATCGACCCCGATGGATTGCTCGAATTTTCGGTCGTCTTCACCGACCGCTCGCTCAACCATATGTCGAAAGCCTTTCAAACCGTGATGACAGACATTCACGACACGCTCTGTGAGGTCTATCACGCCGAGACGGCGGTCGCGGTCCCCGGTGGCGGCACTTACGCGATGGAGGCGGTCGCGCGCCAGATCGCAGATGGCGAAGACGTCATGGTGATCCGCAACGGCTTTTTCTCCTTCCGCTGGTCGCAAATTTTCGAGGTGGGCGACATCCCGGCCTCGCAAACTGTGCTGAAAGCGCGCCGTACCGGCAATGAACCCAACGCGGCTTTCCTGCCCGCGCCCTTGGAAGAGGCCGTCGCCAAAATTCACGAGATCAAACCCGCCGCCGTCTTCGCGCCGCATGTCGAAACCGCCTCCGGCATGATCCTGCCCGACGCCTATATCCGCGCGCTCGCGGAGGCCGTGCATGAACACGGCGGGCTTATGGTGCTCGATTGCATCGCCTCGGGCTGTGCCTGGGTCGATATGAAGGCGACCGGCGTCGATGTGCTGATCTCCGCGCCGCAAAAGGGCTGGTCCGCCCAGCCGTCGGCCGGTCTGGTGATGCTCTCTGAGCGCGGCATCGAGGCCGTGAAATCCCGCCAAAGCTCGTCCTTCGCGATAGATCTCGGCAAATGGCTGACGATCATGGAGGCCTATATGGGCGGTGGTCACGCCTATCACGCCACCATGCCGACGGATGCGCTGCGTGCCTTCCGAGACGCCATGCTGGAAACCAAGGACTACGGCTTTCACAAACTCTCCGAGGCGCAATGGGAGCTGGGTCGCCGGGTGCGGCACCTTCTGGCTGAGCGCGGCTTTAAATCCGTCGCGGCCGAGGGCGTCGAGGCGCCGGGTGTCGTGGTCTGCTATACGGACGATCCGTCTATCAAAACCGGCGCGGCCTTTGCGGCGCACGGGGTGCAAATTGCGGCGGGCGTGCCGCTGCAATGCGATGAAGGCGAGGGGTTCTCGACCTTCCGCCTCGGGCTTTTCGGGTTGGACAAGCTCTATGACGTCGATGCGACGATTGCTCGGCTGGAGGCGGCGCTGGATGCGGTGCAGGGCTAAGGGTTTCCTTTGTGCCCCAAATACTCATCCGGTCAATCGGTTTTGAATATTTGCAGCAGCAAAGGAAACACAGGCTGATACGTTCAAGCGCTTTCTCACGCGTTAACCTTAACGCGCGAGAAACATGAGACAGTGGTGGGGCTGGAAAGGGGGGCGCCTTAGATCGGCCCCAGCCCCGCTTCCATCACCTTGCGCCGCACCGGGCGCAGGTCATGCACCGCTTTCAGCCCCAAAAGCCGCACCACGCGCAGGATGTCGTCTTCCGAGCGCACCACGCGGTTGAAAACATCAACCACCTTGGCGCGCGCCGTGATGTCGCGATGCCGGGTCTTGGCATAGGCGTCGAGCATGGTCTGACCGCCAAGGCCGGCGGGATCGTTCTCGGCCAGCGCCAAGAGTTCCGCCAAATCGTTCAGAGAGGTGTTCAGCCCCTGCGCCCCGATGGGCGGCAAGACATGCGCCGCCTCGGCGATCACCGCGACGCGTTCACTTGAAAGCTGATCCGCGAGCTGGGTGATGATCGGGAAAATCCCCCGTCCGGAGGCCAGTTCCAGCTTACCAAACAGCCCCGCAGAGCGTGCGGTCATGGTGGCGTTGAAGGCCTCCACCTCCATGTTCAAAAGCTCGGTGGCATAGGGGCCCTTGTTCATCCAGACGATGGCGGAGGCATGTTTGCCGTCGATGTCGGCCAGGGGCACCATGGTGAACGGCCCGCCCTCGCGGTAGATCTCCGTCGAGACATTGTGATGCGGCAGCTCATGTGTGGCGGTAAACGCCAGCGATTTCTGACCGTAACGCGTGGTCTTGACGCCGATCCCCGCCGCATCGCGCAGCGGCGAATTGCGTCCATCGGCGGCCACAACCAGTTTGGCCCGCACGGTCGTCCCATCGGTCAGCGTCACGCGGGCCTCGCTGGTCCGCGTGAAGAGGCTTTTGAAGCCCACGCCATAGCGCAGTTCGACGTTTGGGATATCGGGCACCGCACGGGCCAATTCGCGGCGGATCACCCAGTTCAGGAAATTCCAGCCAAAAGGTTCATCGCCACTTTCGCGACCTTCGAATTGCCGCTCGGTGCGGATCACCGCAGGTGTGCCGTCTTCACCGGGCAAGGTGTCGACAATACGCAGCGCTTCCAAAGGCGTCGCATGAGGTGCGAGCGTGTCCCAGATGCCGATGCGTTGGAAAAGATCGCGCGCCGGGCGCAGGAATGCGGTGGAGCGCAGGTCAGAGCTGGCCTCGTCGCCTGTGATGACGGGTTGCGCGGGGTCGATCATCAGGGCCTTGAAACCGGAGGCGCCAAAAGCCGCCGCCGCAATCAGGCCCGCGATGCCGCCGCCTGAGACCACGACATCAACCGTGTCGTTGTTCTGGGATGTCATGGCCGGATCTCCTCTGCATCTTTGGGCTTTGCCTCAGAGATAGGTGCAAAAGAGCGGATTGTCCAAGGGGCAGCATCGTCTGCGCGCGGCCCCTCGGGATCGTCATGCGGGCTTAGCGACCCATCGTCAGCAGGATCAGCACGAGGTAGATCACCGGAACGGTCGCGACGGCGGTCACGCCCAGAACCCAGGGGCCGATGGCGAACATACCGTAGATGACAGCGGCCAGAACCGCGACAACCACCAGCAAAAACAGCGCCACACCGCGCGGCGTCGCGATGCCGTCTTCATGGTGATCATGGGAGTCGTGGGACAGGGAGATGTCGAGAGTGGCGTCGGTCATGTGCGTGCTCCGCGAGTGATGTGTTGCGTGTGTTTTGGATTTCGACCGGAAATACGTGACGGCACGCCTTTCGTCACGGCGACGCTTTGACGCAGGTGATTGATTTGGGTCAAGCGGGCAAAGGTAAATCCGACGGGGTCAGATCACATCAGATCACACAGAAACCGCGCCAGATCGTTTGTGTGGTGGTGAATATGCGGCGCAGGCGGATCAAGCGGTGAGGGGGCGACATAGACGGTCTTCATGCCAAGCTCATGCGGCACTTCGAGATTGCGCGGATCGTCTTCGAACATCGCGGCCTCCGTCGGCGTCACCCCGCCAAGGCGCAGAACTGTGTCAAAGGCTTCAGCCTTTGGTTTGGGGTGAAATTCAGCATGTTCAATGCCATAGACCGCGTTGAAAATCCCGGTCAGCCCGCGCGCCTCCAAGACTCGTTCGGCATAGGGCGCGGAGCCATTGGTGTAGACGATCTTGCGCCCCGGCAGGGCGGTGATCGCGGATTTGAGCTCCGCATCACGCGTCAGGCCGGAAAAGTCGATGTCGTGCACATAGGTGAGGTAGGGCAGCGGATCGGTGCCATGTTTGGCCATCATGCCCGAAAGCGTGGTGCCGAATTCGCGCCAATAGGCGCTGCGCAGGCGGTTGGCCTCTTCGTATGAGACGTTCAGTTCACGCGCCACCCAATCGGTCATTTTGACCTCGATCTGGGAAAACAGTGCGGCGTCTGGCGGGTATAACGTGTTGTCGAGGTCGAAAACCCAGGTTTTCACGTGAGAGAAATGATCGGCTACCATGGGTCCTCCTTAGAAGCCCTCTGCGGCACATGCAAGCAGGCTCGTGTTAGCGCTTGATCGCGGGGGCTCTGCATGGCTATGGTTTGGGCCTGCCCGGATGAGCAAAACCCGATGAGCAAAAAGAGAGACCAAAGATGAAAGACCCGCGCGCGAGCCAGAAAGATGCCTATGGGCTGATCCTCGAGGCGATCGACACCGGCGTCTATCGCCCCGGCGATCGTCTGGTCGAAAGCGAGCTGGCGGAACGCTTCGGCGTGTCGCGCACGCCGATCCGCGAGGCGTTGCAGCGGCTTGAGACGCAATCCATGCTCACCCGAGATGGGCGGTCCTTGATTGTTGCGTCGCTCGATCACAACCAGATGGCCGATCTCTACGTGGTGCGCACCGAACTTGAGGGGCTTGCGGCGCGTCTCGCTGCGCGTCATGCCACCGCCGAAGAGGTCCGCGTGCTGCGCGATATGGTCGAGGCGGACCGGGCCCTTATTGGCCAGCCAGAGCCAATGTCGCGCGCCAACCGCCGCTTTCACAAACAAATCCACCTCGCGTCGCACAACAAATACCTCGTGCAACAGCTCGATCTGGTGCACCGCTCCATGGCGCTTTTGGCGACCACCTCTCTGGCCGCCGAGGGCCGTGGCCAGGAGGCGATCAAGGAGCATGATCTCATCGTCGCCGCGATCGAGGCCCGCGATGGGGATGCGGCGCACAAAGCGCTTTCCGATCATATTTCGAAAGCTTTCGTCACGCGGCTGAAAATCGACGCCGAAAAAGTGCGGTAAGTCAGAACACGGTTAGGCGCTGTCGCGATCTTTGCGGACTGTCGCACCTGTGTCGGACACGCCCGGTACAAACGCGGGGGCCTCGGCAAAGGCGGCGACATGCGCCCACTCCGGTGCGCCGGGGGCATTGTGCGCAGGCGGCGCTGTCGGCGGGCTGAGAACCCCCAGAACCTCTGTCGGCTGCGGCACAGGACGTGTGTCGGGACTGGGGGCTGGGCGCAGACGGTCCGGGTCGATGGCCACGGCTGCGGCTTCGATGGCGCGGCGCAGGGCGGGGGGCTGCGGCCCGCGCGACAAGTCCAGCCCAAAGGTCAACCGCCGCCCCGGTACGGGCATCGAGCCGCTGGCCTGATCTTGCAAGCTGTCGAACACAAAGGGGCGTGCCTCCTCGGCCACAAGGCGCAAGCGCTGTGACGGGGCCGCATCACGGGGCGGATAGAGGACGCGCGCTTTGTCGGGGGTCTCATTCGCAGGCAGGCTGATTGGGGCCTTCAGGACCAATGGGGCGATTTGCGGGAGCGGCGACTGTGTCTTCTGATCTTCGGCCTGCGGGGCGGGATGAGGCATTGCGGCACTCTCCTGAGCCTCCATATCCTCGTGAAAGGCCAGATCGTCGATGCCATGCGCGGTCTTGTCCCAATAATAGGGTTTCGACACCATCTCCCAAAGCCCCTTGAGCGCGGCGAGTGTCGCCAGAGGGTAATAGAAATGCAGTGTCGGGACCCAGGGCCAGAGCCATTTGTGTTTCGAGGTCGAGGTGGCGATCATCCCGGTGGCGACGGTGATGGCCTCTGACAAAAGGAAAACCCCGCCCAGAACCACCAGAAGATCATGCGGCAGCACGGCGCGCATCGGATGCGGCAGGCCCAGCGGAAACATCCAGAACGACCACAGAAACGGCGCCAGCACGAATTGCGACAATGCGCCCAGAAACAGCGCCTGCACGCCAAAGAACCGCCACGGCCCCAGATCGCGCCAGAGCTTGCCTGGCTTTTGCATATGCATAGCGTAGGTCATCGCGTAGCCCTTGAGCCAGCGCGAACGTTGTTTGACCCAGGGCCAGAGACGACAATTGGCCTCCTCTTCCGTGACCGTGTGCAACAGCTCGGTGCGGTAGCCGTGGCGCGCCAGACGGATGCCCAGATCGGCGTCCTCGGTCACGTTGTGCGCGTCCCAGCCGCCCAGTTCCTCGATCACATCGCGGCGAAAGAACAATGTCGTGCCGCCCAAAGGCACCGGCAGCCCCATTTTTTCGTAACCGGGCAGGATGACCCGGAACCAGGAGGCATATTCGACCGTGAAACACCGCGACAGCCAATTGGTGCGGGCGTTGTAGAAATCCAGAATGCCTTGCAAACAGGCCACTTCCGGTCCGGCTTGGGCGAAATGGCTGGCCACCTTGTGAAGCTGTTCCGGCTCCGGGGCATCTTCGGCATCGTAAATACCGACGATGGACCCGCGACAAAAATCGAGGGCGAAATTCAACGCACGCGGTTTGGTTTTGACGCCGCCGCGGGGCACGATGATCTGGCGCATCCAGCGTGGCAAATCTGTGTTGGCAATGGCGTCCTGGGTGATCGTGTCATCCTCTTCGACCACCAGACAGACGTCCAAAAGCTCTCGCGGATATTTCAGTCGCGAGACGCGTTTGATGAGCCGCGTGGCAATCTCGCGTTCCTTGAACAGAGGCAACATGATTGAGACGGTCGGGAGCGGTGTTTTGCTGCGTTTGCTGAAAAATGTGCTTTGGCGTGTGCGCGCTGTTTTGGCCTGCGCGAAGGCGGCGGCAATTTTCAGTCCGGTCGAGATCACCAATGTGATCACCGCCCAAGATGTCAGGAGAATCCCCGCCATGATCGGAGAGATCAGGGCGACGAGTGCGCCCAGAACCGCCAGAGAAGAGATCATTCGCGTCAGCTTGCGAATGTCCATCTCGCGGCAGCTCTCATGCGCGGCGACGCGGGTTTCGGCTTGCGAGGCCAGACGCCGTTGGCGGGATTTTAACAGCGCCTCGTGCAGGGCGGTTTCCGAGGTGACGGCAAGGCGCACCGGGCCGAACATCCCGGTCAGACGCGGACGCAAATCCTCGAATTGTTCCGGGCGACAGGAGGCGATCAGAACCGTGCCGCCCGCCTGACGCCAAGGCAAAATCCCGCGGCGAAGGCATTCGTCGGCGCCAATGCGGTCGATGAGGCGCACATCGGGCGGGCTTTGATCGAAGCGGGCGATCTCGGCGTTGAACTGGCGGGCAAGTGCCGTATAGAGCGCAGGCTCACTGACCATGCCGTGGGCCAAAAGAATGTCGCCGATCCGGGCGTCTTCGCGTTGGCGCATGGCGGCGGCACGGACCAGATCGCCAGGGGCCAGCTCGCCCATCTCGACAAGGATCTGCCCGATCGGCTTGCGGCTTCGGGAGCGTGGTCCATGTTGGCTGGCAGGTGGTGGGGACACACGGTCGGCTGGAGACAGCATAAGAGGGGCCGCGGTTGCGCCGTGCCGTTTGAATGCCGGAAACTGTTGATGCCTGTCAAAGGACAACCCGTAACCCCTGATGCCTGGCCCATATTGGTCAATTCAATACCGGCGCCCCCGCGTCGGGATTATCCCGGCCGCTTGTGGACAACTTGGAGTATGGTTGGTTAACAACGCGTTAACCGAGACTGTGGAAGTGGTAAATGCGGCGCGCGGGACACGAAAAAGGCGGGTGTGACCCGCCTTTTCCGATCCGTTATCATCAAGAGGCCACAGCTCAGGCGGTTTCGCGCTCCGCCATGGCCGCCGCAAAGCGTTCGAACAGGTAGTAGCTGTCCATCGGACCCGGCGAGGCCTCGGGGTGGTATTGCACGGAGAACACCGGCTTGCCCTCGACCGCAATGCCACAGTTGGAACCGTCAAAGAGCGAAATATGCGTCTCTTTCACGCCCTGGGGCAGGCTCTGGGCGTCCACGGTAAAGCCGTGGTTCATCGAGGTGATTTCCACCTTGCCGGTGTCGAGATCCTTCACCGGGTGGTTGGCGCCGTGGTGCCCGTGGTTCATCTTGATGGTCTTGGCGCCCAAAGCGAGGGCCAGCATCTGGTGCCCCAGACAAATGCCGAAGACCGGCAGGTCTTTGTCCAGCACGCCCTTGATCATCGGCACGGCATATTCCCCGGTCGCCGCCGGATCGCCCGGGCCGTTCGACAGGAACACACCATCGGGATTGTGGGCCAGAACCTCTTCGGCGGTGGCGGTGGCCGGAAGGACGGTCACGTCGCAACCGGCAGAGGCGAGACAGCGCAGGATGTTGCGTTTCGCGCCGAAATCCACGGCCACAACCTTAAAGCCCTTGCCCTCACGTTTCGGGTAGCCATCCGGCCAGGCCCACCGCATCTCGTCCCACTGGTACGATTGCGCACAGGTCACGTCTTTGGCCAAATCCAGCCCCACAAGACCGGAGAATTCGCGCGCCTGTTTGACCAGCGCTTCGATGTCGAACTTGCCTTCGGGGTCATGCGCGATGGCGACATGCGGTGCGCCTTGTTGCCGGATCGCGCGGGTCAGGCGCCGGGTGTCGACGCCGCCCATGCCGATGCGACCGCGTTTCTCAAGCCAGGGACCCAGCTCGTCCTGCGCCCGCCAGTTCGACGGATCGGTCGGATCCCATTTGACCACCATGCCGGCGGCGACCGGGTCATTGGTTTCGTCATCCTCGGCGTTGACGCCGGTGTTGCCGATGTGCGGGAAGGTGAAGGTCACGATCTGTCCGGCATAGGAGGGATCGGTCATGATCTCCTGATAGCCGGTCATCGCGGTGTTGAAACACAGCTCTGCGGTGGTGACTCCGGTGGCACCGAAGCCTTTCCCGTAGAAGACGGTGCCATCGGCCAAAGCCAGACACGCGGTTGGATTTCCGGACTGTAGACCAGATGCCATGGCACGACTCTCCTATATGGGCAAAATTGGCCGGAACCTAAGGAAAGGGGCGGGCAGCGTCAAGCGCTCGGGGGGCGATTTCGGGTTTAAATATAGAGTGCAATGATTTCAATTGGTTATGGGTCATATTGCCGTTGGTGAACGGTGCTTGAGCTTGGTCGCCTGTTTCGTTATGTTGGCCACTTGCGATGTCAATAAAGCGTTCGGCGTTTTATCTGACACAGGTAAAAAGCAAAATGCAGTGTAGGGTATAAACGTAGCACGGTGTTTTCCGAAAATCTGTAACTCAGGTTGTTCGCAAAACGCTTTAGGGGATGAGGCCCATATGGATATGCGAAGCCGGCTGAATGCCGCACTGAAAACGGCGATGAAAGAAAAGGACAGCGAACGCTTGGCGACGCTGCGCCTGATCAACGCCGCCATCAAGGATCGCGAGATTGCGGCCCGTGGCGAGGGCGAAGAGGTGGTTGTTTCCGACGACGACGTGCTCGGCATCCTCGGCAAGATGGTCAAACAGCGTCAGGAAAGCGCGAAAGCCTTTGAAGAGGGCGCGCGTTTGGAACTCGCTGAAAAAGAGCGCGCCGAGATCGCCATCATCGAGGAATTCCTGCCGCGTCAGCTCAACTCTGACGAGGTCACCAAGGCTGTCGAAGACGCCATCGCTGAGACCGGCGCGGACAGCATCCGCGACATGGGCAAGGTGATGGGCGCTCTGAAAGCCAAATACACCGGCCAGATGGATTTCGGCGCCGCCGGGCCTATGGTCAAGGCGCAGCTCGGCTGCTGAAACGACCAAAGCGTACACATCATGAGAGGTCGCTTTCGGGCGGCCTTTTTTCATGCCTCGGTGTTTTGGAGTTTCCTTTCGCGCAGAATGCCGTATACCCCCCGCGACCCGTATCAAGTGAAGAGTTTTACTATGAAAATGAATATGTTGTGCGGCGCGGTGGCCATGGGTGTTTTGGCGGCATGTGATCCGGCAAGCGTCACCCAATCGGTGCACCCGGACTATCTCCGCCATGAGGTGACGTCACAGGACGGAGAGAGCGAATATGCCTTTCTCTGTGCCCCGCAATCGAATGAGGCGTCGACCAAGGCCCAGCTCGCAAAAGCGCGTCAGATGACGGATACCCATCTCGAAGCCAGCGCCGAAAGCCTCGTTGAACAGATGATGAACGACGACGATTTCAGCTATCGCGACGCCTATCGGGTCACGCGCGCGAGCCAGAAACAGGCGGATGTTTTCGTCGAGGAGCTGAAGGCCGAAACAGGCTGTATCCTCGTCGAGGCGGAGTGATCTCGGCTCATATGGCGCGTTTCAGCTTGGCCGTTTCAATTCCGCCAGCGCGGTCATGAGGTCGCGATAGAGGCTTTGGCGCTCTTCCGGGCTGAGGAAGGCGCCAAGCTCGACCTCGCGCGTCTCTGCCGGTCCGCCACCTTTCAGCGTCAGATACTGCTCCACCTTGCCTTTCTCGGGATGCAACGTCAGGCGCAGCCAATAGGGGTTGGCCTGCCAGGTCAAAGCTCCGCCCTTAGCGGGCCAATGGGTCAGTTCCACCCGATCGGGCCAGATCAGCAGCTCCTCGCGTAACCGGTCCCGGTCCGAGTGCCTCAGCGCCACCCAAAGCGCCGCCAGGGCCGTCATCATGAAGATCAACAAAATCCAAAAAGCGATGGTGCCGATAAAGGGCACCACGGGGATCAACCCGCCACAGAACATGATCCATATCGTGGCGGAAAAGCCTTTGCCCTTAAGCGAGCGGTGCGGCCAGAGATCAAGGCGCAACACCGGCGCGCCCTCCTCAGGAGGTCGGGGCAGGGGCGTGATCTGATCGGGTGTCCAGCGATAGGGCATGGGATGGCAATTGTGCGTTTCTTGTCACTCTAGGCGCTTCGCCGCCACAGGGAAAGCCATGTCTCGGAACCGCGTGACAGGGCCGGAGTGGGCGTTTATCCCGACGGCATGAAGACAGATGTCGCTGATTGGCCCTCGCTCTCCTATGACCTTGATCTTGCGGACTGCCTTTGCGGCGAATCTGGGCGCTCCCGTGTGTCCGCATGGTTCGCGGAACAGGTGGACCGGATCGACAATCCTGAGTTCGCGCGCCTGTTTTCCGATCATATCGCGCTGCCCGGCGTGGCCTCGCTCGACTTTGCGCATCGGTATTTGCGAACTGGGGCAGGGAGCCTGATCGGCGGCATCCGGTTTTACGCGCGGGACCTCGCGCGGCCCTATGTCGAGATCATCGCCCATGATTTCGAGGATATGGCCGCATTGTCCGCCGTGGTTGCCGCCGAATGGCGCGTCTTTGCACCCTGTGCCCTGCGCTTGCGGCAAAAGTCGGGGACGGGGTTGCCCAGCTCTCAGGCGCATGTCGATATGACCCTCTATGCCGCGTGTTACAAAGATCTGCATTCAGAGCTCGCGCCTGTCTCTTTGCGACCCTTTGCCCATTCCGATGAGGCTCTGCGTGTGGTGCAAGAGCGTTTCGATCACATGGCGCAGACGGAGCCGGACCTGCGCCGCAACGTCTCGCCCAGCACGGAGGAAGAGTTGCGCGAGTTGTGGCGGGAAGGGCGCCTTCATGCGATCACTTTCGCGCGTTGTACTGTGGGGGCAATCGCGGCCGCGCCGGGACAGATCGACTGGATCGAGGGCGACGAGATCATGGAAGAGGTCGTTGCCGCAGCCCACTCCGGTCATGGTTATGCGGCCTCGGCCCAGATTGCTTTGGCGCATCTGCCGGGCACGAACCCGGAGCGTCTGCTGATCGGAACGATTGATGGGCTCAATTTCGCCTCACGTAAAACCGCAGAGCGGGCGGGGCGCAGGGCCGTGTTGGACTATGTGTTCCTGCCGCTTGACTGACGTCACAGCGTCAGGCAGCAATCGCAATCGTCCTCATGCATGACCATGCCACGCGGCTCGAAGGCGCCGATGTGGTCGCCGTCAAAGGCGTAATAGGCTTTGATCTGTTGGGCCTGTGTCGCGTAGGCGCCATTGCTGCCGTGTTCAAGAATGGCCACGAAACCCGTCGAAGGATGCGCGGGAAAGAGCGCGGCGGCGCTGGCGGCCTCTTGGTTGGTCCATTTGCAATGCGCGAGCCGGTCGAGCTCGGCGGAGAGCGCATTGATTTGTGCGCTGGCCTCCAAAGCGTCCGGGTTGAACAGCGGCTCAGGCGAGGTGATCAACATGGCGACACGGGTTTTGCCGTCACGCGGGTCATAGATTTTCGAGAATTGCGGCGGGTGCCAGTGGTCTGACACATGGGTCGCCATGGGACGCTCCCCGGTATCTCGTGACTTGAAGAAAAAGGCCAACATTCGATTGCTCCTGATCGCTTGAGACCAAAGCTACTGAGGGAATCGGTGCAAACCGTGACGGGTTGAGGGCAAAGGGTGCCCAATGTCTTAAAGGGTTAATAGGCGGAGACTTCGGTGGGGCTATGAAAAAGGCCCCGCATTTCTGCGAGGCCTTTTAGGATTATTGTCTGCCCTGTGTTAGTGCGAATGCTGGTGATCCCAGTCTTCGCGCTTCGGCAGCGTTTCAAACGTGTGCTCCGGCGGCGGGGAGGGCAGGGTCCACTCCAGCGTGTCGGCATATTCGTTCCAGTAGTTGTTCTCGGTCACGCGACGACCCGCGAAGAGCGTGTAGAACACGATGCCGATGAACAGGATGAAGGAGGCAAAGGACAGAAGCGCGCCCATGGACGAGATTTTGTTCCAGTAGGCAAAGGCCTCCGGGTAGTCTATGTAGCGGCGCGGCATGCCCTGATTGCCCAGAAAGTGCTGCGGGAAGAAGGTCAGGTTCACACCGATGAAGAACAGCCAGAAATGCAGTTTGCCCGCCCATTCCGGGTACTGACGGCCCGACATCTTGCCGATGTAGAAATAGATCCCGGCAAAGATGGTAAAGGCCGCGCCCATCGACATGGTGTAGTGGAAGTGCGCGACGACGTAATAGGTGTCGTGATAGGCGCGGTCCACACCGGCCTGTGACAGCACGACGCCGGTCACGCCCCCAATGGTGAAGAGGATCAGGAAGCCGAACGCGAAGAGCATCGGCGTCTTGAACTCAATGGAGCCGCCCCACATGGTGGCGATCCAGGAGAAAATTTTCACCCCGGTCGGCACGGCGATCACCATGGTGGCCATCATGAAGTAGCTTTGCTGTGTCAGGGTCAGACCCACGGTGTACATGTGGTGCGCCCAGACGACAAAGCCCAGAACCCCGATCGCGATCAGCGCCCAGACCATCGGCAGGTAGCCGAAGACCGGCTTGCGCGAGAAGGTGGCGATGATGTGCGAGACAAGGCCAAAGCCCGGCAGGATCACGATGTACACCTCCGGGTGGCCGAAGAACCACAGGATGTGTTGATAGAGAATCGGGTCACCGCCGCCAGCCGGCTGGAAGAACGACGTGCCAAAGTTGCGGTCGGTCAAAAGCATGGTGATCGCGCCCGCCAGAACCGGCAGGGACAAAAGGATCAGCCAGGAGGTGACAAAGATCGACCAGGCAAAGAGCGGCACTTTGAACATGGTCATGCCCGGTGCACGCATATTGAGCATCGTGGTGATCATGTTGATTGCGCCAAGGATGGACGAGGCGCCAGAAACGTGCACCGCAAAGATCGCCAGATCCATGGAATAGCCGCCCTCGGCGGTCGACAGCGGCGGATACAGCACCCAACCCACGCCGGACCCGGCCTGGTTGTTGCCACCCGGCGCCAGAAGCGAGGCGATGCCCAGAGCCACACCACAGACATAGAGCCAGTAGGACAGGTTGTTCAGACGCGGAAACGCCATATCCGGCGCACCGATTTGCAGCGGCATGAAATAGTTGCCGAAACCGCCGAACAGCGCCGGGATCACCACGAAGAACATCATCAAGACGCCGTGATAGGTGATCATCACGTTCCAAAGATGCCCGTTCGGGTCACAGTTTTCGGCGCCAAAGCCCGACATCAGACGCGCGGCGGATTCGCCGGCTTCGTTGAGACACATGAACTGAACGCCGGGCTCCATGAGCTCGAGGCGCATGTAGACGGTGAAACAGACCGAGATGAATCCCACGACAGCCGCCGTGAAGAGATACAAAATCCCGATGTCTTTATGGTTGGTGGACAGGAACCAACGGGTAAAGAACCCCCTGTTGTCCTCATGTTCATGCCCGTGAACGGCTGCGTCTGCCATGCGGTCCTCCCGACTTGTGCGTGGTCATGCGTACAGTTTATGCGCGCGTTTGCTGCGTTTTTGCGGTCTTTATGCGTCTTTCCGCCGCCCCCTTTTTCGGGAGTCATATCGCGGAATTACCATTTGTATTAGAGCTTCACGAAGTCGAGAGCAATATTTTGGCGCATTTTGTCGCAAGAAAAATGCTTTTAACCCTCTTGCAAATTCAAAACTCTGTCTCGCGGCGCATGTCGGTAGAGTTTTCACGGAGGCAAGCGGTATGAATGAAGGACAGCCAGAAAGGGGAAGTTGGACCTGTCCCGTTTTTGTGCCGCTCCAAGTGCTCGTTTAAGCCACCTTCCGCTCGAAGGCGACCGGGCTTTTCCAGCCCAGTGCTGAGTGGCGTCGTCGCGGATTATAAAACCCGTTGATGTGTCTGTCGTCAGCACCTGTGGGACAGATGTGAGTTTTTTGAGAATTTCACAGCAAAATGTGAAATGGTGCCCCCACACGGACTCGAACCGCGGACCTACTGATTACAAATCAGTTGCTCTACCAGCTGAGCTATAGGGGCACTCGAAGGTCATTTACGCGGAGAGAAAAGCGCGTGCAAGAGGTTTTGGCGTAGAGTTTCAAATCAGCGCAAGCCGACGCCGATCGGGAGGAGGCGGCTTAACTCAGATCTGCCGCGTTCTCGGAGCGGGCCATGAGCACGACGGCCACGAGACCGACGCCGATCACCAGGAGGGCAGCGGGGGAGGCTTGTTCGAGCTGTTCGAGCGAGGCCTTGTCATAGACCCGTGTCGCCAGCGTGTTGTAGTTGAAGGGGCGCAGGAGAAGCGTCGCGGGTAGTTCTTTCACGCAGTCTACAAAGACCAGCAAAAGTGCTGTGCCGACGGAGCCGCGGATCAAGGGGACGTAGACGCGACGCAGCGTACCGCCCAGGCCTTGACCCAAGGAGCGTGCCGCCATCGGCAGCGACGGCGAGACGCGGCCCAAAGCGGCATCGGTGGCGCCTTGGGCGATGGCGAAGAACCGCACCACATAGGCCAGAATGATCGCGAAGGCCGTGCCGGTGAGCAAAAGGCCGGGATCGGTGCCGGTCAGTGCCGCGATAGCATCGGCCAGACTATGGTCGAGGGCAGCCAGAGGAAACAGGATGCCGAGGCCCAGAACGGCCCCCGGCGCGGCATAGCCCAAGGTGGTGAATGGCAGGATCAGACGCGGCAGCTTGCGGCCCGTCAGTCGCACGCCGTAGACCATGAAGAGGGCGGCCAGAACTGTGACAATCGCCGCGGTTCCGGCCACGGTCAGGGTGTTTTTCAGCGCGGACAACAGGCCTGGAACGGCCCATTGCTCCGGCTCTCCCAGGGCGTGGTACGAGATCACGGAGACCGGCAAAGCAAAGCCCACGAGGAAGGGCACGGCACAGAGCGCCAGCGCCAAAAGCGCCTGCCAGCCGGTGAGACGAATGGGCTCGATAGGGCGAATTTGACGCGCACTTTGGTGAAATCTTGCACGGCCACGAGAGGCTTTTTCAAAAGCCACCAACAGCAGCACCACGACGAGAACGACGGAGGCGATCTGGGCCGCGCCGCCAGCATTGCCGCCTTCGAGCCAGGTGGAGAAAATGCCGGTGGTGAGGGTTTGCACGGCAAAATAGGAGACGGTGCCGTAATCCGAAACGGTTTCCATCATCACAATCGCCGTGCCCGCGGCAATCGCAGGGCGCGCCAAGGGCAGGCCGACACGCCAGAACCGTTCGAAAGGTCCAGCCCCCAGCGCGCGGGCGGTCTCATAGACGGAGCCGGATTGTTCGCGAAAGGCGGCGCGGGTCAAAAGAAAGACATAGGGCGTGAGCGCGGCGGCCAGAACGACGATGGCGGAGCCGAGGGAACGGATTTCGGGGACCCAATAGTCCCGCGCGCTTTGCCAGCCGAAAATCTGCCGCAAGCCGCTCTGCACGGGCCCCGCATATTCGAGAAAATCGACCAAGGCATAGGCGCCGACATAGGCCGGGATCGCCAAGGGCAAGAGCAACAGCCATTCCAGTGTTTTCGACAATGGAAAGCGATACATGGTCACGAGCCAGGCCGATCCGGTGCCAACACAGGCGGCTAGCCCCGCGACGCCAAAGGCCAGAAATGCCGTCGTCTTCATATAGCGCGGCAAGGTGGTGGCCATGAGATGCGGCCAGATGTTTTCGCTGGGGTGAAAGGCGATCCAGACGACGGCGATCAGCGGCATCAAGACGAGCCCCGCGATCACAAACGCGCCTGCCGACCAAGGCGACAGGCGTGATACGCGGGCCAAGCCGCCGTGACGGCGCGCGGCGTTTGAGGCCTCGCAGGCCGGTGTCTGAGCGATTTGGTCGGTCATTCTTTCGACATAGAGGCTTTTGCAGGCGAGGTGAAGAGAAACCGCGCGTTCCAAAGGATCAATGCAAGGGATCAAAGCAAGCTTAGGGATCAAAGCAAGCTTGCCCCACGCGCAAAAGCACCTATGGTAAAATCCCCTTAACCTTCTTGTCTCACAGGGGCATAAGGGGGGGGGGCATAAGGAGCGCATAAGAGACAGGCAGGCTGCTGCCTGACCGCTGCCAAGCCGTCATCAGGACACAGGAAGACCCGACACTCATGATCATCTCAATGCATATCGGCGCCCATTGCACCAATGGTACGCAGCTCATGCGCGGTCTTTTGAAAAACAAGGCCGTGCTGGCGGAACAGGGCGTGGCCGTGCCGCCGCTGTCTTATTACCGTGATATGCTGCCGCAGATCATGAAAAAGGTGAAAAGCGAGCGCGCCACGCCTGAAACGCAGGAAATGCTGCTCGATCATATGCTCGACATCGACGATTGCGCGCGCATGGTGCTGAGCTACGAAGATGTGATTTGCATGCATTCGTTCATTTTCGAGAAGGGGCAATTCTACCACAAGGCGAATTTCAAGTTGCCGTGGCTGCGCAATGTCTTTGCCGATCATGAGATGGAGCTTTTCATCGGCATCCGCAACCCGGCGACATTTATACCGGAAGCGTTTTCCTTTTGCGGGCCGAATGTGTCCTTTGAGGGGTTCCTCTCGGGCATCGACCTTGAGGCGATGCGCTGGTCCGAGCTTTTGAGCCGTATCCGCACCGTGTGCCCCGACGCCAAGCTCACCTGCTTTGCCTATGAGGATACGCCACTGACCTGGTCGCAGGTGATGCGCGACATGACCGGGGTCGGGCCGATGGTGCCGATGTCCGGGGGGCTCGATATTCTGGCGACGATCATGAAACGCGAGGGCATGAAACGCCTGCGCACCTATCTGCACACCCATCGCCCCCAGACCGAGGAACAGCGCCGCCGCATCCTTCAGGCGTTTTTGGACAAATATGTCGACGAAGACGCGCTTGAAGAAGAAATCGAGCTTCCGGGGTGGGACGCCGCTTTGGTCGCGCGGCTGACCGAGGCCTATGAGGCAGATCTTGAAAGGATCGAGGAGATGGAGGGTGTGCATTTTATTGCGCCCTGATTGTACCCTGAGCGGGGGCAGAGTTAGGCCTGAGTTGGGCCTGCGCCTCTGAGCTCACTCCAAATGCTGCGCAATCAAGCCGTCCAACCCGCTCACCGGATGCGATTTTGCCCATTGCGCCACACGGCAGCCCGCCTGCGCATAGGCGCTGGCGTCGCGGGCGGCGGCGGAGTGCCGCCAATCCTGAGCTTTCAGAGGCAACTCCCCGTGGCCTGGATCACAGGTCTCCGGGTTCAAATCAAACCGCGGATCGCGTGACACATAGGTGGCGATGCCCTCATCGACCCAGGCCGGAAACCGTCTCTGGGCCCGCAAGCCGATTCGGCGGTGCAGCGCCACATGGGTCAACTCATGGATGAGAATCTCCGTGTCATGGCCGCGCGGTGTCAGGTAGAACAGATGGCTTCCGTAGGTCATCGCCCGCGCCGTCATTCCGCCCATGACCTTGTTGCAGGTCTGGGTGTAGCAGATCAGAACCCTTGGCCGGTCCTGTGGCCCGAACACGGCCGCGACACGATCTTCGGCCAGAGCCAGACGACGCAGCATCTCTTGCGACGTGGTGGGGCCGCGAAGTTCCGAATAGACCTGTGGCGCGATCTTTTTGAACCCGAAACAGCCGGGACAGACCCCGGCCAGAACCGGGGACAATCCCATCAGCATAAGGCCAAGCCCGAAGCCCAGCGCGAGGGCTAAGAGGGAGATGGCGGTTCGCTTCGGAAGGTGTCGGGGCACGGAGACTCTCATGGGTCAGTGTGGCGCGATGTTATACATGTCGCAAATGGCCGCTTTCTGTCTCTGTTTCGATCCGGGCCATCAACTCTCTTCATGATCCCTCTCCCTGCGCTGCGGCATCCTCACCGCAGGAGTGACTGCAGTTTAACAAGATATAGGCCAGCAATCGCAATCTGTCTTTTGCCCAGAGGACGAATGACTTTGCCTCTCATTGCGCCTCTTGTTGCAAAATTTCGATAAGCTTCACGTCGGTCGCGCCTTCCTCACAAGGTGGTCCTCACAGGTGGTTTGCGCAGGTTTTCCCGCAAATGAAACCGCCCGAAAATCCCGATCAAAGTTTTTTCTCCCGCCCCGACACTTTTTCGCGATTCCGTGCTTGACGAGGGCGCGCCCCGGCCATAGAACGCCCCTCACGTTCAGGACACGGTCCTGATCGGGCAGCGGGCGGTTGTAGCTCAGTTGGTTAGAGTGCCGGCCTGTCACGCCGGAGGTCGCGGGTTCGAGCCCCGTCAACCGCGCCATCGCTGCCAGAATATAGCCCTTCGGGGCACGCCTGAAAAGGCACTGCCTGAAAAGGTAAATGCGCGGTTGTAGCTCAGCTGGTTAGAGTGCCGGCCTGTCACGCCGGAGGTCGCGGGTTCGAGCCCCGTCAACCGCGCCACTTTTCCACAAAAGATCAGTCTTGCGCGTCAAAGATCACCATGCCCTCACCGGAATGTTGTCTTTGCCGTCTTGTGCCTTTGCCCCAAAACGACAGTATGGTTTTGACGGTCATTCGGGGGGGGGAGATATGTCGGCAAACTCAAACGGCAGCGCGCAGTTCTTGCGCGTTTTCGGCCTTTTGGCGCTGACCCTCGTGGCCTTCGCTGCCAATTCGCTTTTGACCCGCGCGGCGCTCACCGATCCGGCCAATGGGGCGCTGTCTTTCGCGGGCGTGCGTCTTGCCTCCGGGGCGCTGGTGCTGTTTCTCATCGGCACGCTCCGGGGTGATACGGTGTTGCCAAGGCGCCAAGATACGCCTGCCATTGCGGCCCTCTTCGTCTACGCCGCCGCCTTTTCGCTCTCTTACCGCGCCATGTCCGCCGCCAGCGGCGCGCTGATCCTTTTCGCCGTGGTGCAGGTCACCATGCTGGCCGTCGCCCGTGCGCGCGGGGTGCGCATCGGGGCCTTGGGCGGGGCGGGGGTCGTCTTGGCGCTGTCCGGTTTGGTCTGGCTGCTGCTCCCCGGTCTGCAAGCGCCGCCCTTGGAGGCCGCTTTGCTCATGGCGCTTTCCGGTGTGGCCTGGGGCGTCTACAGCCTGCTGGGCCAAGGCGCCGGAGAGCCCACCGGGCGCACCATCCGCAACTTCATCGGCACCCTGCCGCTCGTGCTCCTCATCTTCCTCCTCAGCCCGCCACAACTCACCGGCTTCGGCTGGCTCATGGCGCTGCTGTCGGGCGGCGTCGCCTCCGCACTCGGCTACATGCTCTGGTATCGCGTCCTGCCGAGGATCAGCGCCCCTCTGGCCGCCAGCGCACAGCTCTCCGTGCCCTTGATCACCGCCTTGGGCGGGGTGCTCTTCCTCGGTGAGGCGCTGGGGCTGCGGTTTGTCCTCGCCTCCGTGCTGATCCTCGGGGGCATTTACCTGACCAGCAAACGCTGACCCTAGTCGATCCGATAGGGCAGCGTGCCGCGGTCGTTCGGGTCGATGCTCAACCGCCGCTCCAGAGGCGGGATCGAGCGTTGGTGACAGTCCCGGCGCTCGCAAATGCGACAGGAAATCCCGATGGGCTCAAAGGCCGCCGGTTTCGAGACGTCGAGATCGTCGGCGTAGACCAGCTCTGAGGCATGGGTGACCTCGCAGCCCAGCCCAATCGCATACCGCCGCACCGGCGCGTGAAAGGCGCCGCCGGGTTTTGAGACATCGCGCGCAATCGAGAGATAGCGCACCCCGTCCGGCGTCTCCGCCAGTTGGCGCAGGAAATGTCCGGGCCGTTCAAAGGCTTGGTGCACATTCCACAGCGGGCAAGCGCCACCATAGCGGGCAAATTGCAGCCTTGTCGCAGAGTGGCGTTTGGTGATCGTGCCCGCCTGATCGACGCGGACGAAGTAAAACGGAATCCCCTTGGCGCCCGGGCGTTGCAGGGTCGAAAGCCGATGTGCGACCTGCTCGACTGAGGCGCCAAACCTTTCGGCCAACATCTCAAGGTCATGCCGGGTCTCCTGCGCTGCTTCCAAAAACGCGCCATAGGGCAAAAGCGCGGCCCCCGCGAAGTAATTGGCGAGACCGATGCGGGCGATCTGGCGAGCTTCTTCGCTTTGGAACCGTGCCAAATCAAGCGTCGCGTCGAGCAATTTGCCCTGTGTGACCAAGGCCAGTTGGTGAAGAATCTGGAACCGCCGCGTCGCGGTGGAGGCGCGCGAGGAAATCGTCAGTTCGCCCGCGCGCTCATCATAACGGCGCAGCTCCTTCGTACCGCTGCGCAGTGTGATGCCCTTTTGCTCCAGCGTCTCGATCGCCGCGCGCACCACGTCGCGGGCCTCGCCATGCGGGCGGGCAAAATTTTCGGCGGCGCGGTCGACGGCGTCGAGGTAGTTGTCGCAATAATGAAAGAAGTCGCGGACCTCTTCCCAGGGGCTCGCGCGCGCCGGGCTGTCCTCGCGATCCAGAGCTTCGTCCATCGAGGCGAGGCGCTCAGTGGTCTGGCGATAGGCGCGGTGCAACTCAAGAAAGGCGCGGGCCAGCGCAGGTGCGTTCGAGGCCGCAAGCCGCAGATCGGCCAGAGGCGGCGCGCCATCGGCAAAGACCGGATCGGCCAGCGCCTCGCGCATATCTGTGACCATACGTTCCGCGTCACCGGAGGACAGTTCGGTGACGTCAAAGCCAAATTCCTGCGCCAAGGCGAGCACCACGCCGGTCGAGACCGGGCGGTTGTTGTTCTCCATCTGGTTGAGATAGGGCAGGGAGACGCCAAGCTTTTCGGCAAAAGCACGTTGCGTGAGGCCGAGCCGCGTGCGGGTCTCGCGCAATTTTGCGCCGGCATAGAGTTTCTGCTGGGCCATTTTTCCTCACTTTTGCCCCTCAAGAGGGGCGTGACGCCTTTTGCAAAACAAGATTTGCCACTGCAAACCCCGTCTGGCAAGGGGATAAACGTCGCGGTTTGGTTGGGCTGATCGTGAGGGTGCGCCTAGCTGTCCAGGAAGCTGCGTTCGCGGCGAATGACCCACAATGCGGCTAGAATGGAAGAGAAAGACGCGCAGAACATGATGAGCAAAAGGGGGGTGGCGCCGCCGTCTTCGGTCAAAACCGTGCCCGCAAAAGCCGACAGGATGGCGCCGCCGCCGATGAACATCGCGCCGCCGAGGCCCGCTGCAGTGCCCGCCAAGTGAGGTCGCACGGAGAGCGATCCGGCGATGGAATTCGGCAGTTGCATGCCGTTGCCCAGCCCCAAAAGCGTGATCAGCGCAAAGAAGTTTTCGGCACTGGCGCGCTCGATCAGGAACAAGACGAGCGAGGCGAGGACGCCCATCGAACAAATGCTCGCGCCGATCAGGATCATGGTGTTCATGCCGAAGCGGGCGGAGAATTTGCCCGCCAGAAAATTGCCGAAGAAATACCCCACCGCGGGGGCGGCCATGTAGAGGCCAAGGCGGTCTTCGGTCAGGCCGAAGATGTTGGAGCCCAGAAAAGGCGCGCCGCCAAGAAAGGCGAAATAGGCACCGGAGGCGGTGGCGGCGGAGATGGCGTAGCCGAGAAAGCGTTGCGAGCGCAGCAACTCGGGAAAGCCGCGCAATGTGTCGCGGACCGAGCCGCCGCTTTTGGGTGCGGTTTCGCCCGAGTCGAAGATGACAATTACCAATAAAACAAGGCCAACGGCAAACAAAAGCCAAAAGCTGCTCTGCCAGCCGAAGAGCTTGGTCAGATAGCCGCCCACGGTCGGCGCCACCATCGGCACAAGCGACATGCCCATGGTGACATAGGCGATCATCTGTGCGGCCTCTTCGCCCGGCACGATGTCGCGCACGATGGCGCGGGACAAGACCATGCTGGTGACGATCCCGGCCTGAACGGCGCGCATCAGGAGAAAGATCTGCGCCGAAGGGGCGTAGATTGCGCCCAGCGTGGCCAAGAGGAAAATCACGATGCCGCCGATCAAAACCGGGCGCCGCCCGAAGCGGTCGGAAAGCGGCCCGACCACAAGTTGCAGGGCTGCGTTCACCGCAAGGAAAATCGCGATGGAGAGCTGCATCACGCTATACTCTGTGCCGAAATATTCGGTCATTTCCGGCAGAGCGGGCAGGAAGACGTTCATGGTCATGGCGGCGGTGCCAGCCATGAGGACGAGCGTGAAAATATGCGGCGGGGTGCGCCTGTCGAGAAAACGTGAGATCGGTTTTTGAGCCATTGCCTCACCATAGGTGGGTCTGATTTTCTGTCTACGGAGATTCTGGCGCAGCGCGGCTTGGTTTTTGCACAGGTTGCGGGAGATGTTGCGCACAAACCTATGGATGTGCCGTTCGACGAAGGGCGTTTCGCGGGGCGAAAATTTGCATTTTTGCGATTTTCAGCTGATATGCTTTGCATCTTTTGCAAATCTGCCAGACTCCGCTATGAAATATTATTGCTTGCGCCTATGGTGCGATGGAAATGACGAGGAGGCCTATCCGTGAAAGACATCATCAAAGAACTTCACGATCGCCGCGATGACGCCCGCCTGGGAGGGGGGCAGCGTCGCATCGACAGCCAGCACGCCAAGGGCAAGCTGACCGCGCGCGAACGCATCGAATTGTTGCTCGACGAAGACAGCTTCGAAGAGTTCGACATGTTCAAAACCCACCGCTGCACCGATTTCGGCATGGAAGCCAGCAAGCCCTACGGCGACGGTGTGATCACCGGCTGGGGCACGATCAACGGGCGAATGGTCTATGTCTTTTCGCAGGATTTCACGGTCTTCGGCGGGTCTTTGTCGGAAACCCACGCCGAGAAAATCGTCAAGATCATGGATATGGCGGTGCAGAACGGCGCGCCTGTCATCGGTCTGAACGACTCGGGTGGTGCCCGGATTCAGGAAGGCGTCGCTTCGCTTGCCGGCTATGCCGAAGTGTTCCAGCGCAACATCATGGCCTCCGGCGTCGTGCCGCAGATCTCCGTCATCATGGGGCCCTGTGCCGGTGGGGCGGTCTATTCGCCCGCGATGACCGACTTCATCTTCATGGTGAAAGACACCTCTTATATGTTCGTGACCGGCCCCGACGTGGTGAAAACCGTGACGAACGAGGTGGTGACCGCTGAGGAACTGGGCGGGGCATCGACGCACACCAAGAAATCCTCCGTCGCCGACGGTGCGTTTGAGAATGACGTCGAAGCGCTTTCCGAAGTGCGCCGCCTCGTCGATTTCCTGCCGCTCAACAACCGCGAAAAAGCGCCGGTGCGCCCGTTCTTTGACGAACCAAACCGGATCGAAACCTCCCTCGACACGATCATCCCGGACAACGCGAACACGCCCTATGACATGAAGGAAGTGATCCACAAGATCGCGGACGAGGGCGATTTCTACGAGATTCAGGAAGACCACGCCAAGAACATCATCACCGGCTTCATCCGCCTCGAAGGCCAGACGGTCGGCGTGGTGGCGAACCAGCCAATGGTGCTCGCGGGCTGTCTCGACATCGACAGCTCGAAGAAAGCCGCGCGGTTCGTGCGCTTTTGCGATGCGTTCGAAATTCCGGTGCTGACGCTGGTTGACGTGCCGGGCTTCCTGCCAGGAACTTCTCAAGAATATGGTGGCGTGATCAAACATGGCGCTAAGCTTCTGTTTGCTTACGGCGAAGCCACCGTGCCGAAAGTGACCGTGATCACCCGCAAAGCCTACGGCGGGGCCTATGACGTGATGGCATCGAAACACCTGCGCGGCGATTTCAACTACGCCTGGCCGACCGCCGAGATCGCGGTGATGGGCGCGAAAGGGGCGACCGAAATCATCCACCGTGCCGATCTGGGTGATGCCGACAAAATCGCGGCCCACACGCAAAACTACGAAGACCGGTTTGCGAACCCCTTCGTGGCGGCGGAACGCGGCTTTATCGACGAGGTGATCCAGCCGCGCTCGACCCGCAAACGTGTGGCCCGGGCCTTCGCGAGCTTGCGCAATAAAAAGCTCGAGAACCCGTGGAAGAAGCACGACAACATTCCGCTCTGAGGCGGATGTTGTGAGCAGAACTCGTTGGCATATGTCCGAGGTGGACGGCGCGCTCATCGTGGCGCGCCGCATCCCCGCGCATTTCGATTTTGCGGCCTCGACCGTGATCGAAGGTGGGGCGGGTTTGCGCAAATCCCGGGTGGCGCATCAGGTGCGTCAGGACATGTGGCGGGCGCTGCAATCCCTGCGCGGGCTGGCGCCCGTGGTGCGGGTGGCGGTGCAGGGCGCGGATCTTGAGATCACCGCAGGCGGCATGATCGCGGGGCGGTTCCCGAAACAAGAGAGCGAAGCCCGCATTCAGGCGGTGCTGGATGATCCCGACAAACGCGCCCGTTGGGTCCGGTTTGCTCAAAGAAATCCCGTGAGAGACACGAAGACAGAGGAGGCCATGACATGATTGCAAGACGCATCGCATCTGCGGCTTTGGCCTCTGTCGTGGGTTTTGCCGCCTTGGCCGAGCTAACGCCCATTGAAGCCGGAGAACTGACCGTGCCTTCTGGTCAGCCGGTGGAATTTTTCGAAACCGTGATGGATCAATCCGCCATGGGCCTGACCGCACGGTTTCGATTTCTCGCGCCAGACCTGCCGCGCTATTTAAAAGACTTGTCTTATGAGGAGCTTGAGGCCGATCTTTCGGCGCTTTGCGTCGGCTACGCCTTGCCGCGCCTCAGCGCACCGCAACCTGCGATGATCGTCATTTCGCTCTCCGAAGCGCCCACCGAATTCGGCTCCACCGACCCGGAGGTGGCACAGGTCTTTGAGGCCTACCGCTCGGTGGATGGCCTCTGTGAATGGGAGGCATTTTGAGATGGCGCCGAAGTTTCACATGTTCTCCAGCGGTCCTCGCCCCGTCGCGCCGTTTTCCCACGCGGTCGAGGACGATGGCTGGGTCATTCTGACCGGCCAGATGCCGACCGATCCAAATGCCCCCGACGCGCCTCTGCCCGAGGGGATCGAGGCACAGACCCGCCGCGTGATGGACAATCTTTTGCTCATTCTGGGTGAGCTGGGCCTCGGTGCTGAGCACATTATGCAGTGCCGTTGTTTCCTGACCGAGTTCGAACGCGACTACGCCCTGTTCAACGAGACCTACAAAAGCTACTTCCCTCTCGACCGGCTTCCGGCGCGCACCACGGTGGGCGTGACCGCGTTGGCCGTGGGCGCATTGGTCGAGATCGACCTGATTGCGCGCAGACCTGATGAGGGAGACAGCTGATGGCACGCGACTACATGCTCAAACACAAGGGGTTTCCGGGGCGTTTGCCCGGCTCCGATTATCAATTCGTCATTCGACGCGCCAACCCGAAAGGCGTGACGCCTCTGAAGGCGTTGGAGCGCTACAAGGACCGCAAGCCGGCCGACAAACGCGCCGATGCCGGATTCATGAAGGCGCTCTGGGAGCATTTCGGTGAGGAGGCTTTTGAACGTGGCAATCTCGATGCCGGGCGCCTGTCCTGGCTTTTCGGGCGCGAAGTGGTGCCTGCGGACCCCGAGGATTTCGATCCGGCGTCCTATGAGGCGCTTTTGCAAATCGACCTGCGCCGCGCCATGGCCTCTTTCCCGGAAATCTTCGCCGAAGGTGAGGACGAAGAGATGCCCGACTGGGACGAGATGTGGAACGGCGACAATGACGAGGACATGAGGGACTGATGCGCGGGTTTTCGCTTGGCATACCGGCATTTGCGCGAACTGCTGCCCATATCGGCGGGCAGGGCGGGCATGGCCTTGTGAGCGAGCAGATTACATCCCATCCTTTTCTCACGGCAATGACGACCAGCAACGTCGGAGCCTGTTCTGAAAACCGTTACCCTTCCCCTCTGGCGAGGTCCGTGCTCCCCCCGCACGGCCCTCGCCACTCTTTCTTTCAAGGATGCGAGCGACGCAGGACGAAAGCGGCTGGGCGTGGTTTCGCCCATGCCCTGTGCGCAGACGAAATTCTCTTTTCCATGGGGTTGACCTGCGCTAGCATCGGCACAGTCATAACCACATCAAGAGCAGAAAAATGCGCAAATCCATTCTTATCCTTTCCCTCGTTTCCGCAACGGTCCTCGCGGGCTGCATGCAAACGGACGGCGAACGTGCCCTCGCCGGTGCCGCCGCTGGCGCCGTCGTCGCCGATGCGACCGACAACAACGCGCTCACCGGCGCGGCTCTCGGTGCGCTCGCAGGCACCTACTGCGACGACGCAGGCATCTGTAACTGATCATAACCGTCTGAACGGCCGTCTGTCGCGGCCTTTGGATCGGAGTGTTGAGAGCTTCTCGGGCGTGACCGTCCGGGGAGCTTTTTCGTGTTTGAAACTGACGATCCGACAGCGGGCAGCCGCCCGGTCGGGACTGATTTAAGAAAGGGAGAGGGCAGGACATGTTCGACAAGATCCTGATTGCGAACCGCGGCGAGATCGCTTGCCGGGTGATGAAAACCGCCAAGAAGATGGGGATCAAGACGGTCGCCATTTATTCGGATGCGGACAAACACGCGCTGCATGTGCAGATGGCGGATGAAGCCGTCCACATCGGCCCGCCGCCGGCGAACCAGTCCTACATCGTCATCGACAAGGTGATGGACGCGATCAAGCAAACCGGCGCGCAGGCCGTGCATCCGGGCTATGGCTTTTTGTCCGAGAACTCGAAATTCGCCGAGGCGCTGGCTGCCGAAGGCGTCGCCTTTGTCGGCCCGCCGAAAGGCGCGATCGAAGCCATGGGCGACAAGATCACCTCGAAAAAACTCGCCCAAGAGGCGGGTGTCTCGACGGTTCCGGGCTACATGGGCCTCATCGAGGATGCCGACGAGGCGGTCAAAATCTCCAACGAAATCGGCTACCCGGTGATGATCAAAGCCTCCGCTGGTGGCGGTGGTAAAGGCATGCGGATCGCCTGGAACGACGAAGAGGCCCGCGAAGGATTTCAGTCGTCCAAGAACGAAGCCGCAAGCTCCTTCGGCGACGACCGGATTTTCATCGAGAAATTCGTGACCCAACCGCGCCACATCGAGATTCAGGTGCTCTGCGACGCGCATGGCAACGGCATTTACCTCAACGAGCGCGAATGTTCGATCCAGCGCCGCAACCAGAAAGTCATCGAAGAGGCCCCGTCGCCTTTCCTTGACGAAGCCACCCGCAAAGCCATGGGCGAACAGGCCGTCGCTCTGGCCAAAGCCGTGGATTACACCTCCGCAGGCACGGTCGAGTTCATCGTCGATGGCGACCGCAATTTCTACTTCCTCGAGATGAACACCCGCCTTCAGGTGGAACACCCGGTGACCGAGCTGATCACGGGCGTGGACCTTGTGGAACAGATGATCCGCGTCGCCAATGGCGAGCCGCTCTCGATCACCCAGGACGATGTGAAAATCAACGGCTGGGCGATGGAAAGCCGCCTCTACGCCGAGGACCCCTATCGCAACTTCCTGCCTTCCATCGGGCGTCTGACCAAATACCGCCCGCCGGCAGAGGAGGTCACCGCAGGCAAAGTGGTGCGCAACGACACCGGCGTCTATGAAGGCGGCGAAATCTCGATGTATTACGACCCGATGATCGCCAAGCTCTGCACTTGGGGCCCGGATCGTGCGGCGGCCATCGAGCATATGCGCAACGCTCTGGACGGCTTCGAGGTGGAGGGCATCGGCCATAACCTGCCGTTCCTCTCCGCGGTTTACGATCACCCGAAGTTCATCTCCGGCAATATGACCACGGCCTTTATCGAAGAAGAGTATCCCGAAGGCTTCGAGGGCGTCGAACTGCCCTATGAAGAGCTCGAACGGATCGCCGCCGCCGCCGCCGCCATGTACCGTGTCGCGGAAATCCGTCGCACGCGCATTTCGGGTCGGATGGACAACCATGAACGCATGGTGGGCAAGGACTGGGTCGTGCAGATCGGCGATCAAGATTTCCCGCTGACCATCGAAGCCGACAAAAACGGCTCCACCGTGTTGATCAACGATAAGAAACATCGTTGCGAAAGCACTTGGGTGCCAGGCGACACTCTGGCGCTGATCGACATGGAACACGGCACTTTGACGCTGAAGGTCGGTAAAATCCCCGGCGGGTTCCGCATCCGCAATCGGGGCGCCGATCTCAAGGTCTACGTCCGTAGCCCGCGGGCCGCAGAACTGTCGAAATTCATGATCGAGAAACTGCCGCCGGACACCTCGAAACTTTTGCTGTGCCCGATGCCGGGTCTGATCGTGAAGGTGAACGTGGAAGTTGGTGACGAGGTTCAGGAAGGTCAAGCGCTCTGCACCGTCGAAGCGATGAAGATGGAAAACATCCTGCGCGCCGAGCGCAAAGGTGTGGTCTCCAAGCTCAATGCAGGCCCCGGTGACAGTCTTGCCGTCGATGAAGTGATCATGGAGTTCGAATAACCCATGAGGACCGGGCGGGCATATGTGAGGGGGAAAGAGACGGAGGCTGGACAAATGTTCTCATTTTGTTCTAACTTGACTGCGTCTTTCCAGTCCCGTCTGCCCCTTTGTCTGCCCGGTCATGTCCCAGCTTTCGCACCTGCGCGTTTCGACGCTTTTCTTCGATATGAACAGCTACTACGCCTCCGTGGCGCAGGCCGAAGAGCCTGCGCTGATGGGGCGGCCCGTCGGCGTTCTGACGACGGATGCGCCGAACGCGGCCTGTATCGCGGCGAGTGCCGAGGCAAAACGGCGCGGCGTGCGGATGGGCACGCGACAGGACGAGGCCCGGAGGCTCTGTCCGGGGATCGTCTTTCGCCCTGTGAAACACGACGTCTGCGTCGATTATCACCATGCGATTTTACAGGCGGTCGAGACGGTTATTCCCGTGCATCGGGTCTGGTCGATCGACGAATGTTCCTGTCTCTTGACTGGTTCGGAACAGGAACTGCCGCGCGCGCTTCAGATCGGACGGGCATTGCAACAGGCGGTGCTGGCGGTCAATCCGGCGCTGCGCTGTTCGGTGGGGCTGGCGCCCACGCGGCTTTTGGCGAAAATCGCCGCCGAGCTGGAAAAACCCATGGGGCTCAATTGGTTGGTGCCCGAAGTTTTGCCGGACCGGATTGCGCATCTGGCGCTGGACGACCTGCCGGGCGTGTCCTGGCGGATGAAAGCGCGGCTGGAGGCGGCGGGCATTTCGGACGTGACGACGCTCTATGGCATCGCGCCCAAACGGGCCCGCGCGCTTTGGGGCAATGTGACGGGCGAGCGGTTCATTCGCGAGCTCAGAGGCGAGACGGTGGTCTGGCCGGAGACCAAACGCGGCATGATCGGCCATGGTCAAGTTTTGACGGGGCCGAATGCCACGCCCGAGGGCGCGCGTCTGGTCACAAGGCGTCTGTTGGTCAAAGCCGCCGCGCGCCTGCGCCGCGAGGGCTATTTCGCCCGCAGCCTGTCGATCAGCGTCAAAAACGGCGAGAAAATCGAGGGCAGACGTCGGCACTCTCGCGACAGCACGCTGCGCGCGACGCAGGACACGTTTTTCCTTTTGGAGGTCTTGGCCGGGCTCTGGGCCGATCTGCCCCCGACGCCGCGCCCGAAGGCCGTCTCCGTGACATTGGGCGGGCTGATCAAGGAGGCGCGCGTGATGGACGATCTCTTTGCGCCGACAGAGGACCGCGCGCCGCTCTGTCTGGCCATCGACCGGCTCAACCAGCGCTTCGGTCAGGACACGGTGCGCTACGGCCTCTTGCCGCCGCATCACGTCGCCTATACGGGGGCCAAAATCGCCTTTGGCCGCATCCCCCTGCGCGAGGATTTCGCGGAGTAAATTATCGCCCGCTTTCCAGCTCCTGCTGCCGGAGCGGTGTTTTGTCGATGGCGCGGGTGATTTCGCGTACGTCCCAGGGTGCAGGCTTGCGGAGCATGACGCGGCCGTCCTTGTCCACAATCACCAGCGCAAAGCCACGCGGGCGCAGCGCCGTGCGGATCGGCGAGCGGGCGTCCGGGTCGGTGTCGGTCAAAACCACCACGTCGCGCTCCAAAAGCGCATCGGGGCGGTCTTCCAGCAAAGCGATCTGGTCACTGTATGAGGGGTCGAGCGGACTGTCGGCAAACACCACCAGCACGCGCGCGGCCCATTTGAATTCGGAAAGCTCGGTGTTGCCCACGTCTTGGATCAGAGGCACCGGGTTTTCGGGGATGGCCTCCGTCTCGGCGGCGGCGTCCTGTGCAAAGGCACGATCCGACGGCATGGGTGACGTGAAAAAAAGCGCAATAAGTGCTGTGACATAGAGATGTTTCATCGGTCCTCCCGCGGGTCTCCTTTATATAGGACGGCGAGAGGGCCAAACCAAGGTTGAACGTGGCACGTCAAGGTGTTGCGCAAAGAATATGGAGAGGAGCCGGATATGACGGACAGGAAAAAGTGGGAAGAACTTGCCACGAAGGAACTCAGGGGCAAGCCGCTTGAGAGCCTTGAGTGGGACACGCTTGAGGGCATCAAGGTCAAGCCGCTCTATGCCGAGGACGATCTCGCGGGTATGGATCATCTCGGCAACACGCCGGGGATGGAGCCCTTTACGCGCGGTGTGAAGGCGACGATGTATGCGGGCCGTCCCTGGACCATCCGCCAATACGCGGGCTTCTCGACCGCCGAGGAATCGAACGCCTTTTACCGCAAGGCGCTGGCCGCCGGTCAGCAAGGTGTCTCGGTCGCTTTCGATCTGGCCACGCACCGCGGCTACGATTCCGATCACCCGCGCGTGGTGGGCGATGTCGGTAAGGCCGGTGTGGCGATTGACAGCGTCGAGGATATGAAAATTCTGTTCGACGGCATTCCTTTGGACAAGGTCTCCGTCTCGATGACGATGAACGGGGCCGTGATCCCGATCCTCGCCTCTTTCATCGTGACCGGCGAAGAACAGGGGCATGATCGCGCGTTGCTCGCAGGGACCATTCAGAACGACATTCTGAAAGAGTTCATGGTGCGCAACACCTATATCTACCCGCCGGAACCCTCGATGAAGATCATCGCGGACATCATCGAGTTCACCGCCAACGAGATGCCGAAGTTCAACTCGATCTCGATCTCCGGCTATCACATGCAGGAAGCGGGCGCGAACCTCGTGCAAGAGCTGGCGTTTACGCTGGCCGACGGGCGCGAATATGTGCGCACCGCGATCAACGCGGGCATGGATGTCGATAAATTCGCGGGTCGCCTGTCGTTCTTCTTCGCGATTGGCATGAACTTCTTTATGGAGGCCGCGAAACTGCGGGCTGCGCGCTATCTCTGGACTCGCGTGATGGACGAGTTCGAGCCGAAGCTCTCCAAATCCAAGATGCTCCGCACCCACTGCCAGACTTCGGGCGTGTCTTTGCAAGAGCAAGATCCCTATAACAACGTGATCCGCACCGCCTATGAGGCAATGTCGGCAGCACTTGGCGGCACGCAGTCCTTGCACACCAACGCGCTCGACGAGGCCATCGCGCTTCCGACTGAATTCTCTGCGCGAATTGCACGGAATACCCAGTTGATTTTGCAGGAAGAAACCGGGATCACCAATGTGGTCGATCCGCTGGCCGGGTCTTACTACGTCGAAAGCCTCACCAAGGAACTGGCCGACAAGGCCTGGGCCCTGATGGAGGAAATCGAAGAGATGGGCGGCATGACCAAGGCCGTCAACTCCGGCATGCCGAAGCTGCGGATCGAGGAAACCGCCGCCCGCCGTCAGGCCAATATCGACCGGGGTGACGAGGTGATCGTCGGCGTCAACAAGTACCGCAAGGACAAGGAAGACCCGATCGACATTCTCGATGTGGACAACGTGGCCGTGCGCGAATCCCAGGTCGCCCGGATCAACCGCATCAAAGAGAGCCGCGATGCTGCCAAGGTCGAGGAAACCCTCGGCGCTTTGGAAGCAGCGGCGCAATCCGGCGAGGGCAACCTCCTGTCGCTGGCGGTCGAGGCCGCCCGTGCGCGTGCAACCGTTGGGGAGATTTCGATGGCCATGGAAAAAGCATTCGGACGTCACCGCGCAGAGGTGAAAACGCTCGCCGGGGTCTACGGCGCCGCCTACGAGGGCGACGAAGGCTTTGCCCAGATTCAGAAAGACGTCGAAACCTTTGCCGACAAGGCCGGGCGTCGCCCGCGTATGCTTGTCGTAAAAATGGGTCAGGACGGTCACGACCGTGGCGCGAAAGTCATCGCCACCGCCTTTGCTGACATCGGCTTTGACGTTGACGTAGGCCCGCTGTTCCAGACGCCGGAAGAGGCCGCTCAGGACGCCATCGACAACGACGTGCATATCGTCGGCATCTCGTCGCAGGCGGCAGGTCACAAGACGCTGGCACCGAAGCTGATCGAAGCTCTAAAAGAGCAGGGCGCAGAGGACATCATCGTGATCTGTGGCGGCGTGATCCCGCAGCAGGACTATGAATTCCTCTACAACGCGGGCGTCAAGGCGATCTTCGGGCCGGGCACGAACATCCCGGCGGCGGCGCGCCAGATCCTTGATCTGATCTCGACCGACTAAGCGGGATTTGAGTATTTTGGCCAAGAAAAAGGGCCGGGGGATCGCTCCTCCGGCCCTTTCTTTTTGTGTCTTGCGGCCTTACTGGGCCGGTTCCTGAACCTCGGAGGCCGTCACTTCGGCCTCTTTCAGCGCGGTTTTACCGTCTTCTGCCGGGGCAAGTTTGAGCACCGCAAAGCCGATGATCGCGGAAATCACGGAGCCGGAGAGCACACCGATACGGACCTCATTCATGTGGAAGGCGTCGTCAAAGGACAGCCCTCCGATGAAGAGCGACATGGTGAACCCGATGCCCGCAAGGGCTGCGACACCGTAGATATGGAGCCAAGTGGCGCCAAAGGGTTTCTTCGCGACGCCCATCTTGACCAAGAGCCAGGTCATGCCGAAGACGCCGACCTGTTTGCCGACGATGAGACCCAAGGCAATGCCCAGAGGCAGCGGCGAGAGCACGTCATCCATGGTGATGCCGGTGAGCACGACGCCGGCATTGGCGAAGGCAAAGATCGGCACGATCAAAAAGAACACATAGGGCGAAAGCGCATGTTCAAGTGCGTGCAGCGGGGATTTGCCCCATTTGTCTTTGATCGGGATAAAAAAGGCGGTGATCACACCCGCAAGTGTCGCATGCACGCCGGATTTCAGCACCAGAACCCAAAGCACCGTGCCCAACAGGATGATCGGTGCAATCCGGTGAATGCCGGAGCGGTTGAGGTAATACATGATCGCCAGTGGAATGATCGACAGGAAGAGGTAATCCAGATGCAGATCGGCGGTGTAGAAAAACGCGATGATGAGGATTGCGCCCAAATCATCGAGGATCGCCAGCGTCAAAAGGAAAACTTTGAGCGAAGAGGGGACGCGGTCGCCCACCAGTGCGAGAATGCCCAAAGCAAAGGCAATGTCGGTTGCCGCCGGAATGGCCCAGCCGGAATGTGTTTCGGGGGAGGAGACGTTGAGCGCGAAATAGACCAGAGCGGGCACCACCATGCCGCCCACGGCCGCCATGCCAGGCAGAACCACGTCGCGTGGGTTCTTGAGCTTGCCTTCCATCAGCTCGTGTTTGAGTTCAAGCCCCACGAGAAGGAAGAAGACCGCCATCAAACCGTCATTGATCCACAAGATCAAAGGTTTGGAGAGGCCGTTTTCGCCGAGTTGAACGGTAAAATACGACGACAGGGCGCCATCGTAATAGGGATAAAGCGAGGAATTGGCCACGAACATGGCAGCGACGGCGGCCACCATGAGCACGATACCGCCTGAGATCTCACTGTCGAAGAACTGTTCCAATTTGCGCAGGAGCATTGTCTTTTTCTGGTCTTTCCTGAAAGTTGATTTAAAGGTGCGTTATATGGAAATGGGGACTTTTTTTAAGGTTTCAATAAGGACAAGGGCAATGACCTATCAGATTGATCATTTGGTGATTTCCGCGGGCGATCTGGAGCAGGGACGCGATTGGGCCGAGGCGCTTTTGGGGGTTCCCTTCGGGCCGCGCGGCGCGCATGTGGATATGGCGACGGAAAACCGTCTGGTGGCGATGACGCGCCCGGATGGGGAAAAGGCCTATCTCGAAGTGATCGCGCCCGACCCTGAGGCCGAAAGGCCGGATTTTCCACGTTGGTTCGATCTGGACAACTTTGGCGGGACGCCGAAGCTGACGAACTGGGTTGTCGCCTGTGCCGATCTCGAAGAAGCCTGGGAACGCGCGCCCGCCGATGTCGGTCGGATCATGTCGTTTCAACGCGGTGACTATGCCTGGCGGATGATCGTGCCGGAGAACGGCATTTTGCCCTATGATAATTGCTTCCCAGCGCTGATCGAATGGCACTCGCCCCACCCGGCGCCGAAGCTGCCGGACCCGGGGCTGGCCTTTCGCAGGCTGAAAATTTCGCACCCCGATGCAGAGGGGCTGCGTGCCGCTCTTGCGCCTTTTGTCGAGGCGATGGAAAATGTTCGAATTGTACAAGCTCAAACCCCCGGTCTGACGGCCGAGATTGGCACACCCTCTGGGGAGATCTGGATCGCATGAGTGACACACCTTACCTGCGCGACGCGACGCCTGCCGATGCGGACGCGCTCAAAGCCATCATGGCGCCTGTGATCGCGGACTCGACGGCCTCGTTTTCCTCGGTAGAACGCGACGAGGCCGCTTGGGCCGAGATGGTCACGGATCGCTTAAACCGGGGCCGAGCCTTTTATGTCGCCGAAGTGCAGGGCGAGGTGGTGGGCTATGCCACTTACGACCAGTTCCGTCCCGGCAACAATGGCTACCGCTTTACCATGGAGCATTCCGTCTACCTCAACGACGCGGCGCAGGGCTTTGGTCTTGGACGGACGCTCATGTTGATGGTCGAACAACATGCGCGCGAGGCGGGGCATCATTCGATGATCGCGGCGATTGACGCCGACAACGCGGGGTCCATCGCCTTTCACAAGGCCTTGGGCTACGCCGAGGCCGGGCGCATCCCACAGGCAGGGTTCAAATTCGACCGCTGGCTGGATGTATTGTTTTTGCAAAAATTCCTTTGAGAACACAGATTTGTCGCGGGACTTGTGACGCCAAAATAGGTAAACTCGCGGCATGTCGATCTGGTCCAAAATCCTTGAGGCGCTCAAGGCGCTGCGTGCGGGCGAAAGCCTGGCCTCTGTGTTCGAGCAGTTCCGCTCGGACCCGGATCGGCGCGTGGGCTTTGCCATCGCGGTGATCGCCCTGGGCGCGAAAATGGCCAAGGCGGACGGTCAGGTGACCCGCGACGAGGTCACGGCCTTTCGCGAAGTGTTCCAGATCGCGCCAGAGGACGAAGCCGCCGCCGCCCGTGTGTTCAACCTTGCCCGCCAAGACGTGGCGGGGTTCGAAGACTACGCCAAGAGCGTGAAAAAGATGTATGGCGCGGAATGCCGCCCGCTGATGGACATCATGGACGGGCTGTTTCACATCGCCATGGCCGACGGCGAATATCACCCCGGCGAGGACGCGTTTCTGATCCGTGTGGCGGAGATTTTCGACATCGAGGACCGCGCCTTTCGCGTGCTGCGCGCACGCTACGTGCCCGATGCGGTGCGCGATCCTTACGATGTGCTGGGAGTTGATCCGAAGGCGTCTCTGACGGAGATCAAATCGGCCTATCGGGCGCTTGTGCGTGAGACCCATCCCGACCGGATGATCGCCCGTGGCGTGCCCGAAGAGGCGGTGCAACTGGCCTCTGACCGGCTGGTGGAGATCAACGCCGCCTGGGAGGAAATCTCCGCGGAGCGCGCGGCGTGATCCGAATCGCGACCTATAATGTCGAATGGTTTGACAATCTCTTCGACCGGATGGGGCGTCCGCAGGCCGATGACAGATGGTCCGCCCGGCACAATGTGACCCGCGAGATGCAGCTTGAGGCCTTGGGCATCGTGTTCAACGCGATGGATGCCGACGCGATCATGGTGATCGAGGCGCCGGACACCAATCGCAAACGCGACACGCGCCGCGCGCTTGAGCAATTCGCCGATTGGGCGAGGCTGCGCGCCATGGCGGTCGAGATTGGCTATATCAATGAAACGCAACAGGAAATCGCCCTGATGTACGACCCGCTGGTGCTGCGCGCGCGGCACGATCCGGTCGGGGCGCCTGCGGGGTTGGGCGATGACTTCGAGCCGCCCGCTTTCAATTCGATCTATCGTCTGGACCTGGACACCGACCGGGACCGCGAAGAGGTGCGGTTCTCGAAACCGCCGCTGGAGCTGGCGATGGAGGTGCGCGAGACCGGCTTTGCCTTTCGCATGATCGGCGTGCATGTGAAATCCAAGGCACCCCATGGCGCGCGGTCGCGCGACGATGTGATCCGCATTTCCATCGAAAACCGGCGCAAGCAATTGGCGCAATGCATCTGGCTGCGCGAGCGGGTGGAGGGCCACCTGCGCGCGGGTGAGCCTTTGGTGGTGTTGGGGGATTTCAACGACGGGCCGGGGCTTGATGAATATGAAAAGCTCTTTGGGCGCTCGGGCGTGGAGATCGTCATGGGGCGCGAAGACCCGGATGTGCCGCCCGAGATGCGCCTGTCCGATCCGCATGCGACCGAGGCTCTGGCGCGGCGCGGCAATCAGGGGCGAACCTCGGCGCGGTTTTATATCGACGAAGAAAAACGCTATCTCTCAGCGCTTTTGGACTATGTGATGGTGTCACAGGATTTGAAACAGGGCGCGCGCTGGCGCATCTGGCACCCGTTCGACGACCCGGTCTGTTTCAACACGCCGGAATTGAAAGAAGCGCTGCTCAAGGCGTCGGATCATTTCCCGGTGACGGTCGATCTGGAGCTGTCTGAGACCGGGCAGGGGTGAAAAACGGCGGGGGAGGCGTTATATTGTGGCTATGAAAAAGATTGCGCTTATCCCGATGCTCTTCCTCGCCGCGCCTGCGCTGGCCGAGGATGCGCCCTCTGACGCAGAAGAGGGATGGAACCTTCTGCGCGAGGGCTCGAAACTGTTGCTTGAACATCTTTTCGAGGAAATGGGACCTGCGCTTGAGGAGCTTGAGGAGCTTGAGGGCTATGTCGATGATCTCAATGCCTATGAGGCGCCGGTGATCCTGCCCAATGGCGACATCCTGATCCGGCGCAAACCGGAGGTCACGCCGGAGGAAGAGACGCCCGACATTCCCGGTGAGGGCATTGATCTCTAAAGCTCAATATTTGAGGTGGCGCACTTCTGTCTTGGCTCCGAGGCTGTTGGCCAGCGATTGAAAGCGCGCGTTGGTGACCTCGCCGAACAGATCCTCGGCCTCGGGGCGCAAGGACAGCACCAGCTCTTTTTTCTTCGGGAAATAGGCGAGTTTTGCCAGATCTGTCGGCACGTCCACGGCAAACATGGCACCAAAACGCATCGCCTTGCCAAGCACCTCGGCATCGCGGATTTCCTTGTCGGTGAGCATCTCGATCAGGTTGGCAAAGGGCGTGTTGTCGCGCGAATTCTTGTAGCGATGCAACAGCGCGAGGCCTAAGAAAATCCGTTCCTTATGGGTCAATCCCCCCAGATTGGCGCGCGTCGCATTGTCAAAACAGACCTCGGCGCGGTAGTCGGGATGCGCCCGCCATGTGACGTCATGCAACAGGCAGGCGGCGCGGATCAGCCGCATTTTTTCATATTGCCGGGCGCGGAACACCGGTTCGATGAAGGCATGCAACTGTTTGCCGAAACCGGGCATGCGGGCGTCTTTCATCTCAGAGAACCGACAAGCCTCGATCAACGGATCGCGGGCGCGCACGTTTTGCGGCATTTGCTCAAAAAGCATGCCTTCGCGGATGCCATAGGACGAGACGCAAATCTCTTTTGGATGGAAGGTGCGGACAAGCTGGCGCAGCACTTCGGAGGCAATCGGAACCAAAGACATCCGGCTCGACGAGGTGCCGGTTTTGGCGCGCAGTTCGGACATATCGCTTTTGCGGATGAACTTGATCGTGTCGGTCACGGACCGGCTCGACATCCGGTATTCGTGCAGCACGTGCAGAGGGTAGTTGCGCCGCTCCATGTCGATCCGGGCAATTGCGCGCCACGACCCGCCGACCAGGTAGATGCGCGGATGCGCGGTGCCCATGGTTTCAGAAAGCTCTTTCATGATCGGCGCGATGTGGTCCTTGAGACCCTTGCGCCCGCCTTTGAGGCCCTGAAGTTTCAGCGGTCCCAGAGGCGATGTGATCCTCTTGCCAACCTCGCCTTTCGACACCACGGCAAGCTCCATCGAGGAGCCGCCGATGTCACAGACGAGACCATCCGCCTCGGGCCAGCCCAAGAGTACGCCCTGCGCCGACAGCCGTGCCTCTTCCTCGCCGTCGATGACCCACAGGCTGAGGCCGGTCTCCCGCTCTATTTCCTCTCGAAAAGCAGGACCGTCCTCAGCCTCCCGCACCGCAGCGGTCGCAACCGCCGTCAGTGGGGGAATGCCCATACCTTGCGCCAGTTTCTGAAACCGGCGGATCGCGGACATGGCGCGGACCTTGCCCTCCGGGTTGAGCCGTCCGGTTTCACGCAGGCCAGCGCCCAGTCCGCACATGATTTTCTCATTGTAGAAATAGGCCGGGCTGCGCGCCGCGCCGTCAAAGACCACCAGACGCACGGAGTTCGAGCCGACATCCACCACGCCGACACGAGACAGCGCACGGGCCTCTTCGTCGAGAAACAACGGGCGGCCAAAGACGCCCCAGTCCTGTGTCTCGGTCGGGGTTCCCGTCGCGGAGTGCGAAAGATCGGTCATGGTGTGTGGCCTATGTTTATCGTCGCAGGTGCCAGTCTGACAAACTGGCCTCGCGTTCGTAAATCGCATGGATTTTGGGCGAAATCCAGCGCCTTTTCGGGGGATTACGTGTCGGAGGGAAACAGGCTCTGGGCCAGACCGCGCGAAATCGGCTTGCCGGCTCGAAGCGCCTCGCGGTCGAGCGTCTCGACCATGTCGCGCACGGCACCTGCGGAACGTTCCATACGCTTCACGAGCCAGGGGATCAGCGCCACGGGGACGGTGATCTGCCGGTCCTCGAATTGTTTGACCAGCATGGCCATGAGCAACATGTCATCGGGCGGATCTATCCGGGTCACCGTCGTGCCCTGCATCCGAGACGCCAGATCGGGTAGGGTGAGCGCCCAATGATTGGGGGCGGTGCGCGCGGTGACCAAAAGCCGGCCGCCCTCTGCCAAGGTCAGGTTGTGCAGGTGAAACAGCGCGTTTTCCGCCGCTTTCGGATCAGGCAATTCGGGCAGGCGGTCGGCGTCCTCGACCACCACGGAGCGCTGGGTGGCCAGAGCTGGAATATCGGCCTCGCTCAACTCGGCGACAGAGACGATCACGCCCTCATGCTCGGCGGCAAAGACATGCGCCATATGGGTCTTGCCCGACCCGGCGCGACCGATGAGGACGAGTTTGCCCGAGGGCCAGGTGGCGACGGAATCGAGGGTCGCGATGGCCATGGCATTCGAGGGCGAGACGAAAAACGTATCGCGCCCAAGCACCTCGCGGGTGGGAAGATCGAGAATGAGCTGTTCTGCCATGATCAGGCGTCTTCTGTCTCGGCGGCCTCATCGGCGCTGAGGCCACGATAGAGGCGGCTGTCGTGATATTGGTGGATGCCAAAGCGCGCCACGACACCGAGGGCTGCGGCCACCGGCACGGCGATCAGCATGCCGACAAAGCCGAACAAAGTGCCAAAGGCGGAGAGCGCAAAAATGAGCCACACGGGATGCAACCCGATGGAGGAGCCGACGAGGTTCGGGGTCAGGATATTGCCCTCGACGAATTGGCCGATGGCGAAGATGGCGACCACGGCGGCGATCCATTGCCATTCGCCCCAGAACTGGAACAGCGCAAGGCCGATGGACAAAAGCCCACCAACGATGGCCCCGACATAGGGAATAAAGGTCAAGGCGCCTGCCACAGCCCCCGCGACAAGGCCGAATTTGAGGCCCACAAGCATGAGGGCAGCGGCATAAAACGTGCCGAGGATGAGGCAGACGGTGCCTTGGCCCCGAATAAAAGAGGCCAAAGTGTTGTCGATGTCCGCGGCGAGGCGACGGATGACCGGCGCGTGATCGCGCGGCAAAAGCCCGTCGATCTTGGCGACCATCCGGTCCCAATCCATCAAGAGATAAAAGGTGATCACCGGCACCAGAACCAACAGCATCACGACGTTGACGAGGCTCATCGCAGAGGCCAGCGCGGTCGAGAGCAACTCTCCGCCCTTCGACTGGATCGTCTCGCCAATCTTGACCAGGGTCTGGCGCAGCTGGCTGCCTTCGTCGAGGAGGGTGGGGAATTTCTCAGTCAGGAAATTCTGGAGATTGTTGATCAATTCCGGCGCGATATTGACCAGATCCGTCGTCTGATTGATCAGCGTCGGAATGACCAAAAGCGCGATAAGCACAAAAAGCACCGCCGCGACCAAGGTGATTACCACCGTGGCGGCAATGCGGCTAAAGCCCCAGCTCTCCAACTTGTCGGCCACCGGATCGAGCATATAGGCCACGGCCATACTGAGCACAAAAGGCAGAATGACATTGCCCAGAAGCCATAACAACGCAAGGAACACCGCCGCAGCGATCCCCCAATATTTCATCTGATCGCGAACCGGTAATGCCATGACGCCCCTTTGCCTTTTCCTCCATATCGCCCGTGCCGACATGGGTTTCAAGGGGAAGAGAGGGAATGCGCGGCGCCGCTTTGAAACAAGCGGAAAACTTGCGCAGTCTTGTTTGTGCTCTGGCGATCGCTTAGACCGATGCAAACACTGATCACTTGAGGGCTCCGCCTATGCGTCTGTCGCGCTATTTCCTTCCGGTTTTGAAAGAAACCCCGTCCGAGGCACAAATCGTGTCGCACCGTCTGATGCTGCGCGCCGGCATGATCCGCCAGCAATCCGCCGGCATCTATTCCTGGCTGCCGCTGGGCTACAAGGTGCTCAAGAATATCGAGCGGATCGTGCACGAAGAACAACAGCGTGCGGGCCATATTCCAGTCCTTATGCCGACGATGCAATCGGCGGACCTGTGGCGTGAATCCGGGCGCTATGACGCCTATGGCGACGAAATGTTGCGGATCACCGACCGGCATGGCCGCGATATGCTCTTTGGCCCGACCAACGAAGAGATGATCACCGACATCTTCCGCGGCTATGTGAAGTCCTACAAGGACCTGCCGCTGACGCTCTATCAGATCCAGTGGAAATTCCGCGACGAAATCCGCCCGCGTTTCGGCGTGATGCGGGGCCGCGAGTTCTTTATGAAAGACGGCTATACCTTTGATTTGTCGATGGAAGACGCGCTCCACGCCTACAACCGCCACCTCGTGAGCTACCTGCGCACCTATGAGCGCATGGGGCTTCAGGCGATCCCGATGCGCGCGGACGGTGGCCCGATTGGCGGCGATTACACCCACGAGTTCCTCGTGCTGGCCGAGACCGGCGAATCCGAGGTGTTTTACGACAGCGAGATTACCGATCTGAAATTCGGCGACCGTGAGATCGACTTCGACAGTGTCGAGCAATGTCAGGCCGTGCTCGAAGAGTTCACCTCGCGCTATGCCCGCACCGATGAGACCCACGACGAAGCGGTGTTTGCCGAGGTCCCCGAAGAGCGCCGCCGCAGCGCGCGTGGCATCGAAGTCGGTCAGATTTTCTACTTCGGCACGAAATATTCCGAGTCAATGGGCGCCACCGTCCAAGGCCCGGATGGCAAACCTGTGCCTGTGCACATGGGCTCGCATGGCATCGGCGTGTCGCGTCTCTTGGGCGCCATCATCGAAGCCAGCCATGACGACAAAGGCATCATCTGGCCGGAGGGCGTGACGCCCTTCCACGTTGGCATCGTCAACCTGAAACAGGGCGACGAAGAGGCCGATGCGGCCTGTGAAGCGCTCTATAAGTCCTTCGAAACGCTGGGTCTTGAGGCGCTTTACGACGACCGCAACGAACGGGCGGGCGGCAAATTCGCCACCATGGATCTGATCGGTCTGCCCTGGCGCATCACCGTCGGTCCGCGCGGACTCAAGAACGGCGTGGTCGAAGTGACCTGCCGCAAGACGGGCGAGAGCGAAGAGATGACGCCGGAGCTGGCGGTCGAGAAAATCGTGAAAATCTACGCTGGTCTCTGATCCGCATATCGGCGAGTTTTCGCGAGACTTTTAAAAAACGGGGGCGAGGCATTTGTGTCTCGCCCCCGAATCCTTTTAGCCTTTTGCCCATAGAAATTCCGCAGCAGACGGATGAGAGGCAAATATGTTGAGAGCACTCGCCCTTTCGGGCGGCCTGTTGGGGGCCGCCGTTGTGTCCCAGTTTCCTGAGTTCACCCAGCAATACACACAACGCTTAGGCGGTCAGGTCGAGGCCCTGCAAACGGTCATCGCCGATTTCGACGCCTCCGCCACCCGCGCCGAGATGAGCCGCGAAGAGGCGCTGGCCGCGATGGGCGGCTCGGTGTTTCTCGAAAACCGCCGCCGCGACATGCGCAACACCATCGACCGCCACGCGCGATTGTCGGAGGACCTGTCGGTGCTGAAAGAGGCCACGCCTCTGGAGCGTCTGACCATGCCACAACGTGTCGCCGACACGGTGCTGGCGCGCGCAACCTATGACGATTTCCGCCCCGCGCTTCCCCTGACGCTTGAGGGTGGGATTTCCGCGCTTGTCGGCTATCTCGGCGGCTGGCTGGCGGTCAGTGGCGTGTTGGCGCTTTTGGCCTGGCCGTTCCGTCGGCGCAAATCGCAGGCCGGTCTCACGTTTTAATCCGCTTCCCTCACGCGGCTTTCATCGCGTTTCATCGCAAGAGGCCGCGTATAGGGCAGGGCAGCGCTTGACCTTTCTGCGGCCAAAGGGTTTGGTCTGGCAAAGTTTTCAGGAGCCTTTTCGTGGACGCCGCCAGAACGACCAAGCCCTTTTCCCGCTTCGAGTGGAAAATCGCCTTTGCCTACCTGCGCGCGCGGCGCGAAGAGGGGGGCGTGTCCGTGATGACATGGATTTCGCTGATCGGCATCACTTTGGCCGTTGCGGCCTTGATCATCACGCTTGCCGTGCGCACCGGATTTCGCGCCGAATTCGTCGATACAATCCTCGGCTCCAACGCCCATGTGACCGTTTATTCCTCGATCTACGTGACCGAAGACGGCACCACCTCGCGCGCGCTCACCGATTACGACGGCTGGGCCGAAAAACTCCGCGCCGTGCCGGGCGTCACCCGGGCTGCGCCTTTGGTGCGTGGTCAGGTCATGGTCTCCTCAAAGGGCACCAATGCGGGCGTCGAGGTCTATGGCATCGCGCCCGCGGACCTGATGACCATCCCGCGTGTTGCCATCGAGCCGGATCAACATTGGGGCGACGTGACACGGTTTTCTGAGGGCATCGCGATCGGCTCCGGCGTGGCGCGTGATCTGGGCGTCACGGTGGGCGACAGGATCAAGCTGATCTCGCCCGATGGCGCCAAAACCGCCTTTGGCACAAGCCCGCGCGTGTCCTCTTTCGAGGTCGTCTATGTCTTCTCCGCCGGGCGCTATGATATTGATAAGACACGCGCTTATCTGCCCTTTGCCGAGGCGCAGAAGTTTTTCAACCGCGAGGGGGCGGCAGATGAGATCGAGGTCATGGTCGAGCATCCCGAAGCGGTGGACGACATGGCGATCCCTTTGCTGCAAGCGGTGGGCGAGCACGGCATGGTCTGGACCTGGCGCGATGCTTCGGGGTCGTTCCTGCGCGCCTTGGATATCGAGGACAACGTGATGTTTGTGATCCTCTCGGTGCTCGTTCTGATCGCCGCGATGAACATCGTGTCGGGCCTCATCATGTTGGTGAAAAACAAGGGCCGCGACATCGGCATCCTGCGCACCATTGGCCTGACTGAGGGCTCCATCTTGCGTGTCTTTTTCATCTGTGGCGCGATAACGGGCGTCTTGGGCACGCTTTTGGGCGTGATCCTCGGGTCGCTGTTTGCGATCTACATCGACCAGGTGCTGAGCTTTGTGAACTGGCTCAATGGCGGTGGGGCATGGGATCCGTCGATCCGTGGCATCTATGAACTGCCTGCGGAACTGCGTGCCGTAGATATTCTCAAGGCGGTGTCTTTGTCCTTGGGCCTCTCTTTCATCGTGACCATTTTCCCGGCCCGCCGCGCGGCCCGCATGAACCCTGTGGAGGCGCTGCGTTATGAATGATCAAACCGCGCGTGAGATGTTGTCGCTGACAAGCGTCGCCAAGACCTACAACGCCGGCAAGCCCAACGAAGTGGACGTGCTGCGTGGCATCGACTTGACCGTGTCGCGCGGCGAGATCGTCGGCCTTATTGCGCCCTCGGGCGCAGGCAAATCCACGCTTTTGCACATCGCGGGGCTTTTGGACCTGCCGGACAGCGGATCGGTCAAAATCGCCGGCCAAGACATGACGGGCTTGGGGGACCGGCCCCGCACCGCCATGCGCCGCGCGGGCGTGGGCTTTATCTATCAGTTCCACCACCTGCTGCCGGAATTCACCGCGCTCGACAACGTTATCCTGCCCCAGCTCGCCAATGCCGTGCCGGAGGCCGAGGCCTCGGAGCGGGCGATGGGATTGCTGGAAAAGGTGGGCGTCGGCAAACGCGCCCAGCACCGGCCCTCGGCCTTGTCGGGGGGCGAGCAGCAACGCGTTGCCTTTTGTCGCGCTTTGGCGAACAAGCCGGGGCTATTGCTGGCGGACGAACCCACCGGCAACCTCGACCCGGAAACCTCGGACTTGGTGTTCGATGTGTTGATGGGCTTGGTGCGCGACGAGGGGCTTTCGGCGCTGATCGCCACGCACAACCTTGAATTGGCGGCGAAAATGGACCGTGTGGTGCGGTTGGACGCCGGTCAGGTTGTGCCGGTTTAAAGAGTTAAAAACCGCGCGCGTTCATGGGCATAACCGATCCCTCCGCTCGCGTGGATTTTCTGCGCCAGTGTCAGCCCGTAGAAAATCTCGAAACTCCGCGCGGCTTCCTCTTCTGGCAAGAGTGACAAAAGCGGGGCGGTGATCGCCTCGGTCAGCCCTGCCTCATTATGTTCGCTGACGCCTCGCGCAAAGCGGGTGATGTCCTCGATCAACGGGATGTCGCGATGGCCGGAGAGGTCAATTGCGGTGGGGCCATCGGGGCTCAGGATCAGGTTCCCGGGCCAGTAATCGCCGTGCCCCGATGCAATGGTCAGGGTCACGGGCGCGTGTTCCAAAAGCTTCCGTGTGCGCTCCACCACGTCTCGCGCGGGGCCATCTGCACAGCTGTCGAGCTTGCGGGTTAAACGCGCCACGGGAAAGGGGCGCAGCGTCCGGCTATCGCGCGTGGCTTCCGCGAGCCAGAGCCGTCCGGCCTCCACCACCTCTGCAATGGCGCCGCCTGTGCGCAGATGCTCCAATCCGCTCGGGCCCTCGATAAAGGAAATCACGAAGAACCCGGCTTTCGGCGCGATATGGAGAACCTCTGGGACATGGGCCGGTCGGCCTTCGAGCGCCCCACGCAGCTGTTTGAGGGCTGAGGTCTGGCCGCTCACGGCACGGGCTTTTGCGCTGTGCCAGATCATCTTGGCAATCGCCGGACGCCCGTCCCATGTGAGCTGGTAAACAGCACGTTGATGATAGGTTTGGAACGCTTCGACATCGGTCGCGCGCGCACCGAGATGCGGGCGCTCTTCGAAGAGGTCCAAGAGGCGCCGATGCACGGCGACGAGATCAAGTGTGTCAAAGGAGCGACGCATGGCGCGACTATGGAGAGCGCGGAGGAGAGCGTCAATCTGCCCTGCTCCGTGGTCGGATCAGTTGTTGGCGATGTTGTTGTAAATCCCCATCGCGGTGATGACGATGGCCGCATCGCGGGCGATTTTGTAGATCGTGTCGCCGGAGAGGGCGTAGCGGTCGCGGCCCGGATCGGGCAGGCCATACCGCCCGTAATCGCGCAGGATGGTGTAACCGTTGGGCAGGCGGTCGCCTTTTGCAAAGCCTTTGTTTTGGGCGCAGTTCTTGGCGATGCCGGGGGGCAGGGAGGTGCGCTTGCCCTCACGGATTTGCTGTTCAATCCCGGGCGGCAGATCGCAGCCCGCCGGGATATGGACGTGGACATAGCCGGGGGTGCCGTTGCCATTTCCATTGCCGTGCCCGTTGCCGTTTTTGGCCTTGTTCGGATTGGCAAAAGCCGGACTTGCCGCCAAAAGCGTGAGGGCGAGGAGAGTTGTGGTTTTCAAGCGGGTCATATGCGCCTCTGAATTTGTTTTCAGAGAGTATAACGCGGGGGCAGAGAGAAGGGTTCCCCTCAGTTCGGGGATGGGCGGAAGGGTGCCGAGCACTGGGAGTACCGGGTGCACTTGCGATTGCCTTGGCAATCGCCAAGCATCCTGCCCGCCCGCCAGCGGGATGCTTGCTTTTAATTCAGCGACGTTTCGCCAATAAAGCGAAGCATTAAGTGTGGCGAAGCCAAATCCTCCTCGGTTGGCTGCCAACGGTCTGTTTGCAATAGCCAAAATGCCGAGGATGAATCAAGGTTCCATTCGTTATGGTTTTTATCGGTAAAGCGATATGGTGTCGTCTCTCCGTCATGTGCCAATCGAAGGGCATGGCAAATGGCTTCGAATGTATGTTGGCGAAGAGTGTCAGATTTAAAGTCCTCTTTTGTTGAGGGGGGAGCGTTCGTCTTTGAGATTGGCAAGGAACCTGTAAAATCAATGCGAAGTGATTTTGTTCCCGTTACCTCGCTCGCAATAAAGCAACCTGAGTTGTTTCCATCTTTATTTACTTCAATATTTGGTAAGAAAGGTCTCATATGAATCTTCCTTCTTCAACTATCCCCCCTTCTCGAAAGTAATACTTTCGAGAACTCCCTAAACATCCAATTCCTCAACAAACCGCGCATTCTCCTGAATATACTGGAACCGCAGCTCCGGTTTTTTCCCCATCAAACGCTCCACCAAATCCGCGGTTTCGCCCGGTTCGTCTTCGTCAATCGTCACCCGGATCAGCTTGCGCGTGGCCGGGTCCATCGTGGTTTCTTTCAAATCCTTGGCGTCCATTTCGCCAAGCCCCTTGAACCGCGACACGTCGATTTTGCCTTTGCCGCCAAGGCCTTTCTCCAACCACATGTCGCGTTCTGCCTCATCCAGACAGTAGACGCGTTTCGCGCCCTGCGTCAGGCGGTAGAGCGGCGGGCAGGCGAGGTAGAGGTGGCCCTGGTCGATGAGGGGCCGCATCTGGGTGTAGAAAAACGTCATCAAGAGCGATGCGATATGGGCTCCGTCGACGTCCGCGTCGGTCATGATGATGATGCGCTCGTAGCGCAGGTCATCGACGTTGAAGCGCGTGCCCATGCCGACGCCCAAGGCTTCGCAGAGGTCCGAGATTTCTTGGTTCGACGTCAGCTTGTTCGACGCTGCCCCCAGCACGTTCAAAATCTTGCCCTTCAAGGGCAGCAAAGCCTGCGTCTCGCGTTTGCGCGCGCCTTTGGCGGAACCGCCCGCAGAGTCGCCCTCGACGATGAACAGCTCGGTGTTGGAGCGGTCTTTCGAGGTACAGTCGGTGAGCTTGCCCGGCAGGCGCAGTTTCTTGGTCGCGGATTTGCGCTGGGTCTCTTTTTCCTGACGGCGGCGCATGCGTTCTTCGGCGCGGAGCACCAGAAAATCGAGGATGGCGCCAGCGGATTTCGTATCGGCGGCGAGCCAGTTGTCGAAGTGATCGCGCACCGAGTTTTCGACCAGACGCGCGGCCTCGGTGGTGGCGAGGCGGTCCTTGGTCTGGCCGACAAACTCAGGATCGGAGATGAAACAGGACACGAGAGCACAGCCGCCGGTGATCAGGTCATCGCGGGTGATGTCCTTGGCTTTGCGGTTGCCGACCAGCTCGCCGTAGGCCTTCACGCCCTTGAGGATCGCGGCCCAGAAGCCCGCCTCATGGGTGCCGCCCTCGGGCGTCGGCACGGTGTTACAGTAGGACTGGAGGAAGCCATCGCGCGACGGCGTCCAGTTGATCGCCCATTCGACCTTGCCCGCCACGCCGAAGCGGGGTCCGAATTCGACCACGCCCGCGAAGGGGCGTTCGGAATAGGTCGACGAGGTGCCGAGCGTCTCAGAGAGGTAATCCGCCAGACCGCCGGGGAAGTGAAAGGTGGCCTCGGTCGGCGTCTCGCCATCGTCGATCTCGCTTTTCCAGCGGATTTCAACGCCGGAGAAAAGATAGGCCTTGGAGCGCGCCAGCGTGAAGAGGCGCTTGGGTTTGAAGCGATGCGAGCCGAAGATTTGCTCATCGGCGTGGAATTTCACCGAGGTGCCGCGCCGGTTGGGGGCGGCGCCGACCTTTTCGACCGGACCCTCGGGAATGCCACGGGAAAACCGCTGCTCAAAAAGTTCCTTGTTCTTGGCGACCTGCACGACCATCAGGTCCGAGAGCGCGTTCACCACGGAAGAGCCAACGCCGTGCAACCCGCCCGAGGTCTGATAGGCCTTGCCGGAGAATTTGCCGCCCGCGTGGAGGGTACAGAGAATGACTTCGAGCGCGGATTTGCCGGGAAACTTCGGGTGCGGATCAATCGGAATGCCGCGCCCGTTGTCGGTGACGGTGACGGAATAATCGGCATGAAGGATCAGCTCGATCCGGTTGGCATGGCCCGCGACGGCCTCGTCCATCGAGTTGTCGAGAATTTCCGCCACAAGGTGATGCAGCGCGCGCTCGTCCGTGCCGCCGATATACATGCCGGGGCGTTTGCGCACGGGCTCAAGCCCCTCCAGCACCTCGATGGAAGATGCATCATACTCGTCAGGGCCGTTGGCCAGAAGGTCGTCGGACATATTGCGCTCGATTCTCGGACTATTCTCGTTTGGACAAGGATTAGACCATTCGAGCGCAAAAGGCGCAAGCGATAGAGGGGAAAGGCCGATAAACCTTGCCTCAGATCAAGGAAAGGCAAAGGGTTTTCATGTAACAGGGAAGTGACAAGCGCACAGTTTGCCAGATAAAATTTTATACGTACTGGAGATATGCCCGCATGACGACGCCTTTGAAACCCGCCGCCAATACGCCTTCCGTTGCTGAGCCTGTCGCCGAAACGACGCCAGCGCCTGCTGCGTCTGAGGCGACTGTGCATGGTGGGCCGAAAAGTTTCCCGACCGTGACGCCGGACAAGATTCGCGCGGCCTTTGAGAGCGGCAAATATCCCTATCGCAAAAAGATGACCCGCACGGAATATGAGCGCACCAAGGTGGCGCTTCAGGCCGAGTTGTTGAAAGCGCAGCTTTGGGCGCAGAAGACCGGCGACAAATTCGTTTTGCTCTTCGAGGGCCGCGATGCGGCGGGTAAGGGCGGCACGATCAAGCGCTTCATGGAGCATTTGAACCCGCGTCATGCCCGTGTCGTAGCGCTAAATAAGCCGACTGACGAAGAACGCGGGCAATGGTTTTTCCAACGCTATGTCGAACACCTGCCGACCAGCGGCGAATTCGTGCTCTATGACCGCTCGTGGTACAACCGCGCGGGGGTCGAGCGGGTGATGGGGTTCTGTAGTCCCAACGATTATCTGGAATTCATGCGCCAGACGCCGGAATTCGAACGCATGCTGACGCGGTCGGGGATCAAGCTCTACAAATACTGGTTCTCGGTGACCCAGGCCGAACAGCAACGCCGGTTCAAGGCGCGCGAAACCGATCCTCTGAAACAGTGGAAACTTTCGCCGATCGACAAGGCCTCGCTGGACAAATGGGATGACTATACCGAGGCGAAAGAGGCGATGTTTTTCTATACGGACACGGCGGATGCGCCCTGGACGATCATCAAGTCGAACGACAAGAAACGCGCCCGGATCGAATGCATGAAGCATTTCCTGATGACCATCGACTACCCCGACAAGGACGAAGAGCTGATCGGTGAGCCCGATCCGCTGATCGTCGGCCACGCCGGCCATGTGGTGCATAGGGCCGAGCATATTCTGGGCACAGCGCTGCACCCGGATGCGCGGCGGGGCAAGAACGGTAAGGTGTGAGGTGATCCGCGCCCGTGGGGGGCTTTGAGGATCGGTGGGAAGGCCCCGTCTCGAAAGAGGCGGGGCTTTTGCTTTTGGCGTTTTAAGCGCGTGAAATCGCCGCTTTCCAGAACTCAGGGTCATCGTACTCGGTCGGGTCCTGAACGCCCGCAAGGTGAAACGCCTCGCGCCGCTCGACACAGGTGCCACAGCGCCCGCAGTGCTGCGTGCCGCCTTTGTAGCAGGACCATGTGTCGGCAAAGGGCGTTCCGGCGGCGGCGCCTGCGGTGACGATGTCGGCCTTGCTTTGATGCACGAAGGGCGTCGAGAGCCGGATGTCGGCATAGCCGTCGAGCGCGGCCCTTTGCATCGTCTCGAAGGCCTCGGTGAAGGCGGGTCGACAGTCCGGGTAGATGAAATGATCGCCGCCATGCACGGCGGTGGCGACCGCCTCATCCCCTGCGGCGGCGGCAATCCCGAAAGCGATACTCAACATGATGGCATTGCGATTGGGCACGACGGTGATCTTCATCGTCTCCTCGGCGTAATGCCCGTCCGGCACGTCGATGTCATCGGTGAGCGCCGAGCCTGTGAGTGCCGCCCCGATCCTGCGCATGTCGATGATCTGATGTGGGACATTCAGGCGTTCGGCGGCAAGCGCCGCGAACTCCAATTCCTTGGCATGACGCTGGCCGTAATCGAAAGAGACCAGACGCGACAGACTGCCAGAGGCGGCCAGCACATAGGCGAGCGACACGGAATCCAATCCGCCGGAGCAGATGACGAGGGTTTTCATGGGTTTGGTCCTTGTTTTGTAACCGGGTAGGCTGCGACCGGTGGTCCTGTTGTGCGTGTTGAGGCGCTTGCGCGCAAGGCGCTTAGCCGTTGGCGGCGGCGAATTTGCTCATCAGATAAGGCCCGGAGGTCACCGTCTCTGAGGCCGGTCCCGACAGAGGTTTGACCTCCGCATGCCAGTTTGGCTGATGGAAATAGGCAATCGACATGCGCCGACGGGTGGCCCAATTGGGCGGCGTGACAACGCGGTGGAGCGTCGAGGTCCAGCGCCCACCGGTCCAGAGCGTCATGAGATCGCCAATGTTGATCACAAAGGCACCGTCAATCGGCGGCACGGCTTTCCACTCCTGTTCGGGCGTCAAAATCTCCAACCCCTCGGAGCCGGGTTCGGGCAAAAGGATCGTCAGCGAGCCATAGTCGGTATGGGCGCCGGCACGGAGCTGTTTCTCCTCGGGCGCCTTGTCTTGTGCCGGGTAATTGAGCGCCCGCATGCCAGAGATCGGCGTGGTGATGTAAGGCGCGAAATGATCGGCGGGCAGGTTCAAAGCGACGGCAAAGACCTCCATGATCCGGGCGGCCAGGGCCTCCATCTCGGCGTAATAGCCGCGCCAGGCGGCCTTGAAACCGGGCAGGGCCGGGAAGGGCGTGGGCGCATAGCAAAAGGCTAGGGCGTCCGGGTCGGTCTCGCCCGGCGGGATGGCGGCGGGGCCACCGTTGAAGCTTTCCTTGAGATCGGGCGGCGTGTCCTCGCCGCGCGATTTCGCAAGCGCCTCGGTGCCCGGGCCGAGATAGCCATAGGGACCGCCGGGAGGCGGGGCGACGGCGTGTTTTGCCTCGGGGGATTGCTCGAAAAAGGCGCGGGCCTGCGACCAAAGCGCGTCGATCACCTCTTGCGGCACGCCGTGCCCGGTGACGGCGAGAAAGCCGGTTTCGCGACAGATGCGATCCACCTCGGCGCCGATCTGGGCGCGCCCTTCGGCATCGGCGGATTGGAAGGCGGAAAGATCGAGCAGCGGAAAATCGGTCATTTGGAAGTCTTTCGATTGGGATTGCGCTGATTTGAAAACCCGAAGCCTCGACTGTCAATCGGCTGTCGCGGATGAGACCCGCACAGGGCCATTGCAGGCCCTATATTTGTGCAGCACTGGCCCCATGCTCTGGTCTTGTCACGGGCCCGCGCGCATGGATGAGTGCGCGTATGACGGAAGATGTGGACATCCTCTTGCGCCGGGCCGAGGGCACGGACGCCGCTGCGCTCACTGATCTGGTGGGGGCGGCCTTCGCGCAATACACGCCGCTGATCGGCAAACCTCCCGCGCCCGCGCTCTATGATTATGCACCGCTGATCGAGACGGGGCGGGTGCGTGTGGCGGTGTCCGGTGCGCAGATCCTCGGCGTGATCTACACCTACCCTGAGGACGATGGCAGCGTCATGCTCGATGTGCTGGCGGTCTCTGAGGCGGCGCGGGGGCGAGGCCTCGCCATGCGGCTGATCTTGGAGGCCGAAGCCCGGGCGCGACGAGAGGGCGCGGCGGTGATGCGGGTCTATACCAATGCGGTGATGGTGGCGCCTCAGAGGCTCTATCCCAAACTTGGCTACACCGAGACCCATCGCGGCGAAAGCGATGGATACGCCCGGATTCATTACGAAAAACGGCTTTAGCCGGCGTCCTTAAGTCTCGTCGCCGCCAAAGCCATGCATGCGTTTCGCCCATTGAAAGGCGACGATCATGCCTTTGAACCGTGGCAACAAATAAAGCGACAGCAGGACCGTTCCGGTCGCAAAAATCGCAATGAGCGTCAGAGGATCGGGGCGGAATTCGATGAAGACCCAGCCCAAGAGTGGCGCCATCAGATGACCGACGATCAGAATGGTCAGATAGGCCGGGCCGTCATCCGCGCGGTGGTGATGCAGGTCCTCGCCGCAGACCGGACAGGCGTCACGCACCTTGAGATAGCTTTTGAGCATCGGTCCCCCGCCACAGGCCGGGCAGCGACGTTTCCAGCCGCGCAGTAAGGCCGGGCGCAGCTCGCGCTCCCCGTCCTCGGGCGTGCTGAGCCGGGTGGCTGTCTCGTTTGGCGAATGTGTCTGTGTCTCTGTCATGTGCGGTGCGCCTCTTTCGTGCGGGAGATGGCGTAATACGATTTATGCTCTTTGTATGGGGCGCAAATTGTCCTTGCGGCGCGATGTCGCGCAGCAGCCCGCCCGGTCAGGCGTCTCCTCCTCCTCTCGCCACCATGGCCAAGGATCACGGCTCTGTGAAGGGATTTTTTTGCAAGAGCCCGACGGAACCCCCGACCTGGCGCGTTTACAGATCATCGAAAGTGCAGAGGAGCGGACACGGACCGCCTGTTCCAAACAGACCTGCCAAACAGACCTGAAAGAGGGAATACCATGAAACGTAAAACGCTGATCTCCGCTGTCGCTCTTGTTGCGGTTTTGGGAGGCACCTTTGGCGCCTATGCCGCAGGTTACGGATCGCAGGGCTGGGGGCCGCAAGAGCGCGGCATGAGAGGCCAGATGCAACAAATGGGCGGCATGTCGCCGTTCGGGCCGAATTTCGATTTTGCGACGGTGGACGCCGATGAAGACGGCAAGATCACCCAGGACGAAATCGACGCCTTCCGCGCGGCGCGCTTTGCCGAAGTGGACGCCAATGGCGATGGTACGGTGGATGCGGACGAATTGTTCGCCCATCAAGAGGCGCAACGGGTGGCCCGGATGCAAGCCCGCGCGGCCTCGATGATCGACAATCGCGACACGGATGGTGACGGCCTTTTGAGTGCCGAGGAAATGCAAGGCCCGCGCGCGGGTACGATGTTCAACCGCTTGGATCGTGATGGCGATGGCGCCGTGAGCGAAGACGAGCTGAGCCTGATGACACGTCAGGGCATGGGCCGCATGGAAGACCGCATGCAACAGGGTCAGAAATTCGCACGCATGGGCGGTCACCACGGTCAATATCACGGCCAGATGATGCAGCGTGGTCCGAACGATGGCTGCATGATGATGCAGGGTCAGATGCGCGGCCAAATGCAGGGTCATGGTATGGGTCAAGGCATGGGGCAGGGCATGGGCTACGGTCCGATGTACGGTCAGCAAGCCCCGGCTCAACAAGCGCCAGCCTCGGACGGCAAGTGAGCCTGAAACCGGTCGGGGGCATGCATGCCCCTGACCCTCATCTCAGGACGTGATGGACCTGCCTGCAAGACTACGATACGCAGACCCGGTAATGACCATGCCTTTTGACGCCCTCAATGACGTGTCTGACGAAGCTTTGCTGATTTCCTTCGGCAATGGCGACAGGGCGGCTGCCCGCGCCCTGACGATGCGTTTGACGCCAAAGGTGCTTGGCTATTCCGCACGGCTCCTGAAAGATCGCGCGGAGGCCGAAGACGTGGCCCAGGAGGCCATGCTCCGGCTCTGGAGGATCGCGCCGGAGTGGCGTCAGGGGGAGGCCAAGGTCACCACATGGCTCTACCGCGTGGTCACCAACCTGTGCACGGATCGTTTGCGCAAGAAACGCGGGAAGGGTCTCGACGAGATCGCCGAGCCGGAAGACGAACGGCCCTCTCAGGACGCGGTGTTGATGCAGCGTCAGAGGGTGGATGCTTTGCAGGCGGCGCTGGACAGCTTGCCGGATCGCCAACGCGAGGCGGTGGTGTTGCGCCACATCGAAGGTCTGGGCAATCCCGAGATTGCCGAGGTTCTGGACATTAGCGTCGAGGCGGTGGAAAGCCTGACCGCCCGAGGCAAACGTGCGCTGGCCAAGGCTCTGGCCTCTCAGCGCGAGATATTGGGGTTCGAAAATGACGGATCGTAACGACAAACGGACGAAAGAGCTGACAGACAGCTCACTGGACGCGCTCTTTGCCGAGGCGCGGGAGGCGGCGCCTCAGCCCTCGGGAAATCTCATGGCGCGGGTTCTGGCCGATGCCGAAGGCATGATCGCGACCCGAGAGGCCGAAGAGGCTGCCCGGATCCAAGCACTACGCCCGAAACAGCGCCATCCTATCGTGGCGGCCATGGTTGCGGCCCTTGGCGGCTGGCGCGCGGTTGCGGGTCTGGCGACGGCTGGTGTCGCGGGGCTGGCGATCGGGCTCGGCGCGCCGATGACCGTCACGACGCTCGCAACCGGCGGATATACAGACGGATATGCAGACGGTGCGATGATTTATGAAACCACAAGCTATGCGACTGGCGAGAGCGGATATGCGCTCGACGATCTGGTGCCGAGCTTTTACGATCTGGCGTCAGAGGGGTGATCCATGAGCGATAAGATGACAGAACCCGGCCCGTCCGGTGATGCCACCCAGAAAAAGGGCATCCGTTGGAGCCGGATCGTGCTTGTGGCCTCACTGGCGCTGAACATCGCGGTGCTGGGCATCGTCGGCGGCGCGCTGTTGCGCTGGGATGCGGGCATGGATCGGGCCAAGGCGCTTCAGACGCGGGATTTCGGGTTCGGGCCTTTCGTCGGCGCCTTTGACACGCAGGAACGCCGAGACTTGGGACGGGCGTTTTCTCGGTCGGCGGGGGACCCTCGTGCGGCCCGCGCGCAGGTGCGTGAGATGTTCGAAACCATGGTGATGACGCTCAAGGCCGAGCCCTTCGATGCGGCGGCCTTTGAGGAGTTGCTGCTGCGTCAGCAAAAGAATTTCTCTGAGCGGCAAGAGATCGGCGCGCGCCTCGTGGTCGATCAGATCGAAGCGATGAGTGCCGAGGAGCGCATGGCCTATGCAGATCGGCTGGTCGAGGCGCTCAAACGCCCGCCGCAGCGTCCGGGGATGCGGGGGGATCATATGGACGGTCCGCCGCGCCAAGGTCATGGCGATGGCAAGAACTGAGTGAAAGACTCAACAGGAGACAGAAAACGCCCGAATGTCGGGCGTTTTTGTTTTGTTTCGAGTGTCGTGATGGGGCAATTCAGGCGGCGTGAGAGCCCAATGTCACCTGATTGCGGCCTTCCGCCTTGGCGGCATAAAGGGCGCGGTCGGCGATCTCCAGAAGCGTGCCTATGTCATGCGCCTCCGCGCCGCCCATGGCCAGACCGATGGAGGCGGAGACCGTCACAGGCGTTCCATCGGGCGCCATCGCGGACGGGCGGGCACAGATCGCGGCCCGCAGACGTTCTGCCACAGCGCGGGCTTCCATCAGCGTCGTCATCGGCATGCAGACCAGAAACTCCTCACCACCGAAGCGGGCCAGCAAATCCATGCTGCGCAGGCTGTCGCTCAACCGTTTCGCCACGTCGATCAGCACCGCGTCGCCGGTGGCATGACCATAGGTGTCGTTGACCGATTTGAACTTGTCGATGTCCAGAAGCATCACGGCGAAATGTTGATGATTGTCGCGTGCGTCACGGGCGAGTTTTTCCAGATGCGGCATGGCGTAATGGCGATTGTAAAGGCCGGTGAGCTTGTCACGCGTGGCCAGACGCAGCCCCTCATCGAGCGTCATCCTCAACAGATCGGCCTCTTTCTTGCGCCGCATCTGGGTGCGCATGCGCAGGGCCATTTCTTCCGGGTCGGCACCGCGGGTGATCAGGTCATTGGCACCCAGATCCAGCGCCATGAGGGCTTCGCGACGGTCTTGCGGACCATGCACGACGACGATTCCGGCGCCTCGCGTCGCCTCGCGCGCACGCAGATCTGAGATCAGGCGCAGCCCCTCGATCGAGCCACCCGCCTGGGCGGAAATGACGTAGAGATCCGCCACCTTGCCATGATAGATCGATTCCAAAAGGTGATCGGCGCGCTCAATGGTAATTTCGTCATGCACCATCCCCTTGAGACCCGCACGCCAGGTCATCGCCTCTTCGGAGGTCGAACCGATGAGGGCGATCTTGCCGGGGCTCGCGTAATGGCTCGCGGCCTCGGAAAAGCCCAGGGCATGCGCGGTCTCATTGCGGCGGCGCAGCTCCTCGGAGGTGGCGGAGGCGCGCATGAGGGCACGGACCCGCGCGGTCAGGGTCAACTCATCGAGCGGTTTCGACAGGAACTCATCGGCGCCGGCCTTGAGTGCGGCAATTTTTGCCTCGGGCTTTTGCGCAGGCGTGATGATGGCGACGGGAATATGCGCGGTGGCCGGATCGGCCTTGAGCGCGGCGCAGGCGTCATAGCCGGTCATATCGCCGAGATCGCCGTCGAGAATGATGAGGTTGGGGCGGGTTGCATGCGCGATGTCGAGCGCGTCTGCTCCGGTGCGGGCCTGCGTCACATCGTAGAAGGCCGAAGACAGCTTGACCTTCAGAATGATCCGATTGGTCGGCACATTGTCAGCGATGAGAATCCTGCCTGCCATATTCGTTGCGCGTCCTCTGCATGCGGCGAGCGGGGTCTTGCGACCCGTCTTGCCAAACCTCTGTTGCAACTGCTTTTGTTGCGATCTGTTATATTTCTTGTGTTGCGTCTGGTTAATAATTTCGATCAGAAAGGTTAAGAAACCGTTTCCAAACACCCGAGGTTATCCACAGATGCAGCAAGAATCCGCCGAGCTGATTGGCCTGAAAGTTCTGGGCTGGCTTGCCGCAGAAGAGGAAATTTTCCCTGTTTTTCTGGGGTCTAGCGGTGTGACGGCGCAGGAACTAAGGGTGCGCGCCTCGGAGACCGAGATCCTGAGCGCCGTTCTCGATTTCGTGACCATGGATGATGAATGGGTTAAGGCCTGTTGTCAGGCCACGGGCCTCGATCTCCATGAACCTATGCGTGCACGTCAGGCCCTGCCGGGCGGGGCACAGATTCACTGGACCTGAGGCGTGTCGATGGCGCGTCACATTGAGGCGATCCTGTTCGACAAGGACGGCACGTTGATGGATTTTCAGCGCAGTTGGGGACCGTGGGGCGCGGCGATGATTGCGCGCTGCTGCGGGCCCGACCGGCAAAAGCAACGGGCGCTGGCGGAGGCGCTGGGCATCGACCTTGTGGCACAGCGTTTTTTGCCGCAGAGCGCGGTGATCGCGGGAACTCCCGATGATGTCTTGGCGCTGTTGCTGCCGTTTTTTCCGAACAACAGCGCGGAGGAGATCGCTGGCTGGCTCGAGCCCGATGCGGAGAGTTTCGCGCCTGTCCCGGTGCCGGGCGTTCAGGAGTGCTGTGCGGCTTTTCGACAGCAGGGTCTGGGCATGGCGGTCGTCACCAATGATTTCGAGGCGGCTGCGCAGGATCATCTGGCCCAGATGGAGCTGGCACCGTTTTTCGATGTGGTGATCGGCTACGATAGTGGCTATGGCGGCAAACCTGCGCCGGGGCCTTGTTTGGGCGCGGCGGAGCGGCTTGGGGTGGCGCCTGAGGCCTGTGTGATGGTGGGGGACAGTCTGCATGATCTGGAGGCCGGGTGGCGTGCGGGGATGCTTCCGGTCGCGGTCTTGACGGGTGTGGCGCAGGCCTCTGAGCTGGCGGATCATGCTGCGGTGGTTTTGAACAGTGTCGCCGAGTTGCCAGCGTGGCTGTCCGACGGTAACATCGGGGGCTGAAAATCGCAGCTTTCTGTGCAGGCTTTCGAAAAAATGAGAACAATTTTAGGAGTTTATCCAAACCGCTCAGGCGGGAATTGGTAATTTCTTAAGAGTGCGCCGGTACATCTCCCGCATGTGAACGTGGGAGGCATGGCGACCATGCATGGTATGATTAACCGGGCGATCCAATGCTTTATGCGCGATACCTATGGTGCGGACACCTGGGAAAAAGTTGCGGAAATGGCGGATCTCGGGTTTGACAATTTCGAGGCGATGCTCAGTTACCCGGACCAGATCACCCTGGATGTTCTGGGCCGCGCCGCACGGCAATTGCACAAACCCGTGGAAACCTTTCTCGAGGATCTCGGCACCTATCTTGTCTCTCACCCGAATGTCGAGGCGATCCGACGCCTGCTGCGGTTCGGGGGCGAAAATTTCACGGAATTTTTATTTTCTCTCAATGAACTTGAGGGGCGCGCACAATTGGCGTTGCCGGACCTCGAGGTGCCGACGCTCAAGGTCGAACATATCGAAGACGGGCGGTTCCGGCTCAGTTGTTCCAGTGCGATGCCGGGCTTTGGCTATGCCATGGTGGGCGTGATGCGGGCGATGGCGGATGACTATGGCGCGCTGGTGTTTCTCGAACATCAGGGATGGATGGATTCGGGCGAGGAAATCATCACCATCAATCTTTTGGAAGCGGCCTATACCGAAGGGCGCAGTTTCGAATTGTCCGAGCGGATCGGGGGTGAGTTATGACTGTTGTAACCCCCGTCACCTTCGATGCGGCGCCTTTTCTGACATTCATGCCGATGAGCCTGGTTTTCGCGGATTCGGGCGTGATCCTGTCGATCGGTCCGACCTTGGCCAAATTACGCCCGCCGGAGGAGCTGATCGGCAAACATGTGACGGAGGTCTTCTCCGTGCGCGACAACGGGCGCGGGCAGGGCAATTGCCCCATTCCTCTGGATACCAAGCTCTACCTGAAATTTCAGAAGGGTGTGACCACGCGTCTCAAAGGCATGGCGGCCTCGATCCCCGGCACCGGTGTCAACATTTTGAACCTGTCTTTCGGCATCTCCATTGTCGATGCGGTGGCCGACTACCGTCTCACCGCCGGGGATTTCGCGCATACCGATCTGGCCATCGAGATGCTCTATCTGGTCGAAGCCAAATCCGCCGTGATGGAAGAAACCAAACAGTTGAACGCGCGCCTGCAAGGGGCCAAAGTCGCGGCCGAAGAACAGGCCTTCACCGACACGTTGACGGGGCTCAAGAATCGTCGCGCCATGGATCATGTTCTCGCACGTATGTTGCGGACTCATGTGCCCTTCGCGCTCATGCATCTCGATCTCGACTATTTCAAATCCGTGAATGACACACTGGGCCACGCCGCCGGTGACACAGTCCTCCAGGAAGTGGCCAAAATTCTGTTGGAGGAAACGCGGTCGGATGATCTCGTGGCGCGTGTCGGTGGCGACGAGTTTATTCTGATTTACAACCGTTTCACGGATCGCACCCGTCTCATGCAAACGGCGGCACGCATTATTTCGCGCCTTGAAGTGCCGGTGCCTTATCAGGGCACAGTCTGCAGAATTTCTGGCTCCATCGGCATCACCACGACCGATTACTACAGGATGCCGACAGCCGACGAAATGATCCATGACGCGGATCTGGCCCTTTATAGCTCGAAATACGAAGGGCGCGCTCAGGCGACTCTTTTTGATCCGGCCGTGCATCACACCTCACCTGGCGAAGTCGGAGGAGAGCAGCCACAGGACGACAAAAGATGACGATGGCTTTGGCCCGTTACGTCTCCTCGGAAAATCGACCCTTCTATACAGAATCCCTCTTGCGCCCTCCGTCGGGATTTCATAAATACGCGCTCACACCAAGCGCGGTCCGTTCGTCTATCGGTTAGGACGCCAGGTTTTCAACCTGGAAAGAGGGGTTCGATTCCCCTACGGACTGCCAATTTTCCTAAAATTTAAGATCACCTTGTGGCCGCTTGGACTATTGGTCTCCGCGCCGCGTGATGCGATGCCCCGTGTGGTATTTTCGTGAGTGATCCAAAGCTTTTGTACCACGTATACCTCTATATATTTCGCGCGCGCTGCGATGGCGGTGTTGCGGATTTGACCCGGCCTTGCCTTTAGCGGTGCAGGGCAGTGGTGAAAGGGCTGGAAAGGAAGAGCGCGATGATCGCCGCTGGTATGTTCTGTCGAGAGAGTGGGCTGTGATGCGCAAGGCTTTGGTCATTGGCGCGTCCGGCGGTATAGGGTCGGCTCTGGCGGACAGGCTCGACGCGCGTGGGGACCTTGTCGATTGCGTGTCGCGCCAAGGAACGGGTCTCGATTTGACCGATCCTGCGCGCGTTGAGGCCGTGTTGGGCGATTTGACGGGGCCATATGAGACGATATGTGTCGCCACGGGCCTGCTTTCCCCCAAAGGCAGGCGCCCGGAAAAATCCCTGGCTGAGATCGACGCCGCAGCCATGGCAGAGGTCATGGCCGTGAACGCGATTGGACCGGCTTTGGTGTTGCGCGCCTTGCCCCGGCTTTTGCCCCGAAAGAGGCCGGCCCGAGTTGGACTTTTGACGGCACGGGTGGGCTCTATCGGCGACAATCGTTTGGGGGGCTGGTACAGCTACCGCGCCGCCAAAGCAGCCGCCAATCAGATCGTGCACACGGCGGCCATCGAGATCGCCCGCACACATCCTCAGGCGGTGGTTGTGTCTCTGCATCCGGGCACCGTCGAGACGCCATTTACCCGCAATTATCCGCAGCATCGCAAGCTGGCGCCTGAAACGGCGGCAACACATCTTTTGAATGTGCTGGACGGCCTGACGTCTGACGAAAGCGGTGGCTTTTTTGACTGGACCGGAGCGCGGGTTCCATGGTGACGCCGCGGCTGGTCCTCGTGCTGGGCGACCAGTTGACGCCCTCTTTGTCCGCATTGGCAGCGGCAGACAAAGACAGAGATGTCGTGGTCATGGCCGAGGTCGCCTCGGAAACCGGCTATGTCGCGCATCATCCGAAAAAGATCGCCCTCGTGTTGGCTGCGATGCGCAAATTTGCCGCGCAGCTTCGGGACGAGGGCTGGCACGTCGCCTATTCGCGGCTCGACGATCCAGACAACGCGGGCTCCATCCCCGCAGAACTGCTCAGGCGCGCCTCGGAGCACAAGGCGCAAAGGGTGATGGCCACGACCCCCGGCGAATGGCGGCTGATCCATGCGTTAGAAGACATGCCTTTGCCGGTCGAATTCCAGTCCGATGACAGGTTCCTGATCCGCCCGCGCGCCTTTGCCGATTGGGCCAAGGGACGGCGCGAGCTGCGTATGGAATGGTTTTACCGCGAGATGCGCCGCAAAACCGGCCTTTTGATGGAGGGCGATGCCCCCGCAGGCGATCAATGGAATTTCGACACGGAGAATCGCAAACCGCTGCGCGATCGCGCTTCTGCACCCATGATGCCGCAGTTCGAGCCTGACCCTCTGGTCGAGGAGGTTCTGGAGCTGGTGGAGGCGCGCTTTGGCGATCATTTCGGACGCTTGCGCCCCTTTGGATTTGCCACGGACCGAGCCCAGGCGCTTGAGGTGCTCGATGATTTCATCGCGCATCGTCTGGCGTATTTTGGCGATTATCAGGACGCCATGGTGACCGGGAAGCCGTTGCTATGGCATTCGCTTCTTTCCCCTGCGCTCAATCTCGGTTTGCTGACCCCTTTTGAGATATGTCAGCGCGCGGAGCAGGCCTACCGTGATGGGCAGGCGCCGCTCAATGCCGTCGAAGGGTTTATTCGTCAGATCATCGGATGGCGGGAATTCGTGCGCGGCATCTATTTCCTGCAAGGGCCGGAGTACACCCGGCACAATGCTTTGCACCATGATCGCTCCCTGCCGCCGCTGTTCTGGGGCGCGGACACCCGGATGAAATGTCTGGCCGAAGTGGTGTCGCAAACCGAAGAACAGGCCTATGCGCATCACATCCAGCGGCTGATGATCACGGGCAATTTCGCGCTTTTGGCGGGGCTTGCCCCTGCCGAAGTGCATGACTGGTATCTTTCGGTTTATGCCGACGCTTTCGAATGGGTCGAGGCACCGAACACCATCGGCATGAGCCAATTCGCGGACGGTGGCATCGTGGCCTCCAAACCCTATGTGTCTTCGGGCAATTATATCTCGAAAATGTCGGATTACTGTACGGGCTGCGCTTATGACGTGAAGGTCAAGAGCGGTGAAAATGCCTGTCCTTTCAACCTGTTGTATTGGCATTTTCTGGAGCGTCACAGGGCACGTTTTGCCAAAAACCGGCGTATGGCGATGATCTATCGCGGTTGGGATAAACGTGCGCCCGAGGATCGCGAACGGATTTTGCAAGACGCGGAGCAGTGGCTGTGCCGTCTGGAGGCGGGGGAGACTGTGTGACGGCCTCAACAGAGCGACGGCCCCTTCTAAGTGATCCAATCCGGCCTGCCTCGCGTATCTTACCCAATTGTCGCAAACGAAAGGCTGGACCCGATGCTGCAACCCATTTTGCTCTATAGTGTTACCGCCGTGGTGTTTCTGGGCCTCGACATGATCGGCATTCGTATGCTGATCCGGCCCGTGTTCGACCGTCACATCGGGCATCTTCTGGCCGAGCCTCTGCGTCTCGGACCGGCGGCTCTGTTCTATCTGGCCTATGTCGCCGGGGTGATCTGGTTCGTGTCTTGGCCCGCTCTGAAATCCGATGCGCCGGTTCAGGCTCTGATCGGCGGCATGCTTCTCGGGCTCATGTGCTATGGCACCTACGAGATGACCAATTACGCCACGCTTGCGGCCTGGTCCTGGTCGCAGGTGATCATCGACAGCCTTTGGGGAATGGCCTTGACGGGGTTTTCGGCCTGGGTGGGCGTTGCGGTTCTGAGCCGCTTCGGCTGATCAAGGAGGGCCTCAGGTCAAGACGGTCGGATCGGAGTTGCCGAAAATCTCACCCGATCCGACGGGTCAATCGCAGAGAGATCGCATAAGGCAAGGCCCGCAGAAGCTTGATTATATATGTGAAACGGCGCGGGAAATGAATTTCGAACCCGCGTTTTTGCAGCCCCCGCAGAACTGCTTCGGCGGCCTCTTCTGGGGAAATCGCGGCGGGCATGTGAAAGTCGTTCTTTTCCGTCAAACGCGTGCGCACAAACCCCGGACAGACAAGGCGCACACGCAGGCGCGGGGCCAGTTCCGCCGCCAATGTCTCGGCCAGATTGTTGATCGCTGCCTTAGTCGCGGAATAGGGTTGCCCACCCGGTAGGCCGAAATACCCCGCCACGGAGCCGAACAATACCAGTTGGCCGCCATCAATGATGCGCGGTGGACAGAGCCGGGCCACGTCGAGTGTTCCCAAAAGATTGACCCGCACCATCGCGTCGACCTTTTTCGGGTCCAAATCGGCCACACGGGCCGGATCATAAAGCGCAGCGGTACAGATCACGGCGTCGAACGGCGCCGCATGCGCCAGCCTGTCGACCACCCCCGCAAGCGAGGCCCGATCCGCAAGATCGAGCGGTTCGACCCGAACCGATACATCGGGCGTCGCTGCGCGCAATTCATCGGCAAGCGCAGTCAAAGCCTCCCGACTGCGTGCCGAGAGCACCAGCTCCGCGCCCTGTCTGGCCAAGGCCCGCGCCAATTCGGCCCCGATCCCGGCACTGGCGCCGATGATCCAGATGCGCTTGCCTGAGAAATACGCCCCGACAGACACGGCTCAAATCCGAAACAGCGGCTGCAAAAGCCGCGGCACCAGCGCATGGAATCGCAGCGGCGCATCCGTGGCCGCGAGGCAGATACAGGGCAGCCCAGGTCCTGCAATAGGCTGATGGTCGAGATCGTCGTAAGCGGTTTCGAGATCGCCACGGGCAAACTCACCCTCGCTGTCGGAAAAACTGCCCTGCAACACCAGCGTCAGTTCCAACCCGCCATGACTGTGCTCCGGCACGGCTTTGCCCGGCGGAATATACAACAGTCGCAGCGAGCCTTCCTGATCCGCCGAGAGGATTTGTTGTCGGATGCCGCCGCCCAGCATGCGCCACTTTGGAGGCTGGCCTTTCAGTTCCGTCATAACAGGTGCGGGAAAGACGCCCGAGCCACGCGGCACCGCAGGCGCAGGCGTGGTGTCGAGCTGGCTCATGATCCGCGCCCGTGCGTCCGGCTGCATCTCGGTCTGCGGTGCCCCCGCCAAGAGGGCGCCCCCGACCAGATCATAGGCCTCAAGTTCAGCCCGACAGGCGTCACAGATGGACAGATGCGCGGCCACCACCACAGAGAAAGCATGCGGAAGGGTCCCGGCGCGGTAGGCGTCAAGGATGTCGTCGGAGATATGATGTTGGATCTGGGTCATGGCGCAATATCCCTCAGTTCATGCCTGAGGCGTTCAAGCCCAAGCCGGATGCGCGATTTGATCGTGCCTAGAGGCAGTCCTTTCACGTCGCTGATCTGGCTGTGGGAAATGTCATCGAAATAGGCGGCACGCAGCACATCGGCCTGTTCCGGCGCAAGACGATCCAGCGCCTCGGCCAGATGGCGGGCCTCTTGTTGCAGGGCGATCACCTGGGTCTGATCCGGCTCAAGAGATTCAGGTTCCGGAAGTTCTTCGGGCAGCGACAGCGGGCGGCGACGCGCAAGATCTATGCGACGATTGCGGGCGATACCGTAAATCCAGCCGGCGGCCTCGGCGCGATGCGGGTCGAATTGCGCGGCCTTGTGCCATACGGAAAGCATCACGTCCTGCACCACATCCTCGGCGGTGCCATCGCGCAGCCCGCCCCGGATCATCATGCCTTTGAGGCGAGGCGCGAAATGATCGTAGAGACGCCCGAAGGCGGCACGATCACGCTGGTCGCGCACCGCGATCAGGTCCTGTGTCAACACGGACGGATCGTCCTTGGCCTGTTCCACCTGTGCCACCTTTGTCTTTTTCAAAGACGAATCTGACGCCGCCGCCACAAACGTCAAGGGGGACGTCAAGGGCGACATCGAAGGCGCAGAGCGTTCACGCATATCTGAATGTGCATCGAGCAGGGTCATGGAACGCATTACGCGGGTCTGCACAGTTCGGATCACAAAAAAATAATTTCTGTGAAATTGATCCGCCTGCAGCCCCCGGTCGTAACACTTTTAAAACCAAAGAGGATCACCATGCCTTTCGATGTGACCAAAGGAGCCCCTCAGCGCATCGCCATCATCGGCGGCGGCATTTCCGGTCTGGCCTCGGCCTGGCTGCTCGGGCGCGATCACCACGTCACCCTGTTCGAGGCGGAGCCACGGCTCGGCGGACATGCCCGCACCGTGATGGCCGGGCGGCATGGCACGCAGCCCGTCGACACCGGGTTCATCGTGTTCAACCATGTCAACTATCCCCATCTGACCGGCCTGTTTCGCGATCTCGATGTGCCGATCACCAAAAGCGACATGAGTTTCGGCGTATCTCTCGACAATGGCCGCGTCGAATATGCCCTGCGCTCTTTGGGATCGCTTTTCGGACAACGGCGGCACATCGTCGATCCGGGATTTTACCGGATGATCCGTGATGTGCTACGCTTCAATGCCGAGGCCGAGACGGCGCTTGCGACGATGCCCGAGGCCACGATCGCCGAATTGATCGCCGCCATGCGGCTCGGGACACGGTTCCGGGATCATTACCTGTTCCCGTTCTGTGCGGCGATCTGGTCGACGCCGGAGAGCGACATCGGGGCTTTCCCCGCTCAGGCACTTTTGCGCTTCATGCGCAATCATGGGCTGATGTCCCACAAGGGGCATTATCAATGGTGGACCGTCGAGGGCGGGTCGATCTCCTACGTCAGCCGCCTGACCGATGCGCTCACCCGGCTCAACGTCACGCTGCGCCCCGGCACGCCCGTCAAGGCGGTGACACGGCACGAAGGCGGAGTGACGGTGCAGGCCTATGGCGCGGAGGCGGAGCCCTTCGATCATGTCATCTTTGCCAGCCATTCCGATCAGGCGCTTGCCATGCTGAGTGACGCCGATGCGCAGGAGCGCGCCGATCTTTCCGCGATCCGCTTTCAACCCAACCGTGCTGTGCTTCATGCCGACACGCGGGTGATGCCCCGGCGGCGCAGTTGCTGGAGCTCCTGGGTCAGCCACAACCAGACAGGCCAGTCGGTGGGCGTGACCTATTGGATGAACCGGCTGCAAAACATTCCCGAGGACGATCCGATGTTCGTCTCGCTGAACCCCGGTCAGGAGATCGACGACCGGCTGATCTATGATGAAAAACTCTTCGACCACCCGCTGTTCGACGCCGGCGCTGTGGCCGCCCAGAGGCGCATCGCCGCGCGTCAGGGCCATCGCAACACCTGGTTCACCGGCGCCTGGTTGCGCAACGGGTTTCACGAAGATGGCTTTGCCACCGCACAGCGCGTGGCGCGGCAACTCCTTCCCGCTCAGGTGATGTCGTGAGCCTGGCCTCCCGTCTGCGCGCGGGGGCCGTGTTTGCCATGCCCGCGTCCCTGACGCATGCCCGCCGTGACGACCTGCGTTACGCGTTTCGCTCGCGTGCCGATTTCGTCCTGCTCGCGCCGGAATATGCGCAGCTTCCGCGCCTCATGGGCCGCAATCGCTTCAACCTGATCGCGTTTCACGACCGCGATCATGGCGGACAGCGCGGTCAGGGGACGGGGGCCTCCTGGGCCTGGGAGAACTTCGCGAAACTGGAGCTTGCTCCACGCGAGGGGCGGACACTCGCCCTTCTGAGCCAGCCGCGATTTCTGGGCTATTGGTTCAACCCGGTGAGCTTTTGGCTGCTTTTTGACGGAGACAATCTGATCGCTGCCATCGCCGAGGTGAACAATACCTTCGGTCAACGCCACAGTTACCTTCTGTCACGGCCCGCGCTTGCGCCCATCACAGCCGACACGCCGCTCACCGCGCAAAAGGTCTTTTATGTCTCGCCGTTTCAGGACATCTCCGGGGAGTACCGATTTAACCTCTCTGTCGGGGCCGACCGGATCGCGATGCGGATCAGTCAGATCGACGGCGATGCCGGCATCGACACCGCCATGTCTGGCCCTCTTAAGATTCTGAGAAACCGTGACATTCTTTTCGGCGCTCTGCGCCGTCCCGGCGGCGCCCTGAGTGTGGTCATGCAAATTTACTGGCATGCTTTGCGCCTCAAACTCAAAGGCGCGGCCTATCGCAAACGCCCATCCCCCCCCGACGCGGAGATTTCTTCATGATCCTTGCCACAGCTTCGATGCAATCCCGGTTTCTCTCTGCGCTCGAGCGCATCGAGCATGGTCGCTTGACCCTGATCACCCCGGAAGGCACGCAGTATCGGTTTGGCTCCGAGGGGCCCGAAGCCGATCTGCATATTCGCGACTGGCGGCTTTTGCCGCGTCTGGCGCTGCGGGGCGATGTCGGTCTGGGCGAAGGCTGGATCGCGGGCGAATGGCAAAGCTCACGCCTTGAGGAGGTGCTGAAACTCGCTTTAAAAAACCTTGGACGGTTGTCTCATTGGGGCGAGCCGGGACGCGTGCAGGCGGCGGGGATGCGGCTTGTGGACCGGCTCCTGCGGCTTAACAATCTGCGTGGCGCGTCGCGCAACATCCGGGCGCATTACGACGTCGGAAATGAATTCTACCAGCTCTGGCTCGATCCGGGCATGACCTATTCCTCTGCTCTCTTTGCCGAGGGCGATACGTTGGAGATGGCTCAGGCCCGCAAAAACGACCGCATTCTGTCCCGCCTGTCACAGAGCGCAGGCGGCGCGCATGGCGACCGTCTTTTGGAAATTGGCTGCGGTTGGGGCGGTTTTGCCGAAACGGCCTCCGAGCGCGGTCATCGGGTGACGGGGATCACGCTTTCGCCGTCGCAAAAAGGCTATGCCGATGCCCGGCTCGACGGACGCGCCGAAATCCGTCTTCAGGACTACCGCGAGGTCACAGGTCAATTCGATACGATCGTCTCGATCGAGATGATCGAGGCTGTCGGCGAACGCTATTGGCCCGCCTATTTCTCGACACTGAAATCCCGTCTCGCCCCCGGCGGTCGTGCGGTCATTCAGGCGATCACGGTCCCCGACGCAGAGTTTTCGATCTATCGCAACAGGTCCGATTTCATTCGCCAACATGTATTTCCGGGCGGCATGCTGTTGTGCAATGCGAATTTGGTGACCGAAGCCGCGCGGGCGGGGCTGACGGTCAAAGATACATTTACATTCGGCAAGGATTACGCGCGCACCTGTCGTATCTGGTCAGAACGGATGATGGCCGAACGCAAGCGCATTCATCGTCTGGGCTATGACGAAAGTTTTCTGCGGTGTTGGCAATTCTATCTGGATGGCTGCGCCGCAGCTTTTGAGACCGGGCGGTGTGATGTGGTCCAAGTTGAATATGCGCATGCCCAAAGCGCGTGAAACCGCGACGAATTGGTTCGCGCAACACGGTCTCGGGGCAGCACTCGGGACCGAATGAATTTCGGCTTTGCGGCAGGATATCGGTTTTTGGGAAAAGTGGCAGTCCGTAGGGGAATCGAACCCCTCTTTCCAGGTTGAAAACCTGGCGTCCTAACCGATAGACGAACGGACCGCGCTTGGTGTGAGCGCGTATCTATGAAATCCCGACGGGGGGCGCAAGAGGTATTTTGCCTTTGGGTCGCGTTTTTTGAAAAACTTGTGACAGGGTGCAAAACATTGCGGGAGAAGGCGGTCTTCTTACGCCTCCGCGGCATCCTCGAGACGCACTTGCACGGATTGCCTCCCGCCCCAAGTGTTGATCTCCAGACGCCCCGCCAGATGGAACCGCGCGCCGCCGTGGCGTTCGAGCGCGGGGCCCAGAGGTCCATCGAAAGCACCAAAGCTGATCGCGTCGAGACGCGGGCCGACACCGGCGGAAAATGTCACCTTGAGATGGCTTTCACCGACGCGGCGGGCAAAATGAATGGCGCACTCCGGGAAGGCAAAGCGTGGGGCAGGGGCCGAGGCACCATAGGGGCCAGCCGCCTCGAGCTGTGCGATCAGATCGGGCGTGGCGGCGGCGGGCATCAAGAGCCCGTCGAGTTTCAAATCCGAAGGTCCAAGATCGCCCGCGCCCTGTTTCGCCAAAAGCTCGGCCAGACGTTCCATCGCGGGCTCCAACTGGTCGCGCATCACGGTCAGACCCGCTGCCATCTTATGCCCGCCGCCTTTGACCAACAGCCCCTCGGCGGCCAGTCGCTGGATCGAGGCGCCGAGATCGACGCCGCTCACCGACCGCCCGGACCCTTTGCCGACGCCGTCCTCATCGAAACCGATCACGACGGCGGGACGATTGGTGGATTCTTTCAGGCGCGAGGCGACGATGCCGACCACACCAGGGTGCCAGCCGTCGCCTGCGGCCCACACGAGCGGCGCCTCCAGCCCGCGCATTTCGGCCTGGACCAGCGCCTCGGCGCGCACGGCGTTCTCGACCTCGCGGCGTTCGGTGTTGAGCTGATCGAGCCGTTCAGCGAGCGCCTGCGCCTCATGCGGGTCTTCGGTGGACAAGAGCCGCGCGCCCAAATCCGCCGCACCGATCCGCCCGCCGGCGTTGATCCGGGGACCCAACATGAAGCCCAAAGAATAGGAGGTCGGCGCCGAATCCATGCGGGACACATCGGCGAGGGCCCGAAGCCCGATGCGCTCGCGCCGGGCCATCACTTTAAGGCCTTGCCGCACCAGCGCACGGTTCACACCGATCAGGGGCGCAACATCGGCGACGGTGGCGAGCGCCACGAGATCGAGCATCGCCATGAGATCGGGGCCTTTGGCGCCCTCGGCCCGCATCTGGCGACCCGCTTCGACCAGCATCAAGAAGACCACGGAGGCCGCGCAGAGATGCGCCAGATCGCCGCTCTCATCCTGGCGGTTCGGGTTCACCACGGCGACACAATCGGGCAAGGTTTCGCCGCCCAGGTGGTGGTCCAGCACGACCACATCCGCACCTTTGGCGGCGGCGATGGCGTCATGGGAGAGCGTGCCGCAGTCGACGCAGAGGATCAGGTCGTGGTCACGGGCCAGCGCCTCCATCGCGGGCGCGTTGGGCCCATAGCCTTCGTCGATCCTGTCGGGAATATAGAGCGTCGCAGGGCGCCCCATTTGGCGCAGCCATGTGATCAAAAGCGCAGCCGACGTGCCGCCATCAACATCGTAATCGGCGAAAACGGCGATTTTCTCCTTGGTCTTGACCGCTTTAAGAAACCGTGTCGCCGCCACGCCCATGTCCTTGAGCGTCAAAGGATCGGGCAGCAAGTCCTTGAGCTTCGGGTCGAGAAATCCCGCGACCTCCTCCGGTATCACGCCGCGGCGGGCCAGCGTTTGACAGAGCGGCAGGGGCAGGGCGGTTTGCTGCGCCAGCGCCTCGGCCTGACGGTCGCGCTCGACCGAGGGGCCAAGCCAGCGGCGGCCTGTGAGGGAGGCGGAGACATTGAGAAAATCACGCATGCGCCCTGTATCGCCGAAGCCTGCCAGAGTTGCAATCACGCATGAAATAAAGCGTTTGTGCTTAAACCTGAATTCGGGTTTGAGCACAAACGCAGTGCAACGTCCAAGCAGAGCGGGCGTTTCGACTTTACGTGATAGATCAAGTTAAAGTCGAAACGCTTTGACAATGAAAAAAGGCGGCTCCGAAGCGCCGCCTTTCCATTCGTTTGGCCGATCGCTTACTTGATCGGGTTGCGATAGGTCATATGACGCACAGAGCCGGTTTTCGAGCGCATCAGGATGGTTTCCGTGGTCAGGAAGCCCGGCTCGCGCTTGATCCCCGGCACGATGGAGCCATCGGTCACGCCGGTGGCGGCGAAGATCACGTCGGAGGTCACCAACTCGTCGCGGGAATAGATTTTGTCGAGATCGGTGATGCCCGCTTTGGCGGCGCGACCGCGTTCGTCATCGTTGCGGAACAACAGCTTGCCCCACATCTGACCGCCCATGCATTTCAGTGCGGAAGCCGCCAGAACGCCCTCGGGTGCGCCGCCGGAGCCCATGTACATGTCGATGCCGGTTTTCGGCTCGGCGCAGTGGATCACACCGGCGACATCGCCATCGGTGATCAGGCGGATCGCAGCACCCGTGGCGCGCAGCTCGGCGATCATGTCTTCGTGACGGGGACGCTCGAGCACACAAAGCGTGATCTCTTTCGGGGTGACACCTTTGGCTTTGGCGAGGGCCTCGACGCGCTCGGTCGGGGTCATGTCCAGCGACACGACGTCTTTCTCATAGCCCGGCCCGATGGCGAGCTTGTCCATGTAAACGTCGGGGGCGTGCAACAATGTGCCGCGCGGCGCCATGGCGATCACGGTCAGCGCGTTTGGCATGTCTTTGGCGGTCAGCGTGGTGCCTTCGAGCGGATCGAGCGCGATGTCCACCGCCGGGCCGTTGCCGGTGCCGACGTTTTCGCCGATGTAGAGCATAGGGGCCTCGTCGCGTTCGCCTTCGCCGATCACCACGACGCCCTGAATGTCCAGAGAGTTGAGCTGTTCGCGCATGGCGTTCACAGCGGCCTGATCGGCGGCTTTCTCATCGCCATGGCCGACGTAATCGGCTGAGGCGATGGCGGCCTGTTCGGCCACACGGGCGAGGCCAAGAGAGAGCATGCGGTCATAAAAAGCGGGGGCTTGCGACATAGTGTAGGGGTCCTTTTGAGACGGACAGGAAGTTCTGTTCTTCTTCATGACCACATGTTCCCAAGCGGAGCAAGGGTGCTGGGTCCTTCAGGGCGCTAACATTTCGATGTTTGCGCCAACACGCTGATCTGGATGAAATTTTTACAACAGATGCATCACAATTGCATGGCAATTGAACAGATCAAATCCCCGAGATTTTGTGGGAAAGGTCGGGCCACCCGGCCCCAACCGTCAAACGTTTTCGATGCGGATCGCGACAGGTTCGGTCGCTAGCACGGAGGTGGCTTTCATCCCCGCAAGAGCAGCATCGAGGGAGCCGCGCGAGGTGGCGTCTGTGACGATCAGCACCGGCGCAACTTCGGGATTGGCGTCCTGGCCGTATTGGCGCATCCGGTCGATGGAGACGCCTGCGTCGCCCAGGGCGGCGGCGATTTTCGCCAAGGCACCGGGTTTGTCCAAAAGCGACATGCGCAAATAATAGGGGGCAGGCGTGGCGGCCACCGCGGGGGTGGATTTTTCCAAACCGGCAGCAGGCGCACCAAAGGTCGGTACGCGAATGCCGCGCGCGATATCCAGGACGTCGGACATGACGGCGGAGGCGGTGGGACCTTCGCCCGCGCCGGCGCCACGTAGCACGATCTGGCCGACTTCGTCGCCTTCGAGCACGACCATATTGGTGGCGTTTTCCAACTGGCCCAAGGGAGACAAAGCGGGCACGAGGCAGGGCGTCATACGCTGCTCAAGGCCTCGGCCGGTCATCTGGGCGACCCCCAAAAGCTTGATGCGGTAGCCCATATCGGCGGCGTGGCGGATGTCCTCGATGGTGATCCGCTCGATGCCTTCGAGGACCATATTGTCGAAATCCACCTGCGTGCCAAACCCGATGGCGGCGAGCAAAGCCAGTTTATGCCCGGCGTCGATGCCGCCCACGTCCAGCGTCGGATCGGCTTCGAGATAGCCCAGAGCTTTGGCGGCCTCAAAGACCTCATCGTAAGACAGGCCCTCGTTCTCCATCCGGGTCAGAATGTAGTTGCAGGTGCCGTTCATCACGCCCGCGATGCGCTCGATGCGGTTGCCAGCCAAGCCCTCGGTCAGCGATTTGATCACCGGAATGCCACCGGCGACTGCAGCCTCAAACCGCAGCACGGCGCCTTTGGCTTCGGCCTTTTCCGCAAGCATCTGGCCGTGATGTGCGAGCATCGCCTTGTTGGCGGTGACGACATCCTTGCCGACCGCCAGAGCGGCTTCGGTCGCGGCCTTGGCCGGACCATCGGAGCCGCCCATCAGCTCAACGAACAGATCCACATCCTCGCGCAACGCCAGAGCGACCGGATCGTCTTCCCAGGCGTAGGACGAAATATCGACACCGCGATCCTTGTCTTTCGAACGGGCGGAGACGGCGGTGACCACCACGGGGCGACCCGTGCGTTGGGCGATCAGATTGGCTTTGCGCTGGATGATCTTGATCACGCCGACGCCAACGGTGCCAAGGCCTGCAATGCCGAGACGCAGGGGGGCTTGGGGGGACGAAGGTTTGGGCATGAGGTGCTCCGGCTGGGTGAGAAAACTGACCGTTCTGATAGCGGCGAACGGGGGCATATGCAACTCATGTTGGGCAGTGGAGCTGCGGGTTACTCGGGTTGGTCGAGGCGGGCTATGGCGGACAACAGAAAGCGACGCTCCGACGTGCTCAGGACCGGCGTTTGCGACAGGCGGCGGGCACGCGCCCTGAGCGCGGCGGCACGGGCCTCGAGGCTTTGCACTTGGGTTTGGCTGTCCTCGAAGGCGGAGGCCTCGCTGCTGCTTTGCGCCAGAGCGGTGGTGTCCAGAAGGCTGGGCCAGGCCAGCGTCGGGTCCACGGGCCCCACACGTTGCGCAAGATCGGGGCGATCTGCACAGGCCGACAGGCCGAGAATCAGCGCGATCAGGCCCGTTTTGATCGGACCCGTCGTCAGCCGGTTTGTCAGCGAAGGCATGGCTTGGGGATGCGGCATGAGAGATTCCTAAAACAGTGCCTTCGTTCTAGCCCGCGCGCGCCAAGGGGACAATGCGCCTTCGGGCGCCTTTGGCTTTCCCTTTTCACCGGGCCGGGCTAAAGCGGTCGTGACATATCACCACCCGGGGGAGAAAGCCTGTGACCGATCTTAAGACGACCGATCTGAATGTGACTCCGTCAAAGATGCGCCGGGGGGCGGCCGTGGGCATGTTGGTGGTGCTGGGCGTGCTGCTGTTGCGCGTGGCGCTTGGTCCCGAGGGGCTTGGTGGCGGCTGGATGTTGATGCTCTTGGCGATGGCTGCGGCTGTGTTCTGGGTGGCCTGGCGGTTGTGGCAGGCCACAGAGCGGCGGTTGGTTTTGACCGAAGAGGCGCTGGTCGAAGAGGCGCCGGATGGCACGCGCGAACGGGAACTCTGTCGGTTGGACGAGATCGTGCGGGTCGAGCGTGGCACATTTGCGTTCAAGCCGTCGAACGGTTTTGTCATCCGGCTGAAGGCCCCCGCCACCCGTGTCTGGGCGCCGGGGCTGTGGTGGCGCTTCGGCAAGCGGATCGGCGTCGGTGGCGTCACGCCCTCAGGTCAGGGCAAGGCCATGGCCGATGTGATCGCGGCACGGATCAATGGGCTGGGGCGGATCGACTGAGGCCGCAGGTGAATGGGCGTTACGCGCACACGGCCTTTGGTCCGGCCCTAGCGGCGGTGATAGCCATATCCGCCGTAACGTCCACCGCCATAATAGCCACCGGAACTGTTCGATCCGGTGTGATTGCCGTTTGAGTCGACATCGCTGTCATCGGAGTCTTCGTGGGAGGCATTGTTGACCTCTTCGACGCCGTCGTCATAGAGCACCTGCGAGGCGAAACGCGGTTTGGTGGTGACGACATCGGCAAAGTCCATTGCTTTCAGCCCGGCCAAGAAGACGGGATACCATTTGCGCTGGGTCTCCACGACAATCACTTCTTCACCATCGGCCAAAAGCGGCAGACGGTTTTCGACTTTGCTCAGTGTGCCTTGCGACAGTGCCGTGTAATCGCCTGTGCCGTAAGACCAGACCAACTCATGAGATTCATTGTTGTTTTCGTCGATCACGAATTGCACCGCCGAGACACGCATGTCGATGTGGCCGTCGTTGTTGAGGAACTTGTAAAGCTCGGCCAGGCCGTCGAGAAATGTCTTGTCGATTTCGTCCGTTTGCCGCGAAATATAGTCCGAGATCGTGTAATTGGCCTTGTTCGCCTTGGCCTTGGCCTCGAAGGCGGAAAAGGCCGTGTAGATGAACATCATCAGGATGATCAGCCCCGGTGTGACGAACATGGCTTCGACCGAGACCGAACCGCCCTCCGCACGCAGAAAGCGACCGTGACCTCGACCGGTGATCTTTTGCCGAAGCTTTTTAAGCCCTTGCCTGAGAGGCGCGCAATGATGGCTGTTTTTCATGACCGGCCTCCTCTACGTATTCGGTTCGTTAACAAAAGCCGAGGTCGCGACCTAGGCATAGCCTTTCCCTGACACCGGTTGCATGGAGGCCCCAAGCCAGGTTGTCGGGAAAATCGGGTCGACGTTAACGCAGGCGCGCACAAGCATAAGCTCGTTTTCACCACCATCCCGGAACGTGGTGTTCGGGGTCACGTTTTGGGAGCGGTCGATACAGGAGGCGATGCTCGAAGGGCGCACGAAATTATTGGCGTCGACGGATTCGAGCGCGATGTGGATATTCTCCTCACATTTGCGCACGTAGCGCGCATATTGGCAGGTCGCGGATTTTAACGACGGCAGGGTGACACTTGGCATCTTGCCCAGACGCACGTCGCGCACGGCCATGTCGAGACCGCGGTCCAGCATGGCGCCAGAGACGGTATAATAGCCGATTTCGTAGCCCCCCATGATCATGAAGGCGAAAAAGGGAAAGACCAGGACGAATTCCACAGTCGCAACCCCGGAGTCGTCATGCCGGTGCCTTTTAAGCAGGTGTTTGAGGCGGGTCATGAAGGTCATTGTACCAGCCTCAATTCCGTGATTTTCGTGGCGATGGCGGAGAAAGCTTCGGCGATCTCCATCCCGTCCACGTCGTAATAATGCGCGTCGGAAGAGGCGCATTGCTTCATCACATTCTGTCCGGCGGTTGGCGCTTCGAAGCCGATGGCGAAGACGATGATCCCGGCGTCTTTGGCGGCGGAGCAGATTTTCAGAAGACGCGCGTCCTTGGTTGCGGTGTCGTAGCTGACCCGCGTCGCGTTGCTCCATCTGTAATAGGTGTTGCTGTTGCCGTAATAGTCGAAATCATTCGCCGCGAGCGCACGCGCACGGGCGTGGTTGTAGACCGTCATGGCGGACCAGACTTCCGACCAGCTCATGCGGCGGATGTCGCCGGATTCCAGCGTGTAGGGCAGGCTGTTGGTGACGGTTCTGTCCCTGATCCTTGTGTAATAGGTGGTGGTCCAGCAGTTAAACCAATTGCAGTCCCTGCGGCCCTCGCTGACATAGATGTCACCGTATTTGTCCTTGTAGACGCCAGTGGTTTCATCGTCTTCGCGGTAGGGATCGGGCATGAAATACTGGTTCGTGTGCGATCCGTCGGTCATCACCACGATGAATTTCTGGGCGTCCCCCACCTCCGCTGGAGAACTGGTCCCCGACACGCTTTGCGCAGACGCATCGAGCAGCGAGACCCCCCACTTCATGCCGATGTCGATCGAGGTGTTGCCATAGGCGGACAGGGCTTTGATGTAATTGTCGATTTCTGTCTTGCTGTTGGAAAAGGACAGGATGTGGCGCGAGCTGGCCGGTGCGCAGGTTTCATTGCCGAGATCCATGTCGAGATCGTAGAAATTTCTATCGAACGCGTCGAAATCCATCGTCTGGTCATAATACCGCGTGCTCCCTTCGGCATCCGCGAATTCCAGGCGCACTTTCGTGAAATCGTCTTCCTCGAAGTTGATGCAATAGGATTTGTCATGCGCATTCAGCAAGTTAAGCTTGTTGAGGATGCCTGCGCCCGCATTGACCTGCGTGGCGTAGGGTACGACGGAAATCGAGACATCTTCGCTTCCGGCGTTTGCGAAAACGGTTTGGGTGAAATCCTGTGCAGCGGTTTTGAGGTTGGTGAGACGGCTGTAGCTGTTCATCGAGCCGGACACGTCGAGCACCATCGACACTTCGAGACCCGAAAGCCCCTGTTCGGCCACGCTTTGGCTGGCCATTTCCAAACTGTCGACATGGGCAAATTTCATGAAATGGGTCGGAATGGTGGCCTGCACCGAGGCGGAAACCTGACGGCCGTCGCCCAGCGGCGTGACCTTGATCTTATCTTCCTCGAGATAGGCACTCAGGCCCGCTTTCGCGAAATAGTCGATGATCACGTCTTTCGGGGCATGCGTACTGTCGAGGTTGGTCGCCGCCAGAACGGCGCGATCCAGAGTGTTCTGCAACTCGACGCGCAATGTTTCATGGCGAACAAGGTCGATGCCGATCCCGGCGAGGATCACGATGAAGACATAACTGAAGAGGGCAAAGATCGAAATCGTGCCCTGCTCATCCTGCGCATGCACGCGACAGGCATGCCGAATCTCAGCCCATAAGGCCAGCCGCCCTTTGAGGCGCCGGTTCTTTGCGGGCTGATCGCCCGATTTCGACAGATGACGTCCCGTTTCCCGGGGTTCAATTCTATCTGACATGACACCGTCTCTCAGTTCAGAGTGGTGCCCCCAATACCCAATGTGTGATCGTGAGATGCCGCCCTTTATTTCGTTCGGGGTCTTTTCATCATCTACGCCTCACGCGGGGCTTATTCTGCACTCAATGTATACTTGGTAAAGGCTATTGGTGCTTGGTCATGAAATGGCCTTATTCGGGGCCACAAACCGCACAGGAATATGCGGTTTGACACGGGGTTTGACACAGGGTTTGACCGGGCCTTCCGACTGCATCTCAATCTTGCCGCAGTCTCGCCATGCTATTGACCGGTTTCGGCCACAAACTGGCCACAAACCGATTCGTTTCAGGTCTCCTCAAGAGATAAAGACCGGGTGTCCGTCGGGCTGTCCCCTCTGGACCTTGCGATGATTTCGGAGAATACTCGCGCCATGTCGTTACCCCCGGGATTCTTGGATGAGCTGCGCAACCGCCTGTCGCTGACCGATGTGGTCGGCCGCAAAGTCATGTGGGACAGCCGCAAATCGAACCCCGGCAAGGGCGATATGTGGGCGCCGTGCCCGTTTCATCAGGAAAAATCCGCCTCCTTCCACGTCAACGACAAGGACGGCTATTATTATTGCTTCGGCTGCCATGCCAAAGGCGATGCCATCACCTTTGTGCGCGAGACCGAGAATGTCGGCTTCATGGAGGCCATCGAGATTCTCGCCCAAGAGGCTGGCATGCCGGTGCCAAAAGGCGATCCGAAAGCGCAGGAGAAATCCGACAAGCGCGCGGAACTGGCCAAGGTCAATGAGGCGGCGAACCGGTTTTTCCGGCTGAACCTGTCGCAACAGGGCGGCGCGCAGGCGCGGGCCTATCTCGACAAGCGCGGGATGCGGCCCGAGACCCGCGAACGCTTCGAGATTGGCTATGCGCCCTCGGGCAATGCGCTTTTGCGCGCCCTCAAAGAACAAGGCATTTCCACCGAGCTGGCCATCGAAGCGGGCGTGGTCGCGAAACCTGACGACGGGCGCGAGCCGTATGACTTTTTCCGGGACCGGATCACTTTCCCGATCCGTGACGCGCGCGGGCGGCTGATCTCCTTTGGGGGCCGCGCCATGGACCCGAACGCGCGGGCGAAATATCTGAACGGCCCGGAGCGGCTTTTGTTCGACAAGGGCGCGGCGCTCTACAATCATAAGGACGCCCGGGCGGGCTGTGGCAAAGGCCAGACATTGGTTGTCGCCGAGGGCTACATGGACGTGATCGCCATGGCCGAGGCCGGGTTCGAGGCCACCGTGGCGCCTCTGGGCACCGCCATCACCGACCGGCAGTTGCAGCTCATGTGGCGGATGTCCGACGAGCCGGTGATTGCGCTCGATGGTGACAAGGCGGGGCTGCGTGCCGCGTTTCGGATGATTGATCTGGCGATGCCTCTGCTGCAATCCGGCAAGGGGCTGCGCTTTGCCATTCTGCCCGAAGGTCAGGACCCCGACGAGTTGATCAAGGCCAAAGGTCGCGAGGCGATGCAGGAGGTGCTCGACGGCGCTTTGCCGATGGTCGCGCTTTTGTGGCGGCGCGAGACGGAGGGCAAGGTCTTCGACAGCCCCGAACGCCGCGCGGCGCTGGACAAAAGCCTGCGCGATGCGATCCGGCCCATCGCCGACCCGTCGATCAAAGGCCATTATGGCGAGATCCTGAAAGACATGCGCTTCGAGCTGTTTCGCGGCAAACGCAGTGAGGGCGGGTCTTCTGCGGGCGGCGGCGAGCGTCGCCCTTGGACACCCGCCGCGAAGGGCAAATTCGGAGGGCGGTTCAAAGGTCCAGCGGTGCCGACCGAAGGGCTGAAAGCCTCGCTCATCGTCTCCGGCGACGAGGCGCAGGCCGATCTGATGCGCGAAGCGGTGGTGCTCGCCGTGCTCCTGAGCAACCCTGGCATTGCACTTGAGTTCCTGTCGCAACTCGAAGCGCTCCAGCCCCGCACCGAAGAGCATGCAGCACTCCTGCATGCGCTTCTGATCCACGCCGATGTCGAGGAGGCGGCGGAGTTGCGCGAGAAAGTTGCGATGGATGTCGGGCGCGGGCCCCTTGACCGGTTGCTGTCGCATCCCCATGTGCAGATCACGCCCCCCGTGCGGCGGCCCGATCGCGAGATCGCGCAGATGTGCCTCACGGAAGAGCTGGCCAAACTCAAGGCCCGGCGCGGCTATAAAACCGAGTTGGACGAGGGGTTGGCAGACCTTTTGGCCGCAGAAGACGAGAAAGTGACGTGGCGGCTGAGACAGGCCGCCGAGGCCCGCAACCGGGCGACAAAGGCGGAGGCCGAAGATAAAACCGAATTCGACACAGCCGAGAACGGACTTGAGCTGTCCCGCGATGAGCGCGATGCGTTTCGAGCGCTTTTGGACCGGATTGCCCCCGGACGTCAGAAGTAGGCGGCATACCGGGTGTGGGTGCAAATATCGCCCAGACATTGGGCATAAAGCGGGGCAGAAGACAGGTTTGACCTGTTGCATGCGGGCGCTAAGTCCCTAAACGATGCGTAAAAGCAACGTGCGTGGGCCTCTGGTGCAGGCTTGGTTAAGGAAATATGGGTATTCGGGTGGCGAATCGCCGATTCGCATGACATGATTCGTAAATTCAGTCGGACACGTTTGTGTGCGCAGCGATTCGGGCAAAATCGCACCATCTGGTCTTCAGGGGGAACCCGTAAAGACCACAGGATTGATGAGGGGAGAGCCGCATGGCCGCTAAGGACAATGACGACGCCAAAACCGAGGATCAGGACCAGGACGTGATGCTCGACGTGAGCCAGGCCGCGGTCAAGAAGATGATCGGCGAGGCGCGTGAAAAGGGCTATATCACTTACGATCAGCTCAACAAAGTCCTTCCGCCGGAACAGGTCAGCTCGGAACAGATCGAGGATGTGATGTCGATGCTCTCCGAAATGGGCATCAATATCATCGAGGATGAAGAGGCCGAAGAGGACGAGAACGCCAAAGGCGGCGAACTTGTGACGGCGAACACCTCGCGCGAGGTCGCCGTTTCGGCCTCCGAGACCGAAAAACTCGACCGCACGGATGACCCGGTGCGGATGTACCTGCGTGAGATGGGCTCTGTCGAATTGCTGTCGCGCGAAGGCGAGATCGCGATTGCGAAACGCATCGAGGCCGGCCGCAACACGATGATCGCGGGGCTTTGCGAAAGCCCGCTGACCTTTCAGGCGATCACCATCTGGCACGACGAGCTTTTGTCCGAGGACATTCTTCTGCGCGACGTCATCGACCTTGAGGCCACATTCGGCGGCGGTGTCGATGAGGACGAAGAAGAGTCCGTGGTCGGCGGTTTGAATGCTGAAGCCGGGACCAGCGAGACCAAAGAGAAAGAACAGGAATACGACGCCGACGGCAATCCGATCTCCACGGATGACGACGACGACGATGAGGATGAACAGGCCAACATGTCGCTTGCGGCGATGGAAGCGGCGCTGAAGCCTCAGGTTCTGGAAACGCTCGCCCGGATTTCCGAAGATTTCGCGCATCTCTCCGAGATGCAGGACCTGCGGATGTCGGCCACGCTCAATGAGGATGGCTCCTTCTCCGAAGGCGAAGAGGCGCAATATCAACAGCTCCGTTCCGAGATCGTGGTTCTGGTGAACTCGTTGCACCTCCACAACAACCGGATCGAAGCGCTGATCGACCAGCTTTACGGCATCAACAAGCGCATCATGACCATCGACTCGAGCATGGTGAAACTTGCCGACCAGGCGCGGATCAACCGTCGCGAATTCATCGAGGAATATCGTGGTGCGGAACTTGACCCGAACTGGCTCGACCGGATGGCCGAGAAATCGGGCCGGGGCTGGCAGATGTTCATCGAGCGTCACACCGACAAGGTCGAAGAGCTGCGTGGCGAAATGGCCATGGTCGGTCAATATGTCGGCGTCGACATCTCCGAATTCCGCCGCATCGTGCAACAGGTGCAAAAGGGCGAAAAAGAGGCCCGTCAGGCCAAGAAGGAAATGGTCGAGGCCAACCTGCGTCTCGTGATCTCGATTGCCAAGAAATACACCAACCGTGGCCTGCAATTCCTTGATCTCATTCAGGAAGGCAACATCGGTCTGATGAAGGCGGTCGACAAGTTCGAATACCGTCGCGGCTATAAATTCTCCACCTACGCCACCTGGTGGATCCGTCAGGCGATCACGCGGTCTATCGCGGATCAGGCCCGGACCATCCGTATTCCGGTGCACATGATCGAGACGATCAACAAGCTGGTACGGACCGGGCGTCAGATGCTGCACGAAATCGGTCGCGAGCCGACGCCGGAAGAATTGGCCGAAAAGCTGCAAATGCCGTTGGAGAAGGTCCGCAAGGTGATGAAAATCGCCAAGGAACCGATCTCCCTCGAGACCCCGATTGGCGACGAGGAAGACAGCCAATTGGGCGATTTCATCGAGGACAAGAACGCGGTTCTGCCCTTGGATGCGGCCATTCAGGAAAACCTCAAAGAGACCACCACCCGCGTGCTGGCCTCTCTCACGCCCCGCGAAGAACGCGTGCTGCGGATGCGGTTTGGCATCGGCATGAATACCGACCACACACTCGAAGAGGTGGGTCAACAGTTCTCAGTAACGCGGGAACGTATTCGTCAGATCGAGGCGAAGGCTTTGCGGAAGCTCAAGCACCCAAGCCGGTCGCGGAAGCTGCGGTCGTTCTTGGATCAGTAAATAAATTAGGCCCCCATCTGGGGGCCTAATTTATTTAGGGGAATATCAATGTCCCTGTTTGCCCCGGATATTGGGCTTTTGAATTTTCATTCCAGTGAAGTACGATTTTCACAGGTAGGTCGAGCGCTTTAGCGAGAGTTTGGATATTCTGGCACGCTCTCCTTGCATCGACGCCTTGAAATGAGAGACCCAAGCTCTCGATATATCTGTAACCATTCTCTGTGTGTTTACCTTCTTTTAGTTGAATGGACAAAAGCTCTCTGAGATTTGCTAGGTCGAGGTGACCTTTGCTTCGGGCAAGTATACTTTGCAATATGTCGTTCCAGTAAAGGGATGGGCATGGCGTATCAGATATAGAAGCTGATTTAATGCTGGTAAAGCTTACATTTGGAAGGTTCCCGGTGCGAAATTCAGCTGTTGCTATAGGCTTTGGCATGGCTAACTTAGGTGCCTGGGTTAACTCCCTGTGTTGAGAGAAAATCCTTGAAATTATTGTAGAGGTCGTGTCTTCAAGCGGAATTGCCAAAGATTTCATGTATTCAAAGTCGTCGTCTTCGATCTCAATGGATTTCATTTTAACGCTCCAAGTTGTTCATACTAGATTCATATCAGATATAAAGATGTATGTCAAATTGTGATTGATATGACGGTACTCGTATTCAGCGCGGAACAAGGCCAGAGGCCGCCGCGCATCGCCTGACCGGCCCTACGGTCTGGCGATTTCTGAGCGCAGCGCTTCGATATTAAGCCCGACGGATTTGGCAGGCATAAAGCGCGTCGCTCAAGCCTCTGATCGCCATCCCCCGGTCAGGCGATGCGCGGCTTGCACTTCGTGGCCCAGCGTTTCAAAATACCTCTGCATACAGGAGGCGCAAATGTCCATTTTCTCCAAACTCTTCGGCGGTCAATCTGGCGGCAATTCGGATGCTCAAAGCGCGTCAAAAGAAGGCGCAAAGCCCGAACTCTACGGCGATGAGTTCCGCATTTTTCCAGAGCCGATCAAGGAGGCGAATGGCTACCGCGTCGCTGCCCGGATCGAAAAGGACATCGACGGCGTGACCAAGACGCATATGATGATCCGCGCCGACACCATGGGCGGCGAAGACGACGCGCGTATGGCCAGCCTTCATAAAGCGCAGATGTTTATCGACCAGATGGGCGAGGCGATCTTCGACTGATCCCCCCGCCCAATCTGGATTTGGGAACGTCGCTTAGAGCGCGGCTTTGATCGTCTCGGCAATCGGTTCGGTCGGGTGGCCGATCAGTTTAGAGAGCGTTTTACTGTCATCGAACAGCGCGCCTTTGGCGGCTTTCGCATCTGAGTCTGCAAGGATCGCGGCGAAGGGACCGGGCAGCCCCGCACCGATGAGCGCTTCGGAGAAGGCGGTTTCGGGCATGTCGGTGTATTTGACCTCTTTGCCCGAAAGCTCGGTCACGGTGGCGGCATAGTCGGTCAGCGTGTAGGCCGCGTCGCCTGCGAGTTCCAGAACCTCACCGTCATGACCGCCGGCCAGCACGAGGGCTGCGGCTTCGGCGTAATCCTTACGGGGCGCAGTGGCGAATTTACCGTCCTGCGCGGCGCCGAAATGCTGACCCAATTCAAGGTCTTGGCCCAAGGTCATGGTGATGTTTTCGGAATACCAGCCGTTGCGCAGCAGGGTGTGCGAAATGCCGCTGTCCTTGAGCATGGCTTCGGTCGCGATGTGCTCTTCGGCCAGCGCCATGTTGCCCGTGTCGGCGTGCAGAATCGAGGTATAGGCGATGAATGTGACGCCTGCGGCTTTGGCGGCTTTGATGACATTGCCGTGCTGGATGGCACGCTGGCCGATCTCGGATGAGGAGATCAGGAGCAAACGGTCGACGCCGGCAAAAGCGGCTTCGAGCCCGGCCTCGTCGGTGTAATCGCCGCGACGGGTGGCGATGCCTTTGGCGGCATAGGCCTCGGCGGCTTTGTCGGAGCGGACGAGGGCGAGGATATCGTCTTTGGCGACAAGGGGGACGAGGTGATCGACGACGAGGTGACCGAGTTGACCGGAAGCGCCGGTGACGAGATAGGTTGTCATGATCTTTCCTTTTGGGATCGTTTCGAATATAAGTCTCGTTTAGAGACCAAAGTCGCCTTTGAAAAGGAGGCAGGTTTTCGGTCCCAGGTCACATGAAGGGAACCTCGTCATGCGGGATATGCAGCTGAGCCGCCTTGAGGAATGGAAGGCGATGGGATTCGATTTCCAGAACTGCCCAGTGCGGCAGGTGCTGGATCACGTCGCGGCGAAATGGACCTCGTTGATTTTGCTTGAGCTGGAAAACGGTCCGCAGCGGTTCAACGCGCTGGGTCGCGCGCTGCCGGATATTTCCAAACGCATGCTGACGCAGTCTCTGCGCGATCTCGAACGCGATGGGTTGGTCTCGCGCGAGGTCTTCGACACGAAACCGCCCTCGGTGGCCTATAGTCTCACGGATATGGGGCAGTCTTTCCTTGACCCGCTGCACCATATGATCGCCTGGGCAGAGAGCATGATGCCCCAGGTCGAAGCCGCAAGGGCACAGTTCGACACGCGCTGAAATTTCAGGCAAGGCCCCGAGGAAAGGGGCCTTATCCACAGGAATTTTGGCCGGAGATGAAACTCAATTAACTTTTCAGGCGTTTCTTACTCAGAGCTGCAACAGCGATGAGAGAAACACATGACCAAGACGATCAAAATTCTCGCCCTGATTTCTGCCCTCCTCGCGGGGGCTGCCGTGGCCGCGCCCTACGTGCCGCTCACGGAAGATCACCTCAATCCCGAGCCGGTTCTGATCAAGGTGCCAGCCGAAGATCTGGATCGCTGTGTCGCGACATTGGAACAGGTGTTCTTGGGTCCCGTTGAACAGGCCGCTGTGCAAAGCGCGTCTCTGACGGAGGCGCAGGCGGGCCCGACCGTGCGGTGTGTCGTCGAGTGATGCCGCCTGTGCGGGGAGCCCGCTTTCCCGTTTCCAGATCGGGCGCGCCGCGTTAAGCTGCGACCATGAAAGCACAATTTTCTATTTTGATAAGCTGCGCCCTAGTGGCCCTTCCACCCTTGGCGCAAGCGCAAGACGAGCCTCTGTTCCACTGTCAGTTCGACAATGGCAAAGAGGTCACGCTGCGCACATTCGAGGATGGCGTGTCCTATGTCTTCGGGCGCCCGAAGACCAAACCCGAGCTGTTCTTGGCGCGCACATATGACGAGATTGCGGTGACGCCTTGGAACGGGGTCGGTGGCTCGATTTGGGAAGATCTGGAATTCAGAAACGCCGATGTGACCTATCGCATCTGGGGGAATTTCGACCGTATGACCGAAGCGCATGAGGTCACTGGCGGCATTCTGGTCGAGCGGGGCGAAGAAGACTTGGCGCGGCTTGAGTGTCTTCCCGGTTCTGTGATCTACACGCCGTTTTCTTTCTCGGATGCTTATGAGGCGGCGGGCTATTGTTGGAATTTCGACGAGAGCCAATGGCAGGAGCGTTGCGAGTGAGCCATCACATGTTTGAAATCCCGACGCATGGCCCCGGCCTCTATGAATTCACCACCGATCTGGCGCGCTGGGTCGTGGGGGAGGGGCCCATGGAGGCCGCCCTCACCGTGATGGTGCAGCATACCTCCGCCTCGCTCGTCATTCAGGAAAACGCCGATCCTGAGGTGCAAACCGATCTCGCGGCGTTTTTCCACCGCTTGGTGCCGCCGACCACCGATCCGTCCATGGCCTACCTCACCCATACCTACGAGGGGCCGGACGATATGCCCGCGCATATCAAATCCGCGCTCCTGCCCACAACGCTCACAATTCCTGTTTTGAATGGTCGAATGACGCTTGGAACATGGCAAGGTGTTTACCTTTTCGAACATCGCACCCGTCCGCACACACGACGGGTCATGGCGCTCTTGCGCTGACCGCCCGAAAAGAGTTTCCCACAACATCTAGCGACGCAAATTATCACTACCCAAATTCTGGGCTTCCCCCTATAGTGCCTGTGGATAACTGGGGCAAAGACCCCAGATGACTGAGGCAGTGATGAGATAAGGGGGCGCAGATGCGTTGTCCATTTTGCGGAAATGTCGATACCCAGGTGAAAGACAGCCGTCCGGCTGAGGATCATGTTGCGATCCGGCGGCGACGGTTCTGTTCGGCCTGTGGCGGACGGTTCACCACCTATGAGCGTGTGCAACTGCGCGATCTCGTCGTGGTGAAAACCAATGGCCGCCGCGAAGATTTCGACCGTGACAAACTTGAACGCTCCATTCGCATCGCGGCCCAGAAACGCCCGATCGAGCCTGAGCGTCTGGATCAGATGATCTCCGGCATCGTGCGCCGTCTTGAAAGCATGGGCGAGACCGACATTCCGTCGAAAACCATCGGCGAGATCGTGATGGAAAGCCTCGCACGGATCGACACCGTGGCCTATGTGCGCTTTGCCTCCGTTTATAAAAACTTCCAGGCCGCCGATGATTTTGACAAATTTGTCAGTGAGTTGCGCCCGGACGCCAAGTCTGACGAATGACCCGCACAGATGATGAGCGTCATATGCGTCACGCGCTGTCTTTGGCGGCGCGCGGTCTTGGCCGGACGTGGCCCAATCCCGCTGTCGGCTGTGTGATCCTCAAAGACGGTCGCGTCGTTGGACGTGGCTGGACCCAGCCCGGCGGTCGTCCCCACGCAGAGGCCATGGCACTCGCCCAAGCCGGTGATCTGGCGCGCGGCGGCACGGCCTATGTGACGTTGGAGCCCTGTTCCCACCATGGCAAAACGCCCCCCTGTTCTGAGGCGCTGATCAAGGCTGGCCTGTCCCGTGTTGTCGTCGCCTTGGGCGATCCCGACCCGCGGGTGAATGGCAACGGCTTTGCACTTTTGCAAAGCGCAGGCCTCTCTGTCACCTCAGGCGTGCTCGAAACTGAGGCACGCCGCCAACAAGTGGGCTTTCTCTCCAAGGTCACCAAAGGCCGCCCGATGCTGACCCTCAAGCTGGCGCTCTCTTGGGACGGGCGCATCGCGACGGCCACAGGGGAAAGCCAATGGATCACCGGCCCACAAGCCCGGCGTCTGGTGCATGCCATGCGCGCCAATCACGACGCGGTGCTGGTCGGCGGTGGCACCGCGCGGGCCGATGATCCGGGCCTGACCGTGCGTGGTCTGGGCGTCTCGCATCAGCCGGTGCGGGTGGTGATGTCCCGGCGTCTCGACCTGCCTCTGAGCGGCCAACTGGCGCGCACGGCGCAGGATGTGCCGGTCTGGATTCTCCACGGCCCGGACGTCAGCGCAGAGTTGAAATCGGCTTGGACAGGTCTCGGCGCAGAACTGATCGAGGTCGGTGTGATTGCCGGACATCTCGATCCGCAGGCGGCTGTTCAAGCGCTTGGCGCGCGCGGTTTAACGCGGGTCTTTTGCGAGGGAGGCGGCGCCTTGGCGGCCTCGCTTTTGTCGGCGGAACTCGTGGATCGCGTGGCCCTGTTTACCGCAGGTTTGGCGATCGGCGCCGAAGGCATGCCGGGGCTGGGGGCCTTGGGATTGGACCGTTTGGCGGCGGCGCCGCGCTATCGTTTGGAGAGCATCGAACAGATCGGGCCGGACGCGCTGAGCCTCTGGTCTCTACCGCAAACCTAACACGGCGGCGCGCAGCTGGCGCAGTTTCGCAAGCGCAAACTGTGCGGCGCGGCTGCGGCCATTGGGGCTTGTGGCCAAAAGCTCAAGCGCCTCTTCGGGCGCCAAGGGTGCGCCGGTTTTCGGGTCAAAATAACGTGGATAATCAATGAGAACCGCATGGGCGAGCCCCATCACATCGGGCCGTGCCGCGCGTCGGGCGGGTGTCGGACCTAAATCCGTCGTGAGCCCCCAACCGGCATAAAACGGCGCTCCTGTACAGGTCACGGGCGTGCCGCGCAGGAGTGCCTCGAAGCCAATGAGGGAGGTCATGGTCCAGACCTCGTCACAGGCCTCGATGAGGGCAAGCGGGTCGGCGTTCTGTGCGATGACATCGGCAATTTGAGCTGCCTCTGAGATTTTCCCACGGCGCAGGCCCGCTTCGACATCCGGGTGCGGTTTGTAGACGATCACCGCCTCGGGGTGAGCGGCTCGGGCCGCTTGCAAAAGCGCGAGATTGGTCGAAACCCCTCCGGCGCCGAGGCGGATCGAGGCGTCATCCTCCACCTGTCCGGCGACCAGAATCCGGTGCCCCTCCGGCAACGCGGGAAGAGTCTCTCCGACATTATATTTGCTCAGGCGCAATTCTGTCAGTTGGCGAACCAAGCGCTCGGCACGTCTGCGTTGCGGGGGCGTCAGCTCCGTGCGCGCGGCTATCATGGTCTCAAGCCGGGACGCGCGGGTCGGATCGAAATAAATGCCAAGGTCGTCCAACACCAGAGACAGCGGGCGGACAAGGGCGGCCCCGAGGCCACGCGAGCGGAGAAAACCGTCTTCGAGCCGCAGGTCTGCTTCCGCGCGCTGCCCCCATGCGAGGTGGCGCGCGCCTTCGGCTTTGTGTTGGGCGACCTCTTTGGCGTCATTGGAAAACACAATCCTGCTGTGTCCCAGATAGTGCCGCAAAAAGGGGCGTTTCCACGGCAGGATGTTTGAGGCCACGTACCCCGCTTGGTCTTCATTTTCTGCGCGTAACCGGGCCTCAAGGCGGCTCAGAATGTCTTCGATTTCAAGGGAGTGGGCACCTGTGTACCATTCTGTGGCCAAAAGAACGGCGGCACAAAAAAGCTGGGTGCGGGTCAGGCGTAAAGTGGCGTGCGGGTCGGGGGTCTCGTCCTGTGTGAGGCCGAGGCTCCCGTACCAAGGCTGACCGAAAACCCGTGGACGATGCCCGGCAAGAATGGCATCGAACCCGTAGCCTGCACTATATGTGTAAACCGCAGTGGCATTTTCCAGCAAGGGATAGAGTGGCGTTTCCGGCGGCAGAAGCGTCAATCGTGGGTCGTCGTAATCCGCGAAAAAACCATCCGCGCAGGTCAGCACTGCAACATGCGCGTTGAGCAGTTCTGTCTGTGCAAAGACCAGCGTCTCGGCCATATCGGCCTCAGTGGGCGTCTCTGGTGAAGCACGCGGTTGATCTAAAACCAGCACATATGGTGCATTTGGGAGCAAATTTTCGGTAGTTTGATCCGAAAACCTGGACAACTCCAAAGTGACATACCACTCCATCGCCTCACGGGCGCGGGCCAGATCGGCACTGTCGTCCAATGCGTTCCGGGCCAGAAGGGCGTCCCAATTCTCTCGCGTGGTACAGGCCAGATCGGGCTGCCCCAGAACGCGTTCAAAGAGACGTGGCAGAGCAAAGGAAAGCCGCCCGGACAAGGCTGTCGGGGCGGCTTGCGGTAAGGTGCGGTCGGGGGCGACCATCGGGCTTATTCGACGAGGTTGTTCAGCGAATTGGCCGAAGAGGCCGTGCCAGTGATGGCGCCCAGAGTTTTTTGCCATTGCACGAACGGCGCCTCGGTGACGTAGAGCGTATCTTCGTCGCGGATCAGGAAGTCGCGCGCGAGGAAAAGACCGTTCGGTTGGGTCAGGTCCAGCACGTAGATCAGGCGCTGTGCGCCGACAAGATCGTCGCGGCCCAATACCTGTTTGGCGATGGATTCGGGCTCATTGCGGAACACGAAAACGCCGGTCGGGTCCGCGGCATTGGTTTTCAACCCGCCAACCTGTGCGATGGCCTCAAGTGCCGAGAGGTTTCGGGTTTCGAAGGGAATGACACTCTGTCCGCCGGTTGCGCCCATGGCGGTAAAGGACCGGGGATCGGCTTCCACCAGAATACGGTCCCCATCGCGCAACGGGATGTCGAATTTCGGATTCTCGTAAAGGTCTTGGAACCAGACTTTGCCAACTTTGCTGCCGCGCATCACGCGCACCTGTGCGACATCGGGTTCGACGGCAACGCCTCCGGCCTGCGCCAGCATGGCGGTGAGGCGGCGGGTGGGGCGTTCGATCGGGTAGACCCCTTGGCCGGCAATCTGGCCGGAAATGGTGACGGTGGCACCATCGCCTGCGGCCCGCGCGACCATGACCTGCGGGTCGGGGGTCTGGGTGTCGAGTTTTTCGGTGATGATACGGCGGATGGCCTCGGGGCTGTTGCCCGCAGCCTTGATGCGGCCTGCATAGGGAACAAAGATAAAACCGCCACCATCGACCTGAACCTCGGAGAGGACGGTCGCATTGGCGCCTTGGCCGGCCAAGAGGCCGTCGTCGACGTTTTCCCAGATGGTGAGAGACAGGACATCGCCCGGGGCAATCGTGTCAGATCCGATCACGCCCGCATTTTGGAAGGCGGGGGAAAAGCCCAGTTCTGCATTGATGGCGGTGGTCGCGTTGACGCGGTCATTGACGGTGACGACGAAGGAATCACCTTGTTCGAGCACCGATCCGGCAAAGATTTCTTTCTTGTTCGGGCCGGAGCGTGGCAGACCACAGGCGGACAGGCTTGCGGCCACGACCACAAGCGTCATGGCGCGGGTGATACGCGATGTCAGGATCTGCACTGTTCGAACTCCTCTGCCCCAAATTTTTTTATCGGGTTTAGTGAGAAGACTACTGAATAGCGAGTCAAAAATCCACAGCAACAACCAAAGCCGTGCGGTCCAAACCGGGGGTGTTGCGCGAAGGTCGCTGATACCATAGGGAGTGTAGGTCAGAGTATTTTTCCCCCACGATATAGGGGGTTAAAAGGTGGTCTTGATGCCGTTTTGCCGCCTCAATCAGATCAGGGCATCGCGTGGGATCGCATGGGCCAGCCTTTGCACCCGCCTCTACTTGACCAGACGCAGAGGCTGGCGCGGAGGTGCGGTGCCGGACAGGAGCGCCACATCGGGCGCGTCCTTTGATAACATCAGGTCCACAACAAGGCGCATGAGCTGACGTCTGCCGCGTTTGGAATAAAACCCGCCCGGCACCTGCGAAGTTTCCAAAAGGAATTGCCGGTAATCGCGATAGGCGCGGGTGTCGGGGCGGTCGGGGTGGGCAAAGAACGCCTCAAGGCTTTGATGCGACACGAACTCCGGCTTGTCGTAAACGGCACGCCCCAGAATGCGCAGCGGGATGCCCAGAGAGAGCACCTGTTGCCCGGCTGTGGAGTTCACGGTGACGGCGGAGCGGGCGCTGTGTAAGAGCCGTTGCAATTTGCCGCCACGGACATGGTGCACCCGGTGTTCCACGCCAAATTCCGCAGAGATGCGGCGGATTTCGTGACGCAGGTTGCGCCGGTCGTTTTCCAGCGGATGCGCCTTGAACACCAGGTGATGATGCTGCGGCGCGCCGCGCGCAAAGCCCTCGATCACATCGGCGATGAATTCGGGCATGGTGGAATAGGGGCTGTGGACCTGAAAGCTGGTGTCATGTTCGAGCTGCAACAGCGCGATGTGGAACGGATGCCCGGCAGAGAGGATCGAGCGCGTGTGCCACGCCCGCGACAGCCAATGCTGCGGCATCATGATCAGACGTTTGAAATATAAGAGAAATTCTTTGGTTACCGGCAATTCGCGATGGCCGCGATAATGTCTAAAGGCGGAATTTCGGAACATCACGAACCAATGATAGAGCGCGCCGTAAAAGATGTGCTGACGCATGTCGCCCCAAAGCGCGGGCGGCTCGATATTGTCGTGGTCGATCTTGTCCAAGGCGGCGCGCATCTCCGCGATGGTCAACGCCATGAGGGTCGAATTGCCGTTCGAACCGTCGCGTTCATAGGTGACCCAATAGGGGCGGATGTAGCCTTCTTCGAACACATGCACGGTCAGGCCCAGCTCGCGGGCTTTCTTGATCGCCAGCGCGTGCACCGGGCGGGTGTCGCCATAGAGCACGATGTCTGTGACGGATTTCTCGCGCACGATCTCGGCAAAACGGTTTGGCCAGTCATCGGCGGGCTGCGTGTAGGGCAAGAAGCTTTTAGACGAGAACCAGAATGCCCGGTCACCGGCATTAAAGCCGACACGCCAGACGGTGGCCCCAGCGGCGCGCAGCATCTTGCCCAAGGACCAGAAAAACGGCCCATGAGGTCCCTGCAACATCAGGAAGACACGCGCCTCGGCGGGCGTTTTGACCTCTGGGACTTTCATGGCGTTGTCTTTGAGCCTCTCTGACGGGGTTGTCATGGTTAAAGTTCTGTTTGCCTAAAAAATCGGGCAGATTTGTGGCCGGGGAGACGCATCGAGAACGAGAAATGCGACAGTCCCGGTCGGAGCATTCCCGAAAAAGGTGAATATTCCCTGAGGAATGACGTATCACCACCGCTTGCAGCTGGGCGCAGGGGGCGCTACCTCTGAAAGCAAAGCACTTGAGCCCGACAGGAGAAGACATGTTCACAGGGATCGTCACGGACATCGGCACCGTTCTGGAACTGGAAAAGCGCGGCGATCTGCGGGCGCGGATCGGCTGTGCCTATGATGTCGACGGGATCGAGATCGGGGCGTCGATTGCCTGTGACGGCGTGTGCCTCACGGTGATTGCGCTCGGAACCGATCCGCAAAACTGGTTCGACGTGGAAATCTCCGCCGAGAGCGTGTCGAAGACGAACATTTCGGCTTGGAACGTGGGCAAAAAACTTAACCTGGAGCGCGCCTTGAAACTCGGTGACGAGTTGGGCGGGCATATCGTGTCGGGTCATGTCGATGGCGTCGCCGAGATCATCGCCATGGTGGACGAGGGCGACAGCACGCGGATCAAGTTTGACGCGCCGGAGGCTCTTGCGAAATTCATCGCGCCGAAAGGCTCGGTGGCCTTGAACGGCACGTCCTTGACGGTGAATGAGGTCGAGGGCACCAGCTTTGGCATCAACGTCATTCCGCACACTCAAGAGGTGACGACCTGGGGCCGCGCGAAGGTGGGCGATAAGGTCAACCTCGAAATCGACACACTTGCGCGCTACGTGGCGCGACTTCAGGAGTGGCAGGCATGAGCCGCCCGCCGCTCCATGGGGTCGGCCACAATGGTGGTCCGGCCCTTGATGCTGGCGTCGGCTATCGCCGCTATCTTTGGAAAAAGGCGCGCAAGGGGCTGATGGGGGAGACCCTGCCCATTGAGGTCATTCGTCGGCGGGTGCGTCGGGCCGAGGAACTGGGGCTGCCGTATAAATCCTACGCGTCCATCCGGACTTGCACCGGCCGCGATGTGATCGGCTTTTTGTTCTCTTCCAATGCCTTGCGGTTGATCCGTCAGGGTGATCGGATGCCCGTGGCCTATGCTGACAAACTGGCGCAGGTGAAGGCCACGCGTCTGGTCGCCGCCCATCATCCGCTTGTGCCGGAGCTGATTGAGACCATGGAGGGCATCGACAAAGCCGCCGCAGCCCCGGCGCCCTATGCCCCCTGGAGCACGCAGCGTGCCCGTCTGTCTGCGCTTTTGGGTCCGAAACTTCCGCGCGCGGGTGTGGTGCTCATCGCGGATGCGCCCTTTGAGGCGGACTGGCTGATGGCGGGCAAGCTTGGCGGCCAGATCGAGGCGCCGGTTTTCTTTGGAGGTTGAGGCTTTCGACACGGGTTTTCAAAGGGAAGCCTGTCTTTTCGGACAGGGTGCGCGAAACGACCGGACCATGTGCGTGTGATGAGGCTGGCGTTTGGGCGCGCAAACCTGTACGGAAAGGCGACTGAATCCCCAGAAAGCCGCCGATACCGACCATGTCTGAGACACCCAAGACCGATAGCGAAACCTTTCACGCCGCCATTTCCCCCATCGAGGAAATCATTGAAGACGCCCGCAATGGCCGGATGTTTATCCTTGTAGATCATGAGGATCGCGAAAACGAAGGCGATCTGGTGATCCCGTCGCAGATGGCGACGCCTGAGGCGATCAATTTCATGGCGACCTACGGGCGCGGGTTGATCTGTGTGACGCTCACGGGTGAGCGGATCGACGCGTTGGGCCTGCCGATGATGGCGTCGAGCAACTCGTCGCGTCACGAAACCGCCTTTACCGTCTCCATCGAGGCGAAAGAGGGCGTGTCCACGGGTATTTCTGCGCACGACCGCGCGCGCACCGTTGCGGTGGCGATTGACCCTTCGAAAACCGCCGAGGACATCGCGACGCCTGGACATATCTTCCCGCTGCGCGCCCGCGATGGCGGCGTGCTCGTTCGTGCGGGCCACACCGAAGCCGGTGTCGATGTCGCGCGTCTTGCGGGTCTGATGCCCAGCTCGGTGATCTGTGAGATCATGAACGAAGACGGCACCATGTCGCGCCTGCCGGATCTTGTGGGCTTTGCGCAGTTGCACAATCTCAAGATCGGCACGATTTCCGATCTGATCGCCTATCGCCGCCGTCACGACAACCTCGTGACCAAGGTGACGGACCGTGCGGTCAGCTCCGAATTCGGCGGCGACTGGAATATGCAGATTTACACCGATGATTTGCATGGCGCCGAACATATCGTTCTGACCAAAGGCGATGTGACGGATGGCAAGCCGGCTTTGGTTCGGGTGCACAACCTCAACCCGCTCGAAGACGTCTTGGGCATTGGCAAGACATCGCGCGAGATGGAAGGCGCGATGGAGCTGATCGCCGAGGCGGGCCGCGGTGTGGTCGTCCTTTTGCGTGACACGCGAATGAAAATGGCGGAAGAGGACGAAGCCTCGCCGCAAACCCTGCGTCGCTACGGCCTTGGCGCCGAAATCCTTGCCGCTCTGGGCCTGCATGAGCTGATCCTCGTGACCGACAGCCCGCAACCGAAAGTGCCGGGGCTTGAGGCCTTTGGTCTCGAAATCGTCGGAACACGCAAAATTACGGAAGGCGCATAACCCATGGCCGCTGCTGAACAACATCACATTCTCGATCTGCCGAAATTCGAAGAGCCGGTGAAACTGCTGATCGTCGTGGCGCCTTATTATAAGGACATCGCCGACGAGCTGGTCGCGGGCGCAAAGTCCACCATCGAGGAGGCCGGCGGCACTTGGGACTTGGTCGAAGTGCCGGGCGCGCTCGAAGTTCCTACCGCGATTTCCATCGCCGACAAGATGTCGAACTTCGACGGCTACGTCGCGCTGGGCTGTGTGATCCGGGGCGAAACCACGCATTACGAGACGGTCTGCAACGACAGCTCGCGCGCGCTTCAGCTCATGGGCCTGCAAGGTCTCTGCATCGGCAACGGCATCCTGACCGTGGAAAACCGCGAGCAAGCCGTGGTGCGTGCCGAGAGCAAAGGTCAAAATAAAGGCGGCGGGGCAGCGGCTGCGGCCTTGCATCTCATCGCGCTTTCGCGCAAATGGGCCGCTCCGAGCAAGGGCGTGGGATTCCACGCGGACGCGATCAAGCTTGCCGGTGACACCAAGCCAGCCTGATGGACGCATAAAAATGACCGAAGAGAACACCCATCTGAAACCGCCTTCGAAGCGCGAGATGAAATCTGCCGCGCGGCTGTACTCCGTGCAGGCGCTGTTTCAAATGGAAGCCGCCGACATGACCGTCGACAAGGTGCGTCGCCAGTTCTACGACCATTTCTTCGGTCTTGAGACCGAGGAAGAGGGCACCTTCATCGACGGCGACAGCGACCTGTTCCATGAGATCACCGAGATCGCGGTGAACGATCAGGCCAAGATCGACCAGATGACCGACCGGGCTTTGGTGGCGAAATGGCCGATCGCACGGATCGACTCGACGCTCCGCGCGCTGTTCCGGGCGGCCGGTGGCGAGCTTTTGTCTGGCCGCACGCCGCCTAAGGTGGTGATCGTGGAATTCGTGGATGTCGCCAAGGCATTCTATCCCGACGGTCGTGAGCCGAAATTCGTCAATGCGGTGCTGGATCATATGGCCCGCGAGGCTCGACCGGAGGCCTTTTAACGCCGTAGGGAGAACGAGCAAATCAAGCAGTGAGGCTCGACCGGAGGCCTTTTAAGGCCGTAGGGAGAACGAGCAAATCAAGCAGTGAGGCTCGACCGGAGGCTTTTTAAAGCCGTAGTGAGAGCGAGCAAAGCAAACATGTGAAGCGCGCCCCGAGGCTTTTTAAAGCCACTTGAAGCCCGCATCGGCCTCATGACGCCTCGCATTTTGCGGGGCGTTTGCGTTTCGCCTGCGACGGAATGCAGCTGGAAAATTCTACCCGACGTGCTACACTTCTTGAATATGTTTCACGTCGGGAGCGCTGCCATGCCCAAACTGGTCAAACTCTACATCACCCAAGTGCTGATCGGCTTTGCCATCGCCGCCGCTTTCGTGGCGACGCTTTTGTATTTCAACGTGGCCAATCTCTGGCATCTGGTGACGCATAACGATGCGGGCATCATCGCCGTGATCGTCTTGTGGTTCGCCAATGGGATCGTCTTCTCCGGCGTGCAATTCGCCATTTCGATCATGCGCATGGCCGAACGCGAGGACGGTGATCAGGGCGGCAAACGCGATGACATGCCGCTCACCGCCCTTGAGCCGATCCCCGTCGAGGCGCAGTCCCGGCGCCGCTAATCCATAGAGTTTCCAATAAAAAACGCGCCCCGAGAGGCGCGTTTTTTGGTAAGGCGGCGGGGGACCGCAGCATCCGTAGCGACGCTTTGCTCCCGATGCCTGATATATCAGGTGGGCGCCAGGTAACAAAACCAGGGTCTTGACAGAGCCAGCTCCCATTCGGTTGCGTAAGGCCTCCGGAGTCTTGCGCCCATGTGTACGAAACGAGCAGATCCCGCCTCAGCCCGAGATAGGGCGAACACAGGAGAAGGACAAGGGGCAGAGGGGCAGGGCGTTGAAATTCTCGCCCATTTGCCCCAGATATGCGCACATGCCTGATCCAAGCGACATCACCACCTTCCAACCCGGCCAACGTCTGGCCCGCGGCGTCTCACGCCACATGCGCAGCCATGATTTTACCTGTGTCGAGGAACTCGTCCCCGCGCGCGGCCTGCGCGTCGATGTCATGGCCTTGGGACCCAAGGGCGAGGTCTGGGTGATCGAATGCAAATCCAGCCGTGCCGATTTTATGTCGGACAGCAAATGGCAGGGCTATCTGGACTGGTGCGACCGCTATTTCTTCGCGGTCGATGCCGAGTTTCCGGTCGAGATTCTGCCCGAAGACGCGGGCCTCATCCTCGCGGATGGCTATGGCGCCGAGATTGTACGAATGCCCGATGAAGACAAATTGCCACCTGCGCGGCGCAAGAAAATCCACATGATCTTCGCCCGCACCGCCGCCGCGCGGCTCCAGAGCTACCGCGATCCGGGCGTCGCTGGAATGTTCAAGGAAAACGGCATGTTCAAAGAAAAATAGTCTTCTTCGTGGGGACAATACTCCCGCCGGAGGCAGATGACCTCTCTGGCGTGAGCTTACTTCGCCAGCTTACGCGCTTGTGCGGCAGCTGCGCGCAGCTCCTCGGCGATCTCTTCGGCCTCTTCCGGCTCGAAATCCATCGGAATCTCGATGCCACCCGTCGCCTCGATGAACATGCGCACCATGCCAAGCGTGGTCGGCCCGATCTGAAGATTGGCTTCGATGTCTTTTTCCGAATTGATACCCATGATGGCTCCTTTGTGGATGCCAAGCCGTTTACGCGTTTGCAGCAGATGAGGCAAGTCGGCTCTGGGCCCGCGCGGCCTCGCCCCTTTGCACAGAGAAGTGTTTTGCGAAAAATCTGACTGTCAAAGCGCGGTTTTGTCCAAACTGCCTCTTGCATTCATCATCACAGGACAGTAAATCCCCCGACAGTGCCGCCTTAGCTCAGTTGGTTAGAGCGCCTGATTGTGGATCAGGAGGTCCCCCGTTCGAGCCGGGGAGGTGGTACCACTCCCACCCCCCGACATATTTGAGTGCACAGCATATTAAGTGCGACTTGGATGAGTTCGGTTTATGGGACGGTCCGCGCGATCGCACTGCTCACCGATGTCAGCTTGGCCTGCGCATCCTGCCGCAGTGGCGGCTCACCCATCGGCAGACCCAAGAGACCCGCGTTTTGACGCTCTCCGCCGCCGCCGCCTTCGAAGATCTTGTGACGACGGTGGGCATGGCGCGGGACGGGCGGGGATTGCGCTTTTGCCGGTGTCCGAGCTGGGCGGCGATTTCGAGGCCGGTCGGCTGGTGCATCTCTTGCCCGACTGGCGCGGTCTCGCGCGCGAGATTTACGTGGTCTGGCCGACGGGACGTTTGCTCAGTGCGCGGGCCAAGGCGATGCGCACGGAAATGGAGCGGTTCATTCGGCTAACCCTCGAACTTCAAGGCGAGATTCCGGGCTTGCATTGGCCTGCGACAAAATGTAGCAATTCGGTGAATTGCATGTTAGTCTTTCAATCAGGGAGGACATCATGCACCTTTATGTCGTAGGATTGGCCTATTCGGCCCTGGTCCTGCTTCCGGTCGCATTGTTTGCTTATGCAGCCTGTGAGTGCTGCAAAGGCAAAACAAAAGGCACCTGATCGGAGCGGTTGGACCCAATGCGAACACTCCCGACAATTGGCCTGTCACGGGCCTCATGTTCGGGGGGAGGAACGCGGCGCAGGGGAGGGCGCCGCGTTCTCTGTTTCAGAGCCGCGAATTTTCGAAAAATTGAGTGCCCAGTTCAGTTAGAGTTCAGTTCGAGGTCAGTTCGACGGCATTTCGACGGCAATCCTCCGGCGCAGCGCGCCGGTCGCGGCCTCGAAAATCAAAATCTCATCCCCGGCCACCACAGCAACCCAATCGGACCCACGCGTCACCGCCTCGGGCGTGACACCTTCGGGCAGATCGAGCGTCTCGGGCCAGCTCAGCGCAGGGCCCGTATTGGTGCCCGTTTCCTCGAAATCCGGGAAGCGCGTGACAAGGAAGCCAATCAGCACTAGAAACCCGACAATCATCACCCCCAAAAGCCCGGTGACCAGCCGACGCAACAGCGTCAGCCCCGCCGCATCTTTCGGGTCCAACTCGACGTCCTTACCTACCGGATCATCCATGATTGTCACCGTCTCCTTTGCCATCGGGGAACACCCGCCCAAACGTCTTGATAAGGCGATTGCCCGCGATGTGCCAGAAGAAGCCACTCTGTCGCGTTCGCGGCTTGTGAAACTTTTGGCCGAGGGCGCCGTGAAGGTGAACGGCGTGGTCGTCACCGATCAAAAGGGCAAGGTCGAGGCGGGCGATCAGGTCGAGATCACGGTCGAAGAGGCCACCGAGGTCGAGATTAAGGCCGAAGACATCCCGCTCGACGTGATCTACGAGGATGACGACCTGATCGTGGTGAATAAACCCGTCGGCATGGTCGTCCACCCGGCGCCGGGCAGTCCGTCGGGCACTTTGGTCAACGCCTTGATGCATCATTGCGGCGAGAGCCTGTCGGGGATCGGCGGTGAGAAACGCCCAGGAATCGTGCACCGGATCGACAAGGATACCTCGGGCATTCTGGTCGTCGCGAAATCTGACAAGGCGCATCAGGGCTTGGCCAAACAATTCGAAAAACACACGGTCGAGCGCAAATATTTCGCGCTGGTCTACGGCGCGCCGGACCCGATGGACCCGCGGCTGCGCGGCGTCAAAGGCGTGAGTTTCGAGGGTTCCAACATTCTGCGCATCACTACGATGCTGGGTCGCCACAAGACGGACCGGCAAAAGCAGGCCGTGTCTTTCACAGAGGGCCGCCACGCGATCACTCGCGCACGCGTGTTGGAGCTATACGGCACGCCGCCGCAACTGGCGTTGGTGGAATGCTGGCTGGAGACCGGGCGCACGCACCAAATCCGCGTGCATATGGCGCATGCCGGGCACGGCTTGGTCGGCGATCAGACCTATGGCGGGCGACGGAAACTCAATCACAAAGCGCTGTCTGAGGCGGCGCGCGATGCGGTGGATGCCTTCCCGCGTCAGGCGCTTCACGCCGCTGTTCTGGGCTTTGTCCATCCGGTGACACGCGAAGAGATGCGGTTCGAGGCGCCTTTGCCAGACGATATGCAAGGGCTCCTTGATACGCTTTAAGTGCCCGTTTTTTGTAACATGCGACCACATGGCCGTGAGCCGGGTGAAATCTTGACGGTTTCGCTTGGGGAACTTTGCAGCGTGGGACATGGTTTGTTCAGACTTTGGACATAGAAATATGCGCGCCGCCCCTTGAAAGCGCTAACAGGCCTTCCCAAATGGCATGTTAAGCCTTATAACATAGGCATGACGCGGGAGAGATGTGAGAGATGAGTAATTACGCCAATTTGCCGGCTCCGAGCCCCGAACAGGGTTTGAACCGCTATTTGCAGGAAATCCGCAAGTTCCCGATGCTGGAACCCGAGGAAGAATACATGCTGGCGAAACGCTGGGTGGATCACGAGGACGCCACTGCGGCGCATAAGCTCGTGACCTCGCACCTGCGCTTGGCCGCGAAAATCGCCATGGGCTATCGCGGCTACGGCTTGCCGCAGGCCGAGGTTGTGTCGGAGGCCAATGTGGGGCTGATGCAGGCGGTGAAACGCTTTGACCCGGAAAAAGGTTTTCGCCTTTCGACCTATGCGATGTGGTGGATCCGTGCGAGCATTCAGGAATACATCCTGCGGTCCTGGTCGCTGGTGAAACTCGGGACCACCTCTGCGCAAAAGAAACTCTTTTTCAACCTGCGCAAGGCCAAGGCCCGGATCGGTGCCTTCGAGGATGGCGATTTGCACCCCGACAACGTCAAACAGATCGCCACCGATCTGGGCGTGACCGAGGACGAAGTGATCTCGATGAACCGGCGGATGTCGGGCGGGGACGCGTCTTTGAACGCTACGGTTGGCAGCGATGAGGAAGGCTCTGCGCAGTGGCAGGACTGGCTTGAGGACGAAAATGCCGACCAGGCGGCCGATTACGAGGCCCGCGACGAGATGGACACCCGCCGTCAGCTTTTGGTGCAGGCGATGGATGTGCTCAACGAGCGCGAAAAAGACATCCTGATGCAGCGCCGTCTTAAGGATCAGCCGGTGACGCTTGAGGAGCTGTCGAGCCAATATGAGGTCTCCCGCGAACGCATCCGCCAGATCGAGGTGCGCGCTTTCGAGAAGCTGCAAAAACGCATGCAGGAGTTGGCGAAGGAACAGGGCATCCTCGAAGGGGCCTGATCCAATCGACGATTGAAAATTTCAAAGGGGTGGCCGCAGGGCTGCCCCTTTTTCTTTGCGCCTCCATGACGCATGATGGCGGTAACATGAGAGAAGGAGAACCGCAGATGACACCTGTCCGCTTCGGCGTTTTGGGCGCTGCAAATTTCGCCCGCGACCATATGGCCCGCGCGATCCATGAGGCGGAAGGCGCCACTTTGGCGGCGCTGGCCACCTCATCCGAGGACAAAGCTGCGCCGTTTCGGGCTTTCGCCCCCGATCTCAAGGTCTTCACCGATTACGACGCCATGCTGGCCTCGGACGAGATCGACGCGATCTATATTCCGCTGCCCAATCACCTGCATATCGAGTGGAGCCTCAAGGCGCTTGCGGCCGGGAAACATGTGCTCTGCGAGAAACCGATCGCGATGAAAGCGGAGGAGATCGACGCGCTGATCGCCAAACGCGATGAGACGGGACTTGTCTGTGCCGAGGCCTTCATGATCGTGCATCACCCGCAATGGGCGCGGGTGCGCGATCTCCTGGCGGCGGGCGAGATTGGCGACCTCATGCGGGTCGAGGTCGGGTTCTCCTTTGACAACCCGGACGCGGACAACATCCGCAACCGGCCGGAAACCGGCGGCGGCGCCTTGGGCGACATCGGCGTCTACGCCATGGGGGCGGCGCGCTTTGCGACCGGGGAGGAGCCTGTTGAGATCACGCATGCCCAAATCACCCGCGAGAATGGCGTCGATGTCAGCGCCGAATTTTCCGCGCGCTTCCCGAGCTTTGCCTATCACGCCTATGTCTCCATGCGCATGGCGCCCTTCCAGGAGGTGCGCTTTCATGGCCGCAAGGGTCTGATCATCGTCAAAACCCCCTTCAACGCCGGGGTGGCGGGGCAGGCGGAAATTGAAATTCGCGACACCCAAGGCGGGCTGAAACTCGAACGCTTCCCCCGCGTGCGCCAATACGTCTGTCAGGTCGAAAATTTTGCGCGCGCGGTGCGGGACGGCGCGGACTACCCGTGGAGTTTGGAGAATGCGCGCGGCACGCAGGCGATGATCGACAGCGTATTTGACGCGGATCAAGGCTAAGCTCCGCGACTCGCGCTATTCTATAGATGTTGGAACGGCAAAGGAGGATGACATGAGAATGTCCCGCATGACTGGCCAGAACAACACGGAGGATCCGCCGCAATAACCGGTGCCTCCGGCTCAAGTGGTTGAATCCGTGGAGGGATGTTGGACCGCAGGGCAGGGGCATGGATTTGGAGGGTTCGCCACACGGGTGCCGCCGATTGAGGCTTGTGACCCCGGATGAAGCGAGACGGAGGAGCGTGTGCCCCCTCGCTCAAAGGGCCGACGCCTGTGGTGACGAACTTGCCGAATGTGATCGGTAAGCGGTGACAGCTGTTAAAGCGTTTTTCGTTTAATCTGAATCAGATTGAGCGAAAAATGTTGCGACACTGAATTGATCTTGCTGCGTTTTTCAAAAATTGAGTGCCTCAAGTTTTTTGAAAAACGCTTTAGGCTGTGGTATCCTCAGGGAGGTAAATGGACGGGCGCCCACTGGGCGCCCTTGTTTTTGTCCAGAGCCTTCGGTCATGTCATCCCCACGAAAATCCTGTTTTATGCTTTGGTTTTCAGTGGCTTGCCTCTGCCCTTGGTGGCTGTGTCCTCAGTCGATGCGGAGCCGCGCTGCGTGATCTTGCTGCACGGTCTCGCGCGCACAGACGCCTCCATGTTGGTCATGGAACAGGCCTTGCAGGCGGCGGGTTACACGGTCGTCAACCAGGGCTACCCCCTCGCGCGAGGCGCTCCTGGCTGATCCGGCGTTGCGCGCGGCGCGGGCGGGCTGTGGGGCTTGGGTGTCGAATAGGCCTATTCGGGCAAAACCGCGCCCAGCACCCGCATCATATTGCCGCCCATGACGCCGGCGATCTGATCCTCTGTGAGGCCCTGATCCATGAGCGCCTGTGTGAGTGCCGCGAGTTCCGAAGTGTCGAATTCCACCGTGACCGAGCCGTCGTAATCGGAGCCGAGCGCCACATGATCGGCGCCGACCAGATCGACCGCCGCCTTGATCGTCTTGGCGACCCCTGCGGGCGAGGCGTCACAGGTCACATCCGCCCAATAGCCGATGCCGATCACGCCGCCGGTCGCGGCGATCTGTTGCATCAAATCGTCCTCGAAATTGCGCTTCACCGGGCAATGCGAATGGATGCCGGTGTGCGACAGTACCAGCGGCTGGTCGGTCATCTCAATGACTTCACGCGCCATTTGCGGCGAGGCATGCGCCAGGTCGATCACCATCTGTTTGTCGACCATCGCCTGCACCACGGCGCGGCCAAACTCGGTCAGCCCGGCGTTGTCCTCGCCATGCAGAGATCCGCCAAGCGCATTGTCGAAGAAATGCGTGAGCCCCATGAGCCGGTAGCCCGCGTCATAAATCCGGTCCAGATTGGCGAGATCACCCTCCAGAATATGCCCACCCTCGCCACCGAGAAGCGCGCCGGTCAGGGGCTGGCCTTCGGCGCGGGCGGCAAGCACCGCGTCGAGGTCGGATGTCGTGCGAATGATCCGCACCTGATCCGGGGCCTCCGCCTCATAACCCTGCATCCGTTTCGCCATGTAGAGCCCGCGCTCGGTCAGATCACCCCAGCTTTTCACCGGCCAAAGTTCCCCGATGGCCAAAAGCGTGATGTTGTCGCGCGCCTCTGCGGAATTGTGATCGTAATTCTGACCGGCGGGGCTTTTGGTGACGGCGGTAAAGACCTGCACCGCGACATTGCCCTCGCGCAGGCGCGGGAAATCCACATGGCCGCGATTGCCGCGTTTCAACAGGTCGCGGTTCCAAAGCAAGCTGTCGGCGTGAAGATCGCCGATCACGATCCGATCATGCAGCGCCTGTGCCTCGGCTGAGACCGGGTAGGGCGCGTGCTCGACCACGCCGTTTTGCCCCTTCTCCACGAGGCCCGGCAAAAGGCCAAAGAAAAATGCCGCGCCGGCGACAATCACGATGCCAAGGCCGCGCCCAATCCATTTGATCATTGAAAATCCTCCCGTTTTGACGTGAGCCTAGGCGAGATCGCAAAATCGCCCAAACGAAACCTCGCGTCACCTTTCATGATCATGATCATGATGATTTTGGTCGCGCGGTCTTCGCGTTAAACTGCTGTCACAGAACAAAGGAATCACCCATGGCCGACCCGCATGAATTCGATCACGTGATGCCCGAGATGGGCGGCAAGAAACCGGCGCGGCCCGAGGAAATTTCAGAGAACATCGGCGCGCGTATCCTGCATTCGATCATCATCTGGGTGATGATGAGCTTTGCCTCGACCATCATCGGCGTTTTGGCGGTGTTGCAGGCGATCATCATGCTGATGAATGGCAAAAAACCCAACGACCGCGTGGCGGATGCGGGCACAGACATCGGCATCTGGTTCGCCAAGGCGACGCGCTACATCACCGGCGACAGTGAGGTGAAGCCCTGGCCCTGGACCGAGCTGGATTGAGGAGTTTGTGATGGCAGGCGGCTGGGCAAAAGACGGCGCGGTGAGCGAACAGATCGAGGCCTCGATTTCCGACGAATTGGCACGGATGAAACAGCATCGCGCGCCGGTGGGCGAAAGTTTCACGGAATGTGCTGAATGCGGCGAAGACATACCAGAGGCCCGGCGCAAGGCCATTCCGGGCGTGAAGCTTTGTATCGACTGCCAGCAGGAACGAGATGGGGCGTATAAAGCGCGCGGCGGCATCAACCGGCGTGGGTCGAAAGACAGTCAGTTGAAATAATCACCGGAGATCAAGGCGCAGAATGTGCTGCGGCCCCAACGCACCGCCATGGTAGAGCGCGCCCGTGTCGGTGAACCCGCCGTTCAAATAGGCTTTGCGGGCGTGCGGATTGCGGCAATTGACCGTGAGATAGCAGAGGCTGCGTTCCGGGTAAGTCTTCGCCAGATAGGCTTTGAGCATCGCGCAGGCCCCGGAGGCAATCCCGCGTCCCTGCGCCTTGTGATCAATCAGAAACATCCGAAGTCCAAGTGCGCCCGGCTCTGCAAACTCATGCGTCTCGGCATAGCTTTGATCTATGGCGAAAAAGCCGACCGGCGCGCTATCTTCCTCGATCACATGACCGTCGCGATCGGCGGGCGCGCGGCCCATGGTCTCGGCAGGCAGGCCGGAAAACTGCGCCTGCCCCGGCGGTAGGGAAAACCCCGCAACACGGTGCAACGCGCTGCGGGGCAGGGGATTTATTGTGAGGTCGGAGCTCACTCCATCGCTTCCAATTCATCAATGAAGCCGGAGATCATCGACAGGCCCTTGTCCCAGAATCTCGGATCAGACGCGTCGAGACCGAAGGGCGCCAAAAGCTCCTTGTGGTGTTTCGAGCCGCCCGCTTTGAGCATGTCGAAATACTTGTCCTGAAAGCCCTCGGGTTGCTCCTGATAGGCCGCGTAGAGCGCGTTCACCAAGCCGTCGCCAAAGGCATAGGCATAGACGTAGAACGGCGAATGCACGAAATGCGGCACGTAGGACCAATAGACCTCGTAGCCCTCCATGAAGTCGAACGCCGGGCCGAGGCTTTCGCCCTGCACCGACATCCAGAGCTTGTTGATCTCGTCAGAGGTCAGCTCGCCGCCCTTGCGCGCATTGTGGAGTTTGCATTCGAAGTCATAAAACGCGATCTGGCGCACGACCGTGTTGAGCATGTCCTCGACCTTGCCGGCCAAGAGAACTTTGCGCTCGGCGGGCGTTTTCGCGTCTTTCAACAGCTTTTGGAAGGTCAGCATTTCGCCAAAGACGGAAGCTGTCTCTGCCAAAGTCAAAGGCGTGTTGGCCAAAAGCTCACCCTGATCTGCGGCCAGAACCTGATGCACACCGTGGCCCAATTCGTGGGCGAGGGTCATCACATCGCGCTGTTTGCCCAGATAGTTCAGCATCACATAGGGATGCGCGTCGGTGACGGTCGGATGAGCAAAAGCGCCCGGCGCCTTGCCCGGTTTCACGCCCGCATCAATCCAGCCATCGGTGAAGAACGGCTTGGCGATCTCGGCCATTTTCGGCGCAAAGCCCGCGTAGGCCTCCATCACCGTGTTCTGCGCCTCGTCCCAGCCGATGGTGCGGGTCTCTTCCAGCGGAAGCGGCGCGTTGCGGTCCCAGATCTGCAGCTTGTCGAGGCCCAGCCAGCCGCGTTTCAGCTCGTAATAGCGATGCGACAGCTTGGGATAGGCATTGACCACGGCGTCGCGCAGCGCCTCGACCACCTCCGGTTCGACGTCATTCGACAGGTGGCGCCCGGTTTGCGGCGTCGGCATGCCGCGCCATTTGTCCTCGATGTCACCCATCTTGGCCAAGGTGTTGTGAACGCGGGTGAAAATCTTGATATTGTCGCCCAGAACCCGTGCCACTTCCTTGGCCGCCGCCTCGCGCACCGTGCGGTCGGGGTCGGACATCAGCGTGGTCGTGGCCTCAAGGCCCAGCGTCTCGCCATTCACCTCGAATTTGAGATCGGCGACGGTTTCGTCAAAGAGTTTGTTCCACGCAGACGCGCCCACCACGGACATATCGTGTTCGTAGCGCTCCAGCTCGTCGGAGAGCTGATAGGGCCGCATTTTGCGCATCCGCTCAAAGATCGGTCGGTACCGCGAAAGGCCCTCGTGTTTGAGCATGTCTTCGAGCGTCTCTTCGGGAATGCGGTTCACTTCGAGGGAGAAAAACACCAGCGGCGCGGTGTATGTCGTGATCTTGTCCTGAATGTCGGAAAAGAATTTGGCGCGCTCGCCGTCGACCGTGTTCTGGTAATAGAGAAGCCCCGCGAAAGAGCCCAAACGCCCGGCGACCTGCGAAATACGTTCGTCGCGCAGGATGCATTCATACATGCCCGCGCCGTCGAGTTCGGCGAGCTTGCCCTCGTAATCCTCGGCAAAGCTGGCGCAATGTTCTTCGAGCCAGTCGAGATCGCGTTTCACCTCGGGCGCGTCAGTGGCGGGGTAGAGGTCCGTCAGGTCCCAATCCGGCAGGTCTCCGAACTTCTTTGCGCCGCTTTCGGCACTTGCGTCGAAAACCATGTTTTGCCCCGTGTTGTCTCGCCCTGTGGTGAACCGCATCGCATCACTCCTAATCTCTTTGACACAAGAGATAGGCGCTCCGCGCGAGGGATGCAAAGGGGATAGGGCGGTTTAGCCGCCGCTTTGCTCAAAAAGCGCAGAGAGCCGGTCGTAGAACAGCGCGCGCGTGGCGGGCGTCTCCATCGGCACCTCGTGGCGCGCGCCCGGCACGATCACCAATTCGCAGGACGGCCAACGGGTCGCCAGATCCTTGACCGCTTGGGTGTTCACGATCTTCTCGTCACCGCCCAAGAAACACAGCACCGGCACATCCGGCAAAGCATGCTCGAACGCCCAGTCGTTTTCACGGATCGCTTCCGTCACCCAATGCGAGGACGGCCCGCCAAGCCCCAGATCGGGCTGGGCCACGACCTGATCGGTCATGTAATCGAACATCTCACGATCCGAGGTCAAAAGATTGTCCTTGAACCCGTGCCAGATCATGTAGGTCTCTGCCTTGGTCCCCGGCGCACGCAGGTTTTGCAGGCCGAGCGCGTGGAACAGCGGCGAGACGAACCGGACCAGAAGTTTCTGAATGGGCGTCAGGCCAATCCCCCACATCGGCGCGGAAAATCCAGCGGCCTGAAAGGGTTTACCCTCAATCAGCGCCCGGATGCCAATCGCGCCACCCATCGAGTGACCGATCAGGAACCACGGTTTCGGCATGGATTTCGCCTCTGCCAGCGCAATCACCGCGTCGAGGTCTTTCTGGTAGTCCTGAAACTCCTCGACATGGCCGATGCGCCGGTCTTTCAACAGGCGCTCCGCGATGCCTTGTCCGCGCCAGTCGATGGCCAGAGAGGCAAAGCCACGGGCGGAAAAATCCGCCGCCCCGCGACCGTATTTCTCAACCCATTCGGTGCGCCCGGGGAGGATGAACACGGTGCCCTTCGCACCTTCTTGCGGCCAAAGCCCAACCCTGATCCGCACCCCGTCCGAGGTGGTCAGCCAATAGGCTTCGCCGCCCTCCGGCCCTTGGGCCAGATCGGCAAAATAGGGTGCGGTCTCGGTCACCTGCGATCAGGCCAGAACGGAGCCAAGCTGCATCGCGAGGCCCATGTCGCCATCGACCGACAGTTTGCCCTGCATGAAGGCGGCGGTCGGGTTCACATCGCCCTCGATCATGCCTTGGAAGGTCTCAACGTCGGCGGTCAGGGTCACATCGGCCTCGTCGTCAGAGGCGCGCGCGCCGTCAGAATCGACCACGATGGCACCTTCGCCCTCGATCACGAATTTCGCGACACCGGCGTCAAAACCGCCGTCCATCTTTTCGTTCAGGGCCGCGACGGCTTTGGTGATGAGATCGCTCATGGGTTTTCCTTTGGTTGGTCTTTGCGGAGCATATAGGCACTCATTTGTGACTTTGAACCTCCGCGTCAGAAAGCTACTATCGAAAGTGTTATGAAAGCATTGCGACAATTTCTCAAATGTGCCGTTACGTATCAGGCCCTGTTCTGGCTACTTTTTGCCGGACAGCCGGGGTTTGCGGCGGATCAGGCGCGGCTTGATACGCTTTTTGCCGAATTGTCCGAGGCCGATCCTTACGGTGCCGGTCAGATCGAACAGGAAATTGCGATGGAGCTGTCGCGCTCTGGCTCTGACGCGATGGATTTGCTTTTGGAGCGAGGCCGCGCGGCGATGGAGGTCGGCGACATTCAGGGCGCGATTGGCCATCTGACCGCTTTGGTCGATCACGCGCCTGAGTTCACCGAAGGCTATAACGCCCGCGCGACCGCCTATTTTATGGCCGGGCTTTACGGCCCCGCGATTGCCGACATCGGTCAGGTTTTGGAGCGTGAGCCACGTCATTTCGGGGCGCTGTCGGGGCTGGCGCTGATCTTAGAGGAGATCGGCGACAATCCCCGCGCCATGGAAGTCCTCTTGCAAGTCCAGAAGATTCACCCGCAAATGCAGGGGCTGTCGGATCGGATTGCGCGTCTGGAACTGGTCCTTCAGGGCACGGCGCTCTAAAACCTCTGGCAAGGACAAAAAAACGAAGGACATGGCGGGCCAATGACAGGCATGACCGGTCGGATCACGGCAGTGCTCGGCCCCACGAACACAGGCAAAACCCATTACGCCATCGAGCGCATGCTGTCTTACCGCACGGGCGTCATCGGCTTGCCTTTGCGGCTTTTGGCGCGCGAGGTTTACGACCGCATCGTGGCTGCGCGCGGGCCGTCGGTCGTGGCGCTTGTGACCGGCGAAGAGCGCATCGTGCCACCGCGCACGCAATATTGGGTCTGCACGGTCGAGGCGATGCCCACCGGCATGGGATCGGATTTCCTCGCTGTCGATGAAATTCAGCTTTGCGCCGATCCCGAGCGGGGCCATGTCTTCACCGACCGGCTTTTGAACGCGCGCGGCACCCATGAGACGCTGTTTCTGGGATCGGATTCGATGCGGTCTGTGATTGCGCAGCTGGTGCCCAAGGCGCAATTCATGCACCGCGACCGGTTTTCCCGCCTGACCTACGCAGGGTCGAAAAAGATAAGTCGCATGCCCGCCAGAGCCGCGATTGTCGGGTTTTCTGTGGATGATGTCTATGCCATCGCAGAACTCCTGCGCCGTCAAAAGGGCGGGGCGGCGGTCGTCATGGGCGCGCTATCTCCCCGCACCCGCAACGCGCAGGTCGAGATGTATCAAAACGGCGATGTCGATTATCTCGTCGCCACGGATGCCATTGGCATGGGGCTCAACCTTGACGTCACCCATGTGGCCTTTTCCTCGACCGTGAAATTCGACGGGCGCCGGATGCGGCCCTTGATGCCCAACGAACTGGCCCAGATCGCGGGCCGGGCCGGGCGCTATCAAACCGACGGGACGTTCGGCGTGACGGGCGAGGCGGAGCCGTTCGACGAAGAGGTGATCGAGGCCATCGAGGAGCATCGCTTTACCCCGCAAAAGAAACTCAACTGGCGCAACGCCCGGCTGGAATTCGGCACGGTCGACCGGCTGATCGGCTCTTTGGAGATGCCGCCCGATGATCCATCCTTGGTCAAGGCCCGCGAGGCGGATGACCTACAGGCGCTGAAAACACTGTCGGACCTGAAATCCGTGCGCCCGCGTCTACGTGGTTCGAAAGACGTGCGGCTCCTGTGGGATGTGTGCCGCATTCCCGATTTCCGGGGAATCAGTCACGGCGAACACACGTCACTTTTGGAACGGATTTTCGAGTTTTTGCATGAATATGGGCGGGTTCCCGACGATTGGATGGCCCAGCAGATCAAACGCATTGACCGCACCGAGGGCAATATCGACACTCTGTCTAAAAGACTCGCCTATATTCGCACTTGGACCTATGTTGCGCAGCGTGAAAACTGGGTCGATGACGAAAGCCATTGGCGCGGCGCGACCCGCGCTGTAGAAGACCGATTGTCGGATGCATTACATGGTGCACTGACGCAAAGATTTGTGGACCGGCGGACGAGCGTGCTCCTTCGGCGGCTCAAGCAAAAGGAGGGCCTTGTGGCCGACGTGAACGATAAAGGTGAAGTGACGGTTGAAGGCGAATTCGTCGGCCGTCTGGAAGGGTTCCGCTTTCAGCAGGACAAGGCGGCAACGCCCGATGAAGCCAAGACGCTGGCCCAGGCCGCGATGGCCGCATTGGCGCCGGAGTTCAGCCTGCGCGCTGACCGGTTCTACAACGCGCCCGACACGGAAATGGATTTCACCGAACAGGGTGGCCTGATGTGGGGCGAGCACGCCGTGGGCAAATTGGTGCCGGGCGACGATGCGCTCAAACCGCGCGCTGTGGCCTTTGTCGACGACGGTGTCGCGCAAGACGTGGTGGAGAAAGTCCAGCGCCGGTTGCAGCATTTCATCGACCGCAAGATCGCGACCCTTTTTGAGCCGCTGTTGAACATGTCCCGTGACGAGGCCCTCACCGGTCTGGCGCGCGGCTTTGCCTTCCGTCTGGTCGAAAACCTCGGCGTGATCCCGCGCGAGCAGATCGCGCAAGAGGTCAAAGAGCTGGATCAGGACGCCCGTGGCGCGCTGCGCAAACATGGTGTGCGCTTCGGTCAGTACACGATCTTCATGCCGCTTTTGCTGAAACCGGCACCGACGCGTTTGCGTCTTTTGTTGTGGGCGTTGAACGCGAAATTCGATGTCTTCCCCGACAGCCCGCCGCCGGGTCTGGTGACCATCCCCGCCGTGGTGGACGCCCCCGAAGGCTATTATGCCATGTCCGGCTATCGCCTCTCCGGTCAGCGCGCGATCCGCATTGATATGCTGGAACGTCTCGCCGATCTGCTGCGCAGTCAGGACAGCCGTGGCGGTTTTGAGGCCAACCCGGATATGCTGTCGATCACCGGCATGACCTTGGAGCAATTCGCCGACCTGATGGGCGGCATGGGCTACAAGGCCGAGCAAGGGGAGCGGACCAAGGTGAAAGCCGTCGATCAGGTCATCCCGACCGACGAGGGCGTGGCGCATGAAGACATCGTGCCGCCTGTGCATGAGGGCGACGAAAACGCCGACACGCCGGTGTTCGACAAAGGTCTGCCGGATGCGATCGAGCCGGGTGCGATCACCGAAGAGGCGAAAGCTGAAGAGGCCGCCGATCTCTCAGGTGTGGCCGTGAACCTTCCGGATGAGGGCGAAGCCCCCTCTGCCGAGATCGCGGAGCCTGTGGCCTCGGAAGACGAAGCCGCGCAATATGCCGAAGGCGAAGTGCCCGAGGGTGAGGCCGCCGATGCCGCACTCGCCGGTGCCGAGAAGGAGGTGTTCTACACCTTCACCTGGGGTGGCAATCGTGGTGGCAACCGCAACGCTGGCCGTGGTCCGCGCCGTGAGGGCGGGGATCGTCCGCAGGGCAAGAAGGGTGGCGGCAAACCGCAGGGCAAAAAAGGTGGCAAGCCGCGTCGTGACGGGGGCCGTGATGGTGGAAAGGGCGGCAACCAGCCGAAAACTTTCTCCGCCAAACCGCCGCGCAAGGAAAAGCAGATCGACCCGGACAACCCCTTCGCCGCCGCGCTGATGGGGCTCAAGGACAAGAAGTAAATGGAAAAGCGGGAGACCATTCGTCTCGACAAGTGGCTGTGGTATGCCCGCTTTTTCAAAACCCGCGGGCTGGCGGCCAAGACCGTGACGGCTGGGCATGTGCGGGTCAATTCCAACAAGGTGTCAAAGGCTTCGACCTCTGTGGGCGAGGGCGATGTTCTGACCTTCCCGCAGGCACGCCACATCCGGGTGATCAAGATCATGGCCTGTGGCACCCGCCGTGGCCCGGCCCCCGAGGCGCAAACCCTCTTTGAAGACCTCAGCCCGCCCGTGGTCTCGAAGGACCCTGTTCCGCCTGTGCCACGGTTCGAGGGAAAAGGTCGTCCCACAAAGAAAGATCGTCGCATGACGGACCTTTCGCGCCCTGACATGCTTGATTGATCGCGCGCTTGGAGCTAGCAAAGGCGCAAATGATCAGATTTGGATGAGCCGCAATGACCTACGTCGTGATTGATAACTGCATCGCCTGTAAATACACCGACTGTGTCGAAGTCTGCCCCGTGGATTGTTTCTACGAGGGGGAGAATATGCTGGTGATCCATCCTGACGAATGCATCGACTGTGGCGTCTGTGAACCGGAATGCCCGGCCGACGCGATCCGCCCGGACACCGAGCCGGACATGGAGAAATGGGTCGAACTGAACCGCAAATATGCCGAAGCCTGGCCTGTGATTCTTGAAAAGAAAGACCCGATGCCGGGGTACGAGGACAAGGACGGCGAAGAGGGCAAGCTGGAGAAATATTTCTCCGAGGCGCCGGGCGAGGGGTCCTGAGCTTTCGATTCTGATCGAATCAGCTGTATGATTCGCGTTTCAAAGGGTCCCGCTATTCAGGGCCCTTTTTATATGCAGAGCGCTCTATAAGTCCTTGATTCACAGGTAACCCCCTGAAAACGGGGGGCTCTTACGGCCCGTTTCTTGCGCTGTGCTTTCTTTGGGGCGTTTTTTGTGCTATGATCATGCAACCACGTTAGGACATATCGACCTCAACCCCCTGAGCTGTGCTTTTATGGGGATTGAGTTTTTCGCGCCTAAATCCGGCCCCTGACGCCATTCCGGCAGGGGAAACGTCACAGATTGGTTTCGGGCTTTTGTGTGTGCCCGTGCCTTATGCGATCCGGGGCGAGAGCGAAAGCGCGATGCGGCCGAAAAGGTGGTGCCAACGGTCCCGTCTGAGGAAAAAACCTGCAAATGAGCAAGACCAAGAAATCCGAATTCCGCCCCAACGATTATGTTGTTTACCCGGCCCATGGTGTCGGTCAGATCATGTCGATCGAAGAACAGGAAATCGCGGGCATGTCCCTTGAACTTTTCGTCATCGCCTTTGAAAAAGACAAGATGACGCTGCGCGTTCCGACCAACAAGGCGGTCGAATCCGGCCTGCGGTCGCTGTCCTCGCCAGAACTGATTCAGGACGCGATGAAGACCCTGAAAGGCAAGGCCAAGGTCAAACGCGCCATGTGGTCCCGCCGCGCGCAGGAGTATGAGCAAAAGATCAACTCCGGCGATCTGATCGCCATCGCCGAAGTGGTGCGCGACCTGCACCGCACTGACGACCAGCGCGAACAGAGCTATTCCGAGCGTCAGCTTTATGAAGCGGCTCTGGATCGTCTGACCCGCGAAGTGGCCGCCGTGTCCGGCTCCGACGAGGCGGATGCGCAGAAGAAAGTCAGCGATGTGCTTGTGAGCCGCGCCGCCTGATCTTTGAGTATTTCAGCGACAATGAAGACCGCCGGGAGGGAGACCTTACCGGCGGTTTTTTTGTGGCGGTTTTCTTTTTGGAAGGGCGCAAAAGAAAACGCTGTCCCGAAAGGAGACAGCGTTTCTTCTGACGCGCAGGCACACCGGCCCGGTCAGAGTGCAGTCACCTCAAAACGTCAGGGCCACTGTTTTGAAGTGTGCTGCGATGTCAGTGGGCCGACGAACCTCAGGCCTCGCTCAGGCCTCGGTCCCACCGACGTCACTCCAAAGAGACTTTGAAGTGCCCGCCCATCCAGATCTCGCGTGGTCAGGAGTCATACGAGATCTTAGGCGCAGGATCAGGCCGACCAGGCCGAAGCCGAGAAAACAGCACTGAGTGAGCGCCGCAGCCAGATTGAAATCCACGATCAGACTGACCAGAATAAAGAGTGCACCCAATATTTTGCTCAGCGAATAGATCAGACCTTTGCTCTCGATCCAATGCATCTGGAGCGCTGCGAAGCCGCCAACATAGATGACGCTGCCCGCGATGCCGATTGCGCGACACAGGAATGTCACATCAAACTCGAACATACTCATTAACCTTTCCCTGTGCCGCGCAACCGGCCTCTGTGTTTTAGAAAACGGCAGGGCGAGGCACATTCCCCAAATGGGGTAAAGGGGTGGAAAAATGATGTATTAAAGCGTTTCTACTTAAACCTGATACAAGGTTTGAGCAGAAACGCTGTACGACGTTCAAGCGGAGCGCGCGTTTCAACTTTATCTGGTAAATCAGGTTAAACTCGAAACGCTTTAGCTCAAGTCTTTCAAGAGCCCCAGAGCTTTGTCCCAGACCCGAAAGAACACGAGCCGTCCGGCATCGGCACAGAGTTGCATGTCGATGTCCGGGTAGCGCAGAGCATGCTGGGCCAGCATGTCGGCCGGGACTTCCGTGTCCTCGGCACCTTGCAGGAAATGAACCGGGACACGCTGTGCCAGCGCATGAAGCTCCTCTGACCAGTCCCATGTCATTTGCTCAATCGTGGTGCGGGTGAAAATCTCTGCTGCATTATAGTCCTTCGACAGGGTGAAGTGACTGCCGTTGAGCAGGGCCTCACGCGTTTGCGCATCGTCCAGAAGCGCGAGATCGCCGGGGGCATCGGCAAAGATATTGCGGATGAACGCATCTTTCCCGGCCTTTTGCGCCAGCGCGAATCCGGCCTTGATCAAAAAGGGCAAGAGGCGGGGCGTATGACGTGCCGTGGCCAAAATCATGCGATGCCATTTGTCCATGCAGGCGATTTGATTGGGTTCGGTCACCGGAAAAACCGCGCCGCAGCCGACCAAGGAGGAGACCAGATGCGGGAATAGCGTGGCAAAGCGTGCCACGAACATCACATCCACGCCGAGCGCAAGATGCGGGCAGGCCTCGATCTTGAGATGGCTCATCAGTTCGGCCATATCGCAAGCGTAGTGTTCGGAGAGCGGCCCATGCGCAGGCGGGCTGTCCGAGGGACCATAGCCGCCCCTAAGCGGCAGGATCACACGAAGCCCCAGAGCCCGCGCCTGGTCTTCGGCGCGCTTGGGCCAACGCGTAAACCCGTAATCCATGGGCCAGACCATGACCGGGCTCCCATCGGGAGCGCCAAAGATGCGATAGTCCAAACGACGCCCGTCCCTTAGGGAAAATCTCTGCCATTGGATCTCTTCAGTCGTCTCTGGCTGCGAGTCGGGGATCGTCTGTTCACCCGTGCCCGTCGCGATATGCATCATCATCAGAACGATGCGGATCAATTCGGCCTGAGAGCGGGTGTCGGTTTTGTTCAGAATGGTTTTGACCTGAGTGCGGATGGTATCGACGGAACGCCCGCGCGCCGCCGCGATTTCCTGAATGTTTTCGGACCGGATCAAACGTCGGATCACGGCAATTTCGGCAGGGGTCAGTGCGAAGGCGGTGGTCAGGACGCTGTCGAACCCCTCCGGCCAGATCAGGTCCGACGACAGGATCAGAACCACGGGTCCGATTTTTGCCAATCTGTCCTTATGGAGCTTCAAAAGCGTCGGTCGCGACTGCGCGTCTTTGTGCAATTCCAAAAGCGTATCCGCAGCCCCAGAGGCGGAATTGCGATGTGCGAGACGCTTGTTAACCTGGGCGATCAACGTGTCTCGCGTGTCCTCGGGCAGTTCGGCGTTGGACAAAGCCGCCCCGACCCGAACGCCGAAAAGCTGTTCTGCCGGGCCATTCGCCGCCAGAACGGTGAGCCGCGCGTCGACCAGAATGGCGGTGGATTGCGAAAACCGGGCCATCAGCACATCAATGTCCTGTTGGTCCGGCGCCGTGAGACTGCGTGCAAGAATTTCCTCGGCCCGATGAAAATGGGTCAGTAGATAGCTTTCGGACACTCCCGCAGGCATCGCCTCCCGATCCATGAGCGGTAAGAGCCGGGCATAACATTCCGGCGCCAGCGCCACGTCATAGAGCGCAGAGAGAATATCGTCTGTCGAAGGAAATCGGGTCTGGTTCATGGCGAGCCGAGGGGTGCGAGTGGAGATGTTCCCTCAGGATTGCTTGTGGAGGGGATCGGACAAAGGCTTTTTTGACCGTATGGGAAAAGTGGGTGATTTTTCCCCCCTAAAGGTAGGGTTAACCGGACCTTTCGTGCCGAAACCTGCCTGAATGCTGTGCAAAATAGGCGAACGTACACGTTTCAGGCGAGTGTGGCAAAGACCGTAAGCGCCATGATTTCTGCCAAACTCTGGGTCGCGCCCAAGACATCGCCGGTCTGACCGCCGATTTTGCGGTTGGCGATCCGGGCCGTGACAAAGGCGCTGACGGTGACGGCGGAGGCGGCGAGCACTGTGGGCACGAAACCGACCACGACCCAGGACAGCATGAAGGCCACAACCGCCCCAAGACTTGCGGCGTCGCGCGGCGGGCGGCCGGTTTGGACCGACAGCCCGTCGTGGCGCGCGGGCGGCATCAAGGCCATGAGATAGGGCAGGGGCGCGCGCGATAGCATGGCGCTGGCAATCACCGTGGTGACGATCACATCCTCATGCGCCAACGTCGAGAGCGCCGTGAAGCGCAGCAGAAGAGACAGGATCAGCGCAAGGACGCCGTAAGCGCCGATGCGACTGTCGCGCATGATTTCGAGACGTCGTACGCGTTCAAAGCCGCCCCAAAAACCATCGGCACAATCCGCAAGACCGTCTTCGTGCATGGCGCCGGTGACAACGATGGAGGCGCCGAGCGTGAACCCGGCGATCAGACCGGCCCCTAGCGTCAGCCATCCCGCAATCGTGGCCACGGCCCCCGCGATCAACCCCACGGCCAGCCCCGCGAGAGGGAAAGCCCATGTCGCCTCCGCCGTGCGCGAGAACCCGGCGCGGACCGGAATGCGAGTCAAAAGGGCCAGTGCCGTGACGACATCGCCGGGCACAGGTTGGAAACGCGGCTTGAAACGGGGGATCATGTGAAATCGCTCCTGTCCTTGTGGGTGCTCTCGGGATAAAACCCCGGCAAGACAAATACAATGAGGACGCCCATGGTTTTCACCGGTGCTTTTTCCGATCTCGCTGGCTTTGAACATCTGCTGAAACAGGCCCCCGGCCCGGATTTGGCGGCAAAAGAAGCGGCAGAGGCGCGCAATGCGCAGCTCACGAAACCTGCGGGGTCCTTGGGGCGGCTCGAAGAGATCGGCATCTGGTACGCCAGTTGGCGCGGTGAGGGGCAGCCCAAGATCAGCCAGCCGCAGGTCGCGATCTTTGCCGGCAATCATGGCGTGACGGCGCGCGGGGTGTCGGCCTTCCCCGTGGAGGTGACCGTTCAAATGGTGGCGAATTTCCAACACGGCGGGGCGGCGATCAACCAATTGGCGCGCAACGCAGGCGCATCGATGTCGGTGCATCCGATCGCTTTGGACCGCCCGACCAATGACTTCACCGAAACCGTTGCGATGTCCGAGGAGGATTGTGTCGAGGCGCTTTTGATCGGCTGGAACGCAGTGAACCCGCAGTCGGACTTGCTTGTCGTCGGCGAAATGGGCATCGGCAACACCACCTCTGCGGCGGCCATTGCCAACGCTTTGTTCGGCGGTGATGCGGCCGATTGGGTCGGGCGCGGCACGGGCGTCGATGATGCAGGCCTGAAGATCAAGGAAGAGGTCTGCGCCGCCGGTGTTGCCCTTCATGGCGGGAAATCCCCGCTGGCGATTTTGGCCGCCTTGGGCGGACGCGAAGTGGCGGCGATGGCCGGTGCGATTGCCCGCGCGCGGCACCTGCGCATCCCCGTGGTGCTCGATGGTTTCATCTGTTGCGCGGCGGCGGCGACGCTTGAACGCACCGTGCCGGGCGCTTTGGATCACTGCATCGCAGGCCATGTGTCGGACGAGGCCGCACATCCGGCGGTGCTCAGCGCTTTGGGCAAGGAGCCTCTGGTCTCGATGGGCCTGCGTCTGGGCGAGGGCTCCGGCGCGGGGCTTGTGATTCCGCTCGTGAAGGGGGCGGTCGAATGCCTGTCGGGCATGGCGACCTTCGCCGAAGCCGGTGTGTCGGACAAGTAAGCGGACAGAGATACGAGGGGCGATGTTGTTCAGGCCGCATCGCCTTTCTCGCGTTTGCGTTCCAATTCCGTGACCAAAGCCGCCTCGAATTCCTTGTCGAGCGCCTGAGAGCGGGCGACATAGGCGGCATTTTCCGACACCGGTTTGCTCGGGTCCCAAAGCTCGGCCAAAGCTCGCATCGCTTCGCGGTCGTGTTGGTAATAGGCCTTTTCCGTGACGGCGGCGTCATATTCGGAAAAGCCCATTTCTTCCAACACATAGCGGCCCGCGCGCAGCGAGCTGTCGAACATCTCGCGCACGATCTTATCGGCGCCCGCCTTATAAAGCTCATAGACATGAATGCGGTCGCGGGCGCGCACGATGATGAACAGATCGGGGCGTAGCTTGCGGGCATATTCCACCAGATGCGTGGCGGCTTTCGGGTCGTCCAACGTGATCACCAGAATACGCGCCGTGTCGATGCCTGCCGCATGCAACAACTCGGGGCGGGTCGGGTCGCCAAAGAATCCCTTAAAGCCGAATTTGCGCATCAGCTGAATGGTTTTCAGGTCGTGATCCAGCACGGTGGTCTGGAAACCAGAGGCCTGCACCAGCCGGTTCACCACCTGCCCAAATCGTCCGATCCCCGCGATGATGATCTTTTGCTGATCGTCGATCTCATCGGCCGGGGTGTCCTCGGCCCGGTCGGCAAGCCTCATGCGCAGATAGTCCTGCAGCATGAAGAACAGCGGTGTGAACAAGAGCGACAAAGCGATAACCAACAAAACCCGCTCGCCCATGAAAGACGACAGCACGCCCTGTTGCAGCGAAAAGGTTGTCAGCACCATGCCAAATTCCCCGGCCTGGGCCAGCGACAGGGTAAAGAGCCATTGTCCCCGTTGGCGCAGTTTGAAAATCCGTCCGATCACATAGAGGATCAGCCCCTTGGTGATCATCAGGGCAAAGGTCAGACCTATGATTGTGACCGGATCGTGGAACAGCACGGTGAAATTGATGCCCGCCCCCACGGCGATGAAAAACAGCCCCAACAACAGCCCCTTGAAGGGCTCGATGGAGCTTTCCAACTCGTGGCGAAACTCGGAGTTCGCCAAGACCACACCGGCGAGGAAGGTGCCCAAAGCCGGCGACAGGCCCACGGCGGTCATCAGCCAGGCAATGCCGATCACGATCAACAAAGCGACAGCGGTGTAAATCTCGCGCAGGTTGGCAGAGTGGATGTAACGAAACAGCGGGCGGGTCAGGAACACGCCTGCCAGAATGATCGCCGCCACGGCCCCCAGCGTCACCAAAGTCACGCCCCAGCCGGGCAGCCCCTCGACCAGCGTCGCGCTATGCGCGGCGGCTTTTTCCAGATCACTCGCGCGGCTGATCGAGCCGTCGGGGTTGATCGACAAGGCCGAGCCCACGGCCAAAAGCGGCATGAGCGCCAGCATCGGGATCACCGCGATGTCCTGCGTGAGCAAGACGGAAAACGCCGCGCGCCCGCCGCCGGTGTGCATCAGGTTCTTCTCTGACAGCGTCTGCAACACGACCGCCGTCGACGACAGCGACAGGATCATGCCAAGCGCCAGCCCCGTCTGCCAAGTTTGCCCCGCCCAGATCGCGGCGCCCATGATGGCGGCGCCGGTCAAAACGATCTGCAATCCGCCCATGCCCAAAAGCTTGTTGCGCATCTCCCAAAGACCGCGGGGGTCCAATTCGAGCCCGATGAGAAACAGCATCATCACCACGCCGAACTCGGCGTAATGCAGTAAGTCCTCGCTCTCATTATGCTGCACCAACCCCAAAATAGGCCCGACGATCATCCCGGCCAAAAGATAGCCCAACACGGAGCCAAGCCCCAACCTGCGCGCCAGTGGCACGGCGATGACAATGGCGGCGAGGTAGATAACGGCTTGGGCCAGAAGGCCTTGCATGGGCGCTGTCCTTATAAGGTGATTGAGCCGCCTCGATGGCGGGCCCGAGGGTGGAGACGTGACATCTATATTCACGCGTCATTACAGAGAGGTAAAGCCCCGCCGCAAGAGCGAGGCGAGGCGACAAGGGACCTGTGTGATTTTGAGCAGGTTTTGCCCAAAAATCAGCGAGCTAGCCAGCGACCATGCCGGTGCTCTGTTTAGCCCTGAATTTCCAGCGTATGCGAGCGACCGTTCTTGACGTAGGTGAGATTGTCGGAGCCGATGGATTGCACCCGTCCGCCGTCCAGGCGATCGCCGATCTTCACCTTCGCGAACCGCCCCGACGGCAGACGCACAAGGGCGCGGCGATCCGAGCTTGAGCCATAGACCCCCATCAGGTTCAGACGACGCAGGTTGATCGCATTCTTGACCGTCGCGGCGCGGGCCACATTGGCCGGATCGGATTGTGGCAAGGGCGACGCCGGTACACGGGCCGTGACCTGTGTGGCGGCAGACGTCTGGGTGGTGCCCGCTTCGGCTGCGGCCGCAGCAGCGGCTTCGGCGGCACGCGCAGCCGCTGCGAGCTTTTCGAAATCCTGCGGGCGTGATTTGGGGATCAACGAGACCGTGACCACCGGCGCCGTGCGCGGTTGTTCGTCTGGCGTCTCGGTGCGGGCTTCCTCTTCGGCCAACTCCTGGGCTGAGGCCGGACGCAGTTTCGGAGAAAACTCTCCCAATTCAGCGCGGGTCATCCCGCCCAGATTGGCTTTTTCGGTGTTCTCGACAAGGCTTTCGGGGCGAAGTTTCGGCTGGAAGGCGGCAAGTGCCAACCGCACGGGATCATTCTCATCGACAGCCGTCGGGGCCAGAGCCGCCTCGACGGCCTCCTCCACCGCGCTGCCGGGGCGGGGTTTGGGTGTGATGTCGGGGCGTCCGGCGTAGACGACGGCGCCATCCGGCGTCACCGTGCCCTCGGGGGTTGCACGAATGAACCCGTCTTCGTCATAGTCATAGCGTGTGCCCGGCGGTGCCGGTTGCAGGGCCGCGCGCGGTGCGGGTTCGCCGATATGGCGCGTCGGATCGGGCAAGGCGCCCGCATCCTGAGAAGAGATTCGCGGGTCGATGGACGCGGTGTAGAGCACATTGAGATCGTCTTCGCCGGTCTCGCCCGTGCCGTTTTCGGGGGCCAGCGGCCAGATGCCCGTCGCGGCATATTGTGCGCTGAGCGCTTCAAAATCCGGTTCTGGTCCTTCGTGTTGCAGGCCCGGCGGCTCTGGCAGGGCAGCCTGTTCCAAAAGTTCGGGCGTCAGCTCCGGCTCGTCTTCGGGCCTGGCCTCATCGGGCATCGCCTCGGCGCCTTCGGTGAGGGCCGTCTCCGTCGGAAGAACCATGGTCTCAGTCCCGGCCGCGTCCTCTGGTGTGCTCCCGACAGCTGCGTCGTTCTGGTCCAGCGCGCTGGTCTGTTGCGTGGTTTCCGGCAGCCCGTCGTTCTCGGGCAACAGGCCGGCGATCAGCCCGATGAGCAAGAGCGCCACCACCAGAATTGCGGTCAGGATCAGGCCCAGGCGCGGCGATCTGCGATCCGTCCGGCTGCGGCGACGGGCGCCAAAGACGGTCAGGGCCTCGGCTTCGTCGAGCGTGTTCTCCACGCGGTCGAGCCCTGCGGCCCGGTCGGACATCGGCACCATGTCCTGCGTCATGTCCTGAGCAACGTCTTGCGCAACGTCAGAACCGGACGGGGTTTGATCGGCGACGGCGCTTGGCGCTTTGTTTGTCGTCTTACTCTCTTTGACTTTCTCCATGTGCGTCTTGGCCGCTGTCGAAAGGCTCGACAGCGATTTGAGCGCGCCCTTGGCCGCCTGTCTGGTGGCCACTTTCGGAGCCTTTTTGCCGCTCTCATCTTTGCCAGATTCATCAAGCGGTCGCGGCTCTGGCACCAGGGGAGCTGCCGGCATGGGCGGCGGTTCCGGCAGAGGGTCTGATTTGCCGGGGCGGGATGCCTTGGGTTTTGGCGCCTCATCAAGGTCCTCGACGGGCAGGTCGCCGGAGGTGACGGCCACATGCGGATGCTCTTGGCCGGATTTTGACACGGGTTTCGACACAGGCTTCGGGGCCTGTTTCGGCGCTTCATGGGGAGCGCCGTCAGACACCTGCGTGGCGGGACCAAGCGGTTTATGCGCGGGGGCTTCGCCTTCGGCCACAGCGGAGAAGCGCGCCGGGCGCGCGGACAGACGCGGTGTGTCCACCGAATCTTCCGTCTTGTCTGCTGTGGTGTCAGGTGTCTCGGCAGATGTCGCGGGGGCCGTCAGGCGGCGGCTTTGAAAGCCGGAGGGGGCTGGCGTTTCTTCAACGGGGGCCTCCTCGCCCGGGTCAGACGGTGCATCCGTCACGGGCGCAGCATCTGTGTCCGCATCCAGGGGGGCCGAAGGAGAGGCTTGCGGGGGCGTATCCTCGCCCCCCAACACGAGAGGGCGTGCCTGCGGGGTTGCCTCAGGGACTTCTGCGGGCACCTCTGTAGGCGCTTCGATGAGTGTTTCCTCGACAGAGATGTCGCCACGTGGCGTGTCGGGCGTTTCAAGCGGCTCAGCCACCACCGGCTCGACCGGGGGCGTCGGCAGGCTGCGTTTGGACAGGATGTGGATCGGGGCCTCGTCCGGCTCGACTTGCGTGCCCGCGCCAATCAGGGCGTCGGCGGCTTTGGCGCGCCCGAAAAACGGTTCGCCCGCATAGGTCTCTGCCTCGGGCAGGGCGACGAAAGAGATCGGGTTGAAGCGATGCTCTGTGGCAAAACTCTCCGCCTCCTCAAGGGTTTCGCGGGCAATCACCGCGACCTGTATCTGGCCGTTCGTGACCGTGCTGTCCCAGAGCAGATCCTCCAAAGCATAGGGCGTCGCGCCATCGAGGGCGGCGCGGATCACGGCATCTCGGGTGGCTTCGCCCGGATCGGGAAGGCTGCGGTAGAGGATTTGGCTGTTCGGAATCACCAGCTTGGTGGCAAGCCCGGAGGTCGAGACAGAGGTGGCGAGCTTGCGCAGCTCAGCCAGTTCCGCGGCCATATCGGGCGCGTCCAGCGCGACCTTGCCCATCTGGTGCCAGCCGCTTGAGGCGCGGTGCAATAAAACGATGCCGTCATGGCTCAGGTTGAGGGCAAAATTCGGTTTCATTTCCGCAGGCTGGCTCGATTATTGGGTCTGAATTCTGAATGTCGTGGCACCCTAACGCAGCTTTGGGAGCGGGCCAAGGGAAACCCGTGCCCCTGCGGCCAGATGTTCCGCGCGCTGGCGAAACCTTGCCGGGTCAGAGGGGCGCGGTGCGGCGCCCGGGCTGATACGAAGATGCTGAGCGGCTGAGCGTCACCGCATCCACAATCCGGCCTTCTTGATCTGATTGCGGATCATCTTTTCGCGTCTAGGCAGGTGATCACGGTCGAACATCGCCCGGATTTTGTCGCCCTTCGGCTGATAGACGAGGCGTTTGATCGGCTCATATTCCTTCAGCGCCTTCTTGATCCAATTGGGCGCTGCTACTTCGCGCAGCACCTCGACCACATGATCGTTTTCGCGGGCGAACAACAGCGGGAAAGTGCGGTAATGACAGGAGATTTTCCCATCGAGCGTGTCTTCGGGGATAGTCCGCCGCGCGCCGCCGAAAGAGTGAATCACCAGCGGCAAAGCCACTTGGTCGAGCCAGGGATCAAAGACCTGAAGGCTTGCGGCCTCGGGCGGATTGTCGCGAATTTCCAAGGCGTATTCGAGGAAGCGTTCACCGAATTTGCGCGGGCATTCGTAAAAGAAAAAGCCCGCGTTGAAGTAGAGATAGCGCTTCCAATATTCGTCCGGCTGATCGAGGTCGAGCGTGCTTTCGAACTCCAATCCGAAGCGATCATAGAGCGATTTCCAAATCTCGGTGTAGCCCGGTCCGTAAAGTTCGATCTGCGGCCATGTGCCCTCGACCTTTTGGCTTGCACAGGGGCGCGTGAAATCGAAAGGCACCGAAGACACAGGCCCGGTGATCAGCGTATCGCTGTCGAAAAATACGAAAGGCTCACCCTCGGGCAGCGCCAGAAGGGCCTCGATTTTATTGCCGTAGGGGTAACTCTGGCCGAAATGGCGGTTCTCGAAGGGCAGAATTTCTGCGCCCAACCGTTTGAAGGCGCTCAGCACATCGGCCTGCTTCATGCGCGGATCGTTGTGCCATTTTTCGCCCGGTTGCGGTTCGGCGATGAACAGCCGGCCCTTGAAATCCGGGTCCATTGCCCGCAGCGAAGCCGCGAACAACAGCGCCTCATACATCAGCCGCCCGTCCTGTCCGATGACGACAATGTTGAACGGGGCTTGGTTTTGAGGCTTACTGGACATGAGAACTCTGAATAATGGGGGGAGGCTGAGGTCATAACATATGGTGGTTCGGACCGACTATAGGACGGATCATCGTTTATCAAAAGCCGTTAATTCCCCTGTAGTTAAAAGGATTGTTTCCATGGCATCCGGACCCCTGCGCATAGTTCTGGCCTCTCTGCTCTGTTTCACGGCTTCGGGCGTCGTGGCGCAAAACTTCACCACCGCCGCAGAGGTCAAACCCATCCTGCAAGCGACCAAGCCGCAATGGATCGCGGTGCGCAATTACGACGGGCAGGACCTGTTGTATTTCACCAATCTCCTGAGCTGGCGCTGTGGGCTGAGCGAGATTTTTTATGGCGTGAACGGTGGCGAGATGGTGCCTTTCGTGATGGAACCCTGCTACCTCGATACGGCGCAACCCAATGCGCTGAAGGCCGAAAGCCTCGACGCGATCCTCGTCAGTTTTCCGCCGGGGAGCATCGAGACGGTCGATCTCAACGTCACTTTTGACGACGGCACGGCGGAACAGGCGCATTACGAGCGCAAGGCCGTGGAGATTCAGTGAGCGCTAGCGCAACACTTCGGCCAGAAAATCCACCAGCGCGCGCCAGCTTCGTGCAGTGGCTTTGACATCGAACCCAAAGCCCGGCTGCGCGCCGGGTTTGGCGGCGGGGTTGGTAAAGGCGTGGCCGGTTTTGCCATAGGCATGGAGCTGCCATTTCGCGCCGCGCTCCGTCATTTCCTGACCAAAGGCCAGCACGCTGTCGGGACGCGCGAGCGGGTCGTCCCAGCCGTGCATCACCAGAACCTCAGCGACAATTTTCATCTCCGGTGCGCTTGATGCCCGGTCGAGAATGCCGTGAAAACTTGCGACGCCACCGATCTCGACGCCCTCGCGCGCCAGATCGAGCACCGCCTTGCCGCCAAAACAATATCCGATGGCGGCGGTGCGTTCCGCGTCCACCAAATCCTGCGATTTCAATGCCTCAAGAGCGGCCACCATGCGCGCGGCGAGCGTGGCGCGGTCCGCGTCCAGTTTGTCTTTGGCTGCATGGGCCTCGGCGGGATCGGTGGTGGTCCAGCCCTGTCCGTAATAGTCGATGGCGAAGCCGACATAGCCCAAAGCGGCCAGTTCCTGCGCGCGGGCTTCTTCGAAGTCCGACCGACCGCGAAACGCAGGCGCGACAATGATGCCGGGGCGGGGACCTGTGAGGGCATCGTCCCAATGCAGCGCGCCGATGAAGGGCCCGCCAATCTCGGGGCCGCCATAGGTGATCTCAACGCGTTGCAGGGCCATGTCGCTCTCCTTTTATGATCGCCTCAAATGTGGCGGATCGGACAGGAGTTGCAAGAGGGGAAAGGGCGAACGGTTACCGAACGCCAAAGCGGCAAATTTGTAATTGCCGGAGGGGGAGAAGTGGTGATGTGTCACCTGTTGGTCAAACGTCGCAAGCTCTCATCGTTTCTGCAAAACGACTGCCGCTCTTTCACATCGTATGAAACTCTGTCACCTTTCTGATGAAAGGTGGATGGTGGGCGACCCTGGAATCGAACCAGGCATGAGTCTCCTCGGCGGAGTTACAGTCCGCTGCCGCACCTTGCAGCCCGTCGCCCACTTTCACGCTGATCTGTGATCTCTCACCGACCGTTTGCTCTCGTGTGGGCGGTGGATACATTTGGGGGCGGGGGGCGTCAACAGGAAAATTGCTTGTTCTTGGAGATTGCCTGCGCCAAGAAGGGCCAGCCACAAAAAGCGGGACACCAAAGCCATGAAAAAACCCAAATGGGTCGTCGAAAAAGAGCAAGCCAAGCGCAAGTCTGCGCAGGAAACCGTCTGGCTGTTTGGTTTGCACGCGGTGCGCGATGCGCTGGCGAATCCGGCGCGAGAGAAATTGCGGCTTTTGGTGACGAAAAACGCGATGGCAAAACTTGAGGCGGAGATTGCCGCCTGCGGGATCGTGCCCGAAGAAATCGACCCGCGCAAATTTCACGATCCGCGCAAGTTCGACATTCCTGTCGATCCGACCTCTGTGCACCAGGGCGCGCTTTTGGAGGTGAAACCCCTGAGCTGGGGCTCGGTCGAGGAGGTCTGTCTGGCGAAAGGCGAGGGGCTGCCTTTGGTCGTGCTGCTCGATCAGGTGACCGACCCGCATAACGTCGGCGCGATTTTGCGGTCTGCCGAGGTGTTCGGGGCCGAGGCTGTCATCGCGACCGCGCGTCATGCCGCGCCCGAGACCGGCGCCTTGGCGAAAACCGCCTCCGGCGCGCTGGAACGCCAACCTTATCTGCGGGTGCGCAACCTGTCGGAGACCATCGTGAAATTGCAGGAACTGGGCTTCACCTGTCTGGGCCTCGATGGCGAGGCGGACGAGACCATCGACGAGGCGCTGACGTCTTTGTCGGATCGTCCCGTCGCGCTTGTGATGGGCGCCGAGGGGCCGGGCTTGCGGCAAAAGACCAAGGAGACGGTCGACAGATTGGTGAAAATCCCCTTCGCGCGCGGGTTCGGTTCGCTCAACGTCTCGAACGCCGCAGCCGTCGGGCTTTACGCCGCCTCGCAACGCTGAACGCGCAGAGGTGGGGTTAAGCGCGTCCGATTCACGATGCGTTCACGTTTTTCTTACAAACACTACCATATCGAGAGGCTCTCCCTATCTCATTGGGTGAGACGCGCAGTTTGGAACACGCGCGTTGCTCTCACTGTCCCTCGTTCCACACTTTGTCCCGGGTTTCTGGTCTTCAGAGCCCGGGCTTTTTTCTTTTTGAAAATGCGCTACCTTCATGCTCATGACATATGTTGACCAACTGACCGACGCCGACATCGCCCGCATCCTTGGCGACACGAAAGTGATCGCCCTCGTGGGGGCCTCCCCGAAACCGGACCGCCCGTCTCACAGGGTCGGCACATTTCTGGCCGCGCGTGGCTATAAGGTGATCCCGGTCAATCCGGGGCAGGCGGGCAAGGAATTGTTCGGCCAGACCTGTGTCGCGGCTTTGTCCGACATCACCGAGCCGGTCGATATGGTCGATATCTTTCGCAAGCCCGAAGAGACCGAACATGTGGTCGATGATGCGCTGCATGCGCTTCAAGGGTTGAAATACATCTGGATGCAGCTCGACATCGTCAACGAGAAAGCCGCCGCCCTGGCCCGCGCGCAGGGCGCCGAGGTGGTGATGGATCGCTGTCCGGCGATTGAAATTCCGCGGCTGGGGCTTTGAGCGGTATTTGAGTACTTATGCCCGGAAGAAATGCGAACAGTTATGTATGCGCCGCGATAAAATTGCGCGCTGTCGCGCATGCTGTCTCAAGGTCTTCGGCACTTTCAAAGGCTGAATTTGGAATGAAGTAGAATTCGCCCTCTGCAATCAACAACGCCAAGCCTTGGCTGGTTTTCTCCGCTGCGATGAAGGCATCCCAGTTCAGTTTAAGTTGATGCAAGGCGCTTTCTTCTGTGTAACCGCTTTCGGACATCGAAAACCTTGTTTCAACAGTGCGCAGTTTCGCATTTTGAAAGCCGCTGAAAAGGCGACGTCTCCATCTCAGAGTTAGCCAGATAAACAGAAGAAGGATTGCGATGATTAAGATGGGGAATAGGATCATTACCCACTGTGATATTGGGGCCGGGAGGGCGATGCTCAAGGCATAAAGCGCGAAAATAGAACCAATCATCATGATCAGCCTATACCTGTAGAGCCAAGGCGCACGTTTCTGTGTGAGGTCTGAAAGCCCTTTTTGAACATTGAAATCTGAAAGCTTTGCCGAAAATTGAACTGTCATAATATTCTCTAAATTTAGGGTTAGCGCGACGCCTTTTCCGCAATCCCCGAAAGCCCCTGACGGCGGGCCAGTTCACCCAGCACATCGTCCAGCGCCACATCGCGCGCGGCCAACATGACCAGCATGTGATAGAGCACATCGGCGGCCTCATAGGTCAGGTTTTCGCGGTCGTTCTTCACAGCGGCGATAATCGCTTCGACCGCCTCTTCACCGAATTTCTCGGCGCATTTTTCCGGGCCTTTGGCGAGGAGTTTCGCGGTCCAGGAGGTCTCGGGGTCTGCGCCTTTGCGTGACAGGATCACTTGTTCGAGTTCGTTGAGAACGGACATGAGCGGTTCCTTAATTCAGTATTGCTTGAGGCGCATGGGGATGCCTTTGGAGGCCATATATTCCTTGGCCTCCTGGATCGTGTAATCCCCGAAGTGAAAGATGGAGGCGGCCAGAACGGCGCTGGCGTGGCCTTCGGTGACGCCTTCGACGAGGTGGTCAAGATTGCCGACCCCGCCCGAGGCGATGACCGGAATGTTCACGGCGTCTGCGATGGTGCGGGTCATGGCGATGTTGAACCCTGCGCGGGTGCCGTCGCGGTCCATCGACGTCAAGAGGATCTCGCCCGCGCCCTTGCTCTCGATGAGCTTCGCGAATTCCACCGCGTCAATCGGATGGCCGTCCTTGTCCAGCGCGGCCTTGCGCCCGCCGTGGGTGAAGATGGCCCATTTGATCGGGTTGCCCGCTTCGTCCCATTCGATGGTTTTCGCATCAATCGCACAGACGATGCATTGGCTGCCGAAGTGATCGGCGGCGCGGGCGATCACGTCCGGGTCGGCCACGGCGGCGGAGTTGAAGGACACTTTGTCGGCCCCGGCGAGCAGGAGGTGGCGCACGTCTTCCGTGGTCCGCACACCGCCGCCGATCGTGAGCGGCATAAAGCACTGTTCGGCGGTGCGGGTGGCCAGGTCATACATCGTGCCACGGTTCTCATGGGTCGCGTGAATATCCAAGAAACACAGTTCATCGGCACCCGCCGCGTCATAGGCCCGCGCGCTCTCGACCGGGTCGCCCGCGTCGATCAGGTCCACAAAGTTCACGCCTTTGACGACACGGCCATCGGCCACGTCGAGGCAGGGGATGATGCGGGTCTTGAGCATGGGGCACGCCTTTTTGTCTCTCGCCCGAGTCTTTAAAGCGCAAGGGGGGCGGATGCAACGTCAGGTGCCAGGATTTGCCCGCGCATTTCCACGCGCGATCCGGCGCATGGCATCCCGCACGATCAGCACGTGAAACGGTTTGATCACCATCAGATAGGCCCGCCCAAGTGCATTGTTGCGATGCACCCAGGTTGCCATATGGATGCGGCCCGCGTCCTGTCGGATGCAAATGCGGAAATTCAGATGGCTGTCATCGGTGCCAATGATCAGCTCGTCCTGACCTTCGTACTCCACCGGAAAAATCGCGCCCTCGCCGTTCTCTGCGGTCTCTGTTTTCAGGCCGAGAGGCTTCACGATCCGGTTGCGCAGGTTTAAGAGCGCGTCGGCCCAGCCGGGCATGGTCAGGCCGATGTTCGCGGCCTCACGCGGCGACAGTGCACTTTTGACCGCGTAACCGTCGATGAAATCGTCGCTTTGCACCTTCGCCCAGAGGCGGGAGGTGGAGGGGAGGGGAATATGCTGAACCTGTGCCATCAGAAACCTTCACGTCATATTTGCCAGCAGAGTTAACAACAGGCTCCCGCCAAAGGACAGGTGAAAGTGAAACACCTGTGTGCGCCGCGCGGCTTTCATGTGTCATGCGCCCAGAGGAAAGCGGCTTTGCGTTTCGGATCAAGGGCTTGAGGCGATGTTTGTGGTATGCCATGTGAGAGGCTCAAAATCACAAGACGATGGATTTTCAAAATGTCAGACGCACATACACCGGAGGGCATGGAACTCACGCTGCGCACGCTCGCGATGCCCGCCGACACCAATGCCGCAGGCGATATTTTCGGCGGATGGGTGATGAGCCAGATGGACCTCGCCGCCGCCATTCGCGCCAACGAGCGCTGCAACGGGCGCACGGTGACCATTGCGGCCAATGAGATCGTGTTCAAGAAGCCGGTGAAAGTCGGCGATACGCTCTGCGTGTATACCGCCGTCGATCATGTCGGGCGCAGCTCCATGGTGATCCGGATCGAGGTCTGGGCCCGCCGCGCCTATACGGCGCAGCGCGAGCATGTGACCGAGGCGCGGTTCACCATGGTGGCCGTCGATGCGGAGGGCAAACCGCGCGAAGTCGGCCCGGCGCCTGAGCACGTGTAAATCTTAGTTCAATGTGGTGAGCAGAGGCGTCAACGTGTCGATGCCGCTCACCGCCTCGCGCAACAGCGCGGCTTCGGGGCCCGCGTGTCGGGCCTGAAGCTTGACGAGCGTGGCGCGCGCCCGGGCCGGGTCTTCGCGCAGATAGGCCAGACGCATCAAAGCGGCGCGTGCGGCGCGGCGGTCGGAGTCTGAGATCGCCATCTCATGCGGTGCCATCCGGGTCTCGCCTTGATTTTCCGCCTCGCGGTGGCACCACATCGCCGCATGGCCAAGGTTCAACAACGCCAAAGCCGCATCTTGCGCCTCGGTCTGCGCCCGCGCGGCGCGCTCGGAAAGGCGCACCAGACGCAGCGTCCGGTGATAGAGCCGCGCCTGCCAATGGCTGCGGGTTTGTAGCGCCTTGGGATCGGCGGCGAGATCGCTCAGGTCATGGATCATCGCGGTCATCAACGTCTCAAGACGGCGTTTCAGGTTGGCAGGATAAATGGTCAGATAGACCCCCATCGCGGCCACAGGGGCGGCGATCACGGCAAGACCGGCGGCGACGGAGGTCTCGAATGTGCCGGTGAGCGGCCAATGCGGCTGCGACATCAGCATCAACACCATGTTGTAATCGAAACTCATCGCGACGGTTTTATTGTGCGCGACAAAGAGCGGCCCGATCAGAATGAAGGGCAGGGTGAAGAGGATCATCTGGGTCTCTGTCTCCGCCATCGGCCAGATCAGCCAGCGCAGGATCAAGGCGCCGATGACGCCGGCAAGTTGGCCCTTGAACACGGATTTCATCATCTGTGCCGGGTTCTCGAAGGTCGAGAACAGCGAGATCATCACCGACAGGCCCAAAAGCATGAACGCGCCCACCGACCAGCCGGTGACCAGCCACAGGACGCCAAAGAGCAAAAGCGCGCCAAAGGCCCGTAGCCCCGCCTCGCGCGCGCCGGTCCAGTCACGGTGCAAGACGACCGACAGAGGCGCGAATGTGGCGGGGGAGGCCACGGAACGGCGCGCATGCGGGTCGGCATGCCAATCGGCCAGTGCGGCGCCGGTGTTGGTGAGTGTCTCACGCAGACGCGGGGACAGGCCGGGCGTCTCGGCGGAGGCTTTCAGAGCCGCGAGCGTCTCGGGGATGTCTTCGTCTGCCAGTGCGAGACTGGCCGCAGTCAGGTGGCTGCGAAAGCCTGCGGGTTGGCTGTCGCCATGTTTCCAAAGCAAAAGCGGGGTCGCGGCAATTAAGAGCCGGCGGGTGGCGCGGATGCTTTGACGCGAGCGGATGGAGCCTGCGGCATGCGGATCCAGCCCCTCTTCGATGGCCGCGAGATCCGACAAAAGTTGGCGACGACGTGTGTGTGACGGCGTGGCGGATGCGGCCTCCGCGATCATCTCGGTCAAAAGCGCGCGCACCTTTTGGCGCAGTTCGCCGGTGGCGGCCTTGGGCGCAAAGAGCGAGCCGATAAAGGTGGCGACGACGACGCCGGTCATCACAGTGGCCAGCCGGTCGGCGCCGAGGCCCAGCACCTGATCCGGGTGGGCGGCATCCAAAAGCGAGACCATGGCGGCGGTGTAGCCAGCTAAAACTGTGCCATAGGCGACAAAACCACGCTGAAGATTGCCGATATAGGTACAGGCCCCGACCCAAAGCGCGAGACCTATGACCAAAAGCGAGGGGTGCAGCTGCATCGACAGGACCAAAAGCACGCCCACGACGGTGCCGCTGATCGAGCCGAGACCCCGAAACAGGCTTTTCTCCCAAAGCTGGCCCCGGGTCGGCTGCGAGGCGGCCCAGACGGTCATCGCGGACCATTGCGGATGTTCCAGCCCGATGAGCCAGGCCAGCACAAAGGCGATACAGGCCGCGATGGCGGTGCGGGTGGCAAAGCGCAGGCGGGTGATGTCAAAACCGTGGTCTGTGAGCCGGGAGAGGAGAGGGGCCATCATGTGTCTGCCTTCGTCGTCTGGGTGAGGGCGCGCTCGACCGTGATGTTGATCTTCTCCATGGCATGGATCAGCGCGGTGACCTGCGTGTCGCTGAGATCGGCCAGAAGCGCGGCCTCGACCGCGTTCAGATGGGTCTTGATCCGGGCAACCTCTGTGTGGCCCTCGGGCGTCAGGTACAAAAGACGCGCGCGGCGGTCTTTGGGGGAGACCCGGCGTTCGATCAGCCCGCGCTCGGAGAGAATGTCCAACAGACGCACGAGGCTTGAGGTATCAAGCGCCAGGTGATCCGCCAGCTCCGTCTGACTGATCCCGTCACCTGCATCGAGATGCACCAAAGGCGCCCAGGTGGCATCGGTCAGCCCGGCTTTGGCCAGCTCGGCATGGATCACCTTGCGCCAGCGCCGCGAGAGCGTGACGAATTGAAACCCGAAGAGGGTTTTGGCGGAGTCTGCGGGCGGCGTGGAGGGGGGCGTTTCTGTCATAAACCGCATGTGCGTCAAAATGATTGGCATTGCAAACTATCTGCGTGCAAGTCGCCTGTGCGCGTGTTGCATGGCTCTTTCCGGGCGCGCCGGTTTCAAGGACACCGAAAATCGCGTTCCGTTGCGTGTATGTCCAACACTCCGTCCTCCCCTGACAACGGTATTTGCCTGTCTTTCGGGGGATGCCATGATCAAAGCGCTGGGCGGGGCCGTGGCATGGGGATTTGGCAGCTGTGTGCCCTGCGGATCGCCTATTACCTGTCGCTGCCGCTCTTGCCCATTCTCTCAGCGGTGCTTTACGCCGTGGCGATGATCCTGACGCGCACCAAATGCCGCTTTGAACATCCGGCGACATTGGCTTTGGCCTTGAATGCCGCGTTCATTCTGGTGGGCATCGCGTCGATTGTCGTTGCGGGGATTTTGGCCGTGCAGAGGCCAAAACCCACGTTGCCGTCATGCGAGAGGCTGCGGAGGCCGGATTACGCCACCAAAAGCTCCGTCTCATGCGCCTTGAGGCATTTGCGGGCGGTGTCGCCGTGATGCGTCGGCATGGAGCGCAGCTCCGGGAAGAGCGTGAAGAGTTCCTCGCGCGCGGCGTCGGCGACGCCGGTCAGTGAGTAATCCGAGACGTGGAAGCTTTCCGAGGCGGCGCCTTCGGCAAAGATCACCTCGTGGCGGTCGAACATCAGGTGGTAATAGGTGACCATCCCCCCCTGTGCCTCTCGGATCGTCGTGCCGTTGACCAGGTGCTTGGCGGCGGCGAAGACCTCGGAGGTGCCGAACAGCACCTCGGAGCGCCAGCTGTTCAACAGCATACGGTGCTGCGGCGAGACGATCAGATCGCGGTCGTTGTTCAGGGCACCCGCCTTGATCTCGATGGGCGCGAACCGGCCCATCGCGGGCACCTGACGCGCGCCGACCCAGCGCAGCGGCTGCACGCCGTTGTCCATGGTCAGGACCAGATCGCCAGGCTTGAGGTCTTCGACCGTGCGCGCACCGTAGGGCGTGGCGATCCGAGTTCCCTTGCCGAAACAGATCACCGTTTCGATGTTGCTGAATGTGATCACCGTGCCGTCGGCCAGCGTCAGCGATCCGCTTTCCGGGTCGTTTTCATCATAGGTGATGGGCCGTGTGGACCAGTCGACACCAAGGCCGGAGAGGTCCAGGACATCCGTGTCGCCATCGCCCGCGTCCTCGGAGCCGATGATGTTGATCGCATTGCCATCAAGCTGGGATGGGTCGATGATGATCGTGTCGTTGCCTGTGCCGCCGGTGATCGTGTCACCGCCTCCGGCGTAGATCGTGTCATCGCCCGCGCCACCCTCGATGATGTCAGCGCCCGCGCCGCCGATGATCGTGTCGTTGCCTTCGCCACCGTAAAGTTCGTCGTCACCGCCCGCGCCGTCGAGGTAATCGTTGCCCGCACCGCCATAGAAAATGTTGGTATAGGCATTCTCGCCGTCCGTGCTTTGCCCGTCGAAGCCGATGAGCGTGTCGTCGTAATCCGACCCGATCAGGCCGTCGATGCCGGAACCGCTGTCGCCTTCGGCGTCGCCACCCGAATAGGTCCCAGTGCCGAGATCGACATTGACGCCTTCGGAGCTGTTGGAATAGTCGATGGTGTCCTGACCGGAGTCCCCGTACATGGTGTCCGCGCCCGCGCCGCCGATGAAGGTGTCATCGCCGGTTTCGCCGTACATCGTATCATTGCCGACGCCGCCTTCGATGATGTCATCGCCGGAGCCGCCATAGACCACATCGTCCCCAAGACCAGCGTCGATGGTGTCGTTGCCTGCGCCCGCTTCGATGGTGTCATCGTATTCGGTCTGGATCACATCGAAATTGATGTCGGACACATGGATCGACTGTTGCTCCGTGCCATTGTTGCCGTAGTCGATGGTGACGTTCGACACGGGGCCGGGGATCGTGACGAGGATCGCGCCGGAGGCATCGTCCGGGTTGACGAAATTCGCATCCGCCGTGCCGGTCGCTGTGTCGCCAGAGACGCTGACGGCGCCCTCGGGCGTGATGGTCAGGGTGACGGTGTTGCCCTCGGCATCCACGGCGGTGATGGTGACGGTGTCGACAAAGGCGTAGACGTCGAGATCGGAAATACGAAAGGTGACGTTTTCCACCTCGCCCCGAACATCGCTTTGAGTCGAGGAGAAATCGAGCGTGACCGACGAGGTGTCTCCACTGTTGCCGGAGCCCCAGAGGCGCAGCGAGCTGTTGTCGGAGAAATCCCCGTTCTCGGTGTAGATGGTCTCGTTGGAAATGGTGGCGGTGTTGTTGCCGTTGGTTTCCGTATAGCCGATGTTGACCTGTACACCATTGATGACGGTGGACATGCCCCCCTCGATCGAGGTGTTGTCGGCGGCCAGATCGTCCCAGCTCAGCGTGCTCTCCTGGGTGGTGGTGCCATCGACCATTTCGCCTTGCGGGTCGCCGGTGTAATTCGTGTCAATCGTGTCGTTGCCGTCCGTGCCGCTGACGACCCCGTCGGGCAACTCGGCGGTCGAGATGTAATCCGCATAGCTGAAACTCGGCGCGGTGCCGCTCGACGAGCCGGGATTGGAGTTGTAGTTGACGATCTGATATTGATGCCCGTCGATCAGCGGTTGTTCGGAGACGGTGTAAAAGCCGCGCGCGTCGCCGTCCTCGACATCGAATTGGATGACCTGAAAGGTTTCCCCGGTGTTCAGATCCGTGACAGTCCAGACCCGTTCCGCATCGACATCCGCATTTGTCGAAGAATTGCCGCCGATGCTGACATTCGCCGTGGCGGTTTCGCCATAGCTCCAGCCTGCGCTGTCGTCTGTCAAAACAGCGTTGTTGTCTGTGACAGCTGCCGTGCCGGTGGGGCCGCCTCCGGAATATGTAAAGCGCGATCCAGTTGTCGTGCTGAACACGCCGCTTGGGTCGAAATTATAAACTTCCAGATCGTAAACGGGCATCGGATCACTCGTCTCAACTTGCTGGCCCGGTTGCCGCAAGGATCGTTTCACCTGCGTCCGGGCGTCTTGGTTAATGATGGCTTGAACAACCGGATGCCGTTTCTTTGTGGCATAAATAAGGCAAGCTTGGGTCAAACCTATGAACGCACTCGGAGATCATGAGCATTGTTTCTTATCAAGCAATAATGGGCCGGGTGAGTTTTCAGATCGCTGTTTAGATCACTTTGAGGCCGCTTTTCAAGTCACACATTGAGCTATCGTGGTGGTTCGGGCGTGTTTTGGGGCTTTTCGCCTCTGATATTCGCCCCTGATTTTCTGCGCGAATTTGGTCTGTGCGAATTTGCCTCAAATGCGAGGTAAAAACGGCTTCCTCTTCAGGGAATGTAAGGGGGCAGGGGTAAGATGCTCAAGACCTCTGAGGTTCGATACCCGGTGCAGGGCCGTGCAACAGGTGGCCCTGTCGCATCCGCAGGTTTCGGTGCGACGGGACAAATCAGGACGCGTGCGTCCGAATGGGTGATTTGCGGGTAACCCTGAATTTTGGGGACTGTTTCCATGCCGACGAACACGCTTCAAGGCTATGACATTTATGATTTTTCATCCTCGACAGGGTCGGTCATCTACGGCGGGGACGACTGGGATACGGTCGACTTTACCTATGCGAGGGCATCGACCGGCGTCACGCTGACCTTCTCCGGCGACAATGCCTTTGACTACACGCTCGATGGCACCACGGCCACCGGGTCGGGCAATACGATGGAGTATTTCACCCTTACCCATGAAAGCGATGTGGTCGACGCCTCGAACGACGCCACCGGGGCGACCTATGTCCTGTGGGGCGGCGATGACATCTTCACCGGCGGTTCTGGCAATGTGTCCGTCTTTGGCGGCGATGGAAATGACACCATCTCGACAGGGCTGGGTGGAGATTATGTCGACGGCGGCGCGGGCGATGACACCATTGACGGCGGGGCCGGCAATGACGGGCTGTCTGGAGGGGCTGGCAATGATACGATCTACGGTGGCATCGGGGATGACACCCTTGAGGGCGGCGCGGGCACTGACGTGCTCTGGGGGGAAAGCGGTCAGGACAGCTTTCTCTTTTCGGACAATTGGGGCACGGATACGGTCTACGGCGGCGGTCTTGGCATTGATCTTGACACGCTCGACTTTTCCAACGTCACCACCAATGTCACCGTCACCTTCTCCGATTGGGAGGATGGCATAGCCACCGATGGCATCAACACCGTCACTTTCGACAATATCGAGGTCATCACCGGCGGCGCGGGTGACGATACTGTCCTGCTCACCGACGGTTTCGGCAATGACACGATCACTGACTTCGACCTCTCCGATGGCGACGAGGACGGGTTCACGGCGGATCAGCTCGACGTCTCCGGCCTGACGCTCATGGGCGTGGCCCCCACACAGGTGGACAGCGCGCCGGACATGTACGCCATGGGCATCCCCTGTTTCACGTCTGGTACGCGGATCATGACGCCCTCGGGCGAGCGCTTGGTCGAGGATCTGAGCACGGGCGCCACCATAGAGGCCGGGCCGCAGCCGCTGTTGTGGCATGGTCGCAGGCGTTTGGGGCAAAACATCCTCAAGGAACGCCCCGAACTTTTGCCGATCTTGATCCGCGATGGCACCTTTGGCAACCGGGGCGACCTTTTGGTCTCTGCGCAACATGGCATGGTGGTCCCCGATCCGCGCGCAGACGCCGGTCGGGTTTTGGCGCGTGCCGTGCATCTGTCTCTCTTGGGCGAAGACCGTGTGCTTTGCCCTATCTTCGCGGCTCTGAAACGCGTCGCTTGTCTCTCTTGCGGCCCAGTGGCACTTACGGCAAGATCGCCAGCCAGCACCATATGGTCAGGATCGAGCCGGCCGTGCCGATCAACACCGAAGACGCCGCCACGCGTTTCGCCACACCATACATATTGGCAAAGAGATAGGCGTTGATCCCCGGCGCCATGGCCGCCGTAATCGTGGCGGAGCGCAGGGACGGGGTCGGCAGGTCAAAGACAAAATGCCCAAGCCCGTAGGCAATCATCGGGTGCAGCACCAAGGAGGCGGCAACCGCCCAAAGAATGATCCGCATATCGCCTTCAGGTTTATAGCGCAAAAGCACGCCGCCCAGACCGAAGAGCGCCGCTGGAATGGCCGCGCGGGTCATCAGACCCACCGCATCCCAAACCGGCGCGGGCAGGGGGATCTGCGCCAGATTGACGGTCCACCCCGCCGCGATGCCAAGGATCAGAGGGTTGCGCAAGACAGAGCGCGCAATCTGCCGCATCAGGCCAAAGCCCGACAGACCCAGCCCCCGTGTCCGGGCAATCTCCATCGCGGCGATGCCGATGCCGTAAAGCAGTGGCGAATGGATCGAGATGATCGCAAAATTCCCCGCCAGGGCCGCTTCGCCATAGGCGCGTTCGGTGATCGGGATGCCCAGCAAAAGCGAGTTGGAGAACAACCCGATGAACCCGATCGCCACCGCATCCGTCAGATCGCGTTTGAACAGGTAGCGCGCCCCGAGAAAACAGAACAACCCGCCCGACAAAGCGCCCGCGTAAAAGGAAATCAGGATTGGAGGGTGGAAATTTTGGCCCAAGTCCATCTTGGCAATGCCGGAGAACAACAACAGCGGCACGGCAAAATTCTGGGCGAATTTCATCACGTTGTCGATCAACTCATCGCTGACCCAACCGAACCGGCGCGCCAGATAGCCGTAGCCGATCACCAGGAAGACGGGGAGGATGACGGTGATCAGGTCTTGCATGTCAGAGCGCTCCTGTGATCTCGATCACCATACCGTCATGCGCGGGGGTGACGTGATCCGGGGTCTCCTCATCCACGGTCGCGTAGTCGATGTCGATGTGCATATTGGTCAGCACGGCTTGTCGAGGTTTGGCACGCGCAATCCACTCCAGCGCCAACTCAAGATGGGCGTGAGAGGGGTGCGGTGTGTAGCGCAGCGCGTCGATCACAAACGTATCAAGCCCCTGCATCGCGTCCCATGTCGCCTCATGGATCGCCAAGACGTCGGGAATATACGCCAGATCGCCGATGCGGAATCCCTTGGCCTCGATCTGCCCATGGTTGACCTGCAAAGGCGTCAGTGTCACCGGACCGCCGGGGCCCTCAATCGTGACCGGCCCGCGAATGGCATTCAGGTCCAGAATGGGCGGGTAGTTCGAGCCCGCAGGCTGCACAAAGGCATAGCCGAAGCGCGCGATCAGGTCGTTCTCCGTCTCACTGTCAGCATAGACTTTGACCCGTTCGCGCATGTTGAACACGATCTGGCGCAGATCATCGAGGCCATGCATGTGATCCGCGTGGGCATGGGTGAAGACCACGCCGTCGAGCCGCTCCACTCCGGCGTTCAGCAATTGCTGGCGCATGTCGGGGCCGGTGTCGATCAGCACCGTCGTCGTTCCATCCGGGCCGTCGCGCTCGATCAGAGCCGAACAGCGCATCCGCCGGTTTTTCGGGTTCTGTGGGTCGCAAGCGCCCCAATGGTTGCCGATCCGCGGCACGCCGCCTGAGGAGCCACAGCCCAATATGGTAAAGCGCGCGCTCATAAAACGGCCTTTGTAAACAGACGCTCGAAATTCGCCTCGGTCAGCGCCGCGAACTCGGCATAGTCCATCTCGAAGGTCTCGGCGGCGCGCTGGGCGGTGTGGGCCGTGTAGGCCGGTTCGTTGCGACGCCCGCGATGCGGCGGCGGCGCGAGGTAGGGGCTGTCGGTCTCGACCAAGACGCGATCCCGTGGCACCGCACGGAAAACCTCGCGCAACTCTTCCGAGCGCGGAAAGGCCGTGATGCCAGACATCGAAATGTAAAAGCCCCAGTCCATCGCCGCCAGAGCGAACTCCTTCGAGGCGGTGAAGCAATGCAGCACGCAAGGATAGGCGCCTTTACGATACTCCTCGCCCAAAATCTTCATCGCGTCCGCATCGGCGTCGCGGGCGTGGATGATCAGCGGCAATTGCGTCTCACGCGACGCCTCGATATGAATGCGCAGGCTCTCTTTCTGAATGTCGGCGCTCTCGGCGGTGTAGTGATAATCGAGGCCGGTCTCGCCGATGCCCACGAATTTCGGATGCTCGGCCAGAGCGACCAATTCCTCGACCGTCGCCAGAGGTTCCTCGGCCGCCGACATCGGATGCGTGCCCGCCGCCCAGAACACCGGATCGAAACGTTCGGAAATGGATTTGACCTGATCCACCTGCCGCAGGCGGGTGCAGATCGTCACCATGCGATGCACGCCTGCGTCCACGGCGCGGGCGACAACCTCCGGCAATTCCTCGGCAAAATCCGAGAAGTCGAGGTGGCAATGGCTGTCTGTGATGCGGGCGGTAATCTGGGGAAGGCTCATCGGGTGGTGCTCTGTTCTGCTCTGGTCCCGCCCAAGATCGCCTTGCAATTAGCGCGCGATGCGGCTGGCCGTGTCGTTGATCTTGAATACCATATCAAGGATCAGAGCGGCAGGGTCAAGGTTCACCGCCCGGGCATGTTGTGCACGTGCGGAAAGCTCTTGCTGCAACACCGCCCAATCGCGGGCGGCAAAGCTGTCGGGGGCGAGCCGGGTCAAAAGTGCGGCCTCACCGGGGGCGGCCTCGACAATCGGCGGTCGCCCCGCACCTGCGCGCGCGAGCCGGGTCAGAAACCGGTCGATGAGGCCCAGCGTCAGGTCATAGCGGTCCGTGTTGGCCGCGCCCACGCAGCCCTCGGCGAGTTTCAGCGCGCGCGCGCGATCCAGCCGGGGCAGAGTGGAGAACAGCTCCACCAGATCGCGATACACATCCAGCCCGCCCAAATTCGTCAACCTCAACGCCTCCCCCACAGAGCCGGCGGACAATTCCGCCAATGCGTCTGATTGCTCTGCGGCATCGAACCCTGCCGCGTCAAGAGCCTGGGCCAAATCGGCAGGCTGGAGCGGCCCGAGGCGCAGCTCGCGGCAGCGGCTTCGGATCGTCGGCAAAAGCCGCGAGGGCTGGTGCGAGATCAGCAACAGAAAAGCGTCTTTCGGCGGTTCTTCGAGGGTTTTGAGCAGGGCATTGGCGGCGGAGACGTTCATCTCATCGGCACTATCGACAATGACGACGCGGCGCCCGCCGTCGGCGGCCGACATGTGAAAGAAGGAGTTGAGCTTGCGCACCTCTTCGACGGTGATCACCGAACCGTGGCGGGATTTTTTGGCGTCCCATTCGCGGCGAATGAGGCAGAGACGGGGTTCCGCGAGCTGCGCAGAACGCCGGTAAACCGGATGCTCGTGACCCAAGTCCAGGCTGTCCGTGGGCGGCGGGGTATCGCCAAACAGCCCGCCCTCATCCTCCACCGGCTGCGCCAGCAGAAACCGCGCGATGCGCCAGGCGAGCGTGGCCTTGCCCACCCCGCGCGGGCCGGTGATCAGCCAGGCGTGATGCATCCGGTGCGAATTGAAGGCGTCGAGAAAGTTCTCCTCCGCATGCGCCTGACCGAAGAGCGTCGAGGTCTGCCGCGGATGTGGGGCCCCCGGCGCGCAATCGGCCTCCGGCGCCATCGCCATTTCGCCGAGTGATTGTGAGGACCGGCTGCTCATGAGCTGAGCCGTTTTGAGACAAGCGCCAAGACCTCTTCGGCCACCACCTCGATCTCGCGCCCGGCGTCGATCACGGTGAAACGGTCATGCGCTCGCGCCAGATCGAGAAAGGCCGCGCGGCATTTTTCCTGAAAATCCTGCCCGAAATCTTCGAAACGCTCCTCGGAGGTCTGCCGCCCTTTGGCGCGCGCCAGCCCGATCTCCGGGTCCATGTCGAACAACAGCGTCAGGTCCGGCTCGATGCCGATCATCTCATTATGAAGCCGGTTCACCTTGTCCTGAAGATCGCCGCGCGTGACGCCCTGAAACACCCGCGTGCTGTCGGCGAAGCGGTCGCAGATCACGACTTTGCCAGCCGTCAAAGCGGGGCGGATGGTCTTTTCCAGATGATCGCGACGGGCGGCGGTGAAGAGCAGGATCTCAGTTTCCGCCGACCAGCGGTCCGGGTCGCCTTCGAGCACGAGAGAGCGGATTTCCTCCGCCCCCGGAGAGCCGCCCGGTTCACGCGTGTGGACCACCGCATGACCCAAAGCCCGAAGCCCCTCGGCCAAAAGCCGCGCTTGTGTCGATTTGCCGGACCCGTCGATGCCCTCGAAACTGATGAACATGGCGCTCCCGTGATGCCAGATAAGTTATTCGGCTACGGCCAGACCCGTTTGCCCTTCCAACTTGTCCTTAAGCACCATGAAGGCCGTGCGCAACCTCGGAGCCAATCCGCCGCGCGCAATCGAGCGATCCGCGACCAGCGGGATACGCGCCTCAGGCAGGTCCTCGCGTGGGATCACCAGTTCGGCCAGGGTGTCGCCTTGGGTGATCGGCGCCTCGAAGGGGCCGGTGTAGACCACTTCGCCCGCAAGCTTTTCCAATTGGCTGCCGGGCAGCAGAACGGAGATGTCTTCGGCGGCGACCAATCCCACTTCGGTCTGATCGCCCATCCAGACATCGGCGCGGGCGAACTCATGACCTTTCTCGGCCACGGATTTTTCGGCGAACTGGCGGAAGGCCCAGTTGACGATGCGTTCGCTTTCCTGCGCGCGCTCGGCCTCGGTCGCGAGACCCGAGATCACGAAAACAACGCGGCGCGTGCCCTGCGTGGCGGAGCCGACGAGGCCGTAACCCGCCTCTTGCGTGTGCCCGGTCTTGAGGCCATCGGCGCCAATGCCGAGTTTCAAGAGCGGGTTGCGGTTGAACCGGTTCTGCGGCGCGCGGTTGTCATAGGGAAATTCATGCTGGCCGAAATAGCCGTAATATTCGGGGAAGTCGGTGATGAAGCGGATCGCCAGTTTGCCGAGATCCTCGACCGACATGCGTTGACCGGGGTTGGGCCAGCCCGAGGCATTGGCGAAGGTCGAATTTTCCAGACCCAAGACTTTGGCGCGGTCGTTCATCAGACGCGCAAAGTTGTCCTCGGTGCCCGCCAAGCCTTCGGCGACGACGACGCAGGCATCATTGCCGGACAGCACGATGATGCCCTGAATGAGCTCTTCGACGGTGGGGCGGTCGGTCTCGTTGAGGAACATGGTCGAGCCGCCCATGTTTTTCGCCCGCGTCGAGACGGAAAAGCGGGTGTCCAGTGTCACACGCCCATCGCGCAGCGCCTCGAACAGCATATTGAGCGTCATGAGTTTCGACATGGAGGCTGGCGGCAGGGGCGTCTGGGCCTCCTTGTTCATCAGCACCGTGTCGGTCGTCAGATCATAGACCCATGCGGCGCGCGCGCGTGTTTCAAACGCGGAGGCGGGCAGGGACATGGTCAGGACGAGAAAACCGGAAGCCAGAGTTTTGGCCAGGGTTTTGGCGAAGCGTTTGGCGATGTGGCGCAACATGGGGGCGGGGCGTCCTTTCGGGCCGGGCGTCTAAGTTGGGGCAGGCCGCTCTGGCCCGCCCGGCGTGGTCTCTTAATGCGTCACAGCATAGGCGTCCGTGAAGCCCGCCTTTTTCACTTTTTCGAGAAGCGCGGCGCGTTCGGACGTGGTGGCGGCGGGGCCGACGACGACGCGCCAGAAGTCTTTGCCATTCGACGTGCCGGGTTTGGTTGTCGCAACGATGCCTTGCGAGCCCAGCATATCGACCGTGCGTTTGGCGTTGCCCTCGACCGAGAAAATCCCGATTTGCAGATAGGCTTTCGAGAGGCCGGAGGCGGCGGGTTTCGGAGCCGCAGGCTTGGGCGCCGCTACCGGGGCGGCGGGTTTTGCCGTCGGTGTCGCAGTCGCTGTCGCAGCCGGGGCATCAAGCGCATCAAGCGTGGCCGCCGCATCGGCGATCGGATCGTCGAGCGAGGTGGCTGCGATGGTCTCGCTCTCGGCAATGGTTTCGACGGTTTCCGGCTCCTGCGCCACTTCTTCGCGGCGCAGAGCGGTGATGTTCAGCTCAGCCGGAGAGCCTGCCAGCATGCCAAGGGCTTCGGCGGCGTCCGACGACACCTGAATGCCCGGACCGGGCGCGGTGGCTTCGCGTTTGAACAGCGCACCGATGACGAATTTGCCGTTCTTCTCGTTGCGAATGATGACGCGTTCCGGGTCGGTCACATCGGAATGCGCCACCCAGACGCCGCCGAGAGACGGACGGCCGTCCCACAAGCCATTGTCGGTCACCTGAAAGACATCCGGTGCTTCGACATCGCGTTCCACAAGCTTGGTTGAGGTTGACGCCGCTGCGGTGCCTCCTCTAGGTGATTTGAAGCTGTCGAAAAAGGATTGTCCGTCTTCGCACGCCGTCAGCGCGACCGTGACCCCCAGAAGGACCGCAGCGCGCGTTCCTTTACCCGTCATTCGCATGAGTATGCCCCTATCTCGCTCCTGATTATGCCAGATGTCTTTTTTGACCGGCTCAGGTTTTCTGTCTGCTCATTTTATCTTTGGCCGTATCGAGACGAAAATACCCTTTACGGTCCCGCACGGATTTGACGACAGTCTAACGTGTCGTCCCCAAGCTGGAAAGCCCCGCGTTGCGCAGGCGGCGGAAAACGGCACGCCTTTGGAGCGCTCGGGATGCAAGAGATGGGTTTCAGAATCAAACCGGGGGCGTTAATCCTGTGCGAACCCGCTCGCGGCATCAGGAGGCTTGGCAGAGTGGTCGAATGCACCGGTCTTGAAAACCGGCGGGCGTGAAAGCGTCCCCAGGGTTCGAATCCCTGAGCCTCCGCCACAACTTTGCAGAGAGACTTTGCACGAAAGTCCAGGCAAGAAAGCCCTGCGGTATTTGCACCGCTAAATCCGTTATCCGTTCAGGCCTTGCGACGAAAATGCAGGCGCAACACGAGCCCGTAGCCGATCACCATGACGGCGGCCAAAGCGAACCATGTCAAAGCGTAGCTCAGATGCGAGTTGCGGAAACTCACGACGGTCTTGCCGCCACGCGGCCAGCCGCGCGGGTCGGTCATGTCCTGGTCGACGAAATAGGGTGCGGCTTGCGTATAACCCTTGGCCTCGGTGATTGAGGCGATGTCGCGGCGATACCAATTGCCGCCCTCGGGGTCGTTGTCGCGCGAAAACAGCCAGCCTTGGTCCTCGGAGAGGCGCAGAAGGCCGGTGAGTGTGGTCTCGCCGGTGATGCGGGGGAAATCGCCTGCGAGGCCGCGTTCTTGCGGGACGACGCCGCGGTTGACCATGACGATGGTTCCGTCCGCGCGCTGGAGCGGGGTGAGCACCCAATAGCCGGGGCCGAAATCCGACGGCGTGTAAATCAGTACCTCGTCGTCGTTGAGGAAGGTGCCGGTGAGGGTGACGCGGGTGTATTCGTCTTTCTCCGCCGTGATGCCGGGCCACGCGGCGGGGCCGGGGGCCGGGATGGGATCGGCGGCCAGACGCGTGTCGACCCGTTCGATCAAGTCGAGTTTCCACGACAGGCGTTTGACTTGCCAGATGCCAAGGCTGGTGAAACCGGCCAGTCCAATGGCGGCGATCAGGGTGGCGACGATCAGTTTGGCGGAGAAGAAACGGGCAGGGCGCATATCGGTGTCCTTGATGGCAAACCGGGGCCTCTTGGGCCCCGGTGCGTGATCTTATGTGAGAGAGCTTAGCCCTGTTGCGACTGAAGGCTCTCCATCCCTTCGAGCAGTTGATCCATCTCGTGCTCGGGCATCATGTTCTCGTTCATGTTGTGCATGACCCACAGAGACCCCGCCAGAACGATGACGAGGATGATCACCGCCAACATGGTGGACATGAAGGTGCTGCCCTCTTCGGATTTCGTGTTGAGGTGCAGGAAGAACTTCAAATGCACGATGATCTGAACAGCGCCAAGGCCCATGATGAGGCCGACCAATGTGGTGCGGTCCATCTCGACCTCGGCCATGACGAGGTAGAAGGGGATGATGGTCAGGATCGCGGCCAGCGCGAAACCGATCATCAGTTGACCCATGGTGCCGTGCCCGTGGCCAGACCCGTGATCACCGTGATGGTCACCGTGAGGGGCGTCGTGGTGGGGGTGCGTATCAGCAGACATCAGATCAACCTCACGAGATAGACAAAGGAAAACACGCCGATCCAGATCAGATCGAGGAAGTGCCAGAACATCGACAGCGTGCCGAGGCGACGCATGTTGGCGGTGGTCAACCCGTGGGCCTTGATCTGCGTCAGGAGCGTCACGAGCCAGATGAGGCCGCCCGTCACGTGCAACCCGTGGGTGCCCACGAGCGCAAAGAAGGACGACAGGAAGGCCGAGCGATCCGGACCCGCGCCGATGTGGATCAGGTGACGGAACTCATAAAGCTCCATCGCGATGAAGCCCGCGCCCAGAAGGCCGGTGATCACCAGCCACATCATCGTGCCGTCGCGTTTGCCCTTGTCGGCCTGAAGCATGGCGAGGCCGAAGGTGATCGAGGAGAACAGCAGCAAAGCCGTCTCGATGGCGACGAACCCGGGCTCGAACAGATCCTTCGGCCCCGGCCCGCCCGCGAACCCGCCGCCGAGGACGGCATAGGTCGCGAAAAGCGCACCAAAGATGATGCAGTCGCTCATCAGGTAAATCCAGAACCCGATGGGCGTGGGACTGTCGTGGTGCACCTCGTGCTCTGCGACGCGCACGCTTGCAGTTTGGGAGTGGCTCATGCGGCGGCTCCTTTGGCTTCGGTTGCGGCGACTTCATCGACGGGGATGTAGTAATCGCGATTGTAGTTGAAGGTATGCGCGATCCCGATGCCGACCATGGCGGCAAAGCTCAGGATGGCGAGCCACCAGATGTACCAGACCATGGCAAAGCCAAAGATCATCGCGAGCACGGAGAGCACAACGCCGGTCGCCGTGCCTTTCGGCATGTGGATCGGTTTGTAGTTTTCCGTCGGCCATTTGAAGCCTTGTTGCTTCATGGTCCAGAACGCCTCGCGGCCTTGTACTTCCAGATCGAAGGGGAAGTTGTAGGGCGCGGGCGGCGATTGCGTGGCCCATTCGAGCGTGCGCGCATCCCAGGGATCATTGCCGACACGGTTCTCGTTGCGATCGCGGATCGAGACGTAGAAGTTCATGAAGGTCGAGAGGATGCCCATGAGGATCAACAACGCGCCGAAGCCTGCGATGATGAAATAGGGCTGCCAGGCCGGATCGGGGTAGGAGTTCATGCGGCGGGTGACGCCCATGAGACCCAGCGCGTAAAGCGGCATGAAGGCGACATAAAAGCCCGTGAACCAGAACCAGAAGCTGCGCTTGCCCCATTTGTCGGACATCTTGAAGCCGAAGGCTTTCGGCCACCAATAGGCAATCGCCGCATAGGCCGCAAAGACCACGCCACCGATGATCACGTTATGGAAGTGCGCGATCAGGAACAGCGTGTTGTGCAGTTGGAAGTCGACCGGCGGTACGGCCAGAAGTACGCCCGTCATCCCACCGATGGTGAAGGTGACGAGGAAGCCAATGGTCCAGAGCATCGGAACTTCGAGACGCACGCTGCCTTTGTACATGGTGAAGAGCCAGTTGAAAATCTTCACACCCGTCGGCACGGCGATGATCATCGTGGTGATGCCGAAGAAGGTGTTCACATTGGCACCGGAGCCCATGGTGAAGAAGTGGTGCAACCACACTACGAAGGACAGCACCATGATACAGGCCGTGGCCCAAACCATCGTCTTGTAGCCAAAGATCGGCTTGCGCGAAAAGGTCGAGACGATCTCCGAGAAGACACCAAAGCAAGGGATGATCAGGATGTAGACTTCCGGGTGACCCCAGATCCAGATCAGGTTGATGTACATCATCGCATTCCCACCGAAGTCATTGGTGAAGAAGTGGAAATCTGCATAACGGTCGAGCGTCAGAAGCGCCAGAGTGGCGGTCAGCACCGGGAAGGCAGCGACGATCAGCACGTTGGTGATCAGCGCGGTCCAGGTGAAGATCGGCATGTCCATGAGCTTCATGCCCGGCGCACGCATCTTGATCACCGTGGCGATCAGGTTGATGCCCGAGAGCGTGGTGCCGACCCCCGCGATCTGCAGCGCCCAGAGGTAGTAATCCATCCCCGGTCCGGTCGAATAACTCGATCCCGACAAGGGCGGGAAGGCCAGCCAGCCGACGCGTGCAAACTCACCGATAAAGAGCGAGACATTGACCAAAAGCGCGCCCGACACCGTCATCCAGAAGGAGAAGTTGTTGAGGAACGGGAAGGCCACGTCGCGCGCACCGATCTGCATCGGCATGACGTAGTTCATGATGCCGGTGACGAAGGGCATCGCCACGAAGAATATCATGATCACGCCGTGGGCGGTGAACACCTGGTCATAGTGGTGCGGCGGCAACCAGCCCTCTGATCCGCCAGCGGCCATCGCCTGTTGCGCGCGCATCATCAGCGCGTCGGCAAAGCCGCGGATCATCATGACAAAGCCCAACACCATATACATGATGCCGATTTTCTTGTGGTCGACGGAGACGATCCAGTCGCGCCACAACGGGCCCCAGAGTTTGAAATAGGTCATAAGCGCGAGGACCGCGAGGCCGCCCAGGGCGACGCCCGCGAAGGTCGCGACGAGGATGGGTTCGTGGATCGGAATCCACTCGAACGTCAAACGTCCGAAGATGGGCGAAAAGGTTTCCGCCGGTTGTGCGTTAGCCATTGTCTTTATTCTCCGCGAAACCGAAATCCGGGCGACAGATTGCGTCGGGGTCATTCCAGAAGGCTTCGTGGAAAGCCTCCACTTCAACATCGGGCAGCTCGATCAGATTGCCGAAACCGTCGATGGTGCGGGCGCGGTCGTAGCTATAGGCATTCGCGTGCGGAATGCCCTCAAGGCCGCCACCGCCCCATTCGTCTTGCATCATCATGTGGCCCATGCAGACCTTGCCGTCTTCGACGCACATTTCGACGATGCGGCGGAACAGACCATCCTCGACCGAGGCGTAGCTGTGCACGGGCTCGTCGATGGTCGGTTTCTCAAGTTCGAGATAGCTCGCGCGGTCCAGCGTGGGACCGTCGGCTTTGATCTCTGCGACCCAAGCGTTGAAATCCTCGTCCGTCATCGACAGCGTGTCGAAGGTCATATGCGAGAACCCCGGACCCGAATAATGCGCCGAACGGCCCGGGAAAGTGCCGGTCTCATCCGCGATCAGGTGCAGTTTCGTCTCCATGCCGGTCATGGAGTAGACCATGCCGCCAAGCGCCGGGATCGACAGCGTGTTCATCACGGTCGACGACGTCAGCGAGAAATTCACCGGACGGCCTTCCGGGATCGCCAGCTCATTGACCGACGCGACACCGAATTCCGGGTAGATGAACAGCCATTTCCAGTCGAGCGATACGGCCTGAACCTCGATCGGGTCGCCAGCTTCGAGGTGATCGAGCGGGCGATAGGGGTCCAGGCGGTGCGTGTACACATAGGTGAACCAGCCGAGCGCGACGATGATCAGGATCGGCACACCCCAGATCGCGACTTCGATCTTGTTGGAATGTTCGAAGGTCGGATCGTAATCGGAGGTGTCCTCGCGATCGGCGCGGTATTTCAGCGGGAAATAGACCGCCATCACCAGAACGGGGATGATGACGATGAGCATGAGGAGGGTCGAGATGATCAACAGATTGCGCTGTTGATCGCCCACCCATCCCTGTGGCGAAAGTACATGGTACTGACACCCGGACAGCGCAATAGCGCCGGCGAGGGCCAGCAGGAGGGTCCTGAGTCTAAGCAATGTGCGTGCCTTTATTATTGTCCGGCAGTCCCGGCGGCTCTTGTTGGTCGCCGACACGCCGACCATGAGTTTGTGATGCAGGGGCTACGCCTCTCGGCGCCGAGTCTCAAGCGCGACGCATTGACGCAGCGCAGCATTCTCAGTGTATTTCACCATTTTTTCACGCTGAGTTGATGCGCGATCACGGCAGCGTGTGTGTCGATGATCTGAAGTCTCTGATTTTTATCGTTAAATATTCACTTTTGGGAATATTTCGACGTATGAAGGCTCCACTGATTTTGGTGGCCCGGGACGCCTTGTCCTGAGCTTCGGGACAGAAACGAGAGGCGAGAAGAGTGGTTACCGGCTGATCTGTATCAGCAGGTGAGCATTGATGTTGCGACGCGTGGCAGGCGCACGCAGTGCGTGCTTTAGAATGTGTTTTGAAAGCCTCCCACCTGTTCCATTCTGCGCTGCTCCGTTCTGCGGGGAGGGGGCGATGTCACCCGTAAACAGATCCTGTTGAAAGACACGGATCGACAGGCTGGGCAGCCCAATTCTAAAACAGGGCAGGCGGCAGTTTGCCGGCATGACATTGGGCTAAAATATCACGCACTGTGGCTGCGCCAGTATGATGCCCTCGGTGATGGCCTCTTCCCGAAAATGTAGCCTTGGTCTCAAAACCAAGCGATTTCGCCGGAGTCATCCTCCGACAAGGCAAAAGGGGCGTCGATATTGTCGAACAGCTTATGTGCCAGGTGTCTGAGCCGGATGACTTCACTCAAGGGATCAATCTGGACCGAAGCGTTTTCTGACTGTGCCGCCAAGTGCCCCATGACGCGTTGCAAGTCGTCGATGGTTTGGTGCAGGCGGTCAATCGCTTGCAGGCTGCGTTGTACTGCAGGTGAAAGCGACTTTGCTTCGGCAAGGGTCGGTCCCAAAGCAATCTGAACCTCTGCCGCAAGGATGACCAGAGCAACCATTTCATCCTGGATGCGCTTGTTCAACGTTCCAAGCGGGATGACTGCAGGCGCATTGGCGCCGTTTTCTGGCGGGGAGTGTTCAGCAAAAGCCTTCATCAGAGTTTGCCTACAATTGCTTCGATGGCACCGCGGAGTCCTGCCGGGTCGAATGGTTTCTTGAGAAAGTTGTTCATGCCGAGGCGTTTTCCCATGTCGATGATTTCCCGATCGGCCCGTCCGGTGATCAAGAGAAACCCGACACCACGAGTCGGTCCATTGGACCGCAACGCATGCAGAAGCTGCAGCCCATCCATACCCGGCATGTTGTAATCCGAAATGACAAGGTGCACGGGGTACGCTGCTAGCTTTTGAAGAGCTGATGGTCCGTCCGCCGCGCTTGCGACGTTCCGAATGCCATATGAATCCAAAGCGTTTGTGATAAGTCCGCGGCTTGTGGACATATCATCAACGACCATGACACGGAGTTGATCTCTGAGTGCCATCAGACTGGTCCTTTACTTTCATGCGCACCTATCGGTGCGGGTGACGAGGTGTTTTGTTTTGTTTTATAGGTCGTGACGCCCGCGCTTTCGAACAGCGAAGCGACACTATCGTTGAGCCGTTCCGAGTGCCCAAGCATCAACCACCCTCCCGGTTCTAGGATGTTGGCATAGCGCTGATACAATCGGATCTGCGTTTCTTCATCAAAATAGATGACGACATTTCGGCAGAAGATCGCGTCAAATTTTCCCTTCATGGGCCAATCGGCATGAAGATTGAGTTGCCGAAAGGAGACCATGTGCCGAACATTGGGATTCACTGTCAGAGTGTCTTCACCATCCTGGTGGCTCTTCGTGAAAAAAGCTGCAATTGTCTGGTCTGTTAATCCTGTCGTCAGAGATCCGAAGTATTGACCACTTTGGGCTCGGGCCAGCACTTCGGGATCAATGTCTGTTGCCAGAATTTTCACGTCTTTCTGGGCCAACTCAGGCGCAGCTTTCAGAAGCGTCATCGCGATTGAATAGGGTTCCTGACCGTTTGAACAGCCCGCTGACCAAATCCTGACTTTTCCACCGTTCGCCAGCTTTTGTTTCAACGCAGGAAGGATCGTGCTTTCCAGATATTCAAAGTGATGATTTTCCCGAAAGAAATGCGACACGTTTGTCGTGAGAGCAGAAATGAAGTTGTTCATTTCTGCGCGGTCTCCTGAAGCTTCCAGAAAATCAAGATAATCGTCGAAGCTGGACATTTTTAGCGCACGAAGGCGTCGTGTCAGTCGAGACTTGACCATGGATACTTTGGACGCAGCCAGAACGATCCCGGCTTCACGCGCCGCTATGGCAGCAATGCGTGAAAAGGCGCGGTCGGAGATGGCGCTGGCCATTTTGGGGCGGCCGTTGATGGGGGATAGTTCGCTCAAGCGACCTCCTCGCCCTGCGGGGGCATGACGGCTTCGAGGTCCAGAATGCGGATCATGCGACCATCAACAATCGTCAGAGCAGAAACAAACGTTCTGGCTTCGTCGGCCGCCAGATCGGGCGGGGGTTGCATTTCTTCTGAGGGAATGGCGAGAATGTCGGAGACGGCGTCGACCATGAGGCCTGCGGTGCGTTCACCAAGATCGACAACAATGATCACGTTGCGCTCAGTATCTTCTCCGGTCTGAAGGCCAAGCCTCGCCGAGAGATCAATGATCGGAAGCACAGTGCCGCGCAAATTGATGACACCTTTGACGAAAAAGGGCGCATGAGGCAGGGAGGTGGCTTTCGCAGAGCCGCGAATTTCTCGAACGGACATGATGTCTACGGAATAATCCTGGCCGCCGACGCGGAAGGACAAGAGTTCGATCGAGGTGGAATCGGTCTGTTTTTCGTTGTCAGTCATGGTCTTATCCTACGAGTGCTTGTTGTGGCGTGCGGACACGTGTCCGCCCGGAAGCCTGACCCACCAGATCGGTCGGATCGAGAATGAGGGCGATTTGCCCGTCGCCCAGAATGGTCGCGGCGGCAATACCTGGGACACGTCCATAGCTGCCTTCCAGGCCTTTGATGACGACCTGGCGTTGATCTTCGATAGCATCGACGGCGAGAGCGGCCCGGTTTCCGTCTTCCTGACCGATCAGAAGGACGATGCCGCCAACATAGCTGTCTTGCGGTTTGCGGTAGCCAAGCTCTGCGCCAAGATCGAGGAGGGGAACGAAGCCGCCCCGAATCTGAACGACGTGGGTTTCCGGCCCGAGGGCTTTCAGATCGTCATCGGTCAATGTGAGGGTCTCAAGGATGGCATTGAGCGGCACAACGAGGGTCTCATCGGCCACGCGGACCACCATCCCGTCCAGAACGGCAAGGGTCAGAGGCAGGGAGATCGAGAAGGTGGTGCCTTTGCCCTCATGCGAAGTGATGCTGATGCGACCGCCAAGAGCCTGGATCGAGCTTTTGACCACATCCATCCCAACGCCGCGACCGGACAGGTTGGAAATTTCGGCAGCCGTCGAAAAACCGGGCAAGAACAACAAGTTGTCGATGTCACTGTCACTCAGCTGGGCGTCTGCGGGAATCAATTCCTTTTCGATGGCCTTTTGCTTGACACGCTCGCGATTGATGCCTGCGCCATCGTCGCTCACTTCGATCACGATGCGACCGGAGCGGTGTTGCGCGGTTAAGGTGACATGACCTTCTCTGCTCTTACCGCTTTCGAGGCGTTTTTCAGTACTTTCCAAACCATGGTCGACCGCGTTTCGGATCATATGGGTCAGCGGGTCGGCAAGCCGTTCGATAACGGTTTTGTCGACTTCGGTGTTTTCACCATCCGTGTGAAGGCGGACTTCCTTGCCAACTGAGGCCGAAGATTCCCGGACGATGCGGCCCATGCGTTGGAACAGGGATTTGATCGGCTGTGCGCGGATCATCATCACCGATTCCTGAATGTCACGGGTCAGTTGTAGAAATTCTTCGAGGCCTGTCGAGACCGGAGAGTTGGGCGGCAGGCCCGCCTCTGTGACGGATTGGCTCAGCATGGCCTGATTGATCACCAGCTCTCCAACAAGGTTCACGAGACGATCGATCCGTTCCAGGTCAACGCGGACAGTTGCCCGAGGTTGCGTCGGTGTACCGGTGGCTTTGGCTGGAACGGAGGGCGCGGTTTTCTCGTCTTTCGGAGCTGCGTCTATCGTGTCGTCATCAGAGTCGACAGGGAGCTTTGCAACAGGTGCTGGCTTTGGAGTGGGCGCGGGGGCTGCTTCGCTCGATACTTGGGGCTTTTGAGGGGCTGCAAGCGGTGCCGCTTCGGGGGCCGCGATTTCGACAGCTTGCTCAACGACGTGCGCCGGTGCAGGAGCAGGAGCGACCATGGCGCCGCCGCCGGTGAGAGGTTTGATTTCCAGCACACAAAGTCCGTCGACGAACTCGAAGACTTCACGCACCGCTTGTTCCGCTTCTTCGGTGTGAACGGTCAGATTCCAGGACAGATGACCTGTGTCCGGATCGAGCTGATCGAGGTCCGGCAGGTCGCCACAGTGGCAGGTGACCGAAATGTCGCCGAGATCCCGCAGGGCGCGGAACAGGTAGAGGGGTTCATTGCCAGACGCATAGAGCGCGTTCTCTGGTTTGAAATGGACTGTGAAACCTTTCGCGGTGCTTTCCGTAGCCGCTTCTGCGACAGGGCCAGGCATGTCTGCAGGCAGTTCCAGAGACGGCAGATTGTCCTCCGACGGATCTGCGGCGGGCAGCGCGCTCAGGTCGGGGAGATCCGGCAGGTCAGGCAAGCCACCACCGTCGCCAAAATCCAGCGACAGGGTTGCAGGTGTGAAGTCGAGGACTTCCTCCTCTTCCTCTTCGAGGCCCACGAGTTTGTCGAGCTTTTCGAGAACCGGGCCGGTGACCGCGTAATCGACCTGTTCGTCATCCCGTGCTGCTCGCACGAGGTCACCCAGGATGTCGGCACAGGCAAAGAACAGGCGGATGGCCTCGCCATCGGGATGGAACCGGCCGGCGCGGACCTCGTCCATGGCGGTTTCGAACCGATGCGCAAAACGGACCAGATCATCCAGGCCAAAGGCGCCGGCGCCGCCTTTGATCGAGTGCACGGCGCGGAACACGATGTTGATCGTTTCCGGGTCTGTGTCGCCATCATCCATGAGTTGGAGGCCATCCTGGAGGCTTTCCAGGAGTTCCTCGCATTCAATGAAGAAGGAGGCGCGGATTTCTGCCATCGGGTCGGACATAGTGAACCTCTTAACCAGCCACCATTTGCAGGGCTTTTACGAGTTTTGCCGGGTCGAACGGCTTGACGATCCAACCGGTGGCTCCGGCGGCACGGGCCTTGGCCTTGAGCTCATCGGCGCTTTCGGTGGTCAGCACGAGAATGGGGATACGGCTCCATTTCGACTCGGCACGCACCGCATCAATGAAGCCAAAACCATCCATGCGCGGCATGTTGATGTCGGTGATGATGACGTCGGGTTCGATGTCTTCGAGGACTTCAAGGCCATGCACGCCGTCTTCGGCGAGATGGGCGGTGAAGCCGGCAGAAGAAAGAGCAAGATTGAGCATATCGCGCATGGTGCGGCTGTCATCGACAGCGAGAACTTCCAGGCTCATGTCCAAGCCTCCGTTTGGGTCAGGGTTTCAGGAGAAAAGCCAAAGAGGCTCAGAATATCGACGCAGCCGTCGGAGGCATTCGTCAGGCGGGTTTGTTTGCCCTGTGCGGTCCGTTGTTTGACGGTCGCAAGGATCACTTGCAGCGGGAGCGTGCCGAGGTGGCGCACGTTTCCTGCATCAATCACCAGCTCGTCATCGGTGATCGTCTTCAGTTCTTCCATGAGGGGCATCACGGACTGATAATCGAGCCGGTCGTGGAGTTGCACATGTGTTGTCATGTCCGTACTCCGAAATTTCGGCAGGGGTGAGGCATCTCAATATTTCCTTACATCTGCGGTCTCTCGAACTCTGTGTAAGGGGCAGGGAGTTAAAACGAGGTTACGTCGATCAAATTTTATTCGAGGCAAAAGAAAACGCCCCCGCCGGGGTGGCGGAGGCGCATTTGTTTCGCTTTTAGAATGTCTTACGGGTACATATGGTGCATGTGAGAGGCGCAACCGGTCAGCGCCGCATAGTCGTCTTCGATCACGGAAACCGAAAAATTCTTCATGAAACCGGCAAATCGGCCTTTGTCTCGGAAGGCCTCGTCAAAGCCGAAACGGTCGAGATAGGGCGCGATATGGCGCGCCACGCCGCCCACCAGATAGACGCCGCCGAAGGGCAGTTGCACCAGCGACAGGTTGCCCACGACGGTGCCGAGGATCTTGACGAAGAGCTGGGCTGCCGCCGTCGCGCGCGGATCGTCCTCCGCTTCGACCGAGGCCATGATCTCGGCGGCGGATTTCTCAAACGCGTCGCCCGCTTCGGTGCCCAAGAACAGGTAAACGCGCTCAAGGCCACGGCCGGAGAGCACATCTTCGACCGCCGGAAAGCCATGTGCGGTCTCGACGAACTGACAAAGCGCTAACTCGTGCTCATTGCGGATCGGCAGGTTGGCGTGGCCGCATTCGGAGGGCGCCACGAGACGGCCCGCGCCGGTCTCGAACACAGGTGCTGCGTTGAACCCGGTGCCGATGCCGACCACGAGACGCACGGCCTGAGGCGAGGCTTCCGGACCGGTGATGATCGGGCGGATATTGTCGGAACTGACAAGGCCCAAAGCATGGCCCTGGGCCTGAAGATCGTTGAGGATCGCTACATGTTCGGCCTGACAGGCGCGGCGCAGCGTGTCCTTGTCGATGGTCCAGTCGAGATTGGTCATCGTGCCGACGTCGTCGCGCACCGGACCCGCCACGGCAACACAGGCGCCTTTGCAATCCACATCGCCTTCTTCCGCGATATATTGCCGGAGCACGGTTTCGAGACCCGGGAATTTGCGGTTGGAATAGCGCCGGATCGTCTCGGGCAAAAGCGTCACCCCATCGGCCAGAGCCACGCGGGTGTTGGTCCCGCCGATGTCGGCCAGAAGGGTGAGGGTGTCGGCGGGATGTTTGGGCATTTTCAGCTCCGTGCGATCATGTCTTTCAACATGTGATACGAGGCTTTGGGGGTGCGCTGCAATGTTTCAAAATCCACATGCACCATGCCGAAGCGGCGCTCATAGCCAAAAGCCCATTCATAGTTGTCCAAAAGGGACCAGTAGAAAAAGCCCTTGAGGTTCACGCCCTCGGCAATCGCCCGATGCATCGCGGCCATGTGATCGGTGATATAGGCGCAGCGTTCCGGGTCGTGCACCACGCCGTTTCTCACGTGATCCTCCCAAGCCATGCCGTTTTCCGTCACCAGGATCGGCAGATCGCCGACATAGCGGTCCTTGAGGTTGACCAAAAGCGCGCGCAGGCCCTCGGGGTAAATCTCCCAGCCCATTTGCGTGGTGGCCAAGTGACCCTGAGCGGGTTTGGTATAGGGCCAGGGTGAGGCGGTGTCATGGGCCACGAGTTGGCGGAAATAATAGTTCACGCCGAGCCAGTCGATGGGCTGGGAAATCGCGGCCATATCGTCTTGCCAGCCTTTGGGCAGATGCGGCTCCAGACCTTCGAGCGCCTCTTGCGGATATTCCCCTTTCGCGATGGCCTCGATGAACCAGCGATTGTTTGTGGCGTCCTGCGTGGCGGCGGCTTGGATGTCTTTCGGATCGTCGCTGGCGGGCTGGGTGTGTTCGAAATTGATCACGATGCCAAGGTTCTTGCGGCCCCGGTCGCGCAGGCGGGTCATCGCTTCGCCATGCGCCTTCAGGACATGATGCATGGCACGGGCAGCGGCGCGGATGTCGCGGCGACCCGGCGCGTGATGCCCCAGGAAATGCGAGAGATAAGAGACGCACCAGGGTTCGTTGATCGTCGCCACCGTGGCCATACGGTCGCCGATCTTATCGTCAATCACCTCGACAAAATCGCCGAACCAGAGATGCACGTCGGGGTTGGTCCAGCCGCCCAGATCGGCCAGAGCCGCAGGCATTTCCCAATGGTACAGCGTCAGATGTGGCTCCAGTCCGCGTTCCAGAATGGCGTCGGTAAGTCGGTCGTAATAATCGAGGCCTTCGCGGTTCACGGCGCCGCGGCCTTCGGGGATCACCCGCGCCCAACTGGTGGAAAAGCGGTAAGCGTCGAAACCGCCTTGCTTCAACAGGTCCATATCCTCGCCGTAGCGGTGGTACTGATCGCAGGCCAAAGCGCCGTCTTCCGCGCGCAGCACATTGCCCGGCGTGGCGGCGAAAGTGTCCCAATGCGTCGGGCCTGCGCCACCGAATTTATGGCCCTCGACCTGATAGGCGGCTGTGGCGGCGCCAAAGAGAAAGCCGTTCGGAAAGTCTTTGCGGGTCAGGGTGGGGCGGGATGTCATGGGACCTCCTTAGGCTCTCACGTGGTGGTTTTGGACTCAGGTGGCGCTAACTTTTGGGCGCGGCGCGTGCCGGAGAAGGCCCGCGTTTGTCACTTAGATAGTCTTGAAGTCTTGGTCGAAGCAACCCCAAAGCGCTTTGGAGTTGCGGCGTCATAAAAATTTCTTGGGGAAATGTCGCTGAGACAAAGGAGAGTGGCTTAGCGCTTGGGGGCTGGTCCGGTGGTATGGCCGATGATCAATTCCGCATCCAGAAGCACGTGGCGCATCGGGCGTTTCGGATCAGAAATTTGTTCCATCAAAATCTCGGCGCAAATCCGTCCGGCCATGCGCACAGAGGACCGCGTGGCGGTGTAAATCGGCTCGGTCGCACCGTTGCGCAGATAGGACAGATCGTCGTCATGCACGATCAGTGAGACATCCTTGCCGATCTTGAGGCCCGAGGTGTCGAGCGCGCGGCGCACGCCAAAGCCCACGATGATCGAAGACGCCAGGATCGCCGTCGGAGGTTTGCGCAACGCCAGCAGCTCCATGGTGGCGGAAAACCCGTATTCCTCTGTCATTTCAGCAGAGTAGCAAAGCTCTTCTCTTTCCGGCAAACCCGCCGAGATATGCGCCGCCCGATAGCCTTCGCGGCGTTTCATGGCGAAATCCATGGTCTCCAGGCCGTTCAAAAGCCCGATGCGGCGATGCCCGAGGTCAATCAGGAACTGGGTGGCGCGCTCGAAAGCACGGGTGTTGTTCATATCGACCCAGGAATATTCGCTTTCCTCGGCAATGCCCGACCGGCCATGCACCACAAAGGGCATGCCGATCTCGCGCAAGAGCGCGATGCGGGGATCGTCGGCCTTGGGGCCATGCACGATAACGCCATCGACGGACCCTTTCGCGGCGATTTTGCGATAGGCCTCGGCCTCCGTTTTGTCGGGCACGATGGTGAGCATCATGTCGTAGTTTTCGCGCGAATAGATCTCGGACGCGCCCGCGATAAAGTCTGTAAACACGGGGTTCACCACCTCATGTTCGGTCGACAGCGGGATCACATGGCCCACCGCATGATTGCGCCCTGTGGCCAAGCCACGGGCGCGGGTGTTGGGCGTATAATTGTGCTGTTTTGCGGCTTTCATCACCTTGTCTCGCGTCACTTCGGACACTTCGGGATAGCCGTTCAACGCCCGCGACACGGTGGTCTGGGACAGGCCCAGCAGGGTGGAAAGCTCTTTGAGGTTCATCTTGCGCCTTTATATTTCTGCACAGCTTATGCAGTTTTTCCATGCTAGCCGGGGCTTAGGGGCGGGGTAAAGCCCCTTCGGTGCTTCTCTGTGGTGCAGGAATGAAAGACGTGATTGCCGTTGTCGGGTGGCGCTTGTGTGGCGCAGGCAGGGCGTGCGGGTGTCGAGCCGGACTTCTGTCCTGACGTTGGGGCATTAAGGCCCGAGAGCAATGGTTTCTGCTGTGCAAGCTGTTTGATCCTTGATCCGGGTCATTGACTTTGAGGCGCGCTTCGGCAAGGTTGACGCATATGTCAAAGCGCTTTGACTTCTTGGGAAGCAATTGATTTTCAGGTGGATAGCGCTAAGATCGAATTGCCCATGTCCGGGTATGAAAACTGGGAGGTTTACATGAAAAAGACACTTTACTCCGGTGCCGCCACGCTCGCTTTGGTTGCGGGTGGTGCGCAGGCGCAGGATTTGACGATTGCCGGACCGTGGATCGGTGCCGACCAGGAAATGGTCGAACAGGTTTTGGCTGTTTTCGAAGAGCAGAGCGGCCTTGACGTCGCCTATGTCGGGTCCGACAGCTTTGAACAGCAGATCGTGATTGATGCCGAAGCGGGTTCTGCGCCCAATGTCGCCGTCTTCCCGCAGCCGGGTCTGGCCGCCGATATGGCACGCCGCGGGTTCCTGACGCCCCTGAGCGAGGGTACGGATGAATGGCTGAAAGAGAATTACGCGGCGGGCGAAAGCTGGACCGCTTTGGGGACATACACGGGCGAGGACGGTGCCGATCACCTCTACGCCTTCCCCTATAAGATCGACGTGAAATCGCTGGTTTGGTACGTGCCGGAGAATTTCGAGGACGCGGGTTATGAGATCCCCGAAACCATGGAAGAGCTCAAAGCGCTGACCGAACAGATCGTCGCCGATGGCGAAACGCCGTGGTGCATCGGCCTGGGGTCGGGCGCTGCGACCGGCTGGCCCGCCACCGACTGGGTCGAGGACATGATGCTGCGCGTTCAACCGCCCGAGGTTTATGACGGCTGGGTCACCAATGAGGTGAAATTCGACGATCCGCGCGTGATCGAAGCCATCGAGGAATTCGGCTGGTTCGCCCGCAATGACGATTTCGTTTCCGGCGGGTCCGGCTCCGTAGCGTCGACCGATTTCCGGGACAGCCCGAAAGGTCTCTTTGCCTCGCCGCCGCAATGCTACATGCATCACATGGCGTCCTTTATTCCGGCCTTCTTCCCCGAGGGTACGATGCTGGGCGAGGATGCGGATTTCTTCTACTTCCCGGCCTATGAGAGCAAAGACCTCGGCCAGCCGGTGCTGGGCGCGGGCACGCTTTGGGCGATCACCAACGACAGCCCCGAAGCGCAACAGTTCATGGAATTCCTGAAAACCACCGATGCGCATGAGGCTTGGATGAAACAGAAAGGCTTCCTGACGCCCTATAAGGCGGTGGACACCTCTGTCTTCTCCGACCCGACGCTGAAGAAGATGAACGACATTCTTCTGGGTGCGACCACCTTCCGCTTTGATGCCTCCGATCTGATGCCGGGTGGCGTGGGCGCCGGGTCCTTCTGGACCGGCATGGTCGATTATGCCGGTGGCGAACCCGCCGAGGATGTCGCCAAGTCGATCCAGGACTCCTGGGATGCTCTCAAGTAAGTTCTTGGTATAAATAACACTCCGGGCCCGACGATCCGACGGGCTCGGAGCAACTCGCTCAGACCTCGCAAAGGGGCAAAGGGCGCGCCAACGGCTCCGTGACAGGTCTGTGGAACGGTACTGTAGCACGGGCGTGAGAGAAGGGGAGAAGACATGCATCCGGCACTTCAGGGGCTTTTGACCATCGCCATCGGCGTGGGGGCCTGTATCGGTTATTTCTATTTTTCCAACATCATCCTGGACAAGGTGATCTTCCCCGCGCGCGGGGCCAATGCCGGGCGCAATATCAACCGTGCCAATCTGGTGCGCCCTTGGCTGTTCCTCTTGCCGGGGCTTGCAGCTCTTGGGCTCTATCTGGCCTATCCGGTGGTCGAGACGCTGCGGCTGTCTCTCACCGACCGGGACCTCGGCGGGGCCTATGTGGGGCTTGAAAATTACCGCAAAATGTCCGGCGATCCGAAATTCTGGGAAGCGATGCGCAACAACGCCTTCTGGCTTTTGGTTGTGCCTGCGATGTCCACCGCCTTCGGGCTTTTGGTGGCGCAGCTCACCGACCGCATCCGCTGGGGCTCTATCGCCAAGTCCTTGATTTTCATGCCGATGGCGATCTCTTTTGTCGGCGCGGCGGTGATCTGGAAACTGGTTTATGACGCGCGGCCCTTGGGGACGGAACAGATCGGCATCTTGAATGCGATCTATCTGGCCTTGGGCGGCGATCAGCCGATGAACTGGCTGACGATACCGTTCTGGAATAACTTTTTCCTTATGGTGGTCTTGATCTGGATTCAGACCGGGTTCGCCATGGTGATCCTCTCGGCGGCTCTCAGGGGCGTGCCGGAAGAGACCATCGAGGCCGCGATTGTCGATGGTGCCAATCCGTTCCAGATTTTCTTTCGCATTAAAGTGCCGCAAATCATGGGCACCATCGTTGTCGTCTGGACCACGATCACCATCGTGGTGCTCAAGGTCTTCGACATCGTGTTCGCCATGACCAACGGACAATGGGAGACGCAGGTGCTCGCCAACTATATGTACGACCAATTGTTCCGCGCGCGTGATTGGGGTGTCGGCTCTGCGGCGGCCATGGTGATCATGCTTTTGGTGACGCCCATTCTGGTGTGGAACGTCTACAACGCCCGCAAAGAGATGAAGTGAGGGGAGGGGATCATGGATAATATCGCCGGTAAGAAACCCGCCCTGATCTGGGCCACGCATATTTCGGTCGTGCTTTTGGTCGTGCTGTGGCTCTTCCCGACCGTGGGGCTATTCGTCTCGTCGTTTCGCACGGCGGATCAAATCTCCAGCTCCGGCTGGTGGAAAGCGATGCTCCCGCAGGAGCAGAACACGATGATCCGCACCGCAAGCCCTGAGACGCAGCAGCAGATCGACGGCAATTACGTGATCGAAGGCAATCTTTTCGAAGAAGAGGGCGATGCGGCGGGTGAAATTTCCGCCTGGGGCATTTCGTCCCGCGACATTGCCGCCTATGCGCCGGGTGAGACCGCCGATCTGGGCGAGGACGGGCAGTTGAGTGTTGCTGTCAATGGCGACTACCGCCTTGTGAATGAGACGGAATTTTCGGGCCGCCGCGGCGAGCGCGTGTTCCTGACCGCGACCACGCCGCCGTCCTTCACGCTCGACAATTACCGCACGGTTCTGGTCGACGGGCAGGCCACCGACAAGATGGGCAAAGCCTTCATCAACACGCTGACCGTCACAATCCCCGCCACTGTCATCCCGATCTTGATAGCGGCCTTCGCGGCCTATGCTTTGGCCTGGATGGATTTCCGGGGGCGGGCGTTCCTGATCGCTGTCATCGTCGGACTTTTGGTCGTGCCGCTGCAACTGGCGCTCATCCCGCTGTTGAGCTTCCATGGCGCCGTCGTCGAATGGTTCATCGCCCTTGTCGGCACGCCGATGGAGGACAACGCGCGCCGTTTTGCCGAAGTGGGTGCTTTGGGCCGAATGTTCGGTTTTGAACCCGGCGACACGATCAATTCCAAGGGCTATCTGGGCGTTTGGGCGGCGCATACCGGGTTCGGCCTGCCGCTCGCGATCTATCTCTTGCGCAACTACATGGTCGGCCTGCCGAAAGACATCATCGAGAACGCCCGTGTGGACGGCGCGACGGATTTCCAGATTTTCACCAAAATCATCCTGCCACTGTCCTTCCCCGCACTTGCGTCCTTCGCGATCTTCCAATTCCTCTGGACCTGGAACGATTTGTTGGTCGCACTCGTTTTCCTGATCGACAGCTCCGGAGAAACCACCGTGATGACGCGGCAGATCGTCGAACTTCTGGGCACCCGTGGCGGCAATTGGGAAATCCTTGCCACCGCCGCCTTCGTGTCCATCGCCGTGCCGCTGACGGTGTTCTTCTTCATGCAGAAATATCTGGTGCGCGGCCTTCTGGCCGGCTCGGTAAAGTAACCAGACGACATAACGAAATGAGTGATCCTATGACCGCAACTTCTTCCTCCCCTGAGCATTTCACCCGTGAAAAAGATTGGTGGCGTGGCGCCGTCATCTATCAGATCTACCCGCGCTCCTATCAGGACAGCAACGGCGACGGCATCGGCGATCTTTTGGGCATCGTGCAGCGTTTGCCCTATATCGCCTCGCTCGGCGTCGACGCGATCTGGATTTCGCCGTTCTTCACCTCGCCGATGAAGGACTTCGGCTATGATGTTTCGGATTATTGCGATGTCGACCCGATGTTCGGCTCTCTCGCGGATTTCGACGCGGTGATCGACACGGCGCATCAATACGGCGTCAAGGTGCTGATCGACCTGGTTCTCAGCCACACCTCCGACCAGCACCCGTGGTTCATCGAGAGCCGTGAGGACAAGACCAACCCGAAGGCCAATTGGTATGTCTGGGCGGACGCGAAACCCGATGGCACGCCGCCCAATAACTGGCTGTCGATCTTTGGCGGCTCGGCCTGGCAATGGGATGCGGGGCGGTTGCAGTACTACCTGCACAACTTCCTGACGTCGCAGCCCGATCTGAACTTTCACGAACCCGAGGTGCAAAAGGCGCTGTTGGATGTCGCCGAGTTCTGGCTACACCGTGGCGTGGACGGCTTCCGTCTCGACACGATCAACTTCTACACCCACGACGCCGAGTTGCGCGACAACCCGCCCTTGGCGCCCGAAGAGCGTCAGGCCAAGACCGCGCCTGCCGTGAACCCCTATACTTGGCAAAACCACATCTATGACAAATCCCGGCCCGAGAACCTTGAGTTCCTGCGCAAACTGCGCGCCGTGATGGAGCCCTTCAACGCCGCCGCCGTCGGCGAGGTGGGGGATGACCAGCGCGATCTGGAAATCCTCGGCGAATACACCGCCGGCGATGATCTCATGCATATGTGCTACGCCTTCGATCTTCTGTCCGGCGATACGCCGACGCCCGAGTATATCAAGAGCGTGATGGACAAGGTGGATGAGGTGGCCGCAGATGGGTGGGCCTGTTGGGCGTACTCAAATCACGACGTGGTGCGGCATATGTCGCGCTGGCATCTCGATCCGATGGGTGCGCGGGCCTTCACGACGCTGATGATGTGTCTGCGTGGCTCGACCTGTATCTATCAGGGCGAGGAGTTGGGCCTGCCGGAGGCGGAGCTGAAGTTCGAAGATCTGCAAGACCCCTACGGCATTCTGTTCTGGCCGGATTTCAAAGGCCGCGACGGCTGTCGCACGCCGATGGTCTGGGAACGCTCCCAGCATCATGGCGGCTTCTCCAGCGCGGGCCAGACCTGGTTGCCGGTGAGCGCGGATCACTATCCGCTGGCGGTCGCGCAGTCTGAATACGATCCGGGCGCGATCCTGCACCATTACCGCCGCGCGATTGCTTTCCGCCATGCGCATAAGGCGCTGATGACCGGCACGATGGAAGACATGCATGTGAATGGGCCTTGCCTGGTTTTCACCCGCAAAAATGAGGAAGAAGAGCTGTTCTGTGCCTTCAACCTGTCCGATCAACCGACGAGCCTTGAGGCGCCGAAGGGCAATTGGCATCAGGTCGGCAGCGAATTGAATTCCGCCTCGCCGATGGAAGACGGCAAGCTGCATCTGGGGCCTTGGCAGCCCGCGATCATGCTGCGGTATAAAGTCTGAGAATTAGGGAGGGGAGAGAGGTCATGGCTGATCTGAAACTGGAAAATGTCGCCAAGGTTTATGGTGGCAAGGTCGAGGTCCTGAAGGACATCAATCTCGACATCGAGACCGGCGAGCTGATCGTCTTCGTCGGCCCGTCCGGCTGTGGCAAATCCACGCTTTTGCGCATGATCGCGGGGCTGGAGAAAATCTCCGGCGGCACGCTTGAGATCGACGGGGTGCGGGTCAACGACGTGCCCCCCGCGCAACGCGGCATCGCCATGGTGTTCCAGTCCTACGCGCTCTACCCGCATATGACGGTCTACGACAACATGGCCTTCTCCCTGAAACTTGCCAAGAAATCCAAGGACGAGATCAAGGAGGCGGTGATGCGCGCCGCTCATATCCTGCAACTCGAAGACTATCTCGACCGCCTGCCGAAGGCGCTTTCGGGCGGTCAGCGGCAACGCGTTGCCATCGGTCGGGCCATCGTGCGCGACCCGAAGGTCTATCTCTTCGATGAACCGCTCTCCAACCTCGACGCAGCGCTGCGCGTCGCGACACGCCTTGAGATCGCCCAGCTCAAGGAAAGCATGCCCGACAGCACGATGATCTACGTGACCCACGATCAGGTGGAGGCGATGACCTTGGCCGATCGCATCGTGGTGCTGGCCAACAAAGGCATCGCGCAGGTCGGAAGCCCGCTCGATCTCTATGAGAAACCCGACAATGAATTCGTCGCGCAATTTATCGGCTCGCCCTCGATGAACCTTTTGCCTGGCGAAATCATCGAGACCGGGGCGGTGACCAAGGTCAAGCTTGACGGCGAAGGCATCGCCACCTCCGCGATCCCAACCGAGCCGTCCGACATGGGGCGCCGCGTCAACGTCGGCGTGCGCCCCGAGGACATGCATCTCGCGGAAGGCGAAGCCATTGTTGACGGTGTCGTCGATGTGGTCGAGGCGCTGGGGGAGGTGACCTTGCTCTATTTCGTCGCCGAACGCGGCCTCGATCCCTTGATCGCCAAGCTGCCGGGCATCCATGCGGGTCTCAAAGGCCAGACGGTGAAACTCTCCGCACCGCCGGAGAAAGTGCACCTCTTCGCCGATGGGCTGTCGATGCGGCCGAAAGACTAAAGCGTTTCGCATTGAATCTGTTTCACAGATTTGGTGTGAAGCGCTCACAATGTTTATATGCTGCGCTGCGTTTTTCTTTTTCCTGCCTCAGAAAAAAGAAAAACGCTTTAACCCGCGACATTGCGCGCAGGTCGCGACAATTGGAAAAGCTTTCCTGAAACGGGGCAGGGTGATATTCAGCCTTCGAAATATATGAAGGCTGCCGTCATGACCACACCGCCCCGCATCATGCCCAAACCGTTCAACGCGCCGCCGCAGGGCCTCTGGCGCGCCACGCCGCCGGCGATCTTTCCGCCCATCCTCGGGCTCTTCGGGATCGGCCTTGGTTGGCGCAACGCCGCGAAAATCCTGCCCGCGCCCGAGTGGATCGGCGAGATGCTCTTGGGGGCGATCTCGCTTTTGTATCTCTTCGCGCTCCTCACCTATCTGGCCAAGATGGCCCGCCGTTTCGGGGTTATTTTCGAGGACGCGAAAATCCTGCCGGGCCGGGCGGGTCTGTCGGCCATGACCGCGTCGGGCTTTCTCTTCGCCGCAACCATGGTGCCCTACAGCGCCGCATTCGCCAAAGCCGTGCTGGTCTTAGCACTTCTGGGCCATGCTTTCGTTGCCTTCGGGATCATTCTCGGCATGGCGCGCGGCCCCGCCGAACAGCGCCGTGTCACGCCTGTCTGGCACCTGTCCTTCGTCGGCTTCATCATCGCCCCTCTGGCGGCTGTACCCTTGGGCTGGACCGGTCTGTCCCAGATCATCTTCGCCACGACCCTGCCGATTGCCGCCGCCGTCTGGATCATCTCTGCGATGCAATTCGCCAAATCCGATGTGCCGCCGCCGCTGCGCCCGCTTCTGGCGATCCATGTGGCCCCCGTTGCGCTTTTCGGCATCAATGCCACGCTATTGGGCTACACGACGCTTGCGCTGGCCTTCGCCTGGATCGGCGTGACCGCGCTGATCGTTTATCTCGCGGGGCTGCGCTACCTGACCAAAGCCGACTTCTCTGCGCTTTGGGGCGCCTTTACCTTTCCGCTCGCGGCCTTCGCCAACCTGATGTTCGCCGCGGCCACGCTGCAACCGATGCCGTTTCGCCTCTTGGGGGGGCTGGAACTCGTCGCGGCCACGCTGGCGGTCGTCTATATCGCGTCCAAGGTCATGCAGCTCTGGACCAAGGGAAAACTGGCCAAAGCCACCAACGCAGCTGTGGTCTAAAGCGTTTTTCAAAAAACTTGAGGCACTCAATTTTTGAAAAACGCAGCAAGATCAATTCAGTGTCGCAACGTTTTTCGCTCAATCTGATTCAGATTAAACGAAAAACGCTTTAACGCTTTTTTGTCGTTTCCTTTGCTGCCCAAAATACTCAAAAAGGGTCGCCTTTCTCGGGAGGGCGGCCCTAAATCTTGCGTGACATCTGGGTGAAACACACAAAACACCCTTTCCATTGTGGCACATCCATGCAATAGGGACGTGCCAAACCGTATCCCCCATGGAGAGACCTGATGGAGATTCGCGAGGCGCTTACCTTCGATGACGTATTGCTTGTTCCGGCTGCATCTTCCGTGCTGCCGTCAACGGCGGACACCAAGACCTTTGTGACGAAGGCCATTCAGCTGAACATCCCCCTGATGTCCTCTGCGATGGACACCGTGACGGAGGCCCGCATGGCCATCGCCATGGCGCAGGCCGGCGGCGTGGGGGTGATCCACAAGAACCTCGACGTGGAAAAGCAATCCATCGAGGTCCGTCGCGTCAAACGCTTTGAGAGCGGCATCGTCTACAACCCGGTGACGCTCACCGCGAACCAGACCATCGCGGATGCCAAGGCGCTTTGTGCCCAGTATAATTTCACCGGCTTCCCGGTCATTGACGAAAAACGCCGCGTGGTCGGCATCGTCACCAACCGCGACATGCGCTTTGCCACTTCCGACGACACGCCGGTGTCTCAGGTGATGACCTCGACCGATCTCGCCATTCTGCAAGAGCCCGCAGATCGCGACGAGGCAATCTCCCTGATGAAAGCCCGCCGGATCGAGAAACTGCTCGTGACGGATGCCAAAGGCCACCTGACCGGGCTTTTGACCCTCAAAGACACCGAACAAGCCGTGCTGAACCCCTCGGCCTGTAAAGACAGCCTCGGCCGTCTGCGCGTGGCTGCCGCCACCTCCGTGGGCGACGCGGGCTTTGAGCGCTCCGCCGCTTTGGTGGACGCAGGCGTCGACATCATCGTCATCGACACGGCGCATGGCCATTCCCAAGGCGTTGTGGACGCCGTGGCGCGCGCCAAAAAGGAATTCGGCGACAAGGTCCAGATCATCGCGGGCAACGTCGCCACAGGCGAGGCCACCAAAGCCCTCATCGGTGCGGGCGCGGATGCGGTCAAGGTCGGCATCGGCCCGGGCTCGATCTGCACCACCCGCATGGTCGCGGGCGTCGGCGTGCCGCAACTCACCGCGATCATGGATTGTTCCAAGGCCGCAGGCGACGTGCCTGTGATTGCCGATGGCGGCATCAAATTCTCCGGCGATTTCGCCAAAGCCATTGCGGCAGGTGCCTCTGTTGCCATGGTCGGCTCGATGATTGCGGGCACGGATGAGTCTCCGGGCGAGGTGATCCTCTACCAGGGCCGGTCGTTCAAATCCTACCGTGGCATGGGGTCCCTGGGCGCCATGGCGCGCGGCTCGGCGGATCGCTATTTCCAAAAAGATGCCGCCTCCGACAAGCTCGTGCCCGAGGGCATCGAGGGTCAGGTGCCCTACAAAGGCCCCGTCGGCACCGTGTTGCACCAGATGGTCGGTGGCTTGCGCGCTGCCATGGGCTACACCGGTTGCGCTACCGTCGCGGAGATGAACACGAATTGTAACTTCACCAAGATCACCGGCGCGGGCCTCAAGGAATCTCACGTCCACGACGTGCAGATCACCCGCGAAAGCCCGAACTACCGGATCGGCTGAGCCGACCCGTCTCAAAGAAACAACGACGGCGGCCTTCGGTCGCCGTTGCTTTTTGCACCAGACCCTGTTTTTGCTGAACCCATGACACCCGCCGCCCGCCTTTCCGCCGCCATAGAGATTCTCGACGATGTGCTGATCGGCGAGAATGCTGAACGCGTTTTGACCACCTGGGCGCGCGGGCATCGCTTCGCGGGCTCGAAAGACCGCGCTGCGATCCGCGATCTCGTCTTCGATGCGATCCGCTGCCTGCGCTCTTACGGCTGGCTTGGCGGGGCGGGCGAGGGGCGGCCTTCGGGGCGGCAGGTGATGATCGGCGCGTTGCGGGCCGCAGGCACTGACCCTGACACGCTGTTTTGCACCGACCGCTTTGCGCCGCGTCCTTTGACCGACGAGGAACGCGCGGCGGCTCCCGATTTGGACAATGCGCCACAGGGTGTGCGCCTCGATTGCCCGGACTGGCTTTTGTCGCTGTATAAGGAAACGCTTGGCGATACGATGGAGGCAGTGCTGTCGGGGATGCGTCAGCGCTCGGAAGTTTTTCTCAGGGTCAATGCCGCGAAATCGACGCTGGGCCATGCGTTGGAGCATCTCGCCAATGACGGCATCGAGGCGCTGCCGCATCCGCTTTCGGAAACGGCCTTGAGGGTCACCAAAGGGGCCCGCGCCGTAGCGCGCTCACAAGCCTATCTGACGGGCCTTGTCGAGCTTCAGGATGCGGGGTCTCAGGCGATCATCGACGCGCTGCCGCTCGAAGACGGCATGTCGGTGCTGGATTATTGCGCGGGCGGCGGCGGCAAGTCTCTCGCCATGGGCGCGCAGGCCAAGCTCACTCTGACCGCCCATGATGTCGATCCGGCGCGGATGCAGGACATCGCGGCGCGGGCCGGGCGCGCAGGGCTCAAGATCACCACGGCGCGCAAGGCGGAGTTGGCGTCAAGTTACGATCTGGTGCTCTGCGATGTGCCTTGTTCCGGCTCTGGCGCCTTTTCCCGCAGTCCGCAAGGCAAATGGGCGCTGACGTCCACGCGGCTCGCGCATTTGGGCGCGATCCAATCCGATATTCTCGATGAGGTTGCGCCTTTGGTGCGTCCCGGTGGATGCCTCGCCTATGCGACCTGTTCGCTCTTTGAGGCGGAAAATGTCGGGCAGGTTTCGGCCTTCCTTGCTCGAAATTCTGATTTTTTCATGGAAAAACAGCGACTTATAAGTCCGCTTGAGGGCGGTGACGGGTTCTTTTATGCGGTTCTGCGCCGCAATGCCTGAGACTGTTTCCACTATGGAAACGGGAAGAATAAGTTAACAATACAACTTTACCGATAGTTCTTCACGTTTTATCGTGAAACGGACCGGGCATTAAAAGCGCGTTAACCAAACCGCTTCCACACTCGGTCTGAACGCACGGATTCTTTAGAGTTCGATAAGACATTTTCCCGACGGCTGGGTCGGGCCAATTATGAGCCATGCCGGATTGCAACGGCAGGACAGACGCATAGTCAGGGGGGACGTTTGTACACCACGATGACCGCAGGCCCACTGTCAAAACAGGCCGGACGGCTGGCACCCTATAGTTTGGCGATTGCCCTGGGGGGCGCCGCTTTATGCGCAAGTGCTTTGGTGATTCCTTGGCCGCGTCTTGGCGTTTTGGCCTTTGCGGCGGGGGCTGTGCTGCTTTGGGCGGCGTTTCTTGTCACTGTGCTCAGCTACCGTCAGAAACAGATGCGGCGCAGGCTTTATGCCGCGCTTTCCGCCTTTGTCGCCAATGATGCAGCCCCGTCTTTCACAACGGATTTGAACGGCGTGATCGGGTATGAAAACCGGGCCGCTGTGGCGCGTTTCGGTGGTCGTGGCGGCGAGACGCTTTTGGGCGCGCTTGAAGACCTCTTCGCGGCGCCTGCGGCCACGCTCAGCCGCTTGCAATCGCGGGCGCTGGCCAAAGGAGCCGCGCGCGAAGACGTGGTGATGCGCCACGGTCACATGCGTCTTGCGGTGCATTTGATCGGCGAGGACGGCTTCTTGTGGCGTCTCGAAGATATGGCGGAGCGTGGCAGCGCGCTTGATGGCGATGCCATTTCACTGCCGATGCTGACCCTGAGCAAGAATAACACCATCCTTTACATGAACGAGCCTCTGCGTCGACTGATCGGGCATCGTGAAAAAGCCCTGGATCGGATGATCACGGATCTGCCGATCCGCTCCGGGGATGTGCATGTTCTGGCCAGCGTCGAGGGGCGGATATATGCCCGCGTGGCTCAGTTCGAGAGCGGGGAGTCGGGGCGTAAAGAATTGTATTTCCTGCCAGAAACCACACCCAATGTCGGCGAATGGGATGCCTTTGACGCGCTGCCCGTGGCACTTTTGAAAGTGGCGGTCGATGGGCGGATTTTGCAATCGAACCGTCATTCGCGCGAACTTTTGACGATCCCGTCGCATGATCGGCTGAGTCTTGGTGACCTGGTCGAGGGGCTGGGGCGTCCGGTACAGGATTGGGTCACCGATGTGGCGATGGGGCGGGCGCGCAAGCCCGAGTTTGTACGCGCCTCGCGGCCGCAAAATGACACCTTCCTGCAAATCACCCTCAATCGGGTCGAAGGTCAGAATGGGGAGATCGAACTGATTGCGGTGCTCTCAGATGCGACCGAGTTGAAATCGCTTGAGGCGCAATTCGTGCAGAGCCAGAAAATGCAGGCAATCGGTCAGCTCGCGGGCGGTGTGGCGCATGATTTCAACAATCTTTTGACTGCAATTTCAGGGCATTGCGACCTGTTGTTGTTGCGTCATGACAAGTCGGACCCGGATTACAGCGATCTTGTTCAAATCCATCAAAACGCCAACCGGGCGGCCTCTTTGGTTGGCCAGCTCTTGGCATTCTCCCGCAAACAAACACTCAAGCCCGAGGTCATCGACCTGCGTGATACGCTGTCCGATCTGACCCATTTGCTGAACCGTCTCGTGGGCGAAAAAGTCACCCTGACGCTCAACCATGACGCCGGGCTTTTGCCGATCCGGGTCGATAAACGCCAGTTGGAGCAGGTGATCATGAATCTTGTGGTGAACGCCCGCGACGCGATGCCTGCGGGGGGAGAGATCAAGGTCGAAACCCGCAACGAGGTGTTGCGTGAAGGGTTTACCCGCGACCGCGCGACGCTTCCGGCGGGAGAATATGTTATGGTGACCGTGTCGGATCAGGGTGTCGGCATTCCGCCCGAACGGCTTCAGAAAGTGTTCGAGCCGTTCTACACCACCAAACGCACGGGCGAGGGAACGGGGCTTGGTCTGTCGACCGCCTACGGGATTATCAAACAGACGGGCGGGTTCATTTTCGTCGACAGCGTGGTGGGGGCAGGCACCGCCTTTACCATCTATCTCCCGGCCCATACGGCGCGGGCCGAAGCGGTGGTCGAGGCCGCGAACAAGCCCTTGCCCGATGTCACGACCCAGGCGGAACGCGGCTCCGGCGTGATCCTTCTGGTCGAGGACGAAGCGCCCGTGCGGGCCTTTGCCTCCCGCGCGCTGCGCCTGCGGGGCTATACGGTGATTGAGGCTGAGAATGCCGAGGAGGCTTTGGAGACGCTGGAAGACGAGAGCCTTCATATCGACGTTTTCGTCTCCGACGTGATCATGCCGGGGATGGATGGGCCGAGCTGGGTGTCCGAGGCGCTCAAACATCGGCCTGGCGTCAAAGTGGTCTTCGTCTCGGGCTATGCGGAGGATCATTTCTCTGAACAGCAATCACGCATTCCGAATTCGACCTTCCTGCCAAAACCCTTCTCTTTGTCCGAACTGACCGCGACGGTGCAGGCGCAGTTTCATTGAGGGGAACTGCGTCAGTCGCAAAAATTATTTTGCCTTGCCGATTTTTCGCAACCTCTCGTTAACCAATCTTGTTTCACAGTGATTTTCGTAAATTTAAGTTGAAATGTTCTCTTTTTGTGCTCATAAAGATCAATGAGAACAAGAGGCGAACACGAGCTCCGAATAGGACCCCGCCCCAAATGCGCCAGAGATTGCGTGATGGACGCTTTGGAACGGGTGTGAAATAAGGAATTAAACAGATGGCAACGGCGACCAAAGATATGGCAAAGAACGACGGTAAACAGAACGGGGACAAGCAGAAGGCGCTCGACAGCGCGCTGGCCCAGATCGAGCGGCAATTTGGCAAAGGCTCGATCATGAAACTGGGCGCCGACAACCCGGTGCAGGAGATCGAAGCAACTTCGACGGGTTCTCTGGGTCTCGACATCGCGCTTGGCATCGGTGGCATCCCGAAGGGGCGTATCGTCGAGATTTACGGCCCGGAATCGTCGGGTAAAACCACGCTGACGCTCCATTGTGTGGCCGAAGAACAGAAAAAAGGCGGCGTTTGTGCCTTTGTGGACGCTGAGCACGCGCTTGACCCGATCTATGCCAAAAAACTCGGCGTCGATCTCGATGAGTTGCTGATTTCCCAGCCGGACACCGGCGAGCAAGCGCTTGAAATCGTGGACACTTTGGTGCGTTCCGGGGCTGTGAGCCTTGTGGTGGTCGACTCGGTGGCGGCGCTGACGCCGAAATCCGAACTTGAAGGCGACATGGGCGACAGCTCCGTCGGTGTGCAGGCCCGTCTGATGTCTCAGGCGATGCGCAAGCTGACCGGCTCGATCAGCCGCTCGAAATGCACCGTGATCTTCATCAACCAGATCCGCATGAAAATCGGTGTGATGTTCGGGTCTCCCGAAACCACCACCGGCGGCAATGCGCTGAAATTCTACTCCTCCGTGCGTCTCGACATCCGCCGCATCGGTGCGATCAAGGACCGTGACGAGGTGGTCGGGTCCGAGACCCGCGTGAAAGTCGTTAAAAACAAGGTGGCGCCGCCGTTCAAACAGGTGGAATTCGACATCATGTATGGCGAAGGCATCTCGAAAACCGGCGAGCTTTTGGACCTCGGCGTCAAGGCCGGTGTCGTGGACAAATCCGGCGCCTGGTTCTCCTACGGCGACGAGCGTGTGGGGCAGGGCCGTGAGAATGCGAAACGCTACCTCAAGGACAACCCGCAGGTCGCGCTTGAGATTGAGGATAAAATCCGTGCGGCGCATGGTCTTGATTTCGATCTCGGCGATGATTTCGAGAAGGACGATCTGCTCGACGACGAGTGAGATCACCTCGACAGTCAGATATTAAAGCAAAGGGCCGACGCGTTTCGGCCCTTTTTGCTGTCGCGCGTTATGGACAGCCTCGCATGAGAACGGTAAACCGGCTTGAATGCCAAGAAAACCCGCAAGGACGCGCCCCATATGCCCAGCGTGAACGACATCCGCTCTACCTTTCTCAACTATTTTGAACGCAACGGTCACACCGTCGTGGACAGCTCGCCGCTGGTGCCGCGCAACGACCCGACCCTGATGTTCACCAACTCCGGAATGGTGCAGTTCAAGAACTGCTTCACCGGGCTGGAAAAACGCGATTACGTGCGGGCCACCACGGCGCAAAAATGTGTGCGCGCGGGCGGCAAACACAACGATTTGGACAACGTCGGCTACACGGCGCGGCACCACACGTTCTTTGAGATGCTCGGCAACTTTTCCTTTGGCGATTACTTCAAACATGAGGCGATCCCCTTTGCCTGGGAGCTGATCACAAAGGACTTCGACATCCCGAAGGACAAGCTCTACACCACCGTCTATCACACCGATGACGAGGCGTTCGAGATCTGGAAAAAGGTCGGCGTGCCGGAAGATCGGATCATTCGCATCGCCACCTCGGACAACTTCTGGCAGATGGGCGACACCGGGCCTTGTGGTCCCTGCACCGAGATTTTCTATGATCACGGCGATCACATCTGGGGCGGCCCTCCGGGCAGCCCGGAAGAGGACGGGGATCGCTTTATCGAGATCTGGAACCTCGTGTTCATGCAGAACGAGCGCTTCGCTGACGGCAGCATGACCGATCTCGACATGCAGTCGATCGACACCGGCATGGGGCTTGAGCGCATTTCGGCGCTTTTGCAGGGCTCGCACGACAACTACGACACCGACATGATGAAGGCGCTGATCGAGGCCTCGGCGCATGCGACCTCTGTCGATCCCTATGGCGACAAGAACGTCCACCACCGGGTGATCGCGGATCACCTGCGCTCGACCTCTTTCCTCATCGCCGACGGCGTGATGCCGTCGAATGAGGGCCGGGGCTATGTGCTCCGCCGCATCATGCGTCGCGCCATGCGTCATGCACATCTTCTGGGTGCGAAAGATCCGATCATGCACAAGCTCGTGCCGGAACTGGTGCGCCAGATGGGGGATGCCTACCCAGAGCTGCGCATCGGTCAGGCGATGATCGAAGAGACGCTGAAGCTCGAAGAAACCCGGTTCATCCAGACGCTGGATCGCGGGTTGAAACTGTTGGAAGACGAACTTGTGGACCTGCCGGAGGGTGAAAAGCTTCCGGGCGAGGCAGCGTTCAAACTGTATGACACCTACGGTTTCCCGCTCGACCTGACCCAGGACGCACTGCGCGAAAAAGGCGTCGAGGTTGACACCTCCGGCTTCGATACTGCCATGGCCGAACAAAAAGCCAAGGCACGTGCCGCTTGGGCTGGCTCTGGCGAGGCCGCGGATGCGACCGTCTGGTACGACATCGCGGAAGACAAAGGCACCACGGAATTCTTGGGCTACGACACTGAGAAGGCCGAGGGCGAGATCGTTGCGCTGGTCAAAGACGGCGCGCGCGTGGACAGCGTCAAAGAGGGCGACACGGTGCAGATCGTGGTCAACCAGACGCCGTTTTATGGCGAATCTGGCGGTCAGGTCGGCGACACTGGCGTGATCCGCGTGGAAAAATCCATCGCCAAGGTGACCGACACGAAAAAGGTCGCGGGCGTCTTTATCCATTTCGCCACCATCGAGTCTGGCGAGATCAAAGTCGGCGCACCGGCCGCTCTTGAGGTCGATCACGCCCGCCGTGCGGCCATCCGCGCCAACCACTCCGCGACGCACCTGTTGCACGAGGCGCTGCGCGAGGCTCTGGGCGATCACGTTGCTCAGCGCGGGTCGCTGAACGCGCCGGATCGTCTGCGGTTCGACTTTTCGCACGCGAAGGCCCTGAGCGCTGAGGAAATCGCCAAGGTCGAATCCGACATCAACCTCTACATCCGCCAGAACACGGGCGTCGAAACCCGGATCATGACGCCTGATGACGCGCGTGCTTTGGGTGCGCAGGCGCTCTTTGGCGAGAAATATGGCGAAGAGGTCCGCGTGGTCTCCATGGGCACGGCTGACACCGGCAAAGGCACCGATGGCAAGACCTATTCCATCGAGCTTTGCGGTGGCACCCACGTCAAACGCACGGGCGACATCGGCCTTTGTGTGATCCTGGGCGACAGTGCATCGTCGGCCGGTGTGCGTCGGATCGAGGCTCTCACCGGGCAGGCGGCTTTGGCGCATCTTGAGACCGAGGCACACCGTGCAGGTGAGATCGCGGCGCTGTTGAAAACCCCGGTCTCCGAGGTTGTGGAGCGTGTGAAATCCCTGTCGGACGAGCGCAAGCGCCTCGAACAGGAAGTCGCCAACCTCAAGCAACAGATCGCACTTGGTGGTGGCATGGGCGGCGGCGCCAAAGGCGGTGCCGAGGCCAAGGATGTGAACGGCATCCCTTTCCTGGCTCAGGCGATGTCCGGCGTGTCCGGCAAGGACCTGCGCGGGCTCATCGACGCCCACAAGACCAACCTCGGCTCCGGTGTGATCCTGTTGATCGCCGAAGAGGACGGCAAGGTTGCCGTGGCCTGTGGTGTGACCGACGATCTGACCGGCAAAGTCTCTGCCGTGGACGTGCTCAAAGCAGCCGTGCCTGCGGTCGGCGGCAAAGGCGGCGGTGGCCGTCCCGATATGGCGCAGGGCGGGGGCAAGGACTTCGCTGGTGCTGACGCCGCAATTGAAGCCGCAGAAACCCTGTTGAAAGGATAAATCATGCCCGCACTTTGGATTGCCCATGTGACTGTCACCGACGAGGAGGCCTACGGCAAATACGCCAAACTGGCCGGTCCTGCGATTGCCAAAAACGGCGGCAAGTTCATTGCCCGTGCAGCACGCTATGTTCAGCTTGAGGGTAAGGAGCGTCCGCGCAATGTGGTGGCAAAATTCGACACGGTCGAGGCCGCTGTCGCCTGCTATCACTCGCCGGAATACCAAGAGGCGCTGAGCCACGCCAAAGGTGCCTCCGAGCGGGAGCTTTTGGTGGTCGAAACGGAAGAGTGAGAGCTCTTATATGATGTGAGAACGGCGCGGGAATTTCCCGCGCCGTTTTTCATGTCTCAAAGGGATTTTTCGGGGCGCGATCAGTCGAGAGCGTCTTCGTGCCCTCCCGCACCAGCTCCTCGATGGCATCGGCAAGATGCACCGTATCTATATGATCATCGCCTGCCGCCACACGGATCAGATGCGCGCGGTGCAGCACGTCGGTGTGGGTATAGCCCAAAGGTGGCTCGAACCGGTAGGACGCCAGCTCGATCAACATCCCGTTCGGCTCGCGGAAATAGATGCTGTCCATGAACCCGCGATCCTTGATGCCCGAATGCTTCACCCCCCGCGCGTCGAGCCGGTCCACCACCTGATCGAAGGTGACTTTCGAGACATTGAACGCCAGATGATGCAGAGACCCCGGTCCTTGGTCGATCCGGTGCCGTCCCGGTTTGCGCTCCTCGGAGGTGAACACCGTGATCAACCGCCCGTCGCCCGGATCGAAATAGAGATGGCCGTCCTCGAGCTTGTCGAGGTTGGGTTGCTCGAACACAAACGGCATGCCCAAGACACCCTCCCAAAAGTCGATGGTCGACTGGCGGTCGGCGCCGGTGATGGTGATGTGATGCACGCCCTGAGTTTGAATTTTACGCATGGCTTGTCTCCTTTGAAATCAAGATAGCGCAATCAGGAGAAAATCCGAATGCCGCGGTCCGCACAGACTCTGCGCGCCAAAGCGAAAGGCCCGCCGGTGAGGGCGAGCCTTTGGTTTCCTTTGTGCCTGAAATACTCAGACGATTTAGATCTGAGCCGCCTTGGCGTTGCGCTTGCGCTCATGCGGGTCGAGGTAGCGTTTGCGCAGGCGGATGCTCTCTGGCGTCACTTCGACCAGCTCGTCGTCGTTGATGTAGGCAATTGCCTCTTCCAGAGACAGCGTCACCGGAGTCGTCAGGCGCACCGCGTCGTCCGTGCCAGAGGCGCGCACGTTGGTGAGTTTTTTGCCTTTGAGCGGGTTCACTTCGAGATCGTTGTCGCGGGAATGCTCGCCGATGATCATACCTTGGTAGACCTTGGCTTGAGCGCCGATGAACAGCTTGCCGCGCTCTTCCAGGTTCCACAGCGCGTAGGCCACGGATTCACCGTCTTCCATGGAGATCAGAACGCCCTGACGACGGCCCGGGATCGGGCCTTTGTATGCGGTCCAGCCGTGGAACACGCGGTTCAAAACGCCGGTGCCGCGGGTGTCGGTGAGGAATTCGCCGTGGTAGCCGATGAGACCGCGCGACGGCACATGCGCGATGATGCGCGTTTTGCCGTTCTGCTGTTTCATCTCGGTCAGGTCCCCTTTGCGGGCCCCCGTCAGTTTCTCGATCACGGCGCCGGAGTATTCGTCATCCACATCGACCGTGACTTCCTCGACCGGCTCCATGCGTTTGCCGTCTTCTTCCTTCATGATCACCTGCGGGCGGGAGATCGACAGTTCGAACCCTTCGCGGCGCATGTTTTCAATCAGAACGCCCATCTGCAATTCGCCACGGCCGGAGACCTCAAAGGCCTCGCCGCCGGGGGTGTCCTTGACCTTGATCGCGACGTTGGTTTCCGCCTCTTTCATGAGACGGTCGCGGATCACGCGGGATTGAACCTTCTTGCCTTCGCGACCGGCCAAGGGGCTGTCGTTGATGCCGAAGGTTACGGTGATGGTCGGCGGATCAATCGGCTGGGCTTCAAGGGGCTCATCGACTTCGAGCGCACAGATCGTGTCGGACACGGTGGCTTTCGCCATGCCGGAAAGCGAGACGATGTCGCCTGCAATGGCTTCGTCGATCTCGGCCATGGCGAGACCACGGAAGGCCTGGATTTTCTTGACCTGGAATTGTTCGATCTTCTGACCATTGCGCGTCAGAGCCTGCACGGTGGCTCCGGCTTTGATCTTGCCGGTTTCGACGCGGCCCGTGAGAAGACGACCAAGGAACGGGTCCGCGCCCAGCGTGGTGGCGAGCATTTTGAACGGCTCGTCTTGGTGCTTGAGCTGTTTCGGGGCGGGCACGTGGTTCAGGATCAGGTTGAACAGCGCGTCGAGGTTCTTGCGATCCCCGTCAAGCTCTGCGTCACACCAGCCGGAGCGACCGGAGGCGTAGAGATGCGGGAAGTCGAGCTGATCGTCGCTGGCATCCAGTGAGGCGAAGAGGTCGAAACACTCGTCCAGCGCACGGTCGGGCTCGGCGTCCGGTTTGTCGACTTTATTCAAAACCACGATCGGGCGCAGGCCGAGAGCCAGCGCTTTCGAGGTCACGAATTTCGTTTGCGGCATCGGACCTTCGGCGGCGTCCACCAAAAGGACAACGCCGTCCACCATGGAGAGGATGCGTTCGACTTCCGCGCCAAAGTCGGCGTGGCCGGGCGTGTCGACGATGTTGACGCGATGACCTTTCCATTCGACCGAGGTGGCTTTCGCCAGAATGGTGATGCCGCGCTCACGCTCCAGATCGTTGGAGTCCATGGCGCGTTCGGTGGTGGCCTGGTTTTCGCGGTAAGTGCCCGACTGTTTCAGAAGCTCGTCCACGAGCGTGGTTTTGCCGTGGTCAACGTGGGCGATGATAGCAATATTGCGAAGATCCATAGGGTAGGGGTTTCCGTGGTGAAGATGAGTTGGCTTGCGCCTACCCCGGTCCGGGACAAAAAGCCAGATGTAAAACCGCATTTGGGCTGTTTTAGGCGGTTTGGCCCGGTTGCGTGTGACGTCGCCGCTCTTCGCGGACCGCATAGGGGGAAAATGAACCGGGAATTTTCCCTTTGCAAACGCGGGCAATATCCGATTTTGACGCGCGACAAATCATCTCAACGATAAGGGACATGAGAGTGCAAGACCAAGAGTATCGCCCGGTGGTGTTTTCCGGGACCGCGCGCGAGTATTTCGGCGTGTGGATCGTCAATCTTCTTTTGAGCATCGTCACATTGGGCATTTATTCGGCCTGGGCCAAGGTGCGCCGGTTGAAATATTTCCACCAACATACCGAGATCGAGGGCCGTCGCTTCGACTACCACGCCACCGGCAAGCAGATTTTCATCGGTCGTCTGATCGTGATCGCCGCCATCGTGGTGTTGCAGATCGTCACGGCCGTTCTGCCGCCGCTGGGGATTTTGCTCTGGCTCGGCGTTTTGATTTACGTGCCGACACTGATCAACAAAGCCTACCGCTTCCGCGCCCGCATGACCTCCTGGTCGGGACTGCGCTTTGATTTCGAGGGCAGCTATTGGGGCGCGTTGCGCACGCTGATCCTCTATCCGGTGCTGTCCCTGTTCACCCTCTATCTGACGCTGCCTTTCGTGATCCGCGCGCAGCACAGCTACACCACCAACAATCACCGCTTCGGCACGGCGAAATTCCATTTCGAAAGCCCCATCGGCCCGTTCTACAAGGCCTTCGTTCTGGCGGTTCTGTGGATGCTGGTGATCGGCGGGGGTGGCCTATGGGCGCTCGGTGCGGTCGAGCTGTTCACGGCGCTCGCAATGGAAACCGTCGAGCCGACGCCGGGGGTTATGATCCGTTTCGGCCTGATCTACGTGGTGGCTCTGGTGGCGATTGTGCCGATGGCCTTCATCTATCAGGCCTTCCTGCGCAATGCCGTTTTTGCGGGCACCGAGTTGGAAGGCGGGCATAAGTTCCGTTCGACCATTTCGCCTGCGGGTCTTCTCTGGGTGGCCTTCTCCAACGCTTTCCTCGTGGTGGTCTCCTTGGGTCTTCTGACCCCGCTCGCCCATATCCGCATGACGCGCTATCTGGCCGCGAACACATTTGTCGCGCCCAACGGCTCGCTCGATGAGTTCGTCGGTGGCGAGGTTCAGAAGACCTCAGCCATTGGGGACGCCTATGTCGACATTGAGGGCATCGACCTCGGCATGGCCATCTAAGCCATGGCGGAGAGCCACACATCGGTTCGGGGGCAGGCCTATGCCCCCGGCACCTCTCGCCTTATCGCGGCGGAGTTGAAACGCAATGGCGTGGAGATTTTGCTGTGCGATGCGGCGGGCGAGATTTTAACCCGAGGCGCGCCCATCGACCATGAAACCGGCCCCGCCGGACGCGATGTTTTGAGCTTTGCCGATGGGATGCGGTTTGAGACGACGGACCGCGACGGCCTGCGCGCGCTTGGCGTGATTGCCTCAGACGGCTGGCTTGCCGGGCTCGAAGGCTGGCATCCGCGTTTGGCGCTTGTGATTGTGGCCTGTCTCTTGGGCGCCATTGCGATCTGGCGCTGGGGGCTTGATCTCTTGGTGGCGCTGGCGATCCTGGCCACGCCTGCGCCTTTGGTCACAAGCATGGATCGCGGCAATATGCTGATGATCGACCGCACCATGGCCGAGGAGAGCGCTCTTTCCGAGGCGCGCCAAGCCGAAATTCGCGAGATTTTCGCCACGCTGAGCGCCGTCGCGCCGGAAGCCCCCTACGGGTCTTACCGACTTGAATTCCGTGACATCGAGGAGATGGGGCCCAATGCCTTCGCACTGCCCGGTGGCACCATCGTGGTGACCGACGCTTTGGTCGAGCAATTCGGAGACGAAGACATCCTCGCGGGTGTCCTTGGGCATGAGATGGCCCATATCAGCGAACGCCATTCGCTGCGCCAGCTCTATCGCTCGCTGTCGGTCTATGTGCTGATCGGCATGATGGCAGGCGACGTGGGGCCGGTGTTGGAGGATTTGATCCTCGACGGCGGCGTGGTCCTGTCGCTGGCCTATTCGCGGGCGCATGAGCGCGTGGCGGATGACATCGGAGTCCGCACGGCAGAGGCGGCGGGTTATGACGGTGCGGCCTTGGCCGGGTTCTTCGACGAGTTGGATCGCCGCTATGGCGGGCTTGCGCCGGAGTGGATGTCGACGCACCCGGACTCTGCGGAACGTGCGGCCCGCATTCGCGAGAGGCCATAACGGGCGGGCTTTGGCCCGCCTGAGATATTTCCGAGACCTTAATGTGTGGCCGTTTGCGAAAACAGATGGATCACCAGGACACCCGCGATGATCATCGACATGCCGAGGATCGCCGGAAAGTCGAGCTTTTGCCCCAAAAACACCAGCCCGATCAGTGAAATCAGCACAATCCCAAGCCCCGACCAGACCGCATAGGCGATGCCGACCGGGACGGTCCTGAGCGTTTGCGACAGGAAGTAGAACGACAGCCCGTAGGACACGACGAGGATCAAAACGGGGATCAGCTTGGTGAATTGCTGGGACGCGGCCATGGCCGTGGTGCCGATCACCTCGAAACAGATCGCAAGGATGAGAAAGATGTATTGGGTCGGCATCGGCGGGCTCTTTTCAATTTACATAGCGATATAACGATCGCGGCGATGGTTGATCGCGATCACGAGGTTGACAACCACGGCCCCCACCAAAGAGTAGACCACCAGCGGAAGCGGCATGATAAAGAAGGCGATGGCAAAGAGGCAGGCGTCAAAGGCCAGCTGGACATAGCCCGCTTTGACCCCGGTTGCGTCCTGAAGATAGAGCGCAAGGATGCCAAGGCCGCCCAGAGAGCCACCGTGGCGAAAGATCGCCATGAGGCCCGCGCCGGTCATGAAGCCAACCATGATCGCGCCGAACAAGGGCGAGATCGCCTCGAAAGAGATCATGCTCGGGAACCATTCGGACAGCACGGAGATCAGCGCGACATTGATAAAGGTCTTGACCACGAACACCTTGCCCATGCGTTTGTAGCCGAACCAGTAGAACGGCAGGTTCACCGCAAAAAACACCCAGCCAAAGGGCAGGCCGGAGACATAGGAAATCAACACGGCCAAGCCCGCCATCTGACCGGTGATCAGCCCCAGTGAGCGCAGCATCACAAGGGCAAAGGCACACATGGAAGTGCCGAAGATGTAGCCCTGAAGGTCCTCGAACCATGTGTGTTTCTCGGGCTTTTGTGCGTCCGTCGGCATGATGTCCTCTTCGGTCAGGCGGTGGTGTCAGTCGGCGATATAGCGATCGCGGCGGTGATTGAAGGCGATCACACCGTTCAAAATCACCGCGCCCAAGAGCGAATACAGGACACGGCTCGGTTCGAAAAGGAAGAAGGCGACGGTAAAGAGCACAGCGTCAAAGCAGAGCTGCACAACGCCTGCGCGGATGCCGAAACGGTCTTGGGCATAAAGCGCGACGACCCCGAGACCGCCCAGCGAGCCCTTGTGCCGAAACGTGCCCAGAAGTCCGTAGCCCGTGAGGATGCCGAAAGCGATGGTGCCGAAGAGAGGATCGAGGTGCGAAAACGTCATCCAGTCGGGAATGACCGCCACGAGGATCGAGAGGATCGTCACGCAAATCGCTGATTTTATGTTGAATTCCTTGCCCATGCGAAACCATGCGAGGGCATAGAAGGGGATGTTGATCAGCCAGAAGACCCAGGAAAACGAATAGCCCGTCAGGTAGGAAATCACCAAGGCGAGGCCGGCGGTCTGGCCGGTGATGAACCCAAGCTGCGCAATGATTGTGAGCCCGATCGCGGTGGTGATCAGGGCGATGGAAAAGCCCTGCACATCCTCGAGGAGGCTGTGTTTCTGGACATGTTGAGGGATCGGCATGGGGGCTGGCATAGGGTAGATTTAGGACAGCTTTGCTGACCTGTCCAGCGAAATGTGAGCGCCATCGCTGTCTGGATGTGACGTTCCCCGCACGTGCTAAAAAGAACGGCAAATGCGCCGTGAAGCGCTATTCGACCCAGAGTCTTTGCGCCTGAAACAGCACCAAGGTTTCGGCGAGTTGCGGTGTGGAAGAGGGGGCGGGCGCCGCACTGGCCCGGCTCATCTGCGCCTCTTCGAGTTTGAAAAGCTGGGTCGAGAGGCGTTCGGTATCCTGACCGTAGCGCTGTGCCAAGGCAAGTTCGGAGCGGGTCTTGGCGATCAGGTCGACCGGCGCATCGGCGTCGAAATCCTGGTCGTCGATGCCGTAAACGCTGCTGGAGGCCTCCATCTCCGCATGATAGGCGGCACCTTGGCGTTCGAGCGACATGACAAAGCCCAGATCGTCAAAACGCGCGGTTTTGAGATCGGCGGTGAGCGCGTCGATTTGGGTGGGCGTGATCTTGGTCAGGTCGTATTTGGCAAAGACATCCGCGGCTCCCCGGATGGTTGTGCGCGCGGCGGTGTTTTGCGTCGCGGCGGCGTTCTGCGCGTCGTTTTGAGCGGCATTTTTCTGGCCCTGCGCATCCGTTGCGACAGAAGAACCGCCTGCATCCTGTGCGGCGGTTTTCGGGTCTTGCGTGTCCTGACGCAGGGTTGATTGCGCCCAAAGCTGTGCGGCAGAGGAAATCTGCATGATCGGGAAACCTTCTGTTCTCCGTTTGCAAAGAACATAGGCATGTGAGGCTTAAGGCCAATATAACAAATAAAATTGCGCGGATTTTTGCCCGCGCAATCAGATAGTTATGGTTAACAAGGCATGGTTTAGCCGATCAAAAGCGACAGCCCCATGAGCGTCGCAACGGCCCCCAAAATGCGCGGGCCATAGGGCAGCGCGCGGGCCATGAGTTGAGCGGCCAGAATGCCCGCAGCGTGAAGGGCTGCGGTTGCAATCACGAAGCCGATGCCGAAGCCGAGCGCATTGGCAGCGCCCAGTTCGGCACCATGAGCATGGCCGTGGAACAGGCCGAACAGGGCCGCGATGGCGACGCCGCCGGCGAGCGCCGGTTTGACGGCGAAGGTGGCCAAGAGGCCGATCAGGATTGCGGAGGCGAGGATCATCGGTTCAACGAAAGGCAGGGACAGGCCGGTGACACCACCGAAATAGCCCAGAGCCATGGCGCCGACAAAGCCCGCGGGCACGGCCCAGACGGCTTTTCCGCCGATCTGAAGCGCCCAGATGCCGACGGCGACCATGGCGATGATGTGATCGAGGCCGAAAAGCGGGTGGGACACGCCTGCCATGAAAGAGCCGTGCTGCTCGGGCGGCAGATGGGCAAGAGCGGGGCTGGCGGCGAGGGCGAAGAGGCCGGTCAGAAGATGTTTTTTCATAACTGTCCCTGAGAGTTATTCAAGACTATTTCGAGAGGCGCCTCGGTTCGGGCGCGCGTATAGCATTAACCTGACGAAGCGGGGTCGGACACGCAAGGGCCGGGGGCGCATTGCGGCAAAAAGAACACGCTTCCCCGAGGTCAGAAAAAAACCTTTGCCTGAAATTCGGGCGTCGGGCAGGATGTGCCCACTGAAACTGGCCACAATGGAGGGCGACATGACTGTTTATACGCAACGCACCCTTCGAGGACACGCCGGACGCGGAGAAATTCGCGCGGTTGGGGTTCAACGTGGTCAGGGAGCTTTTGACGCTCGTCGATCTTAACAGATCTTTTTCCTGAAAACGCGCCTCTGCCGGTGTCTGTCTTCGTGATGGGCCGGTTTTTTACCTGTGTTTGAGTGTCACACCAGATCACAGGCGGCGCGGCCCATAATCCTAAAAAATCTTATACAAGGCCGGCATTTGCCGGGCATTTCTCATGTTGGATGTTCTTCCTCCTTCGCCGCTCTCTGTGCGGCAACACGTGCAACCTTTGATCGAAAACCACGGCTTTTGGCCCGTCATAAAGGCGGCCTTTGCCGCGCGGCGCAACCTGCGGCGGGAGGCAAAACACGCCCGCAGCCTTGCGCATCTGAGCCCGCATCTGCGGCGCGACGTGGGTCTGCCACCCGAGGCGCCTCCTGAGCGGGAGTATTCGCGCTGGCTGCCCTAATGAAAAGGCCCATAAAAAAGCTCATAAAAAAAGGCCGGGGCGTGCGGGCCCCGGCCATATTTGGCGGAAAGGACTGGGGGTCTTATCCCGCCAAAGCTTTGTTCAGGTTCTCGTCGATTTTCTCGAGGAAGCCCATGGTGGTGAGCCAGGCCTGATCCGGCCCGACGAGCAGCGCGAGGTCTTTCGTCATGAAGCCGCTTTCGACCGTGTCGACGATGGTCTTTTCCAGCGTCGTGGCAAAACGCATGAGCTGTTCGTTGCCGTCGAGTTTCGCGCGGTGCTTGAGGCCGCCGGTCCAGGCGTAGATCGAGGCGATCGAGTTGGTCGAGGTCGCTTCGCCCGCCTGGTGCTGGCGATAGTGACGGGTCACGGTGCCGTGGGCGGCTTCGGCTTCGACGATCTTGCCATCGGGGGTCATGAGCTGCGAGGTCATGAGACCCAGCGAGCCAAAGCCCTGTGCCACCGTGTCGGACTGCACATCGCCATCGTAGTTCTTACAGGCCCAGACGAATTTACCCGACCATTTCATCGCACAGGCGACCATGTCGTCGATCAGGCGGTGTTCGTACCAGATGCCGGCCTTTTTGAACTGTTCGGCGAATTCCTCATCGAACACCTCCTGGAAGATGTCTTTGAAGCGGCCGTCATAGGCCTTGAGGATGGTGTTTTTGGTCGAGAGATACACCGGCCAGCCGAGGCTGAGGCCGTAGTTCAGCGAGGCGCGGGCGAAATCGCGGATCGAGTCGTCGAGGTTGTACATCGCCTGATAGACACCGGCGGAGGGCGCGTCATAGACGACTTTCTCGATCACCGTGCCGTCTTCGCCCTCGAATTTCATCGTGAGCTGGCCTTTGCCGGGGAAGGTGAAATCGGTGGCTTTATATTGGTCGCCGAATGCGTGGCGGCCCACCACGATGGGATCGGTCCAGCCGGGCACGAGGCGCGGCACGTTTTTACAGATGATCGGCTGGCGGAACACCACGCCGCCAAGAATGTTGCGGATCGTGCCGTTGGGGGAGCGCCACATTTTCTTGAGGCCGAATTCCTCGACGCGCTGTTCATCGGGGGTGATGGTCGCGCATTTGACGGCGACGCCGACCTCTTTGGTCTTCTCGGCGGCATCAATGGTGATCTGGTCTTCGGTCTCGTCGCGGCTCTCGATGCCCAGATCGTAATAGAGCAGGTCGATGTCGAGATAGGGCAGGATGAGTTTCTTTTTGATGAAATCCCACATGATGCGGGTCATTTCATCACCGTCCATTTCGACGATGGGGTTTTCGACTTTAATCTTGGACATGAGGCGTGCGCTCCTTGGAGGAAGGTGGAGAGTCGGATGTGTCTTAGCCTATTTCAACAGGGGAGGGAAGGGGTGGTATACATTTGTATACTATATATGACACTCCCGGCGATGTGCCGACTGTAGTCTGCGCATGAATGAAAGCTACATCAACCTTTTTTGGCCTTGAAGTCAGGGCCTTAACCGAAGCCAGCGACGAAAATGCCTACCCCATAGGCCACAAGTGCACATAACCCACCGACCAGGACGGTTTCTCCCACGGCACGCAAAGCGCTGGTGCGGGTCGCGACATGGCGCAAAAGGCCCAAGAGGACGAGGGCTGAAACGGTCGCCCCCGTCGCGGCGAGGGTGCGTATCGCGGCATTCGCGCCGAGCAGATAGGGCAGGAGGGGGATGACGCCGAAAGTCACGAAGGCCAGAAAGGTGATCAGGGCACGTGGCCAGAGTTTGCCTTGACCGGGGTCTTCAAGGCCTTCGACCTGTGACAGGGTCATTTCAGCGATCAGGCCGGGAGAGGTGGCCGCCAGTGAGGCCATGGTGGTGGCGTCCAAGGTCGAGAGCCCATGGGATTGAAGGTGACGGGTGAGCGCCTTGACCTGTCCCGAGGGGTTCTTGGCCAGATCGGCACGTTTGCGGCGGATCATATCGCGCGCGGCGCGGGCGGAGAGGAATTCGCCCAACCCCATCGAGGTGGCGTCCGCCAACAGATTGGCCATGCCAAAGACCAGAACCGCCAGAGCGCCGATCCGGCCCGCACCGCTGGCGTCGGCACCTGCAAAGCCTGCGACGATGGCGAATGTCGTGACGATCCCGTCATTGCCGCCGTAGACGATCTGTTTGAGGTAGTCCTTGTATCTGAATAAAGAAGGCATATGCGCGTCCGCTTGTGTTCGGTCATTGGTTTTGGTCATTTCTAGCATAGACCACGTCGTTTCGACGGTTTATGACCCAGCGCAAGGTGCCAGATGGGGCGAAAATTTGGGGTAAAATAATACCTATTTTTTAAATGTTTGATTTCAAAAGGTAAATTCAAAAATGCGCCGCTTGACGTGGCGCGCGAAATGCTTAGAACACGCTCAATCGAATTCCTATCCCATAAGGGCTGAACCTATGAAAACCTTTTCCGCAACACCGGCGGACATCGACAAGAAATGGATCATCATCGACGCCGAAGGCGTGGTGCTGGGCCGTCTCGCGTCCATTGTCGCCATGCGTCTGCGTGGCAAGCACAAAGCCACCTTCACCCCGTCCATGGACATGGGTGACAATGTCATCGTGATCAACGCCGACAAAGTGCAACTGACCGGCAAAAAGCGCACCGACGAGCGTTTCTACTGGCACACCGGCCACCCGGGCGGCATCAAATCCCGCTCCATGGGTGAGCTGCTTGAGGGCAAATACCCCGAGCGCGTCGTGACCAAAGCCGTGCAGCGCATGCTGCCGGGCGGCAAACTGTCCCGTCAGCAAATGACCAACCTGCGCGTCTATGCCGGTGCCGAGCACCCGCATGAAGCTCAGAACCCCGAAGTTCTGGACGTGAAGTCCATGAACAAGAAAAACACCCGGAGCGCATAATCATGGCTGATGAAATCAAATCCCTCGACGAGCTGAACGCCGTCGCCGGTGGCGAAGCCGTCGTTGAAGTCGCTGCGCCCCGTGAACCCGTTCGTGACGAACTTGGCCGTTCCTACGCCACCGGCAAGCGTAAAGACGCTGTCGCCCGCGTTTGGATCAAGCCGGGCTCCGGCAAAGTCACCGTCAACGGCAAGGACATGTCTGTCTATTTTGCCCGTCCGGTGCTTCAGCTGATCGTGAAACAACCGGCTCAAATCGCTGGCGTCGAAGGTGAATTCGACGTGGTTGCCACCGTCAAAGGCGGCGGCCTCTCCGGTCAGGCCGGTGCTGTGAAACACGGCATCTCCAAAGCTCTGCAGCTCTACAACCCGGAACTGCGCGCCGCTCTGAAAGCCGCTGGCTTCCTGACCCGCGACTCGCGCGTCGTCGAGCGTAAGAAATTTGGTAAGCGTAAAGCTCGCCGGTCCTTCCAGTTCTCGAAACGCTAAGTTTCACCGGAACCGCTTTCAAAGGTCGCCGCAAAGCAATTTGCGGCGGCTTTTTCATTTGGGTTTAGGGCTTTGCGCCCTTGGCAGGGATGGGCCGTGTTGCCATAGTGCCCCTATGTTCCTTGGTTCGGTGCGATTGTGACCCATCCCTATGAAGACACGCCTCCGCAGGGCTTTTGGCGCAGTGGGGTGGTTGAAACAGACCGCCAGACTTGGCCGGAAATATATACGCCGGCCTTTCGGATCGCGCCCGATACGGCCGTTGCCACCGCCGGAAGCTGTTTTGCGCAGCATATCGGGCGGGCTTTACGACAGTCGGGCATGACCGTACTGGATGCGGAACCGAAGCCGGCGGGGATGAGCGACGCTTTGGCCAAACGGTTTGGTTACGGGCTTTATTCAGCACGCTACGGCAATATCTACACGGCGCGGCAACTGCGTGAGCTGTTGGAAGATGCGCTCGAGCTCCATGTGGATGCGCGCCATTTTTTGCAACGCGACGGGGCGTGGTTCGATGCCCTGCGTCCCGGTGTCGAACCTGAGGGCTGCGCGACACGCGAAGAGGCCATAGAGCTGCGACGCGAGCATCTTGTCCAGGTCGCGGCCTTGACGCAGGTGACGGATGTGTTCGTTTTTACTCTGGGGTTGACCGAAGGCTGGATCGATCGAGAGACCGGGCGCGTGCTGGCCGTGGCACCCGGCGTGATCGCGGGCGACTATGACCCTGACCGCTACGTCTTTCACAATTTCACCTATGACGAGATCCTGGCCGATCTCACCAAGGTACTGCGACTGTTGCGCAGAATGAATGCATCGGTGCGGCTGTTGCTGACGGTGTCGCCCGTGCCCTTGACCGGGACGGCGTCGGGAGCGCATGTGCTGGCTGCGACGACCTATTCGAAATCCGTTTTGCGGGCCGCCGCGGGGGCTCTGGCGGATCAACATAAATCGGTCGATTATTTTCCTTCCTACGAAATTGTCACCACCTGGGCGGCGCCAGAGGCGGCGTTCGCGGCGAACCTGCGTGCGGTGCGCCCGGAGATGGTGGACAGGGTGATGGAGATTTTCCTGACGGCGCATGAGGTGGAGCATGGGGCGGAGAAGGCCGCGCCGCACGAGGCGGTGCCGGGTGAAGACAATCACCACTTGGCTTCTGAGCTGCCGCCCTGCCAAGAGGCTCTGTTCGAGGCTTTGCGCCGATGACGTTGCGGGTTTGTGTTCTGGGCGATGCACATATCGCCGCTTTCGCTTTGGCCGCCGAGCAAAATGCCCTGCGCTGGCCTGACCTGCGCGTCGATGTTTTCGGTGTGCCCGGCGATGGCCTGTCGCGTTTCGATGTGGTCGAGGATGGTGAGGGGGGACGGTTCGCCTCCACTGATGCAGAGTTGCGTGCGCGTGTGATGGCCTGGATCGGGCGGGACAGTTTTGCCCTCTCGGAGTATGCCGCCTTTGTCGTGACAGGGGCGGGGGCCTCGATCCTTCCTGTGGTCGAGATGTTTTCACAGCTTTCCAGCCTTGCCATGCCGTCCGTCGAAGATGCGATGACAGCGTTGGAGGCGGGACAGCCCTTGGCCTCGACCGCGATGCTGCGTGCCATGACGCGCGAGGCGTTGGGCGGCAGCGGGACCTATGATTTGGCCCGCAAGTTTCAGACGGCCTCCATCAAGGCGCCGGTTTTCCTGGCCTCTGCGCCGCGCCCAGCGGCGGAGCCGGACATTTCGGTGGGCAGTGCAGACCTGCGCGCGCGCGGGGATGGCCCTTTCGTGTCGGAGTGGTATGACAGAGAAGCGGAGGCCATGTGTCAGGCGCTCGGGGTGAGATACCTCCCCCAGCCGCGCCAATCGCGCGCGCCGGACGGGCTTTTCACGCATGTCTCCTACATGCGTGCGTTGGCGTCGACAGAGGCGGTCTCCGAGGATAAGGGGCGTCCTGATGCGTCGGATCTGTGGTATGCCAATGCGGCATATGCCTGTTTGGTGATCGATCAATTGGCACATGCCTTGAATTTGATCATCGTGTCTTGAGGCCCTTGGGAAACCCCTTGCAAATTTGATCAAAATCTTTTCAGGATCGAAGCAAGACACAGGGGATAGGGCCGGGATTGGCTCGGAAATTTGGAAGGAAACAGCATGGCTGCGAGCGACAGGATACGTCGTTTTTTCCGCACAGAGCAGGGGATCGGGATGCTTTTGGTGTCCCCGACGGCGCTCTATGCGCTGTTGCTTTTGGCCGTGCCCTTGATCGCGATTTTCGTAATTTCGTTCTGGACCCAGACCGGCGTGCGCGATTTCGACACCGCTTTTACGCTGGCGAATTACAAAGAGGCGCTGACCGATCCGCTCTATCGCCAGCTCATGCTGCGCTCTCTCATGGTCTCGGGTCTGGTGACGCTGATCACCGTGGTGCTGGCCTTTCCGATTGCCTATTTCGTGTCCTTCGGGGTCAAGCCGGAGCATAAATCGCTCTGGATTTTCCTCATCACCATCCCGTTCTGGACCTCTTATCTGATCCGTGTGTTCCTCTGGAAGGTGATCCTTGGCTATAACGGGGTTCTCAACTCCGGCCTGAAAGCCGTTGGTTTGATTGAAGAACCTCTGTCCTTCATCCTCTACAACGTCAACGCGGTGATCATCACGCTGGCCCATGCCTATGCGCCTTTTGCGATCCTGCCGATCTTTGTCGCTTTGGAGAAAATCGACCGCTCTCTCTTGGAAGCCTCCCGCGATCTGGGCGAGAGCCGGACGATGACCTTCCTGCGGGTGACCCTGCCTCTGGCTGCGCCCGGTGTGGTCGCGGCCGTGTTGATCGTCTTCATCCCGACCATTGGCGATTACGTCACGCCGCGCCTTGTCGGTGGACCGGGGGGCTTGATGATCGCCAATATGATCCAGACCCAATTCCTGCGTCTCAACAACGCGCCTTTGGGGGCCACTTTGGCGGTGTTGGCCATGCTGATCGTCGCGGTGATTGCCGTGGCCTTTCTGCTCCTCGGCAACCGCGCCGCAGGTGGTAAAAAAGGAGCGCGCAAATGAAATCGCTCAAGGCCTATGCCGTCCTCTACCTCATCTTTCTCTACGCGCCGATCTTTCTGTTGCCGCTCTTCGCCTTCAACAGCTCGACGATCATCGCTTTCCCGTTGGAGAGTTTCACGACCGAATGGTTCACCCAGCTTTTGACCCTCTCCGAGATGCATGGCGCTTTGCTCAATTCGCTCAAGATCGCCGTGACCTCCGCCGTTTTGGCGACCACTCTCGGCATCTTCGCCGCCATGGCCGTGTCCCGCTATAGCTTTCCCGGCCAAAAGGGCATCATGGGCTTCATCATGCTGCCTCTGGTGCTGCCGGAGATCATCGTGGCGGTGTCCTTGCTCATCGTCATCCTGCGCATGGGGTTCGACACCGGCGCATGGTCGGTGATCGCGGGGCACACGTTGATTTGCACGCCCTTTGCTATCGCGATCCTGCAATCGGCCTTCGCCGCATTGGATCCCTCGCTTGAAGAGGCGGCTTACGATTTGGGTGAGACTCCCGCCTCGACCTTCCGCCTCGTGACCCTGCCGCTGGTGATGCCGGGGATCATTTCGGCGCTGTTGATTTCCTTCACCATCTCGATGGACGAATTCATCATTGCCTTCTTCCTGACCGGCGCCGAGCCGACGCTTCCGGTCTATCTCTTCTCCATGCTGCGGTTCCCGAAACTGCTGCCTGCGGTGATGGCTTTGGGCACGATCCTCGTCGTCCTCTCCATCCTCCTGATCACAATCGCCGAATTTTTCCGCCGCCGGGGCGCCAAGCGCACGGGCAACGATACCGGGGGCTTTCTTTGACTATGGCTGACATGACTGCTGATAAACCTCTGATCTCTCTGCAAAACGTCAATAAACACTATGGCGACTATCACGCGCTTCGGGGCATCAATCTCGACATCAAACAGGGCGAATTCTTTTCGCTTTTGGGGCCGTCGGGCTGTGGCAAGACCACCTTGTTGCGCACGATTGCGGGGTTTGAGGATTATGACACCGGCGCTGTGATGATCTCTGACCGGGACATGCGCGGTGTGCCTGCGAACAAGCGTCCGACCAATATGGTGTTCCAGTCTTACGCGATTTTTCCGCATCTTTCGGTGATCGAAAATGTCGCCTTCGGGCTGCGCAAATCGAAGATGTCGAAGACGGACAAGACGCTGGCCGCCGAGGCCGCGTTGGAGATGGTCGGTCTCAAAGGCTACGGCCACCGCGCGGCCCATGCCCTGTCGGGCGGGCAACGCCAGCGGGTCGCCTTGGCCCGCGCGCTGGTGTTGAAACCCAAGGTTTTGCTCTTGGACGAGCCGCTCTCCGCGCTCGACCGCAAGATGCGCGAACAGATGCAGGTGGAGCTGATCAAGCTGCAACGCGAGGTGGGCATCACCTTTATTCTCGTGACCCACGATCAGGAAGAGGCGCTTGTGATGTCCGACCGGATCGCGGTGATGTTCGAGGGCGAGATTGCGCAATGCGACGACCCGGAGGTGCTTTACCGCAAGCCCAATTCGAAACGCGTGGCGGATTTTATCGGGGTGATGAATTTCCTGCCTGCGACGGTGCGCAAAGAGGGCGAGACCTATCTCGCCACGATTGCCGGGCTGGGGGAAACCGAGATCACCGAGGCGCAATGCCCGGCCGGCGTCCCTCTCCAGAATGACAACGGGGGCGAGGCCACCGTGGGCTTCCGCCCCGAGACCCTGACGCTGCTCTATGAGGGTCAAAGCGCAACCCACCGCGAAGCCCCCGCCGTGGTCGATGAGGTCGTCTATTACGGCGACATGACCTATTACGACGTGCGGTTTGAGGGCGTCGAAAAGCCGGTGCGAATCTCGATGCGCAACATCTTTGGCCGCGATGTTCTGGGCGTCGGCACGCAGGTTCGTGTGAGCTGGTCCCCGGGTGCGCTGGTGGTCTTCGACCAGAGCGCTTGAGGCCCGCCATCAGGCGGCATGTTGACCCAATGGATGTTGTCAGAGATATAAGTGTTGTTGATAAGGTTTTCATTCAAAAGGGATTTCAGGATGTGGCGGGCTTTCGGTCTATTGGCTGTATTGGCGATGATTGCAGGTGCGGCAGGCACCCTTTGGTTCAAAACGCCGCTGAGCGATACCTTTCAGATCACGCGTCAGCTGCGGAATGTCCCGGCGCTTGAGGGGTATGAGATTGAGCTTGAATCCTGCACCTTGACTCTCTCGCACGAGAGTGTGGATGCGGATCGCAACAGTGCCAGGATCATTCGGAGCCTCCTCGATCTGTCGCAATACGACCTCACAAATGTGCGCATTCAAAGCCTGACCGATGGCAGCGCGATCTATAGCGCCTCGCCGCGTCGGGCCACGCCGGAGATGGCGCGGGAGGCTATGCGTGTGATTGCGCTCTTGCCCGATAGCTTTTCCAGCAAAGAAACGACGCTGACCCTCTTGGGCGAAAATGGTGCGCGCGAGGTGCAAGAAACGATTGCGGCGGAGAACCGAGAGGCCTTCAGCCTTGAAACTGTACGAGAGCTGCTGGCCAAACCGGATCAGACTTTGACCTTTTGGCTCAACAGGTTCGTTCTCATTTCAAGTGAGGGCGGTGAACCGGAAATTCATCCGGATGCGCCGGATTTCGATCGCTTTGCAACCTCCGTCCTCACTCTCGACCCGCCGGTCTCCACGCTTGTGATGCGAAACTATCTGTCGAAAACCGAAGACCCCACGCGGCTTTTGTCGGGGCAGATCACGGTTTTCCCGACACTTGATCTACAGTTCAAAACCCAAGACGATTTGATGGCCTTTGGACAGCGTCTGGCGGGGTATCAAAGGCGCGTCTGTCCGGTCCGGTAAGGCTTGGGTGTGTCGCTCAGCGTTGAAACACCTTCGTCACGAACCCGGTAATAGCGCGCTCCAGATCGGGGATTTTGCCGGTGCCGAGCGTCCGGTTCACCTCGGCGTGGCGATAGTCTGAGCCATCGAACAGGGTCGCATCCGCACCATTCGCCCGCGCGTTGGTGACGAAATTCGACATCGCCGTCGCGTGCCCGTGGGCCCCTGAGGTGATCGCCAGAAGGGGCGGCAGGCTTTTGGCCAGATTGTAGGTGGGTGACAGCGCGCCCCATTGGGTGCGGTCTCTGAACACGCTCGCGGTGCCAAAGGGCAGGTGGCCCTGATGCGCGCGCGCGAGCGTGATCAGATCGACCGCGCCGCTGTCATTGACGATGACGCCTGCCGGCATGGGCGTCCATCCGGTGAGGGCGGCCATGGCGACCAAATGCGCACCTGCCGAATGGCCCATGACGACCGTGCGTTCGGGCTTGGCGACATTGGCAAAACACCAATCCATCGCTTGCCGCACGGCTTTGATTTGGCCGGTGACGGGGGTTTTCGGCAGCATCGGGTAGTCGATGGAGACGAAATCGAGGCTCATGCTGGTGACCCAATCGGGTTTCGCGTCCACCGCCTTGCGCGACCCTCTGCGCCACGATCCACCATGGACATAAATCACCGCCCCACGTGGGCTTGCGGCACGGTAGATGTCCAAATCCACTGCGCCGTAGTTTTGGGTCTCGGGCTTGCCTGCCGCCAGGGCTGGCAGAGGGCAGGCAGCGGCCAGACCACTCAAAAGCATGCTCCGACGGGTCAGATGGCTCTCTTGCGGCTGCATTTGATTTGGCATGGGCGCTCCTCACTAAAGCGTTTTTCGTTTAATCTGAATCAGATTGAGCGGAAAACGTTGCCACACTGAATTGATAGTGCTGCGTTTCTCAAAAATTGAGTGCTTCAAGTTTCTTGAGAAACGCTTTAGTCTTGAGGGATCAACCCCAATCCGCGCAAGTATATGCCGATTCCGGTTTCCAAAAGGTCTTCGGGCGGGAAAGGCACCCGCGCGCCGGGCGTGCCACGGGCAAAGAGCTCGACCACGCCATGCGCCATGGCCCAGATATGCGCCGCGAACATCTGGGGCGGGGGGCGTTTGCCTTCGGGAATTTGTTCCGACAATTGCGTTGCGGCGCGTTCCAACACGCCCAAGGCGCGCTCGGCCACGGCAAATAACTCAGGCGAGCGCTGCATCGAAATGCCGCTTTCGAACATGGCGATGTAATGGCCGGGGTAGCGGCGAGCAAAGGCCAGATAGGCACGCCCCACCGCCTCAAAGGACGCCAAGGCCGAGGGTTGGCCTGTGTCATAGGCATAATCGAGAAGATCGGCGAAGACCTCGAAACCTTGCCGGGCGATCTCGGCGATCAGGTCCTCGCGGCCCTCGAAATGGCGGTAGACGGCGGCGGGGGTGACGCCCGCGGTCTTGGCGGCCTCGGAAAGGGTGAAGCCCGTCGGGCCCTTTTCCTCGATCAGCACAAGCGCCGCTTCGATCAGCGCCTGACGCAGATTGCCGTGATGATAGCCGCGCTTGCTCATGCCTGTTCACTCATGCCTGTTCACCCTCGCGGGCTTACTCATCCTCGTCGCCGGTGATCAACAGGCTCGGCCCGTCGACGATTTTATCGTCGATCTTGCCGATGTTGTCCGCGTTTTTGCACTTATAGTCGATCTGACACAGGACCGAGCGAATGGCATTGAGCCGCGCGCGGTATTTGTCGTCCGAGCGGATCACGGTCCAGGGTGCGATCTCGCTGTGACTGCGTTCCATGGTTTCGGAAATCGCCGCCGTGTAGTCGTCCCAGCGTTTGAGACCCTCGACGTCGATGGCCGAGAGTTTCCACTGTTTCAGCACGTCCTGTTCGCGGGCCAGAAAGCGTTTGAGCTGTTCGGCGCGGCCGACGTTGAGCCAGATCTTGAAAAGCTGAATGCCCTCTGAGACCAGCATGTCCTCGAACTCGGGCAGCTGGTGAAAGAACTTTTCGCGCTCTTTGTCGGAGCAAAAGCCAAAGACCTTTTCCACCACGCCGCGGTTGTACCACGAGCGGTCGAAGAGCACGATTTCGCCCTTGGTCGGCAGGTGGTCGATGTAGCGCTGGAAATACCATTGCCCGGCCTCGCGTTCGGTCGGTTTCGACAGCGCCACCACGCGAGCCGAGCGCGGGTTCAGGTTCTCGCGAAAGCGTTTGATCGTGCCGCCTTTGCCCGCCGCATCGCGGCCCTCGAAGACCACGACGATGCGCTTGCCCGTCTCGCGTACATCCGAGAGCATCTTGACCAGCTCGCGCTGCAAAAGCTCCAACGCGTCCTTGTAGTCGTCCTTTTTCATCCACTCGTCGTAGGGAAAGGAGGGCGAGAGGATTTCTTTCTTGCTGCCGTCCTCGACCGCTTTGCGGATGGATTTGGGGGCGTCTTTTTCGAAATAACGGGAGATGGCGCCGTCAAAAGGCAGCTCGGAGGATTTATCGGTCATGGCGCATCGCTTTTTCCGTGTTAATCACCTTAACACTATGGGGTTTTTCAGGCCGGGTTGCAACGTGCACCGCTGCGTGACGTGGCGCGTCTCACGGCCTTGACCACAGCCTCTGTCGCCACGTGATGCGGCATATGGCCGATGCCGTCCAGCCGCGTGAGCACATTTGAGGCCACTTTGGCGTCAAAGGGCAGGGCGTGGATGTGGTCGGGGACGATGACGTCCGCCGTGCCATGCAGGCTCTCGATCGGCAGGGTTAGCCCCGCGTAGCGCGGCACCATGGCGGCCATTTCGGCTTTCAACGCAATGCGTTGGCGGGCGTTTTGACGGTGACGTGGCGGATAGATCGAGTTGCGGGGCTGGAAGTGATCGGCGTAGCCCTCGGGGACATCTTGAGGGGCGAAAACCTCGGCCAATTGTTTGGCAATGATGCCGGGTGGCACGAGGGCGTTGATCAGTTCGGAGGCCCACCAGCCGACATAGGGACGCGCAAGCGTGCGGTGCAGCAGTGGGTGGCCGGTTTCCCAGTCATGCGAGGGAGAAGAGACCAGAACCAAAGCCGCCAGATCGTCGGATTGCAGCGCCCATTCAAGCGCCACGGCGCCACCGTAGGACTGACCAAGAACGATGGGCGGGCGGCTGTCGAGGGTCTCGATGGCCTCGCGCAGGACGCGGGCCTGGGCGGCGAGGCTTTCGTCTTGCATCCGGGGGCTATGGCCAAAGCCGGGGCGGTCTATGACATAGACGCAAAACTCTTGCGCCAGAGCGGGGGCGAGGCGGAAGGTCATGTCATAGGTCGAGCCGGACGCGCCGTGGATCAGGATCACGGGGGGAGCGTCTGTCTTGCCATAGGTCTCGACATGGATCAGTGCGCCGGAACTGGTACTCACCAAATCGCCCCGTCGTCGTGTCTTGATGGCGCGCAGAGGACCGCGCCGCGCAGGCATCCCAAAGAGGTCTCCAGCCGGTCGCGGTGCCACCGATCAGCTCCCGATGTCTTCCAAACGATAGGGCGTATCCTGATAGATCGCGTTGATCCAGTTGCCGTAGAGCAGATGCGCGTGGCTACGCCAGCGGTTCATCGGTCGCAGCGACGGGTTGTCATCCGGGAAATAGTGTTTCGGCAGGATGATCTCTTTGCCCGCATCCACATCCCTTTGATATTCCTCGAACAAAGTTCCGGTGTCATATTCGAAATGGTTGAAGATATAGAGCGCGCGATGCTCCGGGTCCTGCACCAGACAGGGGCCGGTTTCATCCGATCCCAACAGCGGCACAAGGTTAGGGACGGCATCAATCTCGGACTGGCGCATCTCTGTCCAACGGCTCACCGGGATATAGCACAGGTCGGAGAAGCCGCGCAGATAGGGCGAGCTGGGGGCCAGGTTTTCCTGAAGGAACAGACCAAAGGCCTTATGGTCCAGATCGTATTTCTTCACGCCGTGGAAATAGTTGATCATCGCCATGCCACCCCAGCAGACGCCGAAGGTGGAAAACACATGGCTCTGGGTCCACTCAAACACCTCTTTGAGCTCATCCCAATAGGTGACCTCCTCGAAGGGCAGGTGCTCGATCGGCGCGCCGGTGATGATCAGCCCGTCGAATTTCTCGCCGGAGGCTTTGACCTCGGAAAACGGCCGGTAGAATTGCTCCATGTGTTCGGCTGCGGTGTTTTTGGTCTGGTGCTCGCTCATGCGGATCAGCTGAAAGTCGATCTGCAGCGGCGTCGCGCCGATCAGACGGGCGAATTGGTTCTCCGTCTGGATTTTCTTCGGCATCAGATTGAGCAGAGCGATGCGGAGCGGACGGATTTCCTGCGACTTTGCCCGGCCTTCGCCCATGACCATGACGCCCTCGGCGGAGAGCACGTCATAGGCGGGAAGGTTTTCGGGCAAGGTGATGGGCATTTCAGGGTATCCTTTTAAGGGCAGGAAGGTAATTTAGGCCTGCGTCGCGCGTTTATCAAGCGCAGGTTTCTCAAGTGCGGTGGCGATGAGGGCGGAGAAGTCGTCGGGGCCGGTGATGCGTTTGACGTCCTCGTAATCCAGCGTGATGCCCCAATTTTTCGCCATTGCCTCGTAACGCGGCTGGCGGTGGTTGAGGGCACGGGCGTAGGTGTAGCGGATGAAATCGTCGGGGTTGACCTGATCCTCTGTGAGGCCTTTTTCCGAGAGGTATTCGTCCCAGATCGCGCTCAGGAACGCGGGCTGGTACGCCATCGGTTTCGGGGCTTTGTCAAAGCGACGGATCAGCTCTTCGGTGTGGGCCTCAGAGCCTTTGAGCCACACGAGAAGCGCGTTTTTAGAGAGCGCGCTCAGGATCGGGTCATTGGCGTCCTCGGGATCAACCCATTCACAGATCGAGCCCCCGGTGTCGCAGACGAAATGCGGATAGTCATAGAGCGTTTGCGCACGATTGATGAAATGGCTGGTGTCCATCAGAGCGGCTCTTTCAGCCTCTTCGAACAGGCTCTGACGGCGCTGAAATTCCGCCATTGGGATGCCGCCCTGCGCCTCTGATCCGGGTTTGCCGAGGAAATAGGAGACAGGCGCGAGGTTGTCGAAGGTGATGTTCGACTTGATATAGATGCTGTCCGACAGGAATTGTTCGCGCAGGAACGGCTCGCGCATGGCGACTTTTTTCAGATTGTCGTCAATGGCTTCGCCCAGATACCGCGTGCCGATGCGATAGTCGATCGAGTAGTGATACCACGCGCCCGTGTCGCGCAGCATGTTGGAGATCACGGTTTTCCCGAGACCCGACATGCCGAAAAGGATGAGGCGTTTGTGGGCCGCACCCTGCCACTCTGCCGCTGTGTCGTACTGCATCTGTCTGTTCCTGTTGGTCACGCCCTGTCGGTTGCAGGTGGTGGTGCCATGCCGCGCGCGGCCTCGCAAGTGTTATGCGGGGTTTTGGCGCCTGAGGCGGCTCAAAACCCGCCCGTCGATCACCAAAAGCCCAAGCGCGATGAGGCCGAAGCCCAGATAGGCCTGAAGCGAAAGGCTTTCGCCCAATACGAGCGCGCCCAAGGCGATGGAGACGGGGGCGACGATGAGCGTGGTGAGCGAGGTGTTCCCGGCGCCTGCGAGTTGGATCACCTTGTAATAGATGATGTAGGTGAGGCTGGTGGACATCACGGCGAGGTACAAGAGCGCACCCCAGGTTTCGGGCATAAGCGCGAGGGGCGGCGGGCCGGAGGTCAAAAGCGCTGCGGGCAGGGCAAAAAGCGACGCGCCCGTGAGCATGCCGGCGGCGGCAACCTCGGGGCGCAGATCGGACAAGAGGATGCGCCCGACACAGTTCGACAGGCCGTAACACATGGTCGCGCCGATCATCGCCAGTTGGCCCAAAGAGGTGAGATCAAAGGACCGCAGCGCCTCGATGCCGATGATGGTGACGATGCCCATGACGCCCAGAAGAACGCCGGTGCCCTTGCGCAGGCCCAGTTTTTCATCGGCAAAGATGAGCGCCGCAAACAAGACGCCGAAGATCGCGGTGGAGGCGTTCAGGATGCCCGCGAGGCCTGAAGGGATGTGATGCTGCGCCCATGAAATCAACAGGAAGGGCACGGCGGAGGTCAGGCAGCCGACAAGGATGAAACGCCAGAGATAGCGGGTGAGGGCGGGGAGGGGGAAGCCTTTGATCAGCACATAGCTCCAAAGCACCAGCGCCGCGATAGAGACCCGGCCCGCGACGATCCAGAACACCGGAAGCTCGCGGATCAGGATGGCGACGGCCAGAAAGGAACAGCCCCAGAGAAACCCCATGGTGAACAATCCGGCCCAAGCGGCGGGGGTGATGGTTTTTTGTGGGGCCATGCGAGAGGGTCCTTTTGTCACTCACGGCAAAATCGCGCGCGGGACCTCGGCTGGCAAACCGGAAATTGTGCAAAAGCCCATCACGGTTTCTGATGGAGGCTTTGAAATGCAAAAGGCCCCACGAGATGCGGGGCCTTTCAGAAATGTGTTTGGTCGGATCAGAAGTGATGCGACAGTTTCAGCCCGACGCCGATGGCACTGTTGTCTTCGAACTGACCGCCGACCGAAGTCGTCGTGTCGCCGATCCAGGCGTAGCTGACACCACCTGCAATGGCAGTCTGTTCGGTGATTTGATATTTCAGGCCCGCCGTGATGGATTTATAACCATCCGTCGGCGACAGGTTGCCGGACACTTTGTTGTTTGCCGCTTCATAGCCGATGGAAAGCGACCCGGAGAGTTTGTCGTTGAAGCGACGCCCGATACCGAGGCTGTAGGAAATTGTATCGTCTTTGTGGTTGACGAGATCAGTATCCGTCGCGCCCATCGCGGCAAGGAGTGTTGCGTAATCGTCCGGGGCGATGGTGGTCTTGGTCCATTCTGCCCAACGCGCCGAGAACATCAAAAGCGTATCAGCCGCGATCCCGGTCTGGAAATCGAAGTTCACCGATTGCGGCATAGTCACTTTCATGTCTGAGGAGTTGGCGCCGAGTTGCGACAGCTCATCAGCAGTGAAGTTGATGTCGATTTCTGAATTGTAGGTCAGGCTGGCGCGCAATGCGATGTCGGGAATCTCGTAGGCTGCACCGATGAGATAGCCCCAATCATTCTCGGACGAGGTCTCCATCTGGTAGAAATTGACACCCTGATTATAGAGCGACACCTCCCCCTCGGAGCTCAGGTTCCGCAGGCCACCATAGACCGAGAAACGATCATCGAATTTGTACCGCAGGATCGCGGTGACAGCGGTTGTGTCCACTGTGGCAGTGGAGCCTGCAACAGGATAGAGTTTGTCGGAGCCGTAATCCACATCTGCGCCAAAGGGCTGATCAATGATCAGGGCGAAAGACAGTTTTTCGCTCAGGTCGCGTTTGTAGGCGCCTGCCATCATGTTGAAAGACGGTGTGACATCACCAGCCGGGAGATCGCCGGCGAGCGGGTGCGGGAAATAGCCCGAGACATCCGGGTTCACCGAGCCAAAGCTCAACTCGACATAGCTGCCCGTTTCAAAAAGCGGGGCAATGGACATGCCGGAGCGATCCATGCCGCCTGCAAATGCACTGGTAGAGCCGACCGCGAGTGAGGCGGCCAGAAGTGTTGTTGTTTTCATGATCTCCATCCCTGACGAGCACCGAGGCTCGCTTCGATCTAAGTTGTTCGTGTTGAGCGACTTTCCGCTCTTATTGTTCACTCAGCCTAAGCTGCGACAAAATTTCAAGCAATTCTGACGCCACGTCATGATGAAAACGACGCGATCATGGTTTTTGTGCATCAACTTGGGGTGGAACGGGCGGAAATCCGGCGGTTCTCGGCCAAGATGTTGATGTAATTGGCGGAAAAGATGATCGCAGCGCCCAGGAACACCAGCCCATCGAGGCCTTCGCCATAGAACATCATGCCGATGACGGCGATGATCGGCAGGCGCAGAAAGTCGATCGGCGTGACGACGGAGGCGGGTGCGAGCGACAGCGCGGTGGTCAGACAGAAATGCGCACCAAGCCCCGCGACCGCCACCACGGTGACCCAGGGCAGGTCGATCAGACGGGGCAGCGCCATGTCGCCATCCGCCAGCGCGCAGACAAAGCCGAAGCCAAGCTGAAGCGTGACCATCCAGAACATGATGCCAAGCACGGAGACATGGGCCGTCAGCGTCAGCTTTTTGGTGAACAAAGCCGAGGCCGCAAAGCCAAAGGCACAGGCCATGGCGGCAAAGATACCGATGGACAGCCCGTCAGCGCCAAAGGGCCGTGCGACGATCAGGATGCCGGCAAACCCCAGCGCAGATGTGAAGGCGCGCGTGGGCGTCATCTTTTCCCCCAGAAAAATCGTGGCGCCCAGGCCCACGAGGATCGGGTAGGAGAATTCCAACGCGAACAACTGCGCCATGGGGATCAGGGTCAGCGCGTAAAGCCAGAGGTTTTGGCCAGCAAAATGGCCGAGGTTGCGGCCGATGTGCAAAGGCATCGCAGAGGCGCGGCACTCGCGCAGGCGGCCCTGGGTCACGGCGATGGTCAACACGATCATCAAGCCAATGAGCGAGCGGTAGCCCAGGATTTCAAAGGTATCGAGGTGTCCGGCCAGTTGGCGCCCGGCCACGGCCATGGAGGAAAACCCCAAAAGTGCACCGCTCATCCAAAGCGCGGCTTTGAGCGGCTGGCTGTCTGTGGACCTTTGGTGCGCGCTCATGCCGGGCTCTTTTTGAAATCACGCGCCATGTGATGAGTCACGCGCCACCAATCGGAACTTTGCGTGCGGTCCTGATGCGCCTCAAAAGCGCGGGCGTCGCGAAACACTTCGATGACGTGAAACTCGGTGGGGCGCACCTCATCCTGCCAGAGGTCGAATTGCAAACATCCGGGTTCGGCACGCGACAGGCGGATGTGCACGGGCAAAAGCGCCAGAACGTGGTCCACCTCATCGGACGCGCAGGTCATGGTCCCTGTCAAAAGAATTTTGGTCACCGGATCCTCCTCCTCGGTTCTTTCTCATAGCGAGGGGCGGCTTGGCTTGGCAAAGAAAAAGGCGCTCTCTCGGGGGAGAACGCCTTTGCATTTTTGTGGGAGCTTATTCCAGCTCGATCGTTCCCGGCGGTTTCGACGTGCAGTCGTAGAACACGCGGTTCACGCCTTTGACCTCGTTGATGATCCGGGTGGAGGTCTCAGAGAGGAATTCGTGGCTGAACGGGTAATAGTCCGCGGTCATGCCATCGACCGAGGTCACAGCCCGCAGCGCCAGCGCATAGTCATAGGTGCGCCCATCGCCCATCACGCCCACGGTGCGCATCGGCAGGATGGCGGCGAAGGCCTGCCAAATGTCGTCGTAGAGACCGTGCTTGCGAATCTGGTCGATGTAGACGGCGTCGGCCTTGCGCAGGATTTCGAGCTTATCGCGGGTGATCTCGCCGGGGCAACGGATCGCGAGACCCGGTCCGGGGAAGGGGTGACGCCCGATGAAGGAGGCAGGCAGGCCCAGCTCATGACCCAGCGCGCGCACCTCGTCCTTGAACAGCTCACGCAGCGGTTCGACCAGTTTGAGACCCATTTTCTCGGGCAGGCCTCCGACATTGTGGTGCGATTTGATCGTCACCGACGGGCCGCCGGAGAAGGAGACGCTCTCGATCACATCGGGATAGAGCGTGCCCTGAGCGAGGAATTCCGCGCCTTCGATCTCATTGGCGTATTTCTGGAACACGTCGATGAAGAGCTTGCCGATGGTTTTGCGCTTGACCTCCGGGTCAGAGACCCCTTCGAGCGCATCGAGGAACAGATCCGATTCATCGGCGGCGATGAGGTTCAGGTTATAGTTGTCGCGGAACATGGTGACGACTTGCTCGGCCTCGTTGAGACGCAGCAACCCGTGATCCACGAAGACGCAGGTCAGTTGATCGCCGATGGCTTCGTGCAGCAGGATCGCGGTGACCGAAGAGTCGACGCCGCCCGAAAGACCGCAGATGACTTTCTTGTCGCCGACCTGTTCACGGATTTTCGCGATCATTTCCTCGCGGTAGGCACCCATGGTCCAGTCGCCTTTGAAGCCTGCGATTTTCACGAAGTTCTCGTAAAGCGTTGCGCCGTTCGGCGTGTGGTGCACTTCGGGGTGGAATTGCACGGCATAGAATCGGCGCTCAATGTCAGCGGTCATCGCGAAGGGCGCGCCCGGCGAGGTGCCGTAAACGTCAAAGCCCGGCGCGATCTCGGCGACGTGGTCGCCGTGAGACATCCAAACCTGTTCCTTACCCGTCGGATCCATGAACCAGCCGTTGAAGAAATCGGTGTGTTTGTCGGTCGGCGTCACATAGGCGCGTCCGAATTCGGCGGTGGCATGTTCGCCCGCCTCAACACGACCGCCCAGATCGTGCATCATCACCTGCTGGCCATAGCAAATGCCCAGAATAGGCACGCCCAGCTCATAGGCCGCTTTCGGCGGACGGGGCGAGCCTTCGCGCATCACCGAATCCGGGCCGCCGGAAAAGATGATCGCTTTCGGGGCGAACTCTTTCAGCGAGGCATCGGTGACCTTCTGATAGGGGTGGATTTCGCAATAGACATTCAACTCGCGCAGACGCCGCGCGATGAGCTGCGTCACCTGAGAGCCGAAGTCGATGATGAGGAGGCGGTCATGGGATGTCTGGGTCATGACTTGCCTTTATGCGCGCGCGGGCTTTGAGGCAAGATGGATTCCCGCCTTCCTGTGTCTGTCCGGCTGGTTGTCTGGCAAAAAGGCATGAAAAAGCCCCCGGACTTTGGACTTGTGCCTGTGCAGAGGCGCCGGGGGCTTTGAAAGGGTGGCTGGATTTCAGGCGGCGTGTTGTTCGCTGGGCATCAGGCGGGCCTCTCCCATCAGGGCGATCAAAAGCTCAACGTGGCGTTTCACGTTATAGGTTGCGTCACCCGAGCGGCGGGTTTCTTCGACTTTCGCCTCTTCCTCGATCAGCGCGGACAGGGCACGGCTGGGCGAGGGGGCGGTGCTTGTGCGCATCACGCGCTTGAGGTCACGATTGCGGTTGTAGTCGTTCAGGCCAAAACGCGCGGCCCGGATCAAAAGACGGGGGCGACGGAGAGCGTTGAGCAGGGTCGTGACATCATTCATGAGTTTTATCTCCTGTTGTGGTCTGCCGCGCTTCGGTCCGGTTGGATGTGGACGAAAGCTTTGGCGTGACGTGGTGTGCCGCCACATTGACGACGCATTGATGACACATTTGCACAACCTGAACGTGTGTTGCGTATTGTTTCCGAATTGCGAACGCTCCTTTCCTCAAGTGTTTAGAAATAGGAAACAATACTGGTCAAACGAGGCCGCAATTAACCTTTGGGTAACCAATGCAACCCATGGTTGAGGCAAGATTCGGGATAAATTTGGGGATAAAGCGTGGATAAACGGTGGATAAATTTCCGAGCTACCAAAAACCGTGCCCTAAGTCTTAACCGTATCATTAATGGAAACAATTAACAGAACTGCCGGGGGTACGATGCTGGAATCAGGGAAGCCGACGATGAGCCAAGGGAGCGCCCAGGGGGGGCGTCTTCCGAAATGGGTGCCGCAAGAGGCGAAGCGCTATCTTGCACATACCGAAAGCGGAGACACGATCCGTGAACTGGCCCGAAAGGGGGGCTGCGCGCCCTCCACGGTCATGCGACAGGTCCGCAAGCTTGAGCAAAAGCGCGACGATCCGTTGATCGACGAAGCGCTTGGCCTCGCTCAGTCGTCTGACCCCGAATCCGGCCCCGAATGATGCCGATCCCCAGCCTCTCCCTCAGCGCGCTGCCCAAAGCCAAGGACATGGACAAGATGACCGACAATACCCCGTTCGACGCCCCCATGGGGGCCACCCCACCGGATGATGCGACGATCAATCGCGAAGCGCGCCGCATCCTGCGCCGCCTGTCCGAGCCTGGGGCCTGTCTGGCGGTGGCGAAAGATATGGAAAAGGCCGTCGTGGTGCGCGATTTGCCGGACGGGCGCACCACGCGCACCGCCGTGCTCGACCGTCCGATTGCGCAGGCGATGGCGCTCAAGGATTGGATCACCGCGAACGCCAAGGGCAAGATCACGCGCTATACGATCACCTCCGCGGGCCGCGCCGCGCTGCGTCGGTTTCTGGCCGAAGACGAATCCGCTCGTGCAGGGTTTGCTGAGGCCCCGGCACGGTTCGGCGAGATGGACCCGGGCTATGATTTCCGGGCGGAGTTCGATCAGGGCGAGAGCCGCAACAAACGCATCCGTTACAACACGGCGGAAAGCCCGGTCATGGTGCTGGCGCGTCGTCGCGACAAAGAAGGCGAGGCGTTTCTCTCGCCGGAACTCGTCGGCGCTGCGGAACGTCTGCGCGAAGATTTCGAACTGTCCCAGATGGGCGCTGGCAAAGAGCAGAATTGGGACCTCTACCTGACGGCGGGCGCGCAAAAGGATGTCGCGGGGAACGTCAATGGGTTCGGCCCCGATGCGGCGCGGGCGCGCGTCGGCGCGGCACTTCTGGACCTCGGGCCGGGTCTGGGCGATGTGGCGCTGCGCTGCTGTTGCTATCTTGAAGGTATGGAGCAGGCCGAGAAACGCATGGGCTGGTCGGCGCGCTCCGGCAAGATCGTGCTGCGGATCGCGTTGCAGCGGTTGAAGAAGCACTACGATGAGGCGGGGTATTCGAATCTTATTGGGTGAGCGCCGGTCCTGCTTTGCGGGATGAAAAGGTCCAGTGGATCTTTCAAAGGCGCGAACGCCCTCGCACGCTTGCGAGGGCCGGTCGGTCCGGGGCTTTGCGCAAACGCTCCAGTGGAGCGTTTGAGGATTTCACGGGCGGAGCCCCGGATGAGCGCCGGTTTGGCCGAGTTAAGAGCATCCTCATCATTGCAATAAGTTGTCACGCGGCCCTCGTTTGATTAGATTAACTAATCAAACGAGGGCGACCCCCCCATGCTGACACTCCGACAAATGACCTATTTCGTGGCTTTGGCCGAGCGGCGCAGCTTTTCGGCCGCCGCCGAGGCCGTGCATGTCACGCAGCCCGCTTTGTCTCAGCAAATCAAGGAGATGGAGGCCTCGTTAGGGACGCAGCTGGTCGAACGTCTGCCGCGCGACATTCGGCTGACCCGCGCGGGACAGGTGGTGCTCGAGCGTTGTCACGAAATTCTGGCTCTGACCCGCAATCTCGAGGCCGAGATTCGCCTGTCCAAAGGCCTCACCGGGCGGCTGACCCTTGGCGTCATCCCGACCATCGCCCCCTATCTCTTGCCGCGCGCGCTGACACGGATCAAGGCGGCGGCTTTGGATCTCGACATGCGGGTGCGCGAGGCGCAGACGGCGGAGTTGATCGCCATGGTGGCGGCGGGGCAACTCGACGCGGCGGTGATCGCGTTGCCCTATGACACTCAGGGGCTGATGGCGGAGCCGTTGTTCACGGATCGGTTCTTGCTCGCCGGGTCGCAAGCGCGGATCGAGGCGCTCACGGCGCAAAGCGCCCCGCGTCCAACCGATCTATCCCCTGATACGCTTCTGTTGCTCGACGAGGGCCATTGTCTGGCCGATCAGGCGCTCGATGTCTGCGGTCTCAAACGCACCCGCCAGACGGTGGACCTCGGCGCCTCGTCCTTGGCCACGCTTTGTGGGCTGGTGGCGCAGGGCTTTGGGCTGACTTTTTTGCCGGAGATCGCGCTCTGTTCCGAAATGGCAGCGAGCCCCGATATGGTCGTGCGGCGCTTTCCCGATCCGCAACCCGAACGCACCGTGGCGCTGGTGCGGCGGCACTCGACGGAGGTGAAAGAATGGTTCACGGAATTGGCGGCGCTGTTGAAAGATGCGGGTGAAGAATTGCTTTGTGAGGCACGTGTTCGCGCCTAAATTTGTCCCCCAATAAACCACTCAGCCCGTTGAACAAAAATGTCTTATAAAAAGAAATCTCGTCGGCAACGATCCCGTTCGAGGTCTGAACGTGCGCAGCCGACGCATTCGTCCTTTGAGATTCATCTCAGACACAAACGAAGCGTGCCGCGTATGCTGTGCGGGGCTGTTTTGATCTGGGTCGATCTGAAAGGCGTGCTGGGATTGATTGCGATACAGCCTTTCTGGGGACTGTTTCTGTTTGTGGGCATCCTGTTGTTTGCTGGTGGTTTGATTTTACCCGGCCTGATGCGGCGACCCGCCGTGGATATCCAAAATGGTCATGTGCGGTTCAAGACATTGCTAAGAACATATGAGTTTGCTGCCGGAAGACCCCCGGCGTTTTTCTATCCGCTGACGGTTTATTTTTACACTGTTCTGATGATGAAGGTGCGCAAGGGCAACGGGTACAAAGGCTTTGCCGTGCAGATCCACAACATGCGCCATTTGAATGGGGACAAACCAGACCCTGAGACACTTCAAATGGACATGATGGGGGTTAAAAGGCTGGATGGAGATGATCGGGAGATGTTTGCTTATGCGGAGCGATACCGAGGTTTCATCGGTTCGATCCGTGCGATGGGGTGGGCGTTTTGGCTTATCCTGATCATGGCGATTGTTGCGCTCACCTTGCGGGGTTGGGGGTGGCATGAGGACTTCGGTTTTGATTTGAGCCATGCGTCTCCGGCATTCCCGGTATGCGAGGGTATTCTGAGATATCAAATTGCCGCAGATGCAAAAAGGCCCGCGAGGTTTCCCGCGGGCCTTTCGTATCATCGGAGAGGCGGGCGTCTTACGCGACGGCTTCGGCCTCTTCGCCTTTGAGCCATTTCAGCACGTTTTCCGGGGAGGAAACGCCATAGGGGTCTTCGCCGTGGTTGTCGCACAGACCCGGTTCTTCGAACCAGGCTTCGATCACGCCATCGTTGACGACGGCGGCGTAGCGCCAGGAGCGCAGGCCGAAACCGAGGTTGTCCTTGCGCACCAGCATGCCCATGCGGCGGGTGAATTCGCCGGAGCCGTCCGGATCACGCCAACGTTCTCAAGCTCTTGATTTTGCGCCCATTTGTTCATCACAAAGCTGTCGTTCACGGACATGCAATAGATCGCGTCGATGCCTTCGGCTTTGAAATCTTCAAAGCCTTTTTCAAAGCCCGGCAACTGGTAGGTGGAGCAGGTCGGCGTGAAGGCACCCGGCAGGGAGAACAGCACAACGCGTTTACCGGCAAAGTAGTCGGAGGTGGTCTTGTCTTCCCATTTGAACGGGTTGTCGCCACCGATGCTCTCGTCGCGCACGCGGGTGTGGAAGGTCACTTTCGGGGAGTTTGTAACCGGCTTTCATCATCTTGCTCCATCTTTGGGTCTTGGGTCGCGCGCCCAGATCAAAAGGGGCGCTTCATTCTGTCGCAGACCTTTTAGAGCGATTCTAAAGCGCGTATCAATGCACTTGCAGCGAAACCGGCCTCGCCTCGGAAATCTGCGGATTTCACGAGGACATTTGCGGGCAGGTTGCCTATATCGTGGTCCAAACCGAAAGCCCCAAACGGAAAAGACCCCGCCATGCGTGATCTCAAGATCCCCGATCAGCGTCACCCCGAAAAGGCGCATCGTCCCGACAATGCCCAGCCGAAGAAACCGGATTGGATCCGGGTCAAGGCGCCCACGTCGAAGGGGTATATGGACACCCATAAGATCATGCGTGAGCATAAACTGGTCACCGTGTGCGAAGAGGCAGGCTGTCCGAAATGCGGGCGAATGCTGGTCGCAGGGCCACGCCACCATGATGATCATGGGCGAGATTTGCACCCGTGGCTGTACCTTCTGCAACGTCGCCACCGGGCGCCCCGATGAGCTGGACGTCTTCGAGCCGGGCCGCGTGGCCGATGCGGTTCAGAAACTGGGCCTCAAACACGTTGTGATCACCTCTGTGGACCGCGACGATCTCGAAGACGGGGGCGCGGAGCATTTCGCCATGACCATCCGCGCGGTGCGCAAGCGCTCGCCCGAGACCACCATCGAAATTCTCACGCCAGATTTCCTGAAATGCGCCCCGTCAGCGCTTGAAACCGTGGTCGCGGCCAAACCGGACGTGTTCAACCACAATTTGGAGACCGTGCCGGGCCTCTATCAAGAAGTCCGTCCGGGCGCGCGCTACTTCCACTCTCTGCGTTTGTTGCAGCGGGTGAAAGAACTCGACCCGACCATGTTCACCAAATCCGGCATCATGGTGGGTCTGGGCGAGAAACGCCCCGAGGTGTTGCAAGTCATGGACGATATGCGCGCCGCCGACATCGACTTCATGACCATCGGGCAGTATCTTCAGCCGACCTCGAAACACCATGCGGTGGCCGAGTTCATCACGCCCGATGCGTTCAAAAGCTATGAAAAAGCCGCGATCAATAAGGGCTTTTTGATGGTCTCCGCCACGCCGCTGACGCGCTCGTCTTATCACGCGGCGACGATTTTGCGCGCTTGCGGGAAAATCGTCTGGCGAAATTCGGTCAAGCCTAAGTGTCAGAAACCTTTGAAATTTTCCTCGGCACCCAGCCGGGACTTGAACCCTATCTTCTCGCTGAGGCCGAAGAGGCCGGATTCCCGTCGCCGGTCGCCGTCGGCGGTGGCGTGACGCTTGAAGGCACTTGGGAAGACGTCTGGCGCGCCAACCTGACCCTGCGCTGTGCGGCGCGCGTTCTGGCGCGGATCGGCAATTTCCGGGCGCTGCATCTGGCGCAGCTCGACAAGCGGGCGCGGAAATTCCCCTGGGGCGAGGTGCTTCGACCCGATGTGCCGTTTCGGGTCGAGGTCGTCACCGGCAAGCGCAACAAAATCTACCACGCAGGCGCTGCGCAAGAGGCGCATTGAACGCGCCATCACCGAGGAACTCGGCGCGCCGGTCTCGCCCGAGGCCCTCGTGGTCCTGAAGGTGCGGATCGAGGACGATATGGTCATTCTCTCCGTCGACACCTCGGGCGAGGCGCTACACAAACGCGGGTTCAAGGCGGGCGTCGGCAAGGCCCGATGCGCGAAACCATGGCGGCCTCTTTCCTGCGCGCCTGTGGCTATGACGGCGCCGAGCCGGTGCTGGACCCGATGTGCGGCTCCGGGACCTTTGTGATTGAGGCGGCGGAAATGGCGCGGGGGCTCATGCCCGGCCGTGCGCGGACCTTTGCCTTTGAGCATCTGGTGGGCTTCGACCCAAGCCTCTGCAAAATTTCAAGAGCCAGGCTCCCACATGGGACACGGATTTGCAATTTTATGGCTCTGATCGCAATGTGAACGTTATTCGCATGGCAAACGGCAATGCCGAACGTGCGGGCGTCGCCGATCTGTGTCAGTTCAAACCTGTGTCTGTGTCGGAGATCGAGTGCCCCGAGGGCGCGCCGGTCTGGTGATCGTCAACCCGCCTTACGGGGCGCGGATCGGCAAAAAGAAAGACCTCTACGCGCTTTACGGTGCCTTTGGCGAGGTGATGCGCGCGCGGTTCTCTGGCTGGCGTGTCGGCATGATCACCTCGGATGCGCAACTGGCCAAGGCGACGGGTCTGCCGTGGTTGCCGACCGGCGCGCCAGTGGCCCATGGCGGGCTGAAAGTCACGCTGTTCCAGACTGCGGCTTTGCCCTGAGCGTCATTCGCACGGCAGATTCAATCCGGCAAAACCTGTGCAAAAATCGACATTCTGTGATCTCTCTCAAGGTCGAGCGCACGCCTCCCATGCTATATTTGGCATATATCATTGGGAGGGCCGGAGATGCTGCACAGACCGAATTGGGACGATTATCGCTTTGTACTCGCCGTCGCCCGCTCCGGGTCGGTTTCGGGGGCTGCGCGTGAGTTGGGGGTCAACCACGCCACCGTTTTGCGCCGCGTGGCGGCCATCGAGAAACGTCTGGGCGTTGAACTGTTCGAGAAATCCGTGCGCGGTTATGAGATTGCGCCCGAAAAGCTGCGGCTGATCGAAGCCGCGCGTGAAGTCGAGGCCGCCGTGGGCGCCGTCGAACGTCTGGCTCAGGTGGGCGAGGCGCCCTTGGCCGGCGTCATCCGCGTCACCTCGACCGATACATTCTGTCAGGCGGTTCTGCCGCATCTTCTGGCGCGACTTTCCGGGCAGGGGCATGAACTAAGTTTTGAGCTTTTGTCCACCAACAGCCACCTCGACCTGTCGCGGCTGCATGCCGATGTGACCGTGCGCCCGACCTACAAACTGCCCGACGATCTGTTCGGCGATATGGCGACGCAGATGGCCTTTGGCTTTTACGCCGCCTCGGATGCGGTGCCGGAAGACCATTGGCTGGGCCTGACGGGGGGCATCGGGCGGTCTCATGCAGGGCAGAAGCTGCGCGAGGAGCTTGAGCGTCGCCGCGTCCATTTCATGGCCGCTTCCGACAGTTTCCTCACACTCCGGGCCTTGGCCGAAGAGGGCATGGGCCGGGTGATGTTGCCGGTGTTTTTGGGCAATGCCTCCACTAAGTTGCGGCGGATCGCGCCGCTTTTGGAGGTGCCGCCGGTGCCGGTGTTCGTGGCCTCGCATGTCGATCTCGCCGATGCACCGCGTCTGCGTCAGGCGCGGTCTCGCATCGCCATGGCTTTGGAGGCCGAAGAGGATCTGTTGATGGGCCTCGGACGTGCGAAACCTGTCTCCGAGCTTACTGAAGCCTGACCTTTGCGGGCCGCTCGACCTGCATCCAGTCGGGCAGGCCGACGGTTTTCTCCACCGCGTAGATCGCGATGCAGGCGGCAATGATCGCAAAGGTAAATTTCACCCGCTTGGTGGAGGGTGGATTTTGCGCCCAACGTTTGGCGCGGAGCATCCAGCGCATCTGGTTCACCCGTCTGTCCCTGGATCTTCGTCCTCGAACACCACAGAGCCGATGTAGGGCAGGTTGCGGTTGGCTTGGGCAAAGTCGATGCCATAGCCCACGACGAAGGCGTCGGGAATCTCAAAGCCGGTCCAGGTGGCCTTGAGATCGACCTCGCGTCGCGCCGGTTTGTCCAAGAGCGCGATGGTTTCGATCTTGCGGGGGTTGCGCGAGTGCAAAAGCTTCATGACGGCGGACAGCGTATGCCCGGTGTCGACGATATCCTCGACCACCAAAACATCGCGGCCTTCGATGGGACCGCGCAGGTCCTTGAGGATTTTCACCTCGCGCGAGGATTCGGTGCCACTGCCGTAGGAGGAGGCCTCGAGAAAATCGACCTCGACATTCATCTCCAACTCGCGCACCAGATCCGCAATAAAGACGAATGAGCCGCGCAACAGGCCTACGACCACCAATTTGTCGGTGTCCTTGTAGTCGCGTCTGATCTCTTTCGCGAGGTCCTCGATCCGGGCGGCGATTGCCTTGGCCGAGATCATGACGTCGATGTGATAGGGTCGCTGCGTCATCCTGTTCCCTTTTGGTCCCGTTTTGGACCCTTGCAATTTTGGGCTTAGCCATAGATGTATCAGGCAAGGAAAACATAGACCAGAGACCATGCCGACGCACCAGGAAACAAAGCACATGCCGTTCAGCGCCGATCAGATGTACGCGCTTGTGGCCGATGTCGAAAGCTACCCGAAATTTCTGCCGTGGAACGCCGCGGCGCGCATTCGCTCGCGCACCGATATGGGCGATCACGAGCTGATGCTCGCGGATCTGGTGATTTCCTTTAAGGTGTTTCGCGAAAAATTCGGATCAAAGGTGAAGCTTTTCTCTGAGGAGCGCCGCATCGACACCGAATATCTCGATGGCCCGTTTCGTTACATGAAAAGCTGGTGGAAATTCACCCCCGCCGAAGATGGCGGCTGTGACGTCGAATTCTTTGTCGATTTCGAGTTCAAGAACGCCATCCTGCAAAGCGTGATCGGCATGGTGTTCAACGACGCGATGCAACGCATCGTGCGCGCATTTGAACGCCGGGCTGCAGAGCTTTATGGGTAAGGCTCAGAACAATCTGACCGTAAAAATCACCGTCATCACCACGCCCACCAGGACGATAAACTGCTTGAGCCGCATAGTGTTCTTGATCCGTCGCGCGTAATGCGCGCCCAAGAAACCGCCCGCAATCATCGCGGCGGCCAGCACGGCGGCGAAGTCCCAGGCGATCACCCCCGCCAAAACGTAGGTCACGGCGGAGACCAGCGACAAAAGCACCGACAAAGCGTTCTTCAGCCCGTTCATCGCATGCAGATCGGTGAAGCCGATCAGCCCCAGAACGGCCAAAAGCATGATCCCCAGCCCGCCGTTGAAATAACCGCCATAGACGGAGACCGCGAACAGAGCGACTGCGGCGCCCAGCGGCCCCAACATTTCGCGGGCAAACAGGCGTTTGATCATCTGTGGCCCCCCGGCAAAGAGCAGGGTCGCCAGCGCCATCAACGCAGGGACGACCACGAGGAAGGTGTCATTGGGCGTGATCAGCAAAAGCACCGCGCCCATCACCCCGCCCAAGGCCGCAATCGCGATCATACGCGCGGCGGGCATGGTCGCGGTGGTGTGCAGGTCGCGCCGGTAGGCCCAAACGCTTGAGACATAGCCGGGCAGAGCGGTGAGCGTGGCGGTGGCATTGGCCGAAACCGGCGGCACACCGGCCAGGATCAGCGCGGGCAGGGTCAGAAACGTCCCGCCACCCGCAACGGCATTGAGCGCGCCGCCCGCGAGCCCTGCGAGGATCACCAAAATCGTGTCGAACATGAGTCCTCCCAAACCCGTGTTGTGCTTAGGCGTTGTTACGCCTCAAGCGCTTTCCAGAGCATTTCCAATGCCGTAATGATGGTGGCGCTGCGCACTTTAGCGCGGCCCAGCGGGCCGAAGTCCACCGTTTTCACCACCGTGTCATGCCCCTCATGGGCGAGGCCGAAACAGACCCGGCCCTCGGGTTTATGTTCGGAGCCGCCGGGGCCTGCAATTCCCGTGACCGCAACGGCAATCTGGGCCTGCGAGCGGCTCACGGCGCCTTCGGCCATCTCGCGCGCCACCTGTTCAGAAACCGCGCCATACTCCGCCAAGGTCACCGGCGAGACGCCCAGCATCTCGCGTTTCGCGGTGTTAGAATAGGTGATGAAGCCGCGCTCCACCACGACCGAGGAACCCGCCACTTCGGTGAGGCTGCCGATGATCATGCCGCCGGTACAGCTTTCGGCTGTGGCGATCATCACGCCCTTGGCGCGCGCCGCCGCCAGCGTCGCTTCGGCCAGCTCATAGGGGATGGCAGTGGCGAGCGCGGTCATCGCATCAGGACCCCATGATAGAGCCCTGCCATGACCACCACGACAATGGCCGCAAACACACCCGCGATCACATCATCCAGCATCACCCCCAAAGCATCGCCGCGCCGGTCGGCCCAGCCGATGGGGCCGGGTTTCCAGATGTCGAAGAGGCGGAATGCGATGAACGCCGTGGGCCAGGCGGGCCAAAGCGCGGTCGAGGGCGCGCCGGCCATGGCCGAGCCGATAGAGACTGGAATAAGCGCGATCCACATGCCGACCAATTCGTCGATGACAATCTCGGAAGGGTCGTGATTGTCCATCCCGCGGGTCATTTCGCCCGTGGCCCAAAGCCCCGCGATGAACATCACGACGGTGCCGATCAAGACGCCCGGAACGCCCAGTGTTTCATGCAAAATCCAGAACAAAGGCACAGCGGCCGCCGAACCCCAGGTGCCGGGGCCAGGGCGCATATATCCGACTCGGGCCATGGTCGCGATGATTTCGGCGAAAGGGTTCATGTCTCTCTCCTTCGGGGTCAGATTAGCGGCGGATCAGGGCGGCGGTGGCCAGCGACGCGATGCCTTCCTCGCGCCCGGTAAAGCCCAGCCGCTCAGAGGTGGTTGCCTTGACCGAAACGGTCTCGACATCGACGCCCATGATCTCGGCAAGTGCTTTGCGCATGGCCTGAGCATGCGGCCCCACCTTGGGGCGCTCACAAACGAGTGTCACGTCGCAATTCATCAGCTCATAGCCCATTTCGCGCGCCAATCCGATGGCATGGCGCAGGAAAATATGGCTCTCGGCGCCTTTCCATTGCGGGTCAGAGGGGGGGAAATGCTGGCCGATGTCGCCGCGCGCAAGAGCGCCGTAAATCGCATCGGTCAAGGCATGCATGCCGACATCGGCGTCGGAATGGCCCTGAAGACTGCGGCCATGCGGGACTTTGACGCCGCAGAGCCAGACGTGATCGCCCTCTCCAAACCGGTGCACGTCGTAGCCGTTGCCAACTCGCATATCCATCTGTGTCGTCTCCTGTTCCTGCTGGCGCAAAAGCGCCTCCGCCCGGGCGAAATCCTCCGGGTGGGTGATTTTGAAATTCTCTTCCGCGCCGCGCGTGATCGCCACTTTGAGGCCGGCTGCGCGCGCCACTTCGACATCGTCGGCGGCGTCGCCCTGATACGCTCTATGCGCGGCCAGAATCGCCTCGAAATCGAAGCCCTGCGGCGTCTGCGCGCGAAACAAACCGCTGCGATCCTGCGTGCCCTCCACGAAATTGCCCGTTTCGGAGGCATCCTGAGAGAGCGCCCCCCGCCAAAGCGCATCCGTCACTGCAAGCGCCGGGGCGGCGCCTTGGTGGTGGGTGAGGGCGTTTTTCACACCTTCGATCACGGCATCCGGCACCAAGGCGCGCGCCGCGTCATGGATCAGAACCTTGTCGATCCTCAGACCGACGAGAGCCTCAAGCCCTGCTCGCACCGACTCCGCACGTGTCGCGCCGCCGGGCACAAGTGTCACGTTTTCAAGGCTTTGCGTGAGGTCCAGATCGTCCGGGTGATGCACCACGACGATTTGATCGGCCTGCGTCCGAAACCGCGCGACGGTGTGGTCGATCACCCGCATGGACACCTCAGCGCCCCCGAGCATCTGCCATTGCTTCGGCAGTGTCCCGCCCGCGCGGGTGCCGCGTCCGGCGGCAACGATGATGACGGCAGTTTTTGTCATGCGACTTGGGATAAGCGTTGGCGCGCGCCCTTGCAATGCGCTGTTTTTGACTGTTTGACTGATTAAACTTTGTGCGATTGTCGTTTTTCGCTCTTTTTTTGCTCGAAAGTCCCGCGCGACCCTTTGCGACTCGCATCTTTGGGCGCTACCTCTGGTCGAAATGCTTAAGGATTAATCGCTTGCCCGTTCGTTTGGCGCAACTCACACTGGACCCTCCCGTGTTTCTGGCCCCTATGGCCGGCATCACCGATCTGCCGTTCCGCACGCTGGTTTCCAGCTTTGGAGCGGGGCTTGTTGTGTCCGAGATGGTCGCTTCGCATGACATGATCAACGCCCGGCCCGGCACCCGCGAAAAGGCGGAACTGGGGTTTGGTATTGAGAACACCGCCGTGCAGCTTGCGGGCCGTGAGGCAGAGCCTATGGGCTTGGCCGCGAAGATCGCCGAAGACAGCGGTGCGCGGATCATCGACATCAATATGGGGTGCCCCGCGAAAAAGGTGGTCTCCGGCTATTCCGGTTCGGCCCTGATGCGCGATCTTGACCATGCCTTGACGCTTATTGAGGCGGTGGTGGCGGCGGTCGATGTGCCGGTGACGCTGAAAACCCGGCTGGGCTGGGACGATGCGCTGTTGAACGCGCCGGAGCTTGCGAAACGCGCCGAAGACGCGGGCATTCAGATGATCACCATCCATGGCCGCACGCGGTGCCAGTTCTACAAGGGGCGCGCCGATTGGGCGGCGATCCGTGCGGTGAAAGAGGCGGTGTCGATCCCGGTAATCGCCAATGGCGACATCACCTCGCCGGAGACCGCGCAAGAGGCGCTCACGCAATCGGGCGCCGATGGGGTGATGATCGGGCGCGGTGCGCAAGGCCAGCCCTGGGTTCTGGCGCAGGTGGCGGCAAACCTCACGGGCGCGCCTCTGCCCGCGCGTCCCGAGGGCAAGGATTTCGCCGATATGGTCGCCGGACATTATGAGGCCGGTGTTGCCTTCTATGGCACGGACCTGGGCGGGCGCGTGATGCGCAAACATCTGGGCTGGTACATGGAGACCGCAGGCACGCCCGCGGCGCTGCGCAAGCGTGTGCTGACCGAGAAGACGCCCGCAGGGGTGCTGACGCTTTTGCCGGATGCGCTCAGCGGAGATTTTACTGAGACAGAATCCGATACGGAAGGATGTGCCGCATGACAGATGCGCGGTTCGATATGCTCTGGCCTTCACTGCCAGTGCCTGCGGTGATGATCGACGCGGAAAATCTGATCAATGAGGTGAATTCCTCGGCGGAGCTGTTTTTGAACGCCTCCGCGCGCACCCTGATGGGGGTGCCGGTGTTCGACAAACTCGCCATTGATGCGCCGCTAGAAGAGGCCTTTGCACGGGTGCGTCGTGACGATTCGCCTTTGTTTATCAACAATGTCGATGTCTCGGGCGGCAATGCGGCGCCCGTGCAGTGCAACATCCAGATCGCGCCTTTGCAGGGCATGGACAACTGGCTGATCCTGTTGATGGAGCCGCGCCAGATCGCCGACCGGCTGGGGCGCGCGCATCAGGTGAAAACCTCTGCGCGCTCGGCGATCGGCATGGCGGAAATGCTGGCGCATGAGATCAAGAACCCGCTGGCGGGCATCACGGGCGCGGCGCAATTGCTTTCGATGAGCCTCAGCCCGGAGGATTTGGAACTGACCGATCTGATCGTCGCCGAAAGCCGCCGGATCGTGGCGCTTTTGGAGCAGGTCGAACAATTCGGCAACCTGCGCCCGCCCGCGAAACGCGCGATCAACATTCACGACCTTTTGGACCGCGCCCGCAAATCTGCCGAGCTGTCCTATGGCGCGAATATGAAATTCATCGAGGAATTCGATCCCTCGCTGCCGCCCACTTTTGTCGATGGCGATCAGCTTTTGCAGGTCTTCCTGAACCTGATCAAGAACGCCTCCGAGGCCGCCGGCAAAGAGGGCGGGGTGATCCGGCTGCGCACCTTTTACGACCTGTCGCTGCGGCTGCGGCGCAAGGACGGCACCGGCGGCGCGCTGCCGCTTCAGGTCGAGATCATCGACGACGGCCCCGGCCTTCCGCCGGAGATCGCCGCGGATATTTTCGAACCCTTCGTGTCGGGCCGCGAGAACGGCACGGGGTTGGGCCTCGCGTTGGTGTCCAAGATCATCTCGGACCACGAGGGTTGGATTTCGGTCGACTCGACGCCGGGCAAGACCGTGTTCCGAATTTCGCTCCCGGTTGCACCCCGCGATGCAACATCCTCGACGTGAGTGCGATGATCTGGGCATGATGTGTAATAAAACTGTGAAGAACCCCGTTAAAAAGGGGATGCGCGACGGACAGGGGACAGCCTCGGTCCTGTTGCGGAACTGACAAGGAGAGAAAAACATGGATGGCACGATCCTCGTCGCTGATGACGACCGCACGATCCGCACCGTTCTGACCCAGGCGCTGACCCGCGCCGGATGCAAGGTCCACGCGACCTCGTCTCTGGTCACCCTGATGCGATGGGTCGAGGAGGGGAAGGGCGATCTGGTGATCTCCGACGTGATGATGCCCGATGGCAATGGGTTGGAGGCGTTGCCGAAAATCGCGGAGCTGCGGCCCGGTCTTCCGGTCATCGTGATCTCGGCGCAAAACACCATCATGACGGCGATTCAGGCGGCGGAAGCCGAGGCCTTCGATTACCTGCCGAAACCTTTCGATCTGCCCGATCTGATGAAACGCGCCGCCAAAGCCTTGGAGGTCAAACGCCGCGCCAATCCGGCGCCGTCGAATGCCAAAGCGCCCTCCGAGGGGCCGAAAGAGGACCTGCCGCTGGTGGGCCGCACGCCTGCGATGCAGACGCTGTATCGCCTTGTCGCCCGCGTGATGAACACCGATCTTCCGGTGCTGATCACCGGCGAGAGCGGCACGGGTAAGTCCCTGATTGCGCGGGCGATCCATGATTTCTCCGACCGTCGCACATTGCCCTTCGTGGTGGTCTCTGCCGCCGATCTGGCGACGATGGAAGGCCCGGCCGCGGTGATTTCCAAGGCCAAGAACGGCTCGATCCTGTTCGATGAGGTTGGCGATCTCGACGAGGAGGCCCAGGCCCGCATCGTGCGGATGCTCGACAGTTTCACCGACAGCGGCCCGCGCATCATGGCCAGTTCCCAGGCCAATCTGGCCGCAAAAATGGAAAGCGGCGCCTTCCGTCAGGACCTGTTTTACCGTCTGGGCGGCGTGACGATTTCCGTGCCCTCGCTGCGTGAACGCGTCGATGACATCCCGCTTTTGGCGGAGTTCTTCCTGTCGAAAGCCGAACGTGATGGCCTGTCCGCGCGCCGCTTCTCTCATGAGGCGATGGAGCTGGTGCGCGCCTACAGCTGGCCGGGCAATGTGCGTCAGTTGGAAAACACCATCCGCCGGTTGATCGTGACCTCTCCCGAAGAGGAAATCACCCGGATCGAGGTGGAAACCGTCTTGGGCAACCAACCGGCGATGGAACCGCTGCAGGGCGGCTCCGAGGGCGAAAAACTGTCGTCTTCCGTGGCGAAACACCTGCGCCGCTATTTCGACCTGCATGGCGGTGTTCTACCGCCACCGGGGCTTTATCAGCGGATTTTGAAAGAAGTTGAGCAGCCTTTGATCGAAATCGCGCTCGATGCCGTCGGCGGCAATCAGGCCAAATGTGCCGATCTGCTTGGCATCAACCGCAATACCTTGCGTAAAAAGATCAATGATCTCGATATTCAGGTGACACGCCGCCGCAAGTTGATGTAAAAAGGCCACATCCGTGGTGATTTGGGCGCAGTGATGCGGAAAGCACGCAGTTGCGACCGGATTACAACGGGTGTCCGTGCTTTGCGTCTTGGTTATGGTCTTGATCCATCCCGCGCGAGAGGGCAGGACCAAGAGCAGAATAAAGACGAGGCGCGACGTGGCCAAAACGCTGGCGGATAAAGCCCTGGCACAACGGATCGGACGGCAAAGCTGGCAGCGGTTGACGCGGCTCAGGCGTCAACGCCGGTTGCAGAATGTCGCGACGCTCGCGGTGTTCGTGCTTGGCCCGGTTCTGGCGATTCTGACTTTCCTCGTCTTGGGGCCTTTGGACCATGGCCCGGCCTCGACCGTGCTGCGCTCGGTGCTTTTGGCCGATGTGGTCTATGTGATTCTGGTTGCGGGGCTGGTGGCGCAACGCATTGCGCGCGTTATCGCCGCGCGGCGGGCGCATTCCGAAGGCTCGCGATTGCACCTTCGGCTTTCCGGCGCCTTCGTGCTTTTGGCGCTGATCCCGACCGTCATGGTGGCGATTTTCGCTGTGGTGACGGTGAATTTCGGCCTCGAAGGCTGGTTTTCTGATCGGGTGCGCAATGTGGTCGGCTCGTCGATGGAGGCTGCGAAAGCCTATGAGGACGAGCACCACGATGGCCTCTCCGAGGACACCCGAGCGCTTGCGAATTTCATCATCGACCGCCGCCGTCAGGTGACGATCCTGCCCGATGGGGCGCTCCGTCAGGTGCTTAATCAGGGGCAGGGCCTCATTCAGCGCGGCCTGCGTGAAGCCTATGTGATCGACCGGGCGGGCGACATCAAAGCCCGCGGAGATCGCTCCTATCTCTTTGATTATGAACAGCCATCCGAATCCGATCTGGCCCGCGCCGAGAGCGGCGAATTGGTGTTGATTGACGATTGGGACCGCAACGAATCCCGCGCGCTTCAGCGTCTGGCCGGGTTCTCAGATCGCTATCTCTATGTGACCCGCGATGTGGACGGCAAAATCCTTAACCTCTTGGACGAGACGCAGGACAGCATTGCGCTTTATAACCAGCTCGAAAGCGACCGCGGGCGGCTGCTGTTCGAATTCGGGCTCTTGTACATCGGTTTTGCGCTGATCCTGATCCTCGCGGCCACATGGCTGGGCCTCTGGTTCGCCGAACGCCTCGCGCGGCCCATAGGGCGGCTTGCGGGCGCGGCGCAGAAGGTGGGCGAGGGCGATTTGTCTGTCCGTGTGCCCGAGGAAGAGGGCCAGGACGAAATCGCCACGCTGGGTCGGGTGTTCAACCAGATGACCGGGCAAGTGAAACTGCAACGCGACGAGCTCTTGGAGCGCAACGAACAGATCGACCAGCGCCGCCGACTGTTCGATTCCGTGTTGTCGTCGGTGACGGCGGGGGTCGTGGGGCTGGATGCGGAAGGCCGTGTGACGCTTTTGAACCGCTCGGCGCAGGCGCTGTTGAGCCTTGGAGACCGCGATGTCACAGGCGAGGCGCTGGCCGTGGTGGTGCCGGAATTCGGGCCCTTGCTGGACGTGTTGCGCGCGGGCAATCGCGAGGTGGCGCAAGAAGAGCTGCGGCTCATTCGCTCCGGCGCGCAGGAAAGCCTTTTGGTGCGCATCGCCACGCGGCGCGACGTCGAGGGGCGGCTTGAGGGCTATGTGGTGGCCTTTGACGATGTGACCGATCTGGTGAGTGCCCAACGTCTGGCCGCCTGGGGCGACGTGGCGCGGCGCATCGCGCATGAGATCAAGAACCCGCTGACGCCCATTCAATTGTCCGCCGAACGCATCCTGCGCAAATTCGGGCGCGGCCTTGATGAGGAAGCGCGGGCGGATCTTGAGCAATATACCTCCGTCATCGTGCGCCAGACCGGCGACTTGCGGCGCATCGTGGATGAATTCTCGAAATTCGCCCGGATGCCAAGCCCGGAGCGCCGTGAGCATGATTTGGTGGAGCTGGTGAAAGGCGCGGTGCTGTTGCAACAAAACGCCCTGCCGGATGTGCGGGTGCGGGCCGAGATCGAACCGGATCACGCCTGGGCCGAGGTGGATGCGACGATGATCGGACAAGCCTTTACAAATTTGATCAAGAACGCCGGGGAGGCCATTGAATCCTTGTTGGAAAATGGATTCCAAGCGGGCTATGAACCGACTGTTCGTGTGGCGATGCGGCGCGAGGAAAATGAGGCGGTCGTGACGATCATGGACAATGGTATTGGCCTGCCCGAAGATCGTTCGCGGCTGTTCGAACCCTATGTGACGACGCGCGAGAAAGGCACCGGTTTGGGCCTGCCGATCGTCAAGAAAATCATCGAGGAACATGGCGGGACGCTGATGCTGACAGATGGTGAGCCGATTGATCCCTCGGGGCGGATCGGGGCCTGTGCCACCATTCGTCTTGCCTTGGTTGAGGTGGTGAAAGAAAATGAAAAACAAGAGCTTGCAGTGTAATGATGAAGTCTGGAGTGAACCATGTCTGATATTCTGATCGTCGACGATGAGCGCGATATTCGCGAATTGATCGGGGATATTTTGCAGGACGAAGGCTTTGAGACGCGGCTGGCGGCCAATTCCGACGACTGCATGAAAGAGATTGATGACGCGGTGCCGTCGCTGATGATCCTCGACATCTGGCTGAAAGACAGTGAGATGGACGGGATCGACATTCTCAAACATGTCAAACGCGAGCACCCGGAGGTGCCGATCATCATCATTTCCGGCCACGGCAACATCGAGATTGCGGTCGCGGCGATCAAACAGGGCGCCTACGATTTCATCGAGAAGCCGTTCAACATCGACCAGTTGATGGTGGTGATCAGCCGTGCGATGGAGACCTCGCGTCTGCGGCGTGAAAACGCGACGCTCAAGCGGTCCGGTGTGAGCGACCTTGAGATGATCGGCGTCTCGACGGCTTTCAAACAGCTCAAGAGCAATCTCGAGAAAGTCACCAAATCCAACGGCCGCGTCATGCTGACAGGCGGCGCGGGCGTGGGCAAGGAAGTGGCGGCGCGGTTTATCCATGCGGGGTCCGACCGCAACGACGCGCCTTTTGTCTCTGTCTCTTCGGCCAATATCGAACCCGATCGGATGGAAGAGGTGCTTTTCGGTCGCGAAAGCCCCGAGCGCGGCATCGAGAAAGGTCTGTTGGAAGAGGCCAATGGCGGCGTGATCTATTTCGACGAGGTGGCGGATATGCCGCTTGGCACCCAGTCGAAAATCCTGCGTGTGTTGGTCGATCAAAGGTTCACGCGGGTGGGCGGCACGGCGCAGGTCTCCGTCGATCTGCGGGTGATCTCCTCGACCTCGCGCGATTTGGCGGTGGAGATCGCAAACGGGACCTTCCGCGAGGAATTGTATCACCGGCTGAACGTGGTGCCGATCGAGGTTCCGGCGCTTGAGAAACGGCGCGAGGACATCCCGGAACTGGCGGCGTATTTCATCGAAAAGCTGAACCGCGAACAGGGCCTGCCGCAGCGCGCGCTGACGGAAGATGCCGCCGCGATGCTTCAGACCATGGCTTGGCCGGGCAATGTGCGCCAGCTCAAGAATGTGATCGAACGCGTGCTGATCCTGGGCGACAGCACGGGCGACATCGAGGTCTCTGAGCTGCCGTCCGAGGAGGGGGGGCGCGAAGACGACGGGCGGGCGGTTCTGTCGCCTGCGATTGCGACGCTGCCTCTGCGCGAGGCGCGCGAGCTGTTCGAACGTGAGTACCTTCTGACCCAGATCAACCGCTTTGGCGGCAATATTTCCCGCACCGCGACCTTCGTGGGCATGGAGCGCTCGGCGCTGCACCGTAAGCTCAAATCTCTGGGTGTTGTGACCGGCAACAAACAGGGCGGACGCGTGGCCTATGTCTCGGAAGAGGCGGAGTAAGCGCGGGTGCTTGCGACGTGTGATGTGACAGCCGCGTTGACGCCTTCGCCGTTAAGTGCGAAGGCTGGGGCGAAGCAATAAAGGTGATGCGATGAAAGTCATCATTTGCGGCGCGGGCCAGGTCGGCTGGCAGATCGCCAAACAACTCTCTTCCGAGAAAAACGACGTCACCGTCGTGGACAACAACCCGGCGCTGGTGCGCCGCGCGACCGACACATTGGACGTGCAGGGCATCGAGGGCTTTGCCTCCTACCCGGATGTGTTGGAGAAAGCGGGGGCGCGGGACGCCGATATGGTGATCGCCGCGACCTATTCCGACGAGGTGAACATGGTCACCTGTCAGGTTGCGCATTCAGTGTTCGGCGTGCCGCGCAAGATCGCGCGTCTCAGGGCACAGTCCTATCTCACCGCGATCTACTCCGATCTCTACCGTCGCGATCACCTGCCGATTGATGTGGTGATCTCGCCCGAGAAAGAGGTGGCCGAGGCCGCGCTTCGTCGTCTGGCGGCGCCTGCGGCCTTTGACACCCAGGCCTTTCTGGCGGGCGGCGTACAGCTTATGGGTATCCTGCTCGAAGAGGACTGCCCGGTGCTCAACACCTCCCTGCGTGAACTGTCGGATCTCTTTTCGACGCTCCGGGCCATCGTCGTTGGGGTGCGCCGCGAGGGGCGGTTGTTCGCCCCCGAACCCAATGATCAGCTCTTTGCCAAAGATGAAATCTATGTCTTTGCCCATTCCGACGACCTGACCCGAACGCTGGAGATTTTCGGCAAGACCCACGCCAAACAGGACCGTGTGGTCATTCTGGGCGGTGGCAATGTGGGCCTCGCTGTGGCGCAGGCGCTGGAAACCCGCACCGAACGCGTGCGCGCCAAGATCATCGAGAAGAACCGCAAAACCGCCGAAAAAGCCGCCGACAGTCTGGAGCGCACCATTGTTTTGAACGGTGATGCGCTGGATCAGGAGCTTTTGGCCGAAGCGGGCATCACCCGCGCGGACGCAGCCCTTTGCGTGACGGACGACGACAAGGTCAACATGCTGGCCGCCGTGCGCGCGAAACAACGCGGCGCGAAAATGGCGATCTGTCTGGTGAACGACCCGACGCTGGTGCCGATCCTCAATGCGCTCGACATCGACGCCTATATCAACCCGCGCGCCACCACCGTGTCCTCGATCCTGCGCCACATCCGCCACGGGCGGGTGCGCAATGTCTATTCGGTGGGCGATGGCGAGGCGGAGGTGATCGAGGCACAGGTGCTCTCGACCTCGCCGATCTCCGGCAAACCGATCCGCGACATCGACTTTCCTGAGGGCGTGTTGGTCGGGGCGATCTCAAAGGGCGGCAAATACGTCAAACCGACCGGCGAAACCCGCATCGACGAGGGCGATGTGATCACCATCTTCTCGCTCAAGAGCGACGTCCCCGAGGTCGAGCGCCTGTTGCAAGTGTCGATTGATTACTTCTGATGAACCGCTTCTCGCGCATGCCATTCTTTGTCCAGCTGATGCTGGTGAGCGGGGGCGCGATGCTGGTCCCTGCGATCTATGCGCTTGTGCTGCGCAATTGGGACGATGCGCGGGCGTTTTTCTATGCGGCGACGCTGTTTTCCTCTCTTGCGGGCTTCATCGCCATTGCCCGGTTCCGCCCCGAGGCGACCGAGGATCGCGAAAGCCGGCTGGATCGGGACCGGGAGGGACGAAACCAGCTTTTGACCCTTTTGGGCACCTATACCGCGCTGCCCTTGATCCTTGCCGTGCCCTTTGCCGAGGCCACGAAAGACACCACCTATTTCAACGCTTATTTCGAGATGGTTTCGGCGCTTACCACCACCGGCGCGACACTGTTTGACGATCCGGCGCGGCTGACACGTCCTGTGCATCTCTGGACCGCTTTGGTGGGCTGGCTTGGTGGGCTCTTTGCCTGGATCACGGCGGTGGCGGTGCTGGCGCCGATGAACCTTGGGGGCTTTGAGGTGATCTCCTCACGCGAGGCGGGCCATAGCGAGGTCCGCGCCTCCCAGATCACCCGTGTCGCAGCCGCGCCTGAGCGCCTCGCGCGCTTCACGGTCAAACTGTTTCCAATCTATCTCGGCCTCACGCTGGCGCTGTGGTTCGCGCTCTCCATGATCGGCTCGAACCCCTATGTGGCGCTCTGCCATGCCATGTCGGTGATGGCGACCTCCGGGATTTCGCCCGTGGGCGGGCTGACCGAGTCGAACTCGGGGTTCATTGGCGAGGTTCTGGTCTTTGCCTTCCTGTTTCTCGCCCTCTCGCGCAAGACCTTCACCGCGGATCAACCCCGTCTCGACGCGCCGCCTCTTTGGCGCGACCCGGAGATGAAAATCGGTCTGGCCCTCATCGTCGTGATCCCGATCTTGCTGTTCCTGCGCCATTGGGTGTCGGTGCTGGAGGTTTCGGGCGACTGGACCTTTACCCGCGCGCTGTCGTCTCTTTGGGGGGGCACTTTTATGGTGCTGTCCTTCCTCTCCACTGCGGGTTTCGAGAGCCTCGGCTGGGAGGAGGCGCGGCTTTGGTCCGGGCTTCAGGCGCCGGGGGTGTTGCTCATGGGGCTGGCGATTTTCGGCGGCGGCGTGGCGACCACGGCGGGGGGCGTGAAACTGATCCGGCTTTATGCGCTGGTGCGTCACGGCGAGCGTGAGATCGAAAAGCTGATCTCGCCGCATTCGGTCGGCGGCGCGGGGGCCAATGCCCGGCGCATCCGGCGCGAAGGCGCCTATGTGGCCTGGGTCTATTTCATGGTTTTCGCCTTCACCATCGCCGCCGTGATGATGCTTTTGTCCCTGTTCGGGCTGCATTTCCAGGAAGCGGCGGTGTTCACCATTTCCGCGCTCACGACCACGGGGCCTTTGGCCAATGTGGTGGGCGATGTGCCCTTGAGCTACGCGAGCCTTGGGGATGCGGAAAAGATGATCCTGGCGGCCACGATGGTGCTCGGACGGCTTGAGATGTTGGCGATCATCGCGCTTTTGAATCCGGAATTCTGGCGGCGGTGATCCGCGACTCCCGGAATGTTAGCGTCCCGAGTGACGTAAATTTGTGTCGTGTTTTCCATAGCCGCGACACAAGAGCGGGGAATTTCAGGCGCTTATCTTGACATTCGGGTGAAACTGCGGCGAGGTGTCCTCAAGTGCTGTCGCCCGAGGGACAGTTCGCAACATAAAGCGCAAGAAAAAAGGCAAAGATCATGGCCGGCGATAAACAAAACCTTCAGGACGCCTTCCTCAATCACGTTCGCAAAACCAAAGTTCCCGTGACGATCTTTTTGATCAACGGTGTGAAACTTCAGGGTGTGATCACGTGGTTCGACAACTTCTGTGTCCTCCTGCGCCGTGACGGCCAATCGCAGCTCGTGTACAAACACGCGATCTCGACGATCATGCCGGCCCAGCCGATCAATCTCTACGACGGCGAAGAGGCGTAATTTCAGCCCTCTTGCAATCCGTCCAGTCAGATATAAGTGACGGTAAGACATATCGGCACCTGTCGTAGGACGGCGGGTGCTTTCTCGCGTTTAAAGGAGCGGCATTTGGCCGAACTATACGAACATGACGTGAAGCAGACCCGCGCCTGGGTGCTTCATCCCGACATCACCTCCGACCGGGACCGCCGCGAACCGCAGGCGGGGCTGGAGGAAGCCGTGGCGCTGGCCGCTGCCTTGCCCGATCTCGAAGTGGTCGGCTCGGAAATCGTGCGCCTGCCGAAAATCCAGCCCGGCCATCTTTTCGGCTCCGGCAAGATCGAAGAGCTGAAACAGCGGATCAAAGCCGCCGAGGTGGAACTTGTGCTGATCGACGGCCCGGTGACCCCGGTGCAGCAGCGCAATTTGGAAAAAGAATGGAAGGTCAAACTTCTCGACAGGACGGGACTTATCCTCGAAATCTTCTCTGATCGTGCGCGCACCCGCGAGGGCGTGTTGCAGGTCGAAATGGCGGCACTCACTTACCAACGCACGCGATTGGTCCGCGCCTGGACCCACCTTGAGCGGCAACGCGGCGGGTTGGGCTTTGTCGGCGGTCCGGGTGAGACCCAGATCGAGGCCGACCGCCGTGCCATCGACGAACAACTCGTGCGCCTGCGCCGTCAGTTGGAGAAGGTGGTGAAAACCCGCGAGCTGCACCGCGCCTCGCGTGCGAAAGTGCCGTTCCCGATTGTCGCGCTGGTAGGCTACACCAACGCCGGGAAATCGACGTTTTTCAACACGGTGACGGGCGCAGATGTTTTTGCGAAAGACATGCTCTTCGCGACGCTCGATCCGACCATGCGCCAGCTGGTGATCGAAAACGCCCACGGTGGGGATCGCGAGATCATCCTGTCGGACACGGTGGGGTTCATCTCCAACCTGCCGACGCAACTCGTGGCCGCCTTCCGCGCAACGCTCGAAGAGGTGCTGGACGCCGATCTGATCCTTCACGTGCGCGACATCGCCGCCGAAGAGACCGAGGAACAAAAAGACGACGTGCTGAAAATCCTGTCTGACTTGGGCATCAAGGAAGACGCCCCGATGTTCGAGGTCTGGAACAAAATCGACCTTTTGGACCCTGAGGCCCACGCCGCCCGGATGGAGCGCGCGGGGCAGGAAGAGGGCATCTTCGCGATCTCTGCGGTGACGGGCGAGGGCGTGCCGGAGCTTTTGTCGGCGATTTCCGGGTTTTTCGAAGAAGACAAGATTGAACGCGATCTCGTCCTGCCCTATTCCGAGGGCAAGAAACGGGCCTGGCTCTTTGAAGAGGGGGTGGTCTTGGGCGAGGAGATGGCTGAGGACGGCTATCAGCTCAAGGTGCTCTGGACCCCGCGTCAGGAAAAGCAATTTCGGGAGATGTGAGATGAGCAAAGCGCAGGCAGCGAAAACAAAAAACCAACCGAAAGCCGCTGCGGGGAAAGCCGAAAGTGCCAAGCCGCAAAAGCGTCTGTTCATGATGCTGTTCGAGGCCACGGCCGGCGCCAAAACCGGCCTGCGTCTGGGTGGGCGTCACGCCATCATGGTCTTCATGGTGGCGGGCGAACAAAGGCTCGCGATTGCCAAGGCCTTCAAAGGCCTTGAGGCTACCGGCTGGTCCGGCATGGAGATGAAAAAGGGCGAAGACATCACCGGACGCCCGCGTCTCAAAGACAAGGCTTTGGACGCCTCGGCGCTGAAAGCCATGCAAAAGGGCGCGGCTTTTCTGGTTTACAAGAATGAGATCAAAGGTCAGGCGTGAGGTTCAGATAACCCGCGCCGGGTTCCCCACCACACGTGCGCCCGGCGCCACGTCTTTGGTCACGACACTTCCCGCGCCCACGATGGCACCATCGCCAATCGTGACCCCTGGCAAGATGATCGCGGCCCCGCCGATCCAGACATCTTTGCCAATGGTGACGGGCAGGGCGCGTTCAATGAGCTGCCCGCGCAGCACAGGGTCGCGGTGGTGATCGGCGCAGTAGATTTGCGTGCGCGGCCCGATCATTGTGTTTGCCCCGATCTCGACCCGCGCGCTGTCCAGAACGACACAGCCGACATTCAGAAACGCCCCGTCGCCCAGAAACAGGTTCTCGCCATACAAAAGGTGAAACTGCCCCTCGATCCGCGCGGTCTCGGGCGCGGCGCCCAGCAAAGCACGCAGCTCCGGGTGGATGTCGCCGCGTTCGGAGGGCAGCGCCATGTTGTGGCGATGCACCGCGTCAAAGACATTCGTCCGGCGCGCATCTATGTCGGGATCCATGCAGCAATACCAGTCGCCTGCGCGCATTTTTTCCCACTCTGAGGTCATGCTGCGCTCACTCCGCTTCTTACTCTTCTGGCACCAGATGCGTGATGCCGACGCCAGCCGCACGGGCCAGCTCCGGGTCGAGGCTCATCGGCACATATTCGCCGCGCCGCCACAGCTCGCCCAGATCGTCATAGTGACGGCTCAAAGGATGGCCGGACTGGCCGGTGGCGGTGATGAAGACCGAACTGTCGGGATCGGCAAAGTCATAGACGCCACGGTACGCCGCACCATGGACGTTGGCAAAGGGCTCCGGCCCATCGCCCGCCGTGACACCGCGCATCAGCGTGTTGTCACCGCCGGAGGTCGATTGCCGGATGTTCACCACCCATTTCAGCAATGGCACATCGCCCAGCACCGGGTGATCGTGATGCGCCATATGGGCATCCCCCCAACGCAGGCTCTCAAGATTGGTTGAGTAATGCTCGCCGATCCACAACAACGCATCGTCCAAAGATTGCCGCGCAATGTCGGTACAGGTCTCGACCGGCGCCGATTGGATCACATCGCACCAGGCCGACGCGCCGCCAATGTCGCGATAGACGCGTTCGATGAAGATCGGATCGACATGGGTGAATTCGCGCGCCAGCGGCCCGATCTCGTCGCGCATCAAACGGTCCTGAAGCGCGCGCATCCAGGCGTAGTAAATCAGCGGCTCCGGCAGATGTTCGTTCATCTCGCCATTCCACTCGGCCAACAACGTCAGCGCGCGTTGGCGCTGGCGCTCGGGCGTGCCTTCGGGCGCGGCCTCGCCGGTGAACCAGAGATCGGCGCCGACCAGCGGCAGGAGGTTGCGCGCGGCGGCGGAGACCACGTCGTTTTGCACCTCGATGAAACTGTCGCGGGTGTGGACCTCGCGCGATTGCATCAGGCGCTGCCAACGCTGAATGCGCTGGGTGTCGCCCCAATGGTAGGAGAGGTGATCGGGGAAGGGCGCGTCCACCGTTTTGTTGTTGGTGTTGCCGATGATGCCGTCCCGCGCGGCGGTAAAGAGCGGCAGATCGTCGAAATCGCGCCAGCCCTGCCAACGGTCGGCCTCAAGCCACCCGGGCGAGGGGATGCGGCCTTTGGATTGATGCAGCGCATCGCGCAGCGGCGCGCGACCGATGACCTTCATCTGCACCCGGTCGGGGTCCGCCATGGCGAGGTTGAGCGCGGGGGCGGCAAAATCGCGCGCGGCGCCCATGGCCTGCGTCAGCGTCGTCGCATGGTTGAGCGCAATCACCGCCGACATCGAGCGATCGTCCGGCACAAGCGCGGTCCAGGCCACAGAGACCAGATGCCCCGGCGGCGTGATCGTGTCGACGTCAAAGGCGGTTTTGGGCAGGATCGGGCCGTTCTCGGACCACTCAAGCGTCAAGGTGACCGGGTCTGCGTCCTTGATCTGGACAATCGAGGGGCGGCTGCGCAGCGGTTTGTAGCCCTCGGGCGTCAGAACCTCGCCCGGTGCCTCGGGGTTTTGTTTCTCGATGTAGAGATCGGCGTCATCCACATAGGCGGCCGTGATGCCCCAGCCGAAACTCTCATGTCGGCCCGAGACGATGGCGGGAACGCCCGGGACAGAGGCGCCGATCACGCCGCCGGTGCTCAGTTGCAGCCGCGCCAAATACCAGGCGCCGGGGGCGGAGAAATTCAGATGCGGGTCATTGGCCAAAAGCGTGGCACCGGTGGCCGAGCGCCCCGGTCCCGCGGCCCAAACGTTCGACGCGCCCGCAAGACCGGATTTCGGGAAGGGCGAGAAGGCATATTGCGTGCCAGAGGGGGCCACGCCCGGCTGTGCTTCGGGGAAAAGCGCCGCGTAAGATGGCAAAAGTCCGAGGCCCGTACCGGGTGCATCCGGCATCAAATCGCGCAGGCGCTCTTGCGGCAACAACAGAGAGGCTCGCGCCCGCAGCACTTCGTTCGGGATTTGATCCGAGAGCTGCACGGCGACGAGTTTCAGGATCGCGATGGAATCGGCGGGCTGCCAATAGGCGATCTCGGAGGGGAAGAGAAAGAACTCCGGCGCGCCGCGTCCCAATGCGCCTTCGTTGACCTCTTTGATCCAGGCGTTCACCCCGCGGGCATAGGCCTCGAGCGCGGCGGTGGCCTCGGGGCTTTGCACCTGCGCGGATTGCCTGGCTGCCTCATAGAGGCCGAGTCTGCGCATCAACTCATCGGTCTTCAAAGTGCGCTCACCGAACATCTCCGACAACCGGCCTTGGGCTGTGCGCCGCAGGAGCATCATCTGGAACAAGCGGTCCTGCGCGTGGGCGAACCCCAGCCCGTAATAGACGTCTTCATCCGTGGCGCCGAAAATATGCGGCACATTGGCGTTGTCGCGCGCAATCTCCACCGGCGCGCTGATGTCCGCGACCTCATAGTCGGCGTTGTAATCGGGCAAAGAGCGCGCGGCGAGCCAATAGGTCAGCCAGATCGCCAGAACGGTCAAAAGAACGAGACCTGAGACGATCTTGAGCAGCAAAGAGAAAATCCGGGCCATGAGGGGGCGGTCCTGTCAGATGTGCGCGAATGCATGTTGACGCCGCGCCGCGAGCGGCTACGGTTTCGGCCGTTAAACCACATCGACGCGCGAGGGAAAAGCCATGGTGCAACACGGAACAAAAGCTGCATTTTTGGGGCTTGGGGTCATGGGATACCCGATGGCGGGGCATCTCGCCGCGAAAGGCCATGCGGTGACGGTCTACAACCGCACCACCGCGAAAGCCGAAAGCTGGGCCAAAGAGCACGGTGGCGGATTTGCCGTGACCCCGCGCGAGGCGGCAGAGGGGGCCGAGTTCGTGATGGCCTGTGTTGGCAATGACGACGACCTACGCGCTGTCTGCCTCGGTCCCGACGGGGCGTTTGCGGGCATGAAGCCCGGCGCGATCTTTGTCGATCACACCACAGTGTCGGCTAAAGTGACCCGCGAGTTGGCAGCACGCGCCGCAGAGGCCGGGATCGGCTATGTCGACGCACCTGTGTCGGGGGGGCAGGCAGGCGCTGAAAACGGCGTGCTCTCCGTCATGTGCGGCGGCGCAGAGGGCGATTACGCCAAGGCCGAGCCGGTGATGGCCGCTTACGGCAAGATCGTCAAACGTTTGGGCGAAGTCGGCATGGGCCAGACCGCCAAGATGTGCAACCAGATCTGCATCGCGGGGTTGGTGCAGGGGCTCTCCGAAGCGCTGTTGCTCGCGGAAAAATCCGGCCTCGATGGCGAGGCTTTGGTCGATGTGATCTCCGGCGGCGCGGCGGGAAGCTGGCAAATGGTCAACCGCCACAAGACCATGCTGGCGGGTGAGTATGAACACGGCTTTGCCGTCGATTGGATGCGCAAGGATCTGGCGATCTGTCTTGAGGCGGGCGAGGACACCGGCACGCCCTTGCCGGTCACGGCGCTGGTCGATCAGTTCTACAAGGATGTGCAGACCATGGGCGGCGGGCGTTGGGACACCTCGAGCCTCATGGCGCGGCTCAAGGCTTTTGGCTGAGCTCTGAATGAGTATTTTCGGCAGCAAAGGAAACAGCGCCCGAAAAGAGCGGGGTGAGGTTTCCTTTGCTGTCTAAATACTCAAGCGGCTCTTTCCCTGAGCGCGTCGGCTCTGTTATAAGGCCTTTCGATCAAAAGGACGCGGAAACTCATGGCTGGTGACAAAAAGAAACCCGGGGCGACATCGGGACGCGGCGCGCGGGATTTGCGCGTCAAGGTGAAGTCGGCGCGGGGGCGCAAGCTGTCTTCGACGCTTTGGCTCGAACGACAGCTCAACGACCCCTATGTGAAACGTGCCCGTGACGAGGGCTATCGGGGCCGCGCGGCCTTTAAAATCATGGAGATCGACGACAAGTTCCGCTTTCTCGTGCCCGGCGCGCGGGTGGTCGATCTCGGCTGTGCGCCCGGCGGTTGGTGTCAGGTGGCGGTGAAGCGGGTGAACGCTTTGGGCGAGAAGTCCGGCAAAAAGATCGGCACCATTCTGGGCGTCGATTTGCAGGAGGTCGAGCCGATCGCAGGGACCGAGATTCACCAGCTCGATTTCATGGAAGACGATGCGGACCAAAAGGTGAAGGATTGGCTGGGCGGCGAGGCCGATGTGGTGATGTCCGACATGGCGGCGGCGTCCTCGGGTCACAAACAGACCGACCACCTGCGCATCATGGCGCTCTGCGAGGCGGCGGCCTATCTGGCCTTTGATGTGCTGTCTCCGGGTGGCACTTTCGTGGCCAAGGTTCTGGCCGGCGGCGCCGAGGGGGATTTGCAGAAACTCCTCAAGCAGAAGTTCGAGAAGGTGCAGCATTTCAAGCCGCCCTCGTCGCGCTCTGACAGTTCCGAGAAATTCGTCGTCGCGACAGGGTTCCGTGGGTAATGGAGCTGTGGCTGTGTTGCGGGGCGCTGAAACTGCGCTTTGAGGCTGAGGTCGGCAATATTCACAGTCTTATGCTCAACGGTCGCGAGATTTTCCACACGGCGCATTGGGTCGGTACGCCTTTGGCGGCTGAGGCTTCGAGCGTGGTGGATGCGCATCTGGCGGGGGATTTTCTGGCCGCGCCTTTTGGTACCTCTGATGTTGTAGAAGACCCGCCGCATGGCTGGACGGCCAATTCCGGCTGGCATTTGATGTCTCGCACAGAGACTGACGCTCATGCTCATATGAAACTCGCCCTGGAGCGGCCCGTCATGGGCGCGCAGATCACCAAGGAGATCATGCTCTATGCCGATCAGCCGGTGCTGTATCAGCGTCATGAGATCACGGGTGGGTCAAAAGAAGAGGGCGCGGGGCTCACCTTTGCGCATCACCCGATGCTCCGCGTCTCCCCCGGCGATTTGATTGCAAGTTCACCAAAACGTGCGGCGCTGACCTCGGACGCGCCGTTGGAAGCGGCGCATATTTTGGCCTATCCGGGGCGCAGCACCGATGTGACGCAATTCCCGTCGCGGGATGGGGGCAGGGTGGATTTGAGCCATTATCCGCATCAGACGGGTCACGAGGATTTCGTCACACTGGTCGAAGAGGACGTGGAAAGCCTCGGCTGGACCGCCGTGTCGCGGGCGCGGGAGCGCGACATCGTGGTGTTTGTCAAAGACAGCCGTGTCATGCCCATCACCATGCTCTGGATGTCGAACGGCGGGCGTGACTATGCGCCTTGGGACGGGCGGCATGACGGCGTTTTGGGCGTCGAGGATGGCTGTGCGGCAGGGGCCGAGGGACACAGGGCTGCGCTTGGCGACAATGCCGTGGCGCGGGAGGGCGTGAGGACCGTGCTTACGTTGGAAGAGGGCCGCACTCATGTGTTGTGTCATGCCACGGTGGTGCTGGAGCAGCCCGAGGGTTGGCAGGGCGTTGAGGCTATCTCCTTCGAAGATCACGAGATGATCGTCGTGGGGCAAAACGGCGAAATCCTGCGCGTGCCTTTCGAGACCTCTCATTTCTTTATCTGAAATATACCTTTCTGATCCAGATCAACGTCACGGCAATTTGACGCCCTGTAACGTGCCGGACATCCGCACGCGCCTTTAGCCTCAGATGGAGACCATCAGCCATGCGTTTGACGATCCGAACCAACCTCGCCATGCGCGTGCTCATGGCCTGTGCCGTGAACGAGGGCCATATGGTGCGCCGTGCGGGCATCGCCAAGGTCGCGAATGCCTCGGAAAACCATCTGGCGCAGGTCGTGCATCTTTTGGCCAATGAAGGTTATATCGAGACCACGCGCGGACGGGCGGGCGGGATCGTTTTGGCGCGCAAACCCGATGAGATCACCATCGGTCAGGTGTTTCGGCATTTCGAGGCGCATGTGCCCTTTGCCGAATGTTTCGCAGCGCATGACAACACCTGTCCGCTTCAGGCTGTGTGTCGTTTGCGTCTGGCGCTGTCGGCGGCTTTGGAAGCCTTTTACAAGGTGCTCGACGAGATGACGCTGGCCGATCTGGTGGCGGACAACGCGGGGCTAGAGGCGCTGTTGAACCTGCCGCACCCGGATATGATGATGCCGCAGGAGGGCTGTAACGGTTCGCGGCTGAACTGAGCTTTACGACCTGCCGCCTCTGAGGTGCGGCTGATCCGGTTCCTTGAGTGCGAGGATCATGAGCGCGGCAAGTCCCAGGCAGATCGGCACGGCAGAGAGCGCCAATGCGTGATTGCCGCCCGTGAGGTCCAAAAGCCAGCCGACCAGCGGTTGAAACACCAAAGCGGCGCCGATCCCGATCATGTTCACGAAAGCGGTGACGGTGCCAACGGCGCTTTGGTCCTGGCCCTCTTTCGCCATGGCGAATGTCAGCATTTGCGCGCCACAAAACAGCCCCCCCATAAAGAGCGCGGCGGAGATCAGCACCATGTTGCTGCTGCCCCCCAATATGACCCAGCCCCAGAACAGCGTGGCCGCCACAGCGCCCGCGAAGACGATCCATTTGCGATGGCCCAAGGCATCTGAGACGGCGCCCCAAAGCACCGATCCTCCCGCCATGCCCCAAAACATCATGGAGACGGCGGTCTCTGCGGAGACGGGAGAAAGGGCGTGATCGGCGATCAGTTCTTCGTTGCCCCAAAGCCCGCCATAGACGTTGATCGGCATGTAGATCAGCGCGCCCACGAGGGACAAAAGCCAGACCTGTGGGCTTTTGATCACCTGTTTCAAAGGCCCGATGGGATTGGGATGGGTGTCGGTGTCGCCCGCCGAGGGCGCTTCGCGGTAGAAGAACAATGCGAGCACGAAAAGCGCGCCGCCGGTGATCCCGATGCCGATGAAGGACGGGCGCCAACCTGCGGTCTCTGTGAGAGAGGTGAGCCAGACGACGCCAATTGCGGTGCCCAACATGCCGACCGCATTGACGAGACCTGACAGCAAGGCAAACCGCGCGGGCGCGAACCAATGGTTCACCACATAGAGCGCGCCGACAAAGGCGAAAGACGCGCCAAACCCGGTCATCAACCGCCCGACGGAGGCGATCACCACATTGGGCGCAAGGCCCATGAGCGCCATCCCACCGGCGCAGAACGCAATGGCCGGAACCACAAACCGCCGCGCGCCCCAACGGTCGAGCAACAGCCCGACCACGATCTGCATGGGCGCATAAACCCAGAAGAACAAAGAGGAAAACACGCCGAGACCGGCCTTTGTCAGATCAAGATCCTGCGTGATTGCGGTGGTCGCGGTGGAGGGCGCGATGCGGGAGATGAATTCGAAGAGGAAAAACAGCGTCGCCAGCGCAAAGGCCGCAGGGGCTTTCCAGCTTGTGCTCCGTCTTGTTCCCCGTCTTGTGATCCGTGGTGTGTCGGTCATGCGTGCGTCTCCTGTGTCGCGCATGTGTTTCGGGTATTGTGCGGAGGGGTGCAAGGGGGAGGCTCTTGTCATTTGCAGCGAAGGTCTGTTTGGAGGTCAAACTCCCGCGCGTGCGCCGGTCCTTCGCGGCTGGTGCATTCGTCCGGTCTCAGCCCAAAGCAGACTTGCCCCCTTTGGCAGGAACAGAGGAGAGCGATCTCATCGCTGGGTAATTCATTAATGACCGAAGTGTGGGTATGAACCACTCAAATGCAGCGCGTTGATGGCGTGGCGCCTAGCCGTTCGCTTACCACGCCGTAATGGCCGTCATATGCAAGCCGGCGCCGTATTCGAGGACAGGTGCGGGATATAAAAGGCTATCTTATTAGAAGAAATTACAACGAAGTTGGAGTTTTCACGTTCGAAGTATAAATCACCACCAAATACTGGCATCATTGGTGCCAACTGGCAAACCCCACGTTCCGAAGAGTAGTACACTGCGGGCCCATGCATCATTGTAAATGTTCGTGCCATGCCGAGGATCATGCACAGAAAAAGTGCCGTTACGACTGTGAGTCGACTACCTTCAGGTGTACGTACGAACTTTCTGTGTGTCGTTTTTTCTGCGACGCGGTAGGCCGACATCGAGCCCGTGAAACCAATAGCCCCGCCCAGTATAATCATTGAATATAGTACTACGTTTTGTAGGGTTGTCGTGCTGTAACGAGTTTCAATTTTGAAAAATGTGAAAAGGCAGAACGCGACAACGATTACGATGCGCATGCCAAGTACAATTCTTCTGTGGGATCGACCTTCAACCACTGCATTATTCATTTGACGCTGCAACCGAGACACGGCGGGGTTTCGCAATCCTCTCGGCCTTTTAGGACCAAGACGAAACTTACAGACCATAAAGTTCCACTGAATTAATGCTCCCGTAGAGAGTAAGCGTGACACTTTAAATAAGGCCAATATGATCAATATCATAAATGTCAGTTGACCAGTTAGATGTACTACCGTGGCATGATTGATGAGCGTCGCGACTGACCATGGCAATCCGACAACGACTCCCAAGATGTAAGCGCCGCTTCCTCCAACATACAGCGCGAATCCCAAGATGGCTAAGGTCAGCACTTGTCCGGCACTCATGTTGAGTACAACTCTCAAAATTGGTAGATCTTTGATGATCGCAATCCATCCATTCCCTGAACTATCCAACGATCTTCACCTCTCAAGCCTGTTAGTACATGCTCCAAGTGATAGGATATTCCTTTGGAGCATGTACTAATTATAAAATTTGAAAGGCGATTTGGGGAACCGTAATCTTTAAGCCGCCTATCAGCGTCTGTTCGGCCCGCAGCTCAATTGCGACATTCTCCGGCCACCGCTTGAAAGCATGCAATGGACCGTTCATGCTTCCTCATGGCGTCCTGATGCCCAGCCTTTGTAAAGTCTGCTTCCTGCGCATTGCCGACGCTCGACCCGCCGCAGGGTGCGGTTGCAGCGAACGGCAACTTCGTCCCTTTACCTTCCCCCCAGATACACCATCCCCTCAATCCAGTCGAACATCGTGTCCAAAGCATCGGGCGCATAGGCGTTTCGGCCTTCGAGCAAAAACCTGACGACCGCAACGCGCGACCACTCGCTGGTCAATTGCCAGTTATACTCCGGGGCCTTCAAAAGCCCGTGCGTTGCATTGGGAACCACAACGATGCGGGCGGGGATGCGGGTGCGGTCGGGGCGACTGCCGAGAGTTTCACGAAAAATCTCCGGGTTTCGAACGGGGTCGACGTTCAAATCCTCCGCGCCCCAGAGTGCAAGCAAGGGGATGTCCAGCGTTGAGAGGGCCTGTCGCGAGTCTGCGCCTCGGTTCAGTCGGATGAACTGCCAGCGGTCGCGGGACATGCCGTCTGGCCTGTTGTCCGGCGTTGCATTTGGGCCAAAGAGGCGGTCGTCTTCGATCTTTTGCGTGGCGAGCGTGGCTGTGATGGCCTTTGCATCATAGCCTTCGCGCTTCAGTCGCACGGCGGTGTAATAGTCGCCCTGATCCTGCCAGGAGACCGCCGCGCCGACCGTCACCAGAAAATCCGCATCGGCGCGCGTCAGGGCGGGGAGGACCCAGCCCGCCTGAGAAAAGCCGAGGGCGCCGACTGCGGTGTCCTTGAACCGCTCTTTGAGAACCGCAAGAACCGCGCGGGTCTCCGCCGTCCGGTCCGGCATGGTTTGCCGCAACCAGTTGCCCTCGCTTTGACCAACGCCTGGCTTGTCCCAGGACGCGATGGCAAAGCCCCGGTCGAGAAAGGCATTGATCAGAGGCGCATAGCCGCCCGAGGACGTCCGATCCTGCGCGCCGTCGCCATGCACAAGCGCCACCACCGCTGTCGGGGCCTCGTCGGGGAGCCAGATCGTTCCCGCAATGCGCGCGCCCGAGACCGTGACAAAGAGCGTTTCACTGTGGCGGCGCTCCAGATCGTGATCGCCCAGCCGCCAAATCACGACGCACACCAAGAGGGCCACACCCCCGACCGCCCCAAATACCCATCGCTTCATTTGAAATCCGTTACCTTTGTCACCATCTACGACTTGTAACTATGGAGTGCGTTTGATGAGTACAATATTCCAAGCCGAGCCCTTCACCGTGGAGCAGGGTGTCAAACCGCAGCATCGTGCGCAGGCGGCGCAAGGATATTGGCGCGCTTTCTCGCGCAAGCTGCGCTACCCTCTGGGGCCGGAGAAAAAGGCCGTCGCCTTTCTTGAGCGCGTCATGGACCCGACCCACGCGATTTCTGCCGTGTCCAAAGACGGGGCGTTTCTCGGCATGGCGGGGTTCAAATCGCCTCAGGGCGCGCTGGTCGGAGGGGACATGCGGGATATGGCGCGTGTCTATGGCTGGATCGGCGGCAGTGTTCGGGGGGCCTTGATCCATGTTTTGGAACGCACATGCGACGGGGATACGCTCTTGATGGACGGGATTTTCGTGGAACCGGCGGCGCGGGGCCAAGGTGTGGGGACTGCACTTTTGAACGCGATAGAGGTCTATTGCGCTCGTCAGGGGCTGCGCCAGATCAGGCTGGATGTCATCGACACCAATCCGCGGGCGCGCGCACTTTACGAACGGTTGGGATTTGTGGAGCGCTCGGTCTTGTCGCTTGGCCCGTTGCGAGCGGTCTTTGGGTTTTCCTCTGCGACCGAAATGACGAAACCCATCGTCCGCTGAGGGGATATGGGGCACCTTGTCGATGGTCAAAGCGCCTGTGCAGGATTTTTGCTTTACCTTTTCTGCGGAAAAGCCATCCTCAGCTCAACAGGAGGACCCCCAGTGAAATTCACACGTTTTGGCCCCAAAGGGGCGGAGAAGCCCGGGTTGATCGACGCCAAAGGCCGGCTGCGCGATCTGTCGGATCATTTGGACGATCTGTCGGGCGATGTGTTGACGCGGCTCCGCGAGTTCAACCGGCTCGACATCGAGACGCTGCCCTTGATCACCGAAGAGGTGCGCTTGGGGCCTTGCGTGGGTGGCACGGGCAAATTCATCTGCATTGGGCTCAATTTCGCGGATCATGCCGAGGAGAGCGGTATGGAACTGCCGAAAGAACCGGTGATTTTCGCGAAATACACCTCTGCGATCTGTGGGCCGAACGATCCGATCCTGATTCCGCGTGGCGCGGAAAAGGTCGATTGGGAGGTCGAATTGGGCCTCGTGATTGGCAAGCCCGCGAAATACGTCAGCGAAGACAAGGCGTTGGAGCATCTGGCGGGCTATTGCCTCGTGAACGACGTCTCTGAGCGCGGGTTTCAACTTGAGCGCGCTGGGCAGTGGTCAAAGGGCAAGTCCTCGGACAATTTCGGCCCCGTCGGCCCGTGGCTGGCGACGCCTGACGAGATCAAGGACCCGGACGCTCTGGCGATGTGGTGTGACGTGAACGGCGAACGCATGCAGGATGGGACGACCGCGACGATGATCTTCAAACCGGCCTACCTGATTTCCTACCTGTCGCAGTTCTTCACCCTCTATCCGGGCGACATCATCTCGACCGGCACACCCGCCGGTGTCGGCATGGGCAAGTCGCCTCAGCGCTATCTCAAGGACGGCGATGTGGTCGAATTGGGCATTGAGGGTCTCGGCACCCAACGACAGCTCTGTGTGGCGGATGGGTAAACCGCATTTGCGGTGATCATCCGGCTCCGAGCGCGACACCGCGCCGGGGCCGGATGTGTTTAAAGCTCCACGCCCTTTTGCGCTTTCACCCCGTCCTTGAACGGGTGTTTGATCAGCGTCATCTCGGTCACCAGATCGGCGGCCTCGATCAATTCGGGCTTGGCGTTGCGTCCGGTGAGGCAGACGTGGGTCATCGGCGGCTTTTGGGTCAACAGGAAATCGACCACCTCGTCGATGTCGAGATAATCGTAGCGGAGCGCGATGTTGATCTCATCCAAGAGGACGAACTGGATTTCAGGGTCGAGAATCTGTTCCTTGGCGATGCGCCAGCCGTTTTGTGCCGCCGCCACGTCACGATCACGGTCCTGAGTTTCCCAGGTAAAGCCTTCACCGGAGACGAAAAACCGCACCTCGTCGGCGAAACGCTCGCGCAGCAGCGTCTTTTCGCCGGTCTCCCAGTTGCCCTTGATGAATTGCACGACGGCGGCGGGCATGCCGTGACCGATGCAGCGCATGATCATGCCGAAGCCTGACGAGGATTTGCCCTTGCCACTGCCGGTATGCACCATGATGAGACCTTTTTCCTCGGTCTTCGTAGCCATCAACTTGTCCCGCGCGGCTTTGATTTTGCGCATTTTTTCGTTGTGGCGGGCGGTGATGTCGTCGGCGGTGAGGTCATCGGTCATGGCGTTTCCTGACAGTTTTTGTTTCTGCCGGGAAACTGGCAGCCAAAGAGAGAGCTGTAAACAGGGAAAGGCGCAAATCTTCACGTCCATCGGCAGTATCCCTCCATACGTCTATGTGGCCTGTGTTGCTTCCGCTGGCCCCTGACAGCCCCGCCAGCGCCGTTGACCTGTCCGAGATAGGGGGGGGAGGCGTCCATGCCGATCCTGTGCGCCGCTGCGGCCTTGCCTGCGCCCGTGCTGGATCAGCGTCTAGATCGGGACTGCAGCGGCATCGGCACGGTAAGCGACCGGCTGCACCACATCTTGCACCACGTTCCCGAAAGCCGATGGGACGTGCCCCGCGTCGTTGCTGTGGGCATCACGTCGCCGTCGCAATCCATGAACGCAGCCCTTGCCGCCGAAGGCTTGGCGCTGGATTTGACCGAAACCGCCGTCTTGTTCTGCCCCCTATATGCGGTCACGTCCAAGGACCGCAGCCGGGCGCAAGAGGTTTGCCGCAGCACCTACGCCGTCGCTGCCTGACGAAAGTTCCCTTAAGTGCCAAGGGCAACTGACCCCGGTTTGCGTGCACCGGCGCAGCCGGGGTTTTCTTACCTGTCTATTCTTCAACGAAGCGTAGCAAAACTTCGATGCAAAGCGTTCCAGCGTTTGCGGATTTCTTAGCGCGCTCAATTAAATAGTAGTCGAATGCCATCATAGGTGTTGTTGTTTTCCCACGTGCTGCCAACATCTCCGCCGCCTGAACCACCCGTAGTAGTTCCGAAATGTCTAGTAAGTGCGCAAAGCCGCCGGTTTCAGCCATAAAACTCTTGATGAACTCAAGGCCGTATTTCTGTGGGTCTACAATAAGGTCCAAGTCTGGAACCAGCACGATTGCGTGAGCAGGCTTGTCGCGGTTTATGGAAAGGACTTTTCCATTGCGATCAGTTATTTCTACGCCTTCCTTTAGCTTCCGTATTCCGCCTCTAAGCTGTTTGAATGCTTTATCAATATGCGACGAAACATCCCGTTGAAGTTTCGCCCTCGTAGGGAGCGTCGCGCGCGCAAGTACGGAGAGCGTCTTGGACTCTATCAGCGTAGCACCGAAGTTGTAGCTCAACAAAATGTCGGTGAGTTCACGCGTCTCGTTCTCTTTGTGGGGGCGTTGCGGACTATGGTAGGCACCCGAAGGGTGAAGATTATCTGTGAGCCAGATGCCGATTTGCTCTTGCTGGTTGCCTTCGTCTTGATTGAACACGTCTATAAGGCTTGAATTGGCCGCAGCCGTTATGAAGCGGTTGCGAAGGGGCTTCCAATCGCTTCTGCCACCGATTTCGAGTATCATCCAATCAACGCTTGTGCCTTCACTGCTGCCCAGCTTGTTCAAGAGTTTCGTTGCTTTGCCCTTGATCGCTCTGTGATCGACAACGCCTAGCGATGCACCTTCAACAAGCTTGGTTAGCCTTGTCGAAGTTTCTAGTGGGGGATAACCGTTCCACGCCACGTTAACGGCAATCTCATTGAACAAGAACGCGACCAACGGTTGCGCTTGGGCCATGCCGCGAATGGCATCCAATTCTTCTTGGCGCTCAGCTACCGACCAAAGTATGCCGCCGTTGTTGTCATCATCAAACACGCGGAGCGCATACAGTAGTTGCCCGTCGCAAGATGCGAACGCAAGTTGCATTCGTGCCCCGAGGACGATGTATTTGAGAAGAAGGGTGCTACCCTTGATGAGCACGGTCGGCTCTCGGCCATCGCGCCCTTCGGAATAATCAAACCGGATGAGTTGTGGGACCGCCAAAAACTCGTCGCGGTTATGAGCAGAAAGCAGGTGCATCGTGCCTTCCTAACGTAGATTAAGCCGAAAATCACTGGTTGAAAAAGAGTAGTAGAGCGTTAGTAGATTTAGCGACTTGCCGAATTTCTCAATGAAATCAAAGGCAAGTGGCGGGCCGAAGACGGCGAAGCTGAGAACTACACCTACGCTATAGCCCTCCAAAATGATTGAAGCGGCGTGGCCCAGGTGCTCCAGCGCCGGGGTTTTGCATGTGCGGTTAATACCGCGTGTTTCGTTCCGTAGATTCCTAAGGGCGTTGCCCTCGCGCCAGCAAGGGAAGTGGAACCGTCCGGGGTGGTGTCCCCGGCCTTCCGCGCCCCAGGGGGCTTGTGCAGGCCGGGTGATCCCCCTCCACCCGGTCGCCCTTGCTCGTTGCTACCCCAGTCTCGGCGACGGCCAGAAGGTCAGGCGCGGCGTTCCGCTTCGCTGACCTTCAGACCCGAGGATCAGAGACATGACCAACCAATCCGATATCAGCCCCCGCATCTATGTTGCCTGCCTGGCGGCCTATAATAACGGCTACCTGCATGGCGCATGGATCGACGCCGATCAGGATGCCGGTGCTATCCGGGATGAGATTGCCACGATGCTGGCGCGGTCCCCCATTGAGGATGCCGAGGAATACGCCATTCACGACTATGAGGGGTTCGAGGGCGTCACCATCCACGAATATGCCGGGATCGAGAATGTCGCACGCATGGCTGCTTTCATTGCAGAACATGGCGCATTGGGGGCTGGCGTGCTGGCGGAGCTGGATGACGACATCGAGCAGGCCGAAACCGCCTTGCAGGATTGCTATCATGGCCAGTTCACCAGCTTGGCCGACTATATGGAAGAACTGACATCCGACTGCATCACGATCCCCGAAGCCTTGCGCTACTATATCGACTGGAAGGCGATGGCCCGCGACGCCGAACTGAACGGCGAGTTTTTCACCGTCAAGACCGGATATGACGAGGTGCATGTGTTTTCCAGCAGGTAAAACCTGCACCGCCTGCCCATGAAATTGGGCAGGCGTGTGGCAGAAGTGCCGGAATGATGTTAAGAAAAAAGTAACCATAAATGATCGACTTAGACGATCAAGTTATCTGATTTCAGCGGCTTTTCCTGCCCCTTCCACCCTGAACCGCCCCGGTTTTACCGGAGACTGTTGATTTCGTATTTCAAGCTGCGATTTTGTCCGCTTGCAAGGTTTGTTTGTACTTCTCCTCTGCTTCGATTGGCGTGATGTAGCCAAGAGGTTCGAGCAGGCGCTCCTTGTTGAACCAATCGACCCATTGCAGGGTTTCCCATTCGACCTGATCTTTGGATTTCCACGGCCCCAGCCGGTTGATGACCTCGGTTTTGAACAGGCCGATGATAGTCTCGGCCAGCGCGTTGTCATAGCTGTCGCCAACGCTGCCGACGGATGGTTCCAGTCCCGCGTCTGCCAGCCTTTCAGTGTATTTGATCGACACATATTGGCTGCCGCGATCAGAATGATGGATCAGCCTCTCAGAAGGTCTGCGCGCATGGATTGCCTGTTCGAGCGCATCCAGAACAAATTGTGTGTCTTGTGTTGTAGATGCCTTCCAACCGACGATCCGGTTGGCAAAGGTATCAATGACGAACGCGACATAGACGAAACCGCGCCACGTCGAGACGAACGTGAAGTCTGACACCCAAAGCTCGTTTGGCTGAGAGGCCCTGAACTGGCGATTGACCTTGTCCAGCGGGCATTGACCCGCAGGCTGACCATAGGTCGTCTTGATCTTCTTGCCGCGCCTGACGCCTTGAATGCCGAGTTGCCGCATCAGGCGCTCAACCGTACAACGCGCGATATCAATCTTCTCGCGCTTCATTGCATACCACAGCTTTCGTGCGCCGTAGACAGACCGGTTTTTCGTCCAGACGTCCTTCATCTCCTTGCGCAGATAGGCATCGCGCTTAGCACGCCCAGAAGCCCGGTCAGGATCACGTTCAATGGCCAAGCGCTCATAGAAAGTCGAAGGGGCGATTTGCAGAACGCGGCAGATCGGCTCGACCCCATGCTCCCTACGAAAGTCTTTGATGAAGGCAATCATTTGCGAAACGGGCGGTCGAGCTCCGCCTGTGCAAAGTTGAACCCGTCACGCCACTGGTTCGAGTGACGGGTGAAACGCAGACGCCTTTTTGAGGATCTCATTGGCCTGGCGCAACTGTCGGTTCTCGCGCTCAAGTTCCTTGATGCGATCTCGCTCAGCCGTTGTCACGCCATCGCGTTTGCCGGTATCCGTTTCATGCTGCTTGACCCAGATGCGCAAGCTGTCCCTGCTGCACCCAACTTTCTGAGAGATCGACAATATTGCCGCCGATCTGCTCGCGTATTCGCTCTCGTGATCCAAAACCATCCGCACCGCTCGCGCGCGCAGTTCCTCTGGATAGCGTGTTCCGTTGTTCGTCTTTCCCATAACCCAGTATCCTTACTTCTGGGCCTCCGGCAAACAAGGGGCGGTTCACGTGGACAGGTCGGCCATGGTGCCAGCGCCACGACCAAACAACGAGATGCGCGATGATGCGCGCGCTCGATCTGTTCAGCGCCGCCGCCGGAGGCTGGTCGCTCGGCCTGCACCGCGCCGGGTTCCTCACCATCGCCGCCTGCGAAATCGTCGAGTGGCGGCGCATCCTTTACGCAGAGAACAATCCCCATGTCCGACTCTACGAAGACGTGCGCGACCTCACGGCAGCTCGACTTGTTTCCGACCTTGGCGCCTTGCCCGACATCATCGTCGGCAGCCCGCCCTGCCAGGACATCAGCAGCGCCAACGCGAAGGGCAAAGGGGTCGATGGCGAGCGGTCGGGCCTCTACTTCGAGGCCGTCCGGCTTGTCGGAGATTGCCGCCCTCGCTGGTTCGCTTTTGAGAACAGCGCTAATCTCAGAACTCGCGGCGCTGACCGGCTCATCGATGAGCTGGAAACGCTCGGCTACGCCTGCGAACCGTGCGTGGTGGGTGCTTCGGACATCGGAGCCAACCACCTCCGCAAGCGGTCATGGCTCATCGGCTACGATCCCGGCCAGCTTGCCGACGCCCGTTGCCCAATCCCAGCAAGGCGGTATCCGGCTGGAGGGCGGATCGGGCGCACGGCGGGCGATGAAGGCATCCGGGCTGGCGGAACTGTTCAGCAATCGGTCGCAAATGCCGATGATGGGCACGCCGACAGCGAACCCGGCCCCACGGGGCAGCGTGCTGCGCAAGCACAAGGGGCGGATGACCTCGGATCAGGACCGGTTCGACCGGACGCCGACGATCAGCGAGGCACTGCATTTCGGCAGGCTGGAGAAACCGCTCGACCCGTTGCCGACACCGACGAAGCGGGACAGCCGCATGGATGGCTGGAGTCCGGCCTACGAACGGCGCAACTCGCCGACCATGGACGCGGTGATGAGCCGCACGATGATGGCATCGACGCCGACCGCGACGGCCAACCAGTTGGCCCCGTCTTCGGTCGAGAAATGGGCAGGCGCGCGGGCGCTGGCGGCGATGTTGAAGAACCATGGGCTGACTGGAACGGCGGCTTTGCCCGTCACCTACGGCTGGATGATGGGTTTTCCGCCTGGGTGGCTGACACGCGCATTGCGCTCGGCAGTCGCAAAGGGACATCTGCGGCCAGCCTGATCGTCGGCGCGTTCGGGGATGCCGTTCTGCCGCAAATCCCCGAAGCCATCGGCCGCGCCATCCTGCGCACCGAAGCTGCGCTGGACATGGTGCTTGCGCGCGATCCCCATGACAATCCCGGAGACCAACAATGATCCGTCGCGCCCGCCACGGTGCGCAGGGCCGCCCCATGCCGGACGGACCCGCGCCTACCACCACATTGGTCGAACTGAGTTTCGACAAGGGCAAGATCGAGCGCTGGATACGGTTTGGCCGCAAGAGCTATGAGCAGATCATCGACCGCCGCCGCAGTATCGTCGGCTTTGCCCCCGACAGCATCTTTGGCTTTGTCCGATGGGCGGCAAACGAACATGGCACGGTGGTTTCCCGCATCGACATTGTGCGGGCGGTTCACCGGGGCGAGCCGTTCCAGACGCTGCCCTATGTCCGCCCCGGCGCGGCGTGCCGCTTCTGAAGCACGTTCTCGGCCTGCCGGGGCAACGGGTTTGCCGTATTGGTCGCACCATCACCGTGGACGGAATCGCCATGGGCGACGCGTTGGAGCGCGACCGGATGGGCCGTGATCTGCCTGTCTGGCAGGGCTGCAAGATCATCGCCGGCGATCAGCTTTTCCTCATGAACCGGGACATCCCGGACAGCCTTGATGGCCGCTATTTCGGCCCGCTTCCCGCCAGTTCCGTCATCGGTCGCGCGACCCCGCTCTGGACCGATGAACAGAGCGACGGGCGCTACCAGTGGCGCGCGCCGACATCCTGACCCCATCCCCCGACAATCAACTACAGGAGATTTCCCATGCCCCAGATCGGTCAATTCACGCGCGAACAATCCGGCTTTGCCGGTCGCGTTCAGACCCTCACGCTCGACATCGAACTGGCGATCATCCCCGCCGGAGGAGAGGCCGAGAGCGCCCCGGATTACCGCGTTCATCATACCGATACCGACGGCGTGGAGCTTGGTGCGGCGTGGCAACGCACCGGCGAAAAGGCTGGCAACTACCTGTCCGTCCTGCTGGACGATCCCACCTTGCAACAGCCGATCCGTGCCAATCTCTTCCAGAATGGCGACGACGAAACGTCATGGTCACTGCACTGGAACCGTCAGAAACCCCGCGACGGGCGGGAGTGAGGCCATGCGAACATCCGCCATTTTCTACGCGATGTCGGCACTGGTCGGCGCGCTTTCCATTTGCACCGGACCCAACATTGCATTTGCGCAATCTGCACCGGTTGAGCGCGCTGCCTTCGCTGATCGGTATGCCGCCCATATCGCCGAAGCATCGCAGCGGTTCGGTATCCCGGAGCATTGGATTCGCGCCGTCATGCGCGCCGAAAGTGCGGGTAATGTGCGGGCAGTCTCGTCGGCAGGCGCAATGGGATTGATGCAGGTCATGCCCGACACCTGGGCGGGCCTGCGCATCCGGCACCGGCTCGGCCGCGATCCCTATGACCCGCGCGACAATATCCTCGCGGGCACGGCATACTTGCGCGAAATGTTCGACCGCTACGGCAATGTCGCGGCAATGCTGGCAGCCTATAATGCCGGTCCCGGTCGCTATGACGAATATCTGGCAACGGGCCGACGATTGCCCGCCGAGGCCCGCGCCTATGTCGCGGCACTTGTCCCGGTCCTTGGTGGTTCAGCCCCATCCGATGCACCGTCCCGGCAACCGCCACCACCCCCAGACTGGCGCGCCGCACCGCTGTTCGTCATGCGCCCAGGCGACGATCGTGCTGCGGGGAATACGCCGTCACAAGGACGAACTGGCGACACCGACGACGCCATTTTCGTCGCAGATGCCAGCGACGGAGGCGCACCATGAGTGCAGTGCTTTCACACACTGCGACACAAGTTCCGGCATCCAGCCATGCGGATAGCAGCGTGACAGGAGTCCGGGCAGGAGAAGCGAAAAGAGCGGTAGGAAGGGAGGGCAAGATTAAAGATGACGGCACCATGTCGGGCCGCTTCTGGAAATTATTGTTGTCTGCACACTGGTTAGGGGAGCCGCACGCGGCACTCTTGTCTTTGCCCCCGCGTGCCGCGATTTGGCGCAACGCCTTGGCTTTGCAGGGTTTCGAGCGGCACCATAGGCCGATATCGGCCTGTTTTCAGCGGTTTTGGCCGGTGTTGCGCACATGAGCGCCGATGACGACAACCGCTTCCGCCCCAAGCCCGGTCGCATCCGTTCCGACAGGCCAAAGGCGGGTAAGGTCAAGAGCTTTCTCTCCCAGGTCAAACGGATCACCCGCCAGAATCAGGCCGCGAGCGGGCAGAAATTTTCAACACCATCACCATCGCGTCCGTCATCGCCGGGCCGTTCCTACAGCGTCGCCGCCAGTAGCAAGGGCGTGAAACGCGGGCGCGGCGCAAGCTTTGTCCGCGTCCGCAATATCTCCGGCACCTGGCATCATCGCCAGTCGGGCAGCCGTCGGGTGATCGTCAAGCAGCGCAGCGTCCGGGCGGCAGGGAAGAATGGCCGCGCCTGTGCGCATCTGCGTTATGTGCAGCGCGACGGCACCTCGCGCGATGGCGAACGCGGCCAGCTCTATTCGGCGCATGATGACCGCGCCGATGGTGACGATTTCCTTGAGCGCGGCAAGGATGACCGCCACCAGTTTCGCTTCATCGTCTCGCCCGAGGATGGCGCGGAGCTGTCAGACCTGACCGCCTATACCCGCGATCTGATGAAACATGTGGAGGCCGATCTGGGCACGAAGCTCGATTGGGTTGCCGTCAATCACCACAATACCGGTCATCCGCATGTGCATGTCATCGTCAACGGTCGCGATGACGCGGGCGGCGATCTGGTCATCAATGGCGACTATCTCGCCAACGGTTTGCCTGAACGCGCGAGCGAATTGGCCACCCTCGAACTTGGCCCGGTCACGGAGATCGAACAGAGCCGCAAACTTTCAGCGGAGATCGACCAGGACCGTTTCACCCGGATCGACCGGGCCATGGTACAGGAAGCCGATGAAGGCTTTTTCGATCTGCGCCCCGAACCGGCAGGACAGAGGCGACAGTTCGAACGAACATTGCGCCTGCGTCGCCTCGCCAAGCTGGAGAAGATGGGGTTGGCGAGTGAACATGCGCCCGGCGTCTGGGAATTGCGCAAGGATATGGAACCGGTGCTGCGCGATCTGGGCGCGCGTGGCGACATCATCCGCACCATGCAGAAGGCGCTCGGTTCAGAGGGTAGCGAACGCGATCCCATGAGTTTCCAGATTCATGACCGCGCGCCCGAAACGCCGATCACGGGGCGCGTCATGGACAAGCATCTGTCGGACGATCTGGGTGAGAACCTGACCATCGTGTTGGACGGGATCGATGGTCGGACGCATCACATTGCCGACATTGCGCCCGAACGGCTGGAGGATGCCCGCATCGGCAGCGTTGTCGAGATCGGCCCGTCTGAAACGGCAACCCGGCCGTCCGACCACACCATCACCGCCATCGCCATCGCCGAGGACGGCATCTATCGTCCGAGCTGTCATCTGGAGCAGGCGAAGTTCGAGGGCCGTGTTCTCGGCGGCGACTATAAGGGCTATGTCGATGCCCATGTCCGCCGACTGGAGGCGTTGCGCCGGGCGGGGATCGTCGAGCGGATCAACGCCGATCAGTGGCGCATCCCCGAGGATTACCAGAGCCGCGCCGCTGCGCATGATGCCGAACGCAGCCGGCAGGCCAGTATTCGCGTGTTGTCGGCCTTCGATCTGGAAAGGCAGGTCGGATCGGACGGCGCAACCTGGCTGGATCGGAGGCTGATCCATGACGAAATCGCCGACCTTGCGCCAACCGGTTTCGGTCAGCAGGTGCGCGAGGCGATGAATCAGCGCCGCGAACACCATGTCGAACAGGGCGACGCGACCCGAGCGCGGAATGGCCGCGTCTTCTACCGGGGCAGCCTTCTCGCCACCTTGCGCGAGCGCGAGATCGCCCGCGTCGGCGCGGAGATGGCTGAGAGCAAGAGACTGCCGTTCCGCGCCGCTACGGACGGCGAGACTGTCAGGGGCAGGCTCACCGGAACTGTTCAGCTATCCAGTGGCAAATTCGCCGTGGTCGAAAAATCCCATGAGTACACCCTTGTCCCGTGGCGTCCGGTCATCGACCGCCAGCTTGGCCGCGAGGTCATGGGAGTCGTGCAGGGCGGATCGGTGTCGTGGCAGTTGGGACGACAGAGGGGGATCAGCTTGTAACGACGTTCGCACGGTTCTTGTTGAGTCGCATCAACCACTCCTGAAGCAGCACGATCACGGTTGTCGCTATCATGAACCCGGCGGAAGCCCAAAGCACCCCAATCGCCGCCCCATTGTCCATCAAGTAGCCGAACAAGATGGGACCGAGCACACCGCCAACGTTGAAGCCGGATGAAACAATCCCGAAGACCCGCCCTTCGGCTCCAGCCGGGGCGGCGGCGCGCACCAGCATGTCGCGGGACGGTGCGATGCAGCCAGTCAGAAAACCCGCCAAGCCGAGCGTTGCGATCAAGGCGATGCCGGGCATCGGAACAAGGATCACGCCGATGATGAGCAGCGCGGCCAGGGCAAAGACAATTGCCCCGACAAGGCCATGGCGTTCAGTCCGATCAGCTAAGACGCCGCCGGCGAGAACGCCGAACGCGCTGGCGAACAGAAACGCCGTCAGCGCCAGATTGGCGGTTGCCAAGGGCACATCGAATCCCGCGACGAGAGCGGCGACCGAGAATTTCTCGATAGCTCCGGTGCTGAGATTCAGCAGAAGGAAGAACAGCGTCAAAAGCGGTATCGCGCCAAGGACCGACATCCGAAGCCGGGAGCGGGCTGGTTCCCCGGTGATCGTCCTTGTGATTGGAGGCGCCTGAACTGAGGGCGTCGCCCTGATTACTAGCAGCAGGAGAACAACCAGATCCAGTCCGGCGCTGACGACAAAGGCCGCCCGGATGTCCAGATTGATCGTTAGCCACACCAATATCAGCGGTGCGAGCGCGTTGCCGAGAAATCCTGCGAAGGTGTGGATCGAAAAGGCTCGCCCCATTCTGTCTTGCGCAATGCCGCGTGATAGGAGCGCGTAGTCGCACGGATGATAGACGCCGTTGGCGATTCCGGCGAGCGCCATGGCGACGATCAGCACCCAGAAGGTCGGCTGAAGGATGAGCAGCGCGAAGCTGACGCTGCCTAGCGCAAGCCCGATCTTCAACAGCCGCATCGCGCCAAATCGGTCCACTGCATAGCCCAACGGGGCCTGCACAACGGCGGTCACGATATTGAAAATCGCCAGCGCGATTCCGATGTCGACAAAATTGACGCTCATGATGGTCGGCAGAAGCGGAAGCAGCGCCGGGACTGTCATGATGTGAAAATGGCTGACCAGATGAGCGGCGGAGACTTGCGCGAGCAGCCCGCGTTGTGGAGCCGTCATGACGAATTTTCGGCTTCCCCATTGGCGGAGGGCGAGTCCATGCCGGGCCAATAGAAGGCGTCAGGGGTCGGACGGGGGCCGAATATGGCCTGACCGACGCGCACGACATCGGCGCCTTCCTCGATGGCGACCTCATAGTCCCCGGACATCCCCATGGAGAGCTGCGTCAGGCAGGGGTGAACGGCGACCGCCCGATCCCGCAGATCGCGGAGTAGACGGAAGCACCGGCGCACGCGCTCGGTATCCGCGCTGAAAATCGCCAGCGTCATCAGGCCGCGCGGTTTCAGCCGGGGATAGTCCGGCAGGTGTTCCACGAAAGAGAGCAGGTCGTCAGGATGCAGGCCGTATTTGCTGGCCTCGCCAGAGGTGTTTACCTGCACAAACACGTCGAGATCGCGCCCTCGCGCGTCGAGGCGGCGGTTCAGTTCCTTCGCCAGCCGAAGGCTATCAAGCGCATGAAACTCAGATGCGAAGCGGACGAGGTATTTCACCTTGTTGGTCTGAAGGTGGCCGATGATGTTCCAGCGGATCGCCAGATCGGCCAGAACCTCCTGCTTGTTTCTCGCTTCCTGTAGCTTGTTCTCACCAAAATCCGTGATGCCGACCGCGAAAGCATGGCGCAGGATATGCGCGGGAACCGTCTTGGTGACAGGCAGCAGCCGCACATCGTCAGGCGGGCGGCCAGAGCGAAGGCAGGCGGCCGCGATGCGATCCTTGACCGTTTGCAGGTTCGCGGCGAACGCCTCAGCCGGATGGTCACCGAAGCGCACGATGTCCTCGGATGAAAGGTCGCTTTTCATTGATGTCGTCATATCAGAACGGTCCCCAGGCTGATGCCATCAGTATGGCAAGGGAAAGCGACGAACGAGATCGCGAACCAACCCGCTGATCCGTTCCCGCTCGGCGTCGAGTGTTCCGTCGCGAACGGCGTGAAGCGTGCCAAGCATCAGTCCGGCGATTTGCTTATACTCATCGGGACCGAACCCGCGTGACGTTCCCGCCGCGCTGCCCACCCGGATGCCCGATGTCACCATGGGTTTTTCAGGGTCGTTCGGGATTGCGTTCTTGTTGAGCGTGACGCCGACCGATTCCAGCGCTTTCTCGGCGATGTTACCAGTGAGGCCCAAGGGGCGCAAATCAACCACGGCCAAATGGCAATCGGTGCCGCCGCTGGTGATCGCCAGCCCGCCATCGATCAGCGTTTGCGCCAGCACGCGGCAGTTTTCGACAACGCGCCGGGCGTAGATCTTGAACGAAGGGTCCAGTGCCTCGCCAAACGCCACCGCCTTCGCCGCGATGACATGCATGAGCGGGCCGCCTTGCAGGCCGGGGAAGACCGCCGAGTTGATTTTCTTTGCAATCTGCGCGTCATTGGTCAGAACGAACCCGCCGCGTGGCCCGCGCAGCGTCTTGTGCGTGGTCGAGGTGACGACATCGGCAAAAAGGATTGGCGAAGGATAGGCATCGCCCGCAACCAGCCCCGCGAAATGCGCCATATCAACCATCAGGATCGCCCCCACTTCATCCGCGATTGCACGGAAACGGGCAAAATCCAGAGTGCCGGGATAGGCTGAACCGCCCGCGATCAGCAATTCGGGGCGATGCCTGCGCGCCAGTTCCGCCACCTGATCCATGTCGATCAGATGGCTGTCAGCGTCCACGCCATAGCTGACGACATCGAACCACCGGCCTGACAGGTTGACGGCTGCGCCATGGGTCAGATGCCCGCCCGCCTTGAGGTCGAGCCCAAGGATCGTGTCGCCGGGCTTCAGCAGCGCAAGAAGCACCGCCTGATTGGCTTGACTGCCCGAATGCGGCTGCACATTGGCGTATGTGCTGCCGAAAAGCCGGTTCAGGCGTTCGATGGCGAGGTCTTCAGCCACATCGACATTGGCGCAGCCGCCATAATAGCGCCGGTGCGGATAGCCTTCGGCGTATTTGTTGGTGAGGATCGAGCCCTGCGCTTCCAGAACGGCGGGGCTGACGAAGTTCTCCGATGCAATCAGTTCGATACAGTCACGTTGGCGGGTGCGTTCATCGGCAATGGCGGCGAGGATCGCGCTGTCTGTGTCCGACAGGCTGGCGTTCCCGACGCTTCCGTCAGCGACAGGCTGGCTCAAGGGGGTGGTTATCGATTGTGCTTTCATTGGTGTCTTCCATGATTGTGGTGTGAAATGCGCACCACATGAGCCCCATGCAGCGGACGATTGTTGGCCTCTGTGTCTGACAGGAACGCCGATCAATTCAGGCGATCTGGGCGAGCCATTCTTCCATCATTTTTTCGGCGGCCACACGGGCGTTGGCGGGAATGGTCTTCGCTTGCGCCCTCAACTTTCGTGGATCGATGCGCGACGATGCCAGTTCCGCCGCGTGCCCTGTCAGCCAGCGTTCAATCCCCGCGTTCGCGTCCACCTCGGGGTGAAATTGCAACGCCAATATGTTGCGACCGATGGAGAAGCCTTGGGTGTCGCACAGCTCCGTCGTCCCAAGGTTTTCGGCTCCATCCGGGATACGGAAGGCATCCCCATGCCAATGCAGCACGGGGATGCTTTCCAGATGGCGGAGCGGCCCAACCCCTCCGGCATCTGTCAGCGAAACAGGGCTGAACCCGATTTCCTTGTGCCCCATTGGCATAACATCGGCGCCAAGCGTTGCAGCGATCTGCTGTGCGCCCAGACAAATGCCGAGCGTCGGGCGTTCCTTCGCCAGCCTCGCGGCGAGTATCCGGCGCTCTTCGGCAAGATAGGGATAGGCATCATTCTCATAGACCCCGACAGGTCCACCAAGGACGATCAGCAAGTCCGGTTCCAGCGCATCAAGCGTTGAAACATCATCGCTATCCAAATCGAGATAGATGACGCTGTATCCCGCCGCCGTCAGCACCGGCTCAAACAGCCCGAGATCTTCAAACAGGATATGCCGAATGACGACGGCTGTTTTGCTGGTGGCGGGGCGTGCTGTCATGCTGTTCTCCGAGGCGACGTTACCAGCACGCTTATCAGATATATGGACTGATTATCCCCGCCAATTTTGCATCATTGACCAGACCATTCATACTGGTGTGCGCAATGCCTGAAACGCGCTGACCAGCTTCCTGACCGCGCCTTCCAGTTCCATCGGCGTATAGGCGGCAAACCCCATCAGGAAACCGGGCTCGCCATCGCCAGCGGCATAAAGGCCCGATAACCCCAGCAGATCGACGCCGACGCGCCGCGCCGCATCAATCGCCGCGCGTTCGGATATTTCGCCCGTCAACACGCAAGGCATCTGCAAACCGCCAATGGGAACATGAGGTTCGACAAAATCAGACAGGTGCTTTCGAACCAATCCCGCCAGCGTATCGAGCCGCTGCGCGTAAATGCCTCGCATGGTGCGGATATGGGCGCCGAAATGCCCGCCCTCCATGAAGCGGGCGAGCGTCAGTTGCGCGATGGATGCCGTGTGGCCGTCAAGCAATGTGCGCGCGACGGTCATTGGCTTCACCAGTTGCGGCGGCAGCACGGCGTACCCGATCCGAAGCCCCGGAAAGAGGGATTTCGTGAAGGTGCCGATGTAGATGGTCCGGTCATGAGGATCGAGGCCCTGCACGCACGCTGTCGGTTTGCCGGAATAATGAAATTCACTGTCGTAATCGTCCTCAATGATCCAGGCCTGATGTCGCGCCGCCCATTCGATGAGCGCAAGACGACGATCCAGCGCCAGCGTCGCCCCGGTCGGGAATTGATGTGAAGGCGTGAGAGAGACCGCTTTGGCCCCGTGCGGATCGTCAAGAATTGGCTCAACCATCACGCCCTGCCGATCCACCTTGACCGGGACGGAGTCCAGCCCTGCCGCATCGAAGGCCTTGCGCGCGCCATAATAGGCCGGGTCTTCGATAAAAATCCGGTCGCCGGGGTCAAGCAGCATATTTGCGCAGAGCGTCATGGCCTGTTGTGAGCTTGTCAGCACCAGCACGCGGTCCGCCGTGGCGCGTGCGCCGCGTTCGAGGTTCACATAGTCCGCGATGGCCCGCCGAAGCGTAGCGTTTCCCTGTGGATCGCTCTGAAGCAGCGCCTGCGTGCCAACCTCTTTCAAAACCTGTCGTTCCAGACGCTCCCAAAGCGGCAGCGGGAAATTGCGTGTCTCCGGCACCCCATGGGTAAACGGGCGCGGCGGCAGCACTTCGCGCAATCCGCCGCTACGAAACATGTCCTTCCCGCGTTCGCTCAGGTTCGGGGCCTGATTGACCAGCAAAGCGCTGCGCCTTGAGCGTCGATGCCCTGGCATGAACTCAGTAATCTCGGTGACGAAACTGCCGCTGCCGACACGCCGCTCAATGAAACCTTCCGCGTGAAGCTGGGCGTAGGCGGACTCGACCGTATCACGCGAAACGTCCAGCGATCTGGCGAGGGCGCGGGAGGCTGGAAGTGGCCTTGCTGGGCCAAGCGCACCGTCAAGAATCAGTTGCCGGATCGCTCGCTGTATCCGCGCGTGCAGCGGCATCGCCGCATGGGCCGGATGTGCGAGCCATGCCTTTACGGATTCGAGTTGGGAATGCTTGAACAAATGGTCTGACCCTCTGGAGATAAATGGCTGGTAATATCCAGCCATTTATCAGCTAGATGTCAAGGCATGTTTCCGGCCTCGTGCCCACCCTTTCGGAGAACCACCAGAACCATGTCGACCAGCCCGTCATCATTACCCATCCGACTGAACGATCTCACCCATCCCATCGTCGCGGGGCTGATCTCCGTCATCGTCAACTATGGTGGAACGTTCATTCTTGTCTTCCAGGCCGCACGGGTTGCGGGCCTTAGTCCCGAATTGACGGCATCTTGGGTATGGTCGGTTTCAATTGGTGTCGGCCTGACCGGCCTATTCTTGAGCTGGCGCTACCGCGAGCCAATCATCACGGCCTGGTCAACACCGGCCGCCGCCTTCCTTGTAACGGCGCTTGCCACAACGTCTTATGCAGAAGCGGTCGGGGCCTATATTCTCTCCGCTATCGCTTTCATTATACTCGGGCTTTCGGGATATTTTGAGAAGGTGATCAGGCTGATACCGCCCGGCATCGCATCGGGCTTGCTTGCGGGCATCCTGCTGCAATTCGGGATCGGAGCGTTCGAAGGCGCGAGTGTCGATCCCGTTCTGGTCGGCCTGCTGATCGCCGCATATGTCGCGCTCAAGCGCATTTCCGCGCGCTACGCCGTGGTCGGCATCCTATTGATCGGACTTGTGTTTCTTCTTTTGCAGGAACGTGTTGATCTGTCGGGCCTACAATTGAAGTTCGCCATGCCGATCTTCACCATGCCGGAGTTCACGCTGAATGCGACATTGAGCGTCGCGCTGCCCTTGTTCCTCATCACGCTCACTGGCCAGTATATGCCGGGGATGCTGGTGCTGCGAAATGACGGGTTCAAGACAAGCGCCAACCCCATCGTGACCGTAACCGGCCTTGGCTCGCTTCTCATGGCGCCGTTCGGCTCCCATGCGTTCAATATAGCCGCCATCACAGCCGCAATCGCCACAGGGCGGGAGGCGCATGAAGACCCGGCGAAGCGTTGGATCTCCGGTATCGCGGCGGGTTTCTTCTATGTACTTGTCGGCGTGTTCGGTGTGACTCTGGCAGCCGTCTTCATGGCATTTCCGGCGACGTTCATCACCACGCTGGCCGGTCTTGCCCTGCTCGGCACAATCGGGGGAAGCCTTGCCGGGGCCATGGCTGATCCCGCTTCGCGGGAAGCCGCACTCATTACCTTCCTCGCCTCGGCGGCAAACATCAACATGCTCGGGGTTGGGGGCGCGTTTTGGGGACTGGTGATCGGGCTGATCGCCTATGCGGTCCTGAACGGAAAGCTACCCCGCAAACGCCCCATCAAAGCAGAAATCATTGAAAGCGCGGCAGAGTAGTGATGACCATGCAAACATCCATCATTTCCATCCAGAGTCAGGTCGTTCACGGGCATGTCGGCAACAGCGCCGCTGTTCTTCCCATGCAGGCGCGGGGGCTGAACGTGGCGGCGGTGCCGACGACGCTGCTGTCCAATAACCCGCATTTTGAAACCATGCGCGGCCGGGTTCTGGAGCCTGAACTGGTCGGCGACCTGCTGCGCGGGGTCGAGGAACGCGGTCTGATCGAGACAAGCCGTTACATCGTCTCCGGCTATCTCGGCTCACGCGCCAATGGCGAGGTGATCGCCGCTTTCGTGGAGCGCGCCCGCAAGCTCAATCCCGATATCACCTATATCTGCGATCCCGTGATGGGGGATTCCAATCTTGGAATCTTTGTCGCAGATCAGGTTGTTGAATGGCTGTGCGACGATCTTGTGCCGCTCGCCGATCTTTTGACCCCCAACCAGTTCGAGCTCGGTCTGATAACACAGAAACAGGCGAGATCATGGCAGGAGCTGACCGCTGCGGCATCAAAGGTGCAGGCCTTCCGGGGCGCCCGGCTTGTCGTCACCGGCTGCACCTTTCCCGATACGCCGGAAGGATCGCTTGAGAATGTCGTCGCCGATGGGGACATGCGAACAAGGCTGACCTCGCCCCGGCTGCCCATCGTGCCGGTGGGAACGGGCGATCTGTTCACCGGGCTTCTCACGGCCAATCTCGCGCATGGTCGGGATTTGGTGGATGCCGCGCGAAATGCTGCCAGCGTTTTGCTTGATGTCCTTGGGCGAACCATCGTCGAGGGCGAACAGGAAATGCAGCTTGGCAGCGTTATTAACGCGCTGGTAGAGAAATCCGAATGAGCGGCGCGCTACTCCCGGTATTCCAGCCTGCGCCGATGGTGTTCGAACACGGCGAAGGCGCATGGCTGACCACAGCCGATGGCGAACGCTATCTCGATTTCGGCGCCGGAATCGCCGTCAACGCGCTCGGCTATTCGCATCCGCACATCATGACGGCGCTGGAGCGGCAGGGGCGTAAACTGTGGCATCTGTCCAACGTGTATCGCATTCCCGAAGGGGAACGCCTTGCCGAGCGCCTGACGGCCGTCAGTTTTGCTGATCTCGTATCCTTTGCCAATTCCGGCGCCGAGGTGAATGAGTGCGCGATCAAGATTGCCCGCCGCTATCAACATACACGCGGCCAGCCCGAACGGTGGCGGATCATTACTTTCAAGGGAGCGTTTCACGGCCGCACGCTGGCCACCATGGCGGCGGGCGGAAACAGCAAATACCTCGAAGGGTTCGGCCCGGTGGTGGATGGTTTCGACCAGTGTTCGCTTGGCGATATCAACGCTGTCCGCAGCAAGGCTGGGCCTGAAACAGCAGCCATCATGATCGAACCCATTCAGGGCGAAGGCGGTGTCCGTGTGGCTTGCCCCACCTTTTTGCGCCAGCTTCGTGATCTTTGTGACGAATGTGGGCTGTTGCTGATCTTCGATGAAGTTCAGTGCGGAATGGGCCGCACTGGCCATTTGTTCGCGCATCAGGAAATCGGCGTCACCCCTGATATTATGACGTTGGCGAAGGGGCTTGGCGGCGGTTTTCCTGTCGGGGCCTGCCTTGCGACCGAAAGCGCTGGAAGCGCCATGACGCCGGGCGCGCACGGTTCAACCTTTGGCGGTAATCCGCTCGCGGTTGCCGTGGCGAATGCCGTGCTTGATATCGTAGAGGATGAGGCGTTTTTGGCCGAAATTCGCCGCAAGGGCAATCTCGCACGTGCGGCCCTTAAAAGTGCCGCCCGACAGTTCCCCGAACTGATCGTGGATGTTCGAGGCCATGGGCTGATGCTCGGCGTCAGAACAGCCTTACCCGCGCAGCGGATCGTTGAAGTATTGCGCATACATGGGAAGGTGCTGACGATTCCGGGCAGCGACAATGTTGTTCGGATCCTGCCGCCGTTAACTGTCACAGATGAAGAAATCCGGCTGTTCTCCGACCGGTTCCACCTGTCGCTGCGCCAACTCGCTGTGTCAGCCGTGAAGGAAGCGTAGAGATGTGGCCCCGTGGCGGAGTGGTTACGCGAAGGATTGCAAATCCTTGCACCGCTGGTTCGAATCCAGCGCGGGGCCTCCAGAAAATCGTCAGATGCTCGTCTGACAGAGCTGTTCCCAAATATAGTGGAGCCTCCCCAATGACCCTTTTTGATTATCAAGACTTCTTCGCGCATGAACTCACCGAATTGCATCGGGAGGGGCGATATCGTGTCTTTGCAGACCTCGAACGTGAACCGAAAAGCGACATCTACGCCTTCGATCATCGTGTTGGCAGGCGTGTCACCATCTGGTGCTCAAACGACTATCTGTCCATGGGCGTTCACCCCGATGTCATAAGCGCAGCGCGGGAGGCGTTGCAGCAATATGGCGCGGGAGCCGGTGGTACACGCAATATTTCCGGCACCAGCCATGAGCATGTCCTGCTGGAACAGGAGCTTGCCGACCTGCACCGCAAGCAATCCGCCTTACTATTCACATCGGGCTACGTCGCAAACGATGCCGCGCTCTCCACGCTTGGTCGCCTTTTGCCGGGCTGCGTGGTCTTTTCCGATGCCCTGAATCATGCGTCGATGATCGAAGGCATCCGCCACTCAGGAGCGGAAAAACGCGTGTTCGCGCACAACGACTGGCGCGACCTTGAGCGCCAGCTTGCGACCGTCTGCAAATATCGGCCGAAGCTAATCTGCTTCGAGAGCTGCTATTCCATGGATGGCGATTTTGCCCCGATGGAAGCGATCTGCGATCTCGCCGATAAGCACAATGCCTTTACCTACGTCGATGAAGTCCATGCCGTCGGTCTTTACGGCGCGCGCGGAGCTGGCATCGCCGAACGGGACGGTCTTCTCGACCGTATCGATATGTTCCAAGGAACGCTCAGCAAGGGCTTCGGCTCTATCGGTGGCTATATTGCCGGTAGTCGCGATGTGGTCGATTTCGTTCGCAGCTTCGCGTCAGGATTCATCTTCAGCACGGCACTGCCACCATCTGTGGTCGCGGGTATCCGCGCGGCCCTGCATCATTTGAAAGAAAACGGCTCGGCCCGGCAGACGCTGGCGAGGCGGGCAACGTCGCTGAAGGGTAAGATGCTGGCAAACGATATTCCGGTGATGCCGAGCCCCAGCCATATCCTGCCCGTCATGATTGGTGAAGCCACGTTGGCAAAGGCGATAACCGATCACCTCTTGGCCGAGAACGGCATCTACATCCAGCCCGTCAACTATCCAACCGTGCCGCGAGGGACCGAGCGCTTACGTATCACTCCAACCCCTCTTCATACGGATGAGGATGAGGATACCCTGATCGCCGCACTTGTTGGTGCACGCGATGTCTTCCCGCGTTGGCGACATCTGACAGCTGCCCAGTGTTCAATTCGAGCATTGGCAGAACCGGACTAACCAAAGGACCGCCCCGCTTCACGGCTTAAACTCACTCCCTCTGAAAGAATAAGACAATGCAACCCAGAATGAACATCGCTCAGCTTACTCCTGAACTATATCGTGCCGTCGTCGCCCTCGATAGTGCAGTGAAAAAATCAGGCCTGGACAATCGCGTCTTGCACCTTGTCAAGTTGCGCGCCTCGCAGATCAACGGTTGCGCGTTTTGTGTTAACCTTCACGTGAAGGAAGCTCTTGACGATGGGCTGAATGCACAAATGCTACATCTTGTGGCTGTGTGGCGAGAGTCTCCATTCTTCGACAGCCGGGATCGCGCGGCTCTGGAATGGACGGAGAGTGTAACACTGGCCGCCCAGAGTGGCATTCCTGATCATGTATTTGAAATGGCTAGAGGTGCCTTCTCAGAAACGGAGATTGCACAGCTGACAATTGCTATTGGAACAATCAACATCTGGAACAGGATTGCGGTTAGTTCTCGTTTGCAGCATCCAGTGGGTGAAGAAAGCGAAGCGCGCGATGTCAAAGGAGCCATCCGCTCAGCAAGTATCTGAGAGCTTGACGGTAATGCGTAGACGTAGGCGGCAAGCCCAGAATGTAGCCCCAGCGACGGTGCCGCAGTTTTTGAGTGGCCGGTTCCCAATGGTTGCTTTGGTCCAGACTCTGGCTGTTGCCGAGTATTTGAACTTCCGTCATGCGGCGAATGCGCTTGGTGTCGCGCAATCCAGCGTAAGCGCGCGGGTGAAGGCGCTGGAGGGAGACCTTGGCATCCTTCTGTTTGAGCGTCACGCGCGCGGCGTCCGGTTGACCGAAGCCGGACGTCAATTCGTGGCGCAAGTCTCAGCAGGCATCGACCAGCTCGATCATGCGGTGAAGACCGCCGGAAGGGCCGCATCGGGGGAGCAGGGACGCCTGCGCATCGGCGCCCATGCGCTGATCCCCGGCGGTTTCCTTGCCGGATACCGGGAAGACCATCCAGGTATCGAGATCGACATTACCGAAGGCACGGCCCGCGACACCATGATGCGGCTTCGCGCGGACGAGTTGGACATCGTGTTCGTTGCCGGAACACCCGAACCGCCTGACTTTCATGCCCGGCGCATTTGGGCAGAACCCCTTTTCGCAGCGTTGCCGAATGACCATCACCTTGCTGACCGGCCCGCGGTTATGTGGGCCAATCTGACGCAAGAGACATTCCTTGTCCGGCATGGGGGCACCGGCCCGCAGGCATATGACCATATCCTGCTGCGCCTTTCCGGGCAGTGGCCCGCGCCGTCGATCCAGCGTTTCGATGTCGGGCGCAGCGCGTTGCTCTCCATGGTCGCACAGGGCTTTGGCGTCACCATTGTCGGCAGGGACGCATTGCTGGTGCCTGCATCCGGCGTTGTGTTCGTGCCATTCTCCGATGAACCGGAGCCGGTTGCCTTCTCTGCGGTCTGGTCGCCGTCCAATCGCAGCGCCGCGCTGCGCAACCTGCTGGACCTCGCAGCAGCCATGGAGCGACAGGCCCGGAAGGTCTGATCTTCACAACCATCCTTTTCGCCGCCGATCCTGTCCGACAACCCTCCGGCGGCAGTTTTGCTGTTGCCAGCACCACAAACGCTCTGTCTCTGATCGGCTCACACTCATGCCGATGGGAGCGAATATGCGCGGAGGCCGAATCCTCTGGGGTCAGATCACCGTGGTTTTCACCATCGTTCTGGTGATGACCTGGGCGGCGACTCAATGGACGGCCTTTCGCCTCGGCTTTCAGCCCCAGCTTGGCGGCCCATGGTTCGTGCTGGCGGGCTGGCCGGTCTATTCCCCGCCGGCCTTCTTCTGGTGGTGGTTTTCCTTCGACGCCTATGCGCCCGCGATTTTCGTGGAAGGTGCGATCATCGCCGCGTCCGGCGGGTTGATGGCCATTGGCGCCGCCATCTTCATGTCGATCATCCGGTCACGCGAGGCACGAAATGTCGCCACCTATGGCTCAGCGCGATGGGCAGAGGATAGGGAAATCCGATCAGCCGGTTTGCTTGGTCCCGATGGCGTGGTGCTTGGCCGGTACGACCGGACCTATCTACGTCATGATGGGCCGGAGCATGTCCTGTGTTTTGCGCCCACCCGTAGCGGCAAAGGCGTCGGCCTTGTGGTACCGACGCTGCTGACCTGGCTGGGAAGCTGCATCGTCCATGACATCAAGGGCGAGAACTGGGGTTTGACCGCCGGCTTTCGCGCAAAGCATGGCCGCGTGTTGCTGTTCGATCCGACAAATGCGAAATCATCTGCCTACAACCCGCTGCTGGAAGTCCGGCAGGGTGAATGGGAAGTCCGCGACGTGCAGAACATCGCGGATATTCTGGTCGATCCCGAAGGCAGCCTCGACAAGCGCAACCATTGGGAAAAGACCAGTCACAGCCTGCTGGTCGGCGCGATCCTGCATGTGCTCTATGCCGAGAAGGACAAGACACTGGCAGGCGTCGCCAGTTTCCTGTCCGATCCGCGCCGCCCGGTCGAAGCCACCTTGCGCGCAATGATGGACACGCCACATTTGGGCGAGGCAGGCGTGCATCCGGTCATCGCGTCGTCGGCCCGCGAGCTGCTGAACAAATCCGAGAATGAACGGTCGGGCGTGCTCAGCACTGCCATGTCTTTTCTTGGCCTCTATCGCGATCCGGTGGTGGCGCAGGTGACGGCGCGCTGCGACTGGCGCATCGCCGATCTGGTCGCCAGCGAACGACCCGTCACGCTCTACCTTGTCGTACCGCCATCCGACATCAACCGCACCAAACCGCTGATCCGGCTGATTCTCAATCAGATCGGCAGGCGGCTGACCGAAGAACTGAACACATCAGCCAGGCGGCACCGTCTGCTGCTGATGCTGGACGAGTTTCCAGCGCTCGGACGACTGGATTTCTTCGAAAGCGCGCTGGCCTTCATGGCAGGCTATGGCCTCAAAAGCTTCCTTATCGCCCAGAGCCTCAACCAGATCGAACGCGCCTACGGGCCGAACAACGCCATTCTCGACAACTGCCATGTCCGCGTCAGCTTCGCCACGAACGATGAACGTACGGCCAAACGGGTCTCGGACGCGCTCGGCACCGCGACCGAGCTGCGCGATTCCACAAACTATGCCGGACATCGGCTGGCCCCTTGGCTGGGGCATCTGATGGTCTCGCGTCAGGAAACCGCACGGCCCTTGCTGACGCCTGGCGAGATCATGCAGCTTCCACCCACCGATGAAATCGTCATGGTCGCGGGCACGCCACCGATCCGCGCCACCAAGGCGCGGTATTTCGAGGACGTGCGCTTGCAGGAACGCATTCTGACCCCGCCCGATCTGCGCGTAGTTGATGCCTCCGAGAACCGGTCATCGGACGATTGGTCAAGCCGAGTGGTCGCGGCAGGCCGCCCTACAAAATGCACCACCGAAGAAACTGACAACGACCCAGCAAATGCCGGTATCCGCCGTGAACCGGAACTGCCGGAACATGAGGAAATCATTACCCCTTTGCCACCCGAAACGGAATTCACCTTCTCGGACGACGAGCCGGACGTTGACGCCGCCAAGGCAGATGCCATGCGCCAGCGCATGAGGGCCGTGGCACGGCAGGTGGCGATGAACCCTGATGACGGAATGGAACTCTGAGGCCGCACCATGACCACAAGAACCCGCATGAATGTCTATTTCGACCCGGCGTTGATGCCGCAGATCGTGGCGCTGGCGCATCGCCGCAAGGTCTCGAAATCCGCCATTATCGAGGCGGCCGTCATGTCCTACCTGTCGGGCGACGCCGCCGATCAGATGGAAGCGGCCATGTCGCGCCGTCTGGACCGGCTCAGCCGTCAGATCGACGGGCTGGATATGGACCTTGCCGTCTTGGGCGAGACAGTCGCCCAATTTATCCATTTCTGGATGACCATCTCGCCACCATTGTCCGGCACCGCGCAATCCGCCGCCCGAGCAAAGGGCGCGGAACGGTTCGAGGGTTTTATGCAGACCCTCGGGCGCAGATTGGCGACAGGCGACAGGTTTCTGAAAGAGCTGTCGCGGGACATCGAATCTCTGCCCGATGACCCTTCGCTGGATCACTTGGAATCCGACGACGCTCAGATTTGAAAATTTCAAACCCTCCTATTCGCCGCCGATCCCCGCATCGCGCCGCACGGGCTTAATTTGCTGTTGATCGGGCCGGATTTCGGTCTCTTTTAATCGACCCCGATCCGGGGATCGTCTGTCGCGTCCCCACTCTTGAACCGGGGCCGACATGACCGAGACCACCCACCGAGAGGAGGCCATTGCACGCGGCGCGCGGATGCTGCGCACTGCGCTCGGGGCAGCGATTGTCCGGTTTCTGGACGATCCGGCGGTGGTCGAGGTGATGCTAAACCCCGATGGGCGGCTTTGGGTGGACCGGCTGTCAGAAGGCCTGACCGATACGGGTGAAAGCCTGTCCGCCGCCGATGGTGAACGGATCGTCCGGTTGGTGGCGCATCATGTGGGCGCGGAGGTTCATACCCGCAGCCCCCGTGTTTCCGCCGAACTGCCCGATACCGGCGAACGCTTCGAGGGGCTGTTGCCCCCCGTGGTCGCCGCACCGACCTTTGCCATCCGCAAGCCCGCCGTCGCGGTGTTCACGCTGGACGATTACGTCACCGCCGGGATCATGACCGGGTTTCAGGCGGAGGCGCTGAGGCTCAATGTCGCCACCCGCGCCAATATTCTCGTGGCGGGCGGCACCAGCACCGGCAAGACCACGCTGACCAATGCGCTGCTGGCCGAGGTGGCGAAGACGCAGGATCGTGTCGTCATCATCGAGGATACGCGCGAGCTGCAATGCGCCGCGCCCAACCTTGTCGCCATGCGGACGAAAGACGGCGTGGCGACACTTTCCGATCTGGTCCGCTCCAGTCTGCGCTTGCGCCCCGACCGCATCCCTATCGGCGAGGTGCGCGGGGCCGAAGCGCTCGATCTGCTCAAGGCATGGGGCACGGGCCATCCCGGTGGCATCGGCACCATCCATGCCGGTTCCGGCATCGGCGCGCTGCGCCGTCTCGAACAGCTCATTCAGGAGGCGGTCGTCACCGTGCCGCGCGCCCTGATCGCCGAGACCATTAACTGTGTCGCCGTTTTGTCCGGTCGCGGTGCGTCGCGCCGATTGAGCGAACTTGCCCGCGTCGAAGGGCTGGGACCGGACGGCGATTACCGCATCAGCCCCATCGAGCTTTCCCCAACCATCACTCACGCAACCGGAGACCTTTCATGATCCATTCCGCCTTGCGCTGTCATCAGCACCTCGCAACTGCCGCCGCTTTTGCAACAACCAGTCTGATGCTGGCCGCGCCCGCCCATGCATCCGGCTCGTCCATGCCCTGGGAAGCGCCGCTGCAAAGCATCCTGCAATCCATTGAAGGGCCGGTTGCCAAGATCATCGCCGTGATCGTCATCATCATGACCGGTCTGGCGCTGGCCTTTGGCGACACCTCGGGCGGCTTCCGCCGCCTGATCCAGATCGTCTTTGGCCTTTCCATCGCCTTTGCCGCCAGCTCGTTCTTCCTATCGTTCTTCTCGTTCGGCGGCGGGGCGCTCGTCTGATGGCTGCCACCCTCGAACAACTGGACGCGGTGCCGGGATTTTCCGTCCCGGTTCACCGGGCGCTGACCGAGCATATCCTGCTCGGCGGCGCGCCGCGCTCCATCGCCATCATGAACGGCACGCTGGCCGGAGCCGTGGGCCTTGGACTGCGCCTCTGGATTGTCGGCATCGCCATCTGGGCCGTTGGCCATTTCCTCGCCGTCTGGGCAGCGAAACGCGATCCGCAATTCGTCGAGGTCGGGCGCAGGCATCTGCGCATTCCAGCACACTTGGGCGTGTGAGCGCGCATCCATGATGAACCTCGCCGAATATCGCCGCAGCGCCACGCAGCTTTCCGACTATCTGCCCTGGGCGGCGCTGGTCGGACCGGGCATCGTACTGAACAAGGATGGCAGTTTCCAGCGCACGGCGCAGTTTCGCGGTCCTGATCTGGATTCGGCTGTTGCCGCCGAACTGGTTGCGGTGGCGGGGCGGATCAACAACGCCTTTCGCCGCTTGGGATCGGGGTGGAGCATTTTTGTGGAGGCGCAGCGCAGCGAGGCCGCGACCTATCCCGAAAGTACCTTTCCCGATCCCGCTTCCGCACTGGTCGATGCCGAGCGCAAGGCCGGGTTCGAGGAAGTCGGCAGCCACTTCGTGTCCGGCTATTTCCTGACCTTTCTCTGGCTTCCGCCCGCCGAAGATGCCGCACGGGCCGAGACATGGCTTTACGAGGGCCGCGAGCAGTCCGGCGTAAACCCGCACGAATTGCTGCGCGGATTCATCGACCGCACCGACCGGGTGCTGGCACTGATGGACGGCTTCATGCCGGAATGCCGCTGGCTGGATGACGGCGAGACGCTGAGCTTTCTGCATTCAACGATTTCCACCAATCAGCAGCGTGTTCGCGTGCCCGAAGTGCCGATGCACCTCGACGCATTGCTGGCCGATCAGCCGCTGACCGGCGGTCTGGAGCCGCGCCTGGAGAATGCCCATTTGCGTGTGCTCACCATCGTAGGATTTCCGACCGTCACCACGCCGGGCCTCTTGGACGAGATGAACCGGCTCGCCTTTCCCTATCGCTGGTCCACCCGCGCCATCCTGATGGATAAGACCGATGCCACCCGGCTGCTGACCAGAATCCGCCGCCAGTGGTTTGCCAAGCGCAAGTCCATCGCCGCGATCCTCAAGGAGGTGATGACCAATGAGGCATCTGCCCTGGTGGATACTGACGCCGCCAACAAGGCGCTTGATGCCGACATGGCCTTGCAGGAACTCGGCGCGGATGTGGCGGGCATGGCCTATGTCACCGCCACGGTGACGGTCTGGGATGACGATCCACGCCTGGCCGACGAGAAGCTACGGCTGGTCGAGAAGGTCATTCAGGGCCGGGATTTCACCGCCATGCCGGAAACGGTCAACGCCGTGGACGCCTGGCTCGGTTCTCTGCCGGGCCACGCCTACGCCAATGTCCGCCAGCCGCCCATCAGCACATTGAATCTCGCCCATATGATCCCGCTGTCTGCGGTTTGGGCGGGGCCGGAACGGGACGAGCATTTCGATGCACCCCCTTTGCTCTATGGAAAGACCGAAGGCTCAACCCCGTTCCGGTTATCTCTTCATGTCGGCGATGTCGGTCACACGCTTGTCGTCGGCCCGACCGGTGCGGGCAAATCAGTGCTGCTGGCACTCATGGCCATGCAGTTCCGCCGCTATGCCGGATCACAGGTCTTCGCTTTCGATTTCGGCGGCAGCATCCGTGCCACCGCGCTCGCCATGGGCGGCGATTGGCACGATCTGGGTGGCGGTCTGACCGAAGGCTCGGACACATCGGTTTCCCTGCAACCGCTGGCGCGCATTCATGACAATCACGAACGCGCCTGGGCCGGAGACTGGATCGCCGCCATCCTTGCCCGCGAAGGCGTCGCCATCACGCCCGAGGTCAAGGAACATATCTGGACGGCGCTGACCTCGCTGGCATCCGCACCCGTTACGGAACGTACCATCACCGGATTTGCGGTGCTGCTGCAATCGAACGATCTGAAGCAGGCGTTGCGGCCCTATTGCGTCGGCGGCGCTTATGGCCGGTTGCTGGATGCCGAGGCCGAACATCTGGGCGGCGCGGACGTGCAGGCCTTCGAGATCGAAGGGCTTGTCGGCACCGGAGCCGCGCCCGCTGTGCTGGCCTATCTGTTCCATCGTATCGGCGACCGGCTCGATGGGCGGCCAACCTTGCTCATCATCGACGAAGGCTGGCTGGCGCTCGACGACGAGAGCTTCGCGGGCCAGCTTCGCGAATGGCTGAAGACGCTCCGCAAGAAGAACGCATCGGTCATTTTCGCGACCCAATCGCTATCCGACATTGACGGCAGCGCCATCGCACCCGCCATCATCGAAAGCTGCCCGACCCGGCTCTTGCTGCCCAATGAACGGGCCATTGAGCCGCAGATCACGGCCATCTATCGCCGCTTCGGCCTCAATGATCGCCAGATCGAAATTCTGGCCCGCGCCACACCCAAGCGCGACTATTACTGCCAGTCGCAGCCCGGGAACCGCTTGTTCGAGCTGGGCCTCAGCGAAGTCGGCCTCGCGCTTTGCGCCGCCTCATCCAAATCCGATCAGACCCGCATCGCCGAACTTCTTGCCGAGCAAGGGCGCGACGGCTTTCTTGCCGCCTGGCTGCACGAGCGCCGCGTCGATTGGGCGGCGGAGCTGATCCCCGATCTTATCAACCTCATCCCCCAACCAGAGAAGGAGTGAAAATCATGAAGTCACGTCAGTCCCGCGCCCGCCGCTTTGCCGCCGCGCTTATGGTCGCGCCGGTCGTCGCCGTGCCCATGATCCTGCCGCAACCGGCATTGGCCGCATGGATCGTCTATGATCCGAGCAACTACGCACAGAACCTGCTGACCGCCGCGCGGACGCTGGAGCAGATCAATAACCAGATCACCTCGCTTCAGAACGAAGCGCAGATGCTCATCAATCAGGCCCGCAACCTGGCAGGCCTGCCATATTCCTCGCTCCAGCAACTCCAGCAGAACGTTGAGCGCACCAAACAGCTTTTGGGCCAGGCGCAGAACATCGCCTTCAATGTCGGCCAGATCGATCAGGCGTTTCAGACCAAATACGGCAATGTCTCGCTGTCCGCCACCGAGGCACAGCTTGTGGCGGACGCCCGCAGCCGCTGGCAGAACACGGTCGGCGGCTTGCAGGATGCCATGCGGGTGCAAGCGGGTGCGGTCGGCAATATCGAGACCAACCGCGCCGAGATGGTTGAACTTGTCGGTCGCAGCCAGGGCGCGACCGGCGCGTTGCAAGCCACGCAGGCAGGCAACCAGCTTCTGGCGCTGCAATCGCAGCAATTGTCCGATCTAATCGCGCTGATGGCGGCAAACGGGCGGGCGGAAGCCTTGACCGAGGCGGAACGCGCCACCGCCGCCGAGCAGGGGCGTGTCCAGCGCCAGCGCTTCCTGACACCCGGCACCGGCTATCAGCCCGGCAATGCCCGGATGTTCAACATCGGCAACAACTGACGCGGGAGGGATCGGCATGGACGGCAAGATGCTGGCTCGGCTCGCCGCCGTGGTGTTCGTCGCGATTGCGGTCACGGCAACCGCCATCGAAATGGCGCGGGAGGACGAGCCTTCCGCATCCCATCCGGCATCTGCCCTCCAGTCCCCGGCCGATCCGTTGCGTGCAACGTTGCGACAGTGCCAGCAGCTTGGCGAGGCGGCGGCGAACGATGCCGACTGCCTCGCCGCATGGGCGCAATCCCGTGACCGTTTCCTTGGCCGGGAGGACCGCTGAGCCATGAACAATACCGGCGTCATCGACAATTTCCTCGGGGTCTTCAGCAGCTACATCGACAGCGGCTTTGGTCTGCTCGGCGGCGAGGTCGCCTTCATCGCGACCACGCTGATTGTTATCGACGTGACGCTGGCCGCACTCTTCTGGGCCTGGGGCGCGGATGACGACATCGTGGCGCGCCTAGTGAAGAAGACGCTCTTCGTCGGCACCTTCGCCTATATCATCGGGAACTGGAACAACCTCGCCCGCATTGTTTTCGAGAGCTTTGCCGGTCTCGGCCTGATGGCCTCGGGCACCGGCTATTCCGTCGCCGACCTGATGCGGCCGGGCCGCGTTGCGCAGACCGGCCTTGATGCCGGACGCCCGCTACTGGAAAGCATTTCCGACCTGATGGGCTGGGTGTCGTTTTTCGAGAACTTCATCCAGATCGCCTGCCTTCTCTTCGCCTGGGCGCTGGTGGTACTGGCTTTCTTCATCCTCGCCGTGCAGCTCTTCGTCACCTTGATTGAGTTCAAGCTGACCACGCTGGCGGGCTTCGTCCTTATCCCCTTCGGCCTCTTCGGCAAGACTGCCTTCATGGCCGAGCGGGTGCTGGGCAATTTGGTGTCGTCCGGCATCAAAGTTTTGGTGCTGGCCGTCATCATCGGCATCGGCTCGACGCTGTTCTCGCAATTCACCGCAGGTTTCGGCGGCGCGACCCCCACCATCGACGACGCCATGGCCATCGTGCTGGCCGCGCTATCGCTGCTCGGTCTTGGCATTTTTGGCCCCGGCATCGCCAACGGGCTTGTCTCCGGCGGCCCGCAGCTTGGCGCGGGTGCCGCAGTCGGCACCGGCCTTGCGGTCGGCGGCGCGGCGCTTGCCGCAGGTGGTGGCACCATGCTGGCGGCAAAGGGCGGCGCTGCCATGCTTTCCGGTGGGGCCGCTGCCGTTCGTGGCGGTGCAACCGCAGCCGGTGGCGTGAGTGCCGCCTATAGTGTCGGGTCTCTTGGCAAATCGGGGGCATCCGGCGTGGCATCGGGCCTTGGCGGTGTTGCCCGAGCAGCCGGTTCTGCTGCTGCCTCACCACTCAAGCGCAGCGCCGCCAAGGCATCCGAAAGCGTCAAATCCAGTTTTAACCAAGGTGCACGGGCCGGGTTCGGCGCGACCGGTGGTTCTTCCACCATGGGAACGGTCGGCGGTGCAAGCACCGACGCCACTACCGCCCCATTCGGCAATCCGCCTGCCTGGGCACGGCGGATGCAGCATCGGCAAACCCTCTCTCACGGCACTACCATGGCCGCCCATGCCGTTCGCGCTGGCGACGGCCATGGCGGCGGCTCCTCCGTTACCCTTTCCGAAAGTGATCGCTCATGAGCCCCTTCAAACGACCCGCTGCCCATTACGGCAAAACACCGCAGCCCGAGACCCCTTATCAGAAGGCTGCACAGGTCTGGGACGAACGTATCGGCTCCGCCCGTGTGCAGGCGAAGAACTGGCGCTATATGGCTTTCGGATGCCTGATCCTCGCAGGCGGCTTTGCCACGGCACTGGTCTGTCAATCGGCGCGCGGCAGCGTGGTGCCCTGGGTGGTGCAGGTCGATAATCTCGGGCAGGCGCAGGCGGTTGCGCCCGCGACAGCGGATTACCGTCCCTCTGATCCCCAGATCGCCTTCCACCTGGGCCGCTTTATCGAAGAGGTGCGGTCGATCCCTGCCGACGCCATCATCGTTCGGCAGAACTGGCTGCGCGCCTATGAGTTCACCACGGATCGCGGTGCGGCGGCGCTCAATGACTACGCCCGCGCCAACGATCCTTTTGCCAAGGTCGGGCAGCAGCAGATCGCTGTCGAGGTATCGTCTGTGATCCGGGCTTCGCCGGACAGTTTCCGTGTTGCCTGGACCGAGCGCCACTACGAGAACGGCCAGCTTTCCACCACCGAACGCTGGACCGCGATCCTCACCATCGTCCTTCAGCCACCGCGCAGCGCTGAGAAGCTGCGCGCCAATCCGCTTGGCATCTATGTCAATGCAATCTCATGGTCGCGGGAGATGGGGCAATGAGAACCGGTATTCAGACCCGTTCCGCCATCACCGTGCTGATTACCGCTACCGCACTTGCGGGCTGCGCGACGAAACAGCCGCAATTCAGCTATGACGCCAGCGTGCCGCCGCTGCCCACGGTGCAACAGACCTCTGCAACCGATGACAGGCCCCGACCACTGCACACGCCGCCCGCCTGGACCGTTGCCCATGGTGGCCAGGCTTCCGCCACGCCCATGGGCCGGGTTGAGAACGCCAATGCCGCCGCCCGGATCGAACCGCGCCGGGAAGGCTATTACAATGCCATCCAGATTTACCCGTGGAGCGAAGGCGCACTCTATCAGGTCTATGCCGCTGTCGGGCAGATCACTACCATCGCGCTGGAGCCGGGCGAGCGCCTGAGTGGTGCAGGCCCGATTGCCGCCGGAGACACTGCCCGCTGGATCATCGGTGATACGGAATCCGGCTCCGGTGTGAACGCTCGTGTCCAGATTCTGGTGAAGCCTACGCGGCCCGATATTTCCACCAACCTTGTCGTCACCACCGACCGGCGCAGCTACATGATCGAGCTGCACGCGCGGGATACGCTCTACATGCCCGCTGTTGCCTGGGCTTATCCGGCAACGCTCGCCATCCGTCGCCCGAGTGTTCCGGGCGCGCCTGTCATTCCCGCTCAATCGGCCCGCAATTATCGCTACGGATTGCAGGTTCAGGGTGCCAGTCCGCCATGGCGACCCATCTCCGTCTTCGACGATGGCCGCCGCGTCTATGTCGTCTTCCCGCGCGGGATCGTGCAGGGCGAAATGCCGCCGCTCTTCGTCATTGGCGCAGATGGCAAACCGCAGATCGTCAATTCCCGCATCCACCAGAATATCCTGATTGTGGACCGGCTGTTCGGGGCGGCGGAACTGCGGCTGGGAAGCGGCAGCCGCCAGCAGGTGGTGAGGATCGTCCGGGTCGAACCACAACAGCAGGTGGCGAGCAATTCCACCGCTTCAAGGGTGGCCCGCCATGACCGATAGCACCGACACCGCAGCGTCCATGCGCCTGCGAGCCGAACCGCCCCGCGTCACGCGCTTATCGCGCAAGATACTGGCGGGCGTCGGGTCTGTCGCGTTTCTCGGCATCGGCGGGGCGTTGATCTACGCGCTCCAGCCCCCTGATGCCGGACAGGGCGGCGGTGAACTCTATTCGACCGAGAACCGCACCACGGCGGACGGTTTGAACGGCCTACCGAGCGATTATACCGGCCCGGCTCTGGGACCGGCCTTGCCCGGGGATCTGGGAGGTCCGATCCTCGACGCGCAAACCAGAGGGCAGCCGGTCGCGCCTCCCATCACCGCAACGCCCGCAGTCGATCCAGAGGAACAACACCGTCTCGCCGAGGAAGAAGCCGCACGCATGAGTAATGTGTTCTTCCAGTCCGGCCCCCGCACGGGAGCCCCGGCCAGTTCAGCTATGCCCAGTCTGTCGGGTCTCGATACTGGCGGTCAGTCCGCAATGCAGGACCGCAATGCAGCGTTTCTCAGTGGTCCCGTGGATCGGCAGGCCATCGCACCAGATCGCGTCGTGCCACCAGCTTCCCCCTATATCCTGCAAGCCGGGGCGGTGATCCCAGCAGCGCTGATCACCGGCATCCGCTCCGATCTGCCCGGCCAGATTACCGCACAGGTGACGGAAAACGTCTATGACAGCCCGACCGGTAGCCTGCTGCTGATCCCGCAGGGCACGCGCATCATCGGCCAATACGATGACGGGGTGGGTTTCGGACAGCGCCGCGTCCTGCTGGTCTGGAACCGGCTGATCCTGCCCGGTGGCCGTTCCATCGTCCTCGAACGCCTGCCGGGCGCGGATGCCAGCGGTTATGCCGGGCTGGAGGATGGCGTCGATCAACACTGGTGGGACGTGATGAAAGCCGCTGGCCTCTCCACGCTGCTGGGCATCGGCACGGAACTGGCCAGCGACAGCGAAGACCGCCTGATCCGCGCCATCCGCGACGGGGCGCAGGACACCATCAATCAGGCCGGACAACAGATCGTCCAGCGCCAGTTGCAGGTCGCGCCCACGCTGACCATCCGGCCGGGCTTCCCGGTCAGGATTATTGTGACGAGAGATTTGGTAATCGAAAATGCAGGAGGCTGACCATGGCAAAGCTGAAACTCGGCCCGCTGCCGGACGACAACCCGGCGAAGCTGACGCTGGAACTGTCCGCATCGCTCCATCGCGATCTGACCGCCTATGGCGAAATCCTCGGGCGTGAGAGTGGGCAACCGCCAGTCGAGCCAGCAAGGCTTGTCGCGCCGATGCTGGAGCGGTTCATCGCCACAGATCGCGGATTCGCAAAGGCGAGACGAGACGTCGGCTGACTTGCCGCTATACTTTATTTGCCAGTATCAATGATGAAAGAACTTACATCTATCGCTATGCTGGAACGATGACACGATCAACGCCTGAGTGGTTCAAACTGTGCGACGAAGCCACATCCCAAACTATGCGTCATATCGCTGATGCCGTATCGGCAAATGAGATGACCTTGCAAGTGAAGTCAGCGCCCTTGCTGGCCCATTGGTTCATTCTCGATACGCTTCTGTTGGCCAATCAAGCGAACCGTGATGGGATGCATGCGAATGCCCTCGCGCTAACAAGGCAATGCGTTGAAGCAATCGGCGTGATCGAACTGGGTATATGTGGCCATTCTGACGCTGAAGCGATGTTGCTCAAATGGGAAGCCGATGAGCTGACGGCAGGCAAACTGCGGGCCTGGCTGCAAGCGCACGTCTGGCCAAATTATGGGACTGGGCTTTGGAGCGAACCTTGGTCCACGTTCATGCGAGAATTCGCTGGTGCGATCCAACCCTATGCACATTACGGTCGTAGCCTTGCGCAATGGCAACTCCGGCTCCACCGTTTCCATGACGCGGACGAGACGGACGCGGATTCCCATGCAATCATTGAGATGCGCCCCCGTGCCTATGATGCCCAAAAAGCAACGCGGATCACGCTCTTCCATGCTTTGCTTTCTTATGTCCTCGGGCGCATCTGGCAGGCAGGAAACCCTTCAGATGAAGAGTTCGCCGATCTAAACACACGTTTCGGCATGGCGCTTGGTAAGTCGCGTTATCTTGATGGGCACCAGACCAATTGGAGCCAGCAGTTCTGGGCAATGGTTTGGGAACGTGGTGGCGGAACAATCCTCGAATAGTCTGCAACAGGGGTGCCGCCGACACATAGCCCTAACTGCGGCACGCTTCGCGCCGCCGGTTTCCCTCCATGGTTCGATGAATTCCGGGGCCTTGATCGCGCCGGAAGCCACCTGAACCACGGAGAATTCCATGTGTGCAGAACGCCGCCGCGCCCGCAAAGGGCGACCGAGAACCGCAGCACCCGAAACGCTGCCCGACGATCTATTCGACTATGCCGATGAGCCTACGCCGGACGGGCGGGAGCGTCGCAGATCGCCGCTGCGCATCGTCGATGTCGAGACGTTGCCGGTCATCGACGACTGGCCGGAAGATGTGCCTGTCACGCTGTCTGAGGTCGAAATCTTCGAGCGGCATTTCGGCGATGTACTCGACCGGCTGTTCGGCCCGATTGATGCCGTTCCTGACAATCGGAGCTTGTCGTCATTATCTGTAGATGATAACAAAAGATGAGCGAGGATCGAGACCCAAGCCTCGACATGCTGCTGGACCTTGATGGCCAGGTGCTTGTTGTCGATCCCGAGGGCGGTCATTGGGTGAAGTTTGTTGTCACCCGCGTTCCGGTCTCTGCGGAAAAGCCGCACGGCCTCGATTACTCGCTCACGCTTCACGGGCCTTCGGGCGAGCGGTTGGTCGGTTTTGACAATGCCCACCCGGTCGGCAGGGGCACGCGCGGAGAACCGATGGATCATCGGCATCGCCTCCAGACCGTGAAGCCCTACGCCTATGAGGACGCGGCCACGCTACTGGCCGATTTCTGGCAGGCGGTGGATGCGGTGTTGAAGGAACGAGGTGTGATATGACCACATTGAAAGTCGGGATTGCCGACTATGACGAGATGAAAGCCCGCACCATGAGGATCGCACGTGGCGAGGAAAAGCCGGCGGCGGATGATCCGAAGGTCTGGTTCACCTCGACCGAATCCTTCGCGCAAATCCTCTCCAGCGGAAACCGCGAGCTGCTGCGCGTCATTCACGAGCAAGCGCCAGGATCGCTGGAAGAATTGTCCCAGCTCACCGGGCGCGCCAAGCCGAACCTGTCGCGCACGCTTAAGAAGATGGTCACCTACGGCCTTGTCCGCATGGAGAAGGGCGAAGGCCGCAAGGTAGTACCCAAGGTGCTGCATGACCGTGTGGCGCTGGAATTGCCTTTGCTCGAACCGCGTAGCGCAGAAGGAGGCCGGTGATGAATAGCCAAACCCCAAATGTTGCCCTGCGCGCCGCCCTTTACCTCCGCGTTTCGACCGCCCGGCAGGCCGAACATGACGTGTCGATCCCTGACCAGAAACGGCAGGGCGAGGCATATTGCGCCTCGCGCGGCTATCAGCTTGTCGAGACCTTCGTGGAACCGGGCGCGTCAGCCACCAATGATAAACGCCCCGAGTTCCAGCGCATGATCGAGGCGGGCACATCGAAACCCGCCGCTTTCGATGTCGTCGTGGTCCATTCGTTCAGCCGGTTCTTCCGCGATCACTTCGAGCTGGAGTTTTACGTACGCAAGCTGGCGAAGAACGGCGTCAAGCTGGTCTCCATCACGCAGGAGATGGGTGATGACCCTATGCACGTCATGATGCGGCAGATCATGGCGCTGTTCGATGAATACCAGTCCAAGGAAAATGCCAAGCACGTCCTGCGCGCCTTGAAGGAGAATGCGCGGCAGGGCTTCTGGAACGGCTCGCTTCCACCCATCGGCTATCGCGTTGTCGATGCCGAACAACGTGGCGCGAAGATGAAGAAGAAGCTGGAGATCGACCCGCTGCACGCTGACACGGTGCGGATGATCTACCGCCTCGCTTTGGAGGGTGATGGCATGTCCGGCCCGATGGGCGTCAAGGCCATCGTCAATCACCTGAACGGCAATCGTATCTACACCCGCAATGGCGGTCGCTGGGGCATTGGCCAGCTTCACCGCGTGCTGACCCGGCGGACCTATATCGGCGAGCATCAGTTCAACAAACGCTCCAAGAAGGGCGAGGTGAAGCCGGAGAAGGAGGTTGTGACCGTCCCGGTGCCGCCGCTGATCGACCGCGAGACATTTGACGCCGTGCAAGCCCGCTTGAAGGCCAACAATCCCAAGGTCACGCCGCCGCGCGTGGTCAGCGGCCCGAATCTGCTGACCGGCATCTGCTATTGCGGCAACTGCGGCGGCGCGATGACCCTGCGCACCGGTAAGAGCGGCCGCTACCGCTATTACGCCTGTTCGATCCGGGCGCGGCAGGGCGCTACCGGCTGCAAGGGCCGCGCGATCCCTATGGACAAGCTCGACAAAATGGTCGTGAACCACATCGAGCAACGCCTGCTGGACCCGGAGCGGATTGAGGAAGTGTTGGCATCGTTGCTGGACCGCCGACAGGAAGGCGTCGAGCGCCGCAGCCAGCACATCACCGAGCTGAACCAGCGCGCCGCCGAAGCCGACATGCGCCTCAAGCGGCTTTACGATGCCATCGAGTCCGGTTCGCTTGATCCGACCGAATCCGCCCTGGGCGAACGTATCGCGGGCCTGACGGCGCTACGCGATCAGGCACGAACCGACGCCACCCGCATCGAAGCCATGCTGGCCAGTTCCACCCACCAGCGCCTGACAGGCGACGCCGTGCGCGAACTGACGATTGAAGCGCGCCGCAGATTACGGCTCGGAAAGGGCGGCTATCGGCGGGAGCACGTCCGGGCTTTTGCTCAGCGTGTCGAGGTTGCCGACGAGGCGATCTACATCAAAGGGAACAAAAACACCCTGCTACGGACGCTGGTGGCAACCAAAGGTGGGAAATCGGCGGCAACCGGCGTTCCCGGTTTTGTTCCGAAGTGGCGGAGAGACAGGGATTCGAACCCTGGGTCCCCGTAAAGGGACAACGGTTTTCGAGACCGCCCCGTTCGACCACTCCGGCACCTCTCCGCGGGGGTCTGGTGGCGGGTCATTTATCCTTGCATTCGGGGCGGCGCAACCCCTTTCGTGACATTCTTTTCAGCATATTTACGCTCAACGGCTCGCAAAATCATGCCGGTCGGGCACAAATGCGTGTGCTGTCTTGTTCTGTGCTTCACTCTTTGTTTAGCTGTATCTGTAACATTGCGATCGGAAAGGACCGAAATGACTGCCATAGCCTCTCCTGAAATGTTTTCCGGCCTGTCATGCCTGTCCGGTGTCGAGAGCGCAAAATACGCGCTCGTGTCGGCGGCGCTTTGTCTTTGCGGCATGGGCGCGCAGGCCGCTCCTGACGAAGCGCAGCTCAAGACCCTGATGCAGGCGATGTTGTTTGAGGATGTCGTCGATGTACTCTGTGACGAGGGCACAGAGATGTCCGAGGATTTCGTCGAGGCAGGCTATGGCGTGCCGAAACCCATGTGGGACAAGATGCTGAACCGTCTTTACGACGAAAAAGTGATGGCGCAGGCCTTCCATGAGGAGATGGGGGAGGCGCTCGGCGATGCCGATTTGACGCCGATGATCTCTTTCTATGAAACCGATCTGGGCCAAAAGATTGCGCGTCTCGAGCTTGAGACCCGTAAGGCCATGTCCGATGAGGCGACGCAAGAGGTGGCGAATGACGCTTGGTCGGCGCTCGACCCGGAGGCGGAGCGCGCGCAGTTGATCGAGGACTATGTGCAGGTCAACGATCTGGTCGAGATGAATGTCGTTGGTGCGATGAACAGCGATATCGCCTATTATCAAGGCCTCTGGAGCGCCGGGTTTGAAAGCGAGTCTGGCATGGGCGACAGTGAGATATTGAACGCGATTTGGGCCTCAGAGCCCGAAGTGCGTGCGGATGTGTCGGAATGGGTCTACGGGTTTTCCACCATGGCCTATGAAACGCTTTCGGACGAAGAGTTCGAGGCCTATATTGATTTCGGACGCACGGAGGCCGGACAAAAGCTCAATCATGCGCTGTTCTCGTCCTTCGATGCGGTTTATGAACATGTGTCGCGCGGTCTGGGCGCGGGCACTGCAAAGTTGATGCAGGAGTTCGACGGCGAACAGCTCTAAGACTCACAGCCCGCAAGCCCGATGAGGCCGGGATACCGCTGCTTCGCGAGGGCCTTTCGGCCAATATATGCTTGACTTTTAAGTCCCGATTCTCGATATACGCGCCACCCGGCGGACCCTTGGTGCGACCGGGTGATGTGTTTTTGCCGGTTCGGTTTTCCTGAAACGGTGGGTGAACCGGCTCAAAAGCATATCCTCATATGACAATCTCGTCCCCAAAGGGGCGCGCTGTTTGAGGCACCAAACGCCGAGTTGACCTCGGGGCCACAGAACGCGGGTATATCGAAAGGAAGACTGCATGTTTGCGGTTTTGAAAACTGGCGGTAAGCAATACAAAGTGCAGAGCGGCGACGTTCTTCGCGTGGAAAAACTTGCCGCTGATGCTGGTGAAAAAATCCAGTTCAACGAGATTCTGATGGTTGGCTCCACCATCGGTGCCCCCCTCGTGGAAGGCGCCGGCGTGCAAGCCGAAGTCATCGACCAGATCAAGGGTGAGAAACTCATCCACTATGTGAAGCGTCGTCGTAAGCACTCTTCGCAGCGCAAAAAAGGTCACCGTCAGCAGCTCACGCTGCTCCGCATCACCGACATTCTCGAATCCGGTGCGGACAAATCCGGTGTCAAAGCTGCCATCGGCGCGGGCTCCGTTTCCGCAGCTCCGGCTGCTGCCGCTGCTCCGAAGAAAGCTGAGGCTCCGGGCGCTGTGGGTGCAGACGATCTGACCGCCATCACCGGTGTGGGTCCGGCCGCCGCCAAGAAATTGGCCGAAGCAGGCATCACCACCTACGCTCAGCTCGCCGCTGTCGACGTCGACACTTTCGATGCCGTCAAAGTGAAGCCCGAGTGGGTCGCACAAGCCAAAGATCTGGCTCAGTAAGTTACGTTAAGGAGAGAACACCATGGCACATAAAAAAGCAGGCGGCTCATCCCGTAACGGTCGCGACTCCGCAGGTCGTCGCCTCGGCGTCAAACTCTACGGTGGCCAGTCCGCCATTTCCGGCAACATCATCGTCCGCCAGCGCGGCACGAAGTTCTGGCCGGGTGAGGGCGTTGGTCTTGGCAAAGATCACACGATCTTCGCAACCACCGATGGCGTTGTGACCTTCCGCAAAGGTCTCAAAAAACGCACTTTCGTGGACGTGCTTCCGGTGGCGGAGGCCGCTGAGTAAGCCGACCCACCGTCCAGTCAACGGACATCACAATCAGGGGATCGGCGAAAGCCGGTCCCTTTTCTTTTGCGTTTTCTGACTTATTTTAAAATCAGAAGGCCTTGAAAAATTTTAAACTTTCAGGCCAAATCAGCTTTCGCGCATGGGTTTGTTCAGCCGAAGTTAACGGAACTGTCGTATAGGGACGCTAGGCTGTGTCTTCATATCCGACGTCTCGGAACCGACGGGCAGGGCAACCTCTCTTCAGGGAGGAAGAGGACGCGGAAACTCTTTTGGAGGAAGAGAGATGAAAATGGAGACCGTGAAAGACAGAGCCGCACAGGCTGTTTTGGGCACTGTGGAGGGCGTCGTCGCGCAGCCAGTGATCGAAACCGATCGCTTTGTCATGCGCCCGCCGCGTCTTTCGGATGCAGGTCTGTTGAACATGTACGCCAGCGACATCCGCGTGGCGCGCAATTCGCGGTCCCTTCCGCATCCGATGCCACCGGGCGCGACCGAAGCCTTCGTGGCCCGTGCGTTGAAACCCGAGACCCGTGAAAAAGTCTGGATTCTCGATGGTTCCGCACATGGTCTCTCCGAGGTGATTGGCGTGATTTCTCTCAAACCGCTCGACCGCGATCAATGCGAAGTCGCATTTTGGGTGGCGCCAAGCTTTTGGGGCACCGGTTTGGCCCGCACCGCGTTGAAGGCGCTGGTCGAGGCCAACCCATTGCGGGCCAAGACGCTGTTTGCCGAGATTTTTCAGGACAATCAGGCCTCGGCCCGTGTCGTGACCGCCGCAGGTTTTGACTATATCGGCGATGCAGAGACCTATTCCGTCGCTCGCGGTGGGCAGGTCCCAACCTGGACCTACCTGCGCAAACTCTAAGGACCTCGGAGATCGGGGTCACCATACTGGAAGACCCCGATGACCAAGAAACCCCTCACCACAAACCGCCTGACGCTCCGTGCCCTTCGACCTGAGGACGCGCCCGATATCGTGCGCGCGCTGAACGATTTCGAGGTCAGCAAATGGCTGACTCCTGTGCCTTATCCGTATTCTGTTCACGATGCGAACTGGTTCACCCGTAGGGTGGCGGCGATTGCCTTTGTCTATGGCCTTGAGTTTCAGGGTCGGATCATAGGCACCATCGGCTGCGAAGGCGAGTTCGGCTATTGGCTGGGGCGCGCCTATTGGGGGCAGGGGCTGATGACGGAGGCGGCACGGGCGGTGCTCACCGCCTGGTTCGCGGAAGGGCACGACCAGATCGAGGCCGGCTATTTCACCGAGAACGCCCGCTCCTCCCATGTGCTGCGCAAAATGGGCTTTGTCGAGACAGGGCAGTCGCGCAGTTTTAGTCTTGCCCAAGGCCAAGAGGTCGACCGGATCGACATGATCCTGACCCGCGAGGCTTTTGAGACGCGAAACGGCAATTGAGTTTAACGTGAGGGCAAGTTACATCTGCCCGAAAGCCCTCATCGACATCCGGTCGCAGGGGCAGCAAAGGATAAGACAATGAAATTCCTCGATCTCGCCAAGGTCTACATCCGCTCCGGCTCCGGCGGCAACGGTTGCGTGTCCTTCCGGCGCGAGAAATTTATCGAATATGGTGGCCCGAATGGCGGCGATGGCGGGCGTGGTGGTTCTGTGATCATCGAGGCGGTCGATGGTCTCAACACGCTCATTGATTTTCGCTACCAACAGCATTTCTTTGCCCAAAACGGCCAGGGCGGCATGGGCAACAACCGCACCGGCAAGGACGGCAAGGATATTGTGCTGCGCGTGCCGGCGGGGACCGAGGTGTTGGACGAGGACGAAGAAACCGTGATCGCCGATCTGACCGAGGTGGGCGAGACCTTTGTTCTGGCCAAGGGCGGCAATGGCGGCTGGGGCAACCTGCGGTTCAAAACCTCGACCAACCAGGCGCCCGGCAAGGCGAACCCTGGTCAACCGGGCATCGACCGCACCATCTGGCTGCGGCTTAAACTGATCGCGGATGCGGGGCTTTTGGGCCTGCCGAATGCGGGTAAATCGACGTTTTTGTCGGTGACTTCGAACGCGCGGCCTAAAATCGCGGATTATCCGTTTACCACGCTGCACCCGAACTTGGGCGTGGTCGGTATCGACAACGCGGAATTCGTCGTGGCCGACATCCCCGGTCTGATCGAAGGCGCCTCCGAAGGCCGTGGTCTGGGCGATCTTTTCCTCGGCCACGTCGAACGCTGTGCGGTGCTCTTGCACCTGATCGACGGCACGGCGGAGGATGTGGTGGCGGATTACGAGACCATCATCACGGAGATCAACAATTACTCGCATATTCTGGGTGACAAACCCCGGATCACGGTGCTCAACAAGATCGACAGCCTTCTTGAAGAGGAGGTCGAAGAGAAACTTGCGGCGCTTCAAGAGGCCGCTGGCGGGCGGGTTTACACCATGTCGGGCGTCTCGAAAGAGGGCGTCGACACGGTGCTGCGCGCTTTGAAAGCCGAGATTTCCATGGACCGTCTTCGGATCAAACAGGCCGAAGAGGGTGATGACGAGGAAGACACGCCTTGGCAACCCTGACGGCTTCCAATTTGGCGTCTCTTGCGGGCGCGAAACGGATCGTGATCAAGATCGGCTCGGCGCTTTTGGTCGAGCGTGGTGAGCTGCGTGCCCGGTGGCTCGATGGGCTGGCGGAAGATGTCGCCATGCTCACGGCGCGCGGCGCGCAGGTGATTTTGGTCTCTTCCGGCTCCATCGCCCTGGGCCGTGGTATTTTGGGGCTGCCGTCCGGGGAATTGCCGCTGGAGCACTCGCAGGCCTGCGCCTCCGTCGGGCAAATCCGCCTCGCGCGGGCCTATCAGGAGGCGCTGGAGCCGCGTGGCATCACCACCTCTCAGGTGCTTTTGACGCTGGAAGACAGCGCGGATCGCCGTCGCTACCTCAATGCGCGCGCCACGCTGGATGCGCTCTTGTCGCTGGGCGTCGTGCCCATCGTCAATGAGAACGACACGGTGGCGACCGATGAGATCCGCTACGGCGACAACGACCGATTGGCCGCCAATATCGCGGTGACGGTGGGCGCGGATCGGCTGGTGTTGCTCTCCGATGTGGACGGGCTTTATACGGCGAACCCCTCGGTCGACCCGAACGCGCGGCACATCCCGGTGGTCGAAGAGATCACGCCCGAAATCGAGGCGATGGCGGGCGATCCCGTCTCAGGTGTGTCGAAAGGCGGCATGAAGACCAAGGTGATGGCGGCCCAGACCGCGATCCACGGCGGCTGTACCATGGCGATCACAGAGGGCTCGAAAGACCGGCCCCTGAAGGCGCTCGAAGAGGGCGCACGCGTGACCTGGTTCCTGGCCGCCGAAGACCCGGATCACGCCCGCAAACGCTGGATCGGCGCGATGAAGCCCAAGGGCGAAGTGCAGATCGACGCGGGCGCCGTGGCGGCGCTTGCGAAAGGAAAATCCCTGTTGCCCGTCGGCGTCGAGGAGGTTGTGGGCCATTTTGGCCGCGGCGAACCAGTCGTGGTGCTCGGGCCCGAGGGCGCGCGCATCGGGCTCGGGCTGTCGCGCTACACTTCTGACGAAGCCGAAGCCATCAAAGGCGCGCATTCCGAAGACATACAGGCGATCCTCGGCTATCCCGGCCGGGCCGCCTTGATCCATAGAGACGATTTGGTGACATGACCGATATTGATGTGAAAGACATGATGAAAGACCTGGGTGAGCGCGCGAAAGCTGCGGCGCAGGTGTTGGCGACGGCAACCTCCGAGGCCAAGGAACAGGCGCTTTTGGCTGCGGCAGACGCGCTTTGGGCCAACCGGGCGGAGATCATCGCCGCCAACGAGAAAGACCTTGAATTTGGCCGCAACAAAGGCCTGACGGATGCCATGATGGATCGGCTCAAACTCGATGAGCCGCGCATTCAGGGCATGATCGACGGGCTTAAGGCCATCGCAAGCCAAAAGGACCCGGTGGGCGATGTGATCACGGAGTGGGACCGGCCCAACGGGCTTCACATCAAGCGCGTCCGCACGCCTTTGGGGGTGATTGGCGTGATTTACGAGTCCCGCCCGAATGTGACGGCGGACGCGGGCGCATTGTGTCTCAAGGCCGGGAATGCCGTGATCCTGCGCGGCGGCTCCGAGAGTTTCCATAGCTCCGGCGCGATCCATGCCTGTCTGGTCGAGGGGTTGAAGTCCGCCGGTCTGCCTGAGGATGCGATCCAGCGCGTGCCGACCCGTGACCGCGCGGCGGTGAGCGAAATGCTGACCATGACCGATTACATCGACGTTATCGTGCCGCGGGGCGGCAAGGGCCTCGTGGGCCTCGTGCAGCGCGAAGCCCGCGTGCCGGTCTTTGCCCATCTCGAGGGCATCGTGCATATTTTCGTCGATGCCTCTGCCGACCCTGAAAAGGCGATGAAGGTCGTGTTGAACGCGAAAACCCGGCGCACGGGGATTTGCGGGGCTGCGGAATGTTTGCTTCTTCACAAGGATATCGCCGACACGCTGGGGCGTGATCTGGTGGCGGCTTTGGTCGAGAAGGGCGTCGATGTGCGCGGCGATGCGGCGGTGCAAGGGCTGGACGATCAGGTGACGCCCGCCACGGAGGACGATTGGGGCCGCGAATATCTCGACAGCATCATCGCCGCGAAAGTCGTGGCGGATGTGGACGAGGCCATCGCGCATATCCAGCGCTATTCTTCCTCGCACACGGATTGCATCCTGTCTGAGACGCCGGAAAACGTGGAGGCGTTTTTCTCCCGCCTCGACAGTGCGATCCTGATGCACAATTCCTCGACGCAATTCGCCGATGGCGGCGAATTCGGCATGGGCGCGGAGATCGGTATCGCGACGGGCAAGATGCATGCCCGTGGGCCCGTGGGTGCGGAACAGTTGACGAGCTTTAAATACCTCGTGACCTCGGACGGGGCCGTGCGGGCATAAATTGAGTATTTGGGCTGCAATGAAAACAGCCAAGACATCAGGAAAGGCGCGCTCAATCGGCGCGCCTTTTCTTATGCCATCAGGGAGATGACCCCATCGCCGGAGCTTTGGGTGATCCGGCGTTCGAGGGCTGCGGCTTGCAAAGGCGCGAGGACGAATTGCACCTCGGAGGGTTTCAGCCCCGCGGTGCCGGTCACCTTTCCGAGACGCGCCCAAAGATCGGGCGAAGGCTCAAGGCGCGCAGATGTGGCGCGTATTTTCCATTGGCTGTGGGAATAGGTCACCTTGATCTCGCCACCACGGGGCAGGGCGGTTTCCAGGCACATGAGCATCAGACAGGCCAGTTTGACCTCTTCGCGCGGCAGGTCTTCGGCAGGCTCCCAGACATAGGTGAGCCGCGGCGTGGAGATCGCTTGCAGGATGCCGGAGATTTCGGCGCGCGAGCTCATTTGCCCGCTGGAGGCCATGCCGAAAGCGATGCGAAAGAATTTCACCCGGGCATTGGCATTGTCGACGCTTTCGGAGATAAGGCTAAGCTCAGGGCCGGTTCCCGCGCCCGACATGGCCATCAATTCGACACCGTTCGAGATCGCCCCCACCGGGCTGATCAGGTCGTGACAAATCCGGGAGCCGATCAGGGCGGCGATGTCGCGGGTCATGTCACGGTTCGCATCTGTGGGCATGTCGTGGGTCATTCAAGTCTCCGTTTTTGGCCGGGTCAGGCCGGTATTTCGAGGAAGAAACCGATGCAAAATCGCGATCTGGACGATCTCAATGCCATGCTGGAACCTGGCCAGATGGTGCGCCACCCGCAGGAACCCGATTGGGGTCTGGGGCAGGTGCAATCGAACATCAATGGCAAGTTGACGGTGATGTTCCAGCATCAGGGCAAGGTTGTGATCGACAGTCGGCGTCTTGCGCTCCTCCCCGTTTTTGACTGAGGACCCGAGGCGCATCGGGGCATCAGACCGTGTGGTATTTGCGCCCTATGGTGGCGTGAATTGGTCAAAAATTCAACCTTAGCGGTATTCGTACCACACGGATCATCGCCAGTCTGTTGCATTGAAATCAACAAAATCTTAAAACCCGCCCACTTGTACCCCGTCAGGGCCAAGCAAATCAGGGCCAAGCAAAAGAGATCGCCATGAGCGCAGAGGCGCAGCCGTTACAGTTGAAATTCGCCGAGACCCCCGAGGACATACGCGCCGCGCAACGTTTGCGCTATCGGGTGTTCGTCGAGGAACTTGGCTCGAATGGCGAGATGGTGGATCACGCGGCCATGTTGGAGGCCGACCGGTTTGACCCGGATTACCAGCATCTCATGTTGATGGACCCGACGCGCTCTGACGACCCTCTGGAGCACTGTATCGGGGTCTACCGGCTTTTGACCGGGGAAAAGGCCGCCACACTGGGTCATTTCTATTCCGAGGGGGAATATGATCTGACGGCTTTGAAAACCTCCGGAAAGCGGCTGTTGGAGCTGGGCCGGTCCTGCGTGGCGCGTGAGTATCGCGGTGGAGTGGCACTGTTTCAGATGTGGGCGGGGCTGGCGAAATATGTGATCGAAGAGGGCTATGATGTGCTCTTCGGCACGGCCTCGTTTTTCGGCGCAGATGTGGCGCAGCATGCCGAGGCTTTGTCTTTGCTGCATCACCGTCACCTGGCGCCGGAGGCCCTGCGCGCCCGGGCACAAAAGGCACATTTCCAGAGCATGGATTTGGTGCCTGAGGACCAGATTGACCGCAAACGCGCGATGCTGGCGATCCCGCCGCTGATCAAGGCCTATCTGCGGATGGGCGGCACGGTGGGCGAGGGGGCGTTCTTGGATCGGGCATTCAACACGGTGGATGTGTTGTTGATCCTCGACGTCGACAAGATCTCCGAGCGCCAGCGGGCGATGTACACCAAGGGTCTCACAGGAGCCGGGTCATGAGCGGTGTGTCGAATGGCCCCCAGAATGGCCCGCAGAATGGCCCACTGTGGGAAAGCCGCATTCCGCCGTCCGAACCCGCAGCTGTCAAAGGCGGCACCTGGCGGATAATCCGTCGCGGTCTGCCGATCATCCTGCTCATTGTGATCTGCATGGTGCTGATGTTTGCGACCCGCGCGGTGGAGCGGCTGTTCTACGGGTTGCGCCGTCCGTGGTCGTCGGTTTTCCCGCGTTTCGTGTCGCGCAACGCGCTGCGGCTGATGGGGGTCAAACTCAGCGTCAAAGGTCAGCCGATGCGCCACCACGGGGCGGTTGTGGCGAACCATTCGACTTGGCTCGATATTTTCGTGCTCAACGCCGTGCAGCGGATTTTCTTTGTCTCCAAGGCCGAGGTCGCGAATTGGCCCGGCATCGGCACGATGGCCAAGGCGACTGGAACGGTGTTCATCAACCGCGACCGCAAAGAGGCCGCCGAACAAAAGCGCATGTTCGAAGAGCGGCTGCACCTCGGGCATAAGCTTTTGTTCTTTCCGGAAGGCACGTCGTCGGACAGCCTTCGGGTTTTGCCTTTCAAACCAACGCTTTTTGCCGCCTTCTTTACGCCGGAGCTGCGCGATGAGGTTTGGATTCAACCCGTCACCGCGCGCTACATCGCGCCTGAGGGCCAAGACGTGCGGTTCTACGGCTGGTGGGGTGATATGGAGTTCGGCCCATCTTTGGTGCAGGTTTTAAAAGCCAACCCGCAAGGCCGCGTCGAGGTGATTTTCCACGATCCTATTGCCGTGATAGACGTCAAGGATCGCAAGGAGATGGCCGCCAGATGCGAGGCGTCGGTGCGGTCGGGACTGCCGGAAATACCGGCGGAGTATGTGGATGTGTGAGATATAGATTTCGTTTTATGAGAATTATTCATTTGAATTATGTTTGCGTACATTCAACGGTAGATTTGAAATTTTTGATTAAAACCGTGATTGAGCGATGAGTGATAAGAGCTTCAGTTTATATGAAGATGAGGAATACGTTTGTGTTCCAGAAGAATTTTTTGCTTTGTTGCCGACAGAATACCGCGAAGCCGCAGAAGCACGTAAGCGACAGGGTGAGGATATTTTGCGGATCGTAGAAAAAGATTTGCAGGATTTACACCGGCTCGTACGCGCGATCCCTACGACTTCAAGTTTAAGCTATATTTATCATCGTCTCAGAAAGACAAAACTTGAACCGTCGAATGAGTGGTTTATGGAGCAAGAAACCCTTACTACGGCATTCATCGTCACATACGCACGTCTATTTGCTGGTGGAAAGGGCGCGAGGCGTCTTGATAAATCTGTTTTGCCGGATCATCTCAAACCTATTCATCAAGAAATAATCGATCTTCGAAACGAGCGTTATGCACATAATGACGGTCATCAGAGCATTGGAAGTCGACTTCAAATCGACTTCGATGATGATGGTTTTGAAGTAAGTGTTCAGTCGAACCTTGGTCTGTTCATAGGCGGAAGGGACGAATGGAAAGAACTTATAACTTTCATTGATGCATATATGCATGAGCAATTGATGAAGGTTTTGAACCGTCTAACTGAAAAGACTGGCTATCCATGGGCTTTCCCAGAGGGGCCAGTTCCTGACTGGGTGGGGGACTACGACTAATCGGAACTTGTAATTTATAAAGCTTCGTCCTCACCCCATCGCCGCGATCAAAACCCCCAAAGCCGCCGCGGGGTCTTCCGTCCCCCAAATCTCCTCGCCCACGGCGAAGAAATCGGTCACGGGGGTCAGCTCTTTTACGATCTCTACAGAGAGTGCGCCTTCGGCCACGACCGGCACTTCGATCATCGCCGACCACCAGTCGAACAGATCGCGCGGCGCCTTGGTGCCGTCTCCGAGATCGGTGTCGCCCACGGGACCGAAAGCCACGTAATCCGCGCCCGCTTCGCCCGCCGTCATGCCGTCATGACGCGAGGCGCCGCAAAAGGACCCGACGATGGCGTCATCGCCCAGGGTCTTGCGCACTTTGCGGATCGAACGCGCGCCATCGGTGAGGTGCACGCCATCAAGGCCGTGACGTTCCGCGAGCGCCACATGGCTCTCGATCACGATGGCCACATCGCGGGCGTGGCAGACCTCGCGGCAGGCATCCGCCGCACGGCCCAGCACATATTCGTCCTTCGAGGCCAGCGCGAGGCGCACACAGGCCACCTCATGTGCGTCCAGCACAGCCGCAAGTTTCGGCGCGAAGTTTTCCGGTTCGAAAGCGGTCGGCGTCAGCAGGTAGATCTGCGGCAGTTCGGATTGCGGCTCGGACATATGGGCACCTCAGGTGGAGTTTTGCCCGCTATAGCGTAAGCGACGCGCCGGGGGAAGCCTTGCTCATAGGGGGAAATGCCGGTAATCGGCAGGCAAAGCCGAAAGGAAACGCCGCCATGTCCGAAACGCCAGACGTCATCACCCCCGCCATGATCCTTGTCCGTCCGCAGATGGGCGAGAACATCGGCGGCGCGGCCCGTGCGATGTGGAATTTCGGGCTGGACCGGATGCGCGTCGTGGCGCCGCGAGACGGCTGGCCGAACCAGAAAGCGGTCGCGATGGCTTCGGGGGCGGGGCGTTTGCTGGATGAGGCGGGATTGTTCGGCACGGTGCGTGAGGCAGTGGCCGATTGCGATTTCGTCTTTGCCACGACCGCCCGGATGCGCGGCATCACCAAACCGATCATGACGCCGGAGCGCGCCATGGAGCACGCCCGCGCGCTGGTCGCGGAGGGCAAGAAGGTCGGCGTGATGTTCGGCCCGGAACGCGCGGGGTTGGAGAATGAGGATGTGGTCGAGGCCAATGCCATTGTGACTGTGCCGGTGAACCCGGCGTTCGCCTCGCTCAATTTAGCGCAGGCGGTTTTGCTCATGTCCTACGAATGGGGGCGTCAGACGACGGACGTTCCCCCTGAGGTCATGGAAATGGCGAAAACGGAATGGGCCGGGCATGTCGAGGTCGAAAAGCTCGGCGATCACTACGAAGAGGTGATGGAAGAGGCCGGGTTCTTTTTCCCAGAGCACAAGGCCGAGAATATGAAGCTCAACCTGCGCAATCTCTGGTCGCGCATGCCTTTGACGCGGGCCGATGTGCAGATGCTGCACGGGGTGATGCGTCAGATGAAGCGCTGGAAGGACCGCAGCTAAGCGGTTCGAGTGTCACTGAAACAGAAAGAGAGCGCGAGGGTGTCCCCGCGCTCTTTTGCGTTTCAAGTCGTGGATTACGACTGCGGGCGCACCACGAGCGGATATTGCCCCTCAAAGACGGGTTGGCTCGGATCGGGTTTCGCCTGCGGCACCACCAACAGACCGTCGGGCTGAGGTGCGGACTGCGTGACAGGATCAAGGTAGCTGCCCGAAACCCAAAGCGGCGCGGCGCCATGCGCAGAGACCTTCACCCAACCGCCGCTGTGCCCCAGAGCGGTGAGCGGCGTGCCGGGCGCATAGGCGGTGACGGCGTGATAGCCGGTGCCGGGACCGGAGCGCGCGTTCAGCGTCACGCCGGGCTTGACCTTGTAATCCGCCTGCATCGCGGCTTGCGTTTGCGCCGAAGCGGCGGTGGCGGTCACCATCGGAGCGGCGACCAGAGCGGCGCCCATCAGAGTTGCGGCGAGGAATGTGCGTTTCTGTGTCATGAGACGTCTCCTTTCGTCTGTTCACAGGGAAAACGCGGCAGGAGCCGGGCGGGGTTCCCCAAAACTTTGTCTCTCGGCGCAATCCTGCCAAGTCGTGTCTCCTGTGAAATTCATCCCGAAACGCTTGCCCTTCGCGGTGGACGAACCTAGGGTCTGGGCAAGCAACGAGACGAGACTCCAAGAGACCCAAATGGCACAAAAACGCAGCATTTTCGAAGAGGTGGGCACAGATCAAAAGCCCAAAACCGCAGCCTCCACCATACCGAAAGGGCTGATCGAAAAGGGCAACCGGGGCGCGCGCAGGGGCATCCGGGTCTGGCTCATGGTGATTTTCGCGCTGGTGATGATGATGATCGCGGTCGGTGGCCTGACGCGGCTTACGGACAGCGGGTTGTCGATCACCGAGTGGAAGCCCGTGACGGGCGCCGTGCCGCCGATGGACGAGGCCTCATGGCAGTCGGAGTTCGAGAAATATCAACAAATTCCGGAATATACGCTGCAAAACGAAGGCATGAGCCTGTCGGAATTCAAGTCGATCTACTGGTGGGAATGGGGCCATCGTCAGCTGGGCCGCGTCATTGGCCTCGTCTGGGCGCTTGGATATGTCGGCTTTGCGGTCGCGAAAAAAGTCCCGACCGGCTGGCACAAACGGCTGATTTTTATTGGCGCCTTGGGCGGGCTTCAGGGCGCGATCGGCTGGTGGATGGTGTCGTCTGGGCTGACCGGCGAGATGCTCGATGTGGCCTCTTACCGTCTGGCGGTGCATCTCGGACTGGCCTTTATCATTCTGGGTTTCATCGCCTGGTATGTCTTTCTCTTGGGCCGCTCCGAGGCCGAATTGATGCAGGCGCGCCGGGCCAGGGATGCGAAACTCTTCGGCATGTCGACCGGCATGCTGCATTTTGCCTTCCTGCAAATCCTCTTGGGCGCTTTGGTCGCGGGCATTGACGCAGGCCGCGGCTATACCGATTGGCCGTTGATGGGCGGGCAAGTGTTGCCGCCGGACCCTTTCTACATCGAGCCTGTCTGGCGCAATTTCTTTGAGAACCCGGCTCTGGTGCAATTCATTCACCGCGTTGCGGGCTACCTGTTGTTTGCCTTCGGTGTCGTGACTTGGCTCAAGGGCCGCAAGTCCGCGAATAAAACCACCGTGGCCGCCTTTAACATGATGGGCGCGCTGCTGTTTCTACAAGTCGTTCTGGGCATCGTCACCGTGCTGCATGGCGCGCCTTTGGCGTTGGGCCTCGCGCACCAAGTCGGCGCCGTCGCGCTCTTTGTGGCGATCTCCCGCGCGCGGTTCATGAGCCAATTTCCGAAACCCCAATCGGTCCGGGAGGGCCTTTGAATGTCTGCCTATGATGAGTTGATGAGCTACACCCGTGAGGCCGAGGCGCTTGGCGCGATCATGGGGCGGCTGAGCTGGGATCAGGAAACCATGATGCCGCGCGGCGCCGCCGAGCAGCGGGGCGAGGAAATGGCCGCTTTGGAGGGCGTGTTGCACGCCCGGCGCACCGATCCGCAAATCGGCGCTTGGCTCGACGCGATCGACTCTTCTGTCTTGGGCGAGGTGGGGTTGGCCAAACTGCGCCACATCCGCCGGTCGTTTGAGCGCAACACCAAGGTGCCCGCCAAATTGGCCGCCGAGATCGCGCGGGTGACATCCGTTGCGCAAGGCACATGGGCCGAGGCGCGGGCGCGCGATGATTTCGCCCATTTCGCGCCGACCTTCAAAGAGGTGGTGCGCCTGCGCCGCGAAGAGGCGGCCGCTTTGAAAGAGGGCACGGATTTCGACCTCTGGGACGCGCTGCATCAGGATTACGAATCCGGCTCGACCGGCGCCGAGCTGGACGCGATGTTCGGCGCGCTGCGCCCCCGTCTGGTGGCGCTTCGTGATAAAATCATGGGCGCGGATCAGCCCAAGGGCCTCTCGGGCACCTTCGATGAGACCAAACAAATGGCGCTGACCGAAGGTCTTGCCGCTGCCTTCGGCTATGATTTTGCCCATGGCCGGGTCGACAAGGCGGTGCATCCGTTTTCCTCTGGCTCGGGCCTCGACGTGCGCATCACCACGCGCACCAACCCGGAAGACCCGCTCAACTCGATCTATTCGACGATCCATGAGACCGGGCATGCCTGCTATGAGCAAAACATCTCGCGCGATTATTTGCTGACCCCTCTGGGCGAGGGCGTGTCGATGGGTGTGCATGAAAGCCAGTCGCGGATTTTCGAGAACCAACTGGGCCGCTCGCGTGCCTTCACGGAGTATCTTTACGGCCAGATGCGCGACACCTTTGGGGACATCGGTGTGGACTGCGCGGAGGCGTTCTACGCCGCCGTCAACCGCGTCACGCCGGGCTATATCCGCACGGAAAGCGACGAGGTGCAGTACAACCTGCACGTGCTGCTGCGCTTCGATCTCGAACGTCAGATCATCGGCGGCGCGCTGGAGATCGACGATCTGCCGGAGGCTTGGGACACGCGCTTTGAGGCGGATTTCGGGGTCAAGGTCGACAAGGTCTCGAACGGATGTTTGCAGGACGTGCACTGGCCTGTCGGGCTCTTTGGCTATTTCCCGACCTATTCTTTGGGCAATGTCTACGCGGGCTGTCTGCACAAGGCGCTCCGGGCGGAGATTTCCGATCTCGATGCACAGATGGCCAAGGGCGACACGTCCGCGGCGACCCGCTGGCTGGCCGAGAACCTGCAACAGTTCGGCGGCCTGCGCGAGCCGCGCGACACCATCGTACATGCCTGTGGCTTTGAACCCACCGAGGCGCCGCTTTTGGACTATCTCGAAGAGAAATTCGCGGGCATCTACGGGTTTTGAGTATTTTTAGCAGCAAAGGAAACGGGGTACAGTGCGTTTCCTTTGCTGGTTAAATACTCATTTTAGAGAGCGTCCCGCGCGACGAACCAAGGTTCGCATTTGGCGCGGATATAGGGCCAGAGCTTCGGGCAGCCGCGGTCGATTTTGACGCCGACGCGGCTGTCGAGCTGGTGCAGTTTCACGTCATATGTCCGCCAGGAGCCACCGTCATCGGCGAGGTTGTGCAGCACCGGCTGGCAGCGGTCGATGGATTTGGCGTAGATCGCGGTCGGAGTTTGTGCGGCCTCGAAGTCGTCCCAGATGGCGCGGAACTCCTGCGCCTGATCGGCGGGCAGGAGGCCAAAGAGCCGGTCGGCGGCGCGGAGTTCGGCCTCTTCCTGGGCTTTTAGGGCTTCGGGGGTCACGGCGCCGTGGATCGGCGTGTCGCCCGCGTCAACCTCGACGATGTCGTGCAGCAAAAGCATTTTGAGCGCCAGATCGACGTCCACACCGTCGCCCGCATGATCCGCGAGCGTGAGCGCGTAGAGCATGATGTGCCAGCTGTGCTCGCCAGTGTTTTCCTTGCGCGACCCATCGGCGATGGGGGTGGCGCGGTAGACGGTTTTCAGACGATCCGCCTCGCACCAGAAGGCGAAGCGTTGCGCCAGAATGGGATCGGTGGCCGCGCCGTCAAAGGCCGCTTTGGTGAAGGCGAAAAGCTCTGGCAGGATGTCTTTGGTTTTCACCGCACGGCCTCGGCGGAGGTTGCCCGCAACGATCTCGCGCTCTTCCTCCAATTGCACAGGGGCGCCGATGCTTTGCAGCGCAGGTGCGAGGTAGTCGATGGATTTCGCAAAGCGCGCGGTCTCTGTCTCCATCGCTTCGAATTCGGTCCAGATGGCACGGAAAGTCGTCGCCAGATCCTCGGGCAAAAGCCCATAGATGCGGTCGGCGGCGGCCGCCTCGCGCGCGGCGATGTCGTCGGTGTCGTAGAGAATGTGGATCGGGTGATCGCCCGCGTCGACCTCGACGATGTCATGCAGCATGAGCATCTGGATCACACGGCTCAGATCGACCTGATCAGAGGCCAGAGGCGCCATGAGAAAGGCCAAGAGGCAGGCGTGCCAGCTATGTTCGGCGGAGTTTTCGAACCGGGAGCGGTCCATGACCTGATTGGCGCGCTCCACCGTCTTGAGCCGGTCGGCCTCCATCAGGAAAGCGTATTGGGCGTCGAGGCGGGGGGAGGCGCTGTCTTTGGGCATGGGGTCCTAGTATTCGATGTCATCCTCTGAGCCCGGCGGAGGCGCGGAGGCTTCGAGGCCAGCCTTGGCCTCAGCGATGCGTTTTTGCAAATACGCGCGCGCGCGGGCCTCCGAGAGGCGAACGCGCGCGGCGGTGAGGAAGGCTTCTTGCGTGGTGATGGACGAGGCGCCGATCACGCGGGCCACGTCCTGGATCAATTCATCGGTGCCGACAATGTCGAGCGCCGCGATGGTTTCTTTCGCCAGATCGTCGGCGATGTCCTCCATGATCCCCATTTCGGCTCCTTAGCGGGTGTTTTCGGTCAGGCGACGGCGGACATAGTCGTCCACGGAGCCGATCATCTGCTCCATATGCGGGTCTTCAAAGAAGTGGCCCGCACCCTCGACTTCCTCATGGGTGATGGTGATGCCTTTTTGCTCGTGGAGCTTGTTCACCAGGGACTGCGTGTCCTTCGGCGGCGCCACACGGTCGGCGGTGCCGTTGATGATCAGACCGGACGAGGGGCAGGGCGCCAGGAAGGAGAAGTCGTACATATTCGCCGGCGGTGCGACGGAGATGAAGCCGGTGATCTCCGGGCGACGCATCAGCAATTGCATGCCGATCCATGCGCCAAAGGAAAAGCCCGCGACCCAGCAATGTTTCGCATTGGGGTTCATCGACTGAAGATAATCGAGCGCGGAGGCCGCATCGGACAGTTCGCCCACGCCTTGGTCGTATTCGCCCTGAGACCGGCCCACACCGCGGAAATTGAACCGCAGCACGGTGAAGCCCATGTTGTGGAAGGCGTAATGCAGGTTGTAGACCACGCGGTTGTTCATCGTGCCGCCAAATTGCGGGTGCGGATGAAGAATGATGGCGATGGGGGCGTCTTTTTGCGGTTGCGGGTGGTAGCGGCCTTCTAGCCGGCCTTCGGGGCCGGGAAAAATCACTTCGGGCATAGTCGTCCCTGTCTCCTCATGTCGCTGCGGCCTCATAGGTGGGTCCCGTAGGACATCATCGGGCCGTAGCGCGCTTTTATGGCAAAGCCGATATGGCGGTTTTGCACTCGTGTTTGTGGCGCGGGCGCTTTATAGTTGACGAAATTGCTCAGGCTATTTAGAAGCATTCTAAATTGACCAAAAGCAAGGCGCACGCGGGTGGTATGGAGGTAAGGCCCTCACGCGCGCACGTCAATGTTTTTGCGCGGCTTTTCGCGGGTCCTGGCCTAGGAATCGGCGAAAGTCGGGGCCGGAGGGCCAGCAAAGACCAGATGACGCGCCGAAAACGTGGTCGAAGAGAGGGCATATCGTCGAAAGGCGTGGCTCAAAACGAAGGGGAAAGCCGATGAAACTGTCCACGAAAGGGCGTTATGCCATGGTGGCGCTGGCCGATCTGGCGCTGCAAAAGGATGATAGCCTGTTGTCGCTGGCGGAGATTGCCAAGCGTCAGGATATTTCTCTGCCTTACCTTGAACAGCTCTTTGTCAAACTGCGCCGCGCCGATCTTGTGACCTCCGTGCGGGGGCCGGGTGGCGGCTACAAACTGGCGCGACCGGCGTCTGAGATTCGCGTCTCAGACATTTTGGGCGCGGTGGATGAGACTGTTTCCGCCATGCACACGGGCGCGGGCGCCTCGGGTGGTGTGTCGGGCTCTAGGGCGCAGTCGATGACCAACCGCCTCTGGGAAGGTCTCTCGGCGCATGTCTATGTCTTCCTGCACCAGACGCGCCTGTCGGATGTGGTGAAAAACGAGCTGCGGCCCTGTCCTGCGGTGCCGACCCTGTTCGCCGTTGTCGACGAAGACTAACCGCTCTTTTGAGTATTTGACCAGCAAAGGAAACCCGTGACCAAGACGCGCACATATCTCGACTGGAACGCCACGGCGCCTTTGTGTCAGGCAGCGCGTGAGGCGATGCTGGCGGCCATGGATGTGGTCGGCAACCCGTCGTCGGTGCATGGCGAGGGGCGGGCGGCGAAGGCGTTGATGGAGCGCGCACGGGCGCAGGTCTCTGAGGCGTTCGGTGCGCAGGGCGCGGACATTGTCTTTACCTCGGGCGCGACGGAGGCGGCGGCTTTGGCGCTCTCAGGACGGGAACGTGGCGGGCGTGGGATACACTGTGCCGAGGTCGAACATGAGGCGGTGTCCTCGTGGTGTGATGCGGACCTGCCGGTGGATCGTGGGGGGCGTGTGACCGTCACGAAGCCTCAGGCGAGCGCGCAACAGGTGGCGAATTCCGAGACCGGGATCATTCAGGACCTGCCCGAAGGGTTGGCGGTTTGCGACGCGACGCAGGGCTTTGGCAAGATGCCGCTGGCTTTCAACTGGCTGGGCTGCGATATGGCGCTGGTGTCGGCGCATAAGCTCGGCGGGCCGAAGGGCGTGGGCGCTTTGGTGTTGAAACAGGGCCTGGATGTCGAGGCCGGGATCAAAGGCGGTGGTCAGGAGATGGGGCGTCGCAGCGGCACTGAGAACCTGATCGGCATCGCAGGCTTTGGCGCGGCGGCGGAGGCGGCGGCGAAAGCCTTGGCGGACGGCGTTTGGGAAGAGGTCGCGGAAAAGCGCGATCATCTTGAGGCGCTGATTGCGAATGAGGTCGAAGACCCTATTTTTGTGGGGAAAGATGTGGCGCGCCTGCCCAATACGATGAGCCTGATCACGCCCGGTTGGAAGGGCGAGACGCAGGTGATGCAGATGGATCTGGCGGGCTTTGCGGTCTCCGCAGGCTCGGCCTGTTCGTCGGGAAAAGTCAAGGCGTCCAAGGTGTTGACCGCGATGGGATACACCGAAGAGGAGGCGGCAAGCGCGCTTCGGGTGTCGATCGGGCCCGAGGTGAGCAAAGAAGATTTGGAGCGGTTCGCCACGGCGTGGCTGGCCGCCTATGGACGCTGGCGCAAACGCGCGGCGTGAAGATAAACGAGAGGGCCAGAGGCCCCGCACAGCACATGAGGCGCAAGCCTCCAGAGATACGGTAAGGAGTGATCCCATGGCGGATGACGTACAATTGAAGGACCAAGTCAAAGAGGGCGTCGAGGAAGAAACCGTCGCCGCCGTTCAGGCGTTGGCCGGCAAGTATAAATACGGCTGGGACACGGAAATCGAGATGGACTACGCGCCGAAGGGTCTCTCCGAGGACATCGTGCGCCTGATTTCCGCCAAGAACGAAGAGCCGGAATGGATGCTGGAGTGGCGTCTTGAGGCCTATCGCCGCTGGATCACGATGGAAGAGCCGGATTGGGCGATGGTCGAGTACCCTGAGATTGATTTTCAGGACCAGTATTACTACGCGCGCCCGAAATCCATGGAGAGCAAGCCGAAGTCTTTGGATGAGGTCGATCCGAAACTTTTGGCGACCTACGAAAAACTCGGCATTTCTCTGAAAGAGCAAATGATCCTCGCGGGTGTCGAAGGCGCGGGCGACGTGCCGGCGGACGGCAACAATTCCGAGCGCAAAGTGGCCGTGGACGCGGTGTTCGACTCTGTGTCCGTGGGCACGACCTTTAAGAAGGAATTGGAAAAGGCAGGCGTCATTTTCTGTTCCATCTCAGAGGCCATCAAGGACCACCCGGATCTGGTGAAAAAATACCTCGCCTCTGTGGTGCCGGTGTCCGACAACTACTATGCGACGCTGAACTCCGCCGTCTTCTCCGACGGGTCCTTCGTCTACATCCCGCCGAACACGCGCTGTCCGATGGAGCTTTCGACCTATTTCCGCATCAACGCGGAAAACACCGGCCAGTTCGAGCGCACGCTGATCATCGCCGACAAGGGATCGTATGTGTCTTACCTCGAAGGTTGCACCGCACCGCAACGTGACACCGCCCAGCTTCACGCCGCAGTCGTCGAGATCGTCATCGAGGAAGACGCCGAGGTGAAATATTCCACGGTGCAAAACTGGTTCCCCGGCGACGAAGAGGGCAAGGGTGGTATCTACAACTTTGTGACCAAACGCGCCGATTGCCGGGGCGATCGGGCGAAAGTGATGTGGACACAGGTCGAAACCGGCTCTTCGGTGACGTGGAAATACCCGTCCTGCGTGCTGCGCGGTGACGACAGCCAGGGCGAGTTCTACTCCATCGCGATCACCAACAACCACCAACAGGCCGACACCGGCACGAAGATGATTCACCTGGGCAAGAACACCAAGTCGCGGATCGTCTCCAAAGGCATCTCGGCGGGTGTGGCGCAGAACACCTATCGCGGTCAGGTCTCAATGCACCCGAAGGCGAAGAATTCGCGGAACTATACGCAGTGTGACAGCTTGCTGATCGGCGACAAATGCGGGGCGCACACCGTGCCCTATATCGAAGTGCGCAACAATTCCTCGCGGGTTGAGCATGAGGCCACGACGTCGAAGGTGGACGACGAACAAATGTTCTACTGCCGCCAGCGTGGCATGGACGAAGAGGAAGCCGTGGCGCTGATCGTCAATGGCTTTGCCAAGGAAGTGCTGCAAGCGCTGCCGATGGAATTCGCCATGGAAGCGCAGCAGTTGGTTGCGATTTCGCTTGAGGGGTCTGTGGGTTAATCGGTGCAGTGACATCTGCCCATAACAGCGGGAGAGAAGACCAATGATCCAATCCGTTTCCAAGAACGTGGCCAAGGCGCGCCGGATTTATCCGGGGCATGGAGCACGTGCGGCGGGTGAGGGGCGCGACGTGTCCGTTCTCGTCCTGCTGATGGTGGGCGTTTTCGGGCTGACGATGCTGCATGACGAGATCGTCGCAGAGCTGGTCGAACGGGGCTGGCTCAGCGGTTTACGGGCGGAAACCTGGGAGGTTCTGCTCTGTGCCGTGCTGTTCCTGATCTGGAGCTTCCTGATGCTGCGCCTCGTGGCCTGTCTCAACACGGCGCGGCACGGCAGAACCGAGAACATCAGCACGGGGGACTGACGATGATCACCACCACGACCCCCTCCATCGAGGGCCGCAAGATCATGGCCTATCACGGCATCGTCACCGGCGAGGCCATCATGGGCGCCAATATCGTACGCGATCTCTTTGCGCAGGTCACCGACATCATCGGTGGGCGTTCCGGCGCCTATGAACAGAAACTGGGCGAAGGCCGCGAGACCGCTCTGCGCGAGATGCAGGAGCGTGCGTCGGCCATGGGCGCCAATGCCGTCGTCGGCGTCGATCTCGATTACGAGGTGATCGGACAGATGCTTATGGTCTCTGCCTCCGGCACCGCCGTGACAGTGGAGTAACACATGCGTTTCGATCTTTTTCCCATGTTCCTCGCCAACTCCGCCGGCATCGGTCTTGGTGTCTTTATCGGCGTTTTCATCGGGCTTCTCGTCCGGGTGAAGGCCGGTAAGCGCGAAGGGTTGTTCATGAACTCCGTCGCTGCCACCGCCTTTCTTGCCTCTGTCGCGGCGCTGGTGATTTCCGCGCTGATCAAACTGGTGACTTTCTCCGGCTGACATGATCCATAAATGACCTTGCACAGCGCACATATCGCCACGTTTGGCCCCGATGGGCCGGAGCTGACCTTCCCGGAGGAGGTCAGGGAGGTCGTGTGCGCGCAATATGATGCGGCGGAGGTGATCCTTGAGTATGGCTCCGGCGGCTCGACGGCTTACGGTGCGGCGCAGCCCGGAAAGACGCTCTACTCGGTCGAAGGCGACAAGGCCTGGCATAAGGCCATGCAGAGCCATTTCGCGGCCCATCCGCCGAAAGCAGACCTGCATCTGATCCACGCCGACATCGGCGAAACCAAGGAATGGTCCTGGCCCAAGGGCAACGGCAAATGGTTCCGCTATCCGGACTACTGCTTTGGCGTCTGGCAACGTGACGATTTGAAAACGCCCGATCTGGTGCTGATCGACGGGCGATTCCGCGCGGGCTGTTTCCTTGCCACCATGGTGTCGATCACGCGCCCCACGCGGGTGCTAGTTGACGATTTTGTCGGGCGCGAAGACAAATATGGCGTCATCACCGAATTTGCCACGCCCACCGTTTTTCACGGCCGGATGGCGCAATTCAACCTCTCGCCGATCTCGACGCTGCCTGCGGGGGCGCTTTACAGCCTGCTCAAAGCGTTTCAGGTGAAAGCATGATGATGTCTCTTTGCCCCTCACGTTGTCCGGCGGTCTCAGGCTTCGCGCATCTCAACGCGATCTTGCCCGAATTTTGCCATGATGCCTTGGTAAACAAAAGACTTACCGAGTGTTTTAAAAGGTTTCGGCATGGATCAGCGTCAGGATTTTCTTCGCCGTTTGCAACGTGTTCCACAGCGATCGAGTTACGGGTGTCAGGAGATTGGCCCCGCGAAAACGCGCACGCATGGGCGCAACGAACGGCTGACCGAAATGCTCGAGCGGCATCAGGCGGAGGGGGTGCATTCCCGCAGCTATGGCGAACCGCGTCTGAAAATCACCCAGATTCTGTCCTACGTGCTGGCCTTCGCCATGGGCGGGCTCGCCACCGTGATCGCGCGGGTGGTGCACTATCAGATTTCCGGTGCACAGCCACAGGAAATGACGGATTTCAATCTGGCGCTCGACGTGATTCTGGCCATCGCCATCGCGTTTCTGTTGCGCGAGGCCGTCTCAATGTCAGCGGTCAAACGCATGGGGACGCAATTCGCCGGGATTTTGTTGGCGATCATGACGATGCACAATGTGGTGCACGAGATGCCCGACCTGTTTTCGCGTTTGTTTTCCGCGCAATGGGTGGATTACGTCACCCATACCACGGAACCGGGCACGCTCTATTTTCGCGGGCAAAGCTATCGTATCTGATCCCTTCGGCGCAGACATCGTCCTGTTCTGACGCCACGTCATATGGACGTGGCGCAAGAATGCCCGTGGCCCGCCACGATCTTTCCGCATTTCCCGGCCAATCTGCCTATGAGACAAGGGGTAGAGAAGGGCAGGGACAAGATGCATCAACAGCATGCGCAATTCGCCGACAGGATCAGACGGATCGAGGCCGGCGCGCCGAATACATGCGCGACCGTCTACACGGGTCTGCAGGATGTGGACACGCCGAGGGGCAAACGCGTCTCCGGTGTCAGCCATCGTGCCGTGGCCCAAGAGGGGCAGGTTCTCAAGCGCACGCTTTTGGCTCTTGGGCTCAAATCCGGCCTTCTGAAACTGATCGCACTGGGCTCCGGCCTGTTGATCTTTTTGCATTTTTCGGGCGTCTGATCGCATCAGGCTCCCGTTCTGATAAGGCGCGCCCGCGCGTCACAACCTCCACGCACATGAAAAACACACAGGCGCCTGCCGGGTTCACCCCGCGCGGGCCCTTCCTCGTGAAAGGACAATAACATGTTGGAAATCAAAAACCTCCACGTCAAACTCGAAGAAGAGGACAAGCAAATCCTCAAAGGCGTCGACCTGACGGTCGGCGAGGGCGAAGTGCATGCCATCATGGGGCCGAACGGCTCTGGCAAGTCGACCACCTCTTATGTGCTCTCGGGCCGTGACGGCTATGAGGTGACCGAGGGCGAAGTGCTGCTCAATGGAGAAAACATCCTTGAGCTGGAACCCGAAGAGCGTGCCGCCGCCGGTCTTTTCCTCGCTTTCCAATACCCGGTCGAAATTCCGGGCGTTGGCAACATGACCTTCCTGCGCACCGCCGTGAACGCGCAACGCAAGGCGCGCGGTGAGGAAGAGCTGTCCGCCACCGATTTCCTCAAAGAAATCCGTGCCAAGGCGAAATCGCTTCAGATCGACGCCGAGATGCTCAAGCGTCCGGTCAACGTCGGCTTTTCCGGCGGTGAGAAAAAGCGTAATGAAATCCTTCAGATGGCGATGCTTGAGCCGAAGCTTTGCATCCTGGACGAAACCGACTCCGGTCTCGACGTGGACGCGATGAAACTCGTGTCCGACGGCGTGAACGCGCTGCGCGACGGCAAGCGGTCTTTCATCGTGATCACCCACTACCAGCGCCTTCTGGACCACATCAAACCGGACGTGGTGCACATCATGTCCAATGGTCGGATCATCAAATCCGGTGGGCCGGAACTCGCGCTTGAGGTCGAGAACAACGGCTATGCCGATCTTCTGGCCGAGGTGGAGCAAGCCTGATGAAACGCGCAGATTTGAAACAACGCAAACTGGACGCGACAAGCGCCCGTGTGGAGGGCATGACCCTTCCCGCAGGTGCCTCCTGGGCCGAGGCCCTGCGTCAGGACGCTCTGAACCGCTTGCTTTCCATGGGCCTGCCGCAGGGGCGTGACGAATATTGGCGCTGGACCCGCCCGGACACGCTGAATACCGATGCTGCGACGCCCGCCGTGGTGTTCCACGCGCCCGAAGCGCCGGTGTTTTCCGGGCTGGATCGGATCAAGATCGTCTTTGTCGATGGCGTGTTCGATGCCGAGGCGTCTGACGCGCTTGAGGGCGAAAATCTGGAGATCATGCGTCTCTCTGATGCGCTCTCCGCCGACATCCATTGGGTGAAAGACGCCTACGGCGTGCAGGAAAAAAAGGCGCAGACCCCCGTCGAGCGTCCTTTCGCGACGCTCAACACCGCCTTTGCCACGGACGGCGTGGTGATCCGCGCCACGGGCAAGGTCGCGAAACCGGTGTCGCTGATCTATCTGCACCGCAACGAGACGTCGGACGCGATCCTGCACCATGTGATCCGCGTCGAAGAGGGCGCTGATCTGACGGTTCTGGAAAACGGCCCGGCTGCCGCGCGGTTCAACAAAGTGATGGAGGTCGAGGTTTCTGACAAAGCCGCTTTCCACCACGTCCGCGCGCAGGGCCGCGATCACGAACGCCGCGCCGTGACCCATGTCTTCGCCACCATCGGGCAGGAGGCTTTGTTCAAAAGCTTCACCATGACCGCCAACGGTGTGCTGACCCGCAATGAGGTGGTGCTCGACATCCAAGGGGACGATTCCATGGCGCATGTCGCAGGCGCGGCCATGGGCGATGGCGATTTTCACCATGACGACACGGTGTTCATCACCCATGACGCCGAGCGCTGCGAAAGCCGTCAGGTCTTTAAGAAAGTTCTGCGGAACGGTGCCAAAGGCGTGTTCCAGGGCAAGATCCTTGTGAAAGCGGGCGCGCAAAAGACCGACGGCTATCAGATCAGCCAAGGCCTTTTGCTCGATGGCGACAGCCAGTTTTTGGCCAAGCCGGAGCTTGAGATCTACGCCGATGACGTCGCCTGTTCGCATGGCTCCACCGTGGGCGCGATCGACGATGAGGCGCTGTTCTACCTGCGCTCGCGTGGCGTGCCGACGGCGGAGGCGACCGACCTTTTGACGCTGGCGTTCTTGGCCGAAGCCATCGAGGAGATCGAGGATGAGGCCATCGCCGAAGACATCCTGCATCGTCTCGAAGGCTGGCTGACACGCCGCCGCGCAGACTGAGCCTGATGGGCGTCGTCACCGACATTGCAAAGAGCTACCGCGCGCCGCGCGTGGTGCTCCGTCACAGGCTGGCGGGTGGGGAGAATGAGGGCAGTGCCCTTGTGACCCTGATGCTGGCCTGTGGGTTGATCTTTGTGGCGCAATGGCCGCGTCTGTCGCGGCTTGCGTTCGAGACCGGCCAAGAGGTGCAAATGCTGATGGGGGCCACGTTGCTCAGTTGGCTGTTCATCATGCCTTTGGCCTTCTACGTGTTGTCGGGGATTGTCGCGTTTGTTCTGCGTGTGCTCAAGACGCCCGCCACCGGCTTCGAGACCCGCATGGCGCTGTTTTGGGGCCTTCTCTGTGCCGCGCCCCTGTGGCTCTTGTGGGGCCTGACGGCGGGCTTTGTCGGCGATGGGGCGGCCACAACTGCGGTGGGCGTTTTGGCGCTGGCCGCTTTGATCTATTTCTGGGGCGCGATGTTGTCTGAAGTCGCCCACACACCTGAGAAAGAGAGCTGAGATGTTTGACGTCAACGCCATTCGTGCCGATTTCCCGATCCTGTCGCGGCAGGTCAACGGTCAGCCTCTGACCTATCTCGACAGCGGCGCCTCGGCGCAAAAACCACAGGTGGTGATCGACGCGATCACCAAGGCCTATTCCGAAGAATACGCCAATGTTCACCGTGGCTTGCACTATCTTTCTAATCTTGCGACCGACAAATACGAGAACACCCGCCAAGTGGTGGCCAAGTTCCTGAACGCCGGTCATGAAGACGAGATCGTCTTTACCTCCGGCACCACCGAGGGGATCAACCTTGTCGCTTATTCCTGGGCGATGGAGCAGTTGCAGCCGGGCGATGAGATCGTGCTCTCCGTTCTGGAGCATCACGCCAATATCGTGCCTTGGCAATTCCTGCGCGAACGTCAGGGTGTGGTTCTGAAATGGGTGGATTGCGCGCCGGACGGCAGCCTTGATCCTCAGGCCGTGATTGACGCCATGGGGCCCAAGGTCAAACTCGTCGCCGTGACGCATATGTCCAATGTGACTGGCACCAAGGTTGACGTCAAAACCATTTGTCACGCGGCGCGCGCGCGTGGCATCGCGACTCTCATTGATGGCTCTCAGGCCTCGGTGCACGGGCCTGTCGATGTGCAAGACCTCGGGTGTGATTTCTATCCCATTACGGGCCATAAACTCTACGGGCCGTCGGGCTCCGGCGCGATCTATATTCGCGCGGAACGTCAGGCGGAGATGCGGCCTTTCATGGGCGGCGGCGACATGATCGACACGGTGACCAAAGACACCGTGACCTATGCCAAACCGCCTTTGAAATTCGAGGCCGGCACGCCGGGCATCGTCCAGACCATCGGCATGGGTGTGGCGCTCGATTACATGATGCAGATCGGTATGGAGAACATCGCCGCCTATGAGGCCAAACTGGCCGCTTATGCCTCAGAGAAGCTGCAAAACCTCAATTGGCTCAACGTTCAGGGGACGGCGCCGGGGAAGGGCGCGATTTTCTCCTTCACCATGGAGGGCGCACATCCGCATGACATTTCGACCGTCCTCGACAAAAAAGGCGTCGCCGTGCGCGCGGGCAGCCATTGTGCCATGCCCTTGATGCAGCACCTGGGCGTTACCGCTACCTGCCGGGCATCTTTCGCGATGTATAACACCAGCGAAGAGGTCGACCGTCTGGTGGATGCACTGGAGCTTTGCCGGGAATTCTTTGGCTAAGAGACGCTTGTCTGAGATGGGATGTCATGCCACGCTTCTGCTCGTGTGAGGTACGAGGAGACGTGGCATGACGCCTTTTGGACGATCTGTGATGGTCATGGTGGGCATGGCACCGCTGATGGCCATGGCAGCGGAGATCCAGCCGACATCGGGCCTGTGGCAAGGGCAGGCGACGCTTTTGGGGCAGGACGGATGTCCGCCGCAAATGGTTGATCAAATGCCCGGTGCCTTTTCTGAAAATGCGAATTACGGCCCGCAGAAAATCACTTTTCCCGATCCGTTTACACCCGAAAGCCTCGCTGGCGATTTCACTTGGGTCAGGGTGTCTGAGAACCACTGGCAGGCGACATTTCAGGAGAGCACCGCAACCGGGGTCGGTGTTTTGGTGACCGATCAAAGCATTGATTTATACGTGCGATCCGAAACCGAATTGGAACAGTTCTCCCGCTTGCAGGTCACCTTTCCCGCAGCGATGGCGCAAATGATGGGCACATCGGCGCCCTGCGTGGTCTCTTCGCGGGTCGATCATCGCTATGTCGGTCCATGACAGGGCGGGAGACGGCGCGGGAGAGAGGCTAAGCGATTTGCGATGAAAACCGATTGCGCGCCGGTTTTTCATCCCCTATAGAAACCCCACTGATCGCGGTCAGCCCGCGCACCCATAGCTCAGCTGGATAGAGCGCTGCCCTCCGAAGGCGGTAGTCAAGTCCGGCGAAAGTTAAGGGCGTTTGGAAAAGGTAACGATTTAACAATGGCTTGAGCGAATATCGGGTTCGCTCTTCAAGAAGCCAAAAAACTCGCGTAAGCATGACGTAAGCACATCGCGAACGGTATGCACCCGTAGCTCAGCTGGATAGAGCGCCGCCCTCCGAAGGCGGAGGCCAGAGGTTCGAATCCTCTCGGGTGCGCCATTTTTCCCATTAAAATCAAGATGTTATAAATTCTCTCTTTTTGAGGGATGTTGCTTACGTGGCGAGTCTCCGTAAGCAAAGATGCTCATTTATCTTTCTATAACAATATCTTGGATCTGATCCTGCTTCGCCTCGACCTCAGGCGAATCCCTTGGCCACCAGCGCATTCGCGATGCCGGGCTGCACGCCTCCAGCCCATCGTGTGATCTTCGACTGAGAGTTGGAGGAAGGCGTCAGCCATAGGCCGCCTTTGTGAGGCTCCGCGCACGTAGCGAGGTCAGATATGGGGAAAGCCTTCCCCTTGGTCGGCACTGGCGTTGCCGACGCACCCCCATCAGCGGGGAGACCCCGCAACGCCCCCTGAGAGTGAAAGTGCGGGCGGGTTTTCCGCGACGGGTTGAGGGCTGGAGGAGAGGCCTCCGGCGCCCGTCGCGGAGATCAATCCGATGGCAAGAGAGCATCGCGCGGCCCGCAAGAGCGGCCCGCGCACCAACCTTTATGACGACATCACCGACAAGATTATCGTAGAGCTGGAGGAGGGTCGACTGCCCTGGGTTCAGCCCTGGGGGACGGCGGCGGCGCAGGCGTCGCTCGCCATGCCGTGCAACGCCAGCACAGGTCGGCAATATTCCGGGATCAATGTCCTGATCCTCTGGGGCGCCGTGATCCAGCAGGGCTATCCAACCCAGCACTGGCTGACCTTCCGCCAGGCGCTGTCGCTCGGCGGCAATGTCCGCAAGGGCGAGCGGGGCACGACCGTCGTCTATGCCGACCGCTTCTCGCCTGAAGACGAGAAGCGCCGCGCCCGGGAGACCGGAGAAGATGCAAACAGTATCCCGTTCCTGAAGCGCTTTACCGTGTTCAATGCGGCGCAATGCGAGGGGCTGCCCGAAGACATCGCGATCGAAGCGCCGCCACCGCCGCCCGGGCTGATCGAGCCGCGGGTCGAGGCATTGATCGCGGCGACCGGTATCGACTTCCGGATCGGCGGTAATCGCGCCTTCTATGTTCCCGCGCTCGATTACGTGCAGGTGCCAACTCCGCAGGCCTATTTCGAGCCGATCAACTGGCACCGGACCGCCCTGCACGAGATGGGGCATGCCACGGGGCACAGCTCCCGCCTAGGGAGGGATTTCTCGGGCGGTTTCGGCACGAAGAAATACGCCTTCGAGGAACTTATCGCCGAGATTTCGAGCGCGTTCTGTTGCGCCTCGCTAGGGATCGTCCCGACTGTGCGCCACGCCGATTACATCGGCTCTTGGCTGGAGGTGATGCGCGAGGATTCCCGCGCGATCGTCCGTGCCGCCTCGCAGGCCAGCAAGGCGGCCGACTGGCTGCTGGCCCATCTGCCCGACGACAGCACCGATGTTGAGCGGCAGACCCCGACGGAAGGGAGGGCCGCGGCATGATCCTCCTGACCGGTACACAGCGCAATCGGCTGCTGGCGAATGGCCACGATCGCGATCAGGATCAAATTCCGGTCGTGAAGTTCTTCAATCCCTTCGGCGCCGGTGTCTGGCTCGCGACCGAGCTCGACGAGGACGGCGACATCATGTTTGGACTGGCCGACATTGGGTACCCCGAGCTTGGCTCCTGGAGCCTCAACGAACTGCGCTCGATCCGGCTGCCCTTCGGCATGGGTATCGAGCGGGATCTGCTGTTCACGGGGGACGTCCCGATCTCGGTCTGGGCCGAGGCCGCCCGCGAGGCCGGCAGCATTCGCGATGCCGAGCGCCTGCTTTATCGCGCGGGCCGCCTGTCAGGCGGGACACCCCCCGATACGGAACTCCCGCCTTCCTGAGGTCCACGCTCTGCAGCTTTCGCGCCGCTCACTTCGCAGGAAGAGGGCGGCGCTTCTCCTTGTGACGCGGTGAAAGTTCGGCGCCCGGCCGGCTGCCCGTCGGAGAACAGCACCATGATGCGAAGCACGAGAACATCCGCCATCGAAGCACAGCCGCTCCGGTTCTCCGCCCAGGATCAGGCCGTGGTCTATGAGGCCCGGCAGATCCTGCTGCGCCACCTCAATCAGAACCCTGTCCTGACGTCCTGGCAGGCGGTGCTCGATTATTGCGCGCTCACCATCAGGGGCGATGTGGAGCGCTTCCATGTCCTCTATCTCGACCGGAGGAACCGGCCGATCTCCGACGAATGCCTCGCAATCGGCACGGTCGATCATGTCCCGGTCTATCCCCGGGAGGTGCTGCGGCGCTGCCTGGCACTCAATGCCTCGGCGCTGATCATCGTGCACAATCATCCGGCCGGCGACCCCGAGCCCTCGGCGGCCGACCTCGCGATGACGAAAGAAATCGGGAACGCCTGTGCGTCCCTAGGGGGGATACTGCACGACCACATCATCACCGGGGCTGGCCGGGAGACCAGCCTGCGTGCCCGCGGTGAGCTCTGATGCGTATGCGCGTTCATCCGCGGCTCGGCCATGAGAGGGAAAGGAGTGGGGGAGCTTCGTGACGGGCTGGTTGCCGGAGAGAGAGGCTCCCCGGCGTCCGTCATGGAGACCCTGACATGGTCATTGCCACGCAGAAGATCACCCTGTCGTCCTCGCGCGACATCCCCTTTAACAAGCTGGTGCTCAGCCAGTCCAATGTCCGGCGGGTGAAAGCCGGGATCTCGATCGAGGAACTGGCCGAGTCCATCGCCCGCCGCGGGCTGATCCAGTCCCTGCATGTCCGCCCCGAACTCGACTCGGAAGGCAAGGAGACCGGCCTCTTCGAAGTGCCCGCCAGCGGCCGCCGCTACCGTGCGCTGGAACTCTTGGTCAAGCAGAAGCGCCTCAACAAGACCGCGCCGGTGCCCTGTATCGTCTCGGAGGCCAGTGACGACATCCTCATCGACGAGGTCTCGCTCGCCGAGAATATCGAGCGCGCGCCGCTGCATCCGCTCGACCAGTTCCGCGCCTTCCAAGTGTTGCGCGAGAAGGGCATGAGCGAGGAGGAAATCGCCGCCGCCTTCTTCGTCGACGCCAGGGTCGTGAAGCAGCGCCTGCGCCTGGTCTCGGTCTCGCCGGCGCTGCTCGAGACCTATGCCGAGGACGGCATGACGCTGGAACAGCTCATGGCCTTCACAATCTCCGACGACCATGCCCGGCAGGAACAGGTCTGGGAGGCGATCAAGGATAGCTGGCAGAAGGAGCCCTATACCATCCGGCGCATGCTGACCGAAACCACAGTGCGGGCCTCCGACAAACGGGCGCTCTTCGTCGGCATCGAGACCTACGAGGCGGCGGGCGGCTATGTGCTGCGCGATCTCTTCCAGCAGGACGATGGCGGCTGGCTCCAGGACCCGGCGCTGCTCGACCGGCTGGCGGGCGAGAAGCTGAAGGCCAAGGCCGAGACCATCGCCGCCGAGGGCTGGAAGTGGATCGAGGTCGCCGTGGACTTCCCCTATGGCCATACCAGCGGCATGCGCCGTCTGGCCGGCACCACCATCGACCAGACTGACGACGAACGTGCCGAGCGTGAGAAGCTGCGGGACGAGTTCGACGCACTGGAGGTGGAATATGCCGAGGCAGACGAATTCCCCGACGAGGTTGATGCCCGCCTTGGCGAGATCGAGGAGGCGCTGGAGGCCTTCGAGGCCCGGCCGATGCGCTATGACGCCGACCAGATGGCCCGTGCAGGTGTCTTCGTCAGCATCCGCCATGATGGCCAGCTCGCCGTCGAGCGCGGCTATGTCCGTGCCGACGATGATGCGGTGGACGGTCAGGAAGGGCAGGGGGCCGATGGGTGTTCTCTCGAGGGCGGCGAGTCCGGTGGTATGCAGCGCGCTGTCATCACCTTGGGCGGTACGGCGACCGAAGCCGAGGAGGACGAAGAGCTTGAGACCATCCGGCCGCTGCCCGATCGGCTCGTTAGCGAGCTGACCGCGCATCGCACGCTGGCGCTCCGCGATGCCGTGGCGGCGAACCCGCATGTCGCCATGACGGCGCTGCTGCATCGGCTGGTCACCGATTGCTTCCTGCCGCATTCCGCCAAGGGGTGCCTCGAGGCCCATGTCCGGGAGGTTCATTTCCCGGCACAGGCCGATGATCTGGGTGAAAGCGTTTCGGCGAAGTCCATCAAGGATCGGCATGAACGCTGGGGCGATCATATTCCGGCCGATGATGTCGCGCTCTGGGACTGGCTCTCCGGTCAGGACGACGACACCCGGATGGAGTTGCTCGCGCATTGTGTCAGCTTCGGCGTCAACGCCTTGCACGAGAAGCCCAACCCCTATGGCGGTATGGGCGTCAGCCAGCACGGGCTCGACGTGCGCCTGTCCCAGGCCGACCGGCTGGCGCGGGCGACCGGGCTCGACATGGTGGCGGTGGGCTGGCGCCCGACCGTCGCCAACTATCTCGGCCGCGTGACCAAGCCGCGGATCATCGAGGCGGTGCGTGAGGGCGCCGGCGAGCGATCGGCCCAGCTCATCGATCACCTGAAGAAGGGTGACATGGCGAAGGAGGCCGAGCGCCTGCTGGCCGAAACCGGCTGGTTGCCGGAGCCGCTGCGCATGGTCGATCCCGATGCGGACGCCGGGGGCGACACGGAGGCGGATGATCTGCCTGAATTCCTTGCCGGCGATGGCGAGGATGAAGACGCCACGGAGGACGAAGAGCAGTCGATGGTCGCCGCCGAATGATGCTCAGGTGGGGCGGCGTCGGCTGCCCCGCCTCATCCCTTCCGTTTCCGCAACTTGCCCGGTCTTCGTGACCGGGCTTTTTCTTTGGAGAACTCTGATGCCTGCAACGATCGATATCGACCGAATATTTCTTGAGAACCGGGCCAGTCCGCCATCCGAACGGACACTGCCCTGGGAGGAAACCCGCGACGGCATCGTGCTAGTGGTGGAGCCGAAGCCGCATTGGGCGGACGACATGCGCGCCTTCCGTCTCGAAAAGCGAGAATACTGCCGCTACGCCGATTGGACCGCGAACGGCGGTCATGCCCGGTTCTACGGTCATACCGACACCAGCAGTGACGACGTGATGATGAGAGCGCGCGCGATGATCGCCCGCGAGATTGCCGATGGACTCTGGGACTGAAGGCCTGTTCACGTCCGACGATAGCCGCCACCGTCTTCCTGTCATCGGCCTGTATGGCTCCGGTTCAGCTTCACGACAGTGCCGCTCATCATGTTCGGCATCGGTGTCCGCCCCCGTCCTCGAACACATTCCTGCTGCCAACGTGGCGGCAAGGGCCAGCCGGGCGAAACATCTGCAACGGGTATCCGGCGCCTGTCGGATGCAAGACACCACCCCACTTCCATTCGCTAACCTTGGTCTGATCCGTCTCTTTGACATTCAACCCCGGAGGGGTCGGCTTACGCAGACGTGCCGCCCTCGGGGATTCGGAAAAAGTCCGAACGCCCGAGGGTGAGTGCAGATCCGGTCAGACACGTCGGGCGCCTGTCGCGCGGGGGATGGTCCCCCGCCTCCAGAGACAGGAGCCAATCCCGATGTCCTATGCAGATGCCACCGCTTTCGCCGCCAGCCTTGCCACCACTCTGATGGTCGTGATCGTCGTGTTCCAGGCCGGGGACGGAACCCACGGCGCCATGCCCGCCGACGAATTCGACGGCGATGAGGACATGGTGAAGCTGGAACTGGATCCATGGGAGTAAGGCGCGAAAGCTCCTCACCCCAAACGGCCCGAGCGCGGAGACCCGCGCTTCGGGCCTTCAGTGCCTCTCGATGGTCCCCCATCGTCGGCAGCGGAACCGGGAACAAGCCCGGTCAGAGAGGAAGAGTGCGGGCCGTTAGGCCGTGACGGGTTGAGGGCTGGAGAGAGAGGTTCGCCGGCGCCCGTCATGGAGTGATCCCGATGACCTTTGCCCGTTCCGAAACCTTCCGCTCTATCGGCCAGATTCTGGCGGCCGATGTTCTGCCTGCGCTTTATCGGTCGCAAAAGCTGCCGCTGCGCATCTCTTGCCTCGGCGTCGCCAGCTATGACGCCAGTGACGCGGCGAATAGCTTTGACCGCGTGATCCCGCTTGGGGACTGCCCGTCACCGGAGGAGGCCATCCAGGCCGCAGCCTTGCGCCTGTCGCGCGGTGATATTTGCACAGAGCCGAATAGCTTTCCGTATTTCCAGCCGCGCATCATGCTCATTCAGGACCGCGATCAGCGCCTGGTCCTCGCCGGCGAAATCCGCGCCGGCATTATCCTCTGGCAACAGCCGGTCGCATCCGATGGCGAGGCACGCAGGATTGTGACCGAGGCCAGCCGACTGCGCGGTATGGCATTCCGAGCCACGGAGCCCGGTGATGCGAGACGGCTGCGTTACCGCGCCGCTGCGCTGGAGGCATGGTTGGTCGATTCCTTCTGGCGCGAGACCGCGGCCGATCTGCTCCGCCTGCCGCAGGCCGCCTGAGCTTCACCCTTTCCATCCCATTTGGCTCGGTTCCACGCCGGGCCATGTCATGCCCGGAGACCATCATGGCCGACTATTTCACGCACTTTTCTTGCCTGCTTGACGTGGGCACCCCCGAAAACGCTGCCCGCGCACTCGATCTCTACAACGCTCTGGCGGATGATACTGCCGCCGAAGATCCGCCATCGGACGGCTTCCTGCTATCCATCCAGCCAGAACATGGTGGCACTCAGCTCTGGATGCGCGATGATGGCACCGGCGATCCTGAGGATGTCATCCAATTCGTCAAACGCTGCGCGAAGGAATTCGGGCTGACCGGTCTTTGGGGGATGCAATACGCCAACACCTGCTCGAAGCCGCGTGTGGACGGGTTCGGCGGCGGGGCGCACGTCCTTGATCTCGCCACTGGCGAGACTGTGGACTGGATTTACACGGACGGCTGGCTTGCCATCGTGCTGGACGGAGACGATCCTTATGCCTGATATTGTCGAAACCATCGTCTACCGGTTTGATGAGCTTTCCGAGACGGCACGGGAAAGCGCCCGCGCCTGGTATCGCGAAGGTGGCTTCGACGATGACTGGTACGATGCGGTCTATGAGGATTTCCAGAGCATCGCGGAAATCCTTGGGCTGAACCTCAAGACCCGAACCGTCCGGTTGATGGGCGGCGGCACACGGCAGGAACCCTGCATCTGGTTCCGAGGCTTCTGGAGCCAAGGCGATGGCGCCTGCATCGAAACCTTCTATGCCTACCGCGAGGGCACCCCACGCCGGATCAGGGAATACGCACCGCAGGGCTCCGAGCTGCACCGCATCGCCGATGCCCTGCAAGCGGTCCAGCAGCACAATTTCTACCAGCTTCGCGCCGAAGCCACCCATCGCGGCCATTATTACCATGAGTATTGCATGGCGATCTCGGTCGAGCGTGACAGCCCGCCCTGGCAGGACATGACCGCCAATGCCGAGGAGGTGGTTATCGAGGCGTTGCGCGATCTGGCTCGCTGGCTCTACCGCCAGCTCGAGCGTGAATACGATTATCGGTCCGCGGATGACGTCGTCGATGAGACCATCGTCGCCAACGGCTACACCTTCACTGAAGCCGGCCAACGGTTCGGGTGAGGAGGCCCGTCTCAGAACTCGTCCTGCAACTCCGCATAGATGGCTTCGATCTGGTCGGCCTCCTCATCGGTCAGAGCGGCGAACTCCTTCGCTCTGGCGCGTCCGGAAAGCCTGCCGCCGTTCTGGTGTAGGAAGCGGAACAGCAGGTCGAGCACGCGGTCGGGCATGTCGATCAGGCCCGAGACGCGGGACTTGAACCCGTCATAGGCACGCAGGAACCGGGTCTCTGCAGGCAGGTCATGGTCGATTGTCTGGGCGACGCAGGCGAAGAGGAATTCGGCATGGGGCGTGGCATCGAAGAAGCGATAGAAATCGCCGGTGTCGTTCAGCACCTCGACGTTCCCGCGATCGGTTGGGCGCCAGTTGACATGGGGCAGCAGTCGACGCGAATAGCTCTCGAGCACCTGCCGATAGGCGTCGATGCGCTCGAGGATCACCGCCGACACCGGGAAGACCAGCCCGGGCGGATTGAAGCCGCGTGCAGCAAGCACGTGGTGGATCAGGTAGCGATGGAGGCGCCCGTTGCCGTCCTCAAACGGGTGGATATAGACGAAGCCGAAGGCGAGGCAGGCGGCAGCCAGAACAGGGTCGAGCCCCGGGGCGATATCGCGGTCGAACGCTTCGAGCCCGGCGATCAGCGCAGGCAGGTCTTCATGCCGGGCGCTGACGTGATCGGGCAGGGGGGCGCCAGTCGAGCGGTCGTGCTCGCCAATGAAGCCGCCCTCTTGCCGCAGGCCCAAATGGACGAAGCGGGCATCGCCGATGACGATTCGTTGCAGGCGTTCGAGTTCTGCCCGGTCGATCGGATGTCGCCCGGCGTCACCGATGATCTGGCCCCAGCGCCGGATACGATCCTGGGGCGGGTTCTCGCCTTCGATCTGGAAACTCGACCGTGAATCCTTGAGCAGCAGGAAGGCCGCAGTGCGCGCGAGCAGATCGGCGGGCACCTCGGCCAGTACCGCGCGGGCTTCGGCTGCCAGATCGCGGGCGATGAAGGCCTCGATTGCCGGAGTGCGGAAGATCATCGGGCAGAAATCCGGGGTGCCGGGCAGGTTGTTGCGGACCCGGTGGCGCGGCGAGGGGGCGCCCTCTGCATCCCATTGGAGCTTGGCATCTACCACGGGCGCGTAATTGCCGCGCGTGGCGTCGGGCAGATCCAATGCTTCGCCGAGGAGCCATTCGTAGAGGAACCAGATCCTGCGCGCGTAGCTGCCCGTCGGGGCAGCCTCGACAATGGCCTGGATCGGCTCTGGCCCGATTGCCTTGAACAGCCGCTTGAGAACTGCCAGATCCAGCCCCTCGTAGCGCAGCGCGAAGGTCAGATGACCGATGAGGCTCGCCTCGGGTTCATGGCGGGGCGTGTAGAGGCGCCAGCCGTCGGCCGCGTAGACCTTGTGACGTGGGCCGATGGCGGAAAGTGTCCGGGGCAGGGGCGTTGCGAGCGCATAGGCATCGATCAGCGCAGCATAGCCCGCAGGTGTGGCCTCCTCGGGGAGCCAGCGCTCGTGAAAAACGGTTACGGCACCTGAAAACGGATTCCTTTGCACCTGCTCCATGAAATTCAGTTCTTGGTCCCGATGATTGATATTAAGTCGGTGTATCTCATGAATATTGATTACAATCAATGAAGTTTTGCGAAAGTTGATGGCGGAGCGCTGTCGCCCTCGGGTCTGCGAGGTCATGAGGCATGAGGTGCCGAGTCAGAGAGGGGCCGGGCGGGTTGAGCCCCGGCGGTTGAGAGAGAGCGCTGTCGGGCTTGTCCCTCCCGCTCTCCGAGGATCCCCGATATGAACATCTCGTCTCCCGTGACCGATCCGGTCACGCCGCTCGGCGCCGCTGCCGCGATCCTGGCCGCCGCCAATCTCCTCCTTCCCCATCTCGAACGCGGTCAACGCGTCGATACTGCGGACCTGCGCAGCGCTATGGAAACCGCTTTCGGTGCCTCCGACGCCAGTGGCGCCTGGGACTGGAAGCTCGCCTATGAGGCCTACGAGGTCGCCACGGTTCTGTTACTCCGCAAATACGGAAAGGCGCTTTTCTGCAAAGTCGGTTCTCCGGTTTCCCGGCTCGATCCGCTGGCGAAGATCGCCGGGTTGCTGCCGACGCAGACCCGCCGCTCCGAAGAAAGCCAGAGCTTCCAGCAGTTCAGCACGCCTCTGCCTCTCGGCCTTGCCGCGCTGGCGGCGGCCGCGATCACGCCGGACGATGTGGTGCTGGAGCCTTCGGCCGGCACCGGCCTGATGGCGATCCTGGCGCAAGCTGCTGGCGGCTCGCTGATCCTCAACGAGCTTGCCGAGACCCGCGCCGATCTTCTCTCGTCCCTCTTTCCGGCCTATCCCGTCACCCGGTTCGACGCCGCCCAGATCGACGATCATCTGGCCCAGGACGCCGTGCCGTCGTTGGTGCTGATGAATCCGCCTTTCTCGGTCATGGCCAATGTCGAGGGACGGATGGCGGATGCTGCGTATCGTCATGTCGCCTCGGCGCTGGCCCGTCTCACCCCCGGTGGACGGCTGGTCACGATCACCGGCGCGAACTTCGGACCGGAAGCCAAGGCTTGGCGCGACGCCTTCATACGCCTGCAGGACCGCTGCCGCGTGGTCTTCACCGAGGCCATCGACGGAGCGGTCTTCGCCAGGCATGGCACCCGCATCGACACGCGGCTGACGGTGATCGACAAACTGCCCGCCGACGATCCGTCAGTCTTCCCGGCCTCAGCAGGAACCGCACCCGACGTTGTCACGCTGCTCGGCTGGATCGAAAGCCAGCTTCCGCTGCGTTTGCCGGTGTCGCTGCCGAAGGTCGCTTCTCCCGTGCCGGCGGCTGCCCCGAAGACCGTGCGCGGTTATCTTGCTCGCGCCACAGCGTCCCGACCCGCCGCTGCACCAGCGTCCGATCCCGAGGGGGTGTGGAGCTCGAGTATGAGACCGTGGACTGGGCGCCGCCCGAGGGCGCGCGCTTGTCGGACGCGATCTATGAGGAATATGCGCTGCAATCGCTGCGCATTGCTGGCGCTGAGCCGCATCCGACCAAGCTGGTGCAATCCGCGGCCATGGCCTCGGTCGCACCGCCGAAGCCTTCCTACCGACCCATGCTGCCCGCTGACATCTACGCGCGTCTGTCGGACGCCCAGCTTGAAACGGCTATCTATGCTGGTGAAGCCCATGCCGATCATCTCGCCGGTGCCTGGACCGTGGACGAGCATTTCGACAACGTGAGCGCCGCGCCCGAGGATGCCGCTGGCGCTATCCGCTTCCGCCGGGGCTTTATGCTCGGTGACGGCACCGGCGCCGGAAAGGGGCGTCAGTCGGCCGGCATCATCCTCGACAACTGGCTGCGGGGACGCCGCAAGGCGGTCTGGATTTCCAAGTCCGACAAGCTGATCGAGGACGCGCAACGCGACTGGTCGGCGCTTGGAATGGAACGCCTGCTCGTCACACCGCTCTCGCGCTTCCCTCAAGGCGCAAAGATCACTCTGTCGGAAGGCATCCTGTTTACCACCTATGCCACGCTGCGCTCCGATGACCGGGGCGAGAAGGTTTCGCGCGTCAAGCAGATCGTCGAATGGTTGGGCTCCGATTTCGATGGGGTCATCATCTTCGACGAAAGCCGTGCCATGCAGAATGCCGGTGGCGGCAGGGGAGACCGCGGCGATATCGCCGCCAGCCAGCAGGGACGCGCAGGCCTGCGGCTCCAGCATGCCCTGCCGGATGCACGCGTGGTCTATGTCTCGGCGACTGGAGCCACGACCGTCCACAATCTCGCCTATGCGCAGCGCCTCGGCCTCTGGGGCGGCGAGGATTTTCCGTTCCAGACCCGCGCCGAGTTCGTCGAGGCGATCGAGGCCGGCGGCGTGGCGGCCATGGAGGTGCTCGCCCGCGACCTGCGATCCCTCGGCCTCTATACCGCGCGCTCGCTCTCCTACGACGGGGTGGAATACGAGCTGATCGAGCATCAGCTCACGGATGAACAGCGGCGCATCTATGATGCTTACGCGGCCGCGTTCGCCGTCATTCACAACAATCTCGACGCGGCGATGGAGGCGGCCAATATCACCGGCAGTGAAGGCACGTTGAACCGCCAAGCTAAATCCGCCGCGCGGTCGGCCTTCGAGAGCACCAAGCAGCGCTTCTTCGGACATCTGCTGACCTCGATGAAGACGCCGACGCTGATCCGGTCCATCGAGGCAGATATGGAAGCGGGCCATGCGGCCGTCATACAGATCGTCTCAACTGGCGAGGCACTGATGGAACGGCGACTGGCCGAGATCCCCACCGACGAATGGAACGACATCTCCGTCGACGTCACGCCTCGGGAATATGTCGGCTCGTATTTGCAGCATTCCTTCCCGGTGCAGCTCTACGAACCATTCACCGACAGCGAGGGCAATCTTTCGTCACGGCCGGTGTTCCGGGATGGTCAGCCGGTCGAGAGTCGCGAAGCCGTGGCCCGGCGCGACGAGATGCTGGAACAGCTCGGCTCGTTGCCGCCGGTTCCAGGCGCGCTCGACCAGATCGTCCAGCGCTTCGGCACAGATGTGGTGGCGGAGGTCACGGGGCGGTCCCGGCGCATCGTGCGAAAGGGCGAAGGCGCATCGGCCCGCCTGGTCGTCGAGAACCGCGCGCCCTCTGCCAACCTTGCCGAGACTTCGGCCTTCATGGATGACCAGAAGCGCATTCTGGTCTTCTCGGATGCGGGGGGCACCGGGCGCAGCTATCATGCGGACCTTTTGGCGCGGAACCAGCGCCTGCGGGTGCACTACCTGCTGGAGCCGGGCTGGAAGGCCGATGCCGCCATTCAGGGGCTCGGGCGCACCAACCGCACCAATCAGGCGCAACCACCGCTCTTCCGGCCCATCGCCACGGATGTGAAGGCCGAGAAGCGGTTCCTCAGCACGATCGCCCGTCGTCTCGACACGCTGGGTGCGATCACGCGCGGGCAGCGCCAGACCGGCGGCCAAGGCCTGTTCCGGCCCGAGGATAATCTGGAATCCGCCTATGCCCGCGATGCGCTGCGCCAGCTCTATCTGCTGATTGTGCGCGGCAAGGTCGAGGGCTGCTCGCTCGAGAGGTTTGAATCCGCCACCGGACTGAAGCTGATGGATGCGAACGGCATCAAGGACGACCTGCCGCCGATCACCACCTTGCTGAACCGTCTCCTGGCGCTGACCATCGAGTTGCAGGGCATCCTGTTCTCGGCCTTCGAACAGCTTCTGCAGGCGCGGATCGACGGGGCGATTGCATCCGGCACCTATGATATGGGGCTGGAGACGCTGAAGGCCGAAAGCTTCATCGTCACGGACCGGCAGGTCATCCACACCCATCCAGGCACCGGCGCGGAAACCCGGCTCCTGACTCTGACCGAGCGCAAGCGCAATCAGCCCATCACGCTGGATGCGGCCTTGGCTGAACAGGATGATCCCCGCGCAAGATTGCTCATCAACGAGCGATCCGGACGGGCTGCTGTGCTGGTCCCGACCACCATCGTGTCTGTCGTCAGCACCTTTGGGACAGATTTGAGGATTTGAACAACGGAGGGTTTCTGGTTCATCGTAGCCTTTAAGGAGCGAAGATGAACAAGAAGCCCGGAACATCGAAAGACGCAGCTGACAAGCCGGTCAAAAACATCCGCCGCAAGTCTCGCCAGACCTATTCAGCGGAGGAGAAAATCCGACTTGTATTGGCCGGATTGCGCGGGGAGGAAAGCATCTCGGCGTTATGTCGCCGCGAGGGTATCTCTGACAGCCTGTATTACACTTGGTCGAAGGAATTCCTTGAGGCTGGAAAGCGTCGTCTTTCCGGCGACACAGCGCGTCAGGCGACATCGCATGAGGTGAAGGATCTGCGATCCGAGGCCATGGCTCTGAAAGAATGCGTGGCTGACCTCACCTTGGAAAACCGTCTGCTCAAAAAAAGCATGACAGGTGCTGGGGAGTTCGAGGAATGAGGTATTCAGCAACCGAGAAGTTGGAGATCATTCGCGCAGTTGAAGGGTCGCATCTGCCAACCAAGAAGACCCTTGATACGCTGGGCATCCCGCGCACCACATTTTACCGATGGTATGACCGATATGTCGAAGGTGGCTTTGATGCCCTCGCGGATCGCGCGCCTCGGCCAAAGTCGGTCTGGATCCGTATTCCGCAGGATCGGCGGGATGATCTGATCGAGTTTGCGCTGGAACATGAGGCGCTGACCACACGCGAGCTGGCCGTCAAATATACCGATGAGACGCGGTATTTTGTCTCTGAAACATCGGTTTACCGCATCCTGAAAGCCGCTGATCTGATTACTGCGCCGGACTAAAGCGTTTTTCAAAAAACTTGAGGCACTCAATTTTTGAAAAACGCAGCAAGATCAATTCAGTGTCGCAACGTTTTTCGCTCAATCTGATTCAGATTAAACGAAAAACGCTTTATGTGGTGATCAAGGCCGCCGATGAGGTCACGGACAAGACCACCGCCATCAACCAGATGTGGCAGACCGACTTTACCTACTTCAAGATCATCGGGTGGGGCTGGTATTATCTCAGCACCATCCTCGACGACGACAGCCGCTACATCATTGCCTGGAAACTCTGCACAAACATGCGTGCTGAGGATGTCACCAACACGATCGAGTTAGCCCTGACGGCATCAGGCTGCGACCAGGCCGTGGTCCGGCACAAACCTCGTCTGCTCAGCGAGCGAGCTATTGAGGCGCCATTGGTTCGAGCCCAATGGCGAGCGGTTCCTGCGACATCTCTGGCGATCTGGCCACGTGGCTGGAGGGTCAGAAGATGGACCACGTTCGCGGTGCGCCATTCCACCCGCAAACTCAGGGCAAGATCGAGCGCTGGCATCAGACCATGAAGAACCGAGTTCTGCTGGAAAATTACTACCTGCCCGGTGATCTTGAGCGCCAGATCGGGGCCTTCGTCGACTACTACAACCAGCGATACCACGAGAGCTTGAACAACGTCACACCCGCCGACGTCTACTTCGGGCGCGACAAAGCCATTCTCAGGGAAAGGGAGAAGATCAAGAAACTGACGATCCGACAGCGCCGCTTGCAACATCAAAAGCAAGCCGCATAATCAATCACACAACCGAACCAGAGCCTCCAATGTTCAAGCCGCTCTGATGTCCCATTTTATATGACGACAGACACCGGGAGATCGTCGGCGAGATCGAGCGGGCATAAGTGACGGCGCACCGACGTCTTGTGGCGGCAAGCCTCATCGAGAGCGTTCGCCGCAACGACAGGATCGAGCGCCAGATGAGTCTTCCCTGCCAGCAGATGGCACGGGAGCCCAAGCGACCGCAGAGCGGTGCTGAGCGCGAACACGGGCTTGTCGATGCCATACTCCGCCGCGCAGAGCTCGCTCAGAGCGTTGAAGCGCGGCGCTCTCAGGAGGTTCTTGGGGCCTGGCCGAGGGATGCGCCAGAGATCCTCGACCACGGTGATCATGGCGGCGTTCGCGCCCATCAGCCGGCCTCGCTGCACGCCTGTGGAAACCAGCTGCGCTCCGCCCGCTGCTTGACCAGATGGGCTTCGAGGTTCTCGTGCTTCCGCTCGATGCTCTCATTGTAGATATACTCGGCATCCCGCCAGAACGCGGCGATCGCGGTGACGAACTCGCGCAGGGCGGCGACCGGGATCACCATTGAGCCTGCAGGCGGTGGCGCGGGTCCTGCCTGCGGCTCGCCAAAGCCGGGCGGCATGGACGGCATCATAGGCCAAAGGTCGGGTCGGCGCCGATGCAGTTCTATCGCCGAGTCCCCGTCACCATGGCGGCACGCATTGCCGAGGTGCTGGAGGATATCGATGAGCGGGAAGCTCGGAAACTCGTCCAAATTGATGCCGCGCAACCTTCGGAACCACTTTTGCAAATCTTTCCAGTTGGCCTTGTCGATCTTGTCGGCGATGGGCTCGCCCGGGCGTAGTTCGTTCGCGCAACCGCGCAGATAGCTGCGAATCTGCCGTTCCCAGATCGACTGGATCGACAAGCCGAAGGCCAAGATCGCCTCACTCTTCATCGCTTCCATGTCGGCCTGAGCGAATTGATCACCGGGTGAGGCGCTCGCCCCCAGTTCCGCGATCTTTGCGTCGAGCGTCGCGAGCGCCGGCACCACCACGTCGTCCAGGTAGGAGTGGATGGTCAGGTCGTGCTTGCTCGTCAGGACGTCGGCGAAGCAGTTCTTCCAGCGAAACGTGGTCATGTTGGCGCTCCCAACGAAGCTGCCTCGGCGATGCAATTGCGATAAGCGTAGTTGATCAGGTCGCGGACGAGCTCAAGGAGGCCGCCGGTCGGGAGGCCGTCGAACGGGTCGCCGTAGGCGAGTGTGTTCCGCCGCTCGGCAAGGGTTGGGTGAACGTCGCCGGCGAGCTGCCCGATCGCTGTCCCACCGCAGCGCTCGACCGTAGGCATGTCCGTGCCGGTCAGCCCATCGGCTGTCACCATATGCTTGAGGCGTGCAGCGAAGCCGCGTTTTCTCTTCAAGAGCTCCCCGCCGTGGCGGTCCATCACGGCCCGTTCGAGCGCAATCAGTGCCGCCAGCTCGCCGGCCTTGATCAGGCTGAAGTCGATCCAGCCCAACAGGTAAAGCGTCTGCGCCCGGACGAATTTTCGCTGGATAATCTCTGGGATTCGCCGGTTTATCCCCAGCCCGGCGATGAAGCCCCTCCAGGCGTCCGCGCGGTCGAAATGCAGGAATGCTGCGGCGTTGCCCGTTGGCGGCCAAACCAGGGTCAGGGGTTCGTCACGGCCCTCCAATGCAATGTGGGAAAACGTGCTCATTACGGAGCCGCGCTATGGGACGAAACAGTGGGCGCGATGATGCGCAAGGTACGCCCCATGGCGTGCGTCGAGTCCGGAGATCATCGCGCCTCGGACGATACCCAATCGGTCGAGATTATCCTGGCTCAGCGTATTGGAGACGAGCAGCGTTCCGTTGTCCTCGAAGGAAATGAGACCTCGATCGAACAAGGAATCGACATGCACTGCGAGCAAGAGCCCGTTGAAGGGGTCGAGCCGCTCAGTGTTCGTGGAGCTTCGCCACGGCTTGATGTGGGAGGCACGCAAAAGCGGAAGGTGATCAACGCCAGCCAGCGGACACGTCCCGCCCCAAGCGACGACGAGGGCGTTCCGAAAGTCGCCTTGACCGATCCTCGCGGCTTGCAAGCGCTCCTTTTCAGTGAGCGGGTCCTCGGGAGGCGCCACCACCCTGACTGGGCCGTCGTCAGTCTCCAGGCGACTTGCGCGCTCCAACAACGCGATCGTAGCAGCCAGATTGCTATCGGAGACGCCGAGAGCAAACCCGTGACGGCCGACGGTCGTGCGATGTGGCGCGATGTATTCCCGGGAATTCCCTAAGATGCGCGTTCTCGTAGCTCCGAGGTGGCTCGACGGTATCGACGCCTAGAGCCCGAAGGCTATCCGCCACGTCGAGGAAGCCTAGGTGAACGACCAGGGGCCGAATAGCAGTTTCCCGCTTCACGTAAACAATAAAATCGCCGCGTCGCATCTGCACTACCTTGCCGGTGCGATTACGCTGTTCGAAACCCAACGTCTCCAGCGCATCGACAAGGTCCGCATCATGAATAGGAAGTCCAGTCTGCCGCACGAGCGTCGATGGGACCACCGGGAGGGTCAGCCCCTCAGCTTTGCGTTTCCAGGTTCGGACATTGGAATCCGGCCAGTCAACGCGGAGCTTCCCAATCTGCTCGGACAGTTCGCTCCGGAGGTGCGTGGAAAAGCGGTCGACGGGCTTTCCTTCACCGGGCTGGTCCCCGCGATACGGACAGGTCCAATCGGCCACTCCCGTATTCGAATACTTCGCATCGAATAGCCCGACGAAGAGTGTATCGCCCGGATTCGGTGAAACGAACGAGGCTCATATCCTTCGCTTGCGCAAGATAGGGCGGTTCTTCTCTTGGGTGTCTTGGTAGAGGATGAAACCTTCTGGGTCGTCGCGCCAAAGATCTGCAATACTCGCCGCGGAAGCGCCGCGTTTGGGAGTGTGATGGCGAAGAAGCGCGACCTCCTCTGGAGCAATACCACCTTCCAAAAGCAGATTGTTGAAGGTGGCGCTCATTGATGAAATCCAATCTGGCAGAGTGGCCAAATCGTGCATTGCTGATGACCGGCACACATTGAGTACTACGACCTCAGTAGGTCGGAAAACAAGCGAATCTTGAGGTTTTGAAGCGTGCGGATCAACCCGCCCAGGCTTTCGAGTTCGACGACGTCCGAGGATGACAGGTGGCTGGTCGCGGCGCGCTCGTAAATTGCCAGACACTTGCGGCGATGGAGGCCGGAGAAGTAGGGGATGCTGCATTGCCGTCAGGCCGATCTCCGCTCGACACGGAATACTCGCCCACGGTGGTCGCGGCGACCTTCATGAACGTCTGGTTCGCCAGAGTTGTTGCGCTCGCCATGCCGCACTGCCATCAGGCTGCTTCGCGCCCGAAACCACCAAGTTCGAATGACGGTTGCCACGACGCCTTCCTTCTGGAGTGGATCTGGGGGACATTCCGCCGTTTTCCTGTCTTTACACGCCACGCTACTACACCCCTCGGAAACCTGTTGAGCCGTAGGCATTTACGGCTTTCTTAATCGACCCCGATCCAGGGCGGCCCGTTGGAGGCGCCCGTAAGGGAACGGGGCCGGCATGGCAAAGAACGATCAGAGACCAGAGGTGATCCGGAGAGGCGCGCGGATGCTGCGCACCGCGCTCGGGCCGGCGATCGCCGGGTTTCTGGACGACCCCATGACCGTCGAGGTGATGCTCAACCCCGATGGGCGGCTCTGGGTCGACCGACTTTCCGAGGGGCTCGCCGATAGTGGCAAGACGCTCAGCGCAGCCGATGGTGAGCGCATCGTACGACTGGTCGCGCACCATGTCGGCGTCGAAGTTCATGGCCTGTCCCCACGCGTCTCTGCGGAGCTCCCGGAAACCGGCGAGCGCTTCGAGGGGCTCCTGCCTCCCGTGGTTGCCGCTCCGGCTTTCGCCATCCGCAAACCCGCCGTCGCAGTCTTCTCCCTCGAAGATTACATCACTGCCGGGATCATGACCCCGACGCAGGCCGAGGCGCTGCGCCAAGCAGTTGCGACCCGAGCCAATATCCTGGTGGCTGGCGGCACCTCGACCGGCAAGACAACGCTGACCAATGCGCTGCTCGCCGAGGTGGCCAAGACCTCCGATCGCGTCGTGATCATCGAAGACACCCGAGAACTGAAATGCGCCGCGCCGAACCTCGTAGCGATGCGTACCACGGACGGTGTTGCCAGTCTGTCCGATCTGGTGCGGTCCTCGCTGCGTCTGCGCCCCGATCGTATTCCGATCGGTGAGGTGCGCGGCGCCGAGGCGCTGGACCTTCTCAAGGCCTGGGGCACCGGACATCCGGGCGGCATCGGCACCATCCATGCCGGTTCCGGGATCGGCGCGCTGCGCCGTCTCGAACAGCTCATCCAGGAAGCCGTCGTTACCGTGCCCCGCGCCATGATCGCGGAGACCATCGACCTCGTGGCCGTCCTGGCCGGGCGAGGTTCTGCACGTCGTCTGGCCGAACTCGCCTGCGTCGAGGGCCTAGGGCCGGACGGCAACTACCGGATTTCACCTACCATTTCAGATTTCACCACTCACGAACCAGGAGACCTCGAATGATCCATCACGCCTTGCGCATCCGCCAGCACATCGCCACTGCGGTCGCCGCCACTTACGTCAGCCTGTTCATCGCCCCGGCCGCTCATGCCTCCGGGTCCTCCATGCCCTGGGAAGCGCCTCTGCAATCGATTCTCGACTCCGTCGAGGGTCCGGTGGCCAAGATCGTGGCGGTGATCATCATCATCGTCACCGGTCTTACGCTGGCCTTCGGCGATACCGGCGGCGGATTCCGGCGCCTGATCCAGATCGTGTTCGGCATCTCCATCGCCTTTGCGGCCTCGTCCTTCTTCCTGAGCTTCTTCAGCTTTGGTGGCGGAGCGCTGATCTGATGGCGGTGAGTTTCGAGGCCCTCGACGCGGTGCCGGGGTTCAGCGTGCCGGTTCACCGCGCGCTGACCGAGCCGATCCTCCTCGGCGGAGCCCCGCGCTCGGTCGCCATTCTGAATGGCACGCTCGCCGGTGCGGTCGGCCTCGGGCTTCAGCTCTGGCTGGTCGGGATCCTGATCTGGGCCGTCGGCCACATCGCTGCTGTCTGGGCGGCCAGGCGTGATCCGCTCTTCGTCGAGGTTGCGCGCCACCATCTGCGCATCCCCGGTCATCTCTCGGTGTGAACTCCCATGATGAATCTCGCAGAATACCGCCGCACTGCCTCGCGCCTCGCCGACTACCTGCCCTGGGTGGCGCTGGTCGGGGAGGGCGTGGTCCTCAACAAATACGGCTCGTTTCAGAGGACGGCGAAATTTCGGGGGCCCGATCTGGACAGCGCCGTCGCGGCCGAACTGGTCGCGGTCGCCGGGCGGCTGAAGAACGCCTTCCGCCGCCTCGGTTCCGGTTGGTCGATCTTCGTGGAAGCACAGCGCTCTGAGGCCGCGACCTATCCGGTGAGCATCTTTCCGGATGCGGCTTCCGCGCTGGTCGATGCCGAGCGCAAGGCCGAATTCGAGGAGGAGGGCAGCCATTTCGTATCCGGCTACTTCCTGACGCTCCTCTGGCTTCCACCGGCGGAGGACGCGGCACGCTCAGAATCCTGGCTCTACGAGGGCCGCGAAACCTCGGGTGTGAACCCCTGGGAACAGGTGCGCGGCTTCATCGACCGTACCGATCACGTGTTGGCGCTGCTCGACGGCTTCATGCCGGACTGCCACTGGCTCGATGACGCCGCTACGCTGACCTACCTGCATTCGACGATTTCGACCAACCGTCATCGCGTGCGCGTGCCCGAGGTGCCGGTCTATCTCGATGCGCTCTTGCCCGACCAGCCGCTGGCCGGCGGGCTGGAGCCGCGTCTGGGTAATCATCACCTCCGCGTCCTGACGATCACCGGCTTTCCCGGCGTCACGACGCCGGGCCTGCTCGACGAGCTGAACCGGCTGGCCTTTCCCTATCGCTGGTCGACCCGTGCCATCCTCATGGACAAGCTGGATGCAACCAAGCTGCTGACCCGAATACGCCGTCAATGGTTTGCCAAACGCAAGAGCATCGCCGCGATCCTCAAAGAGGTGATGACCAACGAGCAATCCGTGCTGGTCGATACCGATGCCGCGAACAAGGCGGCTGACGCGGACATGGCCCTGCAGGAACTCGGCGCGGATGTGGCCGGCATGGCCTATGTCACCGCCACGATCACGGTCTGGGACGAGGATGTCCGCCGGGCCGACGAGAAGCTGCGGCTGGTCGAGAAGATCGTCCAGTCGCGCGATTTCAACGTCATGCTCGAGACGGTCAATGCGGTCGATGCCTGGCTCGGAAGTCTGCCCGGACATGCCTATGCCAATGTCCGCCAGCCTCCCGTCAGCACATTGAATCTCGCCCATATGATCCCGCTCTCGGCGGTCTGGGCGGGGCCGGAACAGGATGAGCATTTCGGCGACGCTCCATTGCTCTACGCCAGGACCGAAGGCTCCACCCCGTTCCGGTTTTCTCTGCATGTCGGGGATGTCGGTCACACCCTCGTCGTCGGCCCGACCGGCGCCGGAAAATCCGTGTTGCTGGCGCTGATGGCGCTTCAGTTCCGGCGGTACTCGCGCAGCCAGATCTTCGCCTTCGACTTCGGCGGCTCGATCCGCGCCGCTTCGCTCGCCATGGGCGGCGACTGGCATGACCTCGGCGGAGAACTGACCGACGCGGACCAGAACTCCGTCTCGCTGCAACCGCTGGCCCGCATTCACGAGACGTCAGAGCGCGCCTGGGCGGCTGCCTGGATCGTCGCCATCCTGACGCGCGAGAACATTCAGATCACCCCGGATGTGAAGGAACATATCTGGACCGCGCTGACCTCGTTGGCCTCGGCCCCTGTCGGGGAGCGGACCATGACCGGCCTCGCGGTCCTGCTGCAGTCCAATGACCTGAAGCAGGCGCTCCGCGCATACTGCGTAGGTGGACCCTATGGCCGGCTGCTTGATGCCGAGACCGAACGGCTCGGATCGGCGGATGTGCAGGCCTTCGAGATCGAGGGGCTGGTGGGAACCGGCGCGGCGCCCGCCGTCCTCTCTTACCTGTTCCACCGGATCGGTGATCGGCTCGACGGACGACCCACGCTGCTCATCATCGACGAGGGCTGGCTCGCGCTCGATGACGATGCCTTCGCGGAGCAGCTCCGCGAATGGCTGAAGACGCTGAGGAAGAAGAATGCTTCGCTGATCTTTGCGACGCAGAGCCTCAGCGACATCGACGGCAGCGCCATCGCGCCTGCTATCATCGAAAGCTGCCCGACGCGACTCCTGCTGCCGAACGAGCGAGCTATCGAGCCGCAGATCACGGCTATCTATCGTCGCTTCGGCCTCAATGACCGGCAGATCGAGATCCTCGCGCGAGCCACGCCCAAGCGCGACTACTACTGTCAGTCGCGGCGTGGCAATCGGCTGTTCGAGTTGGGCCTTAGCGACGTCGGTCTGGCCCTCTGCGCGGCATCGTCCAAATCGGATCAGGCGCTGATTGCCGAGATCTGCGCCGGGCACGGCCAAGACGGCTTCCTCGCCGCCTGGCTAAAGGCGCATGGCCTCGATTGGGCCGCCGAGCTGATCCCCGACCTCACCAATCTCGCCATCGACGCAGAGGGGCATCTCCGGCCTCCGCTGTTGTTGAGGACGCCAACATCGACCTTGAAGGAGAGGAAGTCACATCATGACCCGCAAGATCACGTTTCGGTCCGCAGGCACGTCGCTGCTCGCCCTCGCGCTGGCGATGCCCATCGCCATGTCGCCCATCGCAGCGCCGCCCGCACACGCGCTCTTCGGTATCGGCGGGGGGCCTTTCATCGTCTACGACCCGACCAACCACGCGGAAAACCTCCTGACCGCGGCGCGGGCTCTGGAGCAGATCAACAACCAGATCGCACAGCTCCAGAACGAAGCGCAGATGCTGATCAACCAGGCGCGCAATCTCGCCAACCTGCCGTATTCCGCGCTCCATCAGATCCAGCAGAACGTCAGCCGCACGCAGCAACTCCTGGCCCAGGCACAGAACATCGCCTTCGACGTGCAGAGCATCGACCAGATGTTCCAGCAGGACTATGGCAACCTTTCTCTGGCGGCGACCGACCAGCAACTGATCGCCGAGGCCCGGTCCCGTTGGGAGAACACTGTCGGTGGCCTCCAGGATGCGATGCGCGTGCAGGCCGGTGTCGTCGGCAATATCGATGTCAACCGCGCAGAGATGTCCGCGCTCGTTGGGCAGAGCCAGAACGCGGTCGGTGCTCTGCAGGCCACGCAGGCGGGCAACCAGCTCCTCGCACTGCAATCGCAACAGCTCTCAGACCTGATCGCGGTGATCTCGGCAAACGGCCGCGCCAACGCGCTGACCGAGGCCGAGCGCGCCACCGCTGCGGAACAGGGCCGCATCCAGCGCGAGCGCTTCCTGACGTCCGGCTCGGGCTACCAGCCCGGCAACGCGCAGATGTTCAACTGAGGCCGGGAGGGGAGACGATGGAGGGGAAGATGCTGGCCCGGATCGCGGCCATCGTGTTCGTGGCGATCGCGATCACCGCCACGGTGATCGAGGTCACGCGGGAGGAGGGGCCTGCGCCGGTCAGCACCGCGCCCGCGCTCCAGCCGTCTGCCGATCCTCTCCGCGCGACCCTACGCGGGTGCCAGCAGTTAGGTGAAGACGCCGGCAGCGATGCCGATTGCCTCGCCGCCTGGGCTGAGAGCCGCGACCGGTTCCTCGGCCGGACGTCTGCACCCGAAGTACCACAGCGGTCGGGAGACTAATGAGCCATGGGTGGAACCGGCGTCATCGACAACTTCCTGGGCATCTTCACCAGCTATATCGACAGCGGGTTCGGGCTGCTCGGGGGCGAGGTGGCTTTCATTGCGACCACGCTGATCGTGATCGACGTGACGCTGGCGGCGCTGTTCTGGGCCCGGGGCGCCGATGACGACATCATCGCCCGGCTGGTGAAGAAGACGCTCTTCGTCGGGGTCTTCGCCTATATCATCTCCAACTGGAACAACCTCGCCCGCATCGTCTTCGAGAGCTTCGCGGGCCTTGGTCTGATGGCCTCGGGCACCGGGTTTTCCGCCGCCGATCTTCTGCGCCCGGGTCGCGTCGCCCAGACCGGGCTCGAGGCCGGACGACCGCTGCTCGAAAGCATCTCCGATCTGATGGGCTGGGTCGCGGTGTTCGAAAACCTCGTCCAGATCCTCTGCCTGTTCTTCGCCTGGGCGCTGGTGATCCTCGCCTTCTTCATCCTCGCGGTGCAGCTCTTCGTCACCCTGATCGAGTTCAAGCTCATGACCCTCGCGGGCTTCGTGCTGATCCCCTTCGGTCTCTTCGGCAAGACCGCTTTCATGGCCGAGCGCGTGCTGGGCAACGTCATCTCGTCCGGCATCAAGGTTCTGGTCCTCGCCGTGATCATCGGCATCGGATCCACGCTCTTCGGCCAGTTCACAGCAGGTTTCGGAGGCGTGACGCCGACCATCGATGACGCCATGGCGATTGTTCTGGCCGCCCTGTCTCTGCTGGGCCTCGGAATATTCGGCCCCGGCATCGCCTCGGGTCTGGTGTCCGGCGGACCCCAACTCAGCGCGGGGGCGGCCATAGGCACCGGCCTTGCCGTTGGTGGCGCTACGATCGGGGCCGGAGGGGCGACCATGCTCGCAGCACGCGGAGCCGGATCTGCACTCTCCGGAGGCGCCGCCCTCGCACGCGGCGGCGCGGCCGCGGCGGGCGCTGCCTCGAGCGCCTACACGCTCGGCTCAATGGGCGGAGGAGGTCTCCCCGGCGGGATGGCTGTTGTAGCGCGCGCCGGTGCCGCGGCACCTGAGCCTGGCAGCTCCAGCCCGTCCGCCTCCGATGGCCCGCCAGCCTGGGCGAAGCGCATGCGGCATAGCCAGGCCGTGGGCCATGGCGTCCGTGCTGCCGCCCATGCCGTCCGGTCGGGCGACAGCCACGGCTCGGGCTCCTCCGTCCATCTCTCCGAAAGGGACCGCTCATGAACCTCTTCAGGCGTTCCGCCACGCATTATGGCAAGACACCTCAACCGGAGACGCCTTACCAGAGGGCTGCGCAGGTCTGGGACGAGCGCATCGGTTCCGCCCGCGTTCAGGCCCGCAACTGGCGCTACATGGCCTTCGGCAGCCTGATCCTTGCGGCGGGTTTTGCCGGCGCCCTGGTCTGGCAATCCGCGCGTGGCACCGTCGTGCCCTGGGTCGTTCAGGTCGACGCGCTCGGCGAGGCCCAGGCTGTCGCTCCGGCCTCCGCCGACTACGAGCCGACCGATCCGCAGATCGCCTTCCATCTCGGTCGTTTCATCGAGCAGGTCCGGTCGATCCCCGCCGACCCGATTATCGTGCGGCAGAACTGGCTGCGCGCCTACGAGTTCACCACGGATCGAGGCGCGGCCGCTCTCAACGACTTCGCCCGCGCCAACGATCCGTTCGCACGCGTCGGTCGCCAACAGATCGCTGTCGAGGTGTCCTCTGTCATCCGGGCCTCGCCGGGATCGTTCCGTGTCGCCTAGACCGAGCGCCACTACGAGAACGGGCAGCTTTCCACGACCGAGCGCTGGACCGCGATCCTGACCGTCGTGATCCAGACCCCGCGCAGCGCCGAGCGCCTGCGCGCCAATCCCCTCGGAATCTATGTCAATGCGATCTCCTGGTCGCGGGAGATGAGCCAATGACTGAAACTCATGTTCATGCAACCAGGTCTCCGATGGTCGGTGCGCATGCGTTGGTGGCCTTGCTGCTTTGTGCATCGTTTCTGGCGGGATGTGCCAGTAACCGGGTGCCGGAATTCAGCTATGACGAGTCCGTGCCGCCGCTGCCCACTCCGCCCGCCTCGACTGCCGAGGAACGTCCTCGGCCCTTGCACACGCCGCCGGTCTGGACGGTGGCGCATGGCGGAGCGGCGACAGGCACACCAACCGGCCGTGTCGAAAACGCCAATGCCGCCGCCCGGATCGAACCGCGCCGCGAGGGCTACTACAATGCCATCCAGATCTATCCCTGGTCGGAAGGCGCCCTCTATCAGGTCTATGCCGCGCCGGGTCAGATCACCAACATCGCATTGGAGCCGGGCGAGCGCCTGACCGGCGCGGGTCCGATCGCCGCAGGGGATACCACGCGCTGGATCATCGGCGACACGGAGAGCGGGTCTGGGTCCACCGCCCGCGTCCACATCCTCGTCAAACCGACGCGGGACGACATCTCGACCAATCTGGTGATCAGCACTGACAGGCGGGTGTATACGATCGAGTTGCGTGCGCGCGAGGCACTCTACATGCCCTCGGTCGCCTGGGCTTATCCGGCAGCGCCGCGTGGTGGGCGGCAGGCCGTGGCAACCGCGCCGACCATCCCGGCGCCCTCGGCCCGCAATCATCGTTACGGCTTGCAGATCCAGGGGGAAAGCCCGCCCTGGCGCCCGGTTTCTGTCTTCGACGATGGCCGTCGCGTCTATGTCGTCTTCCCGGCTGGCATCGCCCAGGGCGAGATGCCGCCGCTCTTCGTGCTCGGCGCCGACGGAGAACCGCAGATCGTGAACAGCCGCATCCATCGGAACGTGCTGATCGTGGATCGCCTCTTCGGTGCCGCCGAGCTCCGTTTGGGAGCAGGAGACCGCCAGCAGGTGGTCCGGATCGTGCGCATGGAGGAGCGGCAGGCCGATGCGCGGACGGAGGGGGATGTGCGAAGGGGAGGGCCGTCATGAGTGACACCGATCCTGCAGCGCCGATGCGTCTGCGCCCCGATCCGCCGCGCGTGACCAGGCTGTCGCGCAGGGTTCTGGCCGGTGCCGGAGCGGTCGCGCTGTTCGGCATCGGGGGTGCTCTGATCTATGCGCTCCAGACCCGTGAGGCCGGGCCGGGAGGTGGAGAACTCTACTCCATCGACAATCGACCGGCAGCGGACGGCCTGGAAGGGCTGCCGTCCGACTATACCGGACCGGTTCTGGGACCCGCACTGCCCGGTGACCTCGGGCGGCCGATCCTAGATGCGCAGGAGCGGGGAGTGCCCGTGAGCCCTCCGCCGCTTACGGGCCCGACCGTCGATCCGGACGCGGAGCGCCGCAGGGCAGAGGAGGAAACCGCGCGTCTGAGCGGTGTCTTCTTCCAGACGGCGTCTGGCAGGGCAACTACGGCCGGGATTGGCGTGAACCTTCCGGGTCTGGGTGGCTCCGAGCAAACTGAGGGGAGTCGGCATACGGCTTTCCTCAACGGTCCGGTTGACCGGCAAACCGTCGCGTCGGATCGCATTCAGCCGCCAGCCTCGCCGTACATCCTTCAGGCGGGAGCTGTAATTCCGGCCGCGCTCATCACCGGCATTCGCTCCGATCTCCCGGGCCAGATCGCCGCGCAGGTCACCGAGAATGTCTATGACAGCCCGAGCGGATCGCTGCTGTTGATCCCACAAGGAACCCGCATCATCGGCCAATACGATGACGGCGTGACGTTCGGCCAGCGACGGGTGCTGCTGGTCTGGAACCGCCTGATCCTTCCCGGCGGTCGATCCATTGTTCTCGAACGTCTGCCAGGCGCGGATGCGAGCGGCTATGCCGGCCTCGAGGATGGCGTTGACTACCACTGGTGGGATCTTATGCGCGCGGCCGGTCTGTCCACGCTGCTCGCGATCGGCGCGGATCTCGCCACCGATGACGAAGACCGCCTGGTCCAGGCGATCCGCGATGGCGCGGTGGACACGGTCAACCAGGCCGGTCAGCAGATTGTCCAGCGTCAGTTGCAGGTCGCGCCTACCCTGACCATCCGTCCGGGGTTCCCGGTCAGGATCATCGTCACCCGCGATCTGGTATTCGAACCGGCAGGAGGTTGATCATGTCGAAACTGAAGCTTGGGCCATTGCCCGATGACAAGCCGGTGAAGGTGACAGTGGAACTGTCGGCTTCCGTTCATCGCGACCTTGTCGCTTATGCAGAGGTGTTAGGGCGGGAGACGGGGAATCCCGTAAGTGATCCTGTCCGGCTGATCGTGCCTATGCTGGAGTGGTTCATGGCGACGGATCGCGGGTTTGCAAAAGCTCGGCGAGCAAGGCAGAACTCGAGGTCGACAACGTGAGAACCTGGGCTGCTTTCCTTGCCGTGGAAAGGAGACGCCTGAGAGCGGGGGTATCATTCCGGGGCGACCATACCGCCGAGAACGGGAGGGTCTCGCCTGAAATCGAGCGGTAAGCGGTACCGGGAAACCGTGTCAGGGCCATCGCATTGCTGATCAGTGCCTGGCCTTAGCCGATCGCTACGAGCGACAATAAGTTGTCACGATCCACCGACTGCGTTTGGGGCTCAGTATGGCTTCCGAGACGGGAGAGTTCCCGGAGAATGCGTACATGGACTATGCGGCCTGGTGCAGCCTCGCTGACGATAAAATCTTGCCCCACCAAATTGTGCCAGGCCAATTCCCCACGGGCGGTCAGGGGATTGTCCGCGAGCCGGACCGCAAAAATGCGCTCCGACCAAAAATGTGCCTTGTTGCAATCCGATTCCCTGCCATAGCTGGAACGCGCCAAGTGTACCCGGCACAAGCCATAGGCGATCATTCGGTGCTTTTGAAGCCCGGCACATGGTGCCTCTACTGTTCATCGGCGACGAGTGGGATTCGATAGACGGCTCCGTCGCCCCATGCAGCTGTTAGAAGCGACATCCCGTCCGGTGCGACCACCAAGCCGACCGGACTCCGCAGCCCGTCTGCGACAATCCGGGAACTGCCGTTTGGCAGGATCTCCCGAACGGTAGTTCCCCCGTAATCAACCACGAATACGCGACCATCGCTCGTCATCGCCACACCGGGGCCGGGGGTCCCGAACGCCTCCCCGGCCTCGATGCGTGTCCCATCTGGGCGGAGTATCGTGACGCCGCCACCAATGTTGGAGACGACGTACCCGCCATCCGGCGTTTGGACGGCGCCAACCGGAGTTCTCAAGTCGCTGATCACTGGCTCTAGACTGCCGTCCGCTGCTACAGTCAGGATCTGGTTGGTGCGGCGATTAGCGATCAGCAAGCGACCGGAACTGTCGATGCTCAGGCCGGCCGGTGTTGCGAGTCCCGACACGTACAGGCTGCTCTGGCCTTCAGGTGTGAAACGATGGACTTCATCGCCGGAATAGGATGCCACATAGATTGTACCGTCAGCGGCGATTGCCAGACCCGAGGGACCGGAGAGCCCATCCGCGAATGTGCTGCGGTTTCCGGTTGGGTCGATGCTAGAGACACGCCCCGCACTCCATTCGGCTATGAAAAGATTTCCGGTCGAGTCGAAGGCCATGCCGACTGGCGAACTGAAATCGCCCCATAATTTCTCCGGGGTGACCGGATTCGCATATGCGGAAGTCGGCCCAAAGATCGAGACTGCCGGGACCACGGCTAGGGCAAGTGCGCCAGCGGCCGTCAAAGTACGAAGCGTGTTTATCATGCCGCATCCTCCGTCTGGTTGGGGAACCGGGCATTGAAGACGTCCTTGGCCGCGAAGAGACCATTGAGCGCTGCAGGAAAGCCGGCATAGACTGCCATCTGCATGATGACCTCGGTGATCTCTTCCCTGGTCACCCCGACGTTCAGCCCGGCTTCGATGTGGACCTTCAACTGTGGGGTCGCAGTCCCCATCGCGGTGAGTGCTGCGATGGTGGCGATTTCTCGCGCGCGCAGATCCAAGCCGGGTCGGCAGTAGATGTCGCCAAACGGAAATTCGAACAGGTATTTCGCGAAATCAGGGGCAATGTCTGCCAGGGCCGCAACAACATTGTTTCCGGCTTCACCGTCGATTTCAGCGAGCGCGCGCTTGCCGCGTTCCAGTCGGCTTTCGCCGACGTTCGGGGATTGATGCGTCATAGTCTTTCATCCTCTGTTCCTTGCCGGCATATCCGGCAATTTTGGTGTCGAGGACGAGAAGGCAGGCTTGCAACTCAGCCACGTGGGCACGGACACGCTCGCGGTGCTGTTCGAGCAAAGCGCTTCGCTCCGCCTCCGTGCCAACGCCGCTCTCCCGCAAGGCCGCGTAATGCAGCATTTCCCGAATAGGCATCCCGGTCGTTTTGAGGCGGTTGAGAAACTCTATTCAGATCAGGATCGATGCGTCGTAGTCACGTTGGCCCGATTGGTCCCTACCGGCATAAGGAAGCAGCCCGATCCGCTCATAGTAACGGATGGTGTGAGCTGACAAACCCGAACGCTTAGCTAGTTGGCCAATCTTCATGAGAACCCTTCTTTCGTCACGACGCAGGAAGATCTACGGCTTAGAGCGCACTCTAAGTCAATAGGTAAAACGATAGTATATTTGGGACATGGTTTCAGAGTGAAATGCCGCCGAATTCCAAAGCGCCCACAGTGCCCCTCGGTCTGCAAGGGGTGAAACACCCTGACCTACTGGCAAAGCTTCGGGCCCGAGAGGTGCTGTTGGCCGGTGCGCTGCTGCTCGTGCTCTGCGCAGCGCTGTTGATGAATGCCGTGGGTCTGTCGATGGGGATGGGGGCGTTCTTGGCCGGTGTGATGCTGCCGAATTCCAACTATCGCCGTCAGGTAGAGGCAGATATCGAACCTTTTCGGGGCCTGCTCATGGGGCGGCGCTTCCCCGCTGTAGGTATGTCGCTCGATTTTGGCGTGATGGCGGCAGAATGACGCTGAGTGTTGGCCATGCTGGTCGCCTATCTGAATGACACGGTCGTCCGGTTACACATCCGGTACATGCCCGACCACGCCCCGGTCTGTATTCAGGTCGGGGTCGAAGTTCTGGGTCGGTCGGTCATTCGGGTGGAAATTCGCGTCACTGCGATCATCGCGTGATGACAAGCCGTTGCCGCGACGGTGGAGTTCAGCAATTCGCCTCCGCCATCGCTTCTCGTGACCCGGTCAGGAGCAACTGTCGTGCGCCGCGACCCCAGATCTGGTGGCATAGCGCGGGGCCCATCCGGCCAGAAGCGCGAATGTTGCGAAGATTAATGTCGCGGTGCCTGCACCTGCATTGCCAAGAAGCAGTCCGAGGTGCTGGCGCCTGTGGATTGGCTGGCGGCGGTCGTCAGGAAGGCAATCATTTGCCCTGTCGTCGAGCGTTTGGGTAAGGCGCGCACGCCCGAGACAAGGTAGACACCTGCGAGCATCACGTATGCTGCCCCAAAGACAGCACCTCCGATCATTGTTAATGCAGGCGTGGCGATGCCTGATCCGAACCAGAGGATGGCGGCTGCCATTAGAAACAGGAATGTCCGATGGCCGGGGACGAGCCAGAAACGAGCGACAGTGCCCACCGATCCTGTCAGATTGATTGTGCCGATGCTCGAAAGGTTCATTGCGACCGACCGTGCCTTTGCGAAAGCGCGTCGGACAACGACGATGAGTGCGCGGCTGGCTTGAGGCCTGATGCTTGACTGGAATCTGACATCGTACGTGCGATGCTGAGCAGACGACGCCAGGCGGGATTGTCGTTTTGCGGCGACCAGACTGCACTGAAGGGCAGAACTTCGCCGTGGATTGGTCGAAAGAGCACACCAGGAAACCGTGCGGCGGTGGTTGCTTCGCTGGTGAGGGTCAGACCTCGGCCAATCGCGACCAGCGTCATGAGATCGTCCCGGCCAACGGCCTGGGCCTCAATCTCCGGGTGACGACCGAGATCCGCGAGGCGTTGCACGAGATAGTCGTGAATTTCTGGTCCCGGAGCGGAATTGCTGACGATGAAGCGCTCTCCTACAACCTGTGCCCACTCGATCTCATGGATCTGCGCCAGCGAATGCCCGGAGGGGAGCGCCAGAAATACGCGCTCGGTCCAAAGATGGGCGGTATCACAGCCAGCCCATGCCGAGGTCCCGGTAATGAAGGCAACGTCGAGCTGGAGCTGACGTACGGAGGCAATATGTTCTGCAGGGTTGCCATTGACCAACTCGATGGAGACGCCGGAATGCGCTCGGTCAAAGGCATCGAGAAGGTCACGGAGAAAACCTGAGGCCAGCGAAGAGAAAATTCCGATCCTGACCCGGCCTTTCTCCGATCTACCTAAGGCCGCGACATCGCAGGCGCCTTCGCTGACATTTTGCAGGGCCATCCGTGGGCGACGCCAGAACTGGCCTCCCGCCTGGGTCAAGGTGACGCCCGTGGCCCGTCGCTGAAAAAGGGAGGCGCCTAGCCGATCTTCGAGATCCCGAATGCGTCGGCTAACTGTCGACTGCTTGATCCCAAGCGCGATCGCGGCCTTTCGGAAACTTCCATGCTCGGTTGCCGCCACAAAGTAGCGAAGGTGGCGTAGCTCTAACGAATCTGATTTGCGCTCCCAGTCTGACGTTTGATTGCCTCTTGGCCGGGAAGCAACTTTCGTTGCTTCCCGGCTTCTTTTTCCGCCGCCAGGGTTCGGCAACCCCATACGGCCGTCATGCTTGCTGCACATTGAGACGTTTGTGCCGGTGCAGCCAGAAGACGATGACCAAGGCAATGACGGCTGATCCGATCGCGGCCCATGGTGTCGCCAGCACGCCGGCTCTCTCGATGATGAGGCCACCAATGAAAGACGCCCCCGAAATGCCGAGATTGAAGGCGGCGATATTGAACCCGGAGGCTGTGCCGACGGCATTGGGTGCTTCCTCTTCCGCGATCGTCACGACACCGGACTGGACGATGGGCGAGATCGCGAAGGTGAATATGCCCCAGACGAAGAGGTTGATGAACATCAGCACCGGTATCGGAGCCGTGAAGGGAAGGGCGATCAGGGAGACGATCAGGCCGGCAATCTTGATGGTTAGTGCCTGTTCCGTGCCAAACGTGTCGGATGTCCAGCCGCCCAGAAGGTTACCCAGGAAGGTCGCGACGCCGAACGCAACCAGCGCTAGGCTGACTGTGGTTTCGCTGACGCCGGTTACCTCCGTCATCAAGGGTGTCAGATAGGTGAAGACCACGAAGGAGGCACCAAAGCCGAAGGTGGTGACTAGGTACATCGCAAGCAGGCGCGGTCGTCCGAGCAGCTTCAATTGAGACAGCAAACCTTCGGGCGCAATGTGGCGGATGTCCTTTGGCAGGAGTGCAACCAGACCCAGCACGCTGATCCCCCCGAGCGCTGACACGGCGAGGAAGGGCGCACGCCAGCCCAGATGCTGTCCGACAAAGGCGCCGAACGGCACGCCGATCACCATCGCGACCGTGAGGCCTGCGAACATGAGCGAAACGGCGCGCGCGCCCTTGGACTTGTCGACCAGCGATGTCGCGACCGTCGCGCCAATCGAGAAGAAGACGCCATGGGCAACACCTGTCACGATCCGGCCAGCCAACAGCACCCCATATCCCGGGGCGAAGGCGGCGATGAGGTTACCGATCGTGAAGATCACCATCAATCCGATGGCCAGCGCCCGGCGCGGAATATTGCCGGTGAGTGCCGTCACGGTCGGCGCGCCGAGCGTGATGGAGAGGGCATAGAGGCTGACGAGCAACCCTGCGGTGGGAATGGAGACGGCGAGATCTCGGGCCATTTCCGGGATCAGGCCGACAATGACGAATTCGGTGGTGCCGATGGCGAAGGCCGACACCGCCAATGCGAGGAGACCAAGTGGCATGTCAGCCCTCCTCCTTATGCTTTGAGTGCGGCAGCGGCCGCCTGAGCGATGTCTTCATCGGCCTCGACCGTTGCGCCGGCCACACCGACGGCGCCGACGAACGCGCCATTCTTGTCACGCAGAACGACGCCGCCGCCGAAGCTGATCAGCCCGCCATTGGTGTTTTCCAACGTATAGATTGCGCCGCCCGGCTGCGCAGCCTGCCCGAGCTGAAGACTGTCGGTCTGGAATAGCGCTGCGGTGCGGGCCTTCTTCTGGCTGACGTCGATGGGGCCGAGCATCGCGCCGTCCATGCGATGGAACGCCACGAGATGGGCCGCGGTATCGAGAACCGTAACGCAGACGGCAAAACCGCCTTCGGCCGCTTTGGCCTGCGCGGTTGCGATCACTGTTTGAGCGATTTCGGAGGTCATGAGGAGCTTCCTCTCGTTGAGTTGAAGGAAGCCAGAACAATATTCAGGAAAGCTGAAAACGGAACAATCTATTTCTTAGAACGACATAAATTCAATAATGATGAATACTGGAAGTGACCACGCTCGGTCACCCTCTCTGGCAGGGCGACTTATCAGCCGATGCAGGCAGGGCTGTGCACCGGCAACCTAGTCGAAGCGTCGGAGCCGCAGAACATGCGCGGGGCCTTCAACATGGGGTGGTAAGACCTCTCCAAGACGCAGGAAATGGGCCGTCCGCTCGTGCGCCGCCAGCGCATCGGCATCGGCCCAGCATTCGACAAAAACGAAACGACCAGCACCTTCCCGATCCTGATGGAGCGTGTATTCAAGGCATCCGATTTCGTTTCTGCTTGGCTCGACCGCTTGCTCGAGGATGTCGGCCACGGCTTGTTCGTGACCCGGCTTCGCCTGAACAATGGCGACAAGGCGGATTTCCGAGGCGGTGGATTGGTTTTGCTGCATCATTGAATCTTTTCTGCCTCCTTCATCATCATCCAGGCGGCGTCTTTCAACTTGTCTTTCGTCAGCCGGGTCATCGGTCCGCTCAGACCGATCGCAGCACGCACTTCTCCGTTCTCGCGCCAGGGCACGGCAACGCAGTGGAGCCCCGGTTGGTGGTTTTCGAGGTCGAGCGCGTAGCCGGTTCTTGCAACGGCGTCGATCTGCGAGAGGATGTCCGGCCCGAGCGCATCCGCTCGGGTCGCCAATACGCGTTTCCCAAGGCCCGGCATAAATGCGAGGAAGACAAGACCGATCGCCGATCCTTCCAATCTCTCCCTGACCTCGACAGGACATGCGGTCTTGAGCTGTTGACTGGATTCTATGGCATCAAGATAGTAGGTCTCGTCACCGCTCGGAACCGCGAGATAGACCGTCTCGCCGGTCTTCTTCGCGATGGAGTCCAGCACCGGACGTAGCCGGGTGCGCAGCGCGCTGTCGTCGCCGGCGATCCGGGCAAGGTTCAGGATGCGCCCGCCAAGGTGATAGCGGGTGTCGCCGACGCGGCGGCGGACATAGCCTAGCTCGTCCAGCGTCTTGAGAATATTGTGGGCGGTTGTCTTGCCGAGACCGGCCTGCTCCGAAATGTGCTTGAGAGATGTCGCGCCACCTTCGCGTGCGATAATCTCAAGGATGGCGACGGCGCGTTCGATGGACTGGATCATGACCTGCGGTCCAATTTTGTTTCGTCCCTGCGGACGGCTTCGACAAGAAAGTCGATATAGGCGCGTGTCCGCACTGCGAGGTTTTCATGGCCGACATAGACCGCATGAAACATCTCGATGTCGCCGGGGTTGTGGCTTTCGAGAACGGGAACCAGCCGTCCGCTGGCAATGTCGTCGGCCACATGAAAGCGGCCCAAACGGGCCAGTCCGACACCCTGCAACGCGAGCTGGCGCAAGATGACGCCGTTGTTGCCATGTGCATTGCCGGTCACGGCAAGGCTGTAGGGCTCCCCGCTGGTCGGATCCCGAAACGGCCATTCGTCCAAGCTGCGACGAAAGTTGAAGCGAAGACAATTATGCGCGGTCAGATCGTGTGGCGTTGTCGGGGCGCCGACACGTTTGAGATAGTCGGGCGACGCTACAATCACGCGACCGGATTCCAGTAATTTCCGGGCCTTGAGGGCGGAGTCCCGTAACGGCCCCGAGCGCAGGGCGATATCGGTGCGGTCGTCGACGAGATCCACAACGGCGTCGGTCAGCGAGATGTCCAGTTCGACCTGCGGGTAGAGCGCTAGAAATTGCGGGGCCAACGGCAGAATACAACATTCGCCGAAGGCGACGGATGCGCTGATCCTTAACCGCCCCTTGGGGACGGCTCCTGCTCCGTTCGAAATGAGCCGCTCCGCTTCATCAATGTCGGCCAGGATGCGTTTGATCCGTTCGAGATAGAGCGTCCCCTCGGAGGTCAATTGCAGCATCCGCGTTGAACGGGCGAAAAGTGCCACGCCAAGGCGATCCTCGACCCGACCGATGAGCTTGCTGACGGCCGAGGGCGTCAGCCCGACCTTGCGTCCGGCGGCGGAGAAGCTGCCAGTCTCCGCGACGGCCACGAAGACGTTCATTTCTCCGCTTCTATGATCCATCATCACAGCCTGTGAAAATTATTCATTATAGACGAAACTATTACGTCATAATATTCTCAAGTCAAGTTGTGGCGGTACGCCCTTGTGGGCACCGGGATGGGCGTTGCCACAGTCCGATATCCCAGCCAAAGACCTACGGAGTTCCCCATGTCAGCGTCCAACATGTTTCTTGACCAATTGACCGGGTCGTTTTCAACGCCCGCCGCCGAGAACCCGACCGTGGCAATGATTGAAGCCGCCTACCGCCACCACGGAATCGCAGCACGCTATATCAATTGTGAGGTCCAGCCCGAAGATCTTCGCGAGGCTGTGCGCGGAGCGAGGGCGATGAGATGGATCGGGTTCAATTGTTCGATCCCGCACAAGGTCGCGGTCATAGAGCATCTCGATCAGTTGACTGATGCCGCCCGTCTGATCGGCGCTGTCAACTGTGTGGCGATCCGGGATGGCGAGCTGATTGGTGAAAACACCGATGGGAAAGGCTTCCTCGCATCACTCCAGACCGTCACGGATCCGGTCGGAAAGAAAGTCCTCGTCCTGGGCGCCGGAGGGGCTGCCCGAGCAATTGCGATCGAGCTCGCGTTGGCCGGGGCTGCCCATATTGCCATCGCGAATCGCAATGATCGCGGCGCCGAACTTGCAGAACATATTGATGCCAAGACGCCTGCCTGTGCCGAATTTTTGCAATGGTCCGGCGATGTCTCGGTTCCTGATGGCACCGATATTGTCGTCAATGCCACGCCAGTCGGTCTCTATCCAGATGTCGAGGCAAGCCCTGCGTTCGACTTTCAGAGCCTGTCCGCGTCGATGGTGGTTGCGGATGTCATTCCCAATCCGCCCCGGACCGCCTTTCTGAAATCGGCCGGGATGCGAGGCTGTCAAACGCTTGATGGGCTCGGGATGCTGGTCAACCAGGGGATCGCCGGCATTGCGTTCTGGACTGGAATGCAGGTTGAAGCCGCTCCGATGCGCGCGGCCCTTTCGGACATCTTTGCGGTGTGAGCAACCTGTGTCAGGCCTGCTTGGACGATTGCGGCGGACCACGCAGCAAGATGGATCACCATATGTGAAGTTTGTTCATAGGTATTTGTATTAATGCCCGTATTCATTCAAAAGTAATTTTGGCGCATCCTGCGGTCAGTAAGAACTCTAACTCTGACCCGTTTCAATCCGGCCAAGGACATTCATGTCGCCGGAGAAAGGATGCCCTATGCCCATTGCCCTCTTTGCCTTGACGATCGCAGCCTATGCGATCGGGACGACGGAGTTCGTCAGTGTCGGCCTCTTGCCGATCATTGCTGACGATTTCTCTGTTTCCTTGCCCGTCGCCGGGCTGATCGTTTCCATCTATGCGCTTGGTGTGACGTTTGGCGCGCCGATCCTCACCGCGCTCACCGGTCGTATGGAGCGCAAACCGCTCCTCATTATCCTCATGCTGCTCTTCATCGCAGGCAATGTTCTGTCCGCCATGAGCGCAACCTTTGGCCTTCTTCTGGCCGGACGCGTGCTTGCGGCCTTCGCACACGGGGTCTTTTTCTCGGTGGGCTCGACAATTGCGGCTGACCTTGTGCCGGAAGACCGGCGTGCCTCCGCAATTGCATTGATGTTCATGGGGCTGACCGTGGCCATTGTGACCGGTGTGCCGCTTGGAACCTGGATCGGCCAGATCTTTGACTGGCGTGCGACCTTCTGGGCTGTCACCATCCTCGGCGCCATTGCCCTTCTTGGCATTGCAGCACTCCTGCCGAACAAGATCGCCAAGGCCCCGCCGGCTTCGATCATGGATCAGATCCGCGTGCTGGGGTCCGGACGGTTGCTGCTCGTCTTTGCGATGACCGCGCTCGGCTATGGCGGTACCTTCGTGACCTTCACCTATCTGTCGCCCATCCTGGAGCAAATTACCGGCTTCCAGGCCTCGTCCGTCAGTCTGATCCTGGTGCTCTATGGTGCTGCGATCGCGCTTGGGAACCTTTCTGGCGGCAAGATCGCCAACAAGAACCCGGTGAAGGCTTTGACCGGATTGTTCCTGGCTCAGGCCATTGTCCTCGTGGTCTTTACCTTTACCGCAGTCAATCCGATCGCTGCCCTGGTGACACTCGCGTTGCTCGGCTTCCTCCAGTTCGCCAACGTTCCCGGACTTCAGCTCTATGTGGTGCAACTCGCCAAAGAGCACCGTCCCGGTGCCGTCGATACGGCATCCGCACTCAACATTGCGGCTTTCAATCTCGGCATTGCAGCCGGGGCCTGGATCGGTGGCGTGGTCGTCGAAGCTCCCGGTTTCGGTCTCGATGCTACCCCGTGGGTCGGCGCGATCATGGTCGCCGGTGCCCTGGTCCTGACCTACTGGAGCGGTGTTCTCGACAGCCGCACCAACTATGCCACCGCGCATTTCGAATAAGGAAAATACGATGTCCAATACACAGAACTCCGCGATGGACCTGATTGCCAGGCCAGGCGAGATCACCCTCGGCATTGAACTTCCCCTCGACAACGACTGGTCACCGGCGGGAGATGCCCGCCGGCGGGAGGAGGGGCGTCCTTACGGCGTCCCGGACCTCACACACTACCCCGAACTTGTCCGTCAGATCGACGATGCCCGGTTCGCTGCACTCTGGATGCGTGATGTCCCGGTCTTCGATCCGCGTAACTTCGGCGATGCCGGCTCGGTCTACGATCCCTTCGTGAATCTCGGCTATCTTGCCGCTGCGACGAAGAATGTGGCTCTGGGCACTGCAGCCATCGTGCTGCCGCTGCGTCATCCGATGATGGTGGCAAAGGCGGCGGCTTCGGTGGACCAATTGTCCGGCGGCCGCCTGATCCTCGGGCTCGCATCGGGTGACCGGCCCGTCGAGTATCCTTTGCTTGGCCTCGATTTCGAGGCGCGAGGCGAGACCTTCCGCAAAGGTGTCGACTATCTGCGCGCGGCCTGGAAGGACGACGGCCTGCCTCTTGGAGATGGCGGAAGCGTGTCTGAGTACGACCTTTTGCCAAAGCCAACTGGCAATCGCATCCCGATGGTGATCGCGGGGAACGGCCAGCAATCGAATGACTGGATCGCCGGGAACATGAACGGGCGCTTCGTCTATCCTGGCGATTTGGACCGAATGGCGTCGCAGGCCGCAGACTTCCGATCCCGGCGCACTGCGGCGGGGCAGGACAGGGGGGCATTCATCAGTGCCTTCCATCTCGATCTTGCCGACGATCCTGACGAGGTCGCAACGCCGCGCCGCTTCGGGGCGCGTCTGGGCCGCAACAGTTTCATCGACCATATGGCGCGCCTTCAGGACGTGGGTGTCGATCACCTGGCCGTCTTGTTGCGACCGTCCCGCCGTCCGTTGCCGGAGGTCATTGAGGAGCTTGCCCTTGATGTGCTGCCGCAGCTTCGCAGCGCGGACACCAAGACCAGAGCTGCCTGACGAAAATCGATTGAAAGACTGACTTATGACACAAACATCTCTCTCCTATCAGGACGTTAGCGCAAATGGCGCCGGTATTCCGGCCCTTGGGTTTGGCACCTTTCGCATGTCGGGGGCCGACACCCGGCGCATGGTCAAACATGTGCTCGGCCTCGGCTACCGCCATATAGATACCGCCCAGATCTATGGCAACGAGGCGGAGGTCGGTGAGGGCCTCGCTGCATCGGGCGTCGCCCGCGGTGAAATCTTCCTCACCACGAAGGTCTGGGTCGAAAACTATCCGCATGATGCTTTCATCGCTTCGGTGGACGAAAGTCTGAAGAAGCTGAAAACGGACCATGTCGATCTGCTCTTACTGCATTGGCCAAACCAGGCCGTGCCACTGGCAGAGCAGGTCGATGCACTCAATGAAGTGCGACAGGCGGGGAAGGTACGCCATATCGGCGTGTCGAACTTCAACACCGCGCTCATGGCAGAGGCGATCAGGCTATCCGATGCGCCGCTGGTGACCAATCAGATCGAGTACCACCCATATCTGAACCAAACGAAGGTCATCGAAGCTGCCTGCGAGGCCGGGCTCAGCGTGACCGCCTATTACGGCATGGCGGACGGCAAGGTGTTCGAGGACGAGGTCCTGAAGGATATCGCGGCTCGGCATAACAGATCAGTGGCCCAGATCGTGCTGCGCTGGCTTGTTCAGCAGAATGGCGTCGTCGCGCTGTCCAAAACGGTCAGTGAGAAACGCGCCGCCGAGAACTTGGCAATCTTCGATTTTTCGTTGAACGCCGATGACATGGCGGTGATCTCCGCGCTCGCGGTTCCCGGCGGACGTCTCGTCAGCCCCGAGGGCCTGGCCCCCGGCTGGGACTGACAGCACGTGCCTGGCCGCCTTGCGGGCGGCCGGGACCTATTTATTGGTCCGGCCGGCCCCGCGCGACCCACGATGATCAAGTTTGATGGCTAAGACATGACACCTGCAACAGCACATATCCAACGAAAGCTCGATGCACTGGCACAACCGGTGTCACTTGTTCTCCCCTCCGGCACACTGCTGGGTGAGAGGACTGCGCCAATACAACTCAAGCTGCAGAGCAGCCGTGATCTGGCAGCCCTGGCCGCTGGCCAACTTGGGACCATTGGAGAGGCAGTGGTCGAAGGGCGTGCCGTTGTCGAGGGATCGATGCGCGATATTATGGCGGCTGTCGTGGGTCTTCTTCCGTCGCAGAACATCGGTGCGCCTCCATCGTGGTGGCACAGGGGATTGGCGCGGATATCCTCACGTTTGCATCACAGCCGGAGGCGAGACGCTGCGCAAATCGCCTTTCACTATGACGTTTCTGACGACTTCTACGCACTCTGGCTCGATCCGCGCCGGGTCTATTCCTGCGCATATTATCCGTCGGCTTCAACACAACTGGACAAGGCACAGGAGGCCAAGCTCGACCTCATCTGCCGCAAGCTCGACCTTCAACGCGAAGAGCGTTTTCTGGACATAGGCGCGGGATGGGGTGGGTTGTTGCTTTGGGCCGCAGAAAATTATGGCGTCGAGGCACAGGGGATCACGCTGTCTCGAAACCAGCATGCATATGTCAACCGGCTGATCGCCGAAAAGGGGCTTGCGCACCGCGTCCGGATGGATCTTCTGGACTATCGCGATCTCGGGTCTCAAAGGCCATTCGACAAGATCGCATCGGTAGGGATGTTCGAGCATGTCGGCACGGCCAATATGCCAACCTATTTTGGAACGTTGCATCGCCTGCTGAGACCCGGCGGTCTCTTGCTCAATCATGGGATCACCTCTTCCGGACTGGATGGGGCGCAGATCGGCGGCGGGCTCGGCGACTTCATCGAGCGCTACATCTTCCCGGGCGGTGAGTTGGTGCATGTCAGTGCGGCGGTGCGCGAGGTAAGCACGGCGGGACTGGAACCCGTCGATGTGGAGAACCTGCGCCCACACTATGCGCGGACGCTCTGGGATTGGTCGGATGCGCTCGAAGCCCGGCTCCCCGAGGCTGAACGGGTTCTGACGGAGACGGCCGGCCCGGACAGGGGACCGGCAATTCTGAGGGCGTATCGGCTCTATCTGGCAGGGTGCGCGTTGGCTTTCGAGAAAAACTGGATCTCGATTCACCAAATCCTCGCGACGCGTCCCAGTGGCGATCCGGATCACACAGAGCTGCGCGGTAGCCAGTCCGATTATCCGTTTCGCCGCGACTTCATCTACACAAATTCGGAGGGTGCCGCATGAGCGACACGACGATGCAGGCGATCTTGCTCGACCGCCCAGGGCCATTGGACACGTTGAGATTTGGTACGCTGCCCATTCCGCGCCCTGCGCCGGGAGAAGTCCTGGTTCGGGTTCAGGCCGCGGGTCTCAATCCGGTCGATTACAAATTCGCTGAGGCCGGAGACGGAATCGCAGTCTGGCCGCATGTTCTGGGCGTCGATGTCGCTGGCACTGTCGAGGCAGTTGGCGAGGCCGTGAGCAAGTGGAAGCCGGGACAACGAGTCGCATTTTTCGGGGATCCCTGGCGACGCGGTGGGTTTGCTCAACTTGCGATCGCAAGAGCTGAGACCCTGGCAGCCATTCCAGATGGCATGAGTTTCGAGATTGCTGCAGCTTTGCCAACTGCGGGAGTGACGGCTTATCAAATCCTACATCGCAAGCTCCCTGAGCGACCCCAGGTTGTGCTGGTTTTCGGAGTGAGTGGCGGTGTCGGGGGCCTTGCCGTTCAGATAGCGAAGGCTGCAGGGCATCACGTGATCGCCGTTGCGCGAACTGATCGCGCCGACATGGCGCGCGCACTTGGCGCCCACACGGTCCTCGCGCCCGGGCCCGATCTACTCGCACAGCTCAAGGCTTCAACAAATGGGCATCGGGCCGATCTTGTCATCGACACGATCGGCCCGGACAATCCGAATGATGTCCTTGATCTGATTGCCTTTAATGGTGGCTTGGCAAGCATTGTCGCTTTCCCGGACTTCTCGCGGCTTCGCTGGTTTGAACGCGGTATCAGCCTCCATGAAGTCGCGCTCGGCGCCGCATACCGCTACGGGGATGAGACGGACCTGGCAGACCTTGGATTAATGTTGACAAGCCTATTTGCCATGGTCGATCGTGGAGAGGTCGGGGTGACGATTGCCGACATGGTCAGCTTTGCCGATATCCCCCGGACACTCGGCCGGTTGAAACGACGCAAGCTAAATCCCGGAAAGGTCGTCGCGACGATGGATTTCCCTTCCTCCAACCAAAATCATGTTTCAGCAGCGGAGCCCGGTAAATGACTGACGAAATGCATGCAGTGACTCTCACCTCCGGGCCGGCCGTCAGTCGGCGTCGGCTCCTTCTGCTCTCGAGCGTTTCGGTGTTCGCGACAGCATTATTGGGTCCGACTGGGTTCTCCAGCCTCGCAGCGCGGGCGGAAACCGTGGCGGTGCCACAAACTCTGAACAGCTTCATGGCGTTCTCGAAATTCGCCACAGGCCACGTGAGTCTTGATGGCGATGTCGGGAGCGCCCTGCTTTCGGCTCTTGCTGAGCGGGATCCGGCATTCCTCGACAAACTTGCAGTGCTAGGCGGCATGGTCGAAGACGGCTCTCTCCCTGATGTTGATACCATGGAAGAGCATCTCAGAGGGACCGTACTGCATGACACGCTGCTGAGAGTCGTGCGCGCCTGGTATTCCGGTGTGACCGAGGAGGGAAGCAACGCCCCAGTCTATGCCTATGAAAAGGCGCTGATGTATCAGCCCGCCCGCGACGGTGTGATCATCCCGACCTTTGCACGGAGCGGTCCGAATTACTGGACAGCCGCTCCACCGCCACTCGCACATATGCCCGAGTTCTGAGCAATGCGACGTATTTCCGCTTTCCAAACTCTAACGCGAAGAGGCCCTTTGATGGCGCCAAAACAACAAAAACACACACAGTATTCCCTCGCCATCGGACTTCTTTTGTTGGCCTTTGCGCTCTTGAGCCCCGCCGGGTCAATTGCCGAAACTTCCGATGTTTCCGCGAGTGTAGAAGCCGCTGACAGCTCGATTGCACGTGGTCGCTACCTTGCCATCGCGGCCGACTGCGCGGCCTGTCATACGAACGGTCGGGAAGGGACGCCTTTCGCAGGTGGCTATCCCGTGCTGTCACCCTTTGGGCCGATCTATTCGACCAATATCACGCCCTCGCTCAGTCATGGGATCGGGACCTATTCGCGCGCGGAGTTTGCCCGGGCGCTGCGCGAAGGCGTGCGCAAGGATGGCGCGAACCTTTACCCTGCCATGCCCTACACCTCTTATGGGCGCCTGTCGGATCAGGACATCTCAGATCTCTACGATTATCTCATGCAAACCGTTGCCCCGGTGGAACGGAGCGCGCCGGAAACGCATCTACCGTTTCCTTTTTCCATGAGGGCGGCGCTTGGCCCGTGGAAAACCCTCAATCTGAACGCCGAGCCGGTTTCGCAAACCGGGACACCAGAGGACGAGTCACTCGAACGCGGACGGTATCTTGTCGATGGGCTCGCGCATTGTGCGGAATGCCATTCCCCGCGCACGCTGACACTTGGAACCGATCCCTCCCGCTACCTGCGGGGCGGGGCAGTCGGTCCCTGGTATGCACCGGATATCACCAACTCTTCGCAAGGTATTGGGGGCTGGTCTGACGACGACCTTGAGGCCTATCTGAAAACGGGCATAGCGCCGCAGGACCGCGCTGCAGGTCCGATGGCCGAAGCGATCGAACACAGCTTCCAGCACCTTACCCACACCGACATTACCTCGATCGTCAACTATCTGCGAAGCGTCCCCACTTCAGCTCAGAGTGAGGCGGCGGACGCCGAGAACAAGACTGGTGCGAAGCCTGTACCAGCCGCATTCGAGCTGGACTTGGTGAATGGGCGCCGCGACCAGACCGAAATCGCAGGCATCACCGATGGAGCCCTTCTTTATGATGCGGTCTGTGCCAGTTGTCATCAGACGGACGGCGGCGGCACGCCCGATGGCTATTATCCGCCGCTCGTTGGTATTGGCACGGTCACTTCACCGAACCCGACGAACCTGGTCGCAACCATCTTGTATGGGGTCGACCGCGAAACACAGGGCCGCGAGATTCTGATGCCGGGATTTGGGACACATTCTCCGGTCCAGAGGCTCAGCGACCAACAGGTTGCGGCCATTTCGACTTATGTCGTCGCCCGCTTTGGGCTGGGGCAGACCCGTGTGACCGATGCCCAGGTCGGGCAAGTCCGCAGCGGTGGCGCCCGGCCTTTGATCGCCCGGCTTGCCGCACCGAGCATTCTTTATGGCGCCACCGCGCTGTTCCTCATGATTGCAATTGCTCTGGTGGCGGTCGTTTTGCGGCGTCTGCGCCTTCGCTCACGAAATATCTGAAAGGTAGATACACTATGGTGGGTAAATTTCTCTCAGCTGACGTGGCAATCGTCGGAGCCGGTATCTGCGGCGGACTGCTTGCACACAAGCTGGCAAAGCAGGGCCTCGATGTGTTAGTGCTGGATGCAGGGCCGCGCTATGATCGGGCGCAGATCGTCGAAAACTGGCGTCACATGCCACCGGCCAACAAAGCCGAATATGACTATGCGACCCCATATCCAGTGGCGCCCTGGGCACCCCATACCAATTTCTTTCCCGACAACGGCTATCTGATCGCAAAGGGGCCGGATGCGTCTGCCTACAAGCAGGGGATCATCAAGGGCGTCGGCGGGACCACCTGGCATTGGGCGGCCTCAAGCTGGCGGTATTTGCCGAACGACTTCAAGCTGCAATCCACCTATGGGGTGGGGCGTGACTATGCCGTCTCCTATGATGATCTCGAAGCCTACTACTACGAGGCCGAGCTGGAGATGGGCGTGAAGGGCCCCAATGGCATGGAGATCGTGCCCTCCGCGCCGCGCAAGCAACCTTGGCCGATGGATTCAATGCCTTACGGTCCGGGCGACCGCAAGTTCACTGAGATCGTCAAGCCGCTTGGATATGAGAACACACCTGTCCCACAAGCGCGCAACAGCCGGCCTTATGACGGGCGCCCGCAATGTGTTGGCAACAACAACTGTATGCCGATTTGCCCGATCGGAGCGATGTACAGTGGCATCCTCTCGATTCACAAAGCTGAAGCACTCGGTGCGAAGGTTGTCGAAAACGCTGTCGTCTATGGGATTGAGACGGATGAGAAAAACCGGATCGTCGCACTGAATTTCTACGATCCGGACAGGCAGTCGCACCGTGTGACCGCCAAGACCTTCGTCATTGCCGCCAACGGCATCGAGACGCCGAAGCTCTTGCTGCTCGCCGCGAACGACCGCAATCCTGGCGGCATCGCCAACTCTTCCGACCAGGTCGGCCGCAACATGATGGACCATCCGGGTATCGCGATGAGCTTCCAATCGGCCGAGCCGGTCTGGGCTGGTGGCGGATCGGTTCAGATGAGTTCGATCACCAACTTCCGGGATGGTCCGTTCCGTTCGGACTATTCAGCGATCCAGATCGGGTACAACAATACCGCTCAGACATCGCGTGCGGGGATGAAGGCGCTCTCAATGGGGCTGGTGGGACGGAAGCTTGACGAGGAAATCCGCCGCCGCTCTGCGCATGGTGTTGACATCTATGTCAATCACGAGACGCTTGCCCATCCCGACAACCGGCTGCGCTTGTCGAAAAACCGCCGCGATGCCTTGGGTATTCCACATCCCGAAGTGACCTATGATGTCGGGGAGTATGTTCGTAAATCGGCGGTGAAATCTAGAGAACACCTGAACCGGATCGCAGAGGCGATGGGGGCGACCGAGATCGAGATGACCTCCTATTTTACCCCGAACAATCACATCACCGGCGGGACGATCATGGGCGATGATCCCGCCGACTCCGTCGTCGATGGCTGGTGTCGAACCCACGATCACGAGAATCTGTTCCTCGCCACAGGGGGCGCAATGGCAGCGGCAGGAACCGTGAATTCGACATTGACCATGGCCGCGCTGGCCCTGCGTGCGGGCGTCGCCATTCTGGAGGATATGCGTTATGGATAATGCCCGGCTGGAGGGGCAATCGCTATGGGGCGTGGCGGAGGATGGCTGCTCGACTTCAAATGCCTTCGACACGACGACGGTGAAATGCGCTGTTGCGCGGACGCAATTCGTCGAAGCGATGGCGCGGATAGCTTCTTCCGTTTGGGTTGTAAATGCTCATGGGGCGCGTGAATGTCCTGGCCGGACGCTCACCGCGATGTTTCCGCTTTCCGCCGATCATTCGACAGTGATGATTTCGATCAAATCTCGCAGCCGATTGGCTGATGTGATCGGCGCCGCTGGAAGATTTTCGCTCGCCATGCTGGCTGAGGGACAGGAGAAGATCGCTGATGCCTTCGCCGGCAAGGGAGAGGTGCACGACAGATATGCAGAGGGGGACTGGACACAATGGCCGTCTGGTCAGCCACACCTCCTGGGTGCTGTGGTCGCGTTCGATTGTGTTCTGGAGAAGGCGATGCCGATGGATGATCATACCCTTTTCATGGGACAAATTATCGGGGTAGATGGGGCACGGGATAAACGCCCGCTACTCTGGTATGATCGCACATATCACTCTGTCTCGTTCTCTCGGACGTGAACTTAGGGTCCAAACACCCGGGTGTCTTCGAGATGAATATGACGAACTCACATTTTAAACGTGAGTTCCTCTTTCCCGTTTTGAGGCCGCGCGGGTTATCCCGTCTTCAGAGGTCCAGGTCCAGCAGCGCTTGGCGCATGACAGCCAGATCCGCGTCAACGCCAGTCCAGTACTTTAATCCAATCACCCCCTAGCCAACGAGCATTCCCAGCCCATCGACTGTATTGCATCCGCGCTCCTGCGCCGCCTGTAACAATTTCGTATGCGGTGGGTTGTGAATGCCGTCGGCGACGATCATCTCCGAGCGCAGGCTACCGTGGTCGATATTCGGCGTGCATTCCACGTCGGGATAAAGGCCGAGGGAGGTCGCGTTCACGACGATGCCGGTGTTCGACGGGATGGCGTAGGTGCCCTCCCAAGGCTGATAGGCCTGTCTGGGCTCTTGCTGGAACTGGCGCGGCTGACGGATCGACGGACTCTCTCAACTCCAATGAAGGATCTCCGCGAGCCGCAGCGCGACCGGCGGCGGATGGAGGCCGTGCTGTCGCATCTGCATGATCATCTGGAGAAGCCGGTCCGCCTTGGCCCGCTCCGCGCTTTGGCGCATGTTTCAGAAAGCCAATTGCAGCGGCTCTTCAAACGTAGCACGGGCCTGTCGATCAGCTCCTACGTCACCCGCATACGCGTCGGTCGGGCTACAACCTTGCTGGCTCAGACTGACCTGCCCATGGCTGCCATCGCGGAACGTTGCGGCTTCCACGATGCGGCCCACCTCGCCCGCAAGTTTCGCGAAAGAACTGGTCGAACACCGACGAAGTACCGACGCGATTTTCGTGCCCCCGGACCTCCGAATCCGATGGGTGCCTACCAGATGAGGAAATGATGATCCGGAACGCTCAAGACCTCCCCTTAGGTTGCGCCAGACAACATCAATTCCTGCCGGCAATCAGCACGCTATCGGTAGCAACCGCGCGTTCGTGGTGCTTGCGCACGTGGCTTGGACCAGTTTGAGAGCGCAAGTTGCCATAGTCGGTCGGGCTTGGTCAGTGCCACCACATCACCACATCACCACATCAGCCAAGGAGCCGCGTTTTCGCACGTTCTGCGATATCTTCGTATGGCTCGGTAATGTCGGCGGGCTGTGCTTGAGGTGTGCCGAGTCACTCCGCCATGGCGGAGCCGCTTTGTTGCATCGACGGTCCACTGATCTGATTATGATACACGATCACCTTTGGATTTGCGGCTTCGAAATAGTTCTTGATCGAGTAGCCGATCGTTACGAAGTCGGGCCTGCCGGAGTTGGAAAACTGACCCACTGCAATACGGGCAACCGATTCATTGCTGATCTTCCATTTAGCAAACAGTCCAGCCTGAAGATCTAGCGGCTTGTAGTAAACTACGCCCTGCCAAGGATCGGGACCTCTGAGACCGATCAGAAATTCATCGACCCCATCGCCATCGAAGTCCGCGCAAACGACCGAGTGGCCGGGGCTTTCACCCAACTCATTGGGTTCGCTGTAGATGTCCAGAAAGTGGCGCTTCCAAGTCCCTGTTTCTTTGTCCAGCACGTAGACCGCAACGCAATTCCCATGGAAAGGCTCAATTGCAGCGACGTAGGCAACGTTCCCGTCTTCGGCTCCTATCGCTGCGTCGCCGCTGCCACGAAAGCCGGTCTTTTCAAATTGATCTTGTTCTCCATGCCCGATCTTTTCGATTATCCAGCTTTTCCTACTCTCGTTGAAGTAGAAGATCGATATCCCTTCGTCAGAACATATGAGGTTCGCGTCCAAACCGGATTCCGGGCAGAAACCAGAATATTTCTCCACACCGTGAATGAAGCGAAATTTGTTGTTGCACACAACTTCGGAACTCCACGGCTCATCACTGGTGATGTCGTCTGGCTGTGTATACAGCGTGATATCAAGTAGGCTATGCATGCCTGACTGCGAAACGATCGGGAAACCCAGTATTTGGATTTTGTCGCGCCGAGTGAAATGACCCACACGTACACGATGAGTTGCAGGGGATTGCCCCACGTAATGGCGCTTCCATAGCGTTTCCGGCGTACCCGAGAGGCCTGGGTTTTCCAACCAGTCAATGCGTCCGCCTTCAGAAGCAGGCTCCTTGAACGTTCCGCTTGCGCCGTACAGATCATAGCAAACGACAAAATCGGGAGAGCCGTTGCCCGTGAGATCCATGCTATCCATGCCGACCGGCATGTTGATACCCTTGACCATGGGATGACAGGTCCAGTGCATCCCGTTGTCGCTGTTTTCGTACCAATATATTTCGTCCATGGACATTCCGAAACAGACCAGATCGGGGCGTCCGTCCGTGTCGACATCGGCCACCTCAACCCAGTATCCGCTTCGGAGCTTTTCAGTGATCGTCTGCGCCTCAAAGGTTGGAGGCGTAACTGTAGGGAACCTTGGTTGTTTCAGCATATTCAGAACTTTCGATTAGGGAAGCATTTTCTCAGGTTCACTGGGATCCAATAAGTACCTGTCAAATGGGGACTATTGCGACGGCTCGCACATCATGTCCGTGAGGAGCGATTAGGTGCCCGCGCGGATCGCTTCGCGCGGGCCTCGCACTCTGGTGATCAGGTGTTTACACGGATTTCTAAAGCCTCATTGGCGGCAAGATCGGCAGTGGAAATCTTGATCCAGAGACTGTCCGTTGCCTGTTCGGCGAAGTAGCCCTCGCCGTCATATGCAAAGAGCGCATCACGGGAAGAAAAGGCCTCACCAACTTCTCCCGAGGGAGCGGAAATGAGGCCAGCCGAGGGTTCAGCCATTCGCAGGCGGAGATAGATGTAGCGATGCAGCGGGAAGTTGTAGCGTGCTGGCATGAGCGTCACGACGCGTGCCGACTGACTTGCTTTGTGATGCACATCAATCACCGAAAATTGCCCTTCGGTTTCCGCAGCGCGGGATATGCCGCCATCGTCCCAGTAGAGCTGATAGGTGTAGCTGCATTTTTCCGAGATTGCGGGGTACAGTGACAGCACTAGCGGCTGCTCGAATTTGTCGAGCGTTTGGATATTCTTGAACGGTGCGTCGAGATCCGTGGCCGCATGGCGCTCGGGAATGATTGCGCCTTCACGTACGAAGAGCGGCAGTGAGTCGATCTTCGCGGATATCGTCTGACGCAGTCCACCGGTGACCGGCGCAACCAGATCGACCTTGTCCGCCAAGACATCGTAGCGGAGCCAGTTGATCTCATCGCCATCCATGCCGCGAGGGAAATAGACGTCGGTCGATGCTTCATAGGCGCCGGCCCGTCCGGCAAGGCTATGTGTCAGGATCGGCGCCACCAGAACGGAATTGTTGATGAAGAATTGGGTTGCCAGGATGTCGCGATTTTCGTCGTCGAACACCGCGTCATCTTGGTCCCAAAGACACATGGCTTTGTTGAGTGGTGCGCCGGTTTGCGTGTTTTGATACATCGCATCGTAGAGAAGATGATGCCAGCGCACCCGAAAGCGCACGAATTCGGCCATCACGTCTCCGAAGTTCGTGTCTCCATCGGGTGTTGCCGCAGTCTCGTAATGATAGATCTCCTGATATTTCTTCATCGCGTCGTAATGATTGCGGGCCCAGGGCTGAAGGGCTGCGGCCTGCATCCATCGAGTAATGAGCTCTGGATCGCTCACAGCGCCGATATCGATGTCATCCGGTCCAAGCACGAGCCGGTCGTAGACGCTGGGGTTGTGATTTCGATTGCCTTCTTCACCGTAGAAGGTCTGGGTCGGGTTGCTCGGAGCTTCGCCTGGTGCGAAGCCTCCGACATCTGCGCCTGCAATCGGAATGCCTGAAAGACCCAGGTTCAGAATTTGCGCGACCGAGACCTGCAGGTGATGCCAAGTCGAGGCATTGTCACCGATCCAATGGCCGGAGTAGTGCTGAAGCCCGGGATAACCGCTTCGGCAAATGATATAGCTCCGCTTGTGGGATTTGAGCAGGTCGGCATGGGCTTCCAGCCCATATTCATAGGATGAGCGGGCAAGCATGTAAGCGTGGAAATTGCGGAGTTCCACAAAGGGGGTCTTACGCCCATCACCATAACGGGGGTCGGTTAGGCGAAGTTGGCCGTGATAGCTGCGCCAGTTGAACGTATTGGTCCGGCGCCTGTCGTCGGACGGCGCCTCTCCGGTCAGGGACCAGCCAAACTGATTTCTCGGTGCAGAGGTGTCGGCAAAATTCTGTCCGTCTTCGACATGGGGCATCGGGTCCGGCACGGTCATGTCCTGCCAGATGAATGCCAGGCCGTTTTCGAAGAGACTTTTGTATTGCTCGCCCCAGAATCGTGCGGCATCGGGATTGCCAAAGTCGGTAACCACCGACCCGATCATGTCGCGATCGCCCGTCTGAGCGTTGACGCCATAGTCCAGAACAAGAACGTTCTGATCGGGATAGCTCACGCCGCCGATTTGGGTATAGGTCAGCCCGGGATAATCGGCTTCGTTTTCCGGCCCACGGAACTTGACGATGTTGGTCTCGCCTTCGTTCTGAACGCAGTACCCCTTCTCGATGAGCCCTTGAGCTGTTGCATACTGCGCTTTGCTTGCGTCGTTCGGATCGTATGCGATCTTGTCCGCGCGTACGAAGGGTGTGATATTCGTCTGGCACAGAAGGTTGAAGTCGGCAGCCCAGTCGAACACCGAAACACCGTCGCCGACCTGTCCGCCTGACCAGAAGCTATCCTTGATCGTGAAAAGTTTTTTGTCTTCCTGAACGTCGATATCGACACCGAGTCCTTCGAGCGGGATTTCCGCGTCACGGTGGCCATAGACGATATCGTCGACATAGACCCGGCTGGGATCGGTTTCTTCCTTCGGGCGAATCAGGCCGAGGCAGCCGTACTTCGCCTGAAAATAGCCGAAGAGATATTTCGGCGGCATGACGGCGCGACGGTTGAGTGATGTCTTCTCGTCCTCCGTGTCAAGGCTACCGCGCCCCATCAGGTATGTGTAGGCATCGAGCACGTCCGCGGAATGCTCCGCAAACATATAGTGACAATCGAATTCACCATGCTGCACGCCGGCTTCGACCGCCAACGGATCACGGCTTTCGTTCTTCAGCGCAAAGAAACTCTGGCCGGTATTGTCAAGAAACGCGCCGAGAAACTGTTGGTGGTTCTGGACGACCGACCGCTCGATGTAGAACGGGGCGTTCAAGTACAGCGGCACAAAGGAATTGGCTTTGAACGTTTCCTCATATGGGACGTCGAGAGGGAAAACCTCGGGCTGGTTGTACCAGAGATTGTCATAGTTATAGCAGGTGATGGCGGAGCCGGAATGATCGAGCCGAGAGCGGCCCTGTGTTGAATAGCCTCCAGCCTCCGACGCGCCGAATTCGGGGTCGTTGCTGCTGGTCATGTTGTAGTGAAGAATTTCGCCGAGTCCGAAATAGTGGGTCGCGCCGTCGGCCTTGCGCTTGAGATTGGCGACCGTACCAATTGCGGGATCGGCGTGCAGGAGCGGGCCCGAGGAAATATCGGTGATTGCGCCATCGGCATGTCGCCGAATCTGGATCGACAGATGGTCATCGTCGCCCCGAACGAACTCTACGCTGATCGAGCGCAGCGCAACGAAGACTCCGTTCCTATTCCATCGCAGATTCGGCCGTATTCCGTGCCGTTTCTCGTATTCGCGGATTTGATCGAGGCGATCCTTGACGATGGGTCCGTAGACCTTGTCCGCGAAACCTTCGAAACGCGATATAGCAGGCGAAAAGCGGATCCGAAAGGCATTCTTCTCGCAAGATGTAACTTGCAAGACCAGGCAGATGTCTCGCTCTTTGGCATGGGCTGCACCCGTGCGTGCGCGGGCATTGATAAAGACGGTCCAGTCTTTGTCAAACCCTCGGGGAGAATGCGGTTTACCGTCCCAACTGACGGCAAAAAGGTCGATGTCGTCCCCAACTGTCCATTCGTCAATTGGCACATAGTCATAGGTATTGTACGGCTTCCAAGAAGCCGGGAGCGTTCTGTCGGTCATGAGGCTGACCCTTCCTGATTTTGGTGGGGCTCAGAGGGCGCGGTGAAATTCGAAAGCGATCCAGAGGCAGTCCGTATCCGCATAGTATTGATGTGGCGGATAGAAAAAGCACGGGTCGTCGATACTTGCGTTACGGGCGATGTCGGACTGGGTATCCCAGGCATCATATTCCGTCACAAGCGGCATCGGCAGGTGAGTAGCGCCCGGCGCCAATCGAGTTTCTTCGTAGAGGCCAGGAAAGGCATCTCCCGTATCGAAAGGGGTCATATCGCCACCTACCGGCAGGAGCAGTGGCCTTTCACCCGATCCGGCTTGAGGGGTATCAAGATCCCGGAATTTTTGCATCCGGCCGAACCCGGTCAGCTGTGTATGTACCTCAAGGAAGTTTCGGTGATGCGCCGCATGGATTCCGGCATCCGAACCGGCCGGCAGCCACCAGAGGTTGGCGTAAAGCTCATAATCGAGTGGTTTGGCATTGATTGGAGCTTGCAGCCCGGCCATCGCCCAAGGATCGAGTTCCACCGGTTTGGCAAGATGGATTTGGTTGGAGATCCAGAGCGGGAGCGGCGCCATCCCGTTGGGATATTGATACTGAGACCAAAGTGTCGTGTCGGCGAAGGTGTCTGTCTGCGCATTGCGTGGCGTGCGGACTTGCATAAGGGAGACCAGTCCGGTCGCTGACGCGTCCGACGTGGAAATCGTCACGCCGGCCCGGACGACCAGGCTTTGGAGCGGTGGCAAGCTCCGCTTGAGTGGTGTTGCTTCGAGCGGAAGCGTGTTGCTCTCATCAAGTCCTGAAACTAGGACGTGCTGAGCGCCGAGATTGGTAAGCACGATGTCCTTGTTGTCCTGTTGCGCGAACAGGTCGGCCGTGTCGAACTCGTGCAAGTTACTAACCAACACACCGAAAACATGGCTACTGTTAAATGGATATTCGGTGATCGAGTTTTCACCTGCCAATGGCGTCACCGAAATCGAGCTCGGGGCTGAGGGGTTGGCACCCAGAGGTGCCGAACGATTCTGAGATGGTGGTGCGGAATATTCAGCGAGTACAAGGCCGGGAGGAACGCCGCGCTTTGAGCCGACCGAGTAATTGAGGCCGCCCATAATCGGGTTGGGATATGCTGACGTCGCGCCAAGAGATCCTACAAAACCACTACCAGTGAGAAGGAGACTCCGGCGGGAAATGCCAGAAGAAGTGTTTCTTTTATCAATGCTATCGGGCGGCTCGCAAATTGAATGTCCACCACTTGAAATTTTGGGCATGTTTCACCTCCATGCGAAGAGTGTGTATATGAGTATTTCCTCCCTAGGTTGAGGATACTAAAGCTCTCTCGGAAATCTAATAAATTTACCATGACATTGAAGGAATTTGTCTTTTGTTCAATGATGGTGAATTTTGATGCTTTTGAGCTCTCCTTGCAGGTTTCGCCTTGAAACCGTATCTCAGCAACTAAGTTGCTGAACTGGTCCCCTGATCATCCGATCTAAGGCTATCCTTACCTTCATGCCTTCGAAACGGGGCCGGCGGCCAGGTCTGGCATCTGCAGGTGGATCGACTTCTACAACACCGAACGCCCGCTCTTGGCACTCGGAGGCAGGACACCAGTCGAGGCCCATCATGGCCCTGACCTTCAGGCGGCGGCATGATCAACAGGCAAGCTTAGCAGCGCCGCGAACCTGTCCGCGAAATGGGGGCCACCTCACTTGGAGCTCTGCCGATCAACAATGTCCTTGCCTCTGGGATGTTTTGGCGTGGTTCAGTGTCTGTCCCACAGGTGCTGACGACAGACACCAAGCGCTGTGAGAAACGAATTCTTTGCGAACATTGCGAAACGCACTCCTTCTCTTCGGATGCGTATGAACTCGCAACGATGCCTATCGTCGGCAATGTGGGGCGCAGACAGCGCTTACGAACATCCGCACCGAGATGGCGTTGAATGTCCTAGCCTACAACATCAAGCGAATGGTCGCGTTGATCGGCATCCAGGGCCTGATGCGGGCCATTGCCGTCTGATCGGGGGCTGTCGCGCCCCAGGCGCCGACGTCACGCCTTGTCTGAAATGGATCACCAACCCGTCATGCGCGCAAAGGGTGTCGGAGGCGTCTGAAAGCGAACAGTGCGGCCAACCAGAAACCGACAGCACCTGCCGGCGCGTTTTCACACAGCCACAGCCCAATCCTGCCGCTCGATGATGTGCCCGGTGTAGCACTGCCGCTTCACCAGACCGGACGTTCATGTATCGCGCAGCAATCTCGAGGAAGTCGCGACGGCTTTGCGGACTTTCCGGCCATTCCTCACCCATTTTCCAGCGTCCGCTCTTGCCCAAATTCCGAGGCGATCCAATCCACGACCCGATGCACGTCCGGTTGCCTCACATGCTCTTGCGACCAGGAAACGAATAGGTGTTTGGTCGAAGGTTCTGGACTGAACCACACCTCTACCAGTCGTTTCCGCGATACATCGCTTTCGACCATGTAGGTTGGAGCCATAGCAACGCCATAGCCTTCGATGGCCGCATCCAGCGCCAGAGCAGAGCGATCGAAGTTCATCAGTTTATACCGGGCGCGGTGCCCGCTCACCTCGATCAGCTTTTCCCACCGGCGATGTGAATCCTGAAGCAGCGGTAGGGTCAGCAGGGTGTCCAATCCCATCGGCCAGTCGGGCCTAGGGAAGTCCGGGCTGCATACGGCTACCAAGCGAATGTCGGTCAACGGCCTCGCGTTACAAAAAGGCTTCGGATCGGATGGCTTGCCCGGCCAGATGGCAATCTCGTTGCGGGCCAGGTCACGGGACAACTGCTGAGTGTGAACCTCGGTCCTGAGCGAGATACGAGGAAACCGGGTGGCGAAATCTCCCATGCGCGGCATCAGCCATTTTGCCGCCGTGGAGGACCCAAGGTGGAGCGTGATTTGCTCTCCTTCCTGACCGAGCGCGGTGAGCATTGTTTCGAGCGTGGCCAAGGCTTTGTCGACAGCCTCCCGACAGCGCGCACCTTCGGGGGTAAGCGTTACTCCGCGAGCCTGGCGTTCCAGAAGGATCACCCCGAGGTCGATTTCGAGCTGTTTGATCCTCTGGGAAACCGCGCCGCGCGTCAGGTTCAGCTCATCCGCTGCGCGCTGAAGGTTGCAGTGCCGCGCCACGCAAGCGAACACCCGAAGGGAGTTGAGGTTCATTTGCTGCATCAACGGAGCCTAAGGCGTTAGGATTTCTAAATGCTCTCGCAGATATCCTGTTTTGTCAAACGAAGGAAACATCTCGATACAGGATCAGAGCCGCCACGCGATACCATTGAGATCAATCAGATGCCACATACCGTTCGCGCCGCCAGCACCGGCGACATACCCCGCCTTATTGATCTTCTCCTGTCGGACGCAGAGGAACGTCATGTCATCGACCCAATCCTGTGGAAGATGGCCGCGGATGCCCCGGCACAGATCGAAAAGGCGCTGACATTCGCGCTGACATCCGAGCAGCAGCCGTTCCGCCAAATATGGCAGGTTCTCAAGCATGATGGAGCGATCAATGGTGTGATTCACTCAATGCTTCTTCCGGTGCCACCGATCTATGCGGGCAGACAAGGCGATCCGGGACTGATCCTGCCCGATAGTACGGTCGCGCCCGGCGCGTCGGAGGGCATGATCAATGCCCTGGTGGCAGCAGCGGAACGTGCCCTGATGGATGCCGGGGCAACGATCTTCCTGTCTACCTATGTCACCAGTGAACCTTGGCACGACGTTTTTAGGGATCGCGGTTACGATCCGCTGACGCTCTACCTGTCCAGAACCGATCTTGGCGATGCCGGACGTCCCTCCGCAGTCCGGCTGGCCACCGAGGCCGACGTCCCCGGCATCGTCGCGCGAGCAGCGGAGAACAAGCGGATCCTCTTCGAGATCGACCCCTTCTGGGAACGGCATCCCGATGCAGACACCAGATTCACCGGCTGGATGAACCGAAGCCTGACGTTGCGTGACCGGGACATGATGGTCATGGGGTCGCCGGAAAACCTAAATGGGTACGTGATCGCGCAGCCCGCTTCACGGCTTCATTTTCCGCCGGCGCACGACATCACCGGAACAGGTGTCATTGACGACTATTACCACCCGGACCTAGCCGATCCCACGGTTCTTGCAAACGGTGGCGAGGGGGCGACCACGCTTTTACGCGCAGCCGAGGCCGCCTTTGCGGACAGGGGTATGGGGGCTGCATTTGTGGTATGCCCCGCCAGGTGGCTGTCCAAGATCGAGATGCTCGAAGCTGCGGGTTACGAAACCGCGATGGTCTGGTCCATCAAGCAGTAACTCGCGGCAGAATACCCGTTGAGATAAGCCGCCATTCATCCAGCCTGTGCCATCAGGTAAAATGGGCTCCTTCAGGACCTTCGCTGCGCCTGTCATGACCGTCGGCTCTGGGCCGACCGCTACCGACCGGCCCGACTTCTTAGAGTTCCAGTTCTTCCGTGATGGCGAACGCATCTTCGAGCTGGACGCCGAGGTGGCGCGCAATCCTCTCCATCTTTGTGTGGTCGAGCACCGCTGACCTCAGCATCCTTGATCTACTAGAAGGGCCTCTTGAAAGGTGCAGGAGCCGGGGGCGGCGATAAGGGTGATCACGCCGTCGGCACGGTGCCGCCATCAATCACGTATTCTGTCCCCGTTATGGTTCCCGCGCGATCAGAGGCAAGGAAGGCGACCAGGTTCGCGATCTCGTCCGGTGTGGACGGACGCCCAATCGGCACCCCACCAAGCGAATCCATGATCATGCGCTTGCCCGCTTCGACGTCGACCCCGTGCTCCGCCGCTAGGCGTTTCGCCAGCGCGACGGAGGACTCCGTTTCGATCCAGCCCGGAGAGACACGGACAACCCGCACACCCTTTGGCGAGACCTGTTTCGACAGGCTCTTGCTGTAGGTGGACAGCGCCGCCTTGGCGGCGGCATAGGCGGTCGTCGCCTCGGGCAGCGGTAGCTCGCGTTGGATGGACGTGACGTGGATCACCACGCCACTGCCCCGCGCCTCCATCTCTGGAACAAGCGCACGGTCGAGGCGGACCGCCGGCATCAGGTTCAGATCGAGCTCGCGCCGCCATTCGTCGTCGCCAAGCGACCTGTAGCCGCCCGCGGGCGCCGAGGAGCCGCCGAGCATGTGGACGATGATGTCGACACCACCCAGCCTCTCGCGCACGGCCTCGGCCACCCTGGCGCAACCCTCGGCCCCGGTCAGATCCGCGGCCACGAACCGGTCTTCCGGCATCTCCGGCGGCCTTGTCCGCGCCGTCGTCAGAACGTCGGCGCCAAGCTCCTTGAACAGGGCCATGGTCGCTCCTCCGGCACCGCGCGTGCCGGAGGTGACGAGCGCCCGCTTTCCCTTGAGGGTCAGAAAGGGGCTCATGGCACGATCTCCAGTTCGGCGATCCTGTCCCCGCGAAGGACAAATAAATAGCGCAGGTCGACCGGGCTTCCGGGGAAGGTGCCGACAAGGTGGCTGGTGACGATCGTGCGCTGGCCGTCTTCCGCGATTTCGAACGGCTCTACCGTGTAGGTGTATAGCGTGGAGGCATTGGCCATCCACTGCCGGATCGCGTCGCGACCCGTGTAGGTATTGCCTTCGTCGATAACCGTGGCGTCCTGCATGAAGACCTCGGCGATGGCCTGCGCGTTGCCCTTCTTGTCGGCCGAGAAATAGGAGGCGATCACGTCTGGAAGTTCGATGGTCATGGTAGGTCTCCTTTGCGGTTAGCGTTCAGCTTCGGCGGCCGATCTCGCCGGCGCACTCTTGGTTCGTCTCGGGATCTGCGCCTTGGACACGAAATTAGGGCTTTGACACCGTGCGGATAAGCAGGATTAATTTGGACGTGGTGTTTGGAGTTTCAGGATAATGGCGCCATACAAGCTGTCCGATTTCGATGCGGTTCTGGCGATTGCCCGCAGGGGATCGTTCCGGGCGGCGTCGCTCGACGTTGGTATGTCCACGAGCGCACTCAGTAGCGCGATCTCGAAACTCGAGGAGCAACTGGGTGTCCGGCTCTTCAATCGCACAACCCGCAGCGTGTCGCTGACCGCCGCCGGGAAGCGCTTCGTCGATCAAGTCAACCCGGCGCTCAAGGATATTCACGGCGCGATCGACACGGTCCGCTCGCAGCAGGAGACTCCCACAGGCATTCAGCGCATCAACACCTTCGCCACGGCGGGCCGGGAGATCCTGGCGCCGCTCGTCCTCGAATACCTACGGCGGTTCCCGGGGGTACATATCGACCTCGTGACCGAAGGCAACCTCGTCGACATCGTGGCGGACGGTTTCGATTTCGGGGTGCGCAGCCAGAACCTTGTGCCGACTGATATGATCGCCATCCCGCTCGGACCCGCGCGGCGCTACGCGGTGGTCGCGACGCCTGCCTATTTCGAGGGCCGGGAGCTGCCCAAGGTACCGTCCGACCTTCTGGCGCATGCCTGCATTCGGACACGCTTGCCGAACGGTGCGCTCTTTCGCTGGCAGTTTGAAGCCGAGGGCCAGCCGGTGCAGGTCGATGTCGACGGGCAGATCACGCTGGACGAGGCCAGCCTCGCCCGCATGGCCGTGCTCCACGGTGTCGGCATCGGGTTCTTCATGGAAGCGGACGTGCGCGAGGACATCGAGGCGGGGCGGCTCGTGCGCGTTCTCGACGCCTGGACTCCGCCGCTGGCCCCGCTCTGCCTTTACTATCCCAGCCGACGAAACCCGCCGGCGGCCTTCAAGGTCTTCGTTGATCTCGCACGGGAACTCGCGCGATCCTCGAGACCGGGTTGAGGGCGTCGTTCTCATCCCGTCGCAAAAGAACGCCGTAGGAGTCCGCTAGCAGCGCAGCGTACGATTGGGAGGCCTCGCACTGCTGACCTTCGCGCATCCGATTTTACTGCGCAGTGTTACGAAGGCTGGTTCGGGGAAGCTGCGTTGTAGCGATGACCACCTGGCGAATGGCCGCTCCGGCCCGTCTGCGGACCTCCGAGATTCCTCGCGCGGAGGTCCGCCGTGCGCTTCAGCTCAACGGGCGCGAATGGTGGCGGTCCAGTGCGCGTGGAGCGCTTCGATGTCGCCGCTGGTCAGGATCGGCATCGCGGCATGAAGCTGGTCGTCGGACCACTCCCACCAGCGCAGCTCCAGCAGCAGGCCGATGCGCGCCTCGTCAAATCTCTTCCGGATGGTTCCGGCCGGGTTTCCTCCGACGATGGCATGGGGCTCGACATCGCGCGTCACCACGGCACGTGTGCCAATCACCGCGCCGTCGCCGATCTGGACACCCGGCATCACGATGGCTTCCGACCCGATCCAGACGTCATGTCCGATCACCGTGTCTCCGGCCGGACGGAACCCGTTCCGGGCGCCTTCGAACGCGGGAACCTCGGACATCCAGTAGAAGGGAAAGGTGCTGACCCAGTCGTTCCGGTGACCCTGGTTGCCCGCCATGATGAAGGCGGCACCCGATCCGATGGAGCAAAAGCTGCCTATCCGCAGGCGATCGACCCCCTCGTCCGGCAGGAGATAGCGGGCACAGTCGTCGAAGCTGTGGCCATGGTAATAGCCCGAGTAGTAGCTGTAGCGTCCGACCAAGATGTTCGGATTGGTCACCTGCCTGTCCAGGGGAACGCCCCGGAAGGGGCTCTCGAAGTAGTTTTGCATTTCAAACCTCTGAATGATTGGCCTGCATGCTGCGCATGCAAAATTCGCGCCACCGCAGTATGCGGCGCGCAACTGCCCCGTGCGTCAGCGCAGGGCGGGATTCAGATGGTTCGGTCCGCGGACTTCATCGGGTCTTTTGCCTTGTCGGTCTGCTCCCAAGGGTAAATGAACTTTGTGCAGAGGCAATCCGGGCCCCAACCTCCGCGGCCGCGCCGTGCCGCGAGGAGGCCGCCATATGGCAATGAGGGCGGCTCAGCCAGACCCAAGCGACAGCAGGGCGCGACGGAACTCAGGCTCGCTCAGCACCACCTCGCCGGCGCCGAGCGCCTTCGCGTGGCTGAGTGCACGGGCGGTGAGGGTCTGCGCCATCTCGACGGCGCGGGGCAGGGGCAGGCCCCGCCCGATCCCGGCGACCACCAGCCCGGCGAAGAGATCGCCGGTGCCGGGCAGGGCAATGGGCAGGCGTTCGGTCGGGTGGCGGATGATGCCGTCGGGGCCAAGGATGACCGTTTCAAGCTGACCTTCGGCGGAGTCGTCGAGCACGCAGCCGGTGGCGACCAGATGCGCTTCGGGTGCGATGTGCAGCGCCTCGCGCGCAGCCTGAAGATCGGTCAGCGTGTGGATCCCCTGCCCGGTGAGCCAGGCCAGTTCGAACGGGTTGGGCGTGGTAAGATCGGCCATCGGCAGCAATCGGTCGCGCATCACACCGGCGATGGCCTCGGGCACGTAAAGGCCCGGCCCCTCGTCGCCCATCACCGGATCGCAGATATAGCGCAGGCGCGGGTTCGCGGCCTTCGCCTCGGTCACGAAATCCGCCACCATCTCGGCCACGTCGAGCGAGCCGATATAGCCGGTGAGGATGTAGTCCGCCCGTTCGGGAAGGCCGCGTTCACGCGCGCCTTGCAGTAGGTCCGAGAAGAACTCGGGCGGCAGGGCGCGGCCGCGCAGGGTCGGGTAATCGGGGGTGTTCGAGAAGACCACGGTGGGGATCGCCGCGACCTCGAGCCCCGCCGCCTGCATCGGGAAGAGCGCCGCGGAATTGCCGACATGGCCGAAGACCACCTGGCTCTGGATCGAAATGACGAAAGGGGGGCGTTTCATTGTGTACCGTCCAGTCTTGCGCTCCAGTCCTCGACCCGGCGGCTTTCCAACCGTCGGACCGCGTATTTGCGCCAACCCTCGGCCAGGACATTGAGCGCGGCGATGCCTGCGAGTTCCGTAAGGTTCATCCGGTCCACGTAGAGCGCGTGCCAGAGCCGCCGCAAGGTCCAGTCCGGTGCTAGGCGGTCGATCAGCTCCAGCCGGTCGCCGGGGGCAACTGTGCCGGTCTGGAGCACCCGGTAATACCATCCCGTGCGTCCGGTCTGCTGCACGCGCCGCGCCAAGTCGGGCACACCGAAGCGGTGGTTGAGCTTCCAGCAGGGCTGGCGCCCCTGCGAGACCTGGATCAGCGCGCCGCCCAGCCGGAATATATCGCCGACGGCGACTTCCGTTTCGGTGAGCCCGGCGGTCGAGATATTCTCGCCGAACCCGCCGGGAGCGGTCAGCGCCGGAAGGTCACTGAGTTCCGCGCGCCAGTCGCTGTAATGATCGAGCGGATAGTGATGGACAGCCTTCTCGATGCCGCCATGCACCCGCCGGTCGGCCTGTTCGTCGCCTTCGAACCCCTGCGTGCCGAGCGTCAGCGGGTGGGAGACCGGAGTCTTGCAGATCCCGCTTAACGCCGTGCTGCCGGGCAGGGGAGCGGCGCAACCTGTCAGGAGTGTGACGGGCCTCATTTTTCCAGTTCCCGCAGCCATTGTTTCAGCATGGCCTCACCGGCGGTCCGCAGGGCCGGGCCATGTGCCATGGCATCCTGCCGGAGGGCCTCGGGGGCAATCCCTGCCTGCACCAACTCTGTGCTGTGGCCGATCAGCCAGCGTTCGAAGTCCGGCAGCATCCCGGCCTCGGGATGGAATTGCAGGCCGAGAATGGTGCGGCCTCGGGCGAAGCCCTGTGTTTCGCAGGCGGGGGTCTCGGCGAGATGCTGTGTTCCGGCAGGCAGCTCGAAGCCCTCACCGTGCCAGTGCAGCACCGGAATGCCCGCGAGGTGGACAAGCGGCCCGGCCCGGCCGGGCGCGGTTAGGGTCAAGGGCGCGAAGCCGATCTCCTTTTCGGCGATGGGCGCGACACGGGCGCCGAGGGCCGCGGCCATGAGCTGTGCACCGAGGCAAATGCCGAGGGTCGGGCGATCCGCCGCCAGCCTCATGGCCAGCCAGTCCCGCTCCTCTGTCATACAGGGAAAGGCGGCGCCGTCGTTCACGCCAATCGGCCCGCCCAGCACCACGACCAGATCCGGTTCCAGCGGGTCGGGCAGTGGATCCACCGCCGCCTCGATGTCTTTGAGCTGGTAGCCGGCTCCCCTCAGAACCGGGACAAAGGTCCCGAGGTCTTCAAAAGCCAGGTGGCGCAGGATCAGGGCGGATTTCATCGTCGAAGCCTCTTGCGTTTTTGGCCTCTGTGGCAAAGAACTGGCCTATTCGAAAGTGCCAGTACTGAAGTTTGAGATAGGCCGGTTTTTGACATGCGCGAACCTCTTGCCCTTGAGATGGAGCCGGGCCACGACGGCCCGCTTTTCCTCGCCATTGCCGAAGCGATCACCCGTGACATCACCCGCGGACGGCTGAAGCCCGGAGCGCGGCTGCCCGGCACGCGGGCACTGGCGCGCGAGCTGGGGGTGCATCGCAACACGGTGGATGCGGCCTATCAGGAGCTGCTGACCCAGGGCTGGTTGCACGCGGAACCGGCACGGGGCACATACGTTGCGCAGGATCTGCCGCAGGGGATGATGGCGCGCAGACCCGTGCCCGCGCCGATGGACCCGGAGGCGCCGCCCGCGGGGCTCGCTTTCACGGATGGCGCGCCGGACCCCAAGCTGGTGCCCGACAAGGCGCTGGCCCGGGCCTTTCGCCGGGCGCTCCTGTCGCCCGCCTTCCGCGCCGGGGCCGATTACGGCGATGCGCGGGGCACGTCCTCGCTGCGGCAGGCACTGGCGGGCTATCTCGCCACCGACCGGGGGGTGGTTGCGGAGCCGTCGCGGCTCTTGATCATGCGGGGCAGCCAGATGGCGCTGTTTCTCGCCGTGCGGGCGGCGATGTCTCCGGGCGAGGTGATCGCGGTGGAGGAACCCGGCTATCCGCTCGCCTGGGAAGCGTTCCGCGCGGCGGGGGCAGAGGTGCGGGGCGTGCCGGTGGATGGCGGGGGCCTCCGGATCGACGCGCTGGAGGCCGCGCTGGCCCGCGACCCGCGCATCCGGGCGGTTTATGTGACGCCGCATCACCAGTATCCGACCACGGTGACGATGGGCGCGGCGCGGCGGCTGCAGCTGCTGGAACTGGCGCAGCGCTATGGGCTCACGCTGATCGAGGATGATTACGACCACGAATACCGGTTCGAGGGCCGCCCGGTGCTGCCGCTGGCCGCCCGTGCGCCCGAAGGCCTGCCGCTGATCTATGTGGGCTCGCTGTCGAAGCTGCTCTCGCCGGGCATCCGGTTGGGCTATGCGCTGGCGCCCGAGCCGCTGCTGCGGCGGATGGCCGAGGCGCGCGCCGCCATCGACCGGCAAGGCGACGCGCCACTGGAGGCGGCGCTGGCGGAACTGATCCGCGATGGCGATCTCGGTCGTCACGCCCGCAAGGCGCGGCGGGTCTACCGGACGCGGCGGGATCTGCTGGCGGCGCTGCTGGGCGAACACCTCGCCGGGCGGGCGACGTTCGATCTGCCCGCCGGAGGGTTGGCGCTGTGGCTGCGTTGCGAGGGGAGGTCGGCCGAGGTCTGGGCCGAAGCCGCGGGGCAAGCGGGGCTGGCCCTGCTGCCGGGTACGCGCTTCGCGCTGGAGGGCCCGGCGCCGCAAGCCTTCCGTCTGGGCTACGCGGCGCTGGACGAGGGGCAGATCGCCCGGGCGGTGGAGATCCTTGCCCGAAGCGTTCCGGGCTGACCCTATTCCGCCGCGACGCGGGGCCGGGCCTGCGCGGGGGCGATGTGCATGCCAAGCCGGGTCAGCAGGTCCTGATCCTTCCATGCCGCCGGGTTGCCGGTGGTCAGCAACTGGTCGCCCACGAAGATCGAGTTCGCCCCGGCGAGGAAACACAGCGCCTGCAGCTCGTCGCTCATCCCCGTGCGCCCGGCCGACAGCCGCACGACCGAGGCCGGCATCAGGATGCGGGCCAGCGCCACGATGCGCACCAGCGCGAAGGGATCGACTGACTGAGCCCGCGCCTGCACCGGCACGCCCTCGATCTCGTTCCACAGGTTCACCGGCACGCTATCGGGATGCGCGGGCAGGGTGGCCAGCGTCACCAGCATGGCGATGCGGTCTTCCTCGGCCTCACCCATGCCGAGGATGCCGCCACAGCAGACCTTGATGCCGCCCTTGCGGACCTGCTCGACCGTGTCCAGGCGGTCCTCCATCGTGCGGGTGCTGGCGATCTGCGCGTAATACTCGGGCGAGGTATCGATGTTGTGGTTGTAGAAATCCAGGCCCGCCGCCTTCAGCCGCGCGACCTGTTCGGGCGACAGCATCCCCAGCGTCATGCAGGTTTCCAACCCCAGCTCGGCCACGCCCTGCACCATGTCGCAAAGCTTGTCCATGTCGCGGTCCTTGGGGCTGCGCCAGGCGGCCCCCATGCAGAAGCGCTGCGCGCCGGAGGCCTTGGCACGCTTGGCGGCGGCCAGAACTTCCTCTGTTCCCATCAGTTTGGTGGCCTTCACCCCGGTGTCGTGATGGGCCGATTGCGAGCAATAGCCGCAATCCTCGGGGCAGCCGCCGGTCTTGATGCTGAGCAGGCTCGCCGTCTCGATCGCATTGGGGTCGAAATGCGCGCGGTGCTGGTTTTGGGCACGGTTCATCAGGTCGGCGAAGGGCAGGGCGTGGATCGCCCTTGCCTCTGCCATGGTCCAGTCGGTCCGGATCATTGCGCGCGGGTCCGCGGGCAGGCGGTGGCCGCGATGAGGCCCGAGGCCAGCGCCAGCTTGACCAGATCGCCGAGCAGGAAAGGCATGAGGCCCGCCGCCAGCAGCCCCTGCGCCGGGACATAGAGCGCCAGCCAGGCAAGGCCGAGGGCATAGACCACAGTGAGGCCTGCCAGCATCGATAGGAAGCGCCCGATCAGCCCGCGCCCCTGCGCCAGCCAGCCGGTCAGGCCCGCGCCCAGCAGGTAGCCCGCGAGGTAGCCGCCGGTCGGTCCGGCCATGTAGGCCAGTCCGATGCCGCGTTCGGGCGAGCCCGAGAAGACCGGCATCCCCAGAGCCCCCGCCGCCAGATAGGCAGCCATCGCCGCAAAGCCGAGCCTCGGCCCGAGCGTGGCGGCCAGGAAGAAGACCGCCAGCGTGTGCAGCGTCATCGGCACCGGCCAGAACGGAATCTGGATCTTGGCGCCCAGAGTAATCAGCGCCGCGCCGCCGAGCGCGAGCGCAAGGCCGCGCCCCATAGCCGCAGGACGGGTCAGAGAGGGGGTAAGGAATGCCATGGGTCTGTCCTCCGAAGATAGGCATCGAATCTATCTATAATTACGAAGGTGGGGCGCTGTATTGACAATTAAGTTTATAGATAATTATCCAGGAATCTCGTAAGTCTCTCTTAGCTCTGCATTTTTCACCGCAGTCTTACGCTTGCCGATCCAGCCGACATGGCGCGCGAGCGTGGCGCAGGCGAGGTCAGTCTGCCCCTTGCGCAGCGCGTCGAGAATGGCGCGGTGGTCGTGATCTGTGCGCGCCTCCCAGTCGCGTCGCCAGGCGGCGAAAAGAAACCGCGCGCTGGCGGCCTGCAGGTCGTCGATGGTCCGCAGTAGACGGGGCATCCGGCAGGGGGACAGGATCAGCCGGTGAAAGCGACGGTTCGCCGCCTCCCAGTCGCGCACCGTGCTGGCACTGTCGCCGTGGCGCGTAACCTCTTCTGCTTCCTGCAGAATGGCGCGCGTCATATTGGGCGCAGCGCGGCGCAGGGCGAGGCTTTCGAGGCTAGAACGCATATCGGCGACTTCGCGCAGTTCGGCCACGTCGAAGTCGGTGACGCGGAAGCCGCGCCGGGGCTCGCTCTCAGCCAGACCTTGTGTCTGCAACTCGCGAAAGGCCTCGCGCACCGGGACGTGGCTGGCGCCGAACTCCGCGGCGATGTGGTCCTGCCTGAGCCGCGCGCCGGGCGGAATCTCGCCCGAGATGATACGGTCGGCAAGGACGCGGGCGATGCGCACGGACTGGGTCTCTTCGGGAGCGTGTTTCATGAATTATAGATAATTCAAGTCGCGTTGTCAGTCGACCGTTAAGGTGCGTCTTCGGCTCATCTGTCATCGTCGCCGTCTTGTGGACCCGACAAGCCTCTGCAGGCTCAGGGAGCCCTTGGTTGCAATGTTGGGAAGTCGCAACTTGTAAAGATCATCGGGTCCGACATGTCTTCCCTCTTTCGGAGGTCGGTCGACACGTCGGAAGGTCAGGATCGTCCGCCAGCCCCCGAGAATGTGCCAACTTGCTCTAGCGTCGATATCTCTTCATGGGATGGCCGCCTTGGGATCTATGGCGTCCATGATGATGCCCCGCGCCGTGAATGTAAGTATCTCCGCTATCTTGGCACTGCTTTGTCGTGGAAGCCCTAAGTCGAGGCGATGCGTAAATTTCTGCCTCGACCAACGCGGCAGCCTGGCAAATGCCCAGATTCCCCACGGGTCATGTACCCAACTCGTCGGGCGCCATTGCCACCCCGTCAAGGAACTGGTTCAGGGAACGCTTTCTGGCAGACCGATCAAAAGCGTAGGCTGGTTGTTTGAATTGGTTGCCAGTCATAAGCCCTGAGATGTAGCCAGCGACGGTATCCGCGGCCATGACGAGGCTGCCGTCGAGGGTATGCACATACTTGCTCGTTACAGATCCCTTCGAGTGCCCGAGGAGGGCCGCGATGGTGATTTCGCTGAATCCGAGTTCGTGCGCTATGCTTGCGAAGCTGTGGCGCAAGACATGCGCGGTGATATCGGAGAGTTCGGTGTCCTCGAACAGCTGACGCCATCGTTTTGGAAAATTCCCGAAAGCGTTGTTGCCGCGCGTTCCGGGGAACACGAAGGGCCCTTCCTTCCTCAAGCTCTGCGTTTCCAGGAACTCTACAACCGCCAATCCTATCGGTCGTGTGGACGCGCCTTCCTTTGTCTCTGAAAGCCGCAAGCAGCTGTTGGGAAGATCGACATCGGACCAGCGGAGTTCGATAATCTCGCTACGCCGGCAGCCCGTGAGGGCGATCTGGCGGACGATGCTGACCATCGTGGCGAGGTTTCCATCGTGCCCCGCCTTGTCCAGAATTTCACCCATCAACTGATACTCGCCGTGCGTCAGCCGCCGGTCGCGAACGCGATCCTTTGGCTTCTTGATGCCGTGCGCGACGTTCTTGTCGACGATGCCCGCCTCCGACGCATAGGTTAGGATACCGCCCAGTAAACCGACCGCACGGGTCGCTGTGCCCTGGCCGCCCCGCAAGATCGTCTTGCCCCTTAGCTTCCGGGTCTTTCGTGTGGCACGGGTTTTCCCGAGGATAATGTCATTCATCATCTTCGTGACATCCGCTTTGGTCAGATCGCGCACCCGCTTCTTGCCGATCAGCGGGATGATATGCCCATTGATCCGCCCAATATCGGTGGTGACCGTGGTTGGCCTCTTGGGTTGTCCTCGTTTCCCCAAGATCAGACCTGCGTGCAGGTCTTCTACGTAGCGCTCGCAGAGCTGTTGCACGGTCATGGCTTGTCGGTCTTCGTGACGCTCTTCGGCCGGATCATCGCCCTGAGCGACGCGCCCTAGCTGGACCTTGGCCTCTCGTCTGGCTGTTTCGGCAGTCCAGATACCGTGGAGGCCAATCGTATAGCGGCGCGACCGCCCGTCACGGCGATATTGGATCACGTAGCTGCGCTTCCCAGAAGCGAAAACACGCAACCCGAAGCCAGACAGGTCGCTGTCCCAGACAACGTAGTCCTTCTTCTGGCTCTTGACGCTTTCAACCAGCCGTTTTGTGATCTTTGGCATCGTCAACCTCATCATCTGAGCAACTGAGCCGCGTAAGCACCACGTAAGCAGTCGGGCGAAAGCTACGGAGTAGTTGCGGCTATTGGTTTCGACGACGAGCGAGCTTAAACACAAGCAATTTTAAAATGTTAGCGTGCCGTGGCGTGCTGCGTCGCGCATTTCGGATAGGCCACGATTAATTGCTCCGAAGGCAGAGGCCTCAGGTTCGAATCCTGATGGGTGCGCCATTTCACATTTTGCTGTGAAATTCTCAAAAAATTCAAATATAACAGACGCTTGAGGAGTTCGATAACCGTTTTTACGGTCATAGGCTAAGGGTAATACAAATGCCATTTTCAGGATGGTTTTGCGGACCACTAGTGACCCGTTTTCGTAGATATTCCAAGGGTTTGAGAGGAAGTCGCGCAAAAGTTCGATAATTTCGGCGAGGGGCTTCTTTGGGCTGGCCTTTTGAGACAGTTTATCAGCCAGCAAGAGCTTCTCTTCTTCGATTTTCGACACTTTGCCTTCAAGCGCCGTCATGACCTTTGGATTCGTGGTTTCGACCAAACGTTCCAGCAAAGCGTCCTGTTGTTTGTCCAAGTCCTTGATCTGGCGTTTGAGCGCGGATTTTGCCTGCGCGGCTTGATCGCTTCGCTGGCCCCATGCGTCTTTCAACATGGCGATAGCAATATCCATCATGGTCTTGTTGGGCGACATGGACCGCAAGATTGTTTCAAAGCCCGCGTCGATCTTTTCGGCGCGAATGCCCTTGCGATATTCGGAGCAGTCCCGCGTTTGGCAGTTGAAATACGGGTACCGTTTGCCTGACGCACTCTTGGCCCAATAGGCCGTCATCGGATGGTCGCAACAGCCACAGAGGACGTTCCCACGCAACGGGAAGTCCTCTCTGATATCGACCCGCTTGGGCGCGATGTCTTTGCCACGTTTGCGCTCTTGAAGGGCCTCGTAGGTTTCCAGTGAGATGATTGGCTCATGGTGGCCTTTGCGCCGCGTGATGCCCCAGCGTTCATGCTCGATATATCCGGCATAGATCACACGGTTCAAAATGTCGGAGACCTTTTGTTGGCGGATTTTGAGTTTCCCCTAGATTTGTAGACGCTTTTCTCCCTAACTTTGAGGCAATGAGGCCGACATGGGGAGAAGCAACTACAGCGACGATTTGAAGCGCGATGCGGTGCATCAGATCACGGTGCGGTGCTATCCGGTTCGGGAGGTTTCCCGGCGACTGGGCGTGCGCAGGCATTCTCTGTACAAATGTATGAAGCTGTTCGGGGAACCCGCGCCCAAGCCCGGTGTGGATCATGAAGCCGAGAACCGTCGGCTGAAGCGCGAGTTGGCCAGGATGACCGAGGAGCGCGATATTCTAAAAAAGGGCGAGGCTTGTCCGCCATTGGTCCGAGGGCAATGCCGAGCGCGTACTTCGCGCAGAATGCAAAGTGAAGTACGCGTTTATCAGCGCGCATCGTGATCAGTTTCGTGTTCGGGCTATGTGCCGGATGCTGGAGGTCCATTTCAGCGGGTTCTACGCATGGCTTAAGGAACCGTTAAGCCGGCGTGCGCTGGAAGATGTGCGCCAAACCGGGGTGATCCGGCAGGCCTGGTCCGACAGCGGCAAGGTCTATGGCTATCGCAAGCTGGCCGATGACCTGCGCGACCAGGGCGAACGGGTTTCCGAGAACCGGGTGGCCCGTCTGGCATCCCTGGCCGGGATAGCGGCACAGATCGGCTACAGACGCCGTCCCGGCCGCTATCGTGGCAAGCCTGCCATCGTGGCTGAGAACAGGCTGGAACAGAAGTTCGAGGCATCCGTCCCCGATCAGGTCTGGGTCACCGACATCACCTACATCAAGACCCACGAGGGCTGGCTGTCCCTGTGTGTCGTCACCGACCTGTTGTTGCGCGTTCGCCATTGCGCTTGAACCAATGGCGCATCAATGGCTCACCGTTGTCTGGTCGGCCCAGTCCCGCATGACGACAGACCTCGCCCTGCAGGCCTTGCTGATGGCTGTGTGGCGGCGAAAGCCCGCTGGCCGTGCCACGGTGCATTCCGATCAGGGCTCCCAGTTCACCAGCCGGGAATGGCTGTCTTTCCTGACACAGCACAACCTGGAACCCAGCATGAGCCGACGCGGAAACTGCCATGACAACGCCGTCGCGGAGAGCTTCTTCCAACTGCTGAAACGGGAACGGATCAGGCGAAAAACCTACCCGACCCGCGAAGCCGCAAGGCACGACGTGTTCGAGGACATCGAGATGTTCTACAATCCAAAACGGAAGCACACGAACAACGGCCTGCTGTCGCCCGTTGACTTCGAAGAAAGACAGCTCAATCTGAACAAGGCAGGTCTCTAGGAAACTTGGGGCAACTCACTCAGCGGCGATCTGGATATCGGCGGCGAGGGCGGCAAAGATGGCCTCATCGGGCGGCGTGTCGCCACTGGCGTCCCACTCTTCAAGCGCGACCACCGTGCGCGGCAGGGTTTCGGAAACGATACCATTCTCGACCGAGCGGTAGAGCATATCCGCCACGGGCAAAATAAAGGTCACCATGATGAAAATCAGAAGCGGTGCGATCAGCATCAGCGCCCGCAATTTCTGGCGGCGCAGCGCGCGTGCAAGGCTGCGGTGCAGGGGCGTGCCGTCTGCGGCCAGAACTGGACCGGTTTGGGGGCTGTCGTCTGTGGTCGTGTCGCTCATGATCCGTCCATCGAGGTGTGTGAAGCGCAAAGGGGCAGGGCGCCCCTTTGCTTTTTTATTTTATATTCAAGCGTTTCGCTCAGATACTTATTGCGCCAGCCAGGCCTGGAACTTGGCTTCGGCATCGTCCTGGTTGTCGGCCCACCAATCGAGGTTGTTCACGAGGAAGCGCTGAGCGTTGGCCGGGTTGGTCGGCATATGCGGCGCCATCTCGATGCCCAGTTCGACATGTTTGCCAACGAGCGGCTGGGAGGACGCGCGCGCCGGACCGTAGGAGATGTATTTCGCCTGATCCGCCAGACGTTGCGTGTCGGTGGCGTATTTCACGAAGTCCATCACTGCGGCTTCGCGCTCTTCCGGCCGACCGGCCGGGATCACCCAGCCGTCGAAGTCGAACACCTGATAGTCCCAGAGCATGGCGACCGGCTGGTCTTGTTCCTCGATCACGGAGAAGAGGCGGCCATTATGAGTGGAACCGATCACGACCTCGCCGTCGGCCAGAAGCTGCGGGGTTTCCGCACCTGCGGACCACCAGACGATCTCGTCCTTGATGGTGTCGAGCTTGGCCAGCGCGCGTTCCACGCCGCCGTCTTCATCGAGCACGTCATAGAGATCGTCCTGTGCCACGCCGTCACAGAGCAAAGCCCATTCGAGGTTCTTCTTGGGGCTCTTTTGCAGCGCGCGTTTGCCGGGGAAGGTCTCCAGATCGAAAGCGGCGCAGAGGTCTTCGGGTTTGCTGTCGCCCCAGGCCTCGACATCGGTGCGATAACCGAAGGTGGTGGAGAAGACGATCTGCGGGATGAATCATTCGCTGATCAAAGACGGACCGAAGTCGTCGGAGGGGGCGGAGCCATCGTCACCCGCGGCCAGAACCTCGTCGACATTGACCTCAATCGCGAGACCTTCGTCACAAAGGCGCACGGCGTCGGGGCCTTCGACGACAACGAGATTCCAGGTCACATTGCCCGCCTCATCCATGGCGCGCAGTTTTGCCACGGCCTCGCCGGAGCTTTCGTCCCAGATCGCGTTGAAGTCGGGCTTCATCTCGGCATAGGGCTCGGTATAGGCCTTTTGCTGGCTGGATTGATAGGCGCCGCCCCAGGACATGGTGGTCATGTCTTCGGCAACGGCCGGCAGGGTGAGTGCAGTCGCGGACAGGGCGGCAGCAAGGGTTGTCAGTTTCATGTAACTCTCCAAGTTGGTGGTTTTGTTTTATGAACCCCGCCTATCTGACGGGTGTTTATGGCCACGCTTAGGCGTCCAGCGCGCGGCAATCTTCGGGCATCCAGCCGATGTTGACTGTCTCACCCGGTTTCAAACGGATTTGATCCGGCGCGTTGCGGCATTTCATGATGAAATCGTCCCGCCCCGCGACCCGCAAACGGGTGCGGAACACGTCGCCCATGTAGATGAATTCCAGAACCTCGGCCTTGAGCAGATGCGCGCCCTCTTGGAACCGTTCGGAGCGGTATTCGACACGCTCAGGGCGGAACGACACTTTGGTGCGGTCGCCGACGTTCTTGACGTTCACCGGTTTGCAGTCGATCAACCCACCATCGTCGAGCTGGACCAGGGCCGTGTCGCTGTTCAGCTCTTTGATCGTGCCTTCCAAGGAATTGTTTTCGCCGATGAATTGCGCGACAAAGCTGTTTTGCGGTTCTTCATAGAGGATGTCCGGCGGATCGAGTTGCTGGATGTGGCCATCGTTGAAGACGGCAACCCGGTCGGACATGGTGAGCGCCTCGGTCTGGTCGTGGGTGACGTAGACCGTGGTGATGCCCAGATTGTGTGCCAGCCGGGTGATCTCGAACTGCATGTGCTCGCGGAGCTGCTTGTCGAGCGCACCCAGAGGTTCGTCCATGAGCACGAGTTCGGGTTCGAACACCAGCGCGCGGGCCAGAGCGATCCGCTGTTGCTGACCGCCTGAGAGTTGCGCCGGGCGGCGACTGGCGGAATCGCCCATTTGCACCATATCGAGCGCGCGTTTGACCTTGGCCTCGCGGTCGGATTTGCCGAGTTTGCGCACTTCCAGAGGGAAGGCGAGGTTTTCGGCCACCGTCATATGGGGGAAAAGCGCATAGTTCTGAAACACCATGCCGATGCCGCGTTTGTGCGGCGGGATGTTGTTGATGCCCTGACCGTCCAAAAGGATGTCGCCATGGGTGGCGGTCTCGAAGCCCGCGAGCATCATCAGGCAGGTGGTCTTGCCGGAACCAGACGGCCCGAGCATGTTCAGAAATTCGCCCTTGCCAATCGAGAGGTTGAGGTCTTTGACGACAAGTGTTTGCCCGTCATAACTTTTTTGCACCTTGTCGAAAACGACAAAGTCGTCTGAGCCTTAATCAAGCATAGTGTTTATTTTTTGGCCTCTGCATCTTTGCGACGTCTGGGCCGTCCCCGTTGTTCTTTAAGAAAAGCAGCCCTCGCGAGAATGTCTACCGCGCGCTCTTTTGATTTGGGCCGCCCAGTCGGGGTTGGTTGATTTTTGATCATACTTGCGTGTTCTCACACCGCTGTCCAAAGAAAATTTTGATCATCCTTTCCGAAAGATACAAAAAACCTCCTGGAAACGTAGCAAAATTTTATGCGCAAGCACTGCCGCCGATGCGGGTCGAGGCCCCTCGCGGTTTTGATCCCCGCGAGGGGTGTGGTTCAGTTCGATTTCTTCGCCAACTCCTTGAGCAAAGAGGCGCGCGAGGCCTGTCCGATCAATGCCCCGTCCCGCATCACGCCCAGAGGGGTGTCGAGCTCCGCCAGACGGGCCATGAGGTCGATCACCGGCACGGAGGCCTCGACGGTCTCGACGTGATCGCCCTTGGCCTCTTCCATCACATCGCCCGCCGTCAACACGCCCAAGGGGTTCATATGGTTGACGAATTCCTCGACGTAATCGTCGGCGGGGTTCTCGAAGATGTCCTTGGGCGTGCCGCATTGCACGATGCGCCCGCCTTTCATGATCGCGATCCGGTCACCCAGTTTGAACGCTTCATCCAAGTCGTGGCTCACGAAAATGATCGTGCGTTTGAGTTTGCGTTGCAGCTCCAACAACTCGTCCTGCAAGTGGTTGCGGATCAGCGGATCGAGCGCGGAAAACGGCTCGTCCATCAACAGGATCGGTGCATCGGCAGCAAAGGCGCGAGCAAGGCCCACACGTTGCTGCATGCCGCCCGACAGCTCCGAGACCTTGTTCTCCGCCCAGTCGGTCAGGTTCACGAGGCTCAGCTGCGCATCGACCTTTTTCGCGCGCACATCCGGCGGCACATGGGCCAGCTCAAGGCCGAGGCCGACGTTCTCGCGCACCGTGCGCCAGGGCAGCAGGCCGAATTGCTGGAACACCATGGCGACCCGGCTTTGGCGCAGATCGCGCAGGCCCTTGGCGTCGGCATGGGTCACGCTGACCATGCCGTTGCCGTCGCTGATCTTCACCTCACCGCGCACCACCGGGTTGAGCCCGTTGACCGCGCGCAGAAGCGTCGATTTGCCCGACCCCGAGAGGCCCATGAGGACGAGGATTTCGCCCTCCTGAACTTCGAGCGAACAGTTGTGCACGCCCAGAACCTGTCCGGTCTGTTCCTGAACCTCAGAGCGGTCCTTGGCCTCGTCCATGAGCGGCAGGGCGGTCTCAGGTTTGTCTCCGAAGACGATGGAAACATTGTCAAAAATTACTGCGGTCATTTGCGTTCAATCCTCAGGACACGGTCCAGCATGATGGCCAGCACGACGATGACAAAGCCACTTTCAAAGCCCAAAGCGGTGTTCACCTGGTTGAGCGCGCGCACCACCGGCACGCCGAGGCCATCGGCCCCCACGAGGGCGGCGACCACGACCATGGAGAGCGACAGCATGATGGTCTGGTTCAGCCCGGCCATGATCTGCGGCAGAGCAAAGGGCAGCTCGACCTTCCACAGGAGTTGCCGCGAGGTGCCACCAAAGGCCTGGACGGCTTCGAGCAACGCGGGCGGGGTGGAGCTGATCCCGAGATGCGTCAGGCGGATCGGCGCGGGCAGCACGAAGACCACGGTGGCCAACAGGCCCGGCACCATGCCGATGCCGAAAAACACGATGGCGGGGATCAGGTAGACAAAGGTCGGCAGCGTCTGCATCAGATCGAGGATCGGGCGCAGCACGCGGTAAAATCCGGGGCGTCGCGCGGCATAAATGCCGATGGGCACGCCAATGGCCATACAGACGACACAGGAGGCGACGACGAGGGTAAGGCTTTCGGTGGCCTCTTCCCAATAGTCTTGATTGAGGATGAACAGAAACCCGAGGGCGACGAGCAGACAGGCTTTCCAATTGCGTTGCAGCGCCCAGGTGCCCGCCACGAAAACGGCGATGACCACCAGAGGCGGCGGGGTTTGCAGCACCCAAAGGACGGCCTCAATCATCCATTCGAGCGCAGCAGCGAGGGCGTCGAAGAACCAGCCTCCGTGGTGTTGCATCCAGTCGAAAAAGTCGGATGCGACCTCTCCGACCGGGATTTTAGTGTCAGTGATCCAGCTCATTGCGTTTCCGATCTTCTGGGAGTCTTGGCGGTAGGTCTCAAAACGAAAGGCCCGAGGGTGTGTGCCCCCGGGCCGTGTTTGATCAGAGGCCGAACGCCGCTTTGACAGCCGGAAGGCCCGGCTCGCCCGCCGTGGTGGTCACGCCGTCGAGCCACGGATCGAGGATCTCGGGGTGGGCGGTGACATAGGCTTTCACCGCATCGTCGGCATCTTCGCCATCGTTGAGGATCGCGCCCATGATCTCGCTTTCCATGGAGACGGTGAAGTCGAGGTTGGTCAGAAGCGTGCCGACATTGGGGCATTCCTCGGAGAACCCTGCACGGGTCAGCGTGTTCACGACACCCACGCCGCCAAAGAACTCTTCGCCGCCGGTCAGGTATTTCAGATCGAAGTTGACGTTCATCGGATGCGGCGCCCAGCCGAGGAACACGACGTCTTCGCCCTTGTCATAGGCGCGGCGCACCTGGCTCAGCATACCTTGCTCGGAGCTTTCCTTGACGTCGAAGTCGCCCAGACCGTGGGTGTTCGCCTCGGTCAGGCCGATCAGGTAGTCGTTGCCTTCATTGCCCGGCTCGATGCCGTAGATGGTCTCGTCCAGCTCATCGGCGAATTTTGCGATGTCGGCGAAATCCTTCAGGCCTTTCTCGTAAGTGTAGGCGGGCACGGCGAGGGTGTAGACGGTGCCTTGCAGGTTCTCGTGGGCGATTACGATGGAGCCGTCATCGAGGTAGGGCTGAACGGCGCCGGCCTGTGCGGGCATCCAGTTGCCGAGGAAAATATCGGTGTCGCCGCCGGAGAGCGATGCGAAGGTCACCGGCACCGAGAGCACGGAGACGTCCACGTCATAGCCCAGCGGTTCGAGGATCTGCTTGGCGATGGAGGTGGTGGTGGTGATGTCGGTCCAGCCCACATCCGAAAACGACACAGCGTCACAGGGTGTTTCGGCAGTGGCCGCAAGTGCGCTGAATTGGGTGGCTGCAAGAATGGTCGCGAGAGCGGTTGTTCTGAGCATTCGAGATGGTCCCTGTTTTATTTTGATTGATGAGTTAATCAAAACGTGTTGAGTCTGGTTTGACAACAGAAAGAGAGAGATATGCCCAAAGTAGGAATGGAACCGATCCGCACGACGGCCCTGATCGAAGCGGTGATCGCGGAGATCGGACAGACCGGCTCCATGGAGGTCACCGTCAGCCAGATCGCCAAGCGGGCAGGGATGTCGAGTGCGCTGGCGCATCACTATTTTGGTAGCAAAACCAATATGTTCATCGCCGCAATGCGTCACATCCTGACGAAATACGGCGAAGAGATTCGGCAAAATCTCAAGGGCAAAACTGATCCCAAAGAGCGCATCGAGACGATCATTCGCAGCAGTTTTTCCGACATGAATATGCAGCCGGATACGGTTGGTGCATGGCTTAATTTTTACGTTTATGCCCAAAGATCAGGCGAAGTTTCGCGCCTTCTCAGGGTCTATCACCGGCGGTTGCGGTCGAATCTTCTGGCTGAATTGCGGCAGGTGATTCCCGCTCAGGCCCCGATGGTGGCCGAAGGCATCGCGGCGCTGATCGACGGCGCCTACATCCGTTTCGTGCTCTGCGACGAACGCGACCGACCGGAGCACCCGGAAGCCATCGTGCTCGACTATCTCAACCTGCACCTGCCGAAAGAGCAGGGCATCTGACGCAAGTCCGACGGGAGCCTCACATGACTGCACAATCCCCCAATATCCTCATCCTCATGGTTGACCAGTTGAACGGCACGTTGTTTCCCGACGGGCCGGCCGAGTGGCTCCATGCCCCCAATCTCAAACGTCTGGCCGCGCGCTCGACGCGGTTCGCCAACAGCTACACAGGCTCGCCGCTCTGCGCGCCGGGGCGGGCGAGCTTCATGTCCGGCCAATTGCCCTCGCGCACGCGTGTGTATGACAATGCCGCCGAGTTTGCCTCCGACATCCCGACCTACGCGCACCACCTGCGCCGGGCGGGCTATCAGACCTGTCTGTCGGGCAAGATGCATTTCGTCGGCCCGGATCAGCTTCACGGCTTCGAGGAACGTCTGACCACCGACATCTATCCCGCCGATTTCGGCTGGACGCCGGATTATCGCAAACCCGGCGAGCGCATCGACTGGTGGTATCACAACATGGGGTCGGTGACCGGCGCGGGTGTGGCCGAGATTTCCAACCAGATGGAATATGACGACGAGGTCGCCTATCACGCCACGCGCAAACTTCAGGACCTGTCACGCGGCAAGGATGACCGGCCTTGGTGCCTGACGGTGAGCTTCACCCATCCGCATGATCCCTATGTGACGCGGCAAAAATACTGGGACCTTTACGAGGATTGCGAGCACCTCTCGCCTGAGGTTCCGGCGATGGATTACGAAGATCACGATCCGCATTCGAAACGCATCTTCGACGCCAACGACTGGCGCAATTTCGACATCACGGAAGAGGACATCCGCAAATCGCGTCGGGCCTATTTTTCCAACATCTCCTATCTCGACGACAAGATCGGCGGCATCCTCGACACGCTGGAGGCCACGCGACAAGAGGCGGTGATCCTCTTTGTCTCCGACCATGGCGATATGCTGGGCGAGCGGGGGCTGTGGTTCAAGATGACCTTCTTCGAGGGCTCCGCACGGGTGCCTTTGATGATCGCCTCTCCCGATCTTGCCCCCGGTCTGATCGAAACGCCGGTCTCGACCATCGACGTCACGCCGACGCTGTGCGACATCGCGGGTGTGTCGATGGAAGACGTCATGCCCTGGACCGACGGTGAAAGCCTTGTTCCGCTCGCGAAAGGCAAGGTCCGCACCACGCCAGTCGCGATGGAGTATGCCGCCGAGGCCTCCTACGCGCCGCTCGTCGCTTTGCGGGACGGGGATTACAAATTTACCCGCTGTGCGCTGGACCCGGAGCAATTGTTCGACGTCGAAAATGACCCGCATGAGCTGACGAACCTCGCGGCGGACCCGGCGCATACCGACACGCTCGCGCGGCTCCGGGCCATGGCGGACGCGCGTTGGGATCTCGACCTTTTCGATGCGCAGGTTCGCGAAAGTCAGGCCCGGCGCTGGATCGTCTATGAGGCGCTGCGCAATGGCGATTATTTCCCCTGGGATTATCAGCCGCTGCAAAAGGCCTCCGAGCGCTACATGCGCAACCACATGGATTTGAACACCGTCGAAGACATCGCGCGTTTCCCGCGTGGCGAATGACTTTGGCTGAAAGGACTAGACCGATGACACCCTCCCCAGACCACCCACCCGTTCAACAGCCAAAAGCCAGCCACTTTATCAATGGCCGCTATGTCGAAGACAGTGACGGGGCCGCTCTCAATTCCACTTATCCGGCCACGGGCGAGGTGATTGCCGAGCTTTATTCCGCGACGCCCCCCATCGTGGATCAGGCCCTCGCCGCCGCCGATACCGCGCGCGCCGGTTGGGCCGCGATGACCGGCTCCGAGCGGGGCCGCATCCTGCGCCGTGCCGCCGAGATCATCCGCGCACGCAATCATGAGCTTTCCGTGATGGAGACCTATGACACCGGCAAGCCTTTGCAGGAGACTTTGGTGGCCGACGCCGCTTCGGGGGCCGATTGCCTCGAATATTTCGGGTCGATCGCGGCGGGGCTGACCGGCGAGCACATCCAATTGGGCGCCGATTTCGCCTATACGATCCGCGAACCTTTGGGCGTTTGTGTGGGTCTGGGCGCGTGGAATTACCCGACCCAGATCGCCTGTTGGAAAGCCGCGCCTGCGCTCGCTTGTGGCAACACGATGGTGTTCAAACCCTCGGAGACGACGCCTCTGGGCGCTTTGAAACTGGCGGAAATCCTCTCCGAAGCCGGTCTGCCCGACGGCGTGTTCAACGTGGTGCAGGGCTACGGCGATGTGGGCGCTGCGCTGGTCGAAGACAAGCGCGTGGCAAAAGTCTCCCTCACCGGTTCCGTGCCGACAGGACGCAAGGTCTACGCGGCCGCGGCGGCGGGTATGAAACATGTCACGATGGAATTGGGCGGCAAATCGCCCCTGATCATTTTCGACGACGCCAGCTTGGATGACGCCATCTCTGCCGCGATCAACGGGAATTTCTACTCCTCCGGCCAGATTTGTTCCAACGGCACGCGGGTCTTTGTGCAGAAAGGCATCCTGCCGCATTTCCTCGCGCGTCTCAAAACCCGCACCGAACGCGCCGTGATCGGCGACCCGATGGATGAGGCGACGAATTTTGGCCCGATGGTGTCGCAAGGCCAGCTCGACATCACGCTCAGATATATCGAGAAGGGGGTTGAGGAGGGCGCGACGCTGATCACCGGCGGCAAGGCGCATGAGAGGGTCGGGCTTTACATCGAACCCACCGTCTTCTCCGACGTCACAGACGACATGGCCATCGCCCGCGAAGAGATTTTCGGCCCTGTGATGTCCGTCCTGCCGTTTGACACCGAAGAAGAGGTCATGGCGCGGGCCAATGACACCGAGTTCGGGCTGGCCGCCGGCGTGTTCACCTCGGATCTGACCCGCGCGCATCGGGTGGTCAAAGGCTTTGAGGCAGGTACCTGTTGGATCAACGCCTATAACCTGACGCCCATCGAGATGCCCTTTGGCGGCGTCAAAGCCTCCGGCGTCGGGCGCGAAAACGCCCATGCCGCCATCGAGCATTATTCCGAAGTGAAATCCGTCTATGTCGGCCTTTCTCCGGTCGAAGCCGCCTTCTGAGAGGAGCACGTTATGGAAGCAGATTTCGTCATCATCGGCGCGGGCAGCGCAGGCTCGGCCATGACCTATCGTCTGTCTGAGAGCGGGGCCTCCGTTCTGGTCATCGAACATGGCGGCACGGATGCGGGGCCTCTGATCCAGATGCCGGCCGCGCTGTCCTATCCGATGAATATGAAGCGCTACGATTGGGGCTATCAATCCGAGCCCGAGCCGCATCTCGATGGCCGTCGCCTCGCCACGCCGCGTGGTAAGGTGATCGGTGGATCATCGTCGATCAACGGCATGGTCTATGTGCGCGGCCATGCGCGCGATTTCGACACCTGGGCGGAGATGGGCGCAGATGGCTGGGCCTATAAAAATGTGTTGCCTTACTACAAGCGCATGGAGACCTGGCACGACGGCGGCCATGGCGGCGATCCAAGCTGGCGCGGGACCGATGGGCCTTTGCATGTCACCCGAGGTCCCCGCGACAACCCGCTGTTTCAGGCCTTCGTCGATGCGGGCGCGCAGGCGGGCTATGAGGTGACCGGCGACTATAACGGCGAGAAACAAGAGGGCTTTGGCCCGATGGAGCAAACCGTCTGGAAAGGTCGCCGCTGGTCCGCCGCCAACGCCTATCTGAAACCGGCGCTGAAACGCGAGAATTGCGATCTGGTCCACGGGCTTGTGGATCGTATCGAGATCGAAGAGGGCCGCGCCACCGGCGTGCGTCTGGTCGATGGTCGGGTGATCAAAGCCCGGCGCGAGGTGGTGCTTTCCGCTGGTTCGATCAACTCGCCGAAAATCCTTTTGCAATCGGGTGTTGGCCCCGCCGACGAGCTGGCCGCATTGGGGATTGAGGTCAAAGCTGACCGCCGTGGCGTGGGCAAGAACTTGCAGGATCACCTTGAGCTTTACCTGCAAATGGCGGCGAGCCAGCCGATCACGCTCTACAAGCACTGGAACTTGATCTCAAAAGCCCTGATCGGCGCGCAATGGCTGTTCACGAAACAGGGGCTGGGGGCCTCGAACCAGTTCGAGAGTGCGGCCTTTATTCGCTCGAAGGCCGGTGTCGAATATCCTGATATTCAATATCATTTCCTCCCCATCGCCGTGCGCTACGACGGGCAGGCCGCCGCCGAAGGTCACGGCTTTCAGGCCCACGTCGGCCCGATGCGGTCGCCCTCGCGCGGTGAGGTCACGCTCCGCTCGAAAGACCCGCGTGAGGCGCCGAAAATCCTGTTCAACTACATGTCGCAAGAGAAGGATTGGGAGGACTTCCGCAGCTGCATCCGCCTGACGCGTGAGATTTTTGGCCAAGATGCCTTCAAACCCTACGTCAAACACGAAATCCAACCGGGCGCGGCGGTTCAGAGCGACGAAGAGCTGAACGGCTTTATCAAGGAGCATGTGGAGAGCGCCTATCACCCCTGTGGCACCTGTCGCATGGGGCGCGCGGACGATCCGATGGCGGTCGTGGACCCGGAAAACCGGGTGATTGGGGTCGAAGGGCTGCGCCTCGCCGACAGTTCGATCTTTCCGCAGATCACCAACGGCAATCTCAACGGGCCGTCGATCATGTCGGGCGAAAAAGCATCGGATCACATTCTGGGCAAAACGCCTCTGCCGGCCTCGAACGCTGAGCCTTGGATCAACCCGCGATGGGAGGTGGCGCAGCGATAGACCTCTTTTGAGCAGGCCTTTTTTGAACCGGAGGCCTGCTTGACACTCCGCCTCTATGCTGGTTGAGCCCGTTTCAACGCCCTTCGGGCGGCGTTAGGGCTGGCCGCACCCGGCGGGACGGCATATATGGGGGCAAAAGGAGTTGGGCATGGCGGACGCGAAGAGTTCAAAACCAGATCAGGATACGACCTCGGCGACGCTCCCGCATGTCTCGCGCGAGGCCTTTCGCGATGGCATGGCGCATCTGGCGGGGGCGGTGAACATCGTGACCACCGACGGGCCTGCGGGGCGGGCGGGGTTCACCGCGACCGCCGTCTGTTCCGTGACCGACACGCCGCCGACGCTTCTGGTCTGTGTGAACCTGTCCAGCTCGGTTGCCCCGGCTTTCTTGGAAAATACCGCCTTGTGCGTGAACACCGTGGGGCCCGATCTGGCCGAACTGGCGATGGCCTTTGGCGGCAAACTCCCGGTGGACGAACGCTTTATCGACGAGGACTGGAGCGCGGATGTCACGGGTGCACCGTGCCTCAAAGGAGCGGCTGTTTCATTCGACTGCCATGTGACGGCCCGCCAAGAGATCGGCACCCATGCGGTGTTGTTCTGCGAGGTGCTGAGTGTTGTGCGGGCGGACAGCCCGAGCGCCTCCGTCTATTACGCCCGCAAATTCCACGCGCTGGAAAGCTGAGCGCGTTTCAATGGCGTGACCGCAAAGAGGCTTGGAATCTGAGGGGGGCAATGTTATCCGACGCGCTGCCCCCGCGATCTGTCTGAAAGCCCTGAAATGAGCCGTTTGACCCCAAACCTCGAGCAATCCGCCCGCCTCTCCGTCGCCCCGATGATGGATTGGACGGACCGTCATTGCCGCTATCTGCATCGGCTGATGTCGCATCATGCGCTGTTGTACACGGAAATGGTGACGGCGCCCGCTTTGGTGCGCGGCGGCGCGCTGCATTTGCTCGATTACAACCCGGAAGAACACCCCGTGGCGCTGCAACTCGGCGGGTCCGATCCGGCGGAGTTGAAGGCGGCGACGGCGCTCTGTGTCGAGCGCGGCTATGACGAGGTGAACCTCAATGTCGGCTGTCCGTCGGACCGTGTGCAATCCGGCGCCTTTGGGGCCGTTCTAATGAAATCGCCGGACCTTGTGGCGGACTGTGTGGCGGCCATGCAGGAGGGTGCGGGTGATGTGCCGGTGACGGTGAAATGCCGGATCGGGGTGGACGATCAGGACCCCACCGAGGTGCTGCCCGACTTTTTGGAAAAGATGCGCGGCGCGGGTGTGACGCGGATCACGGTCCATGCCCGCAAGGCCTGGCTCGAAGGGCTCAGCCCGAAGGAAAACCGCGACATCCCGCCCTTGGACTATGACCTTGTGCATGAGATGAAACGCGCCTTCCCGGAGCTGCATCTTTCGATCAACGGCGGTGTGCAAAGTCTTGAAACGGTTGAGGAAGAATTGACTTTCATGGATGGCGTCATGGTCGGTCGTGCGGTCTATCATCAGCCCTATGACATTCTGGGTCTCGCCGATCAAAAGGTGTTCGGTGACGCCCGCCAAGCTCTGAGTCGCGCCGACGTGGTCTTCGCGATGGAAGACTACATCGGGCACCACATCGCATCGGGTGGCAAGCTGGCGCAGGTGACGAAACACATGCTTGGGCTGTTTGCCGGTCAACCCGGCGCGCGGCGTTGGAAACGTGTGCTGTCCGAGGGCGCGCACAAAGACGGCGCGGGGTTTGACTTGGTGTGCGAGGCTTTGCCGCGCTGAATATTTGGAGACAAAAATGACGACCGAGATACCCAATTTGTCCGAGGCCACAGAGGCCAACAAAGCCGCGTGGAACGCGTCTGCGCATTTACATGCGACAGGTGCAGGCTGGGAGGCGCTTTTACAGGCGGCTTCTGAGCCGGGATTTTCCACCTTCGATACCTGTTTGACGGAAACGCTCTCCGGGCTCGATCTCAAAGGCAAGCGCGCGGTTCAAGTTGGCTGCAACAACGGGCGCGAGCTTCTGTCTTTGGCGTCTTTTGGCGCGGTGCCCGCAGTGGGAATCGACCAGTCTGGCGCGTTTCTGGCGCAGGCGCGGGTCTTGTCCGACGCTGCGCAAATCGCGCCTGACTGGATCGAGGCCAATATCTACGATCTGCCGCCTGACATCGGCACGTTTGATTTTGTTCTCATCACCATCGGCGTGCTCAACTGGATGCCCGACCTGCCGCGGTTCTTCGAGATCGTCGCAGGGCTGATGGCCCCCGGCGCGCAACTGGTGATCTACGAGACACATCCGGTTCTGGAGATGTTCGATTACGAGGGGGAGACGCCGTTTGAGCCGTCGTTTAACTATTTCCAAACCGCGCCGCTGAGCGCGACCGAGACATTTTCCTATGACGGGGTAGACCACGGCGAAGGCACGGTGAGCTATTGGTATTTTCACAGCATGGGCGAGATCGTGACATCTTGCGTGCAGGCGGGGCTCAAGATTATGCGCCTGACAGAGCATGGCCATAGCAACCGCGAGCCGGAATATGACATCTACGCAGGCCGCGCGGCGCAATTGCCGATGAGTTACACGCTGGTGGTTACACGCGACGGGTGAGTGTCACTCCGCCGCGTCTTTGCCAATTTTCCCGGTTTCAATTTTCCCTGTCTCCGGGCGTTCCGGTTCGACCTCTATCACGCTTTCGGGCGTCGCCATGGGCTGTTCGACCGGGCGTTGTTTCGGTGCGGTTTGGGAGACGCGGGTTGCATCGAAGCTGTCGGGCGCGGCCCAGCCTTGCGCGCCTGTGCTCCAGACAAATTCCGGGTTCTTGGCGCGTTTGGCCTCGCGGCGCAGGCGGAAGTCTTCGGCGGAACGGCTTTGGCGACCCATCTTGGTCATCAGCCGCATCCAGACATGGTGCAAAATGTCCCAAAACCAGACCCGAAGCGCCAACATCGCAGGCGTGAAGATCAGCGTCAGGACGGTGGCGATACCGAGGCCGAACACAACGGCGGTCGCGAGGTTGGTCCAGAACTGGGCGGTGGGCGAATTGATCGTGTAGCCGCCGTTGATGAAGTCGAGCGAGAGGCCGAACATCATCGGCGTCAGACCCGCCATGGTGGTGATCGTGGTCAGAAGCACAGGCCGGATACGGTCTTCGGCGGTGCGCACGATGGCCTCGATCCGGGGCATGTAGCGGGAATATTCCTGATAGGTATCAATGAGAACGATGTTGTTGTTCACCACGATCCCCGCAAGTGCCACCACACCCGTGCCGGTCATGATCATGCCAAAGGTCATATCCATCACCAAAAGCCCGATCAGCACGCCCGCCGTGGACATCACCACGGCCATGAGCACCAGCACCGAGTTATAGAAGCTGTTGAACTGCGCCAAGAGGATGATGAACATGAGCGCCAGAGCGGCGCCAAAGGCTTTGCCAAGGAATTCGCCGGTTTCCTTTTGCTCCTCATCATCGCCCGTCCATTCCCAAGCGACACCTTGGGGCAGGGGATTTTCATCCTCCAGCCATGTGGTCAGGGTTTCGATCCGTTCAGTGGGCGTGATCGTCACACCATCCTCGCGGGTCAGGCCACTGTCGACCGCCGCCTTCACATCGTAATAGCGTTGTTGATCAACACGGCTGATCGAGGCGAGTTTCGCGACAGGTTCGCGGGTGATGAAATTCGACAGCGGCACCAGCCCGTCCATGGTGCGGACTTTCAACGTGTCCAAGGTCGAAAGCACACGGAACTCCTCGGGCAGGCGGACGCGGATGTCGATTTCCTCGTCCGAGCTATCGACCCGCATGGTGTCGAGGGTGATGCCTCGGGTGACAAGCTGGATCATCCCGCCGACAGTGGCCACATCCGCGCCAAAGCGCCCGGCCTTCTCGACGTCCACGTCGATCTGCCAGTCGATGCCGGGGAGCGGCCTTGTGTCTTCGATGTCGGCGAGTGCTTCGGTCGCATCGAATTTGGCGCGCACGATCTCGGTCGCCTCGTCCAAAAGGGCGAAATCGTCGGATTTGAGCCGCAGATGCACTGGCTTCGCCGAGGCAGGCCCCATCGCGAGGTTCAGCGTTTCGGTCTGAATGCCGGGCAGTTTGGCCAGCTTCGCCTCGATCTGATCCAGCACGTAATTGCCGTCATATTCGGGGCGCACATGGGTGTCCTCGAAGAACAGAAAACCGTCCTTGGTCTCCGTCGGGCGGTCCTCCCATGGGATCAGCTCGACCTGAATTTGCCCGATGGTGTCACGCGGCGCGGAACCGCCGCCGGTGTTAGAATTGAGGCCGCCGTCGCCCGCAAAGACGAAAGCATTGTCGACGCCGGGTTGCGCAAGCACGATGTCCTCGGCCTGCCGCACCAGTGCGTCTTTTTCCGTGAGCGACAGGTTGCCGCGCGCTTTGACGTAGATGATCGCCTGTTCCGGCTCCGTGGCGGCGAAGAATTCGATGCCTTTGTTGTTCTTGCCGTAATAGCCAAAGACCGAGACGACGGCGAAGATCACCGCCAGAATGGTCACGACGGGCATCACCGGATTGCCCGCGATGAAATGGGTGAAATGGCCGAAGGGCGAGCGTTTGTAACCTGCGTCGACCTTTTTGCGTTTGCGCTCAATGCGCGCTGCCGACAACGTGATGCCGGTGAAGGCGGAGCCTGCGAGGAACAGAAGGGCGCCGAGGGCCACGGGCCAAAAGCCATCCGGGTCTGAAAGAAGATAGCTCGGGTTCATCAACTGCATCAGCCCGAGGAACACCATATAGGCGGAGGGGACGACCAAGACGGCGCGGACCCAATAGGGCGTGGTGGCGCGCAGGCCGCTTGAGGCGTGGTCAAAAGCCCGCGCAATGCGCCCCGACACGCCGCCCATGACCGGAAGGTAGATCAGCGCCACGATGAGAGACGCGGAGAGCACGAAAATGATCGTGACCGGCAGCATCCCCATGAATTCGCCCGCCACACCGGGCCAGAACAGCATCGGCAGAAAGGCGCAGAGCGTGGTGGCGGTCGACGAGACGATGGGCCAGAACATGCGTTTTGCCGCCTCGACAAAGGCGGCCATGGGGCCGGTGCCTTCCTCCATCTTGCGGTCGGCATATTCCACGACGACGATGGCCCCGTCGACCAGCATGCCGACGGCGAGGATCAGCCCGAACATGACGATGTTCGAGATGGTGATGTCCATCAGCCCCAAAAGGATGAAGCACAACAGAAACGAGGTCGGAATGGCAAAACCGACCAACAAGGACGAGCGGATGCCCAGCGAGGCCAGGACCACGATCATCACAAGCGCAATGGCGGTCAGCACCGAGCCTTCGAGCTGGCTCACCATCGAAGACACCTGCCGCGACTGGTCGTTCGAGGTGCCGACCACGATGGCCTGCCGGAGCGGTTCGGGCCAGGTGGCAAATTCGGCCTCGACCTCTTGTTTCACGATCTCCACCGTGTCGATGATCGGGAAGCCTTTGCGTTTCACGACCTGAAGCGCCACGGTGTTTTCGCCGTTGAACCGCGCCGTGCCCACGCGATCCTCAAAGGTCAGGCGGATGTCCGCCAGATCGCCCAGCGTCACCACGCGGTCGCCGTTGACCTTCACCGGAAGCTCCATGACATCGCGCTGATCGTTGAAAGAGGCGGGGATTTTGACGGAGAATGTGCCTTGATCCGTCTCGACCTCACCGGCGGCGACCAATTGGTTGTTGCTGGTCACCACATTGATCAGCTCGGCGGCGGTGACATTGTAGCTTTCCAACCGCAGCGGGTCGATTTCGACCTCCAGCATCTCGTCACGGTGGCCGGTGAGCTGCGCCTCCAAGACGGGCTCCAGGCCTTCGAGACGGTCCTGCATCTGTTTGGCGTATTGCACCAAAGTGCGCTCGGGCACCGGGCCGGTGAGGTTGACGATCAGGATCGGGAATTCTGAAAAATTGACCTCGGCGATGGTGTAACTGTCTGCGCCGTCTGGGAATTCCGCCTCGACGCGGCCCATGCGGTCGCGCACATCGGCGATGATTTTGGTCTTGTCCCAGCCGAACTCGAACTCCAACCAGATGCCCGCATAATTCTCCGAGGCGGTCGCCGACATGGTGTCGAGCCCGTCGAGATCGGAGAGCTCCGTCTCCATCGGTTTGACCAAGAGCTTCTCAGAGTCTTCGGCGGAAATGCCGGGGAAGGGGACGGAGACATAAAGGCCGGGAATCTCGATGTCCGGCTCGCCTTCTTTCGGTAGGCTGACATAGGCATAAGCGCCCGCGATCAAGGTCAGCGCCACAAAGGCGAGGATCATCCGGGCGCGCTCGCCCGCCCAATCGACGAGGCCGGTCATTGGCCGATCTCCCCGGAGGTCTCACCGGAGGTTTCTGCGTCAGGTGTCTCTGTTTCATCGCCAAAATGCGGATCGACCAAGACGCCCGCGCGGACGAATTCCTGCCCGACGGTGATGATGTCGGCACGCTCGGGCAGACCGGCGACCCAGATGCCCTCACGCGTGTCGCGCAGCACCGAGATGGGCGCGAATTCGACACGGTTCTCAGGCCCGACAAGCCGCAGGCCAATGCGACCTTCGTCATCCAAAGTGAGCGCGGATTGCGCCACGAGATGCGCCTCAACGCCCGCAGCGGCGATGGCGATCTCAACCGTCTGGCCGTCGCGAATGGCGAAATCGGGATTCGGCACTTCGATCTCGACGCGGAAGGTGCGGGTGGCCGGATCGGAGGAGCGCGACAGGAAGGTCACCTGACCCGTCACAGTATCGCCGGTGAGCAGCCGCGCGCCCGCCATGGCGCCCAGCTCGATCTTGGTCACATCGCTCTCGGAGGCGTAGCCCACCAGTTTGATCGGGTCGAGTTGGATCACGGTCGCGCAGGGGCTGCCTGCGGACAGGAAGGTGCCAAGCTCCGCCGTGTCGCTTTCCAACAGCCCCGCAAAGGGCGCTTTGATCGAGATGTTTTCAATATCGCGTTCCACCTGGGCCACCGCCGCGCGGGCGCTCTCAACACCGGCCTCCGCCGAGAGGATCTGCGTCTCTGAGGCATAGCCGCCGGACGCCAGTTTGCGCGCATTGGCCAGCGCCACCTCGGCCTCGGACAGTGCCGCACGGGCCTGCGCCAGGCTCGAATCACGCGTGCCCCGGTCGATCTGGCACAGCTCCTGACCCGCCGTGATCGTTGCGCCTTTGCGCAGCGGTTCGTTGATCACGCGGCCTGTGGTTTCCGCCGTGACATCGACGCTGCGCGCGGCTTCGGTTTCGCCGCGCAACACGACGCCGGTCTCAAGCGTCTGCGCGGTCGAGTGCTCTGCGACCACGGAGACGGCGGTGTCGCCCGCAGTGGCTTTCTCGGCAGGCGGCGCGAAGTCCTCGCTGATCTCTGCCGTTTCTGTCTCTGCGGGTGCGCCGGTCAGGCGGTCGCGTTCAAAGATGAACAGGTACAGGCCCACGGTCACGAGCAGGGCGATGAGGATGGAAACGATACGCATGGTGGTCTGTTCCTGTACTTCAGTCTTGCGGCGGTCTTTTGATCTCGTCTCTCATTATACGGTCGGGCCGAGGCGATGGATCAAGCTTATCACGCTTTCAAGAGTTAATGGCTTTAACATTGCGGCCAAGATGGGGAAGCTCCGCGACATTCACAAGATCGTGTCGCCGTTTTTTCACAGCATTTCGTTGATTTTTACTGCGGCAGAGGGACGCTGGGGCGTATTTGCAGAGTGGGGGCTGGCCGCTATCTCTGTTTTCGCACAGCGCACTGTCCACTCTGTGAGCGGCGCGCAGATGAAAGGCCGGGTCTTGGCAATCTGGCGAAGATCGGGGTAAGAGGGGGCAAGAGTTTAAAACGCGAGATGACTCTCAGATGCGGTAAAGCGCATGGGGTCAGGGCAGGGGGCAGACGTGAGCCAAAGCGATACCTTTATCGAGGAAGTGACCGAAGAGGTCCGCCGCGACAAATTCTATGGCTTTCTGAAGACATACGGCTGGATTGGAATCGTCGCCGTACTGGCCCTCGTTGGGGGCGCGGCTTTCAACGAATATTCCAAGGCCCAGGCGCGCGCGCAGGCCGAGGCCACGGGCGATGCTTTGACCGCAGCCCTTGGACAAGAGACCGACGCGGCCCGTGCCGAAGCTTTGGGGCAGGTCACGGCCGAGGGCGACGCCCGCGTGATCGCGGCCATGCTGCGCGCAGGCGAATTGCATGCGGCGGGCGACGCCAAGGCGGCGCTGTCGGTTCTGGCGCCTCTGATGGCCGATGACATGCTGGCGCCGGTGTACCGTGATCTGGCCGTGCTGAAATCCGCTATGATCGGCGCCGAAGAGATCGCGCCCGAGGACCGGGTGACGCAATTGGCCGCCATCGCCAGCCCCGGCGCGCCTTACCGGTTGTTGGCCGAAGAACAAATCGCCGCGGCCCAGGTTGAAATGGGCGAGGTTCAGGCCGCGATCGAGGGCTATCGGGCCATCTCGCAGGATGTCGAGGCAAGTAATGCCTTGCGTCGGCGCGCGGCACAGATGATTGTGGCCCTCGGGGCCGATCCTGCGGCTGAATAAGTGTAGTCTGCATGCAAGAGATGCGTCGGGATCGTGTTAAGAAAGGGAGTGCGGGTATGATCGGTCGATCTGGCAAAGCGGGGCTGTTTGTAGCGATGCTGGCGCTGACCGCCTGTGGCGCGGGGCGTGAAGAGATTCTCTCTGGCCCGCGTGTCGATCTGCGCGATGGCTCGCCGCTGGCCAATGCCGACACAGGCCCGGTGCAGAACCGCAGCGTGGCGATCTCTTTGGGTCAACAGGTGTCGCGCGATGCCTGGACCATGACCGGCGCCGGGCGGATGCACGCCTCAGGCCATAACGCTTTTACCTCTGGCACGCCGACGCTGGCCTGGACCTCTGACATCGGTCAGGGCAAGACGCGCAAAACCCGCCTGACGGTTGATCCGGTCGCGGCGCAAGGTGTTGTGGTGGCGATGGATGCCGAAGCGCGTCTGACCGCCGTCTCCGCCAGCACAGGCGGCACGGTCTGGTCCGTCGATCTGACCCCTGCGGGCGAAAAAGCCGGCAAGGTCTTTGGCGGCGCTTTGGCGATCTCCGGCAACGTGATCTATGCCACCACCGGTTACGGCGATCTCGTGGCGCTCGATCTGAAATCTGGCGGCGAGATCTGGCGCCAACGCCTCGATTCCGTGGGCGCCGCTGGCCTGACGGTCTATGACGGTCTGGCCTATGTCACCGCTGGCAACGGCACGGCCTGGGCGGTTCAGACCTCTGACGGGCGCGTCAAATGGCAGATCACCGGCCCCGAAAGCGTGACCTCGCGCGTGGGTGCCGTCTCGCCCGCTGTCTCCGACAAATTCGCGATCCTGCCCTTTGCCTCGGGCGACCTCTACGGTGTCTTCCGGCAAGGCGGCATGCGCTATTGGACCGCCTCTTTGGCCGGTCAGCGCAAGGGCGTGGTCTATGCCAACGTCTCCGACATCACCTCGGACCCGGTGGTGGTGGGCAATACCTTTTACGTCGGCAATCAGGCCGGGCGCTACGCGGCCTTCAACCTCGAGACCGGCACGCGGATCTGGACGGCGGATGAGGGCGCCTATAGCCCGGCGTCTATCGTCGGCAGCTCTGTCTTTATCGTCACGGATCGCAACGAGCTTGTGCGGCTTTCGGCCTCAACGGGCGAGCGCATCTGGGGCGTGCAACTTCCGTATTTCACCACCGACAAGGTGCGCAAACGCAAGACCGTCTTTGCCCACTACGGCCCGGTCGCCGCGGGCGGCAAAATGTGGGTCGCCTCTGACGATGGCGTGTTGCGCGGCTTTGATCCGGCCTCTGGCGCGCTGGTGTCCACGGTGACGCTCCCGAAAGGGGCCGCGTCCGATCCGATCGTCGTCGGCGGTGTGATGTATCTTCTGCTCGAAGACGGCTCTCTGGCCGCTCTGCGCTAAAGCGTTTTTCGAGACGCGTATGAAATCTCTTTGACGAGCGGCCCCGAACAGGTGTATCGGGGCCGCTTGACACTTGTTTTGGAGCCCGTCCATGTCCTTTTCGCTTGCCCTTGTCGGTCGTCCCAATGTGGGCAAATCGACCCTGTTCAACCGCCTTGTCGGGCGGCGGCTGGCTTTGGTCGATGACCAGCCGGGCGTGACGCGCGACCTGCGGGAGGGCGAGGCGAAGCTCGGAGATCTGCGGTTCACCGTGATCGACACGGCGGGGTTGGAAGAAGCCACCGACGAGAGCCTTCAGGGGCGGATGCGCAAGCTCACCGAACGTGCGGTCGATATGGCGGACGTATGTTTGTTCATGGTGGACGGGCGCGCAGGCGTTCTGCCCGCCGATGAGGTCTTTGCCGAGATCCTGCGCAAACGCGCCAAACATGTGATCTTGGCGGTGAACAAGGCCGAGGGGCAGGCAGGTGAGAGCGGGTTTCTTGAGGCCTATGGTTTGGGCATTGGCGAGCCTTTGCGGCTCTCGGCTGAACATGGCGAAGGCATGCCGGACCTGTACGACGCGCTCAAACCGCTGGCGGAAGAGTTCGACATTCGCTCTGCCGAAGAGCAACCCGAGGTCGATGTCGAACTGACCGAGGAAGAACAGGAACTGGGCGAGGGCGAAGAGATCGGCGGCGCGTCGCGCGATTTCACGCTGGACAAGCCGCTCCAGATTGCCGTCGTGGGGCGTCCGAACGCCGGGAAATCCACGCTGATTAACAAGCTCTTGGGAGAGGACCGCCTGCTCACAGGCCCCGAGGCCGGGATCACCCGCGACAGTATTTCCGTGACCATGACTTGGAACGGCACGCCGGTGCGCGTGTTCGACACGGCGGGGATGCGCAAAAAGGCCAAGGTGCAGGAAAAGCTCGAAAAGCTGTCTGTCGCCGACGGGTTGCGAGCTGTGAAATTCGCGGAAGTCGTCGTCGTCCTGCTCGATGTCTCGATCCCCTTCGAGCAACAGGACCTGCGCATCGCCGATCTGGCCGAACGCGAAGGTCGCGCCGTGGTGATCGCGGTGAATAAATGGGACGAGGAAAAAGACAAATCCAACAAGGCGAAAGAGCTGCGCGAAGAGTTCGCGCGTCTCCTGCCGCAGCTCCGCGGTGCGCAACTGGTGACGGTTTCTGCCATGAATGGCAAGAACCTCGATAAACTGCAAGAAGCCATCCTGAACGCGCATGCGATCTGGAACCGCCGTGTCTCGACCTCGCGGCTCAATTCCTGGCTCGGCGCCATGACCACGGCCCACCCGCCGCCTGCGCCAGGCGGTCGTCGGATCAAGCTGCGGTACATGACCCAGGTGAAAGCCCGCCCGCCGCAATTCGTGGTGATGTGTTCGCACCCTGACGAGTTGAACGACAGCTATAAACGCTATCTGATCAACGGGTTGCGCGAAGATTTTGACATGCCGGGGACGCCGATCCGGCTGTTCTTCCGCTCGCAGGCGGACAAGAACCCCTATAAGAACAAGACGAAATCGACGCCCTCGCGGCTGCGCAAACACTTGGGCAAAGACCGGGCGGATGCGCCGAAGGTGAAGAAACAGCGGCCTCCGAAGCGGTAAAAAGCGCTCACGCGCTTTGCCTCCGGCTGGGGATATTTAGAGACAAAAGAAGGGGGGCGTTGCGCCTCCCTTTTTATGTCACAGATCGAGATCAACCCAGATTGGCACGTGATCGGACGGCTTGTCTTTGGCGCGGGTGTAAGCGTCGATCTGACAGTCGGTCAAAAGATCGGCGGCCTGCGGCGACAAAAGGAAATGGTCGATGCGGATGCCGTCGTTTTTCTGAAACGCGCCCGCCTGATAATCCCAGAACGTATAGGTCTCCGGCGCGCCGTTGCGCACGCGGAGCGCATCGGTCAGGCCGAGGTTCATGAGTTTGCGGAACTTGGCGCGGCTCTCAGGGCGGAACAGCGCGTCGTCTTTCCAGGCTTCCGGGCGTTTCGCATCCTCAGGCTGCGGGATCAGGTTGTAATCGCCCGCCATGAGGAAGGGCTGTTCCTCGGCCAGCAACTCTTGCGCGCGGGCCGTCAGCCGGTGGAACCATTTGAGTTTGAAATCATATTTCGATCCAGGCACAGGCGCGCCGTCGCTGTCCAGATCGACCGGGTTGCCATTAGGCAGGTAAAGCCCGCAGATGCGGATCGCGCCTTTGTCGCCGACCACGGTGGCCTCGATGTAACGCGCCTCTTCGTCATCGGCGCCGTCGCGGCCTGCGCTTTGCGCGCCGGTGAGGCCGCGAGTGACATCTTCGAGCGGCAGTTTCGACAGGAGAGCAACGCCGTTGAACGACTTTTGGCCATGGGTTTCAACGTTGTAGCCCATGTCTTCGAAAATCTCGCGGGGGAAGTTTTCGTCCACGGATTTGATTTCTTGCAAGATCGCCACATCCGGCTCGGCCTCTTTAAGCCAGTCTTGCAGGGCATTCACCCGCGCCTTGATGCCGTTGATGTTGAAGCTGGCGATTTTCATGACGGCTCTCCTTGGTTTGCCTCTTTTTAGGGGGCGAGTGGGGCAAGGGAAAGGGGATGTTGGCAGAAGGCCGACAAAGCTTTGATGTGGGCGTCAGACTTTGGCCGCAATCGCCCGGCCCGCCGCCGCGGCCGAGGCCCAGGCCCATTGGAAATTATAGCCCCCGAGCCAGCCGGTGACATCGACCACTTCGCCGATGAAATAAAGGCCCGGCACAGATTTGACCTCCATGGTTTTTGACGACAGCTCATTGGTGTCGACGCCGCCCAACGTGACTTCGGCGGTGCGGTAGCCCTCGGAGCCGGTGGGTTTCAATGTCAGCCCGTGGATCTGATCGGCGAGCGCGCGCAGCGCCTTGTCGGAGTGATCGGCGAGGTTTCCCTTTAGCTGAAATTTCTCCGCCAGTGCCGTCGCGAGTTTGGTGGGGAAGAGCGTCGCAAGGGCGGTTTGCATCTGGCGTCGGCCATTTTGTGCGCGCTCGGATTTCAGCGCTTCAAAGGCATCTTGTCCGGGCAAAAGGTCGACGGTGATCGCGTCACCTTCGCGCCAGTAATTCGATACTTGCAGCACCGAAGGCCCGGAAAGACCGCGATGGGTGAACAAAAGCGCTTCGTCAAATGAGGTGCCATTCGCCGTCACGCGGGCGTCCAAAGCCGTGCCCGCGAGCGGTGCGATCCAGTCGAGCTCATGCGGGGCAAACGTCAGGGGCACGAGGCCGGGGCGGGTGTCCAGAACTGTCAGACCGAACTGGTCGGCGATCTGATACCCTATGCCGGTGGCGCCCATTTTCGGGATCGACTTACCGCCGGTGGCGACGACGAGGGTGCGGCATTGAACCGGAACGCCATTCAGGGTGACGATGAAATGAGTCCCGTCGTGGCGGATTTCGCCCACCTCGGTGGACAGACGCAGCTCGGCGCGCCGGGCCTCGGCCAACAGCATGTCGATGATTGCGGCGGATTTGCCGTCGCAAAACAGTTGGCCCAGACCTTTTTCCGGGGCTTTCTCATGCCAGGTGATGCCATGCGTGGCCAGAAGGTCGATGAAATCCCATTGCGTGTAACGCGCCAGAGCCGATTTCATGAAATGCGGATTGGCGGAGAGGTAGTTTTGCGCTTCGGCGTAGAGATTGGTGAAATTGCACCGCCCGCCGCCGGAAATCCGCACCTTGTCGGCGGGGCGTTTGGCGTGATCGACGACCAACACGGAGCCGTCTCGCTCGGTGGCGAATTTCGCGCAAAACAGCCCGGCAGCGCCCGCGCCCAAGATGATCGTGTCGACATGTTTCATAGGCGGGGTTTGATCAGGGCTTTGGCGGCAATGCAAGCCTGTCGAAGAAAAGGCCCCGCAGAAACGGGGCCTATGGGAAATGTTGTGGAATGTTGGTGTGATCGGGAGAGATCAGAGGTGTTTCAGCGTCGTGGTCGCCAAGGGCACGGTGCCGTCTTCCGTTGTCAGGACGATGATCGCATCCTGAGCTGCGTTGGCGTTCAACATGATTTTCACATCCTGATTGGCGCCGGCATGCACTTCCGTGGACCCGAGTAGAGCGCCTTTTTCGCCATGTGTGAAATCATAGACCGAGACGGTCCCGTTTTCGGAGGCGCGCACCATATTGAGCGAGAGCTCGGTTTTGAGCTCCATTTGCTCACCGGGAATAATATAGTTGTAGCCGGCGCTGCCGGCGAAAGATGCGGTCGCGGTGGCCACAGCCAGCACGCTTGCGGCGGCCAGGGTTTTCACGGTGGTTGTCATGGATTGAAGTGTCATAATCTTGTCCTTTCCTGAAGGGTTTCAGTGAAGGCGGAGCGGCAACACTGTCGGGTCCGTCTGCTGTGTAAAACAGGTGTGTGGCCCGGTCTGAAATTGTAAGGGTTTGAAATATCACAAGATTGCGCCTTGTGCGTGAGATTGCGTGTGCGGTTTCGTGAACACGACAGCGGCGGGGCGGCAATGGCGCATAAGAAAAAGGGAAATATGCAGAGCGCCTTGGTCACGTCTCAGGGAGATCAAGCGGCGCACGCGAGGTTTCAAGTCTGAAGCAGGCAGTGAAAAAGGCCCCCGAAACGGGAGCCTTTCTCGCGACTGTGGGAGGGACAGTCTATCGTATCTTAGTTGTCGTTCACTTCGGCACTCGCAGCAGGCGTGGTGGTGTCACCGGTGTAGAGCACGGTCAGCACATCACGCATCGCCGGGATTTTGAAGTCAATGCGCAGATCCGTCGTGACCCCGGCTTTCACCGGCGTGGAGCCGAGCACTTTGCCTTCGACGCCATCGCGCGCATCGTAAGCGTAGATCACACCGGCGCTGTCGGCGCGCACCAGCTCAAGGGTCACGCCGGAGTTCGTGTTTTGGGCGTAACCGGGTTTGATGTAATTGGTGCCTGCGAAGGCGGCGGAGCCTGCGAGGGTGACAACAGCAGCGGCGAGAATGGTTTTAACGGAATGTTTGGTCATGAGTATCGGTCCTTTTGCGTGAGAGAGCGACAGAAATGCTCTCTTCTTGCCTCTGCATATGGTGTTTTCGGGCGGGACGGGTAGTCCGTAAAACTTCACAAGGCCGTGTGCATGAAATAACATCACGAAGTGTTTATCTGTGCGAATATAGGTACAGACGTCAAAAAGGAGGCCGAAAGGCCTCCGTCTTTTGGATGTTTGAGAGAGCGGGCCTCTTACATCGAAAAGGACACGCCGCAGCCGCAGGCCGAGGTCGCGTTCGGATTGTCGATCACAAAGCGCGCGCCGATCAACTCTTCGGTGAAATCGATCGTCGCGTTTTCGAGAAATGGCAGGGACACAGGGTCGATCACCACCGTGCCGCCATCGCCCGCCAGAACCACGTCGTCTTCGGCAGGCGCGTCCAGGGTGATGTCATATTGAAACCCCGAACATCCGCCGCCCTCAACCGCCACGCGCAGCGCCTTGTCCTCGCCAGTCGCGGCGTTGATTTCCGCCAGACGCGCAAAGGCGCGAGAGGTCACTTTCGGGGGCAGGGTGAGGGCCATGATGTCGATCCCGGGGGTTCAGACTGAAAAAACAGTCCTTTATTGCGAAAAAGCGACGTCATCTGTTTGTCGCGGGTCTCTGAGCACAATATAGTTGTGGAAAACCCAGGCGACAAGGTGGGGTCCTGATAAGCCCCGCTGTGGAAAAGAGAACAGGCAAAGAGACCGGCAGATGATGAAATCCTACGCTAGCCAGCCCAATGAGACGCGGGGCCGTCTCTATCCCGAGGAATTGTCGACATTCCGCTCGCCCTTTCAACGTGACCGCGACCGGATCATCCATTCCTCGGCCTTTCGCCGGCTGAAACACAAGACGCAGGTCTTCGTCGAACATGAGGGCGATTACTACCGCACGCGGCTCACCCATTCCATCGAGGTGGCGCAGGTGGCCCGCACGCTGGCGGGAGCTTTGGGGCTGAACGAAGGTCTGGCGGAGGCGATTGCGCTGGCGCATGATCTGGGCCATTCGCCCTTTGGACACACCGGCGAGGATGCGCTTGAGCTGTTGATGGAGCCTTACGGCGGGTTCGATCACAACGCGCAGGCGCTTCGGATCGTGACCAAACTGGAAAAGCATTACGCAACTTTCGATGGGCTGAACCTGACCTGGGAGAGCCTTGAGGGAATCGCCAAACACAACGGGCCCATCGAGGGCCCCAATGCCGACAAAAAGAAACACCCCGACGATGCGCCCTTGCCCTATGCTCTCAAAGAGGTGAACGATCTCTTCGATCTGGAGCTGCACACATTCGCTTCCGCCGAGGCGCAGGTGGCGGCGATTGCCGATGATGTGGCCTACAACCACCACGACCTGCACGACGGGCTGCGCGCGGGGCTGTTCACGGCCGAAGACCTGATGGAATTGCCGCTCACGGGACCGGCCTACGAAGAAGTCGACCGGCTCTATCCGGGCTTGGAGCGCAACCGGCGCGATCACGAGGCTTTGCGGCGGATTTTCGGCTACATGGTCGAGGATGTGCTGACCATCGCGACCAACCGTTTGGAGGCCGCGAAACCCGAAACGGCGCAGGACATTCGCGATATGGACCGGACGATCATTCGCTTCTCAAAGCCGTTCTTCCAAAACCTCAAAGCGATTAAATCCTTTTTGTTCAAACGGATGTACCGCGCCCCTTCGGTGGTCAAGGAACGCAAGCGCGTCACCCATATGGTCAACACGCTCTTCCCGCTGTTCATGGAAAAACCGGAGCTTTTGCCCGCCGAATGGCGCCATGAGGTCGAGGCGGCGCAGTCGGAAACGGAGCTGGCGCGGATCGTGCTTGATTATGTCGCGGGCATGACCGACCGTTTTGCCATTCAGGAATTTGAACGACTTTGCGCCTGATGCGTTAGGGTGAGTTGAGTATTTAAAGCACAAAGGAAACGGCGATATGGCCACAGAACAACTGACGGGACTGGGACCGGTCGAGGCCTTTGCTCTCGTGGGGGTGCTGGGCGTTGGCTCGCAGTGGCTCGCGTGGCGGCTCAAGCTACCGGCGATTGTGCTGATGCTGGCGGCGGGCCTTTTGGTTGGGCCAGCCATGGGCATTTTGGAGCCGCAGCGCGACATTGGCGAGCTGGTGCAGCCGCTGATTTCTCTGGCGGTTGCGGTGATCCTGTTCGAAGGCGGGCTGACGCTCGATCTGCATAAACTTGGTGACGCGCGCAAAGGCGTGACGCGGCTGGTGCTGATCGGCGCGCCTTTGGGGTGGTTCCTGTCGTCGGCGGCGCTGCATTGGGGCGCGGGGCTTGGCTGGGAGGCTTCTGCGGTCTTTGGCGGCATCATGGTGGTCACAGGGCCAACGGTGATCGCCCCGCTTCTCAGGCAGGCCAAATTGCAAAAGCGGCCTGCGAACCTGTTGCAATGGGAAGCCATCGTCAACGATCCCGTGGGAGCTCTGGCCGCCGTTCTGGCCTTTGAATTCGTGCTTGTGGGCCGCGAGGCGGAGAGCTTTCCCGATGCGGTGATGCAATTGGCGCTCGGCATTGCCATCGCCATGGCCGTGGGCATCGCCTCGGGCGTCGCGATTTCCTACCTATTCCGCCGCGCCGCCGTGCCGGAATATATGAAAGTGCCGGTGCTTTTCGCCACACTTCTGGCGACCTTTGCTTTCCCGAACATGATGTTGCACGAAAGCGGGCTCTTGGCGGTGACCGTCATGGGTTTGATCATCGCGAACGCAGACTTGCCGTCTTTCGAAGAACTGCGGCGGTTCAAGGAGCACGCGACGATCCTCTTGGTGTCCGGTGTCTTCATCCTTCTGGCCTCGTCTATGGATTTCGCCTCCCTGGGGCAACTTACATGGCGCGCGGGACTGTTCGTGGCCTTGGTGATCCTCGTGGCGCGGCCTTTGACGGTGCTGATTTCGCTGATCGGCACGGGGCTCCCGCGCAAAGAGAAGCTGTTGATCGCACTCACCGGCCCGCGCGGTGTCGTGTTGGTGGCTGTCGCCGGTCTCTTTGGCGAACGTCTGGCCGCCAATGGGGTGACGGACGGGGCCGTTGTGGGGCCTTTGGCCTTTGTTCTGGTGCTGACCACCGTCGTGTTGCATGGCTTTACCCTGTCGCCTCTGGCCCGCGCTCTGGGTCTTGCGACGACCGGCAAACCCGGCGTGTTGTTCCTCGGCGGCTCGCGGTTCACCACTGCGCTGGCCGAGGTGCTAAAGCGCGAAGAGGTGCCGGTCTTGATCGCCGACCCGAACCACGCCCGTCTGGTGCGTCCGCGGGCGGCGGGGCTTCCGGTGTTTTACGGCGATATTCTGGGCGAGGCGGCGGAGGACAGCCTTGAGGTGCTGTCCTATGAGACCTTGATCGCGGCGACGGAAAACGACGCCTATAATACGCTCGTCGCCACAGATTTCGGGTCTGAATTCGGGCGAGATCAGGTCTGGCAATTGGCCCGTGTCAAAGGCGAGCGGGCGCGGCATGCTTTGCCGACGCAATTGGGCGGGCGGCCTTTTGGCGGAGGCAAGACCTATGGCGAGCTGGACGATCTGATGCGGCAGGGCTGGAAGCTGTCTGTCACGCCTTTGTCCGAGGATTACGGGTTCGATCAGTGGAAAGAAGACCGGCCTAAGGCTTTGCTTTTGGGGCGGATGAGCCCGGATGGGGTGTTCAAGCGCTTTTTGCCTGAGGATGCCGAGCTGTTGTTCCCGGCCCGCGCCGAAGCGGCGATCAAGGATCTGCCCGAAGATCAGCGCGAAAGTGCGCGCGAGGCTTTGAAACGTCGGCGTACGGAGTTGCGGGTCAACACGGCGCGCGGGAGGATGTCGCCGGGGGTAAAGCTTGTGTCGCTTGTGCCGCCCGAAGAACCGCAGGCCGCAGGGCTGTAATCCTGATCCTGACAAGACCCCATGCCCACACCAAGCCCCGTTGACGTGGCGCGCCCGCGTGGTAAACCCGCGCTGGACTTATAAAGAGAGAGACCATGAACCTGTTCGCCGATATCCGTGCCCTTGTGATCGACAGCCTTGAGGCTCTGACCAAAGAGGGCGTTTTGCCCGAAGGTCTGGAGTTTGCCAATGTGGCCGTCGAGCCGCCGCGCGATCCGCTGCATGGCGATATGGCGACGAATGCCGCGATGGTGCTGGCGAAACCGGCGGGTATGAAGCCGCGCGACATTGCCGACAAACTGTCGGAGAAACTCTCGGCTGACGCGCGGATGACGTCCGTCGATGTGGCAGGGCCGGGGTTCATCAACCTGCGTTTGGACGAAAGTGTCTGGTCCGGTCTCGTGGAAACCGTACTCACGAGTGAGGGCTATGGCCGCTCGACCATGGGGGCAAAGGCCAAGATCAACGTCGAATATGTCTCCGCCAACCCGACCGGCCCGATGCATGTCGGCCACACGCGGGGTGCTGTGTTTGGCGATGCTTTGGCGTCTCTCTTGGATTTCGCGGGCTATGATGTGACGCGCGAATATTACATCAACGACGGCGGCGCGCAGGTCGATGTGCTGGCGCGCTCCGTGTTCGAACGCTACCGCGAGGCGAATGGTCTGAGCCCTGAGATTGCCGAGGGGCTTTATCCGGGCGATTACCTTGTGCCGGTGGGCGAGGCTCTGAAAGAGAAATACGGCGACACGCTACTCGACAAGGGTGAGCAATATTGGCTGGCCGATGTCCGCGTCTTTGCGACCGATGCGATGATGGCGATGATCCGCGACGATCTGGCGCTTTTGGGCGTCGAGATGGACAAATTCTTCTCGGAAAAATCGCTCTACAACACCGGTCTGATCGAGGCTGCGATTCAGGAGCTGAAAGACAAGGGCCTGATCTATCGCGGCACTCTGGAGCCGCCGAAGGGCAAGCTGCCCGAGGACTGGGAACCGCGCGAACAGACGCTGTTCAAATCGACGGAACATGGCGATGACGTCGACCGTCCGATCCAGAAGTCCGACGGCGCCTGGACCTATTTCGCCCCTGACATCGCCTATCACTACGACAAGGTGAAGCGTGGCTATGACGGCATCATCGACGTTTTCGGCGCCGATCATGGCGGCTATGTCAAACGGATGAAAGCGGCTGTGTCTGCGCTGTCTGACGGCAAGGTCGATTGCGACATCAAACTCATTCAGTTGGTGAAACTCTTCAAGAACGGCGAGCCGTTCAAGATGTCGAAACGGGCAGGGACGTTTGTGACTCTGCGCGATGTGGTCGAGCAGGCGGGCAAGGATGTGACCCGTTTCATCATGCTCACCCGCAAAAACGACGCGCCGCTGGATTTCGATTTCGCGCGTGTGCTGGAACAGTCGAAAGACAACCCGGTGTTCTACGTGCAATACGCCCATGCGCGGATCTCTTCCGTGCTGCGCAAGGCAGAGGAGCAGGGGATTACGCTCTCCAACAGCCCCCGCTTCGACGACCCAGCCGAAATTGCCGTCGCGCGCAAACTCGCCGACTTCCCGCGTCAGGTGGAGATCGCCGCCAAAGGCCACGAGCCGCACCGGATTGCGTTCTATCTCTACGAACTGGCCTCTGACTTCCATGCGCTTTGGAACAAGGGCAATGACAATGAGGCACTGCGGTTCTTGCAGGACGACGCAGAATTGTCGTCGGCAAAAATTGCACTACCGCGTGCCGTGGCCGTTGTGATTTCTGCCGGACTTGCTATCCTTGGCGTAACCCCGGCGAAAGAAATGCGTTGATCTTCAAGAGCTTCGCGCCAAACTGACCGGGACCCCGGGAGGGGCCGCATCCAAAACGAGGGCAAAAGATCCTCACGCGGCCTCTCAAGAGCAGACGATAACCCGCAGAAAACAAGCGGGAAAAGAACGAGGCGAAGACTATGCAGGACGTTTATAACGGCCCCGGTTCCCCCTATGCGCAAGCGCAAGAACGCGGTGTCACTTCTCGTGAAGCCCCCCGTGATAATCACTGGCAAAGACCCGAGCCGCAGGTGTCGCGGCACGCCTATCAAGGCGGAGGCCACCCCGGACTGGCCGGTGCGCCGGATGCGGACCGGTTGTTTTCCAATGAGAATGTGCACTTTCCGCCACAGTCGTCCTCCGCGTCGTCTTCCTCGTATGACCGCGCCCCGTCGCAAGATTACAGCCATATCGCACAAGGCTTCCATGACCCGCGCGCGAGTTATGCCGCCGGTCCGGCCTATGTTTACGACGCCCCAGACATGGAGACCGCAGGAGAGACCGCAGGACGCCCGCAGCTCGGTCCGGCGCAACTGGGCGGCGCGATCATTTCGCTGGCGTTGATTCTCGGACTTGGCGTTTGGGGCTACAAGCTGATGGTGCGCGATGTGACCGGCGTGCCGGTGATCCGCGCGCTCGAAGGCTCGGCGCGGCTTCTGCCCGACGATCCGGGCGGGCAGCTTGCGATGCATCAGGGCCTCGCGGTCAATTCCGTCACCGCGGATGGCTCTGCGGCGGCCCCTGCGGATCGCTATGTTCTGGCGCCCGCGACGGCCAGCCTGACCGACGAAGATCAACCGATGTCGGAGGTGCAGCCGGTGCTGTCGTCCTACGAGCCGTCGAATGACGCTTTCGCGCTGCAAGCCGCGCCTGAGACGCTCGAGCAAGTCGCGGTGAATGAGGAGGACGCGCTTGAGCTACAAAGCGTCGAGGATCTGGCAGCCGCTGCTGAAGACATGGCCGAAGATATGGCCACGACGGATGTGATGATCTCGCCAATCCCGAAACCGCGCCCGGTACGACTTGCGTCTCTGGCGCAATCCGCGACCACCTCCACAACGCGCACGGATGCCGCGAGCCTCGATGGGGTTGCGGGCGATATTCTGGCCGCGATCGGTGGCGTGAATGAGATGACGCCCTCTGAGGTGCCTGCGGGGTCGCGTCTTGTGCAATTCGGCGCGTTTCAGTCCGAAGACATCGCGCGCAGCGAATGGGATCGTCTCTCGGGCCGGTTCGAAGAGCTGATGGAGGGCAAAACCCGCGTGATCGAACAGGCTGAAAGCGGTGGCAAATCCTTTTACCGCTTGCGGGCCTACGGCTTTGCCGATGCTTCTGACGCCAACCGTTTCTGTGCCGCTCTGACGGCGATGAATGCGGCCTGTGTGCCGACCGTTCAGCGCTAACGTGATGGGACTGGATCGAGGGCAGGGCGCCTACATTTTCGGCTGCGAAACTTTGACGCTGTCTCCCTCGGAGGCGGCGTTTTTCCGTGAGGCGCAGCCTTGGGGCTTTATCCTTTTCGCCCGCAATGTCGACACCCCCGATCAACTGCGCGCACTGACCTCTGATCTGCGGGAGGCCGTTGGCTGGCATGCGCCGGTGCTGATCGACCAAGAGGGCGGCCGGGTCCAACGGATGCGCGCGCCGCAGTGGCGCGAGTTCCTGCCGCCTTTGGATCAGGTCCTGACAGCAAAGGACCCCGACCGCGCGCTGTGGCTCAGGGGGCGTTTGCTGGCCGAGGACCTGTTCCGCGCGGGCATCGACGTGAACTGTGTGCCCGGCCTCGATGTGGCCCGCGATGAGACCCATCCTTTCCTGAAAAACCGCTGTTTCTCCGAGGATCACGGCATGGTGGCTCGCATGGGCCGCGCCTTGGTCGAAGGCATGGCCGCAGGCGGCGTGTCGCCGGTGATGAAACATCTGCCCGGTCATGGACGCGGCACGGTGGACAGTCACAAAGGCCTGCCACGCGTCACCGCTTCGCGCGCGGAACTTGCCGAGGATTTCGCCCCCTTCGAGGCGCTGAGCGATCTGTCGATGGGGATGAGCGCGCATATCATCCTCGATGCCATCGACCCTGAACGCCCCGCCACGCAAAGTCCGAAAGCGATCCGGGTGATCCGCGACGAGATCGGCTTTGACGGGCTGTTGATGACCGACGATATTTCCATGGGGGCGTTGGAGGGCACCGTGTTGGAACGCGGCGAAACGGCGCTCGCCGCCGGCTGCGACATGGTTCTGCATTGCAATGGCGATCTCACGGAGATGCAGGAGATCGCGCGGCTGGGGCTGATGTCAGAGACGGCACAGGCCCGCGCGGACCGTGCCATTGCCCGCCGCCCGGCCTACACGCCCATTGACATCAATGCGCTGGCGGAAGAGTTTTCCAGAACGTAATTTCGCAACCCGAAGGCATCTGATGGCCGACAACGACCAGTTCGATCTCAGCGATATTCTCAGCGTCGAGGAACGTCTCGCCGCTGAGGCTTTGATTGTGGATGTCGACGGTTTCGAGGGGCCTTTGGATTTGCTCCTGCAATTGTCGCGCACGCAGAAGGTCGATTTGATGAAAATCTCGATCCTGCATCTGGCGCAGCAATATCTGATCTTTGTCGAGAAGGCCAAGGAACTCAGGATCGAACTGGCCGCCGACTATCTGGTGATGGCGGCTTGGCTGGCATTTTTGAAATCGCGGCTTTTGTTGCCGCCGGATCCGACGGACGAGGGTCCGTCCGGCGAAGAACTGGCCGCGCATCTGGCCTTTCAGTTGCAGCGTTTGGAGGCGATGCGCGATGCCGCCGCCAAACTCATGGCGCGTGACCAGAAGGGCCGCGATTTTTTCGTGCGCGGCATCCCCGAAGAGGTCCAGCGCCTGCGCAATGTGACCTATACGGCGACGCTTTTGGACCTGATGCAGGCCTATGCGCGCGTGCGGACCAAGGACGAATTTCGTCCCTTCGTGATGGACCGCGAGGCGATCCTGTCGATGGAACAGGCCTTGGAACGGTTGCGGGGGCTTATTCCTTTCGCGGTCGAATGGGCAGACTTGTCGTCTTACCTGCCTGAGGGCTGGGAATTGGACCCGAAAAAAAGGCGTTCGGCGACGGCGGCGACATTCGCGGCGTCTTTGGAACTGGCGAAACAGGGCCAGATCGAATTGCGTCAGGGCGGCACATTCGCGCCCATTCAGATCAAAGCGAGACGGAGAGAGCATGGCTGAGGAACAGGCAGAGGTCGCACAAGAGGAAAGCCTCTTCGAAGCGCCGCCCTTGGCGGAACAAGAGCGCATGGTCGAAGCGGTGCTTTTCGCCTCCGCCGATCCGGTGAGCCTCACTGATCTCGCTGCCCGGATGCCGCATGGCTGTGAGCCGAAAGCGGCGCTGGAGCAATTGCAGAAACGCTATGAGGGGCGTGGCGTGCGGGTTGTGCGTGTGGGCGACAATTGGGCCATTCGCACCGCGCCAGACCTTGGATTTTTGATGCAAAAAGAAACGGTTGAGACCCGAAAGCTCAGCCGTGCCGCGATCGAAACACTCGCGATCATTTCTTATCACCAACCCTGCACCCGTGCAGAGATCGAGGAAATCCGCGGCGTCTCCGTGTCGCGCGGCACGTTGGATCAGCTCGTGGAGCTGGAATGGATCCGGTTCGGGCGCCGCCGCATGAGCCCGGGTCGCCCTGTGACCTATGTGGTGACGGCGCAATTCCTCGATCACTTCGGCCTTGAAAGCGCCCGCGACCTGCCGGGGGTCAAGGAACTGCGCGCAGCCGGTCTGTTGGAAAGCCGTCCGATGCCGGGGCTGGACGAGCGCGATGAGGACGACGATCAGGACGATCTCTTCGAGGATGAGTCCTGATTTTCACAAGGATGTGTGCACCGCGTTTTCATTTTTCCGACGTGGAAAGGGCGCATTTTCCACGTATCTGTGATAAGGCTCTCAAAGAGAGCGTTCTCGCGACCCACACGAGCCAAAAGGCGATACGATATGAATTTGGATAGAATGATCAACATGGTCATCAACCGCGTGATCCGCACCCTCGTGAACAAAGGGGTGAATGCCGGGATTGATGCGGGATCTTCGGCGATTGCGAAACGCCGTAAGCCCTCTGATGAGGGGCTGCTCACCGACGAAGAACGACGTCAGCAGAGCCAGGATCAGGCCCGTCTGGCTAAACAAGGCAAGAATGCTGCCAAGAATGCCCGCAAGTTCGCCCGCATGGGGCGCCGTATCGGCAAGTTTTAAACGGTGTCCCGCATGCCCTGAGCGAAGGAAACCCGCCTGTTTGGAGGGACGACGGCTTTGAGCGTCCTTCGGATCGGGCCTATCAGAAATTTAAAGTTAATGATGTGAATGGGATAGCTATTTACCCACAATTTTAATGCAATTCTTCAGTTTTTTTTAACCGTTTTCCCCCGACACTCCTAGAAAATATGCCATCTCTAAAAGGCCGGATTGCCTATGAGGAAGCGGCTGAGCTGCGTTTTTCCTGTTGCGGGACTGCTGAAGAACACATTGCCGCGTTTTGAGACTACGAGGAGTTAGGATCGTGACAAGCTGCGAAGAGACCACAGGAGGAAAACCGTGACAGTGTTGCCCGCCAGCATGGGACAGCGCGTATCGGCCTATGGTCCCGCGCTTTTTCTTTTGTATGCCCAATCCGTGCTGGCTTTGTCTGCGTTAACGATTGCGCTTATCATCGGCCTGACGGAAATCGTTGGCCACGTGCCTGCGATGTTCCTCTCCAAAGGCAACGGTCCGCATCCGCTGAGCGTGCTTTCCGTGAGCCTCTTTAGCTTTGCCATCCTCCGGCGCAGCCCGTTCAAGGTTCAGACCTGGTGGCGGCGCGGACTTTTTGGCCTTGTTTTGATGATCTGTCTTGTACGATTGGCGGAAATCTTCCTGCTGAACACGACGCCTCTGTCGGATCTCGCGATGGCGCTCTACCGCGATGTTCCCGTGGTTGGCATCGCAATGGGGGCCAATACCGCGTTGGCCTTGGGCCTGTTCAGCCTTGGTGCCTTGATGCGGAGATGGGCCTCGACGACAGCCTTCGTGGTGACGGTTCTGGGGCTTGTCCCCGTCAGCCACGCGATGTTTTCCTATTTTTTCGATATGCCGGGCGGTTACGGTGCCATGTCGCCTCCGACCCTTGTTTTGCTGAGCCTCGTGGGGCTCTCTCAGCTTTTCGTCTTTTTTCGGACCCCGCTTTTACGCCCCTTCCTGAGCGAAACGACTTGGGGCCGTATGGCACGCCGTCAGGTGGCGGCGGCGACCGTGAGTGTCTTTTTTCTTGGCACGGTGTTTCACGGCAATGATGATACGGGCATGTCGGGCGCGCTTTTGGCCGCTGTCTTTTGGCTGTCTTTGGTGATCCTCTTGGCCGCGGGCCCGATCTTTGAGCGGATTGAACACGAACGGCGCAGTTTGTCACAGGAAATGCATCAACAGGCACGCCGAGACCCTTTGACGGGGTTGTTGAACCGCCATGCCGTGCTTGCCTATATCGACAGCCACACGAGTGTGGTGGGAAGCATGGAAACCGTCGGGGTACTCTTGGCGGATGTCGACCATTTCAAGCGGGTGAATGATACGGTTGGCCATATGATCGGTGATGCAGTGCTCCGCGAGCTTGGGACAAAACTGCAAAGCAAGCTGCGTCCTTCTGATCTTGTGGCGCGCTGGGGCGGCGAGGAATTTCTCATCTTGCTGCCGGGGGCCACGCTTGAGCAGACCATGAATATGGCGCAGGTGCTGCGAGCAGCTGTGGCCTCCGCTGTGCATTGGGAAAAAGAGGGTCACACGGAAGCGGTGACCCTGTCGATCGGAGTGTCCATCTACAATGCTGATGGCACGGAAACCCTGGAAAAAGCGATCCAAAAGGCAGACACAGCACTATACACAGCCAAGTCACAAGGCCGCAACAGGGTGTTGTGCCACGAGGCATCGGGAAGCGCAGCGGAGGCGAAAGTGAGTGAGGTGTACCGTCCAAAGGCGTCGGCGTTGCACTAAAGAGGCGCCTTATCGCCAAAAGCACTCTAGCTGTTGAAATGTTTCGACAGCTTCAGGCCCTGGCCCTGATAATTCGACGCCAGATCAGCGCCGTAGAGCCGATCCGGTCGGCTTTGCATCCGCTCATAGACCAGGCGGCCCACGATTTGCCCGTGCTCCAAGACAAAGGGGGCTTCGTGACAGCGCACTTCCAACACACCGCGCGCGCCTGCGCCGCCCGCGTCCACATTGCCGAACCCCGGATCGAAAAAGCCCGCGTAATGCACCCGGAATTCGCCCACCATCGCAAGGTAGGGCGCCATTTCGGCGGCGTAATCCGGCGGGATATGTACGGCCTCGCGGCTCACGAGAATATAGAAAGCGCCGGGATCGAGAATGATCTGACCGGTCTTTGAAAAGATCGGCTCCCAATATTCTGCCGGGTCGTAATACCCGATGTTGTCCAAATCAATCACGCCCGTGTGCGGCTTGGCCCGGTAGCCGACAAGATCGCCCTCCGCGGGTTCAAGATCGACGGAAAACCCAAGACCTTGGTCAATCACGGCGGGACCGTCCACGAGCGGGCTGTCTTGATGAAGCGCGGTGAGCTCCGCGTCGCTCAACTGCGCCTGACCGGCACGGAAACGCACCTGATTGAGCCGCATCCCCGGACGCACCAGCACCGAAAAGGAGCGGGGGCAAATCTCGGCATAAAGCGGGCCATCATACCCCGGCGCGATACGGTCGAATTCCACACCCTCGTCGGTGATCAAACGGGTCAACAAATCCAGCCGCCCGGTCGAGCTTTTGGCATTGGCGACGGCCTGAATCCCCTCCGGCAGCGACAGGCTTTCCATCAAAGGCACGACATAGACGCAGCCTTTTTCCAGGACGGCCCCCTCGGACAGATCAATCTGATGCATTTCGAATTCTTCGAGGCGCTCTTTGACGCTCCGGCCAGCCCCCGCAAGAAACGAGGCCCGCACCCGCCAGGCGCGTGTGCCGAGACGAAGGTCCAAAGAGGCGGGTTGGACTTGTGCGTCGATCACCTCGGGGGTGGCGGTAATCTCGCCGCGCGTCAGCATCTCGCGAATGGCATGATCCGCCAATACACCCAGCTCTACACCCATTTTCGTCCCTCCACCCCTCTTGCAGGCTTGTTCTACCGGTTTCCGGTTTGGCCCCGGCATAACGCAAAACCGCCCGCAAGCCCAGAGGGTTGCGAGCGGTTTTGAGTGTATATTGGTCGGGCTAGCAGGACTCGAACCTGCGACCTTCCGTCCCCCAGACGGACGCGCTACCAGGCTGCGCTATAGCCCGACGTGGAGACCTAAATAGTGATTTCCGTGCCGGGGGCAAGGGCTATTTCGCAAATTCCGAGATGAATTTGGGCGTCTCCGCTCCGGTCCCATTTTACGCTTCGCGCTGTCAACTGGCCAGACGATCCCGCAGCGTTTCGATCCGGGCGATCAGCGCGTGCAGCTCTTGCGCGGGCAAAGCGGTGAGATGTCGGTGGTTGAGCTGGCCAAGCACTCCGGGCGCCGAGGTGATCCCCGGTGCGCTGTCCGCGAGGTCCTCAGGCAGATCGAGACCGGCGCCGAGCGGGGTCGGTTGGGCCTCGGGCGGAAGAAATGCGGCCTCAGGCTCCGGCGACAGGTCGGCCGGAAGATTTGGTGGCGTGATGTTCTCTGCGGCCTCAACAGGCGCGATCTCCGTAGGAGCCGCGTCGAACATGGGCTCAGTTACATCAGCCACATCGACAAACGGCGCTTCGGGGGCGTCCGTGGCGGGGGGGAAATCGGCCTCAACCGGCGGAAACTCCGTGGCAAAATGATCCTCTTCGGCGGCAATCGGCGGCAGTTCCTCTGCCTCGTCTTCCATCACCTCATCCATGGCTGGAGGCGCCATGCCGAAATCGAAAGCGGCCTGACCGGGCAAGGCATCTTGCGGCGGCTCCGGGGCTTCGGGGTCCGGCGTGGCGGTCATCTCGAACAGGGCTTCCGCCACCGGATCAGTCTCTGGTGTTAGAACCGGTTCGGGCTGATCCTCTGTCTCAGGCTCGGTAGCGGCATAGCTGTCGGCAAAATCAGAGGGCGGAACCTCCGGGATGTCCGAAGCCACGTCTGGCAGTTCGACACTGTCTTTCTGGACCTGAGCGGGCGGTTCAAAGCCATGGGGTGCAAAGCTCTCTGTCGTGAGGCCCGCATCTTCGGGGATGTCTTTTGCGACGTCGTCGGTCGGTTCGGATGGCACGGGCGCCTCAGCGGGGATCTCAGAGGGGGCCTTTGTGGTCACCGGTTCGGGCATCGGCGTCGCCTGGGACCGGACATCGGGTCGCGCAAAGGGCACAACCGTTTCCAGCGGGGGGGTGGTCTTGGCTCCAACCCCCAACGGTTCATCGTCCTGTGGCACCATTTCGGCCATCGGGGCGGGCGGAACCGAGGCTGAGGGAATCGGTGTGTTGGTCGGTGTGGGCGCCGTAATCGGTTCGACGCCCTCGATGATCGGCGACAGCGAGGCGACATATTTCACGCCATGTTCGCGCAGAAGTTTCTGCACGCCGCGAATGGTCATGCCATCGTCATGCAACAGCTTTTTGATGCCGCCCAAAAGCGCCATATCGGAAGGGCGGTAGTACCTCCGTCCGCCGGCGCGTTTGACGGGTTTGACCTGGGTAAACCGGCTCTCCCAAAAGCGCAAAACATGCGCCGGCGTGTCGAGCCAATCGGCAACCTCGCTGATGGTGCGGAAGGCGTCCGGTGATTTATCCATTTTTCTTCAAAGCCTTAGATGGTATTCTTAGGATTTGTTGCCGTCGGCAACCCGATCTTTCATCAAATGCGACGGGCGGAAGGTCAACACCCGGCGCGCCGGGATCGGGGCTTCGTCGCCGGTCTTCGGATTGCGGCCCACACGTTCGGATTTGGCGCGCACGGAGAAGGTGCCGAAGGAAGAGATTTTGACCGTTTCGCCCTCGACCAACGCGTCGGAAATATGTGCCAGCACGCTTTCGACCAGCGTGGCGGATTCATTTCGGCTCAGGCCCACCTCGCGAAACACGGCTTCGCTCAGGTCCATACGTGTCAAAGTCTTGCTCATCGGTCTCCCCCTTTTGAACGGTTGAATCGAGAGTGGCAGGTTGCAAAGCCCCCGTCAATATCAATGACTTGGGCCGAGCTGTTGAGGCGGGAATTCTATGGTGAGGATGGGCGTGGGGCGTCGCTTACCAGCGAATGACCACCGCCCCCCAGGCCAGACCGCCACCGATCGCCTCGGCGACGCAGACGTCGCCTTTTTTGATCTGACCGCGCGCAACACCCACGGACATGGCCAGGGGGATGGAGGCGGCGGAGGTGTTGCCGTGATCCTGCACGGTGACGACGACCTGATCCATCGAATGCCCGAGTTTCTTCGCGGTGCCCTCGATGATGCGGATATTGGCCTGATGCGGCACGATCCAGTCGATGTCGTCGGAGCTGAGCCCCGCCTTTCCAATCGCGGTTTCGGCGGTGGAGGCGAGTTTCTGGACCGCTTGACGGAAGAGCGCATTGCCCTGCATCCGCAGCTTGCCGGAGGTGCCGGTGGTGGACACGCCGCCATCGACATAAAGCATGTCTTTATATTGACCGTCGGAATTCAGATCGACCGCGAGAATGCCGCGATCTTCGGGCGTGCCTTTGCCCTCCTGGGCCTCAAGCACCAAGGCGCCCGCGCCATCGCCAAAGAGCACACAGGTCGAACGATCTTCCCAGTCCATGATGCGGCTAAATGTTTCCGCGCCAATCACCAGAACTTTTTCCGCCTGACCGGAGACGATCTGGGCGTTGGCATTGGAGAGCGCGTAGATGAACCCGGCGCAGACGGCCTGAACGTCAAAGGCAAAACCGCAGCTCATGCCCAGCTCGTTTTGGATCATCGTGGCGACAGAGGGGAAGGTCAGATCGGGCGTCGAAGTGGCGACGATCACGGCGTCGATTTCCGAAGCCTCAATCCCGGCGCTTTCCAATGCAGCAAGCGCGGCGGCGGTGCCCATCATCGAAGTGGTTTCGCCCTCGGCGGCGAAGTGGCGCCGCTCGATGCCGGAGCGCGTGCGAATCCATTCGTCTGTTGTGTCGAGGGTTTCTTCGAACTCTGCGTTTTCGACCACGCGTGCGGGGAGGTAGTGACCCACGCCGGTGACGACTGCCCGGATTGTCATGGCGGCTAAGCCTTTTTGTTATTTATGACGTTGGGTCATTTTGCGCCGAGGCGTCGGCGGATGCAACCCGTGCGGCCAAACGTTCGGTGAACCCGGTGGAGGCCAGTTCATAGGCCAGTTTGATGGCAGCAGAAACGCCGGTCGCGTCCGCCGAGCCATGCGATTTGACCACGGTGCCCTTGAGGCCCAGGAACACGCCACCATTCACCCGGCGCGGGTCGATTCGTTTTTGCAGGCGTTTGAGCGATGTGAGCGCCAAAAGCGCGGCGATGCGCGACAAGGGCGTGGCTTTGAAGGCCTCTTTGAGGAAGTCGCCCACAAGTTTCGCAGTGCCCTCGCCGGTTTTCAGCGCGATATTGCCCGTAAATCCGTCGGTCACGATCACATCGACGCGGTCGCCGGGGATGTCGCCGCCTTCGACGAAGCCTTTGAAATCATAGCCGCCGATCTGGGCCGCATTTGCGATCAACTCGTTGGCCTCTTTGAGTTCTGCGCGGCCTTTGTGCTCTTCGGTGCCGACGTTCAAAAGCCCGACACGGGGCACATCGAGGCCAAGCCCGTTGCGCGCATAAGAGGCGCCCATCATGGCATATTGCAACAGGTCACGGGCATCGGCGCGGATGTCGGCGCCGACATCCAGCATGACGTTGAAGCCCTGATCGTTGCGCGAGGGCCAGAGGCAGGCGATGGCAGGCCGGTTGATGCCGTCGAGCTTGCGCAGGCGGATCATAGATGTGGCCATCAAGGCGCCGGTGTTGCCACAAGACACACAAGCCTGAGCCGCGCCGTCTTTCACCGCATCAATGGCGGAGCGCATCGAGGTGTCGGTGCGGCGCATGGCCTGGCTGGGCTTTTCGTCCATGGTGACAACGCCCGTCACGTCGCGAATTTCAACACGATCACGAAGCACACGGCGCTTGCGCACCAGTTTTTCAAGCTCCGCAGCAGGGCCATGGAGGATGAAATCCAGCGCAGGATTCTTGGAGGCAGAACGTGCAATACCGGCGACAACGGTCGCCGGTCCACGATCTCCGCCCATGGCGTCGACTGAAAGCGTCACTTTCACGCCCGCGCGTGCCCCAAGTCGGCCTTTGCGTTGGGCCTCGGTCTCCGCGGAAGCGGCTGACATCGGATCAACGGAAGGCTGAGAAGAGGTCATGCGTCAGACGTCAAACAAAGTTGCGCTTATGCTGCGTCTTCGTCGAGATCAATCTCGTCGGCCTGAGCAACGACTTCACGGTCGTCGTAATGGCCGCAAGCGCCGCAGACGTGGTGGGGGCGTTTCAGCTCGCCACAGTTCGGGCATTCTGCCGGGTTGCCAGCGACCAGGGAGTCGTGAGCGCGGCGCATGTTCCGCTTGGAGCGGGTGACTTTATTCTGAGGGACAGCCATGTCTCAACCTCGGTGTTTGTAGGGCATAAGACCGGGTCGGACTTTTGCCACAGGTGGGCGGGGCAGGTGCCCCCATTCATCTCCGGACCTCTTGCCCGGCAAAACTTTGGCGCTTCATAGGCCTTCGTGAGCAGCGTGTAAACCATGGTTTGTGCCAAGGTCTCGAAACTGCGGATCCTGTCTGCATCAGGCGCGAAAACATGCATGGAAGCGAGGCCGGGAACATACTCGGATTCCGCTATCTTGCAAGTCTTTTGTTCGCGCCTGTGTTTTCAGAGGGTTAACGCCTGTTTTCCCTCTGTTTCGGTTCATTTCGTGGCCTCTCAGGGGCTTATTCGTCGTCTTTCCCAAGCTTGTCGCGCAAGGCTTTCAGACTGGCGAAGGGTTTGGCGTCGTCATCCGTCATCGCCTCCCTGCCAGATTCGGTGAATTGCGTCACGGCCAGCTCCGCGCCTTCGACGCGCGGGTAATCCGGGGCGGAAAGCGCGAGCGCCTCTTCTGCGACGGCGGACAACAAAAGCGTGACCGGCAGGGGCTCTGTGGTCTCGTCCTCCGGCATCTCGACCTCTTCCTCGGGCGCGTGCTCTTCCTTAAGCTCAGCCAGATAGGTGCGGGTGACTTCCGCGTCGATACGTGTCGTCACTGGCGCCAAAGTGGCCACGCAGGGCTGAACCACCGTTGCCCCCAATACGCCCTCAAGCCGCCAGTCGCGCTTGCCCACAGGCACCATCTTGCCCTCGAAGCTCATCTTCTTGACCGAAGAAAGGCCCAGAGTGGCCGCCATTTCCTCAAGATCTTCTGAAGTGGGTTTGAGCCGAAACGGATGCGCATGGGCGTCGGAGAGATCGCGCAAGCGCAATTCCACCCCCCAGCTGGTCAAACCGTCATGTCCCATAGTCGATGTCTCCTTGAACGTCGGGCACTGTTTCTATAAGCGGATAAGAGGCGCACGCGCACAAGGCAAGAGGGGGCACATGGCCGACCGCATTTTCCCGCAAAAACCCGCATCTTCCGGGCTTGGCATTCTGATGAAGGCTGTGCTTGGGCTGGTGCTCGTGTTTTCATTGACGGCCTGTGTCGCGCAGTTCCGCAATCATGGCTATGTGCCGTCCGATGCGCAACTGGCGCAGATTGACGTGGGTGTCGACACCAAAGAGACGCTTGCCGAAGAGATCGGCGCGCCGGGCACCGAGGGCATTCTCGATGGCGCCGCTTGGTACTACGTGCGCTCGCAGTTCCGTCACCTGGGCGCCTTCGAGCCGAAGGAAGTGGACCGCCAGGTGGTGGCCATTTCTTTCGATGCGCGGGGCCGGGTGAGCAATATCGAGCGCTTCGGGCTTGATCAGGGCCGCGTTGTCGTGCTGTCGCGTCGTGTGACGGATGGCGGCGTGCAGGGCATCACCTTCCTGCAACAGCTCTTTGGCAACCTGGGCAATGTCTCCGCCGAGCAATTGTTGCAGTAAACCGACCTGTGATCGTAATGAGAAAAGCCGCCTCATGAGGCGGCTTTTTTGTGAGTATTTGAACCACGGAAAAGTGGGGCGTCAGGTCTCGACCGCGCCGTCATCCGGTTGAAAACGGATCGAGACGCCGTTGATGCAATAGCGCATGCCGGTGGTCTCGCGCGGACCGTCGGGAAAGACATGGCCCAGATGCGCGCCGCAGTCATCGCAATGCACCTCGGTGCGGACCATGCCGTGCGAGGTGTCGCGGGTCTCGGCCACCGGCGCGCCCGCTTTTGTGGCGTCAAAGGAGGGCCAGCCGCAATGCGATTCGAATTTATTGTCTTGCGCGAACAACTCGGCGCCGCAGCAGGCACAGGTGAAAACGCCGGGGGTTTTCGGGAAGCCTGGATGCGAAAATGGACGCTCGGTGCCCGCTTGGCGGGTGACGCGGAAGGTTTCCGGGTCCAGTTCTTCGCGCCATTCGGCGTCTGTTTTTTCGATTTTGGCCATGGCGAAAGTCCTTTTTGTGCTGTGTCAAACATAGTTGGCCTTTGGCGCAGGGCAAGAAGTGGGGCAAGATGTTGGGCAAGGCGTCGGGCAAGACGTCAAAAAACCGACATATCTTGCGGCCATTCTTGCAGCCAAGAGGGGGCGACCCCATAGTCTGTTTGGGACAAGCGGAAGGATCCGGGCGATGTTCAAGCTTTTGAAGGGCCGTTACACGGTGCGTTTCGCGGAGAGCCGTGCCGACATCGAGGCGGCGCAGCGGTTGCGCTATTTGGCGTTCGTGGCGGGCACTGGTGCCATGGCGCGCGAAGACGGGCTTGATGCCGATGATTTCGATGCGCTTTGCCGTCATGTCTTGATCGAAGAGCGCAAGAGCGGGCGGCTTGTCTGCACCTATCGCTTCCTCGATCTCGAAGGCGGCGCGCAGATCGCCCAGAGCTATGCCGCGCAGTTCTACGGGCTGGACGGATTGGCGGATTACGAAGGCCGGATGTTGGAGATGGGGCGGTTTTGCATCCACCCGGAGGCGCGCGACCCGGACATCCTGCGCGTCGCCTGGGGGGCGATGACGCGCTATGTGGACGAGCAGGGGGTCGATCTGTTGTTCGGTTGTTCTTCGTTCCATGGCACGGAATGGAAAGAGCACGCGGACGCCTTGGCGATGCTCAAACACCGTCACCTCGGCCCGAAACGGTTCCTGCCCAAGGTCAAAGCGCCGAATGTGTTCAAATTCGCCGCGCGCCTCAGACGCAAACCGGATGCACGGCGTGCGATGCTCAAAATGCCGCCCTTGCTCAAGACCTATCTTATGATGGGCGGCTGGGTGTCGGATCACGCGGTGGTGGACCCTGATTTGAACACGATGCATGTGTTTACGGGTGTGGAGATCAAATCGATCCCGCCCGCGCGCAAGAAACTGCTGCGGGCGGTGGCAGGGTAAGGCTCAGCGCTTATCCAGTGCCAATCGCAGCCCCAGGGCGATAAAGATCGCCCCCACAGAACGCTCCATCCACAGCGCCAGCCGTTTGCTGCGGCGCAGGGTCTGACCGAGGCGATCCGCCATCAGGATGAGCGGCGGTTCGATGAAGGCGGCGATGCAGATGATCAGGATGCCATGCAGGAAAAGCTGCGCCGAGATCGGCCCTTCGCCCTCGACCACGAATTGTGGCAGGAAGGCCAGGAAAAACAGCGCGACTTTCGGGTTGAGGATATTGGTCAACATGCCTTGGCGAAAGATCGTGGCGGCCGGGAAGCTCGGACCTTTGAAATTTGGGCCTTTTTCGGTCTGATCAGGCAGGAAACTTGCGCTTTTCGCACGCAGCGCGGAAAATCCGAGCCACAAAAGATACGCCGCGCCCACCCATTTGACGATGGCAAAGGCGGTGGCCGAGGTCATCAGAATGGCCGACAGCCCAAGGGCCGCCATCAGCACATGCACCATGGCGCCGGTCCAGATGCCGAACATGGCGACAAAGCCCGCGCGACGTCCGCCGCGAAAGGTCTGGCCTAGGATAAAGGCAAAATCCGGCCCCGGTGCGAGGTTCAACACGAGGGCTGCGGAGAAGAAGGTGGTCCAGTGGAGGAGGGTATAATCGAACATACGGGAAGGTTAGACGCAGGGCTCAAAAAGCCCAAATCAGCTTTTGTGTCAGCCTGTGTCACAGCAGTTGATATTGACCTTTGCAGCACTTCACAGTAGCGCAGGCGACATGGCACGCGCACCCGTTTTACAGCTCTCCGACATTTCCCTCACCTTTGGGGGCGATCCCGTATTCGATGGTCTGAACCTCGTGGTCCAAGAGGGCGACCGCGTCGCTCTTGTGGGCCGCAATGGCTCCGGCAAATCCACGCTGATGAAGGTCATGGCTGGTCTCGTCGAGGCCGACAGGGGCGCCCGCGTGTTGGGGCCGGGGATCACGGTCGGCTATATGGAGCAGGACCCGGATCTGTCGGGCTTTGCGACCCTGGGCGAATTCGCCGCCTCCGAACTGGACCCAAGCGAGACCTATAAGGTCGATATGGTCGCCGAGGGCCTGAAATTTAACCCCGACACGCCGATTGAGACCGCCTCGGGCGGCGAGCGGCGGCGAGCGGCTTTGGCGAAACTTCTGGCCGAGGGGCCGGGGCTGATGTTGCTCGATGAGCCGACCAACCATTTGGACATCGAGGCCATCGCCTGGCTCGAAGAAGAGCTGCGCACGACGAAAACCGCCTATGTGCTGATCTCCCACGACCGGGCGTTTCTCAACCACCTCACCCGCGCGACGCTTTGGATCGACCGCGGGCAGGTGCGGCGTCAGGAGGAAGGATTCGAAGCTTTCGAAACCTGGCGTGACAAGGTTTGGGACGACGAGGACATGCAGCGCCACAAGTTGGATCGCAAGATCAAGGCAGAGGCGCGTTGGGCGGTCGAGGGCATCTCTGCCCGGCGCAAACGCAACCAAGGCCGGGTGCGTGCGTTGCAGGACCTGCGCGCCGAACGTGCGGGCCAGATCAAACGGCAAGGTACGGCGGCGATGGAATTGGAAGTCGCCGAGAAATCCGGCAAGCGCGTTGTCGAGGCCGATCACATTTCCAAGAGGTTCGAGGACAAGATCATCGTCCGTGATCTCTCGATCAAAGTGGCGCGCGGCGACCGGATCGCTTTTGTCGGCCCGAACGGGGCAGGCAAGACGACGCTTTTGAAAATGCTCACCGGCGAGATGGAGCCCGACAGCGGCACCGTCAAACTGGGTACGAAACTCGAAATGGCGGTCTTCGATCAGACGCGGTCGAATCTGCGCGATGATCTGACGCTTTGGGAGGCGATGACCTCTGACAAGGACATGCGTGTGTCGGGCAAGGCCGATCAGGTCATGGTGCGTGGCACGCCGAAACATGTGGTCGGCTATCTCAAGGAATTCCTCTTCACCGATGCCCAGGCCCGCGCCCCCGTGGCGTCGCTCTCGGGTGGGGAAAAGGCGCGGCTTTTGCTGGCCAAGATCATGGCGAAACCCTCGAATCTCCTGGTGCTCGACGAGCCGACCAACGATCTCGACATCGAAACGCTGGACCTGTTGCAAGAGCTGCTGACGGAGTTCGAAGGCACCGTGCTCTTGGTCTCTCACGACCGCGATTTCATCGACCGGGTTGCGACGCAAACGGTGGCGATGGAGGGCGATGGCGAGGCGCTCGTCTATGCGGGGGGCTGGTCAGACTACAGGGCACAGCGCGGCGAGAAACCTGCCGTATCGGCTGTGAAAACCGCGCCGAAGCCGGTCGAGAAACCGGCGACACCTGCCGCGCCTGAACCGAAGCCCGCAGCGAAATCCAAGCTGTCCTTCACCGAAAAGCACCGTCTCGAAGCCCTTCCTGCGGAGATGGAGCGGCTGGAGGCGGAGATCGCCAAATTGGGCGAGCTTTTGTCCGATCCGGAGCTCTTCACCCGCGAGCCTGTGAAGTTCCAAAAGGCCACGGATATGTTGACAGACCGTCAATCTGCCTTGGAGGCCGCCGAGGAAGAATGGCTTACGCTCGAAGAGAAAAATTCCGACGCGTGATCTGTTAACATTCTATGGAATAAGCTGCTTTTTGCCGGTTCGCCCCCGGCCATAAGCGGCATTTCTCCGATTTATGGTACTTCACGGTTCCCTCACGCGGGCGTGACCGCTGCCCCTCTGTTTTCTCGGAACAACTTCGCTATCTCTTCGGTTGAGATGTCGATCAAGACATCACCTCAAGAACGAGGCAGTAAAGGAGAATACAATGAAACGTATCGCAACCCCCGTATTGGTTCTGAGCGCCATGGCCCTGTCCGCACCGGCTTTTGCTGGCGGCTATTCCGAGCCGGTTGTCGAGCAGCCGACCATCGCGCCCGCACCCGTCATGCCGGTGTCCGGCTCTGACTGGACCGGTGGCTACGCCGGTGCGACGCTCGGCTATGGCTGGGGCAACGACGCACTCGATGACGCGGACGATATGACCTACGGTCTCTTCGGCGGCTACAACTACGACTTCGGCGATTTCGTGCTCGGCGGCGAATTGGAATATCTCGGCTCCGAGATCGAAAACGGCACCGCGAACCTCGATGACCTGACCCGTCTGAAACTGCGCGCCGGTTATGACATGGGCCCGGCTCTGATCTACGGTGTGGTCGGTGCGGCCTATGCCAATGCCGACATTGGTGGCGTGTCTTATGATGACACCGGTTACACCTACGGTATCGGTGTGGACTACGCCGTGACCGACAGCATCAACGTCGGTGCCGAGCTTCTGCAGAACGAATTCGACGAATTCGACAACAGCGGCACGGACCTTTCGGCCACCACCTTGGGCGCCCGTGTGTCGTTTAAGTTCTGATCCGGCAAGCTCTGATCTGAGCTGATCGTTACAGGCGGTTCGGTTCCCCCCCACACACAAGAACCGCCACGGCCCCTCGCAGATTTGCGGGGGGCTTTTTTGTGTTGAAACTCAGGGATGCGATTGCCAAGCTGGATGCGATGGCTACACTGGCGCAGGATAGACAAAAGGGTGCAGTGATGGCGCTGGAAGACGCGAAAACTCAGATTGATCTGGCCTTTACCGGCACGGGGCGGGGGCTGGCCTTTGAGAACGCCTTTGGCGGTGCGCTCTCGGCCTTTCGTCGCCGCTATACCAAGGATCTCGCGGGCGTCGATCTGGCGATCACCGGCGTGCCTTTTGACCAGGCCGTGACCAACCGCCCCGGCACGCGCCTTGGCCCGCGCGCCATTCGTGAGGCCTCGGCTTTGCAGGCTTTTGATGCGCCTTATGGCTGGGGCTATTCGCCCTTCGATGAGTTCAATGTCGTCGATTACGGCGATCTGGCCTTTGACTACGCCATGGTGTCCGAATTCCCTGACCGGCTGACCGATCACATCCGCAGGATTCTGGCCGCAGGGGTCGGAAGCCTTGTGATGGGTGGCGATCACTATATCAGCTACCCGATCCTCAAAGCACATGCGGAGAAGTTTGGGCCCCTGAGCCTTATTCATTTCGACGCGCATTCCGACACGTGGCAAGACGACGACCTGACCCGGATCGACCACGGGACCATGTTTTACAAGGCGGTGAAAACCGGCCTCATTGATCCGAAAACCTCGGTCCAGATCGGCATTCGCACCGACAACCCGGACACTTTGGGCGTCAATATCATCGACGCGCGCACCGTTCATGAACGGGGGGCTGCTTGGGTGGCTTCTGAGGTGAAAAAGATCGTCGGCAACCGGAACTGCTACCTGACCTTCGACATCGACTGTCTCGACCCGGCCTTCGCCCCCGGCACCGGCACGCCGGTCTGGGGGGGCTTGGCCTCATGGCAGGCCGCCGCGATCCTGCGCGATCTTGCGGGCGTCAACCTCACCGGTGGAGATGTTGTCGAGGTCTCTCCGCCCTATGACACCACAGGCGCCACGGCCATCGCGGGCGCGCATGTGCTGATGGAGATCATCAGCCTCTATGGATGGACACGCCGGAAGGACGCATGAAAATGGTATTCTGGGGCATCATCATCGCATTTGTTGCCTTGCAGGCGCTGATCCGTCTGGCTCCGACCGATCCTGCGCGCTGGCATGTCGACCCCTTCGCCGCCGCCGATCCCGCGCCCGGGGGCGTCAAACGCCTGTTGACCGTGCCGATGGACCCCGAAGAGGCGCTCAGCCGGCTGGCCGCCATCGCCGAGACCGAACCGCGCACGCGTCATATTGCCGGATCGGTCGAGGAGGGGCGTCTGACCTATCGCACCCGCACCGCCTTTTGGGGATTCCCGGATTTCACCACCATCTCCGCGCGACCTCACGACAGCGGCGCAGAGGTGGTGATCCTCGCCCGCCTGCGTTTCGGCAAATCCGATATGGGCGTCAACGGGCGGCGGGCGGAGGCGTGGATCGAGGCCGCCGGGTTTTAGCGATGTCTCTTGACGCTGGCCCGGATCGCGGGCAACAGATCACGCCATGATACCAGAAGATCGCCTATACCAAATCCTCCAGCGTTTTGAATTCCTTGAGGCCTCGATGTCGCAAGGCACCGGGGACATCGTGGCCCTTGGCCGCGAATATGCAGAGTTGCGCCCGGTGGTGGATCAAATCCGGGGCTACCAGAGCCTGCGTTCCCAGATCGCCGAGGCCGAGGAAATGCTCGCGGACCCGGAGATGAAGGCCCTGGCCGAAGAGGAACTGCCTGGTCTCAAAGCTGCGCTGCCGGAGGCCGAGGAGGCGCTTCAGATCGCGCTTTTGCCGAAGGATGCCGCCGACACCGGCTCCGCCATCATCGAAATTCGCCCCGGCACGGGCGGAGATGAGGCGGGGTTGTTCGCCGGAGATCTTTTGCGGATGTATCAGCGCTATAGCGAGGCCAAGGGCTGGCAATTCGAGATCATCGAACTGTCCGAGGGCGAATTGGGCGGCGTCAAAGAGGTTGTCGCCAATATCAAGGGCGAAGGCGTCTTTGCCCGGATGAAATTCGAGAGCGGCGTACATCGGGTGCAACGTGTGCCGGAGACCGAAAGCGGCGGGCGCATCCACACCTCTGCGGCCACCGTCGCCGTGCTGCCCGAGGCGCAGGACGTGGACATTGAGATCAACGCCAATGACATCCGCATCGACACGATGCGCAGCTCCGGCGCGGGCGGCCAGCACGTCAATACCACGGATTCGGCGGTGCGGATCACCCATATCCCGACGGGAATCGTTGTGACCTCGTCGGAGAAATCCCAGCACCGCAACCGCGAGATTGCGATGAATGTGCTCAAAGCCCGGCTTTACGATGCGGAGCGGCAAAAACTGCACGACGCGCGCTCTGCGGATCGCAAATCTCAGGTCGGCTCGGGCGATCGCTCGGAACGCATCCGCACCTATAATTTTCCGCAAGGCCGCATGACGGATCACCGCATCAACCTGACGCTTTATAAGCTCGATCAGGTGATGCAGGGCGATCTCGATGAGGTGATCGACGCGCTGATTTCGGATCATCAATCCGCGCTTTTGGCGGAGATGGAAGGGTGACGGTTCAAGCCACCTTGATTGCCGGCACCAAACGCCTCACGGAGGCCGGGGTTGACGGCGCGCCGCGGGACGCGCGGCTGTTGATGGCGCATGTCTTGGGGCTGGAGCCGGGGCGGCTGACGCTCGTGATGCCGGATGAGATTTCAGCGGATCACAGAGCGGCGTTTGAGGCGGCGATTGAACGCCGTCTGGCCCGTGAACCCGTCTCGCATATCTTGGGCTATCGCGACTTTTACGGGCGTCGGTTTCAGGTCTCGTCTGATGTGCTCGACCCGCGCCCCGAGACGGAAATCCTGATCGGGGAGGCGCTGTCGAAACCTTTCACCTCTGTCTTGGATCTTGGCACAGGATCGGGCGCTATCCTTTTGACATTGCTGGCGGAACAGGTGTTGGCGAAAGGCCTTGGGACGGATCTGTCCGAGGCTGCTTTGACGGTCGCAAAGGGCAACGCGGAGGCGCTTGGCCTTATCACACGCGCCCGGTTTCAACAGGCCGATTGGTGGGACGGCATTGCGGGCCAGTTCGATCTGATCGTCTCCAACCCGCCTTATATCGCCGCCGATGAGATGGCGGGGCTCTCGCCGGAGCTTGCGCATGAGCCGCGCATGGCGCTCACGGACGAGGCAGACGGGCTGATGTGTTACCGCGCGATTGCCGCGGGCGCCCGGGCGCATTTGGCGCCGCGTGGGCGGATCATGGTGGAGATCGGCCCCAGCCAAGGCGCTGCCGTGTCCGATCTGTTTCTGGCTCAGGGCCTCAAGGCCGTGCGGGTCATCGCCGATCTCGATGGGCGTGATCGCGTGGTCACGGCACAGGCCCCGAATCCACATCCACGCAATGCGGGAAAATGATCCGGAAAACTAATGCGCCCGGTTCAGCGGCAATAAGGGATTTGCTAATCCTTTTGCGCCAGAGTGCCTGTTAGCGATACCCTTTGTGGAGCCAAGCATGGATTGGCAAAATCCGGGCAAAACGGTTCAATTTGGCGCAACCCATGTGCAAAAACCTCTTGTAATGCGTGGATGTACATGGTTACTGGGGACAGCGTAAGGCGGAGGTCACTCCCCAACGCGGTTACCCTGCACAGCTTTGACGTTGAGGGCTCTCATTTCGGGGAGCGCAGACCACAACATGAAGTGCGGATAAACAAGGACAGACAAGCCCGTTTCAGGACAAGCCGGTCCAAGAATCCGGCAACAGGCTCGACTCACCGAGATATAGGCTCGAAAGAACAACATATGAGATCTTCTAAAAACCGTTCGCGGTCCAAGAACAACCGCAACCGTTCCGTTGGCAATATCGTCAACCGTGTTTTCGACAGCTCCGGCCCCGAAGGCAAGGTGCGCGGCACGCCACAGCAGATCATCGAGAAATACAACCAGCTGGCCCGCGACGCGCAGCTTGGCAACGACCGGGTGGCGGCTGAGAACTTTCAACAGCATGCGGAACATTACCTGCGCCTTTTGGGACAAGCTCAGAAAGAACAGGAATCGCAGCGCGAGCAGCAAGAGCGTGAGCAAAACGAACGTCGTGAACGTCAGGAGGCCGAACGCGCCGAGCGTCAGCGCAAGCGTGACGAACATCAGTTGCAACAGGCCGCAGGCGAGGGCGATCAGCCCGATCTGGTCTTCATTGACACCAAATCGGACGAAGGCGACACCGGGCTCGTAGAGACCCCGGAAGAAGCCCCGAAAGAGGGGAGCGAGGCACCGAAGCCGAAAAAACCGCGCGCGCCGCGCAAACCGCGCAAGACCAAAGCCGAAAAGGATGCGGAAGCCGCAGCCAAGGCGGCGGAAGAGGGCGGCTCTGAGGCCAAATCCGAACCGACGCCAGAAACCAGGCCAGAGACCACACCGGACGCCGCCGAATAAGGCGCGCTTTGAAGTCCCATGGCATGAATCCCTCGCTTCGGCGGGGGTTTTTGTTTTCAGGGCGTATGCGGCGCGCTTGAACCCTCTGCCTCGAGACCGGAGTCGATCAGCGTATCAATGACCGCAGACATCAATTCCGCCCGGTTGCGGGTCCCGGATTTGCGATAGATCGCGTTGAGATGTGCCTTGATCGTGCCTTCCTTATTGCCACGCAACTCTGCAATTTCTGAAATCGACAGGCCTTTGACCAGAAACGTTGCCACATCGCGCTCCGCAGGAGACAGCGCCCAGCCGTCGAAATGCGCCTCGATCACCTCGAACACCGCGCGAGATGCTTCTTTGAGGCTGTCTTCGAGCCGGGCTTTGCGCGCGAAAAGGTCCAGCATCAGCCGTGTTTCGAGGAAAATCGCGACGACCAGAGTGGCCGCCGCCATGGCTTCGATCAAAAGATGTGTGGTCGGTTTTCCGCCCACTTCGCCCAGATCGGTCAGAACATCCGTGATGAAAAACAGCGCGCAAAAGGCCTGGGCGGCGATCAGGGCCACCATGACCGCGGGCGTCGGACGTCCGATGAAGGCAGGATGTGCCATGGCGATGTCCTCTATAGGGTTTAGGAATCCGGCATGTCCTTATAGCCAGTCACCATCGCGCGGGGAAGGTTGATGCGCGTCCGCCAGCTTTCGAAAAACACGGCGGCGATATGCAAAAGCACCGAAAACTCGGCCCAGCCGACCGCGATTTCATGGACTTCCTCGGGCCATTCGACGCCCCAAAACAGATCGGTGGTCATCAGCCAACCGGAGAGGCCGATGAGACCGAGCGTGGCGATGATGTTGTAGATCATCAAGGCGCCCAGAGGCGTATGGCCTTTGTGCGCGCGCACCCGTCCGGTCACCATGTCCGTGGCCTGTTCCACCGCCTGCGACGCAGAGGGCGGGAAACTGGCGAAGCGGGCGTAACGACTGCCGACAAATCCCCAGATCACGCGGATCGTCAAAAGCGCAATGATCGTATAGCCGATCCAGAGATGCAGATCGCTTTCGTCATCGACAAAAAGCGCATTGGCGGCGAAGCAGACGACAAGCGTCCAGTGAAACAGGCGGACGACGGGGTCCCAGATTTTTTCGCGTGTCATTTTCTCGCGTGTCATGGTGGGGCTCTCCTGTAATTTGGGGGGCGTTTGCCCCCCCATAGCCATCATCAGTCTTCGATTTTCACGATGTTGAAATCGCCATCGAGAAACACTTCGAGCTTTTGACCCTCCTTCTTGGTGTAGGCCTCATAGAGCCCGTCCTCGAGTTTGATCTTGCCCACGTCATGGCCCTCTGCGGTGAGCATTTCGGTGATCTTCATCTTGTTGGCATCGCTCAGTTCGACCTTGCCAGCGGCGAAAGCGCCGGTGGTGAGCGTTGCGGCCAGAAGCGTGGCGGAAATCAGGGGTTTGAGCATGGTCTGTCCTTTTTCAAAAGCACCGGCAAAAGGGCCGGCCTCGTGAAAAAGGCAGGAAACCGTCGGAAAACCTATTGGACCCGAGTTGGAGCAAGAGGTTTTCGTCAAGGTTCAAGGGGATTGAACCTGAGTTTAGGCGTGCGTTTAGGGCAGTATCCCGAAACTCTCGGTCAATTCGGCACGGTGCACGATATGGACCTTGTTTCCCGAGGGATCACGCAGGTAGGCGCCGTAATAATCGGGCGCGTACTGCGGTCTGAGACCGGGCGCGCCCTCATCCACGCCTCCTTGCGCCAGCCCTGCGGCATGGGCTGTGTCGACGGCAGCGCGGGTGGGGGCCACGAAGGCCAGCATCGTGCCATTGCCCGCGCGCGAGGGCGTGCCATCGAAGGGTTTGTAGACATAAAATCGCGGATAAGGCGCTTCCGGCCGGACCCAACAGCGCGAGTTCGGCCCGCCATCGGGGATCACCTCGCGTTGATGCAGTCCCAAGGGGATCAGCACGGCGTCATAAAAGGCAGCGGCCAGGTCGAGATCGTCGGCGCCGACGGTGACATGGGAAAACATGGCTTATCCTTTCGGGACGTCGCTGGCCACTTCTCTGGCGAGTGCGCACCACCCTTCGATTGGCACTTGTTCGGCGCGGTCCGTGGGTCTGATCCCAGCCGCCACCAGCCGGTCTTCGATCTCTGGAGAGACGCCCTTGAGCGAGGCGCGGAGCATCTTGCGGCGCTGGTTGAACCCGGCGGCGACAATACGCTCCAACACTTTGGGATCGGCCTCGAACCGCGGTGCGGGCAGGGCGTCAAAATGAACCACGGCGGAATGGATTTTCGGCGGCGGACTAAAGGCCTCTGGCGGCAGTTCCATGACAATCCGGGGTTGCGTGCGCCATTGGCTGAGGATCGCGAGGCGACCGTATTTTTTCGAGCCGGGTTCTGCGACGATGCGCTCCGCCACTTCTTTCTGGAACATCAGCGTCAGCGAGGCCCAGTAGGGCGGCCATGTGGGCGGCGTGAGCCAGCGCACCAAGAGCTCCGTGCCGACGTTATAGGGCAGGTTTGCGACCACGCGCACCGGCGGCGTCAGACGTTCGAGCGGGTCGATCTCCAAGGCGTCGGCATTGATCACCTCAAGACGTCCGGGATAGGCAGCCGAGATCTCCGACAGCGGCCCCATGGCACGGCTGTCTTTTTCCACGGCCAGAACCTTGCGCGCGCCCTCGGCCAGAAGGCCACGGGTCAGACCACCGGGGCCGGGGCCGACCTCCAACACGTCGGATTGCGTCAGATCACCCGCTTGGCGGGCGATTTTCGACGTCAGGTTCAGATCGAGAAGAAAGTTCTGCCCGAGAGATTTTTTGGCGACGAGACCATGGGTTTCGATCACATCGCGCAGCGGTGGAAGCCCATCAACGGTGGCCATCAGCGCCCTCCCTTCTCGGCCATCTGAGCTGCCATTTTAAGCGCCGCGATCAGGCTTGTCGGATCGGCAAGACCTTTCCCCGCGATGTCAAACGCCGTGCCGTGGTCGGGCGAGGTGCGGATGAAGGGTAGGCCCAAAGTGACATTGACGCCGCCTGCGAAATCAATCGTCTTGATCGGGATGAGCGCTTGGTCGTGATAGGCACAGAGCGCGACGTCATACTCGGCGCGGGCACGGGCATGGAACATCGTGTCGGGCGGCATTGGGCCTTTGAGATCAAAGCCTTCTGCGCTCAAACGCGCGATCAAAGGGATCATCCAGTCGAGTTCTTCCATGCCCATCGCGCCACCTTCGCCCGCATGCGGATTAAGCCCGGCAAGCGCAATGCGCGGGCGTTCAATCCCCCAGAAGCGGCTGAGATCGGCGGCGGTGATGCGAATGGTCTCTTCGAGCAACGCGGGCGTGAAGGCCGCGGGCACGTCCTTGAGCGCGATGTGGATGGTCACGGGCACAACGCGCAGCTCGGGGCAGGCCAGCATCATGACCACGCGGCCTACATGGCCCAGATGGGCAAGATATTCGGTGTGGCCGGGAAAGGCGAAACCGGCGCCATCTTTCAGGACTTTCTTGTGAATGGGGGCGGTGCACAGCGCCGAAGCAGCCCCCGATTGCACCAAAGACACGCCCCGCGCGATCACGTCGATCACGCCCTGTGCGTTGCTCAGGTCCGGTTTGCCCGGTGTGGCAGGGGCGGCGAAATCATGGCGCAGCACGGGAAGCGTGCCCGAGGCGACATGATGCGCCTCTTGAGGCTCCGAGATTTCGGTGTAGTGAGCGCCGTCGGGCAGGTGGCGCGGGTCGCCGATCCAGAAAAACGGCAACGATCCGTCGAGATGTTGTGCGGCGGCGACGGCCAGTTCGGGCCCGACGCCCGCCGGTTCGCCGCAACTCAGCGCGATGGGGGCAAAAGCAGCCGGGCTCATATCTCTTCTTTCATAACTGGCCCTTTCGCGAGGGGCGTCAGATCAGGGGTAGACGATGGTCGCATCGGCCCGCATTTCGGCGACAAAGCTGTCCGCGAGGGCCGCGAGGCGTCGGGTCTGCAACTGATTGCGCACCTGCTCACGATCCGCTTCGCCTGAATTGCCGTAGCTGCGGCCACACATCATCAGGAACACAAGCGTCTGACCATTCGCGCGGGTCAAGGCGGTGGACACCTCGCCGGGATCAAGCTTGGCCAGTTCCACGGCCACATCCGTCGGAATGTCACCCGCAGGCAGCGTGTCTATTTGCAAAACTTCCGCGGGTTCCCCCTTGGCGACGGTGTAGAGATCTTCACAGCTGTCGACGCGGGCCTCCACCTCTGCGGCGCGCTTCAGAGCCGCCTCGGAACGACCGCCCGCGATGTAATAGGCGGCATATTCGATGGCATCGGCTTTCGGCGTGGGGCGCGCGGTTTCTGCGACAGACCGCAACTGGAACAGGCCGATGGCGTTTTGTGTCGACAGAGGTGCCGTGATTTCGCCGGGTTTGAGCCCCGCGACCGTGCCCCGCAGTGCCGGTGGCAGATCGCCGATGTTCACCCAATCCATCCGACCGGCTTTGTCGCGCGAGGGCGCAACGGAATATTCGCGGGCGGCGGCGGCAAAGGCGCCGATGGTCGGGCGCGCGGCAATGCGTTTTGCCAGAGCCTCGGACTCTGCGCGTTCCTCGGGCGTGCGCGCGGGCAGGAAAAGCTCCGACATGAGGACCCGAAGGCCGCCGGAGGGGCCGTTGTTTTGCAGGGCGCGATCAACTTCGACCTCGGAAACTTGTGCCTTGGAGGCAAAGCGCGCCCGGGCGTATTCGCGCCACAAAAGGCCGACGCCGACGAAATCGCGCACCGTCTGGGCGCTGATGCCTTCGCGGGCCATGAGGCTGAGGAATTGCTCTGGACGCAGACCGCCGCGGCTGGCGAATTCCTGAATACCCTGCGCGATTTGCTCATCGGTGAGTTCAAGCCCCACGCGCTCCATTTCATTTTCCTTGAGCCGGTCTTCGATCAGCGCATCAAGGGCGGCCTGACGGGTGGGCGTGCTGCCCAGAACGCTCATGAACTGGATGCGCTGGTTCAGCTCATAGCTGGTCACCACCTTGTCATTGACGTAGGCCACGGGCGCGAACATGTTTTGCGCCGCAGCAGGGGCGAGGCCAGTGGGCAATCCAAAGACCACGGCACAGAGCGCCCCACGGAGCGTCCCGAAGGTGGCTTTCTTCAGCCCGGCGATCAGATCAGCCCCGAATTTGCGTGTCATGCCCACTCCCATATTCCACCGTTATACCCCTGTCAGGGGATGCATCCATAGGGACTGCATCCGCGCGTTGCAGGACTCTGCATGGCTCTTTCTAAGAGGTTTGGCAACAGGGGCCAAGCGGATTGCAAGGCCTGTCTGTTCAACATGGCGAAAGATTGCGAAGACACCGACGCCTGAGCCGGTTAAAAAGCGCATGTCCCGGTCCTCTTTTCGCCAGAGTTCGCGCCAAACGCGCCGAAGCCCACGGAAAAAGACACGCGCGTGGTCGGGTCCAGTGACTCGGTGTCCCAATAGCGACGGCTCAGGCCGAAACTGATCCGGGTGCATTCGTTTTGATATTTCACCCCGAATCCGGCCCGCGTTTCTTCATTTTCGGAGAAATCGTAAAGATATTGAAGCGTGGCACTCCAGTTTCGGGCGAGGCGCAGATCGCCATCAAAGCCGAATTCATTGATCGGTCTTTCGCGATCCTCGGCGGGATCTGCGATCAGATAGGCATAGCTGGTGCCAATGCTGTAGCGCGGGCGCATGTAATCCAGCCGGGTTTCCCATTTGGTGACCTCGGCGGAGGCATCAATCAAGGCGCGGGCATGAAATGCCAGCCCCGTATCGAGTTGAACGGCCGCGGCCAAAAGCCAGTCGGATTGCGATGTCGATAGCCCGGAGCTGTCGGAATAGGCCTCGGTTTCGTCGAGATGCAGAACGCGTCCCAGGGTGAGGCCATATTCTGCGCGCGAACCGAAATGCGAGAATTTAAGGCCCGCCGCCGCTGTCAGTCCGGTTTCGCGCCGGTCCGCCCCCGGAAACCGGGCCAGGGTTAAAAGATTGCCCTCATCGAATTCGACAAACCGCGAATCCGTGTTGGGAACGGAGCCGCCGCGGGTGTCCGACCATCCGAGTTGCAGCATCGGTTCCAGAAGTTGCGAGGCCCCCGTCGAGGTTTGCCGCAGCAAAGGCCAGCTCAGACGTGTTTCTGCCTCTCCCGTCAAGCGCCCGATCTGATCTTCATAGGCGGAGTTTTGTTGTTGGATGTACCCGTCCGCGAAGACCGCCACCGTGCTGTCGAGTTTGAGCCCGGGGCCAAAGACCATGCCGCCGCGCCAGCGGGTTTCAACCCCGAGGCGCACGACGTCATAGCCTTCGATGTCCTCTTCCGAGTCGCGATAGGAGGTCGAGGCGGACAGACCGAAACTCAATTGTCCGGGGAGACCGGGGACCTCCAGAGCGCGTTGATAGCTGAACTCGCCGACGAGAAAGGGCAACATGTCCTCTATGACGGCATCCGAGGCGCGCAGGCTGCGCGAATAGGTCAGCTGCGCGTCGAGCGCTTCCCAGGCCGCAAAGCGCGACAGGGTGGCTTTCGAGGTCAGGTAATCGCCATCGTCGATGCCGTAATCCGCGAGATAGGCGATATCGGAGGCCGCCCGAAGATCGAGACCGAGATTGAGACCCTGACCGATTTCCCATTGCCCTTCGGCAAAAAGATAGGCCCTGAGCCCGTCACGGGTCTCATCCGAACTGACGGCGCCGTTGAGTTCGAGATCGCCGTTCGCAAAGGCCTGACGGTAGCGCAGGTTCAGTGTGCGCGTGTTGGTGGCGAGATAGGGCGAAACCGTCAGGTCGCGATGCTCCCCCAATGTGATGAAATACGGCACTACGATGCCGCTGCCCAAGGTCGAATCCGTGCGAAACTCCGGGATCAGAAAACCATTGGCCCGTTTGAGGGTCGGATCGGGCACCCGAAGATGCGGCAGCCAGGCCACCGGCACATCGAGAATGCGAAACTGGGCATTGGTGAAATAGAGCTGGCGCGCCTCGCTGTCATGAACAATCTCTTTCGCCCGGATTTCCCAAACAGGCACAGGACGCTCGGCGCAGACTTCGCAGGTTGAGGCAACGGATTTTTGCAGCCGCAGGTAACGCCCGTCGACCACGTCGAGGCGGGCGCTCGCCAATTGCATCTGGCGGTCGATCACCAGGCGCGCAGAGGTCAGGATGCCGTTCCTGAGCTCGGTGTCGAGTTCGGCCTCTGAGGCCAGAACCACGGCATCCGTATCGCTTTGAGTCAGGCGGATCGGTCCGTCGATGCTGAGCGCGCCGGTGGACTGATCGTAGGAAATCCGGCTTGCGGTCAGCCGGGTGGCGCCTTGCACCACTTCGACATGGCCGGTGGCAATCAACACCTCGCCATCAAAGGTGACCCCATCGGCCAAAAGTGCTGTGGGCGGGGCAGGGCGATCCTGTGCCACACCGGGCTGCGACAGCGCCACCAAAAGCGAAACCGCGACCGTTGCGGCCAGAGTGAGCCGACGGGGAAGGCACGACACGCCGGCAAGGTATCTCGACCGGGTGTGCAAACGGGACAGAAAAGACGGGGCGGCAGCAGTCATGTTCCTATCCATCTTCCAGATGCAACAGAAGTGCAAGAGTGGCGAGAATAACCGCCAGCGGCGGCGCCCATGCGGCCAGCGCAATGGGCAGCAATCCGTTCTGCCCCAAAACGATGGCGAAGGAGCGCAGGAAATAAAAGCCGAAGGCCAGAATGATCGCGGTCACAACCCGCGAAGACGTGTTGCCGAGCCGGGTGTGGCGCATCGTGAACCCCGCAGCGATCAGGGCCATGGCGATGAAGGAAAACGGCAGGGCCAGCTCGCTTTGCAACCACATCCGATAGGAGCGGGCGGAAAACCCAGCGACTTCGAGCCGGTCGATATAGCTCGTCAATTCCCAAAAGGGCACGGCATCGGGGGCCCCGAAGCGGTCGCGAATTTCGTCGGGGGTGAGCGAGGTGGACAATGTCAGGCGGTCATGAAACGTTGCGGCGGCTTCGGGATTTACGGCCCCTTCGAGCGGCCAGCGCTTGGCCTGGCTCAACACCCATTGCCCGTCTTCGATCACCGCAGTTTGCGCCTCGATGCGATAAAGCGGTGGGCCGTTCGGTACAAATCCGATGAAGCTGACGTCCTGCAATTGCGAGCCGTCGAGGTTGGAGCGGCTGGCACGGATCACCATCTGTCCATTCTGCGTACCTTCGCGCAGCCACAGCCCTTCGTCAGAGACCGAGAACACCTGTGCTTCGGCGCGGCTCAGCAGGGTCATCTGGCGTTCGTAGCTGCGTTCCGTGGTGGCGGCAATCGGGTTGAAAACGGCCACGCTCAGCGCGCCGAACAGAAAGGCGACGATGACCGGCGGCAACAAAGACCGCAGCGCCGAGCGCCCGGACGCCCGGGCAACGACCAGTTCGGACGAGCGCGCGAGCCCCAGAAACAGCACCAATGTCGCGATCATCACGATGATCGGCAGGATGTCATAAAGGGTGCGCGGGACCCTCAGGAGCGCCATGTGCAGAATCGCCGCGCTCCCGATGCCCAGATCGGCGAGATCGCGCAGCTGATCAAGGCTCTCGACCATCAGGATCAGCCCCCCGAAAAGCACCAGCACGATGAGCAAGGCGCGCAGGAAACGGCGTCCGAAATAGAGATCGAGTTTCATGAGCGCACCTCATTCTCTCGCGGGGCTGTCTTGTCGTCTTTTTTGCGACGCAGGCGCGGATGCGCGGCTTTCCACATCAGGACAAGCGCCATCAGGATAGCCAGCAGGGAGGCAAGATAGCGCAGGGGCCAAAGGCGCGGGTCGTCATCAATCGCGCCGCCGAACCCGTTGTCGAGCGTTTTCACGACGACGAGCAGGAGGATCGCCAAGACGATCTGTCGCCAGAGGCCAAAGCGTGAAAATCCGCCGATCAAAAGCGCGCCGAACCCCACGAGACAGATGACAAAGCCCTGAACCGCTTTGTTCATGCGCTGGGTCACCTCGGCGAACATTTGCAATTTCGTGCGGTTCAGTTCCTTTCGCAGCGCAGGCGTGGCGCGCAACAACGCCAGACTGTCCGTCGAACGCAGCGTGCGCGGACGTATGTCGGTTTCCCCCAGAAGCCCTTCAAGACTATAGGCAAAGCTGTCGAAACGCGTGACGGACAACCGTTTGGTGTCGGTTTCATAGGTCTGGCTCATACCGTCGAACATCAAAAGCATCGGCCCGCTGTCGTCTTTGACGATCAGGGCCCGCGACGCCATGAAGCTCTGGCGTTGGTTGCTGTCGCGGCTGTTCGACAGGTAGACATCCTCCAGCTCATCCGCTGGCGAGATGTTGCGCACATAAAATGTGATGCCTTTGACGGGATGGACAAAGGCCCCCTCGGTCAGCAGGCGCGCGGTGACGTCTTCGGCAATTTCCGCGCGGCGCAAATCCAGTTCCTGATGCGACATGGGCACCAGAACATGCGCCAGAATGGCGACCATCACTGCGACGAAAGCGCCGAAGATCATCACGGGGCGCGCGAGGCGATAGGGCGAATAGCCGGCGGCCTGCACCACGACCAATTCGGATTCCGAGGACAGCCGATTGGTGACATAGACGGTGGCGGCAAAGGCCGCGATGGGCAGGAGATTGACGAGAATGGTCGGCAGCGACAAAAGCGTCAGCTGGACAAAGGTTGAGGCCGATTGCCCGTCGCCCATCAGCCAGTCCAACAGGCTCACCGCCTTGTTGACCCAAAACACGAGTGCCAGAACGAGCGAGAAAAACCCGAACAGCATCAGCAATTGCTGAAGCATGTATTTGTCGAATCTTCCCAAACCCGTGGTCCCGTTCCCGTGTACATATTTTTGCCGGACTTTATCGTCACAGCGCGCAAGGAGAAAGGTCCAATCTTGCCCGCAAAAGCCGAGACGCGAAGAGACGCCGGAAGAGACACCTGTAAACTCATACTGGTCACTCGGGGCATTGACCGCTACCTATAACGGAATTGAACTGAAACAGGATCTCCCATGACCGCTCTTGCCAAATTTTCCGTTGCCGCCCTCGATCTTGATGCCATTGCCTCCGCTGAAGGCCGCGTGGTCGTGATTGTCACGCCCGATGGCAAATTGGGGCTGCCCGCGCGGCGGATCAACCGGCTGACCAAGGGCGCTTTGGCGCGGTTCGTGGAAAGCGATGGATTCGAGAGCCTCAAAGAGGGCGAGGCCAAGAATCTCGCCTATCCGACCGGCATGGAGGCCGACGCCGTTCAGGTCGTCAAACTGTCCAACCAAGCCTCATCCGCGCTTTGCCGCAAGGCAGGCGCTTCGATTGGCGCGGCTTTGGGCAAGGCAGACGCTCTCGTGCTGCCCGGAAGTCTCAAGCGGGTCGAAGAACTGGCCTTGGGAATGGCGCTGAAACATTACAGCTTCACCGATCACAAAAGCCTCAATGAGCCGGTCACCGTTCCTGCCGTAACTCTCGCCGTGACCAAACCCGAGAGTGTTGATCTCTCGACCGTCACCGCGCTGGCCGAGGGCGTGTTCTTCACCCGCGATTTGGTCTCTGAACCGGCCAATGTGCTGACCACCATGGAATTCGCCAAACGCCTGGTGGAGCTTGAAAGTCTCGGCCTCAAGGTCGAGGTGTTCGAAGAGGATCGTCTCGCCGAGTTGGGCATGAACCTCTTGCTGTCCGTCGGTCAAGGCTCTGTGACGCCGACGAAAATGGTCGTGATGACATGGTCTGAGGGTGGCGATGAGGCCCCGATTGCGCTTGTGGGCAAGGGGGTTGTCTTTGACACCGGCGGCATTTCCCTGAAACCCGGCGCGGGCATGGAAGACATGACCATGGATATGGGCGGCGCGGGCACTGTGTCCGGCGTGATGAAATCTCTGGCGCTGCGAAAGGCGCCCGTCAATGTCGTGGGTCTTGTGGGCCTCGTCGAAAACATGCCCGACGGTCAGGCCACGCGCCCCGGAGATGTGGTCAAATCCATGAAGGGCGACACCGTCGAGATCATCAACACCGACGCCGAAGGCCGTCTCGTTCTAGCCGATGTGCTCTGGTACGCGCAGGAAACTTTCGCGCCGCGCGCCATGGTCGACCTCGCGACCCTCACGGGCGCTTGTCTGGTCGCTCTGGGCCATGAAAACGCCGGGGTCTTTTCCAATGATGACGCGTTTTGCAATGGCTTTCTGAAAGCCGCGCAGGCCGAGGGCGAGGGCGCCTGGCGCCTGCCTCTGGGCGAGAGCTACGATGCGCTGATCAAATCCGATGTGGCCGATATGAAAAACGTCGGTCCGCGCTGGGGCGGCGCGATCACAGCGGCGCAATTCCTCAAGCGTTTCGTCAAGGACGAGACCCCGTGGATGCATCTCGACATTGCGGGCATGGCCTCTGTCTCGACGCCCACCACCTTGGCCCCGAAAGGCGCGACCGGCTGGGGCGTTCTGGCGCTCAACAGGATGATCGACGAGATGAACGCCGATCTGAAAAAAGAGGGCTAACCCCTTATGGGTGCGGTCTATTTCTACCACCTGACCCGCGCGCCTCTGGCGGAGACGCTGGCCACGCTTGCAGAAAAATCTTTGCAAGCGGGCTGGCGTGTGGAGGTGCGTGGACGCTCGGATCAGATGCTCCGCGCGTTGGATCAGGCGCTTTGGCTGCGCGAAGGTTTTTTGCCGCATGGCATCAAAGGTGGACCGCATGACGCGGACCAGCCGATCCTCTTTACCTCAGGGGCAGGCGGCAACGCGGCCTCTTGCGTGATGAGTGTCGGTGGGGCGGATTTGGCGGCGGAAGACATCGCCGCGCTCGACCGCGCCTGTATCCTCTTCGATGGCCACGACCCGGATGCGGTGCAACACGCCCGCGTGCAATGGAAAACCCTCACAGCCGCCGGGGCCGAGGCGCAATATTGGTCCGAGGAAAGCGGTCGTTGGGAGAAGAAGGCGGAGAGCAAGAAGGGCTGATTTGGCCTTCTTTTGTCTTGAAATATCCCCCGCGAAATATTTCAGTGTGAATTGGACCGAAGGGCCAAGAGGGCCAAGAGGGCCAAGAGGGCCAAGAGGGCCAAGAGGGGCAGAGCCCCTCAACTCACCGCGTCAACACCAACTTATCCTGTTTGATCTCAATCGTGTTGTACCGCCGCAGATAGTCCATGCCCAACAGCGACCCGAAGAGCTCGCCATCGGTGACATAGGCCCGCACGCCATCGTCCGTGATGCCCTCAAGGCCCAGCGTGTCGATCCGTACAGGCGCGGTGCGTACCGTGCCGTTGGCCGTCTGGGCGCGGCCCGTGAAGGCCAGATTGTCCACGTCAATCCCGGCGCGTTCGGCGTCGTCCAAGGACAACACCACGTTGGACGCGCCTGTGTCGACCAAAAACTCCACCGGTGCACCGTTCACCTCGGCGATGACGGAAAAATGCCCGGAATGGTCACGATCCACGGTGATCACACCCGCGCCGTCGCTGATCTGTGCGGGCGCCAGACGCGGGCGCACGTCCTGCCAGAGCCCGACGGCGGCCAGAGCGCCGATGAAGATCAGCGCCCAAAGCGCGGCGTGACGCGCCATCTGGCCAAGATTGCGCCGATTGGCGACGACGTAATAAAAACCGACGGCGCCTAACAGCAGCGACAGATAGAGAATGCGGGCGGTGTCCATTTGATCCATGCGCTATAGATAGGCACGCGCGCGGGATTTGTCAGTGGGACATTTTGTAGTGGGACAAATCGCGCTCTGCATAACGATTAAGCGACGAAAAACAGCGCCTTTATGCCATCGGCCACGAATTGCACCGACAGGGCGGCCAAAAGCATGCCCATCAGACGCGTCACCACATTGATGCCCGTTGCGCCCAAACCGCGTTCCATCACGTTGCTCAGGGCAAAGAAAATCAGACAGACGCCCAACACGGCGACCATCACGCCCAGCATCAAAAGCACGCCGGGGACGCCATCGGCCTGATCAATCAACAGGATCATCGAAGTGATCGCACCGGGGCCGGCCAGCAGAGGCGTGGCAAGCGGGAAGACGGAGGGGTCTTCGACGGGTTGATGTTCCGGGTGTTCGGCATGTTCGCTACGGCGTTTCGAGCGTTTCTCAAAGAGCATTTCAAGCGCGGTGAGGAAGAGCAAAAGCCCGCCTGCGATACGGAAAGCAGGCATGGAAATGCCCACGAATTCAAGCACATGATCGCCGAACAACCCAAAGAGCGTCAAGATCACAAAGGCGATCAGCACGGCGCGCAGGCCCACCGCACGGCGGTGTTTGGCAGAGGCGCCTTGGGTCAGCGCCACGAACAAAGGCGCAAGGCCGATCGGGTCGATGATGACGAAAAGCGTCATGAAGGCCGTGATCAGAACCTGCCACTCCATGGCTTAGCCTCCCGCTTGCTCCAGCTTTTCGAGCGCATCCATCCAGAGCGCCTCGGCGCGGTCCATCGCCTCCGTCACCTCGCCGTATTTCTTTTGCCAGACCACGGCGGCCTCTTTGTCCTCATAGAGCTCGGGGTTGGCCAGTTTGACCTGAAGCTTTTTGCTCATGTCGGTCAGCTTGCCGACACGTTCCTCACATTTGCGCACCTCGGCCCGGAGCGCCAGAATTTCGTCGCGGCTGGCCTTTTTCGGCTTGGGTGCGGGTTTGTCTTTCTTCTCGGCCTTCGGCTTTTCATCGCCTTGCAGCAAAAGCTTGCGATAGGCGTCGAGGTCCTCTTCGTAGGGGGCGACACGGCCGTCTTTCACCAGCCACAGCCGATCGGCGACAAGGCTCAAAAGATGCATGTCGTGCGACACCAAAACCACTGCGCCCGTGTAGGCGGTGAGCGCCTCGACCAAGGCCTCGCGGCTTTCGATGTCGAGGTGGTTGGTCGGTTCGTCGAGGATCAGGAGGTGCGGCGCGTCGAGTGTGGCGAGCAAGAGTGAGAGCCGCGCTTTCTGACCGCCGGACAGACGCCCGACCTCGGTGTCGGCCTGATCGGCGCCAAGGCCAAAGCCCGCAAGTTTCGCCCGCAGTTTCGGCGGGTGGAAATCGGGCAGTGCGCTTTGCAGGTGCTGAAGCGGCGTCTCATTGAGATGCAATTCATCCACCTGATGCTGGGCGAAAAAGCCGATGCGCAGTTTGTTGTGCCGTGTGATCTGACCGCCCATCGGGTCCAGACGGTTCGACAGCAATTTCGACAGCGTCGATTTGCCTTCGCCGTTGCGGCCCAGCAAAGCGATGCGGTCGTCCTGATCAATCCGCAGGTTCAGCCGCTGCAAAATCGCCTTGCCGTCATAGCCGACGGAGGCGCCCTCCATATTGATGATCGGCGGCGAAAGCTCTTCGGGCTCGGGGAAGGAAAACACCACGCGGGCCGCGTCTTCGGGGGCGGTGATGGTCTCCATCTTTTCCAGCATCTTGACGCGCGACTGCGCCTGTTTGGCTTTCGAGGCCTTGGCTTTGAAGCGATCCACAAAGCTCTGCAAATGCGCGCGTTGCAGTTCTTGTTTCTTGGCGGCGGCGGCCTGAACGGCGCGCTGTGCGCTCCGGGTACGGGCAAAATCGTCGTAGCCGCCGGAGTAGAGCGTCAGTTTCTTGCTCTCGAGATGCAGGATCGCGCCGACAGCACGGTTCAAGAGCGCGCGGTCGTGGGAAATCAACAGCACGGTGTGCGGGTATTTGGCGAGATAGGTCTCAAGCCAAAGCGCGCCTTCGAGATCGAGGTAGTTGGTCGGCTCGTCGAGCAACAGGAAATCGGGCTGAGAGAACAGCACCCCCGCCAGAGCCACACGCATCCGCCAGCCGCCGGAGAACGCCGAGCAGGGCATCTTGATTTCCTCTTCGGTAAAACCAAGCCCCTTGAGGATCGACGAGGCGCGCCCCTCGGCACTCCAGGCATCAATATCGGCCAAACGGGTCTGAATATCGGCGATCCGGTGCGGGTCGGTGGCGGTTTCCGCCTCCGCCATCAGGCTCGCGCGTTCCTTGTCCTCGGCCAGAACCGTGTCCAGCAAAGACACCTCGTTTCCGGGCACCTCCTGAGCCACGCCGCCGATGCGGGCGCGTTTCGGGATTTCGATGGCGCCGGTTTCCAGCACCAATTCGCCCTTGATGATGCGAAACAGCGTGGTCTTGCCCGCACCGTTGCGCCCCACGATGCCGACCTTATGGCCGGTGGGAATGGTGACGGAAGCCTCCTCGATCAGAGTGCGGCCTTCGACGGAATAGGTGATGTTCTGGATCTTAAGCATAAGGCTCACTTGCCTGAGCTTTCGGCCAAGGTCAATCGCCGCTTTTCAAAGCGTGCGTCCCATGCTATCCGGCGCGCAATCTTTCGGGCGGGGTGTGTTGCCCTGTTCGTTCCATTTGACCCATCCAAGAGGTTCTGTCCCATGGCGATCCAGCGTACCTTCTCCATCATCAAACCCGACGCAACCAAGCGCAACCTGACCGGCAAGATCATTGCCAAATTCGAAGAGGCCGGCCTGCGCGTCGTAGCAAGCAAGCGCATCCAGCTGACGCTGGCTCAGGCGCAGGAATTCTACGGCGTCCACAAAGACCGTCCGTTCTTTGGCGAACTGTGCGAATTCATGATCTCCGAGCCGATCGTTGTGCAGGTTCTCGAAGGTGAAAACGCCATCGCGAAAAACCGCGAAGTCATGGGCGCCACCAACCCGGCCGACGCCGCAGAAGGCACCATCCGCAAAGAGTTCGCGCTCTCCATCGGCGAAAACTCCGTGCACGGCTCCGACGCTCCGGAAACCGCAGCGGTCGAAATCGCCTACTTCTTCTCCGGTCTCGAACTGGTCGGCTAAGTCTTAGTCTTAGCTCAAAAATGTGGCCGCCCCCTGTGAAAGGAGGCGGCCTTTTGCGTTCCGGCTTTCAGGAGAAACGCAAATTCGTGACGGCCTTTTGGGCCTGTTACAGGTATCTTAGGCCGGGTCTGTTACCATTGGATTAAATGCGGCTGTGCTCCGGCGTGCGGGCGATGATCCAAACGGCGTGGACGATGCCGGGAATGTAGCCCAGAAGCGTCAGCAGGATGTTGAGCCAAAAGTGTTTGCCAAAGCCCACCTGCAAGAAGACGCCCAGGGGCGGTAGCAAAATCGCGACGAGAATGCGGATAAGGTCCATGGTGTTCTCCTTTTCGTGTTGAGAAGAGAACGCTTGTGACGCGGATCGGGTTCCGGTTTTGTTTAGCGCCGCAGCCCGGTGCCGATCTCATTGAGCACAGATTCGATGCCCGTCGGCGCGGCTGTGGTGTCGGCGGCGACAGAGGCCACGATGGCATCGAAGCGCACACGCAGAGCGTCTTTTTCCTTGCCCTTGCAATCGTTCCAAGGGCGGCCTTGTAGCCCCATGACCATCGCGTAATAGCCGATGAAATGCGGTCGCGATCCGGTGGCCAACAGGCGGGTGTAGGCGGCATCCGGTCCCAGCTCGCGCAACGCTTCGGCGCTGTCGATCCCGGCGCGGGCGAAAGACGCGTCAGAGGCGGGGCCGAGGTTTCGAATGGAGGAGACGGGGGTGGGCATCGGGACCTCAAAAGGCGGATCGACCGCCAGAATGTCAGGCGCGGCCTACAGAGGTCAAGGCATATGCGAGCCCGATTTAGAACATCGCCCAATCGGAGATGACAAAGGGTTTCTCCGGCGCGGCCTCGCTCTGCACCTCCGGTGTGACCCGCATCGGCATGGGCGCGCTCTGCTGTGGCAGGGGCTGCTGCATTGCAAGTGGTACGGGCTGCGGCACCGGCTGGCCTAGGTGAGGGGCAGGGTGTTTTGCATCTGACATAACGGTTCTCCTTTTACACCACAGCAGAGTAACGGCTGAAGGTTTCAGGCGGCTGAAGTCAGATGCAAAAATACGCGCGATTTATCTAAAATTGATCCGACCTACGGGGTGAACCGCAGGCCGGTCAGGTTCCAGATCAGGCGGGTTTGACCACGCTGTCGAGGGCATGAAGCGTGGCCAAAAGCGGGCCGAGGTCCTCGATCTTAAGCATGTTCGGCCCATCGGAGGGCGCATTGTCCGGGTCTTCGTGGGTCTCGATGAACAGCCCCGCAACGCCGACGGCCACCGCCGCACGCGCCAGCACTGGCACCATGGTGCGGTCGCCGCCGGTGGAGGTGCCCTGGCCGCCCGGTTGCTGCACCGAATGGGTCGCGTCCATGATCACCGGATAGCCGGTCTGTGCCATACGTGGCAGGCCCCGGAAATCGCTGACCAACGTGTTATAGCCAAAGGATGTGCCGCGCTCGCAGAGCATGATCTGATCGTTGCCGGTCGAGGCCAGTTTCGCCGCCACATTGTCCATGTCCCACGGGGCCAGAAATTGGCCTTTCTTGACGTTCACGGCCTTTCCCGTCTCGCCCGCAGCGAGCAACAGGTCGGTCTGACGGCACAAAAACGCCGGGATTTGCAACACATCCACCGCTTCGGCAGCCATGGCGCAATGCGCGGGCTCATGCACGTCGGTGATCACCGGAACACCGAATTCCTCGCGGATTTTCGACAGGATGGTGAGGCCTTTCTCAGCGCCCAAGCCGCGCTTGCCCGACAGGGAGCTGCGGTTGGCCTTGTCGTAGGAGCCTTTGAACACGAAACCGGTGCCCGTGGGCGCACAGGCCTCCGCGATCTTTTCCGCCAACATCCGGGCGTGATTGAGGCTTTCCAACTGGCAAGGACCGACGATCAGACCAAAGGGCCGGGCGTTGGAGAAGGTCACATTGCCGATGGTGACGTCTTTGGGGGCTGTGGTGGCGGACATGGTGGGATCCTCGCAAAGGGTTTGTGCCCCTATCCCATGAAGCGGGGTTTGGGTGCAAGTCTGCTGACGTGTGCGGGGGAGGGCCGAGGCGGCAAAAATCTTACCCCACGCACTAACATGCAATTGCATGGCAATAAAGAAGCCGCTAACACCACGACACAAAGCCAGCCCCCCGTGCCAGCGATCCTGCCAACCTTTGACCACAGGTGAGATCATGACACAGTTGAAAACCGCGTTGCTGGCGACAACCATCCTTGGCGCGCATCCTCTGGCGCTGTCGGCGCAAGAGAGCGATATCATTTACCTCGATCCGATTTATGTCGAGATGACCGACGCGAATGCCGGGGCGGCAGACCGCGCGACCTCGGTCTATGTGTCGGAGGCCGAACTTGAGGCCGCCAGCATGGGCGATTTGAAAGACCTCTTTGCAGGGATTTCCTCTGTCTCTGTCGGCGGCGCGATCCCCATCGCGCAAAAGATTTTCGTCAACGGCGTCGATATGCTCAATCTCGGGGTGACGGTCGACGGTGTGGCGCAGAACAACCGTATTTTCCACCACGTCAGTGCCAACGCCTTTGATCCGGGCCTGATGAAATTCGTGCGGGTCGATCCGGGCGTGGCCCCGGCCGATGCGGGGTTCGAGGCGCTGGCGGGGGCTGTGACGATGGAAACCATTGACGCGGGCGATATGCTAGATCCCGGCGACAGTTTCGGCGGCCGTGTGCGGTTGAGCTATGGCGAGAACGGCGACACATTTGGCCGCTCCGTGACCTTGGCCGCGCGTCAAGCGGGCTTTGAGGGGTTGGCCTATGTCAAACAGATGGACGGGGACGATTTCGAGGATGGCGACGGCAACACCGTTCTGGGCACCAGCACCGATCTCGACAGTGCTCTTGTCAAACTGGCCTATGAGGCCGAGACCGGGGATCGCGTCGAGTTTTCCGCGCAGAAGATGCAGGATGACGCCTTGCGCAACCGTCGGGCCAATTTTGGCGGAGCCACGTGGAACCCGCTTGAGCTTTATGAGACGGAGCGCACAATCTATGCGTTGCACTATGAAAACACCCAGGCGGCGGGGCTTTGGGACCCTGAGCTGACCCTTGGCTATTCCGCGACAGAGGTGGACAAGGAGACGCCCTACGACAGCTCTGGCCTGACCGACACGCTGAGCTTTACGGCCAAGAACCACTTTCATCTGAGCGAGACGGCCACGATCACGGCGGGTGTGGATTACATCGACAAGACCAGCCAATATTCGATCTATTCGACGGGGGAGAAACTCGGTCGCGAGCGGATCGAGAACCTTGGCCTCTTCGCGCAGGCCCGTCTTGAACCGATGGCGGGGCTGAACCTCTCGGCAGGTCTTCGGTATGACTCGCAGGCCTTCACCGATGTGAATGATGTCAAACATGAGAATGACGGGCTGAGCGGCAACCTCTCCGTCGAATATGCGATCACCCAAAGCTTTTCCGTGCGGGCCGGTTATTCCAATGTGTTTGGCGGCATTCCGGTCGAGGACAACTACCTCTTTGCCGATCCCTGGGATTACAGCGGGCTGACCGAGGTGACCCGTGGTGAGAACATCGTGCTGGGCGCGAATTGGGAAGAGGGGCCGTTGCGCCTAGGCGCCGAGCTGTTCCAGACCAAACTCAACACTGTGCGCACCTCGGCCTATGATCGCGGCGCGGGAGGCTATGTCGCGGGCCACGCCGACTTTGAGAGCAAAGGGTTCACGCTGGCGGGGTCTTATGACTGGACCTCCGGCTTTGCGCGCATGAGCTATACCTATAGCGAGGCGGAGCTGAACGGCGCGGCGGCCTCGAGCTATGCGGTGCTGGATTATGGCACACCTCTGGGCGGGGTCTTCTCGCTTGAGCTGCAACAGGAGCTGATCGACTATGACATGGTGATCGGCGGCAGCATCGACGCGGCCCTTGAGTATGATCTGGATTACGACACGGGCGCAGGCGACGGGTTTATGGAGAAAATGCCGGGCTATGTCGTGGCCAACGTCTTTGCCGAATACCGTCCGCGCAACGTAGATGGGCTGACGCTTCGGGCCGAGATCAACAATATCTTCGATGAAACCTATGCCGATCGTGGCACCTACGGGAATGACTTTACTGAGGATGAGATCAACACGCTCAAGGAGCCGGGGCGCAGCGTGAGCCTCATGCTCACCAAAGAGTTCTGATGACAGAAGGCCTTCGCGTGCGTTGCTTGCGAAGGCCGCTTCCTGTGGCGCTGCCTCAGGCCCTGGCGTTCTCGTCCTCGCGCAGAATGCCGATCATGAGATAGGACATCAAATAGGCGTCTTCTTCAGAGATCAGCGGGCCCAATTCGTCCTGAATGGCGCTTTGGTAGATCGGCCACATCTCCGCATTGATCCCGGCGCCTTTCTCGGTGAGAAACAACACGTGTTTGCGCCGCCCGTCGCGGATATATTCACGCCTGAGAAAACCCTCTTTTTCCATCCGGCTGATGTGACGCGACAAGGCGTATTGCGGCAGGTAAAGCACCTGTTCGATCTCGGACATTCTGCGCCCCTCAGCACCGCCGCGTTCAATCTCCCAGAGAATTTCGTGCCAGATCAGATCGCGCACGCCGAGTTTCTTGAGGTCTTTGGCAATGCGCGGATAAAAATTGCGATGCACGCGCATGATGTTGAACCACAGCCGGTTGAAGGCCACAGCTTTGTCGGCGTCATTGAAAAACGCGACAGCCATCTCGCGGGGGTCTTTTGCCATGATGCTCTCACTGCGCAAAATGCGCTTTAGCGGGATTTGTGCCTAGGCTAGTGGCAAAAGAATATGAAAACAATTTCTTAAGGGATATTCCGCGCGCTCGTTGTGAGGCGAAATTGACGGCAAGCGCCATCGACATCCCGATGACACCACCGACTTTTCAAAGGACCAGGATGCCTTGTGGGCGTTATTGGCTCTGTTGCACAAATCGGGTGATGGCTGAGGTTCCCCTTTCCCCGGAGGGACCTATTCCACAGCTTCCGTGACAGGTATGCCGAGCGCTGTGTAGCGGTTGAGCACGGCGATACGGACCTGGAGCTCCGCGACCTGGCGGTCGAAGTCCCGTGCCATGAGGCGCTGCCCCAGCAGCTTCACACAATGCATCTTCGTCTCGACGCGGCTCCGGCGGTGGTAACCGCTCCATCGTCGCCACAGGGCGCGGCCGAGATATTTGGATGCCCGCAGGGCCTCGTTGCGGGCTGCGGCTCCGGCGGTGACGGCCTGCCACGGTTTCGCGTTCTTGCGGGGCGGGATGACAGCGTGGGCGCCGCGATTCGCGATGGCATCGTGGCATTTGCGGGTGTCGTATGCGCCGTCGGCGGTCACCGAGCCGATCTCTTCGCCAATCGGGATCTGGCCGAGCAGATCGGGTAAAACCGGTGCATCACCGATATGGCTCCCGGCGATCTCGACGGCTCGGATCTCCAGCGTTTCCTCATCAATCCCGAGATGGAACTTGCGCCACACACGCCGTTTGGGGTCACCATGCTTGCGGGCGTGCCACTCGCCTTCGCCCTCGACCTTAATGCCCGTGCTGTCGATGAGCAGGTGCAGCGGGCCCTTCGACCCACGGTAAGGAATGTTGACGGCCAGGGTCTTCTGACGGCGGGACAGCGTGCTGAAGTCGGGCACCGACCAGTCGAGGCCAACCAGTCGCAGCAGGCTCTCGACGAACCCGGTCGTCTGCCGGAGCGCCATGCCGAACAAAACTTTCATCGAAAGGCACGTCTGGATGGCGGCATCGCTGTAGGTCTGCTGGCGGCCACGCCTGCCTGTCGGCGCGCCATCCCAGCTCATCTCGGGGTCGAACCAGATCGTCAGCGAACCCCGGCGCTTGAGCGCTTCGTTATAGGCTGGCCAGTTCTTGGTCCTGTAGGTGGGGGGGCTGCTCATGCATGCCAGCTACTGACGGCGTTCAGGCGGTTTGATCTGTGGTTTGAAAAATATTGATTTAATATCAATTGGTTGCAGGTTTGCGTTTTCACGGGGTTTGATAGGTTTTGGCTAAAAAAGGCCTTTAACTCCGGAATGACACGAATAATTGCAGTAAATTATCTAGGGCTTGTTGACGTTCAGGATTCCCAAATTCTGTGAGTTCTGCTTCAAGGTTGCAAACAGAGGAGAGCAGCCTTGACCCGTCATGTCTTGACCGACGCCCAATGGGCAATCATCGAACCTTTCTGTCTTGGCAAGGCCACAGATCCCGGCCAAACCGGACGCGATCCACGCCTGTTCATGGAGGCTGTGTTGTGGATTGTGCGAACCGGTGCGCAATGGCGGGAACTGCCCGTCGAATTCGGGAAGTGGAATTCTGTCTTCAAACGCTTCCGGCGATGGGTGAAAGCTGACGCTTTCTACAGCATGTTCAGAACCTTGGCTGAGGACGCCGACTTCGAATACGCGATGATCGACGGTTCCATCGTCAAGGTCCACCGTTCCGGCCAGGGCGCAAAAGGGGGACACAGAGCCAGGCCATAGGGCGCTCGCGCGGCGGCATGACGACGAAAATCGTTGCCCTGACCGACGCGCTTGGCAACCTTGTCGATTTCCGCCTGTTGCCGGGGCAAGCGCATGACCTGCGCGGCGTGCCGGAGCTGATCGACAAGCTCGCCGCAGATCACCTGCTCGCGGATCGCGCCTTTGATGCCGATTGGCTCCGAACTGCGCTGACCGAACGGAGCATTGCACCGGTCATTCCGCCGAAATCCAACCGCCGCTTTCCTGCCGAGTTCGACAAGGAAACCTACAAATGGCGGCATCTGATCGAAAACTATTTTGGAAAGCTCAAGGAAAACAGAGGCATCGCCATGCGCTCGTGCAAAACCGACCAGAGCTTCAAGGCGTTCATTTCACTGGCCGCATCAATCAGTCAACTCAGATGAACGTCAACAGCCCCTAGATCAAACCTTGTGAATACTAACACCAGCTACCACGCTGGAGTCACGAGATGAATCCCACACGGGATTTGTGCAACAGAGCCTAAATTCAGGGAAAAAATCTGCCTGCCCCCTCAGTGTGCCCCTTAAAGAAAAAGGGGCTAGCTGAAATTCAGCTAACCCCTTGAAATCTTTGGCTCTGGCGGTAGGGCGCGGAGCAAAATTCAGACATTTTCTAAGGCTTTGAAAACGCAGGTATTTGCGCTGTGCGGGTCGCTGTCTGTGTTACGTCGATGTGCTACAGTTGTAGCACAGGGGAAGGGTATCCAGATTGGTCGGACGGTCCAAGCAGTTCCTGAAGGTTAGCGAGGACTAAGTGTGGGTTCTCGATCCGGAGCGGCGATCAGCCGCCTCATTGCTGAGCCGTGGAGCTCACGGACGTCGATGAGCGCGGCTGCCACCTTACGTAGCTGGTCGATGTGTGGCGTGAGGAGTTTCGCAGCATGGTTCATGGCCTGACCCAGTTTTGCCTGCACCCTCTGTTTCTCCTCCTCGCTCAGCCTGTGCATGTCGGCTGGCCCCAGCCAGCCATCGCCATTGCGGCCAAGGCCCAGCTCTCGGTCCATTTGCAGAACCAGCCCAGTGGCCAGGGCAAGATCGCTCTCACTGTCTCCACCTGCGCCGCCGGAGATTGTGCCGAGCACCAGCCTCTCGGCCGTGCGCCCGCTCATCAGGATCAGAAGCTCATTCTCGATCTCCTGGACTGTCAGTTCGACGAAGGTCGAACGGCGTTCGGTCCGACCGTCGCGGTCAGAGAGGCTGAGCTTCACGACAGATCCTGGCGCGAGAAGCTCTGCGGCAAGTGCGTGACCGGCTTCGTGGACGGCGATACGACGCAGAAGTTCCGGGTTGGGCCGATCGATCCCGAGGTGTCGGCGCATCAGGTCGGATGACATGGGCAGCCGTTGCCGCCGCGCGTCCGCGGTGGCGGCACGCAATGCGGCGTCGAGTTCGGCGGGGGTCTTGCCTGTGGCGGCGCGCGCCAGGGTATCGATCTCGCTTTCGGGCAGCGTATCCGCCAGCACCTTGGCCATGATGCGCCTGATATCCGCGATCGATGGTAGTGGAATCTGCAGGATCTGGTCAAAGCGGCCAGGGCGCTTGATCGCAGGATCGAGCCTGCTGATCTGGTTGCAGGCCCCGATCAGGACCACGCCCGGGGTGCGTGCCAGCCGGTCGATCTGCTGAAGGAAGCCGTTCACGACTTGCACCCGATAGCTCATCCCATGCTGATCGCCGTCAAACCGCGATCCGACCGCGTCGACTTCATCGATAAAAAGGGCGCAGGGCACTTTCGCGACCGCCTCGTCGAAGGATTTGGTCATAGCGGCAAGCATATGTCCAAGATGTCCGGCAGCTTGCCAGTCGGCAAAACTGCCCTCGACCAGAGCGACACCAGCCGCCTCGGACAGCTGCCGGGCCAGGTAGGTCTTGCCCGTCCCCGGAGCGCCGTGAACGAGGAGCGAGCGGGACATCTCGCTCCAGTTCAGATCGCCGGCCTGCCACGCCGCAAAATCCTCTACGATGTTCCGGACAGCCTGGTGCGCGGGCGTGGTGCCGTCGATGATGGCCGGGCCGGAGCGCTCTCGCGCGACCTCTTCGGCGGGCGCCGTCCTGGTCATCAACGAGATCCGTTTGGCAACCTCTTGCGCCGTCGGCGCGCGACACGCCATCGCCAGATGTCCCGCCTCCAAACCGGCCAGGCTCTCGTCGTCGGGCAAGATCGCCCTCACGCTGTCGGCATCGATCTTTCCGGTCGCGCTGTGGCTGACGCTCAGGGCGAAGAGCAGGATATCGGCATTCACCTCTTCGAGGACCAGAACGCGCGCGCCTGTCTCGCCGGAGCCGACGAGAGATGGCAGGTGCTCCTGCTTCGCGACCGGCAGCAGGATTGGCGCCGGATGGTGAAGCAGGCGCTCCAGTTCCTTGTCCGAGACTGGCCGGTCTGGCAGCTGGAGCACCGGGTGCGGTGACGCGCGAGGCGCCCGGCTCTGGGTCGACCAGCCCTCCGGCAGCATTGCCCCAGTCAGCAACTTTCCGAGGGAGAGGGTGGGTTCGAGGCCGACCAGGATCGTCAACGCTCCGGGTTGGAGGCTCGCCTCCCAGCTCTCCGCATCCCGGAAGGTTGCTGCAAGGCGCGCCAGCAGGATCACGTCGCGGAGGGGAAGCGGGATGGCGGGACGGGTGCTGCCGTCCTGAGCGGTGGCGAAGGGGTCGCCGCCGTCTGCCGCGATCGCGTGCCACTCGTCCTGCGGCAGATGAGGTGCGCTGCTGACGCGCGCCATGGCCTCGGCGGCGGACTCCATCCCGGAGGCTGCGCGGTGCGAAGGGGGTTTCGGGCTGTCGCCGCCTTCGTACTCCATCAAAGTGTCGCCTGCGGCGATGTCGCCGGCCGAGGCACGCCGTTCGAGATCAACGATGTCGGCTTCGGTTGCGCGCAGGCGCGCGATGCAGTCCTGGGCGTAGGCCCACCACTGCGGGCGCTTCGCGCCATTTTCCTTTGGAAGGGGGGATTGGGGGGAAGGTTGGGTCATTGTCAGCTCCGTACTGTACGGATCAGGACGCCCGGGGTGGGGCGCGATCCGGAAGGGGGCGTGGGAAGGTTCAGGGAAGAAGAGGTGGCGCTGTCCGGTAAGTGCGCGCCACGGCGCAGGTCAGGGCGTCCCGCACACTGTGGCGTGCGATTACACCTACGGGCAAAACGGGCCGGGTCGCTGTGGCGGCTCCGGATCCGTGGAGGGCTGTTCCGGAACCGGGCCACGCTTGGGCCGCTATTTCTTTCGGATGTCGTCCAGGCGCTTCAGAATGAGCGGCGCGATCTCGATCCCGTAGATCTCGCTCTTGACCGCGAGCCAGTCCTCAAAGTGCTCGTTGGGAATGACCGCGTCCGGATGAGACTTCTTGAGCGCGCGATGGAGGGCCTTCTCCTGGCAAAGCGCGGCGTGGCCTGTCGGCTGCGGAACGGTCCGCAGAAGCTCTGCCTGGATTCCGGATTGCAGCAAGAGCTGGTGGTGCAGACGCGACTGCGGGTCGCGCGAGAAGCCGAGCTTTACGACCTTCAGTCCGGTCGGAAGCTCCAGTCGAATGGCATAGAGGTTGCTTGGCGCGGTGGCCCAGCCCTCTCCACATTCCGTACATTGAAAGCGGCCGCTCTGCATGTTCGCGCGGGCAACCCTCTGCGTGTGACCACAGACGTGCTGATAGGTCCGGTAGTTCGGGTCGCCTTCCGGATCGCTTCCCAGCAGTTGCCACCCCCGGTCCGCTGCTTCCTCGGCTTCCTTTCCGGAATGACAGGTCTCGCAGCGCAACTTGCAGTGACCGGCAGCGATCCGTTCGATCTGTCCGAACTGTCGGCGCACGGTGTGACCACATGGCGCGCGGTAGACGCCAAGCTTGTGGTATTCCGGCTCGTAGCCCTGAAATTCCAAGCCTGCCTTCTGCGCCATTGCCAGGATGGCGTGATGCCTGCAACTCGCACAAGCTGGCTGGGCGGTGCGCAAGGTGAAGATCTTCTGCGCCGTCAAGGCGCCGCAGGTGTGGCATCGCAAGACAACGTGGAACTTGTCCCGGATCCTGCTGACCAGGTCGAAGCCCTTGGATCGGGCAATTGCGTTCCACTCCGTTTTGATCGGTCCTGCATAGGTACGGGACCAGCCTTCCGGGGAGAGCTTCCGGGAGCCGCGCGGCAGGTAGAGCTTATTCCGGGACGCGCCGATGTAGATATGCGGGCGAACGGGTGCGGGTTTGAGCGAGAAATGTGAGGGATGAGCCATTACTGGACCTCCGAGAATATGTCGGCTGAGAACGCGGGCACGTTTGTTTGAACCCTGACCCGTTCCGGGACAGGGCATCAGGGTGCCGGGACGATGTTTGTGGAGATCAGGCGGCGAAGGGCTCGTAATCGAAGCAATCCTCCAGGGAGGCAGCAGTGTCAGCCGGGTTCAGCATGTCGAGCATGCAGACCTCATCGAACTGCTGCCGACCCCGCGCGAGCATCTGCGCGACGCGCAGCACCTCGGGGTCCCTTCCTTTCCAGGAGAAAAGATCCAGGTGACCCGCAACGACCTGCTGTGCGGTCCGGAGTTCAGCAGCGGTCTCGCAGCCGAGCGTCCAGTGGAGGTGGCGTGCGAAGCGCTGCAGGGGGACATCGCTCGGGCGGGTGGCTGGCGCGCCGATGACGGAGCAGCAGAGACCGGTGGCACGTTCCCAGCCGAGTTCCGCCGCCTTCAGCCAATGGTCGAAACCCGGATCGGACCAGAGGCCGTTCTCAATGTCACGCTCAGCCTCGATCGCAGCGGCCAAGGCCGCGAGCAGGTGCGAGAAGTGGCCCGAGACAGGGGAATGACGGAAGTACACGGGTTCATCCGAGCCAAAGCGCGTGGTAAGGCAGTTGTCAGCCATGGTCGATCTCCCAATGATCGGTTGTAGCTCCCGTCGTACTTGACAATTTAGTTTTTTGATGTCATTTAGTCAAGTAGTTTCTTGAAGGAGATTCGACATGGCTAGAATGGGACGTCCGCCGCGGGACACGGCCCCTGTTACGATCCGAATGGATCAGAGCATGCTGAAGGCAATCGATGACTATCGTCGCGAACAAGAGGACTTGCCGTCGCGACCACAGGTTGTCAGGCGCGTTATGGAGGAGTGGCTCGCGGCACGGGGCAGAGTAGGAGGATGAGGGGGATCACTCGGCTTGATCGTTCAGAATGAACGGGCTTGGCGACCTGGCCGCGCTCATATTCGGTGGCGGTACCAGGCGCCCTGAGCAACAACTCCCCTCCGACATGGGTGCAATGCGCGCCGAAGCTCCGAAGTAGCCGCTGAGCGCAGGGCACGAACCTTGCCCCTGAAACAGGCCTGGGCACCGAACGAACTCGAACGGCACCTCAGCTGCAATTGTCGAGCTCGCCTCGCGCTAACGAAAGGTGCAGCTTCTCCGAACCGGACTGTCGCGGAGCGCGTGGAGGAGACGGGGCGTCCGAGATCCAAAATCTGAAGCCGGTCGAAGCTGTCATTAGGCTCAGGACTCATAACCAGAACATCACAGTTGCGGCGAGAGCGACGGCGGAGAGGAAGACCTTCAGGCACCCGTCGTAGCGGGTCGCCACGCGTCGCCAGTCCTTGAGCCTGCCGAACATGATCTCGATCCGGTTGCGGCGTTTGTAGCGGCGCTTGTCGTATTTGATGGGGGTCCGGCGCGCCTTGCGGCCTGGAATACAGGCCCTGATCCCCTTGTCCTGCAAGGCTTCGCGGAACCAATCGGCATCATAGCCTCGGTCAGCAAGTAGCCACTGCGCAGCTGGCAGACCGCCCAGAAGGGCTGCCGCGCCAGTGTAATCACTAACCTGACCGGCAGACATGAAGAACCTGATCGGGCGTCCCTTCGTGTCGGTCACCGCGTGGAGCTTGGTGTTCATCCCACCCTTGGTGCGACCAATCAGGCGCCCGCATCCCCCTTTTTACTCCGCAGGCTTGAGGCCGTGCGGTGTGCTTTCAGGTAGGTCGCATCGATCACGATAGTCGTCGGCTCCACCGCTTCGGCCGCCAGCCCCTCGAATATTCGGGCGAACACCCCCATCTCGCTCCAACGCTTCCAGCGGTTGTAGAGCGTCTTGGCTGGACCGTATTCCTTCGGTGCATCGCTCCAGCGTAACCCATTGCGGTTGATGAAGATTATCCCGCTCAGAACACGACGATCATCGACCCGTGGGCGGCCATGGCTCTTCGGAAAGAACGGCTCGAGCCGTGCCATCTGCTCGTCGCTCAGCCAGAAAAGATTGCTCACCACACCCTCCTATAGTTGGAGAGCATGAATCACGCCGCCAGTAGCGCCGCAAGCCGATTAATGGGTCCTGAGCTTAGCTTGGGGCAGGGGCGGCGACAGCCCTTGCCCGGTGATACCGGATCACGTTTTGGCAAGCGACTTGATCTGATATCAGTGACTTGGGACCTTGTCTTCTTGCGATGCGGTTTTCTCAGTCGTGGGAAAGTACTGCAGGACGAAGAACAGTCAGGCAAGCGACGCAATGCCACTGACCCACTGGAAGCCAGAACTGACGATCGTGACCTAAAGCACCACTACCAGCGTCGCCATGGCCGCGATCGTCAAGGCCTGCTCGCGCAACCTCGACGTGGACACGTAGGCTCCGGCAAAGAGTAGCAGGCTTATCAATCCATCGAGCAGGGTTCGGGAAAACTCGGCGTCGGCCACAAACCGTCGCATCTCTTCGGCAACGCCCAGATCGGACCGGAATGCGTCCAGGCCGAGGACGCCAAGGGATGCGACAAAGGCAACGATCAGGATGCCGATGGCCGATGGTAATCGGAAAATGATGTGATTAACGGCTCCAAACGCCCCGGCGAAGACGATCAGTAGCGTTGCGATCTGGAGAGCGTTCATCGGAACTTACGTTTTGCGGCGTGCCGGTTTTTGGGAAGGCTTGGTTGGGCCATCAGGCTCGGGCCCACCCCAGCGTGGGATCGTCAGTTTGTTGTCAAGCCGCCGTCCGGGAAGCCGTCTGTTACCGGGTGTTTCGAATGAATCATTGTCAAGGCCCAACCCGGTCCCGGCATGTGTGTCATCAGACGATCCACTCAGATCAAAACAGGGCCGGTCGACCTTTGCACCGCTGTAGCCGTCCGCATCAGGTTCGTTCTGTGCGGGCGTCTTCTTGCTTTTCTTGTTGGCGTCACGCGTCATGTCTTGCGACTTGGGCGAAGACGAAGTTGCTGGTTTTTCGGGACGCTTCATGGAGGTCTCCAATCATGTGCTTATGGTGTTTTTCCCAGACCCAAGAAGCCGCGCCATGATCGTCTGACCCAAACGCGGCGGACGCTAGTCACGGTCTGCGGACTGAATTCCCTCCGGCGATGATGCGTCGGATCAGTGCTGCAGCCGCGCGGTGCTTTACGACATCAGCTTCGGACCCGACCGCGTTCTCATGGGTTGCAGCTGCATCTTTGAGGACACCCATGATTTCCTTCTCGGGCAAAATTTGTGCGTCATTCAGCGCGAGAAGCAGGGCTTCGCAGATGGTAAGCGCGGCCATTCCTGAATACATTTGGTCGTCCGTCATAGGCTGTGACCTTGCCGATAAGTGCAACGCGGGAGGTGCGCGTGCTGCTTATGGAGCAGACTTGCAAGAAATCTGCTATGCTGTGCTGATGGATATCAGTCTTGGGTGCGATTTCTTTTGCTAGGACTTCGCCAAGTGCCGAAGAGGGACAAATGATCGAAAACACTCCGCTTGTCCGCAAGCTTGGCGCATTCGTCGCCCTTTCGGACACCGAATTGTCGGTGCTTGCGTCCTTGCACAAGCGCCGCCGTACGTTCGTGGCGGGGCGCGATCTTGTCCATCAGGGGCAATCAGATCAGGCTGCCTATATCCTCGCCTCTGGCTGGGCCTGTTCCTACAAGATTCTTGAGGATGGTCAGCGGCAGATCGTGGATTTCCAGATCCCCGGCGATTTCCTTGGGCTTCGCAGTGTGCTTTTGAACGTGTCGGATCACAGCATCGAACCCGTGACGGACATCGAAGTGACGGAAATCCTTGTCACCGACCTTCTGAACGCATTTGCGCAAACGCCCCGGCTGGCCACCGCGGTTCTGTGGGCCGCGTCCCGCGACGAGGCGATGGTGGTCGAGCATCTGGTGAATTTGGGACGCCGCGATGCGGCCGAACGCATGGCACATTTCCTGCTGGAGCTTGGTGCGAGGCTTGCCTTGGTTGGACTGGGGAGCAAGGACGGCTATGCCTGTCCGCTGACGCAATACCTTCTGGCTGACGCGCTTGGCCTCAGTGCCGTTCACGTCAACCGGGTGCTGAGGCAGTTGCGCGAAGCAGGAATGGTCACGTTTCGGGACGGGTTCGTCGCGTTCGACAATTATGATCAACTGGTCAATTTCGCCGGGTTCGAACTGTCTTACATGGATCAGGAAGGGCCATTACTCGGTTAAAGTCGTGCTGTATTTGCCTGCGGTCAGATGCGACCCAGTAGCATCAGGATGACCACGATGATCAGAACAGTGCCAAGTACACCGGTCCCGGCATGTCCGAAGCCATAGCCATAGCCACCAAAGCGTCCACTGAATCCGCCGAGAAGAAAAATAACAAGAATGATGATCAGGATTGTACCGAGTGACATGGCGCTTTCTCCTTTGGTGGGGCGCGCTCGTCATGCAAGACGCTCCGATGGTGGTATTGTCGGCAAGAGGTCGTTTCAGTTCCCCTCGATGGTCACGCCATGCTCGTTGATCTCGATGTCGATGCCGCTTTGGCGTTCCTGATAGTAGAAATAGCCTGCGCCGATGAGGCAGACCGCGAGGACTCCGATCAAGACGAGAAGAAGATTTCGGCTCATCGGAACTGTCCTCGCTGGCACGTGGAACTCTTGTCCAAGACGGAACACTGATCGCTAAGAGGCCGCGCAGCCGGGATCATTGCGTGCGAATTGGTGGACGCTCGAAGCACAGCGGTTCTAGGCGTCACGGATGGTATCCTTGATGCCGCCGACAGCGTTCTGGACCTTGCCCTCGACCTTGTCGGCCTGGCCCTCCGCTTCGAGCTTTGAGTCGCCGATCGCCTTGCCGACTGCAACCTTGACCTTGCCCTTGACCACCTTGGCGGAGCCGATCACCCGATCCTTGTCCATTGCGTTTTCCTTTCCGAGGGAAGTTGGTCGCCAAATCCGTTGGGACCACGATTTATACTGCTGGCTCTGCCGTGGTTGCGTACTGATGCAGGTCAGCGCGTCGGCGTGATCACGATTTCGACGCGACGGTTCTGCGCCCTGCCGGCGGCAGTGGCGTTTGTCGTGATCGGCTCCTGGTAGCCGCGACCGGAATAGGTAATCCGCGACGAGGATACACCGTCCCTGATCAGGATGCGTGCCACGGCCAAGGCCCTGTCCTGGCTCAGCTGTTGGTTATAAGCGGCAGAGCCGACGTTGTCGGTATGGCCCACGACACGGACCGTCGAGTTCGGGTGCGCTTCCAACGACCGAGCGACCTCGCGCAGGGCGGGTCGGAAACTGGAGGCCACTGCAGAGGATCCTGTTGAGAAGGTCACGCCTTCGGGCAGGATTACGCGCAGTTGGCTGCCGGTATTTGTGATAACCGCGCCAGTGCCAGCGAGCTGCTGGTTCAACTCGCGTTCCTGTCGGGCCATATCCGCCCCGATGGCGCCGCCCACCGCAGCGCCGATCGCTCCGCCGATGATGGTGGACCGTGGGTTATGGCCGATGGCGTTGCCAATGGCCGCTCCTGTCACACCGCCGATAACCGCGCCGGTTGCCGGTTGGTTCGCGGTGCCATCGTTATAGGTACAGCCAGCCAAGGCGATGACGATTGCGGCAGAAAGAATTCCCGTAATCTTGATCATGGAACTTGTCCTTTTGGAGAGAGCCTTTTCAGAAAATGACGTGGTGCCATGTTTCGAACCGGGCGATTGAGGCTTTTTCGTCTATTGTCTCAAGAGCCGCACTAACCCTGATTAGCCTATGGAATTGAACCCTGTTGCGTCGCCAAACTCACTCCACGAGATTATCCAGCTATCCCAATGCGTGGCGGCGGTGAGATAATGCTTGGCGACCCCAATTGCCCATGAGAGCCGCCCAATAGAATGACGGGTGGCACGGTGAAACGACTGGCCACCCGAAACGTTAAAATTCAGGTCTTTATGAAATGGATGCAAAGGTTCGAGCGGGAACTCCTAAATTGGTTCCCCGTGCGCGCCTGCCCGGTTCGTATTACCGGGCAGACAAGCCATCACGTTACGCGAGAGCGTGTGTCGCAGCGTCGAGGGACTTGTGTGTGTCGGCGTCGTTCTTCGACGTGTGGGCCTTCTCGGCCGCCTGGTAATGCTTCAGCGCCGCATCTTTCTTGGGGCCTGCGGGCGCCTTGTCCCACGCGGCTTTCACGGTCTTCATCTTGTCGGCGACATTGGTCGATTTGTTGGTTTCGGGTGTCATTGGATTGTCCTTTCGTGGACGGTCCGGAAACGAGAAACACGCGGGACCTAGGGACTAAGGGACAGTTTGCCCCGCGTGTCTCAGGTTCACTCGGACTGGTACATGTCCACCGATATCCGGTGAACGTTCAGACTATCGCACCACCGTCGTCGAGCCATACTGATACAGGTTGGTCTGCACCTGTGAATCCGGACGACTTTTGACCAGGGTTGGTTTTTCGGCGGGACTTTGCCTTGTTCGGCAGGACGCGCGTGCCTGCCCGGCCCTCAAGGATCGCGCGAGCGTCCGTCAATTGACCAATACCTGCCAGCTTTCCGCTGGCCTGGACGAAGGCGATGGCGGCACCGACCTTCGGACCCATCGACCCCGGTGCGAGCTCGAGGTCGCTCATTGCCTCGGGTGTCGCTGCGCCAATCGCGCTTTGATCCGCTTTGCCATAGTTGCGGAAGACCGCCGGCACATCGGTCAGCAGCAAGAGCGCGTCGGCCTCGACGCCCAAAGCCAGCAATGCCGACGTCCGATCCTTGTCGATGACCGCCTCCACGCCCATCATCCCTCCCTCCGCGTTCCGGATGACGGGAATGCCACCACCCCCGGCGCAGATCACGGTGTGCCCGGCGCCCAGAAGGACCTTGATGGCGTCCAGGCCCACGATCCTGAGGGGCAGCGGCGAGGGAACGACGCGGCGGCGGCCGCCGGAGCCTTCGGTGACCATGGCCCAGCCATGATCTTGCGCCGCCTGCTTTGCTTCGGCCTCGGTGTAGACGGGACCAATGGGCTTGCTTGGGGTCTCAAAGGCGGGGTCATTCGCGTCCACCTCTACCCGGCTGAGCAGGGTGGCACATTGCGATCCCTCGGGTAGGGCGTTCATGAGCTCCTGCTCGATCAGATATCCGATCATGCCCTCGGTTTCGGCGCCCAGCACATCCAGCGGCCAGGGCTTTGCCGGATCGTACGCCGCACCCTGCAGGGCGAGCAGGCCGACCTGTGGCCCGTTGCCATGCGCCACCACGATCTGATGATCGCGGGCCAGGTCCGCCAGAGCAGTTGCCGCGATCCGGACGTTTGTGTGTTGCGCTTCGGCTGTCATCGGCTCCCCGCGCTGCAGAAGCGCATTGCCGCCAAGGGCCACCACCACCCGCATCTCAGGCCCCCATTGTGGCGACGAGGACCGCCTTGATCGTGTGCATTCGGTTCTCTGCCTGATCAAAGACGACCGACGCGGGGGACTCAAAAACCGCGTCGGTCACTTCCATGCAGTCGATTCCGAATTTCTGGAACGTCTCTTCGCCCACCTCGGTGTCGCGGTTGTGGAACGCAGGGAGGCAGTGGAGAAACTTGGCGTAAGCGTTGCCGGTCATCTCCATGACCTTTGTGTTGACCTGATAGGGCGACAGAAGGGCGATCCGCTCGTCCCAGACCTCATCAGGTTCCCCCATGGAGACCCAGACATCGGTGTAGACGAAATCGGCCCCTTCCAACCCTTCGGCATGTTTCTCGGTCAGGGTGATCCGCGCACCCGTGGTCTCGGCTAGGTGTCGACATTGCGCGATAAGCTCTGCATCGGGCCAGCAGCTTTGTGGGCCACACAGGCGGATATCCATGCCGATCAGGGCGGCACCGACCATCAGGCTTGAGCCCATGTTGTTGCCTGTATCCCCCATGAAGCAAAAGGCGATATCAGACAGGTGTTTGTGGGTGAACTCGCGCATGGTCATCAGGTCGGCGAGGATCTGTGTCGGGTGGAAATCATCCGTCAGCCCGTTGAACACTGGCACGCCGGAGAACTCCGCCAAAACCTCGGCATCCTTTTGGCCGAAGCCGCGATATTCGATGCCATCGTAGAACCGGCCCAGAACCCGCGCGGTGTCCTTCATGGTTTCCTTGTGGCCGATATGGCTGCCAGATGGCCCCAGATAGGTGACATGCGCGCCTTGATCGTAGGCCGCCACCTCGAACCCGCTGCGGGTGCGCGTGCTGTCCTTTTCAAAGATCAGGGCGATGTTCTTGCCTTGAAGCATTTGCTGTTCATATCCGCCTGCTTTTGCCATCTTGAGGCTGGCGGCGAGTTGCAACAGGTGCCGGATCTGGTCCGGTGTGAAATCCAGCAGTTTGATAAAACTACGTCCGCGCAGGTTCTGTGGCATTGGATATTCCTTAAATGGGGTCGCGAACCAGGGGGCAGGTCATGCAGTGTGATCCACCGCGCCCGCGTCCAAGTTCTGATCCGGGGATGGTGATGACCTCGACACCCGCCTTGCGCAGAAGGGTGTTGGAATAGACGTTGCGTTCGTATCCGACGACAACGCCGGGCTCGAGGCACAGCAGGTTGTTGGCGTCGTCCCATTGTTCACGGGCGGATTCGTAGGCATCGCCGCCCGTGGGCACGGTGCGCAGTTTCTTGAGACCAAGGGCGCCGGCTACCACCTCCAGAAACGGTTTTGTTTCGGCCTCCACGACGATGTCTTCTCCCTTGCCGGGGCGCAGACTGTAACAACGGATAGCATCGGTGACTTCGGCAAAGACCGTGACGAGATCGCGGTCGCAGAAGGTGAAGACCGTATCCAGATGCATGGACCCGCGCGCGCGGGGAAACTGGCAGGCGATGACACGGGTGGCGCCACCCCCAGCGAATAGCCCGCGCGCAATCTGGCTGACCGCCTGCGGTGTTGTGCGCTCCCCCATGCCGATCAGAACGGTGCCGTTTCCGATGGGCATGACATCCCCGCCTTCGACCGTCGCCGGGCCATGATCCTGCTTTGGATCTCCCCACCAGACGGGAAACCCCGCGTCCTTGAAGTCGTGATGGAAGCGATAAATTGCGGCGAGGTTCAGCGTCTCTAGCCGCCGCGCGGGCCAGTGCATCGGATTCAGCGTTACGCCGCCATAGATCCAGCAGGTCGTGTCGCGGGTGAAGATGTGGTTGGGCAACGGGGCCAGGATGAAGTCTGCAGGCTCCAGCATGGGGGCCAGCACACCCTCGACCGGGATCGGCAGTTCGGCCCGACTCATGCCGCCGATCAGGATGGTGGAAAGCAGATCGGCATCGACCTCCATAAGGTGGGCCATGAGGTCATCCGCCAGACCGACGCCCACGGTATTGTCACTGATCCGCGCCTCCAACAGCCATCTTCGGGCATCCATGTCTTTCAGCGTTTCCAACAGCAACTGGCGCAGGAACACCACCTCGATCTCGCGATTGCGCATGGCGTCGGTAAACGTCATGTGGTCAATCCGCGCTTGTTTGACCCACATCACATCATCGAACAGCAGCTCGGCACAGTTGGCGGGCGTCAGGCGCGCCATGGCGGCTCCGGGTTTGTGCACGAGGACGCGGCGCAGCTTGCCCGCCTCGGAATGGACGCCATAGGTGATACTCATGTCGGGGTTCCTTGCAGAAGGACGTCAAGGCTGAGGGCGGCCATGACAATGATCGAGAGACCCAGAAGAACAGGCCAGACGAAGCGTAGCCAGCGTTCATAGGGCACGCGGCCGATGGCGAGGCCGCCCATGACCACCGCAGATGTGGGTGTGACCAGATTGACCACGCCTTCTGCCGACTGGAACGCGGTCACCACTAGGCTACGCGATACCCCGGCAAAGTCACCGACAGGAGCAAGTATCGGCATCGACAGGACGGCAAGGCCCGATGTCGAGGGCACGAAGAACGACAGGACGACCTGGATCCAATACATCACGTTGATAAAGATGACCTCATTGAGGCCCGCAACGGTGCCCTCGGCCCAGTGCAGGATCGTGTCGGTGATGTGGCCTGCGTCCATGATCACGACGATGCCACGCGCCAGCCCGATGATCAGCACCACGCCCAGCAGGTCGCGCGCACCGCCGACGAAAGCGTCGACCAATCCTTTTTCACCCAACCGACCCACGATCCCGATGCCGATACCTGCAAACAGGAACAGGCCGCTCATTTCGGCCATCCACCAGCCGCCCAAGGATACGCCCCAGATCATCACCGCAAAAGTCGCGGCGAAGAGAAGCAGTACGATCTTGTGCAAACCCGTAAAGTCGCTCGCAGCAGCCTCGGTCGTGCTCAGGAAATGCGCCTTGTTCTCGGCCTTTCTGTCAAAGACCAGCGACCGTGACGGATCGGCCTTGACCCGTGCGGCGTAGCGCATGACGTGGGTGACAGCCGCCGCAAAGGTCAACGCCAGAAGGACCAGCCGCAGCATCAGCCCGTCCGTGAACGGCACCCCGGCGGCGTCCGACGCGATCACGGTCGAAAAGGCGTTCACGGTCGAGCCGAGCACACCCACACCGGCCCCCAGCAGGATCACCGCCACGGCCGTCAGCGCGTCATAGCCCGCCGCGATCATCACCGGCGTCAGGATGACATAAAAGGCCAGCGTTTCCTCGGCCATGCCATAGGTCGAACCGCCCGCCGCAAACAGCGCCATGAGGATCGGGATCATCCATTTCTCCCGCCCCTTCAGCCGGGCCATTGCGCGCTTGATGCCCGCATCTATGGCGCCCGTGGCCGTCACCACGCCGATGAACCCACCGATCATCAGGACGAACAACGCCACGTCGATGGCATTGGCAGAGTAGCTGCCTGGATCGTAGAATCCTGCGATCGGGGCCAGGATGACGTCGAAAAAGCCTTGCGGGTTGGCGTCGGTGGGCGCGTAGGTTCCCGCCACCGGAACTTCTTTGCCAAGCGCCTCGGACGCCGCCCGCTCGTACTGGCCCGCCGGGATCACCCAGGTCAGGCCAGCGATGATCACGATCAGTGCGAACAGGATGGTATAAGCAGAAGGGAAGTGGAAACGGGGGCTGCGTTCGGCAGATGTCGTTTTGGTGGGGGGCATGATGAGATCCTTTCCCTGTCCGGTCATGAAAAAGAACCGGCGGCCAACCCAATCATGATCCAGGATCGCAGATGGCGGACTGACCGAGGTTAGGCTGCGCGCATTACAGAGGCTTGTGGATCAGAACGCGAACCGTGCCCGCGATGCTTCGCCTGAACCTTGCCGCCCGTCAGGACCCGCGCCGGGTAACTCTCGCGATCAACTCAGCGGGGTCTGCTGGTGCGAAAGGCGCAGCCACTTGCCATCGTCGTTCAGGTAGGTCGAGGTGCAGAGCGCCTTATAGATCGGCTCGTCGCCCCGTTCGGCAGAGACACGATAGGCCAACACTGCGATGTCGTTTTGGAGGGAGAGGTAACGCTCGCTCATCTCGACCGAACGCCACCGCTGGGCGACGTCTTTTTCTCTCCAGAGCGCGTCGCCCTGAAGAATGCCTGCAGGGTACGGCAAGACGAAGACAGCTCCCTTTGCCGTGGCGTGACGCGCACTGTCGGCGCCTTGTGTCCAAAAGCGTTCTTCCAGATCCCAGAGGGTGTCATCTGTAGTCATTCAAGGCTCCTTTCAAGATCGGCGGTTGTGCTGGGTGATGGTTGTTTGGCGCAGGGGCGCATCTCACTGGCCTTGTGCCAGCATGGCGACCCAGCCAACGAACAGGGCTGCTGCGATGATCCAGTAGAAGGGGGATCCCTGCGGCGGCAGCAAAAGCTTGGCCGAAGTGCCGTCCCGGGGCGAACTTGCCATCGTCGCCCGCCTCGGCAGCAGGGCAAGAAGGCCCGAGCCAATCCTGCTCCGATCCGGAACAGGGGTCGGTACGTCATGGAAACGTGTCATCAGCGCCTCCAACCTTTGCCGTGCCGCCGCTGTGGGCAGCCTGGAAAGCTCCGAGGCTTCGCTCCAGGGATCCATGCCGAGCCGGGCGAGCATCGATAGAACGGTGACGCTTCTTCCGCGTCGATCTTCACCCACGGGTGCGTACAGAAACGGCTCGAATTGCGGGTCTTGTCCAAGTTGCGTCGGGGCGTATGCCATTGCGGGATCCTTTTGGGCGCCGTTTGCATGAGCCGAACTGGCCGATGTCATGGCGCCGGTCGAACCAAAACGGGCGGGTGCCACACCTTTGGTGACGACCAACATGACGGAAATCGCGTTACCTTGTACTTACCCAGATCAATAGGAGGCTACGATAGCCCTGTAACGCTCACCTTACGCCTCGCGCGGACGCGGTCCCGGTCCCCAGTTCGATGATTTCGGCTGTGATCGCTTCTTGTCGTACCTGGCGCAGCGTCGCTTCGAATTCGCCCAACTCGCGCGTGATCTGGCTGCCCGCGGCGGACATGGCCTCCATTCTTGACTCGTTTTCAGCGGCAAAGGCATGAAGCGCCGCCTTGCACATTAGGGCATGGAGATAGTCCCCGCTGAGACTATTGATCAGGGCGTCCGTTGGAAGCTGGGTCAGCGGACGTGTCGTCCCGGGCGGCGGCAGGGCCGACAGATCGACTGGCAACAGAACCTGCCGGAGGACTTGAGGTCGCCCGGACGCCCATCCGGCATGGATCATATCCATGCGCTCAAAATGACCCTCGCCCAGGGCGCGGTAGATCGCCTTGGTAATCTGATCGGCCAGTTTCGGGATGCCGGGCGTGTGCGAGGACATCGGCGCAGACCAGACCGGATCGAGCCCACGCGCCGCAGCGATGGACAGGCCGCGGGTGCCGATCAGAAACAAGCTGGTGGCCGACAAGTCGTCCTCGATGCTGTCCAGAACGCGTTCACTGAAGGCGCCAGCAAAGCCCTGTTCTGCGCAGAATACCAAAAGACCGATGCTGCCGCCGGCTCGGCTTTCGGAGGTATTGGCCGATGATGAGGGACTCGCCGGGCCAAGTGCATCGGATATGGCGGCGGCAATGGTCGAGGCATAGCTGTCAACTGCTTTGATCTCGGCACGGGCGGTGCTAGCCCGCGCCGCGGCGATGCCCTTCATCGCGTTTACCACTGCCCCCAACTGGCGAATTCCGTCGATCCGGGCGCTGACATCGGCCAGTCGTTCGGTCATGTCGCTGGCTCCGTATCGCCAAGCTGCGTCGCAAGGCGGGTCATCGCGGCCATCAGGGCGGCCCGTGCCGTCTCATTCAGTTCCCCGGTCTCGGAAAGGACGCGCAGGGCATCGGCGGCGTCCCGGTCAAGCGCTGACGGCAGTTCATCCCGAAAGGTGGCAACAGCATCGAGTGACAGGGGGTCAAGCAGTCCCGACTGCACGGCGAGCAGGAGCGCCACCTCATCGGCCAAGCGAAGCGGCGCATTCTGCGGCTGGCGCAGGATCGTGCGGATCCTTTTCCCGCGTCTGAGTTGTTCGCGCACGCGACCTTCCGGCATGCCCCCGAACCGGGTAAAGACCTCCAACTCCAGAAACTGCGCGTAGTCGAGGCGCAGCGTGCCGGCCGCCTTGCGCAGCACGGGCGCCTGGGTCTTGCCGCCGACACGGCTGACGCTCAGCCCCACATCCACTGCGGGCTTCTGCCCCTGATGGAACAGATCCGCATCCAGCACGATCTGCCCATCGGTGATCGAGATCAGGTTGGTCGGGATGTAGGCCGACAGGTTTCCGGCATCGGTCTCCGCAATCGGCAAGGCGGTCAGAGACCCGCCGCCACGCGCCGGAGACAGCTTGGCCGCACGTTCAAGCAGGCGGGCGTGTATGTAGAACACGTCCCCCGGATAGGCCTCGCGCCCTGGAGATTGCCGGGTCAGAAGGGCGATCTCGCGGTGTGTGGCGGCGTGCTTCGACAGATCGTCTATCACTACAAGGGCGTGCTCGCCCCGGTCGCGGAAATATTCTGCCATTGTCGTGCCCGCGTAGGGTGCTATCCATTGCAGCCCCGGCGCCGAGGCGGAGCCCGCGACCATCACGATGCAGCGTGCGAAATTCCCATGCGCCTGCAGAGCCTCGATGGCGCGGCGTACGCTGGATGTCTTTTGCCCCACTGCGACGTAGACGCAGATCATGTCGCTGTGCGCTTGGGCGATCATCGTGTCGGTGGCCAGAGTCGTCTTTCCGGTGGAATGGTCGCCGACAATCAACTCGCGCTGGCCACGGCCAAGCGCGAACAGCGTGTCCATCACGAGTATCCCGGTTTGCACCGGCTGAGTCACGAGATCGCGTTCGATGATTGAGGGCGCCGGGCGCTCGATCGGCCACCGCTCTTCGGCCTCAATTGCCCCCTTTCCGTCCAGCGGGCGGCCAAGTGGGTCGACGATACGCCCAAGCAGCGCGCCGCCGACAGGCACGCTCACGACTTCGCCTGTGCCGAAGACGGCGTCGCCCGCTTCGACCTTGGTCGCCGCGTCAACGAACACGCAGCCGATCAGATCGGGGTCCAGAACCCGAGCGAACCCGAATTGGCCGCCCTCGAACCGCAGAACTTCGTCCAGCCGCACATCGTGCAAGCCCGAGATCATCGCCACACCGTCCCCGATCTCCTCGACACGGCCCCTGTGTTCGGCTCGCGGACCCAGTGCCGCGCGACGCACCGCACTTTGCGCCGAGGCGAACCAGTCTGGCGCGTCAGTTGGCATTCTCGATCTCCTTCAGGATGTTCTCGAGGTCGGCACGCCAGCTGTTATGAAGCACGAAATGCCCGCTGCGCAGTTCCAGTCCAGCGATCAGACTGTGATCGGTGACAACACGAAGGCTGGGCGTGCCGCCCAACGCATCCTTTACCGCGCGTTCGATATTGACGCTCTCCGCACCCTCCATGTTTGTCGCTGTGACGATCTCGATGTCTGCATCCGAGGCCATCAGCGCCTTGCGGTCCGCGGCGGACATATCCGCGATCGCCTCGACAAGTTGCACCAGGAACGCCGCCTGAACCTCGGCTGTGTCGAACCGTGCCAGAAGCCGGGCTGCAATCTCGACCGACAATTCGGCGGCCCTCGTTGCGTTCTCTTTCCGCGCGGTGTTTCGGTCGCGGTCAATGGCGGTGCGCGCCGCAGCAATCAGGGAGTCTGCCTTGGTTTGCGCATCCTTCAGCGTGGCTTTCGCGACTGTGTCCGCCGCTGCCTTGGCCTCGACAAGTATGGCATCGCGTTCCGACGCGATGCCTGCGCGGGTCTCAACCACCTCGGCCAGCGCAGCGTCGGCTTTCGCTTGTGCTGTCTTGCCTTCATCCAGCATGGCCTGCGCCGCTTCCTGCCGCCGGGTGATGGCCCCGGCAACCGGACGCCAGAACACGCGGCTGAGCAGCCAGACAAGGATCAGGACGTTGATGGCCTGAAGACCGAGTCCCCACCAATCGAGGGTCATGCGCTCATGCCAGTAGCGGGTTGGCGAAGAGCAGCAGGAGCGCAATCACCAGACAATAGATTGCCGTCGTCTCGATCATCGCAAGCCCAACGAACAGCGTGCGCGAAATCGTGTTTGCCGCATCGGGCTGGCGGGCGATGGCATCCATCGCGGCGGCAACGGCGCGCCCTTCGGCAAGTGCGGGTCCGATAGCGCCGAAGGCCACTGCAAAGGCGGCGCAGAAGATGCTGGCCAAGCTGAGATATTCCATCATGACTCCTTTTTCGTTTGGGAAGGGGCAAGGTCGGTATTCGGAGGGCTGGGCGCGCCGCTCTCAACCGCAGAGGTAATGAACACCATTGCCAGCACCGCGAAGATATAGGCCTGCACGAGGCCGGTCAGCAGATCGAGCGCCATCAGCGGGATCGGCACCAGCAGCCCTGCCAGCGAGGCGACGATGCCGATGACGAACACCCCACTCATCACGTTGCCGAAGAGGCGGACGAACATGGAAAAGACCCGCGTCAGGCTTTGCAGGATGTTCAGCGGGATCATCACCGGGTTTGGCGCGGCGAAGGATTTCAGCCAGCCGCCAACGCCGCCCGCGCGTATGCCGAACCAGATCACGGACAGGAACACCAGAACGGCGAGCGCGGCATCGGTTTCAAGCTGTGCGGTCGGAGGGTCGATCCCCGGTACAAGCGAGGACCAATTCGCCACGAGAATGAACAGAAAGAGCGTGCCGATGAACCCGCGATAGGGGGCGGGTGCCGCGCCTGTTGTCTCGGTGACCTGGGTATCGAGCGTGGCGACCATCAGCTCCAGCGCTGCCTGGCGCCGGGTTGGTCTGAGGTTAAGCCGCCGCGTCAAGAGGAACGCCCCGATCACCAGTATCGCTATGATCGTCCATGTCGTGACAATGGCTTGCGTGATCTGAATCGGTCCGATCTGGAACAAAACGGTGGAGTCGAGCGGAGAGTTCATGTTTGGATATCTCCCATCCTGCGGAGCAGGATCCACTTGGCGCAGAGGACCCCCGCAAGGGCCGCCAACAGGGCAAGGCCGCTTGCCAGCACGGCGATGAAGAAGCCGGTGGCCAGAAGCGAGATGCGCGCGAGGGTCAGGACCATTGCCCTGAGCGGTTTGCCCCCTTCGACGATCAGGTTGGCAGTCTCGCGAAGCGCACGGAAATAGCCCCACCCGATGAAGAGCCCACCCAGAAAGCAGATCGGAAGAAGGACGATTAGCGGGAGAGTGGAGGGATCGGTCATCGTGCGTTCATCGCTTTCCAAGCGGTCCAGCCGCCTATGCAAAGCCCGAGCAGCATCATCGGGGCGCTCCAGAAGATGCCTGTCTCAAATTGCGCATCGAGCCAGCGTCCGAAGAACAGGCCCGCAAGCGTCGGCACCACGAAGATCCAGCCCAGAACACCGATCTGCGCCAGACGTCGACCGACGGACATGTCACCTTCGCGCAGCCACTGTTCGCGTCGGCTGCGATGCTTGCGGATTTCCTCGACCAGAGGATCGGTTTCTGGGGGCTCAGATGGGTCATCGGTCACCGGAACTGTCCTTTGTCTGCGCCCCGGCGCAAGCCGATGATCATCTTGCGGATGGCGTTCATTTGCAGGCGCATCGTCTCGACATGTTCGACCCGTTCTTCGTCCGCGTCGGTCTGAAACCGGGTCAGAACCTCAGTGTCCAGCGTGGCCAGATCGTCGCCCGCCACCGCTTCGCGGGTTGCGATCGCGACCGTGCTACCGCCGGTCACGGTCAGCACCCCGCCGCGCAAGGCGCAGAAACGTTCGAGCCCGGCGCTCTTCCAACTGACGATGGAAACCGCGAGCGCGGTCAGGAATGGGGCGTGGCCGGGCCGAATGCCGAAGCTGCCGCTGGCGTCCTGAGCCCGCAAGCTTTCCGCATCCTCGTCCACAACGACGGACAGAGGGGTCACGATGCGCAATCTCATGCCGCTTCCTCAGCGTCGGTGGCGTCCGAGGCATTGGCAGCGGCCTCTTTCTTTCTTGCGTCCTCCAGCGTTCCGATCATGTAGAGCGAGCTTTCGGACCACGCGTCGGCTTCGCCGTCCAGAATGGCGCGGCACCCCGAGAGGGTCTCAGCGAGGGGCACGCTGGCGCCCGGTGTGCCAGTAAAGGCCTCGGTCACCATGAAGGGCTGGGTCAGGAACCGCTGCAACCGGCGTGCGCGTTTGACGATCAATCGGTCGGCAGTGCCCAGTTCCTCGACTCCCAGCAGCGAAATGATGTCAGTCAACTCGCGGAACCTTGCCAGCGTCTGCCGGACCGCCTCGGCGGTCTGGTAATGCGCGTCACCGACTATCAGCGGATCGAGCAGCATCGATGACGAGCCCAGCGGGTCAATCGCCGGATAGAACCCTTCGGAGGCCTGAGCGCGCGACAGCATGATCACGCAATCCATGTGCCCGGAAATCGTGGTCACCGCGGGGTCGGTAAAATCGTCAGCTGGCACATAGACCGCCTGAATGGCGGTCACGGCGGAGCCCGCCACCGATGCTATTCGTTCTTGCAGCCCCGCCACTTCGGTCGCCAGTGTTGGCTGGTACCCCACGCGCGAAGGCAGGCGGCCCAGCAAGCTGGATACCTCGGCCCCGGCCTGGACGAAGCGGAACACGTTATCCATCAGAAGAAGGACGTTCTTGTGCTTCTGGTCGCGGAAATATTCCGAAATCGTCAAGGCTGTGAGCGGAGCCCGCCAGCGCGCTCCGGGTGGCTCGTTCATTTGGCCGTATACCAGCACGGTGCGCTCCAGAACGCCCGAGTCCTGCATTTCAGTCAGCAGTTCATGCCCCTCGCGTGATCTCTCACCGACGCCCGCGAAGACCGAAATACCTTCATATTTCTCGACCATGGCGCGGATCAGTTCCATCACCAGAACGGTTTTGCCGACCCCGGCACCGCCGAACATCGCGGCCTTGCCGCCCTGAGCCATCGGCGTCAGCAGGTCGATCACCTTGATCCCCGTCTCGAACACATCGGTGGCGCCAGTCTGGGATTTCAGAAGCGGTGGCAGGGCGTGGATCGACCGTCGCGGTGTATCGTCAGGAAGGGCAGGCCCTTCGTCCTGCACCTTACCCACGACATCCAGAAGCCTTCCAAGAACCGCTTCGCCCACGGGCACGGTAACCGACCCGCCGCTGGCATGGACCGAAACGCCACGGGCAAGGCCCGCGGTGGATTGGAACGCCACCGCACGGACGGTTTTCTGGTCGAGGTGGCTGTGGACTTCGAGAGTAAGGACGGTCGGGCGGTCCCATTTCACGACCAGAGCAGAATTGATCGGCGGAAGCTCGGCCCCGGCAAAGACGACATCCACGACCGCTCCGCGGACGGCATGCACAACACCGTGGTGAGGCAAATCGCAATCATCCACCTGTGCGCCGCTCCCGACGCGGGTATTGTCCATCTTCGGTGTTGGATCTGAGCGTTTGGGTGTCAAACGGGGCCTCTTTGCTTTCCTGTCGCGGGCAACCAGCCAGAAAACGGCAGTCTGCTGGGAACACTTGGAAGAAGAATAGAACTCTGCGCGACGGTGGGCGCTAACCTGCATCAATGCGACCACCACGGTCGTTTGCCACACAGGGCGTATGCGCTGCTCAGGCTCTGGTCAGCCCGCACAGATCAATCCGGAAGTGGGCGTTCAGACAAAAACGCATCAGCATAGGATCGCAAAGATGACCAAGCGCACTCAGCAGCCCAAGGCACCTGCGCGAGACGCGCCGCAGGTCCCGCTTCCCGCTAAGATCGCCACTGCATCACAGCAGCAAGCCGAGTCAACAAAGGCGCATCCACACGAAAACCTTGATCGCGCCTCACGGGCAGCGGTCGCCTACATGTCGGCCGGCGTGTCCCCCCATGCGTTCATCGAAGCTTGGAGCGATTGGGCACAGCATCTGGCCCAGGCTCCGGGCCGCCAACTTGAATTGGCCGCGCGCGCAGGAAAACATGACAAGGCTGTTGGGGCAGTCGCTTTTGCCAAACAGCGACGCGGAACCGGCCTTTGTGCCAAAGGCATACGATCATCGTTTCCGGAATCCCGGATGGGAAAAGCCGCCGTTCAGAAACATGCAGCAGGGGTTTCTCGCGGTGCAGGACTGGTGGGATTATGCAACCGACCACATCGCGCCGTGGAAGTCCGTCTACAAAACCCAACTGTTTACCGACAGCGATATGACTTTTGTTTTGACGAGCGGAGGCCACAACCGCGGGATCATCAACGAACCAAAGCTAGCGCGCGGTCACCATCGGATCTCGCGTCGTGCCGCCGGGGCGCTTTATATCGGCCCCGAAGCCTGGGTTGCGCAAAATACGCCGCAACCGGGCTCTTGGTGGTCCGCGTGGAAGTCTTGGCTGGAAGGGAAAAGCAGCGGTGTCGCGCCGGCACCCTCCATCAGTGCGCCAGACAAGGGCTTAGTCCCGATCGTAGCGGCGCCCGGCACCTACGTTTACCAGACCTGATCCCAAGTCCTTATTTGACGGTAGTAGGCCGCGGCGAGAGGCCGCTTTATCGGGCCATGAAATGAAGCAGGGCGATTCATGACGCCCGTGGTGAGCACTTATGACCAAAGGCGGATTATGGCCAATCGAACCGCAGCGAAGTGAAACGCATCATGCTGCTAACGCCGATCAGTGCGGCCAAGGTTTACCTGCGGCACACAGGGTCATGTCGTCCAGCCAAGCGATGAAACGAGCGGAGAGGCACCATGATCGGATATGTCGCGAACATCGAAGAACTGACAGAAGAGAACACCAACTTTCGGCGTGTTCTATATTCAGGGACAAAGCTGCAATTGGTTCTGATGTCTCTGGATCCTGGGACGGAAATCGGCGGCGAGATACACGCCGACACGGATCAGTTCTTTCGCATCGAAGAGGGCAAGGGAATGGTCGTGATCGACGGGGTGACCCACAAGGTCAAGGCTGGCGACGGCTTCGTCGTCCCTGCTGGCGCGCATCACAATGTGATCTGCACAGGTCATGAGGCGCTCAAGTTTTACACGATCTACGGTCCGCCGCATCATGAGGACCAACTGGTTCAAAAGACAAAAACCGAGGCCGATGCCTGTGACGAGGCTTTCTGCGGAGAAGGCACGGAGCAGGCGGCAGAGGTCGTCCGGGTCTCGGACAGAACTTGATGCGCTACGCATTCAGGTCACGCCCGCACAGCACCTCAGACGCCACGACACCCCAAAACCCGCCAACCAAAGGAAATCAAAATGTCACTTGATAGCAAGACGAACCCGCAACCCACCGCCGCAACTGATATCGAGGCGGTCAGTCGTCAATTGGCCGCCCTGCGGGAGGACATGTCGCAGCTCGCTGAGACTGTCAGCGGGATCGCGGGACGGCGCGGGAGCCGCATGGCTGCGGACATCGCGGAAGGCTTTGACGAAGCGAAGCATTATGCCGAGAGCAAGGGCCGCTCCGCAGAGGCACAATTGGAGGAATCCGTTGCAGCGCACCCGCTTATGACCATCGGCTTCGCAGCGATCGCAGGTTTTTTGGTCGGCGCCCTGTCGCGGCGGTGATGGGTATTGTCGATGACGTCGTGCACAGCATTGGTCGCAGCGTCCGAAAGGACGCTGGGGAATTGCTGGTGCCGATCCTGCTGGCTCTGGCCGGAGTGCTGGCCGGGGCCGCAGGAGTGGCGTTCCTGACGGCTTGGGCGTATCTCACGCTCAGTAGTGCGGTAGGGCAAGGTCCGGCGTCCCTCTTGATCGGCCTAGGATTAACAATTCTGGCTGTAGGTATTCTGGCTCTGGCCAGAAATCGCCTCACGCAAACGATACGGTTAGACCCTCCCGTGACCCAACCAGCAACATCTGCACCAAGCGAAGCTGAGTTTGCCTCTCAGATTGCATTCACGGCAGCATTTATTCTTGCCCGATACCTCAAACAGAGCAAGCGGGACTGACAACAGCAGGGTTGACCCAGGTTAGCGCTGCGACGCAACCTGTGCATCCTCTCTCGAACATTTCCATTTGCAGGAGAGCCATCATGACATTTGATTGTCGACGACAAGACAGCCATCGTGACCGGTGCCGAGTCGGGCATCGGTGCCGCAATAGCGCATGATCTGGCACGCTATGGGGCCAGAGTGGTCTTGGCGGATATGGACGAAGCGGGGATGTCCGCCGTGGCCGAGCAGATCAAGGCGTCCGGTGGCACAGCCTACATCCACAAGACCGACACAAGTGTCGCCGCTGTTGTGGAGGCCCTTGTAGCGTTCGCTGTGGCGCAGACGGCTGGATTGCACCTTCTTGTTAACAATGCCGGTATTGGCGGTCCGGCGCACCCGGTTGGAGAATACCCTCTGGATGGCTGGCAACAGGTCATCGACATCAACCTGACCGGCGTGTTTCATGGCATGCGCTTTGGACTCCCCGAAATGGTCAGGGCAGGTGGCGGCGCGATCGTCAATATGGCGTCTATCCTTGGGTCAGTTGGTTTTGCGACGGCCGGAGCCTATGTCGCTGCCAAGCATGGGGTCGTTGGCCTGACAAAGGTTGCCGCCATCGAATACGCCAAGGCCGGGATTCGGGTAAACGCGGTCGGTCCGGGCTTCATCGCGACGCCGCTTTTGGAAAAGCACCTGGATGAAGCAGCACTCGAGGGCATCGCCGCCCTGCACCCGGTCGGGCGGCTTGGGGACGCTGCGGAGGTGTCGGCGCTGACCTGTTTCCTGCTTTCGGAGCAGGCCAGCTTCATTACCGGAAGCTACCATCTTGTCGATGGAGGCTATACCGCGCAGTAAGCACCGGCTGCGTGGGCCTAACCGGTCACAACCCCATCGCCCACAACGATCTGTCGCCGACAGAACCCCGCAATCTTGTCGTCATGGGTCGAGATCAGAAAGGTCGTGCCTTCCTCGCGGTTGATCTGTCCGATCAGGTCCATCACCTGGTTTGCCGAGTCTCGGTCGAGGTTGCCGGTCGGCTCGTCAGCCAATACCAGTTCCGGATTGTTCATCAAGGCGCGGGCAACAGCGACTCGTTGCTTTTGCCCACCCGATAGGTTGGCTGAAGGGAAATCGATCCGGTCGGCCAGCCCCATGCGGGACAGCAATTCTCGGCCACGCGTACGGGCGGCGGGCGTCTCGCGCCCATCACGTACAGCGGTGGGGAAGATAACGTTTTCCAGCGCAGTGAAATCCGGCAAAAGGTTGTGGAACTGGAAAACGAAGCCGATGTGGGCATTGCGAAAGTCAGTCAACGCTTTGTCATCTGCGGCGATAATGTCCTGGCCGAGCATCACGTAGCTGCCGGAGGAGGGCTTCATCAATGTTCCGAGGATTGTGAGGAGCGTGCTCTTGCCTGAACCTGAAGGACCCAGAAACGCCGCCATTTCACCCGCCTCAAGGCACAACGACAGGCCGCGCAGCACCCGGGTTGCCGCCTCTCCCGTGCCGTATGTCTTGAACAGGTCGCGTACCTCGAGAAGCGCGCTCATTGGCCGATCGCCGTGACGGGATCGACCCGTGCGGCCGAACGTGCGGGCAGGATCGAGGCCAGGATCGCGCCGATCACCGTGAGTGTGATGGCCAGACCATAGGATCCTTGCGTGATATCCATCGGCAGGGTTCCCGGCTGGAACGCGTCACGCGAGGGAAAGGGCAGCAGGGCGAGATATCCCAGCGCTGCGCCCGTGACCCCGCCCATCAGTCCGATCAGCGCCCCTTGCGTAACAAAGACAAAGATCACAAACCCGCGTCCTGCCCCCATCGCCCGCATGATCCCGATCTCGGGACGACGACGGTAGGTCGACAGCAGCAAAGCCGAGGCGACGCCGATCACGATTGTGATGAGCGCGAAGGTCTTCAGGAAATACCCGGTCTGCGCCTGGGCATTCAGCGCCTCCATCAATTGTTCGGCCCCGTCCGTCCATGGCACGGCATCAAGCCCCGTCAAGGCGCGTATACGCTGGGCGGTGGCGTCGGCGGCATTCAGATCATCCAGCTTGATTTCGATCCGCGTCACACCTTGGGCCATGGAAAACAATGTCCGCGCGGTCGCAAGGCTGACAAAGGCGCGTGCGCCGTCTATCCCTCCATTGCCGGTCTTGAATATGCCGCTGAGGGTCAGCGTTGACGTGACGCCATTCGAGCTTTGGAGCCGTAGGGTCTGACCGACCGACAGCGCAAGATCATCGGCCAAGTCGCGTCCAAGAACGATCAGCCCCGAGCCGAGCCGCACATCGCCCGCAACCATGTAACCGGCAAGGTCGAGAATCGCGGATTCGCGCCCCGGCTCCACTCCGGACACGCTGATCTGAGCAACCTGCGCGCCGCGGGTGAGAAACCCGGCTCCCGTGATCTGCGGTGAGACGGCGCGCACGCCAGGGACGGCCTCGATCAGTGGCAACCAGGTGGCGGCCTCGGCCAGGGTCGCCGTTCGCGCGCGGCCCCGTTCGGCGACGACCAGCACATGGCCTTCGGGTGAGATCAACAAGGCCGGGTCGGCAGTTTCCGCTTCTATGGTGATGTGTGAAATGTCACCTACGGTGCGCGAGAGAATGAATTCGGCCAAGCCCCCTATTAGGGCCGACATAAAGATGAAGATGAACACGCCCACCGCGACACCGGTAACCAGGAGGGCGGTCTGGGCTTTGTTGGCCGCGAGGTAACGGGTCGCAATCTTGAGCGCGTAGAGCATCAGGGCTCATCCACGGCGACCGGCTGACCGTCCGAGATGCCTGTTGCATCGACGATCACGGCGTTGCCTTCATCCAGCCCCGCCGTTGCAATTAATCGTGCTGCTGGCCATTCCAAGACCGTCACGGGATGCAGTTGCGCCACGCCGTCCGCAACCACGAAAACCGCATCACCATTCACCAAGGCGGTGCGCGGCACGGTCAGCGCCGCATAGCGCTGGTCCACAATGATATTCGTCGTAACCGTCAGGCCGACCGGTGCCGCAACCGGCGCATCAAAGCTGATCTTGATCGCAAGCCCACCGGTCGCTTCATCCACGCGGTTTGACACGAAGCTGACATGTCCCTGGTGCGTTCCGGTGTTACCGGCCAGTTGCAGCACGGCGGGCTGGCCCACTATGATCTGGGTGGCATAGGCCTCGTCCACATCGGCCTCGACCAGTATCTTGCTCAGATCGGCGAGGGTCAGCAGGCGGCTGGTGGGGCCAACGATCTGCCCCTCTTCGGCGTCCAGTTCAAGAACGGTTCCGGCGACGGGCGCACGGATCGTATAATCCTCCAGAACAATTTGAGCCTGATCAAGAGCGGCCGTGAGGCGGGCGACCTCCTGTGCTGACGACTGGACGGCGTGGGCGTTCACCTCCAGTTCCGATCTGGGAATATTGCTACCCAGTGCTATCGCACGTTCATAGATTTCGGTCGCCTGTTGCTGCGCCACGAGGGCGGCGTCCAATGCGGCCATGGCCTGCCGGACAGTGGCATTCTGCGCCGCCGCCTCGACTTGCGCCAGGATCTGGTTTTTCTCCACGACGTCGCCCTCTGCAACGTGAAGCCCCACCAGGTTGCCAGACACAACGGATCTTACATCGACGGAACGCACCGCCGCGATCCGGCCGTTGACCGCAAGCACACGCGTGACCGCGGCGAGGGCCGCGATTTCCACCGTGACCGCTGTTGGCCGCGCCATCCAGAACTGGGACCAGAAGAAGCCAGCAAGTGCCAGGCCCAGCACCCCGGCAGCGCCCCAAAACCAGAGTTGACGCTTTGGGACAGGCTTAGGCGCGACCGCGCGCAGAGCTGGAACAAGGGTCGCGGATACAGGTTTATCTCGCGGCGGAGGACTCCCCTGTTCCCTTGTTGGTGCATTTTTTGCTGCGTCCAATCTGGTTCCTTCCGAGAAGTCTTTGCGCACTGGTGAATAGAATTCTTCGGTGAGACAACACCTTCTGAACTATACCAGATCATGCCTTTCCCACCCTGACATAGATCAGCGACGAAGCAGGCGCCGCCATGGCATTTTGAACGGGTTAATTCCGTTTGCGGGGGCTTGCCGCCTCACCATGCGATGGTTGTCGAACAGGGAGCCCGGATGTCCAACGATCCATACGAAGTGCTCGGCCTCACGAAGGCCGCCACGGCTGACGACATAAAGAAGGCGTATCGGAAACTGGTGCGGACAAGCCACCCCGATCTGCATCCAGACGACGCAGGGGCCGAGGCCCGGTTCAAGTCGATCTCTGCCGCCTACGAGATCCTGAAAGATCCCGAGACCCGCGCACGATACGATGCGGGAGAGATCGATGGTCTTGGTGCAGAACGCCCTCAGCGGCAGTACTATCGTGATTTTGCAGGTGCCCCGAACAACACTTACCAACAAGGGCGAGGGTTCGGCGCGGATGCCGATCCAGCTGACATCTTCGCAGAAATTCTGCGCAATCGTACGCGGTCGTCCAGTGCTGAATTTGGTGATCGTGGGTTTTCGGCCCATGGCCCAGATATGCGCTATACGCTCGAGGTGCCGTTTCTAGATGCTGCACGAGGCGCCGAGACTCGCATCACCTTGCCTGATGGCCAGAGCCTTGCGGTCAAGATCCCGCAGGGTACCGAAGACGGACAGACGCTGCGACTGCGCGGTAAGGGCGCGCCCGGCATTGGTGGCGGTGCAGCAGGTGATGCGCTCATCACCGTTCTTGTCCGGCCCCATCCGGTGTTTCGTCGCGAGGGCGACGACATTCTCTTGACTCTTCCAATCACCATTGACGAGGCCGTTCTCGGCGGCAAGGTAACGGCACCGACCATCGACGGTCCCGTGGGCCTCACCATTCCGTCGGGGGCAAGCTCGGGCCAGGTCCTGCGTCTGCGGGCGCGCGGGGTCGCACGGGCAGGGCGCAAGACGAAGGGCGATCAGCGGGTCGAGCTGAAGATCGTCGCGCCGCCTGACGTGGATGAAAGCCTTCGCGATTTTCTTGTGGAATGGCGAAAGACCCATGCCTTCGACCCGCGTGCCGATATGGTGAAAGGGGCCGGCAAATGACAGACCGTTACTCCGAAGAAGACGTGGTGACTACGGTAACTCGGCTGACCCGAAGCCAACTCGTCCGCTTTGTCGAGGGCGACTTGGTCAAGCCAGAGCAGGAAGCCGACGGTTATGTCTTTCGCCGCATTGACATCGCGCGGCTGGAGCTTTTGTGCGACCTCTCCCAGGCTCTCGATCTCGATGAGACGGGCTTGGGCATCGTGGTCTCGCTCATCGACCAATTGCATGCCGCGCGCCAGGATCTTGCGGCGTTGGTTGGCGTGATTGATGCCCTGCCATCAGAACTCCAGGCTCATATCATGGCAGAGCTGAAAAAACTTGAGCGGGACTCAAGCTGGAATCAGAAGGTTGTCCCTACAAAAAACAAAACGCCATTCCGGTTCTAGGCTCCAGACTCGGTAATTTTCAAAGCCAGAAGATGACAGTTGCGGCGAGAGCGACAGCGGACAGAAAGACCTTCGGGCACCTGTCGTAGCGGGTCGCAACGCGGCGCCAGTCCTTGAGCTTGCCGAACATGATCTCGATACGGTTGCGCCGCTTGTAGCGGCGCTTGTCGTATTTGACAGGCTTGCCTCGGGACTTCCGGCCAGGAATGCAGGGCTTGATGCCCTTGTCCTGCAAGGCTTCACGATACCAGTCGGCGTCATAGCCCCGATCGACCAACAGCCATTCGGCCTCTGGCAGGTTGCTCAGCAGGGCCGCCGCGCCGGTGTAGTCGCTGACCCGCTGCCCGACAGGCGATTGCGAAGCAATCTGCCGAAAGGGGGCCGGCTGTCATGAAGAACTTGATCGGGCGGCCGTTCGCGTCCGTGACGGCATGCAACTTGGTGTTCATGCCACCCTTCGTCCGCCCAATCAGCCTGCCACGCCCCCCTTTTTCAACCGCAGGCTCGAAGCCGTGCGGTGCGCCTTGAGATAGGTGGCGTCCACTGCCCGGCAGGGCGTCACGAAGTGATGTCCCGAGAGGGGATCATCACTGTCTTCCGGTCGGGGGCTTCGGAAGCAAGTCCCTCCATCATCCGGGCGAAAACACCCATGTCGCTCCAGCGCTTCCATCGGTTGTAGAGGGTCTTCGGTGGACCATACTCTTGCGGCGCATCGGACCAACGCAAGCCATTACGATTGATGAAGATTATCCCGCTCAAGACCCGCCGATCATCGACCCTCGGCTTGCCATGGCTCTTTGGAAAGAACGGCCGCAGCCGCGCCATCTGCTCGTCGCTCAACCAGAAAAGATTGCTCATCATGCCCCCATCAGTTCGGGAGCGTGAATCACGCCGGCAAGGTGGTCGCAAGCCGATTAATGGGTCCTGACCCTAGGGGCCCCTGGGTCGATACGGCTTGGTCCAATCCCGATCTGTCGATCGCTTTCCCTTACGTGTTGGGCACTGCTCTCGCTCCCGACGCACCCTGCGGGCGGCCCGATCAGGCCATGGCAGGAACCCTGTAATCTTCTTCGTTCTTCAGCATTGCCCAGAGGCTGCGGGCCATTTTGTTGGCCAAAGCGATCGCGACGAGCATCTTCGGCTTTCTGGCCAGCATTCCTTCCAAGCACGACCCGGGGCGTGGCCCTTTTCTGACGGCCCACCGAACAACGGCCATCGCGCCGATGATCAGTAGTCGCCCGATGTCCTGTTGTCTCATCTTCGACACCCTGCCGAGGCGCGACTTGCCACCCGTCGAATGCTGGCGAGGGACGAGCCCCACCCATGCCGCGAAATCCCGGCCGCTCCGGAATGTGGCGGAAGAGGGCGCAAAAGGGAATGGAGCGGTCTTACTACATCGGTTCCGGGGAGTGGCCGTCTGACGGTCCGGGCATCTCGATGTCCACCTCCCCGAACTTCTGACGCCAGGCTTCGGCGAACTGGGTGACTTCACCTTCCTCACGCGCGTTGACCAGGACGCCGCCGATCACCTCGGCAACGCTTCCATCCCGGAACGTTACCTGGATCCCTGATTTGTCCGAGCGGCGCCAGCGCCAGCCACTGAAACGCATATGCAGAAGCCGGAGAAGCTGTCTAAGCTGCTGACCGAAGGTCAATCGACCGGGCTGAACATCAGGCCGTGGATCTCGGAGATCTGCTGCTTCAAGCTGCGGTTCTCCGACCGGATCTCCTGAAGCTGCCCCGAGATGGTCTTCAGCATCTGTGACAGTGCGGCGTTGGTCTCGTTCGCCTGATCCACGGCTGCGCGGTGCTCGTCCCGGAGGCTTGTTGCTTTCCATAGATCCTCCGAGATCCGCTGGAGCGCCTTGATCAGGGCTTGGCCGAGCTCGGACATCGGGTGATCGGGGTCGTTCAGCAGATCGAGCAGCGGGAGCAGCTGATCCATCTTGCCGTCCATGGTGAGCATCGTTTTCAGCAACACTTCGTGTTCCTGGGGCAGGGTCAGGGATGTCATCTTCTTTTGCATGTTCGAATTCCATGAGTGGTTTCGCGTGGGGCAGGAGGGCTGCGATAAAGAACTGGGTGCTCAGGCGCAGCCGAAGGCGGTGAAGGGCATCTGCATGCGAGAGACGCGTCTCGAGATGGCGCGGCTCCCACTCAGGGCCGAGTTCGCCCCCAAAGACGTGCGCGCCATCCAGGCTGAAGAGATGGCTCTTCACACCATGCGTATTCTGCGTTGTGGTGCGTAGGATGGCCGGGGATTGCCGCGCCAGAGCAGCATCGAGGGCGTCGACTGTTCTGGGCCTTTCGGTTGTGAAGATGGCTCTGAGGGCCTCGCTCAGCCTTTTCCTGGGCGCCGTGGTCAGCCGGCGAGAAATGACCGGTGGATCGAGGCGCGGGATCTGAGGGTTGAAGTAGTCTGGTACGGGCAAGCCGAGGCGCCGGGTCAGCGCTTGGTGATTGCGACTTGTCTGGATGTCACCAGTTGCGGGGCGCAGGCGAGACCCGTCAAATTCACGCAGGGCGATGGTGACATGCACATGGTCGCAAATGGCATCGGTATGACGGGCGGCGAGCCACGGCGTGCGCAGGGCGGGCAGGCCCATCAGGTGGAGCTGCTCCATGACAATCGCATGCCATGTTTCGCGACCTGCCCGCAGTCCTACGGGCAGTGACAATGTCATGTGCATCACTCCCGCACCATCCGCGAGGTTGTCCAAGCGGTCGCGCATAAAAACGGGATCTCCGCGGAGGATGTTGCCACCGATGAACTCCGCACCGTCGCGGAGGTCATAGTCGGGCAGGACGCCGGCCGTTTTGTGGAAGGTGTTATGCGCGCGCATCGATCAGCTTTTCTTAACCTTGCGGAGCTCTAGCGTGAGTTCTCCGACGAGAAGCGCCAGATGGTCGAGCTGTTTGGGGGCGATACTTTCGGTGTTCAGCGTCACACCGATCTGACCGATAAGATCCGCGATCGCATGTGTGCCGATTTCGGGTGCCAGACCCCGTCTGCGGATGAACAGAGCGCGGCTCTCCGATCTCGCAGACTGGCGCAGCGTTTCCAGCAGCGAGAACTCCTCCTGCGAGAAGCGCACCTTCACGAGCTTGTCCCGCCGGGCGGTCATGCAAGACCCCAGTCGGGGTGACCGATGATCTGGGGGAACGTAGGGCCGGTGCGGGCGCAGATGATGGCCTGGTTGTCAGTCAACGTGGTTGTTCCTTTGGCAGTTATTCTGTCCGACATTGTAACTGCTGCAGGATTCCCCAGCGCGCCCGAATGCCAGCACGAGGCCGTCTCATGTCGCTATTATGTGGATAACCGTGCTGGCCTGGTGCGCCGAGTGGCCTGTGAAGCGCCTGCCAAGCGGCGGCTGAGATGACCTTGACGGGAGTTCCGTACTTTTCGCCTAAGGGGCTCGGAGACCAGACTGGCCATCCCTAACATGTTTATCGGATCGCAATTGTCGCTTCGGGTCGAGCAAGGAACACTTGCGCGCGACCCACGGGACACTTGCGCGCGACAGAACCTAAGGGGGAGGGCCCTCGGGCGGTCAATCGCGAGCCGAAGTATCCGATATGTCGAAATTGATTTTCTGATCCTGACGCAACGATCCGCGCCATTCGTCATCATGTTCGGTAGGCGCGCCAGGCATTCATTTCGTCAGCGCGTCAGAACAATCGCGGCAGCTTCGCAACCACGCTGCTCATCACGGGCATCGACGTGGCGACATCATATTGCTCGTCATGCACGTCACCGCCGCTGTGTCCGACAAGGTCACGGCGCTGCTTCTCGCTGACCTCGGGCAACTCCTTCAGGTGGGCGATGGCATAATGGCGGAACGAGTGGAAGCAGAGCTCCCTCGGGTTACCGTCCAGCTGCAGCACCAGCGCCTTCGCCCAGTTGTAATAGATCTTGTCACCGAAGGACTGGCTATCATTTGTCGCGATCAATTCGGGGAAGAGGGCCGTGGCACCGCGCATGCGCATGTCGTCGACATGCCTGAGAAAGCCCAGTTCGATCAGATGTGCGTGAATGGGAACCAGGCGCTCCGAACTGAAGGTCTTGACCCCGCGATGCATGTTGTCGCGGATGTGGTAGCAGGGAATGCCGTCGACGGACACGACATCGCGGGGTTCCAGGCCGAGAACCTCCTCCCGCCGGGCGCCGCTGTAGCCCGCCAGAATCGGCCCCCAGTAGAGCCCGTCCGCCTTCACGATGTTGCCACGCTCATGGCGCCGCGATGTTGACCTGCAGCCCGTCCAGATCGGGTGCCGGAAGACCTGCTGCAGTTCCGGCAAGGTGAAGGCTTCGCGCTTGTCGCGGTTGCGCTTTTCTTCCCGGACGCGGAGCAGGCCGAGTTCGATCGTGTCGGAAATCGGGATGCTTTCGCTCTTGGCGAACTGGAAGATGAGCTTGAACCGGTCCAGGTGACCGTTGATCGTGCGCGGCGAGAGGCCGACCTTATTCTCGGGAAGATCCTCTGCGCGTGCCAGAATCTCATCGATGGTCCTGTCCGCGTCCTTCGGGCTTTTTCCGTAGCTCGTCGGCAGTCGCTGCAGCATCGACTTGTAGAACTTGAGGTGACCCTGCGTGATACCCCGAACGTCGGTGACGCCCGTAGCCTTGACGAAGAGGTGCGCCTGCGATGAAAGCTGCTTTCTGGTGTCTTCCTTGATATGCTCGCGGTCCCTCTCTGCGTTTATGCGCTCTACGAGCGAGACAATGTCCGGATCGAAACTGAACTCTGGCCTTTGGGCTGAGACTTTCGTTGGGGCAGGTGCCTCGATCAGAGTGGCTTCCAGAGGGAAGGGAAGAGGCTCCAGGGGTTCGATGATCTCGGCTGGCGCGCCGTCGAGGATTTCCCGCGCAAGGGCGCGCGCTTGCTCCAGGCTCGGATCTTCCCGACCTTCAGATGCGGACCAGGCGGCGGCTTTTCCGGCTAGCAGCAGTTGCCGTAGAGAGAGAACGGTCTCGGCCGCAGGGGGCAAGGTTTCGTCTGTCGCGGCCTGAATGCTGTCCCGCGCGGCGCGAAGCATCTTGTTGACGCCCGCCTCGGACAGCACGTCGCGCGACAGGATGCCAAGCATCGTCTCCAGCGACGCGATGTCTGTCTCACTCGAACCTTCGTTGAGTACGGTGCGTCGGTCGTGAGCGGAGAGCTCCGGATGCAGTCCCTTGCTCGCCAGGTGAGACCAGGCGCGCGCCGTCGCCCAATCGAGACGCTGGTCTTCTTCGGATGAGCCCACCGGGTCCATCCGGCTGATCAAGCGCTGACGCTCGATGCGGTCAAGCTCGCTGCGCACAACCGAGGTCAGCCAGGCCTTGGCCTGGCCGGGGGTCAGCTTTCCATCGGTGATCGCATCCAGCATCCGGTCGCACTCGTAGTTCAATCTGCGTGCGATGATACACGCGATCGACCGGTCCGTGGTGCGCAGAGACAGCTGCCAATGTCGGGTTTTTGTGGAAAACTCAGGCACGCGCCGACGCCAGCTCCAGGTGGAGCCGCGTTGTAGGAGGTAGGGGGTGGTCGCCAAGATGAGGCCTCCAGAATTGGAGACGAGCGACCCGCATTTCAGGAATTTGTGCTACAGTGCTGTGTGACACTGTACTTGCCAAATTCAGCCTATGCCTTGGTTTCCAAGGACTTAGTGGGTGAATTGGCTCCGGCGGTAGGGATCGAACCTACGACCAATTGATTAACAGTCAAGCGACGATATTTATTCGGTTGGTGCATGGTGCTGCGGTTCGTCAGTAAAAACAAGTGCTTGCACCATATTTGCAACGATAATCAATCGGTTGACAGTGCGCCAGAATGCGTCTTAGTGACATTGCGCGTTGCAAAACGTTGCAAAAACGGAGCGAGACAGATGACCACCGCAATCGACTTCACCAAACCCGCGCGCCTGCTGAAAACGCCTCCGGGCATGTATCGCCACGACGGCGACCGCTTTCCGGGCCTCTATCTGAACGTCGGCAAGACCAAGAGCACTTGGTACATCAAGCGCAAGGTCGATGGGAAAACGAAGTCGATCAAGATCGGCGGATTCCCGGCAATGGACGCCCTGACGGCGTTCAAGCAGGGCGACACGAAAACCGGGGTGGCCAAGAGCGACATTCAAACGGTGCGCGACGGCTGGCGTTTCTGGTGCGACACGTCGCAGGCGCAGGGCGGCATGTCCGATGCCCACCGCGAGCGCATGACGCGCCAGCTTGAGATGCACGCGAAGGAGATCATGGACAGCAACGTCGCGGACGTGACCTCGGCAAACGTGCAGGCGGTCCTCAACCGTCTCATGGCCGAGGGCAAGAAGGCGACGGCGCGCGCCGTGCGCATTGGTATTGGCAACGCGTTCAACTTCGCCCCCGTCGTGAACCCGGTCGGCCAGAAGAAGACGCGCGTCGCCAAGAGCGACGAGACAGAGGCGCAGTGGACCAAGGTCGCGCGGGCGCATGACCTCGACGCGGACGACTGGTCGGTGATCTGGGAGGCGATCATGGCGCGGCGGGAGCAGAACGTCATTGTCGGCACGGCGGTCGCCGTCATGTTTCTGACGGGCATCCGCTCCGAGAATGTCTGCTCGCTGTCGTGGGATCAGGTCGATCTACAGAACAAGACGATCCACCTGACCAAGATGAAGAACAAGCTCGCGCGCACGCTGCCCGCCATGGACACGGTGATCGAATTGCTCAAGGCGATCCGTCAGTCGGGCAGCGAATGGGTGTTCCCGGCGTCGTCGGCCACGGGATACATCACTGACCCCAAGGGCACCTTCGCGACGGTGGGCGACGAGCGCGTCCGGGTGTTCCTGCCTCACGACGGGCGGCGTCACTTCATGCAGGCCTCAGCAGAGGCGTTCCTGCCCGATTACGTCGCCCACTTCCTGCGCGGCGACAAGAAGGCAGGCGAGGGCAGCGATATGCTGATGAAATACCTCAAGCGCATGGGCAATCGCCGCGCCGTCGAGGATATTGAGAAGGTGTATTTCGAGCGGATTAAGGTAGAACCTGATTTCAGCCTTGAATAGCGCGCGAAAGCGCACCATGTTTGCCACGCACCATTGCCCGTCGTGAGACGCGCGCCATTCTGGCGGTGCACAGCATCCCGAGCGCGCGGCGACACAAGCGGCTTGGTCGATGAAAGCCCGCAGTGTCGTGTAGCAACAGAGGGCGTCTGTCTGATTAGGACATGACGAAAGGACTCTGTTGCAATGTCCACAGATGAAATCCGCGCGCTTGAGCGCCGCATCGAAGATCTGGAAACCCAGATCACTACCCCCAAACTTATGACGCCTCGTCAGGTGTGTGACTTCCTGCAAATCTCGGAACGGCAGTTTTACGAGTGGAAACGTGCAGGCGACAGCCCGCCCGCGATCTATTGGAGCGAGCGCACCGTTCGCTACGATCTCGACGCCGTGATGGCATGGGCGAAGCAAAAAGAAGTGGGGCAGGCTTAAGGCCCGCCCCACTGGATCAGCGTCAACACGAAATTTGCAATAAGTCGGTTATACACGCTGACTTGGCGACGCTGAACCGGTGAAGCGGGTCCATCCTGAAAATGGTATGGACGAACAAATCACAAAAGCATTCCTCCGCCTCTTTGACGGCAACCAAGATCGGCACCTTGTGCTGAGGGGCAAGCCCGAAAAGAACGACAAAGGCAAACTCGAAACCAAAGCCCGTCTCGTGGACGGTCCACTGACTGACGAAGTCGCTTGGGCACATGAGGCGTCCGTTGGCGTGTCACCCGTGCGGGCAGACAGCACGTGTCACTACGGTGTGCTCGACATTGACTGGTATGACATGCCCGAGGACGACGTTGACCGTGTGGCTGACCGTCTGCGGACGCGTTGTGCGGCTTTCCGATCAAAGTCGCGCGGCCTGCACGTCTACGTTTTTGCGTCAGAGCCTGTTTCCGCACGTGTGATGCACGACTACCTCGTGACCTTGCGCAAGCGGCTGCCCAAAAACACCGCGAGGAAAACCGAGATTTTTCCGAAGGCAACGCAGACGGTCATTTCGGATGGCGACAAGCCGACGAGCGTCAATCTGCCTTGGCACGGCCAGCAGCGCGAGTTGGCCTTCCTGATCGACGACGAAAGCAAGAAGCGCGCACTCGACGAACATGGTCATATGGCGATGCTCAGCCATATCACCGAGAAGTGCCGCGTGAACGCATCGGTGATGACTCAGATTGCCGACGAGACTCCGACTCTTGACACGTCAGACATTGGCTATCGCGTGCCTGACAATCCCGCTGGCCGCAACGACCTGCTGCTGCGTGTCGCAGCGTCTATGCAATCGCGCGGCTGGCCCGATAGCGAGTTGGAGGCGGAAATTCGGCGCATGAATGGCGATTGTTTGCCGATGGCCCGCTGAACGAGTCCGAGATTTCGAACATCCTCAAGCGGACGAAACGGCTCGAGAAAGGCACGCCGACGCCGCTGCACTATCGTCAGGTCGAGAAGTTCAATCGTCGGTGGTCGAAGATCACGATCAACGGCACGGTGGAATATCTCGACATGGATTCAGCCGAGTTCACCACCTTTGCGAAGCAGATGCTGTTCGACGAAACGTCCGACCAGGTGGTGCGAATGGGCAAGTCGCTCGTGCCACTCGCGCAGCTTTGGCTTCGTGACCCCGATCATGCGCGGTTCAAGGGGGTGGTGTGCGAGCCTATCGACTATGATGGTCCTGCATACAACGTTTGGCGGGGTTTCGCGGTCGCGCCGAAAGATGGCGATGCCTCGGTGTTCGAGTCGTATGTCCGTGACGTTCTCTGTGGTGGCGACGACGGCCTCGCGCACTGGGTGACGATGTGGCTCGCGGATGCCGTGCAGCGACCCACTGAGCCGTCACCGCCCACAGCGATTGCCCTGCGCGGGCGTCAAGGCGGCGGCAAGTCGTTCCTGCAAGAGCGCATCCTGACTCCGATTTTCGGGGAGCGTTACGTTCAGAAGGTGCAGGAGTCCGAACGTCTGTTTTCTCGGTTCAATCGTTCGATCTTCGGTGCGACCTTCATCGCAGCCGAGGAGTCGATTTTCCACGGATCGCAAGCGACAGCGGCAAAGCTCAAGTCGTTCATCTCGTCGCCATCGTGGACATACGAGGAGAAGTTCAAAGCGACGGTGCAGGCGAAAAACGTCCATCGTCTGATCGCCACGACCAACGAGTCTCAAGCCGTGCATATCGACTTCGACGACCGTCGGTGGACCGTTGTGGAGGTGTCTCAGCCGTTCGACATGACGACCAAGGAGGGGCAGGCCGAGGCATATGCCTTTTGGGAGCCGTATCATGCCTTCGTCCGCTCGGATGACGGTCCGTCGATCATCTTGCGCTACCTGCTCGACTATCCGGTTGACCGACAGGCGTTGACGTTCGGCTATGGCACGGAGGCGAAGGCGCGCGACAAGGTGGCGTCTGATCCTGTCATGGCTGTGCTGCATGAGATCGCGGAGCGCGGCGTGTGTCCGCATGACCGCAAAGCAGCGGGCATCATCTCGAACAAGACATTGACCGCGCTTGTGCGCCAAGCAGGCGGTCGCAACATGTCACCCGAAGAGATCGCCAACAGAATGCTCGACCTCGTGCCGCACGCGGAGAAAACGCGCAAGGCGATGTTCTGCGAGCGCACCCATGCCTACACGGACATGAACGGTGACGCGTCGGTGACTCCGCTGATGGAAACCCGTCAGCGCGGCCATTATCTCGGAACGCTCGACGAGTTTCGCGCTGCCGTGTCGCGCATCACCTTGCGCACCTACGGCGAGGACGACGAGGGAATCGACTTCGGCGGCGTCGATCCTGCTGAGTTTGGTGTCGAGAACCTGAATGGATGGCGCGCGTGGGAGGTGGCGCAATCCGAGAAATTCAACGGCGATCCGCCATTCTGATTGAAAACGTGTCAGTGGTGAAGAAGGCGTGACAGGGGGTGTCACGCCTTTTTTGCTTTGGAAGTAAGCGGTTAGACGATTTGTGTCAGTTGTGCGGGGTGCGACGGGGTCAAATCGTTGATCTCTGACACGTGTGATTTGCCCACGGCTGCGCGGGGCGGCACGTCGTTTCGCTACTACTATTATTATACTGACACAACTGACACACTGACAAACAGGCTTGAAAACAAAGTGTTTTTGGCGTGTCGGGCATTCTTGGGTGTGACACAGGCTGACACGTATGGCTCGTTGGCGCTGATCGGCCTGCCTACCTCCTCCCGCTATCTCCACCTGATTGTTGCGACTTGGTCGCAACTGCGCCCACAAAACGAGGCCGATTGATTTTTAATCAAGTGTCGCCCGTGGTGGATCGACTTGCCGATCAAGCGGTTAGTCGTTGCCAAGCTGGTTTTTGCAACGTGCTTTGCAACGGCGACGGAAATCTGAGGCAAAACACGTCAATAAGGCTGACATATATCGGGCAAATCGGGCGGCACCCCGCACATGCAACCAACGACATGCCCGCAACCGCACTAATCCTTCGATCTGCTGAGGCACACGCGGTTGTCTTCGTCAAATCCGAGTCAGTGTGCCCGACGACGGCAAACGCCCGTCTCTGACGCGCTGCTGCGGTGCGCGCGGTCGGCACCTGCTTTTGCCCCACCTCCACCTCATTCCCCGGAACAACGCCCTGACAGCGGGTGATACGCATTTCGTGCTGGGTCTGCGCGCATCGGGAATGGCCTAGCCTCGGCTCTCCCGACTGCCCCGATGGACCCGGTGCGCGCCACAACACAAAGGACATGACAATGACCATTACCGCGACAATCGACGAGCACGAAGCCGTCACGCTAACCTACACCCGCATGAACACCACGTCGAACCTCGGCGTGCCTGACGCGGCCACGTTTGCCGACGACCTCAAATCGACGCTCGAACCCGAACAGGGCAACATCTACCGCGACACCTACAACGTGCTGGTGCAGCCCGAAGGTGTGACCGTCGAAGTGCACCCCCATTCGTTCCCGATCCCGTGGCAGCACATCGCCTCCGTGGTCGATCAACTGCGAGCCTGACATGGCAGTGCGACCCCTCTGGCGGGAACTGGCCCTGACCCGCGAAACCCTCCACGACCGCGACCTGAGCGTCCACGGCGTGTGGACGATGCACATCGGCGTCGATACCCCGCCGCGCGTCTACATCGACTGGCAGTTTGCCCCGAACAAGCACGAGATCAAGGTCGCGGAACACATCGTGGTCGCCCGCAAGATCATCCACATCCTGCCCAACGACGAGAAGCCTTGGATGCAATGATCACGCAGACGGGCCCACAATCGCCCGAAGCGGCCTTGGTCACGGCGATCATCATGCAGGCCTACCGCGACCTGTTCGTGATCGCCAAGCCCGACTCCTACGCGACTTTCACGACGCAGGCGGAGCAGGATCAGGCAATCGCCTTCCTGACGGATCGAACAGGCCCGCACGCCCGCCACCGTGCCAATCTGTGCAGCCTGATCGGCTGGGACGGCAGCGTGTTGGGTGAGCGCGTTCGAAGGATGATGGAAGGTGCTGACTTCCCTTTACCCACAGACCGAACGCCCGCTGCCCAAAAGCGCCACGCGCAAGCCGTCGAGACCCTCCGGGCGCGTTGGCTCCACCTGAAAAACACCCCTTCAAAACGCGCTCCACCTGCTTCTGCGGTCGGGGCAGCGAGGGCCGCTTGATACATTGTCGGTGACGGATCGGTGGTCTCGTCATGTCCAATCAGAGAAACGGACATGGGCCTCCGCCTGTGTCCGTTTTTTGGTTGTGACATGAAAGGACACCGCAATGGCCGACGATACATCCGCCGCCCTCAAAGCCCTCATTCAGCAGGTTTCGGCGCTCACGGAAACCGTGGGTGCGCAGCAGAAGAAACTCGAAGGGCTGCACGACTTCAACGCCCGCATCGTGGACGAGAAGAAAGACCTGCAACGCCGCCTTGAGCAGCAGACCGAGACGGACAAGCAACTGGCCGACATGGGCTATGAGCGCTCCGGTGACGGCAACCACTACCCCAAAGGAACCAAGCCCGCCCATACCCTCACACGCGCGGAGGCACGCGACCCTGCGAAGTATCGTGCGGCGAAGGAAGCGGCGGCGAAGATCGGCGCGACGCTGGAAATCGTCGATCCCGACAAACCCGACGACACCCACCGTCGCGGACGCGGCAATGTCGCCACGACAACGACCACGATCATCAAGGATGAGGATCAACGGGTCGCCTACATGCGGCGCGATGTGATGGGGTCGGACCCGCGTCAGTATCAGCGCCTGCGCGCCGAGGGCATGACGGTCAAATCCTGGGACCAACCTGACGACCTGCCGCAACACATGCAGACGAAACTCGCGCTGATGGAGAAATCCCATGACGCCTGAGGATCGAGCAACCTTGGAATGGGCCTACCGCGTCGTCCTTGGGTTTTCTGCCGAAGACGAGGTGTTCGTGCTGCGCGACCTGACTGTGGTGACGCAGCGCGACCATGCTCAACTCGACCCGTCAGGCAGCAGTCAGGATGCGCTGATCGTCGCCTTGGCGCAGGTGATGAAGCTCCGTCTGACTGGCGTTCAGGCTGGCAAGCTGCGCTGCGATCTCGTCGCGGCGGGCATGAGGGAAGAGGCGGCAAATCGCGTTCATGATCATCTTGTGGACATCTCCGTTTGGGAATGGAACCGCCTGAATGAGCGGATCAATTGGTATCGCGACGATACGTGCCTGCCCATCACCGCCTCAACCGCGCGTTCGGGAGTATCCTGATATGGCCGGGAACAAAGGCAGCGGACGCCCAAGCACGATCAATACGCACCCCGAGAAGAAGACGATCATCAAGCAGATCGTCCTCGGGGAACACGGTCTGCCCGGTGGCATGTCGAAGGCGCAGGTTGCGAAGCGTGTCGGGATGCACCCGGATTCCGTCTCGCGCTACCGCAAGGAGCATATCACCGAGGAGATGGAGCGCGCGATCTTGGCCGAGGCGCGCATCGAGCCATTGGACGAGGCGACGCGCGTTCTCAACGACGAACGGATGGACGTTGCGCGGACCTATGAAAGCCTCGCGCGCCGTGTGGAAAAGTTGATCACCAAGGCCGAGGAAAACGAGGATGACGCCTTCGCGTTGGCCGCGATGGACGGCCTGCGAAAAGTGCTTCGCGACATTGCCATCATGCACGGCAAGATGGCGACCAATCTTTCGGTCTCGGTCACGCTCGCGGAATCGCCCGAGTGGGTGACGATGAAAAGCATCCTCCGCGCTGTCTGTGACGAGGTGCCTGAGGCGCAACCTGTCCTTCTCAAGCTCATGCGCCATCACGTCCTATCCGTCACGAAAGAGGAGCAGGTGCTATGACCCACCGCGATTTCGAAGGCTGGGACGAATACTGCCGCCGCCTTGCCGCCGCCATCGAAGCCGGGTCGCCTGATTGGGTGCGCCTGCCGCAAAGCCGCGATGTGATGCTTGAAGAAGGCGGCAAACTCTACTTCACGGGCATCCCCTGCAAGAACGGCCATGTGTCACCCCGCGATGGCAACCGAAACTGCACCCAATGCAGCGTCGCCAACATGCGCGCCTACTACGAGCGACAGAAGAATGCCGTTTGATGCCCTCCATGACTGGTGCGTGGGCCTCGAACGCGATCTCGATCCCGTCGCGCGCCTCAGCCATTGGATCGGCCACGCGCCTGATCCGTGGCAGGTCGAGGCGTTCACCACGCAGGCGTCGGAGATTGCCCTGCGCGTGGGGCGTCAGGCGGGCAAGACGTCCGTGTTGGCCGCGCGTGCCGTCGAAGAATTGCACGTCCCCGACAGCCTGACCATCTGCGTTGCGCCCGCCGAACGGCAAGCCAAGATCATCGCGCGCGAGATTGGGCAGCAGCTCCGCCGCACGGATTTGGTTATCACGCGGTCCACGCTGACCGAACTCGAAATGTCGAACGGAGCGCGCGTCGTCGCACTGCCGTCCACGTCGGACACGATCCGAGGCTATCCGTCGGTGTCGTTGCTGATCATTGACGAATGCGCCTTTCTGCAAGGCGAGAACGGCGGCGAAGACCTGATCTCGGGCGTCCTGCCGATGCTGACCAAAGACGGGCAGGTGTTTTTCAGCAGTACGCCCGCAGGCAAGAACAACTACTTCGCGCGGTTGTTCCTCGACGCAAAACCGGGCGACGGCATCCACCGCATTGTCGTGCGCGGCACGGACATTCCGAGGCTGGCCGAAAAGGTCGAACGGATGCGCCGCACGCTGTCCGCGACCAAATTCCGACAAGAAATCGAAGTCGAAATGCTGGCCGACGGTCAGGCGTATTTCGACCTCTCAATCATCGAACAAGCGACAAGCAAAACGGAGGTTGCAATATGTCCGAAGCTCTGAATTACGAACCTGAATTGAACCTCGTCTACCTGCCTGACGGCGAGGTGGTGAACGAGACCAACCAAGACCCCGCAATTCCGCGCATCTCAGGCTACCAACGCTATTGGGTGGCCGCTGACCTCGGCCAAGCGAATGACTTCTCGGCGGTTGTCGTGATCAAGGACCAAGCGTTGCCCATCGTGGACGACGGCAAGATCATCGTCGGCCCGCGAGAGCGGACCGTCGTCTATGCCGACCGCTTCCGTGGCGTGTCCTATGTCGATGTGGTGGACCATCTTGTCCGTCTGCGCAACGCGCCGCCGTTTGGCGGCAAGTCAGAGTTGGCAATTGATGGGACGAGCATTGGCCGAGTGGTGTCGGATATGCTCTGGGACCAAGGCGTCGATCACAAGGCGGTGCAGATGACGGGCGGGCAGGATTGGTCGAAGAAGGGGTCGCGGTATGTGAACGCGGGCAAGACCTTCATGATCGAAAACCTAGCCGTGCTGTTCGCTTCGGGCGATCTCAAATTCGCGCCCGACTTACCGCTGCGCGACGAGATTGAGGCCGACCTGGCTTCCTTCGCGACGACGACAACGGCGGCGGGCAATCAGATCATCAGCCAAAGCCGCAGTGTGGGCGGCCACGGCGATCTTGGAATCGCGTTGATCCTCGGCGGGTTCGCCTCGCAATACCTGCAAGCAGGCCTCGCTGTGCAGCAGACCTTGCGCGGGTGGTGGTGAACGCGTCTCTCGTCGCGCTCGTGCTCGTCGCGCCTGCCGTTGCCCGACGAGTTCGACGAGACGCGCCCAGCGACCCCCGAAAAATCGCGCGCTGACGGTTGTCTCGGTGTTTTGGGCATCGTTACGCCCACGCACGCGAACCCCGCCTTAGACGCGCGCTGCTGGACGGTGTGTCAGACCGTGAGCGGTCTTGCGCCAAAGTGACGGGGCGACGATCAACTCGACAACCGCGATACCCAAGGCGACGACATGCAGGCAGCAGTAGGCTGGCAGGAGCAGCGCGTCCGTCACCCGGCGACCTGTCCGAACGGCGGCGACTATGAAGGTCGCGACCGTCAAGGCATACCCTCCGAACAACATTGCCGCGAGCGGCCCTTCTGGATTCGAGATCATGACGGCAAGCCCGATGGGGTGCGATGCGACGGTCAGCAGTTGCACGGGTAGTTGGATGGCAAACGCGATGCACGCTTTCAGAGGTAGGTCGTCGCGCCAATGCACGAGCGTCGTCTGACAAAACCCCTTGATCCATCGAGACCGCTGCTTGACCCATGCCATGACCGTCACGGGCGCTTCCTCTCCTGTCTCGGACAGTACGGTGTGGAACGTGTAGTTGCGAGCCAGTCGCAAAGACAGATCGGCGTCCTCGGTGACGTTGTGGGCATCGAACGCGCGGACTTCCATCAAAGCGTCGCGTCGCAGATACTGCGACGTGCCCCCAAGGAGGAACGGCAGGCCCAACTTGTCGAGCAACGGCAGCACGCCCCGGAACAGAACGGCATACTCGAGCGCCCAGAGGCGGGCGATCACGGGGCCGTCATGGTCACAGGCTAGGACAGCCTGCACGACGGCACAGTCAGGATCGGTGAGCAGCCGTGCAACCGCGCGCTTCGGTTGATCGGGCGCGGGCCTGTCTTCCGCGTCGAAGATCACGACGACTTCGCCGCGCGTGTGGAGCAACCCGTAGTTCACGGCGCGCGGTTTCGTGCGCGGCTTGCCGTCTGGCACGACGAGGACGCGATACGGCCAGAAGTCGAGGGCCGAGCGCGTCTCGTGGTCGTCTTCCTCAACGAGCAGCACGATCTCGGGCGACGGGTAGTCGAGCGCGCGCATCGCGCGGGCGAGTTCTGCAATCACCGATGGCTCGCGGTAGACGGGCAGCAGGATCGTCAGGGACGGCCAGCGTTCGGGTTCGGGCACCGGCACGTCCTGCCACGGGATCAGCGCGCCGACGCGCAGCGCGAGGATGGCCGCGAAGGCAGGCACGAGCGCCCATGCGAGGGGTGGATAGATCAGCGGCAACGCCGCCACGACGACCAGCAGCGCGCCAACCCAAGGCTCCTTGATCGACCGGGCAGACAGATGCTCTGGAACGGAAGAAGCCGCCCAGTGGGCGGCCTCGTCATGTTCGAAGGTCTCGTGTTTCATCTACAACTCCGTTCTGGAATCAGAAGGCCCGCCGAGTGGCGGGCCTTGGTTCTTGTATGGGGAGGTGCAATCAGGTTGCCGCGAGCAGCAGGAGCGTCAGCCATCCGACGCCTTCGACGATGCCTCGGAACACGCGCCAGAGGCGGCGCAGCCATGAGGGACGCGCGGGCGTCTGCTTGTCACGACCGAGAGCCGCGACGGCTGCGGGCACAGACACGCGGAACCATTCGCGCTGATCGCTGACACGGTAGCGGGCGAGTGTCGCGTGAGCGTTGCGCTCAGCCGCCCGCACGTCGTCAACTGGCCATGCCGCCGCGACGGCATAGGGCGCAGGCGATCCCGTGTCGTGCAACTCGGCTGCGCGTTCCTCTGGTGTCCTCGTCGTCATGCCGATTTTGCAGAGTCCGGGCATCGCCGGGTTGGTCAGGACATACAGCCAACCCGGCTCAATCACGCGGACGCTCATTTGCACGCAGCCACGAGCGCGTCCGCGCGGGAAACGCCTTTGTCCGTGACGGGCAGGCGTTTGATCTTCTTGGGGAACAGCAAGAAGTATTTGCCAGCTTTCCGTTCCACGCCGAAGCCGAGCGCGCCCATGTCGGTGCGAAAGGCGGAAGTCACCGTATCCTTGTTCCATCCGAGCAGTTCGACCAGTTCTTCAACGGTCGCGCCCTTGGCCAGAGCCTCGGCCATAAGGTGCCGCTTGCTGCCCGCCTTCGTCGCTTTGACGTCTTCGGGCTTGCCCGGTTCGACCATCACGCGGTCGGGCAGTTCGCGGGGCTTGCGTGCCTTGGGCTTCTCGGCCTTCGCCTCGACGCCTTCGGCCATCAGGTCGAACGCGACGCGGATACCATTGTCAGCCAGAACCTGCTGCACTGGCCCTTCGCCGTTGACGCCTTCGTCCGTGATCACGAGCAGCGCCTTCTTCGAGAGGGACGCGACGACGCCTTGCACCTGCTTCTGGGGCAGGCCCGTGCGCTGCGCGATCTCAGGCACGTCGCCCCAAGTCATGTTGTCGGCCAGCATATCGTCCAGGGTCTCGGCACCGTTCGCGTCGATCCCGGCGTCCAGGTATGCGACAAGGACGCGCTTCTCCATCGCGGTCAGCTTGGGCGGCTGCGCCTCGACCATCGCGACGAGGTCGGCTTTGGCGATCTTCTTGAGCGCGGAGGCGGTCAGCGGCTTCGCCAGCATGTCGTTCAGGGCAGGTTTGGTCAGCGTGTTGAGGTCGGTCATGTCTGTTACTCCGTTGATGTGTTCCCGAAACGTTCCGGGCATAACTGAGTTATCGGACCTGACCCCGGAGGCGCTCAACCGGAGATTGAGGGTCTATCTGTTGTTTGTTTGAGACACCGGACCCACAAGGCCTAGTACGAGAACGGTTGGCGGACTGGGGCATTGCGCCTATACATGACCGTAGCCATCAGGAGAGTCGCGTGCATTTACCCAGAACCATCAAACCGAAAGCCCCGCCAATCAAGACTCAGGGCATCAAAACGAAGCTGGTCCCGCTCATTGCGCGTTCGATTGTCTGGAATGGCGAGGGGCGTTGGATTGAGCCGTTTCTAGGTTCGGCAGTTGTTGCTCTCAACATTGCGCCCGAACGAGCCCTCCTTGCCGACACCAATGGCCACATGATCCGACTTTATCGCGGCATCCAAGACGGCTCGATCAATGGCCGCACGATGCGGGACTATCTGGAATACGAGGGAACGCATCTGCTCGATAAAGGTGAATCTCATTACTACGCTGTGAGAGAGCGGTTCAACGAACATGGCGACCCGTTCGATTTTGTTTTCCTTAGTCGGTCGTGCTTTAACGGCATGATGCGGTTCAATAAGAAAGGTGGCTACAACGTGCCTTTCTGCCGCAAACCAGAACGCTTCCGTCCTGCTCTTGTCACCAAGATTGTCAATCAGGTGGAATGGGCAAAGCGTGCAATGGAGGGCAAAGACTGGGAGTTTGTTACACAGGATTGGCGCGTGACCGTTGGCGATGCAAAACCCGGCGACATGATTTACTGCGACCCGCCTTATGTCGGTCGACACACCGACTATTACAACGGTTTTGACGATCAGGAGTCGGACGACCTTGCACAGGCGCTGATAGCCTCCAAGGCATCGTTCGCCATGTCTAACTGGCTAGAAAACAAGTATCGCAGAAACGAGTATGTTGATCGCTGGTTTTCAGATCATGAGTGGCGCACCATGTCCCACTTTTATCATGTAGGCTCGCAGGAGGCCCTGCGGAACGAGATGACCGAAGTAGTGATACTGTCCGCGTGTGCAGCTGCGCCGCCGCTCGATGAAGCGCAGAAAGAATCCACGCTACCCTTGTTTGAAGCGGCGGAACTCGCCGATGTTTGAGAAATCACCTCTGTCCGCTTTCGTTCGGCCATAGGAGCGCCAATATTCAAGAAATTCATCTTCGTCTTTGAACGGGCCATTTCCTGCTCGGAAATCCTCAATCGTGCCGTTTATGGAGCCGATGTTCGTGGTATTTCCACTACCTGCACGATCTGACGAGATTCGCCATTTTTCTTGGACGAACACTTCGACATTTTCAAACGGCAATGGAATGTCCACAAGCTGATCAAGTGAAAAGCTATGTTCGGCCTGCGCCTTTTTGGTGCCAATTCGGTTGTAGACAAAGCCAATGACCCAGTGTTCTGAATACTGATCGAATGGGAAGACAATGTTCTTTCGCTCATTGCCAGGACGAATGAAGCTGGTGTAGCCGCCCAAGGTATAACCAAACTTGTCGCCGTCGTTTCGGCGGTAGGTGGTTTTCACGTCAATGGCGATCTTGCCATTCTCGCCAAGGCCTTTGTGGAAGGTGAAATCCGGGTAGTGATTCTGAACAGTCGGTTCAAGGCATTCGTAGCCTAGTGCTTTGGCCGTCGCATAGACCGCAGGGCGGCTGACCAGTTCGAAGATCGTGCTGAGTACTTTCGTGTCTGCTCCGAGAGGGTAGACACATCCCGTTTGATCGACGATGCCGCAAACCTTGTAGGAGTCGGCCAGCTTGTCGAGTTCTGTGGTTAGTGTTTCCTGAATGCTCGGCACGCTGCACCTCCGTCGAATAAGCAATTGTTCAACCTTGCTTATCTTACTCAGAGACGATGGTCGATAGCATCCTAGAACGGTACGTCGTCGTCGGACGACTTGAACGGGTTGGCGGCCCCTTTGTCGGGTATCAGGAGTTGGTCGTCTGACTTGGGTTCATCGCCTATGTCTTTTTCAATCATCCGTTCGAGTGCCTTGCCATATGCTGGCATCCTCCACGACTTCTCGCCTACCTCTTTGCCGCGCTCGTCCTGAATGTCCTTGATAGGGCGCTTCGGATTCAATCCGATCAGATGGCCCTCGTGGCGACGAACGCCGCCCGACTTGTTCGAGCGTCGCCGCGTCTTCGGCAGATCGTAGAATGCTCGAACCTTCTCCCACTCGGCGGGATCAAGTACCTCTTGGAAGAAGTGAAACCGTTCGTCGATTGTGAGTGGGCTGGCTTCCTCGCCGAACAGAAACACGCGCCCCTCGGAATCGACGGTAACGTTGCCCATGTGCTTCTCACGGAAGTTGGGAGTCTTGTAGCGTGGCGATCTCTTTAACTCGAACTTCAAGCACCTGACGTTGGCCAACCAATGCTACTCGGTCAAGCGTCACGCGTTGCAAAATCGTTGCAAAAACGAAAAAAGGCGATCCCGGAGGATCGCCATTTTTGCTTTACAACCAAGTGGTTGATTGGCTCCGGCGGTAGGGATCGAACCTACGACCAATTGATTAACAGTCAACTGCTCTACCGCTGAGCTACGCCGGAACATGGGGCGGTGTATAGCCATGTGATTTGGGCCGTGCAAGTGGGTTTTGTGACAAAAAATCAGTTTTTGATAATTTTTCACTCAAGCTGCGGAAAAGAAAGCGTTTTCAGAGAGTTCCGGCGTGGCTCGGATGCGGTTTCGTTGTATGAGGTCGATCAGATGTGCCAAAGTGTTGCGCGAAGCGGCGGGGAGGTGGCTGGTGGGCAGCTCGGTGTAGACGGCTTGGGTCAGGGGCAAAAGCTGCAGAGGTCCTTGGCGCAGGGCCTCAAGGATTTGCGCCTCGCGATTGGCCCGATGCGTCAGGAGAAAGTCGATCCTCTCCAGTGGGGTCTCGATCGGTGCGCCATGACCCGGCAGGAGGCGCCCTGGCGCGAGATCGTGCAAGAGGGCACAGCTGTCGCGAAAGGCGGCGGCGTCGCCATCAGGCGGAGAGATCAGCGAGGAGGACCACCCCATCACCAGATCGCCGGAAAACACCATGTCCTGCCAGTGAAAACAGAGGTGATTGCCCATGTGGCCGGGCGTATGCAACGCGGTGATCGGACCTGCCTCGGTTTCAATCACGGCCTCATGTGCCAGGGTCACATCGGGCATGAAGCTCTCATCCACACCTTCGCCGCCGCCGACCTGATCGCCAATAGCCGCCATCACCGGGCTGCGCCCCGCCAAAGCATCGCCAAAGGCATAGATCGGCGCGCCGGTGGCATCAGAGAGCGCGCGCGCACCTTCGGAATGGTCGCGATGCGCATGGGTGACGAGGATGTGGGAAAGGCGCGTGCCCGGCGGCAGGGCGTCGAGGATCGCCGCGCGGTGATCGGCCAGATCGGGACCGGGGTCGATCAGCACGCGGGTCTGGCCGTCGCCCAAAAGATAGCTGTTCGTGCCCCAATAGGTCATCAGCGACGGGTTCGGCGCCAGAATGCGGATCAGGCCAGGGATCAGGTCAGAGATCAGACCTGGGGCGAGGGGGGGTACGGTATCGGGACGGGTCTGCACGCGATTGTCCTTTGCTTCGGGCTCTGTCTGGGTCTACCAAGAGAGCGTTTCATGGCATAGCTTTATCTCGGTGGTGCCGAAGGGAGCGCGGCCCGGTGGAATGTCTGTGGGATGTCTGTGCGCCGAAAGGTCTTGGTCTATGTTGTTCGAATGGCTCAAAAAATACTTGCCGCGCGGGATTTACGGGCGCGGCGCCTTGATCCTTCTGGTGCCTGTCGTGGTGATCCAGATCGTGGTGATCGTCGCCTTTTCGCAGCGCTATTTTACCGACATCACGCGCCAGCTGAGCCGGGGTGTGGTGGCCGAGATCGGTCTCTATGTCGTCTCCGCCGACACCTTGCCGCCGGAACAGGTGCCGCTGGCCTTGCAGGAGCTTGATGAACGTCTGGACTTTGCCTCAACCTTTGGCGCCGAGGCCCCGGTCGAGGATCAGCGACCCTGGTATGATTATTCCTCAAGGGTGATCGAGGCGGAATTGCGCAGCGCGATTGATGGCGTCGAAGGCATGGATGTGGCCAGCGACACGCAGCGGGTGCAGGTCTCTATCATGACTGAGGCGGGGCGTTTGACACTCGATGTGCCGCGCCGTCGGGCCTCGGCGTCGAACCCGCACCAATTGGTGGTCTGGACGGCTTTCACGGGTCTGGTGATGACGCTCATCGCCTTTATTTTCCTGCGCAATCAGCTTCGTCCGATCCGGCAACTGGCCCGCGCCGCTGAAAGTTTCGGGCGGGGCGAAAGTCGACCCTATCGTCCGGCAGGCGCCATCGAAGTGCGCTCAGCAGGCGCGGCCTTTCTCAACATGCGCTCGCGGATCGAACGCCAGATCGAACAGCGCACGCTGATGTTGTCGGGCGTGTCGCATGACCTGCGCACGCCTTTGACCCGGATCAGGTTGGGCCTGTCGATGCTCGACGTACCCGAGGCGGATGCCGAGGAAATCGCGGCGATGCAGACCGATCTCGATGAGATGGAGCGTTTGATTGACGCGTTTCTTGATTTCGCGCGCTCGGATGCGACAGAAGACCCCGAAGAGGTCGATCTCGTCGCTTTCGTTGAGGCCGCCAAGGAGCGTGCCGAACGGGCTGGCGGCGTCGTCGAGCTTGGGGAGATGCCGGATCAGGAGGTGGTTCTGAAATTGCGGCCTGTGGCCTTGGCGCGTGCGCTCGACAACCTCATGTCCAACGCGCGCCGCTATGGCACGACGGCGCGGATCGGGCTGGCGCTGTTTGAGCGCGCAGCTGTGATTTCCGTCGAAGACGACGGGCCGGGGATCGCGCTTGAGGGCCGGGAACGTGCCTTGCAACCCTTTGTGCGCCTTGATGAATCGCGCAACCAAAATCGCGGCTCCGGCGTGGGACTGGGCCTTGCCATCGCCCATGACGTGGCGCGGCGGCATGGCGGCACATTACGGCTGGGAGAAAGCGCGAGCTTGGGTGGGCTGAAGGCCGATCTTGTTTTGGCGCGTTAAAAGGCGGTTCGGGAACATATTCACGTTTATGATTCTTAAAGGCTTGTCTGGCAGTGAACAGGCAATGTTTTAAGAAGGTTGTCTCCCCATGTCGCTTCGCATGAGAATTATTGCCGCCATTCTGGGCACGGCGGTTTTCGTCGCTGTTGACGTTGTCGTTCCGATGCTGATCGGGACACAAAGACTGGTCACCCAGGGGAGCGCGCGCGAGCTTGATCTGATCGAAAAGGAAATGACCCACGCCATCGAGGCCGAGGTCTCCAAGGCGGGATTGGCCGCCGCATTGGTTGCGGGGCTGAAAAAGCTCTCTGAGGGCAATCTGGACGCCACCGTGGCGGAGGTTTTCCCCGAAATCTATGAGCCTCTGCGTTGTGATTTCAACGAGACGGTGACCAAGCTGAACGGTTTGATCGGTTCGATCCGTGAAGCGGTTCAGTCGATTGTCTGCAATGTGCATGGCATTTCGGAGGCGGCCACCGACCTGTCTCGCCGTACGGAATCGAGTGCCGCAGCGCTTGAGGAAACCGCCACGGCGGTGAATGAAATCACGTCTTCGGTGCGGCTGGCCGCCGATGGTGCGAAGAATGCCGATAAGTTGGTGCAGGATACCAATGAAAAGGCCCAGTCGAGTTCCCAGATCGTGTCGGAAACCGTGGTCGCGATGAGTGAGATTGAGGAGTCGTCGAAGAAAATCAGCAAGATCATCGACGTAATCGACGACATTGCCTTTCAGACCAACCTGTTGGCGCTGAACGCAGGTGTCGAGGCGGCGCGTGCGGGCGATGCCGGACGCGGATTCGCAGTCGTGGCCAGCGAGGTGCGGGAATTGGCGCAGCGCTCTTCGAACGCGGCGCATGAGATCAACGATCTGATTTCGTCGTCCGAGGCGCAGGTGAAACACGGGGTCGCTCTGGTCGATCGCGCCGGCGATGCGCTTCGGATGATTGCCGATATGGTGAAAAACATCTCGTCTCACGTGGGCGAAATTTCCTGCGCCTCCTCGGAACAGACCAAGGGAATCGAGGAAATCAACTCGGCGATTTTCGAGATCGAACAAACGCTCCAACAAAATGTCGCCATGTCGGAAGAAACCTCGGCGGGCAGCACCAATTTGATCGAAGATGCGCAACGTTTGCGCCAACTCGTCGATCTGTTCCAGATGGCGAAGGATCAGGGCGTTCAGATGCAGAACGACTGGGATGAGGTGTCACAAGTTGCCTGAAGTTTAAATCCAGACCTCTTTCAGAGCCTTATAAGGGTTTGAAAGAGGTGTCCCGCGGGTGTCTTTTTGACGTCTTTCGCGAATTCGAAATCTGTGGCGGGAGCAAAGGTTGCGATTGCGGCGCGGCCAATTCTTGCGATGTCTGTCTTGCGATGTCTGGTTGCGAGAAGCCCAGCTTTGATGGCTTGGCCGCCGTTTTCAAAAAGCCGGGTGCTTGCCTGCTCGTCTGCTTCGTCTTTGTCGAAGAGCATATTCCCATGCGGACAGAGGTCGTGAAAAATCCGTTCCACGCCTCGACCGAAACCGGGCCCGTGGAGGTCGGGTTGAAAATGCCCCAAAGACCATGCGGTTTGGCATCCATTGCCCTGAATATTGGGCTTTGAAAGAACGGCCTCAAAGCATTTCAATGACCGAAGAAACCGTGGCACCAAGGCTTGCGGCCATTGATGTGACGGGAAAGCGCATCGCAGTTTGGTCCGAAAACCGGCGTTCTCTGGAGCGCGCAAGAGGTTTTAGCGCTGGAATTATCGCCCAAAGCCTCGGCAGGGTCCCGCCGCAAGAGCGACAGTGTTTTCGAATGGTAAGAGGGATGATCTACAACTCATGTACCATCGGAGGCGTCTCACAGACAGTCATCGCGATCTCGACGACATGGCGATGATGGGTGAGGTAGATCGCTTGTCCGTGAGTTCCGATGGTTTCCATCACACGGCACGCCGCGCTGGTGCGCGCCTCATCGAAGGTTTCGAAGATGTCGTCACAGAAAAACGGGAGTTTCGTACCCTGCGCAACGAGCTGTTCATGTGCGGCTGCGCGCAGGGCCAGATAAAGCTGGAACCGCGTGCCTTTCGACATCTCCGCAGCACGTTTGCTGACACCGTTTCTGTCGACCGCCAGCAAGACCTCGGCCTCCTTGTCGGTCTGCGTGCTCAGCGACGGGTAGGCGCCCTGCGTGAGGCTGGCAAAACACTGTTCCGTCGCCGCCAACATCCCGCTGCGGTGACTGTCGCGATAGCGCCGGATTGCGTTTGAGGCGAGATGATGCCCCAAGGAGAGCTCGAGGTGCTCCACAGCTGCGTCTTCGAGCTGGAGTTCCAGTGTCGCTTTCTGCTCGACCAAAGAGGCAACCGCACCATCTCCCTTGATCTCGGCGAGGGCATGTTCGGCCGTGACCCGTGTTTGGATGGCCCGGGTCAGCTCTGCCTCAGCATGGGTGAGATCGGATTCGTTGCTGTCGAGGCAGGACTCCAATGCGGCGATCGACGTTTCTGAGAGCTGAGCGCGGGCCTCTTCAAGATCGGCCGTGCCCAGATCGGACAGGACCTGGCGTGTGAGTTTGTCTCGCATCGCACGATTGTCGATCACCTGTTGTGCGCGGGTTGCGACCTGACGCAGGGCGTCGATGTCGTGCAGGGTGTTCGGATCGGGAAAAAACGCCGCGATCGCCACGACCTCTTGGTCGATGGCATCCCGTCTGTCCTCGTTTCGGCTTCTCTCTGTTTTTGCGGTTTCCAACTCGGTCTCGAGTTTCCTGCCTGCCTCCCGGTCCCTGCGCGCTTGCTCCGCCAGAGCCATGAGCGCTGCATATGTCTCGGCTGCCGTTGTCCGGGGTTCGAGATCATGGGTGCGCGCCAGAGCGTCCACCTCTTGGGCGAATTGTTCCTGGTCTGCTCGCATCGTCTTGACCCGGCGCTCCGCTGCGGCGCGCGCCTTCTCGTGGTCACACAGATCGCGCAGGGGCTCCAGCGAGATCATCAGACGTTCCGGCGACAGGGCGTCCCCCAAAAGGTCTCGGACCAAGGCTTGCCACGCCGTGTCTGCATCGGTCCTGACCTTCAGTGCCTCTTTGTAGCGGGTTTCACGCCGGGACAGTTCTTTCCGCGCTTGTCGCACGGCCTCCACCGCTTTCGTGCGCGCATCCGCACGTTTTCGGTCGTCTTCGGCCATGCGCCGTGACACACTCAGGGCGTGGCCCAACTCTGTGGGAGGAAAGGGCAGAACCTCAGCAAGCTCCGTCAGAAGAGCCGCGGCGCGCTGGAGAGTTTGACGATAGGAGGCCGTGGTGTCTCTCAGGGCGCGTGCCTCGTCTTCGGCGGTTTCGTGACGGATCACCCAATCGAGCCATAGGGCCGGTGTGATGTCGCCCGAAAGCCCGACCCGATCCCCGGCCTCACGGACAGCGGCCTCAATGTCGGTGCGTTCCCCTGAAAGGGCGGCGAGATGTTTGTCTGTCTGCGCAGCACGCGCGCGCGCCACGGCTTCGGCCTGTCCGATCTCACGAAGCTGCGCCAGATCGCGAGACTGGGTCAGGCGCAGATCGGAGGCCGTGTCGTGTTGATGCATCGCGTCATGGAAATCGGTGGCGGATCGGGTGTCCAGACGGGCCAGGTGTGCCGACCACATTTCATCGCGCCGGGCCCGCAATTTTTGGGCTTCGTCGTCCGGGACGATCTTGGTGTCACGCGTCAGCGCCGCGGCTTGAGCCTTGCGCGCCTCAAGCTCTTCCAGGTGGGCATCGCGTTTGTCCTGTGTCGTGCGCAGATCGCGGAGCAGGTCCTGATGACGCTCGGCCCAGAGTGTCGCCTCTGCGCGTGAGCTCGGGCAGGCGGGCAGATGCTCGAAATGCACGCCTGCAATCGAGAGGGCCGAGAGGGCCCGGCTGGCCCTGATCGTCGCGGCCTCTATGGCCTGCAAGGCTGCGGCATGTGCGGGGGCCAGACCATCCGCATCGAAACGCATCAGGATGTCTGCAACCCGAGGCGCATCCTCGGTGGCCGGAGCGCAGTCTTCGAGCGCCTCGGATGCGGATGTCACCCGCGCGTTGAGTTCGGAGACCTCAGAGGCTTCGGCGTCTGCTCGGGACATGGCACCGCGCAGGGTCTCTCTGGCGCGCTCCAGTGCCGCGATATCGGCACTCGACAGGACCAGCCGTTGAAGATCCGGGGTTTGTACAGCGATCCCGAGATCGCGGGCGGCCAACTTCATGGCTGTTTCCGCCGCTTTCTGTTCCTCCTCGCGTCTGCCGAGATCGAGCCCAGCGGTGCGATCCCGTGCGCTGAGGTCTTCAAGAGCGTCAAGTGCCGCCGCGAGTTTGAGAAGCTCCGGGTCAACCGAAACTTCTGTCAGGTCTGCTTGGCGTGCTGCGATTTCCTGGCTCAGCCGGTCGATGTTCTGTGTGGCAATCCCACGATCGCTGCGAAGTTCGATCAGACGCTCCGCATCGAAATCAAGTTGATCAGGGTAGGCCGAAAAGGGCGCAATCGTGGCCTCCAGCTCAGAAATTTCCGAGAGAAGGGGCAAGGCGCGCCTCTGTGCCTCCATATGTGCCTTCGCAATATTCAGATCATCGCGGGTCTTGCGCGCTCGCTGCTCCGCCTCTTGTGCCTTCTGAAGGTCACGTTTCAGGGTTTTCCAGGCGCTGGCTGTCACGTCATGGTCTTTGATTTGCTTTTCCACCTCGCTCAAGGTGCGTTTCAGTTCGGCGATGCGGGTCGTGCGCCCGCGTTTTTTCCAAAGCGCGTCAGCGCGCTCGCGCACGCCATCCAGAACGCCACTGAGATCGGCAACGCCGGCGGCCGCTGAAAAGAGGAGACGGCCAATATCTCCCTCGGCATTCGCAATCTCTTCGCCGCCCCTCTCAAGGGTCTCGTCGTCCAGGCAGAGAAGCCGGCGGTAGTCCTCTTCTGCGAGGCCTGCGAGATGGGCCGAGAGGGCGGTTTCGGGCAGGGGGGTGCCCGTTTCATCCAACAGCGATCCGCTGCGCTTGGGCAGGCGTGTAAAGTGGCGCGGGGCGCCGTCGATCTCCAGTTCGGCAGAGACCTGAAGATTGCTGCGCGGATGTTTGAACGCGTAGTTTTCACGTGGCGCAAAGCCATAGAAGAGCCGCAGGGCGGCCTCCATCGTGGTTGTCTTTCCCGCTTCATTCGGACCGTAGATGATATGAAAGTCCCGGCCCTCGCGCGCAGGACCAAAGTTGAATTCCCTCTCGGTGAAGTGGCCGAAACGATTGAGGTTGAGGCGTCGGATGCGCATCAGGTTCCGACCCCCTTCATCAGCGCCAGGACGTGATCGGCGCCTGCCTTGGTCAGCCTCTCCAGAAGAGCGTCGCGCGTCGCTTCATCCCCCATAAGACTGTTTCGCAGTGCGACAGGCAGATCCTGCAGGACGGTTTCGATCTCTTCCTGGGCGATGGCGATAAATCCGGGTTCTTTGCGGATCAAGGACATGGTGTGCGCCAGCTCTTCGCTTGCACCATTTGTATCTGTCTCGGTTTCGGGCGGCAAAAGATCCACCTGAAATTTGTCGATCCACAGCGCGCCGGTGGCCTGTGCAAGCTCATGCGCCTGTTCGTCCCAGATGTCCTTGTCCCGGATGATCTGCCAATAGCGCGGCGGGCGTCCGGTCAAACGCAAGCGCACGACCCCCACAGGCGATGTGATTTTTTGTCGAATCTCGGTGAGGTGCTGCCGAAGCATCCTGCGCAACGTATCGTCGCTGGTGACATGGGTCACGTCCAGCGTGGTTTGAACGAATTCGACCACAGAGCTGAGCACTTCACGCACCTCGATCTTGCCATGTTCGATTGTCAAAAGCGTCGCTGACTTGGGGCCGGATTCACCAATGTCACGCCCCTGTGGCATGCCGGGCATAACGACCCAAGGGGCCTCTGAATGGACCTGTCGCTTGTGGATGTGTCCAAGCGCCCAGTAGTCGAAGCCCGAGGCGATCAGGTCAGCAACAAGGCAAGGGGCGTAAATGTCGTGGCCGCTGGCGCCCGCAAGAGAGCTGTGCAGCATGGCAATGTTCACCGCCCCCGTCACGGGCGCATGAAACCGTGGGAGCAAACTGTCGGGGGCGTGACGGTCCGCGAAACTCACACCATGAATCCAGATGTCCTCAGCCAGCTGTTGCTTGCCGCCGCGAGCATCGAAAACATGGACATGCGCGGGCAGGTCCAATGCGCCGGTGATCGGGTTTTCCGCGTCATGGTTCCCCTTGATGTAAAACACCCGGATCCCCGCCTGTCCGAGGCGATCGAGCTCGCCGATCAGAAAGGCGCCTGTTCTGGCGCTGCGTTCTTTTCCGTCGAAGAGGTCGCCCGAGATGAGAAGCGCCGCAACACCCTCGGAAATCGCGACATCGACCAGCTGACTGAAAGAGGTCCGGGTTGCGGTTGCCACAACATCGCGAAGGGCTGAATTCCTGATCGCGAGAGATCTGAGCGGTGAATCCAAATGGACGTCAGCTGTATGTAAGATTTTTATCAAATGCGCGTTCCTTCCTCACTGACTGAACCAAGTTTCCGGGTCTGGAACAACAGGAAATATCTGTTCTGAAGGGGCGCTGATGTGTTGTCGGCCTTCAGGTCGAATTGACAGGTCAAATTGACAGGTCAAATTGTCAGGCCGAATTGTCAGGTCGAATTGACAGACCTGCCCCCCTTATGCCTGACTGATCTCGGATATTTAGAGCTAGGACTTTCCAGTATGTCATTCGATCAGGTTGAAGAAGAGGCGCAGGACGGGATCGTCGTTGAGCTTTGCGTCGCCGAGAAAGTCAATTTCGCTTCCGCCCAGAATGGTGTTTCGGTGGTGACGAAACTGCTTTTGCGGAACCACTCTGAGGACCCAGTCGAGAACATCACAGTCGAGTTGAGCTGTCGCCCCGGGTTGATCCGCCCCAAGAGCTGGACGCTGGATCGTCTTGCTCCGGGGCAGCACCAAGACCTGCGCGATCTGGATATACCTTTGGACCCGATCCTCCTCGGTGGGCTCAACGAGGCCGAGTGGGGAGAGCTGCGGCTTGTGGTGCGTCAAGGTGAGGAGAGGCTTTTGGAGGCGGCCCGTCCGGTCGAATTGCTCGCGCGCGACGAATGGGGCGGCGTCGGCGAGATGGCGCATTTGCTTGCCGCCTTCGTGTCGCCCAATGATGCAGTCATTGCGGGGATCCTCAAGGAGGCCAGCCGATTGTTGGAGGCCGCAGGGCAGAGCGGCAGCATGGATGGCTACCAGTCGCGCGATCCGGCCCGCGCATGGATGCTGGCCGGGGCCATCTGGTCGGCGGCCACCGGGCTTGGCCTGACTTACGCCGTACCGCCGGCGAGTTTCGAACGGCTTGGCCAGAAGATCCGCGATCCGGGGCGGATCAAATCCGAGGGGCTCGCGACCTGTCTCGACAGTGCCCTTCTTTTGGCGGGCTGTTTCGAGGCGGCGGGGCTCAATCCCGTCGTGCTGTTCTCCGAAGGCCATGCCTGGACCGGGGTGTGGCTGACCGAAAGAGATTTCGGCTCCATCAGCGAGCCGGATGTGATGACGGTCCGCAAGGCGATTGATGCCCGCGAATTCGTGAGTATGGAGACCACTTTGCTCACCAAACGGCCCAGTGTCGGCTTTGAGGAGGCGGTTGAAACAGCGCGCGATCTGACGGCGGAACGAAACGAGCACGGTTTTACCATGGCCGTTGATATCCGGCGGGCGCGTGCGGCGCGTATTCGGCCTCTCGCCAGTCATAGGGCTGAGATGGCGAGCGCGACGGAGGAGGTCTCGACAAGCCCCGCAGCCTTGCCTCGGGCTTTGGATCTGGGCCTGTTGCCGGGAGAGTTGATCGAGGATGAGCCGTCCACGCCCGCCGACCGGATTTCGCGGTGGCAGCGCAAGCTTCTGGATCTTTCACTGCGCAATCGGTTGCTGAATTTCAGGGACAGCAAACAGACCTTGCCGTTCCTGTGCCCGGATGTTTCGGCACTGGAGGACCAGTTGGCCGATGGCAAGACATTCCGCGCGCTGGCGTTGAAGGACGAAGACCCGGTCGGAACGCGTGACCTGTTGGCCAATGATGAACCCCGGCTCCTTGAAGAGGTCGCGAGAGACGCCTTTTCAAAAGGTCAGATTGCCGTCCCGCTGAGCCGCAAGGATGCCGAGCGTCGCCTGCTGGAGCTGCACCGTCGTGCCAAAAGCGACATGCAGGAGGGGGGCACCAACACGCTGTTTCTGGCGGCAGGTTTCCTGCGGTGGAAAAAATCCGAGGGCGAGACGCGCAGCTACCGCGCCCCTCTGCTGCTGGTGCCTGTGAAAATCTCCCGCAAGTCAGCTCAATCGGAATTCGTGATCGCACATCATGAGGACGATGTGCGCTTTAACACCACGCTGCTCGAATTTCTCAAGCGCGATTTCGACCTGAACGTGCCCGAATTGGAAGGCGATCTGCCGCGCGATGAAAGCGGCTTTGATCTGCCGCGGATTTTCGAGATCATGCGGCGCAAGGTGCGCGATGTCGCCGGGTTCGAAGTGGTGGAAGATCTGGCCCTGTCGACCTTTTCCTTTGCCAAGTTCCTGATGTGGAAGGATTTGGTCGAACGAACCGACAGCCTGCGCGAGAGTGCTTTGGTGAAGCATCTGGTCGACAGCCCGGCGGAGCCCTTTCTGGCGGAGGATGCGCCCGGCCTGCCGCGCGCGGCGGATGTCGACCGCAGGCTTGCGCCCCGTGACCTGTTCACGCCGCTGCCCGCGGATTCGTCCCAGCTTGCCGCAGTGCTGGCGGCGCAGGAGGGGCATGATTTCGTCCTGATCGGACCGCCGGGGACCGGCAAGAGCCAGACGATTGCCAATATCATTTCCCAATGTCTCGCGATGCAGAAAACGGTGCTTTTCGTCGCGGAAAAATCGGCGGCACTCGACGTGGTGCAACGCCGTCTGGCCTCGCATGGGCTTGGCGATGCGGTGCTGGAGCTGCATTCGAACAAGGCGGACCGAAAATCGGTGCTCACGCAGCTGGGCCGCAGTTGGGCACGGGCGAGCAATGCCTCGGAGGACGAGTGGATCAAGGTGACAGAGGATTTGTCCGTCACCCGAGACCAGTTGAACAGCTATGTGACGGCGCTTCATGCGACGGGCACGCAAGGGTTCAGTGTCTTCCAGGCGATCGGGACATCTGCGGGCGATGATCGTCCTTTCAGCCTGACATTTGCCAACAAGGACGCCCATGACGCGGAAAGCTACAGCCATCTGCGACATCTGGCGGAGGCTTTGGGGCGATGCCGTGACATCGTCGCGGATCGCGCGCCTTTGCCGCTCGTGCAGGCGCAGGATTGGTCCTTTGGCTGGCAGGCGGAGCTGCTTGAACGGAGCGCGGAGTTGCGCGACGCGACCCGCGCATTGTCGGAGGTGGCGCAGGCTCTGGCGGATCAGGCCGGTCTGGGCTGGACAGGGCAGGGCGCGGCCTCTGAGGTGAAGCTTTTGCGCCGCCTCGCCACGGTGCCTGAAACGGGCGAGGATGTAAGTTGGGCGCTGTCGCGCGATCTCGATGAGATCGAGGCGCAGGCCGAGACCCTGAAGGAACAGCTCGCAGGTTACGCGACTGCCGCTGGTCGCATGTCGGCGCGCTATCCGATGGATCGGCTCGATGCGATGCCTCTGGAGCAACTCGATGCCAATTGGCGGCTTGCGCAGACGAAAATCTGGCCCTTCGGGGCGTTTGCGAAATCCTCGGTGCGCAAGCTGCTTCAGACCTATGCCGAGGGCGGTCAGGCGGATCCACAAACTGACATCGCCGCTTTGGCCGATGCTGACCGCGCGCGCAGCAAGATCGAGGCGCATCCCCTGAGCGGATGCCCGGTGGTCAAGGGGGTGGAGACGGAGGTCGCGCGTCTGGCCGATTGGATTGATCAGGCGCGTGCGTTGAAGGCGGTGTTCACCGATGTTTCACCCGCCGTTGCGGAGCCCGCCCGTTGGGAGGATACATGCCGGAGCCTCGCGCGACGCGGATCGGGAGATGTGCGGCACGCAATTGCCGCGTTCCAACAGAGCTATGCGCATTGGAGCGAACATGCGGCGGCGTTCGCGGCTGTCGCGCAAACTGCACCCGAGGCGATGGCGCTGACAGAGTTGATCTCCTCCTTGCAGGAGATCGTGGACAACAAGGCGCATCTTCAGGACTGGACACGTTGGGTCGAGGTCAGAGAGCAGGCCCGTGGGGCGGGGCTGGAGCCTCTGGTTCTGGCCCTTGAGGACGGGCGGATCACGCGCGATACCGAGGCGGCTTTCGTGTCGGCCTATGCGGATTGGTGGTTGCCCCTGGCCATGGATGCGCAGCCTGAATTGCGCGGGTTTTCGCATTGGACGCATGAGGATGCGATCGAACGGTTCCGGGCACTTGATGAACGGGCGACAAAGATGGCCGCGGCGCAGGTGTTGGCCCGTATCCGGCATGGGCTTCCGTCTCAGGATGCCGTCGCAAAGCGTTCGGAACTTGGCACATTGCGGCATCAGCTCAATTTGCAACGGCCCAGCATGCCGATCCGAACGCTGATTTCGGAAATGCCTGACAGTTTCACGAAACTCGCACCCTGTGTGCTGATGTCACCTCTCTCAGTGGCGCAATACCTGCCTGCCGGGCAAGCGGCGTTTGACGTGGTCATCTTCGACGAGGCGTCCCAGATCACCACCTGGGATGCCATCGGGGCGATTGCGCGAGGGCGGCAGGCGATTATCGTGGGCGATCCCAAGCAATTGCCGCCAACGAATTTCTTCGGACGCAGCGATGGCGGCGATCAGGATCTTCCAGAGGTCGAACGCGATCTGGCGTCGATTCTGGATGAGGTCGCCGCAGCGGGCATTCCGACGCAGCAGCTCGATTGGCACTATCGAAGCCGGGACGAGGCGCTCATCGCCTTTTCCAACTGGCATTATTACGGTGGCCGGCTGGTGACTTTTCCCTCCCCATCGACCGCCTCCGAAGCCGTCAGGCTGCATCAGGTCGATGGTCTCTATGGCCGTGGTCAGGGACGCACCAACGAGGCGGAGGCCCGCGCCATCGTCCGCATGACCGTGCGCCGCCTGAACGACTGGCTGACCTTGCCGGAGGAGGAGCGGCAAACGCTTGGGGTCATCACTTTCAATGCGGAACAGCAGGGGTTGATCCTGGACCTGCTTGACGAGGAGCGCCGCAAGAATCCTGAATTGGAATGGTTCTTTGAGGACGCGCGGGAGGAGCCGGTGATCGTCAAGAATCTGGAAAACATTCAAGGCGACGAGCGGGATGTGATATTGTTCTCGATCACCTTTGGACCTGACCACGCGGGCAAGCTGTCGATGGCTTTTGGGGCGTTGAACGGCGATGGTGGCGAAAAGCGCCTGAACGTGGCGGTGACGCGCGCCCGGGCCGAATTGCATGTCTTTGCCTCGATCCGCGCCGATCAGATTGATCTGTCCCGAACCAAGGCCATGGGGGTCCGTCATCTCAAGGGATTTCTGGATTTTGCCGCACGTGGCCCGGTGGCGCTTCCAGCGCAGGATGACGGGTCACTCGGTCCGGTGGAGAATGTCTTCGAGGCCGCGATCAAACAGGCGATTGAGGCGAAAGGCTGGGAGTTGCGCCCGCAGATCGGCGTCTCTGGATACAGGATCGACCTTGGCGTCGTACATCCGGATCATGCAGGGGTCTATCTGGCCGGGATCGAATGCGATGGCGCGACCTATCACGGCTCGGCGACCGCGCGTGACCGGGACAAGGTGCGCCAGGCGGTGCTTGAAAATCTCGGCTGGACTATTTTTCGGATCTGGTCGGCTGACTGGTTCCGCAATCCTGCGGCCGTGGTCGAGCGTATCCACATGGCCCTGACGGCGCATCTGGAGGCGGATCGTGCCAAGAGGGCCAAAGAGGAGTCTCTTCGCGCTGCCAAGAGAGCGCAGGATGCGGGTGAGGAGATCGCTGCGGCAGAGGACAGTGTTGGGCCGGGGGGCCGTGCACCCGAGACTGGCGGGACGGGCGTGATCGGTGAGCAAAGTCTCCTGTCACGTGAGCCAGCCCATCCAGAGCCACAATTCGCACAAGCAGCACCGCCTGCGGTCATGGGCCGAGCGGGGGCGGGGGAGATCACGCCCGACCCCGACAGGTTCTACGAGGCGGATTACATCCCTGTGCTGGAACGCCTGATTGCGGATGTCGTCGATCGCGAAGGCCCCATGCCACTCGCCTTGCTGGGCAAACGCGTGTCCGGGATGCATGGCTGGCAACGGACCGGACGGCGCATTTCGGATCAGGTGTCCAAAGCTCTTGCCCAGATCGAGATCCATCGCGAGGACGGCGTTGATTTCCTCTGGGCCGCGGGCAGGAAAGCCGAGAGGGTGAGCTTCCGTCCGGGGATGAACCGGTCGATCCGGGACATCTCGCGCACGGAAATCGCGGAGCTCTATGACCGTCATCTGACCGAACTGACGCAGAGCGATGATCCGGTTCTCGATCTGGCACGCCACGCGGGCATTTCCAGGCTTTCGGCGGATGCGCGGACTTATCTGTCGGACTGTCTGGCCTGGCGCCTCGGCTCTGTGGGAGAAAGCTCCTAAGATGTGTTGGGGAGACCGCCTCGCATTGCCCCCATCGAACGCAAGGGGAAGCACCACTTTTGGTGTCATCCACTTTGGGGTTAAGCGGTTGATTATATGGATTTTTGGTAGGCCCGGCAGGACTTGAACCCGCAACCAAAGCGTTATGAGCGCTCTGCTCTAACCAATTGAGCTACAGGCCCGCCATCGGACATTTGTCCTGACGCTGTGACTAGTCTGAGTTGTGGGGCGGGGTCAAGAGCCTTCCTGTCTGCCTCCCGCAGGTCACAGTGCAAAGGGTGGGATGCCCCATGCGGCCAAAAGGACCATTCCGCGCCAGATCAAGAGCGCAAACACCGCCGTCACAAAAATAGCCGCCAGCGCGGCCTTGGTGATCCCGCCCAAATAGGCTTTGTGCAGGCGGCTTTTCAGCGGTGTGATTTTTTCTGCCTGTCGAACCTTGCCCCAAGTGGCGATGCCTCTGGCCTCAAGCCCGCGCATCTCTTCGATCAACTCGGCGGCCATTTTGGGCCGATGGAGCGCAATCGCCCAGGTGCCGAGCGTCACATGGATCAAGGTGGGCAAAAGCGTGGTCGCGGCCATGGTGTACAGCATCACGCCATGTTGCCAATTGTCCAACACCTCCGCGCGATAGAGCCGCCAATCGAAGGGTAGGGGGAACCGGTCAGGCAGGAGAGTAGGCCAGAGATCGAGCAAGGCACATATCCCGATGACCAAGCCAAAGAGGCAGAAAATCGCGATGACGATGTCGATGAGTATCTCCCAAAACCACCGCGCGCCTGCGCCTTTTTCATGGGCAATTTTTTTGAGGAACAGGCGTGTGATCGAGAGGGAAAGGAAATCGGCAAAAGCGTTGGTCACGGGGAGGAGGGCGAAGAAAAACAGAAGACTGGAGTCGGCAACGGCAACGGCAACGGCAACGGCACCGACAACGGCACCGGCAATGGCAACGGCAATGGCACCGGCAATGGCAACGGCACCGGCAATGGCAAAGGCAATGGCACCGGCAAAGGCACCGGCAACGGCAATGGCAACGGCAATGGCAAAGGCAATGGCAAAGGCCAAAACCTCAACTGACCCACGGGATGCCTTCGCCAGAAAACCATCCCGTGGGTCAAGCCATAGTGAAATAGGGGTAAATTTTTCTTTGACCCAGATCGAAAATCTCTCTGCATTTGTAAAGACGTACAACGCCACGCCCCACCCGATAAACAGCAGGCCCAACCTCCCAACCCTGCCCCATAGCGTGAGATCTGCGGCCGTTGAGATTTCAACTCCCCCCAGTGTTCCGGCGCCTGTGACGGTCCATGTGAGCAGGGCCGACACAATCGGATAGAGATAGGCGAGGGTCAGGCAGAGAAAGAAGCTTTGCAATGAAAACACGCCACCGAACCACGCCTCGGTAAAGGTCAAAAGGCGGTTGAGGCGGATTTGATAGGCGCGAAACGCTGTTTGCGGGCGGTCGTTTGCGTGGGCGACTGCGTGAGAGACATCCTGTGTCCCCGCGAGATGTTTCAGCCGTTCCGTGGCCAAATGCCAGCGGTTCGGGTCCGACATATCGGCCAAAAGCGTGTGTTTGGGACGTTTGAGGAAACGGTACATTTTTACAAGAGCCGTGGGGATGGCCCAAATTGCAAAGGCAATCGTAATGAAACTCGCTATTGAGGAGAAGCCCTCATTTTGATCCGAAAACCATGAATAGACACAGGCCCCCAATCCCTGATCTGTTTCACAGTGTAAAAACGCTCTGAAATTTTGCACCATCGCCCCCGGCAATGGGCGAATTATGTCGCGCATGCCGGGACCGCGCAAGCGTTGAGCGCAGGGAAAGACCTATGGACTTTCTTTCTGATCGGCTTTCGCGTAGACGAGCGTCATCTTGTCATTCAGGGGAATCGTAGCGCCATGACACAGGGCACCACCGCAGGGAAAAACGGTCTGACCTATGCAGACGCCGGTGTGGATATTGATGCGGGCAATGAGCTTGTCGAACGCATCAAACCGGCGGCGAAAAAGACCGCGCGTCCGGGCGTGATGGCCGGGCTTGGCGGCTTTGGCGCGCTGTTTGATCTCAAGGCCGCGGGCTATGAGGACCCGATCCTCGTCGCGGCGACCGATGGCGTCGGCACCAAGCTGCGTATTGCGATCGACACCGACAATGTCAAAACTGTTGGTATCGACCTCGTTGCCATGTGCGTGAATGACCTTGTGTGTCAGGGCGCTGAGCCCTTGTTCTTCCTCGATTATTTCGCGACCGGCAAGCTTAAGCTCGATAATGCCGCCGCCGTGATCGAAGGCATTGCGGAAGGCTGTGCGCAGTCCGGCTGTGCCTTGATCGGCGGCGAGACGGCGGAGATGCCGGGCATGTATGAGGATGGCGATTTCGATCTTGCGGGCTTTGCCGTGGGCGCGATGGAGCGCGGTTCCGACCTGCCGTCCGGCGTGCGTGAGGGCGATGTGCTTTTGGGGCTGGCCTCCAATGGTGTGCATTCCAACGGCTATTCTCTGGTGCGTAAAACCGTCGAGGTCTCCACCTACAAATGGTCCGACATCGCGCCGTTCTCGGATGCGACCCTGGGCGAAGAGCTTTTGAAGCCGACCCGGCTTTACGTCAAACCGGTGCTCAAGGCGATCCGTGCAGGCGGCGTTCATGCGCTGGCGCATATCACCGGCGGCGGTCTGACCGAAAACCTGCCGCGCGTTTTGCCGACCGGCATGGGTGCGGACATCGACCTGACGGCCTGGACATTGCCGCCTGTCTTCAAATGGCTGGTCGACACCGCAGGCCTGTCGCAGCATGAGCTTCTCAAGACCTACAACGCCGGGATCGGCATGATCGTGGTCTGTGACGCGGCGGAGGCCGAGGCTTTGACCGCGCTGTTGAGCGGCGAGGGCGAAACCGTCTACCGCCTCGGTCAGGTGACCACCGGCAATGGTGTGACCTATGAGGGCGCCTTGTCGTGACCTCCAAAGTCGTGAGCCCCAAAAAGGTTGCGATCCTGATCTCCGGCGGCGGCTCCAATATGGTGTCGCTGGCGACATCCATGATGGAGGATGACCATCCCGGTCGCCCCTGTCTGGTGCTCTCCAACGTGCCCTCTGCAGGCGGGTTGGCGAAGGCCGCTGACATGGGGATCGCGACCGAAGTGGTGGACCATCGCGACTTTAAAGGCGACCGAGAAGCCTTTGAACAAAATCTGATTTCCGTCATTGACCAATATGAGCCGGACGCCATCGCCATGGCCGGGTTCATGCGCATTCTGACGCCGACATTTATCTCGCATTACGCCGGAAAGATGCTCAATATTCACCCGTCTTTGCTTCCGAAATACAAAGGCTTGCACACCCATCAGCGCGCGATTGAGGCGGGTGACGCCGAGGCCGGATGTTCCGTGCATGAGGTGACGGCGGAACTGGATGGCGGGCCGATCCTTGGCCAAGCGCGGGTGCCGATTGCGCCGAAGGATACGGCGGAGGATCTGGCCGCAAAGGTTCTGGTGAAAGAACACCTCCTTTATCCGGCGGTGCTCAAGCGGTTTTTACAGGGTGAGAAAGAGCTGATCACGCTCTAAACTCGGGCCTGTGTTGGTAGGGCGAGATGTCGCGGGCCTGTGATCCCTTCGGCCCTTTCAAAGATATATTCGGGATGTAGAATATAACGCGAGTCTGTTCAGGACCCGTGTCTATGTCGCGAAAGGATATCGCATGAAAACCGCTGATTTCGTTGCCACAATTTTTGACGGCCACTCCAACCCGGGCAAGGTGACTGTGGCCTTCACCATGGCGCTCAACGCGCAGAAAATGGGGCATAGCTCCATCGTTTTGCTGATGGTCGAAGGCGTCGAACTGGGCCAGCCGGGCTCTTGCGACGATATCGACATCGGCAAGCCGTTCGAGCCGGTGGCCGATCTGGTCAAAGCCTACCTCGAGGCGGGCGGGCGTATCGGCATTTGCGGGGCCTGCATGATCCACAACGGGTTCAGCGCCGAGCAGATGGACCCGGACTATGAAATCATCACGGCCCCCGATGTGGTCGAGTTGATGATGGCGGCTAAGGGCAGCCTGCCGATCACCTGAGCCAAGGTTTCGCGCCCAAAAGAGGGGCAGCGTGGGGTGAGGGGGCGTTCTGCGCCCCCTTTGTTCTTTTCATTCTGAACCAAAACCCGTATCACGAATGAACCCGTCGGGATGACCCCGCACTGCTGGCAAAAGAAAACAACATGATCACCATCACCACGACCGAAGGCCTAGAGGCTTTCTGCGACCGCGCCAAAGCTCATCCTTATGTCACGGTCGACACCGAGTTCCTTCGCGAACGGACCTATTACTCCAAACTTTGCCTCGTGCAGCTCGCCGTCCCTGGTGACGCAGAAGAGGATGCGGTTCTGGTCGATCCGCTGGCCAAGGGCCTCGATCTCGCGCCGCTTTATGCGCTGTTTCGCGATGAAAACGTGGTCAAAGTGTTTCACGCCGCGCGCCAGGATCTCGAGATTTTCTACATTCAGGGTCAGGTGATCCCGACGCCTTTGTTCGACACTCAGGTGGCGGCGATGGTCTGTGGCTTTGGTGAACAGGTGGGCTATGAAACGCTTGTGCGCAAGATCGCCAAGGAGAGCCTCGACAAGACCTCGCGTTTCACCGATTGGTCGCGCCGGCCGCTCAGCCAAGCGCAGGAAAGCTACGCGCTGGCCGATGTGACGCATTTGCGGGTGATCTACGAATTCCTGCGCGATGAGATCAAACGCGAGGGTCGCGAGAAATGGGTGGCCGAGGAGCTTGAGGTGCTGATGGCGCCGGAGACCTATGTGATCCAGCCTGAAGACGCCTGGAAACGGGTCAAGACGCGCACCAGCTCCGGCAAATTCCTTGCAGCCGTGAAAGAGCTTGCCGCCTTCCGCGAATTCTACGCCCAGAGCAGGGACATCCCGCGTAATCGTGTCTACAAGGATGACGCGATGCTGGAGCTTGCCTCGACGAAACCCAAGACGCCACAAGACCTGTCACGCTCGCGGCTTTTGCTGCGCGAAGCGCGCAAGGGTGAGATTGCCGACGGCATTCTGCAAGCGATTGAAAAAGCGTCGAATTACTCCGCCGCCGAGATGCCGAAGCTGGATATGTCGAAAGACAAGCTTCAGGTGAACCCGGCGCTGGCGGATATGTTGCGGGTGTTGCTTAAGGCGAAATCCGACCGCTTCAATGTGGCCGCCAAGATGATTGCCTCCGCCTCCGATCTCGATCAGATCGCGGCCGGGAAACGCGATCTGCCGGTGTTCAAGGGCTGGCGCGCCGAGGTGTTCGGTGACGATGCGCTGCGCCTGTGTAACGGCGAGATTGGTCTGGCCGTCAAAGGTCAGCGGGTCGATGTGATCGCGCTCTAAGGCGCGACTTCATCTGCTTTCAAAATCATCTGAAACCGTTTGCCGGTGAGGGTTTGCGGTTCAAAGCCGCAAGCACGATAGGTGGCCTGTGCGAGCAGATTGTGGTCCTGCGTGCCAACCGTCAGGCTGTGGGATCCCATGGCAATGGCGGCGGCTTTCGCCTCGGCAATCAACGCCCGCCCGACGCCTTGGCCGCGCGCCTCTTTGGCGATGTAAAGATGATGTAGGTCCAGCGTTTTCTGGCCATGGTGCAGGCGCACACCGCCGACCAATCCGGCGTAACCGACCAGCGCGCCATCGCGCTCCGCCACCAAAAGCCGCAACCACGGCAGATCGGCGCGCATCAAATCGATGAGGCCGGGCAGGTCCAGCTCCGGCTCATCGCCGTGATGATGTGCCAGCGCGTGGATCATCTCCAAAAGCGCATCCTTGTCGCCCCAACGCGCGCGTCGGATCGTGAGGCTGTCCTTCGGGGTGGTAATCTTTGTCAGTAGGGTCATGTTTTTCTCCTGTGGGCGCCACAGGAGGGGAAGTTTGACATGAAAAAAGCCGCCTCTTGTGGCGGCTGTTCAATGTTCCATGTTGAAAGGCCGCGCTTATGTAAGCTCGGTCCAATAAAAAACAGTCATGGAAGCGGTCTGTGTCATGGGTGGCAATCTGCGCGGCACGGGGGCACCTGTCAAGCGCAAAGCTCAGGCAAGCGCCATTTCGTAATGCGGAGACCGTAGGGAAGGGCGCGCGAAGCCGACAGCGCGATAGGCGGCCTTGGCGGTTTCCGAGGTGCTCAGGATGCCGACACTCAAGGTGCCACAGCCCAGGTGATGCGCCACGGACCGGGCCGCCTGGGTCAAGGCGCGCGCAACACCTTCACCGCGATAGTCGGGTCGGACATAGAGGTGATGCATCTGCATGGCGCGGTCGATGGGGCTCAGTTGCAGCCCGCCGACCAGCACGGTGTAGCCGATCAGATCGCCATTCTGCTCGGCGACCAAAACGCGGGCCCAAGGCGAGGAGGCATAGAGCAGGTCGATCAGCGCATCCTCATCGAGCTGCAATTGATCCTTGGTCACCATTTGAAGGTCACGGATCATGTCGAGCAGGCCCGGCAAATCCACCTGTTCCATCGCGCGGAGGGTCAGGGGCGGGAGGGCCGATGCGGCGGTGAGGACCGCGATGTCGAATTTGCGCTCTGTCATGTCGGTCATGTCTTGATCTCTTGCCGCGTCTTTCGCCGGGACAAGACATCAAAAAGGTTAAGGCAGCCCTACGGCGCCGGTGAATTTTCTGTAAAAACGACCGTTTTTGATCGGGAGGGTGCGTTTGGTGCCCATATGTGGCAGAGATCGCGCTCTGTCAATCTGTCGATTTGACCAAATTGAGTGTTTGGTCAAATCTGGAGGGCGTGCGGCGCCAATGCGGCGAGGCCCGGGGCCTCACCGCGTGAGATCACATGAGATCAGAGGCTCAGCCGTCGTAATCGACTTCTTCGGTCAGGCGCAAGGCTTCTGCGCGTTCATCGGCGAGGCGCGCCAGCGGGATGTTGTCCGGGTGCAGCTCGCCCCAGCTTTTCACCAGGTCGGAGGCTTCCGTGCCCGGCACGACGGGGTATTCGGAATTCACCTCGGCGTAGATTTCCTGCGCGTGTTTGGAGGTCAGGAATTCTATGAATTGAACGGCTTCCTCGGTGTTCTTCGACGATTTCGTCAGTGCAACGCCGGAGATGTTCACATGTGTGCCGCCGCCCTCGACGTCAAAACGCGGGAAGTCGAGGCGCACAGAGTTGGCCCATTCCTGCTGTTCCTCATCGGCCAGCATTGCACCCATGTAATAGGTGTTGCCCAGAGAGATGTCGCATTCGCCGGCCCAGATCGCCTTGACCTGTGCGCGGTCGTTGCCCTGGGGTTTGCGGGCGAGGTTGGCCTTGAGCCCTTCGAGCCAAGCTTTGGTTTCCTCAGGGCCGTGATGTGCGAGATAGGCAGAGGTCAGGCCGATCATATAAGTGTGCAGGCCGGAGCGAGTGCAGATGCGGCCTTTCCATTTCGGATCGGCGAGGTCTTCGTAGGTGGTCACTTCGCCCTCGGCGACGCGCTCTTTCGAGGCGTAAACGATCCGCGCGCGTGAGGTGATGCCCCACCAATTGCCTTCCGGGTCATGGAATTCAGCGGGGATGTTTTGCGACAGCGTTTCGGTCATCAGCGGCTGAGTTACGCCAGCCTCGACAGCCTCGGCCAGACGTGAGATGTCGACGGTCAGGATCACGTCAGCAGGCGAGCGGTCACCTTCGGCCTTGAGGCGTTCGGTCAGACCTTTTTCGATATAGGCCACGTTGACCTGAATGCCGGTTTCTTCGGTGAAGGCATCGACCAGCGGCTGGATCAGCTCCGGCTGGCGATAGGAATAGACATTGACGTCTGCAAATGCAGAAGAGGCCAAGAGAGACAGGGGGAGAGCGAGTTTGAGCGCGGTCATTGGGACTTCCTTTTATTGGTCGCGCTCGTTAAATCCGAGTAAAATACTCAGGTCAAGGGGTCTCGTAGCTCACGTTTGCTTTCGGGCCGCCTTCTCATCAGCCTTCGCTTTGTCCCAAAGCGCATCCATTTCGGCAAGATCGCTATCCGCAGGGGTCTTGCCTTTTGCCTTAAGTTCGTCTTCGACTGCATTGAAGCGACGCGTGAATTTGGCATTACAGGAACGCAGCGCCTCTTCGGCGTCCACACCCAAATGCCGCCCCAGATTGACCACGACAAAGAGCAAATCTCCGAATTCCTCGAAGACCTCGTCTTTCGTCAACCTGTCGCGCGCCTCTTCCAATTCGGCGGCTTCCTCGCGGATTTTGTCCAGAACATGTGAGGTATCCGGCCAGTCAAAGCCCACACGCGCCGCTCGCTTTTGCAGCTTCTGCGCGCGCATCAAAGCAGGCAGGCCCATGGCCACGCCGTCGAGCACCCGGTGTTCGCCTCGGCGCGCGCGCTCCTTGGCCTTTTCGACCTCCCAATCCTTGGTCTGTTGTTCGGGCGACTTTTGATTGCTCTCGTCACCAAAAACATGGGGATGTCGGGAAATCATTTTGGAAGCAATTGCTTGCGCGACGTCGTGAAAGTCGAAAAGCCCCTTGTCAGAGGCAATCTGCGCCTGAAACACCGACTGGAACAACAGGTCCCCCAGCTCGGATTTCAGATCCTCCATATCACCGCGCGCGATGGCGTCGTCGACCTCATAGGCCTCCTCAATGGTGTAAGGCGAGATGGTCGCGAAATCCTGCTCGATGTCCCAGGGACAGCCGCCCTCCGGGTCGCGCAACCGGCGCATGATTTCCAAAAGCTGCTCAATGCCTTGCGGGACGTTGTGAATGGGATCACTCATGGCGGGCTCCTTTGGCGAGAAGCGCATCCACCCGGTCCGATCCGGCGGGGGTGCAGGTGGAAAAGACGCCTTGGCTCAGGATGTCTTCGGCGTTCGAAATCAGCCGCTCGTGAATGGATCGCGCCAGCAAAGAGCCAAGCGAAATGCGCGCCACGCCGAGGGCGGCAAAATCGGCGCGGGTGAGGTTTTGCAGCGGACCGACGGGCAGGGCGTTCACCGGTTTCCCGGTGGCCGCCACCACGGTTTTGAGGTCCTCGATGGTGCCGGGACAGGGCACGTAGAGGCAATCCGCCCCCGCTGCGTCAAAGGCGCGGATGCGCCGCAGGGCCTCGTCCAGATCGTAATCGCCATTCATCACGCCGTCGGCGCGGGCCACCAAAACGAAATCTCCGGGCAGGGCGTGGGCGGCGCTCACGGCGGCTTTGATACACTCGACCGCCAGATCAAACTCCCGTGCGCCAGCCTTTGGAAACGCCGTGTCCTCGATGGAAATCCCCGACAATCCAGCCTCATAGGCCAGTTTTACGGTCTGCGCGACCTCGTCGGGATCATTGGAAAACCCGTTCTCGAAATCGCCGGAGACCGGCACGGAGACGGCGGCCACGAGGTCCTGCGCATGGGCCAGTGCCTCGTCGCGGCTGATCGTGCCGCCATCGGGGCGCCCGAGGGTAAAGGCCTGTGCGGCCGACGAGGTGGCAATCGCCTGCGCGCCCAGTCCCGCCAACACGCGCGCCGATCCGGCGTCCCAGGCGTTGGCGAGGAGAAAGGGCTGGCCGGGGCGGTGGAGGTCTCTGAATGTCGTCTGGGTCATAAGCGTCACCCTGATCCTCACATGAGGGCTTTGCAAGGGCGAAAACCCGCGTTACAAGACCCACATGACCAACCGTGCCGCCATCATTATCTGCTGCTGCATTATCCGCTGACATCGTCGCGCGGGTCCGGTCTCTTTTCACCTGAAATGGAAGCTGATAAGCCCGCGGGGGACACCCTGAGGGACTAGCTATGACCACGATCAAGCTCACCAATTCGAAAACCCGCAAGAAAGAGATTTTCGAGCCGATCGACCCCAAAAACGTGCGGATGTATGTCTGTGGCCCGACGGTTTACGACCGCGCCCATATCGGCAACGCGCGGCCTGTGATCGTGTTCGATGTGCTCTACCGGCTGTTGCGCCATGTTTACGGGGCGGATCACGTCACCTATGTGCGCAATTTCACCGACGTGGATGACAAGATCAACGCGCGGGCGGCGGAAAGCGGGCGCTCGATCCGCGAGATCACCGATGAGACGACGAAGTGGTATCTCGACGACATGCGCGCGGTGGGGGCGATGGACCCGGATCAAATGCCGCGCGCGACCGAGTTCATCGGTGCAATGATCACGATGATCGAGGGGCTGGTTGAGAGCGGCCACGCCTATGCGGCAGAGGGCCATGTGCTGTTTTCCGTCGAAAGCTATAAGGACTATGGCAAGCTGTCGGGCCGCTCCATCGACGATATGATCGCCGGCGCCCGCGTCGAAGTGGCGCCCTACAAACGCAACCCGATGGATTTCGTGCTTTGGAAGCCGTCCTCGGACGATCTTCCGGGCTGGGACAGCCCGTGGGGCCGGGGACGTCCGGGGTGGCACATCGAATGTTCGGCGATGTCGTATGAGCTTTTGGGCGAGACTTTTGATATTCACGGCGGCGGCAACGATTTGATGTTCCCGCACCACGAAAACGAGATTGCGCAAAGTTGCTGCGCCCATCCGCAGGGCGGGTTTGCGCGCTACTGGCTGCACAACGAGATGTTGCAGGTCGAGGGCAAGAAAATGTCCAAGTCTCTGGGCAATTTCTTTACCGTGCGGGATTTGTTGGACGGCCATGACGGGATGCCGGGCGTGCCTGGGGAAGTGATCCGGTTCGTCTTCCTCTCGACGCACTACCGCAAGCCGATGGACTGGACGGCGGAAAAGGCGGAGCAGGCGAAGGCGACGTTGAAGAAGTGGCGCAAGATGACGCATAGGGTGGCCGCAAGTGAACCAGCGCCCGAAGTGGTCACTGCGCTGGCTGATGATCTGAACACGGCGGGGGCGATTTCGGTGCTGCACGGGATCGACGATCCGGCTGTGTTGCTTGCCTCCGCCAATCTTCTCGGCCTTCTGACGCCAGAACTAGGTGGCTGGGAAGAAACGGGCGTGGACCTGACTGCCTACGCCGATCACCTCTCCTCTCTCCGCCAAACCGCCATGGAAACCAAAGACTTCTCCGCCGTTGACGCGATGAAAACCGCGCTTCTGGATGCGGGTGTCGAGGTGCGCATGTCGAAAACCGGGGTCGAGCTGGAACCGGGGCCGAATTTAGACGCGGCGAAACTGGAGGGGCTGTTGTCATGAATGTCATAAGAAGAACGCAGGTTTGCCCCCGGCACGAGGGTGGGGGCGCAATCGCCCCCGCCCTGGGGGGCGGGTCGGGGGCGAACCGGGCCGCAAGCGTCCCGGTGAAAGAAAAAGGGGCCACCCATGTCTGACCGCCTCTATCTCTACGACACTACACTCCGCGACGGCCAGCAAACCCAAGGCGTGCAATTCTCCACCGAGGAAAAGCACCTGATCGCCGATGCGCTCGACCATCTTGGCCTCGATTACATTGAGGGCGGCTGGCCCGGCGCCAACCCGACCGACAGCGAATTCTTCGCCGATGCGCCCAAGACCAAAGCCCGTTTCACCGCCTTCGGCATGACCAAACGCGCCGGGCGCTCCGCCGAGAATGACGAGGTGCTCGCGGGCGTGTTGAACGCGGGCACGGACTCCGTTTGTCTCGTCGGCAAGACCCATGATTTCCACGTCACCACGGCGCTCGGCATCACGCTTGAGGAAAACATCGAGAACATCGAAAAATCTATCGCCCATCTGGTGGCGCAAGGCCGCGAGGCGCTGTTCGACGCCGAGCATTTCTTTGACGGCTACAAGGCCAACCCGGACTACGCGATCGCCTGTTGTCAGGCCGCGTATAAGGCGGGTGCGCGCTGGATCGTGCTTTGCGACACCAACGGCGGTGCGCTGCCAGGTGAGGTTTATCAGATCACGCTCAAAGTCATCGAGGCGGGCATTCCGGGAACGCATCTGGGCATTCACACCCATGACGACACCGGCAATGCGGTCGCCAATTCGCTGGCTGCCGTCAATGCGGGTGCGCGGCAGGTGCAGGGGACATTGAACGGCCTTGGAGAGCGCTGCGGCAATGCCAATCTGACGACGCTGATCCCGACATTCCTGTTGAAAGAGCCGTATAAATCGACGCTCGACACAGGCGTCTCCGAAGACGCCCTGAAAAGCCTGGTCAAAACCTCGCGCATGCTCGACGATATCCTGAACCGCGTGCCGTTGCGCTCTGCGCCTTATGTCGGCGCCTCGGCTTTCGCGCATAAGGCGGGGCTCCATGCCTCCGCCATTCTCAAGGACCCGACAACCTACGAACACATCCCGCCCGAGACCGTCGGCAATGCCCGCATCGTGCCGATGTCCAATCAGGCAGGGCAGTCGAACCTGCGCTCGCGTCTGGCGGATATGGGGCTGGAAGTCTCGGAGAAGGCCGACCTTGGCCGCATCCTTGATCGCATCAAACAGCGCGAGAGCGAGGGCTATTCCTACGACACCGCGCAGGCGTCCTTTGAACTCGAAGCGCGCTGCGAGCTGGGCCTCATGCCCGCGTTTTTCGAGGTCGAGCGCTACCGCGCCACGGTCGAACGCCGCCGCGATGCCAAGGGCCGCGAGGTCCACCTTTCCGAGGTCACGGTGGTGGTCAACATCGGCGGCGAGCGGCATCTGTCTGTGTCCGAAGGCATCATGGCCGACGGCAGCGATGGCGGGCCAGTGAACGCGCTTTCGAAAGCTTTGGTGAAAGATCTCGGACCCTATTCCGACATGATCACCGACATGGAACTCGTTGATTTTAAAGTCAGGATCACCAATGGCGGCACCGAGGCGCGCACCCGCGTCATCATCGACTTTGAGGACGGCCTTGGCCGTCGCTGGTCGACCGTGGGCGTGTCGTCCAACATCATAGACGCGTCTTTCGAGGCGCTTCTGGATGCGGTTCTGTGGAAACTTCTGCGCGACGGGGCGCAGGCTTTAGGGGCTGAATAATGTCGGTTCAGGCCTGTGCAGAGATCGTCCAAAAGGGCGACGAAGACCGGTTCCGCGCCACCATGGCCGCGCCTTTGGCGGCGCGCGAGGTGTTGTTCCCGATCCATGCCTTTTGCCTTGAGGTCGCAAAGGCGCCTTGGGTCACGCAAGAAGCGATGATCGCGGAGATGCGGTTGCAGTTCTGGCGCGATGTTTTGCAGGAGAAAATCGACGGCAAGGCGCCGCGCGCTCATGAGGTGGCGGGACCGCTGGCGGCGGTTTTGGATACGGCGTCTGCGCAGGCTTTGGATGCCACGGTCACCGCGCGGCAATGGGACATTTATCGCGACCCGCATGAGGATGCGGCGGCGCTCAGAACCTATCTGCACAACAGCTACGCCATCCCGATGCATCTTTCTGCACGGCTTTTGGGGGCGCCTGAGACGGCGACCAAAGCACTCAACGCTCTGGGCTACGCAGGTGGGCTGGCGCGCTATCTGATGGCCATTCCGGGGTTGCAATCGGCGGGGCGGATTCCGCTCGTTGATGGGCGTCCTGAGGCAGTCTCAGAGCTTGCGAAAGAGGCTTTGGAACAGGGTCGTTGGGGCGCGCAGCAGTTGGGCAAATTGCCGAAAACCGCCCGTGCGCCGATGATTGACGCGGTGATGCATTTGCCGGTTTTGAAACAGGCGGCCAAAGACCCGGATGCGGTTCTGGACGGACGTCTGGGGCAGGGGCCGGCCCGCAAAGCCCTGCGTCTGGCTGTGGCGTCTCAATCGCCGAGTTGGGCTTTTTTCTGAGTGTAATCTAGCACATAAACCCGGATGGCGGAGGCCAACCCGCTGTCCACACCGCGCAGCTCGTCAATTTCGGCGGCCAACACATTGACCGGAATGTCGCGTTCCTTCGCGATGCCGCGAAAGGCGCGCCAGAACGGTTCTTCGAGTGATACAGAGGTGCGGTGGCCGTGGAGTGTCAACGAGCGTTTCACTGGGCGGCCCATCAAGAGCGCGGTCATGTGTCGTCTCGCTTATGCGCGTCCAATTCCGATTTCGCCTTGGCCTTCTGCGCCTCTTCGAGGGCTTTTTGCGCCTTGGTGCGTCCGAATTTCACGGCGTTCTGATCGCCCTCGGCGCGTTTGTCCGCGCGGGCTTTCTGTTTGCGAAACTGGTTCAGATTGGTGATGTTATCGGTGCTCATGGGGTGTGATGTTACCGCAGGGGCGGGTTTTACGCCAGTGCCCAAATTGGCCCGTCCAAAAGCTCCATCAGCGCACCGAAATAGCCCTCGGACCGCGCCGGGGCCTCGGCAAAGATCACCTCCGTGCCGCGCTGCACTTGCAGGGACTGGAGTTGGTCGAGACCGGCGATGTGATCGGAGAGGGAGTTGCCCTGCGCCCATGCGGGGCGAAGGGCGGTAAGGGCGAGGGCCGCAGAGGCGGCTTTGAGAATCTGGCGACGATACATGCCGCCAGACTGTCACAGGTTATGCGCTTTGAGGACCCACGGGCGATCACAGTCCCGCAGGTCATTCGCAAGGCGCGATTTGTCCTTAGTTTTGAGGCGCGTAGGAGCGCATCACCTCTTCGTAGCGCGCGGTGGTGATCTCCGGGTTGTGGGTCTGGACGCAGGCGACCATTTCCGGGCGCGCGCCATTCGGCGCGGCGGCTTCACCCGCTTTGTAACGTTGCTTCGCGGCTTTCATCTCTTCGCGCGAGGGACGGTTGGCTTTGAAGCATTGGGTTAGCTCCTGTTTCGTGAGGCCCAGATCCTTGGCGATGTCTTCGACCGGAAAGCGGCCCTGTGCCGTGGCGGGCAGGGCAAGGGTGATGAGAAGCGGGGCTGCAAGAAGGGTTTTCATAGTTGGTCTCCTGTTTGATTGAGCCTCTGATACGTCCCTCCCCGCCGCCTTCCGTCGCGCAAAAAGAAAGGCGACCCGAGGATCGCCTTCACTTTAATGTGTCATGTTTTCAGCGTAGGGAAACGCTGTTTCGCGCGTAGCGGATCAGTCCGAACCAATCAGTCCTTCGGGCCGATCATCTGCTCCGGGCGCACCACGCGGTCGAAGGTTTCTTCGTCCACAAAGCCCAGCTTGATCGCCTCTTCCTTGAGGGTCGTGCCGTTTTTGTGCGCGGTCTTCGCGACTTTGGTGGCGTTGTCGTAGCCGATGGTCGGCGCGAGAGCGGTCACCAGCATGAGGCTTTCGTGCAGGAGCTTCTCGATACGCGGCTCGTTGGCTTCGATGCCCGCCACCATGTTGTCGGTGAAGGCGGAGGCGCTGTCGCCCAGCAATTGCATCGACTGGAGCACGTTGTAGGACATCATCGGGTTGTAAACGTTCAACTCGAAGTGGCCTTGCGAACCGGCAAACCCGACGGCGGCGTCGTTGCCCATGACGTGAGCGCAGACCATGGTCAGCGCTTCGGCCTGGGTCGGGTTCACTTTGCCCGGCATGATCGAAGAGCCCGGTTCGTTTTCCGGCAGGATCAGCTCGCCCAGACCGCAACGCGGGCCGGAGCCCAGAAGACGCAGGTCGTTGGCGACTTTGAACAGCGAGGCCGCGACGGTTTTCAACGCGCCGGAGAACATCACCATGGCGTCATGCGCGGCCAAGGCTTCGAATTTATTCGGCGCGGTCACAAACGGAAGACCGGTGATCTCGGCCATGTTTTTGGCAACGGCTTCCGCCCAGCCCTTTTTCGTGTTGAGCCCGGTGCCGACAGCCGTGCCGCCCTGTGCCAATTCGTAGATTGCGGGCAGGCACATCTCGACGCGTTTGATGCCCATGCGGACCTGATGCGCGTAGCCGGAGAATTCCTGACCCAGCGTCAGCGGCGTCGCGTCCTGGGTGTGGGTGCGGCCGATCTTGATGATGTCTTTGAATTTCTCGGCTTTTTCTTCGAGCGCTGCGGCGAGTTTTTCGAGACCAGGCAGCAAGACGTCACGCGCCTGCATCGCGATGCCGACGTGCATGGCGGTCGGGAAGGTGTCGTTCGAGCTTTGCCCCATGTTGCAGTGATCGTTCGGGTGCACAGGGTCTTTCGAGCCCATCGTGCCGCCCAGCATTTCGATCGCGCGGTTCGAGATCACCTCGTTGGCGTTCATGTTGGACTGGGTGCCGGAGCCGGTCTGCCAGACGACGAGCGGGAAGTTGTCGTCGAATTTGCCCTCGATCACCTCGGTGGCGGCGGCGACGATGGCGTCGCCCAGCTCTTTCGCCAACTTGCCCTGCGCCATGTTTTCCATCGCACAGGCCTTTTTCACCACGCCCAGAGCGCGGATGATCGGCACCGGCTGACGTTCCCACCCGATGGGGAAATTCATGATCGAGCGCTGGGTCTGTGCGCCCCAATATTTGTCGGAAGGAACTTCGAGCGGGCCAAAGCTGTCGGTTTCGGTACGGGTGGTCATCGGGGCACTCTCCCATGCTATGCCAAAGATTGCTTTGGCTATAAGGCCTCGGGCAGGGGCTTGCAATGTATACGCAGGCATACATCAAAGTGATAGCGCTAAAAGACCGCCCTGATTTGCTGTGAGCGCCTCAACTGACGCGACGCCGGTATTCGAAGACGCGCGCGGGCGGCAGGTTGGCCCAGATCGTGCCACGTTTCTCAGACACAAGGCCAAGCTCGCCCTGCATCTCCGGCGTGATCGGGGAGGAGTTGGCATAGGTGATCTGGGTGAAAAACGCGCCCTCTGCCATGACCTCAAAGGCGCGGCCCACGACAGCGCGTTGCAGCGCGGGTTTGGCCAGCACGGGCACGCCGGAAATCACGGCGCCGATGTTGCGCAAACCGATGTCGCGGATGTCTTCGGCAGGCCGGTTGATGACATGGACTCCGGGGAATTTCTCGCAAAGCTCGACGCAAAAGCGTGGGTTCAGTTCGAGGAGTGTCAGCCGCGAAGGATCGACACCACGCGCAAGGATTTCGCGGGTAAAAGCGCCTGTGCCCGCACCGATCTCGACGATGGGGCCGGACACATCCTCGACACCGCGGGTCATGAGCCGTGCCGTTGCGGAGGAGGAGGGCGCGATGGCGCGGACCTCGTCGGGATTGCGGATCATCTCTGAGAGGAAAACGGCAAAATCGCGCGGCATCTTGGGGCTCCTGTTGGCTTTGGCAACAGGCATGGTGCTGGGTGTCGGGCAAATCAAGCGGGCAGGCGTGTCTGTTACGCAAACTTCACGGGGCTGTTTCGAAAGCGATAAAAAAGGGGCCGCTTGGGCCCCTGACCATTGCAAAGATGTCGGTTCAATTTACTTGCGGAACTTGTCCAGCGAGACAATCTCCGCCTCTTTCGGCCCGTCGCTTTTCTCCGGCTCGTCTTTCGGTTCGAAAGAGGTCACCTCGGCGTCATGCGGGATCTCGTCCTCGTCCATTTCCTCGACATCGTATTCCTGGGTCTCAAACCGCAGGCCGAATTCGACGGAGGGGTCCACGAAGGTGCGGATCGCGTCATAGGGGATGTACAGAGGCTCGGGGCTGTCGCCGAAATTCAGCGTGATGGCAAAGCCGTCGTCGGAGACCTCGAGATTGTCGAACCAATGCTGGATGACAATGGTCATTTCCTCGGGGTAGCGATCCGACAGCCAGTCGGCCAGCTCCACATCCGGGTGCATCGTGTCGAAGGTGATAAAGAAATGATGTTCCCCCGGCAGACCGTCCTTGGCCACGCCATCGAGTACCTTGCGGATCAGACCGCGCATGGCGTCGTGCATGAGATTGCCATAATCAATGGTTTTGGCCATCCGAGCGTCCTTTCCTTGTCCCTTCCTCGCAGCATAAGGGATTCTGTGGCAGAGGGAAGAGGGCTTCGCGCCTTGCTCAAAGGGCCAGGCTTCCGATGCCCAATCCGGCCAAGGCCATAAGGGCCAGCGTGACCATCAGGCCGCGTTTGAGCACAAAGAGCAAGACGGATGCGAGGGCCACGAGGGCGAGCGCTTCGAACGACAGGCTGTGCACATCGGGCAAGGTGAGTCGCAAAGGTCCGAGGTTTTGTATCGAGACGCGGGTGAAGAGCACATGCAGCGCGAACCACCACGACAGCGAGGCGATCACACCGACGACGGCGGCAGTGACGGCTTTGAGCGCGGCATCTAATCTGGGGCGTGTGGCGATCCAGTCGATGTAAGGCGCGCCTGCGAAAATCCAGAGGAAACAGGGGATAAAGGTCACCCAAAGCGTCACCAGCGCGCCGAGGACGCCACCAAAGAGCCCCAAAGGCGTGGCGGCCAAATAGCCCACGAATTCTGTCACTAGGATCAGCGGTCCGGGCGTGGTTTCGGCCAGACCCAACCCGTCTAACATCGCCTCGGGCGTCAGCCAGCCGTGGTTTTGCACCACCTCTTGCGACATATAGGCCAAGACCGCATAGGCGCCGCCAAAGGTCACGACCGCGAGTTTCGAGAAAAACAAAGCGATCGCCAAAAGCCGCTCCTGCCCGGTGAGCCAAAGCCAGATGAGAGGCGCGGCCCAGAGCGCGCCCCAAATGGCCAGCGTGCGGGGCAGATGTTTGGCTTTTGGGGCGTTGGAGGTCTGTGCCGTGGCCTTGGCTGTCAGTGCGCCATAGAGGGCGGCCCCCAGAACGATCAGCGGAAAGGGCGTGGCGAAAAAACTGATCAGCGCAAAGGAGAGCGCCGCCAAGACCCAGCGGCTGCGCGTGCCGAGGGCCTTTTTGCCCAATCGAAAGAGGGCCTGAATGACAATGAGAACCACCGTCGCCTTGATCCCGGCAAACAGCGCCTCAGAGGCGGGGAGGTGGCCGAAATGGGCATAAAGCGCGGCAAGCATGAGCATGACGAGCGCGCCGGGGGTGACAAAGAACAGTCCGGCGATCACGCCGCCGGGCAGGCCGCGCAGACGCCACCCGGCATAGGTCGCGAGCTGCATCGCCTCGGGGCCGGGCAGCATCATGCAGAACGACAGCGCGGAGAGAAACCCGTCCTCAGACAGCCAGCGTCGCTCTTCGACCAATTCGCGATGCATCACCGCGATCTGTGCGGCGGGGCCACCAAAGGACAAAAGCCCGATCCGGGCGAATGTTTTCAGGAAAGCCGAAAAATCCGGGTGATGTGGAACGGGCTGGGGCGACATGGGTGAGCCTCGGTCGGGAACCTTTGCTGTCTTGGTAGCCGCCCCAGCCTGTGGGTCAAGTCTTAGGTTTCAGGCCTTAGCTTTGAGGCGCGAGACGGACAAAGCCGCCGGTCTGACCTTCGAGCACGCCATGTTCTGCGGAGGTCGGCTTGAGCATCGCCTCCAACAGCACTGCGGTCGGCGTCCAGTAGGGGATGTACCAGTCCTGATCGACCTCAAGGATCAGCACCTGATCCTTGGCGGCGTCATAGGCGCCGATCAGAGACACATGCGGGCCGTCCCAATCGCCGGTCACGACGCCTTGGTTGAAATAGACCATGAGCGCGTCGTCGGCGCTTTCTTCGTTTTGGATCAACCAATTTCGGATGATTTCTAATGTTGCCTCGCTGGCGTCCGTCGGTTTGAACGCCGTCACACCGTAGCCCTCTAGGCCTGCAACCGGCAGGGCCGCCGCGGCATAGGTGACGAGATCGCCGAACATGACGCCATCACCACCCTCGGCGGAAATCTCCGACCAATGGGCGTTGCCGACGGCCTCCAGGAGATCGGGTTGGGTCATCACCGTGTCTTCAGCATTTGCGGGCAGACCGGCAAGCCCGTTGACGGCGGCGGACACCGTGGCCACGCCACAGGCGGAGGTGGTGAATTGCGGCTTCACATAGGGCGCGAAGGCCCAGTAATCGGGCGCAGGCGTGGCCCTCAGATGCTCTGTGGCCTCGGTGATCGGTATGGCATTCGGCCCCAGTTTTGGCTGAAGGGAGTCGTCTTCGGCATGGGCGGCGAGACCCGCGCAGAACGTAAGAGCGAGCGTAAGAGACAGTGCGAGAGACGGGGCACATGTCCCGGAAACGGCAACGGTCAGTTTCATGTTTCACCTATTTGAAAAACGGGTCATGACCGTGCGGCCATGAAGTGCCGGCACGCGATCCCGCCCGACTACATTTGATCAAATTTTGGAATTGGCAAGTGAAACCTCGCGGGACGTGGTCTTCCGGTTCACAGAGGCGCTTCGATACAGAGGCCGTTCGATCAGGCAATTTGCCTTAACTCAATCGCTCTCCGGCCAGCATGAGCGCGAGGGAATCCTTTGGAAGATTGCCCATCTGCTCGAAATAGCTGACGAAATCGAAATTGTTATGCGCCTCGATGATTTTGCCGTTTTTCAGACGGACCATCACCTGACCGGGGATGTGAATCGGCGACATATCTGAGGCCTTTTTCGCGTGCAGCGTCATGCGTACCCAGACGCGATCGTCCATTTCCATCGAATCCTCGATGCTAAAGGTGACGTTTCGGACAACGTGCAGGACGGCGGGCACCAGGATTTGAAAATCTTCGATCTGGGCAGCGAAATCGGTCATCAGGCCGCTGGCCAGCGCCTCGACATCGAAAAACTCGGCGACGGCATCGAGATCGGCCTCCACCCAGACTTTTTCATACCATGCAGTGAGGATTTCGAGCCCGGTCACGGTGTCGCCTATTCATTTTGATGCGTTGCCCCTATGGGATACGCCCAAAATCTAAAGGATTCGTTGCCAGCGCAGAGTGCCTTTGCGTCAACTTTCCTGTCGCCGAGGAGGGAATAGATGCAGGATTCTGTTGCCAGGCTCCTGCACGATACGCCTTGCAGTCACCTGATAGGGCAGCTCGTTTTGAGATGCCAAACACAGAGGATAGGGAGGGAATAAATGCAGGATTCTGTTGCCAGGCTCCTGCGGGCCCCGCCTGACGCTGCTAGGCGTCAGGGCTTAGATTTCGATATTTCGCACAGCTTACGCTGCGAGAGCCATCGGAGCTTTGTTGTCGTTTGCAACTAGCTTAAGTGAACCGATAACGGTGGTATCTCACCGAGACAAAGCAAACCCCTTTAGACGTCCGTCGATCCTATTTCGTCCCCATGATCCAATCTCTTGCCGGTCTCAAACGAAGGCCGAAGAGAGGTATTTGGTGGAGACGCCGGGTACCGCCCCCGGGTCCGATCCGCTTATTACGAGCGCGTTTATGTCCATAGTCGAGTTACCCCGACGGCTTACACCTAGGTCTTTTGCTCTGGGCATTCAAGGGTGCTGCGACGCGATGGACAGGAATTTTCCGACAGATGGCCAAATGGCGTCCTGCGGCAGGGGCCGATGCCGACTCGCTTAAAGCGCTTTGAAAAAGGCGATGAAATACACCTCCAGAGGTGACGTAACGTTACCTTTGGAAATCGCAAGCCTTGGATGTTTTGCGGTGACTTTATTAAGGATTTTGGTGCCGAACGGATAAAAATGACACGCTTTCGCCACAATTCAGACCCGAAACATTCTCATTTAAATGTGAATAAATCTTTTAAAATGAGAGGGATACTCGAAAAAAACGTTTGTCCCTATCTTAGGTTCTCGTTTGAAAAGGGTTAAAAGACATGCCGCAGTTAGAAAACGCTGAAGAAAGAGGGAGGGTCTTTCAGCGGTGTTTCAAAGGGGTTTCAAAAATCCTGCGCGCGGAACGCCGTTTGCGACGTTCAGAGGGGGGAACTGCAACCGTTGAGATCATGTTCGCGATCCCTGTGCTTTTGGGCATCGTCATGATGGCAACCGACGCCTCGCTTTTGATGTATCAGAAATCAAAACTTCTGGAACTGGCCCGTGATGCCTCGCGGATGGTGGCCGTTGGCAACAGGACCGTGGATGAGGCGAAAACCCTGACGCTGTCCCGTGTCGATGAGTCCGCGGCCTATGACGTCGCGGTGGTTGTCGACGGGGAATATGTGATCTCTCGCGTCTCCGTGCCATTCAATTCCGTCATTCTCTTCACCGGCGTTTTCGTCGGCTCCGCTCAGTTGAGCGGCCATGCCGCCATGTGGATGGAAACAAGTGACGAGAGCAGCGAGGAGACAAGCTGATGCAAAAGCCATTCTCGATGAAACTGTCCCGCCCTGCGAGACATCAAACAGAACCGCACAGCTTCCTGCGTCGCGACGAGGGGGCCGTGACGGCTTTCTCTCTGTTTCTGGCGGCGATCATTGCGGTGATCCTCGGCGTGGGGGTCGATTCCTTTAATCTGTGGCGCGCGCGACAGGAAATTCAGGTCGCGGCAGACGCTGCCGCCTTGGCCGCAGCCGCCAATGTCAACGATCTCACCAAGGCGGGGCAACTCGCGCATGATCTGACGGTGATTAATCTGAGTGGCGATGACACGGCTCTGGCCGATCCTGACATCATTTTCGGGTCCTGGGATGCGGAAACCGAAAGCTTTACGGCCCTGTCCGATATGCAACCCGAAGAGGGGCAAAGCGAACCCGTTGCAAATGCGGTTCAGGTCACGGTGCGCCGCCTCAAGGAAAGATCGAACCCGGTCGATACCTATCTCATGCGTCTTGCGGGGGTGAACTCTTTCGATATTGGGGCGACCTCTGTTGCCCGCCTCTCCGAAGGCGGCGGTACGGTCACCATCACAAGCGGCAATTCCTGCGCCGCGGCAACGTTCCTGTCGAGTTACGATGTCACCTCTGGCGGTGGCAACGAATTCCACGAAGGCGTCTGTATCTATGGACAGAACGGCGTAAGCTTTGGTGGCGACGACTACTATTCCAGCAAGACCCGTGTCATCGCGGACGACATCGACACGATCACGCTGAATACACCGCGCCAGGACTCCGCTCCGGTCGAAGAGGTCAAGGCAGAGGGCCATATGGATCCTGTGCTCGTGCCGCAGGTAAACAACATGTTCGCCGAACACTGGAACGCATTTTATGGCCATAACGGTGAGACCTATTCAGGTGATCTGGTGCCGGATTTCATCAAGAATCCGAACACGGGCACCGCGAAGATCGTACAAAAAGACTGGTATTGGTCGATCCAGCCCGGCGAAATCGAACCCTACACCATCTATGTTGTCAAAGGTGGCGCCCAGTTCAGCGGCGATTTGGATGCGCATAATGTGATGTTCATCGTGGATGGCTATTTCGGCACGGGAGGCGGCTGGAACCTGCATTTCTATGACATGGTCATCTTCGGGACTCAGATCGGTCTTGCGGGCAATGTGCAATGGGGCGACCCGACCATCACCTGCGGTGAGAACCGATACTCCGTGTACATGTTTGCCAAGGACTCGATCAACATGGGCGGCTGGAGCGCACCGACGCCGATCGACGGTCTGGTTGTGGCTGCACCCAAAATCGAGCCGGGCGGCGCGATGACAGGATCGCATCTCTACATGGAAAGCACGCAGAACTTTAACATCGGTGGGGCTTGGAATATCTCCGGCTGTTCTGACACCCCGATGGAAAGCTACTGGACGTTGTCGACCTACGGCGAAGAGGTGACGGTTGTGTCCTCCGGTGGACGCAAGGCCAAACTGACGCGCTAAACGGTCTGTGGCGCAAATCCTGTGGCGCAACGCGCCGATCCAAATGAAAACGCCGCCCAGATCGGGCGGCGTTTGTTTTGCTCGTCTCAAAGGCGCGGGGCTCAGAACCCGGCTTTGATCTTTTCGAACTCTTCGGACTGCTTTTCACGCAGCTCGACAGACATCGGAAGCTGCGCCAGGATCGGCACGTCGATTGGCTCAAGACCGCCTGCGACCAGCGCCTCTTGGCCCAGCGACGCCAGGCCTTTGGTGTTGGAGATGCCATAGCCCGCATCCATCAGCACAGAAGCGTTCGAAGCATCGAGAAAGCCGTTGAGGTAGTCATAGGCTTTCTCTTCGGACCCGGGGCCGTCTTTCAGGTTCACGTAACCGCAGAGCCAGAGCGAGGAGCCTTCGGTGGTCTCGCGCTGGAACCCGACCGGAAAGCCTTCTTCGACGAGCGTCGGATAGGTTTCGTTCCAGGCCCAGGAAATCAGCACTTCGCCGGTGGCCATGAGCTGCGCCAGCTCGGCCGGGTCGGTCCAATAGGTGCGCAGGTTCGGGTGCACCTCGCGCAGCCAATTCGACGCGGCTTCGAATTGCTCATCCGTGGCCGTGGTCCAATCCGTGGTGCCGGTCGCCAGATAGGCCAACGCATAGGTGTCATCCACGTTGTCGGGCAGGGTCATGCGGCCCGCGTATTTCGGGTTCTTGAAGACCTCAAGAGAGGCGACATCCTCGGCCGGCACTTCCTCCGTGTTATAGGCGATGGCGGTGGAGCCGAAATCGGTCGGGATGAAATAGGCGCTCTCTGCGGCGACATCAGAGCCCAAGAGATTGCTGTCGAGATTGGCGTATTCGGTGATTTTCGAGGTGTCCCACGGCTCGATGATGCCGCTTTCTTCCCATTTCTTCACGGAGCCCGCGCAGACGTGGCTGACATCCGCCTTGAAACCGGAGACGAGTTTCTGAAGCGCCTCGTCTTCCTCACCGAAGAAGGCGAAAGACGGCTGCATGCCGCTCTTTTCGGCATATTTTGTGTGGAAGGCCGGGTCTTCGAAACCCGAGTAATCGAACACCAAAAGCTCCGGGTCTTCGGCAAAAGCCGCCGCTGCCAGAACGCTGAACGCTGCACCGCTCAAAAGGGTTTTCATCATGGTCATGTCATCTCCCTGAAAATGGATCATGTCTGGTGAATGACGCTATCAGGCGTTTGAACCTTTGCAAGCAAGATTCCCGTGAGCCGGATCGGAAGGGGGAGGGACGGGCGGTGATGTGTCTGAATTTGATCAAATTATGAGCAAGCTTTTAAAAAACCTCAGCTTAAAGCAGTTCGAAGCGTCTGATCCCGCAGATAATCCATCAAAATCTCAAGCCGCGCTCCCACACGCGCCTCCAAAGCCTCGACCATGGCCTCATGCAATGAGATCACCGCATCGCGGTCACGTTGCCGATAGGTCAGCATATTCATCAGGGGCTCGATCCCCTCGACCGCAGCGGCCAGTTGCCACGATAGCACCGGATTGCCCGCCGCATCCACCAAAGCGCGGTGAAAGGCCACATCGGAGGCACAAAACGCCTCGTCCGACAACTCCGGGTCCTTTTGTCGGGCAATTTCTGTTCGCATTCTGTCGAGATGGTGATCTTGTCGGTGCCTGGCCGCCAGCCGCACGCAGCCACGCTCCAAGGCAAAGCGCGCTTCGCAGGCGGTGGTGATGTCAACAGAATTCAAAGTGATCAACAGAGTGGCGCTTGAGGCCATCTGGGCATAGGCGTCCTCAAAGGACTGACGATTGACAAAGGCCCCGCCCGTGGCGCCGCGTTTGGTGCGGATCAGACTTTGTGCGGCCAAGCGTTTCAAGGCCTCGCGCACGGTGGCACGTGACACGCCATGCGCCTCGGAAAGCTCAGATTCGGAGGGCAGGCGGTCATCGGCCTCCAAGGCGCCGGTCAGGATGTCCTGGCGAATGCGCTCCGCGATAGAAGCGGATAAATCCGTTTGTTTTTGGGGTCTTGTGAAATTGTCAGACATTTGACTTGCCAGTAAGATCAATTGTCTGACATTTATGGGGCAGGTTTGAAAAAAGTGCAAGATGAGAAGGAGGATTCCATGCGCGCCCTCATTATGGAGCAAAACGACGATGGTCTGGCGGAACCGCAGATCAAAGACATTCCCGAATCCGATTTGCCTGAAGGCGATGTGTTGGTGCGGGTCGAGTATTCCACGCTGAACTACAAGGACGGGCTGTGCCTTTCGCCGAAAGGCGGCGGTCTCGTGCGTAAATATCCGCATGTGCCGGGGATTGATTTCGCGGGCACGGTCGAGGCCTCCGAGAGCCCCGATTTCAAACCCGGCGACAAGGTGGTGCTCACCGGCTGGCGTGTGGGCGAGGTGCATTGGGGCGGCTATGCCGAAAAGGCGCGTGTCAAATCCGACTGGCTGGTGCCGCTGCCAGAAGGTCTCTCAACACGTCAGGCCATGGCCGTCGGCACCGCAGGGTTCACTGCCATGCTCGCGGTGTTGGCGCTGGAAGACCAGGGTCTGACACCCGACAAGGGCCCGGTTTTGGTCACGGGGGCTTCGGGCGGTGTCGGCTCTGTCGCCACGGCCATTCTCGCGCATCTCGGCTATGAGGTCGCCGCCGTCACCGGTCGTCCCGAGGGCGCCGACTATCTGAAATCGCTTGGCGCTACGCAAATCGTTGCGCGGGACGACATCAGCGAGACCGTCAAACGCCCCCTCGAATCCGAGACCTGGGCTGGGTGTATCGACGCGGTGGGCGGATCAATGCTGGCGCGGGTGCTGGGCCAGATGAAATACGGCGGCTCTGTTGCTGCCATCGGGCTTGCAGGCGGCGCTGACCTCCCAGCCACGGTCATTCCGTTTTTGCTGCGTGGTGTAAATCTTCTGGGCATCGACTCCGTGATGCAGCCGAAAGACAACCGCATTCGCTGCTGGACCCGCATCGCCTCCGACCTGCCTATGGAGAAACTCGAAGAGATGGTGCGCCCCGCGACGCTCGAAGACCTGCCCGCGCTTGGGGCCGCGATCCTCAAAGGTGGTGTGAAAGGCCGGGTCTTGGTGGACCTCTCCGCATAGGTGCAAATGGCCCTCTAAAAACGCGCTCTTTTCAGGAGCGCGTTTTGCCGTTAACGCTTTGCGCCATGGATATGTCGACACTTCTCCCCTTCGCCGCCCTGATCGCCGTCATCGGCGCCTTCGCGGGCATTCTGGCCGGTCTTTTGGGCGTCGGAGGCGGTATCGTTCTTGTTCCGGCCTTCTATTACGCCTTTGCGGGGCTGGGCTATGACAGTCCTCAGCTCATGCAAATCTGCCTCGCCACCTCCTTGGCGACCATCATCGTGACCTCGATCCGTTCCGTCCTGTCGCACCACAAAAAGGGCGCGGTGGAATGGTCGATCCTGAAAAGCTTCGCGCCGGGGATCGTCGTGGGCGCCGTGATCGGCGTGCTCGTCGCGTCCAGCCTGCGCTCCGCGACGCTTCAAATGATCTTTGGCGGTGTGGCCGTGTTCATCGGGCTTTACATGGCCTTCGGCAATTCGGCCTGGCGGCTGGGCTCGGAGATGCCGAAAGGCATCATGCGGGTCATCATCTCGCCGCTCATCGGCTTTCTCTCCGTGCTCATGGGCATCGGCGGTGGTTCTTTCGGCGTGCCGACGATGACGCTTTACGGGGTTCCTATTCATCGCGCGGTCGCGACCGCTGCGGGATTTGGCGCCATCATCGCCATTCCCTCGGTGATCGGGTTTCTCTTCGTCTCGCTGCCCTCTGATATCACGCCGCCTTTCACCATCGGCGCGGTCAATATCGCGGCCTTCCTTGTGGTGATTTCGATGACGCTCATCACCGCCCCCTTGGGGGCGAAAATCGCTCATGCGATGGACCCGAAACCGCTGAAACGGGTTTTCGGCGGTTTCCTGATCCTCGTGGCACTCAACATGCTGCGCAAGGCTCTGATGGGGTAAGATTTTTGAGTATTTGACAGCAAAGGAAACCCGTCTCCTTTGCTGCAAAAATACTCATTTCATCCGCTTCAGCCGGGCTGCGCGGCCGCCGCGGCGTTTGGTCGGGGCGGGTTGACGGTTCGGCAGCTCTTCCATGATGGCCCGGCGTTCCTCCGGGGACATCTGCGACCATCCGGCGATCTCATCGGTGGAGCGGGCGCATCCCAGACAGAGCCGGGTGTCGGGGTGAATTTGACAGATCTTGGTGCAGGGACTTTCGATCTCGGCGCGTTTCCAAATATCGTCGGTCATAGGTGTCTCAGCCTGTCCAGCGCACCTTGCAAGATGACTCCCGCCGCCACCTGGTCGATCTTGTCGGCGCGTTTTGCGCGGGACATATCGGCCTCCAACATGGCACGGTCGGCGGCCACGGAGGACAGGCGTTCGTCCCAGAAGGTGATCGGCAGATCGGTCAACTGGCTCAGATTGCGGGCAAAGGCGCGGGTTTTCTGACAGCGCGGGCCTTCGGAGCCATCCATATTGCGCGGCAGGCCCAAGACGATGCCAGAGACCTCGCGCGCGGTCAGGAGTTTCAGCAAAGCTTCGGCATCCAGCGTGAATTTCTTGCGCCGGATTGTCTCCGTCGGCGTCGCGACAGAGCGCAGCCGGTCGGAGATCGCGACGCCGATGGTCTTGTCGCCAAAATCCAGCCCGGCCAAGGCGCTCATCGGCGGCAGGGAGGCGTTGAATTCGGCGATGTCATCGGTGATCAGGGCGCTCATTCGTCTGTCCTCACTCCACAAGTCCCGCACGTTCGGCGCCTTGACGCACCACGGCCAGTGCCTCGGGCGAGGGGCCAAAGATCACCTGCGCCTCGTTCCAGATCGCGCGCGCGCGCTCGGTGTCGCCCAGCATGGCGAGAGACGTGATCAGGCGGCCCCATTCCTCGGGCGAGCCGCCTTCGTTGGCGAGACGCGCGGACAGGCCATCGACCATGCCACGGATCATGTCCTGACGCTCTTCCGGTGTCATCTCGGCGGTGGCGTCGATGTCCTCTTGGGTGGGGCCGCGTAGACCGTTCTCCATCGGAGCAGGCGGCAGCGTGTAGCGCACGCCTGCGGCCTGGGCGACGGCTTCGATCTGGGCACGGATCGGCGGCACCCAAGGATCGTCTGCGACCGAGGAATTCAGCAGAGGACGCCAGAGTTTGAAGGTCATATCGGGACGGCCGTTTTGGGCGAACATCATGCCGGAATAGTAGATCGCCGTGCCGTTTTGCGGATCGCGGCTCAGGGCTTTGGACAGGGCTTCCTCGGCCTCGGGCGAGACATAGCCGCCTGCGGCGAGGATCATCATATCGGCGAGATCGGCGTAATCGTCGGCGGTGGCGCCGGGGCCTTTGATGCGGATCACCTCTTGTTGGGCGGCATAGGCGCGGTCGTAATTGCCGATCACGGCCTCGTTGCGGGCGAGCAGAATGTGGCCCTGAAGATCGTCCGGGCGGGTTTCCAGCGCCGTGCGCAATTGGCCGACGAGGGTCATGAGCCGCTCGTCAGGCTCCTGGATGGGCGGCGAGGAGGGGCGGGTCTGTTCAATCTCCGCCTGAGACGGGCGGTTGGCGCGCACCTCTTCGGCCACTTCGAGGCGATGCGAGAGCGGCAGATCTTCGTATTTTGGCGCACCGAGGTCGCTGTAGAGCCAGATTCCGCCGCCGATCACCGCCGTGCCCAGCGCGACTGCGGCCCAGATCGGGGCCGCGGTGGTGGTTTTCGCTTTGGTCTCCCGCGCTTTGTCGGCCTCGAGCAAGCGGCGGGAGACCTCGACACGGGCGCGTTTGGCGTCCTCGTCCGAGATCACGCCGCGGGCCGCATCGCGATCGACCTCCTTGAGCTGGTCGCGGTAGACCTTCATCTCGATCTCCGCCGCAGAGGCGCTGTCGGCCCCGATCCCGCGCGCTTTGAGCAACGCGAGCGCCAAAGGCACGGCGGACAGGAGGGCGATGGCAGTGGCGATGATCCAAAAGGTCATGTCAGGGTCCGTCAAAGAGTTTCCGTTGGGAAGGTGTATCCGGCGGATGGGCTTTGCGAAACCCCTTATGACGTGGGTGTGACCGAATGGCCCGAGACGGGAGGGCCGCGCCTTGGGAACCAATGGCTGTTGAGGGCGTTGTCTTTTCAATCGTCCGCGATGTGCGGGCATACGAAATGAAGGAGACAGAGATGTCGAGCCATGATGAAACGAAATCCGTTGGCAAATCTGGTGGCAACGTGGGTCTTGGGGTTCTTGTGGGGGCTTTGATTGTGATTGTGGCCGGGCTTGCGGCCTATATTTTCACGGGCGGAGATATCCCCGCTGTGGGCGATGAGCCGGAAATTCAGATTGATCTGCCGGACGGCAACTGATCGCGGACACTGGGGCGGAGATAACATGCGGACAGCGGCGAACACCCGCTGTTCGGCTTTTCTGGAACGATTCCAGTGTTTCACCCTTGACCCGCGCCCGCCATCGGATCACCTATACCGCAGACCCGAAACGCATAACCGCTGATAAATGGAGGCCCCAATGGCTTTTGAACTTCCCGATCTTCCCTATGCTCACGACGCTCTCGCCGATCTCGGCATGTCCAAGGAGACGATGGAGTATCACCACGACATTCACCACAAAGCCTATGTCGACAACGGCAACAAGCTGATCGCGGGCACTGAGTGGGAAGGCAAATCGGTCGAAGAGATCGTGAAAGGCACCTATGACGCCAATGCTGTTGCGCAAAACGGCATCTTCAACAACGCGTCGCAGCACTGGAACCACACCCAATTCTGGGAAATGATGGGCCCGGGCGAGAAGAAAATGCCGGGCGAGCTGGAAAAAGCCCTGGTTGAGTCCTTTGGTTCCGTCGAGAAATTCAAAGAAGATTTCGCTGCCGCTGGCGCGGGGCAGTTCGGCTCCGGCTGGGCTTGGCTCGTGAAAGACACCGATGGCGCGCTCAAAGTGACCAAGACCGAAAACGGCGTGAACCCGCTCTGCTTCGGCCAGACCGCTCTGTTGGGCTGTGACGTGTGGGAACACTCCTACTATATCGACTTCCGCAACAAACGTCCGGTCTACCTGTCGAACTTCCTCGACAAGCTGGTGAACTGGGAAAACGTCGCATCGCGCATGTGATCCGGTGAACGCGGGATTTTACATCCTTCTCGGGCTGGGAGCCGTCGTGCTCCTGGCCCTTTTTTACGGGGTCTGGATCGAACCCGCCTGGCGGCTGCGCGTCAAACGCTATCGGGTCGAACACGCGGCGTGGGGCGCGAGGGCACCCATGCGGATCGTGATCCTCTCCGATCTGCATGCCGGAGCGCCGCATATTCCCCTGTCGCGCGTTCGGCGTATCGTGCGAAAGGCCAATCGGCTGAACCCGGATCTGGCGGTGCTTTTGGGCGATTATGCCGCCGCGCACAGTTGGACATGGGGCAAGATGGACAAAGACGCCATCATCGGCGCTTTGAAGCCCTTTTCTGGCAAACTCGGCACATATGCCGTTCTGGGCAATCACGACTGGTGGCAGGATTTCGAGGCGGCAAAGGCCCGTGTGCCTTGCGAAGCACAAAAGGCGCTGACCCGTCACGGCATTCCTCTTTTGGACAATGAGGCCGCGAAACTGGCGCATGAGGGCGGGGATGTCTGGCTCATCGGTCTGGGCGATCAACGCCCCTATGACGAGGGGCCGGAGGGCGAGGGCTTCGACGATTTGGAGGCCGCCATGCGCGAGGTCACCTCGGAAGCGCCTGCGATCCTTTTGGCGCATGAGCCCGATCTGTTCCCTAACGTGCCAGAGCAATGCATTCTCACACTCTCGGGCCACACCCATGGCGGCCAGATCCGTGTGGGCAACCGCTCTCCGATCATCATGGTTGCGGAGAATGAGACTTATTCCTACGGGCGCTATGAGGCGGAGGGACGTGTGCTGGTCGTCTCGGGCGGAATCGGGTGTTCCGAATACCCGGTGCGGATCAACATGCCGCCGGAGATTACGGTCGTGACGCTGTGCGGACCGGAAAGCCCCCCGGGGACCGCAGCATGACGCAGCTATTCCCCAAAGCCTGAGCTCCTTCCCTCCGGGAAGCGTGCCGATGCCACAGCGCTTCGCCATGAACTGCATCGGTTTCCCGAGGTCTGCCGCGTGGCGAGGCTCAACCGGAACTGTGCAGAACCCAGATTTTGACAGTGCCGATGCGCTCATTTCCTAGGGAATGGAGGTTGTTCTGAACGCAGTAGTCGCATTCTCTGGCCAATAATAAGGCAATTGTGACGCAACGAGAAGGTTTTCGCACAGGTCGAGCAGTTTTTTAAAGTTGACCGCACAGCCTTCACGAAACCGTGATAACGTCCTCTCATTTACAAGATTTTTAATGGAGAATGAGATGACTTTGATGCGATTTGCCTCTGTCTTGGGCCTTTGTGGGATTTTGAGCGGATGTGAAACTTTTGGGGATGAAGTCGGGGTTTCGGAGGGGCTGGTGTCCCGACATGCAAACAAGGTGATCGTTGCAACCAGTCAGAGACAGCGCGCGGATCGGTATTTGCTTGCGGGATTGTTGTTGGCGCCTCTGGCCTTGGACGCGGCTCAGGACGAAACAGACGCGGACACAGCGATCACCCGCCTTAATGCGCACTATCAGACGATGGCTGAGCTCTACGAGGCGATTGCGGAATGTTCGACGACTGAGATTGAAACTATAGAGGCGGATGAAAATAACAGTTGTCGGGTTCAGCTCGAATCCCATCCGGCGCAAAATGAAGCACTTGATAAAGATGGATATTCATTCGAGGTTCTGGCCTATGAAGTCCAGAGTGATCTGTATTTCTTGGGCAAATCCGCTTTGATAAACCTCGATCTCGATGACAAGGTCAAAGACGTCATAGACCTCGACCCAACAGCGCTAGTGTCATTGCTCAGAGAATTGGGCGAACTCGCACCGACACTGAGACGTGGATTGGCGACCTATAGGGATGGAATTGTTATTTATACGGATGCGGTTTACGAGTCGGTCGAAGATGGCTGTGACAATGAAAAACCGAAACCAAAACTCTGTAGCTCTTTTAAAAAACGATACAGTCGTATAGGTGCCCTCACGGATGAGGAGGGCAACCCGGTCAGAGGTTTGAGCAAAGTCTTGGCGGACGCGCGACAGGACGCTTCTGGAAAGCAATGGCAGCTCTCAAAGAGGCAGCGCTACGCCATCTTGTCCCATATGGACACGGCCTGCGCGCGGGCGTATCGGATGCTCTCGGATCCTAAGGGGACAGACTGTTTAAACCTTGAGGGGCGCAAGAAACTCGTCACAGCTTTTCAGAACAAGCCTATAGACAGCTAGAAATGCGCCACGGCTTTGCATTTTCTCACATTGCAAAGCCCCACTGAAAAGCGCTTTGTCTGCCAATGACAGACACGCAAAAAGGCTGGGTCTCGCTGATTTTGGCGCAGACACTGTGGGGCATCTCGCCGCTCTATTACAAAGCCATGGCCATGGTTCCGGCGGCAGAGATTCTGGCGCACCGGACGATTTGGACCTTCGTGCTCTTCGGCATCTGGATTGTGCTCAACGGGCGGATCGGCGAGTTGTGGCGCCTGATCAGCGGCCCGCAACAGCGCAAGGTGATCTTTGCCGCGCTGTTCATTTCGGTCAACTGGGGTTTGTTCATCTATTCCGTGCAGTCCGGCAAGGCGCTCGAGGCGGCCTTTGGCTATTATGTCTTCCCGCTTGTCGCCACTTTGGTGGGCGTCGTGGTGTTCAAGGAACGCCTCTACGGGTTGCAATATGTCGCGATCTTGCTGGCCGTTGTTGCGGTTCTGGTGCTTGGCATCGGCATCGGATCCCTGCCGTGGATCGCGCTTACGCTGGCCGTGACCTTTTCCATTTATGGCGCGATCAAAAAGACGCTGGTTGCGGGGCCGTTTCTCTCCGTTGCGGGGGAGGTGGTGTTTTTGGTGCCTCTGGCGCTGATCGGGCTTGTGGGCATTCACCTCTACGGCTGGGGCGGCACAGAGACGCAGTTCGCCGGCAATTTCGGCAGCTCATGGGGCATGTCCCTCATGCTGATCGCCTCGGGCGTGGTCACCGGCGTGCCGTTGATCTTTTTCGCCGCCGCCGCGCGACGTCTGCCGCTCAACATCGTCGGCATGGGGCAATATTTGAATTCGACGATCCAGTTCCTTTTGGCCGTCTTCGTCTTTTCCGAGCCCTTCACCCATTGGCACGCCATCGCCATGCCGCTGATCTGGATCGCTCTAGTGCTCTACACGCTGGAGGTGCTGCGTCAGGACCGTTCCGCGCGCCGGGCCCGCAAGGCGCGTTGTTCGGCTTGAGGTGGTTTCAAGATCCTAAAGGACAGTTACGCCGAGGCCGTGCAGCAATTCGGTGGCCTGGGTTTTCGAAATGATCGCCCCTTTGAAACAGGAGGCGCTGGCAAATGTCAGGACGCCAAGATCGGCCTGACGCAAATCGGCGCCCTCGAAGCGCGCGGTCGAAAGATGTGCGCCCTGCAAGCGACACTGTTCGAAAACCGCGTCACTGAAATCGCAGCCCGCCAGATCAGCCTCGGTCAAATCGACCCGAATGAGATGACATTTGCGAAAATTCATCTGGCGCAGATAGGCACCGGACAGGACGGAGCCGTTGAAATCGACCCCCAGCGCACGTGCGTCGCGAAACTCCGCGCCGGTCAGCTTGCAGTCCTGAAAACAGGCCCCGGAAACATCGCTGTTCACCCACTGCGTCAGGGAGAGATTGCACATGTCGAACCGGGCATCCGAAAGGCGGGCATAGCTGAACGCGCCGCGAATGGCCTTGCATTTGATGAACTGGGCGTTCTCCAGAAAAGACCCGGCAAAGCTGCAATTCTCAAATTCGCAATGCTCAAAGCTGTGACTGGAAAGATCCAGACCATCAAAGTTCAGGTCTTTGAAAAGACAAGAGGAAAACTCCGGTCCTTTCAAATCTTCTATGCGGTCAATGGTCTGCATGCGCCTGTTATGCCTCTCGCAAGGCCTTCAGCGCGGCGACCAAATCTTCGACCGTTTTCACCGTCTCGAAATAGCTTGAGGTCGACAGCGGCGCAAAGCCTTCGTCGATGACATGCGCGATCAGGTCTTCGAGCGGCTGCCAATAGCCGTCGGTGGACAGAAGAAAGATCGGCTTGTCATGCAGGCCGATCTGTTTCCAGGTCAACACCTCGAAAAACTCATCCAGCGACCCCGCGCCGCCCGGAAGCACCACGATGGCGTCCGAATTCATGAACATCACCTTTTTGCGCTCATGCATGTTCTCGGTGATGATAAACCGCGTCAGATCGCGTTTACCGACCTCTTTCGGCAAGAGATGCGTCGGGATCACGCCAAAGGTCTCCGCACCTGCCTTTTGCGCCGCGCGCGCCACGGCGCCCATCAATCCGACATCGCCCGCACCATAGACCAGACGCCAGCCCTCGGCGGCGATGGCCTCCCCCATCTCGACAGCGGCGGCCTCGTAGCTGTCCTTTTGGCCCGAACGCGACCCGCAATAGACACAGACGGAAAACGGCGTGGAAACGGGCTGATCGGACATCGCATATACTTTCAAAAAAGGAAGTCTTTGACCCTTGTTAGACCCCTTGCTAGGCTCCCTCAAGTCTTGATCGACGCGAGGATTGCCGCAGGCGATGCGGCAGGGTCACCGTGCTCTGTCTTGGCGGGGGAAACAGGGGACAGAAGATGTCGAACACGAACGGATGGATGCTTCCGGCTGCGGGCGTCGGAGCGGCTGTGATTGTGGTGGCGATCGGCGCCACGCTCTATCTCGCGCGGCCTCAGCCGGGGCCGGGTTTGGCGCAAGCTGACGTGACGGAGACCCCCGCTGCAACTGTGGACCTGAGCGCGGCGGATCAGGGCGCTCCCGCTGAGAGCGACACGGAGATGTCCGAGACCGCAGCCCAGCTCTCTCCTGCCTTCGATCTGGTGCGCATTCCGCCAGGCGGGCTGACCACAGTGGCCGGGCGGGCCGAACCCGGTGCGACAGTGTCCATTCTGGTCGATGGCGAAGAGGTCACTCAGACGCAGACGTCTGCGGGAGGAGACTTCGTGGCGCTGTTCGATTTGCCGGCCTCGGGGTCCGCGCGGGAAATGCGGCTGGCCTCCGGCGAGGGAGAAACGCGTATGGAGAGCGCGGAAAGTATTCTGATCGCGCCGGTTTCGATTGCGCCTGTCGCACAGCAGCACGGCGCAGCGTCAGAGGGCGGCGATGAAACCCCGGCACCACCAGATGCCGCGCCCTCGGGTACAGGACTGAATGGGGCAGGCATGGGCGGAACTGGGCAGAGCGCGACCGCAAGCACCGTGGGCACTCAGGTTGCAACACAGATGCTTCACAGCGCAGAGCCGCAGGCAGACCCCGCACAGCAGGAGAGGACGGCGCCCACCGTGCTGATGGCCGATGACGAAGGTGTCAAAGTGCTGCAACAGGCGGGCACAACGCCCGCAGAATTGCGCATCGACGCGATCACCTATGACCCGGAGGGCCGGGTGTTCGTCTCGGGCCGCGCCGCGCCCGAGGCCGAACTTTTGATCTATCTCGATGGCGTGTTTGTGGCACAGGCCCGTGCGGGAGCGGACGGCCAATGGCGGCGTGAACTCGCAGATGTCGCGGCCGGGCGCTACACCCTGCGCGTGGATCAGATCGCAGAGGGGGCCGTGGTGAGCCGCGTCGAAAGCCCGTTCCAGCGCGAAGAGATCGCCAAATTGGCCGAGATTGCGGCGGGATCGGAGGCCGCTGCGCCTTCATCAGGGACGTCGACAGAGACGTCAGCAGAGGCGGCCACGCCCGAAGAGAAAAGTCTCCCCAAAGCCCGCATCGCCTCGGTCACCGTGCAACCGGGCAACACGCTTTGGGGTATTGCCTCCGAGCGCTACGGCGATGGCTATCTCTATATCCGCCTGTTCGATGCCAACCGGACGCAGATCCGCGACCCGGACCTGATCTATCCGGGCCAGATTTTCGACATTCCTGAATGACATAGACTTCTGCCTCTCTGACGCATAGGTCTCTTGCGCAGAGAGGGGGGCTTGCGCCTGTCGGCCACATGGGCCAGTTTGCGCCCCTGTTTCAAAACGTGAAAGGCAACTCCATGCGCGGCAATCGCCCTTTGAGAGTGACCGAAGGACCAAAGAACGGCTGGGCGGTGATCCGGGCGGTCATTCCCTATTTCTGGCCCGACAAAACGGCGGAAGATGCCAGAAAAACCAAGACGCGGGTGATCGTCGCCATGGTGTTTTTGCTGGCGGCGAAACTGGTCACGGTCGGCACGCCGGTGCTCTACAAGTCCGCCGTCGATGCGCTCGCGGGTGAGGGGCAATCCGCCGCCTGGATGCTGGGCGCGGGCGCGGTCGGCCTGACGGTCGCCTACGGCATGGCGCGGTTGATGACCAACGGGTTCAACCAGCTCAGAGACGTGATCTTTTCGCCGGTGGCGCAATCGGCGCTCCGGCAATTGGCGCTTGAGACCTTCAACCACATTCACGCGCTGTCGATGCGCTATCACATCACCCGCAAGACCGGCGGGCTGTCGCGGATCATCGAGCGCGGCGTGAAGGGCGTGGCCTTCCTGTTGCGCTTTCTGGTCTTTTCCATCGGACCTCTGGCACTTGAGTTGTTGATGGTGCTGGTCGTCATCTCCTTTGCCTTCGGGCCGACCTATATGCTCGTGCTGTTGGCGACGATCGCGGTCTACATCTATTTCACATACGTGGTCACCGAATGGCGCGTGAAGCTCAGAAAAGAGATGAACGATCAGGACACGGACGCGAACCAAAAGGCCGTCGACAGCCTGTTGAATTTCGAGACGGTGAAATATTTCGTCGCCGAGAAACGCGAAGCCGCGCGCTACGACAAGGCGATGGAAGCCTATGAGGTCGCCGCCAACAAAACCGCCTATTCTCTGGGTTTTTTGAACTTCGGCCAGTCGTTTTTCATCACCGGGGGCCTCGTGATTGTCATGGTCATGGCCGCCATCGGGGTGCAGAACGGTCAGATGACGGTCGGCGATTTCGTCATGGTCAACGCCTATATGATCCAGATCACCATGCCTTTGAATTTTCTCGGCACGGTCTACCGCGAGATCCGGCAGGCTTTGGTGGATATGGAAGAGATGTTCGACCTGTTGCACCAACCGGCCGAAATCAAGGATGCGCCGGGGGCACCGGACATCACGGTCACGGGCGGCACGGTGGCGCTGAAATCCGTTGAATTCGCTTACGATCCGGCGCGGCCGATCCTGAAAGGTGTCGATCTGGAGGTGCCAGCGGGCAAGACCATGGCCATCGTCGGCCATTCCGGCTCGGGCAAATCCACGATAGGGCGGCTGTTGTTCCGCTTCTACGATGTGACCGGCGGGAGCCTTCAGATCGACGGGCAGGACATTCGCGACGTGAGCCAGGAAAGCCTGCATCGTGCCATCGGTGTCGTGCCGCAGGACACGGTGCTGTTCAACGACACGATCCGCTACAACATCGGCTACGGGCGCGATGGGGCCACCTATGAAGAGATCGTCGCGGCGGCGCAACAGGCGCAGATTCACGATTTCATCATGGCGCTGCCGGAAGGCTACGAGACGCAGGTGGGCGAGCGAGGGCTGAAACTCTCGGGCGGCGAAAAACAACGCGTCGGCATCGCACGGACGCTGTTGAAAGATCCGCCGATTTTGCTGTTGGACGAGGCGACGTCGGCCCTGGATACCCGCACGGAGCAAAGCATTCTCGGCGCGCTGAAACTGGCAGGCGTAGGGCGCACGGTGATCACCATCGCGCACCGCCTGTCGACGATTGCCGACAGCGACGAGATCGTCGTGTTGGACGCGGGCGAGGTGATCGAACGCGGCACGCACGAGGCTTTGTTGAAACAGGGCGGCGCCTATGCGGCGATGTGGTCGGCGCAGGCCGAAGACCGCGAGGCGGAAGATGCCGCGTGATGTGATCCAGATGGCGGTTTCGAACGTAACCGCCTGAGACAAGGAGGCATCATGGTTTCGATTTGGTGGATCAGGCGGGATTTTCGCCTCGACGACAACCCCGCACTGGTGGCCGCAGCGAAGGCCGGGCAGGTGGTGCCTGTGTTCATTCGCGATGACACGGTCGATGGGCTTGGGGCGGCGCCGAAATGGCGGTTGGGGCTTGGGCTTGACCATCTCATGGCGCGGATCGAAGAGCTGGGGGGCAAGGTCGTGCTGCGCCATGGCTCTGCCAAGGATCAGCTTTTGCAGCTGGTGGACGAGTTGGGTGCAACCAGTGTCTATTGGAACCGGCTCTACGACAAAGCCGCCATCGTGCGCGACACGGAGGTCAAATCCGCGCTGAAAGAGGCGGGTATCGAGGCGCAGTCCTCAAATGCGCATCTTCTGTTCGAACCCTGTACGGTCGCAACCAAGACCTGCGGCTATTACAAGGTCTACACGCCATTCTGGAAGTCCGTGCGCGACACTCCCGTTACGGAGCCTTTGGCGAAGCCTGAGATCACTTGGTCTGAAAGTTGGCCCGACAGCGACACTCTGGACGACTGGCACCTTGGCGCCGCGATGCGCCGAGGCGCCGAGGTGGTTCTCCGGCATTGTCACATCGGGGAAACCTCCGCCAACGGGCGGCTCTCGGCCTTTCTCCAACATCATGCGAATGACTACAAAGCCCGGCGCGACTTTCCCGCCGATCCGGTCTGTTCCGGCCTGTCGGAAAACCTGACCTATGGCGAGATTTCCCCGCGCCGCATCTGGTTCGCGGGTTGGCAAGCGATGGAGGAGGGCGCGAAGGGCGCGGAACATTTCCTCAAAGAGCTGGTCTGGCGCGAGTTTGCCTATCATCTTTTGTACCACGAACCCGACCTGCCGGAGCAAAACCACCGCGAAGGCTGGGATGAGTTCCCGTGGCGTCAAGACAACAAAGACGCCGAGCGATGGCGTCAGGGCCGCACCGGGGTGCGTTTCGTCGATGCTGCGATGCGGGAGATGTATGTCACCGGCGTGATGCACAACCGCGCGCGGATGATTGCAGCCTCTTATCTGACGAAACACCTGCTGACCGATTGGCGGGTGGGGCTCAAGTGGTTCGAGGACTGTCTCATCGACTGGGACCCGGCGTCCAATGCCATGGGCTGGCAATGGGTGGCGGGCTGTGGTCCCGACGCGGCGCCCTATTTTCGGATTTTCAACCCGGAGGGCCAAGCGGAGAAATTCGACGCCGAGGGCACCTACCTGCGCCACTGGATCGCCGAAGGCGAGGCGCGCCCGACCAAGACCGCGCTGTCCTATTTTGACGCTGTGCCCAAATCCTGGGAGCTCACGCCTGAGGATGCCTATCCTGAGCCGGTGATGGGCCTCAAAGAGGGGCGTGAACGGGCGCTTGCCGCCTATGAGACATTGAAAGGGTGACGAAATCTCAGTTTGCGCTAAACTCGTAAAGAGAAGCGGGGTGAGAGGATGCACGACAACAGCCAAATTCCATCCGAAAAGGTCCTGACCAGCACGGAGGGTCAGGACGATCTTCCGCGCTATTTCAGCAATGTGTTTGCGGTGGTGCAAGACATGGCGCGCGGCCAGTTGGATTTCGCACTGCCCGACGGGCGGGTGTTTCGCGCCAGAGGTCAAGCGCCCGGTCCCGTGGCGCGGCTCGATGTGCAGAGCGACGATATCTTTGCCCGGCTCCTTCGCGAGGGCGATCTGGGGTTTTGCGAGGATTATCTCGATGGCGGCTGGTCGACGCCCGATCTGATGGCCTTCATGGACCTGTTGCATGCCGGCAATGACGATCTTTACGACGGCTTTCCCGGCATGGCCTTTGTGCGCGCCTATGAACGCATGCGGCATTGGATGAATTCCAACACGCGCAGGCAGGCGAAAAAGAACATTTCCTATCACTACGATCTGGGCAATGAATTCTACGCGCTCTGGCTCGATGACACGATGACCTATTCCTCGGCGCTGTTTGAGACCGGGCAGGAGAGTTTAGAGGCCGCTCAGATCGCGAAATACAAGAGCATGGTCGATGAGATGGGCGTGCAGCCCGGCGATCATGTTTTAGAGATTGGCTGTGGCTGGGGCGGATTTGCCGAATATGCGGCGGGTGAACGCGGCCTCAAGGTCACGGGGCTGACCATTTCCGAGGAGCAGTTCAGGTTTGCGGCGCAGCGCATTCAAAAGGCGGGGCTGTCCGAGCGGGTGCAGTTGAAACTGCAAGATTACCGCGACGAGAAAGCCCAATATGACGGCATCGCCTCAATCGAGATGTTCGAAGCGGTGGGGGAGAAATACTGGCCGGTCTATTTCGACAAAATCCGCGCGTGCCTGAAGGCGGAGGCGCAGGCGACGCTTCAGATCATCACGCTGCAGGACAAACGCTTTGACGCCTATCGAAAATCGGTTGATTTCATTCAGAAATACATCTTCCCGGGTGGCATGCTGCCAAGTCCCACGGTGCTGCGCGAAGAAATCGGCAAGGCAGGGCTCAAGACCGTGAAAAGCCGCGAGTTCGGTGAGAGCTATTCGATCACGCTCAGGCGCTGGTTCGAAACCTTCAACGCGAAATGGGATCAAATCGAAGCCATGGGCTTTGATGAGCGGTTTCGCAGGATGTGGAATTTCTATCTGACCTCTTGCGCCGCGACCTTTCACGGGGGAAACTGTGACGTAACACAAATCACAATCGCTCATCCGAGCCGATAGTCCCGAGCAGACAGAGCCCAGCAGGTCCACATGCCCACAGCCGCAAAACTCGTTGCCGCCATTTGGTTCGCCCTTTTGGCCTGGTTCGCCGCCGAGCTGACCAAGAACTACCTGCCCGAAAGCACGCGCTACGGGATCATGTCCTTCATCGCGGGCGGCTTCGGGTTTCTGACCGGCTGGGTGTTTCTGGGACGACGCGCGGGGGACACGATGGCGGCGGCCTATAGCTACGGCTTTTCGTCTTCCGTGATCCTGACCTTCTGGTCGGTGTTCTATTTCGCCTTCGAGACCATGATCCACCGCTCGTTGGACAAACGCTATCGCGGCCCGACGGAGGCCCTGATGTCGATGGTTGATCTGATGCGCGAATATATCATGTATGTGCTGAAACCCGATGTCTTGTTCATCCTGATCGTCGGCGGGTTCTTTGGCGGTTGGTTGACGGAAAAGGCCTCGCGCAAATGGGCATGACGGATTCTTTCAAAGCGCTGAGCGCGCAGTACACCGCCGATGAGATCGCGTTCCTGCGAGAGGTTCTGGCAGGGGACGAGGCCTTTTTGACGCCCGAGTTTGTGGCGACGGCTGCGCGCGAGGTCGTGCTTTATCACGGCACACGCAGCGTCGAAGAGTTGCGCCCGCTGCGCCCGATGATTTTCTCCCGGACCTGGGCGCGGATGACGGCGGGGCAGGGCGGGCGCCCGCGTGGCCCCGCACGCACGGATGTCTCGCGCGCGGATGTCACCACGCTGCGCCGCGACATTCCCTATAGCTTTTTCTTCGCGGTCGATGACAGCACGATCCGACATCGCCAGTTCGATGGCACGCAATCCAAAGACATGACCCGCGCGGCGTTTCTCATGGCCGATGCGGTCACGGTATTGCCCTATGATCCGGTGCGCGACCGGGTCCTGGTGATCGAACAGTTCCGGTTCGGCCCCTATGCGCGTGGCGACGAACGGCCCTGGATGTTGGAGCCCATCGCGGGGCGTGTGGATGCGGGCGAGGGGCCCGAGGCCACCGCGCGGCGCGAATGCGAGGAAGAAGCGGGGGTCACAATCGGCGCGCTTCACAAGATCGCGGAATACTACCCGTCTTCGGGCGGGATCACCGAATATGTGACCTCTTATATCGGCCTCGCGGATCTACCCGATGGCATCACGCAAAGTGGCGGGGGCCTCGATGTCGAGCATGAGGACATCGCCTCCTATCTCCTGTCCTTCGACGATCTGATGGCGATGTGTGACGCGGGCCAGTTGGATGTTGGCCCGCTCTACATGTCCGCGCTTTGGCTCGCGCGGCATCGGGAGCGGATCAGGCAGGGCTAAGGAGAGAGGTGCCTTACAGGCGCTCTCTCGACTGCATCCAAAGCCAGATCAGCGCGCCGCCTGCGAGTGTCAGAAACGGCACCATGGCGAGGTTCACCGCCGCCCAGCCGTCTTGTGCCGAGCCGCCTGAACAGTTCATCAACCCGCCCGAGGCCAGCGAGGCCATGGTCACGCCGCCAAAGACGATCAGGTCGTTCATACCCTGCACCCGACCGCGCTCGGAGGGCTCATGGGCAGAGGACAGCATGGCGGTCGCACCGATGAAGCCAAAGTTCCAGCCGATGCCCAAGAGGATCAGCGCGACGAAGAAATTCTCAAGATCGACGCCGATCATACCGACGATGCCTGCCGCCGCGAGGATGACGAGACCCGTCGCCATGATGCGTTCGACGCCGAATTTCGAGATCAGGAAGCCGGTGAAAAAAGACGGGACGAACATCGCCAAAACGTGGGCGGAGACCACATCGGCGGCGGTGTTTTGTTCAAAGCCACAGCCGACGACAGCGAGCGGTGTCGAGGTCATCACGAGGTTCATCAGCGCGTAGGAGACCATGGCGACGATGATCGCCACGGCGACACGCGGGGTTTTGAGCAATTCCATCCGCGAGCGCCCGATCAGGTGATCATGGGTCGAGACCGGCGGCTTCGGGATGTCGAGGAAGAGGAACAGAAAAGAGCCCACGAGGTTGATCACGATCACCGCCAGATAGGTCCCGAGGAAGGGCACGACCATGGCTTGCGACGTCACTTTGACAAGCTGCGGCCCGATGATGGCCGAGGCCAGACCGCCCGCCAGAACATAGGAGATTGCTTTCGGTTTGAACGCCTCGTCGGCGGTGTCGGTGGCGGCGAAACGGAAGAAGCCCTGCGAGGATTGATACACGCCGGTGAAGAGGCCTCCGATGACGAAGAGCCAGAAATTCTGCTGCATCAGGGCAAAGGCGCCTATGCCCGCGCCCACAGTGCCCGAGCCTGTGCCGATCCAAAAGCCGACGCGGCGGCCGTATTTCTGCATGATGCCGGACAGAGGCGTGGCGGCCAGCATCGAGCCCAGAACGGTGGCCGAAATCGGCAGTGTGGCAAAGCAGAGGTTCGCGGCCAGAGATTGCCCGGCGAGCCCCGCGATGGTGAAAATCATCGACATCTGCGCGCCGAGGAAAGCCTGCGCCATCACGAGGATCATCACGTTGCGGCGGGCTTTGGAGGTGTCCGTGAGGGGCAGGTCGGTCATCTGTGTCTCGTGCGCGTTCTTGAATGTGTCGTATAGCGTTTAGCGACAGAGGCGCGGTCTGAGAACCCACGTTCTTCAGGGGCGGCTGTGCAAAAACGTCTCACGCGCGGCGAGTTATAGGTAGGGGGCGTGAGGGTTTAGCCCTCTTGCGCCGGTTTGCCACGCCTCAAAGGGTCGAGATCGCGCGGCGCCTCGCCCCGCATGAGCGCCTGCCAATCGAGCACCTGCCGCATCAACACGGCCCGCCCGATGCAAATAATCGCAGGCGGCTCCATCGCGGCGGCGTCGATGTCCTCGACCATGGCGCCCAGCGTGGTTTCAATCACCCGCTGATCCGGCGTCGTTGCCTGCGAGACCACGGCGACGGGTTCATCTTCGGGACGACCGGCGGCCAAAAGACCTTCGCGGATGGTGGGCGCGTGTTTCATGCCCATGTAGATCACCAAAACCCCCGCCGCACGTCCCATGGCGGCCCAATCGAGCTGGGTTGCGGCACCGGTTTTGTCGTGGCCGGTGACAAAGGTGACGGCCTGGTTCACATCGCGATGCGTCACCGGAATGCCCGCATACGCCAGCCCGCCGATGCCTGCCGAAATGCCCGGAATGATGCGCACCGGCACGCCGTGCTGAATGAGCGTCTGCGCCTCTTCGCCGCCGCGGCCAAAGACGAAAGGATCGCCGCCTTTGAGCCGCAATACGCGTTTTCCGGCCTTGGCCAGATCGACGAGGTGCAGTGAAATATCCGCCTGTTTGGCCGAGGGTTTGCCACCGCGTTTGCCGGCATAGACCATCTCGGTCTCCGGGCTGGCCCAGCTCAAAATCTCTTTCGAGACCAGCGCGTCATAGACAATCACATCGGCCTCGCGCAGCGCATGCACCGCGTGTAGCGTCATCAAACCGGGATCGCCCGGCCCCGCGCCGCAAAGCCAAACCCAGCCGGGTTCTAATGTGGGCCAGTCGCCGGAGGGCAGGGTGAGGGTCGATTCTGTCATGCCCCTTTTATGACGCAGCGAGGTTGAGCAGGAAAGCGACTTTGTTTCCGTGTTTGTTTCCGTGATTGTGCGGAAACGACAGATCGGTCATCACGGGCCGAAACTTGTGCAAACCATCGGTTTGGGGCCGAACTGGGGCTGACAAATACCCGCAGATCGCGCATGACTTCTGCACATTATAAAGGGAAAGCGAAAGATGATCTTACTTCTGGCTGGCACGATCGAGGCGCGCAATCTCGCGGATCATCTGCGTGAGGCCGGGATCAAGGCGCTGGTGCGAATGCCCGAGGAGGCGGAGCCTTTGGAGAGTGTGATCGCAGGCGAAGAGGTGACGGCCGTGATCGACGCCAGCCCCGCCTGTTCCGATCTGACGGCGGAAAGTGTCGCGCTGAGCGAGGCGCGTGGCCTGCCGTATCTGCGGTTTGAGCGGGCGTCTTTGCGCTCGCGTCCCGGCGATATGTGGCAGGCGGTTTCTGACCCCGGTGCCCTTGCGGCACTGATCCCAGAAGACGCGCGCGTGACCTGTTCTGAGCCGCGTCTGCACGACCGGATCGCGGCGGTGCTGCCGGGGCGGGAGCTGTCCGTTTTGTCGGGGGAGGTTCTGGGCGATCGGCCCACGGATTGGCTTGTGGTCTTTGGCACCGAAAGCCATCGCGGGCTTTTGGAGGCGGCGCGGGAGCGGTCGATCAACGTCGCCTTTCTGACCTGTCCGCCGCCTCCGGGTGCCACCCGGCGCGAACATCTTTTGGATGCGTTGGAATGGGCCGAGAGCCACGCTATGGTCTCGGGCCAGATGATGTGATGGCACGATCATGAGGCGGATCATCACCTGTGACGCCGATGTGGCGGAAGGGGCGGCGCATCTGGCCGCCTCTGACCCGCGTTTTGCCGAAGCGCTGCGCCTCACCGGACCTTTGCCTTTGCGCCGTCGCAAGGACGGGTTCGAAGAGCTTCTGGCCGCCATCGTCAGCCAGCAAATCTCGGTCGCCGCCGCCAATGGCATCTGGCGCCGGATGAAAGCCGCAAAACTCACCGGGCCGCGCAAGGTGCTTTGGGCCACGGAAGACGAGTTGCGCGTCTGCGGTCTCTCGCGCCAGAAGGTGCGATACGCCAAAGCGCTGGCCGAGGCGCGGATTGATTACCGCGCGCTGAGAGAGGCCCCGACCGAAGAAGTCGTCGCAACCCTCACGCAAGTGCCCGGCATCGGTGTCTGGACGGCGGAGATCTACGCCATGTTTTCTCTGGGTCACGCGGATGTCTTTGCGCCGGGCGATCTGGCGCTGCAAGAGGCCGCACGTCTCCTGTTCGAGCTGCCTGAGCGCCCGAAAGAGCGTGCCCTGCGGCACATGGCCGAAAAGTGGTCCCCGTGGCGCGCGGTTGCGGCACGCGCGCTTTGGGCTTACTACCATGTGGCAAAGCAACGCGAAGGGGTGCGCTAGACCATGTCCGAACTGACCAACCACACACGCGACAGCCTGTCAGGGCGCGCGGGCTCTGCGGTGATTTTCCTGCATGGCTATGGGGCTGACGCCAACGATCTTTTGGGGCTGGCCGATCCTCTGTCCGAACACATGCCCGACACGATGTTCTTTGCGCCCGATGCGCCAGAACGCTGCATCGGAAATCCGATGGGCTATCAATGGTTTCCGATCCCCTGGATCGACGGATCAAGCGAGGAAGAGGCCCGTGCGGGTATGCTTCGTGCGGTCGATGAGCTGAACGATTATCTCGACACGATCATGGTGGACTACGGCTTTGAACCCGATCAGATCGCGCTTTTGGGCTTTTCTCAGGGCACGATGATGTCGCTCCATGTCGCGCCGCGGCGTGAGGAGGCAATGTCCTGTGTGGTGGGCTTTTCCGGGCGTTTGCTGGAGCCCGAAATGCTCGAAGACGAGATGCAGGTGAAAATGCCCGTGCTGCTGATTCATGGTGACGAAGACCAGGTGGTGCCGCCGCAATCGCTGCCTGAGGCGGGGCAGGCGCTGCAAGCTGCGGGTTTTGAGACCTACGCCCATATCATGCGCGGCACGGGGCATGGGATTTCGCCGGACGGTCTTGGGGTCGCCTTGGCGTTTCTGCGCAAAAATCTCGGTTACGAAGAGGCGTGACGTAAGGTAAAATTGCGTGGCGGCTCAAGAAATTTGGCAAAAATTAGGCAAGACCTCGCTTTTTTGCGCAATCCTCTCGCAATCCACTTGACCATCGGTTTTGGAGTGTTACCTAATTTACATGTAACTAGGAGGGCTACCCCATGGACATGATCGTGATGACCGCAATCGCTTTTGCTGCAATTGGTGTCATGGTGAGCTATGCCCTCATGTCTGCTCCGTCTGAGCAACGTCTCCCTATCCGCATCCGTGTTGAGGACCGCCGCAAGCGCCGCTAAGGCGCCCGGATCCAACGGAGTTTCTGGACAAGCTTCTGGTTTTGACCTGACCCTAGGGCCGGGTGTGACCGGTCTTGTCGGGCGGAACGGCTCAGGGAAATCCACGCTTCTGAAATTTATCGCGGGACAGGTGGGCCCGCCTCTGGTCACCGGTGAGGTGATCCGATCCGGTGCTGTGCGACTGTTGGATCAGACGCCCGACCCTCAGGCGTTGCTCTGTGATCTCTTTGGGATGACGGAGGGTTTGGCCGATCTGCGCCGCGCTCAAAGGGGCGAGGCCACGTCTGGTCCGTTCGAAGCCGTCGATTGGGGGTTGGAAGAGCGCATTCACGCCCAGTTGGACCGTTTCGGCCTCTCGGATTGGGCCCTGGATCGCCCTATCGGAACGCTTTCCGGCGGGCAGCAATTGCGGGCGGCGCTCGCGGCGCTGTTTTTCGATCCACCTGAAATTTTGCTTTTGGACGAGCCGACCAACGCGCTCGATCTCGATGCGCGCGCGGGGCTGATGTCTGCACTGGCGCAGCATAAAGGCCTGATCCTGATCGCAAGCCACGACCGTGCGCTCTTGGAGCATATGGACCGGATCGTGGCGCTGGAACCGGATGGCTCTATCTCGGTGACGGGCGGCGGATGGTCGGCCTATGCCTCCGCGCGTGAGGCCGAACGCGCGCGGCTTACGCAGGCCTTGGGGCGGGCGGAGCGTGATCTGAAACAGCAAAAATCCCACGCCCGAGAGGCGCAGGCCCGCCAAGAGCGCCGGGCACGACAGGGCAAGAAACTGCGCGATGGGTCGCAATCGAAGATGCTTTTGGACAAGGCCAAGGAAGGCGCGGAACGCAGCTCCGGCGGGCGTTTGCGCGCCGAAGAACGCCGGGCGAGCGGGCTGACTGCGGATCGCGAGGCCCTGTTGCAACGGATCGAGACGATCACGCCGGTGGCGATGCGTTTTCCGGCGGTGAACCTGCCCGGTTCAAAAGGGGTTCTGGAGCTGGATGAGGCCTGTTTCGAAATGGGAGATCACCGGATCGGCCCGGTGAGTTTCTCGATCACCGGGCCGGAGCGGATTTGGCTCAAAGGGCCGAACGGGGCCGGAAAATCGACGCTGTTGCGCGGCATGACAGGCGAGATTACCCCCGTTGCGGGGCGGGTTCTGCGCCAGACTAAAGTCATGCGGCTGGATCAATCCGGTGGATTGCATGGGACGGGGACGCTTTTGGAGGTGGCACAGCATGAGCACGCTGATTTGAGCCCTGCCGACATCCGCGCCGCCCTTGCGCGTGCGGGGTTTCGCGGCGATGCCGCAGAAAAGCCCGCCGAGGCGCTTTCGGGCGGCGAGAGGCTTCGGGCCGCGATTGCGCTGATGGGCGCGGGGGATGATCCGGCGCCATTGTTGCTTTTGGATGAGCCGAGCAATCACCTTGATCTGGACGCCATCGAGGCGCTGGAAACGGGGCTGTCCCAATGGGGTGGGGCGTTGATTTTGGTGTCGCACGATCCGTCTTTTGTTCAAAATTTGGGGTCTTTTCGCGAAATCGCGCTAGATGCTGCTTAAAGAGGCGTCATATCGACGTCACGAAAGCGCTGTAGAGAACAGAGCGAGACCTTCACATATACAGGGGCTTGTCAGGTTTAAGCCGCGATATATAGTGAAAGATGATATCGGGGCGGGGTGGCTCCCGTCCTTGATCACGACAGATCAGTGGACGGAGCAGGCACGCAGATGGACGGAAATTTCAGGACGGATTTTGTCAGACAACCCAACGCGACGCGGGCGCATCCGGCGCTTGTGCTTAACGCGGATTACCGACCCTTGTCCTATTATCCGCTGTCGCTTTGGCCCTGGCAGGAGGCGATCAAGGCGGTGTTTCTCGACCGGGTCGATATTGTCGCCGAATATGACGACTACGTGCACAGCCCGAGTTGCAAGATCAGAATTCCTTCGGTCGTCGTCCTCAAAGATTATGTGAAACCTCAAAAGCGCGTGGCCTTCACGCGCTTTAATTTGTTTTTGAGGGACGAATTTTGTTGCCAGTATTGCGGCTCGAAGGGCGAGTTGACCTTTGACCATGTGATCCCGCGGGCGCGGGGCGGTGTGACGTCCTGGGAAAACATCGTGGCGGCCTGTGTGCCGTGCAATCTCAAGAAGGGGTCGAAGTCGCTGCAACAGGCGCATATGAACCTGCGCAAACCGCCGCGTGCACCGGGGGCCGAACAGCTGCGCAACATCGGCCGCAAATTCCCGCCGGGGCATTTGCACGAAAGTTGGATGGATTATCTCTACTGGGACACCGAGCTGGAGATGTAATCCGGCGCGAACGTGTCAGGCGGAGCAGGACGCCCCGCCCAGCACGCAAAATTTCGCACAATGCGGATGGTTGAGCGAGACCTCACCCGAGGCCTCCGCCAAGGTGGCGCCAAGGTCAAAGTCGGCCTCATAGGGCAAGAGCGTGCAGGCCACGACAGAAGGGCTTTGGCCCTTGCGTTTCACCACCATGCGCTGCGTGGCGCACATCACGTCCGAGGGGCTTTTGTTCAAAATCCCCCAGCAGGCGGTGGTGATTTCGGGCACCTGGACGCTCATGTCCATTTCCGGGAAAATCACTGTCATGCCGGGGTGTTGCGCGTCGATCTTATAGGCTCTCTTCGCGAAAAGCGCGGCAAAACCGGCACGCGTTTCGGCCTCTGTTTCATGCCAAAGCGAACGCGCCGCCACCGCCATCCGAAACCCGTTGTCGCGCAACCAATCCATGCCGTCGAGTGTGATCGCGTAACTCCCCGCACCGCGCATGTCGTCGTGCTCCGCTTCGGAAAAATGATCGAGCGAGACGCGCAGGGTAAGCTGGCCGGGAAACTCGGCGTTCAGCGCCAAAAGACCGGCCAAAACGGCGGGGCGCTGCATCGGGCGCATGGCGTTTGTGAGGATCAACACCTCATAGCCACGCGCCAGGGCGGCCCGGGTCATGGCGATCATCTCGGGGTTCATGAAGGGTTCGCCGCCGGTGAAGCCGATCTCGCGCGGGCGGGGATCGCGTGCGTCGGCTTCATCGAGATAGCGCGTGACCTCTGTTGCCGTCAGGTAGGTCAGCGCATCATTCGTGGGCGAGCTTTCGATATAACAATTCACGCAGGTGATGTTACACAGCGTGCCGGTGTTGAACCACAGCGTGTCCAGACGCTTCAGCGCCACCTTGGCCCGCGCCTCGCCTTTGGCGGTGACATCCGGGTCGATGAATTTGCCGTCATTGGCGGCAAGATGTGGAAGGCTTTGATCTTTCATCGCAAGTGTCCCGCGCTGTTTCCGTTAACTTACTGGTCGCTGAACGTTGTGAAAAGGCCGCACTCCGGCTCCTGCGGCTTTGTGATCGGAAAATTGTCCAACTCGGCCCTTGAGAGGTCCTGCGGCAATGCTAGACTTCTTCTCAATCAAGCGGTAAGGAATTGTCGTTAGCGCTAACCTTCAAAGCGCTATGGTTCGAAAAATCTCGCGGCCTCAAGCAAGGTTCTGAATGGCCCCCGCACGGGCAGGACTGGCAAGACAAAAAGGAACACTCTCATGGTCTCACGCGTCATTCCGGTCGATGATTTCGATCTGGTGATTTTCGGCGGCACGGGGGATCTGGCCCGACGCAAGATCCTTCCGGGGCTCTATCGTCGCTTTTGCGCAGGTCAGATGCCGGAGACGGCGCGGATCATCGGCGCGGCACGCTCCGAACACAGTCCGGATGAGTTTCGCCAGATGGTGCGCGAGGCGATCCTTGAGTTTTCCTCGAAAAACACTTGTGACGAGGGACAGATCGGCACGTTTCTGAAGCGTCTCGACTATGTGCAGGTCGACGCGCGCGGCGACGGTGGCTGGGACGACCTCAAGGGCATGATGCGCAAGGACGTGATCAAAGCCTATTATTTCTCCGTCGCACCCTCGCTGTTCGGTGACATCGCGGAACGATTGATGAGCTATGGCATTGCCGATGAGGCGGCGCGGATCGTGGTCGAGAAACCCTTTGGTCGCGATCTCAAAACCGCCAAGGCGCTCAATCGTTCTCTGGCGCAACACTTTGACGAGACACAGATTTATCGCATCGACCACTATCTTGGTAAAGAGACGGTGCAGAATCTTATGGCGGTGCGGTTCGGCAATATTCTGTTCGAGCCGCTGTGGAATTCGCAATATGTCGATCACATCCAGATCACCGTGGCAGAGACCGTCGGCGTCGGCGGACGGGGCGAATATTACGACCGCTCGGGCGCGATGCGCGACATGGTGCAAAACCACCTGATGCAGCTTTTGTGTCTGATCGCGATGGAGCCGCCCTCGCGGTTCGACCCGGATGCGGTGCGCGACGAAAAGCTGAAAGTGATCCGTGCCTTGGAGCCGATTGATCACCACCACATCGTGCGCGGCCAATATGACGCTACCGACGATGAGCCGTCGTTTCGTGAGGACGCGGGCGACCCGCGCTCGCGCACAGAAAGCTTCATCGCGCTTCGCTGCATGATTTCCAACTGGCGATGGGCCGGCACGCCGTTCTTCTTGCGCACTGGCAAGAAGCTCAAGGCGCGCACCTCCGAGATTGCGGTGATGTTCAAGGACGCGCCGCATTCGATCTTTGGCGAGGAGGCGGGGCGGCACGCCAACGTGCTCTCGATCCGGTTGCAGCCGAACGAAGGCATGACGCTGAAGGTCACCATCAAGGAACCGGGGCCGGGCGGGATGCGTCTCATCGACGTGCCTTTGGACATGTCTTTTGCCGAGGCTCTGGGCGAAGATGCCGAAGAGATTACAGATGCTTACGAGCGGTTGATCATGGACGTGATCCGTGGCAACCAGACGCTTTTCATGCGCGGCGACGAGGTCGAAGCGGCCTGGGCCTGGACCGATCCGCTGATCGAGGGCTGGGAAGCGCGCGGCGAGGTGCCGAAGCCTTACGATGCCTATTCCTCAGGCCCCGAAGAGGCGGCGATCATGTTGCACCGCGAAGGGCGCCGCTGGCGGGAGATCAAGGAATGAACTTCATCGAATACCCCGATCGCGATGTGATGCTTTTGGATCTGGCGAATAAGATCGCCGGAGAACTGCGCATGGCTTTGGAGGCGCAGGAGCGGGTGAGCTTTTGCGTGCCCGGTGGCACGACGCCCGGGCCGGTGTTCGACACGCTCTCGGCCGTGTCGCTGGACTGGGACCGCGTCGATGTGCTGTTGAATGACGAACGCTGGGTGCCGGAAAGCTCGGAGCGCTCCAATACCGCGCTGTTGAAACGGCGCTTGCTGGTCGGAAAGGCGGCTGACGCGCGCCTTGTGCCGCTTTACCGCGATGTGCCGACGCCCGAGGAGGGCCTCGACGCGCTGATGCCGGCGATTGAGGCGGTGCTGCCTTTGAATGTGCTTTTGCTCGGCATGGGCGCCGATATGCATACGGCGAGCCTGTTTCCCGGCGCCGATCAGTTGGAGCTTGGCCTCTCAGACGAGGCACCGACGCTTTTGGCGATGCGGGCCCCCGGCGCGCCAGAACCCCGGATCACACTCTCGGCCAAGGCGCTCAAATCCGCGATCTCGACGCATATCCTGATCACCGGGGCGGAAAAACGCGCGGCTTTGGAGCGAGGGCAGGACCTTGACGAGATTGAGGCCCCTGTGAAAGCTGTGCTGTCGCAAGCGACTGTGCATTGGGCAGAATGACGCGTGATGCGCAAAAATCCCCTGTGGAATTCAGGAAGCTTTAGCGAGACTGTAATACTTTCGCTATAAGTGAAGAACACCAAAGACTTGCATGGGTTTGACAGGACCCAAGAAGGAGACGATATGACCGTTGATTTTTCCGCTCTCAAATCCATGGCAGAGGCGGCGGAGTCGCGTCATATCCTCGATCTTTTTGATGCGGATCATGAGCGCGCCGCCGGGTTCTCGGCGCTCAGCGACGGTCTTTTGTTCGATTATTCCAAGACGAATATCGACGCGGAGACGCGTCAGGCCCTGTTCGATCTGTTGGAGCAATCGGGCCTGAAAGACAAACGCGCCGCGATGTTCGAAGGCGCGAAAATCAACGACACCGAAGGCCGCGCCGTGCTTCATACCGCGCTGCGCAATCTCGATGGCGGGCCGGTCATCGTTGACGGCAAGGATGTCGTCCCCGGCGTGCGCCACACGCTGGCCCGCATGGATGATTTCGCGGACCGTGTGCGGCGCGGCTCGATTGCCTCCGTGTCCGGCGTGCCCTTTGAGAACATCGTCAATATCGGCATCGGCGGCTCCGATCTGGGGCCGGTGATGGCCTATGAGGCGTTGCAGCCCTACGTGGATGGCCCGCGTTGTCATTTCGTCTCCAACGTCGATGGCGCGCATATTCATGACGTCCTGTCCGGGCTCAATCCGCAGACCACGCTGATCATCGTGGCGTCGAAAACCTTTACCACCATCGAGACCATGACCAACGCCAAAACCGCGCGGGAGTGGTTGGTGAAATCTGTGGGCGAAGAGGGCGTGGCGAAACATTTCGCGGCGCTTTCCACCGCGCGGGACAAAACCGCAGAGTTCGGTATCGACCCGGATCTGGTCTTTGGATTCGAGGATTGGGTTGGCGGGCGCTATTCCGTTTGGGGGCCGATCGGGCTGTCTTTGATGATCGCCATCGGGCCGCAGCGCTTTGCCGAATTCCTGCGTGGCGGGCAGGCGATGGATATGCATTTCCAGACCGCCGACTGGATCGACAACCTTCCGGTGCTTTTGGCGCTGGTTGGCGTTTGGCACAATCAGGTTTGCGGCTATGCCACCCGCGCCGTTCTGCCCTATGAGCAACGTCTGCTGCGGCTTCCGGCCTATTTGCAGCAGCTCGAGATGGAATCGAACGGCAAACGTGTGGCGATGGATGGCACGACCTTGCCGTTTGACAGCGGGCCTGTTGTCTGGGGTGAGCCGGGCACCAACGGCCAGCACGCCTTCTATCAGCTGATCCATCAGGGCACGCGGGTGATCCCCTGTGAATTCATGGTTGGCCGCTTCGGTCATGAGCCGGGTCTGGCGCATCAGCACGAGTTGCTGGTCTCCAACTGTCTGGCGCAATCCGAGGCCTTGCTGCGTGGCAGGTCTTTGGAAGAAGCCACTGAGATCATGAAGAAAAAGGGTTTCGAAGGTGCGGAGTTGGACCGTCAGGCGCGACACCGGGTGTTCCCCGGCAATCGCCCGACGACCACGCTCGCCTATGAAAAGCTGACGCCTTACGTCTTGGGTCAGATCGTGGCGCTTTACGAGCACCGGGTGTTTGTCGAAGGCGTGATCCTCGGCATCAACTCCTTCGACCAATGGGGCGTGGAACTGGGCAAGGAATTGGCGCTGGTGCTGCAACCCGTGTTGGCCGGAGAGGCCGATGGCGCGGGCAAGGATGGCTCCACGCTTCAGCTTGTCGATTACCTCAAGATGAACTCGTAAGCATCAGACAATTATGATTTAAATGTCGGCACGCTCATCCAAAGAGCGCGCCGAATTTCATCGCCGTTTTCGCGTCGCCCGCGATCTTGAGCTTGCCGAACATCGCAGCTTTCATCGGGTTCAACTCACCTTTGAGGATTTTCTCAAATGTGGGTTGGTCCGCAATGATTGCACAATCGGCGCGGTCGTCGGAAATTTCCGCCGTGTCGCCCTTGATGATCAGATTGCCGATCTCCTTGATCCTGAGCGACACGGATTTCTCGAAATTCTCGCCCTTGAGCCGCTCCAAAAGCGCGGCCTTGGCCGTGTCTAAAAAGTCTGTGGTCATGCTGAAATCCTCCCTTTGCCATCAGCCGTAGCGGGCAGGGGCGCATGCGCAAAGCGAAACCCTGCGTCACAGGCATTCGCAGCGGCCAGCGTCATCGTCAATCAAGGGAGAGTTTGGAGCGGGTAACGGGAATCGAACCCGTAACTAAAGCTTGGGAAGCTGCCGTGATACCTTTTCACCATACCCGCGGTGACGGTTTACCTAAGCAAAGCCAAGGGGGCGGTCAAGAGCATTTGCTCGGCCCGGAGATGAAAAAGGGCCATCCCCGAAGGGACGGCCCTCGTGCTCAGGAGTTGGACCATACCTGAGACTTATGGCTTACTGTGCGCGCCTTACGAAACAGGCATCAACACGCCATCGACAAAGTACATCACGCCGTTGGATTGCTCGACGTCTTTCGCAAGCGTGGTCACGATGTTGCTGGCGGCGTCACGCAGGACCAGCTCTTCACCCGTACCTTTTTCCACACGGATCGGGTCGCCGGACACGGTGGTCAGGGTCACGATGTTGTTGTCGTAATCGACCTGAACGTTGGTCGGGACAGCAACGCGTTCCGGGCTTTCGTCACTGACCAGAAGGTCGTCGATCATCTGCGGTGTAAACTCGCCTTCGACCAGGTGGGCGTTGATGACGTCCTGAAGCATCTCACGGTTTTCCGGCTTTAGAAGATCTTCCACGGCACCCGCCGGAAGCTTAGAAAAGGCCGCGTTGGTCGGTGCGAACAGCGTATACGGACCTTCGCCCATCAGCTCATCGGCAAGACCAGCGGCTTTCACGGCACTGATCAGCGTGGTGAGGTTCTGCACCTTCATCGCGTTATCGGCGATGGTGGCATTTTCGTCGAGAGCCTGTTCGTTGATGATCTCTGCACCGTTCACAGCCTCTTGGGCAAAGGATGCCATCGGGGCAGCGGCCATCAGAGCAGCGGTGGACAGAGCAAGAATTTTACCACGGGTTTTCACAAGAAACTCCAATTCATTATTCATCGTAATGGCACAAGCGGCGAACCCGCTGGCCTTCTGGGGGTACAACACAGAGCAACGGGCAAAAGTTTCCCTTTGCCCGTTCACATGTTTTTCATCGCAAATGTTCGATTTTTCGGGAACTTTTTCCGGCCAGTCCGTTTGCAGCCTTGGCTCAGACCTCAGACCTTAGACCTTCGCGCTCAGCCGCGCCGCCGCCTGCGCCGTCCGCCGCCGTCGCCATTGCCCGCGTTGAAATTCAGGTCGGGCAGGGGCACGAGGCCGCGCAGCCCGGTGAAGGGATCCGTGGCATGGGGGATGGCATTGGCATTGACGAAATGCTCCTGAAAGCGCGGTTCGATCGCGGTTTCCACCTTGGTGATGTGGTGCACCAGCTCCTCGATCTCGCGCCGCGCCGAACGGTTCAAAAGCGCGATCTGCGCCCCGGTGCCCGCCGCGTTCCCGGCACTTGTGACATGCTCCAGCGGGCAATCCGGGATCATGCCCAGCACCATGGCATGTTTCGGAGAGATATGCGCCCCGAAGGCCCCCGCAAGCACCACGCGGTCCACGGTATCGGTGCCGAATTCATCCATCAAAAGCCGTGCGCCTGCGTAAAGCGCGGATTTCGCCAACTGAATGGCGCGGATGTCGCCCTGGGTGACGGAGACCACAGGGCCGCCGTCGGCGGAGCCATCGTAGATCACATATTCATAGGTGCGCCCCGAAGCCCGGCAACGAAGGCTGCCGACGGCCTCCGGCGCGCCGATCAACCCATTGGCGTCAAGGACGCCCGCCATGCGCATTTCCGCCACCGCCTCGATGATGCCGGAGCCGCAGATTCCCGTGACGCCGGTGCGACCGATCTTCTTGGCAAAGCCCGGTTCGTCGGACCATTGTTTGACGCCGATGATGCGAAACCGGGGTTCTTTGGTCACCGGGTCGATCTCGATCCGCTCGATGGCGCCGTTGGCGGCACGCTGGCCGGAACTGATCTGTGCCCCCTCAAAGGCCGGGCCCGTGGGAGAGGAACAGGCCAGCACGCGGCTCGTATTGCCCAGTAGAATCTCCGCATTGGTGCCGACATCGACGATCAGCGTCAGAGGCTCCTGTTTCTGCGGCGCCTCCGAGAGCGCCACGGCGGCGGCATCGGCGCCGACATGCCCGGCGATCAGCGGCAGAATGTAAAGCTGGGCTTCGGGCGCAAGGCTCAATCCGATGTCAGAGGCGGGCAGGTCGAGCGCAGAATTGCTGGCCAGCGCAAAAGGCGCCTGTCCCAAAGGCACGGGGTCGAGCCCCAGCAACAGGTGATGCATCACCGGGTTCATCACAACGACGATCTCGAAAATATCGGATGTGGCAATCCGGGCCTCATCGGCCAGCTCCAGCGCCAGTTGCCCAAGCGCCTCACGCACCGCAGCGGTCAGTTCGGCCGCCCCGCCCGGGTTCATCATCGCATAAGACACCCGCGACATCAGGTCCTCGCCATAGCGGATCTGCGGGTTCATCACACCGCCTGAGGCTCTGACCTCGCCAGTTACAAGGTCGGTCAGATGCGCCGCAACGGTGGTCGAGCCGAGATCGACCGCCAATCCGTAAAGTGCCGGTTCCTGAAATCCGGGCCAGACACCGACCACATGTGGCGCACCTTCGCGGGCCGTGTTGAGCGCAAGTGTGACCGCATCCTTGCCCGCGATCAATGCGGCCTGAAGCCGGGTCAGCATGGCCAGCGACAGGGTCGCGTTCTCAATCTGCCACGTCTCTCTCAATTGCCCCTGCACCCGTTCCCAGTCGCCGGTGGGCAAATGCATATCGGCGGGCGGGACCTCGACATAGACGGTGCGGGTCGCCGGGTCCATGTCGATCACCCGCGTAGTGGCGGCCTTGCGCACCACCTGTTTGTGCACCTGGCTCTCGGAGGGCACGTCGATCACCACATCGCCCTGCACCTGCGCCTGACAGCTCATCCGATGCCCCGGTTTTATCCCGCGCTTAGTGTCATAGGCGCGTTCCACCGCATTGATCGGGCTGAGTGCCGCTTCGTCCGCGTGAATGCCGTGTTTGGCGTGATCGCCAAAGGACGGACGCACCATGCATTTCGAACAAATCCCATGCCCGCCGCAAACGCTATCGACATCGACACCAAGATCGCGCGCCGCCTGCAACACAGTGGTGCCGGGCGCAACGTGACCGCGCTTGCCGGAGGGGGTGAAAATCACCAATGGATCCTGATCGCTCATCTTTTCTTTGCCTTCCACGGGTCGTCCTCGCGCCATGCGCCATTCTCAAGACCGTCTAACCGCCACGGCCCGATGGACAGCCGAATGAGTCTGAGCGTCGGAAATCCCACCGCTGCCGTCATCCGACGCACCTGCCGATTACGGCCCTCCGAAATGGTCAGTTTCAGCCAGCTTTCGGGCACGGATTTGCGATAGCGCACCGGCGGCGTGCGCGGCCAGAGCCAGTCCGGTTCCGCGACACGTCGGGCGCGGGCAGGGCGGGTCATGCCGTCTTTCAAGTCCACGCCCTTGCACAGCTGCGACAGCGCCTCCTCACTCAGATCGCCCTCGACCTGAGCCAGATAGGTCTTGGGCATCTTGTGCTTCGGATTGGCAATCTGCGCCTGCAATTTCCCGTCATCGGTCAGAAGCAAAAGCCCCTCGCTGTCGCGATCCAACCGCCCGGCCGGGTAAACGCGCGGCACGTCGATGAACTCCGAAAGCGTCTTGCGTGTCGTGCCTTCGGTGCCCTTGTCGGTGAACTGGGAGAGCACGTCGAACGGCTTGTTGAATGCGATCAATCGCGCCATGACATGCGTCTCCTTTGCTGTTCAAATACTCAGACACGGTCTCTTCGGAGGTGCTTACCCCCTGCGGCGACGTCCACCGCCACGGCGCCCGCCACCGGCGCCACCGGCGGCCGCAGCCTGTGCCGCTTCGGCAAAGCTCGCGCCCTCAGCCACCGCATCCGCGATGCGCGAAAAGCCGATCCATTTCGATCCGTCGGCGTCGTGGTTCATCAAAAGGTTGGCGGCGCGGATCGCCTCCATCTCCTGCAATCGCACCGGGTTCATGATCGCCGAGGTCATGCCCGCGCCAATGGCCATGGGCAGAAACGCCGCGTTGATGCCGTGACGATGCGGCAGACCGAAAGAGACGTTCGAGGCCCCGCAGGTGGTGTTCACGCCCAGCTCATCGCGCAGGCGGCGCACCAGGGTGAACACCTGATGACCGGCGGTCGCCATAGCGCCGATCGGCATCACCAGCGGGTCGACCACGATGTCATGCGCCGGAATGCCAAAGTCCGCAGCACGTTCGACGATCTTTTTCGCCACCGCAAAGCGCACGTCCGGGTCCTCGGAAATGCCGCTGTCGTCATTCGAGATCGCCACCACCGGCACGTTGTATTTCTTGACCAGCGGCAGCACCCGCTCCATGCGCTCTTCCTCGCCGGTGACGGAGTTCAGAAGCGGGCGACCCTCGGCCATTTCCAGCCCCTTTTCCAAGGCATCCGGCACAGAGCTGTCGATGCAAAGCGGCACGTCGACCACGGCCTGCACACGGGCCACGAGTTCGGCCATCAGCGGCGGCTCGACAAAGTTGTTGTCGGCATAGCGCGGGTCTTCGGCCATCTTGTTGGAGAACACCGCGCCCGAGTTGATGTCGAGAACCGTCGCCCCGCAGGCCACCTGTTCCAACGCATCGCGCTCGACGGTCGAGAAATCGCCCAGCTCCAGTTCGGCAGCAAGTTTCTTGCGTCCGGTCGGGTTGATGCGCTCGCCGATCACACAAAACGGCTCGTCAAAGCCGATCACGACGGTCTTGGTCTTGCTTTCGATGACGGTACGGGTCATGGGTCTTATCCTTTATTTGGCCTCACGGCCCTCGTTGTTCACCAGCGCGATCAGGCGCTCTTTGTCATAGGCCGCAATCAGCTCGGTGGCGCGGGTATCGGCGGCGTCCTGGCCGTCCAATGCGGTCTCTTCCACCACATCGCGCCATTCGGCCATATAGGCATCGCCATCTGTGGCGCCGATCTTCATCGCCACACGGTCGATGGCCTGTTCGAACCGCTCCGGCAATATGGCGCGTGCGGCGCGACGGCCACGGCCCACGCGCACCTGCGCCGGAATATCACGCCAGTAGATTACCGTCAGATCAGCCATGGTGCCCTCGTTTTGTCCTTGCGGAAAATTCATTTCCAGAACGCATAAAAGAAAGGCGGGCCTCGCGAAAGGCCGCAGGATCGGAAAAATACTCAAGAAGATCATGAACCGGGCCATGAACCGGGAATGGCCGCCGCGAAAGGGCCTCCTGTCATTGTGATGATCGTGACCCTTCACAGCCCTTGCCCGACGCGCGGAATTTCGCTTATGGTAGGGTTAACTTGATATGGAGGGCGTGAACCATGGCGCCCAAGCGTCCCACTGGTGCGGGCGCGTTCCCGAAAGCGGTCGAGCCTCTCGCACCCAAACCCGCCGATCCGGCCGAGCTTTATGCCGCGCTGGATCTCGGCACCAATTCGTGCCGCATGTTGATTGCTCAACCGAAGGGCAGTCAGTTTCATGTGGTCGACAGTTTTTCGAAATCGGTCCAACTCGGCAGCGGGTTAGAGGCCTCTGGTCGGCTGTGTCGTACCTCGATCTCGCGCACGATTCAGGCCCTCAGGGTCTGCCGCAAAAAGCTCGAGAAACACGATGTCAAACATATGCGCCTCGTGGCGACAGAGGCCTGTCGTCGTGCGCGCAACACGCGTGATTTCCTGCGCCGGGTGCAACGTGAGACCGGGCTGAAGCTTGAGATCATCAAGCCAGAGGAAGAGGCGCGTCTGGCGGTGATTTCCTGCGCGCCTTTGGTGTCGACGAAAACCGAACAGCTTTTGGTGGTCGACATCGGCGGCGGCTCGACGGAGCTTGTCTGGATCGACCTGACCAATGTGCCGCGCGCCGAACGCCCGCGGTCGATCATGCGGTTGCACACCGGGTTCCAGAATTCCGACAGCCGCTTTCCGCATGCCAAGGTCGTCGATTGGATTTCCGTGCCTCTGGGCGTCGCAACCCTGATGGAGCAATTCTCCGACGTCGAGGACGACGCCGCACGTTTCGCGCTGATGTCTTGGTATTTCGAGGAAAAGCTTGCCGATTTCGCGCCCTATGCCAATGAATCCTGCCGCGAGGGGTTCCAGATCATCGGCACGTCCGGCACGGTGACCACGGTGGCCGCCTCGCATCTGGGGTTGAAACGCTACGACCGCAACAAGGTGGACGGGCTGCGCATGACGTCGGAGCAGATTGACCGCGTGATCCGCGACTATCTCGATTTGGGCCCGGAAGGGCGCAAACGTGACCCGCGCATCGGGCGCGACCGTCAGGAATTGATCATGTCCGGCTCTGCGATCCTTCAGGCGCTTTTGCGCATCTGGCCGACGGATCGTCTCTCCGTGGCCGACCGCGGTCTGCGTGAAGGTCTGCTCTATGCCCAGATGTCAGCCGACGGCGTGCTGGAAGAAGCGGTGCCATAATTTTTCTGCGCGTGTTTTTCTTGGCAAAAATACTCAAATAAAAAGCGGGCCTTGGCCCGCCTTTTTCATGCCATGCTTTAACTGCAAATCAGGGAATGATCCGCGTATATTTCGTGCCCTCGACCGTCGCGCCCGCGATCAGACCGGCCTGACCGAAAACCACCGCGATCACCGGCGACAAAGAGGTCATGGTTTCTGCCGAGAGGTTCTCACCCTTGTTCGACAAGGCATATTCGAGATCGGCGCCAGCGGACCAACCCGGCGAATTGCGGAAACCGGCCAGTGCTTCGTTGGTCATGAAGAACAGCACATGGGCATATTGCTGGGCCCCGATCTGAAGACCGAATGTGGCTTGGGTGGAGGAATAGTAATCCACCGTCGCACCGCCCACACGCAGCGCGCCGCGGCCATAAGAGCCCCCGACGCCGAAACCGGCCTTGGTGATCAAGGGCATCACCAGCATGCCAACGGATTTGTCACGCAGGGTCTGGGTGCCGGGGTAGTCGGAATAGAGATAGTTGAGCGTACTGTCGACGCGGGCGTCGATCGTGGCTGCGCCATTCGAACGCATGGAGTTGTCGCAGGCGGCCAAAAGACCGGCGCTGCCTAGGCCAATCATGAAGGTCCGGCGATTGGAAATCGTCATAAGGGTATCCCTTTGCTGCTATGCCTCAGAGGGCTCTGAATGGCCCAATTGCCCATACTATAACCGCAATGTTTTGCCGGTGTCATCGGCAAAACACCACCGATAGTAGGGGTTGGTAAGGTTTTGCCGATTTCTAGCCTTATTTTCCGAGCAGTTTCGCCGCTTCCGGCGCGAAATAGGTCAAAATCCCGTTGCAGCCCGCGCGCTTGAAGCACATGAGGCTCTCCAGCACGATTTTTTCGCGATCGAGCCAGCCGTTCTGGAAAGCGGCGGCCAGCATCGCGTATTCGCCGGAGACCTGATAGGCGAAGGTCGGCACTTTGAACGTGTCCTGCACGCGGCGGCAGACATCGAGATAGGGCATGCCGGGTTTCACCATGACCATATCGGCGCCTTCCAACAGGTCGCGCTCGACAAGACGCAGGGCCTCGTCCGTGTTGGCCGGGTCCATCTGATAGGTCTTTTTGTCGCCTTTCAAAGCACCGGAGGCCCCGACCGCATCGCGGAAAGGCCCGTAAAAGCCGGAGGCATATTTTGCGGCATAGGACATGATTGAGACCTTGTCGTAGCCCTCGGTTTCCAAAGCGCGGCGAATGGCGCCGATGCGCCCGTCCATCATATCCGACGGCCCGATGATGTCGGCGCCCGCCTCGGCCTGCGCCACGGCCATTTTGACCAGCGCCTCGACCGTCATATCGTTGACGATCTCGCCACCCACCACATAACCGTCATGGCCGTTGATGTTATAGGGATCCAAAGCGACATCGGTCATGATCGCCAGCTCGGGCACCTCGGCCTTCACCGCGCGAATGGCCCGGTTCACAAGGTTGTCTGGGTCCCAGGCGCCTGCGCAATCTTCGGTCTTGAGCTCCGGTTCGATATAGGGAAAGAGGCAAATCGCGGGAATGCCAAGCGCATAGGCCTCAGCCGCCGCCTTCACCAGCCGGTCGATGGTGAGGCGTTCGACGCCGGGCATCGAGACAATTGGTGTGGCCTCATTCACGCCTTCTCGCACAAACACCGGCCAGATCAGATCTTCGGTCGACAGATGATTTTCCCGCACGAGACCGCGCAGCGCCTCCATCTTTCTCGTGCGACGCAGGCGGGTCAGCGGAAAGGGGGCGGTCGTGCGGGACATGCTGCGGGTCATAAGGCGGCCTTTGGTTGCGATATTTCCTTTGAGGTGGCATGGATTTCCCGACGCTTCAAGGGTAGGAATCGGGGATCGGCCCCTCTAACCTGTTCAAAAGAGTGGGAGCGGCCCTACAACCCTGCGACATTTGCGCGCCACGATCCAGATAACCGACAGAAAAGAGCAGCGCCTTGGATTTCTACGCAACCATTTTCGAAGTGATCGACATGCGGTCCTTTTCGAACATGTGGTACTGGATCGCTTTGGCGGTGCTCTGGTCCACCGCCTCGCATTTCGTCCTCGGCGTGCCCTTCGATCTGGCGCTCAAGGCCAAACGTCAGGGCGGCGACCGGATGCGCGATCTCGAAGACCTCGTGCGGATCAACTGCGGGCGGCTGTCGAACATTGCTGAGGTGTCCGGGCTGGTGCTGACGGGTTTGGGCAGCGCCTTGATCGTCATTCTGGCGATCACCGGCTTTGGCTATGGGCTGCAATTCTCGCAGGCCGTGTTCATGATGGCGTTCCCGATGATTTTCGTCGGCGCGCTCAACATTCGTACGGCGCAAAAGATCATTACGGAAGAGACCAAAGGCGAAGCGCTCGTCGCCGTGCTGCGTCGGCATCGCTTTTATGTCCAGTTGATCGGCATGTGTTCGATCTTCGTCACCGCCATGTGGGGCATGTATCAGAACATCGCCACCGGGCCTTTGGGGGGCTGAACCCATGAGTAAATCCACTCATCTGATCGTCGGGGGCGCGCCCGAAGGCTTCGACGCGCATCTGTTGGCGCGCGAAGTCACCCGTGCGAATGGGCCGGTGATCCATGTGGCGCGCGATGACAAACGGCTGGCGGCGCTGCGCGAAGGGTTGAAATTCTTCGCACCCGACCTGCCGGTCATCGAATTTCCCGCCTGGGACTGTTTGCCTTTCGACCGGATGTCGCCCAATGCCGATCTTTCGGCACAGCGGATGGCGACTTTGGCCGCTCTGGCGCATGGATCGGTGCCCAAGCGTTTTGTGCTTTTGACCACGCTTTCGGCCGCGACGCAAAAACTGCCCGCGCGCGACACGCTTGCCGGGGCGGCCTTTACCCTCGCGAAAGGTCAGCGCGTCAACGAGGCCGATCTGCGGGCGTTTTTCGTTCGTATGGGGTTCACACAGGCCCCGACCGTGGTCGAGCATGGCGATTACGCGATCCGGGGCGGTATCATCGACGTCTATCCGCCGGGACAAGTGCTGCCGGTGCGGTTGGATTTCTTTGGCGACGAATTGGACGGCATTCGCCGGTTCGATCCGGCGTCTCAAAAGACCGTCGACAGCCTCAAAGAGGTGAGTTTCACGCCCGTCTCCGAGGTCATTTTGGACGAGACTGCGATCACGCGATTTCGTCAGAATTATCGCATCGAATTCGGCGCCGCAGGCACGGACGATCCGCTCTACGAGGCCGTCTCCGCCGGGCGCAAACACGCCGGCATGGAGCATTGGCTGCCCTATTTCCACGAGCGGCTGGAGACGCTGTTCGACTACCTGCCGGAAGCGGTGATTTCCCTTGACGATCAATCCACTGCGGCGCGTCTTTCGCGTTGGGAAGGCATCGAAGACCAATACCAGACCCGGCGCGAGGCGTTGAATGCCAAAGGCCGGATGGACTCGGTCTATAAACCCTGTCCGCCGGGGTTGTTGTATCTGGATGATGCCGCTTGGGAGGCCGCCACCGCAGGCCGTCGCGTGATCCATTTCCATCCACTGCCACAGGCCACAGGCCCCGGTGTGATTGACGCGGGCGGGCGTGTCGGGCGCAATTTCTCGCCGGAACGCCAGATGGAAGGCGTCAATCTTTTCGAAGAACTGGCGGTCCACGTCCAAAAACGCCGGAGCCTTGGCCAGGTTGTGCTGGCAAGCTGGTCCGAAGGGGCGCGAGATCGTCTGAAATCGCTCTTGGAAGACCAAGACGTCGCGGGCAAGGAGATCTCCGACTGGCGCGATGTGCCCGACGGCACGGGTGGAGTTTATCTCTCGGTTTGGGCGCTGGAGCAGGGGTTCGAGGCCCCTGTCGGTGAGGGCCAATCCGTAACGGTGATCTCCGAACAGGACGTGCTGGGCGACCGTTTGGTTCGCCGACCGGGACGGCGCAAAAAGGCCGAGAACTTCCTGACCGAACATAGTTCGCTCAGCCCCGGCGATCTGATCGTCCATGTCGAACATGGCGTGGGCATTTTCCGCGGGCTTGAGGTCGTGACCGCCTTGGGCGCCGCGCATGAGTGCCTTTTGCTCGAATATGCGGGCGGGGATCGGCTTTACCTTCCCGTTGAAAACATTGAGCTTCTAAGCCGCTATGGTCATGATGAAGGGCTTTTGGACAAGCTCGGCGGCGGCGCATGGCAGGCCAAGAAAGCGCGGATGAAGGAACGCATCCGCGAGGTGGCCGAAAAGCTCATCCGCATCGCCGCCGAACGCCACCTCCGCAAAGCGCCAATCATGGAGCCGCCCGCCGATATGTGGGAGGCCTTCTGTGCGCGTTTTCCCTATTCCGAGACCGAGGATCAGCTGAAAGCCATCGAGGATTGCCTCGATGATCTGGAGCGTGGGATGCCGATGGACCGGCTGATCTGTGGCGACGTGGGCTTTGGCAAGACCGAGGTGGCGATGCGCGCGGCCTTTGTCGCGGCGCTGTCAGGGGCGCAGGTCGCGGTGATCGCGCCGACGACGCTTTTGGCGCGGCAACACTTCCGCAGCTTTGCCGAGCGGTTCCGGGGATTTCCCATCAATATCAGACCGATGTCGCGCTTTGTGTCCGCGAAAGATATGGCGAAAACCCGCGAGGATCTGGCCGAGGGCACCGTCGATATTGTCGTCGGCACCCACGCTTTGCTGGCGAAATCAGTAAAATTCGCCAATCTGGGTCTGCTGATTGTGGATGAGGAACAGCGTTTCGGCGTTACACATAAAGAGCGCCTTAAGTCTTTGAAATCCAACATTCATGTGCTGACGCTTTCGGCCACGCCGATCCCGCGGACGCTGCAAATGTCGCTCACCGGCGTGCGCGATCTGTCGATCATTGGCACGCCGCCGGTCGACCGGCTGTCGATCCGCACCTATGTTTCGGAATTCGACACGGTGACGGTGCGTGAGGCGCTGTTGCGCGAACATTACCGGGGCGGGCAGTCGTTTTTCGTCGTGCCGCGTGTCAGCGATATTCCAGACATTGAGGATTTCTTCAAAAACCATGTGCCGGAGCTGACCCATGTGGTTGCGCATGGCCAGATGGCGGCGGGCGAGTTGGATGATCGGATGAATGCCTTTTACGACGGCAAATATGACGTGCTTTTGGCGACCACGATTGTCGAGAGCGGCATCGACATTCCGACCGCGAACACGATGGTGGTGCACCGCGCCGATATGTTCGGACTTGCGCAGCTTTACCAAATCCGGGGCCGGGTGGGCCGGGCGAAAACCCGCGCCTATGCCTATCTGACCACTAAACCCCGTGCGCCCTTGACGCCTCAAGCGGAAAAACGGCTGCGTGTGCTTGGCTCTCTGGATACGCTTGGAGCAGGATTTACCCTTGCATCTCAAGATCTTGATATTCGCGGTGCAGGTAATTTGGTGGGTGAGGAGCAGTCCGGTCACGTCAAGGAGGTCGGGTTCGAGCTCTATCAATCCATGCTGGAAGAGGCGATTGCGCGGATCAAATCGGGCGAGGAGGCGGTGAGCCTCGACGACGACGGTCAATGGGCGCCGCAGATCAACCTCGGCGTGCCGGTGCTGATCCCGGAAACCTATGTGCCTGATCTCGATGTGCGCTTGGGGCTTTACCGGCGTCTCTCTGGCCTCAAGACCAAAGTAGAGTTGGAAGGCTTTGCCGCAGAGCTGATCGACCGGTTTGGGAAATTGCCCAAAGAGGTCAATACCTTGCTGCTCGTTGTTCGGATCAAGGAAAAATGCCGCGAGGCGGGCATTGCGCGTCTGGACGGCGGGCCGAAGGGGGCGACGCTCCAGTTCCATAACGACAAATACGCCAACCCGGCGGGGCTTGTGGAATTCATCCACGCGCAAAAGGGGCAGGCGAAGGTCAAGGACAATAAGATCATCATTCGTCGCGACTGGAAAAAAGACAGCGACAAGATCAAAGGCGCCTATGCGATTGCGCAGGACCTCGCAAAATTCGCGAAGGGCGCTGCGCAACCGGTTAAGAAATAAGGATTATTCCGCAGGTTTGGCTGGAGCGTCAGCTTTTGGCGCACCATGCGGGGCCGTGGCGCTGTCCTCGAAGCGGAACAGGATGAGCGCCAGCGCGGAACAGATCATGCCCGCCGCCATCACCGGGATCGGCGTGCCGTTGAACGCAAGACCCACGGGGGCGGCGATCAGGACGGAGCCCATGGTGAACACCGCGCCGATCAGCGAGTTTGCAAGGCCTGCGAGACGTCCCAGAGGCACCAAGGCCAAGGCGTTCAGGTTGCCAAAGGTGAAGGCGTTGATCGAGAACATCGCCACGGTCCAGAGGAAGAAGACTACAAAGCCGAAGGTGCCGGATCCGAGCCCGAAAAGGTTCAGAGTGAGGGCGACGACAGAGGCGGTGAGAGAGATGCCGTAGCCCATGCGGATCATGAAATGCATGCCTTTTTCACCGACCATCCGCCCGTTCATGATCGCGCCCACGGCAGAGATCAAAGCGGTCGCGCCGAAGAAGTAGGGGAAGACTTCTTCGAGGCCATAGGTGTCGGAATAAATCTGTTGGACCGAGGAGAGGATCGAGAACATCTGGCCGAACCCCAGCATCAGGATCACGGTATAGATGCGCACATTGTAATTGCCAAAGACCTCTTTGGTGCCGGATTTCAGGTCGGTGAGGTTGAGGTGACGACGGTTCTCGGGGTCGAGCGTTTCGCCTTGGCGCAGGCTCATCCATGTGGCGCCGATCACGGCGACCAGAACGAAGGCGGCGAAAATGCCATGCCAACCGAAGTCCGCGATGATCATCGCGCCGATCGAGGGTGCTGCGGCGGGCACGACCATGAAGATGGTCATCACGAAAGAGGTGATCTTGGCCATTTCGCGGCCCTCATAGAGGTCGCGCACCATGGCGATCCCGACGGTGCGGGGGAAAGCGCCCCCGACACCTTGAATGGCGCGGCCGATCAGCATCATTTCCATACTGTGCGACAGGCCTGCGATCACGGCGCCGACGGTATAGAGGCCCAGACCGAAGAGGATCACCGGTTTGCGCCCGAAATGGTCCGAAATCGGACCGGAGATCAACGTGCCGCCGCCCATGCCGAAGACGAAGGCGGTGAGCACGAGCTGCGCACGGTTGACGTCGTCGGGCGACAGATCGGCGGCGATCTGGGGCAGGCCGGGCAGCATGGCGTCGATGGAAAAGGCCACGGTCGCAAACAGCATGGCAAGCAGGATGGTAAATTCGAGTTGCGGCAGGCGACGCGGCATGGGGGACTCTTTCAATAAGGAAACGCCCGGGGACCCTATTGGCCTCCGGGTGGTTTGAACAGTCTGAGACTTGGCGGGGTGGCTCTGCGGGAATGCACAGATGTCTGACAGGTGTGCGGCGGCTTTAAAGTGCGGTGCGCTCGGTCAGCTCGTCGATCACCTCAAGCCAAAGCTCGGTCGGCTGCGCGCCTTCGACCGCGTGCAGGTTGTCGATGATAAAGGTTGGCACCGCCTTGATGCCGCGCTCACGGGCGTGGGTGTCGCGGGCGACGATCTCTTCGATGTCTGCATCCGTGTCCAGAAGGCGGGCGATGGCGTCCGGGTCCATCTCGATCTCGCCGGCAATCTCGGCCAGCACGTCGCGGGACCCGATGTCGCGGCCTTCCTTGAAATAGGCGCGGAAGAGGGTGGAGACGGCGGCGGTCTGGCGCCCGTCGATTCCGGCCCAATGCACGAGGCGATGCGCGTCGAGCGTGTTCGGCGTGCGTTTGATCTTGCCCAGATCGACCTGCGGCATCTCCTTGTGGAGGATGTCGATCACCGGACGATAGGCCTTCATCGCGCCCTCGGTGCCGTGGAATTTCATCTCAAGGTAGGTGAGGCGATCCAGGCCCTCTTTTGGCATCGTCGGGTTCAATTGGAACGGATGCCACTGGATCGCGAAGGGGTGATCAGGGCGGGCTTCGAGAGCGCGGTCGAGGCGGGTTTTGCCGATGTAGCACCAGGGGCAGATCGGGTCGTGGAAAATGTCGAGCGTGATCATCGGGGCCTCGTGAGGGGATTGTGTGAGGATTTTGAGTTGCGTGGTTCTAGCCGATCCGCGCGGCAGAGGGGAGGGGGTGCGAAAAGGAAAATATTCTCGCGCCTCACAATTTGCGCCGGATCGGATGTTCTCGTTGACCTATATCTTGTGTTTGGGGTGGGTTTGCAACTTTGCAAACCATGTGAGTTCCTGATTTGTTCGCTCTTTGGTCTAGCTCTCGGGTGGCATTTTGGGGTGGAAATTGTGTCAGTTCAGAGCGCATGACAGGACCCCGAGAATCGTGGTTAACTATTTGCAACATATAAGTTTCTCCGGGTATCGAGGGGTCTTTCATGGCAGCGCAGGACACCAATCACTTCACCACGTTTCAGGGCCGTTCGCTTCAGGCGACGCTCAACGCCAAACATCGTCGTTTTCGGATGCCGATGGCGACGCTGGTTCTGGGGTTTCTGGCCGCAGCCGCCATTGCGGGTGGCGCGCTTGATACGCTGGTGGCACGTCAGGTGACCGGCGGATTGACGGATGTCGAATTCCTTATCGCGCCGCTGCCGGACCTTGAGTGACCCGGATATAAGATTAGGGCAGGCAAAAAACCTCACGAGCAGTCCCCCCAACTGATCCTGCCCAAAGCGTCTCGTCTCATTGCCCATGAGGTCATGAGTGTGACGTTTAAAGAGCCCCCGAAGATGCGGCAACAGCATCCGGGGGTCTTCTTTTGGCCTTTTCCTTTCTCTCTTTGGCGCGCTAAAAGATCGCCATGCAAGACGATCACACTCAAGATCACACCCCGAGCCTCATCCGACTGGCCCGCGAAGGTGTCGAAGCTGCCCCTGATGAGGCGCGGCCTCTGGATTTGGGATTGCGTGTGCGTGAACTGCGCAAAGCACGCGGCTGGACCTTGGAGCAGGCGGCAACGCAGGCCGGTCTGGCGCGCTCGACGCTGTCGAAGATCGAGAACGGCCAGATGTCGCCAACCTATGATGCGCTGAAAAAGCTTGCTGTCGGTTTGGAGATTTCCGTGCCGCAGCTTTTCACGCCGCCGCAAAAGGCGCAAATTTCCGGTCGCATGGCGGTAACGAAATCAGGCGAGGGCGCAGCGCATCCGACGGCGACCTATGAACATGAGATGCTGGCGGGCGCTTTGACCAAGAAATCCATGCTGCCGTATCGCGCCACCATTCGGGCGCGCGCCTTCGAGGAATTCGATGGCTGGGTGCGCCATGACGGCGAAGAATTCCTCTATGTGCTCACGGGCGTCATCAAGTTGATCACCGAGTTCTACGAACCCGTCGAGATGCGCCGTGGCGACAGTGCCTATTACGACGCCTCGATGGGGCACAACGTGATTTCGATCAGCCCGGAGGATGCGACGATCCTCTGGGTGACGTCTTTGTGTGACTGAGCGTTGGGTTTTGCATGGGTTGCATGGGTTTGGTATTGAGCTCAGCATTGTGTCTATTATCTTATAATTGGTACTACGGTAAAACGTAGATACGATATGTAGGGCTGGGGGTTATGGGCTGGCAGTCCAGTTGCCAAACGGCAGGAGCCGATAAACTGGAGGCCAGCCGACACACCCGACCAAGGATGCATCACCTCGTTAGAGGCCTGTTCCCATATTAACGCCAATACAGAAAGGCAGTCAAGAATTGGCACGGGGCAGGTTAATAACTGAATTTGAAAAAGACTGCATCCGCATCGGATATGCGCGTGGAATTAAGAATGCGACCATTGCTAGGGCACTAAAGCGCACCGAAGCGGCCATTTCCTTGCAGATCAAAGCCATGAAAGAGGCCGGGACAATCGGCAATCTTCCGCTGATGTTTATGGTCGATGATGTAGCGGCAATGCTTCGCAGTGCTGGGGCGAAGAGATGACGACAAAAAGAGCCCCAAAATGGCAGCGCGCAGGATTCGCAAATGAGGCCGAATACAGATCAGCTTGCGCCGCTACCCGCCGGACCAGAAAAGCCGCCTTTTTGAACACCAAAGCCAAGTTGGCGCAGAGACTTGTTTTAGAGGCCATGTGGAATAAGGCAGATTTTCATAGGCCGGTCGTCACGATCACAAAAGAACAACTCATGGCTGACGCCGGGTGTTGCTATGACACGGTTAGAACGTCCGTCCGCTTTCTGCGCAATGAAGGAAGCCTAAAGCCCATGAAAAACTGGCAGGGCGGGCGCAAGGTGCCGACCACATGGCTTTTGACCGTCCCCGGCAAGGAAAAATCACCGTCAGACGATCAAATGGAGGTCATGGAGACCAACCGGGACAGGGAAGCAACATGGCGCTTCCTGCGCGGCAAATACGGGCCGTCTAAGGCCCTAGAGATCATGGGCGACCCTGAAAACCCAGAAACGTTTTAGGGACATCGAGACCAGCCGACAGAGATAGGCCCGCCACCCGGCGGGCTTTTTCGTGCCTGTGGATAACTTTCTGTCAGGATTAATAAAGGGGGTGAAAATTTAGTGATAAAGGGGGTGAAAATTTCCCCCAAAAGGGGGTGAATATTTACCCCCCCCTCCATGGTTCCCAAAGGAACCAACGATATGAGGCGTTCCCCTAGTCGGGGAACAAGTTGATAAAGTGCGGGGTGGAGAGGGACGGCGGAAGGCATGGCGCAGCGTTGGGTGCGGGTTGAGAGGGCCGGTACGGGTGAGCGCCATGCGGGAGAGAGGCCGGGATATTGAGGGCCTTCGGCCCGCCATGAATTGGGGAAGGGTTGAAAATTTCGCCCCAGAATTGCCGCCGTTTGTTCCGGCTGATGGAACGGGGGAGGTACGGGGGAAGAACAGAATGGCCGCAAACTGGACGCACAGCGGGGGCAGGGGAGGCGATAGGGCCTTTTTGTGACCACGGCACCCAAAACGCCTTAGAGCGCCTGTAAACGGCCCCTGAGGCGTTTTTTGTTTTTTTTGGGTTGGCGTGTGGTGGTATCTGGTTACCTTCCCTGCACGTTAACCACGAAGGGTCACCCGAAATGCAACTCAAAGACGAAACGCGGATGCTGCGCGACCGCGCCGCCGATCTGGCGAAGAAATCCCCCATGATGCTCGCCACAAAACCGGGCGAGGTGATCGACCTCGTGACGGACACGCTGGACGTGATGGAGAAAATGGCCGCGCGGATCGACGCCATGGCCGGGGAGGTGGCGCAATGACCACGAAAACCCGCTATCGCGTCTCGGCCCTTGTCGGTGAGCTGGGCGCACGGTCCCACATGATCGCGGCCAACAGCCCGAAGGACGCCCGCGCCCGGTTCCGCGCCGCCTATCCCGGCCAAGACCTTTTCGGCGTCCGCATCATGACGCCCGAAGAGGTTGAGGCGCACCAAGAACAGGTTTTGGAGGCGTGGGAAGCAAACCGCGCTTCGCTACGCGTTGGGGGTGCATCATGAGCGACAAACAACGCCGCCCGCGTCCGTTTCCTTTGCCACAAGGGACCGTTGTTCGGATCGACAAGTGCGCCTGTTGTGGGGGGCGTGTTCAGGTCAAAATCAACGTCTCCGGCAAAGCATATTACAACTGCGGAAACTTCGACGCGCAGGGCCAGAGCTGCGGTTTTGGCGTCCGCTGGGGCGCGGTGAAATCGGAGGCGATACGGGCCGATTATCACCGCCGCGAAGGCATCGCACCCGCGCCCATGGTGGCCGCGAACACCAACGCCGCGCCAAGCGCCGCACCGCGTAGCGATACGCCCGTTAATAAGCCGGAGACCGCGAACGACGACCGCGCACCCGTAACGAAACGTAAAGCGGGGGACACGCTCAATGACTACGGATACTGATCTGAATTTTGACGATATGAACGCACCGGAGGCCGTGACCAGCTCCGATCCGGGCGCGCACCTCGACAGCTTCCGCGCGCCCGACATCGACGGGGAGACCTTCGCGGACGATGATCCTATCCAGATTGGGGAGGACGGGGAGCCGCTGGCCGGTCAGATTGAGCCGGAGCGCATGAGCCGCGAAGCCTTCGCCGCTGTCTTCCGCCTGTCGTTCAACATGCCGGGGATGATGCTTCCTGACTTCAAACCGCTTGCGATCACCGACGAGAAGGAAGAGCCTTTCGCGGATGCGGCAGACGCCGCTTATAATCTCTGTGAAATGTACTTCCCGTCAATCCTGTTGGCGAGCAATGACACCTTTGCGGCGATCATGCGAATGACGCCTTTCCTGATCATGCAAACCGGCGCTGTGCGGGCCATTCTGATCGAGCGGCGGAAGGCGAAGGCCGCGACGGTCGAGGCACCAGAGGGCAGCTTCAAGAGCAGCCGAACGCCGGAGGCCGCAAACGTCGATGCGCCGCCCATGAATGCGGACGAGGAAGCGGCATGAGCGCTTCGAGCAACGCGGGCCGCTTGGGCGTCTGGGGGGCGTCCGGGTCCGGCAAATCCGCCTTTACAAAGCGCTACGTTAAGCCGAAACGCCGCGTCGTGATCTTCGACCCGCTGGACGAGTACGGCGGGCAATCTGTGCGCGATCTCGACGGGGTGCGCATCGGGATGCGCAAGAGCTGGAACAAGTTCCGGGTTTCTTACGTCCCGCGACCGGGTGCGGAGACGAAAAGCCTCTCCGCGCTCTGCAAGCTCCTGATGATGGCGCAACAGCCTTTTAAGGACACGGGGCAGGGCGACCAGCTCACGCTTGTGGTCGAAGAAATGAACATGGCTTTCCCGGTCGCCGGGGGCGCGCAGAAATGCCCCGGCTTTGCGGAAATCTGTTCCCGTGGTCGCCACTTCGGGATTGAGGTCGTGGGCGTCTCTCAGCGGCTCGCAGAGGTTGACACGCGGTTCCGTGGCAACTGCACCGAAACTGTGGTGTTTCGCCAAAAGGGGCCGCGCGACAAACAGGCGGCGGCGGCGGAATTGGGCGTCCGGGTCTCCGATCTTCCGGCGGAAAATCTGCACTACCTGCACGAGAAGGCGGGCAAGATCGAACGCGGCAAGATCACCTTTGGCCGGAGCGCTGCAAAACCGAAACCGGCAAACACCAACTTGCCACCGGCGGCAAACGACAATTCCGCGCCGAAACGGAAAAAACGCGCCTAATCGACAAAAAGCGCAATTCATAACGCTACGCTACGGGCGTTCGCTACGTTAAGTCGAGCGCCCGCAGAAACCCCGTCATGCTTCCCCTGTTCTCAACCGAAAACAGGGGTTTTCTCTTGTCCAAAACATTCGCTTTGACCGTGGCCGCGTCAGTCCTTTCCGGGCTGGCCGTTTGGTACATTACGCGCCGCGCGGAGACCGCCCCGCAACCTCAACAAACGGGCTTTTACGCATGAAAAAAACCGACCTCAAACTTGTGGCGCTGGTCATGGCTGGCGTTGTCGCCGCTGGCTTTCTGATGAACCAATTCGAAGACATCGGCATCGTTTCCGACGCCAAACGCGGCTTCGGCTGATCCGACACCAACACAGGAGCAAAAAATGCGCCGTATCGAAAAAATGCCGACCCCGCAGGGCATCGGCGCGGGTCAAACCGCAATCGTAAACCTGCCCATCGGTCCGACCTATCACCGGCTCAATGTCCGCATGAATGTGAACGTGACGCCGCGTGATGTTGAGGTTGCCAACTGGGGCGCCTATATCGGCGAGATTCGCCTGATGGTGAACGGTGAAACCAAGATCGAGATTGACGCGGCTGACCTCGTTTCTCTTAATCTTTATTACGGACAAGAAATGTCCGCTGGCGTTCTTCCGTTATTCCTGTCCCAGCCGTGGGCGCGGACCTTGGCGGGCGAGGACAACACGGCTTACGGCACCGGCTCCGGCGTCGCGACCATGACGCTTGAAATGGACCTGAAAAACGGCATTACCGTCAATGAGCTGTCCGTTTATGCGGTGCAATCCGAGCCGCGCGCTTTCGCGGGTCATTTGCGCATTCAGCGCTTCTCCGACCAGATGGGCCTTGCGGGGACCAAGGAAATTGCAGACCTGCCCAAAGGCGCTTTCAACCTTCTCGGCCTGCATGTGACATCGGATGACATCGACAAGGTCGAGGTGCTGACCAACAACGTGAAGGTGCATGAAAGCGACGAAGTTCTCCGCAATGCGCACCTGTCCGTTGCTGGCCGCGCTCCGCAGATCGGCTTCACGCATATCGACTTCATGAGCGAAAATCGCCTTGGCGAGGTTCTGCCCATGACCCTCCGCGACTTCCGCGTGAAACTCGATTTCACCGCGCCCGGTACGAACTTCAAAATCTATTCGGTCTCGATGCGCAGCCCGGCGACGTCAACCTAAAACGGAGGTCTCAATATGGCACTTTCTTTCGGAGGAGGGGGCGCGCCGACTGTCGGTAATCCGTACAGCACCGGCGCGCAGCTCTCCTATGGATCGAACATCCCGAAAACGGACCCTGTTTGGGGGTGGACGCAAGATATGGACAGCTTCATGGCAAGTCTGTCGATGGGAACGCCGATCCAGAACATGGGGCCGGACAACATCGGCGGATCGGGCAGCACCGTTGTTCCCGCCCCGTCGGTCGACGGTACGTCCTCGACATTGTCGGGCCTGACGAACGTTGCCACGGCGGTTCTCGGGTACATGGGCAGCACGGGGGACGGGCAGGTGACGCCGGTTGCCTATCAGACGCAGGGCGAGAGCGGGGGGATTTCTCCGTCTCTGATCCTGATGGGCGCTCTTGCCGTTGGCGCTGTCTACTTCATTGCCAAGAAGTGATTGCGCCAACCTCGCCGCGAAGGCCACCGACCACGACCGCAGCTCAAACGACAGGAGATAGCGGAATGACACTCCCAAACCTAAGCCTGTCCGGTGGCCACGCCTCGGCGGACGGCATGGCAACCTCTGGCGGCGGGGCCGCTGCGACCGGCGATTTTGCCTTTAAAGGGTCGTCCGGTTCGGTGGGGTGGCTCCAGACGCTTGCGCCTGTGATCGTCGCGGCGGTCGCAATCTGGTTCATCGTCAAAAAGTGATCGGGACGCCCGCAAATGCGGGCGTCACTTCATAACCAAAAACGGGCGTTAATATGGGTCTTTTCGGCGGTAGCTCTCGCAGCACGAACACAACGCAAACCAACTACAACACCTATGACGAACGGGTCGCGGCGGATGCTGGCTCTGTCGTTACGCGCGCCGGTGGTGATGTGGTGATTAACCAAACGAGCGGTGAGGCCGTATCTCTGGGCGAGGCTTTTGCTGACGCGATCAATGAGGCCGCAGACAGTGCCTTTTCGCTGGCCGACGAAGTTGCCTATGGCGGTTATGATCTCGGGCAGCAAGGTCTTGATGTGGCAGGCGGTGCAGTTTCAGACGCGCTGGATTTTGCGGACGGATCGCAGCGCGAAGCCTTCGATTTCGCCGGTGACGCTCAAAGTGGCGCTTATGACTTGGTCAATGATGCGCAGCGCGAGGCCTTCGATTTCGCCTCTGATGCGGTGCGCCTATCGAATGACCGATTTGCGGACAGTGTGGATTTGGCCGGGCAGGGGATCGACCTTTCGCAAGAGGCCCTTTCCGAAAGCCTGAACTTTGGGGAGCGTGCGCTTTCTGACGTGGTCGGATTTGGCAATGACGCATTCAATTTTGCCCAAACATCGCTGGACGAGGTGGTGGGGGCAACAGGTGACGCTCTGTCCTTTGCAGAGGGGGCGCGAGAGGACGCCTATAAATTCGCAGGGCAGTCTCTTGACCAGCTCTCAGGGGCCTTCGCATCCACCCTTGAAAAAAGCCAAGAGGACAGCACCCAGCTATCCACGCAGCTCATTCGGATCGGCGTCCCGGCCATAGCTCTCATTCTCATTGCACAGGTACTCAAATGACCAAAAAACCGTTCTACCAAGAAAGCACCTGGACACTGGCGCCGGGTCAGTCGCACAACGTCCCGCGCCGCTCTGATTTTCTGTCCTGCCTTGAGGCCACGAAGCCTTTCAAGGTGCAGATCGGGGAGGCCCCGGAAACCGGGTTCCAGAAGGGCCTCACATACACCTCAGAGGCCGATTTCGATAGCGTCCGCATAATCAACCCGACTGACGAAACGATAATCGTGACGCTTGGTTTTGGTCGTGGCGGCGTCCGTGATGGTCGGTTTGCAGCTCTGGGAGCAATCGAGACCCGCGAAAAGCTGCAAATGCGTCCCTTCGACATCGGCGGCGTTATCTCTGGGGCTGACGGTATCGAATACATCAACAACATGGCCTTTATTTCTTCGACGGTGGAGCAGGTCATGCCGATTGATGATATGCGCCAAAAGGCGATTTTCCGAAACGCCTCTGAAACCAGCGCGATCTATTTCTATGCGACCACGGGCGCACGGGTCTCGAAATACGCAACGGTTGTGGCTCAACCGGGCCAAACTGTGGAAATTCTGGGCGGCGCAGCGGTCTACGCAAATTCGGAAGAGCCTACCGCGCTGGCATTTGCGGACGAGGTGGTCCATGTCTGAGTTTGGTGCAGTCATTCTTGCGGGGATCACGGGCGTTGCGTTCTGGGCCTTTTCCAAGCGCGGCGCATCCTCTGAGCATTCCCAGAAGGTCGTCTATGTTGAGCAACCGAAACCGGACAACACGGCGGCGAAAATCACCGCCGCACTCGGGATTGTCGATGCGCTCTCAGGCCTGTTTGGGAAAGGCGGTCAAAGCTCTGGCAGCACCGCTCCGAGTACGTCCTATGGTTCGCCGCAAATGAGTTCAAGCGGCCTATCAGGTCTTCTGGGGCTCATTGGCGGGGTAGAGGCTCCGCAAGGCTATAATCAGGTCTATGGCGGCTCCAAGATCGCGACACCGAAGCCGCTCACGCAAATGACCGTGGGCGAGGTGCTGGACTGGCAGAGACAAAGCATTGCCGCCGGGTCCGCATCCAGTGCGGCGGGCCGGTATCAGTTCCTTCGCAAGACGCTCAATGACCTTGTGAACGCCGGTTATGCACGCAAAAGCGACCTGTTCACGCCTGAGCTTCAGGACCGTCTTGCCGTGGCCCTGATGGAGCGGCGCGGGCTGTCCGATTACCAGTCTGGACGGATCACTGAGACGCAGTTCGCAAACAATCTGGCGCGGGAGTGGGCATCGCTTCCGGTGGTGACAGGTTCGAGCGCGGGAAGCTCCTATTATGCCGGTGACGGTCTCAATAAAGCTCTGGTCGGCGTCGGTTCGATCATCAATGCAATTCGGGGGATTTGATATGGCATTTCCTGTTGTTGGCGTTGGCTTGGCAATTCTCGGAGTTTTTGGTGTCGGATGGGCCGCGAAAGAGGGCGGCGAGGCAATGGACAGCACCGCTAAAGCGCTCAAATGGGCAACCGTCGCGGGCGGCGTATACATCTCCTATCAGGCGCTCAAATCGGCGGGGGCGATCAAGTGACGTTCGATCTCGCCGCCGCCCTCGACATCGGGCAATTCACGGTCTTGGCCGCGATCTTTTACCGCCTCGGCGGTCTCACCAAGGCGCACGACGATTTTTCGGCGCGCCTTGGTAAACTCGAAAACGCTTAAAAGGGGGAAAATCATATGCTTACGGCGTTTCTTACACGCAAAGTCTTGGCCGCGATCATCGGCGCATTCATGACCGCGCTTGCAACGTGGCTGGCTTCGCAAGGTATCGAAGTTGGCGCGGAAACCATTGATCTCTGGCGCGAGGCTCTGATTGCCGTGGCCGGGATCGGTCTTTCGGCCTATGGCGGCACGGAGGGTCGTGCGCCCGTTGAAATTGAGCAATAACAGAGGCTTAGGCTGGCATGTGAAAGCGTCGTTCGAGGTGATCGGGCGGCGCTTTTTCTTATTAAGTTTTCTGAGCCGGCCAGGAATGACCTGAAGGAGGCTTGACCCTTAATAAGATTGTTGGTTATTTGGTTGCCAATCGCAGCAATCATGAAAAGGCGTAATTAGGGAATATCCGATAATTGGTATTATGTACAATTAATAGGACAATCACCTCCGCTTCGCATTTGCGATCATCCTGCTGTGCAGGCGCTATTTAGGTTTTAACTTGCGGTGTTTATGCCAATGTGCTCCGTTGCCCATCGCCTCGACTGAGGCGTCTTGACCATCGCGGCGGCTCCTCTGACATCGTGCTCTGCGCCCGTGGTCATCTCGAACCCGAAATAAAGGCCGACGCAAAGGCCGCATGGGAGAACGAAAATGCGCGCATTGAAAGACCCCAGCCTGATGGAAACACGCGCCTATGTGAATGGCATCTGGGTTGAGGCGAAAAAGACATTCCCGGTGGAGAACCCGGCCACGGGCGACGTGATCGCCCATGTTGCGGATCTGAGTGCCGAAGACGTCGCCATGGCGATTGATGCGGCCTATGTGGCGCAACGGGCCTGGGCGCGCGCGGATGTGAAAACCCGCTCGAACACACTGCGAAAACTCTTTGATCTCATGGTGGAAAATGCCGATGATCTGGCGACCATCCTGACCCTTGAGATGGGCAAGCCCTGGGCCGAGGCGCGTGGTGAAATCCTCTATGGCGCGTCTTACATCGAATGGTTCGCGGAAGAGGCCAAGCGCATCTACGGCGACATGATCCCCGGTCCGCAAAACGACAAGCGTATGGTGATCGTCAAGCAAGCCGTGGGCGTTGTCGGTGCGATCACGCCGTGGAACTTCCCAAATGCGATGATTGCGCGCAAGATGGCCCCTGCCCTTGCCGTTGGCTGCTCCATGGTGGCGCGGCCTTCCGAGTTCACGCCCTTGTCTGCGCTGGCTCTGGCGGTTCTGGCCGAACGTGCGGGCATCCCGGCGGGTGTGTTCAACGTGCTGCCCGGCCTCGATGCCGCTGGCATGGGGCAAGAGTTGTGCGCCAACCCGAAGGTGGCCAAGATCACCTTTACCGGTTCGACCCGCGTGGGCAAAATCCTGCTGTCGCAAGGCGCCGAAACGGTCAAGAAAATGTCGATGGAGCTGGGCGGCAACGCGCCTTTCATCGTCTTTGACGACGCCGATGTGGAGGCGGCGGTCGAGGGGGCCATGCTCGCCAAATTCCGCAATAACGGCCAGACCTGTGTCTGCGCCAACCGGATTTACGTGCAGGCGGGCATTTATGATGAATTCTCCGAAAAACTCGCCACGGCTTTGGGATCGCTCAAACTGGGCGACGGCTTCGCCGAGGGCGTCAACACCGGCCCGCTGATCAACGCGGCGGCGGTGGCCAAGGTCGAGGATCACATCAAGGATGCGGTCGAAAAAGGCGCCGAAGTGGTTGTTGGCGGCAATCGCTCGAACCTCGGGCAGACCTTCTTTGAACCGACCGTGCTCAAAGGTGTGACGCAAAAGATGAAAGTCGCCACCGAGGAAACCTTTGGCCCTCTCGCGCCGCTGGTGAAATTCGACACCGAAGACGAGGCGGTGGAGTTTGCCAATGCCACCGAATTCGGTCTGGCGTCCTATTTCTTCACCAACGATCTGAAACGCGCCTGGCGTGTGGGTGAAGCCTTGGAAACCGGGATGGTCGGCATCAACACCGGCGCGATTTCGACAGAAATGGCACCCTTTGGCGGGGTCAAACAGTCCGGCATGGGTCGCGAAGGCTCGAAATACGGTTGTGACGACTATCTGGAGATCAAGAACCTCTGTTTCGGCGGGTTGACCTGATCTCAGAGCTTCGAAACACGAAAAGGCCTCCCAATCCGGGAGGCCTTTTTTATTGCGATTTTCATCCGAAACTTCGGGTCATTCGGTCAAGGACACGACGCCCGAACAGGCTTGCCGTCAGGTCACGTAACAGTTTCGCTGTGCGCCCGCGCTCATCAAGAAACGGGTTGAGTTCGACAAGGTCGAGCGAGCCGACAAGCCCGCTGTCACAAAGCGTTTCCATGATCAGATGCGCTTCGCGAAAGGTCGCGCCCCCCGGAACGGTGGTGCCGACGGCGGGCGCAATGCCGGGGTCGAGGAAATCGACATCGAAACTGACATGAAGCCGTCCATTCGCCGCCTTGACCCGCTCCAGAAAGGTGCGAAGCGGCGCCAGAACACCCGTTTCATCGAGCGCGCGCATGTCGTGAACGTCCATATCGAGGTCCTGAATCCGCGCATGTTCCGCCGGATCGACCGAGCGGATGCCCATGAAACAGATGTGGGTCGGATCGACCGGATGTGTGAGCGCGGGATAGTCGCCCTGCCCCGAAAGCTGATCTGAAAACTGACCCGTGAAGTAGGCCACCGGCGTGCCATGCAAATTGCCGCTCTCCGTCGTGTCCAGCCTGTGCAAATCCGGGTGCGCATCGAGCCAGAGCACAAAGAGCGGACGCCCCTCCTCTGCTGCCACGCGCGCAACGCCTGTCACAGTGCCCGCCGACATCGAATGATCGCCCCCCATGAAAATCGGCAGATCGCAATTGCGTGCCGCCTCATAGGCCGCCGGCTCCAAGGCCTCGATCCAGGCCCGGGTTTCCGCGAGATTGTGTACCACCGGGTTGCTGTGCGGGCGCTCTGTCTGGGGCGCGATGTCCACGTCGCCAAGGTCTTTTACGGACCATCCAAGCGCTTTGAGCGTTTCCGGCAACCCTGCGGTGCGCAGGCTGGCGGGGCCCATGAGGCAGCCGCGTTGAGACGCTCCGGTTTCAATCGGCGCGCCAAGGATGTGACAGGATTTGCGCATGAGGTGAGTCCCCTGAAATCTGTGGTGACGTAATTATGCACGCCTGGCGCGTCGTTTCATGCCCTTAAAACGCTTTTTCTGGATCTGTTTCCACATACGCGAAAAGATTCACCGCTGAGCGATATCTCCGCTATAAATCCTTGATTGCACGGGGAGCACGCAGAGCCAGATCACCATAAACGCGTTTGCGGGAGTGCGATCGAAGCGACTTGCTGTTGCCCTCTTGACCTATGGGACATCTTGCGCCCAGCAACCGTTCTTTTTAGGGTCGAGGTATTGGGGGATAAAGTGCTGAAACATCAAGTTCATAACATTCTCGCGGCGACATCCGTTGCAGAGGTCTGGGATACACTTTTGTCCTGTTTGACCGACATCGGGTTTCACCATGTTCTCTACGGCTTCACGCGGTTTCACACATCTTCGGGGTTTGGCGATGATAAGGACCATCTGTTCCTGACCAATTTCAGCGCGGAGTATATGCAGGGCTATTTTCTGGAGGGGCGGTATCGTCACGGGCCCATGGTGCGTTGGTCCATCGACAATGTGGGAGCCTGTCCATGGAGTTGGATTGGTGAAAACCTTGAAACCTTCACCGAAGAGGAGCGCAAGGTGGTGGCCTTTAATCAGGCCTCCGGGGTGACCTGCGGATATACGATCGCGTTTCCGCATTCCTTAAAACGGGCCAAGGGCGCCATCGGCCTGTCTTTAGAACCGCATGTCGGCACGCAGGAGCAGGCGGATGAGATTTGGGCGCGGTGGGGCGAAGAACTTGAACTCATCTGTGGTGTCGCGCATTTGAAACTCATCAGCCTGCCCTTGCCCAAGCGCATTTTGACGAAACGTCAGCGTGAGGTTCTCGAATGGATCGGCGATGGCAAAACCGTCGCAGATACGGCGCAGATCATGGGGCTGAACAAGGCAACGGTTGAGAAACATCTTCGACTCGCGCGTGAATCTCTAAGTGTGGACACCACTGCACAGGCCGTTCTCAAAGCGGCGATGCATAATCAGATTTTCACATTCTGACCGAGCTGCCGCTGGCGGATAAGTTGACTTCGCGTCACCTCAACCCCGTATTCGTTAATTTTTAGTTAAAGGTAAGGATGTGCGTAGTTGCACAAATATGAATAGAAAGACAGATTGGGGCTGTTCCGGCTTTCTGAGGCTTGGCCTTTGGGACGGGGGTGACGGGATCGCCACGTTATTCGGCTTACCGACACTTCATGAGGGTCGCGGGTTTATAGTCGACTTTGCGGCCCTTGATCTCTCCCCTGCTTAAAAATCATTTCATGCGATGCACGGAAATCTGTCATCGAAACACCTTTTCAAATGAAAAAGGGCCACCCGAAGGCAGCCCCCTTTGAACCTTTTCAGACGTGTGAAACGTCAGATCAGCCCTGCATCGCTTTCGCGACTTCAGCGGCGAAATCTTCGGTCTCTTTCTCGATGCCCTCGCCGACTTCAAGACGCACGAAACCGACGATCTCGGCACCGGCTTCTTTCGCGGCTTTCTCGACGGTCAGATCCGGGTTCACCACGAAAGCCTGACCCAGCAGGGTGGATTCGGCGATGAATTTCGCCATCCGGCCTTTGATCATGTTCTCGATGATGTTTTCCGGCTTGCCGGATTCGCGGGCGATGTCGATCTGGATTTGCTTTTCCTTCTCAACCACAGCCGGGTCGAGATCAGCTTCACCGAGGCCCTGCGGGTTGGCCGCCGCGATGTGCATCGCAACCTGTTTGCCAAAGGCTTCGTCGCCGCCTTTGAGGCCGACCAGCACGCCGATTTTGCCAAGACCGTCAGCCGCTGCGTTGTGGATGTAGGTCACAACAGTGTCAGCTTCGATTTTCGCCATGCGACGCACGGACATGTTCTCGCCGATGGTGGCGATCTTGTCGGTGATCAGCTCGGAGACCGGCTTGCCGTTCACGACAGCAGCTTTCAGCGCTTCGACGTCGGACACGCCCAGAGCGGCCGCGGCGATGTCTTTCACCATGGTCTGGAATTCGGCGTTTTTCGCAACGAAGTCGGTTTCGGAGTTCACTTCGACAGCGACACCCACGCCACCGTCCACAGCGACGGCCACGAGGCCTTCGGCTGCGGTACGACCGGATTTCTTGGCGGCTTTCGCCAGACCTTTGGTGCGCAGCCAGTCAACGGCGGCTTCCATGTCGCCATCGGTTTCGACCAGCGCTTTTTTCGCGTCCATCATGCCCGCGCCAGTGGATTCGCGCAGTTCTTTCACCTGAGCAGCAGTGATTGCCATGTCGGCTCTCCTAGAATGTCTTGGATCAGTTCCGGGGGCGGGATTACCCTGCCCCCGTATCAATTTTGTAACGACCGCGCGGGACTTGGTCCCTTACGGTCGAAAAAATCAGGCCTCAGCGGATGCTTCTTCTGCGACGGCTTCTTCAGCGATCGCTTCTTCGAAAGCACCGATGTCCACGCCGGCTGCACCCATCTGAGCGGTCATGCCGTCGAGAGCCGCACGGGCGACGAGATCGGTGTAGAGCGAGATCGCGCGGGACGCGTCGTCGTTGCCCGGGATGATGTAGTCCACGCCCGCCGGGGAGCAGTTGGAGTCCACAACAGCCACAACCGGAATGCCCAGTTTCTTGGCTTCGAGGATGGCGAGGTCTTCTTTTTTCACGTCGATGACGAAGAGAAGATCCGGCACACCGCCCATTTCGCGGATACCACCGAGCGAAGCTTGCAGCTTGGCTTGGTCGCGTTCCATGTTCAGACGCTCTTTCTTGGTGAGGCCTTCTGCGCCGGAGGCGAGGGTCTCATCAATGGCGTTCAGACGCTGGATCGACTGGGAGACGGTTTTCCAGTTGGTCAGCGTGCCGCCGAGCCAACGGTGGTTCATGTAATACTGTGCACATTTCTCAGCGGATTCGGCGATGGCGCCAGCAGCCTGACGTTTGGTGCCGACGAAGAGAATACGGCCGCCTTTGGCAGCAACGTCACGCACGACCTGCAGAGCCTGGTCCAGCATCGGGACGGTCTGGGTGAGGTCGAAAATGTGGATGCCGTTGCGCTCACCGTAGATGAACTCCTGCATACGCGGGTTCCAACGCTGAGTTTGGTGGCCATAGTGGACGCCAGCTTCCAAGAGCTGACGAATGGAGAAATCGGGAAGCGCCATTCGTGTTTCCTTTCCGGTTTAACGCCTGAGCGGAGGGTCTCAGGGCATATGCCCCAACCGGTGGATCGTTCGAGGATGTCTCCCCCGAGGACCCGCCTCCGCCTGTGAAGTGATCGCGCATATAGAGAGGAATGTGGGGCTTGGCAACCCCTGCCCTCTCCTGCGCCGTTGCTTTGAGTATTTTTACAGCAAAGGAGACGTAAGGCCCCGTCTGTCCTGCACGGCATCTCTTGCCATTTGGTCAAAAACAGGCGCAATAGTCCCATGGATAAAATGCATCATGACAAATCACATGACATTCTTTGCATCGGCTCGGTGCTTTGGGACGTGATCGGACGCACGGATCGCTCGATGCGCGTGGGCTCCGACGTGCCGGGACGCATCGTGCGGGTGCCGGGTGGTGTGGCGATGAATATTGCCATGGCTCTGGCGCGGTTCGGGATGGTGCCCGATCTCTTGACCGCCATCGGGCGCGATCCGGCGGGCGCGGAATTGATCGAGGCGGCGAAAGTGCGCGGCATCGGTACGGATCACGTTTACCTCTCTGAGGACCTGCCGACCGACAGCTATATGGCCGTCGAAGGCGCCAACGGCTTGATCGCCGCCATCGCGGATGCGCATTCGCTGGAGCGCGCGGGCGATAAAATCCTGCGGCCTCTGGCCGACGGGCGTCTGGGCACGGTCAATGCACCTTACGAGGGCCCGGTGGCGCTCGATGGTAATCTGACGACACAATTGTTGCGAGAGATTGCGCAGTCGCCGTTGTTTGCCAGGGCCGATCTGCGTGTGGCCCCCGCCTCACCCGGCAAGGCCGAGCGGTTGTTGCCGCTGCTAGATCACCCGCGCGCAACGCTTTACGTCAACCTCGAAGAGGCTGGCCTCTTGGCGCAGACCCAATTCGAGACCTCGGCGGAGGCCGCGAAGGTCCTCGTCGAAGACCGTGGCGCGCATCGGGTCTTGGTCACCAACGGTGGCAAAGGTGCCTCGATTGCCTGCGATGGAGAGGTCCTGACCCATACCCCGCCCGAAGTTCTGGTCGCGCGTGTGACCGGCGCGGGCGACACTTTCATGGCGGCGCATATTGCCGCCGAAATGCGTGGCGCAGATGCCGCCGACGCTTTGACCGCGGCGCTTGAAGCGGCCGCTCACTATGTTTCCGGAGATACCCCCCTATGACCCTGCCGATGATGTATGCCCCCGAAGTCGCCGACGCGCTGGAGGCGGGCCGTCCCGTCGTGGCGCTCGAGTCCACGATCATCACCCATGGCATGCCCTACCCGCAAAACGTCGAAACCGCCCAGACGGTCGAAGAGGACATCCGTGCCGCAGGCGCCGTGCCCGCGACCATCGCGGTGCTGGACGGTGTGCTTCATATCGGCCTCACGGAGACGCAGCTCATCGCACTCGGTCAGGCGACCGGCGTGATGAAAGTGTCGCGTGCCGATTTGCCAGTCTGTATCGCGCGCGGCGCCACAGGTGCGACCACCGTGGCCGCCACCATGATTGCCGCTCAGATTGCCGGCATCAAAGTCTTTGCCACCGGCGGCATCGGCGGCGTGCATCGCGGTGCCGAAGAGACGTTCGACATCTCCGCCGACCTTCTCGAGCTGGGCGAGACGGCCGTGACCGTGGTGGCCGCCGGGCCGAAAGCCATTCTCGACATTCCGAAGACGCTCGAAGTGCTGGAAACCCATGGCGTGCCGGTGATCGCCTATGGTCAGGACGAGATCCCGGCGTTCTGGTCGCGCGCCTCTGGCCTGCCCGCGCCTTTGCGGATGGACAGCGCGGGTGAGATCGCCGCGGCGATGGAGATGCGCGCGGCGATGGGCCTCAAGGGCGGTCAACTGGTGGCCAACCCGATCCCCGAAGCGGATGAGATTTCGCGCGAAGTGATCATGCCCTATGTCGAAACCGCGCTGAAAGAGGCCGAAGATAAGGGCATCGCCGCGAAAGAGGTCACGCCTTTCCTGTTGCAGCGTATGTTCGAGCTGACCGAGGGCAAATCTCTGGTCGCCAATATCGCATTGGTGCGCAACAACGCGCGGCTTGCGGCCAAAATCGCCTGCGAATTGACCGCCAAATAAACGCAAACGCGTGAAATAGACGTCAGAGCATTGAAAAACGACGGGGGGCTTATTGTGTCTTAACACATGCCCCCCTAAGTTCCCTCTCAATCGCGCCTCTTACACGGTCAGTCCCCTAGAATGAACAACCCTTTCGAAGATGAAACCCACCCGCCCCAACCGCGCAAGCCGGGGCTTTTGGCGCATTTGCGTGCGGCGTTTCTGACGGGGCTTGTCGTGGTCGCTCCCATCGGGTTGACCGCCTATGTGATCTGGACCGTGATCGGCTGGGTCGATGGCTGGGTTTTGACCTTTGTGCCCTCGAGCTACCACCCGGATGCGCTGATCAACCGGTTCCTTGGATACACGGAGCCGGGCGAGCAGATTCACATCAACCTGCGCGGCGCGGGTGTGGTGATTTTCCTGATCTTCACCGTGGTGGTCGGCTGGATCGCCAAGGGGCTCGTGGGTCGCTCTCTCATTCGCTGGGCGGAGAACCTCGTGGATCGCACGCCCGTGGTGCGGTCGATCTATAATGGCGTGAAGCAGATCGCGGAAACCGTGTTTTCGCAGTCCGGCACCTCTTTCGACAAGGCCTGTCTGATCGAATATCCTCGTCGTGGCATCTGGGCCATCGGCTTTGTCTCGACGAATGCCAAGGGCGAGGTGGCGCGGCGCACGCCAGAGGATGAAAAATACCTCTCGGTCTTTGTTCCAACCACGCCGAACCCGACCTCGGGCTTTTTGCTGTTCTTCCCGGAAAGCGATGTGATCCTGCTCGACATGTCGGTCGAGGATGCGGCGAAACTGGTGATCTCTGCCGGTCTGGTTTACCCCAATCCGAAAGACCCGACGCAACCGCCGGCTGAGAAAATGCCGGATCAGCCTGAGTAAGTCACCTCAGGCGAACATCTCATGCAAATCAACACTGGCGCGTTCCCCCAGATCGTCGAAATGCTCCGCTAAAAACGTGTCACAGGCCGCCCTGCCCGCCGCTTTGAGCCGTGACAGGATCAAAGGGGACGGCACCATTTTGGTGCGCGCCGACAGTTCCTGCATCAACGCGTCGTCGGCGATCATATGCACGAGAACATCCTTCATCGTACCCTGCGGCAGGCGTTCGGCGGCGATCAATTCGCGCACGAATTGCACCGCGCGCAGCTCGCGCAACAGCGAGGAATTAAACGAAATCTCGTTGATCCGGTTCTGAATCTCTTCGGGCGTTTTCGGCGTGCCGGGGCGTTCCAGAGGGTTGATATTGACGATCACCACATCCGCCGGGAATTCCGGCTCAAAGAGCGGAAACAGCGCCGGGTTGCCGGTGTAGCCGCCGTCCCAATAGGGATCGGTCACCCCCGTCACAGGATCGGTGATCTCAACCGCCTGGAACAACTCCGGCAGACAGGCGGAAGCGAGGATCACATCCGTGTTCACCTCATCGCCGGAAAACACCCGGATCTTGCCGGTGCGCACATTGGTGGTGGAAATGAACAGCGCAGGGCCGTCTTCGGCGCCCAAGACGCTGCAATTCAGTTCCTCGACCACATCGTTCAAAGGGTTTTCGTAAAACGCACCGTAGACATAGGGGCTGGTGACCGTGGCGATGGAATCCAAAAAGGCAAAGGGCACGGTGTATTGCATCATCTTGGTGAACAGCTCGGTCGTGGGACCGAATTGCGACATCCAGGCGCTCAAACGCATGTCCGACACCGCCCCCATCTGCGCCCAGACGCGATCGAGCGCCGCCTTTGCGCCGGCACGCCCGCCCTGGACCAGCCCGGATTTCAGCGCCGCGCCGTTCAACGCCCCCGCCGAGGTGCCGGAAATCGCGGCGATCTCCACCTCTTCATGCTCCAGCATCCGGTCCAACACGCCCCAGGTGAAGGCGCCATGCGCGCCTCCGCCCTGAAGCGCGAGGTTGATCTTTTTGACGGTCTTGGACGGTTTTTTCGCCATCAGAGCGCGGTCCAGCCACCATCGACGGAGATCGTCGTGCCCGTAATCTGATTGGCCGCCGAAGACGCGAGGAACACACAAGTGCCGCCCAGTTCCTCGACCGTGGCGAATTGTTTCGACGGTTGACGATCCAACAGAACCTCACGGATCACCGTTTCGCGGTCCATGCCGTATTTCTCCATCGTATCGGGGATTTGCGCCTCCACCAGCGGGGTCAAAACATAGCCCGGACAGATCGCATTACAGGTGATCGGCTCTTCGGCAGTCTCCAGTGCCGTGACCTTGGTCAGCCCCACCACGCCGTGTTTGGCGGCGACATAGGCGGATTTATAGGGCGAGGCGGTCAGGCCATGGGCGGAGGCGATATTGATCACCCGGCCCCAGCCCGCCGCGCGCATCAGTGGCAAAGCGGCCGCCGTGGTGTGAAAGGCCGAGCTCAAGTTGATCGCGATGATCGCATCCCATTTCGCGGTCGGAAATTCGTCGATCCCCGCGACATGCTGAATGCCCGCGTTGTTGACGAGAATATCGCAGGCGCCCGCCTTCTCGATGAGCGCGCGGCATTCGTCGCCCTTCGACATATCCGCTTTGATATAGCGCGCGGTGACGCCGAATTCCTTGCCGATCTCTTCGGCCAGCGCGTGATCCTCGTCGCGATCCGTGAAGGAATTGAGCACGACATCCGCGCCCGATTTCGCCAATTCGCGCGCCACGCCAAGCCCGATGCCTGAGTTCGACCCGGTGATCACAGCGGTTTTACCTTGAACAGTCATAAGTGCCTCCAATCTCTTTGCGTTTAACTGTAGGTGCTGCAGCTGCAAAGCAAAGGGGAGAATCGCCGTAACCTGATGAGAATCGGTCAATTCGGCGAGATTTTTGCGGGAAGACGCTGCGATGAAAGATTTTTATCTGCCCGATCAAAAGGCGCTTTTGGCCAAGCCCGCTTGGAAATACAGCCGATTTTGAACCAAAAAAAACGCCCGCACGAGGCGGGCGCTGAGTTATTGAGGCAGGTTTCATACAGGCAAGAAACCTATCGAGCAGTGACTTCTTTATACGCGGTTCCACGCCGCACTCCAAGCTAAAAGTTTGAAAACACATTCGCGGCGGCATAGTTTGGTGCACAACAACAAAATGGGCGGAGGCCGTCACCTATGGCGCAGCAATATCTTCATTTGGTCAGAACCGGCACAGCCGCGCTGACCCTCACCACAGTTGTGAGCACCGCAGCATTTGCCGACCCCTCGCATGGGTTGGCTATGTATGGCGCGCCGGAGCTTCCCGCCGATTTCGCCGCCCTGCCCTATGTCCGCGCCGACGCGCCCAAGGGCGGCAAGATCGTCACCGGCGAAGGCGGCACTTTCGACAGCCTCAACCCTTTCATCGAGAAAGGCAATGTGCCCTGGCAGCTGCGCTACATGATGGCTGAGAGCCTGATGATGCAGGCCTATTCCGAACCCTTCTCGCTCTATTGTCTTTTGTGCGAAACCGTCGAGACGGATGAGGATCGCACTTGGGTCGAGTTTACCCTGCGCCCCGAGGCGAAGTTTTCCGACGGCACGCCGGTGACGGTCGAGGATGTCATGTGGTCCTTCGAGACGCTTGGCACCGAGGGCCATGGGCGTTACGCCTCGCTCTGGAGCCAGATTGACAGCGTCGAGCAGACCGGCGACAGATCCGTGAAATTCACCTTCACCACGGAAAACCGCGAATTGGCGCTTTTGGTGGCCACCCGTCCGATCCTGAAAAAAGCCTATTGGGACGACAAGGCGTTCACCAAATCGGGCATGGACCAGATCCCGGTGACCTCCGCGCCCTACACGGTGACCGACGCCAATCCGGGCATGTTTATCGAAATGACCCGTAATCCCGACTATTGGGGCAAGGACCTGCCCGTCATGCAGGGACAGGCGAATTTCGACACCATCCGTTTCGAATTCTTCGCCGATCCGTCTCTGGTGATCGAGGCTTTCAAAGCCGGAGAGTTGAACGCACACCGCGAATTCAACGTGCAGCTGTGGCAGGACCAATACGATTTTCCTGCGGTCACCCGCGGAGATGTGGTGAAATCTGAAATTCCGCACCAGCGCCCGACCGGCATGACAGGATTTGCGATGAACACCCGCCTGCCGCAATTTGCCGACTGGCGCGTCCGGCAAGCGATGATCGAGGCGTTCAATTTTAACTATATCAACGAGGCCCAGACCGAGAGCCAGCAAAGCCGCATCACGTCTTACTTCTCCAACTCGCCTCTGGGCATGCGTCCCGGCCCGGCTGACGGCCGCGTCAAAGAGCTGTTGGAGCCCTATCAGGACGATCTGCTCCCCGGCGTGATGGAAGGCTACGCCCTGCCCGAAACTTCGGGCCGCGAGTTGGATCGGGGCGCGATGCGCCGCGCGCTTGGGCTGATGGAAGAGGCGGGCTGGACCATCGACAATGGCCAGATGAAGAACGCCGACGGCCAGCTTTTCACCTTTGAAATCTTGCTCATGGTGGGCGACGATGAAAACCAATCCATCATCGACACTTACACGCAGATGCTCAACCAGTTGGGCATCCAGCCGAAGATTTCCGTGGTCGACAAACCGCAATATATCCAGCGCACAGGCAACTTCGATTTCGGCATGACGCCGGTGCGCTACGGCACCTCGCTCAGCCCCGGCAACGAACAATACGCCTATTTCGGTCAGGCCGCCGCCGATCAACCCGGCTCGCGCAACATCGCGGGCGTCAAGGACCCTGTGGTGGACGCGATGATCGCCAAAATGCTCGACGCCAGCGACCGCGAAGACAGCCTCGCCGCCACCCGCGCGCTTGACCGTCTGTTGACCGCAGGCCGCTACGCCATCCCGCTTTATGCCTGGAACGAAAGCTTTAACGCGCATGTGAAGGAGCTGCATTATCCTGAGCCCTTGCCTTTGTACGGCGATTGGATCATGTGGCGGGAAATGACCTGGTACTGGGAAGAATGACCCCAACGTGGGACGAATACCCTTTAGAGAAATGGGAAAAATGATCATGAAAAAAGCAGCAGTCGCCCTCCTCCTCACCCTCACACTCACCTCCACTCTGACCGCCTGCGGCACCGTCGCAGGTGTCGGCGAAGACATAACCGGCGCCTCGCGCACGGTTCAGGGCTGGTTCTGAGTTTAGGGCGCCAAGTCTCCAAGTTCCTACGGGGCCCCAAGTTCCTACGGGGATCATGCGCCGTTAGGGAATGAACGGATGCAGTAGATTCTTCAGGATTTCGAAGACACCCGCAAACTTGCGGCGGCTCTTGACGCGCTCGACATGGCGTACAGCTGGCACAAGATCGTGCCATTTGTCGGGGATTTAACCCCGGCCCCTGAGATCGCGGACCCGAACGCCGTTGTCCTGTTCGGGGCTTATACGATGTGGAAATACGCTCAGGCCAAAGGGCTGAAACCCGGCGTGTTTCGCATTGCCCCATTCGTGCATCAAACCGCCTGGCACCCTTATCTTTTGAATGGTGCCGATGCGCTTTTTTTGACGTTGAGTGACATTCCCGAGCGCCTGCCCGACGATGGCACAGACTGGTTTCTCCGCCCCGTGGCCGACAGCAAGGAACAGCCCGGAACGGTGAAATCCGCCGCCGAGATCAGGGCGCTCGCGCAGAGGGTTTTGGCGATTGATCCGGGCGACATCCCGCGCGGATCGCTTCGACTCGATACCGAACTGATGTTGACGCCGCCCGCGCGCATTGAGCGCGAATGGCGGATTTGGGTCGTAGAGGATCGGATCGTGACCTACTCGCTCTACAAAGAGGGCGCCCGTGTCACCTATCGTCATGAGATCGACCCTGACGCCATGGCCTTTGTCGAGAGGCTTGTCGCGGTCAATCCAGATGACGCACCCGCCTATGTCATCGACATCTGTCGCACCTTTGAGGGGCTCAGAATGCTTGAGACCAATTGCATCAATGCGGCGGGGTTCTATGAAGCGGACCTTGAGAAACTGGTGCGCGCAATCAACGCGATGTCACGCGCGTCCTAAGTCTTCTGACACAAACGCCGATCTCACCTCACCCGCATTTGCGAAAACGTCAGGTGCCTCTTGCCGTCTTGCGATGGGACGCTCTCTTGACCTGTCAATAATTTGATCATATTTTTTGAAACAGCACCCTTCCCGGAGTTTTGCCTCCGATCATCCACACAGATTCACCCATCTCGCCAACCTTCCTATACTGCTCTTACGAGGGCCCCGGCGACCAGATGGCATAAGGACCAGACGCATGAGCGACAACCACCTGCCCACCGCCGAATTGCAAGCGCTCGACGCCGCCCACCACATGCACCCGTTCACCGACGGCGATGAATTGGCGAAGAAAGGCGCGCGGATCATCACCAAGGCAACGGGTGTCTGGCTGACCGACAGCGAGGGCGAGGAAATTCTCGATGCCATGGCCGGTCTGTGGTGTGTGAACATCGGCTACGGACGCGACGAGCTGGCCGAGGCGGCGGCGCGTCAGATGAAGCAACTGCCCTATTACAATACGTTTTTCCAAACCTCGACGGTGCCTGCGATCATGCTGGCCAAGAAACTCGCCGAAATTGCGCCGGGTGATCTGAACCATGTGTTCTTCAACGGCTCGGGCTCGGATTCCAACGACACCAACCTGCGGATGGTGCGGCATTACTGGGAGCTGAAAGGCCAGCCGGAGCGCTTCAACGTGATCTCGCGCTGGAATGGCTATCACGGCTCCACCATGGGCGGCGGCTCGCTGGGGGGGATGAAGGGCATCCACGCGCAAGGCGGCCTGCCCATCCCCGGCATTCACCACATTGACCAGCCGGATTGGTGGTCCGAAGGCGGCGATCTGAGCCCCGAAGAGTTCGGCCTTCAACGCGCACAGGCACTTGAGGCGAAAATCCTCGAACTTGGCCCCGAAACCGTCGCCGCCTTTATCGCGGAGCCGGTACAAGGCGCCGGTGGCGTCATCGTGCCGCCGGAAACCTACTGGCCGGAAATCAACCGCATCCTCGAGAAATACGGCATTCTTTTGATCGTCGACGAGGTCATCACCGGCTTTGGCCGCACCGGCAATTGGTTCGGCTCCGAGACCATGGGCATCACGCCCGACATCATGACCTGTGCCAAGGGCATCACGTCGGGCTACATTCCTCTCGGCGCCTCCATCGTCTCTGACGAGATCGCCTCTGTGATCAACGGCAGCGAATTCGCCCATGGCTACACCTATGCGGGCCATCCGGTGGCCTGTGCCGTGGCCTTGGAAAACATTCGCTTGCTCGAAGAGGAAGGCATCGTCACCCGTGCCGGCCAAGAGATCGCACCCTACCTCAAGGAAAAATGGGAAGCGCTGGTCGATCATCCGATGGTCGGCGAGGCTAAGATCGTCGGCCTCATGGGCTCCATCGCCTTGACGCCGAACAAGGCGACGCGGGCGAAGTTCAAGGCGGATGCGGGCACCGTCGGCTATATCTGTCGCGAGCGCTGTTTTGCCAACAATCTGGTGATGCGCCATGTGGGCGACCGGATGATCATCTCCCCGCCCCTGACCATCACCAAAGCAGAGGTCGACATCCTGATCGAACGTGCCCGCAAATCTCTCGACGAGGCGTTGGAGCGGATTGAGGCGGAGGGGCTAAACGTTTGATCTCATGGACATCCTGACCATCAACGACCGACCCGGCGACCACGCGCAATCGTGGTATGCCGCCACGGCTACCGCCCCCGGCCCCTACCCGGCTGCCACCGGCACGGTGAAGGCCGATGTCTGCGTCGTCGGCGGCGGCTATGCGGGCCTGTCGGCGGCGCTCCATATGGCGCGGCGGGGATTGGACGTGGTGCTTTTGGAGGCCTCGCGCGTCGGCTCCGGCGCCTCCGGGCGCAATGGCGGTCAGGTGTCAATGGGCCAGCGGCTCGAACAGGACGAGTTGGAAACCCACGTCAGCATGGATGACGCGCGGATGCTCTGGGATCTGGGCGCCGAGGCTGTCGATCTGGTCAAAGCGATCCTGTCCGAGAGCGGGGATGATTGCGACTGGCGTGATGGCGTGATCCACGCCAATCACCGGGCCCGGTTTTCTGGCCATTCGCAAAAGCATGTCGATCATATGCAAAAGGTCTACGGCTACGACAAAATTCGATACCTCGACCGCGACGCCGTGCGACATGAGACCGGGTCTGAGGATTACCACTCCGGCACGTTGGATATGGGTTCCGGCCACCTGCACCCGCTGCGCTATGCCTTTGCGATTGCACGCCTGGCCGAGGCCGCCGGTGTGCGCATCCATGAGCTGTCGCGCGTGACCAAAATAGAAACCAAAGCCAAACCGCGCGTCCACACCGATCAGGCCGTGGTGGAGGCCGATCACCTGATCCTCGCGCTCAATGGCTATCACAACAATATTGAGCCCGACGTCGCGCATCACGTCATGCCGATCAACAATTTCATCGCCGTCACGGAACCCCTGCCCTCCGATCTCGCGGCGCGACTGATCCCGAACCGCCATGCCGTTGCGGACAGTCGGTTTGTGATCAATTACTACCGTATGTCGCCGGACAACCGGATGATTTTCGGCGGTGGTGAAAGTTACGGCTATAAGTTCCCCAGTGACCTGCGCGCCAAGGTGCGTGCACCGATGTTGGGCGTTTACCCGGAACTGAAAGACGCCAAACTGGACTACGCTTGGGGCGGCACGCTGGGCATCACCATGTCCCGCCTGCCGCATTTCGCGCGTCTCGGCCCGAATGCGATGTCCATCGCCGGCTTCTCCGGTCAGGGCGTCGCTTTGGCCACACTCGCCGGGCAAATCGCGGCGGAGGCGGTCGAGGGCCACGCCGCGCGGTTCGATCTCATGCAATCGCTGCCGAGCCCGCGCTTTCCCGGTGGGCCAAAGCTTCGGACGCCGCTTCTGGCGCTGGCGATGACGTGGTATGCTTTGCGCGACAGGTTATAAGTTTCAAAAGGATAACAGGCATGACGGAGTTGAAAACCGATCGGTTCTATATCAACGGGGAATGGGTCAAACCGCTGGGTGAGACCATGATGGACGTGATCAATCCGGCCAGCGAAGAGGTCTTTGCCCAGGTGGCCATGGGCACGGCTGCGGATGTCGATGCCGCCGTGGCGGCCGCCAAAGCCGCCTTCCCGTCATTTTCGCGCACCACAAAGGCCGAGCGCCTCGATCTTTTGGCCTCGATCCGCGAGGTCTATCAGAGCCGTTACGATGAAATGTCCGCGCTGATCACCGAAGAAATGGGCGCGCCGATTTCTCTGTCCGACCGGGCGCAGGCCGCCGTCGGCATCGGTCATCTGGACGGTGTGGTGAAGGCGCTTGAAGCCTTTGATTTCGAGCACGAAAACGGCCCCGGCGATCTCATCGTGCATGAGGCCATCGGGGTCTGTGGCTTTATCACGCCGTGGAACTGGCCGATCAACCAGATCGCGTTGAAGGTCATCCCGGCGCTGGCCGCAGGCTGCACCATGGTGTTGAAACCCTCGGAACTGACCCCGATGAACGCGCTTTTGTACGCCGAGATTCTGCATGAGGCGGGCGTGCCGAAGGGCGTGTTCAATCTTGTGAATGGCGACGGTCCGGGCGTGGGGGCCGCGATTTCGTCTCACCCTGATGTGGCCATGGTCTCCTTCACCGGTTCCACCCGCGCAGGTATCGAGATTTCCAAAGCCGCCGCCCCCACGGTCAAACGCGTGACGCTGGAGCTGGGCGGCAAATCCCCGAACGTGCTGTTGGACGATTGCGATTTCGAGGAGGCGGTGAAACGCGGCGTGCGGCATTGCTTCCAAAACACCGGGCAAAGCTGCAACGCGCCGACGCGGATGCTGATCCCGGAAAGCCATTACGAGACCGCGATGGAGATCGCCAAGGAGGTGGCAGAAGCCACCGAGGTCGGCCTGCCGTCGCAGACCGGCAACCACATCGGCCCGCTGGTGTCGCAGATGCAATACGACCGGGTGCAGAGCCTCATTCAGGCCGGCATCGAAGACGGTGCGCGGCTGGTGGCGGGCGGTCTCGGGCGGCCCGAGGGCTTCAATCGCGGCTATTTCGTGCGCCCGACGGTGTTTGGCGATGTGACCAACGACATGCGCATCGCGCAGGAAGAGGTCTTTGGCCCGGTTCTGGTGATGATCTCCTATCAGGACGACGAAGACGCGGTGCACATCGCCAATGACACGCCCTACGGCCTCGCCGCCTATATCCAGACCGGCGCCTCAGAGGAAAGCAAAGCCCGTGGCCTCGCCATGGCGCGGGACATTCGCGCGGGCATGGTGCATTTGAACGGCTCGGATATTTCCTACGGCTCGCCGTTTGGCGGCTATAAGCTGTCGGGCAATGGCCGCGAAGGCGGGCAATACGGCATCGAAGATTTCTGCGAAATCAAAGCGATCTCGGTTTAAGTTTACGCGTCTTCCGCGCCTTCGGCGACGATGGCGCGGATGTTTTCCATGCCTTGCAGGATGTCGCGACGGATGGCCTCGGCCACGCCGTCACCGTCGCCCGCGCGCAGCGCCTTGATCGCGACCTGATGCATGTCGGGCAGGTTTTGCGAGCCGAACCGTGTGCACATCACCCGAAGCGCAGGGCCGGAACGGAGCCAAAGCGTGTCGACCATGGGGCCGATGACATCGGTATGGGCGGCGCGGTAGAGCAGCATGTGAAAGCGGTGGTTGTGGATCATGTAACCGCGCATGTCGCCCTTGCGCATGGCCTCGTCGATCTCGCCGTCCACCAGAGTGAGCGCTGCGATCTCCGCCTCGCTCATCTGCTCCGCCCCGCGTTTTGCAAGTTCGGGTTCCAAAGCCAGACGGGCAAAGATCAGCTCATCCACCTCCGAGAGGCTCAACACCGGCACGGTCACGCGGCGGTTGCCGTGAAACACCAAGGCGCCTTCGGAGGTCAGCCGCCTGATCGCCTCGCGCACTGGGGTCATGCCCGCGTCGAGACGATCAGTCAGACCCTGGATCGTCACCGGCTCCCCCGGCACCAGATCTCCCGAGAGGATCAAATCCCGAATGCCGCGATAGGTCCGCAGATGCGCCGGTTCCTTGGTGAAAATTTCTGACATATGCGCCCTCTGAAAATTTGCTCAAATGATTTGAGCATATATTTCAAGAGCTCGGCAAGCCGTGGTGCGCCACTCACTTATGGAAATGCGAAAATGCGCCGAAAGCTGAGGAGCTTGGCGCATTTTATGATCTTGTGATTTGGGCTTAGCCCAGAGCGTAGCCCGCGCCGCGCACCGTGCGCACCGGATCTTGCCCGCCATGTTGACACAGCGCTTTGCGCAACCGACCGATGTGGACATCCACGGTGCGGGTGTCGACATAGATGTCGCGGCCCCAGACGCGGTCGAGCAATTGCTCGCGCGACCAGACCCGGCCCGGCTTTTCCATGAAGGTGGACAAAAGACGGAATTCCGTCGGTCCGAGTTTCAGGGAGTCGTCGCCACGTGTGACGCGGTGGGTCTCGGAATCCAGACGAATGTCTTCGAATTCAAGCACCTGCCCGGTCGAGGCCGGACGCACGCGGCGCAATTGCGTGCGCACGCGGGCCATCAGCTCGATCACGGAGTAAGGTTTCACCACGTAGTCATCCGCGCCGGTCTCAAGGCCGCGCACCCGGTCCACCTCTTCGGAACGGGCCGAGAGCATAATGATCGGGATTTCGCGCGTGTCGGGCCGGGTTTTCAGACGCCGACAAATCTCGATGCCGGAGACCCCAGGCAGCATCCAGTCGAGGACGATGATGTCCGGGCTGTCTTCGTCGACATACAAAAGTGCATCGTCGCCGTTTTCAGCCTTGGAGACGGCAAACCCTTCGGCTTCGAGATTATAGGCGAGGACTTCCCGCTGGGCGGGTTCGTCCTCGACCACGAGAACACGAGGTTGATCGGCAGACATCAGGCTTCCTCCGCCCCCAGAGCGGTTTGCGAGGTGACATCGCCTTTCGGGCGCGCATCCTCAGGCATCTCGCCTGTGGTCAGATAGATCACCTGTTCGGCAATCGAGGTGGCATGATCGCCCATGCGCTCGATGTTCTTGGCGATGAAATGCAGGTGCATACAGGCGGTGATGTTGCGCGGGTCTTCCATCATGTAGGTGAGGAATTCACGGAACAGCGCGTTGTACATCTGATCGACGTCGAGATCGCGATGGCGGACTTCGTTGGCGAGCCCTGCATCACGTTGGATATAAGCATCGAGTGCGAGACGCAGCATTTCCTCGACCTCGCGCGCCATGCGGCGGATCGAGGGCGCGGCACCCTCAATCGGTGTCATGTTGACCAGAACGCCCGTGCGTTTCGCGAGGTTCTTGGCGTAATCGCCACAGCGTTCGAGGTTTGTGGAGATCTTCATCACGGTCAGAACCGTGCGAAGGTCGGACGCGGTCGGCGAGCGCAGCGCGATAAGGCGTGCGGCTTCTTCGTTCACGTCTTCCTCGAGCTTGTCGATGGCCAGATCCGAGACACGAACCTTTTCCGACAGCTCCACGTCACGCTCTTCGAGCGCCTGAGCGGCATCCTTGATCGCGACCTCAACGAGACCGCCCATCTTCATGATCATCGCCTGGATGGCTTCGAGATCACGATCAAACGCCGAGGCGATATGTTTGTTATCGTTATGCATGAAATCTCTCCTTAGCCAATCCGACCGGTGATGTAGCTCTCGGTGCGCTCATCTTGCGGGTTGGTGAAAATCTGTTCCGTATCGCCATATTCCACGAGGTTGCCCAAGTGGAAAAACGCGGTTTTTTGGCTGACGCGGGCGGCCTGTTGCATCGAGTGGGTGACGATGACGACGGAGAAATTCTCGCGCAGCTCGTCAATCAGCTCCTCGACTTGCAGGGTGGCAATCGGGTCGAGCGCGGAACAGGGCTCGTCCATCAACAACACTTCCGGCTCGGTCGCCACGGCGCGGGCGATACAGAGACGCTGTTGCTGACCGCCCGAGAGACCGGTGCCCGGCGCATCGAGACGGTCTTTGACCTCGTCCCAGATCGCACCCCGGCGGAGCGCCTTTTCGACGATATCGTCCAGATCGGCTTTGTTTTTCGCCAGACCGTGGATGCGCGGCCCGTAAGCGATGTTGTCGTAGATCGACTTCGGGAACGGGTTCGGACGCTGGAACACCATGCCGACTTTGGCGCGCAACTGCACCGGATCGACGCGTTTGTCGTAGATGTCTTCGCCGTCCAGAAGGATATTCCCCTCAACCCGGCACACGTCAATCGTGTCGTTCATCCGGTTCAGACAGCGCAGGAAGGTGGACTTGCCACAGCCCGACGGACCGATGAAGGCGGTGACGGTCTTGTCCTTGATCTCGACATCCACGTCTTTGATGGCATGGGTGTCGCCGTAGAAAACCTGCACTTTTTGGGCCGAGATTTTGGTGTCGTTCATGTCCACGTCTTTTCTCACAATTCGCATATCGTTCATAGGTCTAACCTCAACTCTTACCAACGGCGCTCAAAGCGGCGGCGCAGGAGGACGGCGATGATGTTCATCGTCATCAGGAACACAAGAAGGATGATGATGCCGCCCCAGGCGCGCTCATAATAGGCCGGATCGGCACGTTTTGCCCATTCGTAAATCTGCGCGGGCATGGCGGAGTTCGGGTCGAGAAAGCCAGAGGCAATTCCATCGGGCATGTTGGAGGCGATAAAGCCCACCATACCGATCAAGAGAAGCGGCGCGGTTTCGCCCAGGGCCTGCGCCAGACCGATGATGGTCCCCGTCAGGATGCCCGGCATGGCCAAGGGCAGCACATGGTGGAACACCGACTGCATTTTCGAGGCGCCCACGCCCAGAGCCGCATCGCGGATCGAGGGCGGCACAGCTTTCAAAGATGCCCGCGTCGAGATGATGATCGTCGGCAGCGTCATGAGCGTCAGCACCAGACCACCGACGAGCGGCGCAGACTGCGGCAGATGCGCGATCTGGATAAACACCGCAAGGCCCAGAATACCGAAGACGATGGAAGGCACAGCGGCGAGGTTCGAGATGTTCACCTCAATGAGATCGGTCCATCTGTTCTGCGGCGCGAATTCTTCGAGGTAGATCGAGGCGGCCACACCGATCGGCAGCGCCAGAGCCAGCACCACGATCATCATGAACAAAGAGCCCACCATCGACACCCCGATCCCGGCCTGTTCAGGACGACTCTCGGAAGCATCGGCCCCAAAGATGAAATCGGCGTTGAAAGTGGTGTCCATCAGGCCGGCGGCGACCATCGCATCGGCGATGTCGAGGTGTTCGGCATCGAGGTTCTTGTCACGAACCAAAGCGTCACGGGTCACGCGACCTTTGAAATAGCCATCCACACGGGACGAGGCCAGAAGGCGGAAATCAACCGTCTCACCGATCAGATCGGGGTTCGCCAGCACCGTGTCCCGCACCTGAGCGGCGACAGAGGCCGACAGGATGTCCTCAACGTCTTTCTCCTTGGCAAAGGGAATTTCGATCCCCTCGGCCTTGAGTGCGGAGACCAGCGCAGCGGTGACCACCGGTTTGTAGCCAAAGGTCGAGACCTTCGCGAGGTCCTCGGGATCGCGGTTGCCGTTCTTGTCGAGTTTCGCCTCGGTCAACTCCACCGGAATGGTGACAAAGGTCTGTTTGAAGGCCGGCAAGCCGTTGCCCAGAATGGCGACCAAAAGCGCGACCAGAAAGAACAGGCCCGTGGCGATGGCGGCGATGCCATAGGCTTTGAACCGGGTCTCGGCGGCGTTGCGGCGTTTGGTGCGCGTGGTCTCGTGAAAGAGAGACGACTTGGCGTCCCCCTTTGCGGGGCCATTATCAGCGGTGAAATCGGACATCAGTCATACTGCTCCCGGTATTTGCGCACGATCACGAGCGCGAAGATGTTGAGGCAGAGGGTGATGACAAAGAGCGTCATCCCCAGGGCAAAGGCTACAAGCGCTTCGGCGGAGGCGAAATCGGCGTCACCCGTGAGCTGCGAGACGATCCGCGTGGTCACGGTGGTCATCGCCTCGAAGGGGTTGAGGTTCAGCTTGGCCGCGGCCCCTGCCCCCAAGACGACGATCATGGTCTCGCCGATGGCGCGCGAGGCGGCAAGCAAGATGGCGCCGACGATGCCCGGCAAAGCGGCGGGCAGCACAACCTGACGCACGGTTTCGGATTTCGTCGCCCCAAGACCCAGAGAGCCATCACGCATCGCCTGCGGCACCGCGTTGATGATGTCGTCCGACAGCGAGGAGACGAAAGGAATGAGCATCACGCCCATCACGAGGCCTGCGGTCATCACGGAGCGACCGCCCTGCATCCAGCCAAGGCCCCCGTCGGAGCCAAACACGGTCATGAGCATCGGGCCGACGGTCAGCAAAGCGAAGAGACCGTAGACGATGGTCGGGATCCCGGCCAGGACTTCTAAGAGCGGTTTGGCAATCGCGCGCACTTTGGGGCCTGCGTATTCCGACAGGTAGATGGCCGCGAAAAGCCCGATCGGCACGGCGACCAGAAGCGCAATGATCGACACGTAGAAAGTGCCCCAAAAGAGCGGCAGAATGCCCAACTCCGAGCCCCCGCCAAAGGACGGCGACCAGGTGGTGCCGAAGAAGAAATCCAGCGCCGGGTAAAGCTTGAAGAACTCAATGGTGTTGAAGATCAGCGACAAGACGATGCCCAGAGTCGTCAGGATCGCGATGGAGGCGGCCCCGATCAAAAGCCCGAGGATCACTTTTTCCACGGAATTGCGCGCGCGCATATCTTTGCCGGTGCGCATGTAGGCGACGGCAAAGCCAGCAAGCGCCGCGGCCAGAACCGCCACGCTCATCATCCAATTGCCCACCGCATTCATCGTGCGATATTTCTGCGCGGCCTTCAGCACATAGCTTTCCACATTGGAGCCAAGCGCCACACCCACAGCCCCCAGACGGGCGCGGATGTCGGTGAACTCGGTGCGAATGTCGCGGGCCTGCTCTTTTGACAGCGCGCCTTCTGCGACGGCGACATCAAGCCCTTCGGCGACACGACGCACATCGGACATCACGAGGTTCAGCGCGCCTTTGTCGCTATAGGCGGTGTCCGGGATCATCGAGGAGACCTGCCCCTGGATCACCATCGGCTGAAGGATCAGCCAGATGAGCATGACCGCCAACCCCGGGATCAGGATCGCAAGCAGGACATTGGAACCATAGTAGTTCGGAAGCGAATGCAGCAGGCGGATGTCGCCATTTGCATCCTTGAGCGCGCGGGTGCGCCCCAGAATGAAACCGAGAAGGCCAAGGGCCAGAATAAGTATGAAAAGCCACAACAGAGGCATGGGCCGCTCCTTTGCGGGACTCCTGTGATCAGGTCAGGGTCCGGAGGCTGGAAATTTAAAGTCGCGGGACGGCGCCCCGGCGAGAGAAGCGGCGCGAAAATCTCCGCGCCGCCTCGATGTGTCTCAAGCCTAAAGGCTTACTGCATGGTGTCTTCAGCTTCGATGGCCGCTTGGGTCGAGGCCAGTTCCGGGTCGGACACGAGGCCGTATTCGGCGAGCGGGCCGTCCGGGCCAGCCATGTCGTCGGAGATGAAGAACTCAGCATATTCTTTCAGACCCGGGATCACGCCGATGTGGGCTTTCTTCACGTAGAAGAACAGCGGGCGGGAGACCGGGTAGTCGCCGGAGGCAATGGTCTCGGTGGTGGCTTCAACGCCGGACATGGTCGCGGTTTTCAGCTTGTCGGTGTTGTTTTCGTAGAACGCGAGACCGAAGACGCCGATGCCGTTCGGGTTGGCGTCGATAGACGCGAGGGTCTCGGTGTAGTCGCCGTCGATGTCCACGGATTTGCCGTCGGTGCGGACAGCCATACAGGCGTCTTCTGCGTCGTCTTCGGACATGCCGGAAGCGATCATGGCTTCCATGGCGCCGGTGGCTTCACAACCAGCGATCAGAACTTTTTCTTCGAAGACTTCACGGGTGCCGTGCTTGGTGCCCGGGATGAAGGCCATGATGTCAGCCGCCGGCAGATCGGCGTTGAATTCGGACCACTGAGCGTAGCTGTTGTCGACCAGCTCGCCGTCTTTCAGGACTTTGGCGCCCAGAGCGTTGAAGATGTCAGCCGGCTCGAAGGCGGTGAAGGCCGGGCCGTTCAGTTGCGAGGCGAACACGATGCCATCGTAACCGATGCGGACTTCGATGATGTCGGTCACGCCAGCTTCGGCACAGGCCGCGATCTCTTTGTCTTTGATTTTGCGGGACGCGTTGGCCACGTCGATGGTGTTTTCGCCAACACCTTCGCAGAAGCGTTTGAGGCCAGCAGAAGACCCACCGGATTCCACAACCGGGGTCGGGAAGTCAAAGTTTTCACCGAAGGCTTCAGCAACGATGGAGGCATAGGGAAGAACGGTGGAAGACCCGGCGACTTGTACCTGATCACGGGCAGAGGCGGCAGTGGCAGAGACGGCAGCGATCGCGATCGCGGAAGCGGTCAGTTTCACAAAGGACATGGTTGCTCCTGAATTTGCTTATGTCCGAGAGCGGTATTGCTCCCTCGGGAGGCGGTTTAGGATCGTGGTGCAATGCTTTTGTGAAAGTAATGTAACAGTTTCGTGACGGATCGGGCCAAATTCCTAGACATCTTGCCGATTTGCCCATGGTTTTTCGCCGAAAACGCCTGAAAACCGGCGGTTTTCGGGGCTTTTGTGATGGGAAATTAAGAACTGTGACAGGGTGTTAACCCCTGTCCCTGCGACATCTGCGCCGTATATACGACATCAATCCGGCGTTTCAGCGCGTTTTATTCATAGGGCAAGATGACAGAAAAACAGCTGCCCTGCCCCGTGTGGCTTTCGACCCGCAAACGCCCGCGGTGGCGGTTGAGAATATGCTTCACAATCGCCAGCCCAAGACCTGTTCCGCCCATTTCGCGCGAGCGGTGCGAATCCACGCGGTAGAATCGCTCTGTGAGGCGCGGAATATGTTGCGTGGCGATTCCCTCCCCCTGATCCGAGACATCGACCCGGATCGCTGAGCTGCGCATTGTCGGTTCCACCGTGTGCGAGGTCAGACAAATATGAACTTCCTTGTCGCGCCCGCCGTATTTCACGGCGTTTTCAATCAGGTTGGTAAAGACCTGGGTGAGCTGATCGTGATCGCCCGGCACCTCTTCGGACCCATCGGCCCCTTCGAGGATCAATTTGACCCGCTGCGCCTCGGCCACCGGCTGAAGGCTGCTGACAACAGAGCGCAGAATGGCGGGGATATCGACCCGGTCGGTCGGACGCACCCGGCGCTCCGCCTCAACGCGCGACAGCGACAAAAGATCGCCGACGATGCGGTTCATCCGCTGCGCCTCGCGGTCCATGATTTCGAGAAACCGCTTGCGCGCGACGCCATCGTCGGCGGCGGGTCCCAAGAGCGTTTCGATGAAGCCCAAGACAGCCGTCAAAGGCGTACGCAGCTCGTGGCTCACGTTGGCGACGAAATCGCGGCGCATCTGACCCGCTTCGTGCAGCTCCGTCTTGTCCTCGAAGGCCACCGTGACACAGGCAAAATCCTCGACGATCACCGGGCGCAGCACCACGTCATAGACCAGATCGCGCTGGCTTTCGGTGATGCGGTAAATCGCTTCGGCGGGTTCGGACAACCGTAGTACATTCTCGATCGCATCCAGAAGCATCGGCTGGCGCAGCACCGTAATATAATGACGCCCCACCATCGCCTCGTTGAACAGATGTCGGGCGGGCGCATTGGCGGCCATGATCCGTTCGTCGCGTCCGATCACGACAACGGGCAAAGGCATGGCATCCGCCATCGCCTTCATCATCTCCTCGCCGTGTCCGACCCGTTTCAAACTCTTGTACATGGCTTGTCCAAATTTCGCGGCTATGTAGCGCCGTGATGTAACTCTCTCATGACAAGTGCAAGGCAGGATGACAAGAGCGCTGTAAAAGCCGCCGAAAGATTTTCATTTTGCGAATTTTTTTGTTTTCAGCAAAAATATTATTGCATTTTCGATACTTTACCCGTTTCCTCGAAAGTGGAATGAGGAAAAAGATGGGAACCCGCCCCACCATGGGAACCATAAGTCAAAATATATTCGGCGACCTCCTTGCGCATCTCGACAGAGCGCAGAGCAAACCCAAGGGTATGATCCTGATGGTGGGTGAACCTCAGCGCATGCAAACGCTGAAGCGACACTTTCCGGAGCGTACCGGTGTGTTTTTCATAGAATTTTCCGATCTCACTGCAGATATCCTGCACAGCATCAACCCCGACAGTGTCGTGGCGCCCGTGATGACGGACCATTTCGATTGTCTCGATCTGGCGGCCTTTCTGCATCACGTGGAGTATAAGGGCGCGTTTCGGGCGATCACCAAAGGCCTGCCGCGGCCTGACATCGTGCGAAACGAGGTGTGTGGCCAGTTCCCGCGGCTGGATTTCGATATGCTCAGCCCGGAACCCGTTCTCGTCCATACCTCGTTGCACTGAGTACACACTAAGGCCGATTGAAACGGTCCAAACTCAGTCGAGCGCTTTCAACCCATCCCGGAACCGTTGTGCATTTTGCTGATAATGCAGCGCGGAGGCTTTGAGCCCCGCAATCTGCGCTTCGGTCAATTCGCGCACCACACGTCCGGGGCTGCCCATCACAAGTGAGCCGTTCGGGATCTCCTTGCCTTCCGTGATCAACGCCCCTGCCCCGATCAGGCAATTCTTGCCGATCTTGGCGCCATTCAAAACCGTCGCGCCCATACCGATCAAGGTGTTCTCGCCGATGGTACAGCCATGCAGCATCGCCTTATGCCCGATGGTACAGCCCGCGCCGATGGTCAGCGGATAGCCCATATCGGTGTGACAGACCGTGTTTTCCTGAATATTCGTGCCCTCGCCTACGACAATCGCCTCATTGTCGCCCCGCAGCGTGGCGCCGAACCAGATGTTGGCGCCCTCCTCCAGGATCACCTTGCCGATGACATTGGCGTCCGGCGCGACCCAATAGTCGCCGTTTTCCGGCAAGACCGGCGCGTGATCGTCCAAAGAATAAAGCGTCATCCTTCCACCTCCTCGAATTCCGACTGAAGCCCGCGCACAAATCCCATGAGGCCGGGTTGTTGCACCCGGCGCAGGCGTTCGGCGGCGATGATCGTCTTGAGGCGCTCGAAACTGAGCTCAAGATCGTCATTCACCAGCACATAATCATAGCCATCCCAATGGCTGATCTCATCCCAGCTTTTCTCCATCCGTTTGCCGATGGTCTCCGCACTGTCCTGACCGCGGGTTTCCAACCGACGCCGCAGCTCCTTGATCGAGGGCGGCAGCACGAAGATCGACAGCACGTGATCGCGCAGCACCGAATTCGAGATCTGTTGTGCGCCCTGCCAGTCCACATCAAAGAGTACATCGCGCCCGGCTTCGATCGCGTCCCGCACGGGTGCGGCCGGCGAACCGTAGAAATTGCCGAAGACATGGGCGTGCTCAAGCATCTCGCCCTCGGTGACCATCTGTTTGAACCGCGACTCGTCGACGAAATGATAATGCACGCCATTCTCTTCGCCCGCGCGTGGCGCGCGTGTCGTGGCGGAGACCGAAAAGCTCAGCGTCTCGTCCCAGGCCATCAAGCGCCGCGCCAAGGTCGATTTCCCGGCCCCCGAAGGTGAGGACAGGATAATGAGAAGACCGCGCCGTTCGGCTGAGCTGTCTGACCTTGGCATGTTGGACCTCCGCATGTTTCGCGCATGCCACGGCTCTATGGCGGCGCTCTTGCCACGTCTATAGCGGTCCACTGGAGCTATGACCAGTATCGGCGCGGGCTGCAATTGTGGCAGCTCTGGCTTTTTGTGCCCCTCAAAGAGACTCACTTCGCAGATGCGGCGTCATAATTCTGCCCTCTTTGCCGCACTCTTTCCGATTTTGTCGGATTTTTGAGAGGTCTGTAAAATTTTAGAAAACTGCGTCACGTTAAAACTCTGATAAGGATCATCTCTGACGTCGAAAGTTTAATGCATTGATATATAATGAAATTAAATCTGGTCAGAGCCGTTACCCTTTCGATTTCCCTAAGATGTTGCATTCGATTTTCAGAGCTTTGTTGCGAGATGTTAACCATTGGTTAGGTTTTTCCACCAAATTGGGCAAACTCGTGGCATATTCAGGTCAAGCCAGCGATGAGAGATCGTCGCACAAAGCAACGTCGGGAGACAAAGAGGTCCAAAGACCTTTTCGCCAGTGGCAGAACGCCCGCCCGACCCCATAACAAGACCCGCTTGAGGACCCGGCACGGGCCCCGGATCGCACAGTTGAATAGGTGTTGAGATGAAAATTGAATATGTCAGTGGTTCCAACGTCGTCTCCCTCATGCCCCGTCGCAGTGAGATGCATTTCCCGGCGCTGAAAACCGTCGAGGCCTATTGGGAAGGCCTGCGCAATGGCCGCCCGGTTCCGGCGCGCTCGGAGGTCGATCCGCGTGGGATGCAGTCCGCGCTGGAATTCGCCTTCATCCTCGAACGCATCGCCCCCGGCGTGGCCCGTTTCCGCCTTGCTGGCATGCATCTGACCGATCTTATGGGCATGGAAGTGCGCGGCATGCCGCTGACCGCGATGTTCGTGCCGGAAAGCCGCGCGAAACTCTCCGAGGCGCTCGAAGCCGTGTTCGAGACCCCGCAAATCACCGTCATCACGCTCAAAGCCGAACGCGGCATCGGGCGCGGCGCGATGGATGCGCAGCTTTTGCTCTGCCCGTTGAAATCCGATCTTGGCGATGTGAACCGCGTGTTGGGCTGTCTTCAGTCCAAAGGCGAAATCGGCCGCCAGCCGCGCCGCTTTGAAGTGGTGGATATCCAGTCCCGCCCGCTCTTGGGCAACCCGGCGGATCAGAGTTTTGAGACCACGGAAAAAGGTACGCCGGTGCCTGCCGGTTTTGCCGAGGCCAAGAAGGCCTATGAGGACAGCAAATCCACTGCCTCTGACACGCAGGACACCACGCAGCCCCCGCGCCCTGCAAAGCCGGTGCTGCGGCTGGTCAAAACGGAGGAGTAAGCCCTCAGGGTTTCACAGGACCTGCCATAAAACAGGCGCGGTTTCCGGGGACGGAGCCGCGCCTTTTTGCTTTGCAATCGGGCCTCTGCGTGCTCCTTTGAGACACAAAAAGGAGCGCCCATGATCACCTACGCCATCGAACCCGACCTCTCCGCGCCGGAATTTCTCGCCCTGCTCAAAGCCTCAACGCTGGAAGAGCGCCGCCCCGTCGATCAGCCGCAGCGCATCGCGAAGATGTTGGCGAATTCCGATCTGATCGTCACCGCGCGGGATGCGGCGGGACATTTGGTGGGCGTGGCACGCTCCGTCACCGATTTCGCCTATTGCCTCTATTGCTCCGATCTCGCCGTCGACACGCGGGTTCAGCGGCGCGGCATCGGCAAGGCGCTGTTGCGCGCAACCGTCAAAGCGGCGCCGGAGGTCAAGACGCATCTTCTGCTCTCGGCGCCCGGCGCGATGTCGTTTTACGCGGCGGCGGGATATGAGGCGGCTGGAAATTGTTTCATCTTTCACCGTGGGGAATGAAAAAGCCGGGCATGAAGCCCGGCTTTCAACATCTTGATCTTGCGAGATCTTAGGCGGTTGCTGCCACCGTCTCCGGTGTCTGACCTTTTTGCAGCTCTTCAGCCACGAGGAAGGCAAGTTCCAAAGATTGCGAAGCGTTCAAACGCGGATCGCACGCGGTGTGGTAGCGGTCGGCGAGGTTCTCGTCGGTCACCGCACGCAGGCCGCCGGTGCATTCGGTCACATCCTGGCCGGTCATTTCGAAATGCACGCCGCCCGGGATGGTGCCCTGATCGCGGTGCACGGCGAAGAATTCCTGCACCTCGGAAAGCACCTGTTCAAACGGCCGCGTTTTATAGCCGCTGTCGGATTTGATCGTGTTGCCATGCATCGCATCGCAGGACCAGACGACATTGGCGCCTTCGGCTTTCACGGTCTCGATGAGACGCGGCAGGTGATCGGCCACTTTGCCCGCGCCGAAGCGTGCGATAAGCGTCAGACGCCCGGCCTCGTTCTCCGGGTTGAGTTTGCCCATCAGCACCTTGAGGTCTTCGGCCGTAGTGGTCGGCCCGCATTTCAGACCGATCGGGTTCTGAACACCGCGGCAGAATTCGACATGCGCGCCGTCCGGCTGGCGCGTCCGGTCGCCGATCCAGATCATGTGACCCGACCCCGCGATGGTGGCGCCGGTCGTGCTGTCGACACGGGTCAGCGCCTCTTCGTATTCCAGCAAAAGCGCCTCATGCGAGGTGTAGAAATCCACGGTTTGCAGGTCGGGGTTGTGTTCTGCCGTCATGCCCGCCGCTTTCATGAAATCAAGCGCATCCTGAATGCGGTTCGCCATGTCGCGGTATTTCTCGGCCTCATCGGATTCTGTGAACCCCAGCGTCCAGGCATGCACCCGGTGAATGTCGGCAAAACCACCTTTTGAGAAGGCGCGCAGCAGGTTCAGAGACGCCGCAGCCTGAGTATAGGCCTGCAACATGCGGTTCGGGTCGGGGATGCGCGCTTCGGGGGTGAAGTCGAAGCCGTTGATGATGTCGCCTCGGTAGCTTGGGAGTTCCACACCATTCGCAGTCTCGGTCGGCGCCGAGCGCGGTTTTGCGAATTGGCCCGCCATGCGACCGACCTTGATCACCGGCACTTTCGCGCCAAAGGTCAAAACCATCGCCATTTGCAGCATGACTTTGAAGGTATCACGGATCTGGTCGCCGCCGAATTCGGCAAAGCTTTCGGCGCAATCGCCGCCCTGCAACAAAAACGCTTCGCCACGCGACGCTTTCGCCAGATCACGTTTCAGTTTACGCGCCTCGCCCGCAAAGACGAGCGGCGGATATTTGGCAAGCTGCGCCTCAACAGCGTTCAGCGCGGCCGCGTCCGTATAGTCGGGCATTTGCACACGCGGTTTGTTGCGCCATGCGGTTTTCACCCAATCCGTCATCGTCTTTACTCCAAAACGGTTATCAATTCTCCTCCCTCGCGCGGCAAATCCGCCTGTGTTAGCGTTAGCGCACGCGAAGTCTGAAGACTTATAGAGGCGGGACGCCTGCGAGAAAACCCAAAAGAGAGGGGGTTTGGCGTAGAAATCCCGGGCAAATGCACATTTCCTGCGCGTAAACGTCAGTCGCGCGGCGCAATCCGGTAAGCGGCGCCTTTGCCGACGGAAAGAAACCAGATCGCCCCATCCGGCGCGACCGTGATGTCGCGCACGCGTCCGGTTTCGGGCCAGGACCATTGCTCCTCTTGCCAGCTCACCGGGTCCATCACGGAAATATAGTCGAATTTCAGCGACCCGATCAGGTGTTTGCCTTTGAGGCTCGGAAAGAGATCGCCCTCATAGATCGCATAGCCCGAGGGCGCGATGGAGGGGGTCCATTGATGCGCGGGCGGCTCTGTGCCGTCAAGCGTCTGAGGCGCAAAACGTCCGCCGCCGTAATTCTCGCCGTAGCTTGTGAGAGGCCAGCCATAGTTGGCACCTTTGGCGACCAGATTGATCTCGTCGCCGCCCTGTGGCCCGTGTTCGTTGACCCAAAGCTGGCCCTGCCCGTCAAGCGCCGCGCCTTGCGGATTGCGGTGGCCATAGGACCAGAGCGCGGGGAGGACGTCGTCGCCCAGAAACGGATTGTCCGCCGGAATCGACCCGTTGCGGTTGATCCGAAGCACCGATCCATTGGCACGGGTTTTGTCCTGCGCCGCTTCACGCTCGCCACGTTCGCCGACAGTGAGGAAGATCGTGCCATCCGTCGCCTCGACAATGCGGGAGCCGAAATGCTGCCCTTTGCGGCTGCCCTCCGCCATCACAAAGAGATCATGAAAATCAACAAGCCGGTCGCCTTCGAGCCGCCCGACGCCAAGCGCGGTGCCCGAGCCGCCTCTGATGGGTTTGGAATAGCTGAGAAACACCTCGCCGCTCTCGGCAAAATCACGCGGGATCATAATATCCAAAAGACCACCCTGCCCGCTTTCCCAGACCTCTGGCGTGCCCTCAATCACGGTGACCGCGCCGTTTTGGACAAGCAAAAGCCGCCCGTCGATCTCGCCGATCAGCACGCCGCCTTCAGGCAGGAACTCAATCGCCCAAGGCTCGTCCAGACCGCGCACGACTTCGGTGACGGCAACGGGCGTGGCTCCGGCCATGCGATCTGCGGCCCATAAAGACGTGGGAAGAACGAGAGACACACTGGTAATGAGCGGCGTGAACAGACGGGAGAAGATCAGAGACATCTGAAAAAGGCCTTTCTCAGGTCGGGGGGAAGGTCTCAGTGCTTGGTTTTCGGTGTTTTGTCTGACGTAATACGATTTTTGCCGGTTTCAAATGAAAGGTGGGGCGGCGAGGCCTGCCCGAGTCGGTCACGGTCCCAAGCCCCTTGAACGGCAAAAACCCGCAGCAACGGCATCCACCAGGCCCTCAGGCCCGGAAGAATTTGAGCAAATGCCCCAAATCCGAGCGCGAAACGCCGCGGCATATCTTTCCATCCTGTCAAAGCCCGTCTAGTCTCCGCCCCAGGACAAGATCCAAAACAGGGAGTATTTCCATATGAAAAAGCTGCTTCTGGCTTCCACCGCTGCGACCCTCATGGCGGGCGCGGGCTCTGCCGAAGATGTCAAGATTGGTATCCTGCTCGGGTTCACCGGGCCTCTTGAAACCATCATGCCGCATATGGCGGACAGCGCCGAATTGGCCTTCAAGGAAATTTCCGAGACGGGCAAATTCCTTGATGGCTCGACCATCACCTCCGTGCGCGCGGACAGCACCTGTGTGGATGCCTCTGCGGCCACAGCGGCGGCGGAACGTTTGGTGACCTCCGACGGTGTCGTTGCGATCATGGGCGCGGACTGTTCCGGCGTGACAGGGGCTGTGCTGTCCAATGTGGCGGTGCCGAACGGCGTGGTCATGGTGTCCCCCTCCGCAACCTCGCCGGGCCTGAGCTCGATCGAAGACAACGGTCTGTTCTTCCGCACCTCGCCCTCTGATGCGCGTCAGGGCGAAATTCTGGCCGATGTGCTGGAAGAAAAAGGCATCACCTCCGTGGCCGTGACCTACAACAACTCCGATTACGGCAAAGGCCTCGCCGATGCCTTCGCCGCCAATTACGATGGTGAAATCACGCTGAGCGCCTCGCATGAAGATGGCAAGGCAGACTATTCCGCAGAGGTGGCTGCACTGGCCTCCGCAGGCGGTGAAATGCTTGTGGTGCTGGGCTACATCGATCAGGGCGGCAAGAACATTCTGCAATCTTCGGTCGACACCGGCGCGTTTGACACCTTCCTCGTGGGCGACGGTATGTATGGTCAAAGCCTTCTGGGGCTTGCCGATATGGTTGAAGGTTCGCTGGGCGTAGTTCCCTGGGCCGAGGGCGAAGGCACCGATCGTTTCACCGAGCTGGGCACCGAAGCCGGCATTCTGGTCGACAGCACCTACACGCGCGAAAGCTATGACGCGGGCGCCCTGATCGCTCTTGCGATGGCCAAAGGCGGCGAAGCGACCAAAGAGGCCGTGGCGGCCAACCTTCTCGACGTGGCCAATGCGCCGGGCGAAAAAATCCTTCCGGGTGACTTCGAGAAAGCGCTCGATATTCTCGCCGCAGGCGGGGACATCGACTATGTCGGCGCCACCAATGTAGAACTGATCGGGCCGGGTGAAGCTGCGGGATCTTACCGCTACTACACGATCACCGATGGGGCCTATGAGACCATCGACATCCGCTAAGCCGGACGTCACATGATATGGCCCGGGGGGTAACAGGCTCCCCGGGCTGACTTTTTCGGCCGGCTTGCACTTTGGCCGAAACATCTAGGGGACAGATAAAATGATCGAAGTGCGTGATTTGCACATGCATTTCGGCGGTTTTCGCGCGGTCGACGGCGCCTCGCTCACGCTTGAGCAAGGCTCGATCACGGGGCTCATCGGGCCCAATGGCGCGGGGAAAACGTCGCTTTTCAACTGTATCGCGGGGGTTCTGACGCCGACCTCGGGCCAAGTGCTGTTCGATGGTGAGGACATCACCGGGCTGAAACCGCATGAGCTGTTTCACAAGGGCATCCTCCGCACCTTCCAGATCGCGCATGAGTTTGGCTCGATGACCTGTCGCGAGAACCTGATGATGGTGCCTTCCGGCCAATCGGGTGAGACGCTTTGGAACACATGGTTCGGGCGCAAACGCATTGCCAATGAGGAGCGGGCCCTACGGGCCAAGGCCGACGAAGTTCTTGAGTTCCTGACGATTTCCCATATCGCGGATTTGAAAGCGGGCGAAATTTCCGGCGGCCAGAAAAAGCTTCTGGAGCTGGGCCGCACGATGATGGTCGACGCGAAAATGGTGTTCCTCGACGAGGTCGGCGCAGGCGTAAACCGGACGCTTTTGTACACCATCGGCGACGCGATCAAACGTCTGAACATCGAGCGTGGCTACACATTCTGCATGATCGAACACGACATGGAGTTTATCAAACAGCTCTGCGATCCGGTGATCGTCATGGCGCAGGGCCAGGTCATGGCGACCGGCACCGCCGATGAGATCATGCAGAACGAAGCGGTGATCGAGGCCTATCTCGGCACCGGCGTGAAGAACAAGAAAACCGAGGAGGCGAGCGCATGAGTTTCCTCCATGCCAATGAAATGCGCGGCGGCTATGGCTCTGGCGCGGATATTCTGCACGGCTGTACGCTGACCGTGCAAAAGGGCGAGATTGTCGTGATTGTCGGGCCGAATGGCGCGGGGAAATCGACCGCGATGAAGGCGGTGTTCGGCATGCTGAACCTGCGCGAGGGGCATGTGCATCTCGACGGTGAGGACATCACCCGCCTCAGCCCACAGGAACGCGTGTACAAGGGCATGGGTTTTGTGCCGCAGACCCACAATATTTTCCCGACCATGACGGTGCGTGAGAACCTTGAGATGGGGGCGTTTATCCGCAAGGACGACATCGAGCCCACGATTGAACAGGTCTACGAGCTTTTCCCGGCGGTCTTCGAGAAGCGCAACCAGAACGCGGGCGAATTGTCTGGCGGCCAACGCCAACAGGTGGCCGTGGGCCGCGCGCTGATGACCCAGCCGAAGTTGTTGATGCTCGACGAGCCGACCGCGGGCGTGTCGCCCATCGTGATGGACGAGCTGTTCGACCGCATCATAGAGGTCGCCAAGACCGGCATTTCGATCCTCATGGTGGAACAGAACGCCCGGCAAGCGCTTGAAATTGCGGACAAAGGCTATGTTCTGGTTCAGGGCGCCAACGCCTATACCGACACCGGCGCGAACCTATTGGCGAACCCGGATGTGCGCCGGACGTTCTTGGGGGGATGAGGGCATGAGTATTTTTCCCAAGAAAAAGACATGCGCCGCCCTCGTGATTGCCGCCATACCCGCATCGGCTATGGCTGCTGAGCAATGCGCGGTCATGGTCCAAGGCGGCGGCGCGCCCTGGCGGTTTTCCTTTGAGGAAGGCGACGGCGTGAGCTGTGCGAAATATCTGCGCGAAGAAGGCGCTCAGGAGGCCACCTGTCTCGTCGAGACAGCGGCCGAGGCCCCCGCCACCCACCGTTATCAACATATCGACAGCAAGGGGTTCTGGGACCTGCGCGAAGACGGTCTGATGACCGGCTATGTCGATGTTGTCACCCAAGATCCGACGCCGGGGGTAGAGATGCTGCCCTTTGGTGGCATCTGTCAGGAGGTTGTCTGATGGATATTCTCAACGCATTGGTTGCGTTCACAAATTTCGTCGTGGTTCCGGCCACGACCTATGGCGCGCAGCTCGCGCTTGGCGCTTTGGGCGTCACGCTGATTTACGGCGTGTTGCGGTTCTCGAACTTTGCCCACGGTGAAACCATGTCCTTCGGGGCCATGGTTGTGGTGCTGGTCACGGGGCTGTTCCAAAGCTGGGGCATTTCGCTGGGCGTCCTGCCCACTGCGCTTTTGGCCCTGCCCTTTGGTATCTTGGTGACGGCGCTTTTGCTCTTGGCGACCGACAAGGTGGTCTACAAGTTCTACCGCAAAGTCAAAGCTGCGCCGGTGATGCTCGTGATCGTTTCCACCGGCGTGATGTTCGTGCTCAACGGCGTGGTGCGGATGATCGTCGGCACTGACGACCGCCGCTTTGCCGATGGTGCGCGGTTCGTGGTCAATGCCCGCGATTTCAAGGAATGGTCGGGCCTGTCCGAAGGGCTCGCGATCCGCACGACGCAGGTCATCACCGTGGTTGTCGCGATGATCACCGTGGCCGCACTTTTTTGGTTCCTGAACAAAACCCGCACCGGCAAGTCGATGCGGGCTTATTCGGACAACGAGGATTTGGCATTGCTCTCGGGCATCAACCCGGAGCGCGTCGTGACGATCACCTGGCTTTTGGTGGCGGCTTTGGCGACCATCGCAGGCGCTCTTTATGGCCTCGACAAGTCGTTCAAACCCTTCATCTTCCAGCAGCTTCTCCTGCCGGTCTTCGCCGCGGCCATCGTCGGCGGCATCGGCAATCCGCTGGGCGCCATCGCGGGCGGGTTCGTCATTGCCTTCTCGGAAGTCACCCTGACCTACGCCTTCAAAAAGGTCGTGACCTATCTCGGCCCCGACAGCTGGGCACCGGACGGCTTGGTCCAGCTTTTGTCGACGGATTACAAATTCGCCGTCTCCTTCGCGATCCTGATCATCGTCCTGCTGTTCAAACCGACAGGTCTCTTCAAGGGGCAAAACATATGACACATGCATCGACACCCACCAAACAGACCCCCAAGCCCCTGCCCCGTGCGCCGCTCTATTTTGCAGCCATGGCGGCTCTCATCATCGCGGTCGGGGTTTTGCAATCGTGGAACTCGGCTTTGTCCCTCCTCAACATGGGGCTGATCTCCGCGATCATGGCCTTGGGGGTGAACCTTCAATGGGGCTACGCCGGTTTGTTCAACGTCGGCATCATGGGCTTTACCGCTCTGGGTGGTTTGGCCGTGGTCTTGACCGCCATGCCGCCCGTGCCTGCCGCTTGGACCGCTGGTGGCGGACGGATGATCCTGGCGCTTCTTGTGGGGCTTGGCACCATTGTCGCTGCCGTCTTGGTCTACCCACGCCTGCCGAAAACCCGCCTGCGCGGCGTTTTTGTGACCGCGATCTTGATTGTCGGGTTTATCCTCTACCGCACCCTGTTCGACCCGGCGGTCGAGGCCATCGAAGCCGTCGATCCGGCCGTCTCAGGCTATCTTGGCGGGTTGGGTCTGCCGGTGATTTTCGCCTGGCCTGTAGGGGCGCTTCTCGCGGCGGGGGCCGCGTGGATCGTGGCCAAGACCGCCCTCGGCCTGCGCTCCGACTATCTCGCGATTGCCACCCTTGGCATCGCCGAGATCATCCTCGCTGTTGTCAAGAACGAAGACTGGCTTTCGCGCGGGGTTAAAAACGTCAACGGCCTGCCGCGTCCGGTGCCCTATGAGATCAATCTTCAGCAAAGCGAATGGTTTCTGTCTCTGATGGCGAAACTCGGGATGGATCCGGTGACCGGCTCCTCGATTTTCGTGAAATTGCTCTATGCCGGGTTCTTTCTGGCCGTGATCGGCCTCATCGTTCTGGCGATGGAGCTGGCGCTGAAAAGCCCTTGGGGTCGGATGATGCGCGCGATCCGTGACAATGAAGTGGCCTCCGAGGCCATGGGCAAGGATGTCACCCGCCGTCATCTCCAGATTTTCGTTCTGGGGGCCGCGATCATCGGCTTTGCGGGTGCGATGATGACCACTTTGGATGGCCAGTTGACGCCGACCACCTACCAGCCGCTGCGCTACACCTTTCTGATCTGGGTGATGGTCATCGTGGGCGGCTCCGGCAACAACTGGGGCGCGGTTCTGGGTGGTATGCTGATCTGGTTTTTGTGGGTTGAAGTCGAACCCATCGGGGGATGGATCGTGAATGTGTTGACCATGGGTCTCGAAGAGGGCTCCGCTTTGAAGGCGGGTCTGATCGAGCGCGTGGCCTACATGCGCTATCTGACGATGGGTGTAATCCTTCTCGTCGTGCTGCGGTTCTCTCCTCGCGGGTTGTTGCCAGAGAAATAATCGAGAGCGCCGCATCCCATGCGGGGGGTTCCCTCGTAAGGGTGGGCGCTCGAAGCCGCGCAGGAACGCGCAGATATGAGACCGGGGTGTGCTGAAAAATTCTTCGGCGCGCTTCGGCACATGACGTACTCTTCACAGGCGGCCGGAAATTCCGCGCGCATGGGATTCGACAAACTCTCGACCGCGCCTTCCTTGCATTCCCTGGACACCCTTTTGAGCCGGGCTGTGTCGGCGGCGCGAGGTCAGCCCTTTGTCGTCGCCCTGCCCGCCGAGAGCCATCCTTACCACCAGAGCCGCCGCGCCGTGTTGCGACCGCATGATGATTTCATCACGGTGGAGGACAGCGATCTGGGCATTTCCGCCCCCTTCAAAAGTCTCGCCCGACATGCGTTGGACAAGGACTATGACGCGTTGGCGGTGATCATGACCGATATGCCTTTCATCACGACGAGCCATCTGGAGACACTTGTCATCCTGTTCGAGACCTTCGGCGGCACACGGATCGTGCGGGCGCAGTGTCAAAGCGGGCGAGAAGGCTATCCGGTGATTTTCCCGGCCTCGGTCCTGCCGGAGTTCGAGGCTTTGAGCGGCGAAGAAGGCGTGCAGGTTTGGTCGAACGCCATGGCGCGAAACGGGTCGAGATGCCCTCGGAGGCGCCTTGTTGGGATGTGAACACGCCGGAGGACTGGCGCCAGATGTAAGCGCGCCCTTTGGTCAAAAGAAAACACCGCCCCGGAAACCCTGGGCGGTGTTTTGTCATTTGGAACATAGAACTCGGAAAACTCTGAACTGTCGAACCGTCACCCTCGAAACACCCGAGGGGGACGGTCAGGATCGACGCTGTCTTGCACCAGCAGGCCCCACCGGGCGCGTCGATCAGAGCGAACCTTTGAGGATCAGGAGATCAGGAGCTCCGCCTCATGTTTGCGCAGGATGCGACGTGCGGCAGAGAACCCGCCACGGGTCGACACCTCGACCAACTCCGGGAAGAGGGCGAACAGCTCTTCGCGGGCCTCGTCACCGATGCCGGAGAGCGTGTAGTCACCCGGCTGGAAGCTTTCCGACCAGGTGCCGTCCGACAGAACCACTTCGTGGCGGTCGAACATCACATGGATATAGGTCACACCGGACGCCTCGACCACATCGACACCCTCCATGCGGGTCAGGTGTTTGGCGGCCACGAGAACCTCATGCTCTTCGAACAGAAGTGCGGCTTTCTCGTTGGAAACCAGCATCCGGTGGTTCGGAGAGACGACCATGTCACGTTCCGGCAGACCGGCGCCAAGCGCGCCCTGACGGATCAGAACCGGCATCAATTCGCGACGGGCGGCCAGTTCGGCGCCGGTGAGCACCTTGTGACCGATCCAGCGGATTTCCTGAATGCCGTTGTCGCGGGTGATGACGCGATCGCCGACCTTCAGCTCCTCGACCTTCATCTCGCCTTTCGGCGTCGCGATCAAAGTGCCAGGCGTGAAGCAGGGAATGATCTCTTCGATGTTGGTGTAGTTGATGTTGGCGTATTCATTGGTGCCCGCATTGTAGAGCTGAATCTGACCGTCATAGCCATTGCCATCGCTGTCGGGGTTCTGAACCTCATAGGTGATCACCCAGCCATTGGACAGAAGTTCGGACAGGTTCAGCGTGTCCCAGTCAACGCCGCCTGCGCCACCGTGCACGGTGGTGTCGTAGACGCCCGAGGTGACATCGGTGAAGGTGACATAGATCGTGTCCTGATCGTCGTCACCATAGAGGTAGTCGTTGTCACCGCCGCCGTAGATCGTATCCTGATCTTCGCCGCCGTGGACAGTATCACGACCTGCGCCCGCGTAGATCGTATCGTCGTCGATGCCGCCGTCGATGTAATCGTCGCCAGAGCCGCCATAGATCAGGTCGTCATCGTCCTGACCGTAGATCGTGTCGTTGCCAGCGCCGCCGTCGATGATGTCCTTGCCGTCACCGCCATCGAGATAGTCATCGCCGCCGCCGCCGGTGATGGTGTCGTCGCCGCCCATGCCCCAGAATTCGTTGGTATAGACGTCTTCGGGGGTGGTGCCTTGATGATTGAAACCGATCAGCGTGTCGTCATATTCGGAGCCGATCGCGCCGTCGATGCTACTTTCGATGGTATCGTTGTCGGCATCGCCGCCGGACAGTTCGCCCGTGGACAGGTTGACGGTCACGGCTTCGTCCGAGCCGGAATAGTCGATGTTGTCCTGATCCGCTCCGCCGTTGAACGTGTCTGCACCGTCGCCACCGATAAAGGTGTCGTCGCCCGATCCGCCCGAGAGGTAATTCGTGCCGGAGCCACCGACCAGCGTGTCGTCGCCGCCTTCGCCAAAGATCGTGTCGTCGCCCGCGCCGCCGTCGAGGTAATCGTTGCCCTCGACGATCGGGGTCACGACAGCGTCGTCGATCAGGTTGCCGTTCATCGAATAGCCGGAGTTCACGTCCCGCGCCGTCAGCGTGAAGGTGATCGAGGTCTGGCCTTCGAAAGAGGCAGAGAACCAGGCGTCCTGATCGCTCGGAACGTTGGGCTCGGTGCCGGTCGCAGAGACCGTGCCATCCGCATTCTCGATAAGCAAAGAGCTATCGCCGCTGACGCCGAAATTCGTGAAGGACGACCCATCGACGGTGACGGATTCGGGATCGAGGCCATCGCTGCGAGTGCTGTCGATGTCGTTGAAGGTCGCGGTGGAATTGATCGCGACCGGCTCGCCGGTTGCGGCATCATAGAATTCCATGCGGAAGGTGGCGGTCATGCCGCCCTGGCTGGAATAACTCTTGCCGTTCAGAAGGATTTCTGAGCCATTGCCTCCGGAAAGATCAACATCGAGGTGCGGATCAGAGGTCTCGACCAGGACCAGGCGCGCGTTGACGACGGTGCCGTCTTCGAGCGTGGTGACATTTTTATAGATGGCGCTGTCACCCGGCTTTGCATTGTTATTGCCCCAAGAGGTGTCGCTGCCGTAGAGGTAGTTGTTGTAAGACAGAACCAGCGGGTCTGCATCCTGAGATTCATAGGAGGAGCCTGCGCCACCGTCGCCATAGACGACATCATCGCCAGCGCCGGCCAGAACGATGTCATCCCCGCCGCCCGCAATCACGACGTCATCGTCATTGCCTGCGGCATTGTCGCCAGCGTCGATCATGTCACCTTCGGGGTCCCCCGTATAGGCGGTGTCGATCACGTCGTCGCCAGAGGTGCCTTGCACAACGCCTTCGAGTGTCGGATCGGAGGGATCACCACCGTCATGATCATGGTAATAAGTGCCTGTCATCGTCTCTACTCCTTCACACCTCGTTAACGCGGGCATAGATCCCCTCGTGCAACGGTCACTTTACGCCCGGGAATTACATACCGGACTGTTTACCCTGTTCAGGCCAAACAAGCGTCCGCGCAGACCAAATATATGAGGGAAAGAAACGACCAAATAGGCCAGTGGCAACACTCGCAATCGTCTCAATATGTAGCAGCAGACAGACCCGCAGCAGGTCAATCCATTTCCACAACGGACACACAAGTCGATTCCTTCCCGGAACTCGATTTACGCGGCCGCCCCCCGTGGCCTTTAGAAATGCCCCCCAGTTGGGCTCCTTCTGGATAAGTCAAAATCCTGTCCAAGCAACAGGGAAAAAGGCGCGATTGTGATCAATTATGGCATTGAAGTGGCCTTTTTCACAGCGTCTGGCGGAGAATTACTCCTGAATCGCGACCGGAAAAGCGCGCCTTTCATTTTAATTAACAGAATAAATACAATTGCTTAAATGACTTTACCCCATCACGTTCTTGCGGCGTTTACCATAGGTTAAGTTTCCTCTCGGGTAACCTTAAGGATTTGAGGAAAAATACGGCAAAATATGGACACTCATTCATAATTGGAACCAATATAGGCTCTTGGATCAAATTTTGGAAGAGTTGAGAACAATCGAAATTCATCAACCGAATCGAGGCGTTAACTGCATTTTGCAAAAATGCCCAAACGAAGTTGCTCGCCAAAGGCGAGCGTTCTCAGATCATCGACAATTTGAAAGGAATGGTACCCGTGGCCGGACTCGAACCGGCAAGCCTGTTACAGCGGGGGATTTTGAATCCCCTGTGTCTACCAATTCCACCACACGGGCAGAGCGCCGCAAAAGCTGCGCAGTAAAAGGGCATTTACCCAAGAGCGCGGGCAACGTCCAGAGGGATCAACACGGTTTTTGAAAAAATCCGTTCTTGCCCTATCCTCCGAGGACCCGCCTTAAAGCCTGCCGGCGGAAAACGTATCGCAGGCGTCCAGCGCGCCAGTCTTGTATCCCGCCGCAAACCAGCGCTGGCGCTGCTCGGCGGTGCCATGGGTAAAGGTGTGCGGCTGCGGCACCCGGCCGGCGTTCCTTTGCAACGTGTCGTCGCCGATCTGTTTCGCGGCGTTCAGAGCTTCGCGAATGTCGCCATGCTCGACGGAGCCGAATTTTTCATCGGCCATCTTCGCCCAGATGCCGGAGTAACAATCCGCCTGAAGTTCGATCATCACGGAAACCGCATTGCTTTCGGCCTCGGACGCCTTGGCGCGGTAGGCGTTTGCCTGACCTAAGATACCCAGCTCGTTTTGCACATGGTGCGCGACTTCATGAGCGACCACGTAAGCCTGCGCGAAATCGCCGCCCGCGCCCAGCTGACGGGACATGGTGGTGAAAAACGCCGTGTCGAGATAGACCTTTTGATCGGCGGGGCAATAGAACGGCCCGGTGGCCCCCGAGGCGGACCCACAGGGGCTTTGCGTCACGCCTTTGTAGAGCACCAGAATGGGCGGGATATATTCGCCGCCGAGTTGCTCCGCGAAAACCTCGGTCCAGATCTCTTCGGTGTCCGCCAAGGTGACGGAGACGAATCGCGCTGCCTGTTCATCAGCTTGGGTGATTTCCGCGGTCTGCGAGGACGTGGAGATATCGCCCGCGCCTTCGAACAAAGGCGTCACGTCGATGCCGAGGAAATACCCAATCACGACAATGGCCAAAAGTCCGACGCCGCCAACACCTCCGACGGCCTTGCCGCCGCCCATGCGCGCGCCCGCGCGCCGCCGGTCCTCGATGTTGCGCGATCCGCGCCGCCCTTGCCATTTCATCGTGACCACCCTTTGCAAATATCAACCTGTGCTCACAATATCGTCAGGGGACAGACGGACAAGGTTAAAGCGTCCCTCCAGCGGCCGAGGTGTGCTTGACCCCATGGCAGGAATGGGGCCTATAGAGGCAAAGACAAGCAGGCAGGGACCAAGATGATCAGACGGCTTTACAACTGGACCATGTCCCTGGCCGAAAGCCCGCATGCGCTTTGGGCGCTGGCTGTGGTGGCCTTTATCGAAAGCTCGGTCTTCCCGATCCCGCCTGACATCCTGATGATCCCGCTGGTCGTAGCCCGCCCGCGCGAGGCCTTCAAGATCGCAGGCATTGCCACCGTGGCTTCCGTTTTGGGTGGCATGTTGGGCTATTGGATCGGCTATGGCGCCTTTGAAACGCTGGGCCGTCCGGTGTTGGAATTCTATGGCAAGGATGCCTATTTCGACGAGTTCGCGGTCAAATATAATGAATATGGCGCCTGGGCCGTGTTGATCGCCGGTGTGACGCCCTTCCCCTACAAGGTGATCACCATCATGTCGGGCGCAACGCAGCTTTCCTTGCCGGTCTTCATCGTCGCCTCGATCACCGCCCGCGCGCTTCGGTTCTTTGTCGTCGCGGCGCTCCTGTGGAAATTCGGCGACCCGATCCGCGACTTTATCGAGCGCCGTCTGGGCCTCGTCTTCACCCTCCTCGTCGTCATCTTCCTGGGCGGCTTCTATGCCGTGAAATACCTATGACCAAAGCTCCCTCCGATTTTGCCGCCCTCCAACCTGCCCTTGCCGCCTCCGTCGGCTCCTTGGCGATCCTCTCAGGCGCTTTCGTATTTCAGGCGGTGGGCTTTGCGCCCTGCCCCATGTGCATCTGGCAGCGCTGGCCGCATGCCATCGCATTTGTGATCGGTGTGCTGTTCATGGTGGTACGGCTGCGCAGTCTGACGCTCTTGGGCATGCTGACCATGTTGGTCTCCGCTGGCCTCGGCCTTTACCACGCAGGCGTGGAGCAAAAATGGTGGCCGGGTCCCTCGTCTTGTACCGGCTCGGGCGACGCTTTGGCGGGCCTGTCCGGCATGGATCTTTTGCCCGGTGGCGCGGGCGATCCGGGGTTGGTGCTCTGCGATCAGATCGTCTGGGACACCTGGGGGCTTGGCATCACCATGGCGGGCTGGAATGCCATTTTTTCGGTGATTTTTGCGGCACTTTGGGTCATTGCCTGGAGAAAAGCGGCGAAAACGGCTTGAGATCGGGGAAAATCCACCCCATCTTTGCCTTATGAAACACCGCAAGAGCCCCTCCGTCATCCCCTTTCCCACCGCGCGTCGCGCGCGCAAGCGGATTGGCGGCACCTTGGCAGACGCCCGCGCCGAAGCACTCCGCCAGAGGTTCAGCAAAGTGTCGCAGGACAGCCAGACCGGCGATGCGACCACGCCGCTCAAAAAGCTGTTGAAGCGGTTTTGAAACTCCCATTTGGCCATGACCTCCAGAGCACCTGACTGGCTTGAATCCGCCACGGCGTTTCTGACCGAAACTCTGCCCAGAGACCCGGACAGACCGGGCTGGAGTGACAAGGCGATAAGCAGCTACGAGGCTGGCTGCGAGGCTTTGGTCGCGCTTGGTGTGGCGGAGAAAACCACTTGGGGCGCCGCTCCCCAAGCGCCGATCACCCCTGAAAACTTGCCGCGATGGGACGATCTCTGTGCCGTTGTTTTGGGGCTGGCAGTGCAGAACAATCTCCTGTCCTTTCAGACGGCTCCATCTCCTCATCAAGGTTCGGGGAGGACCATGTTCAACGTGACGCGTCTCGACGGAGCACCTGCGCCGCCTCCGAACCTTGTCGATGCGCATGGCGGCTTCCGGGCCTTCGCAACACCGCATCTGCTCGATCTTTTGGAGCGGCTCGGACTTGTGTCCGGTGGCACATGGAATGCCGCGGCAGAAGATGTGCTTTGGCGGATGACGGAGGCAAGAAAGCTGGTCGATTTCTCGTCAAACGCACGGTTTCTCGAAGCGGCCCAGCTCTGCGCGGAGACCCTGCCGATTGAGACGCGTCAGGAGATCGAGGGGCTGATGGCGGTCTCAGATACCGATATCGCCGATCACATCGCGCGGGCCAAAGCAGCCCAAGAAAAGACAGTACGCGAGTTTGGGCCAAATGCCCGTCTCGATCCGATCCTTTCCGAAGATCAGGCCAAACGCACCGTTGAATGGCTTCGCAAAGAAGAGATCAACAGGCTGTTCTGCCAGAAATGGCGGATCAATGACGGTTGGCTGAGCGGCACGGCGGTGAAAGCCGCTTTGGGCCTCTTCAATGACCCGCTGGCTCAAGCCATACGCCAATCGGTCCTGAAAACCCTCTGGCCGGACGCAAAAGCGTTTCACACCTAGGCTCAGACCTCAATGCACCGTGAACTCCCCCACGCAATTGCGCCATTCGCCCGGCGCGATCAGTTTGCGGTGGGTAAACCGGACGTGGTGCAAGGGACCTTCGATATTCTCCTGCCAGAATTCGATGAATTTAAAGAGTTTCGGGTAATCCGGGGCCAGATCGAAGAGCTGCCATGAAAACGTGTTCAGCACGCTTTGGTGATCCGGCATCCGATAGGTAAATTCCGCAAGTGTGAGCCCGTAGCCCGAGAGCATCATCTCCGTTTCGCTCATGTCTTGCGACGTGGTGTGTGTCATGTGCATGTCTCCTGTTGGTGGGGCCGCTTTCGGCCTTTTTCTGCTCCTCCCAGAAAAATCCTGCCATAGATTGGTTAACTGTCAATGAAAACAGCATGTTGGCACTCTTGACCTCTGGCTGCCATTCACAGAGAGCATCCCCCATTGCACCCCATATCCGGTATGGGGTAGAGTGTGACACAACGAGATACGGGGGCTTCCCCGTCACACAAAAGACAACAGGCGGACAACGTGAGCGATACACCCGAAACCCCTGAAAACGAAAAAGAAAACCCGCGCCCGGTGATGGCTTGGGATGGTCCGAAGATCTCCATCACGCAGGAGATGAAGACCTCCTACCTCGATTACGCCATGTCCGTGATCGTGTCCCGCGCGATCCCCGATCTGCGCGACGGGCTCAAGCCGGTGCACCGCCGCATCCTCTATGCGATGCAGGAAGGTGGTTACACCCACGACAAGCCCTACCGCAAATCCGCGAAATCCGTGGGCGATGTGATGGGCAGCTATCACCCGCATGGCGATAGCGCGATCTATGATGCGCTTGTGCGGATGGCGCAGCCGTTTTCCATGTCCTTGATGCTGATCGACGGTCAGGGCAACTTTGGCTCGATGGATGGCGATCCGCCCGCGGCCATGCGCTATACGGAATCGCGTCTGGCCAAGGCGGCGCGCGCGCTTCTGGACGATCTCGACAAAGACACCGTCGATTTTCAGGACAACTACGACGGCAAGGAACGCGAACCCACCGTTTTGCCTGCGAAATTCCCGAACATGCTGGTCAACGGCGCAGGCGGGATCGCGGTCGGTATGGCGACGAACATCCCGCCGCACAACCTTGGCGAAGTTGTCGACGCGACGCTGGCGCTCATCGAGAACCCGGATGTGTCGACCGAACGGTTGATGGAGATCATTCCGGGGCCGGACTTCCCGACGGGAGCGACCATCCTCGGGCGCTCTGGCATTCGCAAAGCCTATCTGGAAAGCCGCGGCTCCGTCGTGATGCGGGCCAAAACCAAGATCGAGGAAATCCGCAAGGACCGCTACGCCATCGTGGTCGAGGAAATCCCCTATCAGGTGAATAAATCCACGATGATCGAGAAGATCGCGGAGCTGGTGCGCGAGAAACGCGTCGAGGGCATCGCGCATATCCAAGACGAATCCGACCGCAACGGTGTGCGTGTCGTGGTCGAGCTGAAACGTGATGCGACCGCGGAGGTGGTGCTGAACCAACTGTTCCGCTTTACGCCGCTTCAGACCTCTTTCGGCTGCAATATGCTGGCTTTGAACGGTGGTCGGCCGGAACAACTGACGCTGCGCGATTTCCTTGAGCATTTCATCACCTTCCGCGAAGAAGTGGTGGCGCGGCGCACGGCGTTTGAGCTGCGCAAGGCACGCGACCGGGCGCATATCCTCTGTGGTTTGGCCGTGGCTGTGTCGAACGTGGATGAAGTGGTCGCGACCATTCGGTCTTCGGCCGATGCCTCCGAGGCGCGGATCAAATTGATGGAGCGGCGCTGGCCGGCGCAGGAGATCCTGCCTTACATCCTTTTGATCGACGATCCGAACCACAAAGCGAATGAGGACGGCACCTATAACCTGTCCGAGGTTCAGGCCCGCGCGATCCTCGATCTGCGTCTGCAACGCCTCACCCAAATCGGTGTCAAAGAAGTCACCGACGAGCTGCAAGAGCTGGCCGCCAAGATCAAGGAATTCCTCGAAATTCTCGCCTCGCGCGAGCGGATCATGGAAATCATCTCGAACGAGCTGATCGACGTGAAAGCGCAACTCGCCGTGCCGCGTCGCACGGAGATTGTCGACTGGTCCGGCGATATGGACGACGAGGATCTGATCGAGAAAGAGGACATGGTGGTGACCGTGACTCAATCCGGTTGGGCCAAACGCACGCCTCTGGCCGATTACCGCGCGCAGAAACGCGGTGGCAAAGGCCTTTCGGGCATGTCGACCAAGGATGAGGACGTGATCACGACCTTGTTCGTGGCAAACACCCACACCCAGCTTCTGGTCTTCACCGACGACGGCATGGCCTATAAAATGAAGACTTGGCGCCTGCCCCAGGGCGGTCGGACGTCCAAGGGCAAGCCTCTGCTGCAAATCCTGCCGATCCCGCAGGGCGTGTCCATCGCGGCGATCCTGCCGGTGGACCGCGACGAGAAGGATTGGGACGATCTTCAGATCGTGTTCGCCACCTCGAAAGGCTCGGTGCGCCGCAACCGCCTGTCGGATTTCACCAATGTGAAGTCGAACGGCAAGATCGCGATGAAATTCGAGGGCGACGACGAAGGCACGCGCCTGATCAACGCCCGGATTTGCGATGAAAACGATGACGTGATGCTCGTCACGTCAAGTGGTCGCGCGATCCGTTTCCCCGTGCCCGATGTGCGTGTGTTCAACTCGCGCTCCTCCACCGGTGTGCGTGGCATCAAGTTGATCAATGAAGGCGACGAGGTCGTCTCCATGTCCGTGATCCGTCACTTCGAGGCGGAAAGCTATGAGCGCCAAGCCTACCTCAAGATGCGTCGCCAACAGGTCGGCGCAGATGAGGCCGAGCTGACGGATGAGGACGAGGAGGTCGCGGAAGGCTCGATTTCGCATGACCGGTTCGAAGAGATGAAAGCCGCCGAGGAGCTTTTGGTGACCATCACCAAGGGCGGCATCGGCAAGCTGTCGTCGTCGCATGATTACCCGGTCCGTGGCCGTGGCGGTCAGGGTGTGACCGCGATGGAAAAAACCATGCGCGGCGGTCCGATCGTGGCCTGTTTCCCGGTCGGCATGGAGGATCAAATCATGCTCGCCACCTCGAAAGGCCAGTCGATCCGTTGCCCCGTGGATGGCATCTCTTTCCGCTCGCGTGGCGCGGGTGGTGTGAAGGTGTTCAACACTGGCAAGGGCGAAGAGGTCGTTTCCGTCGCCTGGATCGCAGAAAGTGAAGACGAGGACGAAGCGGAGAGCTGATCCTCCACAAGTCTTGACGACCTAAAGACAATTTTAGATTTTAAAATCAACCGGATGGCGCAAGTTCGTCATCCGGTTTTTCTTTACCTCACGCGGCATCACAAAAAGTTTTGTGACAAAAAAGTAACGCGTTAATTTTTCCCAACACGCACAACTTTAACTCTTCTCTGTGCGGAACTAGATCAGCGCCACAGCAACTTATTAAAGGCAACTCCCATGCTGAAACATACTTCCGCAATCACTTTGGCTCTTCTGGCAACCGCTGGTGCGGCCTCCGCAAACGGTCTGACTTACAGCACCGTTGAAGGTAGCTATTACGATATCGAAGACACTGACGCGCAAACCCTGTCCGGCGCTTTCGATTACGTGACCGGCAAATTTTCCTTCACCGGCGACGCAGGCTACCTGACCGTCGAAGATCTCGATCTGAGCACCATCGGCCTGACCGTCGGCTACGCCATCATCCCCGGCCTGACCGTTTATGGTTCGCTCGATTACCTCGACCTCGACGTGGACGGTGCCAGCGGCGACGACACCGCCCTCGGCCTCGGCGTGGAATACCAGACCGCAGACTACGGGATCGCTCTCGACTACACCTCCTGGGACGATCTGGACGTAGATACCACGACCTTGGCTGGCTACTACATGTTCGACGGATCGGCTATCTATGCCCGCTATTCCAACATTGAGGCCGGTGCGGGCGATGAAGATGCCTACCTCCTCGGCTACACCTACGAGGCCTCCAACTGGGACGTCGATCTGGCCAGCGCCTGGGGTGAGGATTTCGATGATGGTTCCACCTTCATCGCCTCCACCTACGACTTCAACGACGCCTTCACCTTTGGTGTGTCGCTGATGACTTACAACGAAGATTTCGGGGACTACGGCATCGCCACCATCGGCGGCACCTATAACTTCACCGAAACCGTGTCGCTGGAAGCCAACTACGGTCAGTCCTTTGGCTTTGACGCCGATTACGACGGCTTCGCTCTCGCTCTGAAATGGGAAAACGGCTCCCGTCGTCTGCGTGTGATGGATCAGGTCGAGGATTACGCCTCCGACGTGTCGCCGCTCTACGACTTGCTCAACCAAGTCGATCTGTTCGGCGCTCTCTAATCCCAACCTTCTCTCGTAAATATCAGGCATAAAAAAAAAAGGTCCCGCACTCGCGGGGCCTTTTTATATCTCTGAACTGAAAAACAGCACGTTTTCATGCCAATCAGACCAGTCTTGACCAGCCCGCGCGCAACAGCGAAAACTTCCCGCCGCCAAGGAAAATAAGTGGAGTGGCGAAGAAAACGGCGATCATCACGTGCAGAGTTTCAGGCGTCAGCATCATAGGACAGCGAGATACCGCGAAATGAAAGGCAACGAGAAGAGCTGCCGAGATCAGCGCCATGACGCGGGTGTGAATGCCAAACATGAGCCATACCGCGATCAACACGAACAACATTGCCACGACAAGATTTCGGATGTCGCTCAGTTGCAGGAGGAAAGCCGAAGGCTGTGAGGTGAAATAGCTGGCATTGGCCCGCATCGGTTCATCCAGACGCAAAGTCAGCGTCACCGGATGAAGAATAAGTGCGCCCGCAAGTGCCAGACGCAACCCTAGACAGCAAACGTCGGACAGGTACCGCGACACTGAGGGGGATTTGATCATGATATGCCTCAAGTTTTTCAAGTCTTTTGGCAACCATGACGAAGACTTTGCGTATTACCTATAGTTGTTTTCGACGTTGCGGATTTGCAAAAATATAAACTTGCCCCCGAATGGACCAAGTTATCGCGTCCGGGCGGTGTCTCGAGGCTATGTTTATGCCTGCTGATCAGGCAAAGATTTCAAACCGCCGCACGGGCTTGAGCCCACGGGGATTGTGCGAAGCTCTCGACAATAAATGCCGTCATAGCCATGAGCGCCGGATCGCCGCGGCGACTTTCATGATAGCTCATGAAAATATCCGTGGTGCTATAGCTGCCCTCGATGGCATCAAATCCCTCAAGACTCTGCGCTGCCATCACCAGAATAAATCCCCCGATACGGGCTGATGTCATCACGTCGTACAGCTGACTCAAGGTATCAACTTCGATCCTTGCAGGCCCTTTGAAGTGCTGCTCACATTTTCTCATAATGGGAAGATCTTTATAATCGGGGGAGAGCCCCACCCATTCACGGCAGTCCTTATCATCAGTCGGGATATAGGCCTCCAGGGCAAACACGCCAATTTTCCGCGACAGTATCCGCCCGCTTTCGGGGGGCGCCGCCGAGATGATGATATCGTGCCCAGACAATGTTGTGATCAGCGACCGGTTGGAAAAACTCAGACGGATATGTGCCAGTTCTGTCGCATAATGTTTCATGTTTGGCGCAAGGATGCGGCGCAACATCATTGGCGAGCAGGCAACGCGGATCTCGCTGCTTTTCATCCCCGCACGCATCCGCAACCGGTTCTGCTCCCCGCGAATAATCTCGTCAAAGGTCTCAGAAGCCTTGATCAATTCGCGCATCTCTGGGTTGAGTCCCCACCCCATAGACGTCTTGATGACAGGGTTCAGCCCGAGTTCATCCGCCATACGCTCCATACGGCGCGACACTGTTGCGGGATTCGTCCCAAGCATACGTGCCGCTGCCGCCATCGTCCCGTATTTGTCGATGGCCAGTAAGAATCTCAGATCATCCCAACGATCCATGTCCGCGCCTTCACCTCCCTAAGGACTCCATCTCCGGTTGAAACCATCACCATGTATGACAAAACAGCAAGGCCACAACCTGCTACGCATGGGCCGTACTTGTACATTTTCACTTAGGGTAAAATCGTTTATCAGCGCGAGACTTAACAGCGTCAGGCGTCATGCCCGGCCTTGGTCATCTGCCCAAAAAGCTATGAGCATTGAGGCATGTCGAGCGAGAGTAATATATGTGTCATAGAGGACCGCGTCCCACTGATGCAATACCACTTTGCAAAAAAAAGTGACCCTCCATGCAGCGGTATTCTCACCGCGCTCAAACGGTCTCGCATGAAGATCACAGTTCAGCTTTTCCTCTTTCCTCCCTGCCCCACAAAAGCTACATCCCGGCACATGACACAGAACACACTTCACATCGTCGGCGGTGGCATGGCGGGCTCCGAAGCCGCCTGGCAGGCCGCCAATCTGGGCCTCAACGTCGTGCTGCATGAGATGCGGCCCGAGGTCGAAACATTCGCGCATCAAAGCGGTAAATTCGGCGAGATGGTGTGCTCCAACTCTTTCCGCTCGGACGATGACGAACAGAATGCCGTGGGCTTGCTGCATTGGGAAATGCGGGCCGCCAACGGTTTGATCATGGCGACGGCGGACAAGCATAAACTGCCTGCGGGCGGCGCCTTGGCGGTGGATCGCGAGGCCTTCGCCGTTCACGTCACCGCCACGCTTGAGGCCCATCCGAACATCTCTGTCGACTACGGCGAGATCACCGACCTGCCCTCAGACGGCATGTGGATTTTCGCCACCGGCCCGCTGACCTCTCCGGCGCTTGGCGAGGCCATTGCCAAAGAGACCGGCGCCGACCGGCTGGCGTTTTTCGACGCCATTGCGCCGATTGTCTATGCCGAGAGCGTCAATATGGACGTGGCCTGGCTGCAAAGCCGCTACGACAAAGGCGAGACTGAAGAAGAGCAGAAAGCCTATCTCAACTGCCCGATGACCAAGGACCAATACGAGGCCTTCATCGACGCGCTTTTGGCCGCCGACAAGACAGAGTTCCACGAGGGCGAAACCGCGAAATATTTCGACGGCTGCCTGCCGATCGAGGTCATGGCCGAACGTGGGCGGGAAACTCTGCGCCACGGACCGATGAAACCCATCGGCCTGACCAACGCGCATAAGCCCGAGGAAAAGGCCTATGCTGTCGTACAATTGCGTCGCGACAATGCGTTAGGAACGCTTTATAACATCGTCGGATTTCAGACAAAAATGAAATACGGCGCGCAGACTGAGGTGTTCAAAATGATCCCCGGTCTGGAGAATGCCTCCTTCGCCCGTCTCGGCGGCATTCACCGCAACACCTTCCTGAATTCGCCGACGCTTCTGGACGATCAGATGCGGTTGAAATCGCGCCCGAACATCCGCTTTGCCGGTCAGGTGACGGGGGTCGAGGGCTATGTGGAAAGCGCCGCGATGGGCTTGCTCGCCGGTCGCATGGCGGCTGCTGGACTTTTGGGTCGCGACCTGCCGCCGCCTCCCTTTACCACCGCCATGGGCGCCTTGATCAATCACATCACCGGTGGCGCGGAGGCCAAGACCTTTCAGCCGATGAATGTGAACTTCGGTCTCTTCCCGCCGTTGGAGGGTCTGCGTGGCGGTCGCAAAGGCCGAAAAGAGCGTTACAAAGGCTATACGGATCGCGCCAAAGAAGATTTTAATCAATGGCTTGAGGGGCAATCCTGATGCCCTACGTGACCCGGTTTGCGCCCAGCCCCACAGGGCCTCTGCATCTGGGTCACGCCTTTTCCGCGCTCACGGCTTACGCCCGCGCGCAAGACCAGAGTGGCAAGTTCCTCCTGCGCATCGAAGACGGTGACATCAGCCGCTGCCGCCCGGAATGGGAGGCGCTGATCTACGCCGATCTCAGGTGGCTCGGGATCACCTGGCCCGACCCGGTTTTGCATGTCACGGTGCGTGAAGATATTTACGCAAGTGCATTGGAATTGCTCGAGGAACTGGGTCTCATATACCCCTGTTCCTGCACCCGTCGCGACGTGATGAATGCGCTCTCCGCGCCACAGGAAGGCGCCCCGATGGGCCCCGATGGCGTGATCTACCCCGGCATCTGTCGTCACCGCCAGATGAAGAGCTTTCAACCCGGCGAGGCCATCCGCCTCAATATGCAAAAAGCCGTGGAGTTTCTGGGCGATGTCAGCCGTTTTTCATGGCAGGAAACCGGCCCCTATGAGACCGGAACACACCGTCTCGACGCCGATCAGCTGATCCATGGCGTCGGCGACATCGTGCTCGCGCGCAAAGACATCGGCACCGCCGCCTATCACCTCTCCGTCGTGATCGACGACGCGGCCCAAGGCGTTACCGAAGCCGTGCGCGGCGCGGATCTGATGGAAGCCACGCAAATCCACCGGCTGTTGCAGGCGCTTCTGGACCTGCCGGAGATCGCCTATCACCACCACGGGCTGATCCGCGACGAAGACGGCAAGCGTCTTGCCAAGCGCTCGGACGCCAAGGCGATTTCGAAATTTCGCGAAGAAGGCCTGAGTCCCGAAGAGGTCAAAGCCCTGATCGGCTTATGAGTATTTGAGGCAGCAAAGGACACGAAACACGTCTCCTTTGCTGGTAAAATACTCAATCCTGTCAGTCCATTGGCGTCATAAGCTCAACTGCCTCGCCGTCGCGCACCGCACGGTAAAAACACGATCGACGGTTGGTGTGGCACGCGGGGCCAGTTTGCTCGACCAGCACCAGGATGCAATCGCTGTCGCAATCATAGCGGAAATCGACCAGTTTTTGCAGATGGCCGGAGGTCTCTCCCTTGACCCAGAACGCCTGACGCGAGCGAGACCAATAGGTCACCTTGCCGCTCTCCAACGTCTTTGTCACCGCCTCTGCGGTCATCCAGGCCATCATGAGCACCTCGCGGGTTTCATGATCCTGCGCGATCACCGGGATCAGCCCCTTGTCATCGTATTTCAGCTGGGCGGCATCGAATGTGCCAAAACTCTCCTCGGAACACATGGTCCGTCCTTTCCAAGCAAAGGTGTTTGCCCTATCTATGGGCTCCGAGTTCGAAAGGCAAACCATGTCCACACAATCCCCCACGGAGCTCGCACAGCTTTATTCCGGCACACTTCTGGCGCTGGCCGCGGACATTCCGCTGACCGGGCGGCTGGAGGCGCCGATGGTCTCGATCAAGGAACGCGCGCCGCTTTGTGGTTCCACCGTCACCGTCGACATGGATGTCGAGGACGGGCGCATCACGCGGTTTGCACAGGATGTGAAAGCCTGCGCTCTGGGTCAGGCGTCTGCCTCCGTGCTCGGGCGTCATGTCCTTGGCCGCACAGAAGATGAGATGATCCGCGCACGCGATGAGATGACCGCCTTTCTCAAGGACAACGGCCCCGTGCCGTCCGCGCCCTTTGAGGGGTTCGAAGCCCTGCTGCCCGCCCGCGATTTCAAGAATCGGCACGATTCCATTCTCCTGGCGCTGCGCGCCACGTGTCGCGGGTTTGAAGAGCTGAAGAGCCAGCGTACATAAGGCGTTTTCACGCGCTGCTTAACTCTCCTGTAAGACATGATGGGTAAAGATACCGATCAAATCGGAGGAGCGCATGATTCCAAATCCTGAATTTACAGACGCGCAGTCGACAGATCCGCGTATGACAAAGCTGGCCGAATATGCCGGCCGTCTGGGATTCGAAGTTGTGGATATCGCGGGCTTTCTCGACAGTGTCGATCAGCAGTCTCAGAATCAGATTTCCGTCCTCGGACATGTTCAAACCTCCGCCTCCGAGGTGATGACCGCCAATGGGGCCGTGCGTGAGGCATTGGGCCGGGTCACGGATATCACGAGCCGGACCCTGGAGCGTGTCGAGGGATCGGTGGCTTTCGTGCGTGAAACCGGACAAAAATCGCAAACCGTAGCCTCCTGGGTCAAGGACCTTGCGGCGCGGATGGAGCGAGTCGCGACCTCTCTTGAAGCGGTTGAGGCCAACAATGCCAATATTGCCGACATCGCGCGTCAGGTGAACATCCTCGCCATCAATGCCAAGATCGAGGCCGCGCGTGCGGGCGACAGTGGCCGTGGCTTTGGCGTGGTGGCCGAGGCCATCAATGAGCTGTCGCAAAAAACCGCCCGCGCCGCCGAGGGCATCGAGGAAAATATCGAAACCCTGTCGTCTTGGGTCGGTCGCCTGCGCGAGGAGGCCTCTGGCGTGTCCAATGACGCAAGCCATGTGATCGAATCCTCCTCCGAGGCCGACCGGGCGCTGACGGAAATCGCGCAGGGCGTTCAGGAAACCCATGCTGCGACCTGTGTGATGGAGACGGAGGCCGAGAAGGTGCAACAGGCTGTCGAGGCCTTTCAGCCGGCATTCGACGAGATCGGAAAATCTGCGCGCGGCACCGCGGACGGCATTCATGTCGCCAATACCCGCGTGGAGAAACTCATCGACACCTCCGAGACCATCTTTCAGACCACGGTGGCGCTTGGGGGAGCCAGTGAGGACCAGAGTTTCATCACGCGCATCCAAGAGGCCGCAGCCCAAGTTTCTGATCTTTTCATTGCAGGCATCACCAAGGGCCGGATCAGCCGGGAAGACCTGTTCGACAGAACCTATACACCGCTTGCGGGCACCGACCCCGCGCAGCATATGGCACGGTTTACCGCCTTTACGGATGAGGTCTTGCCCGAGGTCCAAGAAGCGATGCTCACTTTCGATCCGAAAGTCGTGTTCTGTGTCGCGATTGACCCGAACGGCTATTTGCCGACCCACAACAAGAAATTCTCGCAACCGCAGGGCAAGGATCCTGCCTGGAACGCCGCAAATTCTCGCAACCGGCGGATGTTCGATGATCGCGTGGGGCTGAAGGCCGGGCGCAACAAGGAGCCTTTTCTGTTGCAGGTCTATCGCCGGGACATGGGCGCCGGAACATTCGTGATGATGAAAGATCTCTCCGCGCCGATCTTCGTTGATGGCCAACATTGGGGCGGATTGCGTCTCGGCTATACCTTTTAAAAAAAACGCCGCACTTCGAAAGAAGGCGGCGGCAGGCATGATCTGATATTACACAAGGGTATTAGGGCGTGATGGCGGTTGAGGGCGCCACATCTGACAGGAACAGGTAAAGCGTCAGACAATACTCATAGAAAGCCAAGTGTGTCGGGATCAGATCGGAGGCAGAAAGAAAAAGTCAGAGACTGGGAGGTCTCAAACCAGAGCGGGCAGCGTTAGCCCACCGACAAGGATCACCAAGAGAGCAACGGCACCCAACATATCTTCGAGCAGCGTCGCTTGGGAGCGGGCAACAACAGATTTCAGGTCTTTGATCATAGCATCCTCACCAGTATGGTTAATGACTTGTTGCTAATTTGTTCTCATATTGCACACGACCTGTAAAGAACTTTTTAAGAACATTTGCGAACAAAAGTGAGAACAGAATGTGGGCCTGATCTTAACCCACTGAAATCAAACGGATTGCTTCATCTTTCCCCATGAGCCAAAGAAGAACACGCACATGGTCTCCCCGTTCCGTTTTCAACGTCGGATCGTCATGCAGCAGTTTTCGCGCATCCGATTGCGCCAGCGCCATCAACGCCGATTGGCGCTCCAGATCGGCAACGCGGAACCGCGGTAGCCCCGATTGCGCCGTGCCCAAGACATCACCGGCCCCACGCATCGCCAAATCTTCCTCGGCAATACGAAACCCGTCTTCGGTCTCGCGCAAAATCTCCAAGCGACGCCGCCCGGTCTCTGTCAGAGGCGGTTTGTATAACAGCAAACAGGTTGAGGCGACATCGCCACGCCCCACCCGTCCCCGAAGCTGGTGCAGCTGCGCCAAACCGAAATGTTCCGCCCGTTCGATCACCATGATCGACGCGTTCGGGACGTTGACCCCCACTTCGATCACCGTCGTAGCGACCAGAACCGACAGCCGACCGGCGGCGAAATCCGCCATGGTCCGGTCCTTGTCCTCAGCCGCCATCTGACCATGCACCAAACCGACGCGCCCCTCGCCGAAAGCGGCGCGCAACGTCTTGAACCGCTCTTCGGCGGCCATCATGTCGACCACTTCGCTCTCTTCGACCAACGGACAGACCCAATAGGCCTGCCGCCCCTGTGCAATCGCGCCTTTCAGATGCCCCACGACTTCGTCGATCCGTTCAATGGAACTCAGCGCCGTCTTGACAGGCGTGCGTCCTGGCGGTTTTTCGTCCAGCACGGACACATCCATGTCGCCGTAATGAGCCAGTGAAAGCGAGCGTGGAATCGGCGTCGCAGTCATCACCAGCACATCCACCGCCTCGCCTTTTTGCGCCAGAGCCAGACGCTGCGTGACGCCGAAACGGTGTTGTTCGTCGATGATCGACAGGCGCAAGTCATGGAATTCAACGTCGTCCTGAAACACCGCATGGGTGCCGACAAGGATGTGAATATCCCCGCGCTTCAGTGCCGCCAATTTCTCCGCCCGCGCACGGCCTTTGTCGCGCCCAGTTAACAATTCCAACACCACACCCGCAGCCTCGGCCAGTGGCTTAAGCCCCTCAAGATGTTGGCGCGCAAGGATTTCTGTGGGGGCCATCATGACACCCTGCCCGCCCGTTTCCACGGCCACCAGCAACGCAAAGAGCGCGACCAAGGTCTTGCCCGAGCCGACATCGCCCATCAACAACCGGTTCATCCGCTGCGGTGCGGCCATATCCGTGGCGATTTCATCCATCGCGCGGGCCTGGGCGCCGGTCGGGCGATACGGCAAGTCTTTCAAGACCTTAGCGCGCAACTTCCCGTCGCCTTCGTTCACCCGCCCCTTGCCACGCCTCACCCGCGCCCGCGCCAGAGCCAGCGTCACCTGATGTGCGAAAAGCTCATCATAGGCCAAGCGTTGTCGCGCCGCACTGGTGGGCGAGATTTCATTTTGCGACAGCGGGCGATGTGCCTGTGTCAAAGCCGCTGTGAAATCCGGCCAACCTTCGCGGGCTTTCAGAGCCGGGTCGATCCATTCTTCCAAATCGGGCACTAAGGCCAGCGCAGCGGCACTCGCCTTAGCCATAGTTTTCTGGGTCACGCCCGCTGTCAGCGGATAGACCGGTTCATAGCCCGGAAGATCGTCGGCCTCCTCCAGCGTCAGAACATAATCCGGGTGCGGCATCTGATATTGGCCGTCATACATTTCGACCTTGCCGGACAGCAAACGCCGCTCGCCCACCGGCAATTGCGCCTCGATCCATTTCGGGGCCCCGCGAAAAAACACGACCTGAAAGGCGATCTCCTGATCTTCGACGATCACACGATACGGCAGACCTTTGCGCGCGGGCGGTTGATGGCGCAGCACGGTGACTTCGACCGTGGCGATCATGCCGGGTGACACCTCGCGCAGGCTGTCGCGCCGCCGACGATCCACCACGGCATTCGGCAAGGTAAACAAAAGATCGCGCGGACGCTCCACCGCCAGTGCTGGCATGAGCTTCGCCGTCTTCGGCCCAATGCCAGCCAAGGTTTCAAGCCCGGCAAAGAGCGGAAAGAGGATATCCGGGCGTCCCGTGCTCATTGGATCATGCGTCTCCGATCAGGGCGAGCCAGCCGTCTTCGTCCAAAAGCGCAATGCCCAACTCGCGGGCTTTCTTTTCTTTCGATCCGGCACCGGGACCGGCCACGACGAGATCGGTTTTGGCCGACACGGACCCGGAGACCTTGGCGCCAAGCGCCTCGGCGCGCGCTTTGGCCTCGGATCGGGTCATTTTTTCGAGAGATCCGGTGAAAACCACGGTTTTTCCACTTACCGGACTGTCGTTTTCGGGCTTTTCGGCCTCGACCGGGCGCAGTCTCTCGACGAGTTCCGCGATGCTTTTCCGTTCGGCCTCTTGATGAAAGGCGGTGACCAAGGAGGTCGCCATGACCTCGCCCACGCCGTCGATGGAGAGAAGATCCTCCCAGGCCTCGCCCGCGCCGATGGTCATTGAGGCCATGGCAGCCTCAAAATTCTCCCACGTGCCGTAATGCGTCGCCAGAAGATTGGCGGAGCTGTCGCCGACGTGACGGATGCCAAGGCCAAAGATCAATTTGGCCAGCGGAATCTCGCGTCGGGCGTCGATGGCATCAAAGAGATTGAGCGCGGATTTTTCCCCCCAGCCTTCGCGATTTTTGAGCTGTTGCAGCTTACCCGGTCCAAAATTATCTTTGAGATCAAAGATATCGGCAGGCTCTTTGATCCAGCCGTCTTTGTAGAATTGCTCCACCTGTTTGGCGCCTAAGCCCTCGATGTCGAAAGCGCCGCGCGAGACGAGATGTTTGAGTTTTTCCACTGCCTGCGCCGGGCAAATCAGTCCGCCGGAGCATCGACGCACGGCATCGCCCTCTTCTCGGATCGCCTCGGAGCCGCATTCGGGACAGGTCTTTGGAAAGACGTAGGGGGTGCTGTCCTCTGCGCGTTTGCTCAGAGCGACATCGGCGACTTTCGGGATCACATCGCCCGCGCGGTAGACCTGCACCCAATCTCCGACCCGGATGTCTTTGCCGCCGCGGATCTCTTCGCCTTTGCTATCGAAACCTTTGATGTAGTCTTCGTTGTGCAGCGTGGCGTTGGAGACGACGACACCGCCGACAGTTACGGGGGTCAGGCGTGCGACCGGCGACAAGGCCCCGGTGCGCCCGACCTGAATGTCGATGGATTCGAGACGGGTCCAGGCCAGTTCAGCGGGGAATTTATGGGCGATGGCCCAACGCGGCGTGGTCGAGCGAAAGCCCAGACGGCGTTGCAGTTCGAGGTTATCGACCTTGTAGACCACGCCGTCGATGTCATAGCCAAGCGTGGCGCGTTGGGTTTCGATTTTGCGGTAATGCGCTATGAGGTCATTGATGTCGGTGAAACGCTCTGTCAGCGGATTGGTTTGGAAACCGAGCGCCGCGAGACGTTGGATCGCGCCCGTTTGCGTGTCCGACAGCGCTTCGGAAATCTCGCCCCAGGCGTAAGCGAAAAATTTAAGCGGACGGGCGCGGGTGATCTCGGCATCGAGCTGACGCAGAGACCCGGCGGCGGCGTTGCGTGGGTTGGCAAAGGTTTTGCCGCCGCGTTCGGCATGGCGCGCATTCAAAGCTTCGAAATCGGCGTGGGACATATAGACCTCGCCGCGCACTTCGAGCACGTCCGGCGCGCCGGTGAGGTCTTGCGGAATGTCGTCAATGGTGCGGGCGTTGGCGGTGACGTTTTCACCGATCTGGCCATCGCCGCGGGTGGCGGCGGAGACCAGTTTGCCCTGTTCATAGCGCAAAGACAGGGACAAGCCGTCGATCTTCGGCTCGGCCGTATAGGCAATCTCCCCCGGTGCGCCCAGATATTTGCGCACGGATCGGTCGAATTCGCGCACGTCTTCGTCATCGAAGGCATTTGCGAGTGACATCATCCGCACGGCATGGGTGATTTTTCCAAATCCCTCGGCGGGAGCGGCCCCCACCTGATCTGTCGGACTATCGCTGCGTTTCAGCTCGGGAAAACGTGCCTCGATGGCCATATTGCGGCGTTTCAGGCTGTCATAGTCTGCATCCGACATCACCGGCGCATCTTCGGTGTGATAGGCAGTGTTGGCCCCGTCCAAAAGCTCCGCCAGACGGGCAAGCTCCGCACGCGCCTGCGCCTCTGTCAGTGTGTCGACGTCAAGTGTGGCGTGGTTTGCGTTGTCCAGAGCGTCAGCCATAAAAATACCTCCCCGAGGATGCCTCTCCTTGGTTTAGGAGAGGCGCACGGGGAGGTCCAGTCAGATATCCACGGGTCGGAAAAGTATGAAGAGAAAACGTCTCGACGAGTTACGAACCGGCGGCGCTGATGTCGCCGGCTACAAGGATTTCACGTCTGTTTCAGGCACCGATCGCGATCTGTTCGTCGCCATGCCCACTACCCGGTTCCGGATCGCGCAGCACATAGCCGCGTCCCCAGACGGTTTCGATGTAGTTTTCACCGTCGGTCGCATTGGCGAGTTTCTTGCGAAGCTTGCAGATGAAGACGTCGATGATCTTGAGTTCCGGTTCGTCCATGCCGCCATAGAGGTGGTTGAGGAACATTTCTTTGGTGAGCGTCGTGCCCTTGCGCAGGGAGAGAAGCTCCAGCATTTGGTATTCCTTGCCGGTCAGATGCACAGGCTTGCCGCCGACGGACACAGTTTTGGCATCGAGATTGACCTCGATCTTGCCGGTGCGGATGATGGATTGGGAATGCCCTTTGGAGCGGCGAATGATGGCGTGAATACGTGCCACAAGCTCTTCGCGGTGGAAGGGTTTCGTCAGATAGTCATCGGCACCAAAACCGAAGCCTTTGATCTTGTTCTCGGTGTCATCGGCGCCCGAGAGGATCAGGATCGGGGTGTCGACACGGGCCAGCCGCAACTGGCGCAGCACATCGTGACCGTTCATATCCGGCAGGCCGAGGTCCAAAAGGATCAAATCGTAATCATAAAGTTTCGCGAGATCGATCCCCTCTTCGCCAAGGTCCGTCGTATAGACGTTCAGGTTGGCGTGAGACAGCATCAACTCGATGCTTTTCGAGGTGGTGGGATCGTCTTCGACCAGCAAAATTCGCATATCCGTGGGTCTCCGTTGCTATCTTCCAAATACGTTCTTGTTGCGTTCGCTCATTAGGAAGATGGTCAAAAATGGTTAACTACACGTTACCAGTTTTAACCTTTTCGCATTTTCAACTCAAGGTTGTCTATATTTTTGCACCGCAGTGGCCTTTAAAGCCGCTTCACCATGCTCGGAAATGGCATTTTTCCACGAATTGAACTCTTCTTCGGACAATCCGTACATTTTCAGAGCCTCTGTCAGGGGAATCAGTCCAAAGACCACGCCTTTGACCACAAGCGCTTTGCGAGAGGCCACCCAGCGGCGGGTTTCCTTCGGCGGAAGGTCGGCACGGGTCATGATGGACCCATCGGGAAGCGTAACGGCACGCGGGCCATCGACTTTTTTGAGATACATGGGGCTCACCCTCATCTTGAATTGCACAGCCTTTGTGACGCAATCCTCTTAATGGGGGGTGAAGCCGGGCCTTGAGAATAGGTCGAATTTTCTTATATAGCGGGTCTGTTCCCGAAAGGATTTGTTCATGTTTGACGACGGCGCACACCCGCTGAACTCCCTGGGCTTTGCGAAAGCCCCGAAAGACACCCGCGTGGTCGTGGCCATGTCGGGCGGCGTCGACTCGTCCGTCGTCGCGGCCATGCTGGCCGAAGAGGGCTATGACGTGGTCGGCGTGACGCTTCAGCTCTACGACCACGGCGCGGCTCTGGCCAAGAAGGGTGCCTGTTGCGCAGGGCGTGACATTCACGACGCGCGGCGTGTGGCCGAGGAAATGGGATTTCCGCATTATGTGCTCGACTATGAGAACATCTTTCAGGATGCCGTGATTGATGAATTCGCCGACAGCTATCTGGCGGGTGCGACGCCAGTGCCCTGCATTCGATGCAACGAGCGGGTGAAGTTCAAGGATTTGCTCAACACTGCGAAAGACCTCGACGCCGACTGCATGGCGACCGGGCATTATATTCAGCGTGTGATGGGCGACACCGGGCCGGAGCTCCACTCTGCGGCGGATGCGAACCGCGATCAGAGCTATTTCCTATTCTCGACGACGCCCGAACAATTGTCCTACCTGCGTTTCCCGCTCGGGCACCTGCCGTCGAAAGACGCAACCCGTGCGCTGGCCGCGAAATACGGATTGTCTGTGGCGGACAAGCCCGACAGTCAGGACATCTGCTTCGTGCCCAATGGAAATTACGCGCAGGTGATCGAGAAACTGCGCCCGGGTGCTGCCGAACCGGGTGAGATCGTCGATCAAAACGGCAATGTTCTGGGCACCCACAAAGGTGTCATTCACTACACCATCGGCCAGCGTCGCGGGCTTGGCATCGGGGGCCTCGCCGATCCGCTCTATGTGGTGAAACTCGATGTCGACAACCGCCAGGTCGTCGTCGGCCCGAAAGACATGCTTGCAACCCGCAAAATTCCGGTGCGTGAAATCAACTGGCTCGGCGATGAACCGTTCACGTCGCGCGACGAATGGGTGCTGGACGTCAAAGTCCGCTCCACCCGTCCGCCGCGCGAAGCCATCGTGCGCCCGATTTCCGACACCGAAGCCGAGGTCGAATTGGTCGTCGCCGAAGAAGGGGTCTCGCCAGGGCAGGCCTGTGTGTTCTACGATCCGGAGAGCCCGCGCATCTATGGCGGCGGGTGGATCTGGAAAGGGAACTGAGATGAGCCGCTTTGCCCTCGTCGCGCTTTTGACTGTTTCGCCACTGTCCTTGCCGCTGTCGGCCGTTGCCGATGCCTCCTCGGAATGCGCGCTGGATCTCGGCTCTCAGGTCGAGATCGCCGACTGCGTGGCCGCCACCGAAATCAAAGCCACCCGCGCGATGGAGATGATGCTCGAGTTCGCCAAAAGCTCGGCGCAGGAGCTTGATGAGATGACCGGTCGCGTCGTCGCCCTGCCCGCCTTGGACGCCTCACAAACCGCTTGGGAGGCCTACCGCGATGCGCAATGCGACTATGTCGGCGCGGGCTTTGGCGGCGGCTCCGGCACAGGGATCGCAATCCGGTCGTGCAGGGTCGAATTGACCCGCGCCCGCACGAAAGAGCTACGCGCAGAGTTGCGTTAACGTAACTGCAGGCTCACAAGATAGGCCGCAAGATCGGCGTTGTCCTGCTCACTGCGGCTTGGATCAAACCGAATTTTGTGACTGGCCAAAAACGTGGCCAAACGCGGCGCGTCCTCCGGCGATACCACCATGTCGATCGACACCCCATGACAGCGTGCGCAGCCTTCCGCATAGAGCACGGCCCCGTGTTCCGCATCGCCCGTCAGAGCATCTGCTTCCAAAGAAACAGCGGAGCAGAGCAAAATAACAAAGGCAACGCTGCATCTGCGTATCGTTTCCTTTGTGCTCCAAATACTCATTGCACACCTAGCCCATCCAACACAGCCCGCGCCGCCCGCAGTCCCGGCGCTTCCGCGCCCCGGCCCAGACGTTCCATCGTCAGAGCGAGCGCGGCGTGTTGATCCGCGCCCGCGTTCAACACATGCGACAGGCTTGCCGCGATCTTTTGCGGGATACAGTTGGCGCCCAGAAACTCCGGCACGACGCGGGTCTCTGACACAAGGTTCACCAAGGTCACCGTGTCGATCAACAATTTACGTTTGACGATCTGTTCGGTGAGCCAGGCCATGCGGTAGGCCACCACCATCGGCGTGTCATTGGCCGCAAGCTCAAGGGACACCGTACCAGAGGCCGCCAGCGCCACATCGGCGGCGCGAAAGGCGGCGGCTTTGCCCGCTTTGTCTGTGGCCTCGATCAGAATCGGCGTGACCTTCCAGCCCTGCGTCACCTCGCGCACCAGCGGTTCGACATTCTGCGCCATGGGCAGGACGTAACGCGCCTCCGGGTGATGCTCTGCGAAATGTCCGAGCGTCTCGCCAAAGATCGGTGCCAGTCGCGTGACCTCACCCCGGCGTGACCCAGGCAGAACGAGCATCAGAGGCGCATCGCCGATGTCATGCGCGGCACGGAATGCCGCGACCTCTGTGTCCGTCGCGACCTCTTCGGTGACCACCGGATGGCCGACGAAATCACAGCGCAAGCTCTCTTTCTCAAAGTAAGGCGGCTCGAAGGGAAACAGCGCCAGCACCTGATCCACCCGTTTCGCAAGCTTGGCCGCACGTTCGGAGCGCCAGGCCCAGACGGTCGGCGCAACATAGTGGCAAATGCGGATGTCACTCCGCGCTTTGACAATATCCGCCACGCGCAGGCAAAAATCCGGGCTGTCGATGGTCAGAACCACGTCCGGTTTCCAGTCGAGAATGGCCTCAGCCACCTCGCGAATGCGGCGTTTGAGGTGAAAATATTTCGGCAGAATCTCGGCGATCCCCATGAGCGACAGTTCGGACATCGGGAATTGCGGGCTGAGCCCCTGCTCCGCCATGGCCGCGCCGCCGACGCCGCGAAACTCGACATCCGTCAGGGCTTTGAGACCTGCCATCGCCGCGCCGCCCAAACGGTCGCCGGAGGGTTCGCCCGCGATGACAAAGACCTTAAATCTCGTGGCGAGGCTCATTGCGCTTTCAGGAAGAGACCTGCCTCCTTGATGCGCGCCTCCACAGAGGAACGGTCCAGCACAATCACTTCGCCCGCCGGGATCACCAGCCCGCCGAGACCCGCGGTGATTACCGCCTCGATGGTGGCCATGCCGATGGTCGGCACGTCGATGCGCATGTCTTGTCCGGGCTTGGGCGCTTTGACAAAGACGCCCTTCGCGCGGCGCAGACGCTCTGGCGTGGCTTTGACAAAAGACAGCATCGCATCGGTGCCCTGAAGCGTCTCGATGCCCAGCACCTGCCCGCCCGCACAGACCGCGCCTTGCCCCACGTCCAGCGGCCCCAAAGCGTCCAACACGGCTTGCGCGCGGGCGGCGTCGTCCAGGTCTTCGCGCGTCGGTTTACGGCCCCAAAGCGTGCCGGGCTCAAGCACCAGATCGGGGCGAATTTCGGTGGCGCCGCGAATGAGAAAGCCTTGATCCTCGAAGAGCGCTAAAACCTCACGCAACAACCCGTCGTCGCCTTTTTTGAGCGCCATCGCGAGGCGCAGTGCGTGGCGGTCCATCAGCACCGGGTTCACTTTCGGGCGCGACATGGCCCCCGCAAAAGTGACCGCACCGACGTCATGGAATTTCAACTCCTTGAACAGCCGCCCGAGTTTCTCGATCCGCGCAGGAACATGCGTCAGGCCGTCCGGCACCGGCGTGTCGTCAAAGGTGACATAGACAGGATCGTTGAGCGCCTCCGCCAAAAGCCGGGGCAGCGCGCCCGATCCGGCGATGATCGCGGTCCGGGTCATGGCGCTATTTCGGGGTCAGAAAGCCGCGGTCGCTGTCGCTCATGACGAAATCGACCATGCGGGCGACGTAATCGCTGTTGAAATCATCCTTCAGCCGTTCGGCACGATCTTTGAAGGCGCCCTCGCCCTGTTTGAGCATCTGGAACGCCGCACGAAGCTGGTTGATGTCGTCGCGGGCGACGCCTTTGCGTTTGAGGCCCACAAGGTTGAGACCGTCCAACTCGGCGCGCGGCCCCTGCACCAAAGCATGCGGCAAGACATCATTGGTGACCATCGACAAAGCGCCCACAATGGCGCCCTGCCCGATCCGCACCCATTGGTGAATGCCCGACAAACCGCCGATGATCACGTCGTCCTCGATGTGGCAATGACCCGCGACCGCCACGGAGTTCACCAAAATCACCCGGTCGCCGATCTGGGCATCGTGCGCCACGTGACAGGACGACATGAAGAGCCCGTCATCGCCGACGCGGGTCACCCCGCCGCCGCCCTCGGTGCCGGTGTTCATCGTCACATATTCGCGGATGCGGTTGCGCTTGCCAATGACCAGCCTGGTCTCTTCGCCGCGGAATTTGAGGTCCTGCGGGATTTCTCCGATGGAGGCGAATTGGAACACCACCGTGTCCTCGCCGATCTCCGTGTCACCGGTCACCACGACATGTGATTTGAGCGTCACACGATCCGCAAGACGCACCTTCGGGCCGACAAGGCAGAACGGGCCAATCTCACAGCCCGCGCCGATGACCGCGCCCTCTTCGATCACCGAAGACGGGTGGATTTTGGCGCTCGGATCAATTGTGCTCATCGTGTCAATCCTCTCAGGATTTCGGCGTCAGATCCATCATCGCGGTGAATTCGGCCTGACAGGCCAATTCGCCATCGACTTCGGCGCGACCGTCGAATTTCCAGACCTTGCCGCCGCCGCGTTTCACCGTGACATGCATTTTCAATTGGTCGCCGGGCACCACTTTGCGGCGGAATTTCACGCCGTCGATGTTCATGAAATAGACGTTGAATTCCTTATCCGCCAGGTCCATGTGGACGCCGACCATGACCGCCGCCGTCTGTGCCATGGCTTCGACGATGGTGACGCCGGGCATCACGGGCTCGCCCGGGAAATGGCCCTGAAAATGCGGTTCGTTATAGGTCACATTCTTGATGCCGGTGCAGCTTTCGGGGCAGACGATGTCCACCACGCGGTCCACCAGCAAAAACGGATAACGATGCGGCAGGATGCGCTGGATCAGGTCGATGTCGGCAACGGTCGGTTTCGTGGTCTCGGTCATGTCTTGTCCCTCGGCCTTTATGGTCTTCTTGGTCTTTTTGAGTGCGGTCCTATGGTGCGCCAGCGCCATAGAGTCCAGAGCCCCCCATGACGATCCGGGGGACAAAATGTCTGGCCACCTTCCTATCAACCGCCATTCGATGTGACAAGCGCGGCAAAGCCTCACTCCTGAGCTGGCGACACCGGCTCCGAGTCCTCGGAAGTGGCGGATTGGTCTGCCTCCGCCTGTTGCTCATCGAGTTTTTCAATAGCAATCCGGGAGATGTCGATCGCACCGCTCATGAGATAGACCTGATTGCGTTCAAACACCACAACCGCCCCCAAATCGCGGGCAATCTCGGCCAGAACGGAGTTCATCTCCTGCTCGATCTCGGCAAGGCCATCATCGTAAAGCTTCTGAATGTCGCGGGCTTTTTCGTCCTGACGCTGGCGCACCTCTGTCACCTTGTCGTCAAACGCCTGCGCGCGGGCCCTGAACTCGGCCTCGCCCATGGAGGCTTTCTCGTCGGAAATCTGTTGCTCTTCGGCTTCGAGGTCGGCGTAAATCTGGTCGTTTTCCACCAAAAGTGCCGCACGCGCGTCATTGATGCGGCTTTCAAGCGCTGCACCAACCTGACTTTGGTTCAGAACACGGCTGCGGTCAAAGACGAGGACCGGAAACACCAGCTTCGGGTCAGAGACGCGCGCGCCATTCTGATTTGCAGGCGACGCGTCTTGTGGCGTTGCCTGATCCTGTTGCTGGTTTTGGGCCAGATCCTGCGCCGACAGGCCTGCCGCACAGAGGCTGAACAGGCCTGCGATCCAAAGGGGACGCAAAAGCGACATCTCAGAAGCTCGACGAAATCGTCAGGTCGAAGCTCTGCTCCTTGTCGTAGTCTTCCTTGTCGAGCGCCTTTGTGAAATTGAAGCGCAGCGGCCCCAGAGGCGTGGTCCAAAACAGAGACGCGCCAATCACCGAGCGCCAGTTCGGATCGTCGGAACCGGCGATGATCCCCGTGGTGTCATCCAGTCCCCAGACGGAGCCGTAGTCGAAGAACAGCCCCCCGGAAAGACCGTATTCCTCGGGCAGACCCAGAGGGAAATTCGCCTCCATACGCGCCACGGCATACATGTTGCCCCCCAGCGCCAGATCGTTGGTCTCGGAGCGCGGACCGATGCCGCCGGGCTCAAAGCCGCGCATGATCGAGGTGCTGTTGAAATAGCGCTCGGAAACACGGCTGTCGCCATCGGCGTCAATCACGCCGCCTTCGAGGGTGGCGCGCAGGGTCACCTCTTCGTTCCAGACTTTCATTTCGCCGGTCAATTCAGCGGAGGTCTTGATGTAATCCGCATCCCCACCGATCAGCCCGGCGTAATCCTGACCGAATTTGAACAACATACCCGCATTCGGATTCAACCCGTTGCGACGGGTGTCGTAGCTGTAGGTATATCCCAGCGAATGGCTCGCGATGCGGCCTTCGTCGATGTTGGTCTGGATTTGCACCGGGTAGCTGTAGCCAGCCTCCACATAATCGCTGTCTTCGACGGTTTCGGAAAGCTCACCGCGATAGTTTACCGAGAGCGATCCGTTTTCCGACACCGGGAAGGTCAGGCGCGGCGAAATATAGGCGCGGCGCAGCTCATGTTCGGCATAAGACGGCTGCGAAGTCCCGAGACCCGCGCTCAGGCCAAAGGCGACATCGCGCCCCAGGAACGCCGGCTCGACGAAGTTGAAGGACAGGCTGCCATCGTCGATGTCGGTCGTCAGGCTGAAGGACAGGCGCTGGCCGCGGCCCAAAAAGTTGTCCTCGCTGAAGGACGCGATCAGGTTGGCACCTTCGGACACGGAATAGTTGCCGCCAAAGGTGAAAGAGCCGGTCGGTTTTTCGGTCACATTCACATCGACGATCATCTGATCGGGCCCGGACCCCTGACGCGTGTTCACATCGGCATTCGAGAAGAACCCGAGCGCCCGGATACGGTCGGCGGCGGCCCGAATTTCGCGCGGGTTGAACGGGTCGCCTTCAACGGTTTTGAATTTTTGACGCACCACGCGGTCGAGCGTCGTGGCATTGCCCTCGATGTCGATGCGTTCCACAAAGATGCGCGGCCCGCGGACCAGAACGAAGTCGATGTCGAGCGTCTGCGTGCGCGGGTTGCGCGTCACGCGCGGCTCCGCCCGCAAAAAGTCGATGCCTTTTTTCAGCGCCAGCGTTTCGAGCCGGTCGATCATATTGTCTACGGCCAAGGGCGAATAGGTTTGCCCCGCACGGATATTGGTCACCTTGGCGAAGTCCGCCGCATCTACGCCCTCCATCTCGGAGGACACCGTGATCTTGCCAAAATCGTATTTCTGACCTTCGCGCACGTTGAACGTCAGGAAATAGGCGTTGCGCTCGCGCGAGAACTCGGCGGCGACGTTCAGCACCTGAAAATCGACATAGCCGCGCGAGGTGTAGAAATCGGTCAGCACGCGCCGATCGAACTGGAGCCGATCCTCTGTGTAGGTGTCGCGTCCGATGATAAAGCGCAGCGCACCCGCCTGTTTGGTCTCAAGCACACGACGCAGGCGCGAATCCGAATATTCGCGGTTGCCGACAAAGCTCAGCCGTTCGATCTCGACACCCTTGCCCTCGGTCACCTCGAACACCACGTCGACGCGGTTGTCGGAGCGGCGGATGATCTTTGGCGTCACGGTCGCAACGAGTTGGCCTTTGGTCTCGTAAATCTGCGTGAGCGTTGCGGCGTCGGCCTCTGCATCGGACGGCGAATAGACTTGGCGGACCTTGGTGGTGAGCGCGGGCATCAGGGCGTCGTCGCTGACCTTGCGGTTGCCTTCGATGGAAATGCGCGAAACGACCGGGAATTCGGCCACCTTGATCACAAGCGTGTTGCCACGCGGGGTGAATTCGACCGTCTCGAACAGTCCGGTGGCCAGGACGTTCTGGTAGGCATCGTTCAATTCACCGCCGGACACCGTCTGGCCGCGCGTGATTCCCGCGTAGGACAGGATGGTGCCCGCCGAAATCCGCTGAGCGCCCTCGACCACCACATTGGTGAAATTAAAGGATTGCGCCGCAGCGGGTGCAGGAAATGCGGTATAAGAGACGGATGTGACTGCGAAAGCCGCAAAAGACAGCGCAAATGCGCGCGCTACGAGACGTGGTTTCACGCGGATCGAACGTTGATTCAATGACAACATGGCTGCTTTCTCGAAATTCCCCAGAAGTTCCTAGCTGAGTAACGGCAATGCCGCGCCTTGTCAAAAGCGAACCGCGACAAAAAGCCTTTCGGGACACAGCATAAAGGCCCTCGCCGAAAGCGAAAGCCCAACCTGTTGGGGGTCTTCCGAATTTAGCGGATTTCCGCCTTGCGTTTTTCAGGCCGCACTTGTGCGCGTTTCGCGCGCTTCGTCATCGCACATTTAAGGGGGATTTCTGAGGCCTGAGACGTTGCGTTCAGAGGAAAAGCTGTCCGAAAAAGGACCCTGTAACGAGCGCCACAATAATGGTCGCGGCATAGAGCAAACGATCCCAGTTGAGATCGGCCAATTGCGACAGGCTTTGGTATCCTGCACGGATTGCGGTCATCTCGAGGCCCTCCTCAGTCATCGGCAGGTTTGCCCTGCCACACATACCCTCTGCGGTCCGCAAAAAGCCGACCGCTCTGGTTCTAGGAGATACGCTTTGATTGTGGCGAGATTTGGACGAAAGGCGTGGACTTCCGGAAAAAGTCTTAGTGGTTTCAGCGACAATCCCGCAAAACGACCCGCTTTATTTACAGAACAGATCCGAGCCCAGCCCCAGCACCATAAAGCCCAGGATCACGGCCAAACCGATGGTCATCATCACATTCACCGCCCGATCCGGCAGAGGTTTGCCCCGCACCGCCTCATAGGCGTAGAACACCAGATGCCCACCATCGAGAACGGGGATCGGGAAGAGGTTCATGAGCCCGATCGCGGTGGAGAGAAGCGCCACAGTAGACAGGAAACTCGACACACCATCGGAGGCCGAGGTCGACACCACCTCGGCAATGCCCACGGGGCCGGAGAGGTTACAGGCCGAAATCGCGCCTGTGATCATATGCGCCATGCCCGACAGCGACATGGTGATGATCTGCCACACGCCTTGGATGCCCGCCAAAAGGGCAGCACCGAGGCCAACCGGTTCGGTGCCGACAGAGAACAACAGCCCGCCGGTGATGCCGATCAGCCAACGCGTCTCGAACCCGCCATCGTCGGTCGGAAGATCGCGGCGACGCGGCTCCAAGGTGGTCTCGAATGTCTCGCCCCCCTCGGAAGCGGTCTCGCCATTCGGGCGCCAGACGGTCAGCGTCATTTCCGCGCCATCACGGCTTGCGACATAGTCCTGAAGGTCCCAGAACGTATTGATCGGGGTGCCGTCGATCCGGGTGATCACATCGCCGGTCTTGATCCCCGCATCGCGTGCGGCGGATTTCGGCGAGACGGCGGCGACAATCACCGGATAAGGAAACGGCCCCTCGACGTCCATCTCCTGGCCGCCCCGCAACACGGTATAGGACAGGGTCTCCGCCCCCGGCAGGTCTTGAAGAAAGCTCAAAAGCTCCCCAGGCTCGGGCATGTCCTGCCCCGAGATGGCCCGAATTTCATCGTCCGGCATCAGGCCGACTTCATAGGGCACAGGCGCGATCTCATCGACGATCAGCGTCTCTGAGGCCTTGCCGGCGATCAACACAAAGATGGTGAAGACGATGAACGAAAAGATGAAATTGAAGATCGGCCCTGCGGCCACCGTCGCGGTGCGGGCCCACAAAGGCGCACCCGGCATGGTGTGGCGGGCTTCTTCCGGGCTCATGCCCTCGACCGCATGGGCGTCGGGTGCTGAGGCCACATTGGCGTCGCCTGCGAATTTCACGTAGCCGCCGAAAGGCAGCGCCGCGATCTGCCAGACCGTGCCGCGTTTGTCGGTGCGCTGCCAGAGCGGTTTGCCGAAACCCAGAGAAAAGACATCCGCCCGGATCCCCGACCAGCGCCCGACGATGTAATGACCATATTCATGCACCGTGACGATGATCGACAGGGCGACAATGAAAAACACCAGCGTAAAGGCCGTACCGCCAAGGCTGCTGAGAAGGCTGGTTACATCCATTCGAGATCGTCCTTATTGGGTTGCAGCGCCATCACACGCGCCCGCGCTTCTTTATCGGCTGCGATCACCGTGTCCAAGCTCATGTTGGTTGCAGCTTGGCTCACATCCGTTGACATCTGATTGAGCACCTCTTCGGTGAGGCGCGCCATGTCGAGAAATCCGATCTTTTGGGCGATGAAAAGGTCCAAAGCGGCCTCTTTCGCGGCATTGAACACGCTCCCTGCCAGCCCGCCCATCTCCATCACCTCGCGCGCGAGGCGCAGCGGCGGGAAACGGGTCTCATCGGGCGCCTCGAACCGAAGCTGGCCGACTTTCGCGAGGTCCAGCCGGTCCACTGGCAAATCGCGCCGCTCGGGCCAGTGCAGCGCATAGCCGATGGCGTGACGCATATCGGGCGCGCCGAGATGGGCCATGAGCGCCCCGTCGCGAAAGCCCACAAGGGCGTGGACGTAGGAACCTGGATGGACCAAGACTTCGATCTGATTGGGAGAAAACCCGAAATATTCTTTGGTCTCAATGATTTCGAGCGCCTTGTTGAACATCGAGGCGCTGTCGATCGTGATCCGCTGGCCCATGTCCCAAGACGGGTGTTTGCAGGCCTGCGCCAGTGTCGCACCTTCCAACTGGTCCAAAGACCAATCGCGGAACGGCCCGCCTGAGGCGGTGATGATGACGCGCTCGACCTCCGCTTGATCCTCACCCACAAGGCCTTGGAAGACGGCGGAATGTTCGCTGTCGACGGGCAAAACCCGCGCGCCATGGCTTTGGGCGGATTGCATCAAAAGCGGCCCGGCGGTCACAAGGCTTTCCTTATTCGCCAGCGCCAGCGTGGTGCCGTGGCGCAGCGCATGAAGTCCCGGCGCGAGGCCTGCGGAGCCGACGATGGCCGACATGATCCAATCGGCCTCGCGATCCGCCGCCTCGATCAGCGCATGTTCCCCCGAGGCGGCCTGAATGCCGGTGCCGGACAGCGCGGATTTGAGGTCCCCGAGGCGATCCTCATAGGCGGTGACCGCCACTTTCGCGCCGAGGTCGATGGCATCTTTCGCCAAAAGCTCGATATTGCCGCCGCCTGTAAGGGCCACAACGTCATAGGCGGCGCGATCCCGACGGATCAGGTCGATGGTCGATTGCCCGATGGAGCCCGTCGCGCCGAAAATGGAAATGCGTCGCATATCTGCCTCAGCCGAAAATCACATTGAGCACATAGGCCAGTGCGCCTAAGGCCAAGAGCGCGTCGAAGCGGTCGAGCACGCCGCCGTGGCCGGGGATGATGTTGGAACTGTCCTTGACCCCCATCCGGCGTTTCAGCCCGCTTTCCGCCATATCGCCCAGTTGCGAGGCGAAGGACAGCACCATCGAGGAGGTCACAAAGAACCACAGGCGCACGAAGCCCTCGGGCATGAAGGGGTGGCAGAAATAGGCCAGAACCCCTGCCCCGACCCAGCCGCCCAAGACGCCGGACCATGTCTTGTTCGGGCTGATCCGGGCCCAAAATTTCGGGCCGCCCAAGGTTTTGCCGACCAGATAGCCCATACTGTCGGTGACCACCACAAGGCCGATGACATAGAGCAAAAGCGCGCGGCCGCCTTCGGCCGAGAGCGTGATGAGGCCGAGACAGCCTAGGACCAGAACAGCGAGATAGGCAGCGAGGTTGAGGCTGTCTGCGGAGTTCAGGCCCGAAGCGGCCAGTTTCACCTGACGCATGCGCCAAAGCTCCCAAAGCCCGACACAGCCGACCACGACGACCAAAGCCGTGAACGCGAGATGCGAGGACAGCACGGCGCCAAGCCCCACAGCCACCATGACGACAGCCGACAGAAGTCGCGGCATCAGATCGCGCCATTTGCCGTTTTTTGATATCTTCGCGGTCACTTTTTCACCCCGCCAAACCGACGGTCGCGTCCGGCATAGCGGGACACGCATTCGGCAAAGACCTCTGCGGTGAAATCCGGCCAGAGCGTGTCGATGAATTCATATTCGGCATAGGCGGATTGCCACAAAAGAAAGTTCGAAATCCGCGCCTCGCCCGAGGTGCGGATCACCAGATCGGGGTCCGGCAACACTTTGGTGTCGAGGTAGCGTGTGAGCGTGGTCTCATCGACCGTCTCCGGGTCCAATTCGCCGCGTGCCACGTCACAGGCCAGATCTTTCACAGCCCGCGACACCTCATCGCGCCCACCATAGTTGATCGCGATGGTGAGATGCACCTTGGTGTTCTCTTTGGTGACCTCTTCCAGATCGTCCATCAAAGCGATCAGTTTCTTGTCGAGCCGCAGCCGGTCGCCGATAAAGCGCACCCGCACGCCCTCGGTCACAAGGCCCTTCATCTCGTTTTGGATGTAGCGGCGAAACAGCCCCATGAGGCCGGAGACCTCGGTCTGGGTGCGTTTCCAGTTCTCGGTCGAGAAGGCAAAGATCGTCAGGTATTTGACGCCGAGATCGGGACAGGCCCGGACGATCTCCTTGACCCTCTTGGCGCCTGCGTGATGGCCGAACAGCCGCGGTTTGCCCCGCGACTGCGCCCAACGCCCGTTGCCATCCATGATCATTGCGACATGGGTCGGTCCGCCGGCAATGACCTCGTCGGGTGTGGCTGGACTCATGTCGCTCATTTGGCCTCTCGTACCTGATTGCCTCATGAAACACGCTCTTGTTTCAGCGTGCAACCACTCGCGCAACCGTTTCAAATCACTCGGACAGGATCAGAGGGCCAAAGGGCCCCCGGTCCGGCTCAGACCTGCATGATCTCTTCTTGTTTGTGTGCCAGAAGTTCGTCGATCATCTTGATGTGCTTGTCAGTCAGCTCCTGCACCTCGGATTCCCAGAATTTCTGGTCGTCGTCGGACATGCCGTCCTTGTGTTTCTTGATCTGCTGCATGCCGTCCTGACGCACGTTGCGCACGGCGACGCGGGCGTGTTCGGCATATTGGCCAGCCACTTTGGTCAGTTCCCGGCGACGCTCTTCGTTCAGCTCCGGGATCGGCAACATGATGATCGTGCCGTTCAGCTGCGGGTTGATGCCGAGGCCGGATTCGCGGATCGCTTTTTCGACCTTGTTCACCAGACCCTTGTCCCAGACGTTGATCGTCACCATGCGCGGCTCCGGCACGTTGACGGTGCCGACCTGGTTGATCGGAGTCATCGAGCCGTAGGCGTCCACCATGATCGGCTCCAGCATCGAGCCCGAGGCCCGGCCCGTGCGCAGCGAGGCAAATTCCGTGCGCAGGTTGCTCAGCGACCCGTCCATGCGTTTGGACAGATCGGCGGTGTCGAGTTCGAAATCTTCGGACATGGGTCTTCCCCTTTGTATCGTCTTTGCCCCCGCTATAGCGGGTTTGGTTTCGGGCTGCCAGTGTTTAGGCGCGGCTTCGCTTATGGCGCGGTATGACACAGAGGCGGGCGTGGCATGCCCTTGTCCTGCGCCGTCATGCCCTCGTGCCATCCGGCGGCCCGCGTGAGCATCATCGCGTCGATAAACATCCAGGCATTGTCGGTCCTATCCTCTACAGTCTCGGCAAAAGCCATATCGCCACTTTGGCCGTCGCCACAGGTGTTTGCCGCATAGGACATGCGGACATAGGTGTCGAACAGCTGGGCCAGATCGCCGGAAGACGCCTTGATGGCCTCGGCCCGCGCGCCTTGCTCGCATCCTTCCGGCACAATGGTCTGAAATCCGACAGGCGTTTTGAGCAGGTCATCGCTATAGAACGACATCCGGCCAGCGGTGATCTCGGCGGCGAGAAAGTCCATCCCTTCGGCAAAGGCCGCATCGGCATCGAGGCCGGTCGCCTCGAAGGCCTGCTGCCACTCCGTCAGATAACACCCCGCCTCATAGGCCGGATCGCTCACCCGGGTGATGTAAGGCGAAAGGACATCGTCGGTGATCTTATAGGGGCTGATGATCTCCGGCAGTTTGATCGTGCAGACGGACGCGTCAAACACCACCCAATCACCATTCAGCTCCGCCGTACCCGCCTGCACCGCCGTCCGGGCATGGCTGGCCAAGCCTTCGGGAGTCAACCCGGCGGCACGGATTTCGGCGTCGAGCTTTGGCCCGTAGGTGCAGCCATGGGTCTCCAGAAACCCGGTGTACACAGAGCTGTCGGACAGCGCAGGTGACGCCGCCCCGATCAGGACGACGCCGAACCCCATCGACACCCACGACGAAAAGCGCATCATTTCACCAATGTATAGGTGCCTTCGCCCGCAAGGATCGACTGGAACCCGCCTGGTGCGTCGAGCGGGAAGACGATCAACGGCAAGGAATTGTCGCGCGCCAGAGCAATGGCGGAAGCATCCATGACTTTGAGGTTCTTGCGCAGCACCTCGTCATAGCTGACCTCATCGTAGCGTTTCGCATCCGGGTTGGTTTTCGGGTCTTTGTCATAGACCCCGTCCACGCCGTTCTTGCCCATGAAGATCGCTTCGCAATTCATCTCGTTGGCGCGCAGCGTGGCCGCCGTGTCGGTGGTGAAATAGGGGTTGCCGGTGCCCGCGGCGAAGATACAGATCCGCTTTTTCTCAAGGTGACGCACGGCGCGGCGGCGGATGTAAGGCTCAGCCACCTCGTTCATCGTGATCGCTGAAATCACCCGCGTATGCAGTCCAAGCCCTTCAAGCGCGGCCTGCATGCCGAGCGCGTTCATCACGGTGGCGAGCATGCCCATATAGTCGGCGGTGGTGCGCTCCATACCTTGCGCCGAGCCTTGCAGCCCGCGAAAGATATTGCCACCACCGATGACCATACAAATCTCGACACCCAGGTCATGCACGGATTTCACCTCACGGGCGATCCGTTCCACCGTCGGCGGGTGCAGGCCAAAGCCCTGGTCGCCCATCAGCGCCTCGCCCGAGATTTTCAACAGCACACGTTTATATTTCGTGGCCGGATGTCCCGTGCCCGTTTCAAGCTCTGCGTCGCTCATCTGATGTCCCCGAACTGAAATGTGATTGTCGGCAAAATGGTCCAAATCCGGGCCGGGATCAATGGACGCAGCAAGATATTTTTCCCCGTTGCCCTCTGGACAATTGCCGCAGTCTTTGCCACCGCAGGATTATGGCTCTGCCCTTTGACATATGTCCCACTGCGCCCGTGTTGATCGCGGGCCCCACCGCCTCCGGTAAATCCGCGCTCGCACTTGAGATTGCGGAGCTTCAGGGCGGTGTGATCGTCAATGCCGATGCCTTGCAAGTCTTTGACAATTGGCGGGTTTTGACCGCGCGCCCCTCTTGCGTCGACGAATCCCGCGCGCCGCATGCGCTTTACGGTCATGTGCCCGGGAACGAGGCCTATTCCGTCGGCCACTGGCTGCGTGATGTGACTCCCTATCTCACCGGCCCGGACCGGCCGATCATCGTCGGCGGCACGGGGCTTTATTTTGCGGCATTGACCGAAGGCCTGGTCGAAATTCCCGAAACACCGGCGGAGCTTCGCGCGGAGGCGGATCAAAGGCGCGCTGATGAGGGCGGGCACGCCGGGCTTTTGGCCGATCTCGATGCCGAGGACCCGCAAACTGCGCAAAAGATCGACCGGATGAACCCGATGCGGGTGCAACGCGCCTGGGAGGTGCTGCGCGCCACGGGTCGGGGTCTTGCCGCCTGGCAGGCCGACACACCGCCGCCGCTTTTGCCGCTCGCAAAGAGTTTTCCCGTGGTGCTCGATGCCCATAAGGACTGGCTCAACGACCGGATCGCGCGGCGATTCGAGATTATGATCGAAAAAGGCGCTTTGCAGGAGGCTGAGGCCAATCTGGCCACCTGGGACCCCGCCGCGCCCTCGTCCAAGGCCATCGGCGCACCGGAATTGATTGCTCATCTTCACGGCAAACTGACGCTTGAAGAGGCAAAAGAGGCCGCCACCATCGCCACACGGCAATATGCCAAGCGTCAGCGCACTTGGTTTAGGGCGCGGATGAAGGCCTACCACAAGATATCGCTGCCCTGAGCATGGATTGCGGACCCCTTACGTTATCCGCATATCATATTGAAAACACAATGTTTTCTTTGACTCGCCTCAAACCATGGCTAGTCTCTGTTGCAATTGTACAAACCGAACAGAATGTGCCGTCATGCCCGAGTCCAAAGCCCTTAAAATCTTTCAAACCCTGCCGCTTGGAGAAATGGGGAAAGAAATGCCGAAAGAAATGGGCAAACCTGTGCAAAAGGCGCCAGAGGCCGCAAAACCCGCCAAGCCGCGCAAACGGCGCGAGGCCAGCATACCCGATATCCCGGAGCAAAGCGCGTATCGCGTCAATACGCTGGGTCGGGGCACCGGCACACTATCCTCTGAGAACAAATGGCGCACCGAAGCGATGCGCAGCCACCGCACACCAACGCTTTTGTGGTTCACGCGCGGACAAGGACGGATCACGGTTTCGGGCGTCACACGGGGCTTTGGGCCGCACAATCTGGTCTACCTGCCGACCCGCACCATGTATGGCTTTGAACCTGTCGGTCAGGTCATGGGCTTTGCCGTCCACCTGCCCGACGATCCGACGCTTGCCCTGCCCGAGGAGCCGCTGCACATGCGGTTTCGCGAGGTGATCCAGCAAAATGAAATCACAGGTCTGATCGAAGGGTTGCAACGTGAGATCGAGGGAGACCGCCCGGGGCGTGACCGCGCCATGGCGTTTCGGGCCGGGATGATTGCGGTCTGGTTGGAACGGCAAATGTCGATTATGCCGGACTATGACCTGACGCCGGACGCCTCGCGCCGGTTGGCCGCTGCCTATACGGCACTGGTGGAGGAGGAGCTGCGTGACGGGCACACAGTGGCGCATTTCGCCGCCAAACTGGGCGTGAGCCCGACCCATCTGACACGGGCCTGCAATGTGGCCTGCGGGCGCTCTGCCTCGGCCATTCTGAGCGACCGTGTGCATTTCGAAGCCCGCCGGATGTTGTCTGAGACCGACCTGCCGATCCATCAGATTGCCGAAAAGCTGGGCTTTCACTCGGCGGCCTATTTCAGCCGGGCGTTTCACAAACACACCGGGATTTCTCCGCGCGACTTCCGGCGTTCGGTGTAAGGCATAGAAAAGGTGTATAGAAAAAGGCGGGGAATGTCCCCGCCTTCTTTGCCTTACGATTTGTCCTCTGCACTGTCCGGCACAAGCCATTGTGTCTCAAGCTCGGACACATCGGCCACGACCTTATGGGCAAAGCCCATCACCAGCGCGTCATAAAAGGCGGCGCGGTCCGGCGGCACCATTGTCGCGTTGATCGCAGTCACACCGTCAAGCTCTTCGGCACTCAGCGCGATCTCGAATTTCTTCAACGGAAAGTCGCTGTCCGGCCCGTCGATATAGACCCAGCCTTCGAGCGTGTTGAATTCGCCCTCATCGCTGAGATAGGTCGTGCCCATGTTGGAAATCTCGGTCACATCGACACGGACATCATAATCGCCATTGGCCTCCATCTGATCGTCGAGACCCGCGGAAATCAGAAGCGTCAGATCCTCGGCAATGTCCGGCCAGCGGTCGAGCGCGTTGGACTCCACGGCTTCGAGATTGGCTTCGACTTCGACGGAGGAAATGTCGAGCGGCTCGGCCATCAGAGGTGTCGCGGCCAGAGATGCGGAGGCCAGCAGAGACAACAGAGCGGTACGTTTCGCAGTCAGGTTCGCAGTCAGGTTCATGGTCTTATCCTTTCCAATCAGCGACGCGGACGTCGCGATGCATTGAAAGGATAACCCGGCACCGGGCGAAAAGTTCCGAATAAGACCTGTCGGGCTTACGACCCGTAAATGATCCGCACGTAATTCATCGTCTCTTTATAGGGTGGAATGCCGTCGTATTTCTCGACCGCGAAAGGTCCGGCGTTATAGGCCGCAAGCGCCAGACGCCAGTTGCCGAAGCGGTTGTACATCATCCGCAGATAGCGCGCGCCGCCTTCGAGGTTCTGATGCGGATCGTTGATGTTCACGCCCAGTTGACGCGCCGTCTCTGGCATGAGTTGTGCCAGACCTGTGGCACCTTTCGGGCTGCGAATGGTCGGGTTCCAGCCGCTCTCCTGCTGCACGAGGCGCAGGAAGAGATCGGACGGAATGCCGTGTTTGTTGGCCATTTTCTCGGCCACGGGCAGCCATTGGCCTTTGTAAGCGCCAGAGTAGCGCGCGGTGCCGGTGTCGCCACCAAAACGTTCGGGCTGATAGGTTACGGAATTGGAATATTGATCGGCGGCACGGCCATCGAGGACGGAGAGCTGCGAGTCAAAGATCGCCATGCGGTTGCGGGTGGAGAAAATATCCTCGGCCCCGGCTTCTGACGGGACGAGACCCGCAGCGCCCAAGAGCCCCGCGATCACACCCGATAGCAAAACATGAAAACGAACACCGCTCTCCCGACGTTTGACCGCCGAAACCCCAAGCCCTGCACGCATATGAATTATCCAATCACCACTGTCTCACGCGCGCAATATAGGGGCAAAAGCCGAAGTTTCAAAGCCCATGCGTGTCACAGGCGGTTTTTGGCCTTTCCTCTGGCACGATGGTTTGGTGTAAGGTGCGCTCAAGTTTAAGAATCTCAGGGAGTAGATCGCATGGCCGGGTCCGTGAACAAAGTCATCCTCGTGGGCAATCTGGGCGCCGACCCGGAAGTGCGCACTTTCCAGAACGGCGGCAAGGTCTGCAACCTGCGCGTGGCCACCTCGGAGAGCTGGAAAGACCGCAACACCGGCGAGCGCCGCGACCGCACGCAATGGCACACGGTGGCGATTTTCTCCGAACCTCTGGCGCGCACCGCAGAGCAATATCTGCGCAAAGGCTCCAAAGTTTACCTCGAAGGCCAGCTCGAGACCCGCAAATGGCAGGATCAAAACGGTCAGGATCGCTATTCGACCGAAGTCGTTCTGCGCCCCTACACCTCGACCATGGTGATGCTCGACGGTCGCTCTGGCGGCGGTGACGGCGGTGGCTATGGCGGCGGCCAAGGCGGCGGTGGCGGCTACGGCGGTGGCTATGACCAAGGCCCGTCGGGGGGCTACGATGACGGCGGTTACGGCGGCGGTTCGCAGGGCGGTGGCTCTGGCGGCGGCTCGCGCCCGTCCCTGGATGACGACGAAATCCCATTCTAATCCAAACGATTACAGACCAGACTCGATAGAATGCCCTGCCCTGTGCGGGGCATTTTTGGTTCTGGCGGCACACTCTGAGCTGCAAACGATATTTCACCTGCGACCACTCGTCTCACCACTCTCGAAAATGTGTTTAAAATTCCTACATATACGATGAGGCCCGCAGAGGAGCGGCCTCACGTGACATCGAAAGAGGAGACCATCATGATCAAACGTATTCTCGTGGCCAGCGACCTGTCATCGCGGTCTGACCGTGCCGTGGAGCGCGCGGTGCAATTGGCGGGCCAACATGGGGCGAAAATCGTGGTCATGACTGTGATCGACGACGATTTGCCCTCGACGGTCGTGGCGCAAATGCGCCAGACGGCCGAAGAGACGATGCGCGCCGTGCTCACCTCGGCCCATGCGCCCGAGGATGCGGAGATCACCGTGGAGACCGGCGAGCCGGTGCGCACCATCACTGAGATGACCGACACGATCGGCGCCGATCTGGTGGTCTTGGGCGTCCACCGTCCGCGGCCGTTTTGGGACATGTTTGCAGGCACCACGATGGAACGTCTGGTGCGCGCCTTGAATTGCCCCGTGCTTTTGGTGCGTGACCCGGTGACCGCCCCCTATCGCTCGGTCCTGTGTGGCATAGATTTGTCGCCATCCTGTCTTGCGGCGGGGCGGACGGCCATGGCGCTTGCGCCCGAGGCCAAGATCACCACGTTTCACGCGGTCCATGTGCCCTATCGCGGGCTGATCGCCCGGAATGAGAGCGCAAAACACCTCGCGCCCTTTGTCAAAGAGGCTCAGGCCCATCTCGACGGCTGGTGGGAGGCGGCGGACCTTCCCGAAGGTCTGCCGAAACCCGAGATCAGCGCCGCAAGTGTGAACGATGTGTTCACCACCGCTCTGGCTGACAGCGGAGCCGATCTTTTCGCGCTTGGCGCCCATGGCCGCATGCCTTTGTCGCCCAGCCTGCTTGGTGGGTTTACCGAAGCACAGATTCGCGATCCGCGCTGTGATCTTCTGGTCGTTCGCGGCTAAAGCGCGAGGTTTCACTGCGCGCGGGACCGTCATAGGTGGCGGACATTGAGGACATCACGCGGTCCCGCCCGGCTTGTTTGGCCCGGTAGAGATGATTGTCCGCCCGTGACAGGGCGGCTTCAATCTCTTCGCCTGAGCTGAATTTCTCGACTCCGATCGAGGCGGTCACCGTGGTCCGCAGTGTGCCTTGTGCCTCTCTGTCTGCCTCACCCGCCTCGACGGGCATGGCCTGCTGGCTGGTATGGCGACGCATCCGTTCCGCGATCATGGCAGCCAGTTCAATGGGAGTGTTGGGCATCAAAAGCGCGAATTCCTCGCCTCCGATGCGGTAGATCTGACCCTGCCCCTTCAACACCTCGCGCATCGCCTCGACCACGGCGACCAACACCTTGTCCCCGACGATATGGCCGTGGCGGTCGTTGATCTTTTTGAAATGATCGATGTCGACGAACAACAAGGCGCCGCTGCTCACAGGCACATCGCCACGGATCAGCCGCATAAAGGCCCGGCGATTGTAGCAACCGGTCAAGGCGTCACGCTCTAGCGCATGTTCGAGATTGGCCTGCATAGCCCACATCGTGGTCAAATCGTGGTCAACATGAACCGCACGAAGAGGATCACAGTGCCAAGAGCGACCCCCAAACGAAAGGCGAACCAAGGGTCTTGGGACGTCAGATAGCTCAGGACAGGGCCAAGCACCATGGCGACCACCCCGATGCTGGTTGCCACCCAGAGCGCACAGTAAAAGAACTCGGCCACGGTGATCGGAAACAGCCAAAGGCCGCAGAGGTGCCATGATGTCGGATCAGGATCAGATCGCCGATCTGAACGACGATCAAGAGAATGGCGGCATTGATCGGCAAGCGCTTGCCACTCAAATACGCGCGCAAATCAAACAGGATGAGCCCACAGAGAAAGAGGTAATAGCCCGCAAGCCAAGAGTTCCCGCTCATCGCATATTTCACGATGGCAATCGGCAGGATCAGCAGGCTGACCGTCGCCATGAACTTGGCGATCCTCGGCGCACCCAAATCTGTCGGGACGGAAAATCCCGTTTTGATACGACGTTGCCCGCGCATAGAATCGCCCAAATCTTTAACCACCAGATCACTATGGTCCAAGGTGCGACGCGGCCAAAGCCTATAGCGCTAACCGTTGGCCGCTTCCCGACCATACCGGCGACAAGACAAGACGCAATAAAATGTCTTTTGCGAATGTTAAAGCGCATCTTTCAACAGCTTGAGAACCGCCTCACGCGGAACATCTGCGGTCACAAAAGCCGACCCGATGCCGCGGGCCAGGATGAAACGCAGCTGGCCATCAACGACTTTCTTGTCCTGCGCCATGAGATCGACAAGCTCTTCGGCGGAGGGCAAATCGCCCTCAATATCAGAGAGATCGCATTTCATCCCCATGGCTTTGAGATGTTCGCGCACACGCGAAGGCGCCTCTTGCGAACAAAGCCCCAGACGCGCCGACAGTTCAAACGCCAAAGCGCAACCGATGGCCACGCCTTCACCATGCAGCAACCGGTCGGAATAGCCGGTCGCGGATTCCAGCACATGGCAGAACGTATGCCCGAGGTTCAAAAGCGCGCGGTCGCCCTGTTCGGTCTCGTCACGTTCGACGATGTCGGCCTTCATCTGCACCGACCGCCGCACCGCCTCGGCCCGCAGCGCGAGATCACCGGCGGCCAGTGCGGGGCCGTTGGATTCGAGCCATTCAAAGAACGCCTCGTCGCCCAAAAGCCCGTATTTCTGCACCTCGCCGTAACCCGCAAGGAAGTCACGCGCGGTCAGCGTGCCGAGAATGGAAATATCGGCAAGCACCAGAGAAGGCTGATGAAAGGCGCCGATCAGGTTCTTGCCCTGCGGCGCGTTGATGCCGGTTTTTCCCCCGACCGAACTGTCGACCTGGGCCAAAAGCGTCGTCGGGATTTGCACAAACCGCCCCCCCCGGCGCAGCACGGAGGCGGCAAAGCCTGCCAGGTCGCCGATCACACCGCCACCAAAGGCCACAACGATGTCGCGGCGCTCGCATTTCTCTTCCAAAAGCCATTCGACCGCCCGGGTGAATTGCGGCCAGGCCTTGGTGCTTTCGCCTGCTGGAAGCGCCAGCGCCACCATGTCGATGCCAGACGCCGAGAGCCCCGCACGCAGGGCGTCGAGATGCAGCCCGGCGACGGTTTCATCGGTCAGCACAAAGACCTTTTTCTTCTTACCCAAAAGCGGCGCGATATGGGCGCCCGCCTCGGCCACAAGCCCCTCCCCGATCCGCACATCATAGGCGCGATCTCCCAAAGGCACATGAACGGTCGCGAATTGAGCCTGATAGGTCATTGATTTTCCTCCAGAATGCCGTCATGCGCCTTAAGCGCCTCGACGACTTTATCCGCCATGCCCTCGATCGAGAGCTTTGGCTCCGCTTCAACGACAATGCCCGCCTGCGCGTAAAAGGGCTCGCGCGCCGCGACCAGCTCTTTCAAGGTCTCATAGGGGTTTTCGGTGCGCAAAAGGGGTCGCGTGCTTTTGTGCCTCACACGGTTCCACAACAGGTCGAGATCGGCCTTGAGCCAAACCGCCACGCCTTTTTCGGCGATCATCTCACGGTTGACCTGAGACAGAAAGGCGCCGCCGCCGGTCGACAGGATCGCGCGATGGTTTTCTAGCAAACGCCCGATCACCTCGGTCTCACGGCTGCGGAAAAACGCCTCGCCGTGATCGGTGAAAATCTCCGCGATGCTGCGGTCGGCGGCCTTTTCAATCTCCGCATCCGAATCCAGAAACGGCACATCCAAACGCGCCGCCAAGGCCTTGCCCACGGCGGTTTTCCCGGCGCCCATCATGCCGACCAGTGCAACGGTTTTCTTCAATGCCCCGGCCCCTCCAGCCACCTGTGCCATCCCTCTTGTATCACCGACTTCGCCTACCCTGACACGGTCTTGCGCGCAACCGCCTTTGCCGCAGGTTTCGCACAGTCTCCAGACCAAGAGCACGGCAAAATCCCGCTGATCAAATTTTCGTTCTCTCAATGGCGTGATCTCACGAAAAATGCCATATATAAAGCCAAAGAAACCCGTGCCGGAGCCAAACCGAGGCAAACTCTGGCAAAGATCGGGAATAAAACCGCCCTTAAGGGGCGCGATTGGAGGCAGTCGACCTTGCGTAAATTTCTCTTTCGCCTTTTGGCCATCCTTATTTTGCTGGGCCTCATCGGCTTTATCGGCTTTGCCTATGTCGGCGACTTGTCGCCCGAACGGTCCGAACAGGTGGTGCCCACGGAGATCGAGCTGAAGTGAGCATGCGCTTAGGTCTTTCCCGGCTTTTTACCTGCTGTGCGCCGATGGCCATGGTTGCGGTGCTGTGCAGCGCACCAGCAATCGCGCAAACCAACGATGGGAACAGGCCGCTCTCCGCCATCGACTGGCTCTCCGACACGTTGGACGCGCCCCGTCCTACTGTGCCGCCTGCCGCCAGCGACATCGCCGAGAACGCCCTGCCCGAAGACGTGAGCGTCCTGCCTCTGGATGCGCCCGACCCCGATGTGGCCGGGCTGTTGCCCAGTTCGGTGACTGGCTTGCCGCATGGGCTTTGGGGCGCCTCGACCGCCAGCGACATCGCACGACGGATCAGAACCATTTCGACGCGGCCCGATCTTTTGCCCGCGTCAAGGCGGCTGCTCAATACGCTGGTTCTGGCCGAATTGGACCCGCCGGTCTTGTCGGATCGCGACGGGCGTTTATTTTTGGCCCGGATCGACGCGCTCCTGTCGCAGGGACTTTTGGACGAGGCGGACGCGCTGATGGCGCTCGCGGGGCTTAGCACGCCTGAGATTTTTCGCCGGTCCTTCGACACCAAACTCCTGCTCGGCACCGAAGATGAGGCCTGCGCGCGGCTGACCCACACGCCGGGCCTGTCACCCACCTTGCAGGCGCGGATTTTCTGTCTCGCCCGTGGTGGCGATTGGGACGCGGCGGCGCTCACCTTGGAGACCGGCGAGGCGCTTGGGCTTATCCGCGAAAATCAGGGCGCGCTTTTGGCGCGGTTTCTCGATCCCGAGTTGTTCGAGGGCGAGCCGCCCCTGCCCGCGCCGGAGCACCCGACACCGCTGACTTTTCGCCTGATGGAAGCCATCGGCGAGCCGCTACCGACAACCTCTTTGCCGTTGGCCTTTGCCCAAAGCGATCTGCGCGCCAGTTCCGGCTGGAAGGCGCGCGCCACCGCCGCCGAACGTCTGGCACGTGTTGGTGCGCTCTCTCCCAATCGCTGGCTGGGCATCTGGTCGGAACATCTTCCGGCGGCCTCTGGCGGCATCTGGGACCGGATCGACGTGTTGCAGGACTTCGAGAAAACCCTTTTGGCCAAGGATGTTGACGGTCTCAACCGCACACTGCCGCCGGTTTGGGATGCGATGCGCGCCTCCGGTCTGCAACCCGTCTTTGCCGAACTTTTTGCCACGCCACTTTCGACCCTGCCCCTGACCGGCGAGGCCTCGGAGATCGCCTTTGAAGTCGCGCTTTTGTCGCCGGACTACGAGCGGATCGCGTTGAAATGGAGCCCTGCGCTGACGAAAGAGCAGCGCCTGCTCCATGGCATCGCCGTCGGTGATCTGCCGACGCAACGCCAAAGCGCGGCGCAGGCCCGCGCCATTGCGCAGGGGTTCCGAGGCACCGGCATTCCGGTGCGTCTGTCGTCTCTGGTGAGTGAGAAACGTCTCGGCGAGGCGATCCTGAGGGCGATTGAGTTGCTCGAAGGCGGCGCGGCGGGCGATCTCGACGAGCTGTCGGATGCGATCCAGTTCTTCCGCGCCATCGGGCTTGAGGCCACGGCGCGGCGCGCGGCGCTGGAGTTGTTGCTTTTGGAGCGGCGCGGATGAGCGATCACGGCTGGATTTCGCGCTTTGCCGAGGCGCAGCTGGCCGAATTGGGTGCCGCCGAGAACACGCGCGAGTCTTACGGGCGGGATTTACTGGGGTTTTCCGACTGGCTGACGCGGCGCGGCAAGGATTTCGCCTCCGCCGAGCGTGCCGAGATCGAGGCCTATCTGGTGGCCTGCGAGGCCGAAGGTCTGGCGCAATCGACCCGTGCGCGGCGGCTGTCGTCGATCAAACAGCTCTACCGTTTTGCCTTTGAGGAAGGTTGGCGCGAGGACAATCCGGCGATTCAGATCAAGGGACCGGGGCGCGCGAAACGCCTGCCGAAAACCCTCTCCGAGGAAGAAGTGTCTCGGCTCTTGGAGGCGGTGCAAGAGGTGGGCCGAACGGAGGCCGACCGGCAGCGCAACATTTGCCTGATGGAACTTTTGTATGCCACCGGCATGCGGGTCTCGGAGCTTGTGTCCCTGCCCGTCTCGGCCACGCGTGGCGACCCTCGTATGCTGTTGATCCTCGGCAAGGGCGGTAAGGAACGCATGGTTCCGCTGTCCGATCCGGCGCGCGCCGCGCTCAAGAGTTGGCTTACGACCCGTGACGCTGCGGAGGATCTGGCCAAACGCGAGAAGGGCGAAAAACCGTCGGCCTTTCTGTTCCCTTCGCGGGGCAAGACCGGACATTTCACCCGCATTCGGTTTTATCAACTGATCAAGGACATCGCGGTACGCGCCGGTGTGAGCCCTTCTAAAGTGACGCCCCACACGCTGCGCCACGCCTTCGCGACGCATCTTTTGGCGCATGGTGCCGATTTGCGGGCGATCCAGACGCTTTTGGGTCATGCCGATCTGTCGACGACCGAAATTTACACCCATGTTCTGGATGAGCGCCTTAAAGAGCTTGTGCTGACGCATCACCCGCTGGCGGGGGATTAGCGCCCCCTCCTCTTAGATTTACGGCACTTGTGCGGCTGTGCCTCTTGCGCAGCGCCCTGAGCGTGCCCATAACCACGGGTATGACAGAGACCATGACCGATCCCACCCTCCTTGATGCCGCCTTTTGGATCACCGCATTTGCGATCATCGCGCTGTTGGTGATGTCCGGCTTTTTCTCGGGCTCAGAGACCGCTTTGACCGCCGCTTCGCGGGGCAAGCTGCGCTCTCAGGCCGATAAGGGCGACAAAGGTGCCGAGCGGGCGTTGAATGTGACCGAAGACAGCGAGCGTCTGATCGGGTCGGTGCTTTTGGGCAACAACCTTGTGAACATTCTGGCGACCTCTTTGGCGACCGCGATGTTCACCAAGCTGTTCGGCCAGAACGGTGTGGCTTTGGCGACGCTGATCATGACGGTTCTGGTGCTGATCTTCGCCGAGGTGTTGCCAAAGACCTACGCGATCACCAACCCGGAATCCGCCGCCTCTCGTGTCGCCGGGCCGATTTCCATTGTCGTGACGGTGTTTGCTCCGGTCGTGGGATTCGTGCGCCTGCTTGTGCGCGGTATTTTGCGGCTTTTTGGCGTGCAGACCGACCCCGAAGCCGATGTTCTGGCCGTGCGTGACGAGATCGCGGGAGCGATTGCGCTGGGCCATGTCGAGGGTGTGGTGGAGAAAGAGGATCGCGACAGATTGCTGGGCGCGCTTGATCTGGGGGAGCGCACGGTCGAAGAAATCATGCTGCATCGTTCGCAGATCGAGATGGTGGATGTCGACCTGCCCGCCTCGGAAATTTTGGAACGCTCCTTGAAAAGCCCGCATACGCGGTTGCCGCTGTTTCGCAACGATCCCGAGAATATCGTGGGCGTCTTGCACTCCAAGGACCTCTTGCGTGGCATGCATGCCAAACGCATCGAACATGAAACCGAAGACCCGCATATGACCGTGGATTTCCACGATTTCGACGTGATGGCGGTGGCGATGAAGCCCTATTTCGTGCCGGAAACCACCACGCTCGACGACCAGATGCGGCAGTTTTTGAAACGCCACACGCATTTTGCGCTGGTGGTCGATGAATATGGCTCGCTACAGGGTTTGATCACACTCGAAGACATTCTCGAAGAGATCGTGGGCGAGATCACCGACGAATTCGACCGTTCCGAGGATGCGCCGAAACAATCCGGTGAGACCGGCGAATGGGAGGTTGACGGCGGTATGACAATCCGCGACTTCAACCGCTGGACCGAGTGCAACCTGTCCGATGAAGAGGCCAACACCATGGCCGGTCTTGTCATTCACGAAGCGCAAACCATCCCCAATCCGGGTCAGGTGTTTTCTTTCCACGGCTATCGTTTCGAAGTCGTCGAGCGTAAAGACAACCGGATCACGAAACTCAAAATCCGCCCGCTGGGAGACCTCTGATGCTGTCCTACCAACACGGTTTCCACGCCGGAAACCTCGCCGATGTACAAAAACACGCGCTTTTGGCGGTGATGCTCGATTACATGACCCGCAAGGACAAGCCGATCTCTTATATCGAGACCCATGCGGGGCGCGCGCTTTATGATCTTGAGGGGTCCCAGGCGCAAAAAACCGGCGAGGCCACGAAGGGGATCAAGGCGGTTGATGCCTGGTTCAAACCGACACATCCCTATGCCCGCGCCCGCAAGGCGATTGCCGAGGCGCATGGCAAAAACATCTACCCCGGCTCTCCGGCGATTGCGCAGGCTTTGTTGCGCGACACCGATCAGCTGCATCTGGCCGAACTGCACCCGACCGAATTCGAGGAGCTGACCGCCAACACCAAGGCCTCCACGAGCTTTGCGGGGCTGCATCTCAAACAACAGGATGGCATCCAATTCGCCCAGTCGATCTGTCCGCCGGAGCCGAAACGCGGCCTGATGCTGATCGACCCCTCCTATGAGATCAAATCGGATTTCGAAACGCTGCCGAGCCAGATCTACAAGCTGCACCGCAAATGGAACGTCGGCATCATCGCGCTGTGGTATCCGATCCTGAAAAACGGCACGCATCTGCCGTTGGTCGAGGGCATGCTCTATGCCAATTTCCCCGGCTGCCTGCATCACGAAGTGCGGTTCAAACCGGCGCAGAAGGGCCATGGCATGTTTGGCTCCGGCATGTTCGTGATCAACGCGCCCTACGGGCTGTCGGATGAGACAAGGCGGCTGAGCGGATTGTTCTCAAAAATATAATAAAACAAACAACTTAAGAGGCATTGTTTCGCCAGGAAAAAAACCGGAATACCGCCGCCTTTTTGCACAGCCGATTTGCCCTCTGGTATCGCTATCGACCATTGACCCCACCCCACGCCGGAATATGTTAACAAAAGGTTAATCGCTATTTGGCGAGTCCTTTCTGGTTTTGGGGTGTATTATGCTGTCTCTTTTCACACTGCTTGCAGGCTCGATTTTCGTCTATGCCGTAACGGAAATTTTTGACTCGGATGATTCAGATCACGAGTCCGATGATCACAACTCCGACAATACCAATGGCGGAGACAGCCAAGACTCCATATCCGGTCATTTTGTCGGCGGCGAAGAAGACGATCACGCGCATGGCGACGCGCTCGACGACAGAATCTGGGGCAATGGCGGCAACGACACGCTCTCCGGTTGGGGCGGTGACGATGTCATTGGCGGAGGTGATGGCGACGACCTGATCTATGGCAATGGCGGTGATGACACACTCTCCGGCAACAATGGCAATGACGAGATTTACGGCGCCGACGGTGATGACAAAATCATCGGTGGCGCTGGCGATGATGAGCTCGATGGCGGTGACGGCAACGACACGCTCTCCGGTTGGGGCGGCGACGATAACCTCTATGGCAGAGGCGGCAATGATCTGATTTACGGCAACGCTGGAGAAGATACACTCAATGGTGGCTTCGGCGACGACACGCTTCATGGCGGTGCGGACGATGACTTCCTTTTGGGCAGCGATGGCAATGACGCCCTCTATGGTGAGGACGGCGACGATAGGATCCAGAGCGGCCAAGGCGATGACATCGTCTACGGTGGGGACGGCGATGACGTCCTCTGGAACGAAGCGGGCAACAATTCGATCTATGGCGGTGAAGGCAACGACCGCATCTATACCGATGAAGGTGACAACTACATCGAGGGCGGTTTCGGCAACGATGTGATCGAGGCCGGAAGCGGCAATGACACCATCTTTGCTGGCATCGGCAGCGACCACATCTATGGCGGTGCTGGCCGTGACGAGATCAATGGCGAAGCAGGTGACGACGCAATCTACGGCGAAGACGGCGACGACAAACTCGATGGCGGCATTGGCAATGATGTGATTGATGGCGGTCTCGGCAACGATGAGATCCAGAGCGGTCACGGCAATGATACCGTCTACGGTGGTGACGGCGATGACGTCATCTGGAACGAGGCGGGCAACAATGCAATCTATGGTGGTGAGGGCAATGACCGCATCTACACCACCGAAGGTGACAACTACATCGAGGGCGGTTTCGGCAACGATGTGATCGAGGCCGGAAGCGGCAATGACACCATCTTTGCTGGCATCGGTGGCGATCACATCTATGGTGGTGCTGGCAATGATGTGATCAATGGCGAAGCAGGTGAAGACTCGCTTTACGGCAATGAGGGCGACGACACGCTCGATGGTGGCATCGGCGATGATCTGCTCGATGGCGGTCAGGGCAATGACATCCTCTACGGCGGTGAAGGCCGCGACATCCTGAGTGGCGGCGACACTTATGAAGACGGTCCCGGCTATGACGAATTGCATGGCGGCAACGGCGATGACGTTCTGGAGGCCAACTATCTCGACACCGCTTACGGCGATGACGGCGATGACATCCTCAACATCGGCGATTACAGCACCGGCTATGGCGGTGAAGGCAATGATACGCTCCACGTCTATAACACCTACGCAGATCTCGCGGATGGTGGCGAAGGAGATGACTCGATCCTGCTGTTCAGCCGTAGCGGCGAAACAAGCACCGTCCTCAGTGGCGGTGAGGGCAACGATACCATCGACACCGTGTCAGCCGCCGGCACTGGCCCTGGCATGAACTACAATATCGAGGTTGACGGTGGCGCTGGCAATGACACGCTCATCGTGTCGAGCGGCGATAGCGTGGACGCGGGCGATGGCGACGATCAGATCACCATCGCGCAAGGCCCGCATGCCGAAACGCTCGGCAGCGTGACCCTTGGGGCCGGTGCGGACACCGTGACGGTCGAGGCCAGCGACGATCCGCAGGACTACGACTATTCGGCCAATATCACCGATTACAATCCCGACGAAGATGTGTTGCAGATCGACCTCTCCGATCACCCGGATGCAGAACTTGACGTCGTCTTTGATGCCGGCACCGGTGTTTACGAGATTCGGATCGAGAACACCGAGTGGACCGATGTCGAAGACCCGCTTTACAACACCATCGCAACGGTTGCGCCCGCGAATGGCGTGATCTTCGATGCCTCCACCTTGACTGCAGATAGTATCGTCGTTCTGCGATAAGCTGTCGGGACCTCTGTTCAAGACAAAAGCGCCGGTCGAAAGCCCGGCGCTTTTTCATATGGCACAGCCACTTTGGGCTCTTTTCAGCGCGCCTTGAAGAGCCCGCCCAGAATGCCGCGCACGATGCGTTTTCCGGTGGTGCCGGTCAGTTCCTTCATCACCATCTTGCCAAGCTGTTCGGTGATGGTTTTCTCTGAGCTTTTGCGGGGGCGCGGTGTCGCTTTCGGCGCGCTGGTGCGGCTATAATTCGTACCGTCATAACGCCGCGCCTTGGAAAACTCGCGCTCCAGCGCCTCGCGTCCGCTCACTTCCTGCTCGGCCTCTTTCGCCTCAAGCTCTTCGGCCGCCTTGGCCGCCGCTTCGGCACGCGCTTTCAGCATCTCAAAGGCGCTTTCGCGGTCCAGAACCGCCTCGTATTTCCCGGCAATCGGCGAGGCGGCAATGACCCCTGCCCGCTCCTCCGCCGTGATCGGGCCGAGTTGCGACGACGGCGGGCGGATCAACGTGCGCTCTGAGATGCCCGGCACGCCTTTGGCCTCCAGAAACGAGGTCACCGCCTCGCCGGTGCCGACCTCTTTGATCGCGGTTTCCACCTCGAAAGCCGGGTTCGGACGATAGGTCTCGGCGGCACGCGACAGCGCCTTTTGATCGCGCGCGGTAAAGGCCCGGAGCGCGTGTTGCACCCGGTTGCCGAGCTGGCCCAAAATGTCCTCGGGGATGTCATCCGGGTTCTGCGTCACGAAATAGACGCCCACACCTTTCGACCGGATCAGACGCGCGACCTGTTCGACCTTATCGACCAGTGCTTTGGGCGCGTCGTCGAACAAAAGGTGGGCTTCGTCGAAAAAGAACACCAGCTTCGGCTTGTCCGGGTTGCCGATCTCCGGCAGCTCTTCGAACAGTTCGGACAAAAGCCATAGAAGGAAGGTCGCATAGAGCCCCGGCGAGGACATCAGCGTGTCGGCGGCGAGGATGTTGACGCGCCCGCGACCGTCAACGTCCGTGCGAATAATATCCGACAGCTCCAGCGCCGGTTCGCCGAACAGCTTGTCACCGCCCTGGTTTTCCAGCACCAGAAGATCGCGCTGGATCGCCCCGATGGAGGATTTCGAGATATTGCCGTAGCGCAGCGTCAGATCGTCGGCATTCTCGCCGCACCAGACCAGAAGCGCCTGAAGGTCCTTGAGATCCAGAAGCGGCAGGCCCTGTTCGTCCGCCACACGGAAGGCGACGTTGATCACGCCCTCCTGCGCCTCCGTGAGGCCCAGAAGCCGCGAAATCAGCAAAGGCCCCATTTCCGCCACCGTGGTACGGATCGGGTGACCCTGTTCGCCGAAGAGATCCCAGAAGGTGACCGGAAAGGCCTCATAAGCATAGCGATCCGCCAGCCCGATGGTCTCGGCCCGCGAGGTGAAGGCCTCGTGCAGTTTGAACCTCGCACTGCCGGATTTCGCCAGCCCCGCCAGGTCACCTTTGACATCCGACAAGAACACCGGCACGCCCGCCGCCGAAAAACCTTCGGCCAGAATTTGCAGCGTGACGGTCTTGCCCGTCCCCGTGGCACCCGCGATCAGCCCGTGACGATTGCCGTATTTGAGCAAAAGCTCCTGTGCCTCGCCATAGGCCTCTCCGCCGCCGCCTACGAAAATCCGGTCCATCTCAGCCATCCCTGTCGTCTCTCTTCAGATTCTGCGGCATTGATTCCCGGTCAAAATCAAGAAAATTCAATCCCGTATGCTGCTACAATACTTAATTAACCACTTCGTGCCAGTCTATTGCTATCCGAACCACCTCTTCGGTTCGGATTGACTTCCTCCCTGTCAGACTGGCCGCCCGGGGCATCCCCGGTGCGGTCATTTTTTTGACCCGATATTCAAAGATTGGTGCAGCTGTGCAGGAGTATCGCAACATAGCGCAGGAGATGTTTCTTTCTGACGTATCTTGCTGTTTCTGCCCTAAAAATTCCCGTTGACGCTTCCTAAAACCTGTCATACCGTTGTTGCAATACGTCGGCCAAGTCCGGCAGGGAGAAAATTAGAGAAATCACAAGATTTCGAGTGATCCAAGAGATCCGCGAAAGCCTCGGTTCAGCCGAGGCTTTCGTCATTCCGAGCGGGGCTTTTGAAGCGCGCGCAAAAGGGCCGAAGACCTCTCGGCCATTCGTCGCCAACAGCATTTTGATCTCACGAAAATATTCTCTCCGCCCCCCCCTGACAGGCCGGGAACCTCGTGATAGATCGGTGGGTGAATTGAGCACAGACAGCAACAATATATGGACAGATGATGTTTTCCATCTCGCGCAAAATCACGACCCTCGCCGCGGCAACCGTTCTTTCCCTCGGCGCCGCCCTGCCGCTTGCCGCTCAGGACAGCGAGCTGTCCACCGGCACCCCGATCGAACCGGAAAGCAATATCGGCCGGGCCTACACGCTTGAGACCCATGGTGATTGGGAAGTGCGTTGCGTCAACGCCCCCGAAGGTCAGGTCGATCCCTGCAGCATGTATCAGCTTTTGAAAGACGAACAGGGCACCGAAGTCGCCGAAGTGGCGCTCTTCCACGTCGGCAACGAAGAGGTCGAGGCCGCCGCGACCTTTACCACCCCGCTTGAAACGCTTTTGACCGCGCAGCTCGCGCTGTTTGTCGATGGCGAAAACGGCCGTCGCTATCCATTCCAGTTCTGCAACCGGGTGGGCTGTTTCGTGCGCGCCGGTCTGACCACCGCCGATGTCGATCTGTTGAAAAAAGGCGCCGAAGGCATGGTCGGCATCGTGCCGCTTGGCCGCACCGATGAGCCAGTGCGTCTGAAACTGTCGCTCACGGGCTTTACCGCCGCCTACACCAAGGTGACCGAGCTGAACGAAGCCGCCAAGAATGGCGAAGGCCCGTCCGCCCCCGATGAAGCCACAGAAGAGGCTCCGACTGAGGCGCCTGCGGAATAATCCGCAGCGAAGTCCGAGAACAAAAACGCCGCATCAGACCGATGCGGCGTTTTTCTTTTGAGATGTGAAAGGCTTACGGCGCCTTGCGCAGGGCCAAAACCGCGTTTAGCCCACCAAAGGCAAAGGCATTGGACAGCACCACATCGACAGAGGCCTCCCGCGCCTCGTTGGGCACCACGTCAAGCGCGCATTCGGGGTCCGGTTCTTCGTAATTGATCGTCGGCGCGATGATGCCATCTTTCAACGCCATGATACAGGCCAGCAATTCCACCGCGCCGGTGCCACCGATCAGGTGGCCGTGCATGGATTTTGTCGACGAGATCATGATGTTGTCGGCATGCGATCCCAAAGCGTCGGCCACCGCCGCGCATTCGGTCTTGTCATTCGCCGCCGTGCCGGTGCCATGGGCGTTGATATAGCCGACATCGGAGGCATTGATCCGCGCATCTTGCAAGGCGCCGGAAATCGCCCGCGCCGCGCCCTGTTTCGAGGGCATGACAATGTCGGAGGCGTCCGAGGTCATCGCAAAACCGATGACTTCGGCGAGGATGTCCGCGCCGCGCGCCTTGGCGTGGTCATAGTCTTCGAACACGAAGACCGCCGCGCCCTCGCCCTGCACCATGCCGTTGCGGTTCATCGAGAACGGGCGACAGGCATCTTTCGACATGACGCGCAGCCCTTCCCAGGCTTTCACGCCGCCGAAACACAGCATCGACTCAGAACCGCCCGTCACCATGGCCGTCGCCACCCCGTGGCGCACCATGTTGAAGGCCTGCCCCATGGCGTGGTTCGAGGACGCACAGGCGGTGGCGACGGTGAAACACGGACCTTTGAGGTTGTATTCCATAGAGACGTGGCTGGTCGCCGCATTGTTCATGAGTTTCGGCACGACAAAGGGATGAACGCGGTTCTTTCCCTCTTCGTAGACCATGCGGTAATTGTCGTCCTGTGTCGTCAGACCGCCGCCCGAGGTGCCCAAGACCACGCCCGAGCGCAGGGCCAGATCGCCGACGAATTCGAGGCCGGATTGCCCGATGGCCTGTTGTGCGGCAGCCAGAGTGAATTGGGTAAAGCGATCATAAAGCGCCATTTGCTGACGGTTGAACCGGCCTTCGGCGTTCCAGTCGTGGATCTGGCCACCGATCTTGATCGCCAGACGGTCCACATCGCGAAACTCCAGATCGGAGATGCCGTTCTTGCCCTCGGCCATGCCCGCAAGCGTCGCAGGCACATCGAGGCCAAGCGCGTTGACCGTGCCCGCGCCGGTGATGACGACGCGTTTCATGATTTCTGGTCTGCGATCAGCGCTTCGACCGCTTTGACGATGGCGGACACGGAAGAGATGTCGAAATCCGACTGGTCCGGCTCATTGGCGTTGAACGGGACGGAGATGTCGAAAGTTTCCTCGATGGCGAAAATGCTTTCGACAAGGCCAAGGCTGTCGATGCCCAGCTCTTCGAGAGATTGATCCATCGCCACATCGCTTGGGTCCAGAACGGCCTGTTCCGCGATGATCTCGATGATTTTCTCTTTCACATCCGACATGTGATCCCCTCCGATACAGGTTTGTGGCCTGACTTAATCCGAATTTCCCGCCTAGGAAACAGGTTTTTGTGACAGTTTGGTATGATATGACGCTGCGGATTGCACCGCTTATTCTTTGCCTTTGAGCTTTGAAAGCATCCGCGGCAGGCGGCGGAGTGCTTTGTACATCTCGACATGGGTCTGCATCGCGACCGCCGGATAGCCCATCATCGCCTTGCCTTTCGGCACGTTGGACAAAACGCCCGTGCCCGCGCCGATGATGGCGCCCGCGCCGATGGTCAGGTTGTCGGCGGCCCCCGCCTGCCCGCCCATAACGCAATAATCACCTATCACGGTCGAGCCCGCGATGCCGACCTGACCGCACAACAGGCAATGATTGCCGACCACAACGTTGTGGCCGATATGGACCTGATTGTCGAGTTTCGTGCCGTGTCCGATGCGCGTCGCGCGGATCGTGCCCTGATCAATCGTGACATTGGCGCCCAGTTCGACGTCATCGCCGATCACCACTGAGCCGATGGAAGCGATGCGCAGCCACTCTTGCCCCGCCGCCTCGACGGTTTCGCCGAGGCTTTCGCGGGCTTCCTCGACCGCAGACTTTTGCTGGGTCACGAAAGAAAACCCGTCGGCCCCGACCACGCCACCGGGCTGGGCGATCAGCCGGTCGCCAATGGTTGCCTTTGCCCCGATCTTCACGCCGGGATGGATCAAGGCGTCGTCGCCGAGGGTGACGCCTGCGCCAATCGAGACATGCTGGGCGATTTTGGCGTTCTTGCCAATTTTGGCCCCTTTGCCGATCACGACGAGCGGGCCGATGGCGGCGCCTTCGCCGATTTCGGCGCTCTCATGGATCACGGCAGTCGGATGGATGCCCGGTTCAAGCCCCAGCCCCGCATCGAAACGCGCGGTGATGCCCGCCATGGCCAGACGTGCGCGTTTGACGAGAATGGCGGCTTTCAGACCCAGCGCCTGCCAATCGGCACCCTCCCAGAGGACAGCCGCCTGGGCCGCGCCCTTGGCGAGATGATCGGCAAAGCGCGGGTCCATCGCCAGCGCCAGATCGCCTGCGCCCGCGTCCTGCGGTTCACGCGCGGCCGCGACGACAAGCCCCCCGTCGCCCTCGAAAGGGGCGTTCAATGAGGCGGCAAGCTCGGCAATGGTGATGGGCATTTGAAATCTCCGTCAGTCTTGCAGGTGACATAGGCGTTTTGCGCGACTTTGCAAAGCAAAGGCGTCCGAAGATGCCCCCGAACGCCTCAATGTTTCAGCTCTGTTTCAAACTCTTGATCAGGCTTTGCAATTACCCGCCAACAGAATGCAGTTGCACGCCCTTGCTCTGCAACGCGGCCCAGATTTTCGCGTCCCGACCGTAGATGTCACGACGATATTCCATGCCGCCTTTCGGCTGCGTTACGGCGGTGCGGTAGATCAGGTGCACCGGCACATGTTTTTCAAGCGGCACATGCGTCTCGACGCCGGTGCGCAATTTGGCCTGAAAGAATCCCTCCGGGTCAGAGGTCTGTTTCGCAAGCAAAGCGTAAGCAAAATCAAAGGGTTGTTGCAGCCGAATACAGCCATGCGAGAAGGCGCGGACCTCACGGCCAAAGAGGCTCTTCGAGGGCGTATCATGCAGGTAGATGTTGTATTTGTTCGGGAACATGAACTTCACGAGACCCAAGGCGTTGCGGCTCGACGGCGGTTGCTTGAGGTTGAACGGGAAGCTGCGGGTCGTGTATTGCGAAAAATCCACATTGGCGCGGTTCACAGTGCGCCCGCGGCTGTCCACCAAACGCAGGTGACCGGCGGCGTTCGGGTTCCGCTGCATCATCGGCAGGTATTCCTTGACGGCGATTGAGCGCGGCACGTTCCAGGTCGGATTGATGACCAGATGCTCCATCTCGTCGGAAAACTCCGGGCTGCGGCGATCGCCGGTGTTTTGACCGATCACCGAGCGGGTCTCAAAGGTCACGCGACCATGATCGACGATCTTGGCGGAGAAATCCGTCAGGTTGACCCAGATATGACGCTCGCCCAAAGGCATGTTGATCCAGCGCTCGCGTTCCAGAGCCACGAGAATGGACGCGAGACGCTTCTCTGGGCTGAGGTTGATTTCTTCGATGGTCGAGGGCCCGGCGACCCCGTCAGAGGTCAAGCCGTGGTCCATCTGGAACTGCTGCACAGCTTTTTGCATCTTGGCGTCATAGCTGGTCGCCGCCGAGCGCGGCAGGTAGCCCATCGCCATCAGACGGTTGCGCAGGATGATCACGCCATTGCCCGTCGCGCCGAGTTCGTATTTGCCGCCCGGCACCGTCTGTCCCCAGCCGCCATGGGCGATCCGGTCTTCGAGCTTGGCCTTTTCTTTCAACAGGCGGGTATATTCCGGCGAGCTGGGTTCGAGCTTGCGCAGATAGGCCTGCGGGTTGGATTGGGTGAAATTGGTGAGCACCTCAAGGCCGTCGCGGTACGGCACCTGACGCACGAGGCCTGCGTCGATGCGGGACGGGATCAGCTGGCCGGTCTGGACGTCGCGAGCGTAATCGAGAAAGAGCAGCGCCAGCGCCACTTCAGCGCGGCCCAGATCGCGGTCGGATTTGATCGCGCGCAGGTTGGCTTCCAGGAGCGTGGTGTCATAAGGCGCGAGGCCTTTGTCCGGGGCGGCCTCGACGGCGCGCAGCAAAGCCTGACGCCGGGCTTTGGCGCGCGCACTTTGATCCGCAAAGACCGGTTTGTAACCGTTGGACCGGTAGAATTCCGACAGAACCTTCGAGGAAGACGCCGCTTCGGCCACGGATTGCATGAAGGCGCTGACCTGCTGGGCCTGCACCGGCTGCGGTGCAAAGACAAGGGGCACGCTTGTCAGGGCGAGGCTTAGGGCAATCATCCCGGCTTTGAGACTCGGCGTTTTGCGTTTTTTTGTGGTGGCGATCATTTTGTCGGTGCGCGGTGCGGCAAGGGAAACCGGCGAAAAAAACATATCGGTCCTCGGGAAGCTTGGAGGGAACGTGGATGGAATCTTGGCGAAAACGCAAGAATGGGGCAGCAGTCAGTCCGAACAAGCGTACAGGAGTTCGCGGGGCTTCGTCAGGGGGGAAGAATGCGGGGATACGCCCCTGTGCCAATTCCACAACAGTTTTCACAAAAGGGAGAAAAACGTGGTTTTTCCCCTTAAAACCTGAGCTTTCCACGTTCGGGTTGCCGCATGCCCGCAGATCTCCAAGAGGATCCCCCACAGCATATCGCAGATGTGATCTGCCGCGCAGGGCAACGCAAAGAGGTGGAAATTGTTCCTTTTGGTAAGGTCTTACATACCATTTTGCGCAAAAACCCGCCGATTTTACCCGTTGTTAAGCTCTGCGACAAAACCGGCGCTTGGCCCAAGAATCACAATATGCCATAACCGCGTCAGAGCAGCAGGGATGTTGCTCCCCCAGGATGGATCGACACCGAAAGCGGGCCAGTGGTCGGCGATACGGGCGAAAATCGTGGACAAGACCGAAAAATGGCATGTTTGCCTGATCAAGGTCATTGTTCTGCCGAAAGTCTTGGTTAAGAATGTCGGAACAAGCAGCAAGAAAGCTGCAGAGAACGACATATAAGCCGCGTGTAGCGGCGTATCTAAAGTCAAACCGCATGAGGCGGGAACAGGTAAGCGACGGGACGCTTTGAGAGAATGACATTGAAATCAACGGGCGTGCTCACACGCCGGGGACTTCTTCGCGGTTTTGCAGCAACCGCAATCAGTGCAGCACCAGTATATGCCAATGCCGCAGGCTTTCTGCGCGGCTCCGGCGATGTGCGACGGATCAACATGTATTCGGGCCGGACGGGTGAGAGCATCGACACCATCTATTGGGTCGAAGGCGAATATATCCCCGACGCCCTGAAAGAGATCACCTATTTCTTTCGCGACTGGCGGAATTCCAAAATCAAGGCCGTGGATGCGCGCACCGTCGACATCATGACTGCCGCGCACCGCCTGATGGAAACCGACGAGCCCTATATGCTTTTGTCCGGTTACCGCTCCCCTGAAACCAATGCCATGCTGCGTTCGCGCTCGCGCGGTGTTGCGAAGAACTCGCTGCACATGAAAGCGCAGGCGGCCGATTTGCGGCTCAAGTCGCGTTCCGTGTCGCAAATGGCCTCCGCCGCGAAAGCCTGTTCCGCAGGCGGGGTTGGCACCTACCGTGGCTCCAACTTCGTTCACATGGATTGCGGCGTGGTTCGCTCCTGGAACGGTTAAGACAAAAAGCTGATCCCGAACAGCGTGAAGGCCGCCCCAGTCCGGGCGGCTTTTTTGTTTTTGGCTGATGTACTTGGTCGCACAGGTTTACTGGTCGGACAGGTTTTTTCTTGCTATGCCCGTTTCGCAATCAGACGTGATGTCCCCTTTCAAAAAAGAGCCTTTGAGATGAAAAAGATTTTCCTGCCCCTCCCTCTGCTGCTGTTGACCGCCTGTGTTGACCCCATGGCCTACCCGGCTCAGCTCGACAAACAGGCCGCCGCAGCCGCGCAAAATTCCGCAACGCCCGTCGATCAGATTACATTGTCCGAAGCCGCGACGATCAACGGCGGCCGCTACACGGAACTCGGGCAGATTGTGGCCAGTGTTGGCAAACCAACGGTCTTTCATCCGACGCCAACGGTTGCAGATGCAGAGCAGAAATTGCGGATCGAGGCCGCCGAGCTTGGCGCCGACGCTGTGATCAATACAAAGATCAGCGCGCCTCACGTCTGCCCTCTCAGCTGGTCTTGCCGCGATGTTTCTGGAACGGCAGTCTCTCTTTCGAACTGAATGCCAGACGAACGGAATGTCATACAAAAAACGGCGCCCGATTGAGGCGCCGTTTCGTGTTTCTGAGACAGTGCGTTTACTCAGCTGGCTCCAGAGGTTTCAACCGATCCGGCGTGTTGGCCTCGAAATAGGCCTCCTGCTCCGGGGTCAGGTCGATCTCCTCATAGCCAGTCACCATCGGACGGACATGGTCGCGAAACCCGTGGCCTGTGGTCAAAAGATAGATATGCGCGATGACGAAGGCGAAGATCACATAGGCCGCCAGAAGGTGAATGTTGCGCACCACCTGCAAGACGAAGGTGCTGTCAGCCCCGCTGTCCCAGAAATTATAGGTCAGGTAGATGATCCCCGTGACCCAGATCACTGGGAAGACAAACCATTTCAGCCCGAAATAGGTCGCGGCCTGAAGCGGATTGTGTTTGCGCCAATATTGCTTTTGGTAGGGCGGTTCCTCGCCTTTGAAGATGCCGTAAGCATAGTAGCGCGCGGTGGCCAGCATGCCCTCGACCTTCGGCAGGAATTGCCGCCATGTGCCGGTGGTGAAAAGCCAGAAGGTGGCGAAAATCCACACGACCAGAAGCGTGAGCGCGGCCAGAGTGTGCAAAATGACGGCGGGTCCGAAGGGAATGAGCGCATGCACGCCGCTCACCCGCAGGCCGGTGAACATCAGCACCGCAATCAAAAGCGCCTGCGTCCAGTGCCAGAGCCGTTCAAACCGGGGGTAAACCTTGACGATCCGTTTGGTCATGGGTGGGTCCCTCCTTTACCGCGTGTGATGAGGCGCAAAATGCCGTGGCCGATGACGCCCAGTGCGGTCAAGAGGACCAGAATCTGCCCCAGCCGACCGACGATGGAATTCGGATCGGTGCCCGGCATCACCACGCCCGCAAGCCCCACGAGCCGCCCATCCTCGGCATGGCATTCGACACAATCCATCGCCTCGTCAGCCGGCGCGACCATATGGGTGATCGGCCAATACATATAAGTGTCGATAAAGCCGTATTCGCCGGAGTACGGCGATCCCGCCGCTTTCATCCCCGCCTCGATGGCTTTCGACCAATCGTAATTGGTCCAAAACGCCGTGTCCGTGGTCGGCCCCCAGACGTGGGAATAGGCCAGCTTGTTGTAGCCCGCGTCATAGGATTGCCGCCCGACCATGCGTTTGAACGGCCAGATGCGGCTGTCTTCGCCGTCGGGCGTGCCTAGCACCTTGTTGATCTCGACGACTTCTGTCGGGTCGATCTCTTCTTCTGGCAAAGTGTATTCCACCGCGCCGTTGAACCAGGCGTAATAGGGTTCGACATTCTCGCCCCAGTCGAAATCACCTTTGATGGTCAGGTAGGTGTGCAACTCCTGCCCGTCGCTTTGGGTGAAGTTATGTTCGGCAATCGGTTGGCCGACCTCGTTCAGCCGCCCCGCCGTGGACCAGTCCCAATAGGTCTTGGTCGCCACGCCTCCGCGGGCGAATTCCGGGATGTGACAGGTCTGACAGGCGACTTTGTCGACGTGGTCATTGAGCTTGATCGCCATGAGATCGCCCTCATGCGGGCTGTCGCTGTGGCAGCTTTCACAAGAGGCCGAAAACCGTTCCTCGCCCGGATGACCAAGCCCCACCGTGTCCTTCGCGTCCACCAGGTAGCGCGATCCGGCCCAAGTGTGGCTGTCTTCCGTGTGGCAATCGGAGCAGACCATATTGGCACCGTCTTTCGACATATGCACATCGGTGTGCACATCCGGGTCATAGAGTGCGGAACTCAGATCGCCGTGTTTCACATTGTCGCCGCCGCCGCCGTAGAAATGGCACTGGCCGCAATTCTCGCGCGTCGGCATGCCCACCGACTGCGCCGATTTCATCAGATCGACCGCCCAGGCGTCGGCGCCTGTGATCGTTTTCCCGCTGACCGGCTGGCCCGGGATGTCGCCCAGAGGCGGGTGCCCTGCCCCGGTCGCGAGTTTCGTATATTGCCCGGATTGGTCGTGACAGACGAGGCAGTCGACCGCAGTCGATTGCTGCGGCGGCGCTTCGTGCATGTCGTCCCAGCCATAGCCCGCGTGGCACGAGGTACAGCGCGGCTCATTGCCGACGACGTTGCCGCAAAAAGCATTGATCACCTTGGATTTGCCAAGCGTCTGGCCGGTCGCCGGATTGTCGAATTCCCACTGGAAGTGGATCGAATGCATGACCTGATCGTCGGCCTCGGTGTGGCACGACAGGCAGGCCGCCGTGACCTCGGGACCGGATTTGAACTCCTGTTGCAGGATCTCGAATTTCGAGTGATCCGCCGTCGAGCCGTCCCCCGGCATCTGCGGCATCGCGTCTTGAGCGAAGGCGACGCTGGCGCTCAGGCCGAAAGCTAAGCTGACGAGTAGCTGTCTATGACCAGTGGCGTGCATGGGCTCCTCCCTTCACACGAGTCACCTCGCGCTTGGTATAAATTCACCCCATTGAATACATTCACACCGGCCCGGCATTGATTTATCGCAAATGCAGCTTTGAAATCGACTTGATCGCGCCCCTCATTGACATGTTTGGGCGCGGGCTACCGCTATTACGATGACGAGACGCTCAAGAGGCTCGAAAAGATCGCCGCACTCAAGCGGATCGGCCTCAATCTCGATGAAATCTCTGCCGTTCTGGACCTGTATTTCGTGGACGCAACCGGCATTCAGGGCAAGGAAAAGGTGTTGGAAATTCTCCACGCCCAGCTTGCCAAGGCTGACAGTCAAATTCAGGACCTGACTGCCTTCAGGCGCGATGTGCAGGACAATATCGCCCGTATGGAACAGCTTATCTCAGAAGCCCAGCAAAGCTAAGTCTCCTCGACCCGGCGCGACACGCCCCCTCAATCTACACCTAACGTTAGCTTACTATTCAAGACCAACTCAAGTTCCTCGATCACTTTGCCACACACGACAAGGATCCCTCCACATGCTCCGAAAACGCGTCTCGCTCGCCCTCACCGCCCTCAGCTTCTTCGTCGCCAACGCGGCCTCCGTTGCACAGGCGGACACCTCGAAAGGACAGACCATGACCTTGACAGCCCAAACAGCCAGCGAGACGATCGCCTCCGTGCTGCCCGCGGGATACCAAGAGGTGGCCCGCCGCCCCGTCACAGTAGACGGCGAACACGCCGAACTGCTGCGCTACGAGCGCAAGGATGGGCGCAACGCGACGCTTGGCGGCGAGCATTTCAGCACCGTGATCTCCGACTCCGGCCGGCTCAAGGGCTTTGCCCGCATGGACCTCGACCTCGTCGGCGATGAGTTGCCCTCGCAAGACGAAGCTTTAACCATCGCGATGGACTTTTTGCGCGCCTCGGCCCCCGATCTCTTGCCGGGCCTCAAGGTCAGTTGGGTCGACACCCATGACGAACCGCTGCGCGTTACCCGCGACGCGCACACGGAAACCCTCACGCTGACCGGCATCAAGGTGAAAATGCGCAATACCGCGGATGGCCTCTGGATGTGGGTCATCGTCGGGGCGGACCGCAAGGTGATGGTCTTCGAGCGCGACATTCACTGGATCACCTTTCCGGGCCATCACGGCACCGAGAAATGGCTGCACGATTCATGGGGGTTGGACAAAGGCCATGCCCTGCCACGATCCTGACATCCCGACCCTCCACCTCTTTCTCAGAAGGCGACAGAATGGAACAAGTGCCACATCTGCGGGCGATCAACCCCGCCCAAATCAACATTCCCAACATCTCTCAGTCGATGCGCGTGAACAGTGGCCAGCTTTTGTTCCTGTCGGGACATGTGCCGCTGGGACCAGACGGGACGGTTGCCGGACCGACCCTTGAGGCACAACTCGAGCAGGTGTTTCAGAATATGAATGCCACACTTCAGGCCGCCGGAACCACGTTTGCCGACGTGGCCCGGCTGACCCTCTATGTCCGCGACCTTGAAGCGGACGACGTGGCGCTCATTCGCGCCGTCAGGGATCGCTATATCAATGCGACCTGCCCGCCAGCGCCCTGATCGGTGTGGCCGCGCTTTTCGACAGCCGTGTTCACGTCGAAATTGATGCGATCGCGGTGGTGCTGTAGCGGGGCCGGAGGCGCACCGAGGCCTTCCCGCCATGCACTAAGAGGGACTTTCCTCTGCGGGCTTTGACCGTTACCAAGGCTTTGAAACTGTTCGCCGAAAGAGCCCCACATGCACACACCCGTGATCGTCAACCAAATCGACGAGGACTTTGGCCGCACCCTCGCGGCGCACCCAAGCGCGCCTCGGGTGATCGACCATTTCGACCGCGAGCGCCCTTGGGATTTGCCTCAGGAGACAGAGATCTTGGTGACGCGCGCCTTTCGGTCCTGGGCTGAGGCGCCGCAGATGGAGATGCCACATCTCAAATGGGTGCAGACCTTTTCCGCCGGGATCGAGATCTATCCCGATTGGCTGATGCGGGACCGGATCGTCACAAACGGTCGCGGCCTGACCGCACCGCAGATCGCCGAATATGTCATGGCGGCGATGCTTTTGGTCGAAAAGGACATTTTCGCGGCGCGCACCTCATCTTTGGACGATTGGGGCACGCGGGTTTTCGGCACTTTGGAGGGCAAGACCCTAGGCCTCATCGGCTATGGTGCCATCGGCGAGGCGGTGGCGAAACGTGCGCGGGCCTTTGACATGCGGGTGCTGGCGACGCGACGTGGGGTTTGGGAGGAGGTGCCCGATGCGATCACCCCCTGCGCCACTGCCGAGGAGGTCATGGCAGGCTCCGATCACGTCGTTCTGGCGATGCCCCACACGCCGGAGACCGAGTCGATGGTGAATGACGCTCTGTTGTCCCAGGCCAAACCGGGGCTGCATCTGATCAACGTGGCGCGCGGGGCGTTGGTGGATCAGGCGGCGCTTTTGCGGGCTTTGGATGCGGGGCGGCTGGGCAAGGCGACGCTCGACGTCACCCATCCCGAACCGCCCCGGGCCGATGATCCGATCTGGACCCATCCGAAGGTGCTTTTGACCCCGCATGAATCCTACAAGGGCGGCACGGCGGAACGCGCACGCTTTGAGCAAAAAACGCTCAGCAATCTGAGCGCCCTGATCGCAGGCGCGCCGCTGTCCGATGTGGTCAATCTGGCGCGCGGTTACTGATATTTAAGCCCCGGTAAAGGCCGGCACTTGCACCGGTTCGAGATCGGCCGGGCTTTGCCCCTCTTCGATATTTTGGCAGGCCACCGGATAGTGATCCGACGTGGTGCATTGCGACACGGGATATTTGCCGTCTGCGCAGCCAGAAAGCGTGAGCAGGACCACCACGGGAAGGAGGGCGGGCAGGATCAGCTTTTTCATAATTCTCTCCTTTCAAAAGCGTTCTGTCTTGTCTCTAATTTGGTCACTTTGACGATTTCGTCAATATGTAAAATTCCCAAAAGTAAACCAAACAGTTCACTTATTGTGACAGAGCAAAAAGCCCGCCTCTTTGCGGAGGGCGGGCTGAGTTTCAGAGGTCGAAAATCTGTCAGGCGATGATCTCGAACCTCGTCACATCGACCATGCCCCGGTCGGTGATTTTGAGCGCCGGAATGACCGGCAGCGCCAGAAATGCCAGCTGCAAGAACGGCTCTTCCAACGTGACCCCCAAGGAGGAGGCCGCCGCGCGCAGATCGACCAGATCATCGCGCACCACTTCGAAGGGCTCAAGGCTCATAAGCCCCGCCACAGGCAGCGCCAGCTCGGCCAAAACCTTGCCGTCTTTCACCACGACAAAGCCGCCTTCGATCTCCGACAGGCGGTTCGCGGCCAGCGCCATATCGGCGTAATCGACCCCAACACAGGCGATATTGTGGTGATCGTGACAGACGGTGGAGGCAATCGCGCCCGCTTTAAGACCGAAACCTTTGACAAACCCAGAGGCGATATTGCCATTCTTGCCGTGGCGTTCGATGACGGTGATCCGGGACAGATCACGCGCGGGGTCCGGGGCCTTGTCGCCATCGACGATGGGCACGGTTTCGTGCAGATGTTCGGTGATGATCTTGCCCTCGATGATGCCGATCACATCGACCTCTTCGCGGTTGCCGGTGGTGCGGAACTGCTCCGGCGTGACCTTGGGCGCTTTGACCGAGCCACGGCCCACAGGTGCCACATGACCCCGCGCGGCGAAGGCGGCGTCATTTACTTCAATTCCGCCCGCGAAAACCCTCTGCGCGTTACATTTTTCGAGACTGTCCAGCACCACAATATCGGCGCGTTTGCCCGGCGCGATCATGCCACGATCTTTCAACCCAAAGGCCTCGGCCGCCGACAAAGTCGCCGCACGGTAGACGGCCAAAGCCGGGCTTCCAAGCGCAATCAAAGTGCGAATGACGTAATCCAAATGACCATGCTCGCCAATGTCCAGCGGGTTGCGGTCGTCAGTGCAGAGGCACATATAGGGCGCGGTCAGATGGGTCAAAAGCGGCTGCAACGCATGCATGTCTTTGGACACTGAGCCCTCACGGATCAGCACCCGCATGCCCTTGCGCAGCTTCTCGCGGGCCTCCTCGACGGTGGTCGCCTCATGCTCCGTTCGAATACCTGCCGAGATATAGGCATTTAGATCCGCACCAGACAGTTGCGGACAGTGCCCGTCGATATGGGCGTCCTCGAAGAGGCGGAGTTTCTTCATCGCTTGCCTGTCGCGGTAAATCACGCCTGGATAGTTCATGAATTCCGCCAGACCGATGCCGGACGGATGTCCCATGACCTCCTTCAAATCATCGGCCAAAAGCTCGGCCCCCGCCGTCTCCATATGCGTTGACGGCACGCAGGAGCTAAGCTGCACCCGGATCGACATCAACGTGTGCTCGGAGGCCTCCTGAAAATAGCGGATGCCCGGCAGGCCGATGACATTGGCGATCTCATGCGGGTCGCAGATCGCTGTCGTCACGCCGCGCGGCAGGACGCAGCGGTCGAACTCAAAGGGCGTCACCAGAGAGCTTTCGATGTGCAAATGCGTGTCGATGAAACCGGGCACAATCACCTGCCCGGTGACGTCGATCTCGCGATGCCCCTCGTAGCGCTCAAAGACACCGGCGATCCGGTCGCCCACGATGGCCACGTCACCGACGATCAATTCGCCGGTCATGAGATCAAAGATCGAACCGTTCTTGAGCACAATATCTGCGGGCGCCTCGCCGCGCGCCACGGCAATCCGATGTTCCAAATCGCTCATGATCTTCTCCTTAAACTCACGCCCTAAACCCGGACTGCGGGAACGCGTTCGATGTCTTCCGGCAGGCCCAATGCCGCGCGTTCGGCGTCCCGGCGACTGACCAGCCAGACCACGCGCCCGCCCGCCTCGCATTTCGCCATGATCACCTTGCGCTGATCCGACAAAAGCCACTCTTCGGTGCCGTAACTTTGCCCCACGATGACCCGTTCCGCATCGCGCCGCGCGAGTTCCAGCATGGGCGCAAACTTGGCCTCGGCACAGATCACCAGATCGGCCTCTTGCAACCGCTGTACGGCGCGGAGCGTCATCAGGTCCGGGTCCAGACTTCCGACCGGCAAAAGCGTGATGGCGCCCTGCCCGCCCATCGAGCCCTCCTCAGGGGCACCGCCCTCGGCAATCGCCGCCTTGATCACTTTGGCGGCCTCGCGCTCGGCGCCTTTGGCAAAGAGCCGTCGCGGCGTTTCCGCATAGACCCAGCGCCAGAACGCCCGTCGTTTGGCGCGCGGCACCTCTTCGGCCACATGGTCCCGGAGCCGCCCGCCAAGGGCGACGAGATCGCCCAGTCGCGGCTCGAGCATCTCCTCCAGACGGGTCTTGATCTGACGGGCCAAAACCGGCGCTGCGCCTTCGGTGCCGATCGCCACCACCAAAGGATCGCGGTCCACCAGAGAGGGGGTGTTCGCCTCGCAGAGATCCGGCCGGTCGACGACATTGACCAAGGCGCCCGCCGCGCGCACCACATGATAGAGCTCGGAATCGCGCACCTCATCTTCGGTGCAGACAAACACCAGCGCGGCGTTGGCAAAAAGATCGTCGGTGATCTCGCCCGCGTGCTGCACCGCGCGCCCTTCGGCCACCAAAGCGGCCAGTTCCGGCTCAAGCTCCGGCGCCACCAAGACGATCCGCGCCTCGGTCTTGAGCATAAGGCGGGCCTTTTGCGCCGCCGTTTCACCGCCACCGATGATGACGACATCGCGCTCGATCATGCGCAGGAACATGGGGAAGAATTTCATCGGCACCGCCTCTTTATGGACTTTCCCGCAGGGTCTCCGATCAGCCCGGGAATGACAACCTGAAATGACAAGACCATCTCGGCGATCCGCGAGGTTTAACTTTGCTTTTACGCAGTCTTTTCCCCGACGCGCGCCTAAATCTCTGGTCAAAAAACCTTTTCTTGACAATTTTCCGCACAGAGTCACCGTTAACAACAGACAGTTTCATTTTGCAAAGCATGACATGACCTCCCCAGACATGCCCAAAGCATCCGAAAAAGACGCCCTCCTCGACCTCTTCATCATCGGCGGCGGGGTCAATGGCTGTGGCATCGCCCGCGATGCGGCGGGGCGTGGGCTTAAGGTCGCGCTGGCCGAGATGGGCGATCTGGCGCAGGCGACGTCTTCGGCCTCCTCGAAACTTTTTCACGGTGGATTGCGCTATCTCGAATACGGCGAAATCCGTCTGGTGCGCGAGGCTTTGGAAGAGCGCGAGGTGCTATTGCAAGCCATGCCGCATATCGCCTTTCCGATGCGCTTTGTCCTGCCGCTCTCGAAAGAGATGCGGTTCGACGCCGACACGCCGATCTCGAAGCTGTTGAAATACACCATGCCCTGGCTCAAAGGCCAGCGCCCCGGCTGGATCATCCGCATCGGGCTTTGGATGTATGACCATCTGGGCAAACGCAAAATCCTACCCGGCACCACCGGCTATGATCTCAAGGGCCGCCCCGAGGGCGCGCCCTTGAAGGAGATGTTCAAACACGCGTTCGAATATTCCGATGTCTGGGTGAATGACGCCCGCCTTGTGGTGTTGAACGCCATGGACGCGCGGGATTTGGGCGCCAAGATCATGACGCGGGCCAAGGTCACCTCCGCGCGGCGTGAGGTGGATCATTGGGTGATTGAGGTCGAAGGACAAGGCACATTCAAAGCCAAGGCTTTGGTCAACGCGGGCGGGCCTTGGGTCGCCGATATCGTCACAGGCGTGATCGGGGTCAACTCTTCTGAGCGCGTCCGCCTCTTGCGCGGTTCGCATATCGTCGTCAACCGGCTCTATGAGCACGACAAGGCCTATTTCCTCCAGGGCTCTGACGGGCGCATCATCTTTTTCCTGCCCTACCAGCGCGATTTCACCATGATCGGCACCACCGAAGCCCCGCATGAGGCCGATCCGCTGGTGGCCGAAGCAACCTTTGAAGAAAAGCGCTACCTCCTTGATTTCGCGAACCAATATCTCAAGACGCCGCTGACCCAGGCCGATGTGGTGCATTCCTTCGCCGGCGTCCGCCCGCTCTATGAGGACGGCGCCTCAAGTGCCACCGCCGCGACCCGCGAATATGTGCTTTCGCTCGTTGAAAACGGCCCGCCTTTGCTCAATGTCTTCGGCGGCAAGATCACCACCTACCGCAAACTCGCCGAGGCCGCCTTGGACAAGCTCAGCGGTCATGTCACGATGAAACAGCCCTGGACCAAAGGCGCCGCTCTGCCGGGCGGCTTCACCTATGGCCGCGACAAGGAACAAGTCACCTCTCTCATTCTGCAATTCCCGTTTCTGAGCCCGGACGCTGCCGAACGTCTCGTCCATCTCTACGGCCGCAATGCGGCGGGAATTTTCGAGGATGTGGTCGGCGCCTCCGACATGGGGCGCGATTTCGGCCATGGGCTGACCGAGGCGGAGCTGCGCTATCTGATCCGCGAGGAATTCGCCCGCGAGGTCGAAGATGTGATCTGGCGGCGCACCAAGCTTGGCCTGCGTCTCACCGCCGCCGAGATCGCCGCAATCGACGACTGGATGCGCCAACACGTGCCGCTGCTTGTCGAGGGATAAAAGCCGCCCTATCCCCTTGAGAAAGGGAGGCCTCATGACCGACAGCATTCTGGCCCTCGACCAAGGCACCACCTCGACGCGCGCGATCCTCTATGACGTGGGGCTCCGCCCCATCACCAGCGCGCAGGAAGAATTCGACCAGCATTTTCCGCATTCCGGCTGGGTCGAACATGAGGCGATGGATCTGTGGCACTGCTCGAAACATTGCGTGACGCAGGTCCTGGCGGAAACCGGTGCCACGCCGACCGCACTGGGGCTGACCAATCAACGCGAAACCACCGTGGCCTGGGACGCGATGACCGGCGAGCCTTTGCATCGCGCCATCGTCTGACAGGACCGTCGCACCGCCGATCTCTGTGCCCGGCTGCGCGAAGAGGGATTTGAGGACGAGGTGACCGCCCGCACCGGGTTGTTGCTCGATCCCTATTTCGCCGCGACGAAACTGGCGTGGATTTTGGACCAACATGACGGCGCGCGCGAGATGGCCAAGGCCGGGACACTCAAATTCGGCACGGTCGACACATGGCTGATCTGGCAGCTCACCGAAGGCCGGGTGCATGCAACGGACGCCACCAACGCCTGCCGCACCATGCTCTACAACATCCACGAGGGCGCTTGGGACGAGACCATCTGCGCGCGCCTCGACATCCCCGTCGAGATTCTCCCCGATGTGCGCGACAGCTCCGGCGACTTCGACGAAACCACGCTCTTTGGCGAAGCGATCCCCATTCGCGGCGTCGCAGGCGATCAACAGGCGGCCACCGTCGGCCAAGCCTGTTTCACCCCCGGCATGATGAAATCCACCTATGGCACCGGCTGTTTCGCGCTGTTGAACACCGGCGAGACCCCGGTGCGATCCGACCACCGCATGCTGACCACCATCGCCTATCAATTGGATGGCAAGGTGACCTACGCGCTCGAAGGCTCGATCTTTATCGCAGGCGCCGTGGTGCAATGGCTGCGCGACGGTTTTGGCGTCATTGAACAGGCCTCCGACACCTTGGAGATGGCCATGCGCCGACCCGGAGCAAAGCCTCTACCTCGTCCCCGCCTTCACCGGCCTCGGTGCGCCGTGGTGGGATTCGGAGGCGCGTGGGGCGATTTTTGGCCTCACCCGCAACACCGGCCCGAATGACTTTGCCCGCGCCGCACTCGAAAGCGTCGGCTACCAGACGCGGGATCTCGTTGAGGCCATGCACACCGATTGGACCGCGCCGCAAGAGACCACCCTGCGCGTCGATGGCGGCTTGTCGGCCAATCCTTTCGCGATGCAATTCCTCGCCGACATTCTGGGCGCGCCGGTGGATCGGCCGAAGAACCTGGAGACCACAGCTTTGGGCGCCGCTTATCTCGCGGGGCTGGCCGTGGGCCTTTGCCCGCCGCCAGACGAGTTTGCCAAAGAGTGGCAAGCGGAGGCGACATTCTCCCCCGAGATGGACGAGGCCACGCGCGAAGACAAATACAGCGGCTGGACCGACGCCATCCGCCGCACGCTCAGGTCTTGATCTTTTTCCTGGCGTAAATACTCAAAAAGGCGGGGAAATTCCCCGCCTTCTTATGTCAGATGAAGGAACTCACAAGGTTTTCCAATCGCTCCTGCCGCCCAGAGCGCGGCTCCGGGTTGATGTCTTCGGCCAGCACCCGCGCCTGAATGCTGTCCAGATCGCCGTTTTTCAGCATCTCTGCATTCACTGGGCTGTCCCAATCGGCATAACGCGCCGTCCGCGCGTCTTCCAGACGCCCGTCTTCCAACATCGCGGCGGCCGCCTTCAGCCCCCGCGCGCACATATCCATGCCGCCGACATGGGCCAGGATCAGGTCTTCCGCGTCCAGAGATTGCCGCCGGATGCGGGCGTCGAAATTGGTGCCGCCGGTGGTGAAGCCGCCCGCTTTGAGCACCTCGTAATAGGCCAGCGCCACCTCATGAGGCGCATTGGGGAATTGGTCGGTGTCCCAACCGGATTGATAATCGTTGCGGTTCATGTCGATGGAGCCGAGGATGCCCAAAGAGGCCGCCAGCGCCAGCTCATGCTCAAACGAATGTCCCGCCAGAATAGCGTGGCCCTGTTCGATGTTCATTTTCACTTCATTCTCAAACCCGTATCGCTTGAGGAAGCCATAAACGGTCGCAACGTCGAAATCATATTGGTGCTTCGAGGGCTCCTGCGGCTTCGGCTCGACCAGAATGGCACCGTCCCAGCCCATCTTATGTTTGTAGTCGACCACCATTTCAAGCATCTTCGCCGCTTGATCCGCCTCTTTGCCGAGATCGGTATTCAAGAGCGTCTCATAGCCCTCGCGCCCGCCCCAAAGGACATAGTTCTGACCGCCCAGTTTGATCGTCGCATCCATGCAGGATTTGATCGTCGCGGCGGAATAGGCGAACACATCCGGGTCCGGGTTGGTGGCCGATCCTGCCATAAAACGGCGATTGGTAAACAGGTTCGCGGTGCCCCACAGAAGTTTCGTTTTCGAGCCTTCCATCTTCTCGGCGAAATAATCGACGATCTCCTCCAGATTGCGTTTGTTCTCGGCAAATGTCGCGCCCTCGGGCCGCACATCGAGGTCGTGGAAACAGAAGAACGGCGCTTGCAGGATGTCGAACATCTCGAAGGCCACATCGGCCTTCATTTTCGCCTTCTCCATACCCTCGCCGAACCACGGACGATCAAAGGTTCGCCCGCCAAACGGATCGCCGCCCTCATAGGCAAAGCTGTGCCAATAGGCGACGGCAAAGCGTAGATGGTCCTCCATCCGCTTGCCCATCACCACCTCATCGGGGTTGTAATGTTTGAAGGCGAATTCGTTGGCGCTCTCTGGGCCTTCATATGCAATCTGTGGGATGTCTTTGAAAAACTCTGTCATGTCAGCCTCTTGAGTGCGTGTTGTGCGGTTTTGAAGCGGGCGAACCCGTCGTCATAACCCGCTGTCAAATCGGAAATCGGGTCGATGGTGGCTTGGATGCGTGGTGCCGTGGCGATCTCTGCACCGCCGCCGGTCGCGGCCATCATGCCCAGACGCGCGGCACCGAATGCGCCGCCGAAATCGCCCGCCACCGGAAGATCCACCGGCACGCCCAAAGCGGTGGCGATGGCCTCCAGCCAATAGTGCGATTTCGAGCCGCCGCCGACGGCCAAAAGCCGGTCGATCTTGGTGCCGGTCGCGGCCAGCGCCTCGGCGCAATCCTTGATGGCGAAAGTGACCCCTTCGAGCACCGCGCGAGTGCCCGACGCCGTGTCGGTCGCGTGTTCGAGACCCGTGAAGGCGCCCCGGATCGCGGCATCGTTCAAAGGCGTGCGTTCGCCGCCCAAATAGGGCAAGAATTGCGTCTTTCCGGGCGCTTTGAGTGCGCCGAGATTGGCCGTCAGATCCGCCGCGCCCTTACCCACGAACCGGCCGTACCAATTGAGCGCGTCGGTGGCCGCCAGGATCACCCCCATCTGGTGCCAGGTGTCCGGCAAAGCGTGGCAAAAGGTGTGAACGGCGGTTTCCGCGTCCGGTTGATAGCCGTCATTGGCCGCGAACAACACGCCGGAGGTGCCGAGCGACACGAAAGCCTGTCCGGCTTTGACAACACCCACACCGATGGCCGAGGCGGCATTGTCGCCCCCGCCGCCGGCGATCACGCAAGACGGTGACACGCCCCATTGGGCCGCAAGGTCCGGGCGCAATTGGCCGGACACTTCCGAGCCTTCGACCAGTCGCGGCATGTAGCTACGATCCATGTCGGTGGCCGCCAAAAGCGCGTCCGACCAATCCCGCGCCGATGTGTCAAACCAGGCGGTGCCGGCGCTGTCGGACATTTCGCCGACGAATTCTCCGGTCAGGTAGAGACGCAGATAATCCTTCGGAAGCAAAACCTTGGTGGTCGATTCGAAGGTGTCCGGCTCATTGTTTTTGACCCAAGCAAGCTTTGGCGCGGTGAAGCCGGGAAAGACGATGTTGCCCGTAATCGCCCGAAACTGCGGATCGGCGTCCAGCGCAGCGGCCTCGCGATAAGCGCGCGTGTCATTCCACAGGATGCAAGGACGCAGGACCTGATCGGACGCATCCAGAAGTGTCGCGCCATGCATCTGGCCCGACAGGCCGATGCCCTTCACAGCCGACAGATCCGCCTGCGATTTCAAAGCCGCCATGACCGTGTCGCAGGCCGCCAACCAACTGGCCGGGTCCTGTTCCGACCAGCCATCGTGCGGGCGCTCGTTGGTGAGCCCCGCATTGGCCTCCGCCACAACGCATTGATCCGCGTCCATCAGCAGGGCTTTGAGACCGGAGGTCCCGAGATCAAGTCCGATATACATGTGAGATCCGTTTCAATAGGCTTGAGGCGGCTTTTTCCCCATGATGATCATGCCGAGGATGTCTTCGTCCGTGACCTCAGTCACATTCACCGTGCCGACGTTTTGGCCGTTTTTCATCACCATCGCCCGGTCGCAAAGCCGCATGACATTGTGGATGTCATGTTCGATCAGGAAGATGCCGAGGCCCTGGGCTTTCAGCTCCTCGATCAGCTCCGCGACCATCTGGGTCTCATGGGGTCCCAGCGCGGCGGTCGGTTCGTCCATGATCAGGATTTTGGCGTTGAAATAGACCGCACGGGCGATGGCCACAGACTGACGCTGACCGCCCGAAAGCGCGGAGACAGGCACTTTGAACTTTTTGAAGTTCGGATTGAGCCGGCCCATGATCTTGCGGGTCTCGGCCTCCATCGCCGGTTCATCGACAAAGCCCAGAGGCGTCACCAATTCGCGGCCCAGAAAGAGGTTCGAAGCCGCATCGAGATTGTCCGCCAGCGCCAGCGTCTGGTAGATCGTTTCGACATTATAGCGCCGCGCGTCGCGGGTGTTACGGATCTCGGCATGTTCGCCGTTGATCACGACCTCGCCCGCGTCCTTTTGATAGGCCCCCGAGAGGCATTTGATCAGCGTCGATTTGCCCGCACCGTTGTGGCCCAACAGCCCCACCACTTCGCCGGGGTAGAGGTCGATGCTCACGTGATCCACCGCTTTGACGCCGCCAAAGGCGATTGAAATGTCCTTGAGTTCGACCAAAGGCGTGCCGGTGTTCGGATTTTTTCCCATGTTTTCAGCCATGTGCTTATCTCCTTACACCTTGATGCCGAGGCGTTTGCGATATTGGATGTCGATCCAGACCGCAAAGACCAGAACCGAGCCAACGACGATGTTCTGAAGCGGCGCATCGACGCCCACCATGGCCATACCGGATTGCAGCGATTGCATGATAAGCGCGCCCAGAATGGCGCCGTGAATGGTGCCGATGCCACCCGAGAGCGCCGTGCCGCCAATCACCGCCGCCGCAATCACGCGCAGCTCGTCCAGAGTGCCGATGTCATTGGAGTGCACCGACAGACGGGCCGAGGCGATCACCGCAGAGAGGCCGCAAAGAAAGCCCATCAGCGCGAAAATCTTGACGGTCAAAAGTTTCGTATTGATGCCGGACAGCTCAGCGGCATCCGGATTGCCGCCAGTGGCGAAGATGTATTTGCCGAGCCGCGTCTTCTTGGCGACCATGGTCATGGCAATCGCCACCACGATCAGCACGAGAACCGAGATCGGCAGGCCGTAAGCTTCGGTATAACCGTCGGGCAGAACCTCACCGCGGGCTTCGAACAGACGGCGCAGCTTGCCGGTCGGAATGTCATAGGCGTTGAGCGTCCCGACATAGCCGATGATGACGGCAACGATCAGACCGCCGACAGCGAATTCAGCCCAGAGCGGCTTGGTCGGGAACCCGTGGTTTTTCTTGGCCTTGCGCGCATTGTAGAGGGCAAAGACCGCACCAGCGACAGCCAGCGCACAGATGATCCAGGACAGCGTGACGCCAATGGTGCCCTCCGCCCCGCCCAAGACGAGGAAATTCTGATCGAGCGGTGCGATTGTCTGGCCGTCGGTCACATACCAGCCGACAAAGCGCCAGATCAGCAGACCGCCAAGGGTGACGATGAAGGCCGGGATGCCCTGATAGCCGATGAGCCAGCCATTGAAGGCCCCGATGAGGGTGCCCACGGCCAGACAGGTCAGGATCGCCAAAGGCGCGATCACCGGATTGCCGTAATCGAGACCGATGGCTTGTGGCAGCCAGCGCGCCTGCATCATCGCGCCCATGGCGGAGGCGATGGCCAGCACGGCGCCAACGGAAAGGTCGATGTGACGCGTGACGATGACGAAAACCATGCCGGTCGCCATGATCGCCACGGAGACGGTCTGAACCGTCAGGTTGAAGGTGTTGCGCGGCGTGATGAACCGCCCGTCTGTGAAGAAATTGAATGTGAGCGCAATGGCGATGAAGGCGCCCACCATGCCCATGAGCCGCATGTCAAGTTCGAGCTGACCAAACAGGCTCTTGCCGCTCTGGTCCATTTTTGGGCCGCTTTCGATTTGAGTGCTATCTGCCTGATCTGACATGAGATTTGCCTTTTTATAGGGGCACGACCCGCGCCCGTTCGATGGTTCGGGTCGTGCGAAAAATCCGTTTTCGGATCAGATCAGTTACAGGGCGACGGACCGTCGGTGACGCCTTGGCAAAGCGCCTCTTGGGTGATCCAGCCAGCGTCCACCACCACGTCGAGATTGGCGGCGGTGATCGGAATCGGCCCAAGGAATTTCGCATCCATCTCTTTGCCGCCCGGCGTGGTGAATTTCACCGTGCCCTCGACGTCGGAAGCCATATCGCCACCGGCCAGTTGCACCGCGATCTCAGCGGCGTTTTTGCCCAGCTCGCGGGAATCTTTCCACACCGACACGGTTTGGGTGCCAAGCGCGATGCGGTTCAAAGCGGCGTGGTCGCCATCCTGACCGGAGACCGGAATCCCCGCCATGCCCTGCGCCGCGAGTGCGGCAACGGCGCCACCGGCGGTGCCATCGTTGGAGGCCACGACCGCGTCCACGTTGTTGTCATTGGCGGTCAGGATCGATTCCATGTTGCGCTGCGCATTGGCCGGAAGCCAGCCGTCGGTATAGGCCTCGCCCACGATGGTGATGTCGCCCGCGTCAATCGCGGCTTGCAGAACCTCTTGCTGACCACCGCGCAGAAAGTCTGCGTTCGGGTCGGTCGGCGAGCCCTTGATCATGACGTAATTTCCGGTGGGCTGGGCGTCAAACACGGCCTGTGCCTGAAGGCGTCCCACTTCGACGTTGTCGAAGGTCAGATAGAAGGCGCGCGGGTCTTCGATCAGGCGGTCATAGGCGATCACCGGAATGTCTTCGTCGGCGGCCATTTGCACCGCCGGGATCACCGCCTGGGTGTCCTGCGCCAGAACGATGAGCGCGTCGACGCCCTGCGCGATCAGGCTTTCGATGTCTGAGAGCTGTTTCGCCGAGGACGATTGCGCGTCCGCAGACACGTAAGTGGCGCCCGCCGCATCGAGGGCCGCTTTGATGGCGCCTTCGTCGGTTTTCCAGCGTTCTTCTTGGAAATTGGACCAGCTGACGCCGACCGTGAGACCCTCTGCCATCGCAGATGTCGTGAAACCGGCCGCCACGATCGTGGCCGCCATCAACATGGATTTACGCATGAATATCCTCCCAAATCTCCACGCCGATGCCGCCTCTCCTCCTCAAGAGCTGCGCAGGGCGGGTCCGACTCATCGTCGGCTGTCCAAATCATGCCATATTTATTTCGGCTGTCAAAAAAATAATCTCGCTTTTGCACAAAATATGGGTGAAAGTGAATCGCAATACGGCGTTCAACCCGATCAATTTCCTAATATTTTATGCTGCAGGGCGGCATTTAATTAGGGAGGCGAACTATACAAAAAGGCAAGTGCCATGCCCGACACGGACCTCAGAACAGAAGATCTGGACGGCTGCGGCCCGCTGCTGCCTGAGAAGGACAGTTTTGCGAAATCCAACCGGCGACAGGTGTTTGAGGCGGTGCGCGCCAGTGGCATCATCCCGCGTGTCGAACTGGCCCGACAGCTGGCACTCTCGCCCGCCACGGTGACCCAAATCACCACGGAGCTGATCGAAGCGGGCCTTATTCAGGAAAGCGAATTGCCGCGCGAGGGCGACAGTCAACGCGGGCGTCCGCCCGTGGGTCTTCGGGTTCAGGCCACGGCGGCAACGGTCGTGGGCATCAAAATCTCGGATCGGTCGAACTCCGCTGTCGTGCTGGACATGGCGGGCAATCTTTTGGGCTCGGCCACCCTGCCCGCACCGCCCACCGCGCGCAGCACTGAAGAGGTTTTGTCAGAGGCCGAAGCCATCATTCAGGCCGCTTTGGACGACGCAGGACCGGGCATCGAACCGCAGACCATCGCGCTCGGCCTGCCCGGCATGGTCGATTTCATCACCGGGCGCGTGCTCTGGTGTCCCTTTATGGAAGAGACCGACGTGCCTCTGCGCGATCTGTTGCAGAACCGGCTACACCGGCCTGTGCGGATCGACAATGACGCCAACCTGCTGGCGCTGGCCGAGCTTTGGTTTGGCGAGGGCCGCGCGCTCGACAACTTTGCCGTGGTCTCGATTGAGCACGGGCTTGGCATGGGTCTGGTGATCCGCAATCAGCTTCACCGCGGCGGCATGGGCCACGGCATGGAATTGGGTCACACCAAGGTGCAACTCGACGGCGCGCTCTGTCGCTGTGGGCAGCGCGGCTGTCTTGAGGCCTATGTGGCCGACTATGCTTTGGTCCGCGAAGCCCATACCGCGCTCAATCTCGGCCATCAAAGCACCTGCGCCGATGTGATGTTGGAAACGCTCTACGCGCAGGCCAAGGAAGGCAACGCGTTGGCCCGAACCATATTTGCCCGCGCCGGGCGCTATCTGGCGGCGGGGCTCGCGAATGTCGTAACGCTCTATGACCCCGCATTGATCCTTCTCTCCGGCGACCGCTTGCGCTACGATTATCTCTATGCCGAGGATGTGCTCAGTGAGACCCATGCCTTGACCCATCGCCCCGGACGCCCGCCGACGCCGGTGGAAATCCATGCCTGGGGCGATCTGGTCTGGGCGCGCGGTGCAGGGGCCTTGGCGCTTGATTTTGCGACGGAAATGCGAGTGGAATGACCGATAGACGACTGGTTTTGGCCCTTGGCCTGATGATCCCCCTGCCGCTCCATGCGCAGTCGATCCCGCAGTTTCAAAACCGCTCCGACGCCCTGCCCGCGCATGTCTATGGCGGCGGCTGGGAACATTTTGTCGGCGGTGGTATGGCGGTTTTCGACTGTAACGGCGATGGTATGCCGGAGATTTTCGCGGCTGGAGGCGAGGCCCCCGCGAGCCTGATGCTGAACCGGTCTTTGCAAGGCGACGCGCTGTCTTTTGAGCCGGGCGAGATCATGGAATTGACTGGCGTCACCGGCGCCTATCCTGTGGACATCGACAGCAATGGTGTGACCGATCTGGCGGTCCTTCGCGTGGGTGAAAACCTTTTGCTGCGCGGTCTTGGAGAGTGCGCCTTTGAGCGCGCCAATGAGGATTGGGGCTTTGACGGCGGCGACCGTTGGACCACCGCGTTTACCGCCGGTTGGGAAGACGGTGCCGCGCGTCCGACGCTGTTTTTCGGCAATTATGTCGACCGCGACAACCCGGACGGACCCTTTGAGGCCTGTGATGTCAATGAGTTGCATCGCCCTGTGGTGGGTGGCTATGAGAAGACCGTGCTGGAACCGGGGTTTTGCACACTCTCGGCGCTGATCTCGAAAGGCGCGCGGGGCACACAGAGCCTGCGGCTATCGAATGATCGGCATTACTACGTCAAAGGCGGCTATGAGCAGTTGTACGACCTGCAAGAGAACCGGTTTCTGGACGATCAGGACGGTTGGGAAAAGGTCTCGCTTTGGGGGATGGGCATCGCCGAGCGTGACATCGACGGCGACACCATCCCGGATGTGATGCTGACCTCCATGGGCGATCAGCTTTTGCAATTCGGCCAAGAGGATGGCCATTACAAAGCGGCGCCCTATGAGATCGGAACCTATGCGCATCGGCCCCATCTGGGCGATGACGGGCGGCCCTCGACCGGCTGGTCGGCGGATTGGGGAGATGTCGACAATGACGCCCGCGCCGACCTGTTCATCGCCAAGGGCAATGTCGAACAGATGCCCTCGAATGCCGCGCATGATCCCAATAACCTGTTGCAACAAAAGCCCGACGGCACATTTCGCGAGGTTTCGATAGCGGCGGGTGTCGCCTCGATGGAGAAATCGCGCGGGGGCCATCTGGTCGATTTGAACGGTGACGGTTTGCTCGATTTGGTGGTGGTCAACCGACAAAGTGCGATGGAGTTGTATCAGAACGTGACGCCTAATGCCGGGCACTCTCTGGCCGTCAGCCTGCGCCAGCCGGGGCTGAACCCGGCGGCCGTGGGCGCCACGGTGGAGATTTTGACCAATCGCGGGCTGCAGCGTCAGGATGTCACTGTGGGCGGCGGACATGCTTCGGGCAAGGCGGTGCCTTTGCATTTCGGTCTGGCGGATGCCGAGGTGGCGCAGGTCAAGGTGACATGGCCCGATGGCGAGGAAACCGGCTGGGTCGAGATCACGCAGTTTGATCGCTGGGTCGAGCTGGCGCGTTGAGGTTATTTCCCGAAAGTGAGGCCTGACGGCACGGTGTCGGGAATACCCAACCGGCGCGGATCGTCTTCGAGCGCCGCCAAAAACGCCATGAGCGCGTCGATATCCTCGCTGGGCAGAATGCGGTCTTCGACCTCAATGGCGGCCATGATCGCCGCGCGGTCTTCGGCGCTGTTCATCACGTTCCAATCGTCTTCCAAACCCGGCACATTCGGCAGCGTGGCATGAAAGGTCTCGTAATGGGCGAGGCTGTCGGCAGGCGCGAGATGGGCCACGACAAAAGACCGCAGATCGCTATAGGCGCCAGCATGCCCATAGGGCGCGCTCAGGGTGATATTGCGCAGCGCGGGCGTGCGGAACGCGTAGAGATCTTCGGACTTTCCGGTCACCCGATAGCGGCCTTCGTCGCGGTTGCCGCGCTCGAAATCCAGCGTCTTGCCGGGGCCAAGCTGTGGCTGCCCCATGGCGTGAAAATCGTGATCTGTCTGGAACTTACCGCTATGGCACGTGGCACATCCGGCCTCGCCGTAGAACAGCGCCATGCCCTTTTGCGCCACCTCTGACAGAGCCGCATCATCGCCCCGCAGATAGCGGTCGAAGGCACTGTCGTCAGAGCGGTATTCAAAGGCCATGAAGGCGGCGATGGCATTGGAAATATCGGCAAAATGGACCCTGCGACCAAAGGCAATTTCCGGATAGACCTGCTCGAACCGGGATTGATAGTCGGGAATGGCGGCAACCTTTTCCGCGATCATATCCCAAGCGCCGCCCTCGCCCGAAAACCGGCCCTGGCGGATGGCTTTCGACAGCGGATTTTCACTCACCTGCCCGCCCATTTCATCGGGCGAGAGCACCGGAAAAGCGGCCTGCGTCGCCAAGACGCCGGAAACGCGGGCAAAGAAATCGTCCTCGATCGGCACACGTAAATGACCCCCAGTCATTTCAACGCGACCGTCATGAAACATCACCGTGTATTCACGCGCGCCAAGATTGTAGAGCACCGGCGCGTTTCGCGGTATGCGATCTTCGGGCAGGTTATCTGGGTTGGCGACCCGGTTCGGGGCAAGACCAATACCCCCCTCACCCATCCCCAAAGACAAGCCGTCGGAAGTGCCAAGACGCGGGTGGTGGCAGGTCGAACAGGAGATATTGTCATTGCCCGAAAGGATCGGATCGAAAAACAACAATTGGCCCAGTTCGGCCTCCGCCGGGGTCACCGCCATGTAATCGGCGTCCGTGACCGGATCGGGTAGAAGCGCGCGATCAAACTCCGCCGCCATCGCGGGGGTGGCCAAACAGAGGGTGAAAAAGATCAGATCAAGACGCATATTCGACATAGGCAAAGGCCTGTCCATCGGGTGACCATGATGGCGAATTGATCGTGCCTTGCCCACCGGTCAGTTGCACCAGAGTTTCCGTCGGACGATCCCCCCCAGACCAGAGCCGCAACTCCACATGCATCCCCGGAGGATGGCCCACCGTACCCTCCGGATAGGCAAGATAGACAACTCGATCGCCATCAGGTGACGGGTGCGGGAACCAGTTGACCATGGCGTCCTCAGTCATGCGCTCCAAACCGGACCCATCCGGGCGCACGCGCCACAGCTCAGAGGCCCCGGTGCGGTCGGAATTGAACCAGATCCATTTGCCATCGGCGGAGAAATCCGGCCCGTCGTAATGATGCGCGCCTTCGATGACACAGGTCTCATGACTGCCGTCCGCGTGCGCCGTGTAGATGCCGAACAGCCCCTCACGCACGCCCGTGTAACAGATGGTGCCGCCATCGGGTGAGATGCCGTGAAACCACGAGGGCTTTTTGCGACTGACCTCGACGGGATCGTCATCCGCGCCAAGGTCCTGCCGCCAAATCCGCGCCGCCCCGCCAAAGGAATGATCGGTGAAATAGAGAGTCTCGCCGTCGGGCGACAGACCGTGATCGTTGTTCAGATTGATGCAAAGCCCGGTGTCGATTTCCAGCAATTCCGGTTGGTCGAGATCGACCCAAAACAGGCTGCCGTCACCATTCACGATCAGCGCTGACCCATCCGGCACCCAATTGGGCGCGGCAATCTCCATGTCGGTTTCAAGGACCGGAAAAGCCGCCTCCTCTTCGACATCGTAAATCATCACCCGAGAAACCCAGCCCGACATATCACCCCTCCCGGCACGTCTATCAAAGCCACGCTACACCTTGGTGTGGACGCATACAATCACCTCGGACAATCGCCTTAGACACTCATCTCAGAGCCAACGCCCGTAATCGCTGACCAAAAGATGCAGCGGCGCCTCGTCTTCTTCGATGTCAGAGAACCGCCCGATGGGATCGCGAAAGATATTGTCGGTGCGGTCGTCATTCACATTCGACACTTCACCGATCAAGACCTTGCCTCCCTCACCCCAGAACGCATGCCAATGCCAGGGCTCCAAAGTGACGCTTTCGCCGGGCGCCAGCGCCAGACGTTCGCCCGGTTTCAGCACTCTTAACTGACCGTCGGTCACAACCTCGACCGGCGCCGTCTCGTCGATCTCGTCGCCGGAACGCGTCCAAAGCTCAAGCACCAATGTGGCGCCGCCGCGGTTGATGATGTCCTCGGTCTTCTTGAGGTGGTGATGCATCGGGCTGATCTGATTTTCCTCTGAAATCAAAAGCTTTTCGGCGTAAAGCGGCCCCATGCCGCGGGCGACATTGGCGGCACTGCCGTTGCGCAGCGTAAACAGAAACAGCCCGAGGGCTTCGAAATCCCCCTGCCCGTAATCGGTGATATCCCAGCCCATCATATGATCTCGGATCATCGCACCGCCCTCCTCGACGTGCTCTTGCAGCGCCTCGGGCGCGAGATAGGCAAAGGGCGGCATGACAAAGCCGAAAGACCGCATGAAGGCATCGGACTCGCGGATGATGTCATTGACGGTGGAGCGTTTCATGTGGGCTTTCCAGTGCGGCACAGAGGTCTGTGAGACCTGTTAAATCCCCCCAAGACAAACAAATTTTGACCCGCCAGTCAAACATCTTTCAAAGCGATTTGAGGAGCATGAGACCCACGTTTTGCGGTTGACCGGCAAGGTGCAGCCGCTAAACCCGAGGCAGGATTTTGAGGGCAGGACATATGTATGACACAGTGTCGAAGCGGATCGGCCAGTTGGCGCAGATCGCGGCGCTTCTGGGCGGGCTCGGGTTGTTCGCGGTGATCATAGTCACCTGTGTCTCCGTCGCGGGCCGGGCGCTCGATGGCTTGGGGCTTGGCCCCGTGCCGGGTGACATTGAACTCGTGGAGCTGGGCATCGGGTTTGCGGTCTTCTCGACCCTGCCCTACGCACAGTTTTTCCGCACCCACGCCCGTGTCGATCTGTTCAAACCGGCCTTTGGCGCGCGGCCCAACCGGCTGCTCGATCTGATCGGCGAACTGTTGATGTGCGCGCTCACGCTGGGGCTGAGTTGGCGGCTCTGGCTCGGCATGCTCGACAAGGCCGCCTATCACGAAACCACCTTTATCCTGCAAATCCCGCTGGTCTGGGGCTATCGCGCTGCCATGGCGGTGATGGTGGTGGCCTGTCTCGTGGCGCTGTTCTGTGTGCTGCGCGCGATCCGTGCGCTCTTCCGACCGGGCACGCAAACGGAGGCGCAGTCATGAGCCGCATCGAGATCGGACTCTGGTCCTTCCCCGTCCTTCTTCTGTTGCTGTTCCTGCGCATTCCGATTGGGGTGTCCATGGCCGTGGTGGGCTTTGGCGGCGCTTATCTCTTGAACGGCAACTCCATCATGATGCTGAGCCAGCTCAAGCATCTGACCTATGGCGAGTTCTCCTCCTATTCCTTTTCGATCATTCCGCTGTTTCTCCTGATGGGCCATTTCGCCACGCTGGGCGGCATGTCGACGGGGTTGTTCAAGGCCGCCGAGACCTGGCTTGGCCATCGCAAAGGCGGCGTGGCCATGGCCGCTGTGGGGGCCTGCGCGGGCTTTGGTGCGATTTGCGGATCGTCATTGGCCACCGCCGCGACCATGGGCAAAACCGCGCTCCCCGAGTTGAAACGCTACGGCTACTCGGGCCGCCTCGCCACCGCCTCCCTCGCGGCGGGTGGCACGTTGGGCATCCTCATCCCGCCCTCGCTGATCCTCGTGGTCTACGCCATGTTGGCCGAGGAAAACATCGCCAAGCTCTTCCTTGCTGCCTTCGTGCCGGGCATTTTGGCGGCCCTCGGCTATATGATCTGCATTTCGATCTACGTGCGCTTGCGCCCCGATTGTTGCAGTTCCCGCGCGCCTGCCAGCTGGGCCGAGCGCTTCACCGCGCTGTTCAACGTCTGGCCAGTGATCGCGATTTTCGGCTCTGTCGTGGGCGGGATTTACCTCGGCATTTTCACCCCCACAGAAGGCGCCGCCGTGGGCGCGGCGGGCACCGGCCTTGTGGCCCTTTTGTCCGGCAACCTCACCTTGCGCGGTGTCGCAGAGGCGATTTTCGAAACCGCAGCCTCCACCGGCATGATCTACCTGATCCTTCTGGGCGCGAAGATGTTCAACAATTTTCTGGCGCTCTCAGGCCTACCCATGGCCGCCGCCGGTTGGGTCGAGGGGTTGACACTCTCACCCTGGCTGATCCTGATCGCGGTCCTGTTGATGTATCTCGCCTTCGGCTGTGTGATGGACAGCCTGTCGATGATTTTCCTCACCATCCCGATCCTCTATCCGATCATGGCGGAGCTGGATTTCGGCCTCACACCCGGCGAGTTCGGCCTCTGGTTCGGAGTCATCGTCTTGATCGTCGTCGAGGTCGGCTTGATCACGCCGCCCGTGGGCATGAATCTTTTCATCATCAATGCCTTGGACCCCGACGTTCCCATCTCTGAAACCTTCAAAGGCACGCTGCCCTTCGTCCTCACCGACCTGATCCGTGTGGCAATCCTTGTGGCCTTTCCGGTGCTCACCCTCGGCCTCGTACGGCTGGTCTACTGATGTTGCCGCCCATTCATCTTTGGGGCCTTTCCGCCCCTCTCGAACCGCTTGGTGGCGGCCATCGCAATGCGGTCTTTCGCACCTCCGAACTGGCGCAGGATCTGGTGTTCAAATCCACCCGTCGCACGGAAGCGCAATTGTGCTGGCTCACCCAAGTTCATGACGCTGCCGAAGCCGCAGGCTTTACTGTGCCTCGTCTGATCCCGGCTTTGGACGGGCAATTGGCGCCAGAGGGCTGGACCTGCGAGCCGCTGATCGAAGGCCGTCCGTTTCAGCCCGAGGACCTGCCGCAGATCGCCGACAGGGTTGATGCCTTTCATCGCAATGCCAAAAGTCTGGCACAACGGCCCGACTTTTGTTCATCCCGCGATCTTCTTACAGAGACTTCTGGCGGCGATGTCGATCTTTGCGCCCTGCCCGCCGATCTGCTCGCGCTGTGCCGCAAGGCTTGGGGCGCCCTCGATGGCGAGATCGGTGTCATTCACGGCGATCTGAACGCGGGCAATTTGATCCAGACGGGGGCAGGCCCGGCCCTGATCGACTGGGATGAAGCGCGCAGGGATAATCTGGCGTTCGACCGGCTCCGCACCCGGCCTGAGACAGCGACAGCCGCTGAGAAAACCGCCGCACTGGCGTGGGAAGTGGCCTGTAGCTGGACCCTCGAACCGGACCACGCGGCCCTCGTCGCCCGCGTGTTGAAAACCCGGTTTTAAAGGCTGCTCCTAAAGCCTATCTAGCCAGCTCCCGAGCAAGCCATCGAGCTGCGCGAATTCCTCGGCGCTCAACATTTCCGTCAGCCGTTTCTGCGTCGCGACGTGATCCTCGACCGCCCGTTCGATCACTTCGAACCCCGCCTCGGTCAGCGCCACAATCGCCCGGCGCGCGTCGTTTTTGTCGCTGCGTCGCGCGACCAGCCCCTGCGCCTCTAACCGGTTGATCCGGTTGGTCACCGTGCCCGAGGTGATCATCATCTGCGCCATCAAATCGCCCGCCGTGAGCGCATAGGGATCGCCCGAGCGGCGCAGGGTCGCAAGGAGATCGAAGCTCGCATAATTGAGGCCATGGCGGGCAAAGGTGGCCTCCATCGCCTCGCTGAGAACACGGGCAAGCCGCCCCATCCGCCCGATGAGCGCCATGGGTTCGGTGGCCAGATCGGGGCGTTCAACGGCCCATTGCGCACGAATATCGTCGGGAGAAAGGGTCTTTTCACTCATGGTTCTGGTGTCTCAAAATTATATCTTGACGTCAAGATGTCCTCAACTATCTTGACGTCAAGATAAATGGAGACTCTCATATGCCCCGCGCGACATCCCGCACAACGGATCTCATCCTGACGGGCCTCGCCCCCGCGATCTGGGGATCGAGTTACCTCGTCACCACGCGATTTCTGCCTGAGGGCATCCCCGTCACCATCGCGATGTTGCGTGCCCTGCCCGCCGGGATTTTGCTTTTGCTGATCCTGCGGCAATTGCCGCCTCTCACTTGGGTGCCGAAACTTCTGGTGCTCGGCGCACTGAATTTCACCCTGTTCTGGATTTGTCTTTTTGTCGCCGCCTACCGCCTGCCCGGCGGGGTCGCCGCAACCTTGGGCGCGACGCAGATGCTGATCATTCTCGGGCTTTCCAAAGTCCTCCTAGGCACGCCGATGCGCCCGCTCGCGATACTCGCCGGGCTGATCGGCGTCGTGGGCGTTGGCGCACTGGTCCTTTCCCCCACGGCGCAGCTCGATGGCTTTGGCCTTTTGGCCGCTTTCGGAGGTGCCGTCTCCATGGCGCTTGGCACCGTCTTGAGCCGCAAATGGACCCCGCCCGTGCCGCCTCTGACCTTCACCGCATGGCAGTTGGTGGCAGGTGGGCTATTGCTCGTGCCGCTGGCGTTTTGGCTTGACCCAAGGACGCCTGCTTTCACAGCCACAAACATGGCGGGCATCGCCTATCTCGGGCTGATCGGTGGTGCTTTGACCTACTATTTCTTTTTCCGGGGCATTGCGCGCCTCGGCCCGGCAACGGTTGCGCCTTTGGGCTTTCTCAGCCCGGTGACGGCGGTGGCCTTGGGGCTGATCTTTGCGGGTGAGAGCCTGTCGCTGCTGCAAAGCCTCGGCATGGCGCTGGTGTTCTTTGCGGTCTGGCTTGGGCAATATGCGCAATCGCGCCCAGTGGTCGCGGCCAAGGTGCAGCCCGCCGAATGAAAACGCCCTCCCGATCTGGGAGGGCGTGCTCTTTTAAACCGCGTCGCTGGCGGGTGTGGGTGATGTCACATCGCCTAAAGCCTTCATCGCCGCGAATTGGCTGAGAAAGACCTGCCCCGTCAGATCATGCAGGAAATGCGATTTCTGCAAGCGATCCATCACCGGGCCTTTGACCTCAGAGAGATGCAGTTGAATGCCGCCATCCGCGAGCCGCCGGTTGATCTCCTCAAGCGCTTCCAAGGCCGAGGTGTCGATCTCATTGACCGCCGGACACATCAGCACGATGTGTTTGAGCGCCTCATCGCCCGCCACCCGGTCGAGGATGTAATCCTCAAGGAACCGCGCATTGGCAAAGTAGAGGCTTTCATCGACCCGGATCGTCACCACCTCGGGCGTCGTGAGCACCTCATGCCGGTTGATGTTGCGGAAATGCTCGGTGCCCGGAACAAGGCCGACTTCTGCAATATGCGGTTTCGAGGTCTTGTAGAGATGCAGTGCGATCGAAAGGATCACCCCCGCCGACACGCCCACTTCGACACCGGAGACCAGCGTCAGGACGATGGTCGCCAGCACGGCGGTGAAATCAGCTTTCGAGTAGCCCCAGGTGGTTTTGAGGATTTTAAAATCCACCAGCGAGAGCACTGCGACGATGATGGTTGCGGCCAATGTGGCCTGCGGCAGGAAGTAAATCAGCGGCGTCAAAAACAGCGCAGCGATGGCGAGGCCGACGGCGGTGAAGGCCCCCGCAGCCGGGGTCTCGGCCCCCGCGTCAAAGTTCACCACAGAGCGCGAGAACCCGCCCGTGACCGGAAAACCGCCGGTAAACGCCGCACCAAGGTTGGCCGCGCCCAGACCGATCAATTCCTGATCGGGATCGACGCGCTGGCGTTTCTTGGCGGCCAGGGTTTGTGCGACCGAGATGGATTCCACGAAACCGATGATCGAAATCAAGAGCGCCGGGATGAAGAGTTGCTTCAACAACGCCAGCGAGCTGATCGGCCAGGTAAACGGCGGCAGGCTCTGCGGCACCTCGCCGACAATACGCACGCCATGTTCATCGAGACGGAAGACGCCGACCACCAGCGTGGTGACGAAAACCGCCGCGACGGGGCCCGCTTTGGTGATGACATCGGCGAGACGTGGGCCGAGGCCGAGTTTTTTCAACAGAGGTTTCAAGCCTTTACGGACCCAAAACAGGAAAGCGGTGGCCAGAACCCCGATCACCAAGGTGATGAAATTCATCTCGGACAGATGCGTCCAGAGGCTCTGCAGCAGGTGCAAAAGCGTGTGCCCGCCCGCGCTGACGCCGAAGATATGCTTGAGCTGAGAGGCCGCAATCAGGATGCCTGAGGCGGTGATGAAGCCAGCGATGACCGGATGCGACAGGAAATTCGCCAGAAATCCGAGACGGAAGACGCCCAGGGTGACCAACATGGCGCCCGACAGGAAGGCCAGCGTGATGGCGGCGGTGGCATAGCCCGCTGTGCCCTGTTCGGCCACCTGCCCGACGGCGGCGGCGGTCATCAGCGAGACGACGGCGACCGGACCGACGGCCAAAGCCCGCGAGGTGCCGAACACCGTATAGAGCATGATCGGCACGATGGAGGCATAAAGCCCCGCCTCGGGCGGAAGCCCCGCCAAAAGCGCATAGGCCAGGGATTGCGGGATCAACATGATGGTCACGATGATCGCGGCCACCCCGTCATTGGCAAAGGCGGCGCTGTTGTATTTCGAACCCCAGTCGAGAATGGGGAGGTAGCGTTTCAAAAGACGCGGGTCGAACGACAGTTTAGATGACACGGGCGGTGTCCTTTCAGATTGGTCATAAAGGGCGGACCACGGCCCGCCCTTCGCATTTATTTCGCCGAGACTTTCTCAGGCTTGATCATCCATTCCTTGCCGCGCAGCATGGCCTTCCAATAGACGGGCGGCAGGATCTGTTCCTTGAGCCACCAGGCCTTGCGGGTCGGTTTCGTGCCGTCGAGCACCCATTTCGGGAAAGACGGCAACAGCACCCCGCCATAGCCAAATTCCGCGAGAACGATCTTGCCCTTCTCCACCGTCAGCGGGCAGGAGCCGTAGCCGTTATACCCCGCCTGCGGACCTTTGCCGTCGATGTCGGCTGCGACGTTTTCGGCCACGATCGGCGCCTGCATCCGGGCGGCAGCCGCGGTTTTGGCGTTGGGCGCGTTCATCACGTCGCCCAGAGACCAGATGTTGTCGAACTCCTTATGGCGCAGCGTCACCTGATCCACATCGACCCAACCGCTCGCGTCGGACAAGGGCGAGACCTTGATGAAATCCGGCGCGCTTTGCGGCGGGACCACGTGGATCATGTCGAAATCGACGGTCACTTCCGTGGGCTCGCTGTCGGGTTTCGCCACCGTAAACGTCGCGGTCTTCGCCGGGCCGTCAATGGATTTCAGATTGTGGAAGAAGTTCAGATTGGCGCCGTAGCGCTCAACATAGCTTTCCAGCGCCGGGACGTAATCTTTGACGCCAAACAACACGCCGCCCGCATTCATGAACTGGATGTCGATATTGCCGAGAACACCGGCCTCTTCCCAAGTGTTCGCGGACAGATACATCGCCTTTTGCGGCGCGCCCGCACATTTGATCGGCATCGGCGGCTGGGTGAAGACGGCCTTGCCGCCTTTCAGCCCCTTGACCAACTCCCAAGTGTAAGGGGCCAGATCATAACGATAATTCGACGTCACGCCGTTCTTGCCCAGCGTCTCGACGAGGCCATCGATCTTGTCCCAATCGAGTTTGAGCCCCGGACAGACAATCAGACGGTCGTATTTCACCACCCGGCAGCCGTCGAGAATGACCGCGTTGTTCTTGGGTTCAAAGGCCGCGACGGCGGATTTGAGCCAATGCACCCCGCGCGGAATAAGTGAGCCCATGGTTTTCGCCGTGGTGGAGGGTTCAAACACGCCCGCGCCGACCATGGTCCAGCCGGGTTGGTAATAGTGGATGTCCGCCGGGTCGATGAGCGCGATGTCGAGGTCCGGTTTGCGGGCCTTCAATGAGGCCGCGACGGCCACACCGGCCGCGCCGCCGCCAACGATCACCACGTCATGTTTCGCATCTTCTACGGAATCCGTCGGCGTCACGCCGCCATTGGCGATGCGCCGCGCCACGCCGGTCATGTCGTAGCCTGCGGCCTTGGTGGCGGCCAGAATATCGACCACGGATTTCTCCTTGGCCATCGCCAAAGACCAAAGCGTCGTCGTGCGCGTGCCTGTGCGGCAATAGCCAAAAACCGGCCCCGGCAGTTCCGTCAACGCGTGGCGAAAGGCGGTGGCGGTCTCTTCGGTCACCATGCCGGGCGTCACCGGCAGGTAGAGAAATTCCAGCCCCTCGGCCTCGGCGGCACGGGCCATTTCCTCATGGCTGGGCTGGTCGCCCGCCTCACCGTCGGGGCGGTTGCACACCACCGCGCGAAAGCCACGGCGTTTGAGTTTGGCCATATCCTCGGGCTGCACCTGCCCCGAGACGGACAGGCCGTCCGTGATCCGTTTGATTTCCATTCGTGCGTCTCCTCGCTATATTGGGGACCGGTCCGCCCCCTCAGGCGAGATGTCCCGAAAACCGTTGTGGTTGACGGGACAGGCACGAAATGGCTTGTTATCCCGCCAGATAGGGGCGCAAACCCCGCATGTCATAGCCCGCGTCCGCGGCCTGGCTGATGATCGTCTCCGCCCCCATCTGACCGGATTGAGCCAGAGCCCAAGCGGTGGTCGAACGGGTGCCGGAGCGGCAATAGGCGTAAACCGGAGCGGGCAGTTCAGACAGCGCCCGCGCGGTTTCCTCGATCAGCTCTTCGGTGAACTGGCCGGGAAAGATCGGCAGATAGGCAAAGCTCAGCCCCGCCTCTTTCGCCGCCTGTTCCAGAACCTCCGACGACAGACCCGGCTCCACCTCCATGTCCGGGCGATTGCAGATCAGCGTCTTGAAACCCTTCTCCTTGAGGATCGTCACCTCCTCGGGGGTGATCTGGCCGCTGACCGTGATCTGATCGTTGATCTTGTTGAAGTCCATGTTCGCGTCTCCTGTGCGTGGAACCGGCCCGGCCCCACGCATTGAGAGATGCGATCAGAGGCCGTTCACCGGAACTTTCAGGAAGGTCTTGCCATCTTGATCCGCCGGGGGCAACTCGCCAGCGCGCATATTCACCTGCAAAGAGGGAATAATCAGACGCGGCATGGCCAATTGGGCGTCGCGCTCCTCGCGGAATTTGACGAAGTCCTCTTTGGATTTGCCGCCACCGACGTGGATGTTGTGTTCCTTCTCGGCACCCACGGTGGTTTCCCACGCGATGTCGCGCCCGTTCGGACCGTAGTCGTGGCACATGAAGAGACGCATGTCGTCCGGCAGGGCGAGCACTTTCTGGATCGAGTCATACAAGACACCCGCATCACCGCCCGGGAAATCGGCCCGCGCGGAGCCACCGTCGGGCATAAACAGCGTGTCGCCGGTGAAAGTCGCATCGCCCATCACATGCACCATACAAGCGGGCGTGTGGCCCGGCGTGTGCATGGCAAAACAGTGCATGGAACCGACGCTGTAGGTGTCCCCATCCTTGAACAGGCGGTCGAATTGCGAGCCGTCGCGCTGGAACTCGGTGCCTTCGTTGAAGACTTTGCCAAAGGTTTCCTGCACCGTGACGATATGCTCGCCGATGCCGATCTTGCCGCCGAGCTTGTCCTGAATATAGGGCGCGGCAGAGAGGTGGTCGGCGTGGACATGGGTCTCGATCAGCCATTCGAGTTTGAGCCCCTGCTCTTTCACATAGGCGATGATCTCATCGGCGGACTCGTAGGTGATGCGACCGGCGGCGTAGTCGATGTCCATGACGCTGTCCACGATGGCGCAGGCGTCCGAGGCCGGGTCTTTCACCACATAGGAAATCGTCCAGGTCGCCGGATCGAAAAAGGCTTTGACCTCGGGTTTGACCGACAGGTCGACGGGGTAGTTGGATGCCATGTTATGTTCTCCTCTCATCTCTGGCGCGCCACTCTCAGGCGGCGCGCCTTGCGGCACGGGCCGCGGTTTGTTTCATCAGGGTTTTGGCCACGAAAATGCCCGCCACAAGGGCGACAAAGAACAGCCAGACCTGCGGGTTGAACGTGCCCAAAGCAGGCAAAGCGCCGCCCGGGCAAAAGCCCGCGATGCCCCAACCTACACCGAACACCAGTGAGCCGCCTACCAGTTTGGCGTCGATGACGCGCGAGGTCGGCACAATGAATTTCGGCTCAAAGGCCGGTGTTTCGTAGCGTTTGAAAACGAAGCGGTAGCCAAAGAAGGATACCACCACGGCGCCGCCCATCACGAACATCAGGGACGGGTCCCAGGGGCCAAAAAAGTCGAAGAAATTAAAGACTTTCGCCGGGTTGGCCATGCCGGACATGGAAATGCCGAGGCCGAAAATCAGGCCGATCACATAGGTCAGGATCAGTTTCATCTCATGCTCCTCCGATCACATGGCGAATGACAAAGACGGTCACCGCGGTCGAGAACATGAAGGCCAGCGTCGCCACGATGGAGCGCGGCGAGAGGCGCGACATGCCGCAGACCCCGTGGCCGGAGGTGCAGCCGGAACCGTAGCTCACGCCGATGCCGACGATGAAGCCGCCAAGGATCAGCGCGCCGGTGGTGACGGGCACCTCGACGGCGGGGAAATGGCCGGTAAAAAAGGCATAGACGAGCGGCCCGGTGGCCATGCCCGCCAAGAGAACGGCGCGCCAGGCCCAATCCGAGGAGTTCGCAGGCGTCAGAAAGCCCGCAAGAATGCCGGTGGCGCCGAAAATGCGGCCTTGGAAAGCCATCAAAAGAACGGCGGCGGCGCCGATCAGAAATCCACCAAAGAGCGAGGCGAAGGGGGTGAATTCCGTGGGGGTAATTTCGGTAATCATGTCGAATGCCCTCCGCGAAAAGTCTGAGGAAGGGCCCGGGGCTGGGTCCGATGGGTCATGTGCGTATCCTTATTCTGTGCAGGTTTTCCCGCTTGATACCCACTTTATGCGAGCGCTCGCAGGTTTGTCGGTGAGTTTGTCACATTGGACGCGCGCGCGTTTGCGGCAAGCCTTGCACGAAGACGTGATCACATCATGAAAAAGGCCCCGCTCAGGAGGCCTTTGATGTCTTTTTCGCTACGGGGGGCGTCACCCGGTTTATTCGCCTTGCGCATCCGCGCGCGATTTGCCCGCCACATTCATCGCCAGTGTCGCCGCCATGAATTTGTCGAGATCGCCATCGAGCACGCCTTGGGTGTCCGAGGTCTCGTAATTGGTGCGCAGGTCTTTGACCATCTGATAGGGCTGCATCACGTAAGACCGGATCTGGTTGCCCCAACCCGCCGAGCCTTTGCTTTCATGCGCCTCGTTGATCGCCGCGTTGCGCCGGTCAAGCTCCAATTGATAGAGCCGCGATTTCAGGGCTTTCATGGCAATGTCGCGGTTTTGGTGCTGCGACTTCTCAGAGCTGGTGACCACGATGCCGGTCGGTGCGTGGGTGATCCGCACGGCGGAGTCGGTGGTGTTCACGTGCTGACCGCCCGCACCAGACGAACGATAGGTGTCGATGCGGATGTCGGCGGGGTTCACCTCGATCTCGATGTTGTCATCGACCACCGGATAGACCCAGACAGAGGCAAAGGACGTCTCGCGCGTGCCCTTTCCGAAAGGCGAAATACGCACCAGACGGTGCACGCCCGACTCAGACTTCAGCCAGCCATAGGCATTGTGGCCGGAGATTTTATAGGCCACGGATTTGATCCCGGCCTCGGAGCCCGCTTCCTCGGACTGCAACTCGACCGTATAGCCTTTCTTCTCTGCCCACCGCACATACATGCGCTGCAACATCGAGGCCCAGTCGCAGGCTTCCGTGCCGCCCGCACCGGCATTGATCTCGAGGAAGGTGTCGTTGGAGTCCGCTTCGCCGTCCAAAAGCGCTTCAAGTTCTTTCGCGGCGGCGGTTTCCGCCAGCGCCTTGAGCGTGTCTTCGGCCTCGGTGACGACCTCTTCGTCCTCTTCCATCTCGCCCAATTCGATAAGCTCGATGTTGTCCTTCATGTCCTGCTCGATGGAGGTCGCGGTTTTCAGCGCATCCATCAACATCTGGCGATCGCGCATGAGTTTTTGCGCCCGCTCCGGGTCGTCCCAAAGTGTCGGATCCTCGATCATCGCGTTGAATTCTTCGAGGCGATGCGGCGCGGTGTCCCAATCCATGCGCTGTTTGAGCAGGGCCACGGATTTTTCGATTTTCGCAACGGTATTCTGGATTTCAGCGCGCACGGCAGGTCACCTTGTCGGTCTTTCGGGGTCGGTCTTTTGAACGTTTGCAGAGAGATACGCGTCAAACGCCCGAGACACAAGAGCCCAGCGTCAGGACGGCGTGCAGGACCGTGACATTGAAAGGCCCCCGCAACTCAGCGAGGGCCTGTCTTTTTCAGGATCAAATCCGTCGATCAGAACACAAAGTCGGAGGCGCCGAGATCTGCAATATCTGTGTTCTCAATGAGAATGGGTTCCCCCCATCCGCAATCATGACGTCGTCGCCAAGCTGAATCCAATTGCTCACGACATCGACCATGGACAAAAGCCCCGAGGTTCCCGAGAGGTCGATCAGATCCTCTCCGTCCGTGAAGTCGTGGATGACATCATCGCCAAAGGTGCCCGCTAAGACAAAGGTATCCGCACCGGTGCCCCCGTAGAGATCATCATTGCCCAGACCGCCGTCGATCCGGTCGTCATCCGCCTGCCCATAAAGCGTATCGTTGCCCGAGCCCCCCTGAAGGATATCGTCATGATTGCCGCCGTAGAGGGTGTCGTTGTCACCTCCCCCGTCGATGGTGTCATAGCCGTCAGCACCACGCAGCACGTCGTCCCCGGCCCCACTATAGATCGTATCCGCGCCGCTGCCGCCGTTGATCAGATCGGCGCCGTCGTAGCCCAAAAGCGTATCGTCGCCCCCAAGGCCGATAGGCTCGTCGTTCGTCCCCTTGGCTGCAATCAGATCGCCATTCTCACCGATTTCAAAAAGCGAAATGAATCCAAGGTCTGTTTCAACCACGGCGACATAGGGCACCCCATCAAATTCGACCAACTCCACAGAGACGACATCGTTGATCTCGGAGGATGGAACCACATCCAGAAGCACAGGAGTGCCGCCACTGTCGAGAGAGTAAAGCAAAAGCGCCTCGGTGTCTTCCAGGCCAACGGCCATCAGCGTCCCGGCCCCGTAATCGAGGAAGGAAATGTCGGTCACATCCACCGAGGACAGACCGCTGTCGGTCAACAGGTTTTGCCCCATCTTATAAACAAAAGTGTTCGTCGTCGGGTCGATCGAATACACCCACATGACACCGGACGTTTCATCCACACTGTAGAGATAAATCGTGCCATCGACTTCATACACGGCGATTTCGTCGGGCATACCAATGCTGGCCACATCCGGATGGGCCAGTTCGGGGAAAGTGTTGGACACGTCGATCAGACTCACCCCGTCTGTTGGCCCCGCCGCAATGATGTAACCCGTCTCATAGGCGGGATTCGTGGGGGAGATGATTTCAATCCTGGCCACATCGTCGAGAGACCGGCCGCCCCCGGAACTCAGATCCCCACCATAAATCAGTTCGCCCATGCCCGTGTGGACATAATAAAAGTAGAGGCTGTTTTGAGCCGCATTCGCGCCGCCAATATAGGTAATACCGTCGAAGTCGAGGATATCGAAATCGCTTTCCGTTCCAATGTCGGTGCCGGTGACGGGTGAGATATAGGTCAGCTCTCCGTCCGAGCCTGTGCCATCATCCTCCACTTCGAACAGGGCAATGCCGCCTTCAGCGCCAAGAGCCACCGCTGCATACCACTGGCCGTTCGACTGAAATAGCTTGAGCGTCTCATCGCCTGTCAGCCATTCCGTGGCCATCGCATCCCCGGTGATCGTGACCGCATCCAACACGCTTTCGTCAATGTAATCGACGAGAGAGACGGTCGTATCGGTTTGCAGAAAGCTCCCGAACCCACTGCAGTTTTCGAGCATGAATGTATAGACCGAGCCATTGAACATGACTGTCTCTGAGGACGAGACATTATCGACTTAATAGCCCGAAAAGGAAAATTGTCTATACTGATCGTCCAGATCACCTAACATACAGGGACATCTTGTCCTCCCACCCATTTGCACACAACAATAGTTAACGAGACAAAAAGACAAAAGTTTGATTCAGCCAAGCACGCTTTGGCCTGCGCCTCAGAAAAACTGCATGTTCGGACTCGTCATCCCCCATTTGGGGTATGGATCGAAGCAAAAACTGCACAGGATTTATGTAGGCATCAGGTATCACGCAAACGGCGGCGCTCATCTCTGAGGTCCGCCGTTTCTGGATGCCATTTATCCATGTGAGAGCCGTGAACAGAGGTCCTCCTAATAGAGACCGCCTGACGACAGCGAGTTGATCGGCGCTTTCTCAGGCACCCTGATCGTGCGGCCTGTCGAGGTTTGCACCTCACGTTCGCCGGACGAGTTTGTCTGACCTTCGAACAACGGCAAATCCGCGCCCATAGCAAAACCGCCATCATACATCAGACCAAAGATCGGCTCTTCGCCATCGCGGAAATATTCCGCCACAACGTTCGGGCCAGAGGCACTGTCGTTCAGACGCGCGCCGGTGTAGCGGTCGATCTTGATGAAATGGCCGCCCGGGGGCACTTTGAATTTGCCGCCGCCGTATTTTTTCACCGCGTCCTGCATGAAATCGTTGAACACCGGGCCACAGAAGCCACCGCCCGAGGCCCCCCGCATCGCCCGCGGCGTGTCGTAGCCGATGTAACAGCCCGCAACGATGTTCGAGGTAAAGCCCATGAACCAGGCGTCCTTGCCGTCATTGGTGGTCCCCGTCTTGCCCGCCACCGGCACCGGCAGGTTGACGCGCCCGGCGGCCGTGCCGCGCTGGACCACGCCCTGCATCATGGAGGTCAGCTGATAGGCGGTGATCGCGTTGATCATGCGTTCGCGGTTCGAGACGATTTTGGGCGCCACGCCGGGGGCCAGAGAGGCCACGTCGCATTCTTCGCAGACCCGTTGGTCATGGCGATAGATCGTCCGCCCGTAGCGGTCCTGCACCCGGTCAACGAGTGTCGGTTCGACGCGCTCGCCACCGTTGGCGAACATGGCGTAGGCGGAGACCATCTTGAACACGGTGGTTTCCTCGGCGCCCAAAGACGACGCGAGATATTGCCCCATGTGATCATAAACACCAAAGCGTTCGGCATAGCGCGCGACCGTGTCCATGCCGACCTCCTGGGCCAAACGGATGGTCATCAGGTTCCGCGATTGCTCGATCCCGGTCCGCAAGGGCGTCGGGCCGTAGAATTGGCGGGAGGCGTTCTTCGGGCGCCAGACACCCTGCGGCGTGTTGATCTCAATGGGCGCGTCGACGACGATGGTCGCGGGCGTAAAGCCACTGTCCAAAGCCGCCGCGTAGACGAAGGGTTTGAACGAAGACCCCGGCTGGCGCGTCGCCTGGGTGGCGCGGTTGAAGACCGAGTTCTGATAGGAGAACCCGCCCTGCATCGCGATCACCCGGCCCGTGTTGACGTCCATCGCCATGAAGGCGCCCTGCACTTCCGGCACCTGACGCAGCGACCAGCGGATCAGATCGCCCTCGCCGTTGTCGCCGGTGGTCATGCGGCGAATGTGGACCACGTCGCCGCGGGTGAAATTGTCCCGGAACGATCCGCGCACCCATTTGATGTCCTCGCGCGGCACGGAGACCTCGCCGACACCGTCCTCGACCATAACTGTCATGGCGCTGTCGCCCACTTCGTTCACCGCACCGACGTACCATTTGCCATCCAGCGTCACATCGCGTGCCACCCGGATCTCGGAGAGCGCCGCCTCCCATGTGCCATCGTCCAGCGCTGCGGCGTCGATCGTCTTGCCGGTGCCGCGCCACTGGCCCATGCCGCGATCCAGCTCTTCGAGACGTTTCTGAAGCGCATGCGCCGCGTTGGTCTGCATTTCCGGATCAATCGTCGCGCGGATCGACAAGCCACCTTCGAAGAACTCCTCTTCGCCGAAGTTCTTCGACAGCTGGCGTCGGATTTCGTCGGTAAAGTAATCGCGCGTCGGCAGGCTCTCGCGGTAGCTCGGATAATCGCCGGTCTGCACCGATTTGATCGGTTTTTCGCGCGCCGTTTCATAGACCTCCTGCGTCAGATAACCGTTCTCATACATCTCACGCAGCACGTAGTTGCGGCGCGTCAAAGCCCCGTCGTAATTCTTCGCGGGGTTGTACGAATAAGGCGCTTTCGGGTGGATCGCGAGAAACGCCGCTTCTTCAGGCGCCAGCTCGGACAGGCTCTTGTTGAAATAGCTCTGCGCCGCCGCCGTCACGCCGAAAGAGCGCACGCCCAAATCAATCTCGTTGAGATAAAGCCCGAGAATTTCGTCCTTGGTCAGGGTTTGTTCGAGACGCGTGGCCAAGATCAATTCCTTGATCTTTCGCTCGGCAGACCGCGAGCCGTCGAGCAGGAAGTTCTTCATCACCTGCTGGGTGATCGTCGAGGCGCCGCGCAGAGGCCCGCCTTGTGCTGCGGTCAAAGCCGCCGCCACCATGCCGCGCAGGTCATAGCCATGGTGTTTGTAAAAGTTCTTATCCTCGGCGGAAATGAAGGCGTGTTTCACCAGATCGGGGATTTCCTCGGGCGGTGTATAGAGGCGGCGCTCGCGGGCGAATTCGTCGATGATCTTGCCCTCGCCGGAATAAATCCGTGAAATCGTCGGCGGTTGGTATTGCGCCAGGGCTTCGTGGTTCGGCAAATCGCGGCCATACATCCAAAAGATGCCGCCGACGACCAGCGCCAGCAAAAACAGCCCCGTGGTGATCCACGAGAAGATTGTGCCGAAAAACGAAAAGATAAATCTGAGCACTGAAGAGCCTTTCCCACACCACGAGACCCGCGCTGACTCGCCTCTGAGCCGCTCAGGTTTGCCTCTCCTTATACAGCGCGGGCGTCGCGGTCAAAACATCCCCGGCCCCTTCGCGCGCAAATGTGAGCAGAAAGACGCCGCCCGTGAGCCCGATGTGAACAGAGGCGCTTGCCCTGCGCAGGGCTTAAGCCTATCTGCGAGGCATGAGACCCGAAGATATCCTTCCGACCTATGAACGTCAGGCCCGCGCTTTCGACATCGCGCGTTCGAAAACTCTGTTCGAGCGCCCCTGGCTTGACCGGATGCTGGGCTATACGCCCCAGACCGAGGGCAAGCGCCATGTGCTTGATCTGGGCTGTGGCTCGGGTCGGCCGATTGCGCAATATCTCTATGACCGGCGCTGCGAGGTGACAGGCGTCGATGGCGCCGCCGCGATGGTCGCGCTGTTTCAACAGAACCTGCCGCGTGCGCGTGCCATTCGCGCCGACATGCGCGGGCTTGATCTGGGCGAGACTTTCGATGCGGTCGTGGCCTGGGACAGTTTCTTTCACCTCACCGCCGAAGACCAACGCGCGATGTTTGCCACCTTTGCCAAACATCTGACCCCGCGTGGCGTGTTACTCTTCACCTCCGGCCCTGACGCGGGCGAAGCCATTGGCAATGTCGAACATGAGACGGTCTATCACGCGTCTCTTGCGCCCGAGGAATATCGTCAGTTGATGGCGCATGAGGACATTGAGGTGATCGCTTTTACGCCTGAGGATCCCGGCTGCACCGGGCATTCCGTGTGGTTGGCGCGCAAAACCGGCTGAACCGGCCCCCTCTCGTGTCACTTTTCACAAAATTTTCCAGCTTGCCAATCCGGATTTTCCAGCTTGCCAATCCGGTGCCATTTTCTTAAGTCCGTATCGTTATGTTATCTCATAACAATCTTGTGGAGGCATCACATGCACACAGGACGGAACAATAAGGAAAGACCCGGATGCAAAAAACATCTCTCGCACTCGCGACCGCACTCGCCGCCACGCTGAGCTTCACGGCTCAGGCGCAAGCCGAGTCTCACGATCACGATCATGATCACGACCACGCACATGCCGAAGAACACGATCACGCGCATGACCACGATCATGACACCAAAATCCACGACGGCTATTTCGAAGACAGCCAAATCGCCTCCCGCCCGCTCTCCGACTGGGTCGGCGACTGGCAATCCGTCTACCCGCTTTTGACCGAAGGCAAACTGGACGCGGTGATGGAACACAAAGCCGAACATGGCGACAAATCCGTCGAGGAGTACACCGCCTATTACACCAAAGGCTACGCCACCGACGTGGATCGGATCGAGATCGAGGGCAGCACCGTCACCTTCCATCAAGGCGACAGCGCAATCTCAGGCGAATATGAAGACGACGGTTATGAGATCCTGACCTATTCACGCGGCAACCGCGGCGTGCGCTTTATCTTCGAAAAAGTCTCCGGCGATGACGCGGCCCCGCAGTTCATCCAGTTCAGCGATCACCGCATCTTCCCGTCGAAAGCCGATCACTACCACCTCTACTGGGGTAACGATCGCGCGGCTGTGCTCGAAGAACTCACGAACTGGCCGACCTATTTCCCGGTCGATCTGACGGCAGATCAGATCGCCGCGGATATGATGGCGCATTAAGCGCTTTTCAGGGCGGTGCAGGACGCTGTGCCGCCCTTATTTTCTAAGCTTGTCCTGCAAAGACAGCTCCTGTTCTTTCCAGACCAGAAGCGCGTCACGCACCGCCCAGGCGGCTTTGGTCCGCCAGGCCGGATCGGCAAGCTTTGCACGGTCCTTGGCCGAGGACAGGAACCCCAATTCGATCAGGACAGAGGGCATATCGGGCGCTTTGAGGACCGAGAACCCGGCCTCCAGACGCGGACGTTTGTGCATGCCGACGCTGTCGTCGAGCTGGGTCACCAAAGCATCCGCCAGACGATCCGTGCGCGGCGTGGTTTCCGTGCGGGCCATGTCCATGAGCACGGTCGCGATCACATCATCCTGCCCCGTGAGATCGACCCCAGACAGCAAATCCGAGCGATCATGACGCTCTGCGAGCTTTTGCGACGCCGCATCCGAGGCGCGCGCCGCCAAAGTGTAGATCGTCGCCCCCTCGGCCCGGCCCTCGGCAATCGCATCGGCGTGGATCGACAGGAACACATCGGCTCCGGCCTCGCGGGCCAGCGTCAAGCGGGTTTCCAGCGGCACGAAAAGGTCTTCGGTGCGGGTCAAAGTGACCTCGAACCCGCCCGCGCGATTGAGCACGTCCTGCAATTCGCGGGCAAATGTCAGGGTCAGCTCCTTTTCGCGTACCCCATCCCGCTCAGCGCCCGGATCAATGCCGCCATGACCGGGATCGAGCACCACACGCAGCGGCCCGTCGCCAAACTTGCGCAGGGGCGTGGCTTTCGGCGCCTCCTCATTGGACGGGCGCACGAGCTGCGCATCGGGTGGCGTCCCGGCCCCCAGAGCAAACTCGTCCGAGGCCGTCGGATCGAGATTGAGCGTCAGCACCGCGCCTTTGTCGTCGCGCGACATCTGGGCATGGACCAACCGGTAAGGTCCGGCCAAATCCAACACCATCCGCGACCAGCCCGGAACGAAACCGCCCACCCTCAGCCCGGTGATGCCCTCGGCGGTGTCGAAGTCCTCCGTGTCAAAGCCGGTCCAATCGACCTCGGCGAAATCGACCACCATGCGGCGCGGATCGTCGAGGGTAAAAATGCGAAACGGCACCGGTTGGCTCAGACGCAGCATCATTTCGACGCTGTCGCCCTGATCGACCAGCGCGGAAGCCGCACTGTCGGCGCGGGCCAGCGCCGTCAACTCGGTCTGCGCCAAGGCGGAGCTGCCCGCAAAGAGACCTGCAGAGAGGCCCAGAAGAGCGGCGAACCCCAGTGGTTTGAAAAGCTGAAACATGAGACCCCCAAGAAACAATCCACCAAAACCTACCCCGCCCCGCCCGCTTTGCCTATGGCGGATCGGCGCTTTGACCAAACCGTGAAGCCCTGCGTTACCGATTGGCCATAAAGGACTTGAGCCGGGTCAGACCCTCGCAGATGTCCTCGGTCGAGCGCGCGTAGGAAAACCGCAGCGTCTGGCCGCCCCGCACCGGATCGAAATCCAGCCCCGGCGTCACGGCGACGCCCGCTTCGGCGAGGATTTCGTCGCAGAACGCCTTGCTGTCGTCGGTGTGCTCGGAAACATCGGCGTAGATGTAAAACGCCCCGTCCGGCGGCGCGATCTTGTCAAAGCCGATCTTCGGCAGCTCTTCGAGCATGAGACGACGGTTCTCGGCATAGACATCGACCATTTCCTGACACTCCTGCCGGGCCTCCAATGCGCCCAAAGCCGCGACCTGCGAGGCATGCGGCGGGCAGAGGAAAAAGTTCTGCGCGATGCGTTCGATCACCCGGACATGATCTTCGGGCACCACCATCCAGCCGATGCGCCAACCGGTCATGGAGAAGAATTTCGAAAACGAATTGATGACATAGACATCGTCTGAAAGCTCAAGCGCCGTCACCGCCCGGCCCTCGTATTGGATGCCGTGGTAAATCTCGTCGGAGATATAGGCGATGCCCTTGTCCTGACAGGTTTTAATCAGCGCGCCCATGGCCTCATGGTCCAACATGGTGCCGGAGGGATTGCCGGGGGAGGCTACGATCAGCCCGTCAAGCCCGTCGGGAATGTCGGAGGGCACCGGTTGCAAGCGGTTCTCCATCTTGGTCGGCAGGCCCACGGGGGTGATGTCCAAGCCGCTCAGGATTTGGCGATAGGACGGGTAGCCCGGCTCGCCCATGCCCACTTTGGCGCCCGCATCGAAGAGCGCGGTAAAAGCGAGAATGAAAGCGCCCGAAGAGCCGGGCGTGATCACCACGCGGTGCCAGTCGAGATCGACGCCGTACCAATCCTTATAAAGCGCCGCGATGCCTTTGCGCAGTTCCGGCAGACCAAGCGCGACCGTATAGCCCAAAGGGTCGGCTTCCATCGCCTGTTCCACCCGCGCGCGGGCCTTGGCGGGTGCGCCGGTCGAGGGCTGGCCGACCTCCATATGAATGATGTGCCGCCCCGCCTCCTCGGCCGCGCGCGCCGCCTCCATCACATCCATCACGATAAAGGGATCGACCACGGATCGTTTCGAGGTTTTCATGGGGAGGCTCCTGTCTTGAAAGTTCGCTCTCCCATGCCAGCGGGCGCGCGGAAATGCAATGCGGCGGAGCGGACGCAGAGGGCTTGTGCAACGCCGCGCCGCTGCGGTCTTGGGTCACGCAACTGTTGGGTGGCCCCGGCACGAAGATGTGATACATGCGACGGAACAGGTTTGAGACGGAGAGAGACCCGATGAATTTTGCCAAAGCCTTCGCGCGCGCCATGATCCGATCCGGCACGCGTTTCGGTACTGCAGCCCTTTTGACCGCGACCACCACGCTGGCCGCGCAGGCTTTTGACATCACCGACATGACGGACGCCGAACGCGAGGCGTTTCGTGCCGAAGTCCGGGCCTTTATCATGGAAAACCCCGAGGTGATCATGGAAGAGGCCTATGAGGTCTATCAACAGCGTCAGGCCGAGGCCCAGGTTGCAAACGACGCCGACCTGATCGCCGCCTATTCCGAAGTGATCTACAATGACGAAAACGATGCAGTTTACGGCAACCCGGACGGCGATATCGTGTTGGTCGAGTTCTCCGACTATCGCTGTGGCTATTGCAAGAAAGCCTACCCGGACGTGCAGGCATTGTTGGAAAAAGACGGCAATATCAAACTGATCGTCAAGGAATTTCCGATTCTGGGCGAGGCTTCCGTTCTGGCGTCTCGCTTTGCCGTGGCGACGAAACTGGTCGCGGGCGATGAGGCCTATCTCAAACTGCACGACGAATTGATGCAGGCCCGTGGTGACGTCTCCGAAGGCATGTTGCGGCGTCTCGCCAACGGGCTTGAGATCGACGCCGATGCGGTCATCGCAGAGATGGAGAGCGATGAGGTCAGCGCCATTCTGGCAATGAACCATCAGCTGGCGCAGGAATTGCAGATCACCGGTACGCCGGGGTTCATTTTGGGCGACCAGATGCTGCGCGGCTATGTGCCCTATGACGGCATGGTGGAGATCGTCGCCGAGGTGCGCGCGAACCGCTGAGTAGAGATTTCATATCCTGACATGACAAACCCCGCCTTTTGGGCGGGGTTTTCTATTGAGTATTTGAGGCAGCAAAGGAAACGCATATCTCGGTAGCGTTATTCCGCAGCGTCCTGAGCGGCGGCGGCCTCGATCTCGGCGGCTTTCTTTTCGACCTGTTCGACGATGTGCTCGACCATGTGGTCATTTGACATTTTATGGTCCTGTTTGCCACCCAGATAGACCATACCGTGACCTGCCCCGCCCCCGGTCCAGCCGACATCGGTCATAAGCGCCTCGCCCGGTCCATTCACCACGCATCCAATGATTGAGAGGCTCATCGGCGTCTTGATATGCTCAAGGCGTTTCTCCAATTCCTCCACGGTTTTGATCACGTCAAAGCCCTGACGCGCGCAGGACGGACAGGAAATGATATTCACACCACGGTGGCGCAGGCCGAGAGATTTGAGAATCTCATAGCCCACCTTGACCTCTTCGACCGGATCGGCGGAGAGAGACACACGCAGCGTGTCACCGATGCCCATCCACAAAAGCTGGCCCAAACCGATGGAGGATTTGATCGTCCCGGACATCAGCCCACCCGCCTCGGTGATGCCGAGGTGAATAGGCGCGTCGGTGGCCTCCGCCAGTTGCTGATAAGCAGCGGAGGCCATGAAGACGTCGGAGGCCTTCACCGAGATTTTGAAATTGTGGAAGTCGTTATCTTCGAGGATTTTGATGTGATCCATGCCGCTCTCGACCATCGCGTCGGGGCATGGTTCGCCGTATTTCTCCAAGAGATGCTTTTCGAGAGAGCCCGCGTTCACGCCGATGCGGATCGAACAATTGTGGTCGCGTGCCGCTTTGAGCACCTCTTTGACCCGCGTCTCATCGCCGATGTTACCGGGGTTGATGCGCAGGCAGGCCGCGCCCGCCTCGGCGGCCTCGATGCCACGCATGTAGTGGAAATGGATGTCGGCCACGATCGGCACCGGGCTCTCGCGGCAGATTTCTTTCAAGGCCGCAGAGCTTTCCTTGTCCGGCACGGAGACCCGCACGATGTCGGCGCCGGCTTCGGCGGCGCGAATGATCTGATCCAGCGTGGCTTTGACGTCATGGGTCAGCGTGTTGGTCATCGTCTGCACGGAAATCGGTGCATCGCCGCCCACGGGCACATTCCCGACCCAAATCTTGCGGCTCACACGGCGGTCGATGTTGCGCCAGGGACGGATGGGATTGTGGGACATGAGGGCCTCTTCGCGTTTCTGTCAGACCTGAGATGGGCCTGCCCTTAGATAGGACGCCATGCGCGCGGGGGCAAGCGCGACACCCACAGAGTTCGTACGGAGTTCGCGCGACAGATTGACAATGTCGGATCAGGACGAGCGCAGATTACTCGGCATTCTGCGCCACACGAAACGCATCCGCCACAGTGTTGTTGTCCGCAAGATTGACCGCCGCAAATGTGTCGGACACATCGGCCACGGACAAAGCCACGTTTTTCACGACAGAGCCGGAGGCGCCGACCGGGCCATAGGCCTGACCGTTCACCGCGAAATAGACGCCGCCACCATTGCCGGTGCGCAACAGGGGCGCCTTGTCCATCGCGGGCACGACGTAGCGTTCGCCCGCGTCGAGAATCTTCTCAAACAAGACAGAACCATCGGCGGCCTGAACCCGGACCCAGGACGGCAGCACGGCGACGATGGCCAATTCCGGCGCACCTTCGGCGGTGACCTGAATCGGCGTGTCGCCATCTTCCGAGAGCGCAGCCTGGGCAATCAGATTGGACATGTCGTTCAGAATATCGTCGCGTTCCTCGGCCTGGCTTTCCGCGGTCAAGGCGCCGACGGTGCGCGGGTCGAGCGTGGCAATCGGACCATCGCGCGGCACCAGCACCGGCACATCAAGCGCTTGCGGACGATAGAGTCGATCCAGCGCTTCGGCGGAGGGCGTGGCGAGGCCGACGCTCTCGTCCAAAGACGCCATTGTGGTGGTCTCCGCATCAAGCGGCGACACCTCGGAGATCATGCCCGGGGTCTGATCGACCGGCGCCAGCTTGACCTTTTGCACCTCTTGCAGCACCGACCAGCCGCCATAGCCGATCACGCCCAAGAGCGCGAGGAGCACCGCGGTGGACCCGAGCGCACCGGGTTCGATACGGGCCATAAACCCTTGGCCACGCGGCACAAAAGTGGCGTTCGGATCGGCAAAGGGATCTTTGACGGGGGATTGTTTTTGCGCGGTCGCGGGGCTGCGTTTGGTCGAGGCCTGCGGCGACATGCCGTGAGCCACGGCAAAGCCGCTTTCCTGACAAAAGCGCGAAAACGCCCAATCGGGATCGAGATCAAGGTAGCGCGCATAGGAGCGCACATAACCGGCGATAAAGCCTTGGGTTTCGAACACGGCAGGATCGGCATTCTCGATCGCGGCAATATACGTAGCCTTGATCTTCAGCTCACGCTGGACGTCCAAAAGCGATTTGCCGATGGTCGCACGTTCACCACGCATGACATCTCCGAGCCGCAACTCGAAGTCATCAAACCCGCGAGGTTGTTCCTGGTCCTCGACGGGTGGTTTGCTCCACCGCCTGATCATGCCTGTGTGCCGCCCTAAGTTGGTCCTGTCCCCATAAGCTTATAGACGATTCGTCTTAAGCTCTTGGAAACAGTGTTACCACATGCCCAAACCGGGCGCACAGGGCTTATGCGCGTCATCCGGCCATTTCGGCACGATTTAGCGCACAATGGCTCCAGAGCGCGTCCAGCGCCTTGATCAGGTGGTCCATTTCATTGGGCCCATGCACCGGAGAGGGCGTGAACCGCAAACGCTCGGTGCCGCGCGGCACGGTCGGGAAATTGACCGGCTGCACGTAGATCCCGTAATGCTCCAGCATCATGTCCGACATCAATTTCGTGTGTTTCGGATCGCCGACGATCAGCGGCACGATGTGCGACCCGTTGTCGGTGATCGGCAGGCCGAGACCTTTGAGTCGGGTCTTGAGGATTTTCGCCTGAGTCTGATGCTCTTCACGCAGTTTCACGCCGCCCTCGCCTTTCAGGAAAGCGATGGAGGCCGCAGCGCCCGCCGCGACCGCCGGCGGAATCGAAGTCGTGAAGATGAAGCCCGGCGCGTAAGAGCGCACGGCGTCACACATTTTCGCACTCGCCGCGATATAGCCGCCGAACACGCCAAAGGCTTTGCCCAGCGTGCCGTTGATGATGTCGACACGCCCCATCAGACCGTCACGCTCGGCCACACCCCCGCCGCGCGGGCCGTACATGCCGACCGCGTGCACCTCGTCGAGATAGGTCAATGCGTTGAATTCCTCGGCGATGTCGCAAAGCTCTTTGATCGGGCCGAAATCGCCGTCCATGGAATAGACGGACTCAAAGGCGATCAGCTTTGGCGCCTCAGGATCGTCGGCGGCCAGCAACTCGCGCAGGTGATCGAGATCGTTGTGGCGGAAGATGCGTTTGGAGCCGCCGTTGCGACGAATGCCTTCGATCATGGAGGCGTGGTTCAGCTCGTCGGAATAGATGATCAGCCCCGGAAACAGCGTCGGCAGAGTCGAAAGCGTGGCGTCATTGGCGATATAGGCAGACGAGAACACGAGCGCGGCCTCTTTGCCGTGCAGATCGGCAAGCTCCGCCTCAAGACGTTTGTGAAACACGGTCGTGCCCGAGATATTGCGCGTACCGCCCGAACCGGCCCCCGTGGCATCGACAGCCTCTTTCATGGCGGCCAACACGACCGGGTTCTGTCCCATGCCGAGATAGTCGTTGCCGCACCAGACCGTCACGGGCTGCTCTGTCCCGTCGGGGCGCGTCCATGTGGCGTGGGGAAATTGCCCGCGCTTACGCTCGATGTCGATGAAGGTGCGGTAGCGGCCTTCGTCGTGCAAACGTTGGATCGCCTCGTCAAGCTTCGCCGTGTAGTCCACTTTTTGTCCTTTCGCGCGTCTCAGGTCTGCCTGTTTTAGCGGCATCAAACGAAAATTGCGACTCATATTCACAATTCGCAAGATAATACCTTTTGGCTAGACCGCCTTTCGCAAGAGCCCTGCAGATGATCGCAATCCTCATGCCCTGCCCTTTTAGGATGACTAAAAACCCTTTCAGAATGATCTATGTCAACCCGGCAACAGGCTCTGGACACCAGATGTGATCGGCGTAAGCTGCGACAAAACATCCAAAGATGATCAAAGGTTTCCTATAATGAACACCCGTCTCGACCCGGTGCTGACCCGCATCGATACCGATCTCGACGCCTCGCTCGACCGTTTGATGGATTTGCTGCGCATTCCGTCGATCTCCACCGACCCGGCGCATAAGGCCGATTGTCTCAAGGCCGCCGAATGGCTTGTGGCAGATTTGCAATCGCTGGGCGCTGAAGCCGAATTGTGCGAGACCCCCGGTCACCCGATGGTCTATGGCAAGATCGGTTCCGGCGGTCCGCATCTGTTGTTCTACGGGCATTACGATGTGCAGCCGGTCGATCCGGTCGATCTGTGGGATCACGATCCCTTTGTGCCCTTCATCGAAGACCGCGAGAGCGGCAAGGTGATCCGTGGCCGCGGCGCCTCCGACGACAAGGGCCAGCTCATGACCTTTGTCGAGGCCTGCCGCGCCTGGATTGCCGAGCACGGCACCCTGCCCTGCACCATCACGTTTTTCTTTGAAGGCGAAGAGGAAAGCGGCTCGCCCTCGCTCATCCCCTTCATGGAGGCCAATAAGGACAGGCTTTCCGCCGATCTGGCACTGATCTGCGACACCTCCATGGTGGCGCCCGGCGTGCCGTCGATCTGTTCGCAACTGCGCGGCATGTTGAAGGATGAGTTCACCCTCACCGGCCCGGTGATGGACCTGCATTCCGGCCATTACGGTGGCCCGGCCCTCAATCCCCTGCGAGAGATCTCTAAAATTGTCGCGAGTTTTCACGACGATCAGGGCCGCGTCACGGTCAAGGATTTCTACGAGGGCGTCCAGGAGGTGCCTGCCGAGATTCTCGAACAATGGAAGGGCTGCGGCTTTGATGAGGCGGAGTATCTCTCCGGCGTCGGTATGACCGAGTCGCATGGCGAAGCGGGCTATTCCACTTTGGAACAGCAATGGGCCCGCCCGACCTTGGAGATCAATGGCATGTGGGGCGGCTATCAGGGTCCGGGTACGAAAACCGTGATCCCGTCGGAGGCGCATTGCAAAATCACCTGTCGTCTGGTCGGCACGCAAGACCCGGATGCGATCCGCGAAAACCTGCGCGCCCATGTCGAAAGCCGTCTGCCGGTGGATGCGAAAGTCACCTGGAATCAGGATCTGGACGGCTCCCCCGCCGCCGTGATGAACACCGCGCGCCCGGAATTCGAAGCCGCACGTCAGGCGCTCTCTGCCGAATGGGACCGCGAGGCGGTGTTTGCGGGCATGGGCGGGTCGATCCCGATTGCCGGGTTCTTCACCACCATCTTGGGGTTGGATTCCATGCTGGTCGGCTATGCCGATGACGACGACCGTATCCATTCGCCCAATGAGAAATACGGCCTCAAGAATTTCCACAAAGGCATCCGATCCTGGGCGCGCATCTTGGATGCGGTTTCCCAAGCCTGAGGCCTAAAACCTAAGGCCTAAAACATAGTGTTTTATATCCCCCGCGTGGTTTTTCTGCGCGGGGCAACGTATTCTTGCGGGGATCATTGCGGGCGCTCTCTGGTAAAACGGGCAAAAATAGAGAAAGAATCTGTTACGATACAGGTACTCCTTGTCATTTTATTAGGATACCTCCATGTTTCGACGCGGTTTTCTCGGCTGCTTTACCTCCGCCCTCGCCCTCTCGGCCTGTTCCATTCCCAATCACGTCATAGAGGAACAGGTTACCGCCTGTGACACACCCTATGACCCCTCCGACATTTTGCGCATTGATGCCCACACTCATGTGATGAACGGTCGCGACAGCAACGGCCGCGCTTTTGTCGGGCGCCAATCAAAGGGGACAGCGGGAGTCGATTTGGAAAATTCTCACCTTCTGTTTCTGGTGGATTTCGAACGCCGCAGCCATGTTTTGGGGCCTTTCGCAAAAGCGCTCAAAACCGAAGTGGAGACCCTGCGCGACATCGCCCAACAAGACGCCCAACAGGACGCCACCGGCACTGCTACACTCTGTCGCACCGCTGCCGAAAGACAAAAAGTCCTCGCCTCTGTGTCCACGAACCGCGGGTATCTTCCCGGGCTTGCCGGCTTCACCCGCGATCGGCTCCGCAACGCCGCGTTGATGCTGTCAAACTGGCCGAACGTCGACATGTTCGCGGTGTCCATGGTGGATTTCCATGAAAAACAAAACGGAAAAGACCCCTATGAACCCCAATTGCAACTGGAGTTTTACGACCTGCTGCATCAGGCCTCTTTGGGGCGCATGTTGCCCTTGGTGTCCTTTCAGCCCGAGCGCGATACCGTCGCCACCTATGATTCCGAGGGGCGGAAAACGGGGGAACGTCCCTATATTGATCTCGTGCGTGAGGCAATCGAAGAGCGCGGTTTCATCGGGGTCAAGGTGCACCCCTCCGTCGGCTTCGATCCTTGGGACAATTTCGAATTTGGCTGCAACAATTCCGGGCACCATAACGACAATGAGGCGGAGCGGTTTCGCGATGTTTATGAAGGTCGAAGCAAGGGCTCTGTGACCGCCGAAGAGGCACGGCAAAAGGCGGAGGTCTGGAACAAGAACATGCGTGCGCTCTACCGACTTTGCGAGGAGTTGGATGTGCCGATCCTGACGCATAACTCCACAGGCCTATCGCGCAATTACAAATGCATGATGCCTGAGGAGGTCACACCACTTGACTGGACAAACTCCTCGGCGCATTGGGGCAAACTCCTTGACCCGAACATTGGCACTTTTCCGAACATCACGGACCATACCGGGATCAATGCCTACCCGGATGAAACCTACCGCAAGCCGAAATGGAAAAACCTGCGGGTCTGTCTGGGCCATTTTGCCGATGGATTCAAAGAGCAACTCGACAGCAGCGGACATAAGACCGGGGTTTACGAGCCCGGCCCATGGCTCACGGCGGCGGCCGAATTCATGCGGCGCGACAGGCGCGGTGCTTTATGGCTTGACCTTTCCGCGATGAAAGACGTGTTGACGGAAGCCCCGCAACTGGAGGCGTTCCAGGCCTTCATGAACGATCAAAGAAATGCCAATGTCCTGACCGATCAGGTGCTTTATGGCAGCGACTGGCATATGCCGTCCTCGCATCTCAAAGGCTATCTCGGCGGGTTTGAAAATATGTTTTCCCCACGCACCAAAGCCAAAATCATGGGACTCAACGCCGTTGAATTTTATGCGCTGAAGGCAGGGCGTCCCACACATCAAAGGTTGCTGAAATACTATAAAGCGCATGATATTGATTTGAAAAACGTCAGATGGCATCAACGTCTGCGACAAAAAGGGCTTGCCTGATTGTCGGTTTGACATGTCGTCGTGCCCAATGCGTCAAGGCCCCATGATGAGGGCGCATCCGCAGTTCCGTACCTGGCCAGGGTCGTGATACGCCATCAAATAAGCGCGTGAAGCCATGGACCAAAGACACCGCAAAACGCGCTCACCACAAGCGTCTCACGTGTTTCGCATATCCGACGTGGTGGCAGAAACAGGCAGAGACCAATTTTTTGAACCGGCATCAGGTCGCTGAATCGACCTCAGGGACAAGAGTGGAGAAAAAACGATCAGGCGCGCATTGAACCTCGCGCATCCCTTCTGCTTTCGCCCGTCTCCTCTTATGCCGCATACATATCTGTCTTCATTTTTACAAACACAGACCTTTCCGCCCCGTCCGCACCGCGTACCACCGAGCACGCCAAGATGATGCACGCCTGATTTTCACAAACTCTAGAACAGCTCCAAATCGTTGGCCTTTTCCGGGACCGGCCGTTTTTCGACGATGTGCTGATCCTCGACCAGTTTCTGCCGGGCTTTACCTTGTGCCGGGAAAAATTCAACCCGGCGTGCCTGCCCGCCCCCAAGGCTTTTCCCGTCGCAGGGAATATTCTCACGTTCAAGATAAGACAGAACAAAAAGACCGTTTTGATTTCCCGCGTTGGTCAGCCCTTTGTACATCTCTGCCCCACCGAAGACCTTGGCGCGCAAACGCTCTCGGCAAGCCCCTTTGCGGATCAGCGCGTTGATCAAAAGCTCCATGGCGTTGGCGCCGAAAGAGCTGACATCGCTACGCGAGGGCGGGCCATCCGGCAGCAAGAAATGATTCATGCCTCCGATTTTTGCCACGGGATCCCACAGACACGTCGCCACACAAGAGCCCAGAATGGTTGAAATCACCGCGTCTTCCACATCGGCAATCGCATATTCACCTTGCGCGATATAGGTCCGCAGACCGCTGCTGCGTTGTTGTAAAATAGCACTCATGTGACCCTCACCTGAACCGGAGTTTCACACAACCGCAGCAGCTCTTCACCGACGTGGTCCAAATCCGCCCATGCCTCTACACCGCCCATCTCAGCCGCGACCCGCGGCATTCCGAAAACAACACATGTTTGCTTGCTCTGCCCAAGCGTTTTGGCACCGGCGTCTCGCAAGGCCTTCATGCCAATCGCACCGTCGCCTCCCATACCCGTCAGAATTCCAGCAACGATTTTCGGAGCATGGTCGACGGCAGACAGGAACATAGAATCCACAGAAGGGCGGTGCCCGGATACGAGGGGCCCCTTGTGCAATTTGACCCTCAATTCCGTCTTGCCCGTCACATTGAGATGATAATCGCCACCAGGCGCGATCATCACCACGCCGGGACGCAAAACCGCACCGTCCTGAGCCAGGCAAACCTTTGGTTGCACCAAAGGATCGAGACGCGCCGCAAAACTGACTAAAAAAGGTTCCGGCATATGTTGTGTGATCAAGGTCGGCGGACAATCCGTGGGAAAGCTTTGGAGAATACGCTCAATCGCGTCAACCGCACCGGTCGATCCTCCAATCAGGCATACCCGCCTGAATCGTCTGTTTTTCTGTGGTTCAATTGAGCTTCTGGTCGGTCGGGCAACACTGACTCGCGCCCGCGCAGCCAAAGCTACCGTATCTGCCAGTTTGGCAAAATTGTCGGTTCCTCCCCCCAGTTTGGGTTTTTCGACACAATCCACCGCGCCACGCGCCATCGCCTCGACGGCCACATCGCTTCCCTTACGTGTCAGAGTGGACACCATCACCACTGGCATCGGTCGATGTTTCATCAGCCTCTGAAGAAACTCCAAACCACTCATGTTCGGCATTTCGACATCGAGCGTCATGACATCCGGGCGGTGTGCATTTACGGCATCGCGTGCCTCGCGTGCGGTGCCCGCTTCCGCCACGATTTCAAGACGAGGATCTGCTTCGAGAATAGACCGAATAAGTCGTCGCATCGTGGCGGAATCGTCAACAATCAAAACACGTAACGGTTTCACACCGATCTCCCTTTCCTAAACATCCCATTCCGAAGTTCTGGCAATCGTGTCTCGTACACTTCAGAAATCCTCCCAGTCATCCTCTGCCGACGTCGGTACGGGTGTCGGCGCATTCACAACCTTTTTAACGGGTGCTTGTGGCGCAGGTTTAGAAGAGCTGGTTTGCGCCGGCGCCACTGACATCGCTGCAGCCGGAGCTTTTCGCGCGCCCTTGAATTCGACCGTGTCAACGGAGACAGGCGCCTTCGCATTCTGGACGGCTCCGATCGAAAATCTGGAGGTCGTGACATTCAGGTTTTCTGCTTCACGCGTCAAAGCGTGGCTGGCTGCGGTGGTCTGTTCGAACATAGCCGCGTTTTGTTGTGTGACCTGATCGAGCTGATTGACCGCCGCGTTGATTTCGGCAAGTCCGGAGGATTGCTCACGGGCAGAAACTGCAATTTCAGAAACATTGTGAGAAATCTCGGACACGGATCCGACGATGCCGCGCAGAGCTTCCCCCGTTTCGTCAACCAGGCTCACGCCGCGTTTCACAAGCGTTCCCGATTTCGAAATCAGATCATTGATTTCGCGAGCTGCCTCGGAAGAGCGCTGTGCCAGAGCACGCACTTCGGAGGCCACGACGGCAAAACCGCGACCAGCTTCTCCGGCGCGCGCAGCTTCCACGCCCGCGTTCAAAGCCAGCAAATTGGTCTGGAATGCAATATCGTCGATGACGGAGGTGATCTTGGAAATCTGGTTCGAAGATGTCTCGATTTGGCTCATAGCCTCAACGGCTTCTTGCACGACCTTACCGGAGGCTTCGGCGTTGGCTTTTGCTGTTTCCACCATTTCGGAGGCCTGATTGGCCCCATCGGCAGCGGAACGCACCGACGAGGTCAACTGATCCAACGCCGTCGCCGTTTCCTCAAGAGTGGCGGCCTGTTTTTCCGTTCGGCGCGACAAATCGTCGGCGGCATTGGAAATTTCCGAAGCTTCGCCACGGATCATATCCGCATTATCGACCACGTTTCTCATGGCCGACAGGAGATTTTCAATCGCCTGGTTAAAGTCGCCACGCAAAGTCTCGTATTCGTCAGAAAAAGACTCCTCAAGACGCGAGGTCAAATCGCCCGAAGCGAGTTTTTTCAAACCGACACGGAGGCCTTCGACCACAAGATCCTGCTGAGTTTTCATCCGCTCACGCTCTGCCTCAGCCGCAACAAGAGCGGCCTGGTTCTCCGTGATGTCCGTCCCAAGAAGAATGATGCGGAACGGGCGACCAGAGGCATCTTTCACTGGGCTGAAGGTGCCTTCCAGAAGAGAGGTATTGCCTTCTTTGTCCAGAAGTTTGAAACGCCCAAGGATACTTTCCCCGCGTCCGAGACGATCCCAAATCTCACCACGTTCCTCAGCAAGTTTCGGATCGAAGACGAAAAGCTCGTCATAACGTTTCCCAACAAGCTCCGCTTTGTCCGCGCCAAGCATTTGGGAAAAATTCTCATTGGCTTTCAGCAAAAGGCCATCGACACCGAATTCGACTTTCGCCTGATGGCTGTCCAGGGCCGTAATCACGGCTTCGTTGGTACGAATATCGGTGACGTCTTTCCATTCCATGACACAGCCGATTTGAACCCCGTCAAGATCGATGACAGCATTCACGTCCAGCGCAAAATGCACGCTGCCCACTTTCATATCGGTCGAGAACGGCATGTTGCTTGTGTCAGACAGGATGGCCCTGATACGTTCAGGATCGCGATGGAAAATGTCGATGTTCTGGCCAACGATTTCATCAGCATTGAAACTCCCGAACATTTTGCGAAAATCTTCTTCATGCCCTTTCAGAAGCTCATGGACCGCAGTGTTCATGTAAGTGATGTTGAAATCCTGATCGATCATCATCAACGCGGCTGACGACCCTTCGAAGGCTGACCCTTTAAAGAGGCCATCGCGGGTTGCTTGCTCCGCGCGCCCCAGTGCATGGCGGAAATCATCCAGCGCTTGCGCAATTTGGCCGATTTCGTCACCGCGTTCGATGCCCGGAACGTCGTCGGAATAGTTGCCCTCCGAAACCGACCGCATCGCGCCTTCAACCCGGGTCAGAGGGCGCGAGATCGCCCGTGCAATCAGAAAGGCAATCAAGGCGACAATGATCGTCATGACGGCACCTTGCCACATCATCGTATTGGCAAGCTCGGTCGCAGGTTCGAGAATTTCCTCAATGCTCTGCTCGGCAACAAGACCCCAGCGCGTGTCGTGATATTCGATCGGAAAAAACGCCGCGAGGTGTTTATGCTCGTGTCCTGTACCCTCATCGGTTTCCATTTCCCGAAGAAAACCGCTTTCCCCGGCAATGGCCTTTTTCGCAGATTCATTTTTGATTTCGACTTGCAGCACTTCATTATCCGTGCCGTGAATGCGATCAGAGCGCAGTTTGAGATCCTGACCAACAAGGTAGGAATCTCCGGTTTTTCCAAGCCCTGTGCCACGAGTGGTAACTGTATCAATTTTGTCGATCGGCATCTGGAAGGCGATCACACCGCGCAGGGTGCCGCTGCGATCAAAAACAGGGGACGCGATAAAAGCTGCGGGAGCACCATAGGAGGGGGCATAGCTTTCGAAATCCGCGAAATAAACATCACCGCTTTGCGTCGCTGCAAGTGATTGACGCAAAACCCGCCCCAGGCCGCTTTGCGCATATTCGCCCTCGAGAAAATTCGTGGCGTAATCCTGCTCCTTGAAGACGGAGTAGATCAGATCGCCTTCGAGAGAGAACACAAACACATCATAATAGCCTTTTTCGTCCACCAGTTTGCGGAAATAGCTATGATAGAGTTTGTGCACCTGGCTGTAGGCGGACCCATCGAGGGCGTAATCGAGATCGTGCTTGCTACCCAATTCATTGGGGTTTTCCTCGATATACCACTTTTTGAGGTAGCGGGTTTTATCGGCATTGATCATATCCCAAGCCTCGCCGAAACCACGCAGCGCGGACAGAACCGTCGGGTTTTCCGCTTGGCTGCGCAGATCAATGTCGACGCCTTCAAGCCAGCCCTCCAGCTCGATCGAGCGTGCTTCGGCGACCGTAAGCAAAGCCTCTTCCGCCTCGACCAACAAAGATTGCGATGCATTTCGGTAGGAAACGAGGTTTGCAATCGCAATGGTAACGATCGTCAAACCGATCATGATTACGGGCAGTTTTTTTGCCAGTTTAATCCTGCTAAAAAAGTTCATTTTTCTCTCCTGGCCTCTCGGTCAAGTCGCAGCCTGGAAACAGAGGTCCGGGCGATGATCAGCATTCGGGTAAAACCCAGTACGCATTGATCCATGCCGCCAAGGAGTGAAGATTCGTTTAAGTCGATCGGAATTTGTCGACCCGTTGTCCCGACCGATGCCTGGAATTGAAAACAATTTGTGGGGGTTTGTTGTGGACTGAAAGCACGATGTGAGCGCCTTCTACCGAAGGTCGAAACAAGCTTGATCTATGTTCTTAAACCATAAAATTCATATTGGGGAAAACACATCCGAATGTGAGGCCCCACGAGTCCTGACAAAGCAGACCGCGTCCCGACCATTTTTTCATTTTCTTGAGTGGCGCAAAAAAAGCGCCATGAAACTTGACACAACATGATGACCGAGAGAGCCATCGCAGCTGAGGTGCCCCAAGTTTCCTAGAGACCTGCCTTTTGCCGTTTGAGCTGTCTTTCTGCGAAGTCAACGGGCGACAGCATGCCGTTGTTCGTATGTTTGCGTTTCGGGTTGTAGAACAGCTCGATGTACACAAAGACATCGCGTCGAGCGTCTTCGCGGGTTCTGTAGGTCCGGCGCCTGATTTTCTCCCGTTTCAGGAGCTGAAAGAAGCTCTCTGCCAGAGCATGCGACCATTGTCCTCGGACCAATGGCGAACAAGGTCACATTCGTGACAATTTCCGCGACGGCTCATCGAGTGTTCCAATCCATGCTCTCGTAGGAACGCTACCCATTCGCGGCTGGTGAACTGGGCGCCTTGATCTGAATGCACCAGCAAGCCCGGATCTGGTTTGCGCCGCCAGATCGCCATGAGAAGGGCCTGCACTGCCAGCTCAGACGTTTGGCGGGAGTGAACGGCCCATCCGACCACGCGGCGCGAGAACAATTCAATGATCACGCAGAGATACGCAAAGCCCTCATGTGTGCGAAGATAGGCAATATCTGTCACACAAGCACGATCCGGTGCGTCGACAGCGAACTGCCGATCCAGTGTGTTGTCCACGACAACAGAGGGCTTTCCACCATAAACGCCGGGCTTCTTTTTGTAGCCGATCTGCGCCTGAATGCCTGCAAGGCGAGCCAGTCGCGCAACGCGCTTCTCGGACACGGCCTCGCCCATCTCGATCAGATCGTCATGGATCTTGCGATATCCATAGACCTTGCCGCTCTCATTCCAGGCCTGCTTGGCCAATGCTGTTTGTCGTTCGTCTTCGAGCGCTCGCCGGCTCAACGGCTCCTTCATCCAAGCATAGAAACCACTCGGATGGACGCTGAGTATTTTGCATAGAATGCGGACGGGATGCTGCTGACGGTGCGCATCGATAAACGCGTACCTCACTTGTTCAGGCAATCACTCGAACCAATGGCGTTCATGCCCTCACTCCCTGGCGAAGTACGCGCTCGGCATTGCCCTCGGACCAATGGCGGACAAGCCTCGCCCTTTTTTAGAATATCGCGCTCCTCAGAAACCCGAGCGAGCTCCTTTTTAAGCCGCCGGATCTCGGCTTCTTGATCCGTCTGCCGTTGTGGCTTCGAAAATTGTGCCATCCACGTGTAGAGAGATTTTGTGCTGATCCCGAGCCGTTCAGCCACATCCTTGACCGAATAGCCACGCTCCGTGACCTGAGCCACAGCGTCGATCTTGAACTCATCAGTGTAGCGAATTTGCCCTGACATTTGCGTCTTCCTTTGCTTCCAAAATTACCAAGCAAAGCGTCTACAAATCTAGGGGCACCTCAGATGACGGATTACGGCTCTCAGCGCCCCTACACACCAAACAGTCTGGCTGAACGTTGGGGCTGCTCAGCCCAAACCGTTCGCAACCTGATCTCTGAGGGGCGCCTTCGCGCGTTCCGTGTCGGTCGGATGTTCAGAATTAAACCAGAAGCCGTGGAGGAATACGAATGTCACACAACATCACAATCGGAAAGCTGCGAGGCGGGTTCTGCGTCTCTTGGAAAGACCCGGCCTCCGGGAAAAGGCGACGCTATCAGCTTGAGGCACGCAGCCGAAAGGACGCGGAGCCGGAAGCCGTAGAGGTCTATCGCCGCGAGACATTCCGCGCCAACCCTGCCGGATCGCGGCTCGATGAGATCTGGCAAGCCTATATCGAGGATCTTGGCGACAGACCAACCGCCACGACAATGGGCTACACGGGGAAGGCGATCCTGCCCCACTTCGGTGGCTATCTCCCACAGGACATCGACAAGACCATGTGCCTGCGATACCGGCAGATGCGCGAAGAAGCCGGCAAATCGGTCGGAACGGTTTGGACCGAGCTCGGCCACCTGCACTCCGCTCTGAACTTTGGCCACACCATGAACATGTATGATGGGCCGGTTCCAAAAATCTGGCGCCCGGCCAAACCGGAGACGGACAAGCGCATTCTGGACGCGCACGAAATCCGATCACTGATCGGTGCTGCACATGATCCGCATATTCGCCTCGCCCTTATCCTGCTGTTCGGAACCGCAGCTCGCGTCGGAGCAATCCTGGATCTCACATGGGATCGGGTGGATCTTGAGCGCAGGTCGATCAACCTGCGTCTACCTGACAGTGTGACGCGCAAGGGGTGTGCCGTGGTGCCGATGAATGCCAGTGTTCACACGGCTCTTCAATCGGCCCGGTAGGCCGCTCTGAGCAATTATGTGGTCGAATACGCAGGAGGCCCCGTAAAGAGCATTCGCAAAGGTATCGGTGGTGCCGTAACGCGTTCCAGGATCGGACATCTAACGATCCACGAGATCCGCCACACAGCCGCCGTCCACCTGGTCAGCGCCGGGATCCCGATCGAAAAGGTTGCGCAGTATCTCGGCCACTCCAACACCGCGGTGACCTACCGTGTCTATGGTCGATACCGTCCGCAGCACATGCAAGACGCCGCCGAGATTCTGGACTTCATGCGATTGCAGGATCACAGCTAAGTTTCACGGAACCATGGATCCCTTCGCAGAACGCGAGGCCGACGAGAGAAAATCCAGCAAAGACAAGGAGGTAAGTGGTGGGTGATAAGAGATTTGAACTCCTGACATCTTCGATGTGAACGAAGCGCTCTACCACTGAGCTAATCACCCGCCGTGGCGCGGTGTTTAGCCTCTGCCTGATCCCAATGCAAGAGGTTTTTCCGAGAAAAATCCCCTTGCATCCCGATCCTGTCAGGCCAGGTTTATGGCCGTGTTTCAGATCTCGTTTCAGGCCGAATTTCAGGCCCCGTTTCAGGCCTCGTTTTCTGAGCCGCCGTCTTCGGAGGTGTCTTTTTGCGGTGTGTCCGCCAACATGGCCTTGGGGCGACGAAGTTTGGAAATGACGACATAGGCCCCGGAGCCCTCGCGAATGCGGTTCACACTCATTTTGCCAAGGGGCGGCAGGTTCAACTCTTCTTCGCGTTGCAGCGCATCGCCAAGCTCTTTGAGCGTCGCCTCAATGACTTTCTTCGCTTCGGAGCGCTTTACCCCGGAAGCCTCAGTCACCTTGGCGATCAGGTCCTTCTTTTTCATAGCCGTCACCAAGCTGGTCTCCGGTGCTACGACCGGAGCTGGCTCCGTCTTGGCGGGCACGGTTTTTTTCGGCGTTGCAGTCTTTTTCGCGGAAGATGTCACAGGTGGTGTCCTTACTGTCTCTGTCGTCTTTGGCGCAGCCCTGCTCGTGGTCTTACGTGCTGCCGTGGCCTTTTTGGTGGATTTCGTCGTCTTTTTGGATGCGGATGTCCGCGTTGCCATGGAATCCTCTTGGACATTGTTGCACTTGCGGAAACCTTAACGCCCGCGCACCCTGCGGCGCAACGGCCAAATGCGACCTTGATCAACGGCTTCTTCATAACGAGAATGGCCGCTTAAACTTAAGTCATAAAAGATAAAAAAGCCGACCCTTACGGGTCGACTTTATATGTTTATTGTTTCCTCTATGGCATCAATGCGCCATAGGGCTTTGCCCTTCGCTGGTCGAAGAGATTTTCGCCAGACGTGCCGCTTCTTCTGCCGCGTCGTCCCATTCAATCGGCTCAGGCTGACGCACCAGCGCGTGTTTGAGCACCTCGGACACATGGGTCACAGGGATAATCTCAAGCCCCTCTTTGACGTTATCCGGGATGTCCGCCAGATCCTTGACGTTCTCCTCCGGAATGAGCACGGTTTTGATCCCGCCCCGCAGCGCGGCAAGGAGCTTCTCCTTGAGCCCGCCGATGGCCGTTGCATTGCCGCGCAAGGACACCTCGCCGGTCATGGCGATGTCTTTGCGCACCGGGATTTGCGTCAGAACGGAGACAATGGTGGTGACCATCGCCAGACCCGCAGAGGGTCCGTCCTTTGGCGTCGCGCCATCGGGCACGTGGACGTGGATGTCCATCGTATCGAACAGCGGCGGTTTCACCCCGATCGAAGGCGCAATCGAGCGCACATAGGAGCTGGCCGCGTCGATGGATTCCTTCATCACATCGCCCAGCTTCCCGGTGGTCTTCATCCGCCCCTTGCCGGGCAGTTTCAGCGCCTCGATCTGCAACAGATCGCCGCCCACCGAGGTATAGGCCAGCCCGGTCACCACACCGATCTGATCCTCTTTCTCGGCCAGTCCGTAGCGGAACTTTTTAACCCCCAGGAACTCTTCAAGGTTTTCCGGCGTGACCTGCACGCTTTCGACCTCTTTCTTGATGATCTTCGTCACCGCCTTGCGGGCGATCTTGGCGAATTCACGCTCCAGATTCCGCACGCCAGCCTCACGGGTGTAGTAGCGGATCACATCCATGATCGCACCGTCCGTGACAGAGAATTCCTTGGCTTTGAGGCCATGGTTTTTCACCTGTTTCGGCAGCAAATGCTGTTTCGCGATCTCGGCCTTTTCCTCTTCGGTGTAGCCCGAGAGCGGAATGATCTCCATCCGATCAAGCAGCGGCCCCGGCATGTTGTAGCTGTTCGACGTGGTCAGGAACATCACGTTGGAGAGATCGTATTCGACCTCCATATAGTGATCCACAAAGGTGGAATTCTGTTCCGGATCAAGCACTTCGAGCATCGCAGACGCCGGGTCACCCCGGAAGTCCTGCCCCATCTTGTCGATCTCGTCGAGCAAGATGAGCGGGTTCGTCGTCTTCGCCTTTTTCAAGGCCTGGATGATTTTGCCCGGCATGGAGCCAATATAGGTCCGGCGGTGACCGCGGATCTCGGACTCGTCACGCACGCCGCCCAAAGAGATGCGAATGAACTCGCGCCCCGTCGCTTTGGCGACCGATTTGCCCAAGGAGGTTTTGCCCACGCCCGGCGGGCCGACGAGGCACATGATTGGGCCTTTCAGCTTTTTCGAACGCTGCTGCACCGCGAGATATTCGACAATGCGTTCCTTGACCTTTTCAAGCCCGTAGTGATCGGCGTCCAAGATTTCCTCGGCGCGGCCAAGGTCCTTTTTGACGCGCGATTTCGTGCCCCACGGGATCGACAGCATCCAGTCGAGATAGTTGCGCACCACCGTGGCCTCCGCCGACATCGGCGACATGTTCTTAAGCTTTTTCAGCTCGGCCTCGGCCTTCTCTGCGGCCTCTTTCGACAGTTTGGTCGCTTTGATTTTCTCTTCGAGCTCGGCAATCTCGCCGGCCCCATCGTCGCCATCGCCCAACTCCTTCTGAATGGCCTTCATCTGCTCATTCAGATAGTACTCACGCTGGGTGCGCTCCATCTGGGATTTGACGCGGGTCTTGATCTTTTTCTCGACCTGCAACACGGACATTTCGCCCTGCATCAGGCCATAGACCGCCTCGAGGCGCTCATCGACCGCCAGCGTTTCCAGAAGCTTTTGCTTCTGTTCGACTTCGACACCCAGATGACCGGCGACAAGATCAGCCAGCTTCGCCGGTTCGCGCGTCTCGGAGACGGCGACCAGAGCTTCCTCGGGGACGTTCTTTTTCACCTTGGCGTAATGTTCGAATTCTTCGCGCACGGAGCGCAGCAAAGCCGCCACGGCTTCCGCATCGCCTTCGCTCTCGTCCAGCGGCGAAATCTCGGCCTCGAAATGGCTGTCATTGTCGAGAAAGCGGGTCAGTTTCACCCGGCGCTCGCCCTCGACCAGCACTTTGACGGTGCCGTCAGGCAGTTTCAGAAGTTGCAGCACATTGGCCAGAACACCGACGCGGTAGATGCCATCGGTGTCCGGGTCGTCCACGGCCGGGTCGATCTGGGCGGACAAGAGAATTTGCTTGTCCTGCGCCATGACCTCTTCGAGCGCTTTCACGGATTTTTCGCGTCCCACGAAGAGCGGCACGACCATATGCGGAAACACCACAATGTCGCGCAGCGGCAGGACGGGATAGGATTGGAGTTGCTCGTGCATTGTCATTCCTTATCTTGGCAAAAGAACCGGACCCCAAAGTGGCAGCCATTGGCTCTTTCCTGTCTTGGTAACAATATCTGGGGGCCTGTCCCCAGGATTTCAACCAAGTCAAGTTGCGGCTTGCCAGACAGTGTGCCCCTCATCTGCGCCTCTCGCAAGGGCAGAATTGCCCCCAAAGCGCGGGTTTTTCTCGCCAAAATACGCAAAAATGGCTTTAAAAGCGGTTGTTTTACAGAAAACGCAAGAAAATGGAGGGGTTATCCCCGCCCTATTTCCTGCCTGTTTTTCCCGCAAGACAGATCACAGGAAAGATCACAGGCAATCAAGATGCTGTGGACAACCACGCAGAGGCCCAAAAACAACCCAAGGTTGATTCCCTCAAAGCGGCTCAATATCGCCCTCGGCGCGCTTGGCGTGGAAGTCAGCTTCCCAGGCCTCAAATGTGCCACCCGCAATCGCGTCCCGCATGCCCTGCATGATTTCCTGGAAATAATGCAGGTTGTGCCAGGTCAAAAGCATGCCGGAGATCATCTCGTGGCTGCGGAAGACGTGGTGCAGATAGGCGCGCGAATAATTTGAGCACGCCGGGCATGTGCAGTGCTCATCCAGCGGGCGCGGATCGTCGGCGTGGCGCGCGTTCTTGATGTTGACCTGCCCGCGACGGGTCCAGGCCTGGCCCGTGCGGCCAGAGCGCGAGGGCAACACGCAATCCATCATGTCGATGCCGCGTTTCACGGCGCCGACGATGTCATCGGGCTTGCCCACGCCCATCAGATACCGCGGCTTGTCCGTCGGCAGCATATCGGGCGCAAAGTCGAGCGTGGCGAACATGGCCTCCTGCCCCTCGCCGACCGCAAGTCCGCCAAGCGCATAGCCATCGAACCCGATCTCTTTGAGGGCCTCGGCGCTTTCCTCGCGGAAATCCTGTTCCAAGCCGCCCTGTTGAATGCCGAACAGCGCATGCCCCGGACGGTCTCCAAACGCGTCCTTGGACCGGGCCGCCCACCGCATCGACAGCCGCATCGACTCCGCGATCCGGTCGCGATCCGCGGGCAGTGCGGGGCATTCGTCGAAACACATCACGATGTCGGAACCCAGAAGCTTTTGAATCTCCATCGACCGCTCCGGCGTCAGCTCGTGCTTCGAGCCATCGACATGCGAGCGAAACGTCACGCCCTTTTCGGTCAGCTTGCGCAGATCGGCGAGGCTCATGACCTGAAACCCGCCGCTGTCCGTCAGAATGGGCCGGTCCCAATTCATGAACTTGTGCAGGCCGCCCAGTCGCGCAATCCGTTCCGCCGTGGGCCGCAGCATCAGGTGATAGGTGTTGCCCAAGAGGATATCGGCGCCGGTCGCGCGCACGCTTTCGGGCATCATCGCCTTGACGGTCGCGGCCGTCCCAACCGGCATGAAGGCCGGCGTCCGGATCTCGCCCCGTGGCGTCGAGATCACGCCGGTGCGCGCCTTGCCGTCGGTGGCGTTGAGGGAGAATGAGAATCGTTCGGGCGTGGTGTTCTGGGTCATGGCGGAGGCTTTAGCGCCAAACGCGCTTTCAGGCCAGATGCAACCATTCCCGACCTCGAGCGTTAAACGGTGCATCCGTTGCTTTGGAGGTCCCATGCGCGCCGTCATCCTTGCCAATCGCCAGTCCGGCACCAATCGCCAAGATGCGGAGGTGCTTGAGCGGGCTTGTACCGCCTTCGGCGAGGGTTGTGAGATCATCACGCTCGACCCGGACACCGATCTGAGCGATCTGATCGACCATAAAATCAACGAGGGCGCCGAGGCGGTGATCTCTGCGGGCGGCGACGGGACGGCCATGGCCATCGCCAATGCCATGCTGGGGCGCGAGGTGCCGATGGGGGTTCTGCCGATGGGCACATTTAACTATTTCACCCGTGGACTTGGCATGTCTGAAGTCCCCGAAGAGGCCGCCGCCCAGCTGCGCGACGGCGAGGCCCACGACATTCGCATCGGACAGGTCAATGGCCGCGCCTTTCTCAACAATGCCTCTCTGGGCGTCTACCCTGCGATCCTCAAGAAACGCGAGGCGATTTACGACCGCTGGGGGCGGCACCGCGTGGTGGCCTATTGGTCGGTGATCAAGACGATCCTCCAGACCCAGCATCGGATGAAATTGTCGATCACGGCGGATGGCACGACGCATGAGGTGAAAACGCCTTTGGTCTTCATCGCGCGCTCGGCCTATCAGCTTGATGTCTTCGGCCTCGATGGTGCCGAGACCATATCCGAAGACGGGTTTGCGACCTTTGTCATTCACGCGCGGTCTCGTATGGACCTCATGCGCCTCGCCGTCACGCTGGCCGCACGCAAGATGCCGCCGCGACAGGATTTCACCCTCATTCGCGCGCATGAAGTGGTGATCGAACATCAGGGCAAGGCGCAGCCGCCGTTTCTGACCGCGTTTGACGGCGAAAAGGCGCGGCTGTCGGCGCCGCTGCGCCTGTCGATGAGCGAGGCGCCTTTGCGCATTCTGACCCCCAAGAGTACGCCCCAAAAAACGGAGGACCACATCGCCGCATGACCCGACTGATTCATCTCTCCGATCTGCATTTCGGCCGCACCGACCCGGCGCTGGCCGATCCTCTCTTGCGCACCATTGCCCGGCAAGAGCCCACCGTGGTGGTGATTTCCGGCGACTTCACCCAGCGCGCGCGTCCCGGTCAGTTCGAGAAAGCCAAGGCCTTTGTCGAGGCCATCGAGGCGACTGAGACCCCCGTACTGTCGGTCCCCGGCAATCACGACACGCCGCTCTATAACCTCTTCATGCGCTGGCTCATGCCCTACGCGCGCTACAAACGGGCGATTTCGCGCGATCTGGAACCGACATTTGAGACGTCGGAGATGCGCGTCGTGGGCATCAACACCGTCAATCCTTTCGCCTGGCAAAGCGGCAAGCTGTCCGCCCGCCACATCAGCCGCGCGATGGAGCATTTCGGCGAAGACGACGGGCGTCTGCGCGTCGCCGTGTTGCACCACCCGTTGCAGCAACCACCCACATTGGACAAACCGAAAACCCGTGGCGCCAAGGCCGCGCTCACAGCACTCTCGGCGGCGGGTGCCGATCTGGTGCTGTCGGGGCATTTGCACAATGCGCAGGCCGTGCCCTTTACCCAAGTGCCCGGCGTCTTGTTCGTGCAGGCGGGCACGGCGCTTTCGACCCGCACGCGCGGCACGCCCAACACGTTTAATCAAATCGACCTGAAACCCGACGGCGCGCTGTCCGTGACGGTCTGGAGCGCGACCGAAGGGGATGGATTTCTGCCCGGCCCGCCCCTGAGCTATGAGAAAGGCGGAACGGGCTGGGTGCTCAAGGGACAAGAGTTTGCCTCTGCCTCTCTTCGCGCCCGGCTTTGAGATTACTCCGCCGCCTCGATGGTCGCCTTGGCGTCTTCGGGGATCGCCAGCGACAGGATGATCGCCGAAAGCCCCGCGAGGGTGATGGGCGCGGCGAAGACCTGTTTCAGAAAGGTCGGCAGGTTCTGCGTCGCGTCGGGCACCAGTGTGACCCCAAGCGCCAAACCAAAGGACACGGCCATGATGTACACCCGGCGCAGGGTCATGTCCTCTGAAGACAGGATGCGAATGCCCGCGACCGCGATGGTCGAAAAGAGCACCAAAGTCGCGCCGCCCAGAACCGGCTTCGGAATGATCAGAAAGAAAGTGCCAATCACCGGAAACAGCCCCAAGAGCACCAGAAACCCGCCCATATAGAGGCCGACATGGCGCGAAGCGACGCCGGTCATCTGGATTACGCCGTTGTTTTGCGAAAACGTGGTGTTGGGGAAGGTGTTGAACACGGCAGCCAGCGCCGAATTGACGCCATCGCCCAGAACGCCACCCTTGATGCGCTTCATATAGAGCGGGCCTTCGACCGGCTCGCCGGAGATCACCGAATTGGCGGTCAGATCGCCCGAGGTCTCGATGGCGGTGACGAGGTAGAGAAAAGCCAGCGGGATGAAGAGCCCGAAGTCGAAATCGAAGCCATATTTGAACGGCACCGGCAGGGCAAAAAGCTGCGCTGAGCTGAGCATGCCGAAATTCACCAGACCAAAGAAACTGGCCACGATGGTGCCGACGATGAGGCCAATCATGATCGCCACAACCAGAGTGCCCAGCAAAAGGTAAAGCGGCTTGCCGAGGTCTTCGCCCGCCATGGCGCCGCCGGCGAAATCGGTGAACCCCGCCTTGATCAGCGACAGGCCGATGACGGTGATCACGATGCCCGTCACCGTAGGCGTGATGATGCGTTTCAGCTTGTCGAGGAATTGCGACAGGATGATTTCCACCAGCGAGCCGACGAGGCAGAGCCCGAAGATCATCGCCAGAATGTCTTCCTCGCTGCCGCCCCGGCCCTTGACCGCGAACCCCGCAGCCAGAATGGCGCCGAGGAAAGCAAAAGACGTGCCTTGCAACGACAAAAGCCCCGAGCCCACCGGACCGATGGTCTTACATTGGATGAAGGTCGCCACACCCGAGACGAAAAACGCCATGGCGATGAGGTAGGGGATATAGGCCCCCAACCCCAAAGCGCCGCCGATGATCAGCGAGGGCGTGGCGATGCCGACGATGGAGGCCAACACGTGCTGGACCGCGGCCAGCGCGGCCTTGGGTGGCGGCGGCACGTCGTCCAGCTTGTAGACCAGCGGCATAAACTCTTCTTGGCTCATTCTATCTTCCCCTGAATTGATCGCCCGAATGCACGCCAGATTGGCCTGTCCGGGTCTTGTGTCCCTGCCCCAAGCCTGCGGCGGCGCAGGCTGTAACGAAAGCGTTACATGGGCGCCGCACCTCCCCTGCGACCGGCCCTCGGTACAAAACGCTCAAGAAACATGCAGTTTTCGCCGTTTCGCCCCGGCAACGTTCAGGAAATAACCTTTTGCGCCCTGCAAAATGGGGTCCGACGCAGCCTTGGCGCGGCGTGTTTTGCCCTGTTTTTGCCACCGTCACGAAACCCACAAATCCGCATGCCAGAAAGTCCTTGCCAGACTCGCGCAACAATGACATTGGGCGCCCAAAGGCGGAGTTGGGCGTTTCATCGCACCGCCTTTTCCTCCACCATAAGAAACACCATAACGAGGACGGGCACGGATATGACGGGCACGAATAATGGCCAGACTTTTGGCTTTGCACTGGGATGGGAAGAATGGGCCGCACTGCCGGCGCTGGGCCTGCCTGCGCTGAAGATCAAGGTGGACACCGGCGCCAAAACCTCGGCGCTGCATGCCTTTGACATCGAACCTTTTGGCAAGGCGGACGCCCCCAAAGTGCGGTTCAACATCCATCCGGTGCCCGGGCGTGAGGACATTACCATTTCCTGTTCTGCCGATGTGGTAGATCGGCGCGAAGTGACCTCGTCGAATGGCGAAACCGAGCTTCGTTACGTGATCGCGACGGAGATCGAGATGGGCGATCGGCGCTGGCCCATCGAGATCACGCTCACCAACCGCACAAATATGACCTACCGGATGCTTTTGGGGCGTCAGGCCATTCAGGACGACATGATCGTGCAACCGACGGAGAGCTTTTGCCAGCCGGAGCGCGATGACACGGTCTATTTCACCACCGCCATCCGCACGGCCACGCCCGCGCGGCCCCTGCGCATTGCGGTTCTGTCGCGCGAGCCCGACAATTATTCCACCCGCCGATTGATCGACGAAGGCGAAGCACGTGGCCATGTGGTCGAGGTGATCGACACCACGCGCTGCTACATGGCGATCAACGCCATGGCGCCGGAGATTTACTACGATGGTAAGCGCCTGCCCCGCTATGATGCGGTGATCCCGCGCATCGGCGCCTCGATCACGTCCTATGGCACCGCCGTGATCCGCCAGTTCGAGACCATCGGCACCTTTTGCGTCAACGGCTCCGAAGGCATCACCAAATCGCGCGATAAATTGCAGGCGCATCAGGTGCTGGCCCGTCATCGCATCGGCATGCCGACGACCGCCTTTGCCGCCTCCCCCAAGGACACGGACAACCTGATCGCTCTGGCCGGTCAGGCGCCTTTGATCGTCAAACTGCTGGAATCGACCCAAGGCCGTGGCGTGGTGTTGGCCGAGACCAAGAAAGCCGCGCAATCGGTGATTTCCGCCTTTCGCGGGCTGAAGGCCAATTTCCTCGTCCAGCATTTCGTTAAAGAGGCGGCGGGGGTGGACATCCGCTGTGTGGTGATCGACGGCAAGGTGGTGGCGGCGATCAAACGCACCTCTTCGGGGGGCGATTTCCGTTCGAACCTGCATCTGGGCGGCACCGCCAGCCCGGTGCGGATCACCAAGGCGGAACGCGAAACCGCGCTGCGCTCGGCCAAGGCCTTTGGCTTGCGTATGGCGGGGGTAGACCTATTGCGCGCCGAAGACGGGCCGAAGGTCTTGGAGGTCAACTCCTCTCCGGGCTTTGAGGGCGCGGAAAATGCGACCGGCAAGGACCTCGCAGGGGCGCTTTTTGATACGATCGAAAAACGCGTCCGCCCGATGCCTGCGCGCAAATCCCGAAGCAAAGGGGCCTGATCGGCCAAATGGTCGCAACCCCTGAAAAATGCAGAGTTTCATACCCATCTCCATGGCATGCCATCTCCCTGTTACATTCGGAGATCAAAGGGGAGTGGTTGACGTCTTACAGGTGCCCCCATGCCAATATCCTTTTGCCCTCTGCCCCCCGATCCGAAACGGCTTTTGATCGAATTTCGCGGCCTGCGCGACCGGATTGCGGAAGAGACAAACACAGTCTGGCAGGACTGGGACGGCATGGAGATGCGCACGGCCTTTCGGCCCTCGGCGCAGAATCTCGCCAGCTATCTGGCCTTTCGCCACGCCGATTTGACGCCGATGCAGCCCGATCTGGCCGCTTTGGGCCTCTCAACCCTGGGCCGCGCCGAGCCGCATGTGCGCGCCTCCCTCGATGCCTTGGAGGCCACGCTCGCCGCGCTGGCCGGAGACAGCGCCCCACGTCCTCAATTCGAGGACTTCGCGCAAGGTCCCGACCGCCTCGCGGCCCGGCGCGATACACTCTTTGGCACCGGGGCCTCAGGCGCGCCGCGCTCGCGTATCCTTCTGACCCTGCCGACCGAATCTGCCACAGACCCCGATCTCATCCCCGGCATGATCCGTGCAGGCGCCGACGCCATGCGCATCAACTGCGCCCATGACGGACCTGAGGTCTGGCAGGCGATGATCGACCGTATTCGCGCGGCGGGCGAGGAGATCGGGCGCTATGTGCCGGTGCTTATGGATCTCGCGGGGCCGAAACTGCGCACGGGGCCAGTTGCGGGCCCGAACAAGCAGCGCGTTCACGTCGGCGATCGTCTCGACATTCGTCGCGAGGCTCCGGGGCCTAAGGTCAAACATGTGACCACCACGCTCAGCCACCCCGACCTGATCGACCGGCTGACGCCCGGCATGCAGGTCTTTATCGATGATGGGAAGATCGGCGCGGAGGTGATTGAAATCACACAGAAAGGCGCAAAACTGCGCGTCATTCGCGCAGGGCCGGACGGGGTGAAGGTCAAGCCCGAGAAAGGCTTTAACCTGCCCGCTGTCGAAATCGACATCCCGGCGCTGACCGAAGAGGATCGCGTGGCGCTCGATTTCGTCGTCGGGCGCGCCGATATGATCGGGTATTCCTTTGTCCAGACGCCCGAAGACATCCGGCTTTTGGTCGAAGAAGTGGACAAACGCCTCGCGCCTGACGGTGCGCGCCCGGCTCTCGTGCTCAAGATCGAAACCGGCCTCGCCGTGCGCAACCTGCCGCGGCTGATTGTGCAGGCGGGTGCTCTGACCGAGACCGCCGTGATGATCGCGCGGGGCGATCTGGCGGTGGAAATTGGGCTGGAGCGGATGAGCGAGATTCAGGAAGAGGTGCTTTGGCTCTGCGAAGCGGCACATACGCCGGTGGTTTGGGCCACGCAGGTGCTCGAAGGGCTAATGAAACAAGGTCTTGCCAGTCGCGCGGAGACCACCGACGCCGCCATGGCGCAGCGTGCCGATTGCGTGATGCTGAACAAAGGGCCTTATGTCTTGGAGACCATCCATTTTCTGTCGCGCATCCTCGGGCGGATGGATCGCCATATGTCGAAGAAATCCGCACGCCTCGCACCGCTGCGGTCCTGGCGCGGATCTCTGAGTTTATAAGTCAGGCACTGGACGTTTTGCGCCGCATTCCTTATATGTTCCCTCAGAAATAGAGGAAGCGCGCATGAGCGAAGAAGCACACTCCCAGGACGGCCCTGTCGAAGGGGCGCCGCTGATCAAACCGTCGAGCACCGATCACCCGCTGCACGAAGCGGTCGTCGAGGCCTGTCGCACCGTCTATGACCCGGAAATTCCGGTCAACATCTATGATCTTGGCCTCGTCTATACGATTGAGATCAATGACGAAAACGAGGTTCTGGTGCTTTTGACCCTGACCGCACCCGGCTGTCCTGTGGCGGGCGAAATGCCCGGCTGGCTGGCCGATGCGATCGAGCCCCTGCCCGGCGTCAAACAGGTCGATGTCGAACTGACCTGGAACCCGCCCTGGGGCATGGAGATGATGTCGGACGAAGCCCGGCTTGAGCTCGGCTTTATGTGATAAAGCCTCGAAAACGATGTTGAAAGCGGCTCACTCGGGCCGCTTTTTTATGGCGCGTCCTCTGGTCTCAGCCATAGCCCCAAGCGCCGCCACCATGGTGGACGCGCGGCGTAGAGGCCTTGCAACGCCGCCTGATAATGGTCGCACTCGTCTCGATAGAGGCTTTTGGCCTGCGGATCGATCCTTGGCAGGTTGATCGGAAAGAACGGCACCACGGCGCCCCCTCTTGCAATATTGAAAAACAAGAGCAGAATACTCCCTGGAAAATGGTCAAAATACTGACTGATCGCGCAAGGGTATTTTCAAAAATGAAAGACGCGCCAAAGCTCGATGATTATGCATTGTTTCTGGCCGTGGCCGATGCGGGAGGATTGTCGGGTGCGGAACAGGTGACTGGCGTGTCGCTTCCGACCCTGTCGCGGCGCATGGCGGAACTGGAGCGCGCCCTCAATAAACGCCTGTTCGAGCGCGGTAACCGAGGCTACACCCTGACCGCAGAAGGCCGCGCGCTTTTGCAAGAAGCCGAACCGCTGCGCGAAGCCACCACGCGGTTGTCCCGGTTTCAGCACCGCGACCACGCCCCCGAAGTGCGCATCACCGCCGGGCGCTGGACCACGCGCTATGTGGCGCGGCACCTGTCGGAAATTTGGACACCCGCCAGCCCTTGGCGCCCCGCGCTTTTGGCCTCGAATTCCAACGTCGACATCGCGCGGCGTGAGGCCGACATCGGTATCCGCAACCGTCGCCCGGAGCAAAGCTGGCTCGCCGGGCGCAAACTGTCGCAGATCACCTACGCCGAATACGCCGCCCATCCGCGCATCTCGGGCTATGTCACGCTGCACGCGGGGCAAGCGACCACGCCTTCGGAACGTTGGCTGCGCACCACCCACCCCGACGCGATCATCGCCACCGCGTCTGATGCCCGCTCCGTCGCAGACATGGCCGTGGCGGGCGTGGGACGCGCGATCCTGCCCTGCTTTGCCGGGCGCGAGATCATGGGGCTCATGCAGGTCTCTCCGGCGATCGAGGCGCTCACCCATGACGAATGGCTGGTCAGCCACCACGACGCCCGCCACGATCCACCGGTGCGCGCGGCGCTGGAGGTCTTGACGGGGCTTTTGACGACAGAGGCACGGTTCGGATGAGCGCAGCCTATTTTGGGTGCGAAATGCATAATGCACCCTAAAATGGTTGCGAAATATATTTCGCACCCTATATTGGTTGCATCATGAGCGATAAAACCCGTAAAATAGCCGTCCTCACCGGCGATCTGGTCAATTCCACCGGGCTTGGGCCTGAAAAAGTGGAGCGCGCCTTTGTGGCACTGGAAGACTGCGCCGAGATGCAGGCGGAGTGGATGGGCGGTCAAAGCCTCCACTTCACACGGCACCGTGGCGATGGCTGGCAGGTGGCCTTGGCCGAGCCAAAATATGCGCTGCGCTCGGCGCTGTGTTTTCGGGCGGCTTTGCGGGCGCTGGGGGAAGAGTTTGATAGCTATATTGGGATTGCTGAGGGGGAAGTTGTGGGGGAGATTGGGCCGGATTTGAATGAGGAGACAAGTTCCGCTTTCCTGACCTCTGGTATGGCCTTGGATAACATCAAAGCAAACGAAGGCTCTAATTATTTTCACTACATATCAGAATCTCTACATCTGACTGCTGCGTGCAAACTTTTGGGAGCTTTAAGCAATGCTTGGACAGCCATTCAATCCCAAACCGTTCTCTTGGCAATGACGCCAAAGCATTCAGCCAGCTACACGCAGATTGCAGAAAAACTCGGCAAATCAAGGCAATCCGTTTCAAAAGCAATACGGGCGACTGAGTGGCCAAGTATCTCTGCCGCACTCACCATGATTGAATATCAAGAGGAAAAGAAAAATGCCTGAAACCCTCGCCGCCCTTTTCCTCGCCCATGTTCTCGCCGATTACGTCTTTCAACCCGGCTGGATGGTCGAAGAAAAATCCCGGCCCGAGACCCTGTTTCTGCATTTCCTCGCGGTCGCCCTCACCGCCATGGCGACCACCGGCCAAGTCGCCTCCCCCGCGATCTATGCGCTCGCGCTCACGCACATCGCCATCGACACGATCAAGGTCCGGTTCTTCTCCGATACGATCCTGCCGCACCTCACCGATCAGGCGCTGCATCTGGCGACCCTCGTGGTCACAGCGCTTCTGGTCCCAGACCTGTTTCAATCTGGCGCCTATGCCGACCTGACTTGGCTGCCGAAAGCCATGCTCATCACCGCAGGCGCAATCTACGTCACGCGCGCGGGTGGCTTTGCGGTGGGCAAGCTCATGGCGCAATTTGGCCCCAACCCCATCGGCGAGAGCCTCGACAAGGGCGGATATTGGATCGGACTTCTGGAACGTGGGTTGATTTTCCTTTTGCTCATTGGCCAGATGCCCGGCGGCATCGGCTTTCTGGTCGCCGCGAAATCCGTATTGCGGTTCGAGGCCGCGCAGGAGGGCAAAAAGGCCGAATGGGTGATCATCGGCACGCTGGCGTCTTTCGGATGGGCCATCGCGGTGACGCTGGCGGTGCTGTTCATCGCCGCACAGCTTCCCCCGCTTGGAATTTCGACCCTGAACGACTAGGTTAAAGGTAAGACAGCGAAAGGAAGCGCGCATATGTTCGGCATCCCCGGAAAACAAGCGGTGACCATCACCCCCGCCGCGGCCACGCAAATCGCGAAACTGATGGAGAAAGACGGCTCCATGGGCCTGCGCATCGGCGTCAAAAAAGGCGGCTGTGCGGGGATGGAATACACCATGGACTACGTCTCCGAGATCGACCCTCTGGACGAGCTGGTCGAACAGGACGGCGCGCGCGTAATGATCGCGCCCATGGCCCAGATGTTCCTGTTTGGCACCGAGATCGACTATCAGGTCTCTCTGTTGGAATCCGGGTTCAAGTTCAAGAACCCGAATGTGGTCGATGAATGCGGTTGTGGCGAGTCGATCAAATTCGACGAAAGCCTCGCCAGTAAATAATGGCCGTCACAGACGAAGACATCGCCTTTATCTATGATCTCTTCGGACCCTTGGGCGGGCTCAGCCATCGCAAGATGATGGGCGGGCTGTCGATCTATTCGGACGGGCAGATTTTCGCGATCCTGTCATCCGAAGGGCGGGTTTACCTCAAGGCTTCAGGCGATTTCGCCCAAGCGCTGGCCGCAGAGGGCAGCGTGAAGTTCGAGATGGAGAACGGGCGCGGCATGAACTACTGGACCCTGCCCGATGCCGCTTTGGATGATCCGCAAGAGGCTGGCGCCTGGGCCCGCCGCGCGATTGATGCAGTATGAGGAGGCCCCAAGATGATCACAGGACAATGCGAATGCGGCAAGGTGGCGTTTGAATTGCCGGAGGTGCGCGACAGCGTGACCGTCTGTCATTGTAGCCAATGCCGCCGCATCAGCGGGCATCTTTGGGCCTCGACCCACGCGCCCTACGACAGCCTCAGCTTCACCTGCGACGATGGCCTGACATGGTACGCCTCCTCGGAGTTCGCCAAGCGCGGATTTTGCTGTCATTGCGGATCGAGCCTGTTCTACCAGATGAACGGTGAGGACGGCGTCGGCATCGCTGCGGGCTGTCTGGACAGGCCCACGGGCCTGCACATCGGCAAACATATCTTCCTCAAGGACAAGGGCGATTACTACGACCGTCCCTCAGACGCGCCCCTGATCGAAAGCTATTAACCGTTTTGCAAATGCACATAGGTCTCGGCAAAGCGTTTCGTCAGGTGATCGCCTGCGCGGATCACCTCGCCAGACTTCAGGCCCGCCCCGATCGGCGCCACATTGGTCTCATAATTCGGGTTGAAAAACAGCGGCACGGAGAGGCGCTCCTCGGCTGAGCCTTTCACGCGGTGCAGCGTCGCCCTCACCCGCCCGCCGGTCCACATCTCGAGCATCTCGCCGAAATTCACCACGAACACACCCGGCTCCACCGTCACCGGCACCCATGTGCCGTCAAGCCCCAGAACCTCAAGACCCGGCACACCATCGGTGGCCAAAAGCGTGACACAGCCATAATCGGTATGGGCCGCAATGCCGAAATCCTTGTCCCCGGCCCAACTCGGGCGCTCCGGGTAAAAATTGCCGCGCAGCAAGGCCATGGGCCGGTCGAATTTATCCGCGAAATAGCTGTCATCTTCCCCGATCACCCGCGCAATGGCGCGCAAAATCTCCATCGCCACCCCCATCGCCTTGTCGCGGTAGGCGGTCACGGCGACCTCGAAGCCCTCGGGCGCGGCAGGCCAGAGATTGGGCGCGTAGACCGACAGTTCCGAGCCCGTCACCTCATAGCCGCAATCGAAGACCTCCTTGTAATCGGGGTTGGCCTTGGGGTCGACCTGTTCGCTTTTCGGCCCACCCCAGCCGCGATTGGCGCCGGTGCGCGCCATATCGACCTGGGCTTTCACCGACTCGGGCTGTTTGAAAAATCCGCGATAGGCGGACAGCACATGGTCGATCTCCGCCTGCGACAGGCCTGTCCCGCTCACGGTCAAAAAGCCGACCTCCAAAACCCCCGCACGCAGGGCAGAGAGAGCCTCTTCCTCGCCGCGCATCACGGCGGACAGATCAATATGCGGGATCTTCATAAGCTCTCCTTTGGGAACTTTGTCAGCGCTTCCCCCTTTTCTGCGACCTCTGGCCCCGATGCGCAACCCCGCGCTTGACTGCACCCGCAAGGCTGCAATGATGCAGGGGAATATGCATAAGGAGGATTCCGCATGAGCGCCCAAAAGGCCCGCAAACTGGCGGCAGGTAATTGGAAAATGAACGGCGTCAAGGCCAGCCTCGCGGAGGCCACCGCGCTGGCCGAGATGTTCCCCGAACCGAAAGTCGACATCCTCCTCTGCCCGCCCGCCACTCTGGTTGCGCCGATGGCCGCAGCCCTCTTTGGATCAAAGGTCGATGTCGGCGGACAGGATTGCCATATGAAGGCCTCGGGCGCACACACCGGCGACATTTCCGCCGAGATGCTGGTCGACGCGGGCGCCGATTACGTCATCCTCGGCCACTCCGAGCGCCGCGCCGATCACGCGGAGACAGATCACATGGTGGCCGAGAAAACCCTCGCCGCCACCATGGCCGGGCTTGCACCTGTGGTCTGTGTCGGCGAAACGCTGGATCAACGCGAGGCGGGCGAAACCCTCGCCGTGATCCGCAAACAGCTTTCCGGCTCCCTGCCCGACGCCGTGGATCTGGCCAAACTTGTGATCGCATATGAACCGGTCTGGGCCATCGGCACCGGCAAAATCCCCACCCTTGAGCAGATCGCCGAAGTGCATGACGACATGCGCGCCACTCTGCTCGCCCGCTACGGCGAAGGCGCCAATGGCATCCCTCTGCTCTACGGCGGCTCGGTGAAACCCGGCAACGCGGCAGAGATTTTCGCCACTTCCAACGTCGACGGCGCGCTGGTGGGCGGGGCTTCTCTCAAAGCCGCGGATTTCTCCGGCATCGTGAAAGCCCTCGAAGAGGCCTAAGCCCCCAACACTCAAAACGCCGCGCCTCCTTAAGAGCGCGGCGTTTTGTTTCCTTTGCTGCGGAAAATACTCCCGCCGGAGGCGCTCAAACGCCTTTGGTCACATCGAAATCATAAAGCCAGGCAAACCGCTCCACCGCCTGTTTCGGCGCCAGATGTCCAGCCACCCGCAGTGCGGCATGGCCCAGAAACCGTTTCGGGCCTTTCAGGTGGTAGTTCTTCGCATTGGCATTCGCGGCCTCGATCACACGGGTGACGCGCGGGCGGCGGAGCGCCTGATAGGCCGGAAGCGCCTCGTCCAACGGCAGGGTCGCGAGGCAATCGGCCAAGACCCAGGCATCTTCCAGCGCCATATTCGCGCCTTGCGCCAGAAACGGCAGGGTCGGATGGGCTGCATCGCCCAGCAAAGCCGTGCGTTCCGAATGCCAGCGCAGCGCCACCGGGTGCCGGAACAGACCCCAACGAGAGACCTCCTCGACGCGGCTCAAAAGACCTTTCACGCCGGGGCCGAAGTTGGCGAAATTGCGCATCAACTCCGCCGGATCGCCCGTATGATGCCAGCCCTCGTCCACCCAATCGGCGCGCTCCTCGACGGCAACGATGTTGATCAGACTGCCGCCGCGCAACGGATAGCTCACTACATGCCGCCCCGCCGCCATATGGACCATCGCGACGGGCTCTTCATGCCCAAGCGCCGGAACGGTGGCCCGCCAAGCCGTCTGTCCGGTGAAAAACGGTTTTGCGGGGCCGTTGAGCATCGGGCGGAGTTTTGAATGAAGCCCATCGGCGCCCAGCACAATCGCATGCCGCACCTCTGAACCATCGGTAAACTGCAAGCTGACGCCATCGGCATCGCCATGGATGCTGTCGATGGTGTGAGACAGGCGGATGTCGATGTCGAGCGCGCGGACGCCCTCTTCCAAAAGTCCGATCAGATCGGCGCGGTGCATCAGGAGAAAATCGGCATCGGGACGCGTGGCGGTGAAATCGAGGTGCAGCACCTCGCGCCCCGAATAGCCGTCCATCAGCTTGACGCCTTTCGCCCGCATCGCGCGCGACGGCGCGTCTAAGCCCAGAGCGGTCAGGACCCGCGCGCCATTGGGGCTGATTTGCAATCCGGCTCCCACTTCGGTGATCTCATCCGCCTGTTCATAGAGCGTGACAGAGGCGCCACGCAGCGCCAGAGCCTGCGCCACCGCGAGACCGGCCACACCGGCGCCCAAAACCGCAATATCCTGACCGATCAGCATGATCTGTTTCCCTTCACCAGCATGTCCCTACAAACAAAAAACACCAGAGTTGCCCCCGGTGTTTCTCACATTTCTGCGCTCAGCTCACCGGCGCATTTTGCCGCGAGGCGAACCGGCCTCAGTCGTCACACGATCCCGTAAGGATCAGTCATCCCCCCGAGCGCGAGAGCGCTCAATCGTCGCGATGCACTTTCTCACGACGCTCGTGACGCTCCTGCGCCTCCAGAGTCATCGTTGCGATCGGACGGGCATCGAGGCGTTTGAGAGAGATCGGCTCGCCGGTCACTTCGCAATAGCCATATTCGCCCTCGTCGATCCGGCGCAGCGCGGCGTCGATTTTCGTCACCAGTTTGCGTTGACGGTCGCGGGTGCGCAGTTCCAGCGCCCGGTCGGTTTCCTCGGACGCACGGTCGGTGATGTCTGGGATGTTGCGGGTGCTGTCTTGCAGGCCTTCGATGGTATGGCGGCTTTCGTCCAAAAGCTCCGTTCTCCAGGCCAAAAGTTTGCGACGAAAATATTCGAGCTGACGCTCGTTCATAAACGGTTCGTCCTCTGCGGGACGGTAATCATCAGCCAGGAAAACCTCAGCCTTCATCGTGCTCACCTCTGTCGTGCCCTCGACCGCAGTCTCAGTATTGTCAGCCATCAGGCGCCCTCCAATTCGGGGTTCGTTTACCCCTTTTGATCGGGGATGTCACGTCACAATCTCTGTCGTATTGCACCTTTCCCCTCCCGCGTTATGATCTCGCACAAACTCAGCACAACAGGGGTTACTTCCCGATGAAATTCGCATCCACCGACAGCTATGTCGCCCCGAATGACCTGACCGTCGCGGTCAATGCCGCCATCGCGCTGGAGCGCCCTTTGCTTGTCAAAGGCGAGCCGGGGACCGGCAAGACCGAGTTGGCGCGGCAGGTCGCAAGCTCTTTGGGGCTTGAGATGATTGAGTGGAACATCAAATCCACCACCCGCGCCCAGCAAGGCCTTTACGAATATGACGCCGTGTCACGCCTGCGCGATAGCCAATTGGGTGATCCGCGCGTCGAGGACGTGCGCCATTACATCAAGAAGGGCAAACTTTGGCAGGCCTTCGAGGCGGATCAGAAGGTGGTGCTTTTGATCGACGAGATCGACAAGGCCGACATCGAGTTTCCGAACGACCTGTTGCAGGAACTCGATAAGATGGCGTTTCATGTCTACGAGACCAATGAGACGGTCTCCGCCCGTCAACGTCCCGTGGTGATCATCACCTCGAACAACGAAAAGGAACTGCCGGACGCCTTCCTGCGCCGCTGTTTCTTTCACTACATCCGTTTCCCCGACCAAGAGGTGATGAAACAGATCGTCGAGGTGCATTTTCCGGGGCTGAAATCAGAGCTTTTGACGGCCGCTTTGACGCAATTCTACGAAATCCGCGACACGCAGGGGCTGAAAAAGAAACCCTCGACCTCCGAGGTGTTGGATTGGCTCAAGCTTTTGCTGGCCGAAGACCTGTCGCCTGAGGATTTGAAACGCGATGGGGTGAATGCCCTGCCGAAGCTTCACGGCGCGCTGTTGAAGAACGAACAGGACGTCGCCCTGTTCGAACGTCTGGCGTTTCTGGCGCGTGGGCAGCGGCGCTAACGCCGCCTGAACTCACTCCGCTTTCGGAGGCGCCTTTGTGGCGCGCGGTTTCTTCGCGGCCGTGCTGGTCTTGGCTGCTGGCTTTTTCGCGGCCGGTTTCTTGGCGGCGGCGGTTTTGGTCGCCGGTTTTGCCGCTGTTTTGGTTGCGGTTTTGGGGGCAGCACGTTTGCGCGGCGCCTTCGCAGGTGCCGTTTCCGGCAGGCTCAGCACCTCAACCGCTTTCAACCAATGGGCTTCATCGCGCCCCTCGGGCATGCCCTCTTCGAGCCACATGAAATAGGCCGCTTCGCTGATCTGGGCGTCACTGGGGGTGGTTTGGGTCATCTTGAACTCCGTTTCAGTCGTTCGCATATCTTCTCTTTCAAATCTAACAGTTTGATGAATTGCCGCGTCTTCTGAAATCCCCCGCACAAGGGCAAAGCGTCACAGCCCCGCCCGCCGCGCGCCTGAATTTTAAGCGCGCCAGACGGCAAACGGACAGGAAATCGGCACAATCGTTTTTTACAGAGCGCCATGACGCCTTGCACAGAGTTGCGCTTCACCGTAGCCCGGTCTCAAAGCCAAGGAGACCGATCATGCTGACCATCCGCCCCCTCGCCCCCGAAGACCGCGCGCAATGGGACGTGCTTTGGCGCGCCTACCTGACGTTTTACGAAAGCGATCTGAGCCCGGAGGTTTATGACACCACCTTCGCGCGCCTCACCGACCCGGCGGCCAAGGAACGCGGCGCTTTGGTGGCGGAGAAAGACGGGGAATTGATCGGTCTGGTGCATTATATTTTCCATGCCCACAACTGGCGCATCGAAGACGTCTGTTATTTGCAGGACCTCTATGTCAGCGAGGCCGCCCGCGGCACTGGTGCGGGACGTGCGCTGATCGAAGGCGTCTATAAAATCGCCGACGAAAACGGCACGCCGAATGTCTATTGGACGACCCAGCATTTCAACGAAACCGCACGCAAACTCTACGACCGGATCGGCGACTTGACGCCCTTCATCAAATATCAACGCGGCTGATTTACCCCTGAAAACCTGCGCTTACCTTCGAAACAGTTTGGCGACTTGTGGGGATCTGCCTTAGAATTGCCACAGTTCAAAGCTTAATGGTTTAGGGTTAATCAGGTCAGATTGAGACAGATGAAAAGGGTCAGGATATTGACGCGTCACGCGATTGCCTCTCCGGGAATGAAAACCAAAAGCCGCCTCCGCCCGCTGGCCGCCCTGATGTGCAGCCTGACCGTGTTGAGCGCCTGCATGAGCGCGCCGCAAAGCACTGTGCCCCCGTCGGCGCGCGCGTCTTCCGACATGCTCGACCTGCCGCCGATGAAGGTCTTCCCTGACGGCCAAGCCGCACCAACATCGCGCTCCAACACTTCGATTACACGTGATTTTCTTGATTTGAGCTTCGCGCTTGAAACCGGCGCCACGCTCGACCGTTTCACCCGGTTCGAGGGCCCGATCACGCTGCGTGTCACCGGCGACACGGTACCCGTGTCTTTGACCCACGATCTGTCGCGATTGCTGACCCGGCTCGACCGCGAAGCCGGGATTTCGATCACTCAGGTGCCTGCCTCAAGTCCCGCTGCGATCACCATCGAAACGCTGACACAGGCCGAACTGTCCCGCCGCGCCCCCAACACCGCCTGTATTGTCGTGCCGAATGTGTCCGGCTGGGATGAGTTCAAACATGCTCGCCGTGCAGCCCTCAGTTGGACACAGGTCACGACCCGCGAGCGCCTGTCGATTTTCATCCCGACCAATGTCGCGCCGCAGGAAATCCGCGATTGCCTGCACGAAGAACTGGCGCAGGCTTTGGGGCCGCTGAACGATCTCTATCGCCTGCCGGATTCCGTTTACAATGACGACAACATCCATTCGGTTCTGACGCCGTTCGACATGCTCATCCTGCGTGCCACCTATGCGCCCGAGCTGCGCTCCGGCATGAGCCGCGCGGAGGTGGCCCGCGCCCTGCCCGACATTCTCGCCCGGATCAATCCGACTGGCGCCACAGGTGCCACGTCCCCCGTTCAACCCACGCCGCGCGCCTGGACCGAGGCCGCCATGGAGGCCATGGGCGACGGCGCGCTGATGTCGCGCCTGCAAGCCGCCAAAACCGCTGTCGCCATTGCGCGCACTGAGGGCTGGAGCGACACGCGCGCCGGGTTTTCGTGGTTCCTCTTGGGGCGGCTCTCGATTGCCACGGATCGCGCGAGCGCCCAACTCGCCCTGACAGAGGCCAAACGCATATACGACGCCCGTCCGGAAACCCGCTTTCATTCCGCCCATGTGGCAATGCAGCTCTCCGCGCTGGCCCTCTCAGAAGGCCGCTATGAGGCCGCCTATGACATCTCCGCCAGCGCCATCTCAGCGGCCCGCGATGCCGAAAACGCAGCCCTGCTTGCCTCTCTCATGCTGACGGAGGCCGAAGCCCTCGACAAACTGGGTCGCGTCAGCGAAGCCCGCAGCGTGCGTCTCGACAGTCTGGGCTGGGCACGTTATGGCTTTGGCTCTGATGACGTGGTCCGGACCCGCGCCGCGGAAATCGCCTCTCTGGCGCGATAACGGCCCACCGGACCCCGAAATGTGAGGGAGCGAGACATGATCGGGTTGGTATTGACCCTCCTTGGGGGGATTTGGGGCTGGCGGCTGGCCACCAAGCGCGGTGGCGACCGGGCCGACAAGCTGCAATATATGGTGGTTTACGCGCTGATCTTCGGCATCCTCGGCCTGTTCTTCGGCGTCCTTTTCGACCGTATGGTGTAACCATGTTCCTGCCCTTCTTCGAGACATTGCGCCACGAAGGCGTGCCGGTCTCCTTGAGGGAGTTCCTGTCGTTTCTGGAGGCGATGCAGGCCGGTCTTGCGACCTATGACATCGAAGACTTCTACCTGCTCGCGCGGGTCACCATGGTGAAAGACGAGCGCCACCTCGACCGCTTTGATCGTGCTTTCTCCAAGTCTTTCCAGGGACTTGATGAAATTTCTTCAGACGATGTCTTAAATGCACTCGATCTGCCCGAAGACTGGCTCCGCAAGGAGATGGAGAAACATCTCAGCCCCGAAGAGATGGCCGAGATTGAGGCCTTGGGCGGCTTCGACAAGCTGATGGAGACACTCAAACAGCGGCTCGAAGAACAAAAAGGCCGGCATCAAGGCGGTAACAAATGGATCGGGACCGGCGGCACCTCGCCCTTTGGCGCCTATGGCTACAACCCCGAAGGTGTGCGGATCGGGCAAAAAGAATCACGTCATCGTCGCGCCGTAAAAGTCTGGGACAAAAGAGAATTTCGCAATCTCGATGACACGGTCGAGATCGGCACCCGCAACATCAAACTGGCGATGAAACGCCTGCGCAAATGGGCACGCTCTGGCGCGTATGAAGAGCTCGACCTCGACGGCACCATCCGATCCACCGCCGAGCACGGCTATCTCGACGTCAAAACCCGGCCCGAGCGGCACAATGCGGTGAAAGTCCTGATGTTTTTCGATGTCGGCGGCTCGATGGACGATCATATCAAAGTGGTCGAGGAACTGTTCTCCGCCGCGCGCAGTGAGTTTAAGCACCTCGAATATTACTATTTCCACAATTGTCTTTACGAAGGTGTGTGGCGCGACAACATCCGGCGCTGGGGCGAGAAAATCCCGACCCGCGAGGTGATGAACACCTATGGCAAGGACTACAAAGTGATTTTCGTGGGCGATGCTTCGATGTCGCCCTATGAAATCGCCATTCCCGGCGGTGCCAATGAGCATTGGAACGAGGAAGCGGGTGCCACATGGCTGGCGCGTGCGCGGGAGACTTGGCCCGATCATCTTTGGCTCAATCCTGTGCCGGAGACCCATTGGCCCTACACGCAATCCATCGCCATGATCCGCGAGATTTTCGAGGATCGCATGGTGCCGATGACGCTCGAAGGCCTCGATCGCGGCATGAAACTCCTCGGTCGTTAAACCTTGGCGCAGCACACACCAGCCCCCATATTCAGAACATGCTGAGATTCACCCCCATCCTCCTCGCCCTCCTGTTGGGCTTCGCGATGTACCATTTTTCCGCCCGTCGCACCGTGCGGGAGCTGGAAGCGAAGTCCTCGGAGCTGGCCGACCCAAAGCTGACCCGCGTGTTTGCCCAATTGGCCGACGCGCTCGATCTGCCGCGTGTGCGGGTGTTTCTCTACGAGATCGACCCGGTGAACGGCCTCGCCGCGCCCGATGGCAAGGTCTACATCACCCGCGGGTTTTACGAGAAATTTCGCAGTGGACAGATCACGGATGCGGAAATGGCCTCCGTCGTGGCGCATGAGCTGGGCCATGTCGCCTTGGGTCACTCCAAACGCCGGATGATCGACTTTTCCGGCCAGAATGCGCTGCGCACGGCACTGGCCATGATCCTGTCGCGCTTCATCCCGGTCATCGGCGGCTATATCGCTGCTTGGCTCACACAAATGCTCGCGGCCAAACTGTCGCGCTCCGACGAATATGAGGCCGACGCCTATGCCACCGCGCTGTTGATCAAGGCCGGGATCGGCACCGAGCCGCAGAAATCGCTGTTTGAAAAGCTACCGCATCTCACCGGCGCGCATGGCGCCTCGACGCCCGCGTGGTTGATGAGCCACCCGAAGACCCACGAGCGGATCAAAGCCATCGAAGCCAATGAGGCAAAATGGTCGTAAGACCACGCGTCTTTTTCTTGGCAAAAATACTCAAGCAAGCCCTCAGCTGAGCGCCTTGCCCAGCCTCGGAAGCCGCGCCTTTTTCATCAGACGCCGCACATCCCAGGCCTCCCCCGACAGCCGCTCCGCCTCTTGGCGCACCTCTTCAACCACCGCCGAGACTGCCTCGGGATGATCCGACCAAAGCCGCCAGAGAAACCCATCCGGGTCCCAGCGTTCAAGCCCTTCCTCGGCCAGAACATGACGCGGAAAATCCTGTGCATTCATCGTGACAATCGCCTCGGCACCGCCCGCGATTGCGGCAGAGAGCACATGAATGTCATTCTCGTCTTTTAGGTAAAGACGCGCCTCCAAGCCTTTGTGTTCCTTAACTTCTGCCTTTGGAAACGCCGCGCGCGTGAGGGCCACTTCGCCGCGTGCCTGCGCCTCGCCTTGGGGGCCAAGTTTGCGGGCCGCGCGGGCCCATTCTTCCAGAATACGCGCCGACCACAAGGGCGTGTAAAGCCCGCGTTTCGCGACGCCCAAAAGCACCTCGCGCATCACCGTCGGGTAAAGCACGCAGGCATCTAACAGAACTTTCACGGCAGGACTCGGTAGAACAGCGCCTTGAGGTAACCGCTTTCCGCGAGCTGCGGCATGAGCGGATGATCGGCGCCGGCAAAGCCCGTGTGGATGAGCTGCGCCGAACGGCCCAGATGACCGACGCCGCGCCCGATCCCGCGGTTGCAGGCGGTGCGGAATGTGTCGAGATCGGCGGCGTGCGAACAGGAGCAAAGGCCGAGATAACCGCCCTCGCGCACCAGAGGCGCGGCCATCCGGGCGACCCGCTCATAAGCGCGAAGGCCTTTTTCCAAAGCCGGTTTCGAGGGCGCAAAAGCGGGCGGATCGCAGATCACCACATCGAAACTCTCGCCCTCTTCCGCCAAAGCGGCCAGCACATCGAAGGCATCGCCCTTGCGGGTCGCGAAGATGTCGGATTTACCCCCCAATTTGCCCATGGCCGCAGCGCCTTTTTCGGCCAACTCCAAGGCGGCGGCAGAGCTGTCGACCGAAAGGGCCGAAGCCGCGCCACCAGCCAAGGAGGCCAAAGCGAAACCGCCGACGTGGGAGAAGACATCGAGCACCTTTTTGCCCGCGACAAGACGCTGTGTGAAGGCATGGTTCGGACGCTGGTCGTAGAACAACCCGGTTTTCTGGCCGCCCATCAGGTCCGCCATATAGGTCGCGCCATTCATCGGCACGGGGATCAGGCCCTCGACCGCACCGCAAAGAATTTCGTTTTTTTCCTCAAGCCCTTCAAGGCCACGCGCCCGGCCTGTGCCGTTCATCACAACGGTGGTGACGCCGGTCACCTGACGCAGCGCTTCAGAGAGCGGTTCGATCAGAACATCGGCCCAGGCGGCATTGGGTTGCACCACGCAGGTGTCGCCGAAGCGGTCGATCACCACGCCCGGCAAGCCATCGGCCTCGGCATGGATCAGACGGTAGAACGGCTGATCGAACAGCGTTTCGCGATGCGCCAAGGCGGTGGCAATCCGGGTCGCGAACCACTCCGTGTCAATCTCGGCCTCCTCGGCGCGGTCCAACACGCGGCCAAAGATGCGCGAGTTCGGGTTCACGGCCACGAGGGCGAGGAAATTGCGGTCATTGTCTTCGAGCCGGGCGATGGTGCCCGGCGCGATGGATTTGGTGCGGCGGTCGGTGACCAGCTCGTTGTCATAGACCCAAGGGGCGCCGTGGCGAATGGCCCGGGCGTTGGCTTTGGGTTTGAGGCGAATGGTCGGAAAAGAAAAAGAGGGCTCTGTCATGAGAGCCCTCTTAACGCTGTTCTGGCCTCTTAGAAAGAGGGATCGCGATGCGGATCACAAAGCAACCGGTTTCGAGAGTTCGGACACGATCACAGAGGAAAGATGCTCACCGATCCGCTGTTTTTGGGTGAGGCCTGCGCGATCCGCCGCGATGGCCGCATTGCCGCCGAGCGCATCGAAAGTGGCGTTGACCATATGGGACGGCACGAGGACTGCGCCCGTGTTGGCGTCCCGCACCGTTAGCAGGAATTCAATCTCATGTTTCGACGGCAGGTTGGAATAGCGCACGCGCTCGGTCTGCGCATGGAAACGCACCATTTGCACGTCGAGTACGACCGGCGTGTGACCTTTGAGCGCGCGGGTGCCCGAGGTCAGACCGGCCTCCATCACCGCTTTGACCTGCTCGTAGCGGTTGCCAAAAGGATCTTCGCGCCAGACGATGTCCGCGCGCGGTTTGATACCGTTGTCTTCCGAGACGGAGAGCGATCCGGGGACCACCACGTTCACCTTGGTGACGCGAAAATCCGGCGCGATCCTCACCGCATCTGCAGAAGCGGCTGCGCCGAAGGTGGCCCCAAGAGGCGTGGCGCGGGAAATGGTCTCTGTCGTGCACGCACTGGTGGCGGCTGCGATCAGAAGGGCTGCTGCGATTTTAAGTGTCTTTTTTGTAGCGATGTTTTTCATGACGGCCTCCGGGGTTCTCCCCTCTATTCATGGTTAATATTCTATGCAAATGAGGCCAAAATGCGAAAATCCCGGAACATTTCCGGGATTTCACATGCATTCGCAATGTCTTACGCTATGTCTTACCGCCGCTTTGCATCACGCGCCGGTATGGGCTTTGAGACGGTGTGGTCCTTAATCAGGCCAGTTCGCCGGCACGGTGGCCGTGAAAGCGCGCGCGCAGCCATTGGCCTGCCCCGCGAAACGCTGAGCGCATGGCTTCTGCGCGCATTTGGCGGGCTTCTTTTTCGATGGCGGTCATGTCGATAAAGCCTTCGGTCGTGTAAATCGTCGTATTAGTCATAGGATCACCTTTGCGTTGTCGTCAGCGTGTCCGCTGAGTGCCTGTCATCTTGGCTCTGTGAGCGGCCTTATGTGCCGCGTTCTGTTTTGGCCTGTCGTGACAAAGCCGGTTGCGTTGATCCTCCCGATGACTCGAATATAGGTCAAAACACCTGACGCAAACGAGTGCCAAAGCGGAAGACCCGTTATGCGCTTGCAGCAACCCCCATGCATGTGCAGCATAGCGTCAGACGTGACATTGGAACTTTCGCGCGGATCAAAGCGTCGAAGGTAGACATTTTCAGGGAGACCAGATAGGTTAGCGCTAACCCACACAGATAAGCTCAGGCGCACCGCACAGCATACCGCACACCATGCGGAGAAGACGCCAAAATTCATACGTCGTTTTACCCCAAAAGATTTTCCCACAGCAGACCGCCAAACCAGCAAAAGGCCAGACCCGTGAACAGCCAGATCGCCCCCCAGATCGCACAAGTCACTCAACGCATCATCGAACGGTCGAAACCCACCCGCGAGGCCTATCTCGCCCGTATCCAAGAGGCCGCCGATCAGGGCCCGGTGCGCGCACATCTGTCCTGCGGCAATCAGGCCCACGCCTATGCCGCCATGGGCGATGACAAAGAGATACTGGCAGACGGGCGCGCGCCCAATATCGGCATCATCACCGCCTATAACGACATGCTCTCGGCGCATAAACCCTATGAGCACTACCCCGACATCATCCGCGAGGTCGCCCGCGCGTCCGGCGCCACGGCGCAGGTCGCGGGCGGGGTTCCGGCGATGTGTGACGGCGTCACCCAGGGTCAGACCGGCATGGAATTGTCGCTGTTTTCGCGCGACACCATCGCGCTCTCGGCCTCCATCGGCATGTCGCACAACTGTTTCGACGCCGCCCTCTACATGGGTGTTTGCGACAAGATCGTGCCGGGGCTGATCATGGCCGCCGCCGCTTATGGCCATGTGCCGACGGTGTTCATTCCGGCGGGTCCGATGACCTCGGGCATCACCAATGACGAGAAAGCCAAGGTCCGCCAGAAATTCGCCACCGGAGAGATCACCCGCCGCGAGTTGATGGACAGCGAGATGAAGGCCTATCACGGTCAGGGCACCTGCACCTTCTATGGGACGGCGAATTCGAACCAGATGCTGATGGAGATCATGGGGCTGCACCTGCCCGGTGCGTCTTTCGTCAATCCGGGCACGGAGCTTCGCGATGCGCTGACGCGTGAAGCCACAAAACGGGCGTTGCAGATCACCGCCTTCGGCAATGAATACACGCCTGTGGGCGCCATTTTGGATGAGAAGGCCTTTGTGAATGGCATCGTTGGGCTGATGGCGACGGGCGGCTCGACCAATCTCGTGCTGCACCTGCCCGCCATGGCGCGGGCCGCCGGGATCATTCTCGACCTCGAAGATTTCTCTCAAATCTCCGACGCGGTGCCTTTGCTGGCGAAGGTCTACCCGAACGGTCTCGCCGATGTGAACCATTTCCACGCCGCGGGCGGCCTTGGCTATCTTGTGGGGGAATTGCTCTCCGCGGGCCTCTTGCACGAGGACGTCAAGACCGTCGCGGGCATGGGCCTCTCGCTTTACACCAAAGAGCCGAAACTGCGCGAGGGGGTGCTCACCTTCGAACAGCCGGAACATGAGACGGTGAACGACAAAATCGTCCGCCCTGCGTCTGACCCGTTCCAGAAGTCAGGCGGTCTCAAAGAGCTGAAAGGCAATCTGGGCCGTGGCGTGATGAAGGTCTCCGCCGTCAAACCCGAACACCATGTTGTCGAGGCGAAAGCCCGGATTTTCCACGATCAGCATGACGTCAAAACCGCTTTTCAAAAGGGTGAATTTACCGAGGACACCGTGGTCGTCGTCCGCTTCCAAGGCCCGCGCGCCAATGGCATGCCGGAGCTGCATTCTCTGACGCCGACGCTTGCGGTGTTGCAGGATCGTGGTTTGAAAGTGGCGCTGGTGACCGACGGGCGGATGTCCGGCGCATCCGGCAAGGTCCCCGCCTGCATCCACGTCTCGCCCGAGGCCGTCACCGGCGGTCCGATTGCGAAACTCAAAGACGGCGATCTGGTGCGCGTCGATGCCACCTCCGGCACGCTCGAAGTTCTCGAAGACGGGTTCGAGGCACGCGAGGCGGTCACCGTCGATCTGACGGCCAACACCGTCGGCATGGGACGCGAGCTGTTCGAGACCTTCCGCCGCAACGCCGGTCCCGCGACCGAAGGGGCGTGCTCCCTGTTCTGAGCGCACGCCCGGCCCCGCGTTACAGCACGAGTTTCAAAAGCGGGAAAGGCAGACCATTGTCATCCCTCTCCCGCCGCCCGACTTGGTGAAAACCGAGCCGGGCATAGAACTCACGCGCCGCCAGATTGGTCTCATAGACCTCAAGGCTCAGGTGATGTTTCAGCCCGCGCGCATGGTCGACAAGCAACCGCCCGACGCCCTGCCCCTGCGCCTCGGGTGCGACGAACAGCCCGCCGATGATCGCGCCCTTCGCGGTACTCTCCGGGTCTGGCAACAGACCAATAAAGCCAAGCGGCGACGCCCCACGCAGGGCAACCCAGGTTTCGGCCTTGGGCAGATAGATGTACTCCACCTGAACCTGTTGTTCATCGAGCTGGGCGGAAGTGAAAAATGGATGTGCCCGCTCCGACGCTCTGCGCCAGATGTCGGACAAGGCAATGGTGTCTCCGGCCTCAAATGGGCGGAGGATGATGTCGGTCTGTGTGATAAACTGTGTCATGAGAAACTCTCAGAAAAAGCGCATATGCGCATAGAAAATCATGCGACCCACTGTGTTTCGTGAAGTGGGTCACGCGTCATGCCCTAAAAGGCGTTGCTGATTTTCTGCGCATAAATCTCCTTATCCCGAGAGGCTGAGTGTCGCAGGAAATTGCGGCAAAGAAAAGCCTCCCCGATGACATCAGCACCGGGGAGGCTTAGGACAACGTGGGTTTACAGCAACTGCCCCAAAGCCGCCGGATTAAACCCGCTCAGCTCATCCATCGCGCCGCGTTTGACCTTTTCGGCCCAGGCGTAATCCGACAAAAGCGCGCGGCCGACGGCGATCAGGTCGAACTCCTCCGCCTCCATGCGTTTCACCAGATTGTCGAGCGGCGTCACCTTTGAGCTTTCGCCACCAAAGGCCGCGAGGAATTCCCCCGACAACCCCACGGAGCCGACGGAAATCGTCGGCACGCCGGTGATTTTCTTGGCCCAACCGGCAAAGTTCAGCCCGTCTTCTCCGTCGATCTCGGGGAATTCCGGCTCCCAGAAGCGGCGCTGCGAACAGTGCAGGATGTCGACGCCGGCTTCGACCAGAGGCACAAGCCAGCGCTCCATCTCAGCCGGATCGGCGGCCAGTTTCACACCATAGTCCTGTTGTTTCCACTGGCTCAGACGCAGGATGATCGGGAAATCCGGCCCCACGGCGGCGCGCACCGCTTTGACCACGGCGACGGCAAAACGCGAGCGTTCTTCAATCGTTGCCCCGCCCCAATGATCGTCGCGCAGATTGGTGCCCGCCCAGAAGAATTGGTCAATCAGATAGCCATGCGCGCCGTGCAGCTCGGCCACATCAAAGCCCAGTTCTTTCGCCGCTTTGGCCGCCTCGGCATAGGCGGCAATCGCGGCCTCGATATCGGACTCGGACATTGCAACACCGCGCGGATCACCGGGACCAACCAAAGCAGAGGGGCTCTCCACCGGTGCCTCTGGCTCCCATTTGCCCGCGCGGGTCGAGCCAGTGTGCCAAATCTGCGGCCCCATCTTGCCGCCCTCGGCATGGACCGCCTCGATCACCCGCTTCCAGCCCGACAGCGCCTCAGGGCCGTGAAAGAACGGAATACCCGGATCGTTGCGCGAGGCCGGACGGTCGATCACTGTGCCCTCAGAGAGGATCAGCCCGACCTCATGAGATGCGCGGCGGGCGTAATAGGCGGCGTTTTCAGACCCCGGAATGCCCCCGGCGGTCATGCTTCGGGTCATCGGCGCCATGACGATGCGGTTTTTGAGGCTGAGGCCCTTGTGGGTGAAGGGCCGAAAGAGCGTGTCAGCCGGTGTTGTTATTGGTGCAGTCATATCTGCGCTCCTGAGCGTTGTGGAGGGTGCGTTTGGTCTGTGCGTGATGGTGAATAGAATGTCGCGCTGATGTAAGCGGGGGAAAACATGTGACAAGCCCCGCGGGGGTGGCTTGACAAAATCGCTCAGGCTGAGAGGCTTTGAGAGAATGCTGCCCGTGTTAGGCCTTTCACCGCAACGCTTTTAGCGCTAACAAATATTGAGATACTGCAAACAGCCGACAGGAGCCCACATGACCCCGCAGGACGCCAGCCTGAAATCCGCAGAGGTCTGTGGCCTCGCCCCCGTCATCCCCGTGCTCGTCGTCAAAGACGTGGCTCATGCCCGTCCCTTGGCCGAGGCTTTGGTCGCGGGCGGTCTGCCGGCGCTGGAAGTCACGCTGCGCACGCCGGTCGCCTTGGACGTGATCCGCGAGATGGCCAAGGTCGAGGGGGGCGTGGTCGGTGCTGGCACGCTTTTGACGCCCGAGGATGTGAATGCTGCCATCGCGGCGGGCGCCACTTTCGGCGTCTCTCCCGGGGCGACGGATCAGCTTTTGGACGCCTGCGAAGCGGCTGATTTGCCGCTTTTGGCCGGAACCTCGACGGCGTCTGACGTCATGCGCCTGTTGGAGCGCGGCTATACGGTCGCGAAATTTTTCCCCGCAGAAGCCAATGGCGGCGCCCCCGCGCTCAAGGCCATCGGCGCGCCCCTGCCGCAGATGAAATTCTGCCCGACGGGGGGCGTATCGCTCAAAAACGCCAATGACTACCTGTCGCTGTCCAACACGCTCTGCGTCGGCGGAAGCTGGGTCGCGCCCCCCGATCTGGTGGAAAAAGGCGATTGGAAAGCCATCGAGGAGCTGGCCCGCGAGGCGGCGGCCCTGCCCCGCTAAGGCTCACGACCTCATCACGCCCGGCGGCGCATCTCGGTGACGTCGCCCTCACGCGGCCTCTGCGGCGCACCGCCGCGCGTGGGTGTCAGGGCGCGCCTGCCGTCGACGGAAGTGTTGCCGGGGGCCAAGCCGCCAGCCTGCATCGCAGAAACCCGGCGTTCCCGACCTTGATGCTCTGACATCTCCTGCTCCCAATGCGACCAAAGCGTCGCGGAGCGCGTGCCCGACCGGCAATAGGCCAGAATCGGTTTCGGCATCTCTTCGATGGCGCGGGCAAAGGCGGCATGATCCGCCGCACTGGCGCCGCCCAGTTGGATAGGAATGTAAACGGTTTTCAGCCCGAGGGTCGACGCAATACGGGTGATCTCGTCAAAACCCGGCTGATCGACGCCTTCGCCATCCGGACGATTGCAGATGATTGTCTTATAGCCTTTTTCGGCGACTTTTTGAATCTTGGATGGCTCAAGCTGCGTGGCCACCGTGAACATGCCGTTCAGACGTTTGATCCTCATGCGACTATCCTTTGTGCCCGACGTTTCAGGCTGTGCGTTGATTGGATTTTAACGCAGATGATCTTCCGCAAAGGTGAACAGAGTCTGAACGAAACAGGCACCTCTTATGGCAAATCCAGACAAATCGAACGATCCCCTCGCCGACAGCTTTCGCGCCACGCCCCTACCACGCCCTGACCTCAGGATCGGCGCGCCCGCGACCCGCCACGGCGCGCCGCAGGACCGGACAGTTTGCCCAATCCCTCGGTCAGCACCTGGGTCATCGGATGATCCGCCGCCCCAAAGGGCGCATAGACGGCCAAAAGGCGCCGGATCGCGATGTCTGTGGCCAGTTTCGGGTCCAGTTTGATGGCCCAATCGAGAAAAATCGACCGCGCTTCCCTCAGCTCCAATCCTTCGATCTGATAGGATTCACGGATCAACCCACCAGGATCTATGTCATTGTCCACAGTGGGAAACTGCGGCGGGAAAGGGTCTTTTTGTGCCATCTGAGGTTTTCCAATTGCACGATTTTACGTGCACAATTTTAAAGTGTCGGGGCATGTCTGGCTGTTCGATGTGCTTTACGCGCTCTCAGCTGTGCGTTCAAGCACACGCGTGATCGTCAAAGCCGCGGCCTCTGCTCGTGTTTGAAGCTCTTCGGACAGAGCCTCCATCGTCACAGCCCCGTTCGAGCGACAGAGAAAATCGCGCCCGCCCACACCAATCGCCTTAGGATCGAGCTTTTCGCCGGTCAACAGCCGGGCCGCCGATTGCAGCCGCCACATCAGTCGATAGGTCTCGACCAGCAACGCATATTCATCGTTTGAGAGCCAATTCGTCGCCCGTCCTGCACCAAGTTGGGCATAGATGTCCTGCTCCGCACTGCCCGCCAAAAGGGCTGCGGTTTCGGCCAGAAGTTCAATGTCCATCATCCGACCGGGTCCGTTTTTCGGGTCCCAATCGCTGCCCGGTTTGGCCTCGGCAAGACGCACGCGCATCTCGCGGGTTTCCTGACGAATGCGAGTTTCGTCCTTGGGCCCCGCGATCAGATCGCTACGGAAATCATCCACCGCACGGCAAAGATCGGGATCGCCCGCGATCGGATGCCCCCGTGTGAGCGCCAGATGTTCCCAGACCCAGGCCTCCCCCATCTGATAGCTCATGAAGCTTTCGAATGAGGTCGCCACCGGCCCCTGTTTGCCCGAGGGTCGGAGCCGCATATCGACCTCGTAGAGCCGCCCTTCGGCGGTCTGGGCGGTGATCGCGGTGATGAGCGCCTGCGTCAGACGCGCGTAATAAGTCCGCGACGGCAGGGGTTTACGCCCCTCCGAGGCCTCCACACCACCCGCATCATAGATCACGATCATATCGAGATCGGAGGCCGCCGTCAGCCGCCCCGCCCCCAGAGACCCCATGCCCAGAACCATCGCGCCGCGCCCCGGCGGCGTGCCATGTTTGCGGGCAAATTCCGCCACGACCGGCGGATATAACGCCGCCACACAGGCCGCCGCAACATCGCAATATTGCGCGCCGGCCTGGTCGGCAGTGATCAGATCGCGCAGCTGGTGGACGCCCACGCGGAAATGCCATTCCTTGGCCCAGCGGCGACAGGCGTCGAGCTGACGCTCATAATCGCCTGCCGCTTTCAGGTGGTCCACAAGCTCCTCCGTCAGGGCCTCACGCCCCGGCCAGCGGGCAAAGAAGCCGCCGCCGATCACCGCATCCAGAACACTCGCGTTGCGCGACAGGTAGCGCGCCAGATGCGGCGCAGTGGAGACGATGTCGAGGATCAGGTCAATGAGCTGCGGATTGGCCTCGAAGAGCGCGAAGAGCTGTACACCTGACGGCAGACCTTTGAGAAAGCCGTCGAGATGGGTGAGCGCCTCCGCCGGTTTGTCGAGGTTTTGGATGCGGCGCAAAAGCTCGGGTTTGAGGCGGGTGAAAATATCCTGCGCCCGCGTTGTCCGCAGACAGGGATAGGTCGACCAGCGCGCGGCGATTTCGGCCTCTTCTGCCGAAAGTTCCGGCGCGGGGGCTGCCTCGCCGGGCGCAAAAAAATCCTCGGTCAACGCGTTGACCCGTTCGCAGCGCTCCGCGATCTCGGCGCGCATCTCGGGCACTGTGGTGCCCATGAGCGCGGCCAGACGGTCGAATTCTTCGGGGGCCGTCGGCAAGCTATGGGTCTGTTGATCGCGCAGCATCTGAAGCCGGTGCTCGACCTCTCGGTGCGCGATGTAATCGGTGCTGAGTGTCTCGGCGGCCTCAGATTCGACCCAACCCTTTTCCGCCAGCACCTTGAGCGCAGGCACGGTTTCACGCAGCCGCAGATCGGGGTCGCGCCCGCCCGCGATCAACTGCCGGGTTTGGGCGAAAAATTCGATCTCGCGAATGCCGCCATAGCCCAGTTTCATATTGTGACCTTCGAGGCAAAGCGCGCCGCCAAGTCCTTTGTGCGCACGGATTTTCAACCGCATGTCGTGGGTCTCACGAATGGCGTTGAAATCTAGGTGTTTGCGCCAGACGAAGGGTGTCATGTCCTTGAGAAACCGCGCGCCCGCCGCCATGTCGCCGGCGCAGGTGCGCGCCTTGATATAGGCAGCACGTTCCCAGGTGCGCCCGACGCTTTCGTAATAGCGCTCCGCGGCCTCCATGGCGAAACAGACCGGCGTCACTGAGGGGTCGGGCCGCAGGCGCAGGTCGGTGCGGAACACGTACCCTTCGCCGGTCAGATCGGACAAAGAGGCCATCGCCTTGCGCGTGGCCCGGATGAATCCGGCGCGGGCCTCCATCTGGTCGACACCGTCGAACCGGCTTTCGTCAAACAGGCAAATCAGGTCGATGTCCGACGAATAATTCAGCTCCCCTGCCCCATGTTTGCCCATGGCGAGCGCGAACATGCCGCCGCAGCTCTCGATGTCGTCTTCGGTCTGGCCGGGGATTTTGCCACGGGTGATCTCGCGCGCCACATGCGCCCGGATCGCCACATGTGTCGCCCGGTCGGCCAAAAGAGACAGCGCGCCGGTGACCTCGAACAGGCCCCAAACGCCCGCGAGATCGCAAAGCGCCGACAAAAGCGCGATCCGGCGTTTGGCCTGTCGCAGCCCGCCGTTGATCTGGTCAAACGGCAAGGCTTCGATCCGGGTGATTTCCGCCTTGAGCGCCGCCTCCGGGCCGTCCAGCGCGCCCGGCAGCCACTCCGCCTCTTTCAGGATCAAGCCATGCAGATAGGGCGCCGATCCGGCCGCACCTTCGATCACCTCCGCCACGGCACCGGTCAGCTCCGGCAAGGCCGCGCGGGCTTCGACGCCGCGCTCCGGTTCATAGGGGCGCGGGCTTCGGGTGATCCGGGTTTCAAACGTCATGGCTGCTCCTCCAACTGTCTTAAAAGAGCGGATTTTTCACCCGAAGTGCAAGTGCATTCGACGTGTGTTCACGACGGCAAAGGGGCTACCCACAGGGGCGTGTCTTGACTCTCGGGCCCGAGACGCGCCCTCTGGTCGCAAAGACAAAGGACAATTGATGCCACAGGACAACCAAACCCGTTTCGATCAAGAGCTTGAAACCCGTCTGATGCGCTATGCCGCGATCGACAGCCAGAGCGATGCGAATTCCCCCGCGTCTCCCAGCACGGAGCGGCAATATGACATGCTGCGGCTGTTGGAGGCGGAGCTGAAAGAGATCGGCGCCGAAGATGTCGAGATCACGGACTATGGCACGGTTCTGGCCACCATTCCCGGCACGGCGCCCGGACCGACCGTCGGGCTGCTGGCCCATGTCGACACCGCGCCGCAGTTCAACGCCACAGGCGTCAAACCCCGCGTCATCAAGGGCTATAACGGCGGCGACATCACCTATCCCGACAATGCCGAATTGATCCTTTCACCTGCCGAGTTTCCCTATTTGGCGGAAAAACAGGGCCATGACATCATCACCGCCTCCGGCACCACGCTTTTGGGCGGCGATGACAAGGCGGGCGTCGCGATCATCATGACGGCGGCCAGGCATCTGTTGGCCAACCCTGAAATCCAACACCCGCCGCTGCGCATCGCCTTTACGCCCGACGAAGAGATCGGGCGCGGGGTGGACGCGGCGCTGCCGAAAGATCTGGCCGCCGATTTCGCCTATACCTTTGACGGCGGCGAAGTGGGCGAGATTGTCTATGAGACCTTCTCCGCCGATGGCGCCGAGATTATCGTCAAAGGTGTCTCAATCCACCCCGGTCAGGCCAAGGACAAGCTGGTGAACGCCATCCATCTGGCCTCGAAAATCATTCAGACCCTGCCGCAATCGGTCATGGTGCCGGAGACCACCGACGGCACCGAAGGCTTTATCCATGCCACCGATATGGTGGGCGGGTCGTCGGAGATGAAAATCACCCTGATCCTGCGGGATTTCGAACGCGAGGGACTGGCGGAGAAAGGTGAGATCCTGCGCAGGGTCTGCGAGGCCGTCGCCGCCACCGAGCCGCGTGCCGAGATCACCTGTAAAATCACGCCGCAATATCGCAACATGCGCTATTGGCTGGAGGACGACATGACGCCCGTCGATCTGGCGCGGGATGCCTGTCGCAAGCTTGGAATCGAACCTCTGTCGGTGCCGATCCGGGGCGGGACGGATGGTTCGCGGCTGACCGAAATGGGGGTGCCGACGCCGAATATCTTTACCGGCATGCAGAACATCCACGGGCCTTTGGAATGGATTTCGGTGCAGGATATGGCGCTGGCGACGGAACTGTGCCTCGCGCTGGTGGGTCTGGCTGCCGAGGACTGACCCCCTCCCTCGCCGCCGTCAGAGGGCACGCTGAGCGAAGGCGGCGAGCAACTGGGGAAAGCTGTCCATATCCGGCATGGCGTCGAATTTATGCGGCGCGGGCGTGTCGGCCCAGGGCAGCTTGTTCGCCACCATGGTTTCGATAAAGGGCGTGGCCCAGCCCGCCACCTCCGCGTCCTTCAGATCGAACATCGTCGGGCGAATGTTCACCAGCGCCTCCAACCCTGTGATGCGGGTGAACATCCATGTCATGCAATTCGGACAGAAATAGTGGTCGAGATCGGGCCCTTTGGCACCGCCTTTGACCACCTCCCCCTTTGCAACGCGCACCCCCTCGGCAGGCACCATGGCCGTGAGGGAAAAGGCGCTGGCGCTCATTTTCTGACAGCCGGTGCAATGGCAGGCCGCGGTCATCACGGGGGCTTTTGACACCTCAATCTCGACAGCACCGCAGCGGCAGGTGCCGGTTTTGGGGGAAGGTTTGAGTGTCATTGGCGCCATCCTTTGCATTTGTCCGGGCCTTTTTGGCACATTTCAGGAGGCAAATCCAGCCTCACGGCTCCAGTGAAACGTCGGAATTCACCGCAATAAAAACCCGCAACATACTGTTTTAAAATACATTATCAAAATAATGTAAAAAACATTCACATCACCCCTTGCGCGGCGCGGCACATCGCCCCATCTTGGTAATGTGAAAAGCATTCACATCAACCGAAACACGAGAGTTATCAGTTCGAAAGGGAACCCCAAATGACCCAAGTCGCCTCTACTTACGCCCCCGCCGGGACCGGCCAAAGCTGGTTTCGCCGCGCTGAGGCCTGGCTCGACGACAAGGGCAAAGGCGCCTGGATCGCGGCTATGGTCCTTGGCTTTATCTTTGTCTGGCCCGTCGGCCTCGCCCTTCTCGCTTATATGATCTGGAGCAAAAGAATGTTCGCTTGCAAACACCGTTCTGAATTCGGCCCGCAATTTGGCCCGCATGGTCGCCACATGTCCCGCAACCGCTTCCGCACGGCGCATGCCGCGGCGCGGTCCTCCGGCAACACAGCGTTCGACGCCTACAAAGAAGAAACCCTGCGCCGCCTCGAAGAGGAACAGGATCAATTCGAAACCTTCCTCGAGCGTTTGCGCGCCGCGAAGGACAAGGCCGAGTTCGACCAGTTCATGGACGACCGCGCCAAACGCGCCGCAGAGGTGCAGCCCGACGACGACAGCGCGGACAAAAAAGAGGACGCGTAATCCTCAGGCAATCCTCCGGCCAGTCCCCTTGCAACGCAGGCGGGGCTGGCCCACATAGGAGACAGGACAATGAGTATGATGATGCCAGAAGACAGATATAGCGACAGATATACCGACAGCCACGACGATGGCTACTGGGGCCTTCCCGACCCCGACCGCCAGCCCGCCTTTTACGATATGGTGGCGACCAAACGGGCCTTGGCCTTTGTGGTCGATTTCATCCTGATCGTGATCATCGCTGCGCTGATCGTGCCGTTCACCGCCTTCACCGGCATCTTCTTTTTCCCCTTCCTCGTCGCCGTGGTGAGTTTCGCCTACCGCGTGATCACCATTGCCAACGGATCGGCGACCTGGGGGATGCGGCTCATGGGGATCGAATTTCGCGACCGCAATGGCGCGCGCTTTGATCTCGGCATGGCGGTTTTGCACACCCTGCTCTTCACGGTCTGGTGTTCGACCGGCATTTTGCAAGTCGTCTCTGTCGTCCTGATGGCCACCACCGCGCGCGGCCAAGGCCTGTCGGATCTGGTGCTTGGTTCCGCGGCGATCAACCGCCCGTCGAGCTACTAAAGCGCATCTGATAGCGCCTAAACAGTTTCAAATTTCAGGCAAATGGGGGCCATTTGGTCCCCTTTGTCGCATTCACGCGGCTTTTACGCACGCCCCCCTTGGCGAATGGCAACGGAGTTGCTACCTTTTTGATCAAGCTGTTAACCCGTCCTTCGTGAATTCATCGTAAGTCCACCTCATGCGTCACTCCCTCCCCCTAGCGCCGCAGTTTTATGTGACGGCCCCGCAGCCCTGCCCCTACCTCGAGGGTCGGATGGAGCGGAAACTCTTCACGTCTTTGCAAGGCGAAAGCGCCAATCAGTTGAATGACAGCCTGTCGAAACAGGGATTTCGCCGGTCGCAAAATGTGCTCTACCGCCCGACCTGTGCCGATTGCAGCGCCTGCATGTCGGCGCGCATCCGAGTTGCCGATTTCAAACCCTCGAAATCGCAGCGTCGGGCGATCAAAAAGAACAAATACCTTAAACGCGGCGCCACCTCGCCTTGGGCCACCGAGGCGCAATATGAGCTGTTCCGCGAATATCTTGAGACGCGCCACGCCGATGGCGGCATGGCCGATATGGATGTGTTCGAATTCGCCGCAATGATCGAGGAAACCCCGATCCGCACCCGCGTCATCGAATATTACATCCCCGGCGAGTCTGGCCGTCCGCGCGAGCTGGCCGCGACCTGTCTGACGGACCTCTTGGATGACGGCTTGTCGATGGTCTATTCCTTTTACAAACCCGATCTGATCAAGGACAGCCTCGGCACCTATGTGATCCTCGACCATATCGAGATCGCGCGCGAGGCGGGTCTGCCCTATGTCTACCTCGGCTATTGGGTGCCGGGTTCGCCGAAAATGGGCTACAAGGCGCGGTTCTCGGCGCTTGAGGTCTATCAGGGCGGGCAATGGATCGACCTGATAGACCCCGAAGAGTTTGCCCAGGACACCCATCCTCTGGAGAGCGAGCCAATTGCCCAGCAGGTGGCGAAGATCGACCTGCCGGATATGCAGGGGCCTAATATGCCGGGTTCGGGACGGGGGACGCCGGAGTTTTAAAAGGCAGGATCAAGACCATGTGTCTTGCCCGCTACTTGAAATTCAATCTCGGAAATCGGATGGGACTTGTAGAAGCTGTTTCTGAAGATCCCAATTCTGTGGTCTCTGATTGGGATGGAACCAAAGCGCCCCTTCGGACAGCCATTTTCGACGATAAGCCACAGCGCTCGTTTTCAATCGATCTTCATACCCGAATTCGACACCACAACAGGCGCAAATCTCGAATGTCGGCGTGTCACCATTCGGACCATATGGAGGATAAGCCTGGCGAAAGCCACAAACACGGCAGAAATGCACTGGCTCTGGACATGCACTCACGTCACTCACTTCCGAATTGATCGTAAAAGCCTTCCCAGCCTTGAGGCTCAGGATTCCGGGCGATAAAAACTGCCAGTACAGACGGGCTGAGTGATCGAATCCATTTCACAAATGCAAACCAATAATCTTCTCCCGGCCCCATTCGAAATCCCATGGACCCCCGTTCATAGTCCGGGAAAGCAGACCAAGGAGGTTGCTTATGGTCGACAGCATTCGCGCGCATGCGCGTCAGCGTCGCCTGCAAAAACTGTTTTAGTTCATCAGACAGTTGTCCGTCCGGTGTCAGATGATCTTTCATCTCGAAAATGCGTTTATCAGATGTCATGGCACCACAATACGGCATTCATCCTGAACCGCAAATCTCAATGCACCTTCACCGTCCCCATCATCGCGCGCGGGTCGGTCCGAAGCGTGGCGTCGATCAAGAGGCCCAGTTGTTCGGCCATAGAGACGGCCAGAGGCGCTATGTCGGCGCGCAGCATCAGCATGGCCATGAGCGTCGCGTCCTCACGTTTGCCGCGTGCGGCAAGGCGGACGAATTGCGCCAGCACCGCCTCGTCGGCGCCAAGGCAATCACAGCGCATGCCATGGCTCACCAGAGGACGGCGGGCGTGGCGTTCGAACACCAGCATCATCTGAGAGAAAACCTTGCCCAGATCGCCATTGCCCCGCATGGCCTCAGAGCTGCGAAACAGGGTGACGACCACCCGGCCCTGTTCATTCAAGTGCGACAGCTTCCCCACCGGCTGCGCGCCCTCGCGCGCGTCTTCAGAGATCTGGTCGATGGCACGGGCGGATTGGAACGACATAGCGGGCTCCTCAATGGGACGACAGTGGGGCAAAATTAAATACCTTAGTCTTTTTATAAGACATCTCACCCAACGCAAGGGATTCTTTTCGCGCAAAGAAAAACCCCGCCGATGTCGGCGGGGTTTTGTCTGTTCTTTTAAAGAGTGCGCTTACTTCGACAGAAGGTTCGGCACGATGGTCACGATATCCGGGAAGAGCCAGAGCGTGCCAAGGCCAAGGACCTGAATAAGCACGAAGGGAATGATGCCCCGATAGATGTGCCCGGTGGTGACCGACGGCGGCGCGACACCGCGCAGGTAGAAGAGCGCAAAGCCGAAGGGCGGCGTCAGGAAGGACGTCTGGAGGTTCACGGCGATCATGATCGTCACCCATTTCGGGTCCATCGTGCCGCCGTAGATCACCGGGCCAACGATGGGCACGACGATGTAGATGATCTCCAGAAAGTCGAGCACAAAGCCCAGAATGAACAGCACCAACATCACCAGCAAGAAGACGGTGAACTCATTGTCGAAGCTGCGCAGGAAGCTCTGGATGTAATGCTCGCCGCCGAAGGAAATCACCACGAGGTTCAAAAGCTGAGAGCCGATGAGAATGGTGAAGACCATCGACGTGACCTTGGCCGTTTCGCGCACCACGATGCCCAGAGTGCCATCGGAGAACAGCACCCAGCAGGCATAGAGAATGCCGAACATGGCAAAGTAATAGGCGCCGAGGGCCACGATATAGGCGACCCAATCCTCGAACGGCACATCGCCACGCCCCAGACGCAGGTCGAAATTCGACCCGATCAGGATCATCACGATGACGGCGAAAGCAGCGCCGAGGATGATCTTGCTGGTCTTGTGATGATCGGCGAGCTTGCGGTAGGCCGCCAAGAGCAGAGCACCGCCCGCGCCGAGACCCGCGGCCGGGGTCGGGTTGGTCACGCCGCCCAAGATGGAGCCGAGCACAGCGACGATCAGCACCAGAGGCGGGAAGACAACGCGGAACAGCTCGTTCTTGGCGAGATGCCCGGCGGCATATTTCAGCCCGTAGGCCAGCGCCAGGAAGGGGATCAGATAGATCACGAAGGCGGTGCCGGAGCTGGTCAACGGGCCAACGAAGAGCGCGTCGAGCAGCAGCACAGCGGCAATGCCCCCCGCCCCGATCAAAAGCGGCGCCGGGTTGGCCAGCGGTGCCACGCCACGGCCAAAGGCCAGGGTGATCGCCAAAAGCACCATGACGGTCAACAGGCCAGAGCCCAAGAGCGGCGCATTGGCGATGGCGTCAAGCGTCAGCGCCTCGATCTGTTCCGGCGTGCGCTGGACAGAGCCTTGCGCGCCGCCGGAGGCTTCGATCGCGGCCTGTTCCGCGACGGCCTTATCCCAGGCGGGTTGGCCATGCAGGTCGATCATTGCGGCCTGACATTGATCCGACACATTGGTGCGCAGGCTGGCGGTCGCGCCGGCTTCGGTGAACTCGGACACCTGAATCCGCTGAGACCCGGCAATCCCGAACTGACCGGAGAACACCGCCGTCCCGATCAACAGCACCGGCACGGCCAGCATCCACAACAGACCGTCACGACGGGTCATGGTCTCGTGGCTCGTGTGCTCAAGATGCACAGGCGGGGCCTTGGACGGGTTGAACATCGCGTAGCCGAAGGCATAGAGCGCGTAGAGACCGGCAAGGAACACACCCGGCAACATCGCGGCCTGAAACAGCGTGCCGACGGAGACCACGGCGGGTTCGCCAAGGAACGTCAGCGCATCGGTACAACCGGCGGCCTGCGCGCGGGCTTCTTGGGCGGCGGAATAGATGTCACCCGCCAAAGTGCCCAAAAGCACGATGACGATGGAGGGCGGAATAATCTGACCCAATGTGCCCGAGGCGGCGATGACGCCGGTGGCGAGCTGTGGCGAATAGCCGTGACGCAGCATGGTCGGCAGGGACAAAAGCCCCATGGTCACCACGGTCGCGCCAACGATGCCGGTGGAGGCCGCGAGGAAGGCGCCGACGATGACCACGGAGACCGCCAGACCGCCCGGAAGCGGACCGAAGACGCGCGCCATGGTTGTCAAAAGGTCGTTGGCAATCTTGGAGCGTTCCAACACGATCCCCATCATCACGAACATCAGAACCGCCAGAAGCGTCTCGATGGAGGCGCCCGCGAAGACGCGTTCGTTCATCCGGTTGACGATAAAGGACAGGTTGCGATCCACCGCCTGCTCCCAACCGCCAGGAAAGAGCGCTTCGGGATAGACCGGCAAGTCGGGATACCTGAAATGCGATATATTGGCGGGGTTGATGCCTGAATTCACAAGGTCGCGGTAGGCCTGCGATCCGGTATCGATCGCCTCATGCACGAGGATGCCCGCACTGTCCAAAGCGGCGATGATGCCGAAGGACATAAGACCCGCGCCACCGATGGCGAAGGCCACGGGAAAGCCAGTGAGAATGCCGCCGAAGAGGCAAAGGAATACGATGATGAGGCCGATTTCTACGCCATCAAGTCCGAAAAGCATGTGTCTGATCCTTCGCCCGAATTAATGCGTGCCTTCAAAGGCTTCTTCGCCTTCGCCGAGCGTGTCTTTGTCGAGATATTTGCCCGCGCTGTCTTCGCCTTCGACGAATTCCAGGAAAGAGCGGTAGAAGAAGGCCAGCGCCTGAAGGATCACCAGCACGAGAAAGCACAGGAGCAGGATTTTGAAGAGGAAATACCCGTTGAAGCCGTTGGCCGAGAAGGACACGGTTTCGACATTCCACTTCACGATCCGGGCCTTCATCAGCATCCGGTCGAGCGCGTCGGAGGCCGAGACCTTCGGCGTGATCAGGTGCCGCCAGAGGAAGAACCAGGCGTACATCCAGGTCAGCAAAGCCACCGGCAGCATGAAGAACAGCGCCCCGAACATGTCGATCACGCGTTTGGTCCGGTGCTTAACGCCGACGTAGACGAGGTCCACGCGCACGTGGCTGCCCTGCACAAAGGCGTAGGAGACGCAGAGCGCGACGACGAGGGCGTTCTCGAATTTGAGGCTCTCGGAAAACCAGCCGACGGATTGGGTAAAGCCGCCACCAAAGGGCGAAATGGTGATCTCGCCCTGACGGAAGATCGACTGCAAGAACACCACCATGATTTGTTGCAGCACCATCAAAAGACCGGCCCAGGCGGCGACACGCCCCATGGTGTTGGCGATTTTCTCAAGCCCGCGCACCAATGCCCAAAGGAAGGGCCGGTAGAGAAAGCCGATCACGGAAACCACGATCACCACATCGAAGAACACGAACAAAAGCTCCTTCGAGCCGCCGTAATAGACAAAGCGCAACAGGCTTTCCTTGTTCGACCAATCGAGCCAAAGCCCCGGATGCGTGAGCGCATAGATGATATGCCAGAACCCGAGCCCGAGGTTCACGACGAGGCTCACCACCGCGTCCACCATGAGCCCGAAGAAAGACGTGCCGGTCTGTTCTTCCATCTCGTCTGTCCCCTTCCCGGCCCGCGAGGTCTGCGGCCCGTTCCCAGAATGTGTTGTTTTCGTGTATTTTGTTTTGGCGCTGCTTTACGCCCCTGCGCCCCGGACGACAACCCCGGACACCCCTGCGATAAGGCCGAAAATGCGCGCGATATCCGCGCGCATTTCGTGTTTTTAGCGATCTTGCGAAAAAATCATTCGGCCTGAGCCGCCATCACGCGGTCACGCTGCGGCGTGTAGTTGCCGTCGGAGCGACCGATCCAAGCGGAGGTCTGCGCCATTGCGCTCTCATAAGAGGTGCGGATTTCCGCGAAGATCTCGTCGTCCATATAGCCGTCGAGCACCTCTTTGGCGGCATTGCCGAAGGCCGACCAGATATCGTCGGAGAATTCCTTGAGCTGGGTGCCGCCTTGGATCAGGCGCTGCAAAGCCGGGCCGTTGTTGGCCACGAAAAGCGCGTAGTTGTGCTGATGGCACTCGCCCGCGGCGATCTCGATGGCCTTTTGCTGCATCGGGCTCAGGCTTTCGAAGACCTCGAGGTTGGTGGTCACACAAAGCGCCGCGCCGGGTTCGTGGAAGCCCGCCGGATAGTAGAAGTCACAGACCTCTTGCAGGCCGAGTTTCTCGTCCGACCACGGGCCGATCCACTCGGTGCCGTCGAGCGCGCCGGAGGACAGCGCTTGGTAGATCTCGCCACCCGGAAGCACCTGCACGGAGGCGCCGAGTTTCGACACGGTCTCGCCGCCGAGACCCGGCATGCGGAATTTCAGACCCTGGAAATCGGAGGGAGAGGTGATCTCCTTGCGGAACCAACCGCCGCCCTGACCGCCGGTCTGACCGGCAATAAAGCCTTTGAGACCAAAGATTTCGCCCAGTTTGTGATGAAGCTCCATACCGCCCATGGAATAGTACCACACCATCATCTCGGGCGCGGTCATGCCGAAGGGCACGGTGGTGAAATAGGCCAGCGCCGGGTGTTGGCCGGTGAAGTAATATTCGCAACCATGATAGAGATCGGCCTGACCGGCGGTCACGGCATCAAACACCTCAAGCCCGCCGACGAGCTCGCCCGCAGCTTTCGCGTCGATGGTCAGCTGGCCATCGGTCAGTGCATCGACATTGGCGGCAAAACGCTCAACGGAATCCCAAACGCCCGCCAGTCCGCGCGGCCAGGTGGTGACCATGGTCAGGGTCCGCTTGCCCTGTGCATACATCGGCGCCGCCAAAGTGGACGCAGCAGCGGCAGATGCCCCGCCCAGAGCGGACGTTTTCAGAAAAGAACGACGATCCATAGATAATTTCCTCCCAAGATGGTCTATGGTTTTCTTATACCGATCCCGCAGCCCCTTCCCCCCTTCACCCGGTCCAAAAGGCGCAAGACGCCTCCTGCATCTTTCGCTTCTCGACACGAATACGACGTCGGCAGAGACAAAACCCTTGGAAATACTTGGGCAAATCAGCATGCAGACGTCAAAGGACAGGCCAAAACCGGACCAGATCGTGGGTTAACGTTACCGCTCACGATGCCGCGAGGAAATACCCAACTTTACGCAGTTGCGCATTTTTTATGTTCCGGTAGCGGTCAATATTGTAACTTTACTACGGAACGACTGTGCAGCCATCCCATATCCTATGCCTATATCCTATGATTGACGCGCCCCCAGTCGCCGCTATCCTCCGCAGGTGCAAAAGCCCTCACGCTCCTCTGCCATCAACCCCCGAAAGCCCGACACCGGCCCGATGATGCGACTGCGACCCGAGTTGACCTACGCGCGCAAATTGTTCCTGCTCGCCACGCTGCCGCTGATCCTCTCGGTCGCGGCCATCGCGGCTGTGGTGGCGCATCAGTCGAACAGCATGTCCGATCGCGAGATCGCAGAGCTGGAGGAGCAAATCCTCAAAGCCAAGCGTCAGGAGCTTCAGAATTACCTGCAACTGGCACGCAACTCGATCACGGCGGACTATAGCCCCGCCCCTCCCGACGACGAAGCGGCCAAGCTCAAGGTGACGCAAACGCTCGCGGCGATGACCTATGGCACGGAGGGCTATTTTTTCGTCTATGAGTATGACGGCACCAATCTCGTCGCCCCCCGCCAGACCGATCTGATCACCCGCAACTGGGCCGGTCTCACCGACAGCGAAGGCACGCCTGTCGTCGATGAGCTGATCCGGCTGGCGCGTCAGGGCGGTGGCTATCACGAGTTTCTCTGGCCGAAACCTTCGACCAATGAGGAGGCACAGATGATCAGCTATGTGATCGGGTTGCAGGACTGGCAATGGGCCATCGGCACCGGCGTCTTCATCGACGATGTACTGAGATCCGTGGCCGCCGCCCGCGCCGAGGTCCAGACCCGCGTGCACCGGACATTTGCCTATATCGGCGCGATCACCATGGCGGCGGTCCTGTTGGTTTTCATGTCCGGGGTGACGATCACCATCCGCGAACGACGCTTGGCCGACGCGAAACTCAAGGAGCTGACCCAGCGGATTTTCGACACGCAAGAAGAAGAGCGCGGCCGCGTCGCGCGCGAACTGCACGACGGGATCAGCCAGATTTTGGTCGGCGTGCGCTACGCGATGGAGCTGGCCCGGCGGCAGTTGAAGGCCGGGGACCCGAAGGCCCCCGCCAGTCTGGATCGCAGTTTCGACATGCTGGGCGGCGCCTTGACCGAAGTGCGGCGCATCTCCCGCGATCTGCGGCCGGGGGTGTTGGACGATCTGGGCCTGGGCCCGGCACTTCAGGCGTTGGCGGAAGAGTTCGAGAAACGCACCGGGATCAAGACGGAGCTCGAAACCGTGGTGTTCCGCAACCGGCTTGATGAGGAGGCGCGCATCGCTTTGTTCCGCATCGCGCAAGAGGCGCTGACCAACATCGAACGCCACGCGGGCGCCACCGAAGTGTCGATCAAACTCGCCGGTCACCGCACCGGGGCGACGCTTTTGATTTGCGACAACGGGCGCGGCTTTGACGTCTCCGCACGCGGCATGGCGGGGCATGGCATCGGGCTTCGCAACATGGCGGAGCGGATGGAGCAATTGGACGGCACGCTGACGATCACGCCACGGTCTCCCGGCACCTCCATTGACGCCACCGTGCCGTTAAAGCATATCCTGCCGCCCGCAGGCTCCAACCGCCCCCGTTCCGAGATAGGAAATGCCCGATGACACAGAAACCGACGCGTGTCCTGATCGTGGACGACCACCCGATGGTGGCCGAGGGCATTCGCGCGCTGTTGGAAAGTTTCGACGATCTCGAAATCGTGGGCACGCTGTGCAACGGGCGCGAAGCAGTGGATCAGATCAAAGATCTGGCGCCCGATGTGGTTTTGTTGGATTTGAACATGCCGCAGATGGGCGGGCTGACCGCCACCGAATTGCTGTTGGAGCGCCGTCCTGAAACCCGCATCCTGATCCTCTCGATGCATGACAGCCCGGAATATATCGGCGCAGCTCTGAGCCATGGCGCCATGGGCTATGTGTTGAAAGACGTACCGACGGAGGATGTCAAAGAGGCGATTGACACGGTGATGCGTGGCGAACAGTTCCTTTGCAACGGGGCACAGGCGGCGATGGGGCCGAAAATCCGCGACGGGCGCGAACCTTTGACCGAACGCGAACAGACCATCCTTTTGGAACTGGCGCAGGGCAAATCGAACAAGGAAGTCGCAGCCGCGCTGGATATTTCCGTGCGCACGGTCGAGACCCATCGCAAGAACATCAAACGCAAGCTGGGAATTTCCTCGACCGCAGGTCTCACGCGCTACGCGATGGAGCATGGCGTGTTGCAGGGCACGGGTCGGTTTTAAACGGGGCGGTTTTAAGAAGCTCGGTTTTGAGAGGCTTTCAGGCAGAGAGCCAGGTTTCGAGCTTCGCCTTATCCGGCAGACCACCCGCATGGACGAGTTTGCCGTCAATCGCGATCCCCGGCGTCGACATTACACCCGCCATGGCAATGGATTTCGGATCGGTGACTTTTTCCACCTCAACCTCGAGGCCGAGTTTGCCCGCCGCCTCCCGCACCATCTCGGCGGTGGTTTCACAGCGTTTGCAGCCGGGGCCATAGACTTTGACAGTTGTCATGACGGTCTCCTTTCAGAAGATCAGGTTGAACAGGATGCCGACGGCCAGAATGCCGCTGCCGACGACGCCGATGAAGACGGCGATCAGGCGGTAGGTCAGCACCTGTTTGAGGATGATCATTTCGGGCAGGCTCAGAGCGATGACGCTCATCATGAAGGCCAGCACCGTGCCCAAAGCCGCCCCCTTACCCAAAAGCGCCTCGACGATGGGGATCACACCGGCGGCGTTGGTGTACATCGGAATGCCCAGCATCACGGCGGCGGGCACAGACCACCAGGCGTCGGCGCCCATGATCGTGACCATCAGATCTTCGGGCACATAGCCGTGGATCAACGCGCCCATGGCGATGCCCAGGAGAATCCAGACCCAAACCTTGGCGAAAATCTCTTTGACGGCAGCGATGCCGAGGCGATAGCGGTCGACCATCGTCAGGCCTTCGCCTTCGGGCATTTCGACGGTCCCTGCCCCGGAATGGATCTCGCGCACCCAGTCCTGCAACCAGCCTTCGAGTTTGAGCTTGCCGATGACAAAACCGGCGACCACGGCGAGGCCGAGACCAAAGGTGAGATAGGTCGCCGCAACCTGCCAGCCGACCAAGCCGAAAAGCAGCACAAGCGCCACTTCGTTGACCATGGGGGCGGCGATCAGGAAGGAGAATGTGACGCCCAAAGGCACGCCTGCAGAGACGAAACCGATGAAGAGCGGCACAGCGGAGCGGGAGCAGAACGGCGTCAACACGCCGAGCCCCGCGGAAAGCACATTGCCGACGCCCTCACGTTTGCCGGACAGGAGCGCACGGGTTTTCTCCGGCGAGAAGAAACTGCGCACCACACCCATGGCAAAGACGATGAGCGTCAAAAGCATCATCACCTTCGGCACGTCATAGAGAAAGAACGCGATGGCCTCGCCGGTATGGCTGTGGCGTTCGACCGGAAGCTGTGCGGTGAGCCATTCCGCCAGCGGTTGCAGTTGATGATAGAGGCCCCACCAGAGTGCGACAAAGGCCACAACGCCGAGGTGCCAAAGCCAGTCAGGGCGTGTCGGATGGGTCGGGTGTGTCTGGATCGTGCTCATGCGGCGTTCCTTTCCCTGTTCAGCTGCGTCTCGGCCCGGAACACGGCGTCGAGCACGGCTTTGAGGTCTGGAGACAGATCGGGGGGCATGCGGTAGCGCACCCATTGCGCATCGCGCCGATCCACCACCAAGCCTGCCTGTTTCAGCACCTGCATATGCCGCGACATCCGGCTTTGCGTGGCACCGATGACGCGCATCAGTTCGCAAACGCAATGCTCATCGCCGTCATACAAGAGGCGCATGGCGGCAAGGCGGGTTTGGTCGGACAGGGCGGACAGGATGGGCAACATGGCTGGGCCTCCTTATGCGCCTAAACGCATTTGCCTTTTCAGGCGATCACGCCATGTGACAGGATGTCCCCTGCCGCGCAGGCTACAAAAGACATATCTAAAAGGTGTATCCATGAGGCATCTTTATGCAAAGCTCACAAGCCACCCCGGACACCTTCTCCCGCCTGCAACGCCTGTTGCATTGGAGCATGGTGGCGCTTTTGGCGCTTAACCTGATCGTGCCGCAACGCATGTGGGCGGTGGAGGTGACGCTTTGGGAGAGACCCCTATCGGGCCATATGCTGATTGGCAGCGTGATATTCCTCCTCGCCGTGCTGCGGTTTTTCATCCGGCTGGGCTTTGGCGTGCCGGACGAACCCATGGGCGCGCCACGGTTCTTTCGCGCACTCGCACGCCTCGGTCAATGGATGTTCTACGCGCTGTTCTTTGCCGCCCCGATCCTCGGGATCTGGGCCTATCAGACCAGCGATGCGCAAGTGCTTTGGCTCCATCGCACCCTCCTGCCCGCCCTGTTCTGGATGCTGATCCCGGTCCACATCGGGCTGGCACTGGCGCATCAGTTCCTTTGGCGCACAGATATGTTAGGCAAAATCATCCGCGGGTGACGGCATAGAAAAACGCGCGGAAGGTGCCTTCCGCGCGTTTCACATTGTCTTTCAGGACAGTGGCTTATTCGGCGATCATCGCCAGAACGCGGTTGCGCTGTTCGGTGTAGAAGCTGTCCGATTGCCCCATCCAGGCGGAGGTAGCTTTCATAGACTCTTCGACCGAGGTCCGGATTTCGACGAAAAGATCGTCGTCCATATATTGGTCCAGAACCTCTTTCGAAGCGCGACCGAAGGCCTCCCAAACGTCATCTGGGAATTGCTTGATCTGCGTGCCACCCGCGATCAGGCGCTGAAGCGCCGGGCCGTTGTTGGCGAGGAAGAGCGAGTAGTCGAACTGGTTGCATTCGGCGGCGGCGTTGTCGATGATCCGCTGCTGCGCGGGTGTCAGCGACTGGAACACCTCAAGGTTGGTGTTGACAGAGAGCGCCGAGCCCGGCTCGTGGAAACCTGCCGGGTAGAAATAGTCACAGACCTCTTGCAGACCGAGACGTTCATCCGACCAGGGCCCGACCCATTCGGTGCCGTCCAAAGCGCCGGAGGAGAGCGCCTGATAGATGTCGCCTGCGGGCATGACCTGAACGGAAGCGCCCAGTTTGCCGACCACTTCGCCGCCGAGACCGGGCATGCGCAGTTTCAGACCCTGGAAATCCGCCACGGAAGTGATTTCCTTACGATACCAACCGCCACCTTGCGCGCCGGTCTGGCCGCCGATGTTGGTGCGCAGACCGAAAATCTCGCCCAGATCGCGGTGCAGTTTCTGCCCGCCCATGCCGTAATACCAGACCATCATCTCAGGTGCGGTCATGCCGAAGGGCGAGGTGGTGAAGAACGCCATCGCCGGGTGCTGGCCGGTGAAATAGTACTCGGCGGAGTGGTAGATGTCGGCCTGACCGGAGGTCACGGCGTCGAACACCTCCAGACCGCCAACGAGCTCGCCAGCCGCACGGGCCTCGATGGTGATCTGACCGTCGGACATGACGTTCACGGCATCGACAAAGCGTTCGACGGCGTCCCACACGCCCGCCAGACCACGCGGCCAGGAACAGACCATGGTCAGCGTGCGCTTGCCCTGCGCATACATCGGCGCAGCGAGCGTCGAGGCGGCAGCGGCGGAGCCCCCCAGAGCGGAAGTTTTCAGAAAAGAGCGGCGATCCATTGTGTTGTCTCCATCAGGCGCGCGAGGGGGAACCCCGCGCCAAATCGCGCGCACCATAGAGAGGAGCTGCGGAAGATTGAAGAGGCGAATGCGCGACATTTCGCGCAAATCTTGCGCGGAGGTGCAGAGGGGGGGACGGTTTATTGCGGAGGGGATAGACGCCATCTATCTGCAACAGAGTTAGATTTGTATAATTTTAGCTTTTAGTAGGTCAAATCTGCATCCCATTTTATTATCATGTGGAGTAACACTCACTATTTTAACTATGAGGTTTAGGTGAATAGACACGAACGCCGAAAAGCGAACAGAGGCAAAAAGAAAATGATAAAAACAGTAAATTGTGAAATATTCACAACTCCTAACCTTGGAGAACAAGAAATTCACCTAGATGTTGGACGAATGCGTGTTTGGGTTGAACAACATGTCGAACTCCAAAAAATTCGTATTGATCCCCAGCATGTAAAGCGCCTTGTCGATGGCGGCACGGTTACAGAAGAACGGGTTATGTCACACACTATTAGTCAGCCCCCAAAGCCAATCCTTGTCTGTGAACATCCCGATGGTACCGGCGATGAAATCGTTGACGGAAACCACACCTACGTAGCGACGGCTCTAAGTTGGGCAGAGGCAATGGAGCAAGGCCTTGTTTCCCCCTCGGACACGCCATTTGTTTTGGGCTACGGCCTCACTCATTCACAGTGGCAATCTTTCATTGTTCCAGCGTCACAACTACGCAAACAAGAATGAGCACCAGCAGAATTTTACTGACTATACAATTTCGTTGTCGACCATACCCCACAAAATAAGGGGCACGGCTCACACCGCACCCCTCGCCTGATAAAATCCTAAGACAGGATCGGCTTAGCCGATCAGAGCGCCATCCTCACGCCACACGGCAATCACCGAAGAGCGCGGTTTGCCGTTGCCGTCCGGCCAGGCGCCGCCCGGGTGCTGGATGCCGACAAAAGCGACTTTCTTGTCCGGGGACCAGGTGAGGCCGGTGACCTCGGCGCCGTTGGGCGCGGTCAGGAAGCGGGCGATCTCGCCGGTGTCCGTGTTGCCGATCAGCATCTGGTTGTTGCCCTGGCCTTCGAACTCGCCTTCGTTGCTGTCGTCGCCGTCGGTCTGGATCCAGAGGTAGCCATCGGACGAGAACGCCATGCCGTCGGGCGAGTTGAACATGTTGCCTTCGTTGACGTTCTCGGAGCCGCCGTAGGCATTGTCGTAGACCGTCGGGTTGCCGGCCATGACGTAGAGATCCCAGGCGAAGCTGTCCGCACCGTGATCTTCGCCTTCCGGGCGCCAGCGCACGATTTGGCCGTAGTTGTTGGTCTCACGCGGGTTCGGGCCGGAGGCCGGGGTGGCATCGCCACCGGCGTTCGGTTTCACGCCGCGGTTCTTGTTGTTGGTCAGCGCGCAATAGGCTTCGGCCTTGAGCGGGTTGGCGGCGATCCATTCCGGGCGATCCATGGTGGTCGCGCCCACTTTGGAACCAGCCATACGGGAGAACACGAGGATCTCTTCCATCGACATACCGGTGGTCTCGGGCGTGAGCGGCAGCCATTCGCCCGTCATGTCGTCGTTGAACTTGGCCACGTAAAGCGTGCCGTCGGACAAGAGACCCGCGGTCGAACCGCCTTCGGTGTACACGCCGTTGGAGACGAATTTATACATGAATTCGCCGCGCTCGTCGTCGCCCATGTAGACAACCACACGACCGTCAGCGGCCTGCACCATCTCGGCGTTCTCGTGCTTGAAACGGCCCAGAGCGGTGTGTTTCACCGGGGTCGAGGTGGGGTCGAGCGGGTTGATCTCGGTGACCCAGCCGTGACGGTTCGGCTCATTGGGTTCCTGCGTCAGGTCATAACGCGGATCGAATTTCTCGTAGGCGTAGCGACCTTCGCCACCGATGCCGTAGCGCTTGAGACCATCGGTCTCGGCATAGTCGCCGGTCGCACCGAAGTAGCCGTTGAAGTTCTCTTCGCAGGTCAGATAGGTGCCCCAAAGCGTCTTGCCGGAGCCACAGTTGTTCATCGTGCCTTTGGGCGACATGCCTTCCGGGTCGGCATTGGTTTTCACCAGATCAGAGCCAGCCGCCGGGCCGTCCATGGTCATCTGGGTTTCATGGGTGATGCGGCGGTTGTAGGGGCTGTCGACGACCACCTCGTAGCCGTTGCCATTGTCCGCGACTTCCATGACGGTCACGCCCTGCATGTTCTTCAGAAGCATGACTTCGTCGGCGGTCTGCGGCGTGCCTTCGGAGGTGGCAGGCAGGTTGATCTTCGGGTTCACATATTCGGAGTTGATCGTCAGGATGGTCTTATCGCCATCGACAAAGGTCTCCATGCCGTCGGTGTTCTCGCCGAAAACCTTGTCGGACATCGCGACCGGCACGCCGGTCTCGGCGGAATAGGCGCCTTCGGCTTCGGAGAACAGAGCGTCACCCCAACGGACGAGGACTTTCCACTGGTAGCCTTCCGGCACGTGGATCTCGTGGTCGGTGGAAATGCCGATCGGCTTGAAGTTGAAGCCCATTCCTTCGGCACGAGCCGCCGTCGTGGAGGACATCAGGCCCGCGGTGCCCACCCCTGCGCCCATAGCCAAAGCGCCAGAGCCGAAGGCCAAAGCGCCGCCCAGGAAACCGCGGCGCGAGATCGCACGTTCGACGACCGCGTCGAACTCATTGGTGTTCGGACGCGGGTCGCGCATCTCGTCGAAATCGTCCCAAGACAGGTCGGTGATATCCTGATCTTTCATGTTTAGCTCCATCGCTTTTGTGCGTTGCTGAAAAGAACAAGGTGCGGCCCCGTGCGGAGGCCCGTCCCTTTGCCGCGACAAGTGCCAAGTCTTCGCAACAGTTCTGTGACCGCTCTATGACAGCTCTGTGAAGCCGCCCCATTTGGGCCGATCTTCGCCGATGAAAGTCCTTTAGGATCAATCAGCTGTGCACAAAGTTCACAGCACGAAAGGCCTGCGCGCAACCTTGCTTGCTTTTTCAACACCCCCTGCCCCCCTTGCCGTAACGGCAGGAGTTGGGCACAGTCGAAACGTCATATACGGCGACGCAGGACTGGGAGGATCCGCGATGTTGGAAACGGCGCTTTTGCAGGACGGGCAAGGCACGCCTTTATTGCAGGACAAATTGAACAGCACGCGCGAATGGTCCGTGGTGAACGACTTCTGTCACCGGGCCTATATGCCGCTCTCGACGCGACCGCTGGTTGCCGGCACCGATCCGAATGCCACGATCCGCATGCTGGGAATCGGGCGGATCACCTTTAGCCGCTTTTGTTTCGGCACGCCGACCCGCGCCGATGAGTTCGACCCGGACAGCGGCAGTATCATCGTGGTGAACACCCTGCGCGGATCGGTCCGACACCCTCTGGGCGGCAATGACGCCATCGACACCCGCCCGGGCGACAGCTACGTCGTCGATTGCAGCCGCACCGACTATTGGAACCTCGCTGATGGGCATGACCTGCAACTCAACCTGACCATCCCGCACAAGCTGATGGAGGAGACCGCCGCGCGCTGGTACGGGTTTGTGCCGGAGGACGATCTTTGGAAAAAGCGCCTGATTTTCGGCGCGGGTCAGTCGGCTTGGCTGTCGCTTCTGGACTATGCCACCCGCTCGATTGATGCGCGGCATGACCGGGTGAGCGATGCTTTGACGGAAAAGCGGATCGAAGAAATGATCTGCCTCGATCTCCTGCGCAACTGGGCGGACAGCGCGGGGCTGAACCTCGAAACAGGGGCCCGCGCCGCCGCTCCGCATTACGTGCGCGAGGCCGAACGGCTGATGCGCCGCACCGCCGAAGACGCGCCAACCATTGCCGAGATCGCCACACAACTCGGCATCACCGCCCGCAGCCTCTCCGAAGGGTTTCGGCGCTTTCGCGGCCTCACCCCGCATGAATTCCTGACCCAGGAACGGCTCGAAGGCCTGCACCGCGCTTTGAAACAGGCGCGCCCGGGAGACACCGTCGCCTCCATCGCGCGGGCACGCGGCTATGTGAACATGGGCGCGATGACGGCGCGCTATCGGGAGAGGTTCGGTGAAAGCCCGGCGCAGACTTTGCGGCGGGGGCGGCATTGAGGGTTAGGGCGTTATGAGGTTCGACGCTGGGAGATATGCGATACCCGGGCGAAAGTTCGGTGAGAGTCTAATGCGGCCCTATGACAGTTGAGCGCACACTTAACTATCATCGTTCATCTGATGATAGCTGGCGGCAGTTTCTGAGGTCCTTCTATGTCGATATTTTTGATGAAATCCACGAGTCCGGGTTCCTCTCTACATTTCTCGTACCGGTCACAAGACTATTTTGATGTCACCATCGAAACGCCAAATCTACGCGCCATGAAGCGCGTCTTCGTCTACGACTACGCTTCGATCAACGGTTTTGTTGAATATTTCCAGATGTTAGCAGGGTATTCGCGCCCTTGGTTAGGCGAGAAGGTTTGGGAAACGCTAGAGGGAGAACTCAAGCTGGGGGCCACCTGCAATGCTTGGGGCCATGTCCGATACGAGATAGCTTTGAGAAACAACAATCCCGACTGGTTGGCCAAGTGCAGTTTGCTGTTTGACTTTGGGACGCTGTCACAACACGCGAGTGATGCTGAAAACTTCATGATGTCGTCGCCGAGCCGATGACCGCTCAGTCCCGCAAAGCAGACTTTACCGCGCCCATGCCCGATTTGGACCAAAGGCGCGACAGCTTCCCTAGACCCGCTGCGCGTCATTTCGACGAATACCATAGACGATATAATATTACATATCCTTTCAACCCCATCTCCGTACCGCAGCACGCTTTCCTTCCGCAATCGAGCGCGAATTTCCGATTTGGATCGGGCGACGGTATGCGGCGGTCTACCCGTCGGATTTTAGAAGATTAGGCTCTCCCCTGACGCGAGGCCCTGCCCTCGTCTCACGCAAACCTCAGGAGGAGACCCGCAATGAAAGCGCTCGTATACCAAGGCCCCGGTCAAAAGGACTGGATCGAAAAAGACAAACCCGGCATCGAGAAACCCACCGACGTGATCGTCAAAGTCACAAAGACCACGATCTGCGGCACCGATTTGCACATCCTCAAAGGCGACGTGCCCGCCGTGACGCCGGGCCGGACGCTGGGCCATGAAGGTGTCGGTGTGGTCGAGGCCGTGGGCGATGCGGTCGCCAATTTCAAACCGGGCGATCCGGTGCTGATTTCTTGCGTGACGTCCTGTGGCAAATGTCCGAATTGCAAGCGTCAGCTCTACGCCCATTGCGATGACGGCGGCTGGATTTTGGGCCACTTGATCGACGGCACTCAGGCCGAGTACGTCCGCATCCCGCATGGCGACAATTCGCTCTATCCGATCCCCGAAGGCGCCGACGAGGAAGCATTGGTGATGCTTTCCGACATCATGCCGACGGGGCTTGAGATCGGCGTGCAATACGGCCGCGTGAAACCCGGTGACACGGTGGCCATCGTCGGCGCGGGCCCCGTCGGCATGTCTGTGCTTTTGACCGCGCAATTCTATTCGCCGGGGCGGATCGTGATGATCGACATGGACCCGGCGCGGTTGGAGCTTGCGAAACAATTCGGCGCGACCGATACGCTTCAGGTCGGTTCGGTCGATGTGGTCGAGGAGATCATGAAGATGACCGGCGGGCTTGGTGTCGATGCCGCGATCGAGGCGGTCGGCGTGCCCGCGACCTTCGACACCTGTCAAAAGATCGTCTCCGCCGGCGGCTCCATCGCCAATGTGGGCGTGCATGGCAAACCCGTTGAGCTGCATATCGAAGAGCTCTGGATCAAGAACATCAACATTTCCATGGGCTTGGTCAGCACCAACACCACGCCGATGCTGTTGAAAACCCTGAACTCGGGTAAGGTCGATCCGGCGCGGCTTGTGACCCACAGGCTCAAGCTCGATGAGATCATGGAGGCCTATGAGATCTTCAGCAATGCCGCGCGCGAGAAAGCGATGAAGATCATTCTGACCGCCTGAACCCCGCCAGGAACAAGACCGTCGGAGCCATCCCCATGGCCCCGGCGGTTGTTTTCGGAAAAAAATCTGACAACAGGGAAGATTTCTCTTTCTTTACCCCTTTCACCTCCGGACGACACGGGTCACAGTCCCCGCGATTATGACTACCGGGGCTTTGGCGCCCCGAAACGAAAAAGGATCTTCCGATGTCGTCGCCGAAAAATGCCGTGACCACCTTCTTGCGCCCGCTGGCCACCGCCGCCGTTCTGGGCCTGACCGCCCTGCCCGCCGCCGCCGAGCCGGAGATTTTGACTTTTGACGATCTCGATGTCTTCGAAGAGCTGCTGAGCGGTTTTGGCTCGGTCGAGGCCGACACCGATGGCGAAGACGACCCGATGTTCCGCGGCCGGATCAGCGGCACGCGTTACGCGCTCTATTTCTACGGCTGCGACAATCACAAGGACTGCAACAACGGCACCTTCGTGGCCTATTTCGACGGCAACGACTACTCCACCGATGCGGATGTGATCAACGATTACAACAACAGCTACCGCTTCGGCAAAGCCTCCGTCGACAGCGACGGCGATCTGGAGATCAACTACTCCTTCGCCTTCAAAGGTGGCATCACGCGGGTCGCTCTGGACGACACCTTCGATTGGTGGCGGGTGATTTTGGAAGAGGCCGAAGAGCATTTCGAATAAGCGAAACGCGTCTTTGAATGTCACAAAAGGGCGTCCTCAGCGGGACGCCCTTTCTTATTTCGACACTCAAAGATGCTTTGAACAGAAAGCGCAGTTCAGTTGTCAGCGGACACCCCAAACCCCTGCGCAGCAAAAGCCTCTCGCGCGGTCTCACCGCCCAGATAGCGCATGAACTCTGCCGTCGCCCCCGTGTTGTGTCCCGTGTCGTGGCCTGCGATCATAGCCATCGGGTAGACGATGGGCGGGTGGCTGTCGGCCGGGAACGTGGCGACGACGCTCACGCGCGGCTCGGCCTTGGCATCCGTGGCGTAGACGATCCCGTAAGGTGCCTCCCCCAAGGCGACGAGGGCCAGTGCGGCACGGACGTTGTCGGCCTGGGCCACCTGCGGGGCAAGTGTGTCCCAAAGGCCGAGATGCGTCAGTGAGGCTTTGCCATAGATGCCCGCAGGCACCGCATCGACCAACGCCATGGCAAGGCGGTCGTCGCCCAAAGCCTCGGGCAAGGTGTCGATCTCCATCGCCTCGGCGTCCCCTGTTGCGATGAGTACGATGGCATTGGTCAGCAGATCGCGTCGCGTGCCCTCAGCCAACAAACCGTCCTCGTCGAGCGCATCCATCCAGCCGGGATTGGCGGAGATAAAGATGTCGGCGGGGGCGCCCTGTTGGATTTGCCGCGCGAGCGCCGAGGAACCCGCGTAGGAGATTGCCAGATCATGGCCGGTCTCGGCCTCGAAGGCGGTTTCGATGTCGCCCAGAGCATTGGTCATGCTGGCGGCGGCGAAGACGGTGATCTGATCGGCGTGAAGGGCGGCAGGAGTGGCAAGGAGCGCCGCGAGACAGGCGGCGGTCAAGGAACGGGTGAGCATGGCAGGTCCAGTCTTTTTCGATATGTTTCACAAAACATATTGCAAAGCAGCACTTCAAAGGCAAGCGATATTCCCAACCGGAAATATCGAAAATCTACGGCGCCAAAAGCGCCTCAAGCGCGGCGATGTCGTCTTGTCCGGCCTGCAAGGTGATCTCTTCAAGGTGGCGGTAATGCGTCAGCACCAGCTCCCCCATCTCCGTCAAAGACGCTCCACCACCATGGGCCCCGCCACGGCTTGAGTGCACCAAGGGCGCGCGAAATGCCGTGTTCATCTCCTCGACCAGAGACCAGGCGCGCTTGTAGCTCATCGTCATGCCACGCCCTGCGGCAGCGATGGAGCCGGTGTCGCGAATGCCCTCCAACAGATCGGCCTTCCCCGGCCCAAGCATCAAGAGATCGCCGAAATGCAGCCTGAGCCGAAGGCGGATCGGGTCGGCGGATCGGGGCGACTTTTGGGACATATCAGGGGACATTTCTGGGGCGGGCGGTGTTTGGTTATCCTGCATAAACGGACTGTGCCGCGCCGCGTCGCCTTGCACAAGCGCGATGATCGCTTCGCGCATCTCTTACCGACATCCCACCGTGGGCAAACTTGAGCAAAATCTTGCTCAATCCTGCCGTCCCTGCCATTGACGCCCCTGCCTCACGCCCCTAGGGTCCGCGCGTTTTGCAAAGCCTAACGCCATGCTTGCAAACATATTTTCAGATTCACGATCAAACGCGTCAAGGACCCACATGTTGAAACCTCTCTCCCTCGCCGCCTCTCTTTGTCTCTGCCTTGCCCAGCCTCTTCTGGCACAAAATGACGTCAAAGGCGCCCATGACCACCCGCTGATTTCGCGCATGCCCGGCACCGATATTGTCGGCTACCACACGTCGGACTATCAGGAATTCATGATTGCCACGGGCCGGATCACACCGGGAGAAGACCTTCCACCGGTGGAGCGGTTCGAGGGCAAATCGACCACCCTGACCTACCGGGCTGAGAAAAAGTCCCTCTCGGCTCTGGCGATCTTTCGCAATTTCGAGAAGGCTTTTGAGCAGGCCGGGTTCGAGCCGGTGTTCACCTGCAAATCCGACGCCGAATGTGGTGATCGCTTCGTGCGGCAACTCTATTGGTATGGCGATCCACAACGTAAGGGGCAGAACCCCTATCTGGATGCGCCAAACCGTCATGGCAACCGGCACAGCTATTATTACTGGTCCGGCACCGGCGAGGCCGAGGGTGGCACCTATATCATTTCGCTTTTGGTGGCCCAGCATACGGCGATGAACTTTCCCGCCAGCATCGTGCTCGACATCAGCCAGACAGAGGCGTTGAATGACGAACGGATCAGCATCAACCTCGAAGGCCTGACCGACGACATGGAAAAAGACGGGCATGTGGTGCTCGACGGGCTGTTTTTCGATTTCGACAAAGCGACCCTGACCGCAGAGTCCGCGCCGGCACTTGAGGTCATCGCGGACTATCTCGGCAATCATCCCGACAAACGCTTTTACGTTGTAGGTCACACCGACAGCAAAGGCGCTCTGGCCTACAATCGCGACTTGAGCGAGGCGCGCGCCGAGGCGGTCAGCACAGCCCTCGCGGGGCAATATAGCATCGACAGCACGCGGCTGACGCCCTACGGCGCGGGGCCTGTGGCGCCGGTCACGAGCAATGCCACGGACGCTGGGCGAGCCAAGAACCGCAGGGTGGAGCTTGTGCTTCAGGAGTGAGGGCTGCGCCGTAGGAAGGATTTGGGGGCTGGCCTAAAAATAGGTCAGCCCTTTTAACATTATTTCGCGCGAACCCCGCCCCACGACATTTTATTCACAAAACAGCGGTTTTGCAGTTGACGCCTGCTGCGGGTGCACATAATGTCCCGGCACGCAATGAAGGACCCCAAGCCATGTCAGGCATTATTCTTGTAGTCGTAGGGAAAACGCGCATGGGCCGGTGACGGTTAACCAGAATGGAACCCATGCGCCCCCGATTGAAACCGGGGGCTTTTTTATTGCCAAAAACGTAAGTGACGCGTGAGACGGAGAGAAACATGACACGTCAGATGACCGGAGCAAAAATGGTGGTTCAGGCCCTGAAGGATCAGGGTGTGGACACGGTATTTGGCTACCCGGGGGGCGCTGTCCTTCCGGTCTACGACGAAATTTTCCAGCAGAACGACATCAAGCACGTTTTGGTGCGCCATGAGCAGGCCGCGATCCATGCCGCCGAAGGCTATGCGCGCTCGACCGGCAAGGTTGGCGTGGCGCTGGTGACCTCGGGTCCTGGTGCAACCAATGCGGTGACCGGTCTGACGGACGCGCTCTTGGACTCGATCCCGCTGGTGGTGTTCTCCGGTCAGGTGCCGACCTTCATGATCGGCACGGACGGGTTTCAGGAGGCTGACACCGTCGGCATCACCCGGCCCTGCACGAAACACAACTGGCTGGTGAAGGACACGGACGAACTGTCCGGCACGATCCATCAGGCGTTCCACGTCGCCACCTCCGGCCGCCCCGGTCCGGTTCTGATCGACCTGCCGAAAGATGTGCAGTTCGCCGATGGCGAATATACGCCCCCCGCGAAAGCCAAGGTGAGCCATTATCAACCGCGCGTGAAAGCCTCCATCGAGGAGATCACCGATCTGGTCGCGCTCATCGAGAAGGCCGAGCGTCCCGTGTTCTACACCGGCGGCGGTGTGATCAACTCCGGTCCCGGCGCGTCGCAGCTCTTGCGCGAGCTGGTCGATGCCACGGGCTTCCCGATCACCTCGACCCTGATGGGTCTGGGCGCCTACCCGGCGTCGGGCAAAGGCTGGCTGGGCATGCTCGGCATGCATGGTCTCTATGAAGCCAATATGGCGATGCATGGCTGTGACCTGATGATCAACATCGGCGCGCGGTTCGACGACCGGATCACCGGCCGGATTCAGGACTTCTCGCCGAACTCCACCAAGGTGCATGTCGACATCGACCCCTCGTCGATCAACAAGATCATTCGTGTTGACCTGCCGGTGATCGGCGATGTGGGTCATGTCTTGGAAGACGTGCTCAAGGTTTGGAAATCGCGTGGCCGCAAGGTGGCCGACACCTCTACGTGGTGGGAACAGATCGAGGAATGGCGCAAAGTTCGCTGCCTGACCTACAAGCCGTCCGAAACGGTGATCAAACCGCAATATGCGCTGGAGCGTCTCGAAGCGCTGACCAAGGGCATGGACCGTTATGTCACCACAGAAGTGGGCCAGCACCAGATGTGGGCGGCACAGTTCCTCAATTTCGAGGATCCGAACCGCTGGATGACCTCGGGCGGGCTTGGCACCATGGGCTACGGCTTCCCGGCCTCCATCGGTGTGCAATTGGCGCATCCTGAGAGCCTCGTGATCAACGTGGCTGGCGAAGCCTCGTGGCTGATGAACATGCAAGAAATGGGCACGGCGATGCAGTACCGCGCGCCGGTGAAACAGTTCATCCTGAACAACGAACGCCTCGGCATGGTGCGTCAGTGGCAGCAACTCTTGCACGGCGAGCGCTATTCGTCGTCCTGGTCCGAGAGCCTGCCTGACTTTGTGAAATTGGCCGAAGCCTTTGGCGCGAAAGGCATTCAATGTTCCGATCCGAAAGATCTGGACGATGCGATCATGGAGATGATCAACTACGACGGCCCGGTGATCTTTGACTGCCTCGTCGAGAAGCACGAAAACTGTTTCCCGATGATCCCCTCGGGCAAGGCACACAATGAGATGCTGTTGGGCGATGCCTCCGTCGAAGGCGCAATCAAATCCGACGGCGCGGTTTTGGTCTGATGAAACACTTCGGGAAAGCATTGCGCAACATCCTGGCCGCATTGACCGCGACCTGGGGGCTTGCGGGATGAGCCTAGATTGACAGAGATATTCACCACACGAGATGTGATCAATGTTTTGAGGAGGTCGTGATGCAGCCTATGATTAGAACAGCACTAATGCCGAAGTGGTGGCAGAGTTTTGTGCTGATCTTACTGCGACTTGCACAAATTCTCTTTCTCGTTCCGTTCTACCTCTACTTCTCTGAGCGAGCCTCTCTGACTGAATCAGTCGCTTGGTTTCTTGCTGTCGTTGCCTTCCAATATGTACTTCTGTTCATAATTCGTCGGATAGAGGACATTGCCACGCGATCAAAAATAGAACGCCTCTTAGAACAAGAGGCCAACGAAACTATCATCGAGGGAGATGAACAATAATGTCCGCCCTACGTATCCAACAAGGCTCCACGAGCCATTCCGCCTATGACCTTCGCGACTACCACGCCGAAGTGATCGAGAAACACACGCTGGCCGTTCTGGTCGACAACGAGGCGGGGGTTCTGGCCCGTGTCATCGGGTTGTTTTCCGGCCGCGGCTATAACATCGAAAGCCTGACGGTGGCCGAGGTGAACCACCAAAGCCACCTGTCGCGCATCACCGTGGTGACCACCGGCACCCGCGATGTGATCGAACAGATCAAGGCACAGGTGGGGCGCATCGTGCCCGTCCATGAGGTTCACGACCTGACCGTCGAAGGCCCCTCGATCGAGCGCGAGCTGGCGCTGTTCAAGGTCGAAGGCACCGGCAACAACCGCATCGAGGCGCTGCGTCTGGCGGAAATTTTCCGCGCCAATGTGGTGGACAGCACGCTTGAGAGCTTTGTTTTCGAGATGACCGGTCCGTCGGAGAAAATCGACGCCTTTGCCGAACTGATGCGGCCTTTGGGTCTGGTGGAAACCGCCCGCACGGGTGTTGCGGCGCTGTCGCGTGGCAGTCACGCGTGATCTTGGCGTGAGCTGAGGGCCCCCTAGCGGGCCCTTTCGCTCATCTGAGCGGCGCGAATTTGTCGAAGAAACCGCGCACCAGTGGCGAATAGATTTTGCGCTCGCGAATACCGATCTGATGTCTTGCCGCGACGAGGACGGAGAGTTTCGGCTCCAACCGCTGCAACAGGACCGGAGAGGGTGCGATGACATCCTGCGTGGAGACCGAACTGCCGAAATAGAAGTTCGGATTGCCAAGGTAATTCGGCTCAAAGCCGCCCAGCACCATCAAAGGCACCTGATCCATCGTCACCACGAAGGCAAAGCCCACCAGTTGCCGAAACACCAGCCCGCGAAACATACGCGCCTTCGCGCCCTGCGGCAGGCCGATGCGGGCGCCGGAGGCGTATGGCATATAGCCCTGAATACGAAGATTTCCGCTGTCATCGTGGTAGAATTTCAAAAGCGTCGTACTGATGTGTTCGGGCACGAAATAGGACACGCGATGGTGCAGGTAACAGCCGGTCGGAAAGGCCTCCGGCGCGATTTTCAACGCGTCGACATCGAACAGGAATGATGAGAGGACTTGCGAGGTCAGTTCCTTGTCGGCGCGGTCCCGCAGACAGTCCAGTGGCTCCAAGAGGATGCGCGCATCGACATCGAAATACTGACAAATCTTGTGAAGCACATCGGGGCGCGGGAAGGCCTCGCCTTTCAGGTAGCGATTGAACTGTGTCCGGTTGATCCCGAGATCCCGGCAGAGCTGTGAAATCGAGTGCGCCCGCGTCGAGAGCTGTCTCAAATTTGTTCCGAAAATATGGCGCAATTGCGCGGGAGATAAGTCTCCTTGCGTCACGGTTCCCCCTTCCAAGCAGCCGTTAAGCCACTTTTGGTCGATCTGTGCGTCTTCGTATCTGCCCCATTGAGGGCCTGCGCCGTTTCGTGTCTACCGAGTGGGCGCTTCGGTAAGGATGTCACACAGATGTCTTCCTTAAATCCATTTAAGAGCATCCCGATGCGCTCGCCTCCCCCAAATGTAGTAAATATGCGCGTTCGGAGCTTTTTTTGATACAGTTTTGTTCCAAAACTCAGGAATTGAGCATAATTGACGCGAGTTAGCGTCAGAACCTGTTCGATCATGACACATAAATCGGAATATGTCGTCATATCAGTGCATGCTATAAATCTACGCTCATAGAACGTGACATCGCTTAGAGTATCGAAGAGTATTCAAATGGATGGAATTGTTATCTGGTCGGACCCAGCCGCGCATAAAGCGGTGATTTGGTGCAGCGACCACGCAGATTTGGTTTATGCTTCCGGCGCAGACGCTATGCTTGGGTCTTTTACCATGCCGGACCCGGGCACCATGGTCTCTTTCAGGACCCGAATGGAAAACGGGGTGCGCATTTGCGATCGCCTCACCCCTTTGCAGCGTGACGTCGCCCCCGAATTGGCCCAGGCGCTCCGAGACTTTGCCGCGAGTATGGCCGCTTAAGGCGTTTCGAATTTAACCTGATTTACCAGATAAAGTCGAAACGCGCGCTCCCGCTTGAACGTCGTACAGCGTTTCTGCTCAAACCTTGTGTCAGGTTTAAGTAAAAACGCTTTAAGGCCCCTCCCCCGAGGGTCTGCCCGAAGAACACACGTCACGACACCAAGACAAGAAACGGAGGCCGAAGCCCCAAGCTTTGCTTGTTCAACGTGCAGTCCGTAGGGCTGTCACGGGTGCAGTCCGTAGGGCTGTCACGGGTGCAGTCCGTAGGGCTGTCACGGGTGCAGTCCGTAGGGCTGTCACGGGTGCAGTCCGTAGGGCTGTCACGGATGCGCATCTTCTCTGCACCACAGCACAGGATAAAAAAGGGGGACCATAGTGGCCCCCCTGAGGTTCGCTGATCAGGCTCATCATTGATACCGCCCGGTAAGTTTTTTTGCCTGCGGCCTGATCCGCGTCAGGGGCGAACGCATCCGCCCCGGAAAAGGAATTCTGATCAGAACCCCTCACTCGGATGCTTTTTTCGACGCATATGGTCGATCCAAGCATCCCCACCCCGGATCACCCATGTGAGGCGGGTGATCCGTATTCCTTTAATGCAGCATCTGCCCCGCAGAGCTGTTGACCGAAAACGTCGCGCGGCATCCGCGCTCGCCCTCGGTGCGGTAGGTTTGCACCGAATAGGTCACCGACAGCGACGGAACGCCCAAGACAGAGACTGCATGACTGCCGTCATAGGCATCGGCCAGCGCGCCCACGACGTTGCGGTCGAACTCCGCCTCCAAAGTGTTGCCGCGCATCGTCACGCGATCTGCCGCGCAAAGTTGTCCGGCGATGTCGAATACCAATTCCATTCTCATGCTCCTCAGCTACAGCCGGACGTGCCGCCGCAGGTGTTGCATTTCATGCAGGTGCCATTGCGCACCAGCGTGTAGTTGCCGCATTCGCCACAAGGATCGCCCTCGTAGCCCTGCATCTTTGCCTTGTCGCGCGCGGTCATCGACACGGTGCCGGTGGAGAGCGCCGTTTCCAAGGTTGCCTTGGTCTCAGGCACCAGCGTCTGAAGCGCGACCTGCGGGTCGATGGAGCCCTCCAGCACCACGGCGCCCGACTGCATTCCACCTTGCAAAACAACGAGTTCCTGCGGCAGGCGCTTGCGCAGATAGCCGGTCGAGGAAATCTGTTTCAGCACCTCGATGGATTTGGCCGAGGCACTTTCCGACGGGGTCTTGATGTTGGACACACCTTCCGCGGCATCCTTGTCGAGATCGTCAAAGGCCGCGCCCTGCGGTTTGACATGCGCCAGATCGGTGCGGTCGAGGTACGACACGGCCAACTCGCGGAAGATATAGTCGAGGATCGAGGTGGCGTTTTTGATCGAGTCGTTGCCCTGCACCATGCCCGCCGGTTCGAATTTCGTGAAGGTGAAGGCATCGACAAATTCCTCAAGCGGCACGCCGTATTGCAGACCGACAGAGACCGCGATGGCGAAGTTGTTCATCATCGCCCGGAAACCGGCGCCCTCTTTGTGCATGTCGATGAAGATCTCGCCCAGAGAGCCGTCTTCGTACTCGCCGGTGCGCAGGTAGACCTTATGCCCGCCAACGATGGATTTCTGGGTGTAGCCCTTGCGACGATCCGGCATCTTTTCGCGGCCGCGGGCGACCTCTTTGATGATGACCTTCTCGACGATCTTCTCGGCCAGCACGGCGGCTTTTTCCTGCGCGGTGCCGGTTGCGAGAATTTCCTCGGCCTCTTCGTCATTCTCGATCAAAGCGGTCGCCAGCGGCTGCGACAGTTTCGAGCCGTCACGGTAGAGCGCATTGGCTTTCGTGCCCAAGGACCAGGACAGCTCATAGGCGGCCTGACAATCCTCGATGGTGGCGTCATTCGGCATGTTGATCGTCTTGGAGATCGCGCCGGAGATAAAGGACTGCGCCGCCGCCATCATGGTGATATGGCTCTCAACCGACAGATACCGCTTGCCTTTTTTGCCGCAGGCATTGGCGCAATCGAAGACGTGGTAGTGTTCTTCCTTGAGGAAGGGCGCGCCTTCGAGGGTCATCGTGCCGCAGACGTGATCGTTGGCCGCCGCGATGTCTTTGGCGGTAAAGCCGAGGCTGCGCAGCAGGTCAAAAGACGGATCATTGAGTTTCGCCGCCGGAATGCCGAGCGTCCCGGTGCAGAACTCTTCGCCCAGCGTCCATTGGTTGAACACAAAGCGGATGTCGAAGGCCGAGGGCAGCGCGGCCTCGATCTTGTCGATCTGCGCCTGACCGAAGCCGTGGCCGATCAGCGCAGTGTGGTTGATCCCCGGTGCATTGCCGATGGTGCCATGGCCCACGGCGTAGGACACGATCTCCTCGATCTCAGACGAAGAATAGCCAAGTTTCTCAAGAGCTGCCGGCACGGAGCGGTTGATGATTTTGAAGTAACCACCGCCCGCGAGTTTCTTGAATTTCACCAGCGCAAAGTCCGGCTCGATCCCCGTCGTGTCGCAATCCATCACCAGACCGATGGTGCCGGTGGGCGCAATCACAGACACCTGCGCGTTGCGGTAGCCGTTTTTCTCGCCGAGGCTCAGCGCCTCGTCCCAAGCGGATTTCGCCAGCTCGACGAGATGGGCGTCGGGGCAGTTGGCGTGATCCAAAGCGACCGGCTTGACCTCAAGGCCTTCGTAGCCCGTGGTTTTGCCATAGGCAGCCGTGCGGTGGTTGCGGATGACGCGGAGCATATGCTCGCGGTTCTTCTCGAACTTGTCGAACGCCCCCAACTCGCCCGCGATCTCGGCGGAGGTCGCATAGGACACGCCGGTCATGATCGCGGTCAGAGCACCGGCCAGCGCGCGCGCCTCGTCGCTGTCATAGCCAAAGCCCATGTTCATCAACAGCCCGCCGATGTTGGCGTAACCCAGACCCAGCGTGCGGAAGTCATAGGAGCGCTGCGCGATCTCTTGCGACGGGAATTGCGCCATCATCACGGAGATTTCCAGCGTCAGCGTCCAGATGCGGGTCGCATGCATGTAGCTTTCTGCGTCGAACACACCATCGTGCAAGAAGGTCAGCAGGTTCATCGAGGCCAGGTTACAGGCCGTGTCATCGAGGAACATATACTCGGAGCACGGGTTGGAGCCGCGAATTTCGCCGTCTTCCGGGCAGGTGTGCCAGGCGTTGATGGTATCGTGGAACTGGATGCCCGGATCGGCACAGGCCCAGGCGGCATGACCGACCTGTTCCCAAAGATCGCGGGCCTTGACGGTCTTGGCGACCTTCCTGTCGGTGCGGCGCAAAAGCTCCCATTCGGCATCGTCTTTCACGGCCTTGAGGAAAGCGTCCGTCACGCGCACGGAGTTGTTGGAGTTCTGACCGGAGACGGAGGCATAGGCCTCGCTGTCCCAATCGGTGTCATAGGTCGGGAATTCGATCGAGGAATAGCCCTGTTTCGCGTAATCCAGCACACGTTTGACGTAGGTCTCAGGAATGGCGACCTGTTTCGCGGATTTGACAGCCGCCTTCAGCGCCGGGTTCTTGCTTGGGTCGAAAGCATCGGCTTCCGCGCCGTCCCAAGTGCCAATCGCGTCGAAAATCGCATTGAGCTGGCGTTCGTGCATCTTCGAGCCCGCGACGATGGACGCCACTTTCTGCTCTTCGATCACTTTCCAGTTGATGAAATCCTCGATGTCCGGGTGATCCATGTCGCAGATCACCATCTTCGCCGCGCGGCGCGTGGTGCCGCCGGATTTGATCGCGCCCGCTGCCCGGTCGCCGATTTTCAGGAACCCCATGAGGCCGGAGGATTTGCCCCCGCCCGAGAGGCTCTCATTGGCCGCGCGCAGCGAGGAAAAGTTGGTGCCGGTGCCGGAACCGTATTTGAACAGACGCGCCTCACGCACCCAGAGATCCATGATGCCGCCATCGGACACAAGATCGTCGGCGACGGATTGGATGAAACAGGCATGCGGCTGCGGATGCTCATAGGCGGAGGACGAGCGCGTCAGCTCACCGGATTGATAATCCACATAATAATGCCCCTGCCCCGGACCGTCGATGCCGTAAGCCCAGTGCAGACCGGTGTTGAACCACTGCGGGCTGTTCGGCGCGCCCATCTGGGCCGCCAGGGTGAACCGCATCTCGTCGTAATAGGCTTTGGCGTCGTCTTCCGAGGAGAAATAGCCGCCCTTCCAGCCCCAATAGGCCCAGGCGCCTGCGAGACGGTCGAACACTTGTTTCGCGGAGGTCTCGCCACCAAACCGCGCCTCTTCGGGCAGTTTCGCGAGCTTGTCTTCGTCGGGAATAGACCGCCAAAGGAAAGACGGAACGCCTTTTTCACGGACTTTTTTCAGTGCCGCCGGCACGCCGGCTTTGCGGAAATATTTCTGCGCGATGACATCGGAGGCGACCTGCGACCACTTGGCGGGCACTTCGCAATCGTCGAGATGAAACACCACCGTGCCGTCCGGGTTGCGAATTTCAGAGGAGGTCTTGGTGAACTCCAACTCTGCATATGCGTCTTTGCCTGCCGTCGTGAATTTGCGTTCGATTTTCATCTGCCTCAACTCTCGCGTTGTTTTGCTTAATCGCCAAATTTCCGTCACCGGCGACCCGTCGACATCCACATCTTGTGTCTCATGGCTGACGAGAAACCCTGCCTCACACCCGACAAATCTTATCAATGCCGGTGCGGCCATAGCCCCCGGCTGTGTCATAGATTCGTCTTTGATCCTCAAGCTGTTCCTCAGCGGCATATCCGTTCTCACCCCGGCCGCACCCCTTGTTTTCATGCCTTTCGACCTGAAGACCGGTGAGATCCCTACGCGGATATGTCCCCCGAGACCCTTGTCCCTCGCCGTCCAAGAATAACTAAATGTAGTGTATCTCTCATCCGACCTCCACAATGTGCAGCGGCTGAGCCCTCGTGGTCAACGCAAAATTTACCCTTTTGAAACGCAAAAAACGTTTGACGAAAATTGCCCACAGCCCCCCACGATTCGAAGACCCTCGCGTTAATACTTTTTTCTTTGTTTCCTATGGGTTTCGCAAAATTCGTTAAGATTTTGCACAAGACAATGTGGATAAGTGACCGCGTCAAAAAAACGCTAGACCTGCCCCCTGTGTGGCACGTTTGCACATTTCCTCAGCACACTACATCTAGTGGGCGCAGCGATGCGGAAGATGGCTCAAAAACACCGGTTTTCTCAGGAAAAACCCTGAAAACCAGCAGCTTTAGCCGCCAAGAAAGCGCATATATACGGTCATCGCATATCTATGCGACCAAGGCGCCCCCGCTCGAATCATTTTTATGACGCAACCTCACGTTGCAACGCGCGGCACCGGCTTCAGATCGACCAGAACCGTGCCATCGAGACAATCCATCCCCGACACGGTCAGCCCCGTCTCATCGACCGACAGAACCGTCACCCGCGACAGGGCAATCGGGTTCGGGCGGTGCGGCGATCGCATGGCAAAGACGCCGCAGTGGACGCCATCATGGGGACGCACCGATTGCAGCACATCGCGCGCCGCCCGGTCGAACCAATAGAGCACATCGACCTCGGAGGCATTCAGACCCTTGAGGCCCGGCGCGAAAGCGGGGTGCAACTCGATCCGCGCCTCCTGCCCTGCATGTGGTGCACTCGGACAATCGGCGAGGGTTTTGTAGGGCGTGTGGATACGTCCGATCGGGGTGAGGTTCATCTCTGTCATAAATGTCTCCTTTTTAACCCATCTAGGGCGCCCGCAGGTCCGCTCCCCCCGACAAAACGCCGCATCCTTCGAAGAAGACCCTTCCAAAGGGGATGCGCCCCGCCGGGTTTGACGATATGCGGAGAGAGAACTGCGCAAGGACCATACACACATGGCACATATCACCCTGCTCGACGGCGGCCTCAGCCGTGAATTACAACGCTTTGGCGCAGAGTTGCGTCAACCGGAGTGGTCCGCAGGCGCGTTGTTGGAAGCGCCCGAAGCCGTGCGTCAGGCGCATGAAGCGTTTTTCCGGGCCGGCGCAGAGATTGCCACCACCAACAGCTACGCGGTGGTGCCTTTTCATTTGGGCGAAACCCGTTTTGCCGAGCACGGGCTGGAGCTTGCAGCCCTATCCGGCCAATTGGCGCGCACGGCGGTCGACAACACATCGGACATCCGCCCCACCGCGCGTGTCGCTGGCTGCCTGCCGCCCGCTTGCGGCTCTTATATCCCCGAGCGGTTCGACGCGACCTCAGCGCGCGACATCCTCTCCGTTCTGGTGCGCGGGCTGGCCCCCTACGTCGATCTGTGGCTGGCGGAAACCATGAGCAGCCTGGAGGAGGCGCGCGTCACGGCAGAGGCTGTGGCCGGAACCGACAAACCGCTCTGGATCTCCTATAGCCTGCGCGACGACGCCACACCGCCGGCCGATACGGTCGCGCAAAAGCCCGTGCTGCGCTCCGGCGAACCCGTGGCTGACGCGGTCGAACAGGCCGTTGGTCTGGGCGCCAAAGCGGTCTTGTTCAACTGCTCGATGCCGGAGGTGATGGAAGCCGCAGTGATCGAGACCCGCAAGACGCTGGATGTGCTTGGCGCTGATCTGCCTATCGGGGTGTATGCCAATGCCTTCACCGCGCGCGGCCAGGATGGCGCCGCCAATGAGGTTCTCTCCGAGGTGCGGGACGACATCACGCCGGAGCGCTACCCGCTTTGGACCGATCTCTGGGTCAAGGCCGGCGCCACGCTGATCGGCGGGTGTTGCGGGATCGGCTCCGCGCATATCGCGCATCTGCACGCACGCTACAAAGCGTGACTCATCCGGGCGTTAATCATCCGGGGCGCCCGGATCATCATTTGACTTGCGAGAGAGGAAAAGTGGTCGGGGCGGCGAGATTCGAACTCACGACCCCCTGTACCCAAAACAGGTGCGCTACCAGACTGCGCCACGCCCCGACCGTGCGCCTCTCCTACCGTGCAAACGCGCGGTTGAAAAGCACTTATTTTGCGTTCACTGCGTGAGACAGGGGTCGGCCGCGTCCAGACCAAAGGCCGGGTGGCGCAGCTGGTCGCCGGGACGAATGCCCAAGGCGCGCGTCAAGCCACCATTGATTTCCAAAACCGCATAGACCGCATCGCCGCCCTCGATGGGGGTGCGATCGAGAGGCACAGCCTCCTCATGCACGCGGGTCACGACGCCACGCTGATCGACAAAGATCATATCGAGCGGAATCAAGGTGTTGGCCATCCAGAACGACACCGGTTGCGGCTTTTCATAGACGAAGAGCATACCGTGAGCGCGTGGCATCTCGGGGCGATTCATCAACCCCAAAGCGCGTTCGCCCGCGTCGTCGGCGATTTCGATGGAAAAGCGCGCCTGCGTCTCCGGCCCGGTGATCACGACCTCGTCGCTGCGACACACGGACTGAGCCAACAACGGTGTGGTGGACAGACAGAAAAGCGCGGCCCGCCCGAAAGTCAGCCCGAAAGAAAGACGCGAGCGGCGCCGCATCTCAGGCCTCCGCCTCTTCCGCCTCGCGCAGCGCCACGTCCCAGGCGGTCACATGCGCGGCCATCCGGCCCCGACGTCCGTCGATGACACGAAGTCCCACGGCCTCGCCCGGCATTAGATCGGCCAAACCAGACCGGCGCAGCACTTCGATATGGATGAACACATCTTCGGGGCGCCCGAAGACATTGGCGAAGCCAAAGCCCTTGCCCTTGTCGAACCATTTCACACGCGCGGGCTCGAGCGGCAAAGACAGGCTTTCCTCATCGACCTCTTCGAGGTCTTCCAGCATCGTGCCAGTGCCCGGCGCCGGGGGCGCAATTTCGAGCACCTCCACGGCCTGCACACCGCGATCCGTGCTTTGCACCACGAGACGCACCATAGCGGCATCCGCTACGGAGCTTTGCCCGAAGTTGCGCAAAACATTCGCATGCAACAAAATATCCGGACCGCCGTCATCGGCGATCACAAAGCCAAAGCCGCGAGTCGGATCGAACCATTTTACATGGCCCGACACGACCTTCCCCAAGTCTGTGTCGTTCATTCTCTCATTTACTCATAAGGGCCAATGCGATGATCGCTTGGCCCATAACAGGGGGCACGCACCCCTCATCCCGCCCTGAACCTGAGACAATCGGACAAAAGGTGCAAGCCCCCTTTCCACTGTCTTTTTGACCAGTTGTTCGAATGACCTAACGTCAAGTGTCTTTCAGGGATTGAGGCGCAGAATTTCCCACGCCGCTTCCGGGCTCTCGCGGCGCCAGCGGAAGCGGTCGTGCAGACGGAACTCGCCATCGGCCCAAAACTCGATCTCCAAGGGCGTGATCCGATAGCCGCCCCAGAACGGCGGGCGTTTCGGATTGGGGCCGTGTTTGAGGCCCTCTTTGGCCACCGCCTCCATCAGCGCGGCCTTAGATTGCAGCGGACGCGATTGCTGGCTGGCCCAGGCGCCGATGCGCGACCCAAGCGCGCGGGATTTGTAATAAGCGTCCGAAGCCTCCGGCGTTTCACGGGCGACCAGACCGCGCACACGGACCTGGCGGCGCAGCGATTTCCAATGCATGACGAAAGCGGCTTTACCTGCATTTTCAATCTCTTGCCCCTTGGCGCTCTCATAATTTGTGAAAAACACAAAGGCGTCGTCGGCGATCTCTTTCAAGAGCACCATTCGCACATTCGGCAGACCGCCCGGGTCCACCGTAGCGATGGCCATGGCGTTGGGATCGTTGATCTCCTTGGCCTCGGCGTCGGTCAACCAGCGTCGCGAAATCTCGAAGGGGTCGTCTCCGGCGAAAATGCCTTTGCGTGGGACATCTGCTGACACCATGGCGGCTCTCCTCTGGCGGCTCTCTTTGTTCCTTTCGGGATAATCCTATTCCAACCAAGCGACAAGACAAACCCCATGCAAATCCCGCAATAACAGCTGCGCACAAGCGGTTTGCAGCGGCCAAATGACCCTACGTCGTGAAATTGCCGGGGCCAGACTTGATCGCTTTGCGCAAAACCCCTAAAGCACGTTTCAACATCCAATAATAAGCGGACGAAGACACGCCATGACGAAACTGATGGACGGCAAACGCGGGCTGATCATGGGCCTTGCCAATGACAAATCAATCGCCTGGGGCATTGCCAAAGCACTCTCCGATCATGGCGCAGAACTGTGTTTTTCCTATCAGGGTGAACAGCTTAAGAAACGGGTCGATCCGCTGGCCGAACGTCTTGGCTCTGATTTCGTCGTGGAATGCGACGTCTCCGACGAGGCCTCTATGGATGCTCTTTTCAAAGATATAGAGGAAAAATGGGGCAAGCTCGACTTTATCGTGCATGCCATCGGTTTCTCCGACAAAAGCGAGCTGCGCGGCCGTTATGTCGACACCACGCGTGACAACTTCAACCTGACCATGGACATCTCCGTCTTCTCCTTCACCGCCGTCGCACAGCGCGCCGCGAAGCTGATGAAAGAGGGTGGCTCGATGCTGACCATGACTTATTACGGCGCCGAGCGCGTGATGCCGCATTACAATGTGATGGGTGTGGCCAAGGCCGCTTTGGAGGCCTCCGTGCGCTACCTCGCCGAAGATCTGGGCAAGGACGGCATCCGCGTCAACTCGATCTCCGCCGGTCCGATCAAGACGCTCGCCGCCTCCGGCATCGGGGACTTCCGCTACATCATGAAGTGGAACGAATATAACTCGCCGCTGCGTCGCAATGTGACCATCGACGATGTGGGCGGCTCTGCGCTTTACCTGCTGTCCGATCTGGGCGCGGGCGTGACCGGCGAGACCCACCACGTTGACGCGGGCTATCACGTCGTCGGCATGAAGGCCGTGGACGCCCCGGACATCACCAAGGGCTGATCCGTCCGGAAGAAACGCTTTGAAAACGGGGGCTTCGGCTCCCGTTTTGTGTTACAGATGTCTTTGGGAGGAGACATGACCCTCGCGATTTTTCTCTCTATTTTGAGCCTGCATTTCGTCGCTGCCATGTCGCCTGGCCCCTCTTTCGTGGTCTCCGTGCGCACCGCCGCCTCCGAAGGCTTTCGCCCCGCCTTCGGCCTTGCCGTGGCCTTTGGATTGGGTGCGGTGATCTGGGCGCTGGCCGCAATGTCCGGCCTCTCGATCCTGTTCGAGCTTTTCCCCCGCGCCTATCTCGCCTTTAAAATCGCGGGAGGGCTGTTCCTGATCTGGATCGGGGTCAAAACCATCCGTCACGCCCGTGATCCGCTGCCCGAGGCCACGGCGCTCGCCAGCCCCCGGTCGCTCGCCAATGCCTTTCGCCTCGGCCTCATGACGCAATTGTCGAACCCGAAGCCTGCGGTGTTTTTCGGGGCGGTTTTTGCCGGGCTGATCCCGCCAGAGACCTCTGTCGTCATTAAGGCCATTTTATTGTTTTTCGTCTTTTTTGACGAAACCCTGTGGTATGTGATTGTCGCGCGGCTTTTTTCGCGGCAAAAAGCACGACAAGCCTATGGCCGGGCCAAACTTTGGACCGACCGCGCTCTGGGCGGCCTCATCGCCCTTTTCGGAGCCCGGATCGCGACCAGTTGACCGCCCTTCTTAACCGCCCTTCCGGCCCGCCACTTCGATGAAAGGATCAAAAGAGATGTCCGACCGCCTGCCCCATGAAAAAGGCTTTCACATCAGCTGGGATCAGATTCACCGCGACAGCCGGGCGCTGGCGTGGCGGCTTGACGGCAAGGGGCCGGATGACGGCGCGTGGCGTGCCATCGTGGCGATCACCCGTGGCGGCATGGCGCCCGCGATGATCATCGCGCGCGAGCTGGACATCCGCACGGTCGATACGATTTCGGTGAAATCCTATGACCACCAGAGCCAAAGCGACGCCGTGGTGCTCAATGCGCCGAACGAAGAGATGATGGGCGACGGCACCGGCATTCTGGTGATCGACGATCTGGTGGACAGCGGCAAGACGCTTGAGCTCGTCCGCTCGATGTACCCCAACGCCCATTTCGCCACCGTCTACGCCAAGCCGAAAGGCCGCCCGCAAGTCGACAGCTACATCACCGAAGTGTCTCAGGACACGTGGATTTTCTTTCCATGGGATATGGCGATGCAATACGTTAAACCCTATCGCGGGCGCGATTGATCGAGAGGTCAAAGAGGGGCCACGAGGCCCCTTTTTCATGCGCCCTTGTTCATGCGCCCTGAGCACCAAGAGCCTCAACCTTTTTGAGCCAGCGCGACACGGTTTTGGGCGTTGCATCTGTGGCGCCCGCGAATTGCGTCAGCCGCACCGGTTTGATGCCGACAAATCCCAAGATATGGCCTTTGAGCGTCGAAGCAATCGGATTGCGATAGGCCAACCACAGGAACCATGTCGGCGTATCTGACGTCAGCACCACCCGCGCGCTGCGCCCCGTCAGCATCGGCGCGGGCATGCCGAACCGGTTCGGGTTTCGGGTGTCAAACGTCCGCCCCGGCAAGAAGGCGCGATCAAAGAGCCCCTTGAGCTTGGCGGGCAACCCGCCCCACCACATCGGCGCGACGATCACCACATGCTCAGCCCATTCGATGTTGGCCATGACCTTTTCAAGATCAGGTTCCAGCGGCTTGACGTCCTTATAGCCCGCGCGCCCGAAATCCATGTCGAAGCTTAGATCATGCAGGTGCTGCAATCGCGTCTCAAACCCTGCGGATTTGGCGGCCTTCGCGTAGGTTTCGGCGAGGATTTTCGACAAAGACGTCTCGGCCGGATGACCGTTCAGGATATAGATATGTTTCTTGGACATGGTGTCCCCCAGATAAAATTGACCACGGTCAACTTCATAAAATTAAAAAATGACCATGGTCAATAATTAAATTTGACCATGGTCACAAAATATGCAGACTAAGAACATGAACAAACCGATCCAGAAACGCGCGCTCGCGACCCGGGACAAGCTGCTCACAGCGGCGAAAGATTTGATTGCAAAAGAAAGTTTCGAGGCCCTGCGCGTCGAGGATGTGGTGCGCGCGGCGGGGGTCGCCAAGGGCACGTTTTTTGCGCATTTCAAGGATAAAGACGCGCTGATGGAGCAGATCATCGGCGCGCACATGGCCGATCTGATCGCGGAGACCGCAAAAGCGCCGACGCCGAAGGACATTCCGGCGATGGTCGAACGGCTCCTGCCTCTGATCCATTTCATGACGTCGGAACGCTATGTCTTCGATGTGATCGTCCGGCACTCAGGCGCGGCGGCCATTTCCGACATTGGCCCCATCGCGGCACAATTCGACGTGCAGATCGCCCTCTTCGCGCGTTGGGCCCAAGAGGTTCCCTACCGCCCCGACATCGCGCCGGAACTGGTTGGCGAAGGCATCAGCGCCTTTTTCATTCAGGCCATCGCATTAAACTTCTGCGCTCTCAACAGCCGTCAGGCGCTGGAGAGCCGGCTGTCCAGCTATCTCGACGCCTGGCTCTGTCCGAAATAAGGCGGTTCAGGCCGCAGACGCCGTACTTTGCGACCGCCAAAGCATATCCTGAACGTTTTCAATCGCATGTTCGGCAATCGCGAGGCTGTTTTCACGATCAAACCCACGCATTGCCGCGTCAATCGCGCCGCAAGCCGAGCGCACCAGATAGCCCGCCTGTCGCGGCATCATCTCATAAGAGGCGTCGCGGATGTCCTCCGTCATTTCCTCCTCACGTGCCTGATCGCCTTCGCGCGCCGCCGTCAAAGCGGCCCGGAGCGCGTCAATCAATGTGTCATATCCGTTCGGCGCGGCGAAACCATATGCCATATCTCTAACCTCATTCATCCTGTTGTGGCGCCGGGGTGTTCCCCGGAGCATGTCTGCTTTCGTCCCTCGTGCGCGCCCCCCGTTTCCAAATCGGATGCGCCTCTTATGAATGGCACCTCTATAAAAAGGCAGATGGGGGCGTTTTTCTTCAAAGTCATCCAAGAGTGAGACAAAAGAGGTAAACAAAGCTTGAAGACGCCTGTTCGAAACTGCACAGCAAGCGTGAATGTCTTTTTTTTCAGCACCTTGCCTGCGTTTTGATCCGATTGCATGTAGCATGCCCCCTGCGCGAGAGGCGATTGCATCCCCCGCAGCCGCCCCCTACTCTCAGTAGCAACTTCAAGACCGAGGATTTCCAAATGCTGACACCTCTTGCTGCCCCCATGGCCCGCACCTTTGCCTCCCCTATCGTGGCCTCTCGCAAATGGGCCGAAGGTGTCACCTTTCCGCCCGAGCGCCCGTTGATCAACGTGAGCCAGGCCGCGCCGATGGAGGCGCCGCCGCTGCCCCTGCGCCAAGAGATCGCCCGCATGGCCGTGGAAGACACCAGCGCGCATCTTTACGGGCCGGTTCTGGGCCTGCCGGAGCTGCGCAGCCAGATCGCCAAGGATTGGTCATCCGCCTATCACGCCGAAATCACCGCCGATCAGGTCGCCATCACCGCCGGCTGCAATCAGGCGTTCACCTCTGTGATGAGCACGATTGCCGCCTCGGGCGACGAGGTCATTCTGGTCGCGCCGTGGTATTTCAACCATAAAATGTGGTGCGATATGTCGGGCGTCACCGCCGTGCCTTTGGTTGCGGGCGACGATCTTTTGCCCGATCTCGAAGAGGCCGCGCGTCTGATCAGCCCACGCACCCGCGCCATGGTGTTGATCACACCGAACAATCCGGGCGGCGTGGAATATCCGCCGGAGCTTTTGACGAAATTCTACGCGCTGGCCCGTGATCGCGGCATCATGTTGATCTTGGATGAGACCTATCGCGATTTCGACAGTCGCGATGAGGTGCCGCATTACCTGTTCCGGCAAAAGGGCTGGCAAGACACTCTTGTGCATCTCTATTCCTTCTCTAAAGCGTTTCGCCTCACCGGCCACCGCGTGGGCGCCGTGATCGCCTCCGCTGAGCGGCTCGAACAGGTGGAGAAATACCTCGACACCGTGTCGATCTGTCCCAATCAAATCGGCCAGAAGGCGGCGCTTTGGGGGCTGCAAAACCTGAGCGACTGGGTCGCGGGCGAGCGCGCCGAAATTCTGTCGCGTCGTCAGGCCATTATAGATGGATTCCCGCGGCTGGAGGCCAAAGGCTGGCGTCTCTTGGGCTGTGGCGCGTTTTTCGCCTATGTCAGCCATCCGTTCGACATGCCGTCGTCAGAACTTGCTCCATGGCTGGTGCGCGAGGCCGGTGTGCTCTTGTTGCCGGGCACGACATTCATGCCCGAAGGCGACAAACGCGCCGAGCATCAGCTCCGCATTGCATTCGCCAATATTGATCAAGCCGGGATCACGGAGCTTTTCACCAGATTGGCCAAAATCGCGCCCTGATCTGCCTTGCCCTCGGTTTCGCTTGCCCCTACACAGTTTCCCAACCTTGAAGGAGACTAAAAACATGGCGAGCGGCAAGGGTTCTGGCACGAAAATGGTGGTGTGGGGCCTGATGGGCCTCCTGATCGTCGGTTTGGGCGGTTTTGGCACGGCAAATTTCGGCGGTGGCGTGACGCGTGTCGCCTCCGTGGGCGATGAGGACGTGTCCACCAATGCCTATGCGACGGCGCTGCAAAACCAAATGCGTGCCATCGAAGCCCAGACTGGCCAGCCGTTTTCCGTGGCGCAGGCGCAGGATTTCGGCCTGTCGCAACAGGTGCTCGACCAACTTTTGTCTCAGGCCGCATTGGATGCGGAAACCGCGCGTGTGGGCCTCTCCGTGGGCGATGATGCCGTGCGCCGCGAGCTGTTGAACATCGACGCCTTCAAAGGCATCGACGGCAAATTCGACACCGAAGCCTACAAGCAACTTCTGGCCCGCAACAACATGACCGACAAGACCTTTGAAGCCGATCTGCGCAAAGAGGCGGCACGGTCGATCCTGACGGGGGCTTTGGCCTCCGGCATCACAATGCCGCCCTCTTACGGGCAGGTCGTGGTCGATTGGCTGGGCGAACGCCGCACCGTCTCTGTCGCCACGCTCGAAGCCGATGCGCTTGAGACCGGCGCCCCGATTGCCTCCGACAGCGATATTCAGGCCTGGTACGACGCCCACCCCGACGCCTACACCGCGCCCGAGGCCCGTCGCATCACCTACGCCTGGCTCACGCCCGCGATGATCATGGATGAGGTCGATCTGGACGAGGACGCCCTGCGCCAACTGTATCAGGACAACATCGACAGCTACATTCAGCCGGAGCGCCGTCTTGTCGAGCGTCTGGTCTATGGCACCGAAGAAGAGGCCCAAGCCGCCGCCGACCGTATCGCCGCTGGCGAGAGCACATTCGCGGACGAGGTCACCGCGCGGGGTCTCGACCTGATCGACACAGATATGGGCGATGTCTCCGAAGACGATCTGTCCTCTGAGGCCGGCCCTGCGGTCTTTGCCCTCGACGGCACCGGCGTGGTCGGTCCGGTGATGTCCGATCTGGGCCCGGCGATCTATCGGGTCAACGGGACGCTGGCGGGCTCCGAGATCTCCTTTGACGAGGCGCGCGAAGAATTGGCCGCCGTGATGGGGACTGACGCCGCCGCGCGTTTGATCTCCGGCCTGCTGGAAGAGTTCGACAACGATCTGGCCGAAGGCTACACGCTTGAAGACCTCGCCAATGAGACCCAGATGGAGCTCGGCACGCTCGATTGGACCCCGTCGAGCGAAGGCGGGATTGCCGCCTACACCGCCTTCAAACAGGCCGCCGCCCAAGTGACGCTGGACGATTACCCCGAGATCCTCGAGCTGTCCGATGGTGGGGTCTTTGCGCTGCGCCTCGACGAGATCGTGCCCGCGACGCTCATGCCCTTGGACGAGGTGCGTGATCAGGTCGCCGCCGATTGGGAGGCCGACGCGCTGCAACAGCGCCTCACCGCCCGAGCCGAAGCGATCGAGACCGAGGTTGCTTCGGGCGCCGCCATCGCCGAGCTGGGTCTGCCGACGGAGACATTCACCGCCATCACGCGTCAGGATTTCCTGTCCAACATGCCCGAGGGCTTCATGGATGCGGTCTTTGCGCCGGGTCTTCAGGTCGGGGGCACCACCTTGATCCCTGGCGAAAACCGCGTTGTCATCGCCAAGGTCGACACCATCGAGCCGCCGACCACGTCGGAAGAAAACACGGCCATCGCCGAAAGCTACATCACCTCCGCAGCCCAAGGTGCGGCCACCGATGTGATCGACGCTTTCTCCGAGGCGCTGCGTGCCCGCGAAGGCGTGACGATCAACCAGACGGCGCTGACCGCCATTCACAGCCAGATGCAATAAGAGACACTCATGGCCACGCTCATTCCGACCTATTCCGAGTTTGAAACAGGCTATGCCCAAGGCAAAAACCAGTTGGTTTACGCCAAAGTGGCCGCCGATCTCGACACCCCGGTGTCGATCATGCTCAAACTCGCGGGCGCCCGCACCGACAGTTTCATCCTCGAATCCGTCACCGGCGGCGAGGTGCGTGGGCGCTATTCCATCATCGGCATGAAGCCCGATCTGATCTGGAAATGCGAGGGCACGGGCGGTGAGGCGAAGGCCTCGATCAACCGCAATGCACGCTTTGACGACGACAGCTATGTCGTTGACGACAAGGACCCTTTGTCCTCGATCCGTGCACTGATTGACGAGAGCCGTATCGACATCCCCGACGAATTGCCGGGGGCTGCTGCCGGTCTCTTTGGCTATCTGGGCTACGATATGATCCGGCTCGTGGAACATTTGCCCAATGTGAACCCCGACCCTATCGGCCTTCCGGATGCGGTGCTGATGCGGCCCTCTCTGGTGGCGATCCTCGATGGGGTCAAAGGCGATGTGATCCTCGTCTCCCCCGCCTGGGCCTCCTCAGGGCTCTCCGCCAAAGCCGCCTATGCGCAGGCCGCCGAACGCGTGATGGACGCGCTGCGCGATCTCGAACGTGCGCCCTCCGAGGCCAGCCACGAAATGGGCGAAGCTTACGTCGCACCGCCTGCCACCTCGAACTTTACCCACGACGGCTACAAAGCCGCCGTCGAGAAGGCCAAGGAATACATCACCGCAGGCGACATCTTCCAAGTCGTGCCTGCGCAGCGCTGGACGCAGGACTTCCCGCTGCCGCCCTTCTCGCTCTACCGGAGCCTGCGCCGCACGAACCCGTCGCCCTTCATGTTCTTCTTCAACTTCGGCGGCTTCCAGATCATCGGCGCTTCGCCCGAAATTCTCGTCCGCGTCTTCGATGGCGAGGTCACCATCCGCCCCATCGCCGGCACCCGCAAACGCGGCGCGACGCCTGCCGAGGACAAGGCCCTCGAAGAAGACCTGTTGTCCGATGAAAAAGAACTGGCCGAACACCTGATGCTTTTGGATTTGGGCCGCAATGACACCGGCAAGGTGTCTAAGATTGGCACGGTGCACCCGACCGAAGAGTTCATCATCGAGCGCTATTCCCACGTCATGCACATTGTCTCCAACGTGGTGGGCGAGCTGCGCGACGACGAAGACGCGCTCTCCGCCCTGCTCGCAGGCCTGCCCGCAGGCACCGTCTCCGGCGCGCCGAAAGTCCGCGCGATGGAGATCATCGACGAGCTGGAACCGGAAAAACGCGGCGTCTATGGCGGCGGCGTGGGCTATTTTTCCGCAGGCGGCGACATGGACATGTGCATCGCGCTACGCACCGCCGTCCTCAAAGACGAAAAGCTCTACATCCAGGCGGGTGGTGGCGTGGTCTACGACAGCTCGCCCGAGGGCGAATACCAAGAAACCGTCAACAAATCCAACGCGCTGCGCAAGGCCGCCGAGGATGCGGGCCTGTTCACGCGGTCGGGCAATCGCTGAGCCGAAATGCTCTCACATCAAAGGCGCGCCCATGATCCGGCGCGCCTTTTCTTTTGCCAGATCTTCTTCTGTCTAGAAATATCCTGCGGGGGTCCGGGGGTGCAAAACCCCCGGCATCCTCTCAAAGCGGCAACATCGTCGTCGATTTGATCTCTTCCATCGACAAAAGCGCTGTCACATTATAGATCGACACCTCCCCGATCAGCGCCTGATAGAAGTCGTCATAGGCCTTGGCGTTTTTCACCCGGACCTTGAGGATATAGTCGATCTCGCCCGCCAGCCGGTGCGCCTCCAAGACCTCGGGCCGTTTTTGCAGCACCTTCAGGAACTTCTCCTGCCATCCCGCCTCATGCGCGCTGGTGCGGACCAGCACAAAGAAACAGGCCTCAAGGCCGAGGCTTTCCGGGTCCAAAATCACCGTCTGCTGACCGATGACGCCCGCATCCTTCATTTTGCGGATGCGATTCCACACCGGCGTCTTTGAAGAGCCGACTTTGCGGGCAATTTCGTCCAGAGACTGGCTCGCATCGCGTTGCAGCTCGGCCAGAATTTTCCGGTCCATCGCGTCGATCTGGTCCACCATTTCGATTTTCCTTTGCATATCGGAATTCCGGCCTTCCTGCCGCTAGGGAAAGGAACAATCATCCTTATCTCTCCGCGCATATGGCCAGATATTGGGACAATGTTCTAAATTAACGGCAAGAAATCGCAAGTTGGAAAAGCCATGCCGCGCCCGTTTACGCCCAAAGCCATCACCGCCAACGCCCTTTTGGAGGGCGATGTGATCTATCTCGACCACAGTGGCCAGTGGGTCCGCGACCTGCGTCAGGCCCGCGCATTCACCGAGGCCGAGGTGGCCGAGGCCGCTCTGGCCGAAGCCGCGAAGGACGGCATGGCGGTCGGCGCCTATCTAACCGACGTCAAGCTGGGCGAACATGGGCCGGAACCCACGCATTTCCGCGAGGACTTCCGCCGCACCGGACCGTCCAACTATTTCCACGGAAAACAGGAAAGCAAGGAGGCCGAAGCCCATGTATAAGTACAACGACTTCGACGAAGCCTTTGTCCGCGAGCGCGTCGCTCAATTCTCCGCTCAGGTCGCCCGCCGCATTGACGGCAGCCTGACGGAGGAGGAATTCCGTCCCCTGCGCCTGATGAACGGCCTCTATCTGCAACTTCACGCCTACATGCTGCGGGTGGCGATCCCCTATGGCACGCTCAACAGCGGCCAAATGGATCAACTTGCCCATATCGCCGAGACCTATGACCGCGGCTATGGCCATTTCACCACGCGGCAGAACATCCAGTACAACTGGCCGAAACTGCCCGACGTGCCCGCAATCCTCTCGGATCTGGCGGATGTGGAAATGCATGCGATCCAGACCTCTGGCAACACAATCCGCAACGTCACCGCCGACCATTTCGCCGGTGCGAGCGCCGATGAGGTCGCCGATCCGCGCCCTGTGGCCGAGCTGGTGCGTCAGTGGTCCACCGATCACCCGGAATTCCAGTTCCTGCCGCGCAAATTCAAGATCGCCGTCTCCGGCGCCAAAGCCGACCGTGCGGTGATCAAAGCCCATGACATCGGGCTCTACCTGCGCGAGCAGGACGGCGAGATCGGCGCTCAGATCATCGTCGGTGGTGGCCTTGGCCGCACGCCGATGGTGGGCAAGGTGTTGAAAGATTTCGTCTCTCTCGCAGACCTTTTGCCCTATCTCGAGGCCACCGTGTCGGTGTGGAACCTCCTGGGCCGCCGCGACAACAAATACAAAGCCCGGATCAAGATCACCGTGCATGAGCACGGGATCGAGGACATCCGTGCCCGTGTCGAAGCGCGCTTTGCCCAAGTCAAACCGCTGTTCGGCGGCATCGACATGGCGATGCTCGAAGAGATCAAAGCCGCCTTCGCCCCGCCCGCCTTCCGCGAGGCCGCAACCGAGGCCTATGACCGCGCTTACGCGACCGACCCGGTGTTCCGCGCCTGGGCCGACACCAACCTGTCCGAACACCGCGCGCCGGGCTATGCCATCGCGACCGTGTCGATCAAGACGCCGGGCCAGACGCCGGGGGATGCTTCCGCCGATCAGATGCGGGTGCTGGCGCAGCTTGCGCGCGACTATGGCCATGACGAGCTGCGCATCTCGCATGAGCAGAACGTCATCCTGCCGCACGTCCATAAATCCGACCTGCCGGCGATCCACGCAGCACTCAAAGAGGCCGGGCTTGCGGCCGCCAACATCGGTCTGGTGAGCGACATCATCGCCTGCCCCGGCATGGATTACTGCGCGCTGGCCACCGCCCGGTCGATCCCCGTGGCGCAGGGCATTGCGACGCGCTTCGATGAGCTGAAACTCGAACATGAGATCGGCCCGCTCAAGATCAAGATTTCCGGCTGCATCAACGCCTGCGGGCACCATCATGTCGGTCACATCGGCATTCTGGGCCTCGACCGCGCCGGTGTGGAGAACTACCAGATCACGCTCGGCGGCGATGGCACCGAGGACATGGTGATCGGCAGCCGCACCGGACCGGGCTTTGCCTATGACGAAATCATTCCAGCAATCGAGCGCATTCTTGCGACCTATCTGGAGCTGCGCGAGGCCCCTGAGGAGACCTTCCTTGAGGCTTATCGCCGCCTCGGCATGGCGCCGTTCAAGGACGCGCTCTATCCTCCGAAAGAGGAAAAAGCGAATGCCGCATAATCTGGCGGAAGCCATCTCTTTGCGTGAGGAGTTCGGCTCGGTCGACGACCGTGTCGCCCGCCTCAACGCGCGCTACGCCAACCATTCCGCGACCTCGGTGCTGGAACTCGCACTGCGGGACCGGGAGTTGGGGCGGATCGCGCTTGTGTCGTCTTTTGGCGCCGAAAGCGTCGTGCTCTTGCACATGATTTCGGTGATGAAACCGGACACGCCGGTGATTTTCATCGACACGGAAATGTTGTTCGAAGAGACGATCCAGTACCAATTGGACCTGATCGACAAGCTCGACCTGCGCGATGTGCGGCGGATTTCGCCGTCGCCTACCCGCGTGGCCGCGCATGATCCCGACGGGCTATTGCACCTGTCCGATAAGGATTCCTGCTGCGATCTGCGCAAGACCGTACCGCTGCAAAATGCGCTCGGCAATTTCGACGCTTGGATCACCGGACGCAAACGCTTTCAGGGCTCGACCCGCGCCACGCTCGATTTTTTCGAGAACGAGGAGAACACGAGGATCAAGATCAACCCGCTGGCCTATTGGGCGCCCGAGGATCTGAAAGACTATATGATCAACAACCGCCTGCCGCGCCATCCTCTGGTCGCGAAAGGCTACCCCTCGATCGGCTGTGCGCCCTGCACCAGCCCGGTCAAAGACGGCGAAGACCCGCGTGCAGGCCGCTGGCGGGGCGAAGACAAAACGGAATGCGGGATTCACTTCGTCAACGGCAAGATCGTGCGCGGTCCCATCGGCGGTCCCATCACAGGAGATGCATCATGAGCGTGATTGTACGCGATACCGGGTTTGTGACCGAGGATTACGCGGGAGACTGGGTCGACCTGCCCTCCGACACCGATCCGGAAAGCCTTGCGCAGTTTGGCAATGCGGCGGCGATCCGCATCGCGTTTCCTGCGTTTAGCGATGGCCGTGGCTTTACGCTCGCGCGTCTTCTGCGGCTTCAGGGCTTTCAGGGCCGTCTGCGCGCCGAGGGTCATGTGATCTGTGAGCAATACGCCATGGCACGGCGTTCGGGCTTTGACGAGGTGGAGATCAGCGAGACCCTCGCCGACCGTCAACCCGAAGAGCTTTGGCTGACGCGCGCCGATTGGCGGGCGCATGACTATCAGTCGCGGGTGCGGGGTAGCATCAGCAGCGGCTTGCATACCGAGGCCTAAGCGGTCACAAAGGGCGCACTCCAGCCTGCGCCAGACGTGATCTCACCTGATGTGGATCAAAGATGTATCCACGATACCCTATAGAAATGGCGCGAGACAGAACATGACCGAGTTGAGCCCTGTGACAGAAAATACCGTGAACGAAGTAAAGTCCAAACCCGTCCCCACCCTGCCCGATGCCGCCAAGGTTCTGGAGGTCAAGCATTGGAACGACCGGCTGTTTTCCTTCAAGGTCGAACGACCGGCGAGCCTGCGGTTTCGCTCCGGCGAATTCGTCATGATCGGACTGATGGGGGAACCGAACCCGGCGACGGGCAAGGCGAAACCTCTGCTGCGCGCCTATTCCATCGCGTCGCCGTCGTGGGAAGAGCATCTGGAATTCTATTCGATCAAGGTGCAGGACGGTCCGCTGACCTCGCGTTTGCAGCATATCGAAGCGGGGGATGAAATCATCCTGCGTCCGAAACCCGTCGGCACCCTGGTGGTCGATGCGCTTTTGCCGGGCAAGCGCCTTTGGTTCTTTGCGACTGGCACAGGGATCGCGCCTTTCGCCTCGCTGATGCGTGAGCCGGAGGTCTACGAGAAATTCGACGAGGTGATCCTGATGCACACCTGTCGCGAGGTCTCCGAGCTGGAATACGGGCGGCAACTGGTCGAGCACATCAAGACGGATGAGATTCTGTCGGAAATCGAACAGGGCAAGCTGCGCTACTACCCGACGACGACCCGCGAAGAGTTCCACCACATGGGCCGTGTGACCGACAACCTCAGCTCCGGCAAGGTGTTCGAAGATCTGGGCATTGCGCCGATCAACCCGGAAACCGACCGTGGCATGGTCTGTGGCAACCTGGCGTTCAACAAGGACATCATGGCCATTCTCGACGGCTTCGGTCTGCGCGAGGGCGCCAACTCGGAGCCGAAGGAATATGTGGTCGAGAAGGCCTTCGTCGACTGATTGACCTCTCACGCGAAACGAAACAAACCCCGCAATTCGCGGGGTTTTCTTTTGAGTATTTGCCCCAAGAAAAAGACAGAAGCCGCGCAAGATGATCTTGCGCGGCTTCCATTTTGTTCAGGATATCCTGAGGCTTACATGCCCAGAAGGGTGCGGGCCTTTTCAAGGATCGCGGTCAGGATTTCCGGGTTGTTCTGCGCCTGGGTCATGCCGGTGATGATGGTCGACTTCGCGGTCTCGGAGAGGCCGGAGGCGTTCACCACTTCGGTGGCTTTGTCGAGATCGAAGCCGTCAACGGTGAGCACTTCGGCAGCGGTCGCCATGTCGAAAGACGGCGCGGCGCCTTCAACGGCGGGATCGGTCACCATGTCGGTGGCGGTTTCCGTTGCAGCCTCTGCCGCATCGGTGGCCGCTTCGACCGCATCGGCAGCCGCGTCGGTGGCCACATCGGCGGCAGCTTCAGCGGTGTCGGCGGCCTCTTCGGCCATGTCGGTTGCAGCTTCGGTGGCTTCGGATGCGGTGTCGGCAGCAGTTTCAGCAGCCTCGGTTGCGGCTTCGGTCGCAGCGTCAGCGGCGTCGGTTGCGGCCTCAACGGCAGATTCTGCGGCATTGGAGGCCGCATCAACCGCACCTTCGGCGGCGGATTCAACGGCATCGGTGGCAGCTTCGACAGCGTCGGATGCAGACTCAGCGGCGGTTTCCGCAGCCTCGGAGGCCATCTCAGCCGCGTCTTCGGTCGCTTCGGTGACGGTTTCCGTCACGGCCTCTGTCGCATCTGACACGGCATCGGCGGCCTGCTCAACCACAGAGCCGGTGGCGGTTTCAGCTTCGGCAGCTTTGTCTTCTTCCTTACAGGCGGCCAAAGAGAGCGCAAGGCTGGTCATCAGGGCGCCGGTCAAAAAACGTTTGGTCATTGTGTGTCTTCCTCACCAAATGCAGGGGCCACGAACCGCGTGGCCGGAACGGGGCAGTCTTCGCCGCCCCTTCGTTGCGGCATATGACACGCGTGTAACAGGAATGTAAGGGGCCTCCTCATAGCTTTTTTCCCCGCAAGCAACCTTGTGCGGGAACTCGCCGAATGCGGGTTGAAAGCGGACGCGTTTGGCCTTATTTTTCCACAACACAAATGCAATGACAGACAGGAGCTTACCATAGCCCGCAGACCGCATAACGCCCCGCCGACCCGTGACACCGGACCGCGTATCAATGATCGTATCCGCGCACCGGAAATTCGCCTGATCGGCGCCGAGGGTGAAAACGTGGGGGTTGTTCACCCCGCGAAAGCCATGGATATGGCCGCAGAGGCCGGATTGGATCTCGTCGAGATTTCTCCGAATGCCACTCCGCCTGTGTGCAAGATCATGGATTACGGCAAGTTCAAATACGAACAGCAAAAACGTGAATCCGAAGCCCGCAAAAAGCAGAAGATCATCGAGATCAAGGAAGTCAAATTCCGTCCCGGCACCGATGTGCACGACTATGAAGTCAAGATGCGCAATGTGGTCAAGTTCCTTGAGAATGGCGACAAGGTGAAGGTCACCCTGCGGTTCCGCGGTCGTGAGATGGCGCACCAGGATCTGGGACGTCAGCTTTTGGAACGCGTGGCCGAGGACACCAAGGAAATCGGCAAGATCGAGAACATGCCGAAGATGGAAGGCCGCCAGATGGTCATGATGATCGGGCCACTGCCTGCCAAGGGCTAAGATTTCGAGTCTTTTCAAATGACAAACCCCGGGCCTTGTAGGCACCGGGGTTTTTCTTTGGACAGTTTAGAACGCCCCTGCCCCCATGCCTGCCAGCACGAGCACCAGCACCTGCGGCGCCAGAATGCGCAGGAACATCACCAGCGGGTAGACGGAGACATAGGCCACCGAGGCAGCCCCTGTTTTGCTCATCGAGACGGCAAAGGCCAGCGCGGGCGGATCGGTCATGGAGCCGGCTAGAACGCCGCAGAGGCTCAGGTAATTGAACTTGCCGACCACCCGCGCGATCACGCCGACGACCAACAGGGGCACCAGCGTGATCAGGATGCCATAGCCCATCCAACTGAGCCCGTCGCCGTGGAAAAGCGTGTCAAAAAACCGATCCCCCGCAACGATGCCGACCACGGCCAGAAACAACACTATGCCGAATTCGCGCAGCGCATGGTTGGCCGCGGGCGGCATGTACCAGGTGAACGGCCCCCAATGACCCAGACGCCCCAAAAGGATCGCCGCCATCAACGGCCCACCAGCGAGACCCAGTTTCAAGGGCGCCGGAAGCCCCGGCACGGCCAAAGGTATTGAGCCCAGAAGCACACCCAAAGCGATGCCGAAAAACAGCGCCGGGAATTGCACCTCTTGCAGCCGCGCGTTCTCATTGCCCAGTTGATGCGCCACCGCGTCGATGTCGGGTTGCGAGCCGACCACGGTCACGATGTCGCCAAAGGCCAGCGTCGAAGAGGCCTGCGCCGGAAGTTCGACGCCCGCGCGGTTGATCCGCGACACGGTGACCCCATTGCCCTCCAGAAAAGCGAGCTGTCGCAAGGACTTGCCCAGGACACGCTCTTTGGTCACCACGAGACGGGACCATGTGAGGCGGGTGCCTTTCGTCGTCATGGCCGCGTCAACCTCACGCCCCAGAATAAGCTTCATCGCCTGCAATTTATCTTTCGGGCCAACAAGGTGCAGGCAATCACCCAGATGCAGGATCACGTCACGGGTCGGCACCACCAATTCGTCGCCCTGTTTCATCCGCGAGGCCACGACACCATGGTCGAAAAGGTCCGGCACATCGCCCAGTTTGATGCCGTCGAGATTGGCATTGGTCACCGCGACATTCATCGAGGGCAGCGCCTCTTCGCCGCTTTGGGACTCGGCCTTATAGGCGGCTTCCTCGTGCTCCAAGACGATTTTGAACACAGCCCGAATAACGAACATGGATGTCAAAATTCCAAGGATGCCAAAGGGATAGGCCATCGCATAGCCCATGCCGGAATTCGCCACCTCTGAGGCCGGAAAGCCCGCGTCGCCCAAAACCTGTTGCGCCGCCCCCAGCCCCGGCGTGTTGGTCACGGCGCCCGACATGACGCCAACGAGCACCGGCAAAGGCAGATCGGCCAGCGCATAGATCACCAAGGTCATCGCAACACCGCCCAAAACGATGCCAATGGCCGCAAGGTTGAATTTGAGACCGGATTTGGCGAAGGATGAAAAGAAACTCGGGCCGACCTGAATGCCGATCGTATAGACGAAAAGGATCAGGCCCAGTTCCCGGATGAAATGCATTACCTCGCCATCGAACTCTATCCCTGCGCGGGAGGCGAGATGGCCGATGAGAATGCCGGAAAACAGCACGCCGCCAATGCCCAGCCCCACCTTTCGGATTTGAATTTTACCCAGCAAAAGACCCAAAGCGCCAGCAAGGCTGAGCGCCACGGTTGTGAGGGCGATATCGGAGAGAGGCAAGGACATGAGACGCGCTTTCTGGGGGAGGGGCCCCGGATGTCGTAAGTCGAAACAGGATGTCGAAACTGACGCGACTGTGCGCGCCTTGGTCATACCGGTAAGTGATATGTGTCAATTTTCTGCAAATGCATAACGGTCATGCAAGGGGAATTCAGGGAAGACGCCACATAAAACATCTTTCGCCCAAGGATTACCCGTGGATTATCCGCGCGGCAAAAGTCCCCCGACCCCCAAATCCGCAAGGTCGTCATCCGAAATGCTGACCCCGCAGACCAGCCGTTCAAAGACCGAATCCGTCCCGCTCAAAGCCGTCAGACGGGCGCTGTCCGGCAGGCCCAGAATGGGCACGGAGCCAAGCCCGCCTGCGAACATCGAAGCGCCCGGATCGACCGGAATGCCAAAGCGCGTGATGACACCCCCGGCGCGGCGCACCGCTTCAGGCGCGACATCATGACGGTCCACCGTGGCCCGCGCGGGCAGGATCAGAACGACATCCCCTGTAACCGACAAAAGCGCCTCGGCGAGTGCCTCTTCGCGATGGGCAACCACGAGGCTTTCGGCCATTTTGAGCCCCAAAGGCGCAAGGCGCGCGCGAATCGCCGCCTCTGCCCCCTGCCCCGCGTCACCGCGCTCGACGGTCTGGATCAGCGTCACCGTCTCCGCCAGAACGGGCCGCAGGCGGATCATATCCTCGCCCTCGCTCAACACCCGCGACAGGGCCGAGCGTTTGACCGCCAGCGGCACGATCCCTAACTTGGCGACGACCTCGCCCGCAGATACGCGTTGAAATTGCCGCGTGGTGATCACCGCAATCCCCTCATCGACTCGATTCATACGGGTGATGCCCTGTGTGTCGAGACCGACCACGCCGGGGGCTGTGGCGATCAGATCAATGCAGCCGAACTGCGTCCCCTCGCGCCGCAAAGAGGCATCCCCCAGATTGGGAACAAGCGCCTTGGACAACCGCTCCACGGCCTCATCCGCCGCCACATCGTGGGTCTCGGCCTCCACCACCGGGATCTCCGTGATCCCCGCCATGGTCAGCGCAGCGATGTCTTCCGGGCCGATCTGGCGTCCGCGTGCGATCTGGACGCCCGAAGACAGCGTGATGTCTCGCGCCAGAAAGGCCCCCTTTGCCGTCCGCAGCGGTCGGGTGTCAAAAATCATCCACACCTCTCTTTCCTGCCCCCACTGTGCATGCTCCATCAGGCATGACAATGGTTACCAGCGGCTGAACAGATCAGCGGGATCGAAACGAGAGGCCGTTGGACAAAAAAAGAGGCGTCACAGGAGAAACGCAAACCCTGTGACGCCAGTATGGTATTCTGCCCACGCACAAAAGGCAGGATACGGCGCGGACGATCGGAAGGAGAGTCCGCGGGAGGAATGCAAGGTCCCTCGTCTGACTGCTGACACCGGAACCCTGCGCTCAAGGTAAGGAATATGTCAGGGGAATCGCGAAAACATTGATCTCGATCAACCGCATGTTTGACGGTCATATTGACCACGCTGCGAAGCGGCAAAAATCTGTGAAATTTGGTATTTTTCATCCAAGAGAAAGGCCGAAAAAACCTATCAACCCTCAGATAAGGTTAAGTTTTTCGAAATCATCGCCATTTTTGACCAATTCGCGCCAGATTGTCGCAGGCTCCCAAATGTCCGGCGCCTGATCGGCAAAGCTGCGCAGCCGCATCTCGGCATGGGGCAGCCCCATCAGATCCGCCGCCTTCATCGGACCGCCCCGATAGCGCGGATAGCCCTTGGCCAGCATCATCACCACATCAATGGCGACCGGATGTTCGACCGTACCAGATTGCAACAATCGCGCACCGGCATTGGCCTCGGCCAGAACGATCCGTTCATAGATGTCCTGATCTGTCAGGCGCAGATCTGGCACCCCGCCTTGGCGGCGCAGATCGGCGAGGATCGCCTCTGTCTGACTGTCATCGTGTTGACCGCTCTCGGGATAGTCGTAAAAGCCCTGCCCCGAGGCTTTGCCCTTGCGGCCCTCACTGACCAGAAACTGCGCCACGGCACCCGACATGTGATCAAGCCCCAGAGCGTCCATCACCTCGCAGGGGCCCGCCGGAAAGCCATAGCCACGCATCACCCGGTCGATGCGCTCAGGCCGCGCGCCCATGAGCAAAAGAACATCGACGGCGGACCAGCCCGCCTCTTGCACGACATTGGCGATCAAACCGTCGCGGGCACGCACCGTCACCGGCACCTTGCCGATGCGGCGCGCAAACCCGTGCGCCGTTGCCAGCGCGGCGAGATCGACGCCTTCGCAGCGCGCCAGTTCGACCACACGAATGGCTTGGGAGGGCGCGAAAAAATGCAGTCCGACAAAGCGTTCGGGATGCGCCAAATCCTGCATCATGCGGGCAAAGCCGCGATCCGCGATGCTGGCCAGGACTGTGCTTTCCGGCAAGAATTCCTCGATCCGAGACAAAAGCCGGGCGCGCGCGTCAATCGACCCGGAAGTGGCGTCGAGCACCAGATCCGCCTCGGCCAGTCGGTTGATTTGCGTGGTCGCGATCAGGGATTCGAGACGTGCATCGCGTTGCTCAGACGTCATCTGTCCCTGCTGCACGGCGCGGGTATAGACCGAATTGATCCGCTGTTCATCCAGCACAAGCTGGTCGGCAGAATTGCCCAAAAGCCGGACCTCGATGTCGTGATCAAGTGCGGCCATCGCGATACCGAGCGCGAAATTTCCCGAGCCCACGAGGCCCAGCGTTTTGGCCTCGCGTGGCGCGATGCCTTCCGCTCCGATCAGACGCGCGGCGCGGCGTTCCGAGAAAAACGCATGGCGCAACGCTTTAGACTCTTCGGTGTCAAAACACTCTTCGCGGGCGACCATTTCGCGGCGCACCCCGGCCTCGAAGGGCAACATCACAGCGGCTTCGACACAGTCGATGATCCGGGCAGGCGCAATGATCCGCGCGCCACGAATTTCCTCGCGTCGCGCCGCGATTTCCTTGAAATAGCTGGCGCCGTCACGCAGGTCCTCGCTGCGATCCCGGCTCGGACGCGGGCCCTGCCCTGAGGCGATGAGGCGTTTTGCAAAGCCCATAGCCGCCTCGCCCGTGCGCTTTTGCGCCAGCTCGTCCACCAGCCCCAGTTTCGCGGCTTGTGGCCCTGACACAGGCCGACCCGAGAGCAGCAACTCCAGCGCCGCCCCCGCCCCGATAAGGCGCGGCAAAAGTTGCGTCACCCCGCCGGTGGGCACGAGACCAAAGGTGATCTCTGGCGCGCCCAGACGCGCGGCGCGGCCCATGACGCGGTAGTGGGCCGACAAGGCCAGCGCCAATCCGGCCTCAAGCGTCGAACCATGCAAAGAGGCAACAACAGGTTTGGCGCAGGAGGACAGCCGATCGCAGAGTGTGTTGAGGCTTGGCTCCGGGTCCTGAGCCGCGAGTTTGTCTGCTGGAAAACCGGTGCAAAAGGAGGCCCCCGCCCCCATAAGAACGATGGCTTTCACCTCTGGGTCTGTTTCCGCCTTTGCCAGAGCCTGCAAAAGCGCTTGGCGCAGGTTTTGGCTCAACAGGTTGACTGGCGGCTGCGACAAGCGCAAAAGCGCGACCTCACCGTCGCGTTCAAATGTCACGGCAGGCGTGCCCTGCTGCCTTTTCCGATCCGACTCCACCGCCTGTGTGTCACTCATACCCAATTGCCCCCTGACATGCTGTACAGAGGTTCCTGCGGACAGGGTCCACGCAACGCGCCGGAGTTATCCACAGGTTCCCCACAGATTTTTCCACATAATGGCGGAGGGCCTGCCCTTAAGGCAAGACGATTTGCGCTGGCCCCGAACCGCAAGGGGATCGACAGCTGCGCGGAGGATGAGGCCGATGCGCTAGACCGGTGGATAAATCCCGTCGGCGGCACTCTCTTCCAGCTCAGCCTCCAGACGCACGAGATCTTCGGGCAGCGGCAGGCCCAAGGCGGAAAGCTCCGCCAGTTTTTCGCGCAGGGTCTCCTGCAAGATATGGCGATCCGCCGGGCGTGCCGCGATTTCGTCCAGAATCATATAGACCTGAGTTTTCAGGGCTTCGAACGCCATGGCGCCCTCCTTTCTCGCGACACTTACGGGCCTTTGCGGGGCTCAGACCGGCATATTGTCCCACATGTCGTCATCGTCGTCCTTCGTGGCCTCAGGGCGGGCAAAATGCGCCTCAGGTTCCGCAAAGGATTGATGCAGCTTGCCTTTCAGGGCCTCTGCCGTCTTTTCGTCCTTGACGAGATCATCGACGATCTTGTCGATTTCCGCTTTGGTCTTCGTCACTTTGGTCATGTCTTTCCTCCCTGACGTAATGATCACGCGCTGCCCCCTCCCGCAGCAGACGTGTCGCAGATCAGTGGCGGGCGGCGTTGCGAGCGGCGCACTCCCGGCACACTGGGGTATAGGGTAGCACATCGAGGCGTTCGGCGCTTATTTCTTCGCCGCAGACGGCGCAAAATCCGTAGTCCCCGGCGTCCATCCGCTCAAGTGCTGCGTTGATCATCGCGATCTCGGCCTTGCCGGAGGCCCCCATGCTTTCGAGGACTTCGTCGCCCTCGCGTTCGGTGGCCAGCTCTTCCCAGTCTTTCGACTGATGGGACTCCAGCTCCGCGTCGATCTCTTCCAAACGATCCGTCAGTTCCGCTTTGCGGTCCAACAATTGCGCGCGTCTTGTATCATAGGTGCTCATGATGGCTCCTCCCTGAGCATAAGGATCAGTCCAAATCATGAGAAAAGCCTTGATTCACATCAACAGAAAGCTCGAAACCTGAGCGTTTTACTCACTTGAGCAGTTTACTCCAAAGACGGCAGATCGCCCATGGCCGGAAAGCCCTCGCCATCGCCCAAAGGCGGCAAATCGCCAAGCGGGGGAAGCTCTCCGCCCCCGAGCGGCGGCAGATCCCCCATCGCGGGCAAATCTCCCAGAGGAGGCAGGTCATCTGAACCGCCACCGAGATCGCCCATGCCCGAAAGCGCCGGGAAATCAGAGGGGCCAGACAGGCCCGCCCCCATGCCCAGATCGCCACCGCCAAAGGCCGCGTGGTCCAACTCGTCCCCGTCGTCCTCGCCCTCGGCACAGAGCACGACCCGCAGCGCGCGTTTGCCGTTGATCTGGCCCAGCCGCGCGCGGCTGACCAATCGGTCATCGGCTCGGACTTCGACCCGCGACAAGGCCTCGCGCGGGATCGGGATCATCATGCCCTCGGTCAGCGCGGTGACATCAGAGAGTGTCAGACGCACCCGGTGCAACACTGTGTCGAGACGCGCCTCGGATTTCATCACGACAGTCTGAAAGCTACTGCTGAAATCCCCCGCGCCTTCGTCCATGGTTTTCGGCTTCGGCGCAGCGTAGGGGAAGACAAAGAACACCTCGCCCTCGCGCCCGCCGCGCCCGAGTTTGACGCTCGCACGATAAAGCCGGTAAGGCACATCGTCGAAGGCAATCGCGATGGAACGCGCCTCGCGCAATTGGGCTGCGACGTGAAACCCCGCGACCTCCGGCGGATCGGCGATCTCGGCCACATGGGTTTCGAACTGACGCAGCACCTGATTGCAGAGTTCCGAACACATCACCGCGTCCGTGGACGTCGGCGGCCGGTCCTCAGGCGGCAGGTTCAAGACCTTGCCGGTGGTCTGTTGTTCGACAATGGCGGAGACGGCATTCTTGTCCCAGACGGCCAGCCCATAGGCGTTGTTCGGCCCCTCCAGAAGCGACAAAAGCGCATTATCTGGCACCTGTCCGGGCAGGCGCGAAATCGCAGAGCGTTCCTCAACAACCTTCGTAACCTGAAGCACCAGACCGATCGTGTCCTCCGCCGCTTTCGCCATGGCGAGACGCAGCGCCTTTGCGGGTGACATGGGCTGAACATCCGGGGGCGGACGGCCCACGCCCGCCTTGCGGCGCATCGCGGAAATGATGTCGGCGTCTGACATGGCGGCGGCAGGCTCTCAGGCAGGGGTTGCGCTCAAATGGACTCCCGATCCTTTTTCAACGCTTAAAGTAAACAAATCATTGAAGCGTGATAAAAATTCGCGACATCACGCGCGCATCCGCACCCGCGGCAGGTCCAGCCGGAAGGCTGCGCCGCCCTGCCCCGGCAGATAGGCAATCGTGCCGCCCAGATTGGCCATGATCTCGCGACAGATCGCAAGACCAAGCCCCGCGCCCCCCGCCTTGGCCTGATCCGTCAGACGCGAGAATTTCTCGAAAATCACCGCCTGTTTGTCTTTCGGAATGCCGGATCCGTTGTCGATGAAGTCGATCTGGAGGCGGTCGTCGCTTTTGCGCCGGACATCTATCGTGAGTTCGGGCCGGGACGCATCGCAATATTTGCGCACATTGGCGATCAGGTTGATGAAGACCTGCGCCAGACGGTCCGGGTCGGTCTCAATCGCGATATGTTCCGACAGCTCGTTGCGCCGGATCAGCAGCCGCACGCCGCCGCCCGCCTCGGAACTTGCATGAAGTGCCCGGTCGATCACGTCATGCAGGTTGGCACGCGCCCAGTTGAGGCTGACCTGACCGTTTTCCAACACGGAAAGATCGAGCAAATCGTCCAAAAGCCGCGTCAAACGCCGCGCCTCGTCATGGATGATCGTGGAGAACCGCTCAAGGCTTTCAGCGTCCATCTCGCCCGATTGCCCGGCCTCGCGCAGGATCTCGGAAAACGCCCGGATCGAGGTCATCGGCGTGCGCAATTCATGGGAGATTTGCGAGAGAAACGCGTCTTTTTGAATGGAGAGCGCGGTGAGTTTTTCATTGGCTTCGCGCAATTGCCGCGCGGTGCGGGCCAGCTCTTCGGACTTCAGCTCGAGCTGGCTGGAATATTCCATCATCTGCGCGGTTTCATCGGCCACCGCCATCAGATCTTCGACCGAGACCAAGACACCGCCCGCGATCTGGCCCAGCATCGCATGCGCCGTGGCGGCGCCGACGGAGCCCGCCATTTCGCGCTCCAACCGCTCGATGAAAGCGGGTGTCGTGTCGGGAAGGTAGCCCTCCTTGCCCTGCGCCTCCGCCTCAGATTGGAACAGGCTCTGCGCCTCGGCGGGTCCTAAAATGCGCTGCGCCATGACCAAGAGATCCTCGGCCTCGGCAAAACCATGCGACCAACCGCGCGTCGAGCCGGAATGCTCGAAAACATTGACGAATTGCGCGCCTTGCAGCCGTTCGACGGGACGCGGGAAGGACAAGAGCGAACCGAGGATGAAGATGGCGGTGTTGAGCGCCAGAGACCAGCAAATCGCATGCACCACGGGATCGACACCATCGACACCAAAGAGTGCCTGCGGGCGCAAGAGGGTCAGACCAAAGGGGCCATTGGCCAAAAGCTCGGGCGTAAACCCGGAAGCTGCGCCAAAGGAGGGCAGAAACATCGTGTAGGCCCAGACCACAAACCCCATGACCACCCCGCCGATGGCGCCGACCCGCGTGGCACCGCGCCAGAAGATGCCGCCCAGCATGGCAGGCAGGACCTGCGCCACGCCGGTGAAGGAAATCATGCCGATGGAGGCCAGCGCCTCCGAGCCACCGGAGAAATGGAAATAGAGGTAGCCGAGGGCCAGCACGCCAAAAATAGAGAGGCGCCGCGCGTAAAGAACGACCCGGCGCACATCGCCCGAAACCATCGCGCCGCCCGAGCGCGACGACAGCCAGATCGGCATGACGATGTGGTTCGACACCATGGTCGACAGCGCGATGGCCGCGACGATGACCATGGAGGTGGCGGAGGAAAATCCACCGAGGAAGGACAGGGTCGCCAGAACCCGGTGATCATATTGCAGCGGCAGGGTGAGGACGAACATGTCGGGATTGGAGCCTTCGGGCAGGACCTCAAGCCCCACGACCGCAATCGGAATCACGAAAAGCGACATGCCAAAGAGGTAGAGTGGAAAGGCCCAACCGGCTGTGAACACATGGTTTTCGTCGGAATTTTCGACGACCAGGACCTGAAACATCCGCGGAAGTGTGATGAGGGCGGCCGCCGACAGCATGGTGAGCGCGATCCAACGCGTGCCCATGATCGGATGCTGCGACACGGGCGAGGCGTCGATGCGGGCCATCAGGTCTCCGACCCCGTCGGACAGCCCCCAGACGACAAAGACCCCAACGGCCACCAGCGCCATGAATTTGACGATGGCCTCCAAGGCGATAGCGGTGACAACACCGTGGTGACGTTCATTGGCGTCCAGGTTGCGGGTGCCGAAAAGCGTGGTGAACAACGCCAGCCCGGTGGCCACCCAAAGCGCGGTTTTGTCGAGATCGGGCAGCACCGCCCCCGTCGGATCATTGGCGCCGAAGACCGCAAAAGACAGCGCCACGGATTGCAGTTGCAGCGCGATATAGGGCGTCGTGCCGATCACCGCCAAAAGCGTCACCAAGACGCCCAAAGTGGTCGATTTGCCGTAACGCGACGAGATCAGATCGGCCACGGAGGTGATCCGCTGCACCCGCCCGATCCGCACGAGTTTGCGCAAAATCCACCACCAGCCGATCATCATCAACGAGGGTCCAAGGTAGATCGTCACGAACTCCAACCCCGAGCGCACCGCGTAGCCCACCGCGCCGTAAAAGGTCCAGGCCGTACAATAGACCGACAGCGAGAGCGTGTAGACCCAGGGCGAGCGCAGCCAGCCCAAACGCCCAACTTCGGCGCGTTTTTCGGCCCAGAAGGCCACGACGAACAACAGGGTCGCATAGGTGAGGCAGGCGAGGACAAGAATGTTGAACCGCAGCATCAGCCTGCGTCCTCATTCGCCGCGCCGCCGGGGTTTTCCGGGGTCTTCAGCGCCTCGACCGGGCCTTCTGCCCGACGCAAAGCACGCGACAGCCAGATCGTCGCCAAAAGGCCCAAAGCCCAAACCACAAAGACATGCAAAAACGCCCGTGATCCCGCGCCGACGGGGCGGTCCGTGCCCTCACCGCCCCATAAAAGCGGCAAGAGCCACAGCCCGAACATGAGAAAAGGCAAGAGCCGGAGCGCGTCGATCAGCCGCCTGCGCCGGTAAGACGCGCGGGCCAGATAGAGCGGCGCGCGGCCCTCAGCCCGGCCATCAGACATGGGCCTCATCCGCCCCCGCGCCCGGCGCCCCAGACGCCAGACGCCGCACGACCTCAAGCATTTCGGTGTTGGAGAACGGCTTGGTCATGAAATGCGACACGCCGGCGGCCTCGGCCATCTCGCGGTCCTTTTTCTGGCCGCGCGCGGTGAGCATCAACACGGGCCGCGCGGCGTGATCCGCCATCTCGCGCAGCTCGCGCAGGATCTCGAAACCGGATTTGTTCGGCAACATCACGTCGAGAATGATCACATCCGGCCGCTTGCGCTCGACCGCGGCCACAGCCGTCGCCCCATCCGCATGGGTCTCCACCGTCCAACCATCGCGCGACAGGATGAACCGGATCGCCTCGATGATGTTCGGCTCGTCCTCGATCAAGAGCACGCGCTGTCCCATAATTGCCTCTCTCCCCCTGGTTGATACAGTTTATGGCGCTTTGTCATGCTTATGTCAAAAAATCCTGTGCTTTGCCCTCCCGCTGCAACGCCCACACTATCCGCCAGGAAGACCAAGGGTACGGGCCAATCCAGGAAGATCAAATCTGCACCCCCCTTTCGCAGTCTTCCGAACTTTGCCCTGGCCCCCGCACAGTCTAGGTTACCCATCGGACATTTAAAACCACGGGGGGGGGGCCGAAGCCGCGATCCGCCTTGCCCCGCCAAAGGAGCGCCTCATGCAAAACCCCATTGCCGTGTTTGACGCCGGTATCGGCAGCTATGCCATTGTCGATGAAATCCACAAACGCCTGCCACAACAGGACATTCTCTATTTTGCGGATCGCGCCAGTTTTCCCTACGGCCAAAAATCCCCGGCACAATTGCGTGCCGTCATGCAAAGCACCCTGTCGCGCCTTCAAAGCTACGACCCGGTCGCCATTGTCATGGCCTCCAACGCGCCCTCGATCATGGTGCTCGACGATATCCGCGCCTTCTGCAACGTTCCTCTCTACGGTGTTTTTCCTCCACTGGAACAGGCGCTGGATCTCTCGGTGACAGGCCATATTGGCATTATGGGGGTCGCATCCCTGACCGAAAGCGAAATGCTGACACGTTTCATCGCGGCCCGGACCGATCAGCCGCAAAACGTTGCCCGGATCAATGCGTCCGCAATGGTCCGTTTGGTCGAAAGCGGGGCGTTCCTGTTCGATCCCGATGCCACACAACAGGCGGTCTCGGTCTTTATAGAGGATGTCTTCGCCCGGCATCCGGATATTGACACGCTCACCCTGTCAAGCACGCACCTGCCCTGGCTGCGCCCATTTTTCGAACGCGCCCGACCGACCTGCCGTTTTCTCGATCCGGCGGCGGACATTGTCACGGCGCTCTGCACCCGGATCGAGGGGACAAACGCCTCAGGAACCGGCCAGATACTGGGGTTGGTCACCGAAACGCCCGATTATGACCTTGCCACCTTCCGCAAGATGCTGGCCCAGATCGGCGCAGACATTCCTCTCACACCTGTGCCTCTCCTCCCTGTGACGTCCTGACCTGCTCACCCCTCCTCCGGCACCTCCAGCACCATTGAGGGCTCGCGCCGCGCCGGGCACTCGATGCGGGCGCAGACTCGGCAGGAGGTGCCGATGCCATGCACTTCGCCGTCACGCACCTCCATGTCGAGCTGATCCAAAGGCATAAAGAGCATCGTCGCCTCGATCACCTCCGGCGCGTCGAAGCTTTCCGGGCGTTGCGGTTGCGCGATGGCATAGGCGAGGTAGCGGCGTGGTGGCTGGCTATGCTGTTCGACCACGCGCCTGACGGGCACCATGGGGCGTAACAGCGCCTGATAGAGCGGCCAGAGCGGGCATGCGGCGCCGAAACGCGGCGGTGCAAAACCATCGAGCGGTTTGCGGTGGGTCAGCGCGCCGGAGCCGTCGCAGATCGCCAAGCCCATCGGCGGGCGCGTCTCAGAGGCCGGAAGGCTCGCAAGCCGCCGCATCGCCGCTGAGAGTTCCACCCCCATGGCCTGCGCCAGCGCTGAAGGGTCTGGGCCATGGCGCGAAATGATTGCCTCCACCATGGCTTGCGGCATTTTCTCGGCCTCGGCGCGGGCGCGCAGCACCCATTTGCGGGCCAAACTGCGGGCGGCGGGTGTGCGCAAACCGCCCTCGCCCGACAGATCGGGCATTTTGCCCTGCTCCAATTCGGGCAAGGTGAAATCGCGCGCCGCCAGCCAGGCCTCGACCTCTTCGAGCGGCGAGGCCAGCGTGTCCTCGGATTTGCCCACTGTGTCGAGATAGCTCACCAGCGCCTGCGAACCGTCGGCAAGGCGTTGGCTGTCCTCATAGAGGTTTCGGTGAAAGCGCGCCTGCCAGTCGCGGTCGATCTCGCCCGCGTTGTTGAGAATGCCCGCGGTCGAGCGGATCGCGGTCACGGTGGAGAGCACCTCGTGCAAACTGTCCGAGAGAAACGGGTCATGGGCCAGACGGTCGTTCAGCGCCTCGACCCGGCGTTCAAGCGCGGTGATCCGGTTGCGCTGCGCCACCACGAGCGCCGCCCAGCCGGGAAAGCGCCCGGCGAATTCCTCAGCGCGCTGGGTTTCCGGCAGGCTGACCGGCTTGCCCGCCTGTGGCCGCAGCCCGCTGGTGCTGGCTGCCTCTTGCAGTCCCTCCATCAGCGGGAGTTCGGCGCCTTCGGACAGGGTGGCTGGCTCAACTCCCAACTCGCGCGCCAGATCAATCAAAAGCTTGCCGCCGATTCTGCGGCGGTTGTGTTCGATGAGGTTGAGATAGGCCGGAGAGATACCCACAGAACGCGCCAGATCGGCCTGTTTCACGCCTTTGAGCGTGCGTCTTTCGCGAATGCGTGTGCCTGTTAACGCCGATCTTGGCATGGTTTGCCTCTTCTTCCCCTCATGGCGCGCCGTTCACACGACGGGCGCAGGAATATCGTTTTTCAAATGCAGCACGAAAATCCGATGTCTTATCAAGGCTTTTCCGCGCAGGCAAAGCACTGTATTCTGCAACTGCGGGAAAACAGATTTACACTGCATACCATTGCATTGTGTAATCATTAACAAAAAAAGTGTTAATTGCAAAGCACTTGTTGATGGATTTTCGAATGATGCCCAATACTCTCCCCATCTCGTTTACAGCCAGATTGAATACCTGACACCTCGGCACGAACGAGATCTGTGCATCGCCCGGGCTTCGGGGAGGAACTCCGGGCGATGCACCGAAAACCGCAGGCTGCTGATCTGGCCCGAATGTCTGGGCCAAATGTCTGCGCCGAATTTATGGGCCGAATATCTGGGAGGAATATAGATGTCCAAGACCGATCTGACACGCCACACGACACGCCGCACGGTGCTGAGAACCGGGGCCATTGCAGGCGCTGGTCTGGCGCTGCCGACGATTTTTACCTCGGGCGCTCGCGCCTTTACCAATGAACCGACGGGCGGCACCGTGACGCTCGGCTTCAACGTGCCGCAATCGGGCGCCTATGCCGATGAGGGCGCCGACGAGCTGCGCGCCTATCAACTGGCGGTCGAACACCTCAATGGTGAGGGCGACGGCGGGATGCTCAACACCTTCAGCTCGAAGGTCTTGGAAGGCAACGGCATCATGGGCCACAAGGTCGAATATGTGACCGGCGACACCCAGACAAAATCCGACGCGGCGCGCGCCTCGGCGAAGTCGATGATCGAGAAAGACGGCGCGGTGATGATCACCGGCGGGTCAAGCTCGGGCGTGGCCGTGGCGGTGCAAGGCCTCTGCCAAGAGGCGGGCGTGATCTTCATGTCCGGTCTCACGCACTCCAACGACACGACAGGAAAAGATAAAAAAGCCAATGGCTTCCGTCACTTCTTTAACGCTTATATGTCGGGCGCGGCGCTGGCGCCGGTGCTCGCCGCGCGCTATGGCGCGGATCGCAAGGCCTATCACCTGACCGCCGATTACACCTGGGGCTGGACCCAGGAGGAAAGCATCGCGGCAGCGACCGAAGCGCTCGGCTGGGAAACCGTGAACAAGGTCCGCACGCCCTTGGGCGCGGGCGATTTCTCGTCCTACATCACGCCGGTGTTGCAGACGGATGCGGATGTTTTGATCCTGAACCACTACGGCGGCGATATGGTCAACTCGCTGACCAACGCGGTGCAATTCGGACTGCGTGAAAAGATGGTGAACGGCAAGCAATTCGAGATCGTCGTGCCGCTGTTCTCGCGTCTGATGGCGCGCGGTGCGGGCGAGAATATCAAGGGCATTCTTGGTTCCACCAACTGGCATTGGTCACTCACGGATGAGGGCTCGCAGGCCTTTGTGCGGAGCTTTGGCACCAAATACGGCTTCCCGCCGTCGCAGGCCGCGCACACCTGTTATGTGCAGACCCTGCTCTACGCCGATGCTGTCGCACGCGCCGGGTCGTTCAGCCCCTGTGCCGTCGTCGAAGCGCTCGAAGGCTTTGAGTTCGACGGGCTGGGCAACGGGCCGACGCTCTATCGCGCCGAGGATCACCAGTGCTTCAAAGACGTGCTCGTGGTGCGCGGCAAAGAGAACCCGACGTCTGAGTTCGACCTCTTGGAAGTGGTCGAGGTCACCCCGGCGTCGCAGGTCACCTACGCCCCGGATCACCCGATGTTCGCAGGCGGCGCGCTTGGCGCCTGTAACGCGGGCTAAGCCTTTCCACGCGAGGGGGATGTCCTAGGGAGGTCCCCCAAAGGCAAGGGCGGCCTGAACCGTAAAACGGCGGGCCGCCCATCTTTAACACCATTGCCGAAAACCTCCCCCCGTCGCGGATGCCGTGACGGGACCGGGAGAGCTTTGGCGCAACCACAGGTGGGACCATGGAAACCATCCTTCTGCAATTGCTCAACGGGCTGGACAAGGGCTCGGCCTATGCGCTCATTGCGCTGGGGCTGACGCTTATTTTCGGCACCTTAGGCGTGGTCAATTTCGCCCATGGCGCGATTTTCATGATCGGCGCCTTTTGTGCCGTGACGCTGTCCAAGCTTTTGAACCTGTCGTTTGAGACGATTGATCCCGACAAAGTCGATTTCCTCGGCAATCCGGCCAAGATCAAGACGCCCTATGTCGAGGCCTGGTTCGGGCCCGAGTTCGGTCATGCTTTGATCGACTGGTCGGTGCCCTTGGCGATCCTGTTTTCCATTCCGATCATGATCGCTGTGGGGTTTGCCATGGAACGCGGGTTGATCAAGCATTTCTACAAACGTCCGCATGCCGACCAGATCCTTGTGACCTTTGGTCTGGCGATCGTCTTGCAGGAGATCATCAAGTATTTCTACGGTGCCAACCCGATCTCGACCCCGGCGCCTGATGCGTTCAAAGGCTCCTTCGATTTCGGCGCGATGCTCGGCTTTGATCCGAATATGATCATCTATCCCTACTGGCGGCTGATCTATTTCGGCTTTGCCGCTGTCGTCATCGGCGCCGTGTTCTCATTCCTGCAATTCACGACCTTTGGTATGGTTGTGCGCGCCGGCATGGCAGATCGCGAGACCGTGGGGCTTTTGGGCATCAACATCGACCGGCGGTTCACCATCATGTTCGGGCTGGCCTCGGCCGTCGCGGGCGTGGCGGGGGTGATGTACGCACCGATCCTCTCGCCTAACTATCACATGGGTATGGATTTTCTGGTGCTCTGCTTCGTCGTCGTGGTGGTCGGCGGCATGGGCTCCCTGCCCGGCGCTGTGGCTGCGGGATTCCTCTTGGGCATTCTGGAGAGTTTCTCGTCGATGAATGCCGTCAAATCGGTGCTTCCCGGCATCGACCAGATCATCATCTATGTCGTCGCCATCGTGATCCTTCTGACCCGTCCGCGCGGTCTGATGGGCAAAAAAGGCGTGATGGAGGACTAAAATATGTTCGGGCTTAACAAAAAAGACAGCTCTTTCCTGCTGATCGTGATCGCACTCACCTTGCTGACGCCGATCCTGTTGCAACCCTTTCCGGCGGGGTCGGAACTTGCGCAGTTCAACGGCGGCTATCCCGATCTGATGCAGAAGATCGCCATCTTTGGCATCTTCGCGGTGGGCTTCAACATTCTCTTCGGTCTCACTGGCTATCTCAGCTTTGGCCACGCGGCCTTCCTTGGCATCGGCTCCTATGCCGCTGTCTGGATGATGAAGCTTTTGACCATGAATGTGATCCCCGCGATCCTTTTGGCCATGGTGGTCTCCGGCCTCTTCGCCGCCGCCATCGGCTATGTCTCGCTGCGCCGGTCGGGGATTTACTTTTCGATCCTGACACTGGCCTTCGCGCAGATGTCCTACAAGATGGCCTATTCCGTGCTCACGCCCCTGACCAATGGCGAGACCGGCTTGCAGCTTGCCCTCGATGATCCGCGCATCCTCGATGGCGCGACAGAGGGCAGCTCGCTGCCGGTGACCAACATTTTCGGCCTCGCGATGAATTCCTCTTATAAACTAGAGGCTTTGGGCCGGGTGTTCACCTTTAATGTCGGCTATTATTTCTGCGCCTTCATCGCGATCCTGGCGTTTTACGTGGCGATCCGGCTGTTCCGCTCGCCCTTCGGCATGATGCTTCGGGCCGTGAAATCGAACCAGCAGCGCATGACCTACACCGGCCTTGATCCCAAACCCTACACTCTGGCGGCCTTCGTGATTTCCGGCATGTATGCGGGGCTTGCAGGCGGGCTTTTGGCGGCGATGGACCCGCTGGCGGGCGCAGATCGGATGCTTTGGACGGCCAGCGGTGAAGTCGTGATCATGACCATCTTGGGCGGCGCAGGCACCCTGATGGGGCCGGTTCTTGGTGCGGGCGTGATCAAATATCTCGAGAACATCTTCTCGAAGATCAACGAAGGCGTGCTGCACAATTGGTTCTCGTTCCTGCCCGACGGCGTGGAAGATGTGGTGATCTGGGTCTTTGCGCGCTTTACCGGCGAAGGCTGGCACCTGACCCTTGGCGTGACCTTCATGCTGGTCGTGACCTTCCTGCCGGGCGGTCTGATCGAAGGGCTGCGGCGGCTGTCGAAACGGATCAAACACGGCTCGCAAAAGCGCGACAAATACGATGACCCGGACCCGGAGCACCGCCCCGATCCCGGCAAACGTGTGGCAGGAGAATGAACATGACCTCACTCCCGACCCCGGCGCGAAACAAAGGCCGCAGGCCGCCGCGCCATCGGTCATGCGCCAATCGCATGCTTTCAGCATGGCCCGTCCCTCGGTCTGGCGATTTGCAAAGCACCACACCGATTCAGTGTTTTTCGGATTTTGCCAACATAAAGCACACCGCTGAAACCTCTTATCACCAGCCCCCGGTCAGTCGACCGCACGGCTTGGACACCACAGTCAGGAGGACCACACATGGGAATTCTTGAAGTCAAAGGCGTCGGCAAACGCTTCGGCGGCCTTCAGGCCCTGGGCGACGTCAATCTCTCGATCCAGGAAAACACCGTCCACGCCATCATCGGCCCGAATGGTGCGGGGAAATCGACGCTCCTCAATTGTCTCGTCGGCAAACTCATCCCGGATGAAGGCTCCGTCACCTTCGCGGGCACCTCGGTTCTGGGACGCAAACCGCATGAGATCAATCAGATGGGCATTTCCCGCGTCTTCCAAACCCCTGAAATCTTTGGCGATCTCACGGTGATGGAAAACATGATGATCCCCTGTTTCGCGAAACGCGACGGGGCGTTTCGGATGCATGCCATCGAGAGCATCGAAGAAGAGGCCGAGCTGATCGCCAAGGCCGAAGCCATGCTCGCGGACGTCGGCATGTTGGAGAAACGCGAGATGATTGCGTCCTCCATGTCGCGCGGCGACAAGCGGCGGTTGGAGATCGCCATGTGTCTGGTGCAGGAACCGAAACTTCTGTTGCTGGACGAACCCACCGCCGGCATGGCACGGGCCGACACCAATAACACCATCGCATTGCTCAAAGAGATCAAAGAGAAACGCGACATCACCATCGCGATCATCGAGCACGATATGCATGTGGTGTTTTCGCTCGCGGACCGGATCACCGTTCTGGCCCAAGGCACGCCGCTCGTGGAGGACACCCCCGACAACATCAAGGGCAACCCCAAAGTCAAAGAAGCCTATCTGGGCGAAACGCAGCAGGTGTAAAAGATGAGCGACAACTTCAACCCGAATGCCAACCATGCCAGCACCGCGCCCGCGTTTTTCTCCGCCTGGGACGTGCATGCCTACTATGGCGAAAGCTACATCGTGCAGGGCGTCACCTTTAACATCCATGAGGGCGAAATCCTCGCCCTTCTGGGCCGCAACGGCGCGGGCAAGACCTCGACGCTCCGCGCACTTGCCCGCCTCGACAGCCCGGCGGTGACCCATGGCGAGATCTGGCTCGACCACAAGCACTTGCACACGAAAACCTCCTATGAGGCCGCCGTCGAAGGCATCGCTCTGGTGCCGGAAGATCGCCGCATCATTCCCGGCCTGACGGTCGAGGAAAACCTGCAACTGGCGCAGATCGTCGAACCCGTCGGCTGGTCTCTGGATCGGCTGTACGATCTCTTCCCGCGCCTGCGTGAGCGGCGCAAGCAAGAGGGCATCACGCTGTCTGGTGGCGAACAACAGATGCTCGCCATCGCCCGGGCACTCGCCCGTGACATCAAGGTGCTCTTGCTCGATGAGCCTTACGAAGGCCTCGCGCCGGTCATTGTGGACGAGATCGAAAAGACGCTCCGCATCATCAAAGACCAAGGCATCACCACCGTTCTCGTCGAACAAAACGCCGTGCGCGCCCTCAATCTCGCCGACCGCGCGGTGATTTTGGACACCGGGCGCGTGGTCTATGACGGTAGTGCTAAAGAAGTACTTGAGAACGAAGCGCTTAGGGCCGAATATCTGGCCATCTAAGACATTGCCCCTCCCGAAGCGCCGGGTCGGGCCAGCTTTGGGAGGAGCCAGCATGACCGACACATCCTATCCGCCATCCGACACGTTTGCGGCGAACGCTTTGATTTCCGAGGAAAAATACGAGGAGCTTTACAAACAGTCCGTCGAAGACCCTGTGTCTTTCTGGGCGGAGCAGGGCAAGGTTCTCGACTGGATGGAGCCCTACACGCAGGTCAAAAAGACCTGTTTCGATTTCGGTCGCGTCGATATCAAGTGGTATTCCGACGGCGTCTTGAACGTTTCCGCCAACTGCATCGACCGCCATCTCGCCAAGAAATCCCTGCAAACCGCGATCATTTTCGAGCCGGACGATCCCAACGAGCCCGCCCAGCACATCACCTATAAGGAGCTCTCCGACAAGGTGAACCGCATGGCCAACGTGCTCCTAAGCCAAGGCGTCATGCGCGGCGACCGGGTCGTGATCTACCTGCCGATGATCCCCGAGGCCGCCTACGCGATGCTCGCCTGCGCCCGGATCGGCGCGATCCATTCCATTGTTTTCGCTGGATTTTCCCCGGACGCGCTGGCGAACCGCATCAACGACTGCGGCGCCAAGCTGGTCATCACATCCGACACCGCGCCGCGCGGCGGCCGTCGCACGCCTTTGAAGGCCAACACCGACGCCGCCCTCCTGCACTGTTCCGACAAAGTCCGCTGCCTCGTCGTCAAACACACCGGCGATCAGATTTCCTGGGTTCAGGGCCGCGATGTCGACGTCAAATACCTGATGGAACACGCCAGCCCCGATTGCCCGCCGCGGCCTATGAATGCCGAAGATCCGCTCTTCATCCTCTACACCTCGGGCTCCACGGGCAAACCGAAAGGCGTCGTGCACAGCTCCGGCGGCTACCTCGCCTATGCCGCGCTGACCCATAAATACGTCTTCGACTACCACGACGGCGACGTCTTCTGGTGCACCGCCGATGTCGGCTGGGTCACCGGGCACAGCTACATCGTCTACGGTCCGCTGGCCAACGGCGCCACCACCGTGATGTTCGAAGGCGTGCCGACCTACCCCGACGCGGGCCGGTTCTGGGCCGTTTGCGAAAAGCACAAGGTCAACCAATTCTACACCGCCCCCACCGCGCTTCGGTCCCTCATGGGTCAGGGCAACGAATGGGTTGAAAAATATGACCTTTCCGACCTGAAAGTGCTTGGCACCGTGGGCGAACCGATCAACCCGGAGGCCTGGAACTGGTACAATGAGGTGGTCGGCAAAGGCAATTGCCCCATCGTCGACACCTGGTGGCAGACCGAGACCGGCGGCCATCTTTTGACGCCGCTGCCGGGCGCGATTGCGACCAAACCGGGCTCCGCGACGAAACCCTTCTTCGGCGTGCAGCCGGTGATTTTGGACGCCACCACCGGCGAGGAACTGACCGACACCGAAACCGAAGGCGTGCTCTGCCTCAAGGACAGCTGGCCCGGCCAGATGCGCACCGTCTGGGGCGATCACGAGCGCTTTCAGGAGACCTATTTCCAGCAATACAAAGGCTATTACTTCTCCGGCGACGGCTGCCGCCGCGATGCGGATGGCTACTACTGGATCACCGGCCGCGTCGACGATGTGATCAACGTCTCCGGCCACCGCATGGGCACGGCCGAGGTCGAAAGCGCGCTGGTCGCCCACGCCAAAGTCGCCGAAGCGGCGGTCGTCGGCATGCCGCATGAGCTCAAGGGCCAAGGCATCTACGCCTATGTGACGCTGATGAACGACGTCGAACCCTCGGACGAGCTGCGCATCGAGTTGGAGAAATGGGTCCGCACGGAGATCGGCCCGATCGCCAAACCGGACTTCATCCAATGGGCCCCGGGCCTGCCCAAGACCCGCTCCGGCAAAATCATGCGCCGCATCCTGCGCAAGATCGCCGAGAACGACACCGGGTCTTTGGGCGACACCTCCACGCTGGCTGAGCCTGCTGTGGTCGAGGAGTTGATCGCGAATTCGCTGTACAATCTGAGCGCATAACGCTCAAAACTCGCACTGCGAACGCATTTTGCAAAATCACAAAGCCCGCTCCGCACTCTTGGGGCGGGCTTTTCATTTACACCAGAGCCGTCAGGGCGAAACACTGCGCGTCCAGCGGGCGGACAAGCCCATTCGGGGATGGACAGTCCAGACCTGTAGCAAACAGGCGACCTCTGTCAGATTGCGTGGGAAACGGGAATGTTGCATGATTTCTCCTCTTACACGTTCCCTATCCTGCGCCCGAACACTTCCGCATTGGTTAATGCACGTGCCCTGCTCTGTGACATTCCATTAAACTTTTAATGATCCCCCCAAACCTGCCTCATCTGAAGGGTTTGTTAACCCTCTTCTGCCACGCATGAGCCTATGGATGTGCGCGAGATCGAGACACAAAAAACATGGGAGGCGCTGGCGGATCGGGTCATGGCGCCCCTGCCCCAGCGTTGGCTCTATGGCGACGCCGCCAAACGTGTCGGACGCGAGGTGGTGAGGCTTTGCGTTTTTGACGGTGTGGCGCCTGTCGCACTGGCGCAGATCGTGATACGATCTATGTTCGGCATTCGAACACATCTCATCACCCGAGGCCCGCTGTTTTTCGATGAGCCTGACGTGATGAGCCGTAAAACCGCCCTGCGGAGCCTGCGTCGCGCGCTGCCTCAGGGGATCAAACTGGCCTCTCCCGAGGAACGTCTGGGACGCGTCCCGCTGTCGGCACCGCCCGAGATTGCGGAACTGGACCTGAGGCCCTGCCTCTCGGGACTTCGCACGCAGATGAACGGTAAATGGCGCAACGGGTTGAAAAAATCCGAAGCGTCGCGGCTCAAGGTGGCCCGACTGGAAGCAACGCCCGCAGCGCTCATGCCACTGTTGCAGGCGGAAAAAGACCGTCAGACGGCGGGCAAATACCGTGCGCTTCCCCCGGAGTTCACCCTTGCCCTGCAAGAGGTTGCGCCAAGATCTTTGCGCCTGTTCACCGCGTCTGATGCGCAAATGCTCTTTGTCGTCCATAGCAACACGGCGACCTATCAGATCGGACACAGCGGTCCTGAAGGCCGCGCGTCAAACGCCCACAACCTGATCCTTTGGCAGGCCATGCAGCGCCTCAAGGCGGAAGGGGTACAAAGGCTCGATCTGGGCACTTTGGACACGGCCAAAGCCCCCGATCTGGCGCGTTTCAAACTGCGCAGCGGCGCCACGGCGCGGCGCCTTGCGCCGGCTGCGCTCATCTAGACTCAGGAACTGCGATAATACTTGCGCCGAGCCTCGACCTCGATATCGAGCCGGAGCTGCACTTGCGCGATCTGGCGGATCAAATCCTTGCGGGCCTCCGCCTCGACCGTGTCACGCAGCTGCGCAGTCAGTCCCTCGATCTCTTTGCGCAACTCGAATTCACGCGGCACAACACCCGCCTCGGCCATGATGCGAAAGCCCGCCGCATCGCTGTCCGTACCGCTTTGCATGTTCAAAGGCTTGCCCGCCCCCTTCAAATTGTCGAGCTGACCTTCAGCCTTGGCCTTCAGAATTTGTCTTTCGCTAAGTGTCGACCATTTCATCATCGGCCCTCCACGGATGCCCAAAAGGATTCGTCAACTTAGTTGACATATTAAGACATCCCGCCCTACAACACAAGAAAGGAGACCGCGATGTCCGACACAACGAGGAGCGGCATGCGCACGGCAGACCAGCTTTACGCCGGAATTCAACTGACCCGCCCGCTGCTGCGCAACATCACCGCAAGGGTGGAGCGCGATCTGCAAGGCACCGGGATCACGGTTGGCCAACGGGCAATCTTGGAGGTGCTTTTGGCACTCGATCACGCCACCGCCCCACAGATCACCGCGCATCTCGACGTCACCCGGCAATTTGTCGGGCGTGAGCTCAAGTCGCTGGTGGATGAGGGCAAACTTGAAACAGAGGACAACCCCGCACATCGCGCCTCGAAGTTTTACCGGCTCACGGAGCGCGCGCGCGCGCAAATCCTGTCGATCCGCAGGCGCGAAATGCAGGAGATCGACGCCTTCGCACAGGGGTTCACGGAAGAAGAAATTCGAGGATTTTATAAAATCCTGACTGCCTTAAATGCTGCATTCTCAGAAACATCTAAAGAAAACAAATGACTTATCACCTTGTTTTATATATTATTTTTTCAAAAACCAAAGACATTTTCGATTTTCTCAGGAACTTCCACCGGGCCGATTTCATTGTCTCACCATACCACATGCGAACCGCATGACTGAGAGGAGAATAGAAATGAAAACCCTGACGCAGAAACTGATGACCACCGCCGCTGTGATCGGCCTTGCCGCGACTCCGGTCTTTGCCGAAATGTCCAGCGAGACCGATGCGACCGTGTCTGAGGACGGTGTGACCATGCAGAGCGACACCACCATGGAGGCCCCGGCTGTGGACGACGCCATGGAGAGCGCCGAAGGCACCATGGACAACGCGGTTGACGGCGCCGAAGACGCTGCCTCCGATGTGGCCAATGCCACGGCTGACACCGCGAATGACGCCTGGGAAGCGACCAAAGACGGTGCTCAAAACGTTGCCGCAGCACTTGAGACCTTTGGTCAGGAAACCGTGTCCGAGATTGTCGGCACCCAGGTTCTGACCGAATCCGGTGAAGACATCGGCGAGATCGACGCCATCGTGATGGCTGAGGGTGAAACCAAGGCGATCGTGGGTGTCGGCGGCTTCCTCGGCATTGCCGAACATGACGTGTTGGTCGAGATCGACCAGTTCTCCATGATTGACGAGAACAGCGTGATGATCCAAGGCGCGACCGAAGAAGAGCTGAAGGCGATGCCGGATGTGGATCTTTCGGATTATGAAGAGGTCGAAGGTGACCTGACGCTTGAACAAGCCATGAATTCGTAATCTGACACGCATATCCCACCCTGCCTCACACAAAACGGGATATGTGAAGCCCGCCCCGGATCTGCTCCGGGGCGGGTCTTTTTTCGAGAAAAACGAAGCCGCTTAGTTCAGCGCCGCGTCGGTGATTTCAAGCGTATAGGCGCCTTCCGGCTCTTTGGTGATCACCGGATCGGAACCACCGGACAAAAGCGATTCCACGGTCCGCTCATAATCCGCCACGTCCAGCGCGCCATTGGAGCCCGCGGTCAGCTTGGCCACTTCGGTCATCATGCGGACCTGATGCTCCATGGTCTGCGCGCCGGTCTCGTCATACTCAAGCACGATCTCGGCGGCCTCTTCCGGGTGCTCCTCGGCGTATTTCCAGCCCTCCATGGAGGCGGCGACGAAACGGGCCATTTTGTCCTTGAAGGCCTCATCTGTCAGGCTGTCTTCGAGCACATAAAGACCGTCTTCGAGCGTGGCCACGCCCTGGTCTTCGTATTTGAAGGTGATGAGATCGTCGGCGGAAATGCCAGCGTCGATCACCTGCCAATATTCGTTATAGGTCATGGTGGAGATACAGGCGGCTTGCTTTTGCAACAGCGGATCGACGTTGAAGCCCTGTTTCAGGACCGTCACACCGCCCTCGGAGCCGTCGGTCGGAATGCCCAATTTGCCCATCCACGACAGGAACGGATATTCGTTGCCGTAGAACCAGACGCCCAGCGTCTTGCCCGGGAAATCCTCGGGGCCGGTGATGCCGGTTTCTTTCAGACAGGTCAGCATCATGCCGGAGGATTTATAGGGCTGCGCGATGTTCACCACCGGCGCGCCGTTTTCACGTGCGGCCAGAGCCGACGGCATCCAATCGACCATGACATCGGCACCACCGCCCAGCAAAACCTGCACCGGGGCCACATCCGGGCCGCCCGGCTTGATCGTCACATTGAGATCGGCTTCTTCGTAAAAGCCTTTCTCCAGCGCCACATAGTAGCCCGCGAACTGGGCCTGGGTGACCCATTTGAGCTGAAGCGTCACGTCATCTGCGGCGAAGGCGCCAGAGCTCATAGCGGCCAGAGCAGCGGCGCTCGTCAGTAGCTTTTTCATCGTGTTACAACCTCCAAGTTGTGTCTTGTGGCCGAGTTTTTTTCCCGTGCCATTCGTTGTCGCGAGGTTACCCGCGTTGTGAGGGGTGCCAGAAGGTCACCCGTTTTTCGATGCCCGCAACCAGACCGTAAAGCGCGGTCCCGGTGACGGCAGACACCACAATCTCAGCCCAAACCATGTCCGTTGCCAAGCGTCCCATCTCTGTCGTGATGCGAAAGCCCATGCCCCGGATCGGAGAGCCAAAATATTCAGCAACAATCGCCCCGATCAGCGCCAGAGAGGTGGCGATTTTCAACCCGTTGAACAGGAAGGGCAGCGCCGCCGGTCCGCGCAGTTTGTGGAGCGTCTGGATATGCGTCGCGCCATAGGTGCGCATCAGGTCGCGCTGCATCGGATCGACCGCCGCCAGACCGCCTAAGATGTTCACCAACATAGGGAAAAACACCATGATGGCGACCACGGCGGCCTTGGAGTGCCAGTCAAAGCCGAACCACATCACCATGATGGGCGCGAGGCCCACGATGGGCAGGGCTGCAAAGAAATTCGCCACCGGCATGAGACCGCGTTTCAGGAAGTCGAAGCGGTCGATGATCAGCGCCAGAATGAGTGCCGCCAAAGTGCCCATCCAGAGGCCGTTGAGCGCCCCTTTGACCACGGTTTGCACCCAGTCCTCCCAGAGGATCGGCAGGGAGCCTGCCATGGCGGCCCCAATCGCGGTCGGCGGCGGCAGGATCGCGGGAGAGACACCAAAGGCACGCACCACGACCTCCCAAAGCACCAAGATCAAGAGGCCAAAGCCCAGAGGCCAGGCGATTTTCTCGAACGTCGTGTCAGGTCTCATACCGCACGCCCTCCCATCAGATTGCGCGCGAGTTTTTCGAACCCGCCGACCAGGAAAATCAGGATCGCGGCCAGGATCGCCGCCGCAAAGAGCGCGGCCCACATGATCATCGGCTCGCCGAATTGCGACCCGATCAACATCCGTGCGCCAAGCCCCGCGATGGCCGAAGTCGACAGTTCCGCCACCACAGCGCCGACAAAGGCGGCGGCGACGGAAACTTTGAGCGAGGCAAAGAAATAGGGCATGGAGGACGGCAGGCGCAGTTTCCAGAAGACTTCGCTCTGGCTGGCGCCATAGGTCTTGAGCAAATCGAGTTGCATCTGATCCGGGCTTTGCAGGCCTTTGACCATGGAGACGAGCACTGGATAAAAGCTCAGATAAGCGGCGATGATCGCCTTGGGCACCATGAGCGTGCCAGTGCCGACTGCGTTTGAGAGCACGACAATGATCGGCGCCAAGGCCACAATCGGAATGGTCTGTGAAATGATCGCCCAGGGCATGAGCGTCAACCGCCCGATGCGGCTCAGCACGATGACGGTGGCCATTGCAATGCCGATCACGATGCCAAAGCCAAAGCCCAAAAGCGTGGTCTTCAGCGTGATCGAGCCTTGATAAACCATCGAGCGTTTCGAGGTGATTTTCTTCTCGACCGTCGTATCCCAAAGCTCCGTCACGATCTGATGCGGCGCAGGCAAGAGCGGGCGTTTTTGCGACATGGTGTCGGTGATCAACTCGGAAAACGTGACCTCTGTGCCGGCGCGTTCGGCCTGATCATAGGTCCATGTGCTGTTCATCTTGACGGCCGCCGCGTACCAGATGACGATGAGGGCTGCGAGAACGGTGAGGATCGGAAGGATGTTACGCATGTGCGCGCTCTCCCCACCAAATCGCCACAAGGCCCGCGATGAGGCCCAAGGTCAGGCCGCCAAACATCACCTGCGCGAACCACGCATCGGCGCAATTGGCCGTCGTCCCCCACTCCGCACGTGGGATGTCCCTGCAGCCGCGAAACGTGAAATCGGAGCGCGCAGCCAAGACGATCAGAGCGCAGATCGCCGCCCCAATAGCGCAAACCACAAAGCCCGCGATACGCACAACCCCTCTCATGCCTCATGCCCCGCGCGCAAACCGTCGCGCACCCGATGCGCGATCTCGATGAACTCGGGCGTGTCGCGGATGTCGAGCGGGCGCTCTTTCGGCAGCGGGCTCTCGATCACATCGGTGATCCGACCGGGGCGTGGGGACATGACGACGATTTTGGTCGACAGATAGACCGCCTCGGGGATCGAGTGGGTCACGAAGCCGATGGTCTTGTTGGTCGCGGCCCAGAGTTTCAGGACCTCTTCGTTCAGCTTATCACGCACAATTTCATCGAGCGCGCCGAAGGGTTCGTCCATCAACAGAATTTCCGCATCAAAGGCCAAGGCACGGGCAATCGAAGCGCGTTGCTGCATGCCCCCGGACAATTGCCAAGGGTATTTCTTGCCAAAGCCCTTGAGGTCCACGAGGTCCAGCACCTTTTCGACCCGCTTGTCCATGTCCTGTTTCGGGAAATCCATGATCTCAAGCGGCAGCTTGATATTGCCCGCAATCGTGCGCCACGGATACAGTCCCGCCGCCTGAAACACATAGCCGTAGGACCGCGATTTCCGGGCCTCTTCGGGCGTCAACCCGTTGACCGTCAGCGTGCCGCCGGTGGGCGTCTCAAGCCCGGCGATGCAGCGCAGGAACGTGGTCTTGCCACAGCCCGACGGCCCGATGAAGGACACGAAATCCCCCTTGTCGATCTGGAGATTGACGTCCTTGAGCGCATGCACAGGCCCGTCGTTGGTCTGAAAGGTAAGATCGACGTTCTGCGCGTCGATGACTGGCTTTTTCATTGGCTTATGTCTTTATTTTTGCTGCGGTTTCGCAGCCTGTCCCTGTTGTGCGGGCGGGCCTTGTGCGGCCCTGCCCATAGCTTAGCTCAGACGCCGGTCACCGGAATCCCGGCACGCTCCACCGGACGCGGTGCGGTCAGCTCTTTCCACTTCGACAGAGCCTTGTTCACCGTCGCATTCGGATCGCGGGCGATGAAGTCTCCGTGGCCTTCTTTGGCCTTCAACTCGCCCTTGTCGACCGCCACATAACCACGGGTCAACACGTAACGCGGCAGCGCGGTGACCTCGATCCCCTCGAAAACATTGTAGTCGATCGAAGAGGCCTGTGTCTCGGCCTTGATGGTTTTCGACATCGACGGGTCCATCACGATCAGATCGGCATCCGCGCCCACCAGAACCGCGCCCTTCTGCGGGTAGCAGTTGAGGATTTTCGCGATATTTGTGGAGGTTACGGCGACAAATTCATTCATCGTGATACGGCCCGTCTCGACCCCCATGGTCCAGAGCACCGGCAGTCGGTCTTCCAACCCGCCCGTGCCATTCGGGATTTTCGAGAAATCACCGACACCGTAGCGTTTCTGCTCGGTCGTGAAAGCACAGTGATCGGTCGCCACACAGGACAAAGTGCCCGAGGAGAGACCGGCCCAAAGGCTGTCCTGATGCTTTTTGTTGCGGAACGGCGGCGACATCACCCGACGCGCGGCGTGGTCCCAATCCTCGTTGAAATACTCGCTCTCGTCCAACACAAGGTGCTGGATCAGCGGCTCGCCCCAGACGCGTTTGCCGTTCATCTTGGCGCGGCGGATGGCTTCGTGCGCCTCTTCGCAAGAAGTGTGCACCACGTAGAGCGGCGCACCCGCCATGTCGGCGATCATGATGGCGCGGTTGGTCGCCTCGCCCTCGACCTGCGAAGGCCGCGAATAGGCATGGGCCTCCGGGCCGGTGTTGCCCTCGGCCAAAAGTTTCGTCGTCATCTCGGCCACGAGATCGCCGTTCTCGGCATGAACCAAAGGCGTCGCGCCCAGCTCGGTACAGCGTTTGAAAGAGGCGAACATCTCGTCATCGTTCACCATCAACGAACCCTTGTAGGCCATGAAATGTTTGAAGGTGTTGATGCCCTTCTCGGTCACAGTCTTCATCTCGTCAAAGACCTGCTCCGACCACCAGGTGATCGCCATGTGGAAGGAATAATCGCAACAGGCCCGCGCCGATTTGTTGTCCCAGACCTTGATCGCATCCAAAAGCGACTGCCCCGGATCGGGCAGTGCGAAATCGACGACCATCGTGGTGCCGCCCGCCAGCGCCGCGCGCGTGCCTGCGTAGAAATCATCCGAGGAATGCGTGCCCATGAAGGGCATTTCCAAATGCGTATGCGGGTCGATCCCGCCCGGCATGACAAAACAGCCCTCTGCATCGAGGATTTCATCGCCCGTCAGGTCCGGCCCGATCTCGACGATTTTGCCATCCTCGATTTTCACGTCGGCCTTATAGGTCAGATCGGCGGTGACAACCGTGCCGCCTTTGATCACCTTGCTCATAACTCTCTCCTTGTTGGCAAAAGCGGCGCGCCTTATCCCCGGCGCGCTCCTGCTTTTTCTTGGCTCAAATACTCATTCCACGATCTCAGCGGTTTCCAAGACCGCATGCAACAGCACATCGGTCCCCGCGGCCGCCCAGTCCTGCGTGATCTCTTCGGCCTCATTGTGCGACAGACCGTCGACACAGGGGCACATGATCATCGTGGTGGGCGCCACGGCGGCGGCCCAGCAGGCGTCGTGACCGGCGCCCGAGACGATGTCCATATGCGAATAGCCCAGCGTTTCCGCCGCTTTACGGACATTCGACACCAGCTCCGGGGTGAAGGTCACCGGGTCGAAATGGCCGACGGGTTCGACGGAACAGCCCACCCCGATCTCTTCGCAAATCTTCGCGGCACGTTCCTCGATCTGGCTGCGCATGGAGGTCAGTTTGGCGATGTCCGGCGTGCGGATGTCGACCGTAAAGACCACCGTGCCCGGCAACACATTGCGCGAATTGGGCGTGAATTGCATTTGGCCGACACCGCCGACGGCGTTCGGCTGGTGATCCATCGCCACCTCTTGCACCATCTCCAGAATTCGCGCCATGGCGAGACCTGCGTTGGTGCGCATCGCCATCGGCGTAGACCCAGTGTGCGCCTCTTTGCCGGTGAGCGTGAATTCCAGCCACCACAGGCCCTGACAATGGGTGACGACCCCGATGTCCTTGCCCTCGGCCTCCAAAATCGGCCCCTGTTCGATGTGCAACTCATAATACGCGTGCATCTTGCGCGCACCGACCTCTTCATCGCCTTTCCAACCGATGCGAGCGAGTTCCTCGCCATAGGTCTTGCCCTCAAGATCGGTGCGCCCGTAGGCGTAATCCAGATCGAGCTTGCCGGCGAAGACACCAGAGGCCAGCATCGCAGGCGCAAAGCGCGCGCCCTCCTCGTTGGCCCAGTTGGTCACCACGATCGGGTGTTTCGTCTTGATGCCGAGATCGTTCATCGTCCGCACGGCTTCCAAAGCGCCCAAGACGCCCAGAACCCCGTCGTATTTCCCGCCGGTCGGCTGGGTGTCGAGATGCGAACCGACGTAAACCGGCAGCGCGTCCGGGTCGGTGCCTTCGCGGGTCATGAACATCGTGCCCATGGCATCGACGCCCATCGTCATCCCCGCCGCTTCGCACCAGCTCTGAAACAGTTTGCGTCCCTCTGCATCTTCGTCGGTCAGCGTCTGGCGGTTACAGCCCCCCGCGACCCCCGGCCCGATCTTCGCCATCTCCATCAGACTGTCCCAGAGACGTTCGGAGTTGATCTTGAGGTTCTCACCAGCGGCGGCCATGGGGTTTCCTTTCCATAAATCTGTCCTGTCCCAAATGATCTGGGTCCAACTCGGGGTCGGGCGGCATCGCATGTGTCTCCGAACAGATGCGGCCCGCCTCAGGCCCTCAAGTCCGGCCAACAAGTTTGACCATTTGGTCAAGAGAACCCTAGCAGCACCGCGCGCGGACGCGAAACAGAGCAAACGCCTAAAACCCATGCAAACTTGCATCAAGTGCGGATTTAAGGCAATTCAGACTTCGATTTGGCGTTTTTTTTGGCAATTATAAAGCGACAGACGCTAAAAGGCAGGATGGAAATGGGAATCGAGCGACACATGCCCGGACGACAACCGCGCACACGCATTCAGAAAAAGAACACGGAAACCATCCTGGAAGCGGCTTTGGACGTGTTTTCAAAGCATGGCTTTCGCGGCTCCACGCTTGATCAGATCGCCAAGGCGGCGGGGCTGTCAAAGCCCAATCTGCTCTATTATTTCCCCTCGAAAGTGGCGATCCACCGGGCCTTGATCGACGAGTTGATGCAGAATTGGCTCGATCCTCTGCGTAAAATCGAGGCGGACGGTGAGCCGGTCGAAGAGCTTCTCGCCTATGTTTTGCGCAAACTCGAAATGGCCCGCGAGTACCCGCGCGAGAGCCGGTTGTTCGCCAATGAGATCGTTCAGGGCGCGCCCAATATCATGGACAAGATCGAGGGCGAATTGAAAAGCCTTGTGGATGAAAAGGCCCAGGTCATTGAGGGCTGGATCGCCTCTGGCGCTTTGGCGCAGGTCGATCCCTATCATCTGATTTTCTCGATCTGGTCCACGACACAGCATTACGCGGATTTCGACGCCCAGGTGCGCGCGATCCTGCGGCCAGAGGGCGACACGCATTTCGAGGACGCGGCGGCCTATCTCGACACGCTGTTCCGCCGGATGCTGACACCTTAATCGGGCCCCTTAACCCGCTGGAAAGCGAGTCGCGCGACGCTTTTGCGATGAAACGTTAAGCCCGTTAACCAAGAGTAAAAATACTCGGGGATATTAACCCTTCAAAAACCATAACCCATTATAAAGAATGTCGGTGGGGGCTCCTGAGAAAAGGAGCTTAGCATGACCAATATCGCGGGCGTGCCGGCTTTCGGAGGTGGTGGATTTGCATTCAGACAACCGCCAGATCCGCCGAAGCCAGACGTTCCTCAGATCGCGGAAACCGCGCTGAACGGAACGGCAACATATACAAAGGGGAACGAGCTTCCCGGCCAGAATGGCGATATCCTGTCCTATAAACTCGACGAGGCATCTGATGCCTCCGCCGACACCGCATCGGAGCGTGCGATGACGGACGCGTATGACACGGAGTCAGCGGAGATCCCCGAAGACATCCTGACCGGGCCGACTCCGGCGTTTCAGGCCTCTGTCCTTGAGGTTGAGCTCGATCTGCGCAACACGATTGCCGAGATTGCCGCGAAACGCACGCAAGCCGAAGATGAGGCGGCGATTGCACCGAGAAATGCAGCGAAGGCAGAGGCGACCGAGGCCCCGGAGGTGACGACAAACGCCTCTGAGGACAATGCCAAAGACATGGCCACCGAAGAGGTGATGGCGCTCAGCGATGCGCCTGCGGAGGCCATTGATCCAGAAGCCCGGCTCTCCGGCCCGGCGGCGGTTCAGAGGACACCTTTTGACGGCTGACGCCTGACGTGACCTTCGAAACCAGTAGCGCCAGGATGGCGCAATTTTCAAAATGGAAATCGACCCTGATCACCGCACCAGCGGGTGACCTTGCGGAGCTTTGCCTGCAGGAGCATCAGGCGAGAAAGAACAAACCCCGAGACGTTCTCGGGGCCTGTCGTGATGTCTTGCCCCGGCTGCGTATCGCAGGCTCCGGGGCAATGGTTGTGCTCTGCTGTCGGCTGACCGAAATCAGCCGGCAAATCTCGCGTCACTCTGCGGAAACAGCCGCGACGTTGTTCGGATGTGTCGTCCAGTTGGCATAGTCACCCACCGGCGTGCCCGTCCGCTCATCCACCTCGCCTTTTTCGAGCGTTTTCATAGTGATACAGCCCTCGATCGGGCAAACATTGACGCAAAGGTTACAGGCCACACATTCATCGTCCTTGACGGTAAAAATGCGATCCGGGCTCATCTCGATGGCCTGATGCGAAGTGTCCTCACAGGCCGCATAACAGCGCCCGCAATTGATGCAATCGTCCTGATTGATCACCGCTTTGGTGACGTGGTTGAGGTTGAGATATTGCCAATCCGTCACATTGGGCGTGGCCTTGCCGACCAGATCGGAGAGCGCCATTTCCTTTTCATCAAGGTACTGGCTCAGCCCCGAAATCATCTCTTCGACGATCTTGAAGCCATAGGTCATCACCGCCGTACAGACCTGCACATTGCCCGCACCCAGCGCCATGAACTCCGCCGCATCGCGCCAGGTGGTCACGCCGCCAATGCCCGAGATCGGCAGCTTTGCCGTCGCCGGGTTGCGGGCAATTTCGGCCACCATGTTCATCGCAATCGGTTTCACCGCCGGGCCGCAATAGCCGCCATGGGTGCCTTTGCCGTCGATCATCGGTTCGGGCGAAAACGCATCGAGGTTGACCGAGGTGATCGAGTTGATCGTGTTGATCAAGCTGACCGCATCGGCGCCACCGCGCAACGCGGCCTCCGCCGGGTAGAGCACGTTGGTGATGTTGGGCGTCAGTTTCACGATGACCGGCAGGTCGGTCGATTCCTTGCACCACCGTGTCACCATCTCGATATATTCCGGCACCTGCCCCACGGCAGAACCCATGCCGCGCTCGGCCATGCCATGCGGACAGCCAAAGTTCAGCTCGAACCCGTCGCATCCCGTCTCCGCAATGCGCGGGATGATCGACTTCCAACTGTCGGCGTCACAGGGCACCATGACGGAGGCAATCAGCGCCCGGTCCGGGTAGTCCTTTTTCACCCGCGTCATTTCTTCGAGGTTCACCTCCAGCGGACGGTCGGTGATCAGTTCGATGTTGTTGAGCCCCAGCAACCGGCGGTCAGCGCCATGAATAGCCCCGTAGCGCGGCCCGTTGACGTTGACGACCGGCGGACCTTCTTCGCCCAGCGTTTTCCAGACCACACCGCCCCACCCGGCCTCAAAGGCGCGGCGGACGTTGTATTCCTTGTCGGTCGGCGGCGCGGAGGCCAGCCAAAAGGGGTTCGGGCTTGTGATGCCACAAAAGGTGCTTGTCAAATCGGCCATGGCTCAGCCCTCCATCAGCTTGGCGTGGATGTCTTCGGCGGCGTCACGTCCCTCGGACACCGCGGTCACGGTTAGGTCTTCGCCGCCCGAGGCACAATCGCCCCCGGCCCAGACGCCCGCAATCGAGGTGCGTCCCACGGCATCGACCGTGATCTTGCCGCCGGTGACCTCGATGCCTTCGGGCGCACCGTCGAGTGTCTGACCGATGGCCTTGAACACCTGATCGGCAGGCAAGCGGAAGGTCTCGCCGGTGCCTTTCAGGCTGCCGCCCTCCTCGGAAGTGTATTCGAACTCGACCTCCTCGACCGCGCCCTCGCCGTAGACCGCAACGGGGGCCGCGTTGTAGAAAATCTGCACGCCTTTCGAGGCGGCGAGTTCCTGTTCATACTCGGACGCCGACATGCTGGCGCGGCCTCGGCGATAGACCATAGACACATTCTGCGCGCCCAGAAGTTTCGCCTGCACCGCGGCATCCACGGCGGTCATCCCGCCGCCGATCACCACGACATTGCGGCCAACGGGCAGTTTCGAGAGGTCTTCGGCCTGACGCAGTTCAGAGATGAACTCCACCGCATCGAGAACGCCGTCGGTGTCTTCGCCCTCGGCGCGGAGCGCATTGACGCCCGCCAGACCGATGGCGAGGAACACGGCGTCATAGTCGGCCTTCAACCCGTCGAGCGTCAGCCCGTCGCCGAGTTTCTTGCCGGTCTCAACCGTGATTCCGCCGATCTGCATCAGCCAGTCGACCTCTTTTTGGGCATAGCCATCGGGCGCCTTGTAGGAGGCGATGCCATATTCGTTGAGCCCGCCGGATTTCGGACGCGCGTCGAACATCACCACGTCGTGGCCCTTCATGGCGAGACGATGCGCCGCCGCCAGCCCCGCAGGGCCCGCGCCCACCACGGCGACGGTTTTTCCGGTCGCCTCGGCGCGGCTGTAGGGATGCACGCCTTTCGCCATCAGCGCGTCGGTGGCGTAGCGTTGCAAACGCCCGATCTCGACGGGTTTGCCCTCTGCGATCTCGCGCACGCAAACTTCTTCGCAAAGTGTCTCTGTCGGACAGACCCGCGCGCACATGCCGCCCAGAATATTCTGGTCGAATATCGTCTTGGCCGCTGCCTCGGGCGTGCCGGTCATGATCTGGCGAATGAACAGGGGCACGTCGATCGAGGTCGGGCACGCCGTCATGCAGGGTGCATCATGACAGAAATAACACCGGTCTGCGGCGACGAGCGCCTCGTGATCGTCGAGCACCGGGTGCAGATCGGAAAACTGCGCGGCATAGCTCTCCTCGGGCAGGCGTCCGGCGGTGATGCCGGGCGTCAGCGGGCTGTTGGTCATCGGGCTTGCTCCCTGTTGGCTTGCTTTTATTGGTGACTCGAGCGTGGCAGGCTTCATTTTTTTATCAAGCGGTAAAATTTATGATCCGGTTATTTTCGGTCTTATCCCGCTCTTCACGCCGCATAATCATGCGTGGACGCCCAAAACATAGGCAGAGTTTGCGCCATTCTCCCCGGACCAGGGTCGGTTATCGGGTTTTCACGCAACGTCACAAGGCCTATATACGGAACTCAGAAGATCAATCAGCCTGGGCTCGAACGCTCTGCCAAATCTGGTACCCTTTGAGACCTGAGCGGCCCAAAACCGAGTTGAACATATGACAAAGCAAAACGACGCCGACGTGGCTTTCATTCAGGCATTGGCGGAACTCCTGAGCGCCAACGAGCTCACCGAACTCGAAGTCATGCGTGAATATGGCGACAATGACAGCCTCAACGTCCGCGTGAGCCGCGCCGCCCCGCAGGTCATTCAGACCGTGGCAGCACCCGCACCTGTCGCCGCCGCCCCGGCTGCCGCACCCGCCGCCGCAGCACCGGCCGCCGCCTCCGACGCAGGCGACCCGGCCAACGATCCGAACGCCGTGCCCTCGCCGATGGTCGGCACCGCCTATCTTGCCGCCGAACCAGGCGCCGCACCCTTCGTGAGCGTGGGTGACAAGGTCTCCGAAGGTCAGACCGTTCTGATCGTCGAAGCCATGAAGACCATGAACCATATCCCCGCGCCGAAATCTGGGACCGTGAAACGCATCCTCGTGGACGATGGCACCCCGGTCGAATTCGGCGCCCCTCTGATGATCATCGAATAAGGGGTTTGTCGATGTTCGATAAAATCCTCATCGCCAACCGGGGCGAGATCGCCCTGCGGGTGATCCGCGCCTGTCGCGAGATGGGCATCCAATCGGTGGCCGTCCATTCCACCGCCGACGCCGACGCCATGCATGTGCGGATGGCCGACGAAGCGGTTTGTATTGGCCCGAACAGTTCGGCCCAGTCCTACCTGAACTTCCCGGCCATCATCGCCGCCTGTGAAATCACCGGCGCTCAGGCGATCCACCCGGGCTATGGCTTTCTGTCTGAGAACGCCGCCTTCGTGCAGATCGTCGAAGATCACGACCTGACCTTCATCGGTCCGTCGGCGGAACACATCCGCCAGATGGGCGACAAGATCACCGCGAAAGAGACCGCCGAGAAACTGGGCATCCCCGTGGTCCCCGGCTCCAAAGGCGGCGTGCCCGATGTGGCGACGGCCAAGACGACCGCCGCCGACATGGGCTATCCGGTCATCATCAAAGCCACCGCCGGTGGTGGCGGTCGCGGCATGAAAGTGGCGCTGAACGAGGCCGAGCTTGAAGTTGCCTTCCGCACCGCGCGCTCCGAGGCGAAAGCCGCTTTCGGCAATGACGAGGTTTACATGGAGAAATATCTCCAGAAGCCGCGTCACATCGAGGTGCAGGTCTTCGGCGACGGTCAAGGCGGCGGTGTCCACCTGGGCGAGCGCGATTGTTCGCTGCAACGCCGTCACCAGAAGGTTTTCGAAGAGGCTCCCGGCCCCTCGATTTCCCCCGAAGAGCGCGCCCGTATCGGCGGCATCTGTGCCAAGGCCATCGCGGAGATGGGCTACAAGGGCGCAGGCACGATCGAGTTTCTCTACGAGGACGGCGAGTTCTATTTCATCGAGATGAACACCCGTCTTCAGGTGGAACACCCTGTGACTGAGGCGATTTTCCGTCAGGACCTCGTGCGCGAACAAATTCGTGTCGCATCTGGCGAAAAGCTGTCCTTCACGCAGGACGAGTTGCTGCTGGATGGTCATGCCATCGAAGTGCGGATCAACGCCGAGAAACTACCGAATTTTGCGCCCTGCCCCGGCAAAATCACGCAATATCACGCGCCTGGCGGTCTGGGCGTTCGGATGGATTCCGGGCTTTATGACGGCTACACGATCCCGCCCTATTACGACAGTTTGATCGGCAAGCTGATCGTCCATGGGCGTGACCGGCCCGAAGCCCTGGCGCGTCTCAACCGTGCTCTGGGCGAGCTGATCGTCGATGGTGTCGACACCACGATCCCGCTGTTCCACGCGCTGTTGCAGGAAGAGGATGTGCTCACGGGCAATTACAACATCCACTGGCTGGAAAAATGGCTTGAGGCCAATCTGGGCTGACCTGAAACGTTTCTAAAGTTTGAAGGGCCGCGTGTGATGCGCGGCCTTTTCTTTTGCCCGCACCCACGTCACATTTGCCGCCATGAACCACGTCGAACTCACCCCGGAATTGATCCTGCAAGCCTATGCCAATGGCGTCTTTCCCATGGCGGAATCGCGTGAGGATGAGAGCCTCTTTTGGGTCGATCCGCGCGAGCGGGGCATCATTCCTTTGGACGGGTTTCACATCTCGCGCTCACTGGCCCGGCTGATCCGGCAAGACCGCTATCGCGTGAGTTTCGATCAGGCCTTCGAGGCCGTGATGGAGGGTTGTGCGGATCGCGACGAGACCTGGATCAACGATACGATTTTCGATCTCTACACGGAGCTGCACGAGATGGGCTTTGGCCATTCCGTCGAGCTTTGGGAGGGGGATCGGCTGGTCGGCGGCACCTATGGGTTGGCCATAGGCACGGCGTTCTTCGGCGAAAGCATGTTTTCGCGCGTGCCCAGTGCCTCAAAGATCGTGCTGGCCTATCTGGTCGCGCATCTGAGACGCTCAGGCTTCACACTCTTTGACACGCAATTTCTGACCGAGCATCTCGCCAGCCTCGGCGGGATTGAAATTCCTCGATCCGAATATCGCGCACTCCTGAGCAAAGCCTTGACAACACGGGCAGATTTCACGGCGCACGCAAAGCCCCTGACACCTCAGGACGTGCTACAGCTCAGGGGCCAGATGTCGTAACGAGGGTGGTCCATGGCGTTCAAAGCCGGGCTTGAGGCGACCATCCAGCCGGAAAACACAGGGGCCTCGTCGCCTTGGGCGCGGACCACGAGATAGGCATAGGCATTGCCCGAGGGGTTGTCCTCTGGGTAGCGGCAATCGCCCAGAAACACCTCAATCCGTCCGAAAACTTGCGTGCCACCGGTCTCTAGCGTCAGATCGGCGACTTGGCCGGTCAGCTTGTCGAGCGCGCGCACCGTGGCGCCGGAGGCGGAGACAACATTTTCCTGCAACTCGGTGGTGATGTCCTTAAGCTCTTGCTGAAAGCCATCGTTCGGCAGGTTTTGCAGATCTTCGAGAGAAAGCCCGCCCGCGCCAAAACCGCCAACCTCCCCGCCCTCTTCCATAGGCTGGATGATGATCTCATCGAGACCGGTTTCCAGATCGTCGTTGAACCCGCCGTCTTGCGCCCAAGCGGGGGCGCTCAAGACCAAGGCTGCGGTGATAAGGGCCCTGCGACGGATCATTCCGTGGCTCCGTCGTCGCCACTTCCGGTCACGAATTTCAGCAAAAGATTGATCAGGCTGACAGAACCTTGCGTGTCCGCGATCACCTGACCGTCCTCGAAATTGAACATCGAGCCACCGGGGACAAGTTCGACGAAATTGCCGCCCAGAAGACCCTCGGACGAAATCATCGCGGCGGTGTCATCCGGCAGCGCAATATCGCCGTCGAGCGTCAGTTTTGCTTCGGCGCGGAAGGTGTCGCGGTTGAGGTCGAGGTCTGTCACCGTGCCGATCTTGACGCCCGCGAGGCGCACATCGGTGCCTGCCGAGATGCCTTCGGCGGAGCGGAAAGAGGCGGTCAACTGGTAGTGCTCGGACGCGCCTGCGCCGAACCCGGTGATCTGGCCCGCATAGACCAGAAACCCCAGGGCCAGCGCCACAACACCAGCGCCCACCGCGACTTCTGTCGGATTTTCGGCCATTATTCGGGCTGCCACGCCTCGTAATCGCGACGCTCAACCGGCATGGGCTTACGGATGGAGCCTGCGGGAGCATAAGCCGCCACAGTGCCGGTCAGGTTTTCGACGTGCTCTTTTTCCCAAGGCTTGTGCTCAAGCGCCTCATGGCCCGGGTGGTTCGCAAAGGTGTGGTGTAGCCAGCCGTGCCAATCCGGGCTGATTCGGGAGGCTTCGACATCGCCATTGTAGACGACCCAACGACGGCTGTCGTTTTCATTGCGATAAAAGGCATTGCCCTGGGCATCTTCGCCGACCTTGATGCCGTGACGCCATGTGAAAAGCTGCGTCCCGATGGTTTGGCCTTTCCACCAGATCAACGCCCGCAGTGCCGTGTTCAAAATCCCCATGACGGTGTCACCTTTCGAATTTCGCTTGGTTCTCTCTATGAACCATCCGCGCGCGGAGGTCCAGAGGGCAGCCGAGGCCCTACAGCCTTTTCCGGCTCAAATTCGCTTCAAGTCACGGAGCAAAAGCAAAGCCCCGCCAACGGGAACCGCGACGGGGCTTGCAAATGAGTAATTTCACCTCTTAGGAGGCGGTCTTTTCCTTGGCGTCATCCTCGGAATAGATCATCAAAGGCTTCGCCTCAGAGTTCACAGCCTCTTCGTTCACCACAACTTCGGTCACATTGTCCATGCCCGGAAGCTCGAACATCGTGTCCAGAAGGATGTCTTCGAGGATCGAGCGCAGACCGCGCGCGCCGGTTTTGCGCTCGATGGCGCGTTTGGCGATGGCGGTGAGCGCCTCTTCGGTGAAGCTCAGTTCGGTGTCTTCCAACTCGAAAAGACGCTGATACTGTTTCACCAGAGCGTTTTTCGGCTGGGTCAAGATGGTGACCAGCGCGTCCTCGTCGAGGTCTTCGAGCGTCGCCAGAACCGGCAGACGGCCAACGAATTCCGGGATCAGGCCGAATTTCAGCAAATCTTCGGGCTCGAGCTCTTTGAACAGATCGCCAACACCGCGGTCGTCATCGTTTTTCACATCGGCGCCAAAGCCCATCGCTGTGCCCTTGTTGCGCTGCGCGATGATGCGGTCGAGGCCGGCAAAGGCGCCACCACAGATGAACAGGATGTTCGTGGTGTCGACTTGCAGGAATTCCTGCTGCGGATGCTTGCGCCCGCCCTGCGGCGGCACAGAGGCCACGGTGCCCTCCATGATTTTCAGCAAAGCCTGTTGCACGCCCTCGCCCGACACGTCTCGGGTGATCGAAGGGTTGTCGGATTTGCGGGTGATCTTGTCGACCTCGTCGATATAGACGATGCCGCGCTGCGCCCGTTCGACGTTATACTCAGACGCCTGCAACAGCTTGAGGATGATGTTTTCCACATCCTCGCCCACATACCCCGCCTCGGTCAGCGTGGTCGCATCGGCCATGGTGAAGGGCACATCGAGGATGCGCGCCAGCGTCTGGGCCAAAAGCGTTTTACCGCAACCGGTCGGACCGATCAGCAGGATGTTCGATTTCGCAAGCTCGATGTCCCCCGCCCCTTTGGCGGCATGATTGAGACGCTTGTAATGGTTGTGCACAGCCACCGAGAGCACGCGTTTCGCGGTCGCCTGGCCGATGACGTAATCATCGAGCACCTGGCAAATCTCTTTCGGCGACGGCACACCTTCGGAGGATTTCAGACCCGAGGTCTTGGTCTCCTCGCGGATGATGTCCATGCACAACTCGACGCATTCGTCACAGATGAACACGGTCGGCCCCGCAATCAGTTTGCGCACCTCGTGCTGGCTCTTGCCGCAGAACGAGCAGTAGAGCGTGTTTTTGCTGTCACCACCGGACGAATTGCTCATCACATTCCCCTGAGCCTCAGGCTCTCTTGCGTTGTGCTTTGCCCCATGCCCCGTCGGAGGCCAACAGGTCAAAGAGCGATATTTGACAGAGTGTAGGACAGCCGTTTTTCGGGCACAATGGCAAAATCTTTCTGCCTGAATACCCGGTGTGGCGGCTCTCCTCCCTCATTTCGAAAGGGCGCCTCGACCCGTAGAGGCCGAAACGCCCGTCATGTTACTCCGCGAGCGGCGCGCGGTTTTCGACGATCTCGTCGATCAGACCAAACTCTTTGGCGTCCTCGGGCGACATGAAATTGTCACGCTCAAGCGCATCGACGATGGTCTGGAATTCCTGACCCGTGTGCTTCACGTAGATCTGGTTCAGACGATCCTTGAGCTTTTGGGTCTCTTGCGCGTGGATCATGATGTCGGTCGCCTGACCTTGGTAGCCGCCGGACGGCTGGTGCACCATGACGCGGGAGTTGGGCAGCGAGAAGCGCATGCCTTTTTCACCGGCAGTCAGCAAAAGCGAGCCCATGGAGGCCGCCTGCCCCATCACCAGCGTCGAAACCTTCGGACGGATGTATTGCATGGTGTCGTAGATCGACAGGCCGGAGGTCACGACACCGCCCGGGCTGTTGATATACATGGCGATTTCTTTTTTCGGGTTTTCCGCCTCAAGAAACAGCAACTGCGCGCAGATCAGGGATGACATGCCGTCATGCACCGGGCCGTTGAGGAAAATGATGCGCTCTTTGAGGAGGCGCGAGAAGATGTCATAGGCGCGTTCGCCGCGGCTCGTCTGCTCGACCACCATGGGAACGAGCGTGTTCATGTAGGTATCAATCGGATCTTTCATCGGGCCCTGCCTGTTGTGTCGTCTGATGTGTTAGCGCGGAAGTGTTACCCAAGTCTTAGTAGCGGACCGGGGGGGCTGCAAGAGCACCCGGGACCTGTCTCGAAAATCAGCGCTCACCTTCTTGGCAGCAGGCTGTGAACGCATACGGATCACTCCACGCAAAATCATACAAAAACAGTTGCTTATGAGAAATTCATACTCTGGTAACCCTATTGGACAAAGCGGCAAAATCAGAGGTGTTGCCGCTTTGCCTCAAGTTTAGACAAAATTTTTGTAAAATTTTATCGAGCTGCAATGGCGCATCCGGTCACCCCGCCAAGGACGGCAAAGCCACCAGATGGTTGTCCCAGGCCAGACCCGGCACGGCGTTCAGAGGCGACATGCCCTCCTTGAGCGCCAAAAGCGCGCCAAAGCCGTCGGAGCCGAGATACCCCTCCCGCATGGGCGCCAGCCCGCAAATATCACCGCGCAGCACGGCGCCCAAGAAGGTGCCATCGGGCGCAAAGCGATGCATCCGCCCGCCGCGCGGCGAAGTGATTGCCACTTCGGAGCCATCGCCCGCAAAGGCAATCGAGCCCGCGTAGCCCTTCATCGCATATTGCTCGCCCATCTCGGCCTCGGGCAAACGCACCTCTTCGCCGCGGCGATGCAACCCGATCAGAGGCACGAGCTCCATCTCATCGCCTTCCCATTGCATGGCAAAGGCGACCTGATCGTCCGGACCGATCGCGAGGTGACGGATCGAGTTCTGATGCAGCTCAGGCGCCAGAACCAGCTTTTCTTCGAGGGCAAAACTTGCCGAGAGATAGGCCAGAGAGGGTTCCATCTCGTCGATGTTGAGCTTTTGCCGCCCCTCGCCAATCTCCGGGTGGGTAAAGATGCCACCATTGGCCACCACCAGCGTGCCGTCGGAGAGCGCGCGGATGTCATGCGGACCGATGCCGTGGGTCGCGACTTCGCCAACGCGGGCATAGCCCTTGGCGCGGTCCCAAATGCCCAAAACGCCCTTTTTCTCGGCGTAATTGTTCTCCGGCGTCACCAAAAGCGCGCCCTCGTTCACAAACAACCCGTGCCCCATGAAATGTCGCCCCTCGGGGGCATCCAAACGATGGGTGTTCTTGCCGGTGGCACAGTTCACCACGACAGCAAAAGTGCCCGGACGACGGGCAAAGGCCACGGCCTCAGGCTTGGTCGGATGGGCGGCGGCGGCGTGGCCGCGGGCCGGCAAAGGCGCGCGGAACAGGATTTGGGCCGCCTCGTCCAAACCATAAAGCGCGTAATCGCCATTGGTGTCCTTGGCCGCGCCGAGGAAGGCGGGCGATCCGGCATCGGCCCAGCTCAGGCGGGGAACGATGGCGGCTGCGAAGGCCGCTTTGAGAAAGGTGCGACGTGTGCTCATAGGAAGATTTCCAGTTTCTTGTTTTTATTTAGGAAAAGGCGGAATTCAATCGCCGCCCTTAGTCGCCGTCAGAGGCGTTGAACCCGGCAGAAACGCCCAGAGGCGCGCCGACCTCATTGGCGAGATGGCCCAGAATGGTCTCGATATTCTGGCCGATAATTTCGATCTTCAGTCGTCCCATCGGATCGCCCGCGCCTTCGAATGAGGGATCGTTCAGCGCCTCGGCCATGGCGATGGTTTTCGCGAAAGCATCCTCGGAGAGCGGCATTTCGCCCGGCGCCAGATTGCGCGCCAGATCGCGGGCGGCCTCGAGTTGCAGGATCACGTTGCGCGCGGAGCGCCCCGAGCGACGGGCTTCGGCCCGGGCGGGGCGCGGTTTGTCGAACGATCCGATGGGGCGTCCGATGCGCTGATCCTTGGTGTTTTCCAAGGACGAGGTCAGCATGGTGTAAAGCGCCTGAACGCTTTCCTCTTTCGTCAGATAGAGCGGCTGAGGCGCCTCTCCGGCCATAAGCAACGTCTGGGCGAACCCGTCGGGCGCGATCCATTCCTCTTTGATCTCCGCCGCCATGCGGTGCAGGTCGTGGGTGATGGCTTGGACCAACTGACAGGAATAGCTGTCCTCGGCATAGCCATCGAACTGATCGTCAAACAGCATATATTCCAACGCAAAGAGACCGCGCACGGCGATGGAGGCGTCGGCGAAGGCCTCCGGCGTCTCGACCACCGGGTCCTGATCGGCGATGTAGCCCGAGAGCGTGCGCGGGATCATGCCTTTTTTGTCGGGCCAAAAGGCGATGGCGAGGATACGGCCATTCTTCTCGACTGGCCCCATGTGCAGATGTTGAAGACCCATCCAGGCATCAAAAGCCACGTCATAGGCGGGTTTGACATTGCCCGGCAGGCAATTGGCCTCCGCCGCATCCGCCAAAAACCCGGTCGCGACATCGAACCGATCCACTGCCGGGATGGTGTGTTGGTTCACTGCGCGGCTCAGCGCGTCGTCCAGAGGCGTGGCCATCGCGGGCGCGAGCGGAACAGCCAGGGCAAGCGAGAGGCAAAGAGCGGAGAGATGACGCATGTGAACTCCTGTGGTGGACCCCTAGAGGCTTTCAAGAAAACGAATGAGCGCGGCGCGATCCGAGGGCGGCATCTCCACCACGGCGTCGCGGGCCCTTTGGGCTTCGCCGCCATGCCAGAGCACCGCTTCCAAAAGCGTACGCGCACGTCCGTCATGAAGGTAGGTCGTAGGCCCTGAAACGCGCGCCGTCAAACCGATCCCCCACAAAGGCGCTGTGCGCCATTCGGTCCCTGTCGCGCGATGTTCGGGACGATGATCGGCCAGCCCTTCACCCATGTCATGGAGCAACAGGTCGGTGTAGGGCCAAATGAGTTGGAACGAGCGCGGGGCGTCGTTCCCCTCCGTGAGCCGTGCGGTGACATGTTTCGGGGTGTGACAGGCGGCGCATCCGGCCTCGGCAAACATCTCTTTGCCGCGCAGGACCTCTGGGTCATCCACGTCGCGACGCATGGGCACCGCCAAGTTTTGCGCATAAAACGTCACCAAATCCATGCCGATCTGGTCGATCTCATCGCCGCGCGCATCGCCTGCGCCGTGGGGGGCCGCGCGGCAGTCGGCCTGTTCCGCCGTGCAATCGCCCGAGGGCGCCGGGAAGAGTGGAGAGGAAATGCCGATGTCGCCGTGAAAGGCCGCAGCGGACTGTTCTTCGACCGTCGGCTCGCCGGCTTTCCAGCCGAAGCGTCCCAACATGGGCGCATCAAAATGCCGTGACCAGACCACGTTGGGTCGCCCGGAGATGCCGTCGCCGTCGAAATCTTCCGGGTCCGCGCGCGCGAGGATGTCCTCGGAGGGAATCGCCTCCAAAAGCCCCAGCCCGATCATCGGGTTGGCGATCCGGGGGGAGAGTTGCAGGTCGTCGGGTAGCGGCCCGTAACCCGGATTGCTGATGCTATAGGTCGGCTGACGCAGGGTGACCACTTCGCCGCCCGTAAGCGTGACGGGGATCTCCTGATAGGTGATCTCCATCCGGCCCTCGGGGGCAAACCCGACAAGCGCCAGATCCTGCAATTGCCCGCCATAGCCCGGCACGGGGCGGGTGCGCGGGGTGGCGTTTTCTCTGTCGAGCTGCGCCAGATAAGTCTCAAGCTCACTCAGAGGCGCGTCGCCCGCAGGCACGGAGAGACGCAGGAACATCGAAGTGCGGTCGTCACCCGCGTGCTCGGGCGGATGGCCGCGTCCGTCGTTGACGTGGCAGCGCTGGCAGGAGCGCGCATTATAAAGCGGGCCTAACCCGTCGGAGGCTTTGGTGGAGGATGGCGAGGAGACCCAGAGCTTTGCAAAGAGCGCATTGCCCAGTTCGAAATCGAGCTTCTTCTCAAAGGGCAGCGTCGCAGGCGGCAAGGTGAAAGCGGTGTCATCGCCCGGATCGGCGACGGTGCCCGCGCCGCCTTGGTTGGCCTCGAAGGCTTCGGCTTTGGTGAAATCCGTTGTGGGTGCGATGACCGTCGCAATTCGCGCGCGCTCGGCCTTCGTACGGGGCGCAGTGGACAGATGCGGATCAGTTGTCAGGCCAGAAATCAGAAGTTGGTCGGCAAACGCACCCTGCCCCATAAGGGACAGAGTGAGAATGAGCGTGGCCTTATTCGGCTTCGTCCATCGAGGCCGCATTGAGCAGCGCATAGCCTTGCTCGCCAAGACGGGCGTAGAGGTCGAGCTGGGTTTCGAGAAAATCAACATGGCCTTCCTCGTCGGCGATCAGCTCTTCGAACAACGCTTTCGACACGTGGTCGCCGACAGATTCACAGTAAGTCCGCGCCTCGTTGTAGAGCGTCAGCGCGTCCTGCTCGCCGGCGAGATCCGCCTCGAGCGTTTCTTTCGGGGTTTCACCGATCCGCAGCGGATCGAGTTTTTGCAAATTCGGGTGGCCTTCGAGGAAGATGATTCGGTCGATCAGCTTGTCGGCGTGGTTCATCTCTTCGATGCTTTCCTCGCGCGATTTCTTGGCCATTTTCGCCAGCCCCCAATCGGCCTGAAGTCGGAAGTGCAGCCAGTATTGGGAAACGGCTGTCAATTCGGACCGGAGTGCTGCGTTCAGGTACTCAATGACCTTGGCGTCGCCTTTCATGGGATTATCCTCTCTTGCGGTACTCTTTCAGCCCGCGCAATTCGGCGGGCACCTTGAGGTTAGCATTCTGACGCATGGAGGAAAGGAAAAGCGACATGCAGTTGCCGCAATCGGGGGATTTCCCCAGAGCGCGGTAGACTTTTCCGGGGGTGATGATCGTCTCCGGATCCGCGGCCCGCATCCAGTCGATGGCGGTATGGATGTCGCGGTCGGAGATGGCGTTACAGGAACAGACGATCATGATCTCGGCTCTTAGCTTGTGGAAAAAGGCGGCGCTCGATGCGCCGCCCCAAAGTGTGTTTACTGGAAAACAGCGTCCGGGTTATCGAGGCTGTCGGAGCCTTCGACCTCGATCTCGGTGGCCGAGAGCACAGTCACGGCGCGCTCGATCTCGCGGGTCTGGGCGACCAGCGCGTCCACGGCGGACATGATCAGCTCTTCGCCTGCTTCATTGCCGCGTGCCAGCATCTGGTCATAGGAGAACCCGGCTTCCGCCGCTGCTTTGATCTCGGCCAATTCGACCATCGTGTGATCCAGCGCATGGCCCAGATCGTTCGAAAGACCTGCGTCTTTCTCGGCCAAAAGGCTTGCGAGGCTCTCGCCCTCAACCAGCGTGCCATCGACGCGCATGTATTTGCCGAAATAGACATTGTGGATGCCCATGCCGTCATAGAAATGCGAGTTGTGGGTGTTGTCGGAGAAGCAATCGTGCTCTTCTTCGGGGTCGTTCAGCATGAGGCCAAGCTTCATCCGCTCGCCCGCCTGTTCGCCGTAGGACAGCGAGCCCATGCCGGTGAGCATCGCGGTGATGCCCGCGGCCGGATCGTCGACCACTGCCGCGCGCGCTTCGCCGCCTTCGGCCCATTGCTCGGTGATCCATTCCAGATCGGAGACCAAAAGTTTCGTCGCGGACACGAGGTATTCGGCCCGGCGCTCACAGTTGCCGCCGGTGCAATCCTCACCCGTCAGATAGTCGGTGTAAGGACGTGCGCCCGCGCCATGATCGGTGCCGTTCAGGTCCTGACCCCAGAGCAGAAATTCGATGGCGTGGTAGCCGGTGGCCACGTTGGCCTCGACCTCATCGGCCTCGTGCAGCGTCTCGGCCAGAAGTTCTGGCGTGATCTCGGAGGCATCGACGGTTTCGCCCGACAGCTCGAAAGACGGCGTAGCGATGACGTTCAGCGCGGCCAGCGGGTTTTCGTCAGTCGCCCCGCCATAAGAGCCATCGACATAGTCGATCAGACCTTCGTCGAGCGGCCAGGCGTTCACCTTGCCCTCCCAATCGTCGACAATCGGGTTGCCGAAACGGTAAACTTCGGATTGCTGGTAGGGCACGCGGGCCTCAAGCCATGCGGCCTTGGCAGCGGCCAGCGTCACGTCGGAGGGGGACGCCACAAAATCCGCGATGGCGGCGTCCAATTCCTGCGCCTTGATCAGGCTGTCGCCATAGACGGCGTGGGCCATATCGGCATAGTTGCTCACAACTTCGGCTTCGCCCGCAAAAGCGGCGGCCGGAAGCGTGGCTGCGATCATGGCCGTCATCATACGTTTCATGTGGTCTTGTCCCTTTGTCTCCCCCCGCTCTTTGCGTTTCCGTGCGTTCTGCGGAGGCCTTCCAATCTGCGTGCTGTGACACGCCTGACTCTTCATAGGGAGATTAACTGACTTCTTTGGTCGGATATGTCAATCCTGATTATTTTAATAGGAATATGACAAGGCCGTCAGAGGGCCTTCGAAAACCGCGCGCCCCTCTCTTTTTCGCCTTTTAGTCAAGGGTTTGACGATAGCGTCGCAAAGCAATCGCCACGACCACCACGAGGATCACCACAATTGCCATCATATTGCCCGCCACCTCCGGCAGCCCCCCGCCCTTGAGCATCACCTTGCGCACGAGGCGCAGGAAATGCGTCGCGGGAATCGCCGTGCCGATGGTCTGCGCCCAGCCGGGCATGGCCGAAAACGGGAACATGAAACCGGAGAGCAGAACCGTCGGCAGGATGGTGAAAAACGACAGCTGCATCGCCTGCATCTGGGTCCGCGCCACGGTCGAAACCAGAAATCCGATGGCAAGATTGACGATGATATAGAGGTTAAAGCCCAGGAGGAATGCCAGAAACGAGCCAGAGAACGGCACGTTGAACAGCACCCGCGCAGCGATCAGAAAGACGAAGGTCTGCACGTATCCCACGAAAACATAGGGCAAAATCTTGCCCAGCATCACTTCGGCCGCGGTCACGGGCGTCGCGATCAGGCTTTCCATCGTGCCTTTTTCGGTCTCGCGCACGATGGCCACCGCCGTGATCAGGATCATCGTCATCGACAGGATCACCGCCAAAAGCCCTGGCACGATGTTGATCGAAGTTTCCTCCGACGGATTGAACGCCCGATGCACCACCATTTCGAAGGGCGGCTCTGAGCCCGCCGCAAAGGACAGAGGCCCCGTGAGGCTCTGTTTCATCGCGGTCTCGACCACGCCGTTCATCGCGCCAATCGCACCGCCCGCCGCCACCGGATCGGAGGCATCGACTGTAAGCAAAATCTCAGGCCTAAGCCCCCGGATCATATCGCGCTCGAACCCCGGCGGCACGGTCAGGATCACCGTCGCCGTGCCGTCTTTCAACGCCTCGGCGCTCTCTAACTCAGAGGTCACAATGCCAATGAAATCAAAGTAGTCCGAAGTGTCCATCGCCGCCGTCAGGCTGCGTACCACGGGGTTTTCATCGGCCACCTCGACCAAGGTCGGCAAGTTGTGCGGATCGGTGTCGATGGCATAGCCAAAGAGCAATAGCTGCATCACCGGCATGCCGATCATCATCGCGAAAGTGACGCGGTCGCGCTTCATCTGGATGAATTCCTTGATGAGAACGCCCAGAAATCGGGTCCACGAAAACAGACGGCTCATTGGACCGCCTCCAGCGGCGTGCCGAAATTGTCCTTTGCGCCGGCCATGAGATAGATAAACGCCTCTTCAAGCCCGGCCTTTTTCGCCTGCCACTCATAGGGCCCGTTCGCCTCACGCGCGGCCAGCGCATCGAGTGCGTCCTGATCCGTCCCCGAAACATGCAGCTCTGCACCGAAACGGATCACCTGCCCGGCGCCGTCCTCCTGTTTCAACCGCTCTTCCAAGGCACTCAGATCAGGGCCTTTGACCACGTATGTCGACAGCCCGATGGTCGTCGGAATGTCTTCCGCCGCGCCATCAATCAGCTTTTTGCCATAGGCGATATAGGCGATGTGATCGCATTGCACCGCCTCGTCCATGTAATGGGTCGAGACCAGAACCGTCACACCTTTCGCCGACAAACGCCTGATTTCATCCCAAAAATCCCGCCGCGCCTTGGGGTCCACCCCGGCAGTCGGCTCGTCCAAAAGCAAGAGATCAGGATTGTGGATCATACAGGCGGCAAGCGCCAATCGCTGTTTCCAGCCACCCGAAAGCGTGCCCGCCAATTGCCCCGCCCGGCCCTCAAGCCCCAGATCGCGCACCGCCTCTTCGACCAGACGCCTGCGCCCCGGCATCCCGAACATCCGCGCGACGAAATCGAGGTTCTCGGCGATGGTGAGGTCTTCGTAGAGCGAAAACTTCTGCGTCATGTAACCCACGCGTTTCTTGATCTCGCGGCTGTCTTTGACGATGTCGAGGCCGAGGCACTGCCCCGCGCCGCCATCCGGCGTCAAAAGCCCGCACATCATGCGGATCGTGGTGGTTTTGCCCGACCCGTTCGGCCCGAGAAAGCCATAAATCGCGCCTTTTTTGACCTCCATATCGAAGTCATCGACAACCTTGCGGTCGCCGAAAACCTTGGTCAGGCCGGTGACGGAAATGGCCACATCGTCCTTCTCTGGCATGGCTCACTCCTCCACAGCGGCGGAGGCATCGACCGTGATCGGCTGCCCCGGCAACACGCCCTGCGGGTCGATCACCTCGGCCTCGATGCGGTAGACGAGCCGTCCGCGTTCGGCTTTCGTGTAGAGGATCGGCGGGGTGTATTGCGGGTCGGAGGCGAGCCGGGTGATCTTGGCGCTGAGCCCCGGCGCGCAGCCCTCGCAAGACAGCGCAACAACATCGCCGGGGTTCAGATCCGCGCGCTCATATTCGGGCACGAAGAACAGCGCAGTCATCTGGCCCGGCGGCAAAAGCGACACCACAGGCGCGCCGCTAGCGGCCACTTCGCCCGCCTCGAAGAACACCTTTTCCACTTGGCCCGTCACGGGGGCATAGACCTTGCGGTCGTCCAGATCGGAGCGCGCCAGATCGACCTGCGCGCGCGCTGCCTCCACCGCCGCTTCGGAAGCCAGCCGTTCGGCATCGCGGGCGGGCAGTTCGGCGACTGTCAACTCCGCCTCAAGCCGCGTCACCGCCGCCTGCGCCTCATCCACGGCGGCCTGTTGGTCGTCCACCGTCGCCTGCGTCGTGGCGCCTCGGGCCAAAAGCGTTTCCGACCGCGTCAGCCGGGTCTGCGCGATGTCCAAGGCCACGCGGGACTGATTGAGGGACGCCCGGATCACATCCGTCTCCGCCTGCCGCGAGCCGGTCGAGAGGTTCTCAAACTGCGCCTCGGCCTGCGCCAATTGCGCCTCAGCCGAACGCAACGCTGCGCGGGTTTGATCGTCTTCCAGCGCAAAGATCAGCGCGCCTTTGGCGACCTGATCGCCCTCGGAGACCGCGATGGTCTCGATCCGCCCGCCCGAGGCCGGCGCCGCATAGGTAAAATCGCCCTCAATATAGCCGTCGTAGACATAGGGCGGCGTGTCGAGAAATCCGGGGTAGATCGCCGCGATGACAGAGGCCAGCCAGCTTGGAAGATCAGCCATTTTGCGGCTCCTTTTCGGTATGAGGATCTGTGGGGACAGGCTCGAGGCCCGCAAAGAGCAGGGTCAGATGGGTGTCGATGAGATCGGGGATACGCAGGTCTTTGGGCCGGTCCTTTGGCGCCTCACTGTCCGGCCAGATGTCGAACACATCCGCCAAAAGCACATGCATGAGAAACGGCCCCAAGACACAGCGCACGGCCATCTCCGGGTCGACCTTACGGATATAGCCACCGTCCATACCCTGACGAAACAGCGCGACAAGCGCGGGCAAGGCGCGGCCGATCACGCGCTCGCGATACATCGTGGCAAGCTTCGGATGGGTCGGCGCTTCGCGGATCACCAGTTTCGGCACGGCCAGAATGCGCGGGTCGGACATGCGCGCCATGAACAGAGGCACAAGGCCGCGCAGGATGTCACGCGGATCGCCCCTAAAACCACCGATCTGGTCGACCACCTCCCCCACGATCACCCCCACGGCCCGGTCCACCAGCGCCTCGATCACCGCGTCTTTCGAGGAAAAATAGAGATAGACCGCACCCTTCGAGACGCCCGCCCGCGTGGCGATGTCCTCGACCCTTGTGCGATCAAAGCCCTTCTCAACAAAGAGATCCAAGGCGGCGTCGAGAATTTCATCTGGGCGCGCCTCTTTGCGGCGGCGGAATTTGGGTGCCGCATCTTGTGTTTTGTCTTCAGACATCCGGGCCTCCCGAGTCGTCGCGACTATAAATAACTGACCAGTCATTTATTTATATTCAACACGAAAGTAAAGTCCGAACCTTGCGAGCCCGCCGCACGCAAGGATCCTGCGCAGCGCTCAAAAGATGCACATTCGCTGCGACATTTCGCTTCAATAAAAGAGATAAAAAAATCATGGTGTTGCGAGACCACCTTCTCGCATGCAAGCCTTGATATATATCAACGCCCGGGCGGAAAAACCTGCAATGCTGCGCCCAGCCAAAGCCATTTGAGGCCACTCCATGACCCAATCAGCCGATCCCAAATCCGGCACAAAACGCGCCGATTTCACCCCCCTCGTGGACCAAAGCAAAACCGCGGGCACCGGGCCCGTGCGCAGCCAGATCCCCGCCTATGTGCACCTCACCCCGCCCTGCGCGGCGGCCTGTCCGGCGGGCGAAAACATCCGCGAATGGCTGGCGGAGGCGATGGCCGGGAACTACCGCGAAGCTTGGGAAATTTTGACCGCAGAGAATCCGATGCCCGCCGTGCATGGCCGGGTCTGCTATCACCCCTGCGAGGGCGGCTGTAACCGCGGCGAGGTGGATGCGTCTGTGTCGATCCATGCGGTCGAGCGGTTTCTGGGCGATATGGCAAATGAGCAAGGCTGGCAGTTCACGACGCTGACCCCACCCTCCGGCAAAAAAGTTCTGGTCGTCGGCGCCGGTCCCTCCGGGCTCTCCGCCGCCTATCATCTGGCGCGGCTGGGCCATGAGGTCGAGATCTTTGAGGCCGGTCCCATCGCAGGCGGCATGATGCATTTCGGCATCCCCGCCTACCGTATGCCCCGCGAGGAGCTGGCGCAGGATGTGGCGCGGATCGAAGCGCTTGGTGTCAAGATCACGCTCAATCACAAGGTCACCGATCTGATGACTGAGAAGGCGGCGGGCGGCTTTGACGCGGTCTACCTCGCCATTGGCGCAGGTGCAGGCAAACATGTCGACATCCCGGCCAAGGAAGCGCCAAAAATCCTCGATGCGGTGAGCCTCTTGTCCGACACCTCCAAAGGCGAAGCGCCGCTCTTGGGACGCCGCGTTGTGGTCTACGGCGGCGGCAACACGGCGATGGATGCGGCGCGCACAGCAAAACGTCTGGGGGCCACCGAAACCCTGATCGTCTACCGCCGCGACCGCGCCCACATGCCCGCGCATGAATTCGAAGCGGACGAGGCCATGGCCGAGGGCGTCAAAATTAAATGGCTGACCACGATCAAGGAGATCGACGGCGATGCGTTGAAAGTCGAGCGCATGGAAATCGGTGCGGATGGCAAGGCGCATCCGACCGGCGAGTTCGAGACGCTCTCCGCCGACGCCGTGGTGCTGGCGCTGGGTCAGGAGACCGACAGTTCGTTTTTGAAATCCGTGCCGGGGCTGACGTTTAGCTGGAATGGCACGATTGAGGTGGATGAGAGCCGGATGACCGGTTGTGAGGGCGTGTTTGCCGGCGGCGATATGGTGCCGGATCAGCAATCGGTCACCATCGCCACCGGCCACGGAAAATTGGCTGCGCGGCACATCGACGCCTGGCTTGTAGGGCGCGTTTACGCACCCGCCGATCCGCCCGCTTTGGTCACCGCCGATATGCTGCACCTGCCGGTCTACTCGGATGTGGACCCGAAGGAGCAGGCAGCACTCGCCACCAGCAAACGCGACAGTTTCGACGAGGTGCTGAGCGGTTTGTCCGAGAAAGAAGCCCGTTACGAGGCGTCGCGCTGTTACTCCTGCGGGTCCTGCTATGAGTGCGACAATTGCTATGCCGCCTGCCCTGAGGACGCCATCGTCAAACTGGGCAAAGGCGAAGGCTATGAGATCGACCCTGAAAAATGCACCGGCTGTCAGACCTGTTTCGACCAATGCCCCTGCCATGCGCTTGAGATGATTTCAGAGAGCCCAGAGCTTGAGGAGGCCTCCCATGCTTGACCACGACCACATCACACCGCCGTCCAACGAGACCCGCGAAGCGACCCACAGCCATTCCACCATGGACGGCAACGCCGCCGTCGCGCATATCGCCTACCGCGTGAACGAGGTCTGTTCGATCTACCCGATCACGCCGTCGTCGCCCATGGCCGAACTGGCCGACGATTGGACCGCGCAGGGCGTGCACAACATCTGGGGCGACGTCCCGGTCATTCAGGAAATGCAATCCGAAGGCGGGGCGGCGGGCACGGTCCACGGCGCGTTGCAAGCCGGTGCCCTGACCACGACGTTTACTGCCTCGCAGGGCCTCATGTTGATGCTGCCCAATATGTTCAAGATCGCGGGCGAGTTGACGCCGACCGTGTTCCACGTCGCCGCGCGCTCTCTGGCGACGCATGCGCTCTCGATCTTTGGCGATCATGCCGATGTCATGGCAGCGCGCTCCACAGGCTTTGCCATGCTGGCCTCGGCCTCCGTACAAGAGGCCCACGACATGGCGCTCGTGGCCCATGCCGCGACCCTCAAAGCCCGCATTCCCTTCATCCATTTCTTCGACGGCTTCCGCACCAGCCACGAGGTCAACACGCTCGATCTCATCCCCGACGATCAAATCCGGGCAATGATCGACGACGATCTGGTGCGCGCGCATCGCAAACGCGCGCTCTCGCCGGAAAATCCCTTTATCCGTGGCACCGCGCAGAACCCCGACGTGTTCTTCCAGGGCCGCGAGGCCGCCAACCCGTTATACGCCGCCGTGCCGGAGATCGTCGCGGAGGAAATGGACACCTTGGGCGCCATGACGGGCCGCCGCTATCAGCCTTTTGATTACACTGGCGCGCCGGACGCGACCCGTGTGGTGATTGCCATGGGCTCGGGCGTCGATGTGATCTCTGCGACCGTCGCGGATCTGGTGGCCAAGGGCGAGAAAATCGGCCTGATCACAGTCCGCCTTTATCGTCCGTTCTCGCCGAAACACCTCTTCGCCGCACTCCCCGAAACGGTCGAGAAAGTCGCCGTTCTGGACCGCTCGAAAGAGCCCGGCACCACGGGCGAGCCGCTCTATCTCGATGTCGTCTCGGCGCTTGCCGAAGCCGTCGCCACCGGCACACGGGCCACCATGCCGCGCGTGATCGGCGGGCGCTATGGGCTGTCGTCCAAGGACTTTACGCCTGCACAGGCCAAGGCCGTGTTCGACAACCTGTTGAAAGATCGGCCCAAAACAAATTTCACCGTCGGCATCACAGATGACGTGTCCTTCACATCGCTCAAGGTCGATCCCACCTATGACATCGAAAAAGACAACGTCGTGCGCGCGGTGTTCTACGGTCTCGGCGCGGACGGCACGGTCGGCGCGAACAAGAACTCGGTCAAAATCATCGCCGCCGAAGAGGATCATTTCGCCCAAGGCTATTTCGTTTATGACAGCCACAAATCCGGCGCCGTGACCGAAAGCCATCTGCGCTTTGGTCCCGAACCGATTGCCGCGCCGTACCTGATCGCCTCGGCCAATTTCGTCGCCTGTCACCAGTTCCATTTCCTGATGAAAATGGATGTGCTGAAACTGGCCAAACCCGGTGCGATTTTCCTTTTGAACTCACCCTATGGCGCTAAAGCGACATGGGACCGCCTCCCGCGTTCCGTGCAACAGGTGATCATCGACAAGGGGCTGAAATTCTACGTCATTGATGCCACCTCAGCCGCCCGTGATCTGGGCCTTGGCGGGCGCACCAACACGATCCTTCAGACCTGTTTCTTTGCGCTCTCGGGCGTCTTGCCGCGCGAGGAGGCGATTGAAAAGATCAAACACGCGATCGAGAAAACCTACGCAAAAAAAGGCCGCGAGGTGGTGGAGAAAAACTTCGCCGCCGTCGATGGCGCTTTGAAGGGCCTGCATGAAATTGCTGTGCCAGACGCGCCCAGCAGCATCCTCGAACGCCCCGCCTTGGTGCCCGAAGATGCGCCGTCATTCGTGCGCGACGTGACCGCGAAAATGATGGAGGGCATGGGCGACGACATCCCCGTCTCCGCCCTGCCCGTCGACGGCACTTTCCCCTCCGGCACCGCCGCTTGGGAAAAACGCAATGTCGCCGACGAGGTGCCGGTGTGGATCGCCGAAGACTGCATCCAATGCGGGCAATGCTCCTTTGTCTGCCCGCATTCCGTGATCCGTGCGAAGTATTTCGACGAGGACCTGCTCGCGGGGGCACCGGACGGTTTCAAACATGCCCCGGTCAACGCGCGCGGCTACCCGGATGCGGAATTTGCGCTGGAATTTTACCTTGAGGACTGCACCGGCTGCGGCCTTTGTGTCGAGGCCTGCCCGGCGATTTCGGAAGACGATCCGACACAAAAAGCGATCAACCTGCATCTCAAGGAAGACCTGCCGGAACGCGAACGCGACAACATCGCCTTTTTCGAGAGCCTGCCGGTCAACGACCGCTCGCGGGTGGATTTCGCCAACGTGCGCGGGGTGCAATTCCTTGAGCCTTTGTTCGAATTCCCCGGCGCCTGTGCGGGCTGTGGTGAAACGCCCTATGTCAAACTGCTGTCGCAGCTTTTCGGGGATCGTCTCATGGTGGCCAATGCCACCGGCTGTTCGTCGATCTATGGCGGCAACCTGCCGGTGACGCCCTGGACCAAGAACGCCGAGGGGCGCGGTCCGGCCTGGGCCAATTCGCTCTTTGAAGACAACGCGGAATTCGGGCTCGGTTTCCGTTTGGCCGCCGACAAACAGAGCGCTCTGGCGCAGGATCTGTTGCGCAGGCTGGCGCCGGATGTCGGCGAGGACCTTGTGCAGGACATCCTCACCGCGCCACAGGTCCGCGAGTCCGAAATTCGCAGCCAACGCGAGCGTGTGGGAGTGCTCAAAACCAAGCTTCTCGCCCTGCCCCGGTCCGAAGACATTGAACATTTGCTGTCCCTCTCCGACCATCTCGTCAAACGTGCGATCTGGCTCGTGGGCGGCGACGGCTGGGCCTATGACATCGGCTATGGCGGGCTCGATCACGTGCTGGCGTCGGGGCGCAACGTCAATATTCTGGTGATGGACACCGAGGTTTATTCCAACACCGGCGGTCAGGCCTCCAAAGCCACGCCCTTGGGCGCCATCGCCAAATTCGCGGCCGCCGGCAAGCGCACCAACCGCAAGGACATGGCGCTTCAGGCCATCGCCTATGGCAATGTCTATGTCGCGCAGGTGGCCTTGGGCGCCAATCCGCAACAGACCTTGCAAGCCTTCCGCGAGGCGGAGGCCTGGGACGGGCCGTCGATCATCCTGGCCTATTCGCATTGCATCGCCCATGGCATCGACATGCGCAAAGGCTTGAACCAACAGCAAAAAGCCGTGAAATCCGGCTATTGGCCGCTGTTGCGGTTCGATCCGGCACTGCATGGCACGGGCACGCCGCCCTTCCGGCTCGACAGCCCGCGGCCCACCTTGCCGTTCAAGGACTATGCCTATGGCGAGCTGCGCTATCGTCAGCTCACGCAATCGCGCCCCGAGGAAGCCGCCGAGCTTTTGGAGCTGGCACAATCGGGCATTCTCGACAAATACCGCACCTATGAGGAATTCGCCGAAATGGAAAAAGGCCCGGACCCGAGCCGGGTGATGGGCACAGGATCGTTTTGAGACCCTTGACGAAGGTCAGGCAATATTCCTGACCTTCGTCAGATATTAGAATTTTCTTTAATCGTTAAGTCAGTTCGGCGCGCTATATCGCCCTTGTTTTCAGCAAATTCACATGACCGACAGGCCCGTGCAGAGCCGATCTTTCGCCTCAAATCGGTCATGCGTTTTGAAAATATCCTGAAAACTCACACGCAAAAGTGACTCCTCTGCCGGAACGGCTTGCGTTTTTATGTGTTTGACCTAGGAAGGTAAAATTCGAGGCTGCCACCTCATCTATCACTACGCTCTGCTCAGTCGTAAAGGAATTCGCCATGTTAACCCGTCGCCATTTCATCCAGACCTCCACGGCGCTGTTTGGCGCCACGGCCCTTGGAACAGTGGCTGTCACACCCGCCATGGCCGCCACGAAAAGCGACTGGGACCGCTGGGACGCGCAGGTGACGCCTGCGGATTTCAACCTTGAGACCACGAACCCCTGGGGTCTGCACAGCCGGTTCCTGCCGCGTCGGGTCGAGGCGAAGGACGGGCTGAGAGCGGGCGACATTCACGTCGATGCCGTTGCCCGCTACCTCTACCTTGTCGAAGAGGGCGGCACCGCAATGCGCTACGGCGTGGCGATTGGCCGTGACGGGCTTTATGAACCGGGCACCTACACGATCCGGCGCAAGGCGAAATGGCCGACCTGGACGCCGACGCCCGCGATGATCAAACGTGAACCGGAAACCTACGCCCAATACGCCGACGGGATGGATCCGGGTCCGCGCAACGCTTTGGGCTCGCGCGCGCTTTACCTCTATGTCGGCAATCGCGACACCTATCTGCGCATTCACGGCACGCCCTACCCGCGCTCCATCGGCACCCGCGCCAGCTCCGGTTGTGTGCGTATGGTGATGGCGCATGTCATTGATCTTTATGACCGGACGAATACCGGCGTGACGGCGCATCTCTACCCGGCCGAGCATTACGTGACCGCGACCAGCTAAGCGTCCCGGCCAAGCACCACAGGCAAGACCGAAAACAAAAAGGCAGGCTCTCAAGCCTGCCTTTTTCATGTCGTCCTGTGAAGGTGATCACATCGCGGTTTCAAGCGTCGCGGGCGCCTCGGTGCAGATCGGGCGACCGTTCTTGGCCCGCAGCGGCAACAAGGTCGTCTCAACCGGGCCCTCGTGGCGATACCAGTAACAGCCATCTTCCGGGTTGATCTGCACGGCCGCCAGATTCTGGTTCGGCGCTGCGACCTCTGCCAGACCTTCGGGCACCTCTTTGAGGTAACCTTCGGTCGTCAAAGGGGCTTCACACCCCGCCAAGGCCAAAAGCCCCCCCACCAAGAGCAGATATTTCATCGACCTTCGTCCTTTCGCAGTCTTCTCATACGTATGGGCCACTTAAAGCCCTTTGTGAAACGCCGTGGAACTGGTTTTCGTTCAAAATTCGCACAACGCTGCGCGGGTGTGGGCCTTTTGCCATGACAGGCGCCGCTCCAAGACCCCACCGTCAGCGCGTCAGTTCACCGGCGTCGGCAGGGGGGCACCGTCAAAGTAAGCTGCGAGATTGGCACATTGCGCGATGGACATATCCCGGCGGGTTTCCACGGTAGAAGACGCCTGATGCGGTTGCAACAGCACATTCGGAAGTGCGATCAGGCGCGGGTTCACATGCGGCTCATTATAAAAGACATCGAGCCCCGCCCCGGCGATGTCACCCGCTTCAAGTGCCTCGATCAAAGCCTCTTCGTCAATGCAGGTGCCGCGCGCGATATTGATCACCACGCCACGGGGACCAAGCGCCTGGATCGCCTCACGCGACAGGTAGCCCTTGGTGTGTTCTCCACCGACCACGGCCACGACCATCCAGTCGACCGCCTCCGCGAGCGCCACGACGTCTTCACCGTGATAGGTCCAGCCCTCCGGCGTGTCCTTTGCGCTGCGCGAGGTGTAATGCACCGGCATGCCAAAACCCGCGCAGCGATCCGCGATGGCGCGCCCGATCCGACCCATGCCCGCGATCCCCACAGGCGCGCCGGACATTTTGCGATTGAGCGGCAATTCCTTGCCCTGACCCCAAGTGCCGTCCCGCACCCAGCCGTCGCCACGCACGATCTCGCGCGACCAGGCGAGCATCATCGCCAGCGCCAGATCGGCCACATCTTCGTTCAAGACATCCGGTGTGTTGGTCACCCGAATACCGCGCGCGCTGGCCGCCGCCACGTCGATGGCGTCATAGCCGACGCCGAATTGCGCGATGATCTCGAGGTTCGGAAACAGATCCATCTGCGCGCCGTCGATGGGTTTGTGGCCCTTGTTGGCGATGGCCCGCACGCCCGCACGCACTTCTTCGGGCAAGGCCGCGCGCTCTTCCGGCGTGCCTGCGTAAACCGTTGCGCCCACGCCCTCGATCCGGGCGCGTTCGTCGTCGGAGAAATAGGGGGCGGAGACGAGGATGGCGGCTTGGGTCATGATCGGCCTTTCAACAAGATACGGATATTTCTGTCCTAAACCGTTTCGCGAGAACACGGAAACAGCCTTTCTGCCCCCTAAAAATCCCGTTTCTTTGTCCGAGGTCAAATCTAGATATTTGAATGTGTGATTTAAGACCCTCAGGACAGCGCGAACCCCTCCCCCGACGTGGCCCGTCTTTCCCTTAGGTCATGTTTTCCCGTGAGGATGACGGCCCGCCATTGCGGCGCCGAACGGAGGAGGTGTGCGCCAGACGCTCAGACCCAATGTTTCGACCGCACTTTAGACAGCTTGGAGGCCTTAAATATGAGCGACACGGGTTTACTCTCCAAAGGAACAGCCGCGCCTTGGCGCCCGCTTGCGACACGGTTGTTCGCGACGCTGTTCCTGTTCTGGATTTTGCTCAACGGCTCTCTGTCGATTGCAACCCTGATCAGCGGCCTCGTGGTCGCGGGTGTGATCGCGATCTTCTTCGCCCGCAACCTGTCGTTTCTCTCGGGGTTCCACCTGACACCTGCGGGGATCGGCGCGGCCATCCTGTTCATCGGCTATTTCCTGAAAGAGCTGGTGAAGGCCAATCTGGCGCTCGCCAAATTGGTGCTGACGCCTGCGCTGCCGGTCGATCCGGCCATCGTCAAGGTGCGCACGAAACTGACCGATCCGGTCGGGCGGTTGCTTTTGGCGAATGCAATCACGCTCACGCCCGGCACGCTGACCTGCGAGATCAAGGGCGAGTTTCTCTACGTGCATTGGGTGGTCGCCCAAAGCACCGACATCGAGGCCGCGACCCAAGAGATCGTTGCCGGTTTCGAACGCTATCTGGAGGTGATGTATGGCTGAGGTGCTTCTCATATTGGCGGGCTGTCCGGTCTTTGCGGCCTTCGCTCTGGCCGCGTGGCGGTTCGTCAAAGGCCCGCGCGCCTTGGATCGCGTGGTCGCCTTTGACGTGCTGACGATCATCTCCGTCACAGGCATTGTTTTGACCGCTTTGATCACAGGCCGCTCGATCTATCTCGACGTCGCTTTGGTCTATGCGCTCCTGTCGTTCCTCGGCGTCATCGTCGCCGCGCGCTATCTGGAGGGGGGCGAATGATGTCTGGATTTCTCGATACAATCGGTGCCCTGATGATGCTCGGCGGGGCGCTGTTTCTGGCGCTTGGCGGCCTTGGCCTTGTGCGCATGCCCGACATGTACAACCGCATTCAGGCGGGCACGAAAGCGACCACTTTGGGCACGCTTCTGGTGTTGGTCGGTGCTGCCCTGATCATGCCTTCGTGGTCGATCAAGCTCCTTCTGATCATGCTGTTCCTGATGTTCACCAACCCCTTGTCATCCCAGGTTCTGGCCCGCGCCGCGCATCGTTCCGACGCGCCGATGACGCCGGAGACCAAGGCCGACCGGCTCGACGAAGATGCGGAGGATTTGGCATGACCGCTTTGACCCTCATGGCCGCCGTTCTGGCCGTCGCAACTCTGGGCGCGGCGCTCATGGCGCTTATGACCCGCTCGACCGCCATAGCTGTGCTCTCCGCAGGTCTCGTGTCGCTTTTCGCCTCGATTCTCTTCCTCATCCTCGCAGCCCCTGACGTGGCGATGACCGAGGCCGCAATCGGATCGGGCCTCACCACCTTCCTGTTCTTTTTCGTTCTGGGCCGCATCCGGCGGGAGGGGTCAAAATGACCACACGCAGTTTCATTCCCCTCGTGTTGCTGGCTCTCTTGGGCACGGTGTTTTTCGCACTTTTCGCGGGGTTCACCCCCGATGAGACGCTGAACCGCACGGCCAGCTATTACGCCACCCAGACCGTGCCAGAGACCGGCGCGCAGAACGTGGTCACCGCGATCATCGTCACCTATCGTGGCCTCGATACTTTGGGCGAAGTGACGGTTCTGTTCCTCACCGCCGCCATTGTCGGGCTGGTTCTGGCCCAATCGAAATCGCCGAAAGGCCGCTCCGGTTCGGGGTTCCTGCCCTCGGGCGAATTGCTGACCACGGGCACGCGGATGCTGGTGCCGGTGATCCTCTTGTTTGGCGCCTATGTTTTCGTTAACGGCCACCTGACCCCGGGCGGCGGGTTTCAGGGCGGCGCGATCGTCGCCTCCGGCCTTTTGCTGATGCTTCTGGCCGATCCGGCGGAGCGGTTTTCGCATCGCCTGATCTCCCGGATCGAGAGCTCGGCGGGTCTGATTTACGTGATCCTCGGCCTTCTGGGCATGATCTTCGCTGGCGGCTTTCTCGACAACCGCATCCTGCCTTTGGGCTGGTTCGGGTCGGTGTTTTCCGCAGGGGCCATCCCGCTGATCTACATCCTCATCGGGCTCAAGGTGGGGGCAGAATTCTCCTCCATCCTCACCTCGCTCGAAGACACGGAGGACGCGCAATGATGCTGTCTCAGATCGCCATGGCTTTGGGATTTTCTCTCATCCTTTTGGGCCTTTACGGCGCGCTCACCAACCGCGACATCATCCGCATGATCGTGAGTTTCACCATCGCCAGCACAGGCGTGAACGTGGTGCTCGTGTCGGTCGGCTACCTGCCCGGACGCAGCGCGCCGATCCTTGATGAGGCCGTCCCCGTGGCAGAGGCCGCGACACGCATCACCGACCCGGTGCCGCAAGCGCTCGTCCTCACCGCCATCGTCATCGGCCTCGGCGTCACCGCCTTGATGCTCGCCTATGCCTACCGGCTGTTCCGCGCCCGCGGCAGCCTCGACATCTCTGATTTTACGGAGCTGAAATGGTAAGCCCTCTTCTCATCCTCGCAGCCGGCCTCGGCGCCGCTTTCATCCTCGGGCTTTTGCGCGGCACCTCCGAACGCCCGGCGTTTTACGTCACCGTGGCCGCACTGGCCGCCATGTCATTCGTGGCCCTCTCCTGGGTCGTGGGATTGGTCTTGGGCCAGACGCTTCCCGTCGAAATCCTGACCGCAGGCGCGCGTCCGCCCTTTGCGATCAACCTGTTCATGGGCGGCGCAGAGGCGGCGTTGATCTCCGTCGTCACCCTCACGGGGCTTTTGTCCGCCTTCTACATGCGCGCCGATCTGATGCGGCTGGGGCGCCGGGCGATGGCCGTGCTTTTGGTGCTGATCATGGCGCTGTCGGGGCTGATCCTGACGCGCGACCTGTTCAACCTCTTTGTCTTCATCGAGCTGATCGTGATCGCCACCGCCGGGCTTGTTTTGCTGTCGCAAGACACCCGCGCGCTGGCCGCCGGGTTCAAATATCTCATTGTTTCTCAGGTGATTTCGATCCTGCTTCTGGTGGGCGTCATCTTCACCTATCACACCAATGGATCGCTCAATATCGACGACATCGCGGCCACACCGATGGCCTTAACGGGCGCCTCTCTGGCCACCTTCCTCGTGCTCATCGCTTTGGTCTTGGAGCTGAAACCCTTCCCCGCCAATGGCTGGGCTTTGGACATTTACGAATCCGCCCATCCCGGATTTTCGGCGCTGTTCTCCGCCGCCTCCGGCACCGCCGCGCTCTTTGCCGCTGACAAGCTCTTACCGCCGCAGGCCCCACCTGGTTGCCGCTGGCGACCGGTGTCGGGATCGTCACCTTCGTGGGCGCCAATCTGTTGGCCCTGTCACAAAGCCATGATCGGCGGCTTCTGGGCTATTCCTCCGTCGGCCAGATCGGACTTGTCCTGCTGGTCGTCGGGCAAAAGGCGCTTTTGGGCGCGGATTTTGCCTATGTCGCGGGCGGGATCGTGATTTCTCATGCAGTGGCCAAAGCCGGGCTGTTCTGGCTCTCGGGCATGGTCAAGGGGCGTGCTCTATCCGACTGGGCCGCCCTACGCCAAAACCCGGCTCTGGTCGTCGCCTTCGCAACCTTCATCGCCATGCTCACCGGCCTGCCGCCCTTCCCCGCGTTCTACGCCAAATGGGTGCTGGTGCATGAGTTTGCCGCCACGGGTCAGCTGCCGATGCTCGCCATCTTCCTGATCGCGGCGCTCATCGAGGCGGGTGTATTGTTCCGCTGGTTCGGCAAGGCGATCAAACACGACGCCCAGCGCAGCCTGACCTATCATCTCAGCCGTGAGACCATCGTGCTGATCGCCATGCTCGCGGGTTGGGTTTGGGGCTGGGTTTGGGGCTGGGTTTGGGGCGCGTTGAGCGATCAGGGCAATGTGCTGACCGCCCTGCCCCTCTTGTTCGCGCTCCTGTTCCTGCCGATGGACATCCTGCCCGCGCGGGTCAAAAACGCCATCGCCATGGCGGGCCTCGTGGTCTGGTTCGTGATCTCCTACCAAGACCTCGACCCGCTGCGCCTTGTGTTCATGATCATCATGATGCTGGGCGGTGCGGTGCTGTTCCTCGCGTCTTTCCATCATCAGGGCCGTCGCATGGGATTTTATGCGCCCGCGATGATCATGTATGCAGGGATGGCGCTACTTTTGGAGGCTTTCACCGCGTTTCAGTTCTTCGCCGCTTGGGAAATGCTCACCATCGGGTCCTATTTCCTCATTCTGCGTGGCAAGGAGAGCGAGCCGCATGCGCTGTCCTACATCCTCTTCTCTTTGGGTGGGGCCTTTGCTTTGCTGGCGGGCCTTGCCCTCGCGGCCCAAGGCCAGCGGATATTCTGGATCGAAGATCTCTCTGAACTGACCGGCACTTTGGCGCCTTGGGTCTTTGTCCTTCTGGCTCTGGGGTTCCTGACCAAAACCGCCGCGATGGGGCTGCATATCTGGCTGCCCGGCGCGCATGCTGAGGCGGAGACGGATGTCTCCCCCATGGTGTCGGGGATCTTGCTCAAGGCCGGGTTGTTCGGGCTCTTCGTTCTGGTGATGGAGATGGGGCATCAACGCCTCTATGGTGTCGACCTCACCCATCTTCTCGTCTGGCTGGGCGCGCTGTCCGCTTTTATTGGGGCCGTTCTTGCCGCCTTCCAAGAGGATGCCAAACGGCTTCTCGCCTATAGCTCTATCTCCCAGATGGGCTACGCGGTCTTCGGCCTCGCGCTGATGAACCACTTGGGATGGCTTTTGGCGATGATGTTCGCGATCAACCATTTCGTCTACAAGTCCATGCTGTTCCTCGCCGTCGGTGGTGTGAAAGAACGCACCCATACGCGGCTCATGTATCAGATGGGCGGGTTGATCACGCTCATGCCTTTGAGCTTTGTCTCTGTGCTGGTGGGGATCATCGCAATGTCGGGCGTGCCGCCGCTGTCGGGCTTTGGCGGGCGCTGGATTTTCTACAATGCGATCATGTCCACCGATCTGCGCCTTCCCATGGTGTTGGTCTTCATGGCGGGGCCTGTGGGCTTTCTCTATCTCTTCCGGCTCATTCACACGATCTTCCTCGGTCAACCCAAAGACAACCTGCGCCACGTCAAAGAAGCCCCCTTCTGGATCATCCTGCCGCAGATGTTGTTTGTCGCCTTCCTGATCGCCTTCGCGGCCCTGCCCGGCATGATCCTGCAACGCGTGGACCGCTATATCGGCACGCTCTTCGGAGATCAGCCGCTGGTCTGGTCGGGGCGGATCGTCAACAGCGCCTACGGCACCTGGAACCCTGTGGCGATCTGGGGCGTGATCATTGTGGTCTTTGTCTCTGTGCTGGGTCTGCTCATTTGGATGAACCACAACGCCCAGCGCGTGAAACAATTCAACATCGTCTTCTCGGCGGAACGTCCGTTCAAACCGCAGACCACGCATTTCGCCTGGAACTTCTTTGCGCCCTACCGCAAGGCGATGGGGTTCCTTGAGCCCCCCGTGTCCACAAGCTTCTGGACCGGCGTCACCAACGTGCTCCATGGCACTGCCGAGTTCAGCCGCAAACTCTACACCGGCAACGGCCAGACCTATGCGGTGCACCTCCTTTTGTTCGTCATCGCCGTCTACCTGATCAGCATGGGAGCCTCGTCATGACCGCGTTTCCGAATTTCGAATGGGTCCAGATCGCCTATGTGCTTTTGACGCTCTTCATCGTGATCAACTACGGCATGGTGATGACCGCCGTGGTGCGCAAGATCGGTGCGCGGGTCGGGGGGCGTTACGGCATCCCGGTCTGGCAGAACTATGTCGATTTGCTCAAGAACATCGCGCTTCGGTCCAAGATTTCCCACGGCGTGATGTATTACCTCGGGCCGGTGTTCCGGCTGACGGGCGGTGTGGGCCTTTTGATGTTCGTCCCGACGATCTATGGCTCCGAATGGCATCAGAACTTCTCCTATGCAGGAGATCTGATCCTTGCGCTCTATTTCGTGTTCTTCGGCACTTTGGGCATGGCTTTGGGGGCTGGCGAAAGCGGCCATCCGCATAGCGCCATCGGCGTCTCTCGCGGTCTGGCGCAGGTGACCATGGCCGAACTGCCTCTGGCCTTGGGCGTCTATGCGCTGTCTCTCCAATACCAGACCCTCGACATCACCGAGATTGTCGCCGCGCAACAGGGCTCGATCTTCAACTGGACGGTCTTCACCAATCCTCTGGCCACAGTCGCCGCGATGGTCGCCTTTGTCGGCACGATGATGCGCTCGCCCTTCGATGTCGCCATGGCGCCGCAGGAAATCCCCATCGGCCCGCCGACCGAATACCATTCCTCCTACCTTGCTCTGATGCAGACCAACCGCGTGCTCTTCCCGGTCGCCAAGACGGTTATCTACATGAACCTCTTCTTCGGGGGCGCCACGTCTTGGGCCGAGTTCGCGATCAAAGTGTTCTGCCTCTACATGATTTCCGTCGTGATCGGCGTCGTGCATCCCCGGTTCCGGGTCGAGCAGAGCATTCGTTTCTTCCTCAAATGGGGGCTGCCCATCGGCGTCCTCTCCATTCTGGTGGTGTGATCCTATGAAAGACGTTGACGACAAGTTCCTCAAGAACCCCGACACAGAGGTGCCGCTCCGCGAAGAGCTGCGCCCGCGCAAGGTCACAACCCCCGACGGGCAGGAAATCGACATCGACCCGCTGCGTGACTACTTCTGCGAAGCCAAACCCAAGGTTCACCCCAAGGCCTATTCCAAGATTGTAGAAGATTTCTACAACTGGGCGCGGGCGAATTCGCTTTGGATTCTGGGCTTTGGCACCGGCTGCGGCGCGATCGAGATGCGCCCTATGATGACGCCGCGCTTCGATGCCTATCGCTATGGCATCCAATGGCGGCCCACCCCGCGTCAGGCGAACCTTTTGGTGATCTCCGGCTACCTGTCGGTCAAAACCCTCAAACGCGCCATCCGCGCCTATGAGCAGATGCCGCAGCCGAAATATGTCATGGGGCTTGGCTCCTGCACCATCAACGGCGGCATGTATTGGGACAGCTACAACACGATCAAGCGTCTCGACGATTACCTGCCCGTGGACATGTATGTCGCGGGCTGCATGCCCCGGCCTGAGGCGCTGCTCCATGGCTTCATGGAACTCAAGCGCGTGATCAAAGAGGGCAAGGGCGAAGGCGCGAACACATACGCCGAAAATTTCGACCAGTACAAAGCCAACCAAAAGGCGGTGATCCGTGACTGGGATATGCCGGATTACAATTGGTGAGCATCATGAGACACATCCTATACCGCCTCAAAGACCGCTATCACCTTGGAACGCCGGTGTTTCAACGCGATGACCTGTGTTTCGTGACCGTCAAACGCAGTGAGCTGCGCGCGATCCTGACCGAGCTGCGCGATGTCGAGGGGTTCACCCATCTGACATTGCTCACCGCCGTGGACTGGATCGAAGAACAACAGTTCCAGCTCACCTATATGGTCAACAACCGCGTCGCCAACCTGACGCTGGCGCTGCGGGTGATGCTCGACCGCGAAGACGCGACCGGTGACACCATCCACGACCTCTGGCCGACGGCGGCCACCTATCAGCGTGAGTTGCGCGAGATGTTCGGCATCGCCTTCCCCGGCTCCCCGCGTGTGGATGAGGAGTTTATCCTCGAGGGCTGGACCGACCTGCCCCCCTACCGGCGCGATTTCGACACGCTGGCGTATTCACAGCAGACCTACAACGACCGCCCGGGCCGCGTCACCCATGACCCGAAAACCCATATGCAAAAGACGCTCTATGCGGATTATCCGAAAGGAGCCAAGTGATGTTTTCGTTTAAGCCCGACCGCTCGCAATATCCCGCCCCCGGCCCCGATGGCAAAATCGAGGTCGATCTGGAAACGGGCAAGTACCTGAAACTCTGGCACGGCCCCAACCACCCCGGCATCACCGGCAATATGTCCGTCGAACTCACCGTCTGTGGCGATGAGGTCGTGGAGGGCAAGACCCATGTCGGCTATCTGCACCGGGGCTTTGAGAAACTCATGGAGCGCCGGACCTTTATTCAGGTCTTTCCCATCGTTTGCCGCGTCTGCGTGCCGGAGCCGGATTTCAACGAATACTGCTACGCCGCCGCCGTTGAGGAGCTGGCGGGCATCAAAGTGCCGGAGATGGCCAATTGGATCAGAACGTTGATCCTCGAGATGGGTCGGTTCAACAGCTACATGATGGCCATGGGCGGCATTTCCGGCGCTTTGGGCCTCGGCGTCGTGGGCCAATGGATGACCTACACCCGAGACATCATGCTGGATCGGTTCGAGGAACTCACCGGCGCGCGCATCTATCACATGTTCATCCTGCCGGGTGGCGTGCGGGCGCATCTGCCGGAGGGCTTTGAGGGTCGGATGGAAGAGGTGCTTCAGACCGCCGAGACATACCTCGCGGATGCCGAAAAGCTCATGTTCCACAGTTCCGTCTTCAAAAACCGGAGCCAAGGCGTGGGCGTCATCGACCCGGCGCTCTTCGAGACCTACGGCGTCACCGGCCCGAACGCCCGCGCCGGCGGCGTGGCGAAAGATGTGCGCAAAGACAGCCCCTATCTGGTCTACGACCAGCTCGACTTCACGGTGCACACGGAAACGGCCTCGGACATCTACGCCCGCACCCTCGTACGGTTCAAAGACCTGCATGAGGCCATCCAACTCATCCGGCAAATCCTCCGCAAAATGCCCAAAGAGGGCGAGGTCATGACCAACCTGCCCAACGTGCTGCATTGGAAAATCCCGCGCGGCGAGACCTATATCAAGGGCGAAAGCTCGCGCGGCGAATATGGCTATTATCTGGTCACCGACGGCACCGGCTATCCCCGCCGCGTCAATGTCCGGGGGCCGAGCTATACCCACGCCATGGCTCTCTTGGAACACCTCATCCCCGGCACCAATACTTCCGACATCGCGGCGCTCATGGTGTCGCTGCACACCTATCCGCCCGAGATCGAGAGGTAACCCGACATGTCCCTTCGTGACGTACTCTCCCCCTTCACCGCGTGGAAACATGTGATCAACGATCCGGTGACCATCAAGGACCCGTTCAACCGCCCCGGTACGGATCGCTATCGTGGCTTTCACCAGAACGACATGGACAAATGCATCGGTTGCGGCTCCTGCGAAGAGATTTGCCAGAACGCCGCCATTGATATGGTGCCGGTCGAGGGCCAAGACGCCGGCCCCGGAGACTCGGGGCTCAGACCCATGATCGACTATGGCCGCTGCTGCTGGTGCGCTTTGTGCGTCGATGTCTGCATGACCGGCTCTCTGACGATGTCCAACGAATACACATGGGTCGACAGCGACCCCGATGCGTTTCGCTTCGTGCCCGGCATCGATGGCAAGTCCTGGGATCTGGAGGCGAAAGGCTATCAACGCGAAGACACACGCCGCCTGACCGGCACCACCCGCGCGCCGATGGGCGAGCTGGCGCCCGAGGACCGGATTGGCAATTTCTGTGAGATCGTCGACGGGTTCACGCCGGAACAGGCCGTCATCGAGGCCGACCGTTGCGTCGAATGCGGGCTGTGTGTGGCCACCTGCCCCGCCCATATGGACATCCCGGATTACATCGCCAAAGTCCGCGACGGTGATTTCGAGGGCGGGTTGCAATTGCTCTATGAGACCAACCCGTTTTCGCAGGCCTGCGGGCGCATCTGCACCCACAAATGCGAAACCACCTGCGCCGCGATGCACGAAGGCGATGCGATTGCGATCCGCTGGCTGAAACGCGCGATCACCGATGGCGTCGACAAGGACCGCTATTTCGACCTGATCCAGAAACCCGACGTGCCGGAAACGGGCCAGTCGGTCGCCGTGATCGGTGCCGGGCCTGCGGGTCTCACCACCGCCTTCGACCTGGCCCGCAAAGGCCACAAGGTTGTGGTGTTCGAGGCGCTGGACAAGCCCGGCGGCATGATGCGCTACGGCATCCCCGAATACCGCCTGCCCTATGACGTCTTGGACCATGAGATTGCCGTCATTGAGTCCATGGGCGTCGATATCCGCTGCAACATGCGGGTGGGCCATGAAATCTCGATGGAGCAGCTTGCCAAGGCCTATGACGCCGTCGTGCTCTCCATCGGCTTGCACCAAGGCCGCTCGACCCGTGTGCCCGGCTCCGAGAAAGCCGAAGCCGCGATTGACCTGTTGCGTCGCATCACGGCAGGCGTTGAGGTGCCGGTGCCCGAACAACTCGCCGTCATCGGCGGCGGCAACGTGGCGATGGACATCGCGCGTTCGATGGCGCGGCTGCAAAAGATCAAATACGGTTGGGTCGGCGTCACGGTCACCGCGCTCGAAGACCTCGATCGCTTCCTCGCCGACCGCGAAGAGATCGAAGAGGCCCAAGAAGAGGGCTGCGTGATCTACCCGGCGCGCGGGCCGCAGGAGATCGTGCTCGACGGCGAGACGGTCACCGGCCTCAAAACCTGGAAAGTGCAGGCCATTTTCGATGACCAAGGCCGCTTTGCTCCGAAATACGACGAGGCGGATGAGATGATCCACCCCGCCGGGATGGTCGTCGAAGCCATCGGGCAAATGGCCGATATTTCGCTCTTGGGCGAGGCGCTGACCGAAAAACTCGAATGGAACCGGGGCCGGATCATGATCGACAGCACTGGGCAGACCTCGGAGCCCTGGCTTTGGGCGGCGGGGGATGCGGTCTCAGGCCCCGACGTCATCCATGCCGTGGCCGACGGGCATCGCGTCGCCGTCTCCGTGGGCAAAATGCTCGCGGCCAAAAGGGAGAAAGTACAATGAGTGAAGCGAATAAAGAAAAACTCTCCGGCCTGACCACGGTCAAGGAGATCATGGACACCGCGACCTCTTTCGAAGTCGTGGCGCGGGATTTTTACAAAGCTCTGGCGCCAAAAGTGTCGAAGAATATCCGCTGGCTGGTGGATGAATTGGACGAGGAGGAACAGGGTCACGTCGATCTCTTCACCAAACTCGCGAACGATCCGAAAGTCTCCGACGTCATGGCCGCGAAAATCCAGCGCCCTGTGGCGGATGGCAAGTTTTCCGATTGTGTGCAGGTGCCCGATCTGGGCGAGAACCCGGACGATCAGACCGTGCTGCAATATGCGCTTTTGCGTGAAACGGCGGCGATGGAGCAATACACGGAACTGGCCGAAACGGCGCCCGAGGGGCCGCTGAAAGAGGCTTTCACCTTCCTCGCCAATGAGGAGGCCGAGCATAAGGAAGAGCTTGAGAAAATCTATTACGAGGTGGTACATTCGGGCGGGGTCTGATCCGAGACCAATGTCTTATTGATGTTTTCCGCTGCCACCGTGCATCGGTCGCTCTCTTGTAAGCGTCGAAAAAGACCGGAAAAAAACGCGCAAAAAACGCTGAGCCTCTCTTGACCTCTGCTTTGGCATGTATATACAGCGTATAGGCAAAACAGGATGGCACCATGTCGCCCAAAAACAAAAAAGACAGCACCCTGATTATTCGCCTGCCAAAGGCGGATCGGGATGATTTCGTGGCGCTCTGCGAGGATATGGACACCTCCGCCTCGCGCGAATTGCGCGACCATATCCGCAAATTCCTCAAGAAGAATTCCAAGAAAGGATCGTGACCCGTGAAGACGCTTCTCGTCGCCAACAGCAAAGGTGGCTCCGGCAAGACGATGACGGCGATCACGCTCGCGGCCGCGCTGAAAGCCGCCGGGCGCAAGGTCGCGCTGGCCGATGCCGATCCGCAGCAATCCGCCCGGATGTGGGGCAAACGGCGCTCGGCCTATGCCGCGCATATCCCGGTGCTCGACTGGTCCGGGCCCGGATCAAGCGGCGCACGGCCCTCGGTGCCGAAAAAGACCGAATGGCTGGTGATCGACAGCGGCGCAGGACTTGAGGCCGAAGAGGCCAAGCCGTTTCTGAAAGAGGCGGATTTCATGGTCACGCCGGTGATGCCTTCGATGTTCGATGAGCTGGCGGTCAAAGGCTTTCTGAAAACGCTGCGCGATCTCAAACGCATCCGCAAGGAGAAGGTCGACATCCTGCCCATCGGCTCGCGCATCGACCCGCGGCGCAAGGACGGGCGGCTTTTGAAGGAGTTTCTCGAAGCCAATGGGCAGGAAATCGTCACGATGATTTCCGAACGCGCCGCCTATGTCGATCTGGCGCGCGAGGGCCTGTCGATTTTCGACCGTTCTCAGGCGAAATACGCGCCGATGAAAGAGCAATGGAAACCTGTGCTCAAACGCATGGGCGTCAAGCTCTGACCCCAGAGTTTCTGACCCCATCGGTTCCCACATCTGGCTCCATCCCCCGCGGCTGACAGGCCGCGTGTGTTCTGTCACGCATAGGTCATATCGGGGCCCTAGAAAGCCTTGACCCTCAGGAGCCCGCCATGATCCCATCCGCCTTCACCGCCCCCGGCCGTTTCTATCGCGGCAATCTGCACACCCATTCGAACCGCTCAGACGGCGCGCTGGACCCTGCCGAGGTCTGCCGTCGCTATAAGGCGGAGGGCTATGATTTCATTGCCCTGACCGATCATTTTGTCGGCATCTATGACTATCCGCTGGTGGACACGACCGCGTTCCGCGACGAGGGTTTCACGACGATCTTCGGCGCCGAGCTGCATTCCGGCGCGATGGAGAATGGCGAGCTGTGGCACATTCTTGCGGTCGGGTTGCCCTTGGACTTCGCCCGCTCACATTCCCCGGCCTTTGTCCCTGTGGACGGTCAGGAAAGCGGACCGGAGCTGGCGCAGCGGGCACGCGACGCAGGGGCTTTCGTCGCCGTCGCGCATCCGCAATGGTCGGGGATGAGCCTGGTCGACGCACGTTCGATTGAGGCGGCGCATGCGGTGGAGATTTACAACCACGGCTGCGCCATGGGCTGCGACCGGGCGGATGGGGCGTTTTATGCCGATCTGTTGCTCTCGGAAGGCCGCGACCTGACAGTGATCGCCACGGATGACGCGCATTTCACCGAACCCGATCATTTCGGCGGCTGGGTCATGGTCAAAGCTGAGGAGAACGACCCTGAGGCCCTTTTGACGGCTCTGAAACGCGGCGATTTCTATAGCAGCCAAGGCCCGGAGCTGCGCCAGATCGAGGTGACGGAGAAAGCCGTCACAGTCGCGTGCAGCGCGGTGGCGACCGTCATCGTACAGGGCCACGGCTCTGCAGCACTGGCGGTGCATGGCGAAAGCCTGACCCGTGCCGAAGTGCCTTTGATGCGATTTCACAGGAGTCCTTGGATTCGGGTCACCGTGATGGACCGGGCGGGCAAACGGGCCTGGTCGAACCCGATGCCGAACCCGGATTTTAAGGGCTGAACCGCGCGAAAGCCGAAAAAACAGGCACGCGCCGTGGCTGCAAATTAAGCAGGCACCACCGCCGTCACCTCGACCTCGACCTTGAACGCCTCGCGGGTGAAGCCTGTGACGATCAAAAGCGTCGAGGCGGGTTTCACCGCCACATCGGCAAGCCAGGCATCGCGCACCGCCATATAGGTCGGAAAATCCTCGCGGGCGGTGACAAAGCCGCTCACGCGCACCACCGTGTCACGGGTCACGCCCGCCTCCTGCAAAATCGCGTCGATATTGGCGAAACACTGTTCTGCCTGGGCTTTGACGCCCTCGGGACAGGTGCCATCGGGCGCCAGACCCAATTGACCCGACGTCACGATGACCTGCCCCGCGGGCGCGGAGGCGATGCCATGCGAATAGGCGCCAAAGGGCGCGGCGATGGAAGATGGGGTCAGGGCTTTATGCATGGAATGCTCCGGGGATGAGTCTCTGTCAGATTCGCCAAAAGGCCGGATCAAGGTGCCATTTCGGGCCCCGGAACGCCGCCATTGTGTACAATTGCGCATCCGATTTTCCCACCCATCGCCTGTAATTTGACCAAGCGGCCAGAATTCTGCCCTCTATTTCGGCATTTGCAGATTGTGCACAAGAACCCGCGCCGCGCCTGCTGCTCTGCGCACAAGAGGCTTACTAACGTGGGGGTCGGAATTTCACCCACGGAGAATTTACATGACCATGAAACGCGTCCTCGCGGGGCTGACTCTTGCCGCGACCACGTCCACCACAGCGCTCACCGGAGCCATGGCGCAAGACCTGACCCCTGTGTCCTTTGGCACCAACTGGCTGGCGCAGGCCGAGCACGGCGGCTATTACCAAGCCGTGGCCGACGGCACCTATGCGGACTGCGGCCTCGACGTCACCATTCAGCCCGGCGGCCCGCAGGTGAACAACCGCGCGCTGATGATGGCGGATCGCATTCAGTTCCATATGGGCGGCGATCTCTTGCAGGCCTTCAATGCCGCAAAAGAGGGCATTCCGGTCGTGGCCGTGGCCGCCACCTTCCAAAAACACCCGCAGGTGATCATCGCACATCCGGACGTCGCCGAGACCTTCGAAGACCTGAAGAAAACCACGCTTTTGATCGGTGACAACGGCTTTGCGTCTTACTACCAGTGGATGATCGCCGCTTACGGGTTCACGGTCGAGCAGCGCGAGCCTTACACCTTCAACCCGGCGCCGTTCTTGGCCGATGAGACGAAATCCATGCAGGGGTTCCTGTCGTCGGAGCCCTACGTGATCGAGAAAGAGGGCGGCTTTACCCCCGACGTCTTCCTGATCGCGGACGCCGGCTATTCGACCTATGCGACCACGATCGAGACGATGCAAAAGACCATCGACGAGAGCCCGGAAGCGGTGAAATGTTTCGTCGATGGCTCGGCGATCGGCTGGTACAATTACCTCTATAACGACAACTCCGCCGCCAATGAGATGATCATGGCCGACAACCCGGACATGACGCAGGATAAGATCGACTTTGCGATTGAGAAGATGAAATCCGAAGGCATCGTCGACAGCGGCGACGCGCTTGAGCTGGGCATCGGGGCGATGACCGACGAGAAGATCGCGGATTTCTACGACAAGATGGTCGACGCCGCTGTGATCGAAGCAGGGCTGGATTACTCCGCCGCCTACACGCTTGAGTTCACCAACGCAAAAGTCGGCATGGACCTGAAATAAGGTCCATTTCCCAAAGACATAGCGAGGGCGGATGACGCTTTTCACCGCCCTTGCCTCCTTTGATTTCGAAAGACGCACATGACCCTCCCTCCTTCTATCCCCCCCATGGGCCAGCGCGACAAACTGTTGGAGATGTCCAATGTGGACAAGGTCTTCGGCGGCACGGTCGTGGCGCTCAAGGATATGAACCTGACCGTGAACCAAGGCGATTTCATTTCGCTTCTGGGGCCGTCGGGCTGTGGCAAATCCACGGCTTTGCGGCTGATTTCCGGCCTGATGCGACCGACCTCCGGGCAGATCAACTGGGAAGGCGGGCAAAACAGCGGCGATCTGGGCGTGGTGTTTCAGGAACCGACGCTGATGCCCTGGGCCACGGTCGAACAGAACGTCTGGCTGCCGTTCCGCCTGCGCGGCAAATCCATTCGCGATGTGCAAGACGAAATCATGTGGGCGCTCAAGATGGTGGGCTTGGAGAAGTTCCAAAAGAGCTACCCGCGCGAGCTGTCGGGCGGCATGAAAATGCGCGTTTCCATCGCGCGTTCTCTGGTGACCGAGCCGCGGCTGATCCTTATGGACGAACCTTTCGCGGCCCTGGACGAGATCACCCGGCACAAGCTGAACAACGATCTGTTGGAGCTGCGCGACAAACTAAAATGCACGGTGATTTTCGTCACCCACTCGGTGTTTGAGAGTGTCTTCCTGTCGGACCGCATCGTCGTCATGGCGGCACGTCCGGGCCGGGTGTCGTCCGAAGTCACTGTGGACGCCCCCTACCCGCGCACCGAGGAATTCCGCACCTCTGCAGACTACGCGGAACTGTGCCGCAAGGCCTCCGACGCGCTGCATGGCGCAATGAATGAACATGGCGCGAGGGCCTCGGCATGAGATTGTCAAACACTCTCCACGAAGACCCGCGCACGGAACAAGGCCGCAGGCCGCCGTGCGCTCGCCTGCCCGTCCCCAAGGGCTGGCGAGGGATCGACACAAGCTCATCGCTCCCGCGTCACACGGATATGACAGAGATAAACTGCACCGCGCAAACGCCGGTTCGCCATCCCACGGGCAGCCGACCGCACGGCTTCGCAGATCGGAATGAGAGGGCCTCGGCATGAGCACGACAGATATGAACAACACGCCCATCGTCGACGAAGAAGAGCTTCGTTACGCCCGCGCAGAAAAGCGCGAAAAGATCGCCAAATGGGTCCTGCCCGTGGTGGTGATCGCGCTGGCGATTTTCCTCTGGGACCGCATGGTGGTGTGGAACGACATTCCGCATTACATCCTGCCGGGGCCGGGGTTGGTGCTTGAGACGCTGATCAAGGATTGGGGCATGTTGTCGGATGCGCTCATTGTGACGCTGAAGATCACGCTGGCCGCGCTGGCGGTCGCTGTGATCGGCGGCGTGGGCCTTGCGATCCTCTTCACCCAGTCGCGCTATTTCGAGATGTCGTTTTACCCCTTCGCCGTCATCTTGCAGGTGACGCCGGTGGTCTCAATCGCGCCTCTGATTTTCATCTATGTCGACAGCCGGATCGCGGGGCTGCTCTTGTGTGCCTGGATCGTGGCGTTTTTCCCGATCCTGTCGAACACCACGCTCGGCCTCAATTCGACGGACCATAACCTCCGCGATCTCTACAAAATCTATGGCGCCACACGCTGGCAGCGGCTGCGCTATTTGCAACTGCCGACCGCTCTGCCCTATTTCCTGGGCGGGCTTCGCATCGCGGGTGGGTTGTCGCTGATCGGCGCCGTGGTGGCCGAATATGTCGCGGGCACCGGTGGCATCGGATCGGGGCTTGCGTTCCGCATTCTTGAGGCCGGCTATCGCCTCAACATTCCGCGCATGTTCGCGGCCCTTCTTCTGATTGCGGCGACAGGTGTCGTGATCTTCACCGCAGCCTCTTTGCTCTCTCACGCATTGCTGCACAAATGGCACGAAAGTGCGATCAAACGGGAGTCATAAGGACTTATATGAGCTTTTGCGTTCTGCCCAGCGGCGCGAAGACACTTCGAAATGTCACGGTCCCGGCCAGCCTTATCGGTCAATCCGGGGACCTCATCACCACAGACCTCACCCTTCAAGACGGCAAGATTGTAAAAACGGACGCTGGGGAACTGGCCGAAACTACAATCGACAGGCCAGAGATCGACATGAAAGGCGCGATGGTCTTTCCGGCCTTCGTCGATATGCACACGCATCTCGACAAGGGTCACATCTGGCCGCGCGCCTCGAACCCCGATGGCAGCTTCATGGGGGCGCTGACCACCGTTCACGCGGACCACGCCAATTGGACGGCGGCGGATGTCGAAGCGCGGATGGATTTCGCGCTCAGATGCGCCTATGCCCATGGCACCAAGGCCATCCGCACCCATATCGACAGCCTTGATGCGCTGGCGTCTTCGTCCTTTGGCGTGGTCAAGCGGATGCAAGACAAATGGGCGGGCAAGATCGAGTTGCAGGCCTCCTGTCTGGTCGCCATCGACAAGGTTTTCAAGGATCAGGGCGACTTCCCGGCCATTGCGAAAATCGTCGCGGACGCCGGACAGATCTTAGGCTCTGTCACCTACCCGGTGCCGGACCTGAAAGAACGGCTGCTGGATTTCTTCCACTTCGCGCTGATGTATGATCTCGACGTCGATTTCCATGTGGACGAGACCGACGACCCCACCTCCGACACGCTGCGCACCATTGCGGAGACGGTGATCGAGCTGGGGTTCAAGAACCGCGTCACGGTGGGCCATTGCTGTTCCATTTCGGTGATGCCCGACGAGGTGGCGGACGAGATCATCGCGCTGGTGGCCAAGGCCGGGCTCAACGTCGTGTCGCTGCCGATGTGCAACATGTATCTGCAAGACCGCTACAAGGGCCGCACGCCACGTTGGCGCGGTGTCACCATGGCGCATGAGTTGAACGCGGCGGGGGTCAACGTGTCCTTTGCCTCTGACAACACCCGCGATCCGTTCTACGCCTATGGCGATCTCGACATGATCGAGGTGATGCGTGAAGCGACGCGGATTTGTCACCTCGACCACACGGATGTGCCTTGGGTGAATGCCTTTCTGACCAATCCGGCGCGGGCCTGTGGGTTTGACACCCCGAGCCTGACGGACGGCGCCCCTGCCGATCTGGTCATTTGCAACGCACGCGGCTGGACCGAGCTTTTCGCCCGACCGCAATCCGACAGGGTGGTGCTGAGGGACGGAGATCCTATTGAGCGCACCCTGCCCTCTTATTCCGAACTTGATGAGATCGTGAGCTAATATCATGAACAAAAACTCCGCTGCGGCCATGGCCGCCCTGTCCCATCTGGACATCGAAGAAAACCCCGCCACCGTCCGCAACAAATCGCGCGACTTCTTTTGGTACTCACCGGTTTTGAAGGCCGAGATGGATCACCTTCAGGCCGATTTCGTGGTCAACCCGACCTCCGAAGCCGAGGTGATCGAGGTCCTCAAGACCTGTTACGCACATGACGTCCCCGTCACCTGCCGCGGCGGCGGCACCGGCAACTACGGTCAGGCCATGCCCCTTTCCGGCGGCTGTGTCATGCATCTGACAAAGATGAACAAGATCAAGGAGATCGGCGCGGGCTATGTCATCGCCGAACCCGGCATCATCATCAAGGAGATGGACGCCGAGTTGAAAGAAAAGTCGGGTCAGGAGCTGCGCATGTTCCCCTCGACCTATTCGCAGGCCTCTCTAGGCGGTTTCATCGCGGGCGGCTCCGGCGGCGTCGGATCCGCGAATTGGGGCGCTTTGCGCGATCTCGGCAACATCGACCGCCTGCGGGTGATCACCATGGAGGCGGAGCCCCGAGCGCTTGAGTTCACCGGCGAGGAGCTGCACCGCGTCTCGCATGCCTATGGCACCAACGGCATCATCACCGAGATCGAAATGCCGCTCGCCCCCGCCTACGAATGGGTCGAGATGTTCGTGCGCTTTGACACCTTCCGCATGGCGACCGAATTCGCCGGTGCTTTGACCGCCGAGCCGGGCATTCTGATCAAACTCGCCTCCGTCTATGCCGCCCCCATCGCGCATAAGTATTTCCAGCGCGTGAAGGCCCATGTCACCGAGAGTGATCACCTCTGTGGCCTCATGGTCGCGCCGCACTCCATGGCGGGCTTTCAGACGCTTCTGGACCGCTATGAGGGGGCGGAGGTGATCTACCGCTCCGATGATGTGCAGTGGGATCGCCACCCCGGCCCGGTCTATGAATATGGCTGGAACCACACCACGCTGCGCGCGCTGAAATTCGAGAAAGACCTGACCTATCTTCAGGTCCGCTACGGCGATGACATCGAAAAGATCATGAGTGCCTATGAGACCTTCAAGGACGATCTCTACATGCATCTCGAAGTGATGCGCGAGGGTGCCGGTCTGTCCTTTGCGGGTCTGCCGATTGTCTTCCCGAAGGACAAGGCGCAGCTTGATGGCTTGGTCGCCAAACATGAGGCGATGGATTGCATGATCTTCAACCCGCACCGCTACACCTTGGAAGAAGGCGGGCGTCAGTCGACCGACAAACGCCAGCTCGATTTCAAACGCGAGGCGGACCCGAAGGGCCTCTTGAACCCCGGCAAGATGATCGCTTGGGACGAGCCGGATTTCGACTACGCCGACATGTATTCCTACGCCAAGATCACGCCGAAACCGGAGCCAGAAAGCGAAGGTGAGGCATGAGTTCCAAAGGACGCGTTCTCGTCCTCTACGCCCACCCCTGTTCTGAGTCGTTCAACGCGGCGGTGCATGAGGTGGTCGTGGAGACGCTCACCAAATCCGGCTGGGAGGTCGACGATTGCGATTTGAACGTCGAGGGCTTTCAACCGGTGCTCACGATGGAGGACCGGCGCGGCTATCACGACGAGCCCGCCAATATCGAACCGGTGCGCGAATACGTCGAACGGCTACAGGCCGCCGACGCGCTGGTCATGGTTTTCCCGGTGTGGAATTTCGGCTATCCGGCGATCCTCAAGGGCTTTCTCGACCGGATTTTCCTTCCGGGCGTCAGCTTCAAACTGGTGGATGGCAAGGTCCGTCCGGGTCTCACCAACATCAAGAAACTCTACGCCTGTACCACCTATGGCGGCACACGTCTGAGAGCGATGATGAATGGCGACCCGCCCCGCAAATGCGTCACCCGGCCGGTGTGGTATGCCTGTGGCATGCCGAAGAAAAAATACATCGCCTGTTACGACATGAACCGCAACGAAGAACCGAAGCTCAAAGCGCATCTGGAGCGGGTGCGGCGCGAAATGGAGGCGATGTGATGCAGACCGCCCAAGACGCCGCCCGGTCGCCTGACCGGGGGCTGGCGAAATACCCTTTGAGCAAAGTGCTTTATGCCCGCCAAGTCCGTGCGCATTCTCGTCAGTGCCATTCGACAGCAAAATCGCCAGACCGCGGGACGGTCAGGCGATCGCGCGGCGGCCTGCGGCCTTTGTTCCGCGCGGGGGAGATTCAGTCATGAAACGCGCCCTCGTCGTCTATTGTCACCCGCGCGAGACCTCGTTTAACCGCGGCATTCGGGACCTCGTGGTCGCCCGCCTTGAGACCGCAGGTGTGGAGTATCGCCTGCGCGATCTCTATGCCGAGGGCTTCGATCCGGTGATGTCCGCGCATGAGCATGAAATCTACGAAAACGTGCCAGAGAACCGCGCCCTCGTGGACCGCGATTGCACGGACCTTGAGTGGTGCGACAGCCTGATTTTCGTCTATCCGACCTGGTGGTACGGCCTGCCCGCGATGCTCAAGGGCTGGCTCGACCGCACCATGGTCGCAGGCGTGGCCTTCATCATGCCGCAAAAAGACGGCGATGACATCAAACCCGGCCTGACCCACATCACCAAGCTGGGCGTTTTCACCACCTGCGGCGCCTCGCGCTGGCTGACCTTCTTTGTCGGAGCACCCGGCAAACGCACGCTCATGCGCGGGCTTCGGGTGATCTTGGCCAAGCGGTGCAAAACCGCCTTTGCCGCGCATTTCCTGATGGACAGCTCGACACCTGAGAGCCGCGCCAAGCATCTGACACGGGTGCAGAAACGGCTCGACAAGCTGATCTCAGCTCCCACACCAAAGGAGGGATGAATGGAGATACCTGTTCTCGATTGGAGCCGCTTTGCCACAGGCTCCGATGTCGATGGCTTCGTGACAGACCTCGGGCGTGCCTGCCGCGATACCGGGTTCTTCCTCATCTCGAACCACGGCATCCCCGAGGATTTAGTCAAAGATGTCTTCGCCAAGGGCGACGCCTTCTTTGCGCTGCCCATGGCGGAAAAGTCGAAAATCGACATCCGGGGCAACCCGCACAATCGCGGCTGGGCTTGCCAAGGCTCCGAGGCGCTGGACGAGACCTCCGGCCAGATGGACCGCAAAGAGGCGTTCAACGTCGGTTTCGACCTGCCTTCTGACGATCCGCGCGTCGTTGCCGGTGAGCCGTTTCGTGGTGTGAATGTCTGGCCCGAGGTGCCCGGTTTTCGCGACACCATGCTCGATTACTACGACGCCGTGCTGCACCTTTCGGTCGCGCTGCACCGGGCGTTCGAGATGGATTTGAACCTGCCCGAAGGCTACTTCCCGCCGCATTTCACCGAACCGATGGCGACGCTGCGTGTGCTCTCCTATCCGGCGGCGCCCGACGGTGTGGGCATCGGCGCAGGCGCGCATACGGATTACGGCTCTGTGACCATGCTCATGACCGATGGCGTCGGCGGATTGCAGGTCCGACCCCGTGGCGGCGATTGGATCGACGTGCCGCATGTGCCCGGCGCCTATGTGGTCAATATCGGCGATTGCCTGATGCGCTGGTCGAATGACATCTATGTCTCGACCCCGCACCGGGTGTTGCCGCCTAAAACCGCCCGCCGCTCCATCGCCTTTTTCCTCGACCCGAACCCTGACAGCGTGATTGCCGCGCTGCCGGGCACGGGCGAGGCCAAATACCCCGCCGTCACCGGCGCCGATTACCTGCGGTCGCGATTGGACGCGACCTACACACCGAAGGACATCACATGAGACGCTTTGACTGGGCCGAGTTCCGCACCACGGAATTCGCCACCTTTGACCCCGAAAAAACCATCGTCATCCTGCCCACGGCGGCTGTGGAACAGCATGGGCCACACCTGCCGGTGGGCGTCGACACTTACATCAACGAGGGCATGTTGGCCGAGTTGCGCGCCACCTGCCCCGAGGATCTCGACATCCTCATCCTGCCGGTACAAGCGGTGGGCAAATCGAACGAGCATATCCACGCCAAGGGCACGCTGACCTACACGGCCAAAACCGCGCTCGACGCCTGGACCGAGATCGGACTTTCCGTGGCCCGCGCCGGTCTCAAGAAGATGGTGATCGTCAATTCCCATGGCGGAAATCTGGACCTGATCTCCATTCTGGGCCGCGAATTGCGCGTGCAGGCCGGCATGATGGTCGTGAAATGCCAATGGGGCAATTTCGGCAAACCCGAGGGCATGTATAGCGCGCAAGAGAGCAATTTTGGCATTCATGGCGGCGATCTTGAAACCTCCCTGATGCTGCATTTCAAACCCGCTTTGGTGGATATGGAGATGGCAGAGGATTTCCGCTCGACGGCGGAGACTGCTCCGATTTCGCCGATTGGTCCGGTGAATTTGGCTTGGGTGTCGAAGGATCTGAACCCGAAAGGCACCGTGGGCGAGGCGCATCTGGCGACGGCGGAAAAGGGTGCTGCCACCTGCGCGCATCAGGTGGCGGGGTTTGTTGAGATGCTCAAGGAGTTGCGCGATTTGTCGACCGAAGGGTACGCGCGGACCATTCCTGACTGAGAGGTCCGGGGTGAGGAGCTGCGTGATCGCCTGACCGGGGGCTGGTGACCCTACCTTGCGACACAGCACTTTATGCCAGCAAGGTCCGGGCAAGTCTGATCGCGGGTCTGAAGATGGCAAATCACCTGCCCTCCGGACGGTCAGGTGATCACGCGGCGGCCTTCGGCCTTGTTCCGCGTGACGAAAAAAGGGGGCCATCTGGCCCCCTTTCCTATTCCCCCACTTCAGGCGCCGTGATCCCGCCAAACGCCCCACCAAAAGCCGAGGGGCTTTCGGGTTTCGGAGCCGCGGGGGCCGCCGGTGTCCCAACGCCCCCGAACGCCCCACCAAAAGCGCTGTCCGGTTTCGGCACGGTCACGCCCTGCTCCGCCTCCTGCTCCTCGATCCGTGCCCGCTGTTCCGCGCGCAACTCTTCCTGACGATCCAGCTTCTCCTGCAACACGGCGGCCTCACAGACCGAGCTGTCATATTGCGAGCCAGCATAGGAAATGCCGCCGATCACCGTCACGAGGATCGCAAACACGATGCCGGGATGGGTCAGCGCGCGGGTCACCGGATTGGCATAAAGCGGCGAGCGCGACGCGCGGCCACCGGCTTCGGCCTCTTTGCGACGCTGATAGGCCTCATTCGTGAGCGCGCCGACCAGCGTCAACGTGATGATGATCACCGCCAGAGCGGAGAGTGAGGGATCGGTGCCGTGACGCACTTTGGACGCCAGCGCTGTGGTGAAAGTGCTTTCCGAGAGAACCGTGAACACTGTCGTGTTGTAGTTCTCGAAGGAGGCCAAAAGCGTGATGAACGCCGCCGAGCCGATGGCGGGCGCCATGAAAGGCAAGAGGATCTTGCGAAACGCCTGACCGGGCGTGGCGCCCAAATCCAGCGCGGCTTCGGTCTGGGTCGCATCAAACCGTTGCAGTCGCGCGATAAAGACCAACATGGCATAGGCCGAGACAAAGGTGATCTGGCCCACGATGGTCAGGAAATACCCGTTGTAGAGAAACCCCGCGCCCGTACCCCGCGTGATCTGGCCCCAGAGCACGATGGTCGAAATCCCCAAAACCACGCCGGGGATCAGGATCGGCAGGATCAACACCGTGTAGAGCATCGAGCGCAGCTTGGGCGGTAGCTCCGAGAGCGCCAGCGCCCCCGCCAGCCCAATGGGCACCGCCAAGGCGACCACGCCTACGCCGATGATCACGGAGTTCATCAAGCCTTCCATCAGGCGCGCGTTGCCGAACAACTCGCCGAACCAGCCGGTGGTGAAACATTCCCAGGGCGCCACACGCGGAAACCGCGAGGAGTTGAAGGCGGTCGTCGCCATGATAACGAGCGGCCCAAAGAGAAAGGAGAAAAACGCAAGCGCATAGGCGCCGCCGAAAAGCGTGTGCCTGTTCATTTGCCAATCTCCCCGACGGAGACCTTGAACACCCGCATCATCAGCAAAACGAAACTGATACAGGTCACCAAAAGCACCACGGCATAGGCCGAGCCTCTGGGCCAGTTCGAGGATTCGTTAAACCATTGATAGATGAGCTGAGTGAACCAAAGGGACGACGGCCCGCCCAGGATTTGCGGCGCGGCCAGTGCCCCTGCGGTCAGCATGAAAACCATCGTCGCCCCCGAGACGATGCCGGGCTTCGCCATCGGCAAGACCACCCGCCAATGCACCCGCCACAAAGGCGCGCCCATGTCGCGGGCAGCTTCGACCTGGGTGTGATCCAGCGCCTCGATGGCGTTGTACATCGGGAAGATCATCAACAGGATATAGGCGTAGGCAAGGCCACAATAGAGCGCCACATCGGCGCGGATAAAATCCACCGGCGCGTCCCAAAGCCCCATTTGCATGCCCCAGGTGTTGACCACGCCCGTGGAGCCAAAGAGCACACGAAAGGCAAAAGCGCGCAGGATTTCATTGATCCAATAGGGAATGATCAAGCCGATCACCATGAGCCGCGCGGCCACACCTTTGGCGCCATGGGCGAGGATATAGGCGATGGGATAGCAGATCAGCACATCAATCAACGTCACGATCAGCGCCGCGATCAGCGTGCGGATCAGGATCGTGATGTCGAGCGTATTGAACGAGCCGTCCGCGTTGAAGAAAAAGCTGCGGTATTGCTCCAACGTGTAATGATCCGCCTCGGTGCCGATTTGATCGGCGGGCAGGTTGAAGCGGAAGGAATAATCCAGCATAGAGAGCTGCGGCAGGGTGATGAACACGACGACCCAAAGCGTCACGGAAATGGCCACGAAAAGCGCCGCGCCCATGCCGTGTTTGGCGAGCAAGGTGGTGTAAGCGAGCTTCAAGTGTTTCATGATTCAGACGCCATATGGCCGACCGGAAGGATGGTGCCATTCATCGGCGCAAAGCCCAGAGAGAGGCTTTCGCCCTGCCCCGGAAGGCTGCCCGCCAGCCCCGCGTTCACCATGGAGATGCGCAATTCGGTATCGCTTGCTTTGGCGAAGATGTGGTTGGTCGCACCTTCGAATTCCTGCCGCGTGAGCGTGGCGTGAAAGGCGTTCTCTGTTGCTCCCGGGATCATCTGTTCGGGCCGCACAAACAAAAGCGCCTCGTCACCTGCCTTGTATTTTCGCCCGCCGCCGACACGGGCCTCGAAGGTGCCCAACGGCGTCTCTAGCGCCGCCGTGTCACCCGACTGCCCCTTGATGACGCCCTGCAAGGCGTTGTTTTCACCGACGAATGAGGCCACGAAAGCGGACCGGGGCCGGTTGTAAATCCGGTCCGGTTCGCCCACCTGTTCGATCACGCCGCGGCTCATCACCGCCACACGGTCGGACATGGTCAACGCCTCGCCCTGATCGTGGGTGATGTAGATGAAGGTCACGCCGACCTGCTTTTGAATCGCACGCAGCTCCGTGCGCATGTGTTGGCGCAGTTTGAGATCGAGTGCAGACAAAGGTTCATCCAAGAGCAAAATATCCGGCTCCACGGCCAGCGCACGAGCAATCGCCACGCGCTGTTTCTGGCCGCCGGAGAGTTCCGAGACCTTCTTGTCGCCGATCCCCGGCAGGGCGATCATATCCAGCAAGTCGTCGGCCTTTTTGCGGCGCTCTTTCTTGGACACCCCCCGTACCTCCAAAGGAAAGGCGATATTCTCCGCCACAGTCATCAGCGGAAACAGCGCCAGATGTTGGAAAATCAAAGCCGTCGGGCGTTTGTTCGGTCCGACACCGGCCATATCCTTGCCACCGATCAAAACCTTGCCCTCGGTCGGTTCGGAAAAGCCAGAAATACAGCGCAGCATGGTGGTCTTGCCGCACCCCGAAGGCCCGAGAAACGAGAAAAATTCGCCGGAATTGATTTTCAGATTAGCGTTGTCGACGGCAGTGAAATTGCCAAAGCGGATGGAGACGTGATCGAGGAGGACAGAACGGTCGGGGATGCGATCTGGGGTCTGGTCGGGCATGTTGCCTCTCTTATGACTTGAACGTGAAAAGGCCCCGCGCGTGTGACGGCGGGGCCTGATCGTGAATTTACGCGGAGAGGAATTTATTGGTGAATTCGGTGCGCATTTCCGAATACCACGGCGCCTCTGCCGGCCAGGCGTTGAGGTTCGCCAAGGCCTCGCCCGGATAGGCGTCGGCAAAGTTCTTGGCATAGATCTCACCGCCGTAAGCATCCGCGCCCAGCACCGGCGAGTTGTAGCCGTGGGTCTTGATCGCCTCACCCGCCCACTCGGGGTTGTAGCATGCGTCGATGAAAGCATAGACCTGTTCAATGTTAGTGGCCCCCGTCGGCATCGCCATGCCATCGACCCAGGCCATCGCGCCCTCGACCGGCGCGCGGTACATCACCGGCTCGCCTTCGTTTTTCAGCGCGATCGGCGGGCCGTCCCAGGTCTGGCCGACAATGACGCCCTCGTTCAAAAGACCGTTCTTCTGAGTGTCGGCATCATTCCAGATCAGCTTGATATTGCCTTTCTTTTCAATCGCGTGCTCGACCAGCATGGTCCAGACTTCGGTCATTTTCTCGGGGCTTTCATAGGCCGCCCACATGGAACCCGGCTCCATCATGCCAAGGCGTTCCATGCCGAGGCCAAGCCCCAACAACATAGAATGGCCGCGCCCCATGGTCTTGCCCGCGTTGGCGTCGTCCCAGATGTCGTAATAGGACGGGAACTCGCCCGCAGGCGTGAACATGTCGGTGCGCCACGCGACGCCTTCGGTGCCCCAGATATGCGGCACCCAAAAGGTGCCTTCGCCGCCGAAGTTCCAGTGTTTTTCGCCCAGAGCCATCGCCGGGTTGACCTTTTCAATGGCGATTTTCGTCATATCGAAAGGCTGCAACAGGCCCAGTTCCGCCCACAAAAGATTGCGGTTCACGGTCGGCGAGACGATGTCGAACCCTTCTCCGCCGGTGGCTTTGAGCTTGTTGATGATCTCCTCGTTGGAGCCGATGCCGGTGAAATTGAGCTTGATGCCGGTCGAGCCTTCAAAGGCCGTCACGAAGCTTTCCGGCAGGTAGTCAGACCACATCATCACGTTGATCTCGCCCGAAGACGCCAAAGCCGACCGGCTCACGATGGCGGGGGCTGCGAGGCCCCCCATCAGAGTTGCAGTGCCTTTGAGAAAGCTGCGGCGCTTGAGACCGGTTTTGGTGCGGCTGTTGGTTTTGAATGTCGTCATGTCACTCCCCGTGAACTTTTTGTTATGCGGCGGTCCTCTGGCCCGAAACTGGTCAGAGACCGATCAGAGACCGCTCTTGCAAAAGCCTAGGAGGGCCGCTTCTGCTCAATTTAGAGCCAGAAGGAGCAAACTATAGGACCAGAGGCGCTTTCCCCTCTGGACGGCACCACGCTGCACAATAGAGTGGCGTTGACGCAAGGAGAGCGCCCGCCACACTGGCAGGAGCGAAACGGGCCAGAGGCCCTTGGGCGAAAGAGACAGAGGATGCTGGACCGGTATTTTGAACAGGGCTTTGACCAAAGCGCCTCGCTTCAACATCAGATTCAGGAGCGCCTCATTCAGGCCATTCTCGACGGCGCGCTTTCGCCCGTCGATCCACTGCCCTCGTCGCGGGAATTTGCCAAGACGCTCAAGGTCTCGCGCAACACGATCTCAATTGTCTACGACCGGCTGCATCAGGACGGGTTCATCACCGCAAAACCCCGGCGCGGCTATTTCATCGACGAGAATTTCGTGCGCGAAAAACTCAACGTCGCACCGCCGCGTCGTCAAAGCGGTGGCGGCGCGCGCCCCGATTTCGACCGCTTCCTGCCACGCCGGTTTTCTGAGCAGATCAACATCGACAAGCGCAAGGATTGGCGGCACTTCCCCTACCCGTTTCTCTACGGTCAAGTCGGGCGCGACGAGGTTTCTGTCGCGCGCTGGCGCGATTGCCTGCGCCGGGCGGGCACGACGCGCCATGTCGGGTCCTGGGCGGACGACCGGGTCGATGCCGACGATCCGCTTTTGCTCGACCAGATCTCGCGTCGCATCCTGCCCCAGCGCGGCTTTCGCGCCGAACCCGATGAATTGCTGATCACCGTGGGCGCGCAAAACGCGATCTGGATGGTCGCCAACCTGTTTCTGGCACCCGGGCGCAGCATTGTCATCGAGGATCCCGGCTATGTCGATGCGCGCAACATCTTTGCCGCCCAAGGCGCGCAGGTCATCCCCCTGCCGGTGGACCGCAAGGGCTTGAAACCCGGGCCGGAATTGGCCGAGGCCGATATGGTCTACCTGACACCGGGGCATCAGAGCCCGACCAATATCACCATGCCGATGGAGCGCCGTCTGGCCATTCTGGAGGCCGCCGCCGCGCAGGATTTCCTCATTCTCGAGGACGATTACGAACACGAGCTGAACTTCGTTGGCGCCCAGCACCCGACGCTCAAGGCGCTCGATGCGTCGGGGCGGGTGATCCATATCGGCTCGCTGACGAAGCCGCTGTTTCCCGGCATCCGACTGGGGTTCATCGCCGCCGACCGCGAGGTGATCCGCGAGCTGCGTCACCTGCGGCGCCTGATGTATCGTCACCCTTCGGCTCTGGCACAGCGCGCCATGGCGCTGTTTCTGTCCGAAGGACATTATGACGCCCACATCCGGCGGCATCGCCGGGGCATGGCGGAGAAATGGCGCGAAATGCTGCGCGAGATCGACCGGCAATTGCCCGGCTGCGAGGTGACCATGACCACCGGCGGCTCGGGTGTCTGGATCACCCTGCCCGAGGGTGTCGAGGCCGGATTGGTCAAGGACAAGGCCGAAGCGCGCGGCGTTCTGGTCGAGGACGGCACGCCGCATTATCTGCGCGAGGGCGCGCCGCGCAACCGCCTAAGGCTGGGCTTCGGCGCGATTGACTTTGACAAGATCGCGCCGGGAATTGCGGAGTTGAGGGTCGTGATTGAGGGGCTGGCGTCTCAGTGAGGCGAAAGCGAGGTTGCCAGATCGGGGGCTGGCGCACACTGCGTGGCACAGAGCACTTTATCTCACAAAGCCGAAAACCGGTGAGCGACGTTCTTTGTTGCAAATCGCCAGACCGTCAGGCCGATCTGGCGATCACGCGGCGGCGCAGAGCGCCTAGATCCCACGTGCGTTTCAATCCATCGCGATCACAATCGTCTTCGAGCGCGTGAAATGCGCGAGCATCGCCTCCAGAGACGCCTCCTTGCCCAGCCCCGACCGCCCGAAACCGCCGTAGGAAACGTTGGGCTGGATCGTCAGGTTCTGGTTCACCTGCACATAGCCCGCGTTGAGCCGCGATGTGGCATCCAAAGCGCGGGACAGGTTTTCGGTCCAGACTGTGGCGGCCAGCCCGTAGCGGCTGTCATTGGCTTTCGCGATCACATCGTCATAGTCGGACCATTTTTGAATGACTGCGACGGGGCCGAAAATCTCGTTATGCACGCAAGGGTGATCTTCGGGCAGGTCGAGCAACAGCGTCGGCAGAGCAAAGAGATCGGGGGTCAGATCGGCGCTTTCAGGCAATTGACCACAGCGGATCACACGCGCGCCCTCGGTGCCCTCGGCTTGCGCCACATAGCCCGCGACCACGGCGGCCTGTTTGGCGTTGATGATCGTGCCGATGTCCGTGGCCTCATCCAGCGGGTCGCCAATTTTGAGCGCGTTCAACGCGTCAATCAGCGCCGCGAGGAAGCCCTCATAGAGGCTCTCATGCACGTAAATCCGCGACGACGCCGTACAGCTTTGCCCCTGCCGCGTGAAGCGCATGCCCGAAATGGCGCCCGCCACCGCCTTGTCCAGATTGGCGTCGTCGCAGACGATCATCGGGGATTTGCCGCCCAATTCCAAGGACACCGGCACGATGCGCGCGGCACCCGCTTTATAGACGGTTTCGCCCACGGCCTCTGAGCCGGTGAAGGTGATCTTGGCGACATCCGCATGCGCCGTCAGCGCCGCGCCACAGTCGGCGCCGGTACCGTTGATCACGTTCAAAACGCCGTCGGGCAGGAATTGCATCAGAATGTCTGCGGCCAGATAGGTGGCAAAAGGCGCTTCCTCGGACGCCTTCACCACCACCGTATTGCCCGCCACCAGAGCAGGCGCGATCTTGAGCATCATCAGGACCAAAGGCACGTTCCACGGCACGATCGTGGCGACCACGCCCAGCGGTTCGCGAGTGGTCATGGTCAACATGCGCGGGTTGAACGGGATGGTTTCGCCCTTTAGCTCCGACCCCAATCCACCATAGAATTCAAGGATGTCTGCGGCGGTCTTCACCTCGCCCCTGCACTCGGTGCGGATCGCTTTTCCGGTCTCGCGGGCCAGAACCTGCGCCACGATTTCGAAATGCTCCAACAGGGCACGTCCACCTGCGGCCACCGCCTTGCCGCGTTCGCGCGCTGGCTTGGCGGCCCAATCCGGACCCGCCGCTTTCGCTGCCGCCACCGCCGCCTCGGTCTCCGCCACACCGGAAGCCGCCGCTTGGCCCAAAACCGCGCCTGTGGCAGGGTTCAACACGTCGAGGCCACGGTCCACGGTCACCCCTGCGCCGCCCACGAGGTTGAGGTTGCGATAGGCGGCGATGGCGGCCACGGCGTCGGCGGGAGGGGTGAATGCTTTTGTCATACCCCTTTCCTTGCCGCAAAAACGACGACGGCAAAGGTGCCAGAGAATGGAAAGAGTGAGTCCAGACAGTCACTGCCATTGATCTGCCCTTATAATTGCTTTTGACTGAGACTATGACCGCTCGCGCACACCCGATTGGATTGTCGGGTCAAGAATGGAGTTTCCCCAATGCATGACAATGATCTCTCCGCCATCGTCGAGGCCGACCGCGCCCACGTCTGGCACCATATGTTCCAGCACCAGCTTCTGGACAGCCGTGATCCGCGGATCATTGTCGAGGGCAAAGGTATGTCGGTTTGGGACCAGAACGGGCGTGAATTTCTGGATGCCGTCTCCGGCGGTGTCTGGACAGTGAACGTCGGCTATGGCCGCGAGCGGATCGCCAATGCGGTGCGCGATCAGCTGATCAAGATGAACTATTTCGCGGGCTCTGCGGGCTCCGTTCCCGGCGCGAAATTTGCCGAGATTCTGACCGCGAAAACGCCGGGTCTGTCGCGGATGTATTACTGCAACTCCGGCTCGGAAGCCAATGAAAAGGCTTTCAAAATGGTCCGTCAGATTTCTGCGCAACGCTACGGCGGCAAGAAGTCGAAAATCCTCTACCGCGACCGCGATTATCACGGCACCACCCTGGCCACTCTGTCCGCCTGCGGTCAGCAACAACGCGCCACGCATTACGGCCCCTTCGTGCCGGATTTCGTCGAGGTGCCGCATTGCCTTGAGTATCGCAAACAGTGGGACGTCGAGAATTACGGTGAACGCGCCGCCGAGGCCATCGAAGAGGTGATCCTGCGCGAAGGCCCCGATACCGTGGGGGCGCTCTGCCTTGAGCCGGTGACGGCGGGCGGTGGTGTCATCACGCCGCCCAAAGGCTATTGGGAAAAGGTGCAGGAGATCTGCAAAAAATACGACATCCTGCTGCACATCGACGAGGTCGTCTGTGGCATGGGGCGCACGGGCGAGTGGTTCGGCTATCAGAACTACGGCATCAAACCGGATTTCGTCACCACCGCGAAAGGCGTTGCCTCGGGCTATGCCGCCATCGCCGTGATGCTGACCACCGACGAGGTCTTCGGCATGTTCAAGGACAACGCCGAGGACCCGCTGAATTACTTCCGCGACATCTCGACCTTTGGCGGCTGCACCGGCGGCCCGGCGGCGGCGATCGAGAACGTGGCGATCATCGAGGAAGAGGGCCTTTTGGACAACACCAAGGTGATGGGCCAGCGCCTGATGGACGGCCTCGACGCGCTGATGGACAAACATGCGCTGATCGGCAACACCCGCGGGCTTGGCCTGTTCTGTGGCGCCGAACTGGTGGCAGATCGCGAGACGAAAGAGCCTCTGAACGAAAAGCTGGTGCAGGCGGTCGTGGCCGAATGCGACAAGCAGGGCGTGATCATCGGCGCGACCAACCGGTCTGTGCCGGGCTTCAACAACACGCTGTGCTTCTCGCCGGCCTTGATCTCGAAAGCCGATGACATCGACCGCATTCTGGATGCGGTGGACAATGGCCTGACGACCGTTGCGGCAGCGATGTAAGACACCCACGCAATATTTTGATAAATATGGATTATGCCCCGTCGATCAGCGGGGCATTTTCTGTTTCCAGCACGTCGCTTTCCTCCTTGAGACCGGTGCCGGTCACCCCGCGTTCGAGCGCTGCGCGGGTGAGCCAGGCGATCTTGGCGGCGGCTTGATCATAGCTCATCCCGCCTTTGCCGTGGATGTTCGACAGGCAATTGCGCTGGCTGTCTTTTGTGCCGGGTTTCGGGCCATAAGTCAGGTAAGCGCCAAGGCTGTCGGCCACTGTGAGGCCGGGCCGTTCGCCCACCAAAAGCACCACAAGACGCGCCCCCAAAGCGGCGCCGATCTCGTCCCCGATGGCGACACGGGCCTGGGTGGCGATGACGACTGGGCCAAGTGTAAGACCGTCGAGCTTCTCGGAGGCGGCGTGCACGACAGCCGCCGCATGGGCCTGCACCGCCGCTGAGGACAGGCCGTCGGCGATGACGAAGGCCATATCGCAAAGTGTGCGGGCGTTGAGTTTTTCTGCCTCACCCGCCCCCAGTTTCCGCCCCAAATCGGGACGGCGCAGGTAACTCGCACGATCCATAGCTGCGGAGGTGATACGGATCACCTCGAAGGGCGCAAGCTCTGCCTCCAAAGCCGCCACATCCAATGCCGAATGCACCGCATCGCGGGCACGGGCATGGGCAAATTGGAACTCGAGATTGGCCCCGGTCGGCAGCCCGGCGCCGTTGCGACCAAGGCCGATGCGGGCGGGCGTTACGTCGCGCAGCTTGGCCCATGGGTCTTTGACGACATCACTCAAAGTGCTGCCTCCAACAGCCGCTGCGCACCGAGATCGCTTTGCAACAGATGGCCGCTCTCGTTCACCAATCCCATGACCTCCAACCACGCCTCAAACTCCGGCGCCGCCTTGAGGCCCAAAGAGTTGCGCAGATAAGCGATGTCGTGGAACGACAGGCTTTGGTAGTTGAGCATGATGTCATCGGCGCCCGGCACCCCGATCAGGAACTGCGCGCGGGCATTGGCCAGAAGCGTCATCAGCACATCCATGTCGTTCTGATCGGCCTCGGCGTGGTTGGTGTAACAGACGTCGCAGCCCATCGGCAGGCCGAGGAGCTTGCCACAGAACACATCTTCCAGCCCCGCACGGATGATCTCTTTGCCGTCATAGAGGTACTCCGGCCCGATGAACCCCACCACAGTGTTCACAATGAGCGGATCATAGGCGCGACAGACGGCATAGGCGCGGGCCTCCAGCGTCTGCTGGTCAATGCCGTGATGCGCGTCGGCGGATAAGGCACTGCCCTGCCCGGTTTCGAAATACATCACATTCTGGCCGACCGTGCCCCGGTTCAGAGACAATGCCGCCTCATGGGCCTCTTTGAGCATCGCAAGCGTCACCCCGAAGCCCTCATTCGCGGCCTCGGTGCCAGCGACGGATTGGAACACCAAATCCAAGGGCGCACCGCGCTCGATGATCTCGATCGAGTTGGTGACATGGGTCAACACACAGCTTTGCGTCGGGATGTCGTAGCGGCCTCTGAGATCGTCGAGCATCGACAAAAGCGTCATCGCGGTGGGGATATTGTCGGTCGCCGGGTTGATGCCGATCACCGCATCGCCCACCGCATAAGAGAGACCGTCGAGGGTGGAGGCCACGATGCCCTTCAGGTCATCCGCCGGGTGGTTGGGTTGCAGACGCGAGCCGATGCGGCCCTCAAGGCCCAGCGTGCTGCGAAATGCGGTCACGACGGTGATTTTGCGGGCCACAGCGATGAGATCGCGGTTGCGCATGAGTTTTGAGACAGCGGCGGCCATTTCCGGCATCAGCCCCGGCGCAAGTGCGGCGAGTGCGGCAGGCGTCGCCGCATCGGACAAAAGCCAATCGCGGAACTGACCGACGGTCATATACGACACCGGCGCAAAAGCCGCCGCGTCGTGGCTGTCGACGATCAGACGCGTGACCTCGTCACTGTCATAGGGGATCAACAGCTCTTCGAGAAAGGCCTTAAGCGGCAGATCGGCCAGCACCATCTGGGCGGCAACGCGTTCCACATCGCTCTCGGCCATCAGCCCGGCCAGCGCATCGCCGGAGCGCGCGGGCGTGGCCTTGGCCATGACCTCCGCGAGGCTTTTGAACCGAAAGTTTTCGCCGCCAAGCGTGCAGGAATAGGCGCTCATCTCTGGTCTCGTGTCATGTCTGGTCTCTGTCGTCCGTCACGAGACCTTACCGCGCGAGACGGCAAAGGCCCGCGATTTCGGCAGATGTGCCGTCGCGCAACGCCGCCTGCCTCATTTTCAGTCAGAAGCGCCCAAGTTTTTCGCACCACAGCCGTGGAGAAACAGCGAAATCGCCAGATCGCGGCGCTGTGCCATTTCTTCGGGCGAGGCATCACACTCGGCGCAGAGCAACAGCCGAGGCACCGGGTCCTCGAAGGTCAAATTAACCAACATTTCCGCAGCAAGCGTGGCAGAGTCGGGCGCAAGTTCGATCTCGCCCGCCTCGATGGCGCGGGCCAGCTCTTCGGAGACATGGCCGATCAACCGCCCCCGCCCGTTTTCAAGCAATTGTCGCGACAACACGGGATAGGTCTGCGCCCGCGCGATCAGGGTGCGCAGGAACTCCAGCTTGCTGTTTTCGGCCCCCGGCGGTTTGTTCAGGGTCAACAAAATCTGCAACCTCTCGGTCAGGGACCGGCCTTCGTCTTCCGGCTGAAGTGGACGGAAAATCCGTTCGCCCATCCGCGAAATCACCCGCCCCAAAAGCGCCTCATGACCATCGAAATGTTCATAAAGCGTCCGTTTCGACATGCCGGCACGGCGTGCGATCGCGGCCATTGTGACATGATCAAACCCACCTTCGGTCAAAAGCGAACTTGCAGCATCAAGGATGCGCTCCTCGCGCGCGGTCATATCCATCTGCACCGGACGCCCGCGCCGCCGCGTGGCAGGCGTGCCAGTTTCACAACCAGATCCCCCAAGTGATGCCTGTTTTTTCGCCATCTACTTCATCCCACAACCATTGAGCGGTGGCGCACAGCAACAGGCCGTTGCGCCACTTTACAAAACTATCGGGTTTCTTTAATCGAAATTCAAGCACAACTCGCAAATCAAGATATGACGCACGTTTGACATATCAAAATGTCATAGAATTCGCCGGGCCCTACGCCCGCTTTCCCTCCCCCGGTCTCTTATAGGCCGGGCTGTTTTCGTCGGAGACCCTCATGCACAGCCCTCACCTATCCTTTTTGCGCCGGACGCTCCCTGTTCTCGCTCTCACCCAGGCTCTCGCCATGGCCGCGCCCGTGCTGGCACAGGATGGCCCGCCGCCAAGCCCCGTGACCGTCGTGACGCTGGAGGCCAAGGATGTGACGCTGTCGGCGCCGCTGCCGGGCCGTGTCGCCGCCTCGTCGTCGGCCGAAGTGCGCCCGCAGGTCAGTGGCATCATCCAATCGCGCCTGTTCCAGGAGGGCAGCACGGTCTCCGAGGGCGATCCGCTTTATCAGATCGACGCCGCCACCTATGAGGCGCAAAAAGCCGTGGCGGAAGCCAGTCTCGCTCAGGCCAAGGCCGCGCTGAAATCGGCGGAGATCGAATACAACCGCCAAGAGGAACTGCGCACCCGCAATGTTGTCTCCCAGCAGAACCTCGACAGCGCCATCGCCGCCCGAGATTCCGCCGCAGCCGCAGTGAAAGTGGCCGAAGCCAACCTGTTGTCGGCCGAAATCGACCTGGACCGCACGCAGATCCGCGCGCCGATCTCCGGCGTCACGGGCTTTAGTGAAATCACCCAAGGCGCACTGGTCACCGCCGGTCAGGCCAGCGCCCTGACCACGATCCGGGCGCTCGATCCGATCTATGTGGACGTGACCCAGGCCGCCGCAGACATCCTGCGCTGGCGCCGGAGCGGTTCCAACATGGATACGGTCGAGGACTTTGACGAAAGAGTGTCTCTGACGCTCTCCGATGGCGAAAGCTACGAGTTCCACGGCGAACTGTCCGCCGCCGAGCCCTATGTGAACGAGGATACCGGCACGACCGTGCTGCGCCTGTCCTTTCCGAACCCGGAGCATTTCCTGTTGCCCGGCATGTATGTTCAGGTCGAAATGCCGCAAGGCGTTGTGCCCAATGCCGTGCTCGTCCCGCAACAGGCCGTCAGCCGTGATCGTCGCGGCCGTCCGATGGCCTTGGTGGTGAATGCCGAGAACGTGGTCGAACAGCGCATTCTGGACGTGGTGAGCGATCAGGGCGCGAATTGGGTGGTCACCGAAGGTGTCTCCGCAGGCGACCGGGTGATCGTGGCCGGTCTGCAAAAAGCCGCTCCGGGCGCCACCGTGGCGCCACAGGAACAGGCCTCCTCCGAAGGCGCGGCTGACAACGCCGACGCCTCGAACAACTGATCCCTAGAAAGGACCTCTCATGGCCCGCTTTTTCATCGACCGCCCGGTCTTTGCCTGGGTGATTTCCATCCTGATCATGGGGGTCGGGCTGCTGTCGATCTTCACCCTGCCCGTGGCGCAATATCCGCAGATCGCGCCGCCCTCCGTTTCCGTCAGCGCCGCCTACCCGGGGGCGTCGGCGGAAACCGTGGCGAACACCGTGACTCAGATCATCGAGCAACAGATGACGGGTCTGGACGGCATGCGCTACATGTCCTCCAGCTCGACCTCCTCAGGCTCGGCCTCGATCACGCTGACGTTTGAAACCGGGACCGACCCGGACATCGCGCAGGTGCAGGTGCAGAACAAACTGTCACAGGCCACGGCGCTCTTGCCCGACGCGGTGCAGCGCCAAGGCGTGACGGTGGAGAAATCTTCCGCTGGCTTCCTGATGGTGATCGGTGTGATTTCCGAAGACGGCAGCATGGACCAGTCCGACCTGTCGGATTATCTCAACTCCAACCTCGTGGATGCCTTCAGCCGGATCGAAGGCGTGGGCGGCACACAGGTGTTCGGCGCGAAATACGCGATGCGCATCTGGCTCGATCCGTCGAAACTTGCCGCGTTTGACATGACGCCGACGGATGTGACCGGTGCAATCTCCGGCTATAACGCCCAGATTTCCGCTGGCTCTTTCGGCTCCTTGCCCTCGCCCGACGGTCAGGCCTTTACCGCGACGCTTACGGCGCAGTCCCTGCTGGAGACCCCGGAAGATTTCCGCAACATCATCCTGCGCTCGGAACAGAACGGCGGGCTTGTGTTGCTCGAAGATGTGGCCCGTGTCGAAGTTGGCGCGGAAAACTACATGACCATTGCGGAATTTAACGGCAAACCGGCCTCCGGCATGGCGATCCAGTTGGCACCCGGCGCCAACGCGCTCGACACCTCGCATCGCGTGCGGGAAAAGATCGAAGAATATGCCCAATATTTCCCCGAGGGCATGACCTATGTGATCCCCTACGACACCACGCCCTTCATCGAAATCTCGATTCACGAGGTACAGAAAACCCTGATCGAAGCCATCGTTCTGGTGTTCTTCGTGATGCTTCTGTTCCTGCAAAACCTCCGCGCGACGCTCATCCCGACGCTCGCCGTGCCGGTGGTTATCCTTGGCACCTTCGCCATCCTCGCGGCCTTCGGCTTTACCATCAACGTGCTCACCATGCTCGCCATGGTGCTCGCCATCGGTCTTTTGGTCGATGACGCCATCGTTGTGGTGGAAAACGTCGAACGCATCATGGAAGAGGAAGGCCTCGGTCCTCGTGAAGCCACCAAGAAATCCATGGGCCAGATCACCGGCGCCCTCGTCGGCATCGCATTGGTGCTCTCCGCAGTGTTCGTGCCCATGGCCTTCTTCGGCGGCTCCACCGGCGTGATCTATCGCCAGTTCTCGATCACCATCGTCTCCGCGATGATGCTCTCCGTTCTGGTGGCCTTGACCCTGACGCCCGCGCTTTGTGCGACGCTTCTGCGCGGCAAGGACGTGCATCACACGGCGCGCGGTCCGTTCGGCTGGTTCAACAAGGCCTTCGACAAACTCTCCCTCGGCTACGGCGGCACGGTCGGGTACATTATCCGCCGTCCGCTGCGTATGGTGGCGGTCTACGCCCTCATGGGCGGTGGCATCGTCTGGCTGTTCATGCAAACCCCCACGGGGTTCCTGCCGGACGAAGATCAGGGCATCATGTTGGCGCTCGTTCAGGGTCCCTCGGGCTCGACCGCAGAGAACACTCAGGCCGCGACAGACCAGATCCGCGACTATTTCCTCTCCGCCGAGAACGACAATGTGGACTCGGTCTTCTCCGTCGTCGGCTTCTCCTTCTCCGGTGTGGGACAGAACAACGGTCTCGCCTTTGTCCGGCTCAAGAACTGGGAAGAACGCCCCGAGGCCCAGCAATCCGTACAGGCCATTGCGGGCCGCGCCTTCCCGGCGATGATGGGCATCCAAGAGGCCATGGCCTTCCCCATCGTGCCGCCTGCGGTGATCGAACTGGGCAACGTCTCGGGCTTTGACTTTTATCTTCAGGCCCCGGCCGGTCAGAGCCATGAACAACTTCTGGAAGCCCGCAACATGCTTTTGGGCATGGCGACACAAAGCCCGCTGATTGCCTCGGTGCGTCCTTCGGGCCAGGAGGATGCGACCCAGTTCAAACTCGACATCGACTGGCGTGCGGCGGGTGCCATGGGGGTCAACCCCTCCGAGGTCGGCAACACGCTGTCGATCGCCATGGCGGGCTCCTACGTCAACGACTTCAACGACCAGGGCCGCACCAAACGCGTTTATGTTCAGGGTGAACCGGATTCCCGCGCCACCCCGAGCGATTTGCAAAAATGGCGCGTCCGCAACTCGTCGGGCGAGTTGGTGCCGTTCTCGAACTTCACCTCCGAGCGCTGGATCTACGGTCCGCAGGGTCTGAACCGCTACAACGGCACGCCGTCGATGCAGATTCAGGGCTCCCCTGCTCCGGGTGTGTCCACCGGCGAAGCCATGGCGGAAATCGAGAGCCTCGTGGCGCAAATCCCCGGCAACTTTGCCGTGGCCTGGACCGGTCTGTCGCTCGAAGAACGTGAATCCGGCTCGCAAGCGCCGATGCTCTACATGCTCTCTTTGGCGGCGATCTTCTTCTGTCTCGCGGCGCTTTATGAAAGCTGGGCGATCCCCTTCTCGGTCATGCTCGCCATGCCGGTGGGGATTTTGGGCACGCTCTTCACCGCCTGGCATTTCGGCTTCCAGAACGGTGTGTTCTTCCAGGTGGGTCTTTTGACCGTGATCGGTCTGACCGGCAAGAACGCTATTCTGATCGTCGAGTTCGCCCGCGAACAGGTCGACGCCGGAACGCCGCTCCTCGAGGCCGTGCTGACCGCCGCGAAACAGCGTTTCCGCCCGATCGTCATGACCTCCATGGCCTTCTCTTTGGGCGTTGTGCCGCTGGTTCTGTCCACGGGCGCGGGCGCCGGGGGCCGGATGGCCGTGGGTGCGGCCGTGCTCGGCGGCACCATCACCGGCACGGTTCTGGGCATCCTCTTCGTGCCGCTGTTCTTCGTGATCATCTTCAAGATCTTCGGCGGCAACAAGAAAGCGGCCTGATCCGCACCACAAACAGTGAAAGGCCGGGCGTGATGCCCGGCCTTTTTCGTTTCCGACCTTCTGATTATTGGCTTTCCAAGAAGTCTTCGAAGGCTTTGAGAGATTGCTCTGAGACGTGATGTTCGATCCCTTCGGCATCCAATTCCGCCACCTCCTCGGGCACCCCCACCGCCACCAAAAGCGCCACCACGGTGCGGTGCCGCGCCCGCACGCGCTCGGCCAGCTCTGCGCCCTCTTCGGTCAGGAACACGCCGCGATAAGGCCGCGAGGTGGCAAAGCCGTCGCGTTTGAGGCGCGCAATCGCCTTGGTCGCGGTCGGTTGCGCCACGCCCATGCGTTCGGCGATGTCCGCCACCCGCGCCTCGCCCAGCTCCGCGATCAGATCGCCGATCATCTCGACGTAATCCTCGACGAGGGCCACGGACTGCGCCTCCCGCGCGCGGGCAAAGCGATCCGCCTGCTCCACCTCTGTCATCGCCCTCTCTCCTTTTGCTGCGCCTGAGAAAACTTCGATTGATTTAAATATAGCATAGGCTATAGATCATCTATAAGGCAATAGATGTGAGTCCAATGCAAAACGCGACACGCCAAAACGCAGCCCGGCAAAGCTCAAGCCGCCAAGACCTGACGCGCAGAACCCAAAGCGGTATCACCGCCGTGCTCACCGGTCAGCGCCACGGCTGGCGCAGCCGGTTGCTCTTTGCCGGTCCCGCGATCATCGCCTCTGTCGCCTATATGGACCCCGGAAATTACGCGACGAACATTCAGGCCGGCGCGGGTTATGGCTATACGCTTCTGTGGGTCGTGCTCCTCGCCAACCTCATCGCCATGCTGTTTCAGGCGCTCTCCGCGCGTTTGGGCATCGTCACCGGCAAGAACCTCGCCGAACTGTCCCGCGACCACCTGCCCCGGCCTCTGGTCTGGGTGATGTGGGCGGTGAGCGAGGTGGCCGCCATGGCCACCGATCTCGCGGAATTCCTGGGCGGCGCCATCGGGCTTGCGCTGTTGTTCAACCTGCCGCTGATCGTCGGCATGGGCATCACCGCAATCGTGACCTATGGCATCCTGATTTTCGAGGGCCGTGGCTTTCGCCCGATGGAGTTGATCATCGGCGCCATGGTCGGCCTCATTGGCCTCTGTTATCTCGCCGAAATCCTCATCGCCCCCATCGACTGGGGCGCCACGGCGACCGGTCTTGTGACGCCAAATCTGCCCGATGCGGCGGCGCTGACCATCGCCGTCGGCATCATCGGCGCGACCGTGATGCCCCATGCGATCTACCTGCACTCCGGTCTGACGCAGTCGCGCGCCGTGATGCGGGACGACACTGACCGGCGGCGCGTGTTGAGCTATTCCAACACCGAGGTCGTTCTGGCCCTCGCCGTCGCGGGCATGGTCAATATGGCCATGGTGATGATGGCCGCCAGCGCCTTTCACCAAGGCCATTCCGAGGTGGCCGAGATCGAAACCGCCTATCACACGCTCACGCCGCTTTTGGGCGCGGCGGCCGCCGCGATTTTCCTGACCTCGCTGATTGCCTCGGGGATTTCTTCGTCCGTTGTCGGCACCATGGCGGGTCAAATGATCATGCAGGGCTTTCTGCACATCCGTATCCCGATCTGGCTCAGACGCCTGATCACCATGATCCCGGCCTTTGCCGTGGTCGCCATGGGGGTGAACGCCACCGAGGCCTTGGTCATGTCGCAGGTGGTTCTGTCCATCGCCCTGCCCGTACCGATGCTGGCGCTTTTGTATTTCTCGGCGCGTCGCGACGTGATGGGGGCGTTTCGGATCGGGCCGGTGTTGCGCGTGCTGGCCGTCTTGGGCGCCTGCGCGGTCTTGGGCCTCAACTTCGTGTTGTTGGCCGAGACCTTCGGTCTACCCATCCCCTTCCTTGCGAATTGAACGCGCGCAAAAAAGCCGAGGCAATGCGCCCCGGCTTTCATATTCCTCTGAGACAAAGCTCAGGTGATCACATCGGGCGCATTCCGGCCCGTGCGGCTGCGAATTTCCGCCAGATTATCCGCCGCCGAAATGATCCCCGACAGCGCGTTCTGCGGATTGTCCTGCAGCGCCGCCGCCTTGGTTTCGACCCTCTCCAGATAGACCCGGATCGTCGCACCCTCGGTGCCCGTGCCCGACAGGCGGAACACGATGCGCCCGCCGTCGGTGAAGAGGATGCGAATGCCTTGGCCTTCGGAGCGCGAGCCATCGACCGGATCGTCATAGGCGAACTCATCGGCGGTCTCGATGGTCATCCCCTCGATTTCCCGCCCCGGCAGGTTCGGCAAGCGACTGCGTAGCGCGTTCATCAAGCCATTGGCGGCGTCACTGTCCACAGCCTCGTAATCGTGGCGCGAATAGTAGTTGCGGCCGAATTTGGCCCAGTGATCGGCCATCATCTCCGCCACAGATTGATCCCGGACGGCCAATACATTGAGCCAAAACAAAACGGCCCAAAGCCCGTCCTTTTCGCGCACGTGATCCGAGCCGGTTCCGGCACTTTCCTCGCCACAAAGCGTCGCGCGCCCTGCGTCCAGAAGGTTGCCGAAGAACTTCCACCCCGTCGGCGTCTCATAGCATTCGATCCCGGCGGCATGGGCCACACGGTCCAACGCGCGGGACGTCGGCATGGAGCGCGCCACGCCCTTGAGCCCGTCCTTGTAGCCCGGCACCAAAGCGGCGTTGGCGGCCAGAACGGCGAGGCTGTCCGAGGGCGTCACATAGGCGTTGCGGCCCACGATCATGTTGCGGTCGCCGTCGCCGTCCGAGGCCGCGCCAAAGTCGGGTGCATCCGACGAGAACATCAAATCCATCAGCTCTTTGGCCCAGATCGGGTTCGGGTCCGGGTGACCGCCGCCAAAGTCCGGCGAGGGCACGGCGTTGACGACCGATCCCTCGGGCGCACCCAGAGAGCCTTCCAAAATCGCTTTCGCATAGGGCCCGGTGACCGCATGCATGGCGTCGAACCGCAGGGTGAAACCCGAGGCAAACAGATCGCGGATCGCTTCGAAATCAAAGATTTCTTCCATCATCAGATGGTAATCCGCCACCGGGTCGATCACTTCGATCTCCATGCCGAACATGGTCGAGGTGCCAAGCGTCGAGAGGTCGACATCCTGCGCCTCGCAGATCGCATATTCGCGCATGCTCTGCGTCTCTTCGAAAATGCGCTGGGTGATATTCTCCGCCGCCGGCCCACCGTTCGCGGTGTTGAACTTGACGCCGAAATCTTCGGTCGGCCCGCCGGGGTTGTGCGAGGCGGACATGATGATGCCACCGTCCGTGCCGCGCGTGCGAATGAGGTTCGAGGCCGCCGGCGTGGACAAAAGCGCATTCTGGCCGATGATGACCTTTTTCGCGCCATTGGCCGCCGCCATGCGCAGGATCACCTGGGCGGCGCGTTCGTTGAAATAGCGCCCGTCGCCCCCCAGAACATAGGTCTTGTCTTTGGCGCCGCCCGTGCCGTTGAAAATCGCCTGCACGAAGTTTTCGAGGTAACGCGGCTGCATGAAGACAGGCGTTTTCTTGCGCAGCCCGGAGGTGCCGGGTTTCTGGCCTTCGATGGGGGTCGTGGAAACCACTTGGCGGGTCATGGCGTGTTGTTCCTCTCTTCGGTCTTTTTATCGGTCGTTCTGGCGCATGATCTCGGCCACACGGTCCAGTTTCTTATGTTTGGCCAGCGCCTTGGCGCCGCCCGGCAGCCTGAGCCGCCAGTTCGGGTATTCACTGGTGGTCCCCGGCAGGTTCTGTTGGTCCACCATATCAAGAATCACTTCGGCTTGCACCGCGACAAGTCGCGAGGGCGTCCGGGCCAGAAAGCCATGCAGCGCATCCTGCCCGGTGCTCAGCTCCACCTCGGGCAAAAGCCGATCAAACGCCTCGACCTCGCGGGCGCGGTGGCCCTGATCTTTCGAGGTCTGGGCATTGTCGAGACTGCCGATGCGGGCCCGCGCCGTGATGTCGGCCCCTTGGCGCCAGCCCATCCAGGTCGGCAGGTCATGGGTCGAAAACGACGCGATCGCCGCCTCGTCATAATCCTGCGCCGGTTTAAACTCCGGGTCATCCCATTGCCAGCGCTCGAACATCGCCACGCGACAGCCCAAGACCCCCGACCCTGCCAGCGCATCGCGCAGCCCGTCAGGGATATTGCCCAAATCCTCACCGATGATGATCCCGCCCGCGCCACCATTGCCGCGCGCCGCTTCGATCCGGGCGACCGCGAGCATGGAATCCCGCGGCATGGTGACATAGGAGCCGGGCGCGTTTTGCGGCACCCAAAAGGTGCGCTCGAAGCCAAGGATGTGATCAACCCGCAGCATGCCGGAGACGCGAAGCTGGCGCGCAAAAGTTTCCGCCAAAGGCGCATAGGCCTTGTCGCGAAGCGTGATCGGATTGAACGGTGCGAGGCCCCAGTTCTGACCCTCGGATGAGAAGGCATCTGGCGGCGCACCCAAGGATGCCCCAAAGGCAAAGCTGTCGCGATCTTCCCATGTCTCGGCGCCATGCGGATGGGTGCCGACCGCCAGATCGACGTAAAGCCCATGCGTCATGCCCGCCGCTTTGGCCTGCGCCTGCGCCTCCGTCAGAGCCGCCTCGGCCCGCCATTGCAGCCAGCTGTGAAACCCGATCTCGGCTTTCAACTCGGCACGCGCAGCGGTGCACTCCGGGCTTTCCGGGTCCTGATAGGCCTCCGGCCAACCCGACCAGAACGGCCCAAAGCGATCCGACAGCGCCTGATGCAGGGCGAAGGTTTCGAGCGAGCGCCCCTCGGCCTCAAGATAGGCCGTGAACGCTTTGGACGTCTTGTCCTTTTCAAACGCCTCGCGCAGCGCTTGAAGCCGCGCCGGGCCGTCGTTTTCATAATCCACAAGCCGGTCCGAGGCCCCACCCGAGGTCTTGAGATGCAGCACATTGAGCCGACGACGATGCGACGGCGTATAGGGGCTGAACAGGCCGGGATCGGCGGGAAATCCCGCATGCACCGGGTTCATGCCCAGAAAACTGCCGCCTCTTTCGCCCAGCCTCTGCACCAAGGGCAGAAGGTCGTCGTAAGAGCCGATGCCCTCGGGGGAAAGCGCATAAAGCGGCACGGTCATGCCCCATGCGCGCTCCGGCAAGGGGATGGTCGAAGGCGCCGCCAAAAGCGTGATCCGCTGGGCGCCATGCGGCAGATCGGCCACGAGGTGATGGATGCCCAAGGGCACAACAGGCAGGCTTCCGACGCCCCGCCCTTCGGTCTTTGTGCCGTCCTCAAAAGTCAGACGCCAAGTGGCCTCGCCAATGTCGACCCAAGGCTTGATCCCCGCCTCGAACACGATGTCCCACGGCAGCCAGGCATCGCCCGCGTCGAGATGCGCGCGGGCCTCGGCCTCCGTGTCGGCCTTGATCCCGAGAGCGGCCAAAAGCGCCACGGCGGTCTCGACGGAGGTCTCGTGGTAGGTGCCCATCTGGTCATAATAATTGGCGTGAATGCCACGGGCATAGGCCAGTTCGAGGCGCAAATCAGTCATTATAGGCCTCCAGTTCCAGAACCAATGTGCTCTCGCAGGCGGCCTGGATCATCGGTGCGTCGACCACTTCGCCGTCAATCTCCGGGTGCGCCGTGTCGATCCAAAGCCGCCAGCGCCGCCCATCCGGGCAGGCAGGAAGATGGACGGGCACCGCAGGGCCACGGTTGAAAATCAGGAACAGGGCCTCTTCGCGCTGCGCATAGGCCGGCGTGCCTGAGGCGATCCGCATTTCGACGCAAAGCGTTTTGAGATCGGACCAGGCCCAATCCGCATCCGTCATCGGCGCGCCGTTGGCCCGCCACCAGAACAGATCCTCGATGCCATCGACGATACGTTCGCGGGCATGCAGGAACCGTTTCTGGCGCAGGATCGGGTGTTCGCGGCGAAAGGCGATCAGACGCCGGACGAAATCGAGAAACGCGGGATCGGATTGCGACCAGTCGATCCAGCCGATTTCATTGTCCTGACAATAGGCGTTGTTGTTGCCCTTTTGGCTGTTGCCCAACTCGTCTCCGGCCAAAAGCATCGGCGTGCCTTGGGAAAACATCACGGTCGCCAAGAGGTTACGCCGCCGTTGCGCGCGGGCCGCCAGGATCGCGGGATCGTCGGTCGGGCCTTCGGTGCCCATATTGTCGGAGGCGTTGTCGCCATGGCCGTCGCGGTTGCCCTCGCCATTGGCCTCATTGTGTTTCTGGGTGTAGCTGACCACATCCATCAACGTGAACCCGTCATGCGCGGTGACGAAATTGACAGACGTCGTGGCGGGCCGCCCCGAATGGTCGAATTGCAGCGCAGAGCCGGTGATCCGGTCGGCCAGCACCGCAACGTGCCCCGCGTCCCCACGCCAGAACCGCCGGATGCCGTCACGAAACTTGTCGTTCCATTCCAGAAATGGCGGCGGGAAGCCCCCGACGCGATAGCCACCGGGGCCGATGTCCCACGGTTCGGCGATGAGTTTGACGCGGGTCAGCACCGGGTCCTGACGGATCGCGTCGAAAAAACTGGCGCCCCGGTCAAAGCCGGTCGGCGTGCGACCCAAAGTGGTGCAAAGATCGAAACGGAAGCCATCGACATGCATCTCCTCGACCCAATATCGCAGGCTGTCCAACACCATGCGCAGCACCATCGGGTGGTCGATGTTGAGCGTGTTCCCGGTGCCGGTGTCGTTGATGTAGTAGCGCGGATTGTCGGCGAGGCGGTAATAGCTTCGATTGTCGAGGCCGCGAAACGACAGCGTCGGGCCCAATTCGTTGCCCTCGCCGGTGTGGTTGTAGACCACATCCATGATCACTTCGATGCCCGCTGAATGCAGCCGTGCGACCATGTGTTGGAACTCGGCGATCTGGTCATGCGCGAGGTAGCGCGGATCGGGGGCGAAGAAGCCAAGCGTCTGATAGCCCCAGTAATTCACCAGTCCTTTTTCGACCAAAAAGCGGTCATTGAGAAAGGCCTGCGCGGGAAGCAATTCAATCGCAGTAACCCCGAGTTTCACCAGATGATCGAGGATGGCGTCCGAGGCGAGGCCCAGGAATTTGCCCTTGTGCTGCACATCGGGGTGGAGCTGAGTCAGGCCTTTGACATGGGCCTCGTAGATCACCGATTTCGAGGTCGGCGTGCGCGGCGCCTTGTCCCGTCCCCAGGCAAAAAGCACATCTTCGACCACACAACGCGGCATGTAACGCGCGGAATCGCGTTTGTCGAAGGACAGATCGACCTCTTTGTCCCCGACCTTGTAGCCCATCACCGCATCGTGCCAGTCGAGATGTCGGGTCAGCCGTTTGGCATAGGGATCGAGCAAAAGCTTGTTGTAATTGAACCGATGCCCCTCATAGGGCGCATAGGGCCCGTCGGCGCGCAGCCCGTACATCTGACCGGGTCGCAGCCCCGGCACATAGCCGTGCCAGACATCGCCATCGCGTTCCGGCAGGTCGAGCCGGTGGGTTTCCACCCGCCCGTCGGGCGAAAACAGACAGAGCGTGATACGGTGCGCATGTTCGGAGAAGACCGCAAAATTGACGCCCTCGCCGTCAAACGTCGCGCCCAAAGGCGCGGCATGGCCGCCGAGGATCGTCAAGGAACTCATGTGCGGGCGCCCTCGCTATCGCTTTCAACCATCTGTTTGAACAGCGCCGCATAGGCCTTGGCCGAGGTGTCCCAACCGACCGGTTGCGCCATGGCGTTTCTCATCATCTGCGGCCAGACGTCTGTGTCGCGGTAGAGATCGCAAAGCCGGGTCAGCCCCATCGAAAGCGCCTCTTTGGTCAGCGGATAGACTTGCAAACCAGTCGCCACGCCCGACGAGAGCGCGGCGGGATTGGCGTTGATCACCGTGTCGGCCAGACCGCCGGTGAGTGTCACGACGGGGATGGTGCCGAACCGTAACCCGTAAAGCTGGGTCAGACCACAGGGTTCAAAGCGCGAGGGCACGAGGATCGCATCGCCCCCCTCGATGAGACGCCGCGCGAAGGCTTCGTCATAGCCGATGCGCACGGCAACGCCCGGATATTTCTCTGCGGCATTGCGAAACGCCGCCTCGAAATGCGGCTCGCCCGAGCCCAAAAGCGCCAATTGGCCGCCCTGTTCCAACAGCGTCGGCAGCGCATCGAGCAAGAGATCAAAGCCCTTTTGCCCCGTGAGCCGCGAAATCACGACACACAGCGGACCATCGCTTTCAGGCAGGTGCAATTCCTCGCGCAGCGCCGCCTTGTGTTTGTCCTTGCCCTTGGGTGATTTGTAGGAGGGCTTCCAAAGATCGAGGTCGATCCCGTTGAGAATGCCAGAAAAATCCGCGCCACGAGAGGCCAGAACCCCCTCCATCCCCAGACCGAACGCCCCATCCATCAGCTCGCGCGCATAGGTCGGCGAGACGGTCGTCACCTTGGTCGAGGTCATGATCCCGGCTTTGAGCGTCGAGATTTGGCCCCAATATTCATAGCCGCCCTCGGTGAACCCCTGCGGCGGCAGGCCCAGCGTGCCGATCATATCGGCGCCGAAACAGCCCTGAAAGGCGACATTGTGGATGGTCATCAGCGTCTTGACGCGCTCGGCGGCACCCAGCTCGCGCAGGTAAATCGGCGTCAGACCCGCCTGCCAATCGTGCATATGGATCGCCTGTGGGACCCAGTCTTCGATGCCATGCGCAGCGATCATCGCGGCGGCCAGAGAGAGAGCGGCAAAGCGTTGCGCATTGTCGCCCCAGTCGTGCCCATCGGGACCAATGTAAAGCGAGCCGTCACGGTCATAAAGGTGCGGCGCATCCAAGATGTAGAGCACCTGATCGCCGAGCGTGCCGCGTCGGATGCGGGCAAAACCGCCGAAGAGGTCCCAGACCTCGAAGACGGTTTCGGCCTCGGGCTGCGCCTCCAAAACGGCGCGGTAGCCCGGCAAAAGCGTGCGCATCTCGACGCCCAGAGGCGCCAAAGCGCCGGGCAAAGCCCCCGCCACATCGGCCAAGCCGCCGGTTTTCACCAGCGGCACACATTCGGACGTCACAGAGAGAACGCGGATCATCGCTTCGGTCGCCATTAACCCCTGGCCCTCGCGTCGATCATCTCTTGGGTGATCAGCGTCACGCCACCGGGCGAGACGCGGAACCACTTGGCATCGACCTCCGGGTCCTCGCCCACGACGAGGCCTTCGGGCACATGCACGCCGCGATCAATGACCACGTTTTTCAACCGGCAATGCCGCGAAATATAGGCCTTTGGCAAGACGACAGCGCGTTCCAGCGAAGAATAGGAATTGGTCATCACATGGGTGAACAACAGGCTTTCGCGGATTTCCGTCCCCGAAATGATACAGCCGCCCGAAACCATGGAACTCACCGCAGAGCCGCGCCGGTCGGGGCGGTCGTGGATGAATTTCGCAGGCGGCGTGTTTTCCGAATAGGTCCAGATCGGCCACTCTTTGTCCCACATATCCAATTCCGGGGTGAAATCGGTCAAGTCGATATTGGCTTTCCAATAGGCGTCAATCGTGCCGACATCGCGCCAATAGGCGGGCGCTTCGGGGTGGCGCACACAGCTGTCGGTGAAACGATGTGCCTGCGCCTTGCCTTTGCGCACCAGCTCTGGGATCAGATCGTTGCCGAAATCATGGCTCGAATGCGGGTCTTCCATATCGGCCAAAAGGCGTTCGCGCAGGAATTTCCAGTTGAAGACATAGATGCCCATCGAGGCCAGAGATTTCGTCTCATCGCCCGGAATGGCGGGCGGATCGGCGGGTTTTTCCAGAAACGTCGTGATGCGGTCTTGCTCGTCGACGCCCATGACGCCAAAGGCCGAGGCCTCCTTGCGGTCCACCGTCAGGCAGCCGACGGTGACATCGGCGCCGGTGTCCACATGCTGGCGGATCATCACTTCATAATCCATTTTATAGATATGGTCGCCCGCGAGGATCAGGATGTAATCCACGTCGTAACTGTCGATGATGTCGATGTTTTGCGCCACCGCATCCGCCGTGCCGCGATACCATGTGCTTTCCTCGTAACGTTGCGACGCGGGCAGAATGTCGAGAAATTCGTTGCGCTCGGCGCGGAAGAACGTCCAGCCGCGTTGAATGTGACGGATGAGCGAATGCGCCTTGTACTGCGTGGCGATCGCCATCTTGCGAATGCCGGAATTCAGCGCGTTCGAGAGGGCGAAATCGACGATCCGGTTCTTGCCGCCGAAATAGACGGCGGGTTTCACCCGTTCATTGGTCAGTTCCTTGAGCCGCGAGCCGCGTCCGCCCGCGAGCACGAAGGCGACGGTGCGACCAGAGAGCCTGTTGCGCGTATGTGGCATCTGTTTATCCTCTCACGTGCCCCTTTTGGGGTCACGCCCCTTCCTTAATAAAAATCAATGTCGACAGCGGCGGCACGCAAATCGTGGCCGCGGCGGGTTGGCCCTGCCAGTCTTGGTCCTCAAGGCGCGTCGCGGTGACGCCGCCCATATTGCCGCGCCCGCCGCCGCCGTAGCTCTGCGCATCGGTGTTCAGCGCCTCCTGCCAGCGACCTTCCGAGGGGAAACCGAGTTGGTAGGCCATCCGCTCCACCGGCGTGAAATTGCAGACCACGACGACCTCAGGGTCGCCCGGCCTGCCGCGCCGGACCCAGGCGTAAATCGAGGCCTCGGCATCGTTGGCCTCAATCCACTGGAACCCGTCGCCTTCGCAGTCTTTCGCATAAAGCGCGGGCGTGCCCTTATAGAGATGGTTCAGATCGCGCACGAGGCTTTGGACGCCTTCGTGCATATGATAGCCCAAACAGGCCCAGTCGATCTCCGCCTCATGGTTCCACTCCTGCCATTGGGCGAATTCCTGCCCCATGAACAAAAGCTTCTTGCCCGGATGCGCCCACATGAAGCCGTAATAGGCGCGCAGGTTGGCGAATTTCTCCCATTCCTCCCCCGGCATTTTCGAGAGCATGGATTTCTTGCCGTGGACCACTTCGTCGTGGCTGATCGGCAGGATGAAATTCTCGGAAAAGGCGTAATGCAGGCCAAATGTCATCTGGTGGTGATGGTATTTGCGATGCACCGGCGCGCGGGACATGTAGTCCAGCGTGTCGTTCATCCAGCCCATGTTCCACTTGAACCCGAACCCAAGCCCGCCCGTGTCCACCGGCGCAGACACACCTGCATAGGCCGTGCTTTCCTCGGCCACGGTCATGATCCCCGGCACCTCGCCATAGGTGAGCGTATTCATGGTTTGCAGCATCGAGATGGCTTCGAAATTCTCGCGCCCGCCCTGGGCGTTCGGGATCCACTGGCCCTCTTCGCGCGAATAATCGCGGTAGATCATCGAGGCGACCGCATCCACGCGCAGCCCGTCGATGTGATATTCCTCGAACCAATAGAGTGCGTTGGAGGTCAGGAAATTGGCCACTTCCAAACGGCCGTAATTGTAGATCAGCGTGTTCCAATCCTGATGGAACCCCTCGCGCGGATCGGCATGTTCATAAAGCGCGGTGCCGTCGAATTGCCCCAAGCCGTGGCTGTCCGTCGGGAAATGCCCCGGCACCCAGTCGATCAGGATGCCAAGCCCCGCCTCATGCGCCGCGTTCACCAGATCGCGGAACTCATGCGGCGGACCGAAGCGCACGGTGGGCGCAAAAAGCCCCACCGGCTGATAGCCCCAGGAGCCATCGAAGGGATATTCCGAGATCGGCATCAGCTCGATATGGGTGAAGCCCATGTCTTTGGCGTAGCCCACCAGCTCGACCGCCGCCTCTTTGTAAGAGATCGGGCGCGCGCCGCCGTAAGCGTTTTCCTTGTGCTTCCACGAGCCAAGCTGCACCTCGTAGATCGAGATCGGTTTGTCGCGGCTCTGCACCGATTGGCGGGTTTCAAGCCAAGTGTCATCGGACCAGCCGTACCCCTTGATGTCGCGCACCACAGAGGCCGTTTCCGGCGGGTGCTGGCTACCGAACCCCACGGGGTCGGCCTTGAGATGCACCTCGCCGTAAGCGCCGATCACCTCAAATTTATAGGCCGTGCCCTCGGCCACGCCGGGCATGAAAATCTCCCACACACCCGTGGCACCGCGACGGCGCATGACGTGACGACGCCCGTCCCAGGCGTTGAAATCGCCCACCAAAGAGACGCGCCGCGCATTGGGCGCCCAGACCGCGAAATGCGTGCCTTCCGCGCCCTCATGTTCCATCACATGGGCGCCAAGCGCTTTCCAGATGTGGTGATGCGTGCCCTCGCCCAGAAGGTATTCGTCGATCTCGCCCAAAACCGGACCGAAACGATAGGCGTCCTCAACGGTCCAGATCACCGACCCATGCCGCCCTTCGAGCAGGTAAGCTTTGGTGCCCGACACCTTGCCGTGGAACAGCCCTGCGTAGCCGGTCACTGGCGCCAGCGGATAGCGTTTGCCGCCGGAAAGCGCCGTCATCTCGTCTGCGCCCGGATCGAAGGCAGTGACGAAACGCACCCGGCCCTTTCTATGCGGCCCCAAAATGGCGAAGGGATCGTCGAAACGTCCCTCACAAATTTGGGACAAAATCTTTGCTTCTGCAAAGTCGTGGTCTTGTGCCGGAGCCATGCGAAATTCCTTTGTTCATGGCAAGCTTAAAGGATTCGGACCCCCGCACAATCCTTTGATTTTACGCGAGAAGACTTTCAGCTCCCCAAATATCGCACATATAACCGCGAATTGTGCGATCAGAGGAGAACCAGCCTGAGCGCGCGGTATTGAGCGCCGCCATTTTGGCCCAGGCTTTGGGGTCCAGATAGGCCTTGTCCACCTCCCGTTGGGCGCGCCAATAGTCGGTGAAATCGGAGCAGACGAGGAAGTAATCCGACCAGGTCAGATTGTCGGCGATATGGGTGTAGCGGCCCGGATCTTCGGGGCTGAAGGTGCCGTCACGAAGCGCTTCCAAAGCGCGGCCCAGACGCGGGTCGGCGTTGATCGCCTGTTGCGCGTGGTCATGGATCATCCGGCGTTGCATCACCTCATCGGCCAACATGCCGAAGAGAAAGAAATTCTCTTCGCCGACCTGTTCGCGGATTTCCACATTGGCGCCGTCGAGCGTGCCGATGGTGGGCGCGCCATTCAGCGCAAATTTCATGTTCCCGGTGCCGGAGGCCTCCTTGCCCGCCGTCGAGATTTGCTCGGACAGATCGGCGGCAGGCACCAGTCGTTCGGCCAGCGTCACGTTGTAGTTCGGCAGGAACACCACCTGCAACACATCGCGCGTCGCAGCATCAGAGTTGACCAGTTTGGCGACGTCGTTGATCAGCCGGATGATGTCTTTTGCAAAGTAATAGCCCTGCGCCGCCTTGCCCGCAAAAATCTTGACCCGTGGCGCCCAATCGGCGTTCGGGTTGTCCTTGATCTCCTGCCAGTGGGCGATGGTTTCAAGGATGTTGAGGTGCTGGCGCTTGTATTCGTGCATCCGCTTGATCTGGATGTCGAACATGGCGTCGGGGTTGAGTTTCACCCCATGCGCCTCCGCCACATAGTCGCAGAGCGCAGCTTTGTTGGCGGATTTCACACCCATGAAGCGGTCGAGCCAACCCGCGTCCTCGATGGACGGTTCGAGCTTTTTCAATTGCTCAAGGTCGGCGATCCATTCGTTGCCGATGGTCTCGGTGATCAACCCCGACAGAGCCGGATTGCACGAATGCATCCAGCGGCGCGGGGTCACGCCATTGGTCTCATTGACGATGCGCTCCGGGTGCAGCGCGTTCAACTCCTTGAACACGGTTTTCTTCATCAGATCGGTGTGCAGCGCTGAGACGCCGTTCACCTTGTTGGCCATGATGAAGGACAGCTCGCCCATCTTGACCTGACCGTCGGAGCGCGACGACAGGGTGCGCTGCGGATTGGCGCGGTAATGGGCGTCGTCGATGCGGTTGATGATGTCGATGTGACGCGGCAGAAGACGGCCGAACAGGCGCTCGTCCCAGCGCTCCAGAGCCTCCGGCAGAAGCGTATGGTTGGTGTAGTTGATACAGCCATGGACGATCTCAAGCGCCTCCTCGAAGGACAGGCCGCGCTCGTCATGCAGGATGCGCAACAGCTCAGGCCCGGCAATTGCCGGATGCGTGTCGTTGAGCTGGATCGCGATCTTTTTCGGCAGCAGTTTCAAATCGTTATGCTGGCTGTCAAAACGGCGCAGGATGTCGCGGATCGAGGCAGCGGAGAAGAAATACTCCTGTTTGAGGCGCAGCTCTTTCCCGGCTTCGTTGCTGTCCTCGGGGTAGAGCACGCGCGAAATCGTGCGTGCCAGCGCTTCGTGTTCCGAGGCGGCGGCGAAGTCGCCGGAGTTGAACAGATCGAGGTCAAAGGGATCGACCGCGCGGCCCGACCAGAGGCGCAACGTATTGGCCCAGCGTCCCTGCCAGCCGACGATGGGGGTATCAAAGGCCTCGGCCTGAATCATCTCGGCGGGGCGCCAAATCGTCTTGCCGTTCTCATAGGCGACATCGCCGCCAAAGCCGATGTTGATACGCACTTCCGGGCGCTCGAATTCCCACGGGTGCGGCTCCTGCAACCAGGTCTCCGGGCTCTCGACCTGACGGCCGTCGACAAAGCTCTGTTTGAACAACCCGTTCTCATAGCGGATGCCATAGCCCATGGCCGGGCAACCGATGGTGGACAGGCTGTCGAGGAAACAGGCGGCCAGCCGGCCAAGCCCGCCATTGCCCAAAGCCGCATCCGGTTCGTCGTCCAGAATGGTGCGCATATCCATGCCGAAGCTCTCAAGCGCTTCTTTGACCTCTTCGACCATGTCGAGATTGAAAATCCCGTCTTCGAGCAGGCGCCCGATCAGGAATTCCATCGAAAGGTAATAGACCCGCTTGCCGTCTTGCTCATAGGTCTTGCGCGTCGAGGCCACCCAGGTGTCGACGATCCGGTCGCGGATCGCGTGCGAAAGCGCCATCCGCCAATCGAAGAACTGCGCATGTTCCGGGTCCTTGCCCATCGTATAGGTGAGATGCTGAAGAAGGGCGTCGCGGAATTTCGAGGGCTGGGCAGTTCGCACCATGGATCACCTTATGACTGAAAGAGAGGGGGAGGAACACTTGTAACACACTGCTTCCCAGCTAAGACGGAAAGCTGAGGCCATGGCAAGGTGACCCTCTTCGTTTTCTGGCTGCGGTGCGGCATTTGCATCCTAATCGAACATTTGGAGACATTCGCGCCACAACATCGCCCGTTCCGTCGGCAGTTGCCGCACTAATCCGGAAAACCCCGCCGCATCGTCTCTTTGTGCCCCTTCCTAGGAGCAGAATATGAATTTTTTATGCAGGTGCTTTCGGTTTTCGGACGGTCCGCGCCTCAAAACAGCGGGCTGACGCCGATCACCGGCCTGTGGGCCATGATCAAACCGCCATAGAGCCCCCCCCCACCAAAAGACGTAGGATCACCTTCGAGGACAGCGGCCAGAGCAGCCGCGAGATCGGCAGAGCGCGGGTCTCGGCCCAGAGCCGGTCGTATTTGGCCCCCATCACGCGCCGCTTGCGCCGTGTGATCATCTTGCCTCCCAGCACGGCAAAGCCCGCCAAAGGGGCAAAAAGCAGCACATGGGCCAGATCGCCGTTGGCCAACAGATGCGCCCCGCCCCACAGCGCCAGAGCCAGCAAGAGAGGATGCCGGGTGAGACGCAGTATCCCGGGCTGCGTGGGATCGAAGCGGTCATTCCGGGCCCCGCCGAAGGAAAACGGATTGGGCCGAGCGATCCCCAGCGCCAGCACGAGACAGGCGATCAGCATGAGCATCAGCGTCGCATGACGCACGGCCACACCGAAATCCCAAAGCGGCACATAGGGCGCGCGCCCGGCGGCCACGATCAGCCAGATCAGGATCATCAGCGACAGTATTGAATAGATCAGCGAAAACCCGCGCGCGCCCAGATGCCGTACCAGCCACGGCTTCACCGGCGGGCGCACCGGCACCGCATGGCTCAGGAAAAACACGGCCATGGCCCCTATGAATTCCGTCCAACCCTGCATCGATGCCTCCTCATTTTGTGGATGCCGCGCCCCCTCCGAGCGGGCGTTCGCGGCTCTTATGTCATGAGGAACGTTTCACTTTTCTTCCGACTGTTATAGAGGGAAAACAACCTGAGGTCGCAAGGGCCTCGTCAAAGACTGGAGGCCCCGTGAAAATCGACATGAAAATCGAAGAGACAGGCTTGCCGAATGTGCTGCGACTCATTCCGGCGCGGTTCGGGGATCATCGGGGATTTTTCTCGGAAAGCTGGAATAAGGCGCGGCTTGAGGCCGAGGGGCTGAGCCTGCCCGAGTTCGTGCAGGACAACCATTCGCTGTCGCGCGAGGTCGGCACGGTGCGCGGCCTGCATTTCCAAAGCCCGCCGCATGCGCAGGGCAAGCTCGTGCGCTGTGGGCGGGGTCGGATTTTCGACGTGGCGGTGGATGCGCGCAAGGGCTCTGCGAGCTATGGCCAATGGTATGGCGAGGAGCTGTCCTTTGAGAACGGGGTACAGCTTTGGATTCCCGGAGGCTTTCTGCACGGTTTCATGACCTTGGAGCCCGACAGCGAGATCATCTACAAATGCACCGATCACTATGCGCCCGACTGCGACGGCGCGGTGAAATGGGACAGCTGCGGCATCGACTGGCCGCTGGACGGGATCACGCCGGTGATCTCGGATAAAGACGAAAAAGCCCCGCATTTCGCAGAGTTCGACAGCCCTTTCACGATGGAAAACACCTGAGGGGTGGCCTCAGTCGGCGATCTCGATCCGCATGGAGGTGTCGCCCGCTTTCACCAGCGGCGCGCGTGAGCCGTCGAAAGCGCAAAGGCGCACAAGCCCGTTCGATTTTTGGAAAGGTTTGTAAAAGATCGCGAGATTGCCCCAGGGCGCGTAGAGCGAAGTCTTCTTTCACGACAATCTTCTTGGAGTAACCGCCATGGGTCACGCCGCCGGAGATTTTATCCCAGGAGCCATAGGTGAAGGTCGTGCCTTTGAGGCAGTTCTGCTCCCGGTCGGCCACGCAGTTGGCGCATTCACCTCAGCTGTCGACCATGGTGCCGACGCCGGCGTAATCGCCCTCGCGGAACTTGATGACATCTGCGCCCACGGCGACCACACGGCCCGCCATCGCGTGGCCCAGCACCAGCGGATAGACCGCAGGGCCCCAGTCGCCTTTGTAGGTGTGAATGTCGGAGTGACAGATCGAGCTGTATATGATCTCGACCACCACGTCTTTCGGCCCGGCGGCGCGGCGCGTGATGGTGTGGAGGGCAAAGGAACCGTCGGTGTCGAAAGCGGCCCAGGATTGCACCTGGCTCTCGGAAAGGGAGGTCTCAGGGAGGACATTGGCGTCTTGCGTCTGAGCAGCCCCGGCAAAGCCGGTCGCGGCCAGAGGTGCTGCCACAGCAGCGGCGGCACTGGCGGTCAGAAAGCCACGACGGCTCTCGCCTTCACGGGTCAGAAATTCGGGGGAGGTGTTACACGCGCCACACATGATCTCTTTGGCATCCTCTTTTCGAAGGAGGGCAAACATATGCAGATATGATGACGCAAAACGCAGTGAGGATAATCGCCGATCCACTCACTGCATTCATGAGGGAGCATCATGAATGACCCCAGAAACCCGGCATAATACCGTGCCTATGGCGTTCCATGCGACACCACGACCATCCGACACCACGACAGAGGCCGAGAAATCGCATAAATCGGTTTCAATCTGTGTGGGAAACTCTACACGCGCGATGTCTGCGGGGTGTATGGCGGAGAGGAAGCCCGCCAACATGCCCTCGCCGCCTGTCGCATACTTTTGCAATAAGCCATTAATTCAAAGATATTTTCTCAAACAACCATCGCCACCCGTTGCAATGTGTTGCATACATTAATATCCTTAATGGCGGGTATTAGTATGGGTTTAAGATGCCACGGATTGCCAAGGAACTATCTGCGCTTGATGTGAAGCGGCTTCAGCACCCCGGCAAGGGGCGCAATGTCACCTTTGCTGTAGGTGGCGTTTCCGGTCTCTATCTGCAAGTCACCCCAAACAATGGCCGCACATGGTTGCTGCGCGTCAAGGTGGGCGATACTCGCCGCGAAATCGGCTTAGGCGGTTATCCCGATGTAACCCTAGCCATGGCCCGCGACCGGGCCAGAGAGGCCAAAGACAAGATACGGCAAGGCATTGACCCTATCGAAGAACGCAAAGCCGCAAAGGCCGCGCTCTCCGCCGCCCAGCGCCGGGGCCTGACTTTCGCGGATGCAATGGACAAATACCTTGCTGCGAAGCTGGATCAATTCAGGAACCCGAAGCACCGCCAACAATGGCGAAACACACTGGCGACCTACGCCCTGCCCGACCTTGGGCCGATGCTGGTGCAGGATATTGCCGTGCAAGACGTTCTGCGCGTCTTAGAACCGATCTGGCAGACCAAGACCGAAACCGCCTCACGCCTTCGCGGGCGCATCGAGGCTGTCTTGTCATGGGCGACCGTGGCCGGACACCGGACAGGCGACAATCCCGCGCGATGGGCGGGCAACCTGAAAGAACTTCTGCCCGCACCAACGAAGGTGGCGAAAACCGGCAACCATCCCGCATTGCAGATTGATGACGCGCCGCGCTGGCTTTCCGCCTTGCGCAAACGCAAGGGCATGAGCAACCGCGCTCTTGAGTTTGCCGCCCTTACCGCCTCCCGAAGCCAAGAGGTGCGTGGCGCGCGTTGGGACGAAATCGACCTAGACGCTGGCCTTTGGATTATCCCTGCCGACCGGATGAAGATGGACCGCGAACACCGTGTGCCGCTCTCCAAAGAGGCTTTGACCCTTCTCGAAACCCTGCCCCGTTTTGAGGATAACCCGCTGGTGTTTCCCGCACCGCGTGGCGGGGAAATGTCCGATATGAGCCTGAGCGCAGCCATGAAAAAGCTGCACAAGGCTGAGACCGACAAGGGCGGGATTGGATTTTGGGACCGCGTGAACAAGCGCCCCGCCGTGCCGCATGGTCTGCGCAGCACCTTCCGCGATTGGGTGGCCGAGCGCACCCACTTCCCCGGAGATATGGCCGAGGTTGCGTTGGCGCACAGAATTTCAAGCGCCGTGGAAGCGTCTTACAGGCGTGGTGACATGGTTGAGAAGCGCCGCGCGATGATGGCGGCATGGGCGGGCTATCTGACCGACAAGGACACGGTCGGAGCGACGGTGGTCAAGATGACGGGGGCAAAGTGATGAGTGATGAGGTTCACCGCTTCGCGCTTTGCCGGTTCAGCGACCGCGAGCCAATAAGCTATTCGGAGGCGGTGGCGTTCGCGACCGAGTTCCTGCGGCCATGCGCAGAGCCCCGGGGTGTGTGTGACTCGTTCACCATCAAGGGCGCCGAGCGTAGCCGAGAAGCGATGCTTGGGCTGGAAGCGCTCAAAGGGCCCGACCCCGAGAGTTTCCTCGAAAAGGCCCGCCATGACCCTGTGCTTTTTCGACGGGCGAGGTTCGCCCTAGCCATCAAGGACGAGCGCGGGGAGGCGATGACCACTTCTGAACGCCGGTGGGATTTGGATTTCAGGTTCGATGCGATGCCTCAACCGAAGGCAGCGAAGCCCGGACCAAGACCCAAGCCCCAGAGCCGCCACCCGTACGCACAGGAAATCTTTATTGTACAAGCAATCTCCGCTCTCGTGCAGAGAGGGATGACGGCCACCCGGGGCGACAATGAGACTAAGACAAGCGCTTGTGATGCGGTGTCTGATGCGATGTTCGGCCTTGGTCTCACCCCCGCCGATCCCTCCGATGTGAGAAAGACGTGGAACCGAACCCGCAAGAGTATGACCACGGTTGCGAGGAGGGGAGACTGGTGGCGTTAGTGTCCGAGTGAGAATAATTAATTTCACCTCCAAGACGACCCTCACGCGTCGCGCCATGCTCGATGCCAATCGCAACTGATTGGAGCACGTAGCATGACCGAAACTTATATCGCCGATACCCAGCTTGCCGCCCGTTATGGTGTTCACCGCACGACCCCGTGGCGCTGGACCAAGACCGAAACCGGCTTTCCTCAGCCTGTAAAGCTGGGGCCACAATGTTCGCGCTGGAAACTCTCTGAAATCGAGGCATGGGAAAAGACCCGTGCCGACGTCGACTAAAAAAACCGCCACCCTGAGACTGAGGGCGGCGGCGGCATTCGTTTGCGGCTGTATGGATAGCTCAAACATAGCGCCCAGCGCCCCGGCTCGCAAGAAACGAGGCCGAGCAAATGGCAAAAGACCGATACTATTCCAACCCGACCCAAATTTATTGGGTCTGCAAAAACCTTATCGCGGGTCGAACCCTGACCCATAAAACCGAAATCCGCGAAGTAAATGGCTGGCGTCTCGCCGCTGTCATCCACAAGCTGAAAGAGGATTTTCACTGGCCGATCCGGGACCAGTATCGCGGCAAGGACAATATCAAGCACTATTGGCTTGCGCCGGGGACCGACCCGCGATTTCTCAGCTATCCAGTAAGTGCCGAGCGCCTGAAAGACGAACTGGAAGGGGGTGACGCATGACCCGCCCCGACCGATTGACCGCGCATCGCCTCGCCTATCTGGCGCATAGATGGGGCGTGACGCCCGACACCGCCACCATGCTCGCCGCTCTGATTTTCGGGGAGGGCCGCGCATGACGGATGCACAGACCACCACAGAGGCGCTGGGCGGCACATGGTATGGCTCTTACGGGCTGTGCCGCTGTCCGGCACATGGCGACCGCAACCCGTCCCTGAGCCTCAAAAACGGGGCTGACGGGCGATTGCTTGCGCATTGTCATACCGGGTGCAGTTTTGCCGACATTCTGGACTCCTTGCGCGGCATGGGATTGATCGAGGGCAACGGAACCGTGCCGCGCATGGACCCCGCCGAAATTGCCCGCCGCGAAGCCGAGGCCAAGACCCAAGCCGAGAAGAAAGCCCGCCAAGCCTTTGCGCTCTGGAAAGAGGCCGTGCCGATCTGTGGCACCTTGGCCGAAACCTATCTCAGAGGGCGTGGTATCACTTGCGACCTACCCGACACCTTGCGCTTTCACGCAGAGACCTGGCACCCGACCGCCAAGCGGTTTCCGGCCATGTTGGCGCGTGTGGATGGGGGACAGGGTTTCGCCGTGCATCGCACCTATCTTGCGCCGGACGGATCGAGGAAAGCGGATGTGACGCCGGACAAGGCCATGCTGGGAAGCGTCAAGGGCGGCGCTGTCCGGCTCACAGAGGCCAAGGGGCCGCTTGTGATGGCAGAGGGCATAGAAACCGCCCTGAGCCTCGCCTGTGGCCTTCTGCGCACCCCTGCGACCATCTGGGCGGCTCTCAGCGCGTCCGGCATTCGAGGGGTGAGCCTTCCCGCCAAGCCGCGCCGCCTGACCATCGCCACGGATAGCGATGACAAAGGCGCAGGAAAAGCGGCGGGCCTCGCCCTTGCCGAACGCGCCGCCTCCCTTGGCTGGGCTGTCAGCCTCTTACCCGCGCCAGTCGGGCGCGATTGGAATGACGTTTTGCAAATGAAAGAGGCCGCAGTATGAGCGCCTATATTCACCCCGAATCTGGCAACCCGATTCCCTTCACCGCCGGGGAACATTGGCCCGCCCCTGACATGACGCTCCTGAAGCCGGAGCGACCGCCCGCACCCGTTCTCTCTGACGTCGAGTTTCAGAAGATTTTCGGCCCGTGGTCTGACTGGCTCAAAGACGCCGCCGAAGTCAAAGGCGCACCCGTCGATTATGTCGCTCTTGGCCTTCTCTCTGTCGCAAGTGCTGTGATTGGCAATTCGCGATGGGCAACCCCGTGGGAAGGATGGAAGGAAGCCCCGATTTTGTGGGGCATTCTGGTGGGCGATCCATCTGCCGGGAAGTCACCCGCATTGGACGCGATTTTAGATCCCGTGAAAGAGATCGAACAAGGCATGAGCGAGGATTACAGACAGGCCCGCCGAGACTGGGAAGCCAAAGCCGAACTTGCCGCCCTGTCACTGGCCGATTGGAAGGCCTCAGCCAAACGCGCAATTTCAGAGGGGGAGGAAGCGCCAGACAAGCCGGAGAGTGCCGAGGCAGGACCACCGCCGATCCGCGACCGCATCCGCATTTCTGACACAACCACGGAGAAGGTGGCCGAACTCTTGGCCGCATCATGGCGCGGCTTGCTGTTGTTTCGGGATGAACTCTCAGGCTGGCTTGGTGGGATGGACCGCTACAACGGCGGGGGCGACCGCCCGTTCTGGCTGGAAACCTACGGCGGGCGCTCCTACACGGTCGACCGTAAAAGCAATCCTGAGCCGATTATCGTCGACCATCTGAGCGTTTCCATATTGGGCGGCACTCAGCCGGACAAGCTGAAATCTCTTCTGCAAAAGGTTGATGATGACGGGATGTTGGCCCGCTTCCTGACCGTGTTTCCTGAGCCTGTGCCATTGTCGCGGCCTAGAGCGCGGCTCGATGCAGAGCGTTTAGGGCGGGGCTTAAGAGCATTGCAGGGTCTTACCCCCATGCGGGATGAAACGGGCAATCTGAGGCCGTCCTACATCCCTTTCACGGATCAGGCCGCAAATGCGCTGCAAGCGTTTCGTGGGGAGTGCCGGACATGGGAGGCGGGGGCCGCGCCTCTCATGAAAAGCCACGTTGGAAAACTGCCCGGCATGGCTGTGCGCGTGGCCTGTGTTCTGGCGCATCTGGATTGGGCCGCACATCCTGAAACAGGATACCCCGACAAGATCGAGATAGGGCATATTGGCCGCGCCTGTCACCTTGTGGGGGAACATTACCGCCGCCACGCTTACCGTGCCTATGGGGCCGCAGACGTGCCGGAGGATGTGGCGAACGCAAGACGCATTGCCGATCTGGTCGACAAGGAAAAGTCGCGCCGTTTGGTTGCCCGTGACATTCAACGCCGTGAGCTATCGGGCTTGCAGACAGCCAAGGCTTTAGACGCCGCATTCCGCGTTCTCGAACAGGCTGACTGGGTGCGTCGTGAGACAGAGGCGACCGGAGGGCGACCGCGCGTCGCCTATATCGTCAACCCGAAGCTGAGGGAGCAATCATGAGTCGTTGGTTACAGTTGGTTGATGAAGGTGAGGAAAACCACAAACCCTTACCCGACACCCTGACAGAACCCGACACAAGCCCGGATGGTGGCGGTGAAATGACCTTTTGTCATGTTTTGTCGGGTTGTCGGGTAGAGAAATTAGAAAAAGAGAACACAGCACAAAAGACCTCGCCCAGCGCCCGAAGGGCCGCGCCCGATCCGCACGACACCGCCCAACCTTCACGGCTCTCTGTAGGCAGCTCACCTTGCACATGGACAGGCAAGGTTGTCTCGCTTGAGGAATGGAAGCGCATGAGCGACTGGGAACGCCACGGGCCGAACGGGCGACACTGGAACGCGCTTTCTCGGAAATGGGAGTATCCCGCATGAAGGACAAAAAGAGGGCCAGAGAGGCCATCCCGCCGTTGTCTCTGAAATCACCACACCGACGCGGGGTCATGCCGGTCATAAATTTAGGGCGTATAAAAACGAAGTCATCACACGGGCGGAAGGGCAGTCGCGAATGAGAACAAATGATAACATTTTAGCAAGTGGCCCGATGCGCGCGCGAGGGTGGGCAGAGAGCAAATTTTCTGCATTCATCACCCTAAGATAACCCTAATGCGCTGGCCGGGCCTGACCACTCACACCTTCACGCCACCGAGACCCCGCCCAGCGCGGGGTTTTCTGTTTGCTCTTTCCTGAAAGCGGGAAAGGGAAGCCCGCGCCAGTTGATAAATGTTGGTATAGCGGCAATACGTGCGCGGAGGGGAAGCTGGCGCTTTCGCCCCGCGTCCCATGCCTAAAGCTTCCGGTAATACGCGCGCGGAGGGGAAGCTGAGGTTTTCTGAGGCTATCGCCTCCTGTGCGACCAATACGCGGGCACACGATGCGGAGCGCGGGTTTCCAGATCGAAAGCCCCTGAGATTGCACTCCCCCCTGAGCCGAAACGGCACAAAGAACCTTGGTTGAATAATGCCATAAACCTGTCGCAATTAATTGCAGCCAAGCGCAAATTATATGGCGGGTTTATTGGCGGGTATCCCACCACTAAACTCAAATTATCCAATAATATCAAAAGGTAATGGCGGAGAGGAAGGGATTCGAACCCTCGAGACGGTTCCCCGCCTACACACTTTCCAGGCGTGCGCCTTCGACCACTCGGCCACCTCTCCGCCGGCGTCTATAGTGGAGATCACATGGGGGGTGCAACCCCCAGATTGTCAGAAAATGAATGTTTTTTGACGCCGCACGAAAACAGCTCTCTCGCAAAGGCCTTTTGAGCCATGAAAACAAGGTTTTATGCTCAATCCAGATGGATCGACACCCGACGATTGTCGCGGCCTTTTTTCTCGAGTTTGCCGATACGGATGCGCCCGATTTCGGAGGTGCGCGCCACATGGGTGCCGCCGCAGGGTTGCAGGTCGATCTGATCGCGCCCCTGTCCGATCCGAACCAGCCTTATGCGCCCCTCATTCTGGGCCGGCCCCATCGGCGGCATGACCGACATGGTCTTGACGATCGCCGGATTGGCGGTGAGTTCTTCGTCGGAGATCCAATCCTCGGAAACCACCAGATCGCGCTCAATGAGCGCATTCAGTTCGATCTCAAGCGCCTGTTTGTCCGCGATGGGGTCTGGCATCTGGAAATCCAACCGGCCTTTCTCAGTGCCAATCGCCCCGCCTGTCACCGGATAGGGCAAGATGACGGACAAGAGATGCAGCGCGGTGTGAATGCGCATGTGGTGATGCCGACGCATCCAGTCCAAACGCTGGGTCACCGTGCTGCCGATGGGTGGCAGGGGCGCGGGTTCGGCGGGGATCAGGACGATCTCGTCGCGGGCGCCATTGGGCGCGCCTTTCACAGTGGTCGCAATGGTCAGGCCACCTTTTGGGCCACCACTCGTGCCGCCCTCAGACCAATCCAACCGCCCGCTGTCGCCGGGCTGGCCACCGCCCGTCGGATAAAAGATCGTGCGATCCAACACCACGCCCCCCTCGGAGCTGTGACGCAGCACCCTGGCCTCGGCCTCTTGCAGATAGGCGTCTTCGCGAAACAGCAATTCGGTCATGTGACGTCCCCTTCTGCCTCGCCTTCTCCGTCGTTGTCGAAATCCTTGTCGTCCAACATCTGCGGATCGACCTTGCTCGGCGTTTCCGACGTCTCGACAGCGTCGCTCTGGGTGGTCGGCAAATTCTCGGCCCCCGCCGGTTTCGGCGACAAGGCCTCCGGGTTGCGCAGCCAGATGTCGCGTTGAGCAAAGGGAATTTCGATGCCTTCCTCGGCAAAGCGTTTCGCCACCGCGTGGTTGATGTCGTTCTTCACCGCCAGGATATAGTTCACATCGCGCAAGATGGCGCGGATCTCGAACTCCAGCGCATCGGCACCGAAATTCAGGAACAAGACCTGCGGCGCGGGGTTCATCGCGACCATCGGCTGATCCTCGGCGATCTCCTGCAAAATTGCCTCGACCTTGCGCGTGTCCGTGCCGTAAGCGACGCCCACAGGCACGATCACCCGACCGATGAGATTGCCGCGCGTGTAGTTGGTCACCTGATTAGAAATCAGATCGGCGTTGGGCACGATCAGGTCGGTCTTGTCAAAGGTCTCGACCCGCGTCGAGCGCACGGAAATATCGCGCACAAAGCCCATCTGGCCATTGCCCACGTCGATCCAGTCGCCCTCTGAAATCGGCCGTTCGATCAACAGGATGATACCGGAGACAAAGTTCTGGACGATGTTCTGAAGGCCGAAACCGATGCCGAGAGACAGCGCGCCTGCGACAATCGCCAGCGCCGAAAGGTCGATCCCCGCAGAGACGATGGCGATGATCGCCGAAAGGAAAACGCCAAGATAGCCCGCGCCCGCAACGATGGCGTTCTGGCCGCCCTTGTCGAGCTTGGTCTTGGGCAGAACGGTGCTTCTGAGCGCGGCCTTGAACAGCCGCGTGGCGCCCAGCCCGATCATGAAGACGACGACAAAGGTCACAAAGACGCCCGGCGAAATGGTCACCCCGCCCAAGGACACGCCCTCGTTGATCCGCACCCAGAGCTCCAAGAGCTGATCCTCGCGCATGCCCCAGATCAGCGCGAAGAACGGCAGGGAGAGCACCACGATCAGAAAGGAGGCAAAGACCGGAATAAGCGCCTCCTTGGCGCCCTCCGGCTGGCGGGTCACAAGCGCATAGAGGTCGTAGCAAAACCGCGAGAGCACTGCGACAAAGCCCATGAGCCCCAGCGAGCGCAACAACGGGAAAACGATGCTCTTGGCCGCTTCCATATAGCCGGTCGCCGCCAAAAGTACGGCCACAACCGAGGCAATCAACACGACGCGGGCAATGGTTTGCAGGATCAGCGCACCAAAGCCCTGACCCTCGCTGGCAATCTCGAACTCTTCGTCCTCAGAAGATGCGGTGGATTTTGCAGGCGCCAGTATGCGCGCCAGTCGAAACAGCGCAAACCCCGTCACCAACACCAGAGGAAAGGCCAGAACCGCCATGGTCGAGGGCGTATACGCGTCGATCTCGGCCAGTTGGTTCAGCACATCGTTGAGCACGGACATGATGCCCGCCAAGGCGCCCATGGTCATCGCCTCGACACGGCGCACAGCGCCCAGATCGAGGATCGGCTCCTCGGCTTCCATGGCGTAGAACAGGCGTCCGGCAATCCAGCGCCAGAAGAAATAGACCAGCCCGATCTGCGGGATCGCGGCCATCACCACGGTAGCGCGCGGCCCCAAGGCGCCCGTCAGCGTCGCGGCGACCAGAATGGCGATCAGCCCGATCATCGGCATCACAATCTGCAACAGGGAGGCCAGGAAACCGGTCACGCCCTTGCCCGCCTCGCCCGACACACGGGCGCGCACCCAATTGGTGAGGTTCTCCGACCAATGCCGTCCCCGCGTGATGAAAATCAGCGCCACCAAAAGCGACAGTCCAATCATCGCGCCATTGGTTTTCAGGGTATTACGCCCGGTTTGCGAGCCTGCGTTTTCCACGATGGCGGTCCAACCCGCCACGCCCGTCTGCGCCAGCGCGCCAAAGGCTCCGGGCCAAAGCGTCGGGTTGAGCGGGCTTGGGCCAAGGCTCATCAGCTCGTCGGCCTGACGTTCGGTCAGCGTGGCATCAATTTCGGAAATCAGCCCGTTGGCGCGGGTATAGGCCTCTTCGGCGGTCTTGATCGGCGCCTGTGCGCTTTCAAGCTGGCTGTTCAACTCCCGGCGCCGCTGAGTGATCTCGGCGCTTTCCGTCTCGCCCTCGGCGGGGGCCGCGCCGAGCGCGTCGATCTGCGCCTTGAGCGTCTCGATCCGTGTAGAGTTCGCACCCTCTGCAGACAGGAAACTCTCCCGCCATGTGACAAGCTCATCCCGCAGATCTTCGAGCGCGGCGTTCGAGGTATCGCTTGCGGAAATCTGTTTTTCCGCAGCGGTCGCCTCGCTTTCCCACTGTTTGTAATCAGGTGTGCTTGTGTCCTGTGCCCCCGCCGCAAGCGGCAGGGCCAAAACGAGTAGCAGGATGAATCGACGTAGAAACTGGCTGATCATAGCCCTTCATATACGTCAGGCAGGGCGCGCGGTCCACGGTCAAGCCATTCCGGCACCGGCAGTTGTTTTTCCTTGAGAAACTCAGGGTTAAACAATTTCGACTGGTAGCGCGTGCCGTAGTCGCACAGGATCGTTACAATCGTGTGACCCGGCCCCATCTCGCGTGCCATGCGCATGGCACCCGCGACGTTGATGCCGGAGGAACCGCCAACGCAGAGGCCTTCGTGCTCCAAGAGGTCGAAGACGACCGGAAGCGCCTCTTCGTCCGGGATCTGATAGGCGAAATCCGGGGTGAAGCCTTCGAGATTGGCGGTGATCCGCCCCTGCCCGATGCCTTCGGTGATCGAACCGCCCTCGGATTTCAGCTCGCCGGTTTTGTAGTAGCTATAGAGCGCAGCCCCCATCGGATCGGCAAGGCCGATCTTGACGCCCTTGGGCTGCAACGCCATGCCGACACCCGCGAAAGTGCCGCCCGAGCCGACCGCACAGATAAAGCCATCCACCTTACCGCCGGTCTGATCCCAGATCTCCGGGCCAGTGGTTTCGATATGCGCCTGACGGTTCGCCACGTTGTCGAACTGATTGGCCCAGATCACGCCGTTCGGTTCGCTTTGTGCAAGTTTCGCGGCCAGACGTTCGGAATACCGAACGTAATTGTTCGGATTTTTATAGGGCGCGGCAGGCACCTGAACCAGTTCCGCGCCCGCGAGCCGGATCATGTCCTTTTTCTCCTGGCTCTGCGTTTCCGGGATCACGATCACGGTGCGAAAGCCCAAAGCAGAGCCGACAAGCGCCAGACCGATGCCCGTGTTGCCCGCCGTGCCCTCGACAATCGTGCCGCCGGGTTTCAGCGTGCCTTTTTTCAGCGCGTCCTGAATGATGAACAAAGCGGCGCGGTCCTTGACCGACTGGCCGGGGTTCATGAATTCCGCCTTGCCGTAAATCTCACAGCCAGTCGCCTCCGACGGGCCTTTGAGCCGGATCAGAGGCGTGTTGCCGATGCTGTCGATCATATCGCGTTTCAGGGCAGAAGGAGCAGACATAGATATATCCTTTAAATCTCGCAGTCCCTGAATGTGTAGGACGCACATTCCGCAAACTCAAGACAGCGCCAGAGAGACAGGGATGCTGTTCCAGAATTTCGCAAATTCCCGGAACAAGCGTTTGGCGGAAGCCGCCACGCCATGCGTATTTTCACCCTCGGAAAGCGCGCTCCCTTGGCGTCAGCTTCAACCAGATGCCGTCTTTCGAGCGCACCGTCAGATGCGCGACAGGCACGGGCGTCTTGCCTGACACAGTCTCAATCCGAAACGCCCGCAGCAAAAGCGCGAGGAACAAAGGACCCTCCACCATGGCAAACCCTGCGCCGGTGCAGACCCGAGGCCCCGACGAAAACGGGATGAAGGCGTCGCGCAGACAGGTCTTGCCATTCTCGGTCTTGAACCGATCCGGGTCGAACTCATGGGGGCGGTCCCAGAAAATCTCATGCCGCCCGAGGTGCCAGGGCGAGAGCACGATCTGCGCGCCTTTCGGCACGTTGCGGGCGCGGAACTGCACCGGACATTTCGCCTCCCGCACCATCATCGGCACCGGCGGATAGAGCCTGAGCGTTTCGCGGAACACGTCTTTGGTAAAGCGCAGTTTCGAGAGGTCCGAGAATGTCGGCGCGTCAGGAAGGCTCAGCGCCTCCTCGGCAACACGGTCCTGAACCTCCGGGTTCGCCGCCAAAAGCCAAAGCGCCCAGGCCAGCGCCGTGGCCGAGGTTTCATGCCCCGCGAGGAAAAAGATCGCCACCTGATCGACCATCTCTTCGGTGTCAAACCGCTCTCCCGTCTGCGGATCGGCGGTGGTCATGATCTTCGTCGCCAGATCGTCGGGCGCAGTCCCCGCTTTGATCTCTGCCATGCGTTTGGCGGTCAGATCGGTGATCAACTTGCGGATCGCTTTGGCGCCGTTGCGTGTCTTCTTGCGATGAAACCGCGGCAGCCATTTCGGCAGCGGGATGAAGGCGGCGATGTTGAGAATGGGCTGCGCGCGTTGATAGCCTTGGAACTCCTCAAAGACTTTCGAGGCGGTGTCATGGGTGATCGGGATCGAAAACAGTGTGCGGAAAATCACATCCGCCGCGCCTTCGGAGGCATAGGGTTCGATGTCGAGCGGGCCGTCTTGGGCCCCGGTCTGATCCTTCAACCGCGCCACCATCGCCTGCCCTGCCCCAAGCATCGCGGGGAACGTGTCCTTGAGCCGCCCGCCCTCAAAGGCCGGGTCGATGATGCGGCGTTGCTTGAGCCAGATCTCGCCATTTGTCAGGAACACCGAATTGCCCAGAAGCGGTCGAAGCCCCTCTGCCACCCGCCCTGATTTTGGGAAATTCATCGGCTCCTCATTGAGCACGCGTTTCACCAAAGTGGGCTGATTGACCAGAAAACTGCGGAAAAACGGCGTCTTATAGTCCGCCATCCAGGCGCGGTAAAGCTTGGCCGGTTGCGCCGAGAGGATGTCCTTGCGGAAGAGTTTGACGTAATTGCGCAGGCTGGTTTTTTCCGGGCGCGGGGTCGGTTTTGGCGGGATCATTCTGCGCCCTCCTCGGCCATCGCCGTGAATTTATTCGCCGGCGTGTCGATCCGCGAGGGGCTTGGCACGGCGTCCCCAAAGCGCGCCGCCAGAGTTTTACCGCCAGAGGTGATTTTGAAATACTCGTAGTCTCCAGGCCGATCGAACGCACAGAGATACTGAAAATGCCGCCGGAAAAAGCGGCGTTTCATGGTGGCCTGTTTTTCGGGGCTGAGAGTCTGGGTGAAGGCGGCGGAGATCACCAGCGGCCATTTTTGCCCGTCAGGCGCCACTCCAGAAACCTTGATCGGATCGCAGAGCGCGAAAGAGCAAGGATCCCCCGGCGCGGTAACATCGAGCCAGAACACCTCGTCCCGCGTCGCGAGATAGGCCAGATCGCGGCGCAGCACCTTGGCCTCCGGCAGGTAGGAGACCATCGGCACGACCTGGCCAAGGGTCAGGAAGGACAGAACGGGGCCTTTCCCGGGCACCTCGCCCGCGCGGATCAGATCGGCCAGGATCGACACGCCCAGATGCGCGCCGGAGCTATGGCCAACGAGCAAAACCTCGTCCCAGTCTTGCGTCAAAGCCTCGGCAATCTCGGCACGAAACTCTGCCATGCGGGCGTCCAACATCGGTGGATTACCCCCCCGCCAGCGCGCCGAAAACCCGTAGTCATGCATCAGATAATAGGCGAAAAGCTTGCCGTCTTTGGCCTTGAACCAGCGCAAAAGCGCATAGCCGGCAGCCAGACCGAGGCCGACACCGATCCAAACCGCCCCCATGAGACCCGCGGTCCAGATGATCGCCCAGACCAGCAAGAGCGCGAGCAAAAGCTGCGCCAGAAGCACACCAATCGGGTAAAGTGCGGCAATGACCGGCCCGCGTCGGAGCTTCATCAGGCGAAACAGCGCGCCGGTGGAGATGTAGATCCAAGCGGTGCGCGCGAGGATCATATAGGTGCGAAAAATCCCCGCCTCCATGCTGTCTTGCACGATGTCGGACCAGACGAGGACGTCGATCTCGCTCTGGGTCGTCGCGCCGTCGATCTCGCCGTGGGCGGTCCACCCGAAATTGCGGCCTTTCTTCGCGGAGAGATTGAGGGAATAGCCAGAAATCTCCGCCTGCGCGGCGCCTTCTTTGCGGTACAATTCGCGGTAGCGCCGTGGTGGAATGGGGTCGTAGCCGGGGATGTAGAACACCCGCCGCCGCCTCACCTCTGCACCCTGCTCGCTCATACCGAAAACCTTCAACGTTTTCGGTAGACTAACGCGGGTTTCGGGCGAAATTAAGCCCTTTTAACCGAGTTGGCTCAGAGCAGGGAAAGTTTCCAAAAGCCAGTACGACAGGCGTGAGAAGGCGCCGGTGACCATCAAAAGGCCCACGAACAACAAAAGCCCGCCCATGATTTTCTCGATGAGGCCCATGTGGCGTTTGAGGCGGTTCATCAGGCCGACGGCGCGGGTGATGAAAATCGCGGATAAAAGGAACGGCAGGCCAAGGCCAATGGCATAGGTCGCCAAAAGCGTGGTCCCACGCGACACGGAGCCCTCAGAGGCCGCCATCGACAGGATCGCGCCCAGTTGCGGCCCGATGCAGGGGGTCCAACCGAAAGCGAAAGCGAGGCCAAGGACGTAAGCGCCCAAAGCCGTGCCACCCTTGTCGCCCGCGTCCAAACGCGCTTCGCGGTCAAGGATCGGAATGCGGAAGACCGACAGGAAATGCAGGCCCAGAATGATGATCACCACGCCGGAAATTCGCGCGAAAAGCACCTGATTTTTCAGGAAAAACATTCCAAACGCCGAGGCCGTGAAGCCCATGAACAGAAAGACTGTCGACAGCCCCAGAACGAACATCAGCGCGGGCAGGATCGCCTTGCGCGAGGCCTTGCCGCCCCCCGTCAGTTCCCCCATGGAAATCCCGGACATATAGGCCAGATAGGGCGGCACGATGGGCAGGACGCAGGGGCTGAGAAACGACACCATCCCCGCCGCAAGGGCGACGAGCATGGAGGGCAGAAGCGTGGCGTCAAAAAGATCAATTCCGAACATGGATTGCTCATGCCACAGGAGAGCCGCTCTGACCAGCGTCGTGACTGTCGCAGCGGCTCACATTCTCGTTGGACGGTCGCTGTGGCGCAGATGAAAACGGCCGGGGAGGTCCCCGACCGTCTCAAAATCTTTAGACCATGCGCCTTAGCGGCTCCACCAGCCCCGGCGCTTCGGCTTGTCCGCTTCCGGTTCAGCCTCCGCATTAGCGGGTTCGGTCACGGTGTCCTGAGCGGGTTCCTGCGTCGGCTCCGCCTCCGGTGCCACGTCGGGCGCGGCGTCGGATGCAGTTTCAACCGGGGCCTCAGCCACAACAGAGTCCACAACCTCGGGCGCAGCCTCAGGGGTGGGGTCCGCAACCACCTCTTCAGAGACGGTTTCAGGCACAGCACTTTCGGGCGCAGCGGTTTCAGGCGTCACCTCAACAGCCGATTGCTCGGCGGCCGCCTTCTCTGCCTCTGCCGCAGCTTTTGCAGCTTTGTCGGCTTCGATCTCGGCCTTGGTGCGACGCTTGCGCTTGGGCTTCGGCTTTTCTTCCGCAGCCGTCTCGCTCACAGCCTCCGCAGCCCCTTCAGTGGCGGCATCTGCAGCAGGCTCTTCCGCTTTCTTACGGCGGGTCCGCGTGCGTTTGGGCTTTTCTTCGGCAGGTTTGTTTTCGACAGACTTGTCATCACCGGGCGCTTCGGCCCCCTCTTCTGCCGGTTGCGCATCGGCATCGGCGGCGGCCTCATCGACCGGCTCGGCCTTTTTGCGACGGGTCCGGGTGCGCTTTTTCGGTGCCTCTTCGGCTTTGGCCGTATCGGCGCTTTCGACCTCTTTCGGAGCGTCAGACGCGTCCTCAGAGCTGTCCTTGTCAGCTTCGCCCTCAGAGCCTTCGCCCTGTTCGGAGCCGTTTTCGCCGTTTTCATTGGCCTCATCATTTTCCCCGGTCTCGTCACGCGATTTGCGACGACGACGACGACGACGGCGTTTCTTCGGCTTTTGCTCGTCCTCGGAGCCTTCCTCGGAGGCCACGGCCTCTTCGACCTGATCCTCTTCTTCCTCCGACTCCTCGTAATCCGACATCAAATCGGCGGAGGCAGAGATTACCGTCGCGCTCACTTCCGGCACCACGCGGGTCGCGGTTTTGAATTTCTCGATGGAGAAATCCGGCGAGATCAGGAAGGGATCGGCCTCGACACGGATCGCCATGCCATAACGCGCTTCGATCTGGGCGATCTTTTCGCGCTTCATGTTCATGAGATAGTTCACAATGGCCACGGGCGCTTTCAAAAGCACCTCGCGGGAGCGTTTGCGTGTGCCCTCTTCTTCGAGCTGACGCAGGATCGACAGCGCCATGTTGTCGTCAGAACGAATGAGACCGGTGCCGTGACAATGCGGACAGGGCTGGGTCGTCGCCTCAAGCATGCCCGGACGCAGACGCTGACGTGACATTTCCAACAGGCCGAAACCGGAGATACGGCCCACCTGAATGCGGGCACGGTCGGTTTTCAGCTTATCTTTCAGACGCTTCTCGACCGCCGTGTTGTTGCGGCGCTCTTCCATGTCGATGAAGTCGATGACGATCAGACCGGCCAAGTCACGCAGACGGGCTTGACGCGCCACCTCTTCGGCGGCCTCCAGGTTGGTCTTGAGCGCGGTGTCCTCGATCGAGCCCTCTTTCGTGGCGCGGCCCGAGTTCACGTCGACGGCGACCAAGGCCTCCGTCACGTCGATCACGATATAGCCGCCGGATTTGAGCTGTACGGTCGGGTTGAACATGCCTGCAAGGTAGCTTTCCACCTGATAGCGGGCAAAAAGCGGCAGTTGATCGGCGTAATGTTTCACGTTCTTGGCGTGGGACGGCATGATCATTTTCATGAAGTCCTTGGCCTCGCGATAGCCCATCTCGCCCTCGACGAAGACCTCGTCGATGTCCTTGTTGTAAAGGTCGCGGATCGAGCGTTTGATCAGATCGCCTTCCTCGTAAATCTTCGCCGGTGCGACAGATTGGAGGGTCAACTCGCGAATCTGTTCCCACATCCGTTTGAGATAATCGTAATCGCGTTTGATCTCCGTCTTGGTGCGCTGTGCGCCCGCCGTGCGGATGATCAGGCCAGCGCCCTGCGGCACTTCCAATTCGCCTGCGATCTCTTTGAGTTTCTTGCGGTCTGCGGCGTTGGTGATCTTGCGCGAAATGCCACCGCCACGCGCCGTGTTCGGCATCAGCACACAATAGCGACCGGCCAGCGACAGGTAGGTGGTCAGCGCCGCACCTTTGTTGCCGCGCTCTTCCTTGACGACCTGCACCAGCATGACCTGACGTACTTTGACGACTTCCTGGATCTTATAGCGACGCGGACGCGGTTTGCGTTTCGGGCGCACTTCCTCATCGGTGTCGTCATCGGCGACGTTTTCGATGGAGGAGTCTTTTTCCGAAGCGGTTTCCGCCTCATCTTCCTCGTCGGAGTCGTCCTCATCAGAGTCGTCTTCGTCTTCCGAGCCCGTGTCGTCTTCAGCCGTTTCTTCGTCAGACGCGCCCTCTTCGGACGTCTCATCCGCCGTTTCCGCGCTGTCTTTCGCCTCATCTTCCGGCTCTTCGACCGGCGTTTCCTGCACAGTGAAGGCCGGCGATGTGCCCTCTTCGACAGAGGCCTCTTTGACAGGGGCCTCTTTGACAGGGGCCTCTTCCGTTTCGGCCTCTTCTGCAACCTTTTCGTCAGCAATCAGCGCGTCCGCCTCAGAGGCCTCCGGCTCGATCACATCCATACCAGAAACGGGGCCAGAAACGGGGCCGGACACAGCGCTGGTGCCAGCCTCAGAGCCATCCTCTGCGGGCAGATCGACCTCTTTGGTCTCCACCGCATCCTCGCTCTTGACCCCTTCCGCTTTCACGTCACCGGATTGGGTCTCATCGGATTTCGAGCGCGACCGCGTGCGGCGGCGGCGAGAGCGTTTGGGCTTGTCTTCTTCCTCTTCGAGCGCTTTGGCATAAGCCAGCTCTTCGGCCAGCAAGGCCTCACGGTCCGCAACCGGGATTTGGTAGTAATCCGGGTGAATTTCCGAAAAGGCCAAAAAGCCGTGGCGGTTGCCGCCATAATCCACGAAGGCCGCCTGCAAGGACGGCTCGACGCGCGTTACTTTTGCGAGGTAGATGTTGCCAGCAAGCTGGCGTTTGTTTTCCGATTCAAAGTCGAATTCCTCGACCTTGTTTCCGTCGACCACCACAACGCGGGTTTCCTCCGCGTGGGTGGCGTCGATGAGCATTTTCTTTGCCATTGAATTTGTCTTCCGGCACCCGAAACGGGCGCGCCCCTCTTGAAAGAAGCGTCACAGGTTTCCGGGTGATGTTTTGGGGCGAGCGGGTCGGCAGAGGCAGCGGTCGCAAACGAACAGCGGCCAAGGGCCCCCGTGTCTGCGTTTCTTCGTGCCTGTGCGCGTTGCATCGCGTTTCTTCTCCGGCGCATCGCGTGATCTCTGTCACTCTTACGCCCATTTGAATCCCGCGCATCCTTTAAAGGAGTGTCGGGACGGTTCGTGCCGAGGTTTTGTCATTCCATGCGGCGGTATCGGTCTGTTCTGCGGGCGGTGCCTTGCAGTCGATCGTTTTCGCGACCCCGGGCCTCCAACACACGCATACAGCGAATCTTTCATACGCGGTTTCCGGGCGGGGATGCCGCCGTGCGGACCTGCGTTCCTATATCAGTAGTGATGCATGTGCCTTTAGACAACACGCAAATTCATGGAAACGACATTTTCGCCCCAAGTTCGCCCCAAGTTCGCCCTGAGTTCGCGCTTGAAAGCCGGGCCGAAAGACGTTTCGCCGCATAAAATAGCACGAAGCCGCTTAACGAAATCTTTTCACCCGCGAACAGCCAAAGCTTTTCTATGTGCAATCAGACAGGGAATTGGTTCTGCGCTGCACATAAGTTTCACTGTTTATTTGCGCTCACAACACTACATTCATCGTCAAGCACAAGCACAAATGCGCAGAATCCTGCGCAACCCGAAAGGATGTACCATGACTCGTATCGCTGTTCTCGTTGGCTCGCTCCGTAAGGACTCGCAGACCCTGAAGCTCGCCAAAGCCCTGACCCAAATCGCCCCTGAGGGCCTCGAATTCGATTTCGTCGAAATCGGCGACTTGCCGTTCTATAACGAAGACCTCGACACCGACACGCCGCCCGCCACCTGGGCGCGGTTCCGCAATGAGATCAAAGCTGCCGACGGCGTTCTTTTCGTCACCCCGGAATACAACCGCTCGATGCCCGCCGCGATCAAGAACGCGCTGGACGTGGGCTCGCGTCCCTATGGCGACAGCGCCTGGGCCGGCAAGCCCGCCGGCATCTTGACCGCAAGCCCCTCGGGCCTCGGGGGCTTTGGCGCCAACCACCACCTGCGCCAGCCGCTGGTGTTCCTCAACATGCCCGCCATGCAACAGCCCGAGGCCTATATCGGCAACCTGTGGAACCTCTTTGACGAGGACGGCAAGATCGTCACCGAAGGCACCGAGGATTTCCTCAAGTCCTGGCTCGAAGCCTATGCCAAATGGGTGGCAGACCACATCTGAGGCTCCCTCGCTCAGATATGAGAAAGGCGCCCCCGTTCGGGGCGCCTTTTTTGATGTGTATGGGGTTAAATGTTTACCCGCGCGGCTTAGAGATAATCCGAGCGTTGCAGCCCATATTTGGCCATTTTCTCATTCAGCGTCCGGCGCGGCAGGCACAGCTCATCCATCACCGCCACGATCGAGCCTTTGTGGCGGCGCATCGTGTTGTCGATCAACATGCGTTCGAAGGCCTCGACATATTCCTTGAGCGGCTTGCCTTCGGTGGTCATCGTCTGCTGTTCCGGGGCGTCGCTTTCCGACAAGAGAAGCGAGGTGATCGACCCCGATCCACGACGGCTTTGCAGCACGGAGCGTTCGGCGACATTGATCAGCTGACGAATGTTGCCCGGCCAAGGCGCCTGCAACAATTGCGCAGCCTCCTGCGCGGAGACCTCCGGCGCGTCGCAACCGTATTCCTCGGCAAATTGCTGGCTGAGCTGGGTGAAGAGCAAAAGAATATCCTCGCCCCGCGAGCGCAGCGGCGGCGTGGTGATTTTCATCGCGGCGAGACGGAAATAGAGGTCGGGGCGCAGCGCAGACTCGCAGGTCCGCCCTTGTTCCTGAAGGTTACACACCGCGATGATGCGCGTCTCCGGCGGCGTGCCCTGTTCGTCGATCCACTTCAAGAGACGCGCCTGAAGCGTCATCGGCATGGCCTCGATGTCTTCGAGAACAAGCGTCCCGCCACGCGCCTCCTCAATGAGCGGTTGAATCTGCCCGTCCGGGTCCGGCCCGAACAGCCGCCGCGTCAGATCGGCCTCATCGCGGCCCGCACAGGCGAAGGTGATAAATTTCTTCGAGGCTCGCGTGCCGACCGCATGCAAAGCATGGGCAACGAGCGTTTTACCTGTGCCCGTCTCGCCGTCGATCAACACATGGCCGTCGGCCTGACCGAGATCGAGAATATCCTCGCGCAGCCGCTCCATCACGGGGCTGGCCCCGATCAGCTTGTTCATGATGCCGGTGCCATCCGACAGCTCGCGGCGCAGCATCCGGTTGTCGAGCGTCAAACGCCGCGCATTGGTGGCTTTCTTTGCCAGCTCCGTCATCCGGTCCGGGTTGAACGGCTTTTCGAGAAAATCGAACGCCCCGATCCGCATCGCCTCCACCGCCATCGGCACATCGCCATGGCCGGTGATCATGATGACCGGCAAACCGCTGTCGGTGCTCATCAGCTTTTTGAGAAACTGCATGCCGTCCATGCCGGGCATCTTGATGTCGGTGATGACCACGCCCGGATAATCGGGGCCCAAAGATTTGACCGCATCTTCCGCGCTGGAGAATGTCTCCGTGTCAAAACCAGAGAGCGCCAGCCATTGGCTGATGGATTGGCGCATGTCCTGTTCGTCATCGACGATCGCGATTTTCATTGCCGTCGCCATGGGTGTTCTTCCTTTTTCTTGTGGCCCAGCTTTGTGGGCAATGAACCAAACGTCTCAGAGACCCGTTTGGTTCCCAAAATTCTGTCGTTTATTCCGCCGCATGCTGCGCCTCGCGAGACAGCGGCAGCACCATTTCAAAGGCCGCGCCCCCCGTCGGCCGGTTGCGCGCCATCAGACGCCCGCCCAGTTCGGCCACGATCCCCGACGAGATCGCAAGGCCAAGCCCCACCCCGTCGCCCGGCGCCTTGGTGGTGTAGAAAGGCTCGAACAGATCGTCGAGGTTTTCGATCCCCGTACCATTGTCACGCACGGTCACACTTGCTTGAGTGCCGCCCAAGACGCCGCCGGTGACCATGATCTCGATCTGCGGCTCATCAGACGATTTGCTGGCGTCAAAAGCGTTGCGCAACAGGTTCACCAAGACCTGCTCCAACCGCACCCGGTCGCCATCGACCATGACGGGTTCGGGCGGCAGGCTTTTGACGATCTCGACGGCGCCCTGACGGAATTGCGGCTCCATCATCGACAAGGCCGAAGACACGCAATCGCGCAGGTCGATCTCCTGCAATTGATCCGAGCCTTTGCGGGCGTAGGATTTCAACTGTTTGGTGATCGCGCCCATGCGTTCGATCAGATCGTCGATGCGCCCGAAAGAGGCCAAAGCCTCCTCGGAACGCTTGCGTTTGATCAACAGCCGCGCGCCTGCGAGATAGGTTTTCATCGCGGCCAGAGGCTGGTTCAACTCGTGGCTGACCGCCGCCGACATCTCGCCCAGCACGGCCAGTTTCGACGATTGTGCCAAGGTCTGTTCCGCGACCTCAAGACTTTTCTCCGCCCGTTTGCGCTCGGCGATCTCGCGTTGCAGGGCGGCGTTCAACTGGCGCAACTCGGCGCTTTCGCGTTGAAAGAGACCCGCCCGCGACACGGCGCGGCGCGAGGTCATGTAGAAGGCGCCGGAGAGAAGAATGGCAAAGCCCATGATCTCAAGCGCCAGAAACCCGTTCACCCGCTCGCGCACCGAGGCGTAGGTGGTAAACGACGTCATCCGCCAACCGCGAAACGGAATGCGGCTTTCCAGACGCATCACCGCCTCGCCGCCCAGATAGGTCTCATTGGGGTCCGGCGACCAATCCGTCGTCAGTTGAAACGCGCGCTCGATGGCGGTGGGCGCATCGCGGGTGGCCAAAGCCTCGCCTTCGGATTTCGAGCGCCAGCGCGGTTCGGTCGAGAGGATGATATTGCCCTCGGAATTGACCACGATCACCGCATCCGAAATCCCCGCCCAGCTTTTCTCGAACCTGGCGAGATCGACCTTGACGACGATCACACCCGCGAGCGAACCGTTGACGTCGATCCGGCGTGAATAGCTGAATTCATAGGCGCCATTGTCCAGTTGCAGCGCCTTGAAAATCGTGTCGTTGGAGCGCAAAGCATCAACGAAATTCGGGCTTTGGCGGTTGTTGGTGCCCAAAAGCGCGCGATCCGTGGCCGCCACAACCCGCCCCGTTTCGTCCAAAAGCGTGATCCCCGCGGCGCCGATTTCATCGACATAGGTGATCAGGTGTTGCGAGGTCTGTCGAAAATCGTTCGAGGTCAGAGCCCCGACAAGCACCGGGTCGCGTGACAAAAGCGTCGGCACGATGGAGTTTCGCTGCAATTCGCTCATCAGGTTGCCGGCGTAAAGCGCCTGACGCACCTCGGCGCGGTTGCGGGTTACGGTGGTGTAGCGCTCGGTCAGCAGTAGGTTCGACACCCAGACCACGCCAATCGCGGCCATGACAAAACCGACCAGAGCCAGACGCCCGGTCCAGCCCATGGTGCGAGACCTGCCCGCGTCAGATTTTCCCCCAATGTCGCTCATGCGCACGAGAGTACGCGGGCGCGGGCGCCCCCCGCAAGGGGAAGCCACCGGCCCAAAACGCAGAAACGCCCCCTCACGGGAGCGTTTTGAGCAAATTCTTGCCGGAAAACCGACGTGTCAGGCGGAAACCACCGCATCGAGCAGAGAGGTAAAGAAAGCCTTGCCGTCTTCATTGCCATGCGCCGCCTCGGCAGCCCGTTCCGGGTGCGGCATCATACCAAGCACGCGGCGGTTTTCGGAGACGATGCCCGCGATGTCACGCTTGGAGCCGTTCGGGTTGTCGAGATAGCGAAACGCCACAAGGCCCTCGCCTTCAAGCCGGTCGAGCGTGTCCTCGTCGGCGGTGAAATTGCCATCATGGTGCGCAATCGGAATGCCGATGTGCTGGCCTTGGGCGTAAGCCGAGGTGTAGGGGCTGTCGGTGGTCTCGACCGCCAGACCCACGGTGCGGCAGATGTATTTCAGACCGGCGTTGCGCAAGAGAGCGCCCGGCAAAAGCCGCGCTTCGGTCAGGACCTGAAAGCCGTTGCAGATGCCGAAAGCATAGCCGCCACGTTCAACGTGGGCTTTCAGCGCCTTGGTGATCGGCGAATTGGCCGCAATCGCACCACAGCGCAGGTAGTCGCCATAGGAAAAGCCGCCCGGAACCCCGATCACATCGACACCGGCCGGAAGATCGGCCTCCTTGTGCCAGACCATGGTGACATCGGCGCCCGCCTGTTTCAGCGCCATGGCCATGTCGCGGTCACAGTTGGAACCGGGGAATTGCAGAACAGCGGCTTTCATCGGGCGGGACTCCTGTGAGGGCGGTTTACGCGCCTGATACGCGTTGTCCCTCGACTGTTCAAGACTCTTCACGCGCCCTGAAGAGCGCAACGCGCTTTGTCATTCGGGACAGGTTATTCGGGCCAATCGACCAGAGGGATAATTTTCTGGTCACAGGCATCATCGACCACGCGGCGCTCCAGCACATAGGCAAACCCGTCGAAGCGATAGCTTTCCTGGGTGAAACAATCGCCAAGGCCCCGCCCCTTGTAGAAACTGTCGAGCATGCGCGTGTCGCCCTGAATCCCCCAAAGCGCCAACTCCGGCACCGCGGCGCCATGCTCATCCACTGCCGCACTGCGCACAGCATCCACGCCATCGAGGTCCGGCCCCAAAAGATAGACCTGAGAGCCGACATTATAGGCTGCCGTCCAACAGAGTTGCGACAGCACGCGCAGCTCCGGGTGGCCTTCGATCTCTTGCGGGGCACCTTCCTTGTCGAACACGCCGGGCAAGGGGCCGTCGCAGATCTCCTCGGTGATCTTGCGCGCCTCATCCTGCAAGGCCGCCCAATCGGGTTGGTGCAGCGTCAGCTTGCGATCCCCGATGCGGCGCTGTTGATCTTCGGCCCAAAGCAGCGCCGCCTTGATCCCCGCCAGAGACACACCTTCGCTAAAGCCTTCGGCGGCGTAAACGATCTCAAGCGTAGTGCCGTCGAGCAGCGCCTCGGGGAAAGTGATCTCAACATCTTCGGGCAGGTCCAGCACGGCCCCGTCGATCTGAATCACGCCCTGCTCCACCATCTCCCGATTGCGCAGGCTCATGACCCAGTTGCCGCGATCATGCCCGCTATCATTACTGCGCGCCAGCGACAGGATCGGATGCGCGCGCGGGGTCAGCGCGCAATAGTCCGGCCCGCATTTCGCCTGCCATTGCTTGTGGTGGAACTCTGTGACCTCTTGGGCACGCGCCAGATCGGGTGAGATCGCCTGAACGGTGGCAAGGGTGAGGATGGCGGCGGACTTGAGGCGAAAGAACATCGGGAAACCTTTTGATCTGAAACAGAGAAACACCCCTCTCATAGGACAGTGCCGCGCCCCTGCAAAGCCCGTTTATCGCGTCACCCGCACCTGCCAGCAGTTGTTGCGCGCGGATCGGATGTCGACAAAGGCGATCTCGTCACGCGCCAGAAGCGCCGCGCAATAGCTTTCGATCTCGGCCTGTGGCGTCACCCGCCCGGTGCCGTAGACGATACGCTCGTCCATGGAATAGCCCTTGATCAGATAGTCTGGAGACGTGGTCAGAACCTCCGGTAAGCCCTCTCCCCGATAGGGCGCGCAATGGGCGGCGCAGAGGAAAATCGGACCGGTTTCCGCATAGGGATTGCGGGTCTCAAAAGGTCGATGCGCGCAAATCAACATGCCGTGGCCTTTGGGGATATTGCGCAGGCAATGCCGACAGGGCGCCGCCTCATAAGGGTTCAGCACATGCTCGGGCGCTTGCCCATTGGCATCGGGTTTGCCCAGTCGATAGGCATGGGCCGTGAGGGTGGGAAGTCTTTGAAAATTCATCGCGACAGCTCCTTTTTATCTCTCCTGAGATAAGCGGAGCAACATGCCGCTGGCGAACCGGAACTTGTGCAAAGTGATACGGAACGAAAAACGCCCGCCAAAACTCTGACGGGCGTCTTTAAAATGTTCAAACCGCCTTGCGGATCAGAGCAATTCGACCCGGTAGCTTTCGATCACTGTGTTGGCGAGAAGCTTTTCGCACATCTCGTTGATCGAGGCTTCCGTGGTGCCATCGGCCAGATCGAGCTCGATCACCTTGCCTTGGCGAACTTCGTTCACGCCGTCAAAACCAAGCGCACCCAGCGCGTGTTGCACGGCGGCGCCTTGGGGGTCCAGAACACCGTTTTTCAGCATGACAAAAACGCGGGCTTTCATGGGGTTATCCTCTTTCGGGCAGTCTTTGAAAGTTCAGTTGATCAGCGTCGGCTTGTCGCCGATCGGGCCATTCGTCGGCAACACGCCCAGACGACGCGCCACTTCGGTATAGGCATCGGTCAGCGAACCGAGATCGCGGCGGAACACGTCCTTGTCGAGCTTCTGCCCGCTTTCGATGTCCCACAGGCGGCAGGAGTCGGGGCTGATCTCATCGGCCACGATCAGCCGCATGAAATCGCCATCCCAGACACGGCCGATCTCGATTTTGAAGTCGATCAGCTTGATGCCCACGCCATACATCACACCGGACATATAGTCGTTCACACGCAGCGCCAGCGCCACAATGTCATCCATATCCTGCTGGGAGGCCCAGCCGAAGGCGATGATGTATTCTTCCGGCACCAGCGGATCGCCCAGAGCGTCGTCCTTATAGGAGAACTCGATAATGGGCCGCGGCAGGCGCATGCCTTCTTCGAGACCCAAACGTTTCGCCATGGACCCGGCGGCATAGTTACGGACGATGACTTCGAGCGGGATGATCTCACACTGGCGGATCAGCTGCTCGCGCATGTTCAAACGCTTGATGAAGTGGTTCGGGATGCCCAGAGACGTCAGGCCGGTCATGAAAAACTCGGACAGGCGGTTGTTGAGAACGCCCTTGCCCTCGATCGTCGCCTTTTTCTCGGCGTTGAACGCGGTGGCGTCATCCTTGAAATACTGCACCAAAGTGCCCGGTTCCGGACCTTCGTAGAGCGTTTTCGCTTTGCCTTCGTAGATTTTCTTGCGGCGCGCCATGGGGCCTCCAAAAGCTGGTGGGGCCGGGAATCGATGCGACCGGCCACTTCAAATGCGCTCTTTAGGGCAAGGTGGCCTTCGGGGCAAGGTGGCCCGACCCGCGTGAGACGGAATTATGACACATGTGCGCGCCCTCTCCTCCTGCCGGCAATCCCGTTTCAATCTCGCCTATAATTTAAACGAAACCTTGATCTATCTTCTTGTCCGACTGCGGCGCAAAGGGCATAATCTTAACCAAGGTTTAACGAGGAGGAGCCTGCCATGACCACCTTCGACGAACGTGAAGCGGCGTTTGAAAGCAAATATGCCCACGACTCCGCAACTCAGTTCCGTATCGAATCGCGCGCCAACAAAAAGCTCGCCATCTGGGCCGCCGAGAAGCTCGGCAAAACGCCTGCGGAGCTTGACGATTATATCAAGGACGTGATCCGCGCCGACATGAAAGAGGCCGGTTACGAGGATGTGCTCACCAAAGTGGCCGAAGACTTGGGCGCCGCCGTGAGCATGCAACAGCTGCGCGAGGTTTACACGGGCTTCCTGAGCGCGGCCAAATCCGAGATGACGGAAAGCTGAGCGCTTTACCGTCGCGGCATCACGGTTCTATCCTGATCGCATCACTCAAACGTGACGCCTCGAGAGGCCTGAATTGTGGATGCGGGCCTTGTTCTGATACATCCCCCCCCAATATCCGATAAGACGCCCCCGCAAAACTTCCGGTCGCGCCAAAGCCCTGTCGACAGGTCCCGAACTGACCCGCGCCGGCAGGCTTTAATCGAATATTGGGAAAATGCGCTTAAGGCTCTCAACACCACCTCAGCGCTGCAAGACATGTGTGCTTCTCAAGGCACGCCTCCAAAGGTGTTGAACAACAGGGCTCCGTTCAAGGAGCCAACAGGCCCGAAGGAGCGAATCCGATGCGACATAGCCAGATCGAGATTGAGGACAGCCTCAAACGCTCCGCCGCCCTGATACCGCCGTCTCCCGGTCGAAAATCCCGCGCGAAACCTGCGCTCTCGGATCGTCAAGGCGACCGCAAAGGCCTGCATAAACTCCTCGGGAAACAGATGGTGCCGCTGGCCGTCATGGTGTTTTTCGCCTGGCTTTTGTGGGAGAAAGTCGCGCATCTCGACATGAAAGCGGTGTTCGCCACCGTCGCCACCGTCACCCCCGGTCAGTGGGGGCTGGCAGGATTGGCCACGCTCGCCAGTTTCTGGGCCGTCGGTCAATATGACCGGGTGCTGCACGCTCAGCTCGGAACCGGCATTTCCGACAGCTCAGCCCGCAGTTCCGGCATCCTCGCCATTGGCCTGTCGCAGGCTTTGGGCTTTGGCGCGCTGACCGGCACGCTCATCCGCTGGCGCATGCTGCCCGAACTGACGCTCTGGCAGGCCGCGCGCCTCTCCGGCGCTGTCGCCTTGTCCTTTCTCATGGGCTGGGCCGTAATCGCCGCCATGGCGCTTTTGGTGTTTCAGCCCGAGGTGCCCTGGATGAAAACACTCGCGACCGGCGCAATCGCACTTTTCCTCACACTGGCTGCCCTCTCGATCTATCCGCCGCGTGCGCTGGTTCGCCTGCCCTGGCCCTCGATCAAGACCATGGTCACCGTCGTGGGCCTCGCCGCCATCGACACGATCTGCGCTGGCCTCGCGCTTTATGTGCTTTTGCCCGATCACCTGCTGCTGCCTCTGGGTCATACGGTGTCGGCCTATCTCTTTTCTCTCGGCGCCGGTTTGATCAGTTCGACCCCCGGCGGGGTCGGCCCGTTCGAGGCCACATTGGCGTCCCTGCTGCCCGCAATCCCGCTCGAGCCTTTGTTGGGCGCCGTGGTTGCCTTTCGCCTGATCTATTATGGCGTGCCCGCCGCAATCTCGGCGTTGTTCATCCTGCGTGGCCCCCGACGCTGCAATCTGGCGCGCGAGCCGCATCTGGTGAAAACCGCCGCCTCGCCCTACCTGTCGCCGCAACTCGAAGTGCAAATTTTTGCAGCCCCCCGCGCCGAGGCCGGGCTTTTGCGCACCCGCGACTTCTCTCTTCTGTCTGCCGCCGATGGCACGGCGCTGGGGCTTGCCTCTCCGATCGGTCAGTCGCTGGTCATGCTGTCCGACCCACTGGCTGCGCATTGTCCGGCGCAAACCCGAGATGCGCTCGCGCGTGCCGCCACCCGGCGCTACCGCATGCCTGCAATCTACAAATGCGGCGCCCGCATGGCCGCCTCTGCCCGCCGCGCGGGCTGGCAAGTGCTGCCCACCGCCGAAGAGGCCTGGCTCATCCCGGCTGAGTTTAGCCTCGAAGGCTCCAAAACACGCCAATTGAGACGTGTTTTGCGCAAAGCCGAAGAGGGCCGCATTCGTGTCACAGAAGGCGCCCGCGACCTTCCGCTGGAGCAAATGGACCGCGTGGCCGACGAATGGCTGGCGATGCGCGGTCAGGAACGCGGGTTCTCCATGGGCACCTATGATCGCGATTACATTTCCTGTCAGCGCGTGTTTCTGGCCTGGCAAGGCACCAATCTCGTGGCCTTCGTCAGCTTTCATGAAAGCCGCAACGAGATGACGCTCGACCTGATGCGCACCGGCGAGGCCGCGCCCGATGGCACGATCCAGCTTTTGATCGTCAAAGCGATTGAAGCCGCCCGCAAACAGGGCGTGCCGCGCCTGTCTTTGGCCGCCGTGCCGTGGCAGGGCGAAGACCACGCCCCCCTGACCCGCTGGCTGCGTCAAAAATTCTTGGCGCGTTCCGGGGCGGCGGGTTTGCGCCGTTTCAAATCCGCCTTCGCGCCGCAGTGGGAAACGCTCTATCTGGCCGCACCGACGCGACTGGCGCTCACGGTCGCGGGCATGGATATCCTGCGCCGCGTGACAGCCCCGCCGCCGAAAGTGACAGCCAACCCGATGAAAGCGGCCCGCTCTGCCACCCACCCGACCCTGCGTCTGTCCCGTGTCTTGACATCGCGCCGACGCGGGGCTTCGCCCGCCCAGACGCCCCCCTCCCCTTCTTCGGCCGGCCCGGACCGTCAGTGACAACCTCGCAAGGACCTCATGATCTTTATGATCTGATTGAATTTGAAAAACCTGCGTGGACGTGGCACACGGGCCGCAAACCATGATTGCGCCTTGCAAAAGAGGCGTTTCCACCATTGGCCGCATATTATGACTGCGCGGTCCCGATCAACCGGAGTCCCCATGACCGACGCCCCGACCGAAAACGCCCTCACCAAACTGCTCGAGACCCGCGACTGGCTTTTGGCCGATGGCGCGACGGGCACGACGCTGTTCAACATGGGGCTCTCTTCTGGCGATGCGCCAGAGCTTTGGAATGTCGACAAGCCGGAGAACATCGAAAAGCTCTATCAGGGTGCGGTCGATGCGGGCTCCGACATTTTCCTGACCAACTCCTTCGGCGGCACCGCCTCGCGCCTGAAACTTCACAACGCCGAAGACCGCGTGTTCGAGTTGAACAAGGCTGCCGCCGAGATCGGGCGCAAAGTGGCCGATGCAGCGGGCCGCCCGGTGATCGTGGCAGGCTCCATGGGGCCGACCGGCGAGATCATGGAGCCGATGGGACCGCTGTCTTATGAGCGCGCCGTCGAGATGTTCTACGAGCAGGCCGTAGGTCTCAAAGCCGGCGGAGCCGACATTGCCTGGATCGAAACCATTTCCGCGCCCGACGAATACAAGGCCGCCGCCGAAGGCGCCGCCAAGGCCGGGCTGCCCTGGATCGGCACCATGAGTTTCGACACGGCGGGCCGCACCATGATGGGTGTCACCTCCGCCGAGCTGTCCAACATGGTCGAAAGCTTGCCAACCCCGCCGCTCGCCTATGGCGCCAACTGTGGCGTCGGCTCTTCGGACCTGTTGCGGACCATTCTGGGGTTTGCCGCACAGGGCCATGAGCGCCCGATCATCGCCAAGGGCAATGCCGGTATTCCGCGCTATGTCGACGGACATATTCACTACGACGGCACGCCGGAGTTGATGGCCGACTATGCCGTGATGGCGCGCGATGCCGGTGCGAAAATCATCGGCGGTTGCTGTGGCACCACGCCGGAGCATTTGAAGGCCATGAAAGCCGCCTTGGAAACCCGCCCGCGCGGACCGCGCCCGACGCTTGAAGAGATCGCCGAGAAACTCGGTGGGTTTTCATCGGCCTCTGATGGCACCGACGACAAGGGCCCGGCGAAACGCGAACGCTCCGGGCGCCGCCGTCGCGGATAAGCGCCGCGGATCAGGTGTCATGAGCATGTATCGGTCAAAAGAGAGAGAGCTGATCACCCGGTTTCGGGGGCACGCAGAAAAGATCGGTCCTGAGGGCCGTGCCTTTCCGCGACAGCCCCGTGCGGCCAAGCGCGATCTCGAAGCGTTTGGCCATCAGCTCCGCCCATTCGCCCTCGCCGCGCATGCGCTTGACCCAGGTGCTGTCGTTGGCCTTGCCGCCACGCAGGTCACGCACCCGGTTCATCACCCGAGCGGCACGGTCCGGCACATGGGTTTCAAGCCATTCCTCGAACAAGGGCGCCACTTCGAGCGGCAGCCGCAGCATGATATAGGCGGCCGCTTTTGCCCCATGGGTCGCGGCGGCTGTGAGAATAGCCTCCATCTCGTGATCCGTGAGCGCGGGGATGACGGGCGCGACCATGACTCGCACGGGAATGCCCGCCTCCGAGAGTGTGCGGATGGTTTTGAGACGTCGCGCCGGCACGGGCGCACGCGGTTCGAGTTGGCGCGACAGCCGCGAGCCCAGCGTGGTGACCGAAAGCCCCACATGGACAAGGCCTTTGGCGGCCATGGGTGCCAGAATGTCGATGTCGCGCTCGATCAGCGTGCCTTTGGTCACGATGGTCACGGGATGATTGTGATCCCTGAGCACCTCGAGAATGCTGCGCATGATCCGGTCGCGGGCCTCAATCGGTTGGTACGGGTCGGTGTTCGTGCCCATGGCAATCGGCGCCACCTCGTAGCCCTTGGCCGAAAGTTCACGGATCAGAACCTCTGCCGCGCCGATCTTGCGCGTCAGCCGGGTTTCGAAATCGAGACCAGCGGAGAGGCCCAGGTAGGCGTGCGAGGGCCGCGCGAAACAGTAGGAACAGCCATGTTCGCAGCCCCGGTAAGGGTTGATCGAACGGTCGAAGGGAATGTCGGGGCTGTCGTTGCGGGTGATGATCTTTTTCGGGCGCTCGTCCACCGTGGTGGTGCCCAGCGTCTTCGCCTCCACCTCCGCGTCCCAACCGTCGATAAAGGTCTCCCGCGCCAGCCTTTCGAAGCGGCCGGACGCATTGGATCCCGCCCCCCGCGCTTTCGGCACAAGACCGAGCGGGAGCGTATCGGAAAAGAAAGATGTGGATTCGCGGCTCATGCTGTAACACTAGAACAAAATGAGAACATTTGCCAAGAGCGCCCGCGCGCAGACGGCATGAATTTCCAGACGAAAGGAAACGCCCATGTCTGATGAAGAAGACGACCTGATTCTCTCCGAACTTGATGACGGAGAACTGACCGAACAGATGATGGATGACCTTTACGATGGTCTCAAGGAAGAGATCGCAGAAGGCGTCACCATCCTTTTGGAGCGCAAATGGACGCCCTATGACATCCTGACCAAGGCTTTGGTTCCAGGCATGGCCATTGTCGGCGACGATTTTCGTGACGGCATCCTGTTTGTCCCCGAAGTATTGCGCGCCGCGCAGGCGATGAAGGGCGGCATGGCGATCCTGAAACCGCTACTGGTCGAAACCGGCGCACCGAAGATGGGCAAGATGGTGATCGGCACCGTCAAAGGCGACATCCACGACATCGGCAAGAACCTTGTGGCGATGATGATGGAAGGCGCAGGCTTCGAAATCATTGATCTCGGCATTAACACCGAGGCCGAAAACTACATCGGCACGGCTGAGCGTGAGGGCGCAGACATCATCGGCATGTCGGCACTTTTGACCACGACCATGCCCTATATGAAAACCGTCATTGAATCGCTCAATGAACAGGGCTTGCGTGACAAATACATCGTGCTCTGCGGCGGCGCGCCTCTCAATGAGGAATTCGGCCGGGCCATCGGCGCGGATGCCTATTGCGACGATGCGGCGATTGCGGTGGAGACCGCAAAAAAGCTCGTGCATGCACGGCATAACCAAGTGTGATTGGCGGCCGTGCGCACAACTCAAGACATAACGGACGAGGCCCTGACAGACGCAAACCTGCGCGATCAGGGCCTCGCACAGGTTGGCACTGGGAAAACCTTGATCATTGCCTGCGGTGCGCTGGCGCGCGAGGTTTTGGCGATCATCCGGCTCAACGGCTTGGATCACCTGACGCTGACCTGCCTGCCTGCCATCCTGCACAACGACCCTGCCAAAATTCCCGCAGCTGTCGAACGTGCGATTGACGCACATCGTGCGGATTACGACCACATCCTCATCGCATACGGCGATTGCGGTACCGGCGGCCTGTTGCAAGCGCTGTGCGAAAGAAAGGGCGTCACCATGATCGACGCCCCGCATTGCTACGCGTTTTTCGACGGGATGGACCAGTTCCCCGCGCGCGACGAGCCAACCACCTATTACCTCACTGACTTCCTTGCGCGTCAGTTCGACGCCTTCGTCTGGAAACCGCTGGGCCTCGACCGCTACCCGGATCTGCTTTCGGCCTATTTCGGCAATTACGAGAAACTGGTTTACTTGGCGCAAACCGACGACACGGCTCTCACAGAGATTGCCAAAACCTGCGCTGCGCGACTTGAGTTGCCCTTCGAGCGCCGCTTCACCGGCTATGGGGATCTAGACCGGTTTCTGCGCGCCTGAACTTTCGCGTGATCTTTTTCTTGGTAAAAAATACTCAAGACGAGCTTAAAGCGTTTTTCAAAAAACTTGAGGCACTCAATTTTTGAAAAACGCAGCAAGATCAATTCAGTGTCGCAACGTTTTTCGCTCAATCTGATTCAGATTAAACGAAAAACGCTTTAAGCCGCCCGCTCTGCCGTCTCCATGATGCGCTGGACCATGGCCCGCAACCCGTTGGAGCGCTGTGACGACAGGTGTTCGTCCAGTCCGAGACGCGCAAGTTCAGCATGGGCATCCGTAGCCAGCACCTCTTTCACCGACAGACCGGCGAACAATTCGTGCAAAATGGCAATCAGACCCTGGACGATCATCGCATCCGAGGCGCCTTTAAAATCGAACTTGCCATCCTCGATGGTCGGGACCAGCCAAACCTGAGAGGCGCAGCCCTCGACCTTGGTCGCGGGGACTTTGAAAGCGTCGTCCAAAGGCGGAAAGACCTTGCCCATCTCGATCACATGGCGATAGCGATCCTCCCAATCGTCCAGAAACTCAAAAGTTTCGACAATCTCTTCGAAGGTCTCTTGCGCCATGATCCGCTCCTCGGTTTTGCAGTCCAAAATCACATAGGCCTTTGCCCGCCAAAGGTCCAGACCACCGCTTTTGTCCACGCGGTTTCTGCGTGTCTCACAACGCGGGCTTTTCAACAGGGGGCTTTTCGGGTAGCCCTTTCCTCACGAAGGTGTAAGGGAGAAGCCGATGCGGCGTCAGGTGATCATTTCGGGGCTGGTTTTGTCACTTCTGGCGGGCTGCGCCACAGTAAAAGAGTCGCGGTTCAACCCGCTCAACTGGTTCGGAAAATCCGAAGCCGTCGCGGTCGATGAGAACGGCCAGAACGTCACGGTGCTGAAAACCCTCGCCCCGCGCAAAGGCTATCCGGTCTTTGTCGATACCCGCCCGCTGGCCCCTCAAATCAGCGAGTTGCAGATGGTCAAATCCGCCTCCGGCGCCATCGTAACCGCCACCGCCGCCCTGCCCTCTGCGGGCTATTATGACGCGGAACTGGTCGCTGCACCCTCTGATCGCGCCGATACTTTGGTCTTCGATTTCCGCCTGCGTGCGCCCTCTGAGACGGTGCCCGCCCTCAGCCCGGCACAGCGTCAGATCACGGCGGCGAAATCTTTGTCGAACCCGGACATCGCGGGCATTCGCACGGTGATTGTGCGTGGGGCAGACGGCGCGCGCCAAGTGCGCCGCTAAGTCTGGCGCCAAGGTGGTCTGATCGGCTTTACATCCCGTTTTGCGCGGAGCATGCTGCGCCTTTGACCACCCAGTAAAAGGCACGCCTATGTCGGACTTTCCGCGCAAAATCATCATCGACACGGACCCCGGACAGGATGACGCCATGGCGATCCTGCTGGCGCTTGGCTCGCCCGAGGAGATCGACCTTTTGGGAATTGTGGCCGTCGCAGGCAATGTGCCGATTGAGCGCACGTCTGAGAACGCGCGCAAGATTTGCGAAGTTGCCGGGCGCCCGGATGTGTTGGTCTTCGCGGGTTGCGACAGGCCGCTGGCGCACACATTGGTGACCGCCGAACATGTGCACGGCAAAACCGGCCTCGACGGGATCGAATTGCCCGCGCCGACCATGCCTTTGCAAAAGCAGCACGGTGTGGATTTCATCATCGAAACACTGCGCCGAGAGGCCCCCGGCACGGTGACGCTCTGCCCGATGGGGCCTTTGACCAACATCGCGACCGCCTTCGAGAAAGCCCCGGATATTGTCGAGCGCGTGCAGGAAATCGTCCTCATGGGCGGCGCCTATTTCGAGGTGGGCAACATCACCCCGGCGGCAGAATTCAACATCTACGTCGACCCGGAAGCGGCGGATATTGTGTTTAAATCTGGCGTCAAACTGACGGTGATGCCGCTGGATTGTACGCATAAAGTGCTGGTCACCGCGCCGCGTTTGCAGGCGTTCAAGGAGTTTGGCAATCACCTGGGCGAAGTGGTCGCAGGCTGGCTCGATTTCTTCGAGCGTTTCGACATCGAGAAATACGGCTCTCAGGGTGGCCCGCTGCACGATCCGACGGTGATCGCCTATCTGATCAAGCCGGAGTTGTTCTCGGGCCGCTTCATTAATGTCGAGATCGAGGCCCAGTCGAAATTGACCCGCGGCATGACCGTCGCCGATTGGTGGGGCGTCACGGATCGGCCCAAGAATGCGATGTTCATGGGGGATGCGGATGCGGATGGGTTCTTTGATCTGTTGACGGAGCGTGTGCGGTGTCTGGGGTGAATGAGTATTTGGCCAGCAAAGGAAACGGATTACATTGAGGCTATGACCCAGTTTGACAATTCTTATGCCCGCCTGCCGAAAGAGTTTCACACGAGGATCGCGCCGGAGCTTTCCCCCGCGCCCGAGGTGATGCTTTGGAATGCGCCTTTGGCGGAGGCTTTGGGCGTGTCCGATTGGGATGCGCCGATGCTTGCGGGCAATGTCATCCCCGAGGGCGCCGATCCGATTGCGCAGGTCTATGCCGGGCATCAGTTCGGCGGCTGGTCGCCGCAGCTGGGCGACGGGCGCGCGGTGCTTTTGGGCGAGGTGGTCACAGAGGATGGCCGGTTTGACATTCACCTCAAAGGCGCGGGGCGCACGCCTTATTCGCGCAATGGCGACGGGCGGGCGTGGATCGGGCCGGTGCTGCGCGAATATATCGTCAGCGAGTTCATGCATGCGGCGGGAGTGCCGACGACGCGCGCCTTGGCGGCGCTTCGGACCGGCGGGCGGGTGCAGCGTGAGCGCGCCTATCCCGGCGGGCTTTTGGTGCGCATTGCGTCCAGTCACATCCGGGTTGGCACGTTTCAATATTTCACGGCACGCGGAGATGAGACCTCTGTCAAGATTTTGACCGACCACGTCCGCGCGCGGCATTACCCGAAGGCCAAAGATACGCTCGAGCTTTACGCCGAAATCGTCAAAGCGCAGGCGCGGTTGATCGCGACATGGATGGGGCTGGGCTTTGTCCACGGGGTGATGAACACGGACAATATGGCGGTGTCGGGCGAGACGATTGATTACGGTCCCTGCGCCTTCATCGACGGCTATTCCCCCAAGGCGGTTTACAGTTCCATCGACCAATTCGGGCGCTATGCCTATGAGCAACAGCCCTCCATGGCGCATTGGAATCTGGCGCAGCTTGGGTCTTGTTTCGTGCCGCAAATGGAAGAGGAGCTTGGCGGGCAGCATAAGGCGATTGATGCGTTGACCGAGGTTTTGAATGCGTTCCCCGAGGCCTATCAGGCGGAGTGGCGGGCGGTGTTTGGGGCAAAGCTTGGGATTGCCGATCCGAGTGAGGCGGATTTGACGCTTATTCAGGCCCTCTTGGGACTAATGGCCAAGGACGGTGCGGATTTCACCAACACCTTCAGAGGTTTGCTGGATGGCTCCGCACGCGACTGGATGCTGGATCGGGCGGCGTTTGACGCCTGGGTGCCGCGTTGGGAGGCGCGACGCGCGGGGAATTGGCAAGAGATCATCGCCAAGGCGAGCCCCGCCGTGATCCCGCGCAATCATCGGATCGAAGAGGCGATTCAAGCCGCACTTGAGGGCGATGAAAGCAAGGCGGTGCGGCTGGCGCGGGTGCTGAGCACTCCTTTCGAACTGGCGAAAGACGATGAGGATTTGACGCATCCTCCGACAGAGGATCAGGTGGTGCACAAGACGTTCTGCGGAACGTAATCCCTCACTTCGAGCGATATTTCCCGAACAACCGCTTGTTGCGGGTGATGAAATCGCGGATCAGGCTGGCGAAGGGCGTGTTGCGATCAAAGGCCACGTAGATCGCGCCGGACACTGCCCCCACAAGGCCGCCGCCCGCATCGACGATCAGGTCCCACATCGTGTCCTGAAGGCCGGATTTCTGCATATTCGTGCCGAACGCCTGATCCATGGTATATTCGAAAATCTCCCAAATCGCACCGATGGACATGGCGAAACAAAAGGCGAAAAGCCCCATCGCCCAAGGGGGCGCGGCATAACGGTCGCCTTGGAACAGCATGAAAATCGCGATGAAGCCCACAAGGCCAAAGCCCAGTGCCGAACCGCCGTGCAGCACCACGTCCCACCACCAATAGCGATTGTAGAAATCGCCGACCTCACCCAGAAACAGCGTCGCAAAGATGAACACCACGATCCCGGCCATGAAAGAGCGCGGGATGTAAATGTGAAAGCGACGCGCGAAAAACATCGGTACGAGCGTCAGCCCGAATGTGCCCAGCGCGATGAAGGACGAAGTGTAGCGGGACGCCACGAGGCCCGCGACGAATTCCGCCATCAAAGCCACCCAAACGAGGCGCATCACCAAGGGCTGGGCGCGGGCCTTGGTCATCAGCTCTTGCAAGGTCTCTTTGGCAGACATGGTGAAATCCTGTTGTTGAATGCCTATGTTAACCGGATGATACCGAAAGTGGAAACCGGCGCGCTGCGCGTCGCCTCATATAATCTGCGCAAATGCAAAGGCACGGATGGCAAGCGTGCGCCGGGGCGGGTGCTGGACGTGATCAACAGCCTTGAGGCAGACGTCATTGCGCTGCAAGAGGCCGATCTGCGCCTGGGGCCGCGCCCCGCCGCGCTGCCGTCTCGGATGATCGAAACGCATACAGAGTTCACCGCCCTGCCCGTCAACACCTCGCCTGTCTCCGTCGGCTGGCATGGCAATGCGATTTTGGTGCGCAAAGGGGCCTTGGTCGAGACGGTGCATCGTTTCGATCTGCCGGGGCTGGAGCCGCGTGGATCGGTGGCGGTCGATCTGCCGAACCTGCGGGTCGTGGGGGTGCATCTGGGCCTGTTGCGCAGCTCGCGGCAAAAACAGCTTCACGCCATTCGTGCGCATCTGGCCAAACTCGACGACCGCCCCACCGTGATCTTGGGCGATTTCAACGAGTGGTCGCGCACACAGGGCCTCGATCCGTTACGTGACGCCTTTGACATCCACGCGCCGGGACGCTCGTTTCATGCCTCGCGCCCGATGGCCGCGCTGGACCGCATCGCCTTTACCCCCGCGTTAGAAATGCGCGACGCGGGCGTGGCGGAGACGGTCCTGTCGCGCCAAGCCTCCGATCACTTGCCGATCTGGGCCGATCTCAGAGCTTTCAGGTTCTGAAGACCGCCGCATAACGCCTTGATCTCACAGCCTCCTCGCCTATGGTCTGAAAAAAATGCGAGGCATGACATGCGCAACACTCTGCGGACGAAAGCGATCAAAATCTGTGAGGAGAAGATCACAAAGAAAGGCGACACGGTTGGCTTGTCTTTTTACGCCTTCTTTGCCAATAAAAATGACGATCCCGAGCTTTTGATGGAAGCCGCAGAATGGTGGATCAAGACCCATCGGCTCGATCACTTTGAAAAAGCAGCCAAAATTCGCGACATGATCCGCGCGGGGCTCTGAGGCGGTCCATCTCACAGCTGCGCTCTTTGGAGGAGCGGTATGCGATAATCTGTGGTGTGCTTTGCCTGGAAATCGTCTTAAACCCAAACCAAGACGATTTTTACGGTTCCCTCTCAAGGCATTCCCATGACCCTTCTGCAAATCACCTCGCTTCTGATCGTGCTCGCCGGCGCCTTCGGGGCGATCAACTATCTGTTTTTGAAACTCCCTTCCTCCATCGGCATTCTCGTCGTGGCGCTCATCGCCTCTTTGGCCGTGATCGGCCTCGACGTCCTCTACCCCGCGTCGCTGGTCGAAGAGACCATCCGCGCCGAGGTCATGGCGATTGATTTCTCCGACGCGCTTTTGGAAGGGATGTTGGGGCTGTTGCTCTTTGCAGGCGCGTTGCATGTGAAGGTCTCCGATCTTCGCGCGCAATGGAAGCCGGTGTTTCTCATGGCGACCTTGGGCGTGGCTCTGTCCACCGCCGTGGTGGGCGCAGGCTTTAGCTGGCTGACCGGCATGCCCCTGTTGATCGCGCTGACCTTCGGGGCGCTGATTTCACCGACCGATCCGGTGGCGGTGCTGGGCGTGTTGCGGCAGGCGGCGCTGCCGAAAAGCCTTGAGACCAAGATCGCGGGCGAGAGCCTGTTCAACGATGGCGTGGGCTATGTGGTCTATCTGGTGCTGGTTGGATTGGCCTTTGCGGGCACGGGTCACGGGGGCAGCCATGGCACCGAGAATGCCGTCGAGGGCGCGCTTTGGCTCTTTGCCCAAGAGGCCATTGGGGGTGCGCTTTTGGGTCTTATTTTAGGCTGGCTGACCTTCCGCGTGATGCGCCTCATTGATGACTACGCGCTTGAGGTGCTGATCACCTTGGGGCTCGCGTTCGGTGGTTATGAGCTGGCGGTCGCGCTGCATGTCTCCGCCCCGATCATGGCGGTCTGCGCCGGGCTATTGATCGGCGATGTGGGCGCGAAATACGGCATGTCCGAAGAAACCCGCCGCTATGTCGATGCCTTCTGGAAGATGATCGACGAGATCCTGAACGCCATCCTCTTCCTGATGATCGGCTTCGAGGTCTTCGCCGTCGCTTTCGACACCTCTTCCGTCATCGCGGGGCTCATGGCCATCGTCTTGGCGCTCATCGCCCGTCTCACGGCGGTGGCGATCCCGGTGTTCCTGCTCAAACCCTTCTCGGATTTCTCGAAAGGCACCATTCCGATCATGACCTGGGGCGGGCTCAAAGGCGGGATTTCCGTCGCCCTCGCGCTCTCACTGCCCGACAGCGAATGGAAACCGCTGATCCTGACGGCGACCTATATCGTGGTGGTGTTCTCGATCATCGTCCAAGGCCTCACCGTCGCCCCCTTGGCGAAACGTGTCGGCCCTGAACCGGAGTTGGATGTATGACCCGCTACCTGACTTATGACGTCTTCACCGATCGCGCCTTTGGCGGCAATCCTCTGGCTGTGGTGCCCGAGGCGGACCCCCTTCCCGAAGAGCAGCTGCAAAAGATCGCGCGGGAGTTCAACTATTCGGAGACGGTGTTTCTCTACCGCCCAAGGAGGTCGGGAACACCGCGCGGCTCAGGATTTTCACGCCGACGATGGAAGTGCCTTTTGCAGGGCATCCCACCATCGGCGCGGCTGTGGCGCTCTCTGAGATGGGCTATGGGCCGGAGTTGCGGCTGGAGTTGAAGGTCGGGTTGATCACCGCGAAAGCGGCGGGTGGCAAGGCCGCATTCACCGCCACCCAGCCGCTGGAAACCCTCGCACATCCTGAGGCGGCTCTGGTCGCGAAAGCGCTTGGCCTTTCCGAGAGCGATCTGAAATCCGCGCCGGTGATGGCCGGAATGGGGCTCGCGTTCACCTTCACGGAACTGACCTCGCGCGCGGTTTTGGCGCGGATCACCTGTGACATTACCAGCTTCCGCGAGGGCCATGCGCGCTACCCGATGGGCCTCGATTTTGCCCAAGCGCCCTATTGGCGCGATGGCGAGACCGTGCATCTGCGCATGTTCGCGCCGCTCGATGACATTCCCGAAGACCCCGCGACGGGGTCTGCGGCGGCGGCCCTTGGGCGGCTCTTTCAGGAGCGCGACGGGGGCGAGGTCACACTGAGCATTCACCAAGGCGACGACATGGGGCGTCCCTCACGGATTTCGGTGCAGGCCACGCCAGAGGGTGTCACCATCGGCGGACAGGCGGTCCGCATGATGGAAGGCACGTTGACGATCTAAGCCACGGCCCCGTTTGAGGTCGAAACAATTGCGAGTAAGTCGCAAAAGCGGGCTGGACCAATCCGGCCCGTTTTTTTACCTTTGGGTCGAACACTTGAGCCGGAGCCCTCATGACAGACACGATCCTGATGCGTTGCGAGGCCAAGGGCCTGCGCCTGACCGAACAACGTCGCGTCATTGCCTCCGTGCTTGAAGAGGCGGTGGATCACCCGGATGCCGAGGAGCTTTACGCCCGTGCCTCCGCCAAAGACCCGAAAATCTCGCTGGCCACGGTGTACCGCACCGTGAAGCTGTTCGAAGAGCGCGGCATTTTGGACAAGCTCGAATTCGGCGACGGGCGTGCGCGCTATGAACCGGCGGATCGGGCGCATCATGATCACCTGATCGACATGGAAACCGGGCAGGTCATCGAATTCGTCGACCCGGACATCGAAGCGCTACAGGAGAAGATTGCGGAGCGGCTCGGGTTCGATCTGAAGGGCCACCGTCTTGAGCTTTACGGGGTGCGCAAAAAGGGCTGACAAGACGGGCTGAGTGGTTTCGCCCTCCCCCGTCTGCGGCTTTTGAGGCCTCACAAAGCTTGCCGCCTGGGTGTCAGCCCCGCTAGGTCTGGGAAAACACTCAGGACCCATCATGCACAATCTTCGCGCCATTCTCATGATCATCGGCTCCATGGCCTTTTTCACCGTGGAGGACATGTTCATCAAACAGCTCTCCACGCGTTTGCCGGTGGGACAGGTGCTTGTGGTGGTCGCTTTGGGTGGGGTCAGCGCCTTTCTGATCTGGGCTTTGCTGCGCCGTGATCCGATCCTTGCGCCCCGTAACTGGCGGGTGATGGTCCTTTTGCGCGCCGCGACCGAGGCCGTGGCCTCCGTCTCTTTCGTCACGGCGCTCTCGCGGGTCGACATTTCCACCGTCGGCGCCGTGTTCCAATCCATGCCGCTGGTGGTCACGCTGGGGGCGGCGCTTTTTCTGGGCGAACGCGTCGGCTGGCGGCGGTGGAGCGCGATTGGCGTGGGGTTTGCGGGCGTCTTGATGATCATCCGCCCCGGCCTCTCCGGCTTTGAGCCGCAGGTGCTTTGGGTGCTGATCACTGTGGTCGCCGTGGCCGCGCGCGATTTGATGACCCGTGTCATCGACGTGGCCGTGCCGTCCTCCGTGGTGTCGTTTCAGGCTTTTCTCGCGGTCCTCCCCGCCGCGCTGTTCACTCTCTGGATGTCCGGCGACAGCCTCGTGTCCTACACCCCGTCGCTTCTCGCTATGACGCTTGTGGCGGTTTGCGGCGGTGTCATCGGCTATGCGTTGATCGTGGCGGGCATGCGGCTTGGCGATGCCTCCGCCGTCACGCCGTTTCGCTACAGCCGCCTGATCTTTACCATGATCGGGGGCATCCTGGTCTTTGGCGAGCGGCCAGATCTGATGACCTATCTCGGCTCCGCGCTGATCATCGCCTCCGGGCTTTACAGCTTCCTGCGCGAACGCAGATTGGCGCGGCTGGATCGTAACACTTTGAGGGCAGACCTCGAAGCGCCCGGGATCTAACGCCGGGATCTAGCGCCGCTTTAGAAAGCGTCGTTTTCAAAGAGTTGGCCAATGTTAGCGCATGGGTTGTTGACCTACCCGCCCCGGCTGGTATCAAACAGGCAACTGGCCCGCCAACCGAATTGCCCACCAAATTGAAAAGGGACTACGCCATGAGCACCATCATCGACATCATCGGTCGCGAAATTCTCGACAGCCGCGGCAATCCGACCGTGGAAGTGGACGTCATTCTCGAAGACGGCACCATGGGCCGCGCCGCTGTGCCGTCGGGCGCCTCGACGGGGGCCCACGAAGCCGTGGAAAAGCGCGACGGCGACAAGGACCGTTACATGGGCAAAGGTGTGCTCGACGCTGTCGCCGCCGTGAACGGTGAGATCGCCGAAGCGCTCGTCGGCATGGACGCCACCGAACAGGAAGCCGTGGATGCGGTGATGATCGAACTGGACGGCACACCGAACAAAGGCCGCCTGGGTGCCAACGCCATCCTCGGCGTGTCGCTGGCCTGCGCCAAAGCTGCGGCCGACTATTCCGCCCTGCCGCTCTACCGCTACGTCGGTGGCTCCGCTGCCCGCGTGTTGCCGGTGCCGATGATGAACATCATCAACGGCGGTGAGCATGCCGACAACCCGATCGACGTGCAGGAATTCATGATCATGCCGGTCTCCGCGACCTCGGTCAAAGAGGCGATCCGCATGGGGTCCGAAGTGTTCCACACACTCAAGAAAGAGCTGTCCGCCGCCGGTTACAACACAGGCATCGGTGACGAGGGCGGCTTTGCTCCGAACATCTCCTCGACCCGGGAGGCGCTCGATTTCGTGCTGAAATCCATCGAAAAAGCAGGCTACAAACCGGGTGAAGACATCTATCTGGCGCTGGATGCCGCCTCGACCGAATACTACGAGGGCGGCAAATACGAGATGAAGGGCGAGGGCAAATCGCTCACCTCTGAGGAAAACGCCGACTACCTCGTCGAGCTGTGCAACGACTACCCGATCATCTCCATCGAGGACGGCATGGCCGAGGACGACTGGGCCGGGTGGAAGCTTTTGACCGACAAACTCGGCGATAAAGTCCAGCTCGTGGGCGACGATCTCTTCGTGACCAACCCGGAGCGTCTGGCCTCTGGCATCGAGCAAGGCGTGGCGAACTCCATGCTCGTCAAAGTGAACCAGATCGGGTCGCTCTCCGAGACGCTCAAAGCCGTCGATATGGCCCACCGCGCGCGCTACACCAACGTGATGTCGCACCGCTCTGGTGAAACCGAGGATGCGACGATTGCCGATTTGGCGGTCGCCACCAACTGCGGCCAGATCAAAACCGGCTCCATGTCGCGCTCCGACCGGATGGCGAAATACAACCAGCTGATCCGCATCGAGGAACAGCTTGGTGCGACAGCGGAATACGCCGGGGCGTCGATCCTTAAGAAATAAGCGCAAGCGCTTGACGGAATAGAGAAAGCCCCGCCAGATTGGTGGGGCTTTTTGTTTCAAAGCGGGCAAGCCGATGAGCAAGAATAATCATCATTTCATACCAGTCACGCTACAATGCCAATTTGCTTCACAAGGCGAAAAAGGGCTCTTTTTCTTCGACAAGGAGAAACCAGAAGAAGGTACAAAATGGAGATCGTTTAAAACGATATTTTACAAAAAACACCTGAATACACTTCATCTGCCTGATGGTATGGAAGACAATTCACTCGAAATCTTTTACGATAGGAATTTCGAGAACTATCTTCCCCAAATCATAAAAAAATTGAGATCGCAATTTACGTTGACCCCGGAAGCATTGTCCCACGATGAAGAGACAATTCTTATCCAGCTCTTTTTCAATCACATGTTTCGCTCTCCCGATGTACACGGACCAATGTTAGAGCGTCATACCTCTGAAGCAGAGTATTCGATGCAGCAAATCGACAATATCCGAGTCGCGGCCTTGCGTGAGCAACCCAAGGATCTTCTCAATTTTCTCTCGATGATACCAATTGTGATTGCAAAACCGTCAAATCCTAAAGATTTCTTCATAGTTGGCAGCAACCCGATACTATTCCTTCGAAATAAAGGAGCACAATCAGGCAGCCTTAAAGATGGGAAAATAGAGTTGTGGGCTGCCTTCGGTTCAAAGCTTGCGGTTGGCTTCGTTTCTGGCTGGAGAGGAAAAAAAACCGTACTTTTGAATAGCCGACAAATGTCGAGTTGGAATATGCAGTTGGCCGCACAAAGCACTAGTTTTGCAGGGCGCTCAAAACCTCAAATTTCTGCTCTCTCTAAACAGATTGGGCGAAACCCATTAAAGTGAAAGCTTGAGCAATCAAGCATTGAGAATGTGCATCTTGCCAATCTGATTACCATGCGCCACTTTCCAAATATGACCAACGTCCCCCTCCCCACTCCGCTAGAAGACGGCCTCCACGAATTGCCCTCCGGCAAGCTCGCCGCCATTGTCACCTACCTTGAAATGTTCAAACGCCCTGCCCCACGCCCTACGCCGGAGCAGCCGGGGGTGGAGTTGATCCGCCATGAGGCCCCCGATCTCGAGTGGTATCGCGCGCTTTATCGGCGCGTGGGCGAAGATTGGCTTTGGTTTTCACGGATGTATATGGCGGATGACAAGCTCTCCGCGATCCTGAGCGACCCGAATGTCGAGGTCTATTCCCTGCGCAAAGACGGCGCGGACCTTGGCCTATTGGAACTTGATTTCCGCGATCCCGAGAACACCGAATTGGCGTTTTTCGGGTTGGACGAAAGCCTGATCGGCGGCGGCACCGGGCGGTGGCTGATGGAACATGCTCTGGACAAGGCGTTTGCGCGCCCGATCAAGCGGTTCTTCGTCCACACCTGTACGCTGGACAGTCCGCAGGCCGTGGGGTTCTACATCCGCTCAGGCTTTACCCCCTACCAGCGTGCTATCGAGGTGATGGACGATCCGCGTATGAACGGTCCGCTGGCCGACACGGCCGCACCGCAGATTCCGATGATCTGAAAGGCTCATAGCAAAAGGCCCCGCAACATTGCGAGGCCTTTGAAAACAAACACTCTGAACGGAAACCTAAGCACTGGCCACGTTACAAACTCTTAGGCGCAAACTCATTGAGAGCTGCGCGCTCTTACGGGCATTTCGCCGTGTAATAGGTTCCGTCACCGTTGGAATAGGCACAGGTCGCAGCGCTCGCATCCTTGGCGACCAGAGCGCCGGCAGCAGCGCCACCCAGCGTGGCCAGAACGGTCCATTCGTCATTGGAACCAAGCGCATCGGCAGTGATGTAGCCCAGGCCAGCACCGGCAGCAGCGCCGACGCCGGTGCTCATGTCGGTGTTGCTCATCTGACAAGCGGCGAGTGCGGGCGCGGCAAAGGCCATCGCCACAAGGATTTTCTTGGACATGGAAGTCTCCCGTTGATCTTATTTCTGTGGGGTCAACGTCGACCTCGCCGGAATGGTTCCTGAAAAACTGTCCTAAAAGTGCAAATGCGTGAGCGAAAACGAGGTAAATATCTGAAATTATGACAAAAGAAATGTCCGCAGACGAGATCATCGCAAAGCTGAACCTGACGCCCCACCCCGAGGGTGGGCATTATCGGCAAACCTGGATCGCCGAGACGGACGGCGATGCGCGGGCGGCGGGAACCTGTATCTACTTCCTGCTCAAGGCGGGCGATCAAAGCCATTGGCACCGGGTCGATGCGACGGAGATTTGGCATTACTACGCGGGCGCGCCTTTGGTTCTGTCTCTGTCGGAGACGGAGGATGGGCCCGCGCGCGACCTGATCCTTGGGCCGGACGTGATGACCGGAGACGCGCCGCAGCTCATCGTGCCGTCGCATCACTGGCAGGCTGCAAAGACAACTGGCAAATGGACGTTGGTGGGCTGCACGGTGTCGCCGGGATTCCGATTTGACGGCTTTGAACTGGCCGCACCCGGCTTTGATATTCCTCGCGGGTGATCGCGATCTGAGAGGTAACGCCATTCTTACGGGGAATGCCGTCGCATTTTTCCCCGCAAATTTCGCAAAATGGTAAGGTTTTCCTGACTGGCTTAAAAATGACGTTACGTTAACTTAAGCACGTTAATCAGTGTCGGGGGGGGGACTATGATCACATGTTTTCCCATTTTATCGAGTCTGGGGCCCGGCAGATTTTCATCCTGAATCCTGCCGGGTCTTGTTCTCCTCCCATTTTAACGCTTCAGGCCTTGGCCAGATCAGGGCGCGAAATGCGCCCGCCCCCGATCGCGGCTCGCACGCCAGTCGTCATCGGCGCAGAGGTCGGCATCCCGTAGATGACCCGCACCGCGAGATAGGCAAAGGCCTGCGCCTCCAGCATATCGCCATCGAGTCCCACCTCTTCGACCGGCAACACCGGACAATCCACCCCCGCCGAAATCATCGCCATCAGCGTCGCATTGTGACGCCCGCCGCCGGTGACATAGAGCGCCGTCGGCGGCTCCGGACAATGGTCCATGGCGCGGGCGACCGAAGCCGCGGCAAAGGCGGTCAGAGTGGCAGCAGCATCGGCGTCGGACAGCGGTAGGGCGGCCTCAAGAACGCCGTGAAAATCGTTTCGGTCCAGAGATTTCGGCGGCATTTTGTAGAAATAGGGATGCTCAAGACCCTTGGCGACGATCTCCATCTCCGGCTGACCGGCAGCGGCCACTGCGCCGCCTGCGTCATGGGTCTCGCCCCGGCGCGCACGCATCAGATCGTTCACCGGCGCATTCGCGGGGCCGGTGTCGAAGGCCAGCAAAGCGCCGGGCGCCGCCGGGTCCTCTATAGAAGGATCGACCCAAGTGAGATTGCCGACGCCGCCGAGATTGAGAAAGGCGACCGGCGCCCTGGCCCCGATGTAGCGCGCCAAAGCGTGATGGTAGAAGGGCGCCAAAGGCGCGCCCTGCCCGCCCATCTCGACATCTGCGGACCGGAAATCCCAGACCACCGGCACGCCCGTGACCTCGGCCAGAACCGCGCCGTCGCCCGCCTGATAGGTCCGGCCCTCATCGGGGGCGTGGTTCAAGGTCTGGCCATGAAAGCCGATCAACTCAAAGCCCTCAAGCCCGGACAAGGCCTCCGCATGGGCCGTCTCGATCAGTTCTGTCAGTTCGTGAGAGGCCTGCCAGGTGCCAAGCTCGGCGCGGAACATCTCTTGTTCCGTTTCCGAATAGCCGCGAAACGTGCTCTCGCCGAAGTCGAAAATCGCCACACCATCGGTGTTCAAAAGTGCCACATCCACCCCGTCCAAAGACGTGCCGGACATACATCCGGCGGCCCAGATCGGAGACTTCTTACCCTGACTGCTCATCACACTCTTTCCCTTTGGTGCGCAGCCCGATATATCAGGCCGCGCTGACCCTTTGAACGGAAAATGTGACAGATGACCTACCATCCCAAATCGGAATTCCTGCGCGTGATCATCGAGCGCGGGTTCTTGGCCGATTGCACCAATTTGCAAGAGCTGGACGACGCGCTGAACAAGGGGATGGTGACCGCCTATATTGGCTATGACGCGACGGCGAAATCGCTGCACGTCGGGCATCTGTTGAACATCATGCTGCTGCGCTGGTTCCAGAAGACCGGCAACAAGCCGATCACGCTCATGGGCGGCGGCACCACGAAAGTAGGCGACCCCTCTTTCCGCTCCGACGAGCGCCCTCTGTTGGGACCGGAGCAGATCGACGAGAACATCGCGGGCATGCAGCAGGTGTTCGAACGCTATCTGGACTACGCCGACGCAGGCAACACGCCCTCAAGTAGCGAAGCGGTAGGGCAAAATAATCTTGCGCTCATGCGCAACAATGCCGAGTGGCTCGACAGCCTGAACTACCTCGATTTCCTGCGCGACATCGGGCGGCATTTCTCGGTCAACCGGATGCTGTCTTTTGAATCCGTGAAATCGCGTCTGGACCGCGAGCAATCCCTGTCCTTCCTCGAATTCAACTACATGATTTTGCAGGCCTATGACTTCCTGGAGCTGAACCGCCGCTACGACTGTCTCTTGCAGATGGGCGGCTCGGATCAGTGGGGCAATATCGTCAACGGCATCGACCTGACGCGTCGTGTGCTGGACAATGAAATCTACGGGCTGACGACCCCGCTTTTGACCACCTCGGACGGGCGCAAGATGGGCAAATCTCAAGGCGGTGCCGTTTGGCTCAATTCCGAGATGCTCTCGCCTTATGAGTTCTGGCAGTTCTGGCGCAACACGACGGATGCCGACACCGGCCGCTTCCTCAAGCTCTACACCGATCTGCCGGTCGAGGAATGCGACCGTCTGGGCGCGCTGGAAGGCTCCGAGATCAACGAAGCCAAGATCATTCTCGCCAACGAGGTCACCACGCTGTTGCATGGCGCCGAGGCTGCGCAGGCCGCCGAGGCCACCGCGCGCGAGGTGTTTGAGAAAGGCGGCGTGGGCGATGACCTTCCGACCGTGGAACTGGCGGCGTCGGACATCGGCGACGGCATTTCCATCGTGCAGCTTTTCGTCAAATCCGGCCTCTCTGACAGCGGCAAGGCGGCAAAACGCCTGTTTTCCGAGGGCGGTGCCAAGGTGAATGACGAGGACCACAAGGACGCAGGCCTTCTGGTGACGGCTGATATGCTCAAGGAGCCGATGAAGCTCTCGGCAGGCAAAAAGCGCCATGCTTTGGTGGTCTGCAAGGGCTAAATCCCGCCCTACTTCACGAAATAATCCAAAGCCGCGCAGCATCTGCGCGGCTTTGTGATATTAAAGGACGCTGATCTTCATGGATTTTTTCCATTTTCAGGTGCAGAATATACGTATGAAGAGAGTCGCATGCCTCCCGCTTGTTCTCATGGGCTTCGCCAGCACGGCTGAGGCGCAATCCTTTGACGCGAGCCAATGGATCACCGGCGACGGCTGGATCGCGCTTGGCGCATCGACCCTCGATGCCGAAGAGGCATGGCTGGGCGGCGATGGCACATGGACCACCGCTTGGGATGGGCTCGGGCTGAGTTTCGGGGCCTTTGGCACCTTGGGGCGCGAACATGAGACCTATGCGGCGCTGAGCTATAGCCTCAGCTCCGGCGCCCGGTTCGAGATCGGCAATCCGCGCTCGGCCTATGATCAATTCGCCCGTCCGCTGATCTCCGACGTGATGCTGCCGGAGGCGCTAAGGCGCACGGAGACGGGATTTAGCCGTTTGACCAATGGCACGATCACCGAAAGCCAATACCTGCCCTACGGCGTGAGCTATCAAACCGCAGGCGTGGCGACCTCGCTCCATTATGTCGATGACTATGACGCCACGATTCTGGGTCTGGGCGGCGGCTGGCAGAGCGGCGCGTGGCAGATCGAGGTGGCGTTGGAATATGTCGATGGCGACAGCAATGACGCCAACGCCAAGCTCCAAGGACGCTATGAATTGGGCGCGGGCGAGATGTTCGGCACACTGTCCTATAATGAGGCGAATGATGCGCCCGCCGCGGTGGAACTGGCCTATCGCCACCAGGTGACGGATCGGCTGTCCCTGACCGAAGTGGTCTCTGTGCCTCTTGAGGATCCCGAGGACGGTGTTGCGCTTGTCGGCGCGAATATCTACCTGCGCGGGTCGACGTCTCTGGATGTGTCGGGCGGGTATGGCGCGGGCGACGGTTTGGCCGCCGCGGCGCTCAGGTTCGAATTCTAAAGCAAAAGGGCGCCTGCGAGCGCCCTTTCGACCTTCTGACACATGCCTCACTCAGGCCACGGATTTCCGACGACGCATTACAGCAAAGCCCCCAAGGCCGGACAGCATGAGCCAAAGACCGGCCGGAAGCGGCACCGGGGCCAGATCGCTCATCGCATAGGTGCCATCGGAAAAGCGCAGGGTTTCGAAATCCGTGAAGACAAGCTGTGCCGGGGCGTCCCCAAAGCGAAGAGCGTAGGTGACGGCGTCGAGAACCGAGACGGTCACCTCATTGAGAAAGGTCGCGAAGTCGGTCGAAAAAGACAGCGTGTCGATCCCCGCACCACCATAGATCTCGGTGATCGCGTCGAACATCCAGTCGCCATCCATCAGCGACAGACCCGCGACCTCGAACACATCGTCCCCGGTCCCGAAATCGACTGAACCGGAAAATGCGCCAGTCAGCCCGTCGATGACCAGACGGTCCATCCTCTCGCCGAAGAGAATATCGCCGGTGACCGCGCTGAAATCCGCCATTTCCACAGTGTCATCGTCCAGTCCCAGATCCATGGCGATGCCGGACGTACCTGTAATGACACCGGAATTCCGCACGATCTGGCTGGCCTCGTTTCCGGGGTCTGTCAGGATGCCATAGGTGCCCGAAATCGTACCGTCGTCACGATGGTGCTGGCGGTCGCAGTATTATGAACCACGGCGTTCACCCCGTGGTTCAAGCCGTCTTTCCCTGCCTGAATGAGACCGGCGTTCTCGACATTGGCCGCTTCGTCGAGTTTGATCACATGTTTGCCCGAGACATCCTCGACACGGCCCGTGGAGGAGATCATGACGGTCGCATCGTCATCCAGCTCAACCGTGTGCTCCCCGCTGTCGGCATTGGACAGCGTGCCGGTCACATCCAGCCGGATATCATCGAGGTTGCCGTTGTCGATCAGCGTCTGGTGGACCCCATCTGTGTCGGTCCCTGTGCATGTGATCGTATCGCCATCATCGGGCACCAGAGGCGTACAGTCGGAAAAGGCTGGTGTTGCCGTGAACAGCACCGCGACAGCCGTACCCAAAAGATAAGGTTTCATAAATCGGTCCCCCGCTGGTCGGAAATACGATTCGTTAACCATTCGAGGTCACAGGCATATGATGGTTCAGGCCTATGTCGGCACAAGCCAGATGTCTGGACAGAAAATATGAAAATGGCGTGCCCTGAAAAGACACGCCATCGCGTTAAAGCCGCCCCGCCTAGGGACGGAATTCACTCGTCACAGGGTCAGTCCGTGACGGTGACCGAGGTCATCACATCCGGCTCACCGATGACGGCGCCATTGGGGCCGGTGCCGCGTTTGATCTGATTGACCACATCCATGCCCGACGTCACTTTGCCGACCACGGTGTATTGACCGTCGAGATGCGGCGCAGGCGCGAACATGATGAAGAACTGCGCATTGGCGGAGTTCGGGTTCTGGCTGCGGGCCATGCCGACGACGCCGGCATCAAAGGACTGATCGGAGAACTCGGCCTTGAGATCCGGATAGCTCGACCCACCACGCCCGGCCATCTGCATCGAGAAATCGGCAGCGCCCATTTTGCCATATTGCACGTCGCCGGTCTGCGCCATGAAGCCGTCGATCACGCGGTGAAACACGACATTGTCATAGGCGCCCTCAGAGGCGAGTTTCGTGATCTGCGCGACGTGGCCCGGAGCGACATCGTCGAAGAGGTCGATATGGACGACACCGTTGGCCTCGCCCGAGACGGTGATGTCGAGCCCGGTCGCGAAGGCCGGCCCCGCCACCAAAGCGGCGATCAGGGTGAGCGACTTAAGCATCGGCGGCCACCTTCATGGAGATCATCGCGTCGGGGTACATCGGCGGCTCGCCACGGGTGATTTTGTCGACGAATTCCATGCCGGAGATCACGCGGCCATAGACCGTGTACTGACGGTTGAGGAAGTGGTTGTCGGAGAAGTTGATGAAGAACTGCGAGTTGGCGGAGTTCGGGTTCTGCGACCGCGCAGCCCCGATGGTGCCGCGATCATGCGGAATGCCGGAGAACTCAGCCGGAAGGTCCGGAAGGTCCGAGCCTCCGGTGCCCGCACGACGCAGTTCGAAGTCTTTGTTCTGGTTGCCGAATTTCACGTCGCCCGTCTGCGCCATGAAGCCGTCGATCACGCGGTGAAACACCACCCCGTCATAGGCGCCGGAGCGCGCAAGCTCTTTCATCCGCTCGCAATGTTTGGGCGCGATGTCGGGCAGAAGCTCGATGACCACCTCGCCGCTGTCCAGCGTGACGATGATCGTGTTTTCAGGGTCTTTGATGTCGGCCATGACTGGCTCCTCCGAATAGAAAACCGTGCATGAGACGGTCGAAATTTTGCGCAGTTTAATCTGCGTGGGGGGCAAGGGAAAGGGCGATATCGCCTCAACTGTCTGGCATCTCTCTAGCAACGCCCCATGAATAGCGCCCAAGCGCGGTCACGGCGGTTGACGAAGCGGTGATCTGAGTTCAAACAAGTGTCAGACGCCAAACCCTCCCCCGAAAGGACCGATTGCTATGGCTTGGAAAACCCTCGATGATATGGATCTCGCCGGCAAGGTCGTGCTGACCCGTGTGGACATCAACGTGCCCGTGGCCGACGGCAAGGTGACCGACGCCACCCGGATCGAGCGGATCAAACCGACGATCGACGACATTCTGGAAAAAGGCGGCAAGCCGGTGCTTTTGGCGCATTTCGGACGCCCGAAAGGTCAGGTTGTGCCGGAGATGAGCCTTGGGCTGATCAAGGACGCTGTGTCCGACGTGCTGGGCGTGCCGGTGAAATTTGCGAGCGACTGCATCGGCGGTCCGGCAAAAGAGGGTGTGGGGGAGCTTGGCGAAGGCGAAGTTCTGTTGCTGGAAAACACCCGCTTCCATGAGGGCGAGACCAAGAACGACGGCCAATTCGCCGCCTCTCTCGCCGCTTTGGGCGATGTCTATGTCAACGACGCCTTTTCTGCGGCGCACCGCGCGCATGGCTCGACCGAAGGTGTCGCGAAGCTCCTGCCCTCCTGCGCCGGTCGGTTGATGCAAGCCGAGCTTTCCGCACTCGAAGCCGCACTTTCCACCCCCGAACGCCCGGTCGTGGCCGTGGTTGGTGGCGCGAAAGTCTCGACCAAGCTCGATCTTCTGGGCAATCTGGTGCGCAAGGTCGACTACCTGGTGATCGGCGGCGGCATGGCCAACACGTTTTTGGCCGCCGAGGGCATCGATGTGGGCAAATCGCTCTGTGAGCATGATCTGGCCGACACCGCGCGCGAGATCATCAAAAAGGCCGATGAGGCCGGATGCGAAATCGTGCTGCCGGTCGATGTGGTCATCGCCCGCGAGTTCAAAGCCAATGCCGAAAACGAGGTTGTGCCGGTGACGGAATGCCCGGCGGATGCGATGATTTTCGACGCGGGTCCGAAATCTGTCGAGCGCATCGGCGAGATCATCGCAGGCGCCAAGACCTTGATCATGAACGGGCCGCTTGGGGTGTTCGAACTTGAGCCCTTTGGCAAAGGCACCTTCGCGATGATCGACAAGATCGCCGAGCAGACCAAGGCAGGCGCTTTGGTGTCGGTCGCGGGTGGCGGCGACACGGTCGCCTCGATCAACGCATCCGGCCACGGCGAAGATTTCACCTATATCTCGACTGCAGGCGGCGCCTTCCTCGAGTGGATGGAAGGCAAGGAATTGCCCGGGGTTGTGGCCCTCGGCTAAGCGTTCAAGGCCCGCCGGTTCTGGTGGGCCTTTTCATTTCTGCCCGCCCTTGAGGCGATTTGCGCTGTATCAAGACGCTGCCGGGAAAAGCGGCGTAGCCTGCCATCCGACAAGACCTGTGAGCGCTACCTGTAAGAGAGTCCAGAACGTTAGCGCCACCAAGATTGCGACAGTCCGCCGGGCAAGGTAACTCGGTGGGTGAGAACTGAAAGCCCTCGGGACCGAGGGGGATTTGAGTCCAAAAGAGGCCAAGAAGAGGAATGAGATGTCTATTCAGGAAATGACCGCCAAAATGGGCGAAGGCCAAGGCTTTATCGCAGCACTTGACCAATCGGGGGGCTCCACGCCCAAGGCGCTCAAACTCTACGGCGTCGAGGAAAGCGAATATTCCGGCGACGAAGAAATGTTCGACATGGTGCACGCGATGCGGTCGCGCATCATCCAATCGCCGTCCTTCACGGGCGACAAGGTGATTGGCGCGATCCTTTTCGAGATGACCATGGATCGCGAAGTCGGCGGCAAACCGACCTCTTTGTTCCTCTGGGAAGACAAAGGCGTGGTGCCGTTTCTCAAGATCGACAAGGGTCTGGAAGCTGAGGCAAATGGCGTTCAGCTGATGAAACCCATGCCGGGTCTCGACGATCTTCTGGCGCGTGCGGCCAAGCTCAAGGTCTTCGGCACCAAAGAGCGTTCGGTGATCAACGCCGCCAACCCCGAAGGCATCAAGGCCGTCGTCGACCAGCAATTCGAAATCGGCGAACAGGTGATCAAGGCGGGCCTCATGCCGATCCTTGAGCCGGAAGTGACCATCACCATCGCCGACAAGGCCGAGGCCGAAGTCCTCCTGCGCGAGGAAATCCTCAAGCATCTCGACGCCATGGACGAGAGCAAACAGGTCATGCTGAAACTCTCCCTGCCGAGTGAGGCCAACTTCTACAAACCGCTGGTCGATCACCCGCGCGTGTTGAAAGTCGTGGCTCTGTCCGGCGGGTATGGTCGCGATGAGGCCAATGACATTCTGTCGAAAAACACCGGCATGATCGCGTCTTTCTCGCGCGCTCTGTCCGAAGGCCTGAACGCCAAACAAAGCGACGCTGAGTTCGACGCCACGCTGAAAGCCGCCGTCGACAGCATTCAGGCCGCGTCCATCGCGGGCTGATTGCGCCACCTCAAATGTCGAAAGGGGTGCCCTTCCGGGCGCCCCTTTTTTTTGCGCATTTTTCCGCCGTCGATTCGATTTTGGGATTCACAGCGCGAATCACCTGTGTCATAAGAGGGTTACGGAGGGGTTCCACCAAAGAGAACGCCCCGTGAGGCAGTCTAGGTGACCTGACCCCGGTCGGGCATCTTTCATACAAAAAGGTAAGAAGCCTATCATGGCTCATCCGCGCAAACGCCCGTCGCTGACCGTGCTGTTGTACGTCGGCGTGATGGTCACCCTCGGTGGCTATTTCACCTTTGCTTCCGTGCAAGGGGAATACGGGCTGTTTCGCCGCTTGCAGATCGAGGCAGAATTGTCCGAGTTGCAAGCGGTGAGCGGCAAACTGGACGCAGAATTGGCCGTGATGCGCAACAAGACGCTGCGCCTGTCCGACGGCTATCTCGATCTGGACCTTCTGGATGAACAGGCGCGCGACGTTTTGGGCTATCTGCGCGCCGATGAGATCGTGATCCGCTGACACCATCCCCTGCCCCGTGAAAGGCGAAAGATGACACAAAGCGTCAATGACACCCTATCCTGTATGACCCGCCGCCGGATGATTTTGGGCGGCGCCGGGCTTGTGGCGTTGTCCGCCTGTGGCGGCGGCCGTGGCGGCGCGCCCGCGAACCCCGAAGACGCCTGTGCGATCTTCCGCGAGCGCCCGCATTACCAACGGGCGCTTGAGGCCTCAGAGCGCAAATGGGGTGTGCCGGTGCATGTGCAAATGGCGCTGATCTATCAAGAATCCACCTTCCGCGCGACCGCCCGCCCGCCGAAACGATACACATTGTTCATCATCCCGAAAGGCCGGGCCAGCTCCGCGCGTGGCTATGCGCAGGCACTCGACGGCACGTGGGACGACTACCGCAACGGCCCGGGCCGCGCAGGCGCCAGCCGCAGCAACATCCGCGACGCCACCGATTTCATCGGCTGGTATGTCTCGACCAACAACGCCGCCCTGGGGATTTCCAACTCGGACGCCCGCAACAGCTATCTGGCCTATCACGAAGGCCGCACGGGCTACCGGCGCGGCTCGCATAATGGCAAGACGTGGCTGTTGAATGTGGCCGATGGGGTGGCGGCACGGGCGGCGCGTTATGAGGCTCAGATTCAGTATTGTCGTCGGTGACCACACTAAAACATACGGTGTTTTCAGGTGGCAATCGCAGCTAGCGCCTTATCAATACTAAACACATGACGCTCACCAGCGGCATCGACAATAAAGAATGCTTTCGTTGTTGAGTAGTTATCATTTGACCGAGGACGATTATCGTTCTTTACCGTTACATCCTGCGCGGAAACAGCTGGGTAATTCGTTACCTCACAGTAGCGAAGATAGAATTTCAGAACGTTCTGGCTCAACGAGCAAGTCATCTAAAATAGAAGCTTTCCTTATCTCACTGTAGTGCGCCTTAGCGCTCGACAATGTAGGGAAAACCCGACCTCCCTGAAGAATTACTTGCTTAGCCATATTACCTCCTTAAGCAGAAATAATTTTAGGCTGAGGTTTCTTTTCACCTCCCGCAAGAGTTTTTATCCAATCAACTTGTATAAAAGCGTTTCCCCATCAAATCCGACATTCCCCAAACGCATAGCTGCCTCCCACAGCGCATATCAGAAAATCCGTGCAATCGCGGCTCACCTCCTTTATCATATAGTTTAACGCTAAACTATTCGCTGCGAACCTTGGAGGAGGAGGCCGCATGGCACCCCGGAAAACACCATCCAAACCAGCAAGCCAAGCCAATGTCTCCAAAGACGAGCTTCTTGCCTATTACAAAGACATGCTTTTGATCCGTCGTTTCGAGGAAAAGGCCGGCCAGCTTTACGGCATGGGCCTCATCGGCGGGTTCTGTCACCTTTATATCGGCCAAGAGGCCGTTGTGGTCGGTCTTGAGGCTGCCGCGAAAGAGGGTGACAAACGCGTGACGTCTTATCGCGATCACGGGCATATGCTCGCCTGCGGCATGGACCCGAACGGCGTGATGGCCGAGCTGACGGGCCGCGAGGGCGGCTATTCCAAAGGCAAGGGCGGCTCGATGCATATGTTCTCGAAAGAGAAGCATTTCTACGGCGGCCACGGCATCGTCGGCGCGCAGGTGCCGATCGGTGCGGGCCTCGCGCTCTCCGACAAGTACAAAGGCAATGACAACGTGACCTTTGCCTATTTCGGCGATGGCGCAGCCAACCAGGGCCAGGTCGCAGAGACCTACAACATGGCCGAAATCTGGGACCTTCCGGTCGTGTTCGTCATTGAAAACAACCAATACGCTATGGGCACTTCGACCCAGCGCTCGACGAAATCTCCCTCCTACTGGGAACGCGGTGCAGCCTATGGGATCGAAGGCGAGGAAGTGGACGGCATGGACGTTCTGGCCGTGAAAGAGGCCGGCGAGCGTGCCGTTGCGCATTGTCGTGCCGGCAAAGGGCCCTACATCCTCGAGATCAAAACCTACCGTTACCGGGGCCACTCCATGTCCGACCCGGCGAAATACCGGACCCGCGAGGAAGTGCAGAAAATGCGCGAGGAACGCGATCCGATCGAGGCCGTGCGGTCGATCCTTCTGACCGGCAACCACGCGACCGAAGACGATCTGAAGACCATCGACAAGGACATCAAGTCCATCGTCAACGCCTCCGCAGAATTCGCCAAGGAAAGCCCGGAACCGGCGCTCGAAGAGCTTTGGACCGACATCTACGCGGATGAAATTCCGCAGCATAACGCCTGATCCGGGGAGAACGACACAATGGCAACCGAACTTTTGATGCCCGCCCTTTCTCCGACGATGGAAGAAGGCACGCTCGCGAAATGGCTGGTCAAGGAGGGCGACACCGTCTCCTCCGGCGACATCATCGCGGAAATTGAAACCGACAAGGCGACGATGGAATTCGAAGCCGTGGACGAAGGGATCGTCGGCAAGATCCTCGTGACCGAAGGCACCGAGGGTGTGAAGGTCAACGAAGTGATCGCGGTGCTCGTGGAAGAAGGCGAGAGCGCGGACGACATCGCGGCCCCTGCCCCCAAAGAGGGCGCGCCTTCCGAGGCCGCACCCGAGGCCACACATGACAGCACCCCGGCCGCGGCCAAACCGGCCGCTCCGGTCGAAGTCGTCTCCAAAGCCTCCCCGGATTTCCCGGCAGGCACAAAGATGAAGACCCAGACCGTGCGCGAAGCGCTGCGCGACGCCATGGCCGAAGAGATGCGCCGGGACGAGAATGTCTTCATCATGGGGGAAGAGGTCGCCGAGTACCAAGGCGCCTATAAGATCACCCAAGGCATGCTGGACGAGTTCGGCGCGAAACGCGTGATCGACACGCCGATCACCGAGCACGGCTTTGCCGGTATCGCCACGGGCGCGGCCTTTGGCGGGTTGAAGCCGATTGTCGAATTCATGACCTTTAACTTCGCGATGCAGGCCATTGACCAGATCATCAACTCCGCCGCCAAGACGCTTTACATGTCCGGCGGTCAGATGGGGGCACCGATGGTGTTCCGGGGTCCGAACGGGGCCGCCGCCCGCGTGGGGGCACAGCACTCGCAAGACTACGCCGCATGGTATGCGCAAATCCCTGGCCTGAAAGTCGTGATGCCCTACTCGGCTGCCGACTACAAAGGCCTGATGAAAACCGCGATCCGCGATCCAAACCCGGTGATTTTCCTTGAGAACGAGATTCTTTACGGCAAGTCCTTTGAGGTGCCGGATCTCGAAGATTTCACCATCCCCTTCGGCAAGGCCCGCGTCTGGCGCGAGGGCACGGATGTGACCATCGTGTCCTTCGGCATCGGCATGACCTACGCTTTGGAAGCCGCTGACAAGCTCTCTGAGGAGGGCATCTCCGCCGAGGTCATCGACCTGCGCACCCTGCGCCCCATCGACTATGACACCGTGTTGGCCTCTGTGATGAAGACCAACCGCTGTGTGACCGTTGAAGAGGGCTTCCCGGTCGGGTCCATCGGCAACCACATCTCCGCCACGATCATGCAGCGTGCGTTCGATTATCTCGACGCGCCGGTGATCAACTGTGCGGGCAAAGATGTGCCGATGCCCTATGCCGCCAACCTCGAAAAACTCGCGCTTGTGACCACTGACGAAGTCGTGGCCGCCTGCAAAGAAGTCACCTACCGCTAAGGAGAACCCGTTATGGCTATTGAACTTTTGATGCCCGCGCTGTCTCCGACGATGGAGGAAGGGACGCTGGCGAAATGGCTCGTGAAAGAGGGGGACACCATTTCCTCCGGCGATGTGATCGCAGAGATCGAGACCGACAAGGCGACGATGGAATTCGAAGCTGTGGACGAAGGCGTCATGGGGAAAATCCTCGTGGCGGAAGGCACCGAGGGCGTGAAAGTGAACGCGCCGATTGCGGTGCTTTTGGAAGAAGGCGAAGACGCCTCTGCCGCTGAGAACGTCGGTTCCTCTACCCCCGCTCCGGCGGCGGAAGAAGCCCCGAAAGCTGAGGCGGCCGCTCCGGCGCCTGCCACAGCTGCGGCCCCTGCCCCGTCAGCGCCCAAAGCGGCCTCCGGCGAGCGTATCTTTGCCTCGCCGCTGGCGCGTCGCATCGCCGCGCAGAAAGGTTTGGACCTCTCTGCGATTTCGGGCTCCGGTCCGAAAGGCCGCATCGTGAAAGCAGATGTGGAAAACGCCACAGCCGCGCCGAAAGCCGACGCTCCGAAAGCGGCTGCCCCTGCCCCGGCTGCTGCAGCGGCGGCCCCCGCTGGCCCCTCCGCGGATATGGTCGCGAAGATGTACGAAGGTCGCGAGTATGAGGAAATCAAGCTCGACGGCATGCGCAAGACCATCGCCGCACGTCTCACCGAGGCCAAGCAGACCATCCCGCATTTCTACCTGCGCCGCGACATTCAGCTTGATGCGCTGATGAAATTCCGCGCCGAGCTGAACCACCAGCTCACCGGCAAGGGGGTTAAGCTGTCGGTCAATGATTTCATCATCAAGGCCGTCGCAAACGCGCTGCAAGAGGTCCCGACGGCCAACGCCGTTTGGGCCGGTGATCGCGTGCTTCAGATGAAAGCCTCTGACGTGGCCGTCGCGGTCGCGATCGAGGGCGGGCTGTTCACGCCGGTGTTGAAAGACGCCGATATGAAGTCGCTCTCAGCTCTGTCGAAAGAGATGAAAGACCTCGCGCATCGTGCCCGCGACCGCAAGCTTGCGCCGCATGAGTATCAGGGCGGCTCCTTCGCGATTTCCAACCTCGGCATGTTCGGCATCGACAATTTCGACGCCATCGTGAACCCGCCGCACGCCGGTATCCTGGCGGTCGGCACCGGGGTCAAGAAACCGGTGATCGGCGAGGATGGCGAGATCAAGGTCGCGACCGTGATGTCCGTCACCATGTCGGTGGATCACCGCGTGATCGACGGCGCTTTGGGCGCGGAGCTTTTGAAAGCCATCGTCGAGAACCTGGAAAATCCGGTGGCGATGCTGGCATAATCACGTGCTATATCATAGAGATACGAGAGGCCCTGCATGTGTGGGGCCTTTTGCTTAAGGGGTCATTGGATGTTGAAATTTTTACTGGGCGCTGTTTTCGGAGCCGGTCTTTGTTACGCAGGGCTTGTGGCGGTCTCGCCCAATCCGATGGGGCCGCTCATGCGGTCCAAAGCAGGCGCAGAGGGGCAGCGTCTATTCGAGGGGCCGATGTGGCACAGCGATGAGCAAGGGCGGTATCAGCTTGCGGAATTCAGTGCCGTCCATTGCGAACGGATCGGAATGGAACTGGTTGGGATCGAGATCAAAAGCCGCAAGGTTCTGGCCGATCTCTTGCCACCGAAAGCCCGGCTGATCTGCGCCCCGCTTGAGCGCGGAACGCCGTCACATTAAGCCCGAAGAGCGCGGATCAGGCCTTTTCGCCGCGCGCGCCGATCAGTTGGTTCATCGAAATCGATGGTTGGGAACAGCCCGCCTCGCCCACGACTTTGGCGGGCACCCCTGCCACGGTCGTGCAATGCGGCACGTCGGACAGCACCACGGAGCCAGCGGCCACGCGCGAGCAGTCGCCGATCTTGATATTGCCCAGCACCTTGGCGCCCGCGCCGATCAGGACACCGTCGCCAATTTTAGGGTGACGGTCCTCGTCCTCTTTGCCGGTGCCGCCAAGCGTCACGGAATGCAGGATCGAGACATTGTCGCCGATCACGGCCGTTTCGCCAAAGACCAGCGCATGGGCGTGATCGAGGAACAGCCCCTTGCCGATGCGGCACGCGGGGTGGATGTCGACGGAGAATTGCTCGGACATGCGCATCTGGAAGAAATAGGCCAGATCACGACGACCTTCGCGCCAGAGCCAGTTGGAAACGCGATGGGCCTGGATCGCCTGGAAGCCTTTGAAATAGAGCAAAGGCTGGATGTAGCGATGGCAGGCCGGGTCGCGATCGTAAACGGCGGCGATGTCGGCACGCGCGGCCTCGGAGAGCATCGGATCGCCCGAATAGGCGTCGTCGGCGATCTCGCGGATGAGCTGTTCGGACATCTCGGGAGAGGCAAGTTTCTGCGCGATCCGGTAGGCCAGCGCATCCTCCAAAGTCTCGTGATGCAGGATACAGGCATGGACCAACCCACCCAAGAGAGGCTCGGCCTCAACGGCTTGCCGCGCCTCGGAGACAACCTGGCTCCAGACGGGATCGAGTTCTTTCAAGGTGGTGCGAGTCTTGGCCATGCGCTTGTCCTCTTTTTTCAGAGCTTACTATAGATAGGTCCGAATTCAAAAGCGCAAGAGTGTGAACATGCAAAAGCCCCCGCCAGTGTTGCACAGCGGGGGATGTGATTGGTTGTGATCGAGAGAAGGTTATTCGGAGGGCAGCGAGAATTGCACGCAGTGGATGGCGAGGCGGATCATACCGCCCGCATCGAAATCCCCGCCCTCGCCGGTGAGGATCAGATCCTCGGAGGCATAATAGGTCAAAGGCGTGCCGGTGAGACCGCGCAGCCAGCTGCCCTGTGAGAGCGAAAGACCTGAGCCGTAACGGTTCGAAGAGGCCGCTACCCCGAGTGAAAAGCCCGTGAGCCCGGTGCCGGTGATGTCGCTAAGAACCCGCCCGGTGACGCCGTAGACGACGGATTGTCCGGGGATCGCAAAGCTGGCCGCCGATGTGGTCCCGGCGGTGATCGTGTGATCCACTTCGATCACCTTTTGCACCATGCCCGCCCCGTTGGCAGAAAGCGTTTGAAGGCCCAAAATCCAATCCGCGCCATCATATCCGGCCCAGCCATTTTGATCCGCGATATAGGCGCGCATGCCCAAAGTGGCGGGCACGAAAGCCCAGCCGCCGTTGACATAAAGCGCGATCCTCCCCGCCTGACCGGCCCACTCATTGACCGGGGCGGAACCCACGCCATAAGCATCGCCCTCTTGCGGCGTCACAGGCGGGGTGTTGCCGGTCACGGAGAGGAGCGTGAGCTGCATCAGCCCGTCGATCCGGCTCAGCGCCTCGTTCACGGTCACATGTTTCTGGGCCTGAGCAGCCTCGATCAGCGGCAGGGCAAAACGGGTTGTATCACTCATTGATCTCAATCCTTTTGAAAAGGCCCGCGCCGAAGCTTTCGGACATTTGGGCAACGTGGATTTCATAAGCGCCGGTCAGACCGTCGCTGGTTTTCTGTGCGGACATATACGTCCAGCTCGGGGAGCCGGTGGTGGTTTCGCGCAGGATGGCACCGTCTTTGACGACACGGACAAGATAGAGCTCGAAGCTTTCGCCCAGAGGCACCTCGACAGATTGCCAACTGTCCCCGTCGATGCGTGTGCGCCGCACCCAGCTGACCTCCGTATTCCCCGTGCCGGACTGCACTGCCCTGAGATGCGCAGGCGCATAGGGGCGCAATCCGATGCCATCGAAAGCCTCGACATAATGGGTGTAGATCGTATCATCATAGGGCCGGTTCGACGGGCCAATGCGATAATGGCGTGCCAGGCCACGCGACGACTGCGGCAAATCGAGCTGACGCAAAGTCGTGTTGATCAGCACAAAGCGCGAGCCCACCGGCCAGCTTTGCGTCATCGCGCCTGTGTCCAGAGCATCCGTCCCCACCTGTCCTCTGAGCCGCAGGGAAATGTCATAGGTGTTCTCACCCACGATCTCGGCATTGGCGAATTGGAACACCTCCCAGTTGGACGAGCTGCCATCGCCGATGGCCGCGACATTGGCGCCGTTGAGCACATCTATAGGGTCGACCGAGGACAATTCGCCGCGCGTGAGTTTCACCCGCAGCACAGGCCCGCGATCCCAGAGACCGGGCTTGGCCGCCTCCAACGCGGTTTGCGTGACGCCGATCGTGGCCCAGCTCGGCACCAGAGTGTTGAGCGTATAGCCGCTGTCAGACGTCGAGGCATAGACCGCCGCAGAGCCCGGCCAGGGATTGGCCGTCACCGCGATATGTGGCGTGTAAGGCACTTCATCGCCGGTCAGCAAAGGCAGATCTAGGAACAGCGGATAGACCGGGACAGGCGCAGCGAAAGGTTTGGCCTCGATGATCTCTTCGACCATGTCGGAAGGCTCGTAGATCTCCTGTTCGACCCGCACCGCTTCGATCTGTTGCTGCTGGCCAAGGGTGGCGTGATCGACCCGGTAGCGCAGCGTGCCCTCCTCGGTCTCGACGCTGATCACATCGCCCGCGCCATAGGACATGAGCGAAGGCGGCAGAGAAAACCGCGCCGAATCCCTTGCGATCCGCGACTCGGAAAGCCAGCGCTCGACAACCTGACGCCCTTCGGATCGCGTGAGCGCCAGAGGCAGTTCGGATTGCGACACCAGACGGCTGTCTTCATCCGGGAAAACCGCCTCCTCGGAGCGCGCGGCATAATCGCCATCGGCATCGACAAAGGTCAGCTGCACCCGGTTTGCCACCTCGGCTTCGGGAGCCCGCACGCGTTCCAGAAGTCCGTCCAACTCATCGGACACTGCCAGATCCGTATCTGTCAGCGTCAATTGCGATTTGCCGTCACGAGACCGGAAAATCAGCTGCCCCTCGCGCTCAACCGCCTCGAAGCCGTAAGCCAGCATCAAGGGTTGAAGCGCAGAGCGCGCACCCGCGATGTCCGTGACATTGTAGCCGCGGAGTACGCCCCAAAGCTCAGAGGTGTCGATCTCTTCCACGCCGGAACGCGCACAGATTTCGGTTACCACATCGGCGAGGGACCGAGCGGTCGAGCGCCCGTTGAGCCAATGCCCCTTGGCGTAATTGTCGCCATCGGACCATACGGACGTCACCGAGGGAAACGCCGGATAGGGCCGCGCGTCCCAAGCCCAGACATGGGCACGGGTCATGTCGATCATCGGACCATCGTAGACCTCGGACGTCGGGTTGTTCTCGCCCTCGCCCCAGTATCCGGTCATCGCCCGAATGTACTGAAGCTGGATGAAATCATCCCGCCGCCCGTTGGAATAGGCCGGAAGAGCGCTCTCCGAGGATTTCGCATCCAGAAACTTGTTCGGCTCATTGGTGCCCTTGTCGATCGCGGCACAGCCCATTTCGGTGAACCAGACAGGTTTCGATTGCGGCACCCATGCGGTCGGCGTCTCACTCCGCACGCCGCCGATCCGGTCGTGGTGAGCGTTCAGCCACCAATTGCGGATGTCCTTGTAGCGATAAACCCAATCCTCGCCATAGGCGCCATCGGTGATCGGCGTGCGGATCTGGGCCACGTCATGGTTTTCATGCGCGTAATACCAGTCATAGCCCTCACCGCCTTCAATATTGGCCTTGAGATAGTCGAGATTGTAGATCGACCCCCAATCGGCGTCAGCATGTACATCACCATCGCGCCAATCGGAGAGCGGCATGTAGTTGTCGATGCCGATGAAGTCGATGTTGTCATCGGCCCAGAGCGCATCAAGATTGTAATAGAAATTGCCGTCGGCCTGATAGCCGAAATATTCGGACCAATCCGCCGCATAGCCGATCTTGCACTCAGCCCCCAGGATCGTGCGTACATCGGCGGCCAGCTGGATCAACTGATCCACAGCCGGAAAGCCGGATGCCCCGCGAATACGCGTGAGCGACCGCATTTCGGACCCAATGCAAAACGACTCGACGCCACCCGCCAGCGCACAAAGATGTGCGTAGTGCAGGATCATCCGGCGGAAGGAAAACTCCGCAGGCCCCGTGTAGGTGACCTTATCGCCGGAAGCCGTGAAATCGCTGACCTGCGCCGCGCCGAAAAAGGCCGCAACCTCGGCATCTGCCGCCGCCGTGCCATCCGTGGTGCCCGTGACACCCGGCGCCAAAGCGGTCGTGATGCGCCCGCGCCACGGCAGTGCGGGTTGTTCCGGTTCCCCGGTCCACGGATCGACAAGCCCGTTGCCCTCCGTCTGCTCCATCAGGATGAATGGATAGAACATCACCTCCTGTCCAGCGTCTTGGAGCGCCCGGATCGCCTGAACCACGGACTGATCCGTCGGTGTGCCGCCATAGATCACGCGATCATCCGCATCGCGCGGGATCACCCCCGCCGTTCCACGCGTGAGCCCGGACACGGACCAGGGCATATCGGGCGCATCAATGTTCGCCTGTTCCACCTTTGGCTGGATCTGACAGCTGCCACAGCGCAGATCATCCCCGAACCAGGACACGACCAAAGATGTTGACCCACAATTCGGCAACTCGTCCGTCATGGCCTCCAGAGAGGTGGAAAAATCCGGTCGCCCCGAGGCCGCATTGACGTTCGAAACAATCGTTCTGCCTGCCCCATCCCGAAGATAGACCGGCCGGGTCGCAAGGGAATATTCGCCCGTGCCGGGGATCATCGCCACGGCAGGCACAAGATGCGTCAGATCGCTTTTCTCGCCAGCGGATTGATCCGGGCGCATGATTTCAAAGGTAAATTGCGGCACCCGGTTGCCAAAGGCGGTCAGGTCCACGTCCTCGAGAACGACATAAGCAATGCCACGATAGGCGGGCACGGTGCCTGCGCCTTCGACAGCCTCGATCTTGGCATCGGGAAGCTGATCGTCTGTGCCATGATAGACCCGCATGGTCAGGGTGCTGACGTCCACCTCGCTGCCATCGGCCCAGATGCGCCCCACACGCGAGATCACGCCCTCACAGAGCGCAATCGCCAACGAGACGGAATAGCTGTATTCCGTGACCTGCGGCGTCCTCGGCGCCCCTTTGCCGCCGCCTCCGCCACTGGTCGTGGTATGTTCCTGAAATTCGGTCGCCCAGATCACCTGACCACCGACCCGCATGCGCCCATAAACCTGCGCCACGGTCGCGCCCTCGGACGCCCCCATGAGACGAAAGCGTTCGACACGCCCGGTTTCAACGGTCTGACTGCCGACGCCCATCAGGCGCTGATCAATCGCGCGTCCGATCGTGGCCCCGATGGCGCGTCCGATGACCACGGAAGACAGGCCAAACACACCGCCGCCAACAGAGGCGCCGACGGCCGCACCCGCAGCTGAAAGTACAATCGTTGCCATGAGTTACCTCCCTGAAAGGCTCGTGAGGGACGGAAAGGCAAAACAGCCCGCAATCCGCCGTTTCCACGGTGCGCTGAGCGCGTTTTCGATCACCCCATGCCCGCTATAGGCATGGATGAATGTCGGCACCGCGCCGCTGTCGCCCACGATGCCCAGATGTTTCGCGACGGCGCCCTTGCGCATGCGAAACACCAACACATTGCCCGAGACCATCTCGGACAGGGGTTTTTCGATCAGATGTGCGCGCGCCGCCCGCAGCAGACGCTCGTCCTGTTGCGGTTCACTCCAATCCGGCGTGTAGGGCGGAATGAGTTCCGGCTCCTGGCCGTAAACCTCGCGCCAAATGCCGCGCAAAAGCCCGAGACAATCCGTCCCCGCGCCTTTACAGGACGCTTGATGCAGATAGGGCGTGCCAATCCAGGCCCGCGCACGATCTGCAATATTCAACTCCGAAGTCATGATGTGGTTATCCCTGTAAGCCGAAGAGCGAAGACTCGGAGCTTGTCAGGCTGCCGCCATCGTTCTCTCCACTCTTGACCGGATAGGACGCCAGCCAATCTTCGCCAGGAATATGCGGAAAACCTTGAAAGTTCAGGAAGTTGTCGAACTTCAACCGGCATGTTTCCGCGCGTTTGTCACAGCCCGCTTCAATGCGGATCATATCTCCGACAGCGATCTCGGCGCGCAGGTCTTCCCATAGCTCGACCTTGCGCCCCGTCGCCGACAGCCGGTCGTTTTTCACCAGCCCGACGAGTCCTTTCGCCGCACCGGACAAGACGGTCAAACGCCCGCGTTCGAACCATCTGTCGTCGAAATCCGTAAGCGTCGCAAAGTTGAAAATCTTACCTTTTTCGGCGGTTTCCACCGGAATGTCGGTATAGAATCCGGCCTGCAACGTGTTGAAACGACAGCCTTTGTCGCCCAAAATCGCCGAACAGGTCGATTGGTAAATCCGACCTTGCGGCTGGTTCAGCTCTTCAGTCAGACCACGAAGTTCAGCGCGAAAGCCGCCGGAGACCCGCGTGATTTCGCCAAAGGTGCCTTTAAACAGCAACACACGCTGGTTCACATCGGCCCAGTTCACAAGCCACGACCGCACAGCAGCGCCGTCAAAACGCCCGGCACGGATGTCCTCTTCCTTGACCGCTGCCGCACTCAAGGCGCCCAGCGCCTCGGTGTTGTCGACCGACAGGCCGGTGGACTGCTCCAACGCATTGGCCGTCAGGCCCGTGTCCGCCTTGAAGGCCAGCCCCTCAAAGCTCAGATCGTTGTCGTGATCGGTGAACCCATAAGTCGTACCGTCCTTGCGCACCAAGGCCCAGGCCCGGCACAGCGTCGTGGTTCCGCTCAAAAGATGGGATTGAAGTTCGTCAGAGATCGCCATCAGACACGCACCTCCACGACCGGCACATTCGGCACTTCGCCCGCCTGAAACGAGGCGACCGAGGTCGAGATGCTGTCGGTGTCAAACCGCACCGGCACGTCGAATTCGAAGCCTGCGGTGATCGCAGCACCCTCGCCCGGCGGCGTGCCAAAGGTGACCAGCCCTGTGAGCGTGTCCACTTCCCAGTCGATGGCCTCAAAGGCTTCCTGCCCGCCAATCCCGAGCTTCACCGTGCTGAACACGGGCTTCTTGATCGGACGCACGTAGGTGGTCTCGCCGGAGGTGTAGTTTTTATTCAGCTGAAACACCGTGGTCTCGCCGTCGCCATAGGCGATGAGCTGGTCCTCAAAGCCGATCGCGGCAGAGGCCTTGCAGGTCTTGTAATCCGACCAGTCCTTCCAGCGGAACCCATAGAGCTGGCCCTTGCGCGCCTCGAAAAACGCGATCATCAGCTCGATGTCATCCAGAGAACGCATCCCCATGCCCGCATCATAGCGGCGACGCGAATGGGCCCAGGGCGTGTTGCGTTCTTCGAACCCGTTGGCCAGCGTCACCACATCGGTGCGCCGCTCAGGTCCCCCGACCGAGCCAAAGCTCAGGTTCGCCGGAAATCTCACTTCATGAAAACCCATCGTCTACCCTCCGGATGGCGGTCTCGGGGAGATTTCTCCCCCGGACACGGCGTTACTGATTGCGCGACCCACGGCCCAAGGCGCGGCTCAACTGGGCCGCCACCTGGCTCTGGCTGCGTTGGAAGCCCTGCACATCGGGCGTCGTGATGTTCATCGTGATGTTGACGGGACGCGCGGCACCGCCCTGCGCCTGCACACCGAGCTTGCCGTTGGCTCCACGCGTGAGCGGCATAATTGCCTCCGCCCCCGCTTCGCCCATAAGCCCCGTGCCGCCGCGCATCGGGAAAAAGGTCGGACTGGAAACCACGCCACCATTGGCAAAAGGCATCACCCGGCCTTGCGCAAAGGCGCCGCCTCTCTCGAACGGCAAAAGGCCCTGAATAAGTCCCTCGAGACCGTTCCCCATCACCGAGCCGACGTGGCTGGTCACAGGGCTGAGCGCCGCATTATAGGCCGCATTGAGCATCGACTCGCCCAAGCCCCGAAGCGCATCCGCCAGCGTGTCGCCGTCGAACACCAAACCGTCGATAGCCTTCTTCAGCCCCCGCGAAATGCCGCTTTCCAACTTGGACACCTCCCGCTGGGTCTCGGCCACCGTGGCCTGCAAACGGACCATCTCCTGATTGAACGCCGCCGCCATGGCCTCCGCGCCGCCGATGGCGCTTTCCATCTGCTCGACCTTGTCTTCAAACGTGTCGAGCCCGTTGATATCCGTGCCGTTGATCTCGTCAGCCATCGTCTTACCCTTGTGTTACGCCTGAACTCGCGTCTGGATAGGCTTTGCTCAACTCATCGAGCCGCGCGCGCCCCATCGGGGCAGAGCCGCTTCCAGCCCCGGTCAGGATCAGGAATTCGGCGGGCGTCAGCGCCCAGAACTCATGGGGTTTCAGCCCCAATCCCTTCATCCCGATCCGCATCAGCGCGGGCCAGTCAAAGCCCTCTGTCGTCATCATTCCCATCAGCGCGCCTCCCTATCCCGGCACCGTGAAGGCCCGCGAAATCAGCTCTGCACCGACACGTGCCGCCTCCAAAGGCCCGCCCGCAATCTCTGCCGTCAGGATGTCGTCATAGCCGCCCTTCCAGCCGCCCCCCCGAAGACCCGCCACGACAATGCGCAGCACATCTGCGGAGGAAAACTTGCCGCCCTCGAAACGTTCGACCAGCGCGACAAGCGTGTCCGTCTCCAGACCGGCCTCAAGTTCGGCCAGCGCCCCAAGCGTCAGCTTGAGCACGTGGCGCTCGCCATTCATCGTGAGCGCCACCTCGCCTTGGAAGGGGTTCGCCATGGTTTATGCCGCCACGAAGCTGAGCGCGCCTGCGGACGCCATCGACAGCTCATACGTGGCCTCGCCATTGTAAGAGCCCGCATAGTCGATCGTGGTCAGCATGAAGGCGCCTTGGACGGTGCCGAAATCCGGGATGATCACCTGGAAATCCAACACTTCGCCGTCAAAGAAAATCTGACGGGCGCGCTCGTCCGTGGCCGCATCCTTAAAGACGCCGGAGCCAGAGATGGTCGCGCTTTTCACACCCGCACCGCCCAAAAGCTCGCGCCAGCCGCCGGAGCTTTCCAGCGAGGTCACATCGACGCTTTCCGCGTTGAACGAGATCCGCGTGGCGCGCAGCCCCGCGATGGTTTCGAATGTGCCGGACCCGGTCATGTCCAGCTTGATCAAGAGGTCTTTGCCGTTTTGGGCAGCCATGTCATTTACTCCGTCTTGAGAAATCAGTTGTCTTCGACGCGCGCGCGGAATTTCATGTCGATCCTGCGCACATCGCTGTCCTGAACGCGCCGGGCCTTGGCCGACACGAAATAGAGCCCGACGAGCGTGCCGCGGCTGAGCGCCAGATCGGCGTCCACCAGCACGTCGGAAATGGCCGTGGCCACCTGTTTGGCCGTCAGGAACCCCGCCGCGTCCGACACCACCGATACGGTGAAATCGTGACGCGCCCCTGCGCCCGTCTTGTCGGACGCATCCGAGACATCCTCCGGCCCGAGGCTCACATAGAGCGAGGGCAAGGTCCCCGTGGGGGCGGCGTCATAAATCGCCGTGCCCACAAGCCCGGCCAGCGTCGCGTCCGCCACCAGGGCCTGATAAATTGCCGTCTGAAGCGCGGCGGCTACCCCATAACTCATGACGCCACCTCCTCACGCGCGGTGCAGGTCAGGTAGTGACCCAGCGCGTCGGTTTCCGTCACGGCGAGGATCACGAAAATCCGCCCGCCTTCGACAAAACGTTGTTCCGGTTTCGGACGCCGCTTCGACCCGACCGGGGCACCGCGCACGATGATCTTCATCGCCACACGCGACACGGTCAGAAAATCTTCTGAGGTCTCCGAGCCGGTCCCCGTCTGGATCGCCGCCCATAGCGTGCCAAGCTGCGTCCAGGTTTCGACATAGCCACCGGCGCCGTCAGAGACCCTCTCGGCCTCCTCGAGCACAAGCTTGCGATTGAGATGCACCACGGCTGCCATCAGTTCCGCCCTCCGAAGAGACGCAGGTTGCGGTAGCGCTCCAACAGCGTGCTGACACCAAAGGGCATCGTCGCCTCGCCCACCGCCGTCTCGTGACGGTGCTCGTAATAATGCGCCGCCAAAAGCATCACCGCCTGCGCCAGATCTGCGGGCAATCCGCCCCAGACATCCGCCATCCCTGCGGTAAAGGCGATCTTGGCCTGACCCGCGACGGGGATTTGCGGCAACACGAAGCCCGTGGACACCAGACGCGGACGGTGCATGTCCGGCTCCAGCATGTATTTCGCCGTGTCCACCGTGGTCTCGGCGCCCAGACGGTCAACAATGATGAAACTGCCGATCGCCGTCACCGGGGCCACCGGGAAAACCTGCGCACTCAGATCGCGCCAGGCCGTCACCGTGTAAAGAAAATCGCGAGAGATCAGGACCTTGTTGGTCCGCGCTTCCACCGCTGCCATGGCAGCGCGCAAAAACGTCTCAAGAACCCCATCCTGAACCCCGTCGTCGTCAAACCCGGTGCCAAGTCTCATATGGTCCCTGAATTCAGCGACCGGCAGCGCCGCCGTGGCCACCTGGGTCTGCTCCATCAACATCATGGTACAACTCCGTATCCGGGCCCCCTTGTTTCGTATGAACGGACGCGCGACCCCCCTTGCTGCTCGGACGGAGGGGGAGCTGCTAGACAACACGGGTGAATTGGACCGCGCATCCGCCGCCCCTGTCCCCATGCTGAAAACAGGAGGACAAGGGCATAGTCTGGTTGTCTTAGGAGACGCCGAACTTCAGAAGCTTGATCGCTGCGAAGTCGGAGACATCGCCCCCCACACGCTTGGTCGCATAGAAGAGAACATGCGGTTTCGCAGAGAACGGATCGCGCAGGATGCGCACGTCCGGGCGTTCGGCGACGGTGTAGCCGGAGGCAAAGTCACCGAAGGCAATGGCCGCAGCGTCAGACGCGATGTCCGGCATGTCTTCGGCGATCAGAACCGGGTAACCCATCAGACGGGCCGGCTCGCCCGCGGCCAGACCATCGGACCAGAGGAAACGACCATCCGCATCCTTGAGCTTGCGCACCTGACCGGCGGTTTTCGAATTCATCACAAAGGTGCCGTTGGCGCGGTACTGGGCGCCCAGCGCGTAGACCAGCTCAACGATGGCATCCGCCGGGTTGGAGGCATCGAAACCACCATCCGTGCCGGTCGCGATATAGCCCAAGGAGCCCCAGGCCCAGCTATCATTGGCGACTTGGGTGTGGTTCAGAATGCCGGTCGGCTTGTCGACACCGTCGCCGTTGATAAAGGCAGAGGCTTCGGCAGAGACGAATTTGTCGGCGATGCGGCCCGCCAGCCAGCCCTCGATGTCGAACGCGCTGTCGTCCAGCAGACGCTGCGAGGCTTTCGGCAGAGCGGACAGCTCGTAGAGCGGGATCGAGATGCGGTCGATGGTCGGGGTCGCGGTCTCGGAGAGGGTGCCGGTCTCGGTGACCCAGCCGGAGCCGAGATCAGTGGTGTCGATCAGCACGTCGTAAGAGGTCGCTTCGACATTCACGACATTGGCAATCGAGCGGATCGAGGCGGTGGATTTCAGCACCGATTTGATCACGTCAGAGGTCTGCGGATCGACAAGGTAGCCGCCATCGCCATTCACAGCGGTGGACATGGATTTGCCTTCCAGCGCGAGACCGCGCAGCGCATCGTCATCGCCATTGCGCACATAAGACGTGAACGCCGTTTTGTGGGACATATCCACCTCTTGTGTGGCGGACAGGGCCGGACGGCCGTAAGTGTGAGATTTACGATCAAGCATAGTCAGTCGCTCTTCCTGCTTTTGAAGTTTCGATTTGATTTCGGTCTGAAAGTCGTTGAGATCACTCATAAAACCGGCCAGCGCGGTCTTCACCTCATGGGCCGGGCCCGACTGTCGGGCCGCTCTTTCGGGGTTGCTCATCCAAACATTCCTTTGTCCTGATGTTGGGTTTCGCGGGTGAATGCGCTGGCCTCAGTCATCTCTGAAGCCACCTCCGGCCAGCAGCTTGCGAGCGCCGTTCAAAGCGTCCGCGAGATCGCGCAGCATCGCCTCGGCCATGAGCGCATCCGCACCCTTCGCCTCCGCATTCAGCCGCGCTTCCGGCAGCATCGGGAATGTGACCAAAGACACCTCCCAAAGCTCCAGCTCAGACAAAAGGCGCGTGCCTTTCGTATCCTTTTGGGCCTTCACCGTGCGGTAGCCGATCGACAGACCGTCAATCGCCCCTGCCTCGATGAGCGCCACCGCCTCGCGCCCCTTTTGCAGGTCGGTCAGCAAACGTCCTTTGACATAGAGACCGCGCGCGTCCTCGCGCACCTCGTCCCAGATCCCGATGGGCTGCGCCGGGTCGTGCTGCCACAGCATCTTGACCGAGCGCCCCTTGGCCTTCAGCGCCGCCAGGGATTTGGCATAAGCGCCCTTCATCACCATGTCGCCGCCGGTGTCTCGATGCCCGAAGAGCGAGGCGTAACCCTCGATCTTCACACCGTTTTCCGTCGTTTCCTTGACGCTCACATCCTCGCCCAGACGGGCAAACTTGTGCTCTAAGCCGCTGTAGAAATCTTTCTGCATCTCAGTTCCCTTCCTCGACATCCGCATCCTCTTCGGAGGTCTCTTCCTCGAAGGGCAATTCCGGTTCGTCCTCAAAACCATCGTCCTCAGACAGATCCTCGAGCACCTCGTCCTCTTCTGCCTCAGGCGGGGTGAGCGGCGGCAGACCAAGCATCATCCGCTTCTCGTCATCGGTGAGGAAATCCGCGCCCGCGATCCGGTTCCATTGCGCATCACGCTCGCTCGACAGCGCCGGCACCTGATCGAGATCGGGCTTCAGCTCCAGCATCTCGCCGGTCATCTCGGACAGCCAATGCCCAATCGCCGCCGTCACTTTCGACACCATCGGCAGCACCGTCAGGCGATAAAACGCCCGGTTCGCTTCCTGGTAATTCGAGTAGGTCATGTCGCCCGGAATGCCCAAAAGCATCGGCGGCACGCCAAAGGCCAAGGCAATCTCACGCCCCGCCGCCTCCTTCGTCTTCTGGAACTCCATGTCGGAGGGGCTGAACCCCATCGGTTTCCAATCCAGACCGCCCTCCAAGAGCATCGGCCGGCCCGCATTGCGCGCGCCCTGATGATGGCTCTCCATCTCGGACAGCAGGCGATCGTATTGATCCGCGCTCATCGAAGCCGCGCCATCGGCGCCCTTGTAGACAATCGCCCCAGAGGGCCGCGCCGCATTGTCCAACAGAGATTTCGACCAGCGCGACGCCGCATTATGCACGTCAATCGCCGTCGCCGCCGCTTGGATCGGGGACAGGCCGTAATGGTCGTCAGAGGGGTGGAACGCCTTGATATGGCAGATCGGAGAATGGCCTTCGATCACGTCAAAGCGATGCTTGCGCCCGCTCACCGCATATTCATAGGCCACCGGCCAACCGTCCGCGCCGGGCACCAGATTCATGCGATCCGAGCGCAACACATGCAGCTCCTCAGGCGCCTGCCCCCAATCGCCAACGGCCTCGAGATAGCCGTTGCCGGACAGGAGGAACTGCGCGTAAAGCGCTTCAAACAATTCCGCACGGCCCTGCGCCGGGTTCGGGCGGGAAATGACTTTCAGAAGCGGGTGATCGTCAAACCGCATTTCGCGGTTTTGCAGGATCAGCGGCAGGGCAGACGCCGCCTCCGCGATCAGCTTGACCGCACGAAAGCCCACCGGGTTGCCGACAAAGCCCACACGAGTCAGCGTGACCGTGTCGCGCGGGCTCCAGGCCACACGGCCCGTCCCCGAGACCGCCGCCACGACCGGACCGGTCGCCGAGGCTTTCGTTTCGGGCATCTCGACATTGCCCCGCTTCAGAAAGTCAAACACCATATCCGTGTCTCTCCTCATCTTCCGGCCAGCCTCTCGGGCCGCCTGTCTCAAACCGCGTTTCAAACCGCATCTCAAATCCGGGGCCTCCGGGCGGGGGACCGGCGTCATCTTGCCCGCGTCCAGCCCGCACCCGCCCGGCGCCGCGCCTTCGACTGGCTTCTCAAGGAGACATCCGCGCCGTCGGTGAAAGCAGTTCTAAGGGAGAGGACGTAAGAAGTTCTGAGCAGCCCGTGCGCTGGTCCACATCGCACGCAACACCCCTCAACCCTTTGTTTTCATGTGAATTATAAGAAGATTTGAGATTCCGCTTGCCGCCAAGACCCCAATCGCGTTCACTCGCCTCAACACTTTCAGGGAAAGAATTTAACAGCGATGCACCTGCATAATCTCTGGCCGGGCACATGGATCATCCGCTGGACCGAGTTTGATCGCCCTCTGAGCCATTACGGAGACTCGCTCGACGTCCTCACGACCAGCCAGATCGACCATTTCAATCTGAACAAGCTTGCCATCGGCTCTTTTAAGTTCAGCAAATGGGCGAGCTTTATGATCGACGCAAAGATCACCCCGCCGCCTGACCCACGTCTCCATTTTCACTGGTCACCATGGGGCCTTTTTCTGATCCACGCCGGCCTCGCGATCCTGATTTTCCTCACTTTGAGCTGGCTTGCCCCTCTCATCGACACACTGATCCGGGGCACTCCGTTCAACCACGCGGCCTTCGGCTCTGCGACACGGGCATTACTTCTGATTTCTGGCGTGATGATCGTGAACCTGACAGCCCCATACGTGCAGGCGCGGCTCTATGTGCGGCACCATATCGAATACATGGATCGGCACTTTCGCCAGAAACAAAAAACCCCGCCCAAAGGCGAGGTCTGATCTTATCCAACTTATGTTACCCCAGCGTCCTGATCCGCGGACGTCCGGGATTGGGCAGGATCATCAACTCATGCACCGCCCACACAAGCGCATCCACCCTGTCAGGAGAGCCTGAGGCCTGAAACCCCTGCGCCGTCATCTTGATCATCTGGTCCTCCAGATCGCCAAGCCCCCGCGTGTGCACCACCCGCCCCTGATCGTAGAGTGCCGCCACCGGCTCCGCCCGCGCCGCTTTGCCACGCGTGGCCCGTACCGATTTATAGGGCACCAGCGGGTCGATCTGTCGGATCACGGTTTCCACCAAATCGCCGCCCTGGTTGACCTCTGCCACGATCTTATCCGCCTCCCAGGTCGTCAGCGCGTTGATCGCCGCCTCGGCCCAGACCGTGGGCGACGAGGCCGATACAGTCGCGTCCTCCAACACATAGGCGCACCAATCTTTCGGATCGCCCTTCGTCACCGCGCCAACCACGACAATCCCGCATTCGTCCGAGCCCTTGTGCCCCGTCACCGGCGGGTCCACCGCCACGACGATGCGATCCAGCGCAGGCACGTCTTGAACGCGCGCCGCTTCGATCCGCGCGAGGGACCACAGCGCGCCCTCTTCTTCGTCCAAGAGCACACCATCCAATTCCTGCCGTCCCAAACGTGTGCCCGCGTAACGCGTCTTCACCTCTTCGAGGAAGGACGTCGCCAGATTGGCCGCGTTCGCCTCGGTCGGCGCGTGGGTTGTCACGGTCGAGCTGCGCTCCAGTAGAGATTTCAAAATCGCCACATTCCTCGGCGTGGTCGTCACCACCGCACGCGGATCATCCCCGAGCCGCAGCCCGAATTGCAGCATGTCCCAGGCCTCCTGCGGCTTGCGCCATTTCGCCAGTTCATCGACCCAGGCCGCATCGAATTGCGGGCCGCGCAGAGCCTCCGGGTCATTGCCAGAAAACACGGTGGCCTCCGCCCCGTTGGGCCACACCAATGTCCGCCGCGTGGCCACCCATGTCGGACGCCTGTCTGGCGGCGAACAGGCCAAAATGCCGCTGTCGCCAAACACCATCACCTCGCGCGCCTGATCATAGGTCTCGCCGATCAAGGCCACGCGTTTCGCGCGTCCCGGTTGCGTCGCCCGGCTGCCCTCGACCATCGCGCGCACCCATTCGGAACCGGCCCGCGTCTTGCCCGCACCGCGCCCGCCCATGATCACCCATGTGCGCCAGTCGCCTTCCGGCGGCAATTGATGATCCAGCGCCCAGGCCTCGAACAGGTAAGGGAGCGCCATAAGCGCCCCCTCCCCCAAGGTGTCCAGAAACTCACGCTGTGTCTCTGGTGGCTCTGAGGCGAGCCAGCCGATCAAGGATCTCAGATTTGGCGGCGTCAAAGTCGATCTCTCCGCCGCCGAGCTCTCCGCTTTTGCGTTTGTGCTCATCGAGACGTTTCCTTTCGTCGAATGAGGTGTTCAGCGCCTTGTTGAGATCCGCCATATGTTTGGCGATGTCCTTCGCCGCCTCCGGATCTCCGGCCTGCACCCCGATGATGGCCTCGTTGACGGCCCCGATCGCCCGGAGCACGCTCTGGTCGGCAATCTTCACCAGATTGTCCAACCCGTGTTCATCCCCCACAGATGAAGTCACTTTCATTGTCTTCGCCTCTCATGCTTGAGTGTTCTCCGCACGAGAAACGCGAGGTTTTTCGGTGCCCCTCAGCACTTTGATGACCCGTCCAGGACCCCCTCAGGTCCCTTTCGCCTCATCCCCCACGCTTTCCAGCCAGACCACCCTGCGGCAAAACCCGTAAAATTGGTTAAAGCCTGCGCACGGGCAGCGGGTTTCAGAGTGCGTTAACCTTTTGCCCCGGGGCGGCGACAGCGTTCCCACTTGAAATCACGGCCAAATTTGCGCATCACCGAAAGAAACCGGGAGAAAGCCATGGCCAGCGCCTTTCATGCCAAGCTCTACGCGCTCTACGAGGGCAACTCCGACCGCGCGCATGTCTTTCGCTACGCGCTTCTGGCTTTCGACATGGTGACCATCCTCTTCGTCATCGTCACCTCCTTCTTCGCCCACCCGCTTTGGGTCGAGATCACCGATCTGGTTTTCGGCTTCCTGATCCTTCTGGATTTTTCCGCGCGGGTTTACGTCTCGGATCGCAAGCTCCATTACCTCACCCGGCCCGCGACCATCGCCGATGTCATCGCCATGGTCTCCTTTCTGGCGCCGCTCGCGGGCGAGGGTCTCGGCTTCCTGCGCATCCTGCGCACGCTCAGGCTCTTACACACCTATCAGCTGATGAACCGGCTTCGGCAGGACTTCAAACTCTTCCGCAAACACGAAGAGGTCATCGTCGCTGCGATCAACCTTTTGGTCTTCATCTTCGTCACCACCGGGCTGATCTACGCCTTGGAACACGGCCACAACGAACATATCCGCAACTATGCGGACGCGCTCTATTTCACCGTCACGACGCTGACCACCACCGGGTTTGGCGACATCACCCTGCCCGGTACCACAGGGCGACTGGTCTCAATCGCCGTGATGTTCTTTGGTGTGACACTGTTCCTGCGCCTCGCCCAAGTGCTCTTTCGCCCCACCAAAGTGCGCTACGAATGCGAAAACTGCGGGCTCATGTTGCATGACGCGGATGCGACCCACTGCAAACATTGCGGCGCCGTGGTGCATATCCAGACCGAAGGCCTGCTGTAGCGCCTCCGGCGGGAGTATTTTTCCCACAAAGGAAACCTATTCGACGGCTGTGCCGAACAGGGTCACCATAGCCGCGATTCCGGTCACGGCGGCGAAAAAAGCGATGTGGATGGCTGATTTGCCAGCACGGCGTGCCAGCACCACCGCGATGGCACCCTGCACCGTGTAATAGGCGGCAAAGGCCTTGGACGCCCAAGAGATGATCTGGAACACGTCGAGGCCCCAGGTGATCAAGAGGCCCAAAGCCACCAGTCCGGCATAGCCGATCTTCACCGGCACGCGGCCTTTGGTCAGTTCCTCAACCAGCCCTCCCGCACCGGAAGTGTCCGCCACAGCCGCCGAGAATTGCGCCGCCAATGCCGCAATCACCAGCATCATCGGCAACACGGGTGCGACGATACGCATCATGTCGATAATCGCCGTCTCCGAGGTCTCGATCTGATCCGGGCGAAACACATAGGCCATGAGCAGCACGTAGGTCATGTAGATCGCTGTCGAGACCCATTGCGCGATGCGCATCGAGCGGATGCGGGTCTTGGCGTCGTACTCTTCGCCCAGATAGCGCGAGGTTTCAAAGCCTTGCACCGTGACCAAAAGTCCGAACAACAGGCTCAGCGCCGGCCATCCCGTCAGGCTCGCGGGCGTCACGATCAACGTATTGCCGCTGGATTTCTCCGCGAAAAACCACGCTAAGCCGACCAAAAGCCCGGCAATGATCGCCAGTTTCAGCCCGACAGACACCTGCTCCAACCGCTCCAGCGCCGAAAACCCTTTGGTCCAGCCGGTGATCAGGATCACACCGAACACCGCACTCGTCACCAGACGTGCGGCGAATTCCGTGTCCCATGGCGTCAAGCTGACGGCAAAGGCGCCCAGAAGGTTAAGGTAATAGGCCACCGAAATCACATATGCGAAGGACAGCACCCAAGAGGCCAGACGCTCGAGCAGACCGCTCAGCGCATCATGTCCCCCCTCGTCCAAAGCCCAGATGTTGAACCGCACCGCAGCGCCGATTGCATAGGCCAAGAGACACAAAAGCGCCATGGCCAGCGGCGTCCACGCGCCATAAGCCTCTGCCAAAATAGGCCCCAGCACCAGAAACCCCGACCCGATGATCGAGGCCAAGGGCGTCATCGTCGCCTTCCAAAGGCGCGCACCGGCCAGTCGCGGCCAGCTCAACACCCCCGCCATCAAAAGCGTCATGACAATAATGGCAATGGTGTCCATCGTCTCGTCCTTAAAGCGTTTTTCGTTTAATCTGAATCAGATTGAGCGAAAAACGTTGCCACACTGAATTGATATTGCTCCGCTTCTCAAAAATTGAGTACCTCAAGTTCTTGAGAAACGCTTTAAAAAGCAAAAGGGCGCAGCCTCGCCGCGCCCTTTCTTTATCATATCAATGCCTTACTGGCTTGCGCGTTCGGCTTCGATCTCGCGCCATTTGGCGACATTGGCATTATGTTCCACCAGAGTCTCGGCAAAGGCATGCCCGCCCGTGCCATCCGCCACAAAGAACAGATAGGGCGTCTCATCCGGGTTCACCGCTGCCTGCATCGCCTCAAGCCCCGGGTTCGCAATCGGTCCCGGCGGCATGCCCTCGATCACATAGGTGTTGTAAGGGCTGTTCGATTGCAGTTCCGACTGGCGAAGCCCGCGCCCCAAGACACCGACCCCATTGGTCACGCCGTAAATCACAGTCGGGTCCGTCTGAAGCCGCATGCCGCGACGCAGGCGGTTCTCGAACACAGAAGCCACCTGACGGCGCTCTTCGGCCAGACCGGTTTCCTTCTCAATGATCGACGCCATGATCAGCATCTCTTCCGGCGTCTCAAGCGGCAGGCCCTCGACCCGCGTCGCCCAGACCGTGTCGATCCGTTGCTGCTGCGCCGCTTCCATGCGGGCGATCAGATCGTCCACGTCAGAACCTTCGCGCACCTCATAGCTGTCGGGCGCCAACATGCCCTCTGCGGGCATCTCGTCCGCCTCGACAGAGCCGGTCATGAAATCAGCGGCCTTCAGGCTTTCGACGACGCGCCACACGGTCGTGCCCTCGGCCACCAACACGCGGTAGCGCGTGTCCGCTTCGGCGCGCACCTTGGTGTATTCTGCCGGAATTTCCTGCACCTCGTCGCTCTCTGCGATGGGGTCGAATTCGGCGGTCTCGACATAGCTGCCGGTCTGCGGATCCAGCTCGCGCACCTGAATTTCGGCACGGTTCACACCGATGCGATAGACCACTTCAGTGCCACAGGTCGACGCACCGCCACGGGTGATCTGATCAATGATCTCCGCCATGGAAGCGCCTTCTTCGACGAGGAAAGACCCTGCCTTAAGCTCTTGAGATTTCTCGCTATACTCGGCACCGATGCGGAAAATATGCGGGCTGGAAATCGCGCCTTGATCGGACAGATTTTCCGACACACGCCGCATGGTCGAGCCCGACGGCACGCGCAAACAGATCGCCTGATCGAGCGGACCTTGTGCAACAAATTCGCGCTTACCCCAAGCAATCACCCCCGCCAATGCGACGAGGGCGACGATGAAGAGGGTCAGCGCGTTGGAGGCGATGGATCGCCACATCTCAGCCGTCCACCTTTTTCAGAACCAGAGAGGCGTTGGTGCCGCCAAAGCCGAAGGAGTTCGACAGCGCCACATTGATCTCGCGCTCGCGTTTGGCATTGGGGGCCAGATCGAGTTTCGGTTCCACGGCGGGGTTATCGAGGTTGATCGTCGGCGGCGCCACCTGATCGCGGATCGCCAGCACGCAGAAGATCGCCTCAACCGCCCCAGCCGCGCCCAAAAGGTGGCCGATGGAGGATTTCGTCGACGACATCGTGGCTTTCGGCGCCGCATCGCCCAACAGCCGCTCAACAGCGGCCAGTTCGATCGTGTCGGCCATGGTCGAGGTGCCATGCGCGTTGATGTAGTCGATGTCAGACGGCTCAATCCCGGCACGCGCCAGAGCGGCCTGCATCGCGCGGAAACCGCCATCGCCATCCTCGGACGGCGCCGTGATGTGATAGGCATCGCCTGACAGGCCATAGCCCACGACTTCGGCGTAAATCTTGGCCCCACGCGCCTTGGCGTGTTCGTATTCCTCGAGCACGACAACACCGGCGCCCTCGCCCATGACGAAGCCGTCGCGGTCGTCATCATAGGGGCGCGAGGCGTGGCTCGGATCGTCTTTGCGCTTTGTTGACAAGGCTTTACAGGCGTTGAAGCCCGCAATTCCCAACTCGCAAATCGCCGCTTCCGCGCCGCCCGCGACCATCACGTCGGCATCGCCATAGCCGATGAGACGCGAAGCATCGCCAATCGCGTGTGCCCCCGTCGAACAGGCTGTCACAACCGCGTGGTTCGGGCCTTTGAACCCGTAGCGGATCGACACCTGACCGGAGATCAGGTTGATCAGCGAGCCCGGAATAAAGAACGGAGAAATCCGACGCGGGCCTTTTTCTTTCAAAAGGACTGCCGCATCCGCAATCGAGGAAAGACCACCGATACCGGACCCGATCAAGACCCCGGTGCGCAGGCGATCTTCCTCGTCTTCCGGTTTCCAATCCGCATCCGTCAGCGCCTGTTCCGCCGCCGCAATGCCGAAGAGGATGAAATCATCCACTTTCTTGCGCTCTTTGTTCGACATCCAGTCCTCGGGATTGAACGTCCCGTCGGTCCCGTCGCCGAATTTCACCTCACAGGCGTAATCGGTCGCAAGATGGCTCGCGTCGAACCGCTGAATCGTGCCAGCCGCCGATTGGCCGTCCAGAAGGCGCGTCCATGTTTCCTCCACACCGCATGCCAGCGGCGAAACCATTCCAAGTCCAGTGACAACTACTCGGCGCATCCGTGCCCCCTCATTTTTCGTCTGCGTTTTCTTACACGGCTCCGCCCGGCGATGGAAGTCCGAGACGAGCTTTGCCACCAATTCGGCGGATGGTAACCAGATATTGAGGCTTGGCGGCGTATCAAGGGGGACCTGAAACCGACTGACAGATATATGCCTCCGCTTCACCTCCCCCTGATCGGCCTCTTACGCCTTTGCCTTTCGGCACTTGTCGGCCTGCTCTGGGCGATTGTCCCCAAGGCAGCTCTGGCCGATCCGTCCTGCGGGCTCGAAGATTGGCTCACCTCGCTGAACACCAGCGCAAATTCCTATGTCGCCGCTTTGGGAAGCCCCTCGGAACATGAAGCCGCCCGGCAATTTCGCACCGAAATGGAGCGGTATGACCGCGACCGGCTTTTGAAACAAATCCGCGAGGCCGATCTGGGTCAGAACGAAAAAGCGCTGATGGACTATATCTCCTCGCGCCGTCATCTCCTTGATTTGCATGCCGGAAACTGGCCGGAAATGGCCGAACGCTATGGTTCGGATCCGCGTTTTGGCGCCCAGGCAAGCAATCTCGAACGCTACCTCACCGCCGTACCTTGCGATCCGAAGGCCCCCGACCACCTCAATGCCGCGGAAGAAGATGAACAAAGTTTCATGGCGCGTCTAACGGGCGGCGTCGACGAAATGATTTCCCTGCTCACCCCGGAGGAAGAGGCGGAACACACGCCTGAGCCCGTTGATCCAACGAATTTCGACGAGTTTCGCCCTCAGACCACCCCGGCTCCAGAAAAAACCGCCGTCGCTCTCAGCCCCTCGGGCAACGTCGCTTTCGTCCTTGGGATTTTCACCTTTATCACCGCCATCACCTCTTGGGTCTGGATGCGCTACGGCATCGTTCAACGCCGCGCCATTCGCTATCCCTGCACCCTTCCGGTGATCATTTTCGATGGAATCGTGCCCGTCATAGGCGAATATCTCGACATCAGCCAGATCGGCGCGAAAATCGAAACCAATCTCAACCTGCCCCTTCGCCAGAAAATCAAACTCACCTGCGGCCCGGTGGAGCGCAAAGCCAATGTAATCTGGCGCAACAATCACTTTGTCGGCGTGAAATTTGACCACAGCCTGTCCGAGTTGGAAATGCGGTCGCTCCTGGGCCCCTATGCGGCACAAATTGCCGCCGAACGCGAAGAAGCGCGTCAAATGGGTCTGGACATTCCTCTCTCATCCTATGCCCCCGAGGGCTCCAAACCCGCAGTGCAACAGGACGCAGTGCAACAGGACGCAGTGCAACAGGACGCAGTGCAACAGGACACTGAGCGCTCCGACGAAGAGGTTTTTGAATCGGATGAACCGGACCGGGAGGATATTGAAGCGACCAAACAAGAGCCTCCCGAAGCCGCCGCCTGACAGGCGAAGAAACGGCAAAGGAACGGTCAAACATACAGGCAAAAGAAAACGGCGCCATCCCTAGGACCGCGCCGTTTGAAATTCTATCTCTGATCGGCGCCGCTTGGGCACCCTACCCCATAAGGGTCAGATCAGGAGGCTTCGGTGATGAACTTCACCGCGTCGCCGAAGGTCTGGATGGTCTCGGCTGCGTCGTCCGGGATCTCGATTCCGAACTCTTCTTCGAATGCCATGACCAGCTCGACGGTGTCGAGGCTGTCTGCGCCCAGATCGTCGATGAAGGACGCGGTTTCCGTCACTTTGTCTTCTTCAACGTCGAGGTGCTCGACAACGATCTTTTTCACGCGATCTGCGATGTCGCTCATGTTCTTTCCTCACAGTTTGGGGCCCGTTGCCCGCTTTCAGCTTTGGCCGCTCGGACCACTCTTTCTACATGCAGGCGCCACAGGACCGTTTCAACCCTCAACCCCCAACATGCCCACGGACGTGAAATCGCCCGTGCTCAATCTGCGCTGCTCATAGCACAATCCTCCCCGGTGGCAAATGTTTTGTGACGCCACGTCCGAAAAGGCCTTATGCGCTCAAAGCATAGCCATCCCGCCATTCACATGCAGCGTCGTGCCGGTCGTGTAGCCCGCCTCTTGCGAGGCCAGATACACCACAGCCGCCGCGATCTCTTCCGGCGTGCCCATGCGGCCCGTCGGGATTTGCACGTTGATCTTCTCTTTCTGATCAATCGTCAACTTGTCGGTCATCGCCGTCGCAATGAACCCCGGCGCCACGCAGTTCACCGTGATGCCGCGCGTCGCGACCTCATAGGCCAGCGATTTCGACATGCCGACCATGCCCGCTTTCGACGCGGCATAGTTGCCCTGCCCCGGATTGCCGGTCGCGCCGACGATCGAGGAAATATTCACGATCCGGCCCCAACGTGCCTTCATCATGCCGCGCAGCACGCCTTTGCACAGGCGCATCGTCGAGGTCAGGTTCACGTTCAGCACGCTCTCCCATTCGTCATCCGACATCCGCATGAACAGGTTGTCGCGCGTGATGCCCGCGTTGTTCACCAGAATATCGACCGACCCCATGACTTCGGCGGCCTGTTTCGGCAGCGCCTCGACGGCTTCTTTGTCGGACAGGTTGCACGGCAGCACATGCGCGCGCTCCCCCAGCTCCGCAGCCAGCGCCTCCAAAGGCTCCACCCGCGTGCCGGACAGCGCCACGGTTGCGCCCGCGTCATAAAGCGCCTTGGCAATCGCACCGCCAATGCCGCCGGACGCCCCCGTGATCAGCGCATTTTTACCAGTCAGATCAAACATGTTTTCTCCATTCGCTCTCGGTTACACCCGCCCTAACAGAAAATAAGCGGCAATCAGAGACACAATCGCCCCCGCAAGATATTTTTTCACAAAGGCCCGAATGCGCCTGGCGCGCCGCGACCGCGCCAAACTGGCCACACTGCGGCATTGGAACACGATGACCTTTTCCTGATCGCCCCAGCCGCCGAAAGAAAGCCGCAAATCCGGCCCCTTGTCAGGACAGATCTCATCCTCTCCGGCTCCAAGCAAACGCATGATAGAAGCGGGAGACAAAAGATCAGACGTCACAGCAAGATGGTGAAACTCTCTCGCCTTCCAACGTGGTGGCGTCATCAAAGCCTGCGGGCGCACTCCGAAATACGTCGCCTCGATCAACGTCCCGGAAGAAATCGCCAAAGCATCCGTGACATTGTCGTAGGACAAAAGCTGATAGGTTGGAAATGTTGTCACCTGCACCTTGCCACAAACATCCTGAAGAAACTGCGGCGTTTGCAAATCCTCATGAAACGGATGCGTCTTATACAACACAGTGTCCAAGGGGGCGGCCCAGGAACGAATCTGATCTTCGGCCATGCGCATGTCGAACATGCCCTCGCCTTGGATGAGAGAGGTATCGAGCGCAGTCTGGCCGAAAATCACGCCCACACGCCCCAGTTCCGCAATACGGGGACCATTTTGCGCATCGCGGCGCGCCAGGCCGGACAGGCTGGTGACAGCCCGCAAAATCGTGGCGTCAGGCAGGGCATAATCGCCGATATGACGGTACAGATCCGCATCGGTGCTGCGAATTTCAAATGTCAGCTCCGGCGTAAAGCGGATTGGACTTATCCCGAAATCCATCACCCGGTATCCGGCCTTTTTCAGCGCCAAAAAGAGCGGCGTGGGCAACTCCATCCCCAAAATCAAATCCGCAGGTCCCAACACAGAGGACAGATAGGCCACGATGTCATCCGTAACCTCGGCCTGATGCAACAGAGCCCATTGGTCGGGACCGGTCCCCAAGCCGAAAGCTTTCATCACGCGCGCAGTGTCGAGAAGGAGATCGCCATTCTCGGAACTGCGCGCGGTCAGACACTCAAAATCCGCCCGAGCGAATGGTCCTTTTTGCAAGGGACGCAAAAACGCCGCCAGACGATCCAAATTGGTCGGATGCGCCTCGACTCCGTTGACGGACGTGCGTGTCACATCGTCCATAAGGATCACACGGCGTCTCTGCGTCTGATCTTGGGGACTGAGTTTCTGGGCCGTCATGAAGTCAGTTTGGCGATATCATCCGGCGTCCCGATGGCGCTACAGGCGATGGATTTCTCAATCCGGCGCACCATACCGGACAGGGCCTTGCCCGCGCCGATTTCCCAGATTTCCGTCACGCCTTCCGCCGCCATGTAAGCCACGGATTCGCGCCAACGCACGGAGCCTGTCACCTGTTCGACCAACAAGGCACGGATCAGCGTCGGATCTGTTACGGCAGAGGCTCGCACATTGGCCACCAAAGGCACGACAGGCGCGTTGATCTCCACATCGTCCAGCGCCTCGGCCATGACATCCGCCGCAAGCCCCATCAGCGCGCAGTGAAACGGTGCGGAGACCGGCAAAAGCACTGCACGTTTCGCGCCTTTTTCCTTGGCGATCTCGACAGCGCGTTCGACGGCGGCCTTGTGACCGGAGACCACGACCTGCCCCGGATCATTGTCATTCGCGGCTTGGCACACCTCACCTTGCGCGGCCTCTTTGGCCACCTCTGTCACGGTCGCGAAATCCAGTCCCAGCAAAGCCGCCATGGCGCCCACGCCCACAGGAACCGCCTTTTGCATCGCTTCGCCACGGGTGCGCAAAAGCCGCGCCGTGTCGGCCACGGAGATCGCGCCCGCTGCGGCCAAAGCGGAATATTCACCAAGGGAATGCCCGGCGACAAAAGCCGCGTCGGTCACCGCAAAGCCTTCGGCCTCCAGCGCTCGCATCGCCGCCAAAGAGGTCGCCATCAGCGCAGGCTGGGCGTTTTGGGTCAGCGTCAGCGTCTCAATCTCGCCCTCCCAGATCAGCGAGGACAGGCTTTCGCCCAAGGCCTCATCCACCTCTTCGAATACGGCTTTCGCCGCGGGATAGGCCTCGGACAGAGCCTTGCCCATGCCAATGGTCTGGGCGCCCTGCCCCGGGAAAACGAATGCGCGCGTCATGCTCGCCCCTCCAGCTGTCTTAAATGTTGCAGACGGGTCTAACGGTCTCGCGCGCAGGCGGCAAGCCTGACATATGGCCGTCGCCAAACTCTGGACGACATGCAGCATATTCAAAGAAGACTTCTCGGGTGTGCGACAGGCCTTTTGGCTGCTCAAACGTCGAACAAGGAACGCGGGGCAACCGTCGCATGTGCGTCCCGGTCCTGACGCGAAGCCTTCAGCCCCGCATTGAGCGTGCGCCACAGGTGGCGCAATTCCCGCTCATCGCCTTCGAACAGGGTCACCACCTCACGACGCGTGCCATACCGCAGATCCAGACGGGTGACCCGGATCGGCGCAAGGCTGCGGCGAAGAAAGATGGAGCCGATTTCATCGAACCCGATCACGGTCTGCAGCCGGGTGTCCGCGCGGCGGTTGTACCAGACAACACGCAGCTGTTCGCGCTGCTGATCGATCTGAACCTCCCGGCTCAGCCCGCGCTCGGCCAGATAGCCCAAAGACAAACCGACACTTCCCAAGGAGATCGACAACCCCACCTTGAGCCCCAAAAGCTCAAGCGCGAAACTGGCGCCGGGCAAAAGCCAGAGCCCTGCCATCATAAGGAAACTGAGGACCGACAGGAGACGCATGGCCAGTTCGGCCCGCGCCCGCAATCGCGCACGCCCTTCGTTGCGCATGAGGCGATACCCCCAAGCGGTGTCGATCCGAAAGATCGTTCCGAAGTCATCTGCCAACCTCGCTTGGGTCTGTCCCGGGGACACATCGGAAGACATCGTCATTGTCTTCACTCCTCGTTTTCGTCTCATCCACTTTCAGTAATGTTGGTTAATATGGGCGGGAATATGACCCAGTTACGGTGTTTTCTTGCGGCGCATCATGGCCTCGGCGGCAACAGCCCGAGAAAGCCGGAGTTTGCGCTTGAACCAAAGGCTCAAATGCGTATAAGGGCACATCCTTTCGCAAGACACTTATGAACCGCGCAGTCTCTCGTGGTCGGGCCGCGGAAGGTCAAATGCCCGTCCTATGAAATGCGCTTGAACATGATTGGAGCACCCATGCCGCTTTACGAGCATGTCTTCATTGCGCGTCAGGACCTTTCCAACGCGCAGGCCGAAGGTCTCATCGAACATTTTGGCACCGTCCTCGCCGACAACGGCGGGAAACTCGTCGAGCACGAGTACTGGGGCGTCAAAACGATGGCCTACAAGATCAACAAGAACCGCAAGGGCCACTACGCCTACCTGCGCACCGACGCCCCGTCGGAAGCCGTGCAGGAAATGGAACGCCTGATGCGTCTGCATGACGACGTGATGCGCGTCCTGACCATCAAGGTCGACGCCCACGAGGAAGGCCCCTCCGTGCAAATGCAGAAACGTGACGACCGCGAAGACCGTCGTCCGCGTCGCAACTGATCTTGTTTGGAAAGGACCTAACCTATGGCCGCTAAACCGTTTTTCCGCCGTCGCAAAGTCTGCCCGTTCTCCGGCGACAATGCTCCCGCGATTGATTACAAAGACACCCGTCTTCTGCAGCGCTACATCTCCGAGCGCGGCAAAATCGTCCCGTCCCGTATCACCGCAGTCTCTGCGAAGAAACAGCGTGAGCTGGCCCGTGCCATCAAACGCGCGCGCTTCCTCGCCCTGCTGCCCTACGCTGTGAAGTAAGGAGTAGATCCCATGGAAGTTATCCTTCTCGAACGCGTGGCCAAACTTGGCCAAATGGGCGATGTCGTGTCCGTCAAAGACGGCTACGCCCGCAACTTCCTGCTGCCGCAGGAAAAAGCGCTGCGTGCCTCGCAGGCAAACATCAAAGCTTTCGAAGCGCAAAAAGCGCAACTTGAGGCCCGTAACCTCGAGACCAAGAAAGAGGCCGAAGCTCTGGCTGCGACCCTCGACGGCCAGAAGTTCGTCGTGATTCGCTCCGCCTCCGACTCTGGTGCGCTCTACGGCTCCGTCACCCCCCGTGACGCCGCAGATGCCGCCACCGAGAATGGCTTCTCCGTCGATCGCAAGCAGGTCGCCCTGCGCGCGCCGATCAAAGAGCTTGGCTTGCACGAAGTGCACGTCATCCTGCACCCGGAAGTCGAAGCCACCGTCATCCTCAACGTGGCCCGTTCCACCGAGGAAGCCGAACTTCAAGCTGAAGGCAAATCCATCCAGGAGCTTGCCGCCGAAGCAGAAGCCCAGGCCGAATTCGAAATCTCCGAACTGTTCGACGACATCGGCTCCGCCGCGTCCGACGACGACGACCTGGCCGAAGCTGTCGAAGCAGAGGCCGAAGAAGAGTAATCTTCTTTCCGTCGCAAAATTCGAAAGCCCCGCTGGTTTCAGCGGGGCTTTTTCTTTGCCCAGTCACGCGCAGAAAACGCAGGCCATCAGGCCCCCTCGCTCCTCTCCGCGTCCTCCTCATCCGGCACATAGCGCAGGATATCACCGGGCTGACAGTCCAGCACCTTGCAGAGCGCATCTAACGACTGAAAGCGCACGCCTTTCACCTTGCCGGATTTGAACAGCGACAGGTTGGTCTCAGACAGCCCGATCGCCTGCGCCACCTCGCGTGAGGAAAGTTTGCGCTTTACCAACATCATGTCGAGCGTGATCTCAATCGCCATAATCGTCTGCCCTCAAAAGAATTCTTTGTTTTCCCGCTCGATCTCCGCCGCCTGACGAAACGCCCCGGCCAGCGCGATCAGAACGATGCCAATCACCAATATGATTGCGTCCAAATCAATCGGGAACCACTCGATCACCGGGCGCTCCGCCTGAGACACGTTCCAGACCATCGCAAAAGGATAGGCATAGGATAACACGGCAAAACAGCCCCAAAAGCCGATCAAACCACGACCCGCCGTACGCAAAGCACCTGTCAGCCCATCGAAATCCCTCTGTCGTGCCGCCGACAACACCCGATGCATAGCCCAAAGCGCCGACAACAGACAGAACGCCAGAACTGCGAACAGCACAAAGGCCCCGATCAGGATCGGCATGGGCGGCGGCGCAATCTCCACCGGCAGTCCGAGGATATCGAACAAGGGCGCCGGATCGCCCAAAAGCACCGACACCGTCACCCCCAAAAGCGCCACGCCTGTCACCAGGGCACAGGCCAACATCATCACGCGTGCAAAACTCTGCATGTCTCTCTCCTGACTGTCCGCGATGATCTATCACAGATGAGATCATTTCGCGATGCGAAAATAGTTTTATGTTTTTCATAAAACATTTTTCTTGATTCATAACAAGTCAGGTTCTATTCCGCTGCTCCAGAAACGACTCAACAAGGAAATGACATGACTTTTCACAAAGCCCTCCCGCTCTTCGCCGTCACCCTCGTCCTGCTCGCCGCCTGCGACCGCCCCATGGACGATCCCTACCTCTTCGACGGCCCGAAACCGGCCGGCTATGACACCGATCTGGCGCAGTGCAAATCCATCGCGGCGACCTACAAAGCCGACGACATCACCGGCGCGGCCATCGGGGGCGCCGCAATCGGAGGCGTGTTGGGCGCGGTCGATGACAGCAATGACAACGAGCTTGAAGGTGCACTTGGCGGTGCTGCGGCTGGCGCTCTGGTGGGCAGCCTGAGCGCACAGGAAAAAGTGGGCGAGGCCCGCCGCGACGTGGTCATCCGCTGCCTGCAAGGACGTGGCTACAGGGTCATTGGCTAAGCCGCGCCGGACTGAGCGTATTTTCGCCACACCAGATCACCGGGCGTGCATTTCCCTTGGCCTGCCCGGTGATCCGTGGTGATTTGATCCAAATTTTTCGGAGCCATCCCATGCCCTCGGTCACGCGTCGTTTTGTCCTGTTTGCCCCCCTCGCTCTCGCCGCCTGTGGCAATAAATCCGATGTCTCGCGCAACCGCCCCTTCGATCCGCCGCTCTACCCGAATGAGACACCGGAACTGCGGGCTTTGATCAATAAATGGGCCGACCATTACGAAATCCCGCGCGAGCTGGTGCATCGCCAGGCGGTTCGTGAAAGCACCCACCGCCCCTGGGCGCGCAATGGGCCTTATTGGGGGCTCTTGCAAATCCTGCCACAAACCGCCCGCACCATGGGGCACCGCGGTCCGGCAGAAGAGCTTTTGGACCCCGATGTGAACCTGAAATATGCGGGCAAATACCTGCGCGGCGCTTACATGGTGTCCGGTAGAGATATTGATGGCGCCATGGGCTGGTACGCGCGCGGGTATTATTACGAAGCCAAAAGGCAGGGCCTTTTGTATGAGACCGGGCTGAGAAGCTAAGTCACTTGCGTTCATAGCAAAATTTACGATCCAAAATCGTGGCCATCCTGAGCGTGAGAGCAAGCCCCTCCCCCCGTACCGGGGCTGAGTTTTCACCGCATCTTGCGACGCGCGGATGAAAATATGGGAACAGCATGACATCTTACGGCGTTGATCCGGGTGGGAGTGAAATCTCGAAGGACGGGGCGGAACATGTCGCAGAAAGCACCATCGTACACATCCGAGGCACATCAGGAAGAGGTGCTCGAAGAGGCGTCGAGCATGGCCGCGCCTTTGGTCTTTGAGGTGATCCGCCGCGAAGGCGCCGAGGAATTGCAACGACCCAACTCGTCTCTGGCCATGTCCGCGATGATCGCCGGGCTGGCGCTTGGGTTTTCGGTTTTGGGCAAGGCGCTGTTTCATGCCTATCTGCCCGACACGACGTGGCGCCCTCTGGTGGAAAACCTCGGCTATGCCATCGGTTTTGTCATTGTGATCATGGGGAAAATGCAGCTTTTCACCGAGAACACGATCACTGCCGTCGTGCCGTTTCTGACCCGCCCGACGCAGCATGTGTTTGTGCGGATCATGCAGCTTTGGGGCATTGTTTTGGTCTTCAACCTCGCCGGATCGGCGCTCTTTGCCGCGGCGGTCTATCACATTCGCTTCACCGAACCGGAGGTCTTCCAGGCGCTGGTGACGATTTCTGAGCATGCAGTCGAGGGCGGCGTCTGGCAGACGCTGTTTCTGGGCGTTGGTGCCGGGTGGCTCATCGCCTGTCTGGTCTGGATGATGCCCAATGCCGGGTCCTCAAAGCTGTTCCTGATCATTTTGGTCACTTGGCTCATTTCTCTGGCCGGGTTTTCCCATGTGATCGCCGGGACCTGTGAGGCGGTTTTGCTGATGTTCACCGATCATCTCACGGTAGTCGAAGGCCTCTTCGGATTTATCCTGCCCGCGCTTGTCGGCAATATCCTCGGCGGGACGGTAATTTTCACCGGGCTGATCTGGGCGCAAATCCGGGCGGAACGCTTTGAAGTGGACCCGGCTTTTGCCCTACGCAGCCTGCGGCGGAATCAGTCAAGCTGAGGTCTGGGACGGTCGGACCATCTCGGCGCAGACCTCGGGTGAGTTTGCTCAAATCCTCGGCCCTGAGTGCTTCGAACTCTCTGCCGCTCATAGACATCAAACTCTGTCCTCCCCAACGGGTATGGAGCATCGCCCCTGCTTTGCCAAGCGACAGAGCATATTCCGACCCCATGTGCGTGGTGATGCCGTAGTTCATGACGCCGTGGGCAAGCTGTTCGGGGCTTTGTTCGATGGTCATACAACTCAGAAGCGCGATCTCTTGCGATGGGGCCACCTTTCGCAAAATCTCATAGGCATAGCAGGCGGATTTCTGGTCTTTTGCTATAGGCAATTGATGGTTGATCCGTGCAACAGAGCGCATTGCATATTCCCAGCCCATTGCCGCGAGAATCCCAATAAGGGCGCCGCCCAGTCTTAATAGGATTGCGCAGTGGCAGTTGCCATACCAGTGCTTCTGCCTTTGCAGTTGTGAGCACGTTTGACGGGAGATTTGACTCCGGCGGTTGGTCACTTGTGCCTGCTGTGGCGCGTCACCGCGTTCGTCTATTACGCGCGGCAATGGTGGCAAAACTGGCCTTTGCAGAGCGTGTTGCCTATGATCGAAAACTGGGTGCTAGAACCCCGAAAATAGCCTTACCGTTCAAGGCTTTGGGGGGTGCTTATACCCTTCAAAAGAAGAGTGGTGCGGGTGGAGGGACTTGAACCCCCACGCCTTGCGGCGCCAGAACCTAAATTTGGCGAATAATTTCGACGATCAAACACTTAGCGAAAAAGTTTCGCAGGACATAAGCAGAACGACTTGTGAACCTGCGAAACGCCAGAATGGGGATTGGCAAAAGAAAAACCCCGACGCGCTGGTGGGCGCAATCGGGGTTCAATGCTCTTGGAAAAGCATCCTGTGTGATCAGGAGGTTATCACGCCTCGGGCCGCCCCTGCAACCTCTGCGATGACGGGAGGGAGCCATGGCTGACCTTAACCGTTACGAATGGCTCAAGGCTGTGCTCCAACTGCCAGAGGTGGCCGCATCGACGAAAAATGTCGCAGCCGCCTTGGCGATTGAATTCGCCAATGACGAGACGGGCAAAATTTGTCCCGCGCTGCCGACTTTGGCGGAGTATCTGAAGCTGTCCATTGCGACAATTAAGCGGGCGATCCGCGAGTTGGTCACCTTGGGCTGGCTGGATCGTAGCGAGGGGCGTGGGGCCGGAAACTTCACCCGCTACCTGCTGAAATCTCCCGGCAAGATTATTCCGTTCCGCAACCGAAAAAAGGGGTCACAGCAGAGCCTTCAGGCGCAGAAAAAGGGGGCACCTGTGAACGAAAAAGGGATCATCGCTGAGCCTTCCTATAAAGAACAATCCTTTGAACAAAAAAGCGCAGGCGGGTCGGAGCGGCGGGATGGCAAGCCATCCGCCCCGCCACGCGCAGGATCTACCCCCGTATTCGTTGCGCAGTCTTCATGGGCTGGGAAATGCTGGCGAGAGTTTTGCAGTAAAATGTTTGGGCGCGACCTGAATCAGCTGGTCGAGGAGGTCAAACGGGAAGGTCAGAGAGGATATCTCTTGCCTTGTGCTCAGCCACCATGGCGACGTGCGGATTGGCCTGTGTTTCGGGCAGACCTTCTGACTGCCGGCTTTGGACAGCCCCAATCGAGGTCCGCAGCATGAGTAAAGGCTACTTCAAGTCCTTCGTCCGCGCCGCGAACCTCGGGGCGGAATCGACGGGGAAATGGTGCACATCGGTGGCTGGTGAAGATCGCTTAGCAGCTATCTCCCATAGTCTCCTTCGCAAATCTCTACCGAAGCGCCCCTCATATGGCTGGCGGAGGAAGAGGTTTGCAGCCGCCGTCACAGGCGGCTTCGGTCCCAGCGGGACCGGCGGCACAGCCGCTTGGCTGGGTCCAGGGGTGCAGCGCCCTGGCCGACATGTTGCTTGCAACATAATAGTCGGTCCATATTGTGTTTCTTTTCAAACCGGGGGGCTGTGATGTCCGGTCCCCAATTCATGCACCTCCAGTCCTTTTCGCGCAAAGCCAATGAGCGCGGACAGTCTGTTGAACAGGTGCTCGCCGAGGCCTCTCGTGCACCGGAGTACAGCAAGCATGTGGCCGACCCACGCCCGCCGTCTCTCGTCTATGGGGTGACCGCAGATGATGTCCGCAGGCTGCACGACGAAATGGTCGCCGCTGGCGGCGTCGAAGTCACCCTGAAGGATGGCCGAACAGCGCGGCGCGGTATCCGCAAGGACCGACACACTTTGCTGACGGCTGTCGCATCGCATCCCCTGCCGACCGATCTGGTGGAAACGAAACCCGACGCCCGCGCCGATTACGAGCGCTGGCGAGACCACAACCTTGCCTGGCTCAAGGCTCAGTTCGGCGACAAGCTGGTGTCCGTGATCGAGCATTGGGATGAAAAGCACCCGCACATCCACGCTTACATATTGCCGCTGGATGACCCGACCTGTTCGGCGCGCCAGCTCAACCCGGCTTGGCAGGCCAAGGAGGCGGCCATGGAAACCGCCCGTGCCGCCGGTCATGACGACAAAGCCGCGCTGAAATTGGGCAATGCTGCCTATCGCGCGAAGGCGCGGGAATTGCAGGATCACTACTATGAGCATGTCAGTCTGGCCTGTGGCCTGACCCGAACAGGCCCAAAGCGCGAACGCCTCAGCCGCCAGCAATGGAAGGCGCGGAAGGACGCAGCAAAGCTGACGGCCCAGATCAGACAAGAAATTGACGGGCGGCTGGAAGATGTTGTTGATGCAGAAGATGGTCTGGAGCGGTCACTGGCCGCTAAGGCCGAGGAGATCGCGGAAAAGCTCGACCTGGCAGATCAGGCGCTGGAAGAGGCGGAATCGGGTCGTGTAGAGGCGCAGCGTCTGCGCCAGCAGGCTGCGCGGGATGCACAGAATGCCGAAGCGCGTATTCAGCAGCGGCTTGACCAAAAGCAGGAGGCGCTTGAGGCTCTGCATCGGCAACAGCGCGAAGCGGAACGCGCCGACCTGCACCGCGCCCGGCAGGAGGCCGAACAGGAAGCTCGCCGCCTGCGGGATGCAGAGGCGCAAATCAATCAGGATCGGGCTGACGCGCTGCGCAATGCCGCGAAAGAGACCGCGCACGTTGTTCTGGAGCTATTTCTTGGGGTGCTCGATGGTTCGGTGCGTCCTCGCCCCGACGACCCGAGAATCTGGATCATCCGGGACGATGATCTCCGGGAGCGAGCGAAGAGGCTCGACCTGATCGAGCTGGTCAAAGACACGATGAAAGCTCTGCACGACGCCTGGACACAGCTCGGGGAACGGCTGTCGCCCTCGGAACAAGCGGCAGCTTCTGAGCAGATTGCGGAGCCTGTGAAGGCGGCGGTAGACCGACAGCCGGGTAATCAGCCATGAATGAGCTTGATGAGCGTCTTGCGAGGATACGGCGACAAAAAGCGGAAGCCCGCACCACGGCTGCGGATGATTTTGCGCAGTTGAAAGAGAGGTTGGCGGCGGCCCAGAATAAGCTCACGGAACTGGATGCCGCCCAACAAACCCTATCTGAGGCCGTCGAAGCCGCTAGCCGCAGGATCGCGGCTCTTCGTCGCCGGGTGACTGTTGGTGTGGTTCTGGTTGCCCTCGTAGCGGTTTTGGTTTTGGCACTCGCTGGGGCGCTTGCAAGCCGTATGGTCGATGAAGCGCGAACCGAGGCAGTTCGTATCCGCACCGAGAACACTGGGGAGATTGCCGAGGCGCGGGCCGAAGGCGAATCTGCTTTGCAGGCTCTCGCAGATCGGCTGGCAAGCCGTGAGGCCGTGCTGACCGCCGAGATCGAGGCAATGGGTGCCGATTTGGCGCAGCTCGGTGCCGACCGCGATGCAGCACGCGCCGATCTGGAACACTTTGCAGAGCTGCGGCAACAAATCGGGTTCGATCTTGTGCCATATCGTAATCGCGTGGTGATCGTGGTCCCCGAAGGTGAAACCATCACCCGCTGGAGTGCCCCCGGATTGTCGGATCTCGCCCGCTATAACGGCCGGATGTTTCGCGTGGTGCAGGCCGACTAAACGGGCGTTGAGCGACGGGATAGCTTTCGCCCTTCATCCAATCGGGTAGTTACGCTTTGGCGTAAATTTTGACAATTTACGTTGAAGCGTAATTCTTTTTGATTTACGCTGTGGCGCAAAAGGAGCCACATCATGGATTTCTCTGCCAGAACTGCCGAACAGATCGGCGAAGCGATCCGGCGTGCACGCAAGGCACGCGGCTGGACGCAGGGCGATATCAGCGCGCGTACCAATCTGCGCGTGGCGACAATTTCGTCGCTGGAAAACGGCGATGCGGGCACCAAACTGGCAACGCTCTTGGCTGTAATGGCAGCGCTCGGGTTGGAGTTCCGGCTGGTTGAGCGCGGCGGCTCGGTTGAGATTGAGGACATCTTCTGATGGCCCCCAAAAAATCAAACCGGCGCGGACGGAGCGGCACGATGCAGGTGCTTTTGAACGGACGTCTGGTGGGGCATCTGCGCCTTGCCAGCTCCGGCGCGATCAGTTTTGCCTATGATCCGGGTTGGCTGGCGTGGGAACATGCCATGCCGATCTCGCTGTCGCTGCCCCTGCGCGAAGAGGCACATCAGGGCGCGCCGGTCATCGCCTATCTGGAAAACCTGCTGCCTGACAATCAGGCGATCCGCGAGCGTGTGGCGGCGCGGGTGCGCGCGGGTGGCACCGATGCTTGGAACATGCTGGAGAAGATCGGGCGGGACTGTGTGGGGGCGTTGCAATTCGTCTCGGGTGAGGTGTCCGAGGCGCACGGGCTGGAGGGCGAGCCAGTGACTGACGCCCAGATCGCTGCCCTGCTTCGCAATCTGGCGAGCGCCCCGCTTGGCCTCGACGAAGACGACGATTTCCGCATTTCCATTGCCGGTGCGCAGGAGAAAACCGCGCTCTTGCGCCACAATGGCGAATGGGTCCGACCCTCGGGTATGACGCCCACGACCCATATCCTGAAGACCCAGCTTGGCGTGCTGCCGAACGGGATCAACCTGTCGGACAGCGTGGAAAACGAATTCTTCTGCATGAGCTTCTGCCGCGCCATGGGCGCGGATGTGGCTGAGGTCGAGATCGTCGATTTCGAGGATGTGCGCAGCCTTGTGGTGACGCGATTTGACCGGCGCTGGACCGCAGACGGGCGCTTGATCCGCCTACCACAGGAGGATTTTTGTCAGGCCCTCTCTGTGCCGCCCAGCCAGAAATACCAGATGGACGGTGGGCCGGGGATCACCGAGGGTATCGGCCTGCTTTCGGGCAGCGATGACGCGCTGGCCGATCGGCGCGCTTTCTTCCGCGCGCAGGTTCTATTCTGGCTCTTGGGCGCGACGGACGGCCACGCTAAGAATTTCAGCGTCGCGCTGCGCCCCGGCGGCTTCCGCATGACGCCTCTCTACGATGTGCTGAGCGCTGAGAAGGCCGTTGATGACGGGCAGATCCGCCAGAACCGGATGCGCCTCGCCATGGCGGTGGATGGGCATTACCGGATCAACGAGGTGGTGCCGCGTCACTTTCTGCAAGCCGCCAAGGCGGCAGGGTTCGGCGTGGCGCTGGCGGAAGAGGTATTGGCAGAGGTTGCCGGGCGTTTGGAGGGGGCGCTAGCGGAAACACAGGCCGCGCTGCCCAAGGGCTTCCCCTCCGCGCTGACCGATGTTGTCGCAAATGGCATTCAGGCGCGGGTAGCCAGTTTCGACTTGTGACCCTGTTGGGCAGGGTGCGGAGATTACGCGGCCTATTCTCCGCACGAAATGCGGAGAATAGCGGATCACTCCACGCCTTCTGCCGTGCCTTGTTGCTTTTCGAAAACCCGCCCGAGGTTCTTGTAGCCCAGGCTATCGGCGGTGATGTTGCCACATTCGCAAGACACCATGCCCTTGGTCGCCCATTTCGGCGCTTTAGCTGCATAGTGCCAGCTTTCCGCGATGGTGCCGCAGAGCGTGCATTTCACCCGGAATGGTTTGTTGGGGCTTGCTTTCGACATATTGGTCCTGTGTGGCAACAACTGGAGTTTGAAGGGCGAGCACAGCCGTTCATGGCGCGCCGTTCACGAACTCCTCTGCGGCCTGATTGAGCTGCGCCCAGTTTCGCACCCGTGCCTTCAGCTCGGCAAGCCGTGCGTCTTCTGCCGGAGTGCGGAGGCGGCCGCAGAGGTCAGCCAGTTCCTTGCGGTCGGCTCGGTGTTTTGGGCTGTCGATCCAGTGAGTTTCCATGAGGGGGCTATCCTATTCCTTGCGGTGCCAAATCACATCCGAGACGTCTACCTTGCGGGCCTTGAGCAGGAAGAAGACGCCCACGCCCACAAAAGGCATCCCCCACCAGTTCATGCCCTTGCCGTCTATGAACATCAGCGCAAGCCCTATGAATATGACGACAGCCGCCGACCAGTAGACCTTCAGGCGCTTGGCCCATTCGGGTGTCGTGTCTTTGGTGGCCAGACAGTTTGGGCAAACGTCTGCCCGGGCGTCCATTTCGGTGTAGCAGAACGGGCAGGTCTGGGACTCAGATGCAGTGTCGGTCATGGCCTCAAAGGTCCATATCGGCGGGCGCGACCGGCGCGTCATCCGTCAGCGCCTCGATGATCTGACGATCTACTTCGGCCACATGCTGGCGGATCAGGTCGAAATCGGTCAGCGAAAAGCTGACAGTCGAATTCTGCGCGCCACCGTTGAAGCTGACCGAGAACAGCGCCGTGCACCCCGGCATGATCGGTGTTTCGCGATGCTGGCGGAAACGGTACTCGGCATCGCCACTGAAACCGCCTGAACAGGGCCGATACTGCGTCGTCTTGCGGGAGCCAAAGCGATCAACTGTCGTGATCTCGTGCAACGGCTGACTGTCAAGATCGGCAATAAATCCCTCATCCCCCCACGCCCAGGTTGCACCGTAGGCCGTGCGTTGCGACGGCGGGCCATAGCGCTCCTCCAACTGCGCGATCAACGCGGCAGGTTCGGGCAGGTTCTCATTTGGCTCGCGCATCGTGCGCCGGATTTGCAGCACCCGCCCGCCCATGGCCTCGGTCGCCAGCGCGGCGGTGATCTCGGCATAGGGATCGCGGCCCATGCGGGCGTGCAGTCCCACGCCCTGCGTCACCAGTTTCTGATCGAAGGTCAGCGCAAAGGCGCGCCCCTCGCCATTCTCGACCCGCAGCGCGACCTGTTCCGGCACGAGGATCAGCATCATCCGCTCCCCGAACATGCTGCTCGCCTCCATCGCCTCCGTACCCGGCTGAATATCGAGGATCGCGTAGGGGTAAGGGCGCGGTTCGGGGGTGAGCGTTTCGGTCAGGTGATCTTGGGCGTGGGCGGATGTCGCCACACTGGAAATCAGTGATGCCGCGAACAACTGGCCGGCAAATCGTAATAAACTCATCGAAATCTCCTCTTATGTGAGAATGATACGATTAGTCCGTGGACGATTAAACACCTTTTTTGCGCTACAGCGGTATGGAGCGCACGTTTACAGTCGAGGATTTTGGGAAGCGCTTGCGCGAGCTGCGCAAGGCACAGGGCTATTCACAGGAAGGCTTTGCCCTGACCGTGGAGCTTGACCGAACCTACATCGGCGGGATTGAACGCGGGGAACGTAATCCGGGCCTTAAGACGATACTGAGGATCGCCGAGGCGCTCGGGGTGCCTGTGGCGGAACTGTTCAGTGCGGGATGACGTGAACGGCCCAGAGCCGACATCCGCCTCAGGGTTCCGGTGCCGCGGTGCGGCCCGTCGGACCAGACTTTCGCTGCAAGCGCGAAATCAGAGTGGTGGCGAGCGACCAGACTCCTACCAAGCGTATACGCCTCTAAAACTCACCGGCATGCTCCCACCAGACGATGCCAGGAATCAAAATGGAATTTCGTCATCAACATCTCCGACTTCAGGCCAGTTTGGAGAGTCCGACAAAGTTGGATTTCTGAGTATCTCCTCGATCCTCTGCTTGCCATACTTTCTGTTCAACGCATCTTCAAAGCTCGGTTCGATGTCCCTCGCAAATGCCACCAAACCGCGCATGTAGTCGACTTCGAATTTTTCGAGTTTTCCAACAGACCACCGGTGAACCAATGCTTTTATCTCCCTCTTTCGGCTTCTGCCGATCGAGAGCCGATGATCTGGAGTGATTGTGACACCCGCAACGCTCCTATGGTACTTCTTTGAAAGGTGTACCGTCTTTTGACGGTTTAGGCGTATAGACAGATGTGGAATTTGTCTTTTTGTTTCCGCAATTCTTGCTTCAAGATTCAAAAGTTGATCAGGTGCATAAGAAGAAATGAAAATGTCATCAGCGTAGCGAGTATAAACTAAATTCCTCTTTGCGCAGTAATCAAAAAGAAGCTGATCAAACGGAAACATCATTGCATTCGTAATTGACGGAGAGCTCGGTGCTCCAATGGTTAAACGGTCATACCGGCACACGATGCAGCCAATAAAGTCAGCGTCTTCATCGCTCAATATTAGTCCAACTTTTGCAGCTGCAGATTGAAGAAAGCTTTGGACTTGCTCCCTTTTGAACGATGGAAAAAAATTCGCAAAGTCATACCTGTTTGTATACAGAGTTTTACGATGACGCTCAGCATTTTCACGGATGCCAGCGCCCTTCCGATAAGCAGTCGCTGCATCATGCACTGGCAATCTTTGCACAATGACCTTGTCAATCCATCGCTGAATTGCCTTCAGTTCGCGACTCGGGTGCGCGATGCGCCGCATTCCTCCACTCCGCTTGGGAATGTCGTAAAGCTTGTAATGACTACTGGCATTAGCTGCCAAACGTCGCAAATCTTCCTCATTGAGTTGGGTAGACCGTGCAATTTGTTTGATCAGCATTCTGAAAGGCCTTCGAGTACGGGGGCAAAGCCGTTTTCACTTGAGTATAGCAGTGCGGATGTTTCGACAGAAATCTCTGTAAGCTCTGTTTTTGCCCCGTCGACCAAAGTAAGCGCGAAGGGGCGTTCACTGGATGCAGTTAAGTGACCAAAATCGCCGGTCTCTAGCAATCTCCCAGAACCAACTAAGATTGAGACAATTTTTTTGATTCGGCTTGGTGACACTTGGCTTTTAAACGCGCTTCGTAGCATCGACTCGATGTCTTCTCCTGTCGCTACAACAAGAAGATCAACAAGCCGATGGATAAGTGCAAAAAGCTCAAAGCTGCTCAATTCATTAAATTCTTTGGGGACAAACTTTCGCTTTCGTTTTGACAGCTTTGCGTGTTCAGTGATACGCGTAGACACAATCGTAAAATCGGGATTCTTATAATCGAGCTGGATTGGGTACCCAAATACTGATGTTTTTGATATTTTCGTCGCCGGTCCCAAGGATATGAAGCTTCCAGATCGTTGATGGTTTAGGTCCAACGCTAGAACAATTTTTCTGGACAGTGGGGGCTGGCCCGAAAAATAGCCCAACTCAGCGAACGATCCGGGTGCCTCTGGAAAAAGAACTATCGCAATAGAAAGATCAGCGACCATGGCCTCAAAATCAGCGATGTCGAAAGGTTCTGTATCGCCAAAGGAAAAATAGTTTTCCATCGCAAATTCGGGCTTGAAAAACTCATACTCTGGCAGGAGCTGAGGGAATACTGCCTCAAACTTGCTCCTCATGTCGGTCTTTAAGTTTCCGCCACATACGAAAACAATGTTTGACTGATTGAGGATGTTGTAACCATCCTTTAAAAGTTGGACCATCCGGCTGCGCAACACTTTATTGGTGCTTTCGCGAACAGGATGGTCCATTCAATTCTCTTACTTAAGCGTCCGACTTCGAAATGTTTGTCGGCTCCGAGGAGGAACGACCGGTGACGACAAACATTTCGAAGTCGGCGCCCGATATCGTTCAATTTTTGTCAGCCTGGCGCATCACCCGGCGTAGAGCGTTCATAAACACCCAGCTAAGAGTATATAATATGTAACCTTTTGGAGCATCAACTGCAAGTGCTTTCAAACATGCCTGGTGACTGTGAGGGGACTGTTTAGTCTCAGTCGATCGAAGGTCCGTTTCTTGAATTTCTTCGATTGTCTGTTACAACTGCGGCGAAGGTCGGCTCTCCGCCCCTATCCCCCTAAAGCGTCCATCACCTGCGCCCGCACTTCCTTCGGATCGCCATGTTCCATCGTCGCCATTACGAAGACAGCCTTGCCCTCTGACACCTTGGCCCACTGCTGGCCGATCAATTCCTTTTCGCGGCTGTCCCGACTTTCTTCCGGAGACAACTGCTTGCCCTTGTATTCGATCACCAAGAGACGACCATCCTCCATGACGGCCACGAAATCCGGATAGAATTTATCGGTCGAGGTCGGCAGGGAGAAAGAATTCGGGTGCCTGCTGACGTTGCGGGTCCAGTATTTCAGGCCCGGCAGGGCATCCAGCGCCAAGGCGCATTTGACCTCTTCGCCACCATCCTTGCTGTCGAAGGTCGGTACCTCGTCCGGTCCCATGAAGTGCCGGTTGAACTTGTACATGCCCCGATACTTCGGCACGTCGAAATACATCTCGTCGAAGAAACGGATGCCGTCATCGAACGACACCTCGACGCGCGCCTCGGGCCGAACAGGTTCATCTGGTAAACCTTGTCGCGCTCCATCTGGCGGAAACCCCGGATCTTCTCATTCAACTTGCGCGCCAGGATGAACTTGCAGCGCATCAGCTGCGATAGGGGGATATCGCGGTCGCGGTTTAGATAGGTGACGACATCACTCAGCCAGGCCAGAAGCTCCGCCTGGCCGATCCATTGATCGCGCACCTTGCCATCCAGCCAGCGCACCAGCGAATTCGGCGTCCAGTCGTCTACGTCGATGTCCAGCGAAAGTTGTTCGGAGCTGTCCGCCGCCGATATCGACAGGCGATTGCCATCAAGGTCGATCTCGAAGGTGTTGGTTGTCTCGACAATATCGAACTCGGCCTTGGTCAGCCGCGCCGGATGATCGGCCAGCGACCAGTCGTGATATTCCATCAGGATATCGGTATCGCCAAAGACCAGCTCACCCTGCACATGCGCCATCAGGCGCGGCACGGTGAATTCTTCACCCAGATGGGCGGGGGCCAGATCATCGACGTGCTGCGCCTTGAACGCATCCAGTTTCTCACGCAGCACGCCATGCAGGCGCGCAGGAGCCGTCTTGAACAGACGCTCTTCATCCTTGGGCTTGGGCACGCCGGTGAATTCGATCCGGGTCTTGCCGTCATCGCCTGCCGACACCGTGATCTTGCCGGGCGCGACACCGCCGATCTCCTTACGTTCCGCCTCGGAGGCGTCCAGCTCCACCGTCATCGTCGGGCGCGGCCGGGTTTGCCGTCCGAACAGCCCGTCATCAAGCCCCGGCTGCTCTGCCTCGATATTGTCTTCCGCTTCGCCCTCTTCGAACCCCATGTCGACCAGCTTGTCGCGCAGACTGACAGCGGCCTCGGAGAAATGCTTCGACACCAGCTTGGCGTAGGACTTGTTCAGCGCCGGTTCCTTGCGTTTCGTGGCATAGGGCATCCGTAGCACCCGGCCCAGAAGCTGTTCGGCGTCGGTCGAGCTGCGGATATTGGCCAGCGAGCAGAACACATAGGCAAAGGAACAATCCCAGCCTTCTTTCAGGGCCTCGATGGTGATGACATATTCAATCGGGCAGTCGGGCTTGAACAGGTCGATCCCGTCCAGATCACGCTGTGCCCCCGTCGCCACGGCAATCTTGTCCGGGTCGATATTTTCATTCTCAATCAGATGGTTGCGCAGCACGTCTACGGTAACATCCTCACCCTTCTTCTGGGCCTGAAACAACACGATGGGACGGATATAGCCCTCCCGGTCCAGATCGGCGTATTCCTGCAACTCGGCACGTTTCAGAATGGCCGAGTTTACCGCCCCCTGCCAGGTTTCCGCCTCGTCCAGCACCACCGGCATCTTGATCATCTCTTCATCCTTCAACTCCTGCGCTGTCACGGAATGAAGGATGTTGTTGAACCCCTTAGGCGTTGCGGTGAATTCGATGCACGCGCTCGGGTTGATGCGCTCATAGACATCCTGGCTGAGGTTCGTGCCCGCCTTGTGCGCCTCGTCCATGATCACGAGCGGGCGGTGCAGATGCATCAGGTTGGCAAAGCTGAACCGGATGCCCCCGGTCCCCTCGGCCTCAGTCCGCTCAAGCCCCGGCGTGTTAAGCGACACGGTGCTGAAATGCCCCTCCAGCATCTCGTGATGGGCGTAAACCTTGCGCCCATCGGTATTGCTAACCCGCAGCGTCTGGATCGTGCCGACCACGACACAGAGGTTCGAGCGCAGGTCATGCGGCGTGATCTGGGTGAAATCACCAATGTCGAACACCCGCACGCGGCCCTCGAAGGCCTCATCCAGCACCTGCCGATACGGGTGGCGCGGGTTCTTCAGCGCTTCGGCGGTCTGGATGCGGATGGTGTTCGTTGGCACCAGCCACAGCACCAGTGGGAAATCCTTTTCCACCCAGGCGTCCTTGGCCACGGTGATCGAATGCGCAGCCAAGATCGTCTTGCCGCCGCCCGTGGGCAGGCGCAGACAGACATAGGGCACCTCTGGCAGGGCCTTGATAGGCTTGTAACCCGCCGCGTAGCCCTTGAGCCGTTTCGCCAGCTCCGGTTCCGCCGTCAACGCCTCATAGGCCGGTTTCGGGCCGGTGATGCGGGCCTCTTCAAAGAACCGGCGCAGCGTTTTCAGGGACTCCTTTTGATACTGCTTGAGTTTCATCTGCGGGCCTTCACGTCATATGGGGTTTGTTTGAATTCGATCTGTTCGGCCCTCAAGGTCGCCTCGGACAGCGCCGTGCGCTCGCCATAGACGGTCAGCGGGCCGGTGAAATCGCCTTGTGCCGCGCGGATCACGGCCAGCGTCTTGCGGGTCAGCACATTGCCACCCGAAACCGACTTGTCGCCAAGAATGCCGTTGTACAAAAGCGCATAGCCCCGACCCTCCTGCGCACCAAGGAAGGGCGTGAGAGGCTGCGGCTCTGTCCACGGGCTGCCGGTTTCGGCGAACCAGATATGGGCGGCCAGCACGGGAAAGCGGATATCGGGCTGGATCTGACCATCTTCGGTAAAGACCGGAGGGCCGAGGCGGTAGAAACGGAAGCCACCGCCGCCTTGCCAGTTCTGGACCTTGGAAATCCCGCCCTGCTCGCCGTCGATCACCTTTTGCAGACGCGGCGCGCAATGGGTGACGGCATGATCCCCCATCTCGATCCCGATATAGCGGCGGTTCATTTTCTGGGCGACGGCGGCAGTGGTGCCGGAGCCAAGGAAGCTGTCGAGCACGAGGTCGCCCGGGCTGGTAGTCATCTCCATGATGCGTTCCAGAAGCCTCTCGGGCTTAGGTGTCCCGAATGGCTTCGCATTCAGCGCAATCTGCTCTTTTCGTCCATCTTGGGTATGCCCCACATCACCCCAAAGCCAAATGGTTTGGGGCACAGCGCCGTCATCTTCGACGTCTGACAAAAAGCGCTTGTAAGCAGGCACCTTGTTCTTGCCGGTCTTGCCCCACCATAGACGATTCTCTTTTGCGTGACGCTCATATTCGTCTTTGCCATAGCCCCAGACACGCGTAGTTTTGGGCCAAATCTCTTCACCAGTAAAAGGATTGGTGACAGGATAATATAAGTTGGGACGTTCCTCGGACGATTTCGCACAGGTATAGTCGCCCGCCTTCCATGGGCCTCTTGGATCGTCATCCGGATTTTTGTAGGCTGCGTTCGATTTCTCGCTTCTCGCGAGTTTATTAGGTCGCCAAATCGCCTTAGATTTCGCAAAACCCATCAAATGATCGTGGTTGTCGCTTAGCCAAATTGCGTCGTTTGCAGGTGCATACTTCTTTTGCCAGATGACATTAGCTACAAAATTCCCACGCCCGAACACCTCATCCATGATGACCTTAAGGTAATGCCCTTCCCGGTCATCAATGCTCACCCAGATCGAGCCATCCTCGGCCAGCAACTCCCTCAGCAGCTCCAGCCGGGGCCACATCATGGCCAACCATTGCGAATGCTCCAGATTGTCGTCGTAATGCTCGAAGGCCGATCCGGTGTTATAGGGCGGGTCGATATAGATGCATTTCACCTGACCCGCGTAATAGGGCAGCAGGGCCTTCAACGCCTCAAGGTTATCGCCCTGAATCAGCATATTGCCCGCATCCCGGTCGCCATAGCCCAGCTCAGAGGCCTCCTCCAACAGGCGGTAAGGCACCTTTTCGGCGGCGCGCACATCGTCGTCTCGGGTCAACCAGCGTAGGGTGGGCATGAGGTCTGCTCTTTCAGTCTTGGGCGCGGCTGCGCCGGGTCGTTATCGGCTGTGGATCAGATAGGCAAATTGCGCCAGCGACAGAAGGGCGACAAGCCCGCTGGCGGACGCGACGGGGGCTGTCAGTGGATTGGGGGCATGGCCGCTCAAACTGGCCAGTGCGGCGAGGACGAAGGCGTAGCCCATAACGGCACCTGCCGCGCTGGCCTGCGCCATGGGCCAAAACAACGCGTTGCGGAATGCCGACCGCGCCTTGGCCCGTGCCTTTTCCAACTCTGGCTTGGGCGCAATGTTCACAAGGCGCTGATCACTGGCCGACATCGTTGCAAGCACCTGTGCGCGCTGCCGTTCAAGAGCCTCGCGCATGACCTGTCTTATTTCTTCCGGTGTGGACATATGCCTCTCTTCAAATTGCCAATCTGATAATTTCTTCACATTCCGCCGGGTTCAGCTTGCCCGTCTCGGACATCTTGCGAACCAGGTATCGGACAATCTTCGCCTCTTTTTCCGGCGGCACGTCCAACCCGTGTTCGGTCAGGAATTCACGCGTCACCACAACGGCACTTTCGATGATCTCGTCCGTCATCTTGGTGGTCATGCCCGCCCGCCCAAGCAGCAGCCATTCCGCCGACAGGTCGTAGTCCTGGCACAGTTTGACCGCGAGGCTGATCGGCAGTTCGGTCGCCTCGCGTTCATAGTTTTTGTACGCCGATTGCGAGACGCCAAGTTCCTCCGCAAAGGGGATCTGTGTTTTGCCAAGGCTTTTTCGGAAATGGGCGAGTCGCTTCGCAATTGTCATTAGACTTGCATCCAGTATCGAATTGTGTACCTTGAATTCGAGGCGATACATTCCTAATTGGATTCGTCTCGATTTCTGCAAATAGTCTACGATTTTTCGAGGATTCGCCATGCAAAATAATCTGGAGACCCCAAAGGAGCTGGCGCAACGCCTCGGCTGGCCTGAACGCCGTGTCCGGTCGCTGATCTCAACGAGGCAACTTCGTCATGTGAAGATTGGTGGACTGTACTTCGTGCCAGACGGGGCGATGGATGAGTTTCTGAACGCCCGCATGGTCGAGCCGCAGCAACGAAAGCCTGTCCTCGACAAGTCCGCTGCCAAAACCACGTGAGCTCAGCCATGGCCAAACTCGAAAGGCTCGCCGTAGAGGCAAAAGTGGCGGCACGGATGCTCTCGCTGACCGTTAGGGAATTCCTGTTTCTCGTCGAACAAGGCGCGCTTCCTCCACCGATCCGGCTTGGAAAGCACACCCTTTGGGTGGTGGCCGAGATCGAGGCGGTCCTGACGGGCAGCATGATCGAGCCGGAGGCCTTTGTCGTATGAAACGGCCAGATCTCCCTTATCTCGAATTTCACACCGTCAAGGCCAAGACCTACATCTACTTTCGCAAGGGCAAGTTCCGGGAGCGGCTGCCAGACGACCCGGACACCGAGAAATTTGCCCTGAGGTACTGGGCCATTCGCAACGGGAAGAGCAAGCGGATCGTCAAAACGACGTGGGAAGCGCTGATCGTCAGCTACTATTCCAGTGCCGAGTTCAAGGAGCTGGCCGCTGGCACCAAGAAGAACTATCGCCGCCATTGCGAAGATATCCGCGAGAAGAACGGCTCCAAGGATGTGCGGCATTTCAAGCGGGCCGACGCGCTGCGTGTGCGGGATGAGTTGAAGGAGACTTGGTCGAAGGCCAATGAACGGATCGCCGTGCTGTCGATCCTGTTGCAGCGGGCGGTGGATCTTGAGTGGATCGAACGAAACCCGGTTGTGGGCATCGGCAAGCTGAAGGGGGCGGCCTATGAGGCTTGGCCTGCGGACAAGCTGGAAGCCTATGAGCGGCACTGTGAAGATCATGGGCTGTCAGTCGCCCGCACAATCTATGAGCTTGCGATCGGCACAGGCCAGCGGCTTGGAGATTGCGTGGCGATGAGGTGGGAGGATTTCGACGGCGAGTATATGTCGGTCGTTCAGCAAAAGACAGGCGCGAAGATCTATGTTTACTGCCCCGCGAGGTTGCAAGCATATCTCGCGGGGCTTCCTCGGCCTGGAAAGCATATTCTTGCCAAGAATGCGACCGCGCCGCTTGGCAAGCGACAGGTTCAGAAGGCCGTAGAGGACGTGCGCGAAGCGATTGGCGTCAAGGATGTGTATAACAGGTTGGTGCTCCACGGATGGCGCTACACGGCGGCCAAGGAGATGGCCGATGCCGGTGTCGATATCCGCGATATTCAGGCGGTCACTGGACACAAAACCCTTGAGATGGCTCAGAAATATGCCTCGGGAGCGGACCAGAAAAAGGCGTCGAAACGGGCGCAACAGAAGCGGGAACGAAGCAAGTCCAAACCGTGAATGTGCGAAACAAATTGCGAAACTTTGACCGGTTCGCAAGATTAGGCAGAGGAGAAAACAAAAAATGTTCAATGAATTCAAATGGTGCGGGTGGAGGGACTTGAACCCCCACGCCTTGCGGCGCCAGAACCTAAATCTGGTGCGTCTACCAATTTCGCCACACCCGCGTAGCGCGTCTGATAGCAAAAGGCATTCGGGAGGGAAAGAGACAATTCTACGCCAACTCATAGAGAGCCATCGTCTCTGCCCAAGAAAATCCTGTTCGGTAACACAAAATTAACATATTCTATGGAGCATATGAGGCAGAGACATATAGAGGCCCTGACATGACCTATAAAGGCAGCGGGCACGATCATGAGCATGACGACGGGCGAAATCCGTCGAAACGACTCCGCGTGCGAGACATTTTATCCAATCATGACAAGGGCTTGCCCCTTGGTACATCTGTTATGACTGCCGATGGCATGCTTCCCGTCGAGTTTCTTGAACCTGGCGACCGGGTGATCACGCGGGCGGGAATGCGAACGCTTTTGGGCGTCGACACCCCTGCTCCGAAACGGTTCAAGCTGACCTTCGAGCGCGAGGAAGTGATCTATGCCGACGGGCTCATGGTGATGAGCGAGACGGGCATGGCCTTCGCTGCCTGATTTTTAAGCGCCGCACTTGAATAACAAAAGCCGCCCTTTTTTTAAGGCGGCTTTTGTTATTCAAGTATTTGGAGCAGCAAAGGAAACCTAAAACGCCTTTATAGGTCGAGCGTCCGGAAGACTTTCGGCAATTCTTCTGGCAGGTCTTCCGCGATCAGGCCGGGACCAAAGCTGCGGGCGGCCTCTGTGTGCAGCCAGGCGGCGGTTTCGCAGGCTTGATGCGGCGTCAAGCCACGCGCCATGAGACCGGTGATCAGCCCCGCGAGCACATCGCCGGAACCTGCGGTGGCGAGCCAGGGCGCAGCGCGCCCATAGACGGCGGCATTGATCGAACAGCGCCCGTTTGGCGACGCGATGACCGTGTCCGGGCCTTTGAAAAGCACTCTGCAGCCGGCGCGTTTGGCGGCCTCGCGCGTCGCGTCGACTTTGCTGTAGGCGGGGCCTTTGGTAGGCGGCTCCGTCAGTTTCGCAGCGATATCGGGAAAGAGGCGCTTGAACTCGCCCGCGTGGGGCGTGAGGACGCAATTTTCATGGAGATTGGCAAAGCCGGTTTCGCTTTCCGAGAGCGCCGTGAGTGCGTCGGCGTCGAGCACCGTGGCACGTTTGGCGGCGAGTGCATGGGGCAGGAATTCCACAGCGCGTTCGACACCGAAACCGGGACCGATGCAGAGCGCATTGAGGCGTTTGTCGGTCAGCACACGGGACAGGATTTCCGGCGTGTCGATCTCGGTGAGCATGAGGGCAGTGATCTGGGCGGCGACTTCTGTGACGGCCTCATGCGGGGTGCCGAGGGTGACGAGGCCTGCGCCGACGCGCAGAGCGGCGCGGGCGGCGAGACGCGCGGCACCGGTTTTGCCGGAGAGCCCGGAGAGGATCAGGGCGTGGCCGTATGTGTATTTGTGGGCGCTGCTCATCTCTTTTGAAGCCTCCAAAGTTCCAAACTTGTAAGTTGCGCGGCATCGGAATGCCCTTCGGTCAAGCCAATATCAACAACAACTGTTTTTCCGCAGGCTTTAGGGCCCTCGGCCAGCACATGCCCGAGCTTCATGCGATGAAAGCTCACTGTGAGATTGGCCATGACACAGTCGTCGAATGGATTATCATCGACCCCAAGATACCGCCCGCTGTCCGCGCAAACGCCAGATGGGATGTCTACTGACACCACCTGAGGCAGCCCGTATTCTGCCGAAGCCGCTTGCCAATAGTTCAGTTCCATTTGGGTGCGCGGCAACGCATTGAAAGGGCGCGTCAGGCCGGTCCCAAACAGCGCGTCGACGGCAAGCGCTGTTCCCTTATGATCTTCGCCATATCCATCCATCCTCTCATCTGTCAGCGGAGCAACCTCCCCCAACGCCCCCCACCGTTCATAATTCACCTTCGCATCGGGCGGCAGTTTGTCGGGGGCGCCATAGAGAAACACCTCCACCTCCCAGCCGCGATGTTTCAACAGGCGCGCGATGACGAAACCGTCGCCGCCGTTGTTGCCGGGGCCGCAAAGGACGATGGCTTTGTAGGAGGACTGCGCCAGGTCGGGCCATTCCGCCATGACGGCCTCGACGACGCCCGCGCCTGCGCGTTCCATCAACTCGAGGCCTGTGACTTCGCCGCTGTAGATGGCGGTTTTCTCAATGGCACGCATTTGCGCCGATGTCAGAATCTCGCTCATAGCGCTCCTCCCCGTCTCATCAACACAACAGAGCCGAAAGCCACAAGATCAATGGCGCGCATTTGTGCACGGGTCAGCCATTCTGCCATAAAAAACCTCATAAGTTTTTAAATTGCCCTTTTTGAATCCACTATGCACAAATAATATGCACAAAGGCGCGAATCCTGTGGGCGTTTTCGCTGCCGTCAGGTTAGTCGATTGTGGCCGGATAAGAGAAATGGTCTCACAGTCACCAAATGAAATTTAGGGAGTCGAAGGTCCATGAAAAAGATCGAAGCGATCATCAAGCCCTTCAAACTCGATGAAGTGAAAGAAGCGCTGCAAGACATCGGCGTACAGGGTCTTTCCGTGGTCGAGGTGAAGGGGTTCGGGCGTCAAAAGGGTCACACGGAGCTGTACCGCGGCGCTGAATATGTTGTGGACTTCCTTCCGAAAGTGAAAATCGAGGTCGTCCTGTCGGACGATCAGGTGGATGGCGCGATCGAGGCGATCGTGGCCGCGGCCAAGACGGACAAGATCGGCGACGGCAAAATCTTTGTCTCGCCCGTCGAGCAGGCCATCCGCATCAGAACAGGCGAGTCTGGCGAAGACGCGCTGTAAGGGAGGCGCATGGCGCGGAGCCGAGGGGTAATCCGGGGTCGCGCCTTTCGCCAAAACGCAATTATCAACCAAAGGACAAGGTCAAAAATGAGCATCCAAGACGTTCTCAAGACCATGAAGGACGAAGACGTCCAATATGTAGACGTGCGGTTCACCGACCCGCGCGGCAAGCTGCAGCACGTGACTCTGCGCCACACGGAAGTGGATGAAGACTTCTTTGAAGAAGGCTTCATGTTCGACGGTTCCTCCATCGCTGGCTGGAAATCCATCGAAGAATCCGACATGAAACTGATCCCGGATCCGACATCTGCTTACATCGACCCGTTCTACGCCGAGAAAACCCTCTGCGTGCACTGCACCGTGGTTGAGCCCGACACCGGCGAATCCTATGACCGCGACCCGCGCGGCTGTGCTGAGCGCGCAGAAGCCTACCTGATCTCCTCGGGTATCGGCGACAAATCCTACTTCGGCCCGGAAGCGGAATTCTTTCTCTTCGACGATGTGCGTTACTCCGTCTCCCCGAATAAAGTGGGCTATGAGATCGACGCAGACGGCGCAGCCTGGAACACCGACGCTGAGTTCGAAATGGGCAACCTCGGCCACCGCCCGGGTTACAAAGGCGGCTATTTCCCGGTGAACCCGTCCGACGACGGCCAGGACATCCGTGGCGAAATGCTGACCACCATGGCGAACATGGGCATGAAGGTCGACAAGCACCACCACGAGGTGGCAACGTCCCAGCACGAGCTCGGCATGATCTTCGGGTCGCTGACCGAGCAAGCTGATAACCTGCAGAAATACAAATATGTGATCCACAACGTGGCTCTCGCCTATGGCCGTTCCGCCACCTTCATGCCGAAGCCGATCAAAGGCGACAACGGCTCCGGCATGCACGTGAACATGTCGATCTGGAAAGACGGCAAGCCGCTCTTCGCTGGCGACAAATACGCCGATCTCTCCGACGAAGCCCTGTGGTTCATCGGTGGTATCCTGAAGCACGCGAAAGCGCTCAATGCCTTCACCAACCCGTCCACCAACTCTTACAAGCGTCTGATCCCGGGCTTCGAAGCTCCGGTTCTGCGTGCGTATTCCGCCCGTAACCGTTCCGGTTGTGTGCGTATTCCGTGGGCGGAATCCCCGAAAGCGAAACGTGTCGAGGCGCGCTTCCCCGATCCCGCTGCAAACCCGTATCTGTGCTTCGCGGCCCTCTTGATGGCTGGCCTCGACGGCATCAAGAACAAAATCGATCCGGGCCCAGCGTCCGACAAAGACCTCTACGATCTGCCGCCGGAAGAACTGGCCGAGATCCCGACCGTTTGCGGCTCGCTCCGTGAAGCGCTCGAAGAGCTCTCCGCCGACATGGACTTCCTCACCGCAGGCGACGTGTTCACCAAGAGCCAGATCGAAGGCTACCTCGACCTCAAATGGGAAGAAGTCTACGCCTACGAGCACACCCCGCACCCGGTCGAGTACGAAATGTACTACTCCTGCTAAGCGGGAAGAGACTTACAAATTTGGAAAGGGCTCCCTCTCAGGGGCCCTTTCTTTTGAGATCGAAAAGACTGCACAGCATTTCACAATTTTCAAAAACATATCCCGATGCGGGCACAGTTTGGCTGAACTCCTCCCCCTCACCTGGACAGTATCTGGCGTAAATTAAGCTACTCTCTGCCCTGCTGATCGGGTTGGGTGTCTTCTTTTCTCAGCCAATAGACCACAGCTGGGGGGGATCAGAGAGCATCTGGCTCTATGCTCTGCCTTTCATATTTAATTGGCCTACCGCGCGGAGCGCGACTTGAGGCCAGTTTCGCTTCGAGACGTCTCCTCTCACCTGCGCCAAAGTCAATTGGGCGAGCGGTCCAAGCTCCCTATCCGCACAGAAAATCAAACGTCGAAATCAGAAATCGTAGCTCAGAGACGCTGAGCAATCCAGGCTCTCAAACGCGTAAAGTGCCACGTTGGAGCTTTGGTCGCTGTAAGAGCATCTCAGCTGCGGGGTCATGTCACGCAGTTTCAGCTTGTCATGGGAGAGGCCCAGAGAAATTCTGTGGGTGCGGTCCTGTCGTGGGTCCGTGAGCGGAGCGAAATCGTCTTCGTAATCACGCCAGATGCGCGCCAGCCCAAGCTCCCAATCCAGCCCGTTTTTCTCGTGACGTGCAAAACGGATGCCCAGCTCCAGTTCTTCATAAGAGTACACATCGCGACGCAGGTCGGCCTTACCCAGAGCGCCTTGGAAGGTGAGACGCCCGAGATCCGCAACTGGCTGACTGTAAGAGGCTCTCAGATGTCCGGTCAGCCCATCCATGTAATCCCGGTCTTTGTAATCGCGTTGGCGCAGGGAAATGGAGGTGCTCAGCTGTCGGCCTTCGTCGCGCCATTCGGTCATGCTCAGACCGAAGGCCCAGTCGTTGTAATCCGGCGTGCTCGAGCGGCTGTCCAGATCCTTGTAGCCCCGCACACTGCGGCTCACACTCACGGCGGTCATGCGCCCGACAGACAGCCATTCATGGCTGAGCGCAAAGCTGAGACTTGTGTTGTCAAGCTCCTCAGCCGTGGCGAAAGTGCGGTCCAGGCTTAAGGCGCCGGTCACGCTATGCCCCTCACGGTAGGCATGACTGAAGCGCAGTGTCGTGCCCAGAGAAAAAGACGCCCCGCTTTCGGGATCGTCCAGAGGGAAAATCAGAAAGCTGTCCTCGCTGCTGTTGCGTTGCAGGTTCGAGGAGGGCGTGACATTGCCCCACACGGAAAACCGCAGCGGGCGCTCCCGGCGCAACAGCATCAGCGCATGCTGATACCGCTCGGAGCGCTCCGCATTGCCGCGATCGTGCATCAAAAGCCAACGAAACCGTCGTTCTGCCTTGTCCTCATGTCCCGCATCAATATCCGACAGCGCTCTCTGGATATGAGCCCAGGCCAGCGCATCCGGCATATCCTGTGCAACGGTCGAACCAGAGCCAAAGGCGATCATCGCACCTGCGCCGACGGCGACAGTGCACACGAGTCCCCTCCCCCACCGGACAGCCCGGCGCAGAGAGCGCGTCACACCATGTTGAAGCCTTGCATGTTTAAGCCGTGACATGATGTCTGGGATCACGATGCCCGACGTCACTCGTCTTCGTGTACGAAATACTCGCCGTCGAGGTCATAGACCGTCGGATCGGTGATGCCATCCGCGTCGGTGAGCGTGACATTGCCTTCGAGCAGACCATCGACGGCAACGATCTGCCCATCCCCCACAACAGGAATTTCATGAACATCGCCAAAAACATCCAGAAGCACATTATAAGTCGTGCCGTCTCCTGACGTCAGAGAGGCGCCACCATTGGCATTGATATCGGTGTTGATTGGGTTTTCATCGTTGCGTGTGGTGAGATCGGTCTCACCTGCGGCGATCTCAACGTCCCCCTGATAGCTCAGACTGCCCGACAGGGGATCGTGCTCACTGCCGTAATCCACGAAAGTGTTGTGCAACTGCCCCGAGACGGTGCCTGCACCGAAATCGGCCTCCATGGTCATTTCGCCCACGATGCTTCTATTTACCCCCGTCGCGGCCTCGACCGCGCCGGTGTCAAAACTGAACACGCCACGCATCGACGCGGTGTCCTGGGTCGGGGTCGTATCGACGCGGGTGTTCCACGGCTGAGAGGAGATATTCGCAACAGATTCCAACGCCTCGGCCTCGACCTTGCTTTCCTCATAGCTGTCCCAATCCGGCTGCCCTTGCGTCACGCCACCGTGGGTGTCGTCCTCGCTGCCGCCGGTTCCGCTTTCGCCACAGGCAACAAGCATCAGACACGACATGGCAAGCGCTACAGCAGAGAAATTTTTCATGATATCAGATGCTCGTTATGCAATTTTCATTGCCGCATATTTACCATTCGGATCGAAAAGAGAGCAAGCCATTGCGAGCGCCTTCTGCCGTGGCCCGGGAATGGCGCGCCTGAGTGTTGCCACAGGTCCACAAAAGCGCCCGTGGCGAAACAGAGCGGTTTCTGCCCAGAATGGCCACGGAATAGCCTTGCACGATAGGGATTCTGCCCCTAGAAGAGCGTCTGATTTATCAGGTCGCGGTCCAGCGGCCAAAAGAGACGTAAGAACGTAAAAAGGACGCCAAGATGCAGGTCACCGAGACCCTGAACGAAGGTCTGAAGCGCGGCTATCAGATCACCATCACCGCCGCTGAGCTTGACGAGAAAGTCAACACCAAGCTCAAGGAAGCCCAGCCCGAAGTCGAGATGAAGGGTTTCCGCAAAGGCAAAGTGCCGATGGCGCTCCTGAAAAAGCAATTCGGCCAGCGTGTCCTTGGCGAAGCCATGCAGGAAACTGTCGATGGCGCAATGAACGATCACTTCGAAGCCTCTGGCGACAAACCGGCGATGCAGCCGAATGTCACCATGGAAGGCGGCGAAGAGTGGAAAGAGGGCGACGATGTCGTCGTCACCATGACCTACGAAGCCCTGCCGCAGATCCCGGAAGCCGATCTCTCCACCGTGACGCTCGAGAAACTCGTCGTCAAAGCGGGCGAAGACGAGATCGAAGACGCTCTGAAAAATCTGGCTGCCACCGCGCAGAACTTTGAAGACAAAGACGGCGAAGCGGCCGATGGCGACCAGGTCGTGATCGACTTCCTCGGCAAGGTCGACGGCGAAGCCTTCGACGGCGGTGCGGCCGAAGATTACCCGCTGGTGCTGGGTTCCGGTTCTTTCATCCCGGGCTTCGAAGAGCAGCTCGTGGGTCTGAAAGCCGGTGACGAGAAAAACGTCGAAGTGAAATTCCCTGAGGAATACGGCGCAGAGAACCTGGCCGGCAAAGACGCCGTGTTCGAGTGCAAAGTCAAAGCGGTCAAAGCCCCGGCGGACTCCGCCATCGACGACGAGCTTGCCAAGAAATTCGGCGCCGAAGACCTCGCCTCCCTGAAAGGTCAGATCGCGGAACGTCTCGAAGCCGAATACGCCGGTGCTGCCCGCGCTGTGATGAAGCGTGGCCTGCTGGACCAGCTCGACGCTGTCGTGTCCTTCGACCTGCCGCCGTCCCTGGTGGAAGCCGAAGCGAAACAGATCGCGCACCAGCTGTGGCACGAGGAAAACCCGGACGTGCACGGTCACGATCACCCGGAAATCGAGGTAAGCGATGAGCACAACACGCTGGCCGAACGCCGCGTGCGCCTTGGCCTCCTGCTGGCCGACATCGGTCAGAAACAAGAGATCCAAGTGACCGACGCCGAGTTCACCCAAGCGGTTATGACGCAGGCGCGTCAATACCCGGGCCAAGAGCGCCAGTTCTTTGAATTCGTTCAGCAAAACCCGCAGATGCGTCAGCAGATTCAGGCCCCGCTGTTCGAAGACAAAGTGGTCGATTATATCGCCGAGAACGCTCAGCTGACCGAGAAAGAAGTCTCGAAAGAAGAGCTGGAAAAAGCCGTCGAGAGCCTCGACGACGAATAAGACAAGCCCGAAGGCGGGCCAGCCCATTTGGGTGTGGCCTGCAAGAGAGGCATCTCGCCAAAGAGCGAGGGACAGATGGCCGCTTCGGAAACGAGGCGGCCTTTTGTGGCTCAGGATATTTCGTCAGGACAGATCTTCGCAGAACCTTTGGCGATACTCCAAAATGATCTCGAATATCTCGTTGAAACGATGAGGGTTCGTGGCGTCGTGTGGGTTCGAGGAAATGTCCCAGTTCGGCCACCCGGGCTTCGAGCGCTTCCTGGGTTGGGGCTGTATCATTGGCCATTGCGGATGTTGTGCACCATAGAGCCGCCATCCCTAATCCGGTCATCAAATATTTCACGTCATGAAGCCTTTCTCGTGCAAAGCCCTTTTCTCTCGACGTCTCTCCGCGTCGTTATAATCACGCACGCATCAACCGCCTTGCGCAGGCCGGAACACACTGCGCGACAGGTAGTCCTTGCGTGGGCCTGTGACCCGCCAATCAGCCTGCCAAACCGGCCAGTCGGAAAAATCGTACTGCACCTCATAGGCATCGGGCGCACAGGCATGCGCGGCTTTGGGCTTGGACGTATTCGGATCGAAGCTGTGGAAAAATCGCCCATCGTCGAAAAACACCGAGATGTCCCTCGCCACCTCATGGGGCGCCGTGCTGCGCCAGATGTACCGGCGCTCCGCCTGCAAGGGCGTCTGACGACCGGGCAAATGCAAAAGCCCCTGCTCGTGCTGCTGCAACCCGCCACCTTCTTCCGCAACAAAGCGACAGGTTCCGGTGAGCTCCGAAAAGGCCCCCGCGCGCAAATCCTCGATCTCGCGTGCCATGGACCAAAGCCCGGCAAAATCTTGCAATCGGATCATCGCGCCCTCCCCCGCTTGAGCATCGCCGTGCCCCTGTCGCATGCGTCCTGCGTCCTGCGTCACGCCCTTTTAAAGCGTTTCTCAAAAACTTGAGGCACTCAATTTTTGAGAAACGCAACAATATCAATTCAGTGTGGCAACGTTTTCCGCTCAATCTGATTCAGATTAAACGAAAAACGCTTTAGTCCGTGGCGTTTTTCTCAGGATCATCGGGGTCTGACCAGCCTTTTTTCATCTGCCGCTCCACGCGATCCCGCGCGACCGCCTCATAATTGCGGGCCGCCCAACGCGCCGCGTCGATATCGGATTGTGACCAGTTTCTGCGATGTTGATGCACGGCAGAGATGCCGCCGATGACCTCGCCATTCAGCCGACACGGCACGCCGAGATAGGCCATGATCCCCATGTTGTGGACCGCCCCGCTGTCTCGTACCAAAGGATGCGTCAGCGTGTCGTCGATCACGATCTCCTGCCCCATCTCGACCACAAGATGACCGATGGTATTGTCCGGCATCAGGATGCGGTCCAATGTCTGATTGACCGGCATGCTGGTATTGGCAAGAACCTCCAAAAGGGTCTTTCCGCCGTCATATCGCGCACGGTAAAATAAGACCCCGGAGGGCCGGATCATGTCATGAAGCTGAAACGCCAAAGTCGTCAGCTTGGGATCTCCGTAATCAAACAAAGCCATCTCACCCAAAAAATGCTTTCTTGAAATTAAATTCTATCATGCGACCCCCTTATGCCAAAGCCTTTTGACTGTGCGGGGAATGCGTCAGACTTGCGCGCAGGGCGCCAGCCCCGTAAGAGAGCCGCGACGCGTTTGTATAACCTGAAAGGCCTGCCGATGATCCCCCGTTATGCCCGCAAAGAGATGGTCGACATCTGGGAACCCGCCACCAAGTTCAAAATCTGGTATGAGATCGAGGCGCACGCCTGTGACGCTCAGGCCAAACTCGGCGTGATCCCGCAGGAAAACGCGGATGCAGTGTGGAAAGCCAAGGACGTCGAATTCGACGTCGCCCGCATCGACGAAATCGAAGCCGTCACCAAACATGACGTCATCGCTTTTCTGACCCACCTCGCTGAACACGTTGGCTCCGAAGAGGCCCGTTTCGTCCATCAGGGCATGACCTCCTCGGACGTCTTGGATACCTGCCTCAACGTGCAACTCGTGCGTGCCGCCGACATCCTCCTCGAAGGTGTCGATAAAGTCTTGGCCGCACTGAAAAAACGCGCGCTTGAGCATAAGATGACCGTTCGCGTTGGTCGCTCCCACGGCATCCACGCCGAGCCGACCACCATGGGGCTCACCTTTGCGCGTTTCTACGCCGAGATGGACCGCAACAAGAACCGTCTCGAGAAAGCCAAATGGGAGATTGCCACCGGCGCGATTTCCGGCGCCGTCGGTACCTTTGCCAACATCGACCCGGCGGTCGAAGAGCATGTGTGCGAACAGATGGGCCTGCGCGCAGAGCCGATCTCGACCCAGGTTATCCCGCGCGACCGTCACGCGATGTTCTTTGCCACTTTGGGCGTGATTGCCTCCTCAATCGAGAACATCGCGATTGAAATCCGCCACATGCAGCGCACCGAAGTGCTTGAAGGCGCTGAGTTTTTCTCGATGGGCCAAAAAGGCTCCTCGGCGATGCCGCACAAGAAGAACCCGGTTCTGACCGAGAACCTCACCGGTCTCGCCCGTCTCGTGCGTATGACCGTGGTGCCCGCGATGGAAAACGTGGCGCTGTGGCACGAGCGCGATATTTCGCACTCTTCCGTCGAGCGCGGCATCGGGCCAGATGCCACTGTGACGCTTGATTTTGCGCTCAATCGTCTCGCCGGTGTGGTCGACAAAATGATCATCTACCCAGAGAACATGTTGGCCAACATGAACAAATTCCCGGGCCTCGTGATGTCCCAACGCGTGCTTTTGGCGCTCACACAGGCCGGTGTGTCCCGCGAAGACGCCTATTCCATGGTGCAGCGTAATGCCTTGAAAGTCTGGGAAGATCGCGTCGATTTCCGCGAACAGCTCTTGGCCGACGAAGATGTGGTCAAAGCCTTGGGCGTCGATGGTATCAACGCGAAATTCGACATGGACTATCACACCAAACACGTCGACACGATCTTCAAAAGGGTGTTTGGCGAGTAACGCCTGTCTCAAACCCCTGCGAAAAACACCGTTTCTATGATATGATCTCCCGAAAGCGCATTTCGTTTTCGGGAGATTTTCATGTTGAAACGCACACTTCTCGTCACTGTCCTGCTCGTCCCCTCCGCCCTCTTCGCACAGGACTACACCTGCCCCCATGAACAGAAACTCGCCTCCTGTGCGGACGGCTATACATGGGACAAGGAAACCGGCACCTGCGTCCAACAGGTTGTTGGATAAACGCATTTTTCGGTAAATTTCGCGCCGCTGGTCACTTTGCGTTAAGGCTCATCCCCCATGGTGATCCCAACAAAAGTGAATCGCTAAAATGGCTGTGAGGCGCGCGTGGACGGATTGCCGCAAATCTCTGACGATATGGGGTCCCTGCCCGATTTGGGCGGCATGGGAAACATGGGGGACACCGGGGACTTTGGTGGAGGCTTTGACCTACCGCCGCCCGTGTCACGCATGCCCGCCCGGCTGTCGAAAAAGGCGAAGGCCGCGATCATCGTCAAACTTCTCGCCGCGCAAGAGGTCAAGCTGCCGCTTGCGACCTTCCCCGAGGAGATGCAGGTCGAACTGGCGCATCAGCTCACCGAGCTGCGCTATATCGACAAACACACCCTGACCTCGGTGGTCGAGGAGTTCCTCGAAGAACTGGAAGCCATCGGGCTCAGTTTCCCCGGCGGCCTTGAGGGCGCGCTCAACGTGCTCGATGGCACAATCTCGGCCACCACCGCCTCGAAACTGCGCTCGAACGCGGGGTTTTCGCTCACTGGCGACCCGTGGCAACGCATCTCGGATGTGGAAATTCCCCGCCTCCTGCCGATTTTGCAGGAGGAAAGCGTCGAAGTGGGCGCCGTGCTGTTGTCCAAGCTCAAGGTCTCGAAAGCCGCGCAGCTTATGTCCATGCTCCCCGGCGAACGCGCCCGGCGTGTGGCCTATGCGATTTCCTTGACCTCCTCGGTTTCGCCAGAGGTGGTGCAACGCATCGGTATCTCATTGGCCGCCCAATTGGATTCCCAACCGTCTCAGGCCTTCACCGACGAGCCGCCCGAACGCGTTGGCGCCATCCTCAATTTCTCGTCGTCGAGCACCCGCGACGGTGTGCTTGAGGGCTTGGATGAAACCGACAAGGATTTCGCCGAGTTGGTGCGCAAGAACATCTTTACCTATGCCAATATCGCCACACGCATTGATGCACGCGATGTCGCCAAGGTGGTGCGTGCTGTCGAGCAGGATCTGCTGATCAAGGCACTTACGGGCGCCACGGGCGAGGCCGCCGCCTCCACGGAATTCATCCTGTCGAACATGTCCAAACGTATGGCCGACGGGTTGCGCGAGGAAATGGACAACCTCGGCAAGGTCAAGGAAACGGATGCAGAGGAGGCTATGAATGCCGTCGTCGCCGCGATCCGAGATCTCGAGGCCACGGGCGAGATTTTCCTTTTGACTGGCGACGATTGATCTTCGCCTCACACGACCGGCGCGCTATGTCCCGCACTATGTCCCCAAGCGGGCGAGCTCGGACCGCTGTACGGCTGCAGATCGACACAGAATTGATAGACCATCTTGCCTTCGCTCGCGAAAACCAAGTGTTTCGTGGCAAAGACAAGAGAGCGAATTGGCGCTTCTGGCGATCCGATCCGACCGACGTCATCGAGTCGCTCCCAACCGTGGTCGTCGAATCGCTCCCCCCACGTGCAGAGGCATGAACGGGCTCTGAGAGCGAAACATCGCGACCGGCTTATGATCCCGGGAAATATCGCAAAGAATGAGTTCGTAAACGTCGGGTATCGGGGCGACATGCCCCGTCAATTTTGAGCTTTAAAGCCGAAAGCGTCACGTCTTTCACGTATGGCCCCAGATAAAGACGAAACGCATGCAACGCTTGTTTTGCGCACTGCGATCCGTCAAACACTGTGTCTCAGTTTTTAAAGCGTTTCTGCTTAAACCTGAATCCCGGTTTGAGCAGAAACGCAGTGCAACGTCGAAGCGGAGCCTGCGTTTCGACTTTATGTGATAGATCAAGTTAAAGTCGAAACGCTTTAGCGGAACGTTTCGGGACAGAAATAGCAAGCAAACCGCCCTTGCAACCTCATATATGAGCAAAAGGCGCCTCCCCCCTCCTTGCCTCGCTTCTATGATCTGGTTTCCCGCCTGTCCGCACAATCACGCGGCCTTCTTTTCATGCTGATCCCCTGGGGGCGGTACCTTTCAGGAAAGAAAAGGTCGGTTGGCGCCGAGGGCTTGGTCTTGCCTTCGGCCTGAAAGCCCGATCCTCAGCGCGTGCACTCCAAAAACCCAGACCTCTCTGCGCTTGCGGATGTGCAATGTCAAAAAGCGCGCCTTGGATATGTCTCGTCGCACATGAAAAACGCCGCCCGATGCAGGGCGGCGTTTCGATATTCAGGCAAGCGAAACGGTCAGGACGTCGCCTGAGCCATCGCACGGGGACTTCCAGCGGCCTCTTACCAAGAGGTGATCACCGCGCCGTCATAGCTCTCTTCGATAAAGGCTTTGACCTCATCGGAGTGATAGGCCTCCACAAGGGTTTTCACCCAGGGCAGGTCCTCGTCACCCTTACGCACAACGATCACGTTCACATAGGGGCTTTCGGCCTTTTCCATTGCGATGGCATCGTCTTTCGGGCTCAGCCCCGAGGCGATGGCGTAATTGGTGTTGATGACCGCGATGTCGGCATCCGACAGGGTGCGCGGCAGTTGGGCGGCGTCCAGTTCGAGGAACTTGAGGCCCTTGGGGTTGTCCTGCACATCGAGCGGACTCGGCACGAGACCGGTACCTTCCGCGAGCGTCACGAGACCGAGGTCTTGCAACAGCAACAAAGCACGGCCGCCGTTGGTCGGGTCGTTCGGAATCGCGACTTTCGCACCGTCTTCGAGGGTGGCGAGATCTTCGATCTTGTCGGAATAGATGCCCATCGGCGTGGTGATCGTGTTGCCCACGACAACAAGCTCAAAGCCGCGATCCTTCATCTGGTTGTCAAGATAGGGCACGTGCTGGAAGGAGTTGGCTTCGATGTCGCCATCGGCCAGCGCGGTGTTCGGGATCACGTAGTCGGAGAATTCCACCACGTCGATGTCGAGGCCCATCGGGGCGGCGACTTTGGCGACTTCTTCCATGATTTCAGCATGTTCGCCGGGGGACACGCCGACTTTGATCTCTTCGGCCATGGCCACAGAGGCCATGAGGGCGAGAACGGAGGAAAGGGTTGCAACGCGCAGCATGTGTAAACTCCTTATAATGCGGTTCGGATAGGGTTATTGACCACGCCCCTTGGGCGCACGTTTGTCCACGCGGGCGGCAATCCATTCACCGATGGACTGCACAAGCTGGACGAGAACAATGAGAATGACGACCACCACGGCCATGACATCGGGCATAAAACGTTGGTAGCCGTAGCGAATGCCGAGATCGCCGAGCCCTTCGCCGCCCACGGCGCCGACCATGGCGGAATAGCCGATGAGGCTCACCACGGCGAGCGTGAGGCCCAGCGTGATTGCGGGCAAGGCTTCGGGGATCAGCACCTTGCGGATGATCTGGAACGGGGTCGCCCCCATGGCGCGCGCCGCCTCAATGAGGCCGCCATCGACCTCGCGAATGGCATTTTCGACCAGCCGCGCGATGAAGGGCACGGCGGCGATGGTCAGCGGCACGATCGCGGCGGTGGTGCCGATCGAGGTGCCCGCAATGGCGCGGGTGAAAGGGATGATCGCCACAACGAGAATGATGAACGGCACGGACCGGGTGGCGTTGACCACAAGGCCCAACACCTTGTTCACCCAAGGCGAGGACAAAAGCTCCCCGCGTTGAGAGATCGCCAGAAACACGCCCAGAGGCAGGCCGAACACCGTCCCCAGAAGGGTCGAGATCGCCACCATGTAAAGCGTCTGACCGGTCGCTTCGATCAAAAGGTTGATGAGATTAGCCGACATAGCCAAGCACCTCCGTCAAAAGCCCGTGACGTTCCAGATAGGCCCGCGCCTCATCGCCTTTGGCGGCGTCGAGCGAGACCAGAAGATTGCCGAAGGGCTGCGTGCCGATCTCTTCGACCGCACCGGCGAGAATATTGACCTCGATCCCCAGATCGCGGGTCAAAAGCGCCAACATCGGATCGGTCGCATGTTTGCCGGAGAAGGTCACGCGTACCAGCTCCTCGCCGCCCGACGTCGGGCGCTCAGCGATGATTTTATCTTTGATAAAGGCGGGCAAAGTGACCCCCGTCACGCCCGACAAGAACGAGCGCGTCGTCGGATGTTGCGGCGCGGTGAAAACGTCATAGGTCGTGCCGGCCTCAACGATCTGGCCGCCCTCGATCACAGCGACATGGCTGGCGATGTCACGCACCACGGCCATTTCATGGGTGATCAAAAGGATGGTCAGCCCGAGATCGCGATTGATGTCTTTCAACAGCGACAACACGGTTTGCGTGGTCTCCGGGTCGAGCGCCGAGGTGGCTTCGTCGGAGAGCAGGATTTTCGGCTCGGTCGCCAAGGCGCGGGCGATGCCGACACGCTGTTTCTGGCCGCCGGACAATTCGGAGGGGTAGCGATCCGCCTGCGCCGTCAGACCGACACGGTCGACGAGATCGGCCACGCGGGTCTTGATCTTCGCGCTTCCGATGCCCGCAATCTCAAGCGGCAAGGCGATGTTCTCGGAGACGGTGCGCGAGGATAGGAGATTGAAATGCTGGAAAATCATGCCGACGTCGCGCCGAATAGCGCGCAGCTTGGCGCCGCGTGCGGTGCCCACGTCCTGATCGCCGACCAGCACCTTGCCAGAGGTCGGGCGCTCCAGCCCGTTGACCATGCGCAGCATCGTGGACTTGCCCGCGCCCGAACGGCCGATGATGCCGGTGATCGTCCCGGCCTCGACGGTCAGGGAGACATCGCTGATCGCGGCAACGGTTCCCCCGCCCGGTTTGGCAAAGGATTTTCCGACCGTGTCGAATATGATGGAGGCCGCCTGGCCGTCGTGTGAGGTCATGGTTTTGATTCCAAAGGCCAAGATCTATCCCCGGCTGTAGACCTGAATGCGCCCCAAGGTTCAAGCCGCGCGGCTCAAGAAACCAAACCTGTCTCCCCCCTGCCCATCGAAACGTCCCGGGTTTGCCGAAGGCTCCGGCTCATTGTTCATCATCCAGCCAATGACGAGGCCTCTACAGTGACACTTCATAAGGCCAGCCGGCAACGCCTCGTCAGAGCGGGCCGCCGACTGTCGCGATTGCACCAAAACATCAAATTGGGTCATCAACCTGACGATCAGGTCGCTCTCATGTGACGTTCAACAGGGAGGTCTTGGCGGATCTCTGAACCGTATTGGGTGGTCTTGTGATCGTGGCCGCCGCACTCTATGTCTGGCACTCAGAACGCAAGGCTGGCACGGCCCACCCCGTGCCCGAAGAAATGGGTCAGCCATGAAGATCAAACGCGGAGAGATCGAAGGAACGCTGGGGCAGTACCTTGGCAATCTTGCGACGCGTGGGCTTTTGGCCATGGCGCTGGCGCTGCCCTACCCGACCCGCGTGCGGTTCATGGGCTGGTTCATGGCGCGCATTTTTGCCCCGCTGGCGGGTTATACGCGCCGCGTGCGCGAGAACCTGCATCACGTCATGCCCGATCTGCCCGAAGCAGAGGTCAAACGGCTGATGAGCGCCGTGCCCGACAACGCGGGCCGCACCCTGATCGAGATTTATTCCGGCCCGGAATTCATCGCCAAGATGAAAGACATCCGCTTTGACGGCCCCGGCGCCGAGATTTTGCGCGAAGCGCGCGACACGCGCCGCCCCGTCATTTTGCACACCGGACATTTCGGCAATTACGACGTGCCGCGCGCCGCCCTCATCGCCCATGGTTATGATGTCGGCTCGCTTTACAATCCGATGAAGAACAAATTCTTCAACGTGCATTACGTCAAAGCCATCGGCACCATCGGCCAGCCCCTGTTTCCGCGCGGGCGCAAGGGCTATGCGCAATTGTTGAAACATCTGAAATCCGGCGGGATGATCGGATTTCTGTCAGACGTCTATGTGCACCAAGGCGCGATGTTGACCTTTTTCGGGAAACCCGCCCGCACTGCTCTGTCGGCCGCCGAGCTGGCGTTGAAATACGACGCGCTTCTGGTGCCGATCTATGGCGTGCGCGACGAGGATGGGCTGAATTTCCGGGTTCAGGTCGAAGCACCGGTCCCGCACGGCGCGCCGGAGGACATGGCGCAGGCGTTGAACGACAGTCTTGAGGCGATCACGCGCCAGCATATGGAACAGTGGTTCTGGATTCACCGCCGTTGGAAACCGGAGCGTTTGGCGCAGGAACTGGCAGACCGCGAGTTGGACAGCGCCTCTTAAAGCAGAAAATCAGCGACAACGCCAACCGTGACAGCCCCGATCGGTTCGCCCGTGGCCGGGTCGACGATCGTGGCTGAGACCTGCGCCTGAGAGATGCCGATCGAGGCATCGAATTCGATCTCGCCGATCTCCATACCATCCACACCCGCGCCAAAGGAATTCTGGAACTTGGCCTCATCGCCTTGCCAATAATCCGATGTCGGCGCGGCCGCGATCACATTCAGGCCCTGTGCATCCATGACAAAGATTTCAGCGACAACACCGCCAGCACGCGCAATTTTATGCAACAGTTTCTCGGTCGCAGGCCCATGGATCACCGCATCGACCATGGGGCGCTCTTGCTCCCCCACCTGTGCGCGCCACTGCTGATCGAGATCGAGAATCTCCTTCTCTGTGAGCGCATTCGTGAGGGTGTTTTGCTCCCGAATGGCCTCAAGAAGCCAAGGGGCCTGTAGCATCTCCGCGAATTCTTCATCGAAATAGGCCCGAAGCGTTTCGGCGATTTCGTCCTGTCCCGAACGCATGCCCTGAGCCTCGGCAGCGACGCCTTGCAAAGGGGCCGATATAAGCAAACAGGCCGAGATACACAGGGCCCGCGCCGCGATTGGGACAATGGAAAAGGGCTTGGGTGGCATCAGGCGCATATCGGTCTCCAGTTTGATTGCGATCAGCAACGTTGAAACCCTTGTTAGCGTCCAAGCCTTTACGTTGGATTAAATCATCTCGCCAAAATGCAAAACGTCACTGAGACGCGATTTGGCCGATGGGCACCCCCGCGCGCACGGCGGCAAGGATCGGACCGGGGCCATTGGGACTGGCCGACTGAAGCAGAACGGCAGCGCTGTCGGGACCCTCGAGATCAAAGGCGACGGCAAGAGGCTGCTGCCCGTTCCAGTCGGCCAAGGGGCGCCATTCGGTGACGATATTGGTGTAATCCACCTCGCGGCCTGCGTTTTCGCCCCGGGTGATGGAGACACGTTCATGCGGATCGAAGCGCACGATCTGCAGGCGCATGTTGGGCGGCAGCGCCCCCATCGGCATGGCGGTGATCATCAACCTGTTCCCGGTCTGCGTGACGGAGAGGGTCACGGGCGCGGTGGTTTGGTCGTGATGGCGCATGATCAGATCTGCGAGCCGCATGGGTTTCGCGCCAACGAGATGATCGGCGCCCTGGACGATGAGCTGCGGCGTGTAGATCGTGCGTTTGCCTGCGGCATGGGCGTAGGCTTTCTGCCGCTTGGTGAATTCGGGTTTGGCGAAATGATCGCGCCAGCCGATGTAATCCCAGTAATCGACATGCAAGGAAAGCGGCAACACACCCTCGCGCGTCGCGAGTTCGGCCATCATCGCATCCGCGGGCGGACAGGACGAGCAGCCCTGAGAGGTAAAGAGTTCGACCACGACGAGCGGCTTTTGAGCGGAGCTTTGAGCCTCCTGAGCGGCCAGCGGCGCGGCACATGGCAGTGCGACAGCAAGCGCCAAGACCCCGCTCCGCATCAGGCGAGAGGGGGATAAGGGTCTCAAAGCTGCAAAAATCTGTCGCATGTCGGCTCCGTCGGTTGCGCAACAGATGTAAGCCGATTGCGCGTTTCAGGCCAATCAAGGAATTGCGAGATGCTGTTACAGGGCGTTGAACGTGCCGTGAGGGACACAGAGAGAACACAGCCAGTCTTGCAAAATAGACGATGGCTATCAGCGAAGTCCTCTTTTCTAGTCCTCACCCTTACTCGCTAAGGCCTGGGGGCTTTGACGCCGCCAAAGACAGGCGGCATATCCCATGCCCAAGAGCCCCCCCAAGACATGGCCTGGCTTCAAGTATCCTGCCGACATGAGATCCAGAACGCTTCCGGGAATGACGGCAACCGCGACACATATCACGGTCCATCGACCCGAGATCGCCCCTCGGGCCGCCAGCACGCCAGCACACCCCGCAAAGGCGAAAGTGGCCTGGGATGCCCCAGTGCCAACATTCCATGGGGCATCGACGAGTATCGGGCTGATCGCCGTGGCAATTCCGCCAGCAAACAACCACAGGAACAACAAGCGCCACGGTCCGATGGCGCGCTCTAGAAGGACGCCGAGGAGCCCTAGGCATAGCGCGTTATAAAGCATATGAAACATCTTTGCATGAAGCAGCTGCGCCATCGCCAGACGCCAGAGTTCCAAGGCCTTCAAATCTTCGAAGGTCACCCCGCCATAGCTCCTGAGACGTGTGATCTGAACCGTTTGTAGCAGATGCCCGTTTTCGAGATAGCCAACAAAGCCGGAAGTCAGAATGGTGACGGCAGGCAAAAGCAGCGCCGCGCTACGCCACCAAGCGACAGATAAGTTCTTCATGCATCTTCCTCGGCAGCCCCAGTCACAGTGGCCGCAGTCACTGTCGACAGGATGTAATACGGCCCATGCAAAAGGGCGACACGGAAAGTGCCGCCCTTTTTCAAAACTTTATCTCAGAGAGATCAGAAATGCGCGGATTTCGTGGTTGCCGGGACTTGGAGCGGCGGCGCGAATTTGGTCAGGTCGATGCCTTCCACCGCGTGTTTGTACTCGTCGAGCGTCGGCGTGCGGCCGAGGATCGCGGAGAGCACCACAACCGGGGTCGAGGCCAAGAGGCTTTCGCCTTTCTTGTCGGCGGAGTCTTCCACAACGCGGCCCTGGAACAGGCGGGTCGAGGTCGCCAGAACGGTGTCGCCCTTCTCGGCCTTCTCCTGGTTGCCCATGCAGAGGTTACAGCCCGGACGTTCGAGGTAGAGCGTGTTCTCATACTCGGTGCGCGCGTTGGCCTTCGGGAAGAGATCGTCGAACTCGAAACCCGAGTACTTCTGAAGCACTTCCCAGTCGCCCTCTTCCTTCAACTCATCAATGATGTTGTAGGTCGGCGCGGCCACCACGAGCGGCGCTTTGAATTCGACCTTGCCGGTCTCTTTCTCAATATTTTTGAGCATTTGCGCGACGATCTTGACGTCACCCTTATGCACCATACAGGAACCGACAAACCCGAGATCGACTTTTTTGTCCGCACCATAGTAGGAAATCGGACGGATGGTATCGTGGGTGTAGCGGCGCGAAGGATCGGCGTTGGCCACGTCAGGGTCCGCGATCATCGGCTCATTGATCTGATCAAGATCGACAACCACTTCGGCGGCGTATTTGGCATTCGCATCCGGGGTCAGGGCCGGGCGCTCGCCGGACTTGATCTCGGCGATACGGGCATCGGCCTTGGCGATCAGACTTGCAAGCATGCCGTTGTCATGCTCCATGCCCTTGTCGATCATGATCTGGATGCGGCTCTTGGCCAACTCCAGCGAGCCGATAAGCGTTTCGTCATTGGAGATACAGATCGAGGCCTTGGCCTTCATCTCCGCGGTCCAGTCGGTGAAGGTAAAGGCCTGGTCCGCCAGCAGCGTGCCAATGTGCACCTCGATCACGCGACCCTGAAAGACGTTGTCGCCATGCTGTGCGAGCATCTGCTGTTGTGTGGCATGGACCACGTCGCGGAAATCCATGTGATCGGCCATCTTGCCCTTGAAGGTCACCTTGACCGATTCCGGGATCGGCATGGTCGCCTCACCGGTCGCCAGCGCCAGCGCCACGGTGCCGCTGTCGGCACCAAAAGCCACACCTTTGGACATCCGGGTGTGGCTGTCGCCACCGATGATGATGTCCCAGTCGGAAACGGTGATGTCGTTAAGAACCTTGTGGATCACGTCCGTCATGGAGTGATAGACGCCCTTCGGGTCACGCGCGGTAACAAGACCGAAATCGTTCATGAACTTCATCAAGCGCGGGGTGTTGGCCTGCGCTTTCTTGTCCCAGACCGACGCGGTGTGACAGCCGGATTGATAAGCGCCGTCCACCTTCGGCGACAGGACCGTTGCGGCCATCGCTTCGAGTTCCTGCGAGGTCATCAAGCCGGTGGTGTCCTGAGAACCCACAATGTTGACCGCCACACGGACGTCCGAACCAGCGTGCAGGGTCTTGCCCGGGGTCGCACCGACGGCATTGCGGTTAAAGATCTTTTCGACCGCTGTCATGCCCTGACCTTCGTGCGAGATTTCCTTGGCAGGCGCAAAGACCTGCGGCGCGGGAACGCCCAGCGTCTCGGCGGCAAATGTCTGGAGCTTCTTGCCGAAGACGATCGCATAGGAGCTGCCCGCCTTCATGAATTCGACCTTTTGCGGCGTGAAGGAAGCGGACACATCCACCAGCTCTTCGCCGTCTTCGCTCAACAGCTTGTGGTTTTTGGTGTCGATTTTCAGCACCGTGCCGGTCGCCACCGAATATTTCTGATCGAGGATCGGGTTGCCTTCGTTGTTGAGGATCGGCTTGCCGTCCTCGTCCAGCTTCTTGACCCAGTTCTTGAGGTCGAGCCCGATACCGCCGGTCACGCCAACGGTGGTCAGAAAGATCGGCGAGATACCATTGGTGCCCGCAACAATCGGCGCGTAATTGACGAACGGCACGTAGGGAGAGGTCGGTTTGCCGGTCCAGAGCGCCACGTTGTTGACGCCGGACATCCGGCTTGAACCGACACCCATGGTGCCTTTTTCAGCGATCAGCATGACGCGTTTGCCGGGGTGCTGCAGCTTCAGCGCCTCGATTTCCTTTTGCGCCTGCTCACTGATCATGCACTTGCCGTGCAGCTCACGGTCGGAGCGGGAGTGCGCCTGGTTGCCCGGCGACAGAAGGTCGGTCGAAATGTCGCCTTCGGCGGCGATGTAAGTGACGATTTCGATCTCTTCGTCGATGTCCGGAAGCTTGGTGAAGAACTCGGCCTTCGCGTAGCTTTCCAGAATGCCCTTGGCAACCGAATTCCCGGCCTCCAAGGCGGCTTTCAGACGATCCATGTCAGCCTCGTAAAGGAAGACCTGGGTCTTCAACACCTCAGCAGCCTCTTCGGCAATCGCGGCATCTTCACCCAGCGCGAGATCGAGCAGAACCTCGACTGACGGGCCGCCCTTCATATGCGACAACATCTCAAAGGCGAAAGTCGGGGTGATTTCCGCGACAGTGGTTTCCCCGAGGATGATCTTCTTGAGGAAAGCCGCCTTCACGCCCGCAGCGCCTGTGGTGCCCGGCAGGGTGTTGTAGATGAAGAAGTTCAGCGCCTCTTCGCGATGCGCGTTGCCCTCATCCTCAATCAGGGAGATCAGCTCAGCAACCAGCGCGCCATCGTCGATGGGCTTCGGGTGCAACCCCTCCCCTTTGCGCGTTTCGATTTCGGTTAGGTAGTCGGTGTACAAGCTCATGACGGTCCCTACAATTTGGCGTGCGATTTGAGATGCGAGTTGGTGACAAAAATCCGAAAAACCGGGCCGCACAGACTTGCATTTCCCGACTCTCGAATTATTTGTATGCAAAAGTATACGAAGCGTTTCGCACATGCAAGATATGCGAGCGCTCACAGATCAAATCTCTTCTAGCGCCCTGCGCTCTGTTATGTCCATCGCAACAAACCCTGTTGCACGCCCCTCTTGCAGGTCCTGTCATGGACATGACGCCAGAATGCGCTAAGATTCGAGATAGCCACGTCAGGTACAACAGACCGTTGTGCCGCGCAGTTTTAGTAAGACCCGGAGGCATTCCATGACTGTTGTTGTCGGTCAAGACACCGCAAAAACCCGCCGCACATTAGAAGTGAACGGCAAAACCCTCGCCTATTATTCCATCCCCGCCGCCGAAGAGGCCGGGTTCGGAGCGTTCTCGAAACTCCCCGCCGCGCTTAAGGTGGTGTTGGAGAACATGCTGCGGTTCGAGGATGGCGGTTTTTCCGTCTCCACCGATGACATCAAGGCCTTTGGCGAATGGGCCGACAAAGGCGGTCAGAACCCGCGCGAGATCGCCTATCGCCCGGCCCGCGTGTTGATGCAGGATTTCACCGGCGTGCCCGCCGTGGTGGATTTGGCCGCCATGCGTGACGGCATTAAGGCCTTGGGTGGTGATGCGAAAAAGATCAACCCGCTCGTCCCCGTCGATTTGGTAATCGACCACTCGGTGATGATCGACGAATTCGGCAACCCGCGCGCCTTCCAGATGAACGTCGACCGCGAATATGAGCGCAACATGGAACGCTACCAGTTCCTCAAATGGGGCCAGACCGCGTTCGAGAACTTCCGCGTTGTGCCGCCGGGCACCGGGATTTGTCACCAGGTGAACCTTGAATACCTCGCGCAGACCGTCTGGACCGACACGGACCCGGACGGCGTGGAAGTCGCCTACCCCGACACGCTCGTGGGCACCGACAGCCACACCACCATGGTCAACGGTGCTGCCGTTCTGGGTTGGGGCGTTGGCGGGATCGAGGCCGAAGCCGCCATGCTCGGCCAACCGATCTCGATGCTGATCCCGGAAGTCGTCGGTTTTAAACTGACCGGCGAGATGATTGAGGGCACCACGGGGACCGATTTGGTGCTCAAGGTCGTCGAAATGCTGCGCGCACATGGCGTGGTCGGCAAATTCGTCGAATTCTATGGCGACGGCCTCGACAACCTGCCTCTGGCACAGCGCGCCACGATTGCCAACATGGCGCCGGAATATGGTGCGACCTGTGGCTTCTTCCCGATTGACGCTGAGACGCTCCGTTACTTGGAGCAAACCGGCCGCGACAAGGACCGCATCGCGCTGGTTGAGGCCTATGCGAAAGAGAACGGGTTCTGGCGCGGGGCGGATTACGATCCGATCTATTCCTCGACGCTCGAACTGGACATGGGCACCATCGTTCCGGCCATCTCCGGCCCGAAACGTCCGCAGGACTATGTGGCCCTGACCTCTGCCGCTTCCGCCTTTGAAAAAGTCGTTGCTGATTATCGTGGCATCGACGTCTCCGACGCCGCCAAGGGCATGGTGGAAGAAGGCCCCGCCGCCACCAAATCCGTCGAGATCAACAAATCCCAGGCGGTCAAAGGTCAGGATTACGAGCTGCATGACGGCTCCGTCGTGATCGCCTCGATCACGTCCTGTACCAACACCTCGAACCCCTATGTGATGATCGGTGCCGGTCTCGTGGCGCGCAAAGCCCGCGCGCTGGGTCTGAACCGCAAGCCTTGGGTGAAAACCTCGCTGGCGCCCGGCTCTCAGGTGGTGACCGAATACTTGGAGGCCGCTGGCCTGCAGGAGGATCTCGACGCCATCGGCTTCAACCTCGTTGGCTATGGCTGCACCACCTGTATCGGCAACTCCGGCCCCATCGCGCCGGAACTCTCGGAGGCCATCGCGGACGGCGACCTGATCGCGACCTCCGTGTTGTCGGGCAACCGCAACTTCGAGGGCCGGATTTCGCCGGACGTGCGCGCCAACTACCTCGCCTCCCCGCCGCTGGTCGTGGCCTATGCTTTGGCGGGCGACATGAACATCGACCTGACCTCTGAGCCTTTGGGGCAAGACAAGGACGGCAATGACGTCTTCCTGAAAGACATCTGGCCGACCAATGCCGAGATTGCCGAACTCGTCGAGAAAACCGTGACCCGCGCGGCGTTTCAGGCGAAATATGCGGATGTGTTCAAAGGCGACGAGAAATGGCAGGGCGTCGAGGTCTCCGGCAGCGATACCTATGACTGGCCGCCCGCGTCGACCTACATCCAGAACCCGCCCTATTTCCAAAACATGGCACCGGAAAAAGGCACGATCCAAAACGTCGAGAACGCCAAAGTGCTTCTTATTCTCGGCGATATGGTCACCACCGACCATATTTCCCCGGCAGGTTCCTTTAAGGAAACCACCCCCGCGGGCAAATATCTGGTCGAGCATCAGGTGCCGGTGCGGGAGTTCAACTCCTACGGGTCACGCCGTGGCAACCACGAGATCATGATGCGCGGCACCTTTGCCAACATCCGCATCAAGAACGAAATGCTCGATGGCGTCGAAGGCGGCTACACCAAAGGCCCGGATGGTGCACAGACCTCGGTCTTCGAGGCCTCCATGGCTTACCAGGAAGCGGGCACCCCCCTCGTGATCTTCGGTGGAGAACAATATGGTGCCGGGTCCTCGCGTGACTGGGCCGCGAAAGGCACCGCACTTTTGGGCGTCAAAGCCGTCATCGCGGAGAGCTTTGAACGTATCCACAGGTCTAACTTGGTGGGCATGGGCGTTGTGCCCTTTGAATTCACCGGCGGCGACACCCGCAAAACGCTGGGCCTCACGGGCGACGAAACCGTCACCATCCTGGGCCTCGACAGCGTCAAGCCTTTGGAAACGCTCGATTGTGACATCACTTTCGCAGATGGCACCACGAAAACTATCAAAGTCAAATGCCGCATCGATACGGCGCCGGAGATCGAATACATCGAAAACGGCGGCGTGCTGCACTACGTGCTGCGGAACCTGGCGAAAGCCTGATCGCGCCTGTTGTGAAATGAGAAAGCCCCGTGGAAACACGGGGCTTTTGTTTTGAGTATTTGTGCAACAAAGGAAACGGGTTAGTCGGTGTCTGGTGGGGTAAATTTCCAGTAGGTGTCGAAAAAGGCCGCCATTTGCGCGCGCACGATAGGCTCGAAATCAGGAACATGCCTTTGCATTTCCTTTTTGACCCGATCGGCCCACACTCGCTCTGCATCCCATTCAGCCACGCTGCGATGACGGCTTGCGAGATGTTCGAAAGTATCACCAATTGTGCGTGCACGCCCATTTTCGATATGGCCCACAAGCACTTTTGCGACCTCTTGAGCCGGCAAACGGTCCAGAACGGGTATGCGTTCATAGGACAACGCGCCATCCCGGGACCAGAAATGCGCATCGAAAGCTTTAAGGTCTGTTTGAAGCTCAGCCATGAGCTGTTCGACAAAAGACGTCAGAGTTGCGTCGAAAAGCGCAACCTGAGCCAGCTCCATCGTTTGGAGAATGCCTGACATCTCCGCCTTGAGTTCAAAACCGTAACCACCGAAGTAAAAATGTTTATCATCGCGGTCCCATCCGAACAGCTGGCCATAATCGGCCATGGGCAAACCGCCTGAGGCTTTCAGCGTCTCAATACGCGCCTGCACCCGTTGCAGAAAATCCGGGCGGCTTTCGGTGAAGCCACCACGTTCCTCGATATTTAGAAATGTCTGAACGATGTGCAGATAGGGGCCCGGTTCGATGGGATCCGTTTCGAAAAGATACACGCGTGCCTCTTCGATAAGCGCTGGCAACGCCTGCCATGAGATATGCCGCCATTCGAAGAGGCGTTTCCATAGGGGGTTTTCGTCTTGCTTCCTGAACGCACCTGTCGCCCTCAACTCCAGGTTCAATTGAGCCTCGTCGACAAACCCGCGACCAAGTAAGTCCTGTCCGAGCGCAACACTCAAGGTTCCGCCAGAGCCAGCCATGATGTCGGCTCCCTTATGCCGATTCATTATTTCTTTGAATACGTCTGGCTCTTCTGCATCCTCATCCGGCAACATAAAGACAATTAAGTCCGCACGCCGCCCCAAATCCTCCTCCGCAATCTCGCCCTTGCCCAGCGCCATGGCGAGAGCCAAATAGGTGCGGGTAAAACGCGCCATGGGCTCTTGCGCTTCGAAAAACGCGTCTTCAATCCGGTCGAGCACCAGCGCGCACTCCCGAAGCGCATTGCGCAAGAGGCGCAGGTTGTTGTGTCCGGCCTGTTCGAAGACCTCTCGGATCAGATCGGGATGATCCGAGAGATAGGTTTTGCCCTTTCCCTCCGACATCAGCCCGATGAAATCCGGCAAGGCCGCCGTTATATCCGCCTCAATCCGCAACGTCCGCCCGATCAGCTTTTCCTTTTTCTCCAGAAACTTGTCTTTCCACGGATGTTTCTCGGAGTTCACCAAGAGGATCACCCGCTTGCTCTCATGTTCGACGAAATCGTTGATCAGGCCAAACACAAGCTCCGGCGTCATGGCCGTGCGCTCCAGATCGTCAAAGATCAGCGTCTCAGGCAGCGCCTCCATCAGGCGTTCTTCGACGATATCGCGCGCGAGCGTGCCGATATTTCCCACCTTGGCGAGTTTTCCGAAGGTATCGCCAAGCCATGCGCCATTTTCCAAAACACCGCTGCCCAGCTCGCCTTTCAACAGGGCGCGTCGAAATCCCGCCGCATCGGCCACACCGTTCAACGTCGCATAACGGACGGCCGGATCGGTATTCACCTTGCAAACGTCTTCGATAAAATGCGTTTTCCCGCTGCCCCAGGGGGCATCAATCAAGATCGCGTATCTCGGCGCGCGCATTGCCAGATAGTTTTCAAGCGCCCCCCGCGCTGCCACATTCAAATCCATTCTGAAAACCCGCTGAAACCTTGATCTATCAGGCGTAGTATAAATGCCCCCGCGCAAAGATCACCAAGGGATTGAGATCAGGCGTTAAAACACGGCCCATCGCCCGCGCGATCACCGCGAAATCGTCATGCGAGATGGCGAAGGCGCCGCGGCGGAAAGGCGTGCCCCAGTGGCGCACATCGGGGATAAAGGACAGCTGGGACAGCAGGGGTCGGATCGGGGCTTCGACGGCATCCGTAATATAGCGGACATCGCGTCGGTAGAGGCAAAACCCGGGCGCTTGTTCAACTTGATACATCTCGCCCATCACCTGTCCGATGGCCACGAAAGCCTGCACCGGCGCACCCTCGTTCATGCCCTCGCGCGGCGCGTAATAGGCGATCCAATCGCCGATCGAGAGCCGTTTGACCGGCGCCATTTTGCCGTGGCCGAGTTGGGCAAACCCTTCGGCCTGACCTTTGAGAACATGAGCGCGCGCGGCCACGCCGATCCAAAAGTGCTGTCTGTTGTTTTGCATGAGATGAGCCTCCTTGTAGACAGCGGATTACCCCCATCCAACTGACATATACCTGTCAGGACTGTTCAGTCCGCCAGGCGAATCGGAGATGCTTCAAGGGCGGCGGCCTGCTCCGGCGTGAGAACGTCTGGCAGGACCACCTGCGTGTGGATCGTAAACACCACCGCGCGGGTTTCCGGCAGCCGTACAAGGCTTTGCCGTTCGACCCGGATATAGCGCGACTCCGTTGTGCCGTGGCGGTAGTCCCCCTCGGAGCGCGGATCGCAAAGATGCGCATCGGATCGCGAGGCAGTACCGCGCATCAGCCCCCGGCCCACCTGCACGCCATTCATCATCCGCTGCACCCGCGCGGCGAGATCGGGGGTGTAGACCTCGATCGGTTTGTGAATGCGCAACATCGGTTTCATAAATTTCTCGGGCAGCCGCCAGCCGGAGGGAAAACAGAGCACGCCGCCCGTCAGAACGCTCTCTTCCGTCGCGCCGCTTGGGTCGGGCTGCATCAGGCAGATGTCGCATTGCAACAACCGCCCCATCGTGTGCATCGGCCGGTCGCGATCCATCGGCACCGTGACGCCATCGGGGCGGGTCACATCCGTCTGTGTGACGGCAAACCCAAGGCCCGACAGGAGCCCCAAAATCATGTCGAGCACTTCCAAAGCTGCCGGGCGCGCAGAGTCATCGAGCGCAATGACCTCCTTCGGCGTCGTGGCAATGAGGTGGTCGCGCAAGGCCATCTGCGCCCCGTAAGCCGTGTCCACCTCAAGCCAGTCGTCCAGCCCAAAGGGGATCACCCCCGGCAGCCGCGCGGTGCGGGGATCGGCCCAGGGGGCAAAACTTAGTTTTGTCTGTAGAATCGGCTCCATAGCGAAATGTTGCAGGCTTTCTGTCTCTCTCGATAGGGGCCAGAAAGCCGCAACCTTGGAGCCAGCCGCATGCCCGCCCCGAGGGACAGATCACGTCCGGGACATCGCCATATCCTGCATCGCCAACACGTCAAAGGCTTCCGCCTCCGCCATAAAAGGCTCCGCCCCGCAGCGCGCCACCCAGTCCCGGATCACCGCGACGTCCGGTGTCGCCTCCGGGAACCACAAAAACGGCGAGGCGATCAACAGATCGGCGGCACTAAAGTGATTGCCCATGAGGAACTCACGCTTCTGAAGACCAGACACCAGATAGGCCACCGCCTCCGACATGCCCCGGAAGGTCGCCGTTAGCGCCGGGTGCGACAGGCCCGCGATCTGATGCACATAGGCGGGCTCCAACACATTACCGTACCAGAACAGCCAGCTCAGATAGGCCCCTCGCCCCGGCGCGCCGACAGTTGGCGCCAGATCGGATGGGAAGCGGTCGGTTAGATAGAGCATGATCGCATTGCTTTCGCGGATCATCTCGCCGCCTTCGGTGACCAAAAGCGGCACCTTGCCCTCGGGATGCGGGTTGTTCGGATCGCGTGCACCAGAGCCGTCCTGGCGCGGAATATCGGTGAGGCGGATGTCCACCTCCGACATCGCGTCGAGCGCCATCAACAGCGTGACGATCCGCGAGCTGCGCGATTTGGGGGCGTGGTAAAGGGTGAGCATGATCTTTCCTCTCAGGACTTTGCAATTGAGGCGGAGCATGGCAGGCTCCTGCTGTCAGAAACCGTCAGCAGGGCTTTGGCACCTTCGGATCAAATTCGGATCGAAAAGGAGGCCCCATGGCCAAATCGGATCGCCTGTTCCGCCTCATGCATCTCATGCGCAGCCTGCGCCCGCCGGTGACGGCGACGCTCTTGGCTGAGGAGCTGGGCGTGTCGCAACGCACGCTCTATCGCGACATCGAGGCGCTGCGCAACGCGGGCGCGCGGATCGAGGGAGAGGCCGGGTTTGGCTATACCCTGACCGAGGATTACGCCCTGCCGCCGCAGAGCCTGACACAGTTGGAAATCGAGGCGCTGGTCTTGGGCCTGTCCGAGGTGCGCCTGCGCGGAGACGCGGCCTTGTCACAGGCCGCAGGCGATGCGCTGAGCAAGATCACCGCCAGTCTGCCTGAGACAAAACGCGCACATATCGAACACTCTGTGGGCTTGGTGCATCGGTATCAGCCGCAAAAACAGTACGAAGCCGATCTTTCCCTCATTCGCCAGGCCTGTTGGGACGAACGCGCGCTTGTGCTCGGGTATCGAGATCGGGAGGGGCGAGACAGCACGCGCACGATCTGGCCACTGGCCATCGTCTATCTCGACGACGAGCTGATGCTGCTCGCCCATTGTCGTTTGCGCGGCGCGTTTCGGCAATTCCTCGTCGGCTCGATCCAGTCGCTCACCTTGGGCGACGAATCCTTCCGCCCGCGCCGTGTGCCGATGCTGCGCGACTATATGTCTGAGCTGCGCACACGCTACCAAATCGCCCCCGCCTGCGAGGACGGGCGGCGGATCATGGCGGAGGACAATCTTACAGCACAGATTTGACCGCTTCGGGCGGGCGTCCCAAAGCGACGCCCTTGTCGCTTTCCACAACCGGCCGCTCCATCAAACGCGGATGCGCCGCGATGGCGTCCAGAATGGCCTCCGGGTCGGAGTTTGCCGTTACACCGAGCGCCTTGGCCTCATCTTCTTTTGCCCGCAGAAACGCGCTCGCAGGCAGGCCGGAGCGCGCCACAAATTCTGCCAGTTTCTCACGTGACACTGGCGTTTCGAGGTAGAGCACGACCTCGGGCGTGATGCCCTCCGCCTCGATCAGTTTCAGCGTCTCGCGCGATTTGGAACAGCGGGGATTGTGGTAAATCGTTGTCATCTCAGGCACCTCTTCGTTGCGCCTAACCTGCGCCTTGGGCGACGCACAGACAACAAGAACAAAAGAGAAACATATTGTTTCCCGCCGACGCTATCTCATAGTGAGTTTTGGTTAACCATTGCGCTTTAGCCCTAGGGCCATGAAACAGATCATGTCCCACATCCCGCTGCCGCAAAGCCCGCTTCCTCTGACGGAGCTTGTGCTTCTTGTGCCCTTTTTCGCCGTCATGATCATTGTGGGATGATCGCAAAATTGCGGAATCCTAGCGAACACCCTGCGCGGTTGAATCACGCTCATGATCTTGTTGCGCAGAGACCCGGTTGAAAGCCCCTCCCCCTGCGCGTAATGTCGCTGGGATTTTGCGATTAGGGAGGACAAAATGTCCGAGAAAAAACAAGGCTTTGACACGATCCAGGTGCATGCGGGCACGGAACCCGACCCGGCGACCGGCGCGCGTCAGGTGCCGATTTACCAGACCACGGCCTATGTCTTCAAAGACGCGGCCCACGCCGCGCGACTGTTTAACCTCGAAGAGGTCGGCTATATCTATTCGCGCCTGACGAACCCGACCGTGGCGGCTTTGCAAAATCGCATGGCAGCCCTCGAAGGCGGCGCTGGCGCGGTCTGTTGTTCCTCCGGGCATGCCGCCCAGATCATGGCGCTCTTCCCGCTCATGGCGCCGGGCAAGAACATCGTCGCCTCGACCCGCCTTTACGGCGGCACGCTGACGCAATTCACCCAGACCTTCAAACGTTTTGGCTGGTCCGCCAAATTCGTGGATTTCGACGATTTCGACGCCGTCCGCGCCGCGATTGACGAGAACACCCAGGCGATCTTCTGTGAAAGTCTTGCCAACCCGACGGGCGCGATCATGGACCTCGACGCGCTTGGTGAGATTGCCAACAAGGCGGGCATTCCGCTGATTGTCGACAACACCTCGGCGACGCCGTATCTGTGTAACCCGATCAGCCACGGCGCCACTTTGGTGGTGCATTCCATGACGAAATACCTGACCGGCAATGGCACCGTGACCGGCGGCTGCATCGTCGACAGCGGCACCTTCGATTGGTCCGCCTCGGGCAAATTCCCGTCGCTCTCCGAGCCGGAACCGGCCTATCATGGCCTTGATTTTCATGAGACTTTCGGGCCGCTCGCGTTCACATTCCACGGCATCGCCGTGGGTCTGCGCGACCTCGGCATGACGCTGAATCCGCAGGCCGCGCATTACACCTTGATGGGGATCGAGACCCTGTCGCTGCGCATGCAGAAACATGTGCAAAACGCCCGAGAGATCGCGAATTGGCTCGAAGGCGATGATCGGATCGAAGCAGTCACCTATGGCGGCCTGCCCTCGTCGGGCTATTACGACCGCATGACCCGCATCTGCCCGCGCGGTGCCGGGGCGCTGTTCACCGTGGCGCTCAAAGGCGGCTATGACGCCTGTGTCGACACCGTTGCCAAGCTCAAGCTGTTCTCCCATGTGGCGAACCTTGGCGACACGCGGTCACTGGTCATCCACCCGGCCTCGACGACCCACAGCCAGTTGACGCCGGAAGAACAGGTCAAGGCCGGTGCCGGTCCGAACATCCTGCGCCTGTCCATCGGGATCGAGGATGCCAACGACCTGATCGGCGATCTGGATCAGGCGCTGAGCTAAGACGTCACAACGGCAAAAATGCAAAACCCGCCGAGATTTCGGCGGGTTTTTCTATGCTCTTCTTATAAAAAGAGCACAAAGTTCACATTGCGAACAACAAAAAAGACCGACCGCTCCTCCCAGTGCATTAACCTTAATCTGATTACCCTGAATGCCGCATTGAAAAGACATCATGCCCCTGCGGGAAACGGGTCAGTACGCAGCGGCAAGCTTGCACCCTCACTGTCCCGCTCTCGCGATTTCTGGCTTGATGTATTTCTCCATGATTTCGACCGTGATCGGGCCCGCAAACCGGTAGGCGATATGGCCTTCGGCATCGAGGATATAGGTCTCCGGCACGCCGTAGACGCCCCATTCCAAAGCCGTGCGCCCCGGCTCATCCTGCGCAACCGCTGCATAAGGATTTCCAAGTTCGCCCAAGAATTTCAGCGCATTCCCCGCCTCATCCTTGTAGTTGACGCCATAGATGGTGACGCCTTCTTCGGCCAGAGTCTCCAATTGCGGATGTTCGGCACGACAGGGCGCGCACCAGGACGCCCAGTAATTCACCAACTTCACGCCCCCCGTCCGCAGCATGTCGTCCGAGAGTGGCGCAAGATCGGCCAAAGGCGTGACAGAGGCAATCGAAGGCGCCTCCCGCCCGATCTGGGAGCTTGGCAATTGCTGCGCATCCTCGCGTCCCATGCCGAAGATGAAAAGCCCGGCGAGCCCGGCAAACACCAAAGGCGGCAGCGCAACGAGTGGGTTGATCTTAGCCATGATGTTTGCGCTCCTCAGCCGCTTTCAAAAGACGTTTCACCTTGGCCGACCGGATCAGAGACCCCGCGATCAACCCGGCCAAAAGCAAAAGCGTCGCCCCATAGGCCATCAAGACATCGCCTGCGTATTTTCCGAGATCAGGCATCTTTCACCCTTTCGCGCATCTCAAGCGCGTGCAACCGGCGCGCGCGAATTTCCGTCCGGGTGCGTAGGAGCACCAGCGAGACAAACAGCAAAATGAACCCAGCGATGGCCACAAGCGCGGGATACCAATAGACGTCGGCGACGTTTTCCTCGGCATCGAGAGACAGGGAGGCGCCTTGGTGAAGCCCTTGATTCCAAAAGAGAACCGCATAGCGTGAGAGGATAGCAAAGACCGACCCGACAAGGCAGAGCACAGAGGTCAGATCGGCCGCCGTATCCGGGTTATCAATCGCCTCCCAAAGCGCCATATAGCCGATGTAGAACAGCAAAAGGATCAGGAACGAGGTCAGCCGCGGGTCCCATTCCCAATAGGTCCCCCACATCGGCTTGCCCCAGACGGCGCCGGTGATGAGCGCAATAAGCGTCATCGTCATGCCAATCGCGGCGGCGGATTTCGCGGCCAAGGCCGAGACATGGTGCCGCCGCACGATCCAAATGAGTGAGGCCACCAACATCATCGCCCAGATGTTGATCGCCATCATCGCGCTTGGCACATGGATGTAGAAAATCTTGACCGTCGCACCCTGGCGATAGTCATCGGGGGTGAAGAAAAAGCCCCAAACGAGCCCACCTACGAAAATCACAGCCGCCAGCACCGAAATCAAAGGCAAGGCCCGGTCGGTCCAGCGCATGAATTTGCGCGGATTTGCCCATTCCCAGAAGGCATTCCAGTTGATGGCCATTTTGCTCTCTCCCCAATGCCCACGCCAAAATTTTGTGCCAGACTATGCGCAAGCCCGATTGATCTCAACTCACCTTAAAGCGACCCGGATGGCCGCCGCTGCGGCAAAGGGCAGCAAGGCGATGGCGCCCAAAGTGATCCCCGCTTGCATCGCCAAAGGTGTGGCGACCAGAAATCCGCCTGACCCACGCCGCACGACTTCCGCGCCGAATATCAGCGTCGGGATGTAAAGCGGCAGAACCAGAAGGCTCATCAGCAACCCACCACGTTTCAGCCCCACGGTCAGCGCCGCCCCGAAAGAGCCGATGAAGGACAGCGCGGGCGAGCCGATCAAAAGCGTGACGATCAGCCAGCGATAGGCCGCGCTGTCAAGATGCAAAAGGAACCCAAGCGCAGGCGCCGCGATCACCAGAGGCAGGCCGGTGGTGATCCAATGCGCTAAGGCCTTCATCGCGACGACACCCTCCAGAGGGATCGGTGCCGTGGCCAAAAGATCGAGCGAGCCGTCCTCGAAATCCAGTGCGAAAATCCGGTCCAAGGACAAGAGACAGGCCAGCAAAGCGCCGACCCAAAGGATGCCCGGCGCAATTGCGCTCAGCATCTCGCCATTGGGGCCCACGCCAAAGGGCACCAGCGTCACAAGGATCAGGAAAAACCCGAGGCCCAGCCCGAAACCGCCGCCCGAGCGGAACGCCAGAGTGATGTCGCGCCACAACAGCCGGATCATAGGAAGGCCTCGTCAAAATCGTCGCGGACCACATCCATGCGGGCTTTGAACGGCGTCACATCGAAGACGGTTTCCTCAAAACCCAAATCGATATGGGTCGCGATCACCGCCGCGCCGCCTGCCGCGACATGGGCTTTGACCGCAGAGGCAAAGAGCGCCACGGAGGCCGCGTCCAAAGACACCGTCGGCTCGTCCAACACCCAGATCGGGCGCCCGGTCACCATGAGCCGCGCCAAGCCCAAGCGCCGCTTTTGCCCCGCTGAAAGATTGCCCGCCGGACGGTCGCGCAGAGCATCGAGATTGAAATGCAGGATCGCAGGCTCAATGTCATGACCGCCGTAGACCCCGGCCCAAAAGCCAAGGTTCTCCGCCACACTCAGGGTCGCTTTTAACCCATCCGCATGGGCGGCATAGGCGACGCTTTCGGGCTCAAAGATGACTTCCCCCGCATAGGGCGGCTGCAACCCCGCGAGCGTGCGCAAAAGCGTCGTCTTTCCAGACCCATTGGGGCCACGCAGCACCAACACCTCGCCCGCCGAGACAGCAAAGCTCAGCCCTTCGAGCACCGGCATGCCGCCTCGCGAGACGGTCAGATCTTTTATGGAAATCAAACTCATGCGGCCCTGTTTACAGCTATTCTAAGATTTTTATCTGATACGGATCAAACGGGCAGCAGTGCCACCGCAACACGCCGACCTTCCGAGGCCAGCACATTATAGGTGCGCGCCGCGGTGGGAGTCGCCATCGGCTCCAAGCCGATCTCGGCCGCGTCCAGCGCCTCGCGGAAATTTTGCGGCAGATGCGTCATCTCCGGTCCCGTGCCGATCACGATGAAATCGATCCGCCCGCGCAACTCAATCAGAGAGGCCGTGTCGGCATAGCCGCCCCAAGGCACCACCATATTGCCACAGACCAGCATCGCGCCCTGATAGACCTTGCCGGCGATGCGAAACATGTTTGGGCCATAGCCATCGACCGGCACGGCATCCTCGAATGGCATTTCATTGAATTGCATGGCACCCTCCTTTGGCGAAAAGGCCCGCGACACGCGCGAGCCCCTTCATTGCAGTCAAAATACTCAAATGCCCGCGCGCGTCAAACCGCGCTGCCGTCGGCCTGGATGCCTTTGGCGGGCTCTTTCTTGTCCCAATCCCGCTTGACGCCCAGCCACAACAGAATGTTGGAGGCGACAAAGACCGACGACCAGGTCCCGACCACGACGCCCAGGGTCATCGCGAAGACAAAGCCCCGGATCACGTCGCCGCCCAGCACCAACAATGCGATCAAGGCGATCAAAGTGGTGCCGGAGGTCATCACCGTCCGCGACAGGGTCTCGTTGATCGACATGTTCAACACGCCCGCGAGGTCCATTTTCTTGTAGCGCCGCAGGTTCTCACGCACCCGGTCGAACACGACCACGGTGTCGTTGAGCGAATAGCCGACAATGGTCAGCAACGCCGCGATGATCGTGAGATCGAATTGGATGCCGAAGAGCGCAAACACCCCGATGGTGATCGCCACGTCATGCACCAGCGCCACCACGGCGCCCACCGCGAATTGCCATTCGAACCGCAGCCAGATGTAGAACAACACGGCGGCGATGGCGGCGGCCACGGCCTCGACGGCGGTCCAGATCAGCTCGCCCGAGACCTTCGGCCCGACGGATTCGACGGAAGGGAAAGTGATCGAGGGATCGACGGTCTGAAGCGCCTCTTCTACCTTTTGGATGGTCTCCGGCGTAATCGCTTCGACATCGTCCTGGGCCTGAATGCGGACCATGGCGACGTGTTGGTTTTCATCGAAATTCGGATCGAAGACCTCGGTGATCGAAATATCGCCAAGCCCCAAATCGGCCATGGCCGAACGGTAGTCAGCCACATCGACGGCGCTTTCGGATTGCGTCCGAATGGTTGTGCCGCCTTTGAAATCAATGCCGAAATTGAGACCAATGGAGAGAAATGCCGCCACGGCCATGGCCACCAGAACGGCGGAGAAGCCGAAGGTCACTTTGGCGCGTTTGAAGAAATCCACCGCCGTTTCAGCTGGCACAAGATGCACGCCCTTGAGCGTCCAGCCCTTGCGGTTCTTGCGACCGTACCAGGCGACAACCATGGCGCGGGTCACGAAAATCGCGGTGAAAACAGAGGTCACAAGCCCGAAGACAAGCGTCACGGCAAAGCCTTTGACTGGACCCGAGCCCATGACAAAGAGGATCGCAGCGGTGATGAAGGTGGTGATGTTGGCGTCGATGATGGCCGACAGCGCCTTTTCATAGCCAAGCTCGATGGCACGGCCCGTCGATTTGGAGTTTTTCAACTCTTCGCGGATGCGCTCGAAAATCAGAACGTTGGCGTCCACCGCCATCCCGACGGTGAGCACGATCCCGGCGATCCCCGGCAGGGTCAGCGTCGCCCCGATGGAGGACAACAGCCCGAACAGAAGTCCGACGTTGATCACGAGCGCGATATTGGCGAACATGCCGAAGAGACCGTAGGCCAGCCCCATGAAGATCAGCACGGCGGCAAAGGCCACCATAGTGGCGATCCGGCCCGCTTCGATACTGTCGGCGCCCAACTCAGGCCCGATGGTGCGTTCTTCGAGGAAATTGATCTTGGCGGGCAGTGCCCCTGCACGCAGAAGCACCGACAATTCGGTCGATTCCTCAACCGTGAAAGAACCGGTGATCTGGCCGGAGCCGCCCCGGATCGCGTCCTGAATGCGCGGCGCGGAGATCACTTCATTGTCCAAGACGATGGCAAACAACGCACCGACATTGGCGGCGGTATAATCGCCGAATTTGCGCGCGCCGGTCGGGTTGAACCGGAAGGTCACCGAAGGCCGCCCGTTCTGGTCAAAGGCCGGTTGGCTGTCAGTCAGCTCATCGCCCGAGACCACGGCGGTTTGTTCGAGGATATAATAGACGCCCGGCTCGTTGATCGAAGGCGCGATGAAATTGCGTGCGCCGGGGGCTTCGTCCGGGTTCGTGGTGCGGCCCACGACCGGGTTGAACGTCAGCTTCGCGGTGGTGCCGATCAGCGATTTCAACTCGGCGGCGGAGCCGATGCCCGGCACCTGTATGAGAACCCGATCCTCGCCCTGGCGCTGGATCGTCGGTTCGCGGGTGCCGACCTCGTCGACCCGGCGACGAATGATTTCAAGAGTTTGTTGCATGGTGCGGTCATCGGTGGCGGCTTTTTCGGCCTCCGAGAGCTGCACGGTGATCACGTCATTGGTGGCGGAGACGGTGATGTCGCGTTCACCCGCTGCGGTCAGGGACACGACGGCGGTGCCCAAGGCACGCACGGCAGAGAGCGCGGTTTCCATGCCCGCAGGTTCGGAAATTCGCACGCGAAGCTGGCCCGCGGGGGCGTCGAGACGGCGGATCGTGCCGACCACATCGCGTTCGTCACGCAGCGCGTCACGCACCTCCGGCCAATAGGCATCCATGCGCGCGGCATAGACCTCGGACACTTCGACCTCGCCCAAAAGATGCGCGCCACCGCGCAGATCGAGGCCCAGGTTTACCAGATTTGAGGGCAGGAAAGACGGCCAGGCGTCTCGGGCTGCGGCGCGTTCGGGCGTCTCTCCGGCTTTCTCGATGGCGACAATCGCATCGTTGTGGCTTTCGACACGGGGGTAGAAAGCATTGGGAAGCGCGGCCAGAAGGCCAAGGGCCACGAGGCCCCAAATCACGATCCGTTTCCAGAGAGGCATTTGCAACATGGGAGTGTCCTGAGACGTCTTTGAATGGGAAAGGCCCGCTGACGCGGGCCTTTAAATGTTCACGCGCGCGGGATTACTTTTCCGCGGCAGGTTCGGTTTTCGACACCACGTTTGCGAGCGTCGCCTTCTGGACCTTGACCTTAACACCCTCGGCGATCTCGACCTCGACAAAGCCGTCTTCGCGCACCTTGGCAACCTTGCCCATGATGCCGCCAGCGGTCACGACCTCGTCACCGCGACGCACGGCTTCGATCATCGCCTTGTGCTGTTTCATCTTCTTTTGCTGCGGGCGGATCATGAGGAAATACATGATCGCGAAGATCAGGATCAGCGGCGCGAATTGCATGATCGGGTTGGCGGCGGCGCCACCTGCGGCCTGCGCATAAGCGGGGGTCACGAACATCTGTTGGTCCTTTATGTCTCTTTGGGAGGGCTTTTCGCCCATGAAAGTCGCCGCGCACCCTATAGCGGGCCTTTCCCCTTGTCCAGCAAGGGAGGCAGGGTTTCACGAGCCTGTTAGCGGATTACAAAAACCGCCCGCCGCGCTGGATCACTTCGATCTTGTAGCCGTCCGGATCGGTGATGAAAAAGAACTTCGCCACACGGGTGCCCGCAGGCGCGAAATCGACGATCTTGCCGGGATTGAGACCAGCCTCATCCATGCGTGCGTGCTCGGCATCAAGGTCCTCGACCGACACCGCGAAATGACCGTAGCCATTGCCGAGATCGTAAGGCTCTGAGGTGCCCTTGTTGACGGTCAACTCCAACTCGAACTCGGAAAGCGGGTTCGACATGTAGATCAGCGCGAAGTCCGGGAAGTCGAGCTTTTCCGCGATGGTCAGCCCAAACGCCGCCTCATAAAACGCAACAGACCGCGCTTCATCGAGGACGCGGATACAGGAGTGAATGGCTTTGGCTGGCATGGTGGGTCCTTTGGGGTTGGCGGAATGCGGGGTTGTGGGGGATATAGGGAGGGTGACGTGATTTTCACAGGGCTTTGACCGAGAGATTTGATGACTGACTTTGCGACGCGATTGAATGAGATGCTGTCACAACCTGTTTTGCCTTGGACGATCTTAGGCGTGATTGTTGTGGGCGTCCTGCTCGGACAGGTCCAGAAACATGTGCCCGACGATCCGATTGAGCGGATGAAGCGCCTCTTCGGCGTGCCAAACATCCCGCATGGGCTTGCATTGTTCATCGCCGTGCTCTGGGGCGCTTTGCTTTTGGTGCTTTTCGTGGGTCTCGTGACTTTGCTCTATGAGATTGTCTGGGGCATGGCCGCACCTGTGAGCCGCGAGGGGGAAGGCGATTTTCGATTCCTTCTGGCGAAGATCACGGCCCTGACCGCAGTGCTTGGGGCGCTGGTGGCCCTGCCGTTCACGGCGCTACGGTTGAAACTGACGACAGAGCAGAACCGGCACAATCAGGATGTGCTCTACAATGAAAAGCTGCACAACGCGCTGGATGACCTCCACGCCCGTCGGCAATTGTCGGATGGACAGTGGGAGGATGATATTATCCGGCGGAATGGGGCGATTGATCGGCTGGAGGCTTTGGTGCAAGAACGTCCGGAAATGGCACCTCGTATTTCTCGAATGCTATGTGTTTACGCCAGAGAGATTTCACGCGAATACCCAGCAGACCCTCCACCCGAAAACAAGCCACTTAGTGAACTGAAAATATGGATAAAATCTCTTTCAGTAAAACGTTCAGATATAGCGAATGCTGTACGTGTTGTTGGAACAATGCGCACAATCAAAGGAGTGAACTCGTTTGATCTATTCAACGACCTGGAAAGGGTGAACCTTCAAGGTGCAGAACTTAGTGGACTGGACTTTAGTGGAGACCTTTTAAATGACAGTGGACTGGATGGAGCAGATTTAACGCTCACAATCATGGAAAATACTATTCTCGCTCGCGCAACAATGAATGGTAGCATCATAGAAGATGCAGATTTTTGTAGAGCCAAACTAAATAAAGTGCAGCTATCTGGCGCAGAATGCTCAAGTGCGAATTTTACAAACGCAGACCTAACTGGAGTGAACTTCACTGGAGCGAACCTTACTACAGTGCGGCTTTGGGCCTTCGAATTTGACTCAGAAACCTGCTTTGAGCGCACCTCGCCGTTTGGTTCGTCTTTGCGCGCAGTCGATCTAACACGTTTCACTAAACTCCCATTCAGTTTAGATTTCGTTTTTGGCGATTCCTCAGTTGAGCTTCCCTCGTCTGTCGAAGCACACGAAGTTAGTCATTGGTCCAACAGAAAATTGAACGATGTAAACTTTGAAAATGAATGGTCCCAATTCTACCAAACCCACTCCCCACAACTCCGCGACGCCAAACCCTAACTCCCCGTTGATCCCCCCCGCGCCCTAAGGCATAAGCCTTCGCAAACCCAACCAACCCCCGAGGACCCAACCGATGCATGACATCAAGGCCATTCGCGAAAACCCCGAAGCTTTCGACGCCGCCATGAGCCGCAGAGGGTTGTCTGGGGTGTCTTCCGAAGTCCTCGCGCTCGACGCGGACCGCCGGGCCAAAATCGCCGCCGCGGAAGAGGCCAAGGCCGAACAGAACAAAGCCTCCAAAGAGGTCGGTGCCGCCAAGGCGAAAGGCGACGAGGCCGAATTCGAACGCCTCCGCGCGCTTGTGGCCGAGAAAAAGGCAGAGATCGCGCGTTTGAATGACGAAGCCAAGGCCGAGGACGAGCGCCTGCGCGACATCCTCATGGGCCTGCCCAACATCATGGCCGCCGACGTGCCGGATGGCGCCGACGAGGACGACAACGTCGAAATTCACCGCTGGGGCACGCCTGCGACCCTCGATTTCGCGCCGAAAGAGCATTACGAAATCGACGGCGTCAAAGCCGGGATGGATTTCGAGACGGCGGCGAAACTCTCCGGCGCGCGCTTTGTCCTGCTCTCCGGCGCCGTGGCGCGCATTCACCGCGCGCTGGCGCAGTTCATGATCGACACCCATGTCGACAACCATGGCCTGACCGAAACCATGACCCCCGTTCTGGTGCGTGAAGAGATGCTTTACGGCACAGGGCAATTGCCGAAATTCGGCGAGGACAGCTATAAAACCACCAACGGCTGGTGGCTCATTCCGACCGCCGAGGTGACGCTGACCAATATCGTGAACAACGTGACCGTGGACGAAGATGACCTGCCGCGCCGCTATGTCGCCGACACGCAATGTTTCCGCTCGGAGGCCGGGTCCGCAGGCCGCGACACCTCCGGCATGCTGCGTCAGCACCAGTTCGAGAAAGTCGAGATGGTCTCCATCACCCGCCCGGATGAGTCTGAGGCGGAACATATCCGCATGACCACCCAGGCGCAGAACATTCTTGAGGCCCTCGGCCTGCCCTACCGCACCGTCAAACTCTGCTCCGGCGACATCGGCTTTGGCGCCCTGCGCACCCATGACATCGAGGTCTGGCTGCCAGGTCAGGACAAATACCGCGAAATCTCCTCGGTCTCGACCTGTGGCGATTTCCAGGCGCGCCGCATGAACGCGCGGTTCAAACCCAAAGACGGCGGCAAACCGGAGTTTGTCCACACGCTCAATGGCTCGGGCCTCGCGGTCGGGCGCACACTCATCGCCGTGCTGGAAAACGGCCAGAACGCCGACGGCTCCGTCACCCTGCCCGAGGCGCTCTCGCCATACCTGCGCGGCAAGCTGACGCTGACAGCCGAAGGCCAACTCATCTAAGTTTCCTTTGCTGCGATAAATACTCAAACAAACGGCGCCCTTTACGGCGCCGTTTTTCGTTCTAGATCAATCCTATGAGTAACACACGCCTGATCGCCCTTCTCCACCTCGCCGCCGCCCTGGCCTTTGCCATCGCAGGCCCTCTTCTGGCACCCGATTTTCGCGGCTACGACCCCGCCGATTTCCCGATCCCGCAAGGCGATGCGCCCGTGGGACCTGCCGGATATGCGTTCTCGATCTGGGGTGTCATTTATCTTTGGCTCATCATCTCCGCCGCCGTGGGTCTCAAACGCCACGACGCGCCGGACTGGGCGCCGATGCGCGGCCCCTTGATCATCGCGCTCCTCATAGGCACGCCTTGGCTGAGCGTCGCCGTTGCCAGCCCGATCCTCGCCACCGTGATGATCTTCGCCATGCTGGCCTTTGCGCTCAAAGCCATGAGCAGCGCCCCCGTGCTTGACCCGTGGCTCGCTCGCGCCCCCAATGCGCTGTTTGCAGGCTGGTTGACGGCGGCGTCCTTTGCCTCGCTGGGCTATGTCGGCGCGGGCTATGGCATTGTCTTTGGCGCGGTCGGCTGGGCCTATATTTGCCTCCTCGGCGCGCTCGCGGTGGCCTATGCGGGCACACGCCTGCGCCCCGACGCGCCGCTTTACCCGCTGGGCACCGCTTGGGCGCTCATCGCCATCGTGGTGAAAAACTGGGGCTCGGAATGGGGTGTTGCGGGGCTGGCCGGTCTTGGCACGGTTTCGCTTTTGGCGTTTGCCGTCAAAGCGTGGCGACGGCCCGCGCCTTGAGCGCATTTTGCGCCACACGGGTCACGTCCTGCGACAGATCCCGCGTGGTGGTCAAAAGATCGTCCAAGCTCATCCAATCCACATCCGCCGCATCGTCGGCAGCGACCGCTTCGCCAGACACATACGCACAGCGCACCGCCATGAGCAGAAAGTGATAGGCGCCGGAGGCGTCTTCGGGTTCGATCAATTCGACATGGTCGATCACCTCACCCGCCTCGGCCACCACGCCGGTCTCTTCACAAAGTTCCCGCACCGCCGCCTCTGTCAGAGCCTCGCCAAATTCCACATGCCCGCCGGGAAAGCCCCAGGTGCCAAGCGCCGGCGCTTTGCCGCGTTGGACCATGAGGAATTTTCCGTCGCGTTCGCAGACCGCGAGCACCGCGAGTTTTGGCGTCCCTGTCGTCGGTGCGGTCATTCTGCCGCCCTCCGGCTGGCCGCTTTCTCAAGCATCGGCTTGAGGTAGCGTCCGGTGTGGGACGCCGCGACCTCGGCCACCTCTTCGGGCGTGCCGGTGGCCACGATCTGACCGCCTCCGTCCCCGCCCTCGGGACCGATGTCGATGATATGGTCGGCGGTTTTGATCACGTCGAGATTGTGCTCGATCACGATCATCGAATTGCCCTGATCGACCAACTCGTGCAGCACGTCCAAAAGCTTCTTCACATCCTCAAAATGCAGCCCCGTGGTCGGCTCGTCGAGGATATAAAGCGTCCGCCCGGTGGAGCGTTTCGCCAGCTCTTTCGACAGCTTCACCCGCTGCGCCTCACCGCCCGAGAGCGTCGTCGCTTGCTGGCCCACCTTGATGTAGCCAAGGCCCACCCGCATCAGCGCATCCATCTTTTCACGGATCGAGGGCACGGCCTTGAAAAACTCCTGCGCATCCTCGACCGTCATGTCAAGAACGTCGGCTATGCTTTTGCCTTTAAACTGAATTTCCAGTGTTTCGCGGTTGTAGCGCTTGCCCTTGCAGGTCTCGCATTCGACGTAAACATCGGGCAGGAAGTGCATCTCGATCTTGATGACGCCATCGCCCTGACAGGCCTCGCAACGCCCGCCTTTGACGTTAAAAGAGAACCGGCCCGGTTTATAGCCGCGCGCTTTCGATTCCGGCAGGCCGGCGAACCAGTCGCGGATCGGGGTGAAGGCCCCGGTGTAGGTCGCCGGGTTCGACCGCGGGGTGCGGCCGATGGGGCGCTGGTCGATGTCGATCACCTTGTCGAGATGCTCGAAGCCCTTGATGGTTTCACAAGGCGCTGGCGTCTCCCGCGCGCCGTTCAGACGCGTCGCGGCGGTCTTGTAGAGCGTCTCGAGGGTGAGCGTCGATTTGCCCCCGCCCGACACGCCGGAAACGCAGACGAATTTGCCCAGCGGGAAGTCGGCGGTAACCTCCTTGAGGTTGTTGCCGGTGGCTTTCACGACGGTGAGTTTCTTGCCATTGCCCTTGCGGCGCTCGGTCGGCACGGCGATCTCGCGCGTGCCCGACAGATACTGCCCGGTAAGCGAGGCGGCGTCGCTTTCGATCTCGCTCGGCGTGCCCTTCGCCACGACAGAGCCACCATGCACACCGGCCCCCGGCCCCATGTCAAAAACGTAATCCGCCTCGCGGATCATGTCCTCGTCATGTTCGACGACGATCACCGTGTTGCCCTGATCGCGCAGGTTCTTGAGCGTGCCGATCAACCGATCGTTGTCGCGCTGGTGCAAGCCAATCGAGGGCTCGTCCAAGACGTACAAAACGCCCTGAAGGCCCGAGCCGATCTGGGAGGCCAGACGAATGCGCTGGCTCTCGCCGCCCGACAGCGTGCCCGCGTTGCGCGACATGGTCAGGTATTCAAGACCGACGTTGTTGAGAAAGCCCAAGCGCTCGCGGATTTCCTTGACGATGGCCCGCGCGATTTCCTGTTTCTGTGGGCTGAGCGTCTCCATCACCCCGTCGATCCACTGAAACGCCTCCTTGATGGATTTCTCCACCACCTGCCCGACGTGATGCTGGTCGATCTTGACCGCCAGTGCCTCCTCGCGCAGGCGATAGCCGCCGCAATGGCCACAGGGCCGGTTGTTCTGGTAGCGCTCGAATTCTTCGCGCACCCAATTGCTGTCTGTCTCGCGATAGCGCCGCTCCATGTTGGGGATGACACCCTCAAAACTGCGCTCGATTTCATAGACCCGGCCGCCGTCGTCATAGCGGAATTTGATCTCCTCCTCGCCGGAGCCGTAGAGGAACATCTTCTGCACCTTGGCGGGCAGGTTTTTCCACGGCGTCGAGGGTTTGAAACCGTAATGTTTCGCAAGCGCCTCAATGGTTTGCAGGAAATAGGGTGTCTTGCCTTTACGCCAGGGCGCAATCGCCCCGTCGGCCACTTTCAACGCCGCATCCGGCACCACGAGGCGTTCGTCAAAGAACAGCTCCACGCCCAAGCCATCGCAATGCGGACAGGCCCCGAAGGGCGCGTTGAAGGAAAACAGCCGCGGCTCGATTTCAGGGATGGTGAAGCCCGAGACCGGACAGGCGAAATTTTCCGAAAACGTGATGCGCTCCGGATCGCCCTCTTTCGGTGCGGTTTCCAGAATGGCGATCCCGTCGGCCAGATCCAAAGCGGTGCGCAGGCTGTCCGCCAGACGCGTCTCCAAGCCCTCCCGCACCACGATCCGGTCCACCACCACGTCGATGTTGTGGCGGAATTTCTTGTCCAATGTGGGCGGCTCGTCGAGGTCGTAAAACTCCCCGTCCACCTTCACGCGCTGAAAGCCCTGCTTCCTAAGTTCCAGAAATTCCTTGCGATATTCGCCTTTTCGGTCACGCACAATGGGCGCCAAGAGGTATCCCCGCGTGCCCTCCTCCATCCGCATGGTGATGTCCACCATGTCCTGCACCTGCTGTGCTTCGATCGGCTCGCCGGTCGCGGGGCTATAGGGCGTGCCCGCACGCGCGAACAGCAGACGCAGGTAGTCGTAAATCTCCGTCACCGTGCCGACGGTCGAGCGTGGGTTCTTCGACGTGGTCTTTTGCTCGATGGAAATTGCGGGGGAAAGGCCGGAGATATGATCCACATCCGGCTTGCCCATCATATCGAGAAACTGCCGCGCATAGGCCGACAGGCTTTCGACATAGCGCCGCTGCCCCTCGGCATAAATCGTATCAAACGCCAGCGAGGATTTGCCCGACCCGGACAGCCCGGTGATCACCACCAACTCGTCGCGCGGGATGTCCACATCCACGCTTTTGAGATTGTGTTCGCGCGCACCGCGCACTTCGATCGATTTCAACTCGGCCATCGGGCACCCCACTCGGTTTCTGCCCTCATATCTAGTGGAGAGCTTGCGCCGTTCCAACAGGAAATTGAGAACATAACAAGAACTAGCGTGCAGATCGCCCCTTTTTTCACCATTCACATATTTGAGACAGCCCGCCTGACCCATCTGCGTGATTTGGTCACAGACGCCCCCTGTGCCGCCGCGATACAAAAGCGCAAACAAGAACAATGACTGCAAAGGTGAAGCGATGTTTGGATTGTTTGGCGGCGGTGCCCCGAAAATCTCCGTGGAGGATGTAAAAGCCGGGATGGCGAAGGGCACATTGTTGCTCATCGACGTGCGTGACGGGATGGAGCTGCATATGTCCGGCACCGCGAAAGGAGCGCTGCATATTCCGTTGCAGGATCTCAAAGCGAAATGCGATCCCTCCTCGTCCGCCTGTCTGCCCGAGATGAAGGACACCAAGACGACCAAGGTACTCTATTGCGCCTCGGGCGCGCGGTCATCGGGCGGTGTGCGGCTTTTGAAATCTCTGGGCCACGAAGATGTGCAGAACCTTGGCGGGCTGCACAATTGGGTGTCGGGCGGCGGCGAGCTGCGCAACGTCTGACAGCAGACATAAAAACGGCCTCACCTGTTCGGGAGGCCGCTTTTTTATTCCGCAATCTCGCTGGCGATGCCTTCGAGTTTCGCCCCGTCCGACCGCGTCGCCGCATTGGCCGAGCTTTCGTCCAGCCCCATGTAAAGCGCGCGCCGCGCCGTGATCCGGTTGGCGATGAACCGCATGAACTCCGTCACCCGCGGCACATGGCGCAGATCGGGATGGGTCAGCACCCAGATCGGAGTATGATCCGACAGCGGAACCCCAGGCACCCGCACCAGTTTCGGATCGCTCGACCCCAAGAGATGCGAGGTGCGCACCATTCCCATGCCCTGACGCGCCAAAGACATGGCAGACACCATATCGTCCGTTTTGATCGCCACCCGCACAGGCGGCAGGTCCGTGAACAACCCGGCAGGGGTCGAGGCGAACCAAGCGGAAAATCCGATATAGGGCAGCACCGTTTCGGTATCACGCCTCTCAATCACATCTTTGTAGCGCTCGACAAATTCAGGCGTCGCAAACCAGCCCGCGCGTTGCGGCGTCACCATCCGGCCCCAGAGGCTTTCTTCGGGCGATTGGGTGACTCGAATGGCCACATCCGCTTCGCGCCGGTGCAGGTTCAGCACTTCGGTCGCGCCCAGGAGATGTAGGTCGATCCCTGGATGCAGCGCTTTGAATTCTTTGATGTCTTCGGCAAAATTATCTTCCGCCATCAGCGGCGGAATGGTCACTTTCAGCTCGCCTTCTTCGGTCTCATCCCGCGCGGCCAAGGCCATATCGAGCGCGACCATCCGCGCCTCGACTTCCTCGGCATGGGCGATGGCGACCTGCCCGGCTTCGGTCGGCTGAAGCCCAGAGGCCAGACGGGTGAAGAAACGAACGCCTGCGGCATCTTCGGCCTTGGCCAACTGCCGCGACACGGTCGCATGGTTCACGCCCAGCACGCGCGCCGCGCCCGAAAGCCCGCCCTCGCGCGCCACGGCGAGAATGTAACGAAGAGAATCCCAATCAGTCATAAGCGTCAGATTACATGACCTACATTTATGCACAAGAGGCGCGCATATAATATCACCCATCACAGATGTTGATATATCACCCTATTGGCAGGCTTCATCGTCCTTACGGAACCGCGGAAAGGTCGCATTTAAATGCATCGGCACCGCGCCGATCAGCAGAGACATCGCCACGAGCGGAACGGCCAAAGGCCAGCGGATGCGAAATCCGTGTTTGGGTGCGATCTCCGCCAAGAGCGCCACTGCCTCCTGCCACCGGCTGGTCGGCACGGCCATCGGCATGCCACCGAAAGCGAGCGCCATCTCAGGGCGGATCATATGGGTCTGTGCTCCATGCAGAAACAGCGGAATATCCGTCGCGCCAAACGCCGCCTCAAGAAGCGCAAAATCGGCCGGGCCATAGGCGCGACCGATCTCGATGAGAGGTTCCACCCTCAAATATGCAGCGCCCGTCCGTAAGCTGCAAGCACCGCTTCATGCATCATTTCCGACATCGTCGGGTGCGGGAAGACCGTGTTCATCAGCTCTTCTTCCGTCGTCTCAAGCGTCCGCCCGATCACGTAGCCCTGGATCATTTCCGTCACCTCGGCGCCCACCATATGCGCGCCCAAAAGCTCGCCCGTCTTGGCGTCGAACACGGTTTTCACGAGACCCTCGGCCTCGCCCATGGCGACGGCTTTCCCATTGCCGATAAAGGGAAATTTGCCGACCTTGATCTCATAGCCCGCCTCTTTCGCCTTGTCCTCGGTGAGCCCCACAGAGGCCACTTGCGGGTGGCAATAGGTGCAGCCCGCGATCGAGTTCGGCTTGATCGGATGCGGGTGTTCGCCGGCGATCAACTCGGCCACCATGACGCCTTCGTGCGACGCTTTATGCGCGAGCCACGGCGCGCCTGCGATGTCGCCGATGGCGAACACTCCGTCGACACCCGTGCGGCAGAATTCGTCGGTCACAACATGGGTGCGGTCGATCTTCACGCCCGCCTCCTCGAGGCCCAGACCCTCGACATTGCCGACGATTCCGACCGCGGAAATCACCGTGTCGAACTCTTCGGTGGTGACTTTTCCGCCCGCTTCGAAATGCGCCGTCACTTTGCCTTTCGCGCGGTCGAGTTTCTTCACGGTCGTCTTTTGCAGGATCTTCATCCCCTGCTTTTCGAACTGTTTTTTGGCGAAGGCGGAAATGTCTTTGTCCTCGACCGGAAGCACGCGATCCATCACCTCGACGACCGTCGTGTCGGCACCCAAGGTGTTGTAAAAGCTCGCGAATTCAATGCCGATGGCGCCCGATCCGATGACCAGAAGCTTCTTCGGCATCCGCGTCGGCACCAGAGCGTGGCGGTAGGTCCAGACCAGATCGCCGTCGGCCTCCAGCCCCGGCAGTTCGCGCGCCCGCGCGCCGGTGGCGACGATGATATTTTTGGCGGTCAGCGTCTCGGTGCCCTTGTCGGTTTTGACCTCGACCTTACCTTTGCCGGCGAGTTTCGCCTCGCCCATGATCGCGGTGACTTTGTTCTTTTTAAACAAGCCCTTGATCCCGCCATTCATCTGCGCCGCGACGCCGCGCGAGCGCTTGACGATGGCGTCGAGATCAAAGCCGATGTCGCCCGCCGAGAGACCGAATTCCTTGGCGCGGTGCATCTGGTGATAGACCTCCGCCGAGCGCAGCAACGCCTTCGTCGGGATGCAGCCCCAGTTCAGACAAATCCCGCCCAGATTCTCGCGCTCGACACAGGCGACCTTAAGCCCCAACTGCGCCGCACGAATGGCGGCCACATAGCCACCAGGGCCGGCGCCGATCACGATGAGGTCGAAAGATGTGTCTGACATGGTGGGTCCTCCCGAAACCAATATGGATTTCCAACTCCACACAGATGCGCCGAAACACTTGGAATTCAAGCCATCGCTTCAGGCGCCCGCGCGAGCGGAACAAATTAGTTTGATGCTAAACTATCTTGAAAACTGTCGCAATGAAGCTCTGCGCATTCTACATGAAAGGCTGCATCCCGCTCAATGCATAGCTTGGGCGGGATGTGCATACCTCAAACATGTGAATGGGCTCAGGCCGCGACGGGTTGTAAGCCGCGCAGGATTTCCGCGTACCCGCCCTTGGACAGGAACTGCGCTTCGCTCTGCGTGGTGGCGCGGGACAGCGCGTCATTGCGGTACGGGAACCGCCCGAACATGCGAATGACCTCGCGATGCGCCTTGGCGTGCAAAAGATTGCTCTCAGCGCCTTTCATCCGCTCACAGATCAGACGCACGCAACGCTCCTGATCGGACAGGTTTTCGCTATGCATCATCGGCAGGTAAAAGAACTGGCGCGCGGGCGCGTCGATCCGCAAATCCCACCCCTTGTCCACCGCCGCTTTCGCTGCGGCCAGAGACATCGAGTCGGAGGCAAAGGCCTTAGCCTCGCCCCGGAACATGTTGCGCGGCATTTGGTCGTTGAGGATGATGTAGGCCAAAGCGCCCGACGGGTAAGTGAGCCAAAGCGAATAGGCCCCCTCCTGCGCCTTCTGCCAGGTCGGCAGAAACACATCACGAATCCGCTGATCGAGCGCCGCATCGGCCACATACCATTGCGACGGATCCAGCTCATCAAGCCAAAAGGCCAAAATGTCCTCGGGGGTTTTCTCAGCGCTGTGCATTTGTCGTCGCTCCTGGGGCAAAACTTTACAGAAGCGTTACAAAGCCCAAGGTGTGGCACAAGTTAATTATCGCTAACACCGCGTCACTTTTCCGATTGTTGCGCATTTACAGCATTTCACGCACGATCCTCCACCTGAGTCTCGGCCTCTTGATGGGCCTCGGCCTCCTCCGCCATGTCGTTGGCGACCTCCTGCGCAAGCTCGGCCACCACCGTGGTCGTCGAGGGCATCACCGCCACATAGGAGGATGTATCCTCCACCGCCGCGCGCCGCGTCATCCGCCAAAGCGCATAAAGCGCGATGCCACCCAAGAGGAATATCTGGAACACCCAATAGCCCTGCGGCCCAAAGCCCGTCATCATGTAACCGGCAATCAAAGGACCGCCGACGGCACCGACGCCATTGATGAAAATCAGCCCACCCGAGGAAGCGGCCATGTCTTCGGGTTCGAGATAGTCATTGGTGTGGGCGATGAGCAGCGAATACAGCGGGGTTGCCATGCCCCCGGCAATAAAGCCCGCAGCGAGCACGAAGACATAGCTCTGCGCAAAAATCGCCCCTAGAATACAGGCGAAAGCACCGACACCTGCGGCACCGAAAATCACTTTGCGGCGGTCGGAGCGGTCCGAAATCCAGCCGATCGGCAGCTGAAAGCACAGCGCCCCCATGTAGATTGCCGCCACGAAAGCGGAGATTTGGCCAAGCGTGAAGCCTGCCTGCCCGCCATAAACCGCAGCCATGGCCATTTGCGAGGCAAAGATGCCGCCCATCAAGAACATGCCGATGCAGCCCAGAGGCGAAATGCGGAACAGCTCGACGAGAGAGAGCGGTTTCGAGGTCTCGAACGCAGGCGTCGGAGAGATCGACAGAAGGATCGGCGCGAAGGAGATCGACACGAGCACGGAGGGGATGATGAAGAGCACAAAGCCCGAAGGATCGCCCTCGGCCAGGATCCACTGCGCGGCGATGATGCCCACGGTTTGCACCAACATATAGGCCGACAGGACCTTGCCACGCTGTTCGTTGGTGGTGGAATTGTTGAGCCAGCTTTCCGCCGTCACGTAAACGCCCGAGAAACAAAAGCCCAAGACCACGCGCAGTGCTGTCCAGACCCAGGGGTTCGCGACCACCGGAAACAGGATCAGCGCCGCCGAGATAAAAGAGGCCAGCGCCGCAAAGACCCGAACATGACCGACGCGGCGAATAAGACGGGGCGCAGCCTGAGAGCCACCCAGAAAGCCCGCAAAATAGGCCGACATGACGATGGAAATCTCGAAGGTCGAAAACCCTTCGGCCACACCACGCACACCCAAGAGTGTGCCTTGCAGACCGTTGCCGATCATCAGGAGCATGATCCCCAACAAGAGGGGTGCGGAGGAAGAGAGCACTTTATTCATGGCGGGACCCTAGGGGATTCGGGATGCGAGGGAAAGCAGACGGATGCCCAGCTAAACCCGTGATGGGGGGCTTTTACAGATGTCTTACCCGGATGTTAAGGTTAACGCCAGACGTGGCCGATTTCAGGTCTTACACCTCATGCGGCAACAACAAGGACGCATCGCCATAGGAGAAAAACCGATAGCCTTCGGCGACGGCATGATCGTAAACCGTCCGCATCCGCTCGCGCCCCATGAGCGCAGAGACCAGCATCAACAACGTGCTTTTCGGCAGGTGGAAATTGGTCATAAGCGCATCGGCCACACGGAACTCATAGCCCGGCTTGATGAAAATATCGGTCTCGCCCAGAAAGGGCGCAATCACACCCGGCGCAGGCGCGGCGCTTTCAATGAGACGCAGCGCCGTGGTGCCCACGGGGATCACCCGCCCGCCCTTTTGTTTCGTGGTGTTGATCTCAATCGCGGCGCCCTCGGAGACCTCGCCCCATTCCGAATGCATCTTGTGATCGGAGACATCATCCACCTTCACCGGCAGGAATGTCCCCGCCCCCACGTGCAGCGTCACATAGGTGAACTCGACGCCCTTCTCGGCCAGCGCCTTCAGCAGAGGCTCGTCGAAATGCAAGGACGCGGTGGGGGCGGCAACCGCGCCCATATTGCGCGCCCAGACGGTTTGATAGTCTTCCTTATCCTGCGCGTCGGCCTTGCGTTTGGCCTCGATATAAGGCGGCAAGGGCATGGACCCGGCCTCCGCCAGCGCTTTGTCGAAATCCTCGCCCGAAAGATTGAATGCGACCACGGCTTCGCCGTCTTCCTTGGCGATCAAGGTGGCGGAGAGATCATCGGAGAACCGCACCTCCTCGCCTTCCTTGATCTTTTTCAACGGCTTGATGAGGGCGCGCCACTGCCCTGCCTCGGCCTGTGGCTCCAAAAGCGTGACCTCGATCTTCGCCTCCTGATAGCCCTGCGCCGTGTCGCGCCCGCGCTTGCCGGTGAGCCGCGCGGGCAGCACTTTCGTGTCGTTCAAAACCAACCGGTCGCCGGGCTGAAACCAGTCCAACAGATCGGTGACATGGCCGTCCACAATCCGCGTGGGCGTCGCCACCAAAAGCCGCGCGGACGAGCGCGGTTTGGCCGGACGCGTGGCGATCAAAGCCTCGGGCAGGTCGAAATCGAAGTCGGAAAGTTTCATGAATGCCTCAGGTTTGGTTTCACTGATCGCCTGCCGGCGGCTTGCGGAAAATATTGCGCAACGCCCCGGGTGTAAGCAGGGACAGCGGGTTGACGCCCACCGACGGGTCCTTGGCCGCACCCGTCAACGTGTAGGTGAAGCCGAACAACCCCTCACCTCGGCGCGACACGATCTGGCCCAGCGCGTTGACGAAATAGATCGGCGAGACCACACCCTGCATGTCCACGGTCTTGGCCGCCGTGTCATAGAGCCCTTCGATGGTGATGCCAAGGGATGGCCCCTCGGCCGTTGCCCCTTTGACGGTCAACCGTCCGGGCCGCAGGGTGAAATCGCTTTGCGCATGAGTGAAAAGGATACCCCCACCCCCCGTCATCTGCTCGATCAGGCCGACCACGGAAATCGCCGACAAAAGTTCGGCCAAGGAGGGCGCGGATTGCACGCGAATGTCGTCGATGGTGACACGCCCATCAAAGCTACCCTCTTCCGGCAAGGCGGTCAGTCCGAGGTTCAACACCCCACCCGAGGCGCGCTCCAATACGCCAGTGGCGGAGACCACGGCGCCCGCGTCCTGCGAGGTGGCGGTGATGGTGGGGCCATACACGCCGGAACGGATCGTGCCGGTCAGGGGCCCCGTGCGATTGAGCCGTCCGCTGAACGACCCGGTCACGCCCGCGCCCGAAGACAGCCGCGCCGAAAAGCCATGAAGCACCAGCCCCTCGCTGATCGTCAGCCGATCGAGTTGGACCTCGATGGGCACGGGTCCTGTGGTGCCGCCACCGCCCGAGCCGCCAAATGTCGCCCGCGCCAGATTGAGCCGCCCGCCGGTGATCTCGACTTTCACGGGTTTGCCCGCCCCCTGCCCCACGATGGACAGCGGCGCGTCGAACCAGTCGCCCAGGGTGACGCGGCCAAAGCTCAACCGCTCGAACCGGCCACCCGGCGCGATCTCCACCCGCCCCTCACGCGCCGAAAGCCCCGCGCCCGACAGCTCAAATGTGGTGATCTCCGGCTGCGGCCCCGCCGTGCCTTTAAGCGTCAATTGCCCGCGCGTGCCCGCCGGTTTGCCATAGCCCACCGGCGCGAACGACAGGCGCAGGCCGGAGAGATCGGAGGTGACTTCGAACGCGGGCGGCTGGCCTTTTCTGAGCGCCACAGACAGAGCCCCCTCAGCCTCGCCCGAGATCATGCCTTTCGGCAGCGCGATGTTGAACGTGTCCAGCAACGCCTGATTGATCCGCGCCTGCCCCACCATATCGGAGCGGCCTTTGTGATCGGGGCCGAAATTCTTGCGCCACTGACCGGACATCTGTGCCGTGCCGATCCGGGCCGCGCCGGCAATCGACAGGCCCGAAGGGTCCATGATCAACGCCAGCCGATCCGCGCTCAGCACCTGCCCCGGCATCAATTGATCGGTCGAAACCTCCGTCATAGTGCCGTTCAACAGGAAATTCACATCCTCAAACATCACCTTCTTGATCAGCGGGAAGCCGATCTGGCCGGTCAATGCGGCCTGCCCCTCGGCCACATCCGGGCCGAAGGTGGACTCGCGCAGCGCATTGAAGGGCGGTCCGGCGACAAGCGCCAGCCCTGCCTCGACCGAGGATTGCGTCTTTAGCCCGATCTCGAGCCGCGCGGGTTTCACGAAAATATCCGGGATGCGCAGCACTGTGCCCGCCACATCGACGGGACCGCCAGAGGGCGCCTCGATGGTGCCGCCGTTCATGGTGATGGTCATGGCCGAGCCAAAGAGCGCGCCGTATCCATGCCCATCGGACACGGGCGGCAGGGTCTTCATATACCGCATGTCGAGACCCTCGAAACCCCAATCCATCGTCAGCGTCGGTTGACTCTGTCCCGGCGCGAAGCGCAGCGCCAGATCGAGATCGCGGTAGGTCGCGTCAAAGATATTTTCCGCCATCCAACTCCGGGTCTTGGCCACGGCAGCGGGCGGCCAAAGCGACATCAACTCGGCCTGCGTCATCTCATCGACCGACAGATCGAGGGCGGCGGACCAGCCCTCCGGCCCCGCCTCGGCGCGCCCCTTGCCCCGCAGCCAAAGATCGCCCTGCGCAAGGTCGATCTGGCCGAAGTCCAGCACGAAAGGATCGAGTCGCAGTTTGGCCGTGATCAGTGCCTGATCGAACACCAGCGGCTCCGGAAACACCCCTTCGGGCGCCATGCGCAGCTCGGAAATCCGCCACTGCCCGGTGAAACTCTGTGGCCAGGCCCCCTCATAATCCCCCAGCAACACCTGCCCCTGACTGGTGATGTCGAGCGCATCGGTCGCCAGCCGCAGTTCGGGAAACAGGATGCGTTTTCCGATGGGATCGTAGTCGAAATAGCCCTTGGCGCCTTCGAAATCGAGCGGTTCGGCGCCCTCGGCGGCGACGATCTGACCCGGTTCGATCTCGAGCGAGCCGGTGTATTGCGTCAATTGCCCGTCCGGCCCGATCTCGGCGCGCATCGCAGCCGAGATCGGCGCGTCAACGACGGAGAGAAACGACAGAGTCGGGCTTTGCAGCGCAAAATCGCGGGCGGGCGCATTGTCCATGTTGAGCGAGATCGACGAGGCCAGTGAGCCCTTCTTCGAGCCAAAACCAAGTTCGATTTGCGCGAGATCCTCGGTGCCATTGAAAATCTCGAAATTCATTGTGATATCAATGTCCTGATCCGTATTGACCAAGGTCACACCCGCATCCGTCGCCTGCCAGATCCGGCCAGACCGCGCGTCCTCCAGGGACACCGTCAACTCGCGCGCCTCGATCCGGGAAATGCCCGAGAGCGGATCGGTGGAAAAGGCGCGATCAATCGCCTCAAGCACCTCGACGCCAGACCCCGTCACCCGCTGCGTGCCGCCGAAATCCAGTGCGAAAGCGCCGTCCTGACTGCGCCGCACGGTGATCTGCGCGCCCGACAGCCGGAGCGTGTCAGGGCGCAGCTGGCGGGCTTTGAGCGCCTCTTTCGACAGAACAGCGCGCAATTCGTTCAACCGGGCGATCTCGGCCCCGGAGCCATCGATCAGCCCCACGTTGCGCGCGGTGACACGCGGCACGAAATGGCTGTCGACGATGGCGACGATCTGGCCGATGGAGACCTCGGGGCCATTGAGCTCACTGTTGATCTGGCGCTCGATCCGGGTCGTAATCGCCTCGGGAAAGGTGATTTCGCGCCCGGTGACGGCCAGCACAGCAAGCGCCGCAAAAATCGTCACCGCCAAGAGAAACGCCAGTGTCCAGAAACCGATGATGTGATGCGTCGGGCGTTTCTTGCGCGCAAGGCTGGCCTCCGAAGCCGCCTCCGGGGCCTCTTCGGTCACATCGTCTTTGTCCTGTGAGGTCGGCTCACGCATGCGTCTGCTCTCGGTATCCTCTTTGACGGGATCGGTTTCATCTTGTCGCAAAGCGGCCTAAAACGAAACCGAAAGCCTCTGCAACGCGTAAAGCACTATGTCAGCAGATATGAGGAGACAAATATGCTTGATCTTGGCACCACAGCCCCCGATTTCACCCTGCCACGCGACGGCGGCAGCGATGTGACCCTGTCTGATCTCAAAGGTCAGAAGGTGGTTCTTTATTTCTACCCGAAAGACAACACCCCCGGCTGCACCACCGAGGCATTGGATTTCACCGCGCTGAAATCCGAGTTCGAGGCGGCGGGTGTTGCGGTCTTTGGCATCTCGAAGGACTCGGTCAAAAAGCACGAGAACTTCTGCGCCAAGCATTCCTTGGGCATCCCGTTGTTGTCCGACGAAAACGGCACGGTCTGTGAGGACTACGACGTTTGGGCGGAGAAAAAGATGTATGGCAAGACCTTTTGGGGCATTGTGCGTGCGACCTATCTCCTTGATGAGGAAGGCAAAGTCGCACAGGTCTGGCCCAAGGTGAAAGTCGCGGGCCACGCGAGCGAGGTGCTTGAGGCCGCAAAAGCATGAGCCTTACTCTGGCTGAAATGGCCGAGGCGGTGCTGCGCACCGCCGACGGTCGTGAAAAGACCGCCCTCTCCCATAAATACGCCGCACTTTGGCGCGAGAGCCGCGCGGGCGGAACACCGATTCCGCTCGGCACGGCCAATCCGCCAATGCAGCCCGCGCGTCCCGAGAGACCAGAGCTTTTGAACCCGCGCGACGTGCCAAAACGCAAACCCGGAAGCCCCGAAGGCCGCAAGGCGATCCTACACGCCATTGCACATATCGAACTGAATGCGGTGGATTTACACTGGGATATCGTCGCGCGCTTTACACATATCGACATGCCGCTTGGATTTTACGACGACTGGGTGAAATCGGCCGACGAGGAAAGCAAGCATTTCAATCTGGTCTGTGACCGGCTGGAGGCGATGGGGTCATATTACGGCGCGATGCCCGCGCATGCCGGCATGTGGCGCGCCGCCGAGGACACAGCGGAGGACATCATGGGGCGGCTTGCCGTGGTGCCGATGGTTTTGGAGGCGCGTGGGCTCGATGTGACGCCGGGCATGATCAAGATTTTTCAAAATGCGAAAGACCCGGAGACAGTCGCCACCCTCGATGTGATCTACGCCGAAGAGGTCGGCCATGTCGCCTATGGCGCGAAATGGTTTAACTTTCTCTGTGGTCGTCAGGGAATTGATCCGAAAGAGGAATTCCATGCGCTCGTGCGCCGCTATTTCCCCGGAGGCACCAAGCCGCCCTTCAACGAGGAAAAACGCGCCGAGGCCGGGATGCCGCCGGATTTTTATTGGCCACTGGCCGATGAATTGCCACCTGCCTGGAGCTGACGCGAAGAGTGGCGCGCAACCGCTTTCTTCTAAAATGAATTCTTCGCGTTGCAACAGGCGGTCGCAGGCAGATACAAAAGCCCCTCCTTGTGATCGCTAACATAGGCAAAAAACCGCCAACAAACAGTCATTTCCCGCTGACCCTACATGCAGCTGCTAAACAAAAGGGCAAAAACATTGCCCCATGGGGAAAGCTTCGATAACAGATGTCCAACCGCTTGCAGGATGGGTCAAATGTCCGTTTCAAACGGGTATGGCCCTCACGGGGTATGATCAGATTTGTGTTGGAACCTCGGGTTCCACGCAGGGGTATTGAGACTGCAAACGGTTGGGGATGGACAGTGAGGACGGTTTTGGCACGGCCACAACGAAGAACATCATGATTTATAAGCTAAACCACATGCTTGAGCGCAGCTTCCCGGAACGCCGGGTGTTTCTGCGTTCGGACAACGACACCCGCTATCTTCGGATCAGCCCGCTGACGCAACTGGTGGCCTTTACCGGCACCACTGTCTTCGCCGGCTGGCTGATCATCGCGACCTCGATCCTTTTGATGGACAGCATCGGGTCCGGCAATCTGCGCGAACAATCCGGGCGCGATCTCGTTCTGTTTGAAAACCGCGTGGCCGAACTGGCCAATGAGCGCGACATGCGTGCCGAAGAGGCCGCCGCCGCGCAGGCTCGGTTCAACACCGCGCTCGAACAGATCTCCGTGATGCAATCGCAATTGCTGGCCTCCGAAGAACGTGTGCGCGAATTGGAAACCGGCGTCGAGGTGGTGCAGGCCAATCTGCGCAAGGCCTTGAAAGCCCGCGACGAAGCCGAGGCCGACAAAGCCCAGCTTGTGGCCCAGATCAACGGCGAGAACGGCGCGCAAAACGGCATGAGCGCGCAGGAAGTGGAGGCCACGGTCGACGTGCTGACCTCCGCTCTCGCCGATACCGCCGCCGAGCGCGACGACATGGTCATTTCCGCCAGCGAAGCCCTGCGGATGGCCGATGCTCTCGAAATTGACCTGCGCCTGATGGAAGAAAAGAACGATCGGATTTTCTCGCAGCTCGAAGACGCCGTGACGATCTCTGTCGCCCCGCTCGACAAGATGTTCAAATCTGCTGGCATGGACCCGGATAACCTGATCGCGACCGTGAAAAAGGGCTATTCCGGTCAGGGCGGCCCGCTCACGCCGATCACATTTTCCACCAAGGGCGGCATGGTCGACCCGGATTCGATGCGCGCCAATGCGATCATCGACAAGATGGACCGGCTGAACCTCTACCGCATCGCCGCCCAAAAGGCGCCCTTCGCCCTGCCGCTCAAAGGTGCCTTCCGCATGACCTCTCCCTACGGCCCGCGCTGGGGTCGGATGCATGAGGGTCAGGACTTTGCCGCCGCTTACGGCACGCCGCTTTATGCCACCGCCGACGGCGTCGTGACATTCGCCGGTTGGCAATCGGGCTACGGGCGTCTGGTGAAAATTCAGCACGAGTTCGGCATCGAAACCCGCTACGCCCACCAATCGCAAATAATGGTGAAAGTCGGGCAAAGGGTCTCGCGTGGCGAGCAAATCGGTGCTATGGGAAATTCTGGCCGGTCCACCGGCACGCATTTGCACTATGAGGTGCGCGTGGGTGGCAAGGCCGTCAATCCGATGATCTACATTAAGGCTGCCAACGATGTTTTCTAAAAGCAGGATCAACGAACCGGGCCCGAAACAGGGCGAGGACGTGAAGAAACCCGAAGCGGCGGCTGCCAAGCCCGCCATGCCGAAGTCTCCGGCCCCCGATTTCGCCGCCCCTGCGTCGAAACCGAAACCGCCGGCCTCCGTGCTGTCCTCGGACCTGACCGTGACCGGCAACCTGAAGACCTCTGGCGACATCCAGATCGAAGGCACCGTCGAGGGCGACATCCGCGCGCATCTTTTGACCGTGGGCGAGACCGCGATGATCAAGGGCGAAGTGATGGCCGATGACGTCGTCGTCAACGGTCGTATCGTGGGCCGCGTGCGTGGCCTGAAAGTCCGCCTGACCTCGACCGCAAAGGTCGAAGGCGACATCATCCACAAAACCATCGCCATCGAGAGCGGTGCGCATTTCGAAGGCTCCGTGCAACGCGCCGACGATCCGCTGGCCAACGGCTCCAAGCCTGCCGCCCCGGCCTCTTCTTCCGCGCAGACCTCTGCCGCCGTGTCCCAAGCCACTGCTGCAGCCAAGGGCGAATAAGCTGAGCTGACTTCTCAATGCGAAAGGCGGTCCCCGGGGCCGCCTTTTTTCATGCTTGAACAGCCCCCCTCCCTCCGCCATCGTGCATCCACATAGCCCCGGAGTTCCCATGCCCGCCGAAGCCCTGCGCCAGCTTGAAAAAGTCAAAAACCTCTACCTCTCGGATTTCCGCATGGGGCGGATGAACGAGCGTCGCCTGACGGTGATTTTCGACGAGGGCATCGAGGGCGAGCCAGATCAGATCAAAAGCGGCAATTCGGTGATCGACGATCTTCTGGGCAAGGCCAAGGTGATCGAAGTCCGCCCCGGCTCGCGCCGGTTTACGCTGCGCTTTGAGGATTACGTGTCTTTTAAAATCACCGATGAGACGTTTTCGAAACCCGAAGACGCACCTGCGCTGGACGAGAAAACCCCAGCCTCGCTCTTTCGCGAAAACCCCTCCGCCGTGTTCCTGCGTCACGTCAAAGAATGGACGATCTATGAGGATTACCACGCCGACAAGATGCACCACTACTGCGTCGCCGCACTCAACCATGTGCTCGAAGTCGTCACCACCGTGCCGCCACTGGTGGAGATGCAGGTGCTGACCGAGGCGGATTTTTCGGAATAACCCCTGATGCCCACATCCGACCACACCGTCCTGAAAGCAGGCAATCTCAAAGGTGCGCTTTTGATGGTGCTGTCCATGGCGCTGTTTTCGCTTGAGGATATGGCGATCAAACAGGCCGCCACGCATTTGCCGGTGGGGCAGATTCTCACGATTTTTGGCCTCATCGGCACCTTGGTCTTTGCCCTGCTGACCGCACAACGCCGCGAGCGGGTGGTGCATCCGGTGATGGCCGAGCGCGTCATGGTGATCCGTGCGGGGTTCGAGGTGCTGGGCCGGGTGTTCTTCACCCTGTCGCTGGCGCTCACCGCGCTCTCCACCACCTCGGCGATCCTGCAAGCCACGCCCCTCATGGTCGCCGCCGCCGCCGTGGTGATCTTTCGCGAGCCGGTCAGCCTCACCCGCTGGGCGCTCATCGCTCTGGGGTTTCTCGGCGTGCTTTTGGTGATCCGCCCGGGCCTCGACGGGTTCTCTCCGCTGTCCATTCTCGCCATTTTGGGCATGATCGGTTTTGCGGGCCGCGATCTCGCCACCCGCGCCGCCTCCCCCGTTCTGTCCTATGCGCAACTGGGCGTCACAGGCTTTGCCGCGCTGATCCTCTCAGGCGCGCTCCTGTCGCTCTGGGACGGCTATTGGATCTGGCCCGCGCTCAAAGATCTCGGCTTTATCCTTATGGCGACGGCCGTCGGCGTCGCCGCCTACACCGCGCTCACCATGGCGATGAGGATGGGCGAGCTGTCGGTCGTCACCCCGTTTCGCTATTCGCGGTTGCTGTTTGCGATGATCCTCGGCGCTCTGGTCTTTGGCGAGCGCCCCGATGCTCTTGAGCTTTTGGGCGGCGCGGTGATTGTCGGCGCCGGTGTTCTCTTGATGCTGACCTCACAGGCTTCACGGGGGCGCCGAAACCCTAGGTGAGCGCGCGCCGATAGAGATGCCATGTGGCGTGTCCAAAGACGGGAAGCGTCACGAAAAGCCCCAAGAACAGCGGTACCATCGACACCAAGGTCACCACGGCGATCAGAGCCGCCCAGACCAGCATGACAAAGAGGTTCTCCCGCACCACACGCAAGGAGAACAGCATGGCGGTGACGAAATCGACCTCCTTGTCCAACAGATGCGGCAGGGACGTCACCGTCAGGGAAAACAGGATAAAGGCCAAAACGCCGCCGACCGCGAGTTCGACTCCGATCATGGTTAATCCGTTCGCCGTCAGGAACACATCGTAAGACGAAGACACATTGGTCATCACCGACAGCCCCATGAAAAGCGCGAAAATCATATGGGCGAGGAAGGACCAGAACAGCACATAGATGACGATGATCGCCCCCATCCAGGGGATTTGCCGGTCGCGTTCGGCCATCACCACGCTGAGGATTTTATACCAATCCATCGCGCCGCCCCGGTCGAGCCTGCGCGACACCTCGTAGAGGCCCACGGCAGCGAAAGGGGCGAAGAGCGGAAAAGCGAGAGAGAAAGCAAAGGTCCAAAGCACCGTGCCCGCACCGAACACCACAAAGCCGAGCCCGATCAACACATAAACGGCGGCAAAAAACCCGCCGAACATCGGCGCGCGTCGGTAATCCTGCCACCCGGCCGCCAAGGCCACGCGCAGATCCGCAAGGCTCAAACGTGCCACATCGGGCAACGGCGCTGCCGCCGCAGTCATTTCTGTCATATTTCCCTCCCTGCCGGCTTGGGCCGGTCCTTAAAAGGGATTGGATGACAAAATGTCGCACCCTGTCAAGACATCCGGCTCAGTCGCAGGAGATGAACACCGTGAATGCCGTCGCTTTTTCGGCCAGTTCTACGGGCGATAAGAGCGTATCCATTGCGCCGATCTGCGGCACGACCCCGTTGAGAGACAGGAACAAACGCGCCGCCTCGCCCCGAATTGCAAAGTTCACGTTCTGTGGAATATCTCCAAACGTATCTGCCACTGTGAGTGCATCAAGTTTCGACACAACCACGCCAAGAACCTCGCCGTGGTCTGAGAGAACCGGTCCGCCGGAATTCCCCGGTTGAACAGGCGCGGTCATCTGCATCGTTGTCTCATCGCCGCCCAGCCCCGTCATGGAAGACACCGCACCACGCGTCACATTCACGCCCCCCAGCAATCCGGCATAGGGATAGCCCACGGCAATGACATCTTGATTGAGGCGCGCCGTCGCAGGTGCAAAGCTCGCCACGGCTTGGCCATCCGGAAAATCGGCCTGTAAGAGCGCCAGATCGAAACTTGTAGATATGGTGATTAGCCGTGCCTCGGCATCATTGACGAACATATCCCGGCATCCCTCCACCACATGTGCATTGGTCAAGACATACCCTTCATCGGAGACAACAAACCCCGTGCCGGACGATCTCGTTTCGTCCTCCTCATCGGGCGTAACCGAAGCCTCGCGCGAGGGCGCAGGCGGGTCTTCTTCCAAGGCCTCCAAAAGCTCCGCCGTCGTTGCGGCCACGGAAAACAGATAGCCCCCTTTCGGCACATAGAGGCTGGCATAGCGTTCTTGCGTGATGCTCGCGCTGACCGCCGCCAAAAGCCCCGCATCCTTTTCATAGGCGGAAAGCATCAGTGTCGCCCACTGACCTCGCCAAAAGAGCGACCGGACATACAAAGTTTGTCCCATTCGGTTCGTTGCGGATGTGATCGCCACACCGGGTTTGCGTACGGTATAGGGTGCGCCCTTTGAGGTTCCAAACCCCACCGCATAGTCATGCACACCCTCTGCCCAGGCCCGATTGCCAAACCCGATGGATAAATTGAGAGAGCTTCCGGCATGTTCGTAGTTTAGAAAATCATCCGTTTTAGGCGCTTCAATTAAGGCGCTGGTCGGCACAAGAAATGAGAGGCCTAAAACATCGAAGTACCGCATCTCCTATTGATCAGACTCCAAAAAATCAGCCGTGGAATAGGCGAGAAAGGCGGCGTGTATATCCTGAGGTGGGCTGTCGAATTCCTGTCCAGCATAGAGCGTTATCGCCCGGTTTGAAATTGCCCCCAAGCCCCATCTAGCAATCCGTTGTAATAACCTTCCAACGCCAGTCCCAACTGCAAAAACCGCAATTCTTCATAGCTGTAGCGGCTGGCCGAAAACGGATCAAAGAGGCGCTCGAACTCCTGTGCCGACGCAGGAAAGGCACTGAGGAAGAAAACCCATATCAGAAGATTCGTCTCAGCCCTCTCATGATCAAAGCTGCGAGCGGCTCAAGAGATAGGACAGCGGCACCATGGTCACGGTCGCGGCGCGGTTGCCCAAAGACCATTCCGCCAGCGCCTGAATTGTGTCCGGTTTCGAGCGCCCCAAAAGGATCACCGTCTTGCCCGTCCCGGCCTGAAACGCCGCCTGATCGAGGAAACGTTTCATCGCCTCCACATCCTGCGAGCGCCCGTCAAAATCACGGAACACCAGCCCCGCAGGCGCTTTGACCCGCTGCGCTTCCTGTTCAAGCGCATTCAGCCCACGCGGGAAGGTCACAAGACCACGCCCGCTCTCTTGAGCCGTCGCCACGACCTGTGCCGCAACCTGACGCGAGCTTTGGAAGGTGCCAGAGGGAACGTCGAGGAAACCAATGGACACGGGCACCAGATCGGCGGCCTGCGACAGTGTCACGGCGGCGTCTTGCGGTGTGGCGCCTTGGGGCAAGGAGACCATCGACAAAACTTCGAGCCCCTTGTCGCGGTAGGCCATCGCACGCTCCCCCGCCCGCGTGGCCAGCGCATCGACGGCGAAGGTCACCGGAAACGGCAGGTTCGAGAGCACCGCGTCCTCCGGGTCCAGTTGAGCGATGTCGACAAGGATCACGCTCATCACCGGCCCCGATGGCGTTTGGTTGAAATCGGCGGAATAGGCCAGAAGCGCGGGCAGATCATCCGCCATCACAACCGGCGCCTCTGCATCGGGCGTCGCGGAGATAGATGGCAAACGTGAAGAAACACGGTCGTCCTGACGGTCGGTGAAGGAGCCGACTTTTTGCCCCGGAAGCGCCTCGTCGTCCTCAGCAGGCGCGGGTTGCATCGTCTTGGTCCCATCCCCGGTGGAGATCTCCGCATCCAAATCCGGGGTCCGCTCCGAATCCATCTCGATCTGTCTCGGCATCTGGGGCGCCGCAGGGGTCTCATCGACACCCTCGGGCATCGCCGTGCCCGGCAGGGCCTCTTCGGTCACGGGCAGGTTATCCGCGCCCGAGGCCTCAGGTGCCATGGCTTGTGGCGGGGCCAGAACCGGGCTGGTCTCCGGCGTCTCGATCGCATCGAGCGCCTCATCCGTCTCCGGCGTCTGCGGACCTGTCGGGGTTTCGATCTCGGGAGCTGTGGCGGCCTCTGTCGCGGCCTCGGGCGTTGCATCCGCTTCCGCGTCGGGCATCGCAACCTCGGGCTGCGCGCCGGAGCGATCCGGCTCGGCGGCCGGGCTCTCGGAGGTGACCGCAGGTCCCTCTTCGCCCTCTGGCGCCTCAGGTTGCGTCATCTCGGGCGCGGTCGGTTCAGGCGTCCTCTCGACCGGAGCAGAAGACGTCACAGTCACCGGGGCCACCACCTCATTGGCCACCGTCAGGATGCCGAACCCGACAATCGTGCCCCAGATCAACCCCGTGAGAATTCCGCGCCCCATTCGGTGCTCCTTCGCCTGCTCATTCGGACCCTAGGTCCCTGTTGTCCCCGGGACCGCCCGGATTTTCCCAATCATAGGACGGGCTGTGGTCAGTCTCAACGCCTAAGCCGTGCCACGCCGGATCAGTGTTTTTTCGATCACGCTACACACCGCGTTCAATCAGACCAGACCCCGTCCGGCCTCTTGACCCTGTGCGGCCCTTGTGAACATGTATAACCCGGCTTCTGCGTGGGATCATCCCCCTTTGAAGCCCGTTACACACCCCTTGCGCAAACGCGCCGAAAGGATCGCCAAGATGCTGCTGCTGATCGATAATTACGACAGTTTCACCTACAACCTCGTCCATTATATCGGCGAGCTGGGGTGGCAAGCCAATGTGGTCCGCAACGACGCGTTGAATGTGCAGGAAGCTATGGCTTTGCGGCCTTCGGGCATCGTGCTCTCGCCGGGGCCCTGTACGCCGAAAGAGGCGGGCATTTGTGTGCCGCTCATTCATGCCGCCGCCGACGCGGGCATTCCGCTCTTTGGCGTGTGTCTCGGGCATCAGTCCATCGGCGAGGCCTTTGGCGGCGATGTGGTCCGGTGCCATGAAATCGTCCACGGCAAAATGGGCGAGATTTTCCACGAGGGCAAAGGCGTCTTTGCCGGTCTGCCCTCGCCCTTGCAAGGCACGCGCTATCACTCGCTGGTGGTGGATCGTGCCACCCTGCCCGACTGTCTCGAAGTCACTGCGGAGCTGAAAGACGGCACCATCATGGGCATGCGTCACAAGACACTTCCCATCGAGGGCGTACAATTCCATCCGGAAAGCATCCGCTCCGAGCATGGCCATGATATGTTCAAAACCTTCCTGAGCCAGCTGAAAGAGGACGAACCGGCATGAGCGACGCGATGAAACCCCTGATTTTCGCCGCCTCCGAAGGCCCTCTGAGCCGCGCGCAGGCCGAACAGGCCTTTGAGCTTTTGTTTAAGGGCGAGGCCACGCCCGCGCAAATGGGCGGTCTCTTGATGGCGCTTCGGGCGCGCGGCGAGGCTGTGTCGGAATATGCCGCCGCCGCCAAGGTCATGCGCGATCACTGCATCCCGGTCAAAGCCCCCGAGGGCGCGATGGACATCGTTGGCACGGGTGGTGACGGGCTTGGCACGCTCAATATCTCCACCGCCACCGCCTTTGTCGTCGCGGGCGCCGGCGTGCCCATCGCCAAACACGGCAACCGCAACCTCTCGTCCAAATCGGGCGCGGCAGACGCCATGTCCGTCAACGGCATCAATGTCATGGTCGGCCAGGACGTGGTCGAGAAAGCCCTCGCCGAGATCGGCATCGGCTTCATGATGGCGCCGATGCATCACCCGGCGATGAAATACGTCGGCCCCGTGCGTGTCGAGCTGGGCTGCAAAACCATCTTCAACATCCTCGGGCCGCTCACCAACCCGGCGGGCGTCAAACGCCAACTGACCGGAGCCTTTGCGCCTGACCTGATCTGGCCGATGGCCGAGGTTCTCCAGATGCTCGGCTCTGAGAAAGCCTGGCTGGTCTATGGTCACGAAGGCATGGACGAAGTGTCGATCACCGGCGCGACCTCTGTGGCGGCTCTGGAGAATGGTGACATCCGCTCGATGGAACTCCACCCCGAGGACGCAGGCCTTCCGGTCCATCCGCTCAAGGACATCCTCGGCGGCACGCCCGAAGAGAACGGCAAAGCGCTGCGCAACCTTCTCAAGGGCGAGACCGGTGCCTACCGTGACGCTGTGCTGATGAACGCCGCCGCCGCTTTGGTGGTCGCCGACAAGGCCACCACCCTCAAAGAAGGTGTCGAGATCGCCTCTGAAAGCATTGCCTCCGGTGAAGCGCTCAAGAAACTCGATGCGCTGGCGGCTCTGACCTCAAACACCTGACCCCTTTTTCTTGGCAGAAATACTCACGGCGCGTCCCCTCAACAGGGCGCGCCGTTTTTATTTGAGTATTTCCCGCACAAAGGAGACGCAAAAAGGGGCCCGCAGGCCCCTTTTCTTTCACGTATCGAACATTTCGTCAGTTCGTGATGATCTCCGGCCCCATCAGCGTCGTGGGCAGATAGGTCGAGATCGCTGGCACATAGGTGACAAGGATCAGGAAGATGAAGAGGATCGCGAGGAACGGCAGGGCGGCGCGAACCACGGCCATCATCGGCATGCCTGCCACACCCGAGGTGACGAAAAGGTTGAGGCCCACAGGCGGTGTGATCATGCCGATTTCCATGTTCACCACCATGATGATGCCGAGGTGGATCGGATCGACACCCAGCTCGATGGCGATCGGGAACACCAGAGGTGCCACGATCACGATCAGGCCCGAGGGTTCCATGAACTGGCCACCGATCAGAAGGATGACGTTGACCATGATCAGGAACATAATCTTGCCGAAGCCCGCAGACAGCATCGCCTGGGCGATCTGCTGCGGAATTTGTTCGTCGGTCAGCACGTGTTTCAGGATCAGCGCGTTGGCGATGATGAACATCAGCATGATCGTCAGCTTGCCCGCATCGAACAGCGTGTGGCGCGTGTCCTTGTGGAAGAAGGCCGTGACCAGCGCCTGGGGTTTCGCCAGCAAAGAGGTCGGCCCCGTGCCATCGCGATCCGCCAGAGGGCCCATGTCGCGATAGACAAAGGAGGCCACAAGGAAGGCGTAGATCGAGGCCACGGCGGCGGCTTCGGTCGGCGTGAAAATCGCGCCCGTCACCCCCGGCACACCGTAGATGCCGACCATGATGATAACGATGAGCATGAGGCCCCAGAAGGCTTCGCGGAAGGCGCGCCCAATCTCGCCCCAACCAGCCCAGTCGCCTTTCGGCAGTTTTTTGATCCGTGCGATCACGTAGATCGCCAGCATCAGCATGGTGCCCGCCAGAAGGCCTGGAATGACGCCCGCGAGGAACATCCGACCGACGGAGACATCGGTGGCGGAGGCATAGACCACCATCACGATGGAGGGCGGGATCAGGATGCCCAGGGTGCCCGCGTTGGCGATGACACCGGCGGCGAAGTCCTTGGTATAGCCCATCTGGCGCATGGCAGCGATGACGATGGAGCCGATGGCGACCACGGTCGCGGGCGACGACCCGGAGAGCGCGGCAAAGATCATACAGGCGAACACACCTGCGATGGCCAGACCGCCGTGGAAGTGGCCCACACAGGCGATGGCAAAGCGCACGATGCGTTTCGCCACGCCGCCGGTCGACATGAAAGAAGACGCCAGAATGAAGAAGGGGATGGCCAGAAGCGTGTAGTGCCCGGCCATGGCCTGATAGAGCGACTGCGCCACGGAGGCCAGCGAGGTGTCGGAGAACACCAGAAGGAAGATCATGGAAGACAGGCCCAGAGAGACCGCGATCGGCACACCGATCAGCAGGAGGCCGATGACCATGACAAAGAGAAAGACGACATCCATTGGGATTATTCCTCGTATTCGCCGTGCGCGACGCGCTCGACTTCGTCTTCGGCCTCGTGAGAGACGATCAGGGAGTGCTGTTTGCCTTGCAGAATGCGGATGGTGGCCTGCACCACGCGCAGAAGGATCAGCGCCGCCGAGACGGGGATGATGACATAGGGCACGACGCGGGGCAGCTTGTCATAGCTGTCACCGTAGTTGATCGCATCCTCGAGCCAGCGGAAAATGCCCAGCATCGGCACCTGATCGGTGACATAGAATGCCCGGTCACGCACGCCTTCGGTGAAGCCCAGCGGGAACCAGCGGCCCTCGGTCGGTTGCAGTGCCGCAAAGGGCGCCCAATAGTCCCAAGCGCCTTTCATCAAAAGCCCCGCATAGGCCAGACAGGCGATGGCGGAGATGATGGCAAGCACCCGCTGGCCGCGCGACGGCAGGATGTTGATCACCGCGTCGACGCCCAGATGCGAGGTCTTTTTGAACCCGTAGGAAATCCCCAAAAGCACGAGCCATGCGAAGAGGATCAGCACCACTTCGAGGCCCCAGATCAGGGAATGGTTGAACACGTAACGCAGCACCACGTTGATGAAGGTGATGAGCGTCATCGCCCCGAGGATAAACGCGATGATGTTCTCTTCGAGCCCGTCAAAGAACCGCGCTGTCGCCGTTTTCGGCTGATTGTCTTGATATTGTGTCATGATGAGTGACCCCTTTTGCCCCTCCGGTCTGCACGCCGCAGACCCGTTCCCCCGAAAAGGGGGCGGACAAGGCCCCGTCCCGCAGACAGGGCCCCGTCAATCACGTCAAACGCGCTTAGTGCTTGGCGTTGATTTCTTGTGCCAACGCGATGTTGTCGGCGCCTACGTCGCCCTCGAACTGGGCCCACACGGGTTTCATCACATCGACCCAGTCCTGACGCTGCTCATCGCTCAGCTCACGGATCACACCGCCCGCATCCAGCACGGCCTGACGGTTGTCGGCGTCCACCTCGGCGATGGCGGCGTTCCGCTCGGCGGTGACTTCATTCATGATCGTGGCGAGCTGGTCGCGGATGTCGGCGTCCAGACCTTCCCACCAGTCGACGGAGGTCACGACCATGTAGTCGAGAAGGCCGTGGTTGGTTTCGGTCACGCCGTCCTGCACCTCAAAGAATTTCTGGCCGTAGATGTTGGACCAGGTGTTTTCCTGACCGTCCACAACGCCGGTTTGCAGCGCGCCGTAAACCTCGGAGAAGGCCATCGGTTGCGGCGAAGCGTCGAGCGCGTTCATCTGGGCGACGAGCACGTCAGAGGGCTGCACGCGGAACTTGAGACCGGCGGCGTCCGTCGGCTCCAGAAGCGGCTTGTTTGCGGAGAATTGCTTGAGACCGTTGTGCCAGAAGCCAAGACCCAAAAGACCGCGGCGCACCATGGCCTCTTTCATGTCCTGACCGGCCTCGGAGGATTGGAATTCCTCGACGGCATCCATGTTCTTGAACATGAAGGGCAGATCGAAGATGCGGTAGACTTTCGAGAAGGTCTCGAATTTCGACAGCGACGGAGCCGCCATCTGAACGTCGCCCTGAAGCATGGCTTCGAGCACCTGATCGTCATTGTAGAGCGTGGAGTTCGGGTAGACCTCGACACAGACCTTGCCGTCCATCTCGGCGTTCACGCGCTCCATGAACAGGTTGGCGGCGATGCCTTTGGGGTGCTTGTCGGTGTTGGTGACGTGGCTGAACTTGATCACCATTTCGCCGTCGTCACAGGCGGCAAAAGCGGTGGTTGCGGTCACAGAAAGCGCAAGAGCGGCGGCAGCGGTTGCGAGAAATTTCATGGATGTCCTCCCTGACATGAAATCGAAATATCCGGCGCAGATCGGGTCATATCGGCCCCGACGCGCTCTGAGAGAGAGAAAACAAAGCGCCTCACGCTCCATCAAGGGGAGGTGAAGAAATGTTGAAACTTTCTTTAAATTCCTTTTATATCAGAAACTTAAATCTCAACAAAAACGCATATCGGCCATGCATCCAACGCAAGTGTGCGATTTTCCGCACGCAAGAAAATTGCGCATGTGCGGAAAATCGCACAGATCGACTCAGAGGGCCGCTCTGCAATCAATGCCGCGCATTGATCTCTTGGGCAGCGGCGATGTTTTCGGCGCCGACTTCCTCTTCGAAGATCGCCCAGACGGGTTTCATGGCATCGACCCAGGCCGCACGCTGGTCTTCGGTCAGTTCACGCACCACACCACCGGCATCGAGGATGCCCTGTTTCGCTTCCATGTTCACACGTTCGGACTCGCCGTTTCGGGCCACAGTCACCTCATGCAGGATGGTGCCGAATTGCGTGCGCACATCCTCTGGCAGGCTGTCCCACCAATCGACCGAAGTCACGACCATGTAGTCGAGCAACAGGTGGTTGGTCTCTGTCACCCCATCCTGAACCTCAAAGAATTTCTGGCCATAGATGTTGGAATAGGTGTTCTGCTGGCCGTCGACCACGCCGGTTTGAAGCGCGCCGTAAACCTCCGGGAAAGCCATCGGCTGCGGATTGGCCTTGAGGGCACGCATCTGTTCGATGATCACCTCGGCAGGCTGCACCCGCATCTTGAGACCTTCGAGGTCCTCCGGCATTTGAACCGGTCGATCCGCCGTGATCTGCTTCAGGCCATTGTGCCAGAACTCCAGCCCCAAAAGGCCGCGCCGCACCATGCCCTCTTTCATCGCCTGCCCGGTCTCCGAGCTTTGGAATTCATCGACGGCCGCGATGTTCTTGAACATGAACGGCAGGTCGAAAATGCGGAATTGCTTGGTGAAGGTCTCGAATTTCGACAATGACGGCGCGGCCAGTTGCACATCGCCCTGCAACATCGCTTCGAGCACCTGGTCGTCATTATAGAGCGTGGCGTTCGGATACATCTCCATACAGGCCTTGCCGTCCATCTCCGTATTCACCCGCTCCATCAACAACGTGGCCGCGATGCCTTTGGGGTGCTTGTCGGTGTTGACGATATGGCTGAACTTGATGACGATCTCGCCCGGATCGCAGGCCGCAAAGGCCGTTCCGGCAGAGGACATGATGGCGCTGGCGGCCAGCGCCCCAGTCAAAAGACTGTTGCTCAGAAATTTCATGATGTGTCTCCCTTATCCCTCCCGGATCACTCCCACCCGGTCGGTCACAGGTGACGGATTACACCATGAGTAAGCAAGGTATCAGGTGATGCTTTTGCAGTTTGCAACACGCTTTCCAAACCGCAACGCCCCCTCGGCGGTGCCCTCCTCACCGATAGACCTCCGCCTTCACCCCATGCCGCGTCAGCTTGTCATAGAAGGTCTTGCGCGGCAGTTTGAGGCCCTTGGCCGCCTCGGTGGCATTGCCGTGGTGACGCTGCAAAGCCGCAATCAAAAGCGACCGCTCGACCTGCGCCAATTGTTCCGCGAGCCCCATCTCTTCCTGCGCCTCGCCTTCGGTCAGCCCCATCGCAAAGCGCATCGCCGCGTTCATCAGAGACCGCGCGTTGCCCGGCCAGTCCTGCGCCAAGAGGTTTGAAATCACCTCCGATGTGATCTCCGGCACCGGCAGGTCGGATTGTTCGCAGGCGATGTTGACGTAATGCCGGAACAGCACCGGGATGTCTTCGCGGCGTTCGCGCAAGGGCGGGATGCGGATCACGGCGGCCTCCAGCCGGTAGAACAAATCGGGCGAAAACCGCCCCTCGCGGGCTGCGGCGCCGAGATCGGCATAGGTCCCGGCAATGAGGCGCGGGCGGTCGTGGGGCTCCAACTCTTCCAACAGCGCGAATTGCGCGGGCGACGAGAGACCCGCAATTTCATCGAGAAACACGGAGCCGCCTTTCGCCGTGGCAAAGGCCTGGGACAGAGTTTCGGCTGTCATGGCGGAGGCCGGATATTTTACAAAAGGCGCCATGGAGCCCGCGGACAAGAGGTGCACCACCTCGGCCATCTTTGCGGTCCCCACCCCCGGCTCGCCGGTGACCAGAACATCTGCGGCAGAGCGCGCCACCGCGCGAGCCTCTTCGCGCATGCGTTTCGACAGGTCCGACGTGCCGCGCAGCAACCGTGCGGCGGCGTCGCCCTGTTCGACCTGACGTTTCAGGCGTCGATTCTCCAACACGAGGGCGCGGGTTTTCAACGCCTTCTCGACCACGGCGATCAGGTCCTTGGGCGCACAGGGTTTTTCGAGAAAATCGAAGGCCCCCTCAGAAATGCCGCGCACCGCCATGGGCACATCGCCCTCGCCGGTCAACAAGATCACCGGAAGCTCCGCATCGACCGATTGCGCATAGGCCAAAAGCGCGAAACCGTCCTTGCCGGGCATGCGGATGTCGGAGACTACAACGCCCGGAAAGTCGCGCGAAATGTGATCCTTGGCCTCGATATAGCTGCCCGCGAGCGTGGCCGTCAGGTCCGCGAGCTCCAGCGTCTGGCCCAAGGCCTCGCGCACGGAGGCGTCGTCATCGACCAGAAGCACGCGATCAATATGTGGCATCAAGGCTCTCCTGTTGCGCATTCCCCCGCTGGGCGGGCTGCAATTCTATGGTGAACACGGCCCCGCCGCCAGTGCCATTCTGAGCGGTGCGGTTCTCGCCGCGAATACGCCCGCCGAAGCTCTGCACAAGCCCGTAGGAAATCGACAGGCCAAGCCCCATGCCCTCAGAAGCACCGACCTCTTTGGTGGTGTAGAACGGGTCAAAGATTTTCTCTGGCTCGGAAATGCCCGGGCCGGTGTCCGCGATGGTAAGCCGCGTAGGATCGCCGGGGGTGAGCCGAATTTCGATGCGTTTGTCTTCCGTCTCGGAAGAGGTCTTCATCGCATCGACCGCGTTGGACAGAAGGTTCATCACCACCTGTTGCAACCGCACTTCGCCGCCGCGCACCCAGACCTGTTCCTGGGCCTGTTTCTCTGGTGTCCAGTCGAGCGTCACACCGGCGTTGGAAATTTTCGCCTGCGTCATCTCGAGCGCGGCCTCGATCACACTGGTCAATTCGACATCGGTGATCGTCTCGGGTTCCTGGCGGGCAAAGGCACGCAGGTTCTTGATGATCCGCCCCATGCGACGTGCCAGCTCGGAGATGCGGCCCAGATTGTCGGCGGCCTTGCCGGGGTTTTCGCGTTCCAGAAAGGCCTGAGCATTTTCGGCAAAAGACCGGATCGCCATCAAAGGCTGGTTCAACTCGTGGCTGATCCCCGCCGACATTTCGCCCAGCGCCGAAAGTTTCCCGGCCTGCACCAGATCGGCCTGCGCGCGTTTGAGACGGGCTTCGGCCTCGTGGCGCTCGTGGACCTCATGTTGCAACTCGCGGTTGGCCAGTTCCAAGGCCTCGGTGCGCGCCGCGACACGGGCCTCCAATCGTGCGTTGGCCTCCGCCAAAGTCCGCCGCCGCTCCATCGCGAAGACCAGAAAGGCCGCAAAAACAAGTGCGAGCGCCGAGGCCATCCCGGCTTGCAGCCCCGCGATCGACAGCACGGGGCGCAGGTCCATCAACAGCTCCGCCTCAAGCCCGACGACCGGCAAGGGCCGCGTCAGATGCAACGTGGGAGACGGGATATAGGGCCCGGCCTCATGGCGCCAGATGTCATGGCCGGAGACATGATATGTATGAGTGACGGGCAAAGGCCCGGCGCTCCCGCCACGCAACACCAATTCGGAGCGATTGGAGACGAAAACCACGCCATATTGATCGGTGAAATAGATCGCGGAGGCCTCCGTCGGCCAGCCCCATTCCAGCAATCCGATGTCGACATTGACCACCACGGCGCCTTTTGCGGGACCACCGGGCGTGAACACGGGCGCGGCAAAAACATAGCGCCTGCGGCCTTCGAGATCGACAAAATGCGCCACGCCCAAGGCGCCGTCCATCGCGCGCCGCACCGCCGCACGGGTGCCTGTGGGCAGGCGGTCCTCGCCCGCGGCCGCCAGCATCTGGCTATCGCCGCCCTCGGCCCCATCGACCACCATGATGGAATGCGCGCCGGTCTTATCGGCCAGCCCACGCAACAGATCCGAGGTCGCCTGTTTCGGACTGTCGCCCGGAGATTGCGCGAAGACCAGCGCCAGCACCGTCGGGTGATCCGACAGGAACACCGCCAATTCGCGGTAACGTTGCAACCCCGTGGTCAAACGGTCGGCGGCAAGCGCCAAGTCGGAAGACCCGCGCTCGGCCGCCTGATCCAACTCGGCGCGAAAGCTTAAGGCAAAGACCACGAGCCCCAAAAGCGCCACGGCCAAAACCCCACCAACCGCCCAAAACAGGCGATGGCGCAGCGGCGCGGGGGCATCTTCTGGGAGAGCGGTCTTGGTCGTCATGGGGAGAGAGTAGAAAACCCCGCTTGCAAATAAAAGCACTTCGCAGTCAAAGAGGGGATATGAAACGTTTTTCCTGCGCCCCGAACGATCCCGCCTTTGTCCAGAATCCCTACCTGTTTTACGACCGCTTGCGTGTGGGCGGCAAAATGGTGTTCTGGGAGGAACTGAGCCTGCCGGTGATTGCGCATTATGATGGCGTGTCTATGGCCCTCAGGGACAACCGCTTTGGCCGCGAGGCGCCGGAGGGATTCGCGCCCGACATTCCCGACCATCTGCGCGCCTTTTACGACATTGAAGATCACTCGATGCTGGAGCTGGAAGGTGACAGGCACAAACGTCTGCGCTCTTTGGTGCTGCGCGCCTTTACCTCGCGCCGGATCAGGGCATTGGTGCCGGATCTCGAAGAGATCGTGGACGACCTGATCGACCGCTTTCCCAAGGGCGAATTCGACCTCATGCCCGCCTTTGCGAAAATGGTGCCGGTGCGGATCATCTGTCGCCTTTTGGGCGTGCCCGAAGAGATGTCGGAGCAATTGCTCTCCTGGTCCAACGCCATGGTCGCGGTCTACACGCCGACCCGCACGCGGGAGATCGAAGAGGCCGCCTCACAGGCCGCCACGGAGTTCTCCGACTTCATGCGCTCTTACGTCGAGACGCGGCGGTCGCAACCGGCGGACGATCTGATCACCTCGCTCATCACAGCGGAATCCGAGGGCGAGAAACTGACCACGGATGAGCTGATCACCACCTGTATCCTGCTGTTGAACGCGGGCCATGAGGCGACCGTGCACAGCCTTGGCCTCGCGGTGAAGACGCTCTTGGAGCAGGAAACGCCGCGGGAATTCCTGTCGGACGAAAAGATTGACGGCACCATCGAGGAGCTGTTGCGCTATGACCCGCCGCTGCATCTGTTTCAGCGTTGGGTCTATGAGGACACGACTTTCCTCGGCGAGGATTTGAAACGCGGCGATAAGATCGGGCTTTTGCTGGCCGCCGCGGGCCGCGATGACGACACTTGGGACGATCCCGATCGCTTCGACCCGAGCCGCAAGGTGAAACAGAACGCGGCTTTCGGCGCGGGTATTCATTTCTGCGTCGGGGCCCCTCTCGCGCGGCTGGAGATGCGCGTCGCCCTGCCCCGGTTGTTCGAACGTTACCCCAATCTGCGCCTGACCGAGACGCCCAGATATGCCGACACTTGGCATTTCCATGGGCTTGCGAATTTGCGGGTGCAGATATGATCCGCCCCCACGCCCTCCTTATCGCAATTTTGAGTGCCATCGCAGCAAACTTGGCCGCACAGCCCGCCACCGCACAAGACGTATCTGCCCGATCACCGCTTTGTCCCTACCTGAGCGAGTCGCACAATCCCGAACTTCGGACCGTCTATTATGGCGCCTATAAAATGCGCACCTGTTTCAATCAGGTACATGAGGGCGAACATGATGAAGACGGCGGATTGCTTTATGCCAATCCTGCGGTTGTAGATGGATTGACCGATCCTCGTGCTGCCAATGGCATCCATTTTCATGCTCATCGCGCATTTAATGCAGGTGCTATTAGATTTTATAAGAATATTGGTTCAATCACGCGCGGAGGCGTTACATTTGAAGTTTGGGCCCGTGGCACGTCAGCACGTGCGATGGTCTGGTATTCAAAAGACCTCCAAGCGACTGTAAGTTGGCAATTTTCTGAGCCTCAGAAAAATGTTATAGCTCCTGATTTTTCACAGACAAAATATGTAAGTTTTAAAGTTGCTTGGAAGGATTCCACATGCATTTATCTTTTGCCAGAGCACCAATCCCGCACATTTGGCTTTGATGGAAATGTCGTGGATTTTATCGCGGACATTCGTCGGGTGACGGACTGGGCCTATCTGGAGGAATGACGGGCGGGTTTTCGTCTCCCATCGGCCCCATCAAAACGCACCAAAAAAACGCACCGAAACATCATCCCGGTGCGTCTTTATTTTACCCTCTCTGGCCCTGGTCCGTGACCAGAAAGGGGCCTGATAAGCGGTCCACCTTAAAGCGTTTTTCGTTTAATCTGAATCAGATTGAGCGAAAAACCTTGCCACACTGAATTGATATTGCTCCGCTTCTCAAAAATTGAGTGCCTCAAGTTTTTTGAGAAACGCTTTAGCGGTAGGAGAACATATACATGCCCACCAATTCAGCGTTTTTCGGCGTGGCGTATTCGAAGCCGTAATACTCACCGTATTTCGGACGCAGCACCTCGGTGGCGTATTTGCCGATCTCTGCGATCCAGTTCGACAGATAGGCGGTGTGGGCGTTCAGCTCTTCGGGGTGCTCAAGACCTGCGCCCCACGGCACCTTGCCGAGCGCTTGGCCAACGGCGGCTTCGAGATCATCGAGGAAGGTTTTGTAGAACTTCACATCGGCGCCCGCAAAGGACCAGAACGGCGGCTGATCCGGGTTGATCACGTCCGGCACATGCACGACGCCAGTGCCTTCGAGGACATAAATCGCGTGGTCATGGGCGTGGGCGGTCTCGGCGAAGGGCACGACGCGGACGGTCAGATCCTCGAAAGCAAAGCTGTTGACGTCAGGCGAGATCACCTCGGTCGGGCGCGGCAGATTGGAGCCGGTCTCGTCCATCACATGCACGGTGGCCTCGGTCGCGATGACACGCGCATCCGGGAGGCTTTCCAACAACTTGGCCGCATCGGCGATGTGGTCGGCGTGGTAGTGAGAATAGAGGATCGCGGTGATCGGCAGGTCAGTGACCTCGGCCACGGCAGCTTTAAGCGTGTCGGCGCTGCCTTCGAGCGCGTCGATCATCAGCACGCCTTCGTCACCGACGTAAAAGATCGTGCCGTAGAACTGGTGCTGGTAGAAATACACCCGGTCCGTCAGCTTTTGCAGGATGTAGTCTTGGGAGACGTTTTTGTTGAAGAAGTTTTCGATTTTCTCGCCCGGCGCGAGGGCCTTTGTGGCGGATTCGGGCACATAGGTTGCGCCGACGGTCGAGGGGGCTTCCTGAACACCTTGTGCGCAAGAGGGCGTTGCCAGAGCAAGACCGAGCGCCAGAGCGGAGGTGAGCGTTTTGATGCGGAACATGGGTGATCTACAAGCTGTATTTCGTAACGTTTACATGTGGTTGCGAAAGGTTTGCGGTGTTGCGCCCCTTCGATGACCAGAGATTACGAAACCGCCACTGACAACAAAATGACCTTATTGCTGAATGACTACCTCCAAAATGTTCTGAATAATTCCCGCGACGCCTTGCCTCTGCTGTCTTCCCTTACCCCGCGCCGCCCTGTATCACAGGCGCATGTCCAATGTTCTCGATAAAATCAAAGCCTATAAGCTCGAAGAAGTCGCCGCAGCCAAAGCCGCCGTGGCGCTTTCCGATCTTGAGGCGCAGGCCGCCGAGCAAAGCCCCACGCGAGGTTTTGCCACCGCATTGCAATCCGCGGCGCGCACGGGCTACGGGTTGATCGCGGAGGTCAAAAAGGCCTCTCCGTCCAAGGGCCTCATCCGCCCGGATTTCAACCCGCCCGCCATCGCACGCGCCTATGAGGCCGGCGGTGCCACGTGCTTGTCCGTCCTGACCGACACGCCGTCGTTCCAAGGCGCGCCGGAGTTCCTGAAACAGGCCCGCGCCGAGGTCTCGCTCCCGGTGCTGCGCAAGGACTTCATGTATGACACCTATCAGGTGGCCGAGGCCCGCGCCTGGGGCGCCGACGCGATCCTGATCATCATGGCCTCTGTCGAGGACGCACTGGCCGCCGAGCTGGAAGAGGCGGCGTTCGGCTATGGCATGGATGTGCTGATCGAGGTGCATAATGCCGAAGAGCTGGAGCGCGCCCTCAAGCTCAAATCCCCGCTTTTGGGCGTCAACAACCGCAATCTGAAGACCTTCGAGACCACGCTCGACACCACGCGCGAGCTGTCGAAACTGGCGTCTGCGGATCGGACGCTCGTGTGCGAAAGCGGGCTGTTCACGCCCGAGGATCTCGCCGATATGGCCGGTTACGGCGCACGCTGTTTCCTCATCGGTGAAAGCCTGATGCGGCAAGACGATGTCGAGGCCGCGACACGCGCGCTGCTCGCCAACCCGGTGCCGGTGTAATGGCGGAGCTCACGCATTTCGACGGGGAGGGCCACGCCCATATGGTGGACGTGTCCGGCAAGCCCGTGACCGACCGGCTCGCCACCGCCGAGAGCGCCGTCAAGATGACGCCGGAGACGCTGGCGCTGGTCACCGACGGCACGGCGAAAAAGGGCGACGTGTTGGGCGTGGCGCGGCTCGCGGGCATCATGGGGTCGAAACGCACCTCTGATCTGATCCCGCTGTGCCACCCGCTGCCGATCACCAAGGTGACGCTCGATCTCGAACCGGACACAACCCTGCCGGGCATTCGCATTCGCGCCACCGTCAAGACCTCTGGCCAGACCGGCGTGGAGATGGAGGCGCTGACCGCCGCCAGTGTCGCCGCCCTCACCGTTTACGACATGCTCAAAGCCGCCGAAAAGGGAATGGAGATCGTCCAGACCCGTCTTTTGCGCAAAGAAGGCGGCAAATCCGGCACCTACGAGAGAGACTGACATGATTTCCGTTCAGGACGCCCTCGCGCATCTGTTTGCGCTTTGCACGCCATTGGACCACGAGACCGTCCCGCTCAGAGAGGCCTCTGGTCGCGTGCTGGCCGACACCGCGATGGCGCGTCTGGTCCAACCGCCGTTCGATGCCTCCGCCATGGACGGCTATGCGGTGCGCGATGCCGATACCTCAGAGGGCGCGGGTTTTGAGGTGATCGGTGAAAGCGCCGCCGGACATGGGTTTTCCGGCACGGTGCGGCCCGGCACCGCCGTGCGGATTTTCACCGGCGCCCCCCTGCCCGCAGGCGCCGACCGCGTGATCATCCAAGAGGACGTCACCCGCCAAGGCGACCGCATCACGCTCACCTGCACGCCCTCTGACAATCGCAACATCCGCCCCGCAGGCAATGATTTCAGCCCCACCGATGGCCTCACCGCCCCTCGCCGCCTTTCGCCGCAGGACGTGGCGCTTTTGGCCGCGATGAACCATGCCGAGGTCTCCGTCGGGCGTCGTCCTGTGGTGGCGATCATCTCGACGGGGGATGAATTGGTGCTGCCGGGCGAAACACCTGGCCCCTCGCAAATCATCGCCTCCAACGCTTTTGGATTGGCCGCCATGGTTGAGCAAGCGGGCGGCATTGCCCGGATGTTGCCAATCGCACCCGATGACATGACCCTGCTCCGGGCCACGTTTGAGATGGCGATGGAGGCCGATGTGATCGTCTCCATTGGCGGCGCCTCGGTGGGCGATCACGATCTGGTCGGCAAGGTGGTCGAAGAGCTGGGCATGGAGCGCGCCTTTTACAAAGTCGCCATGCGCCCCGGCAAGCCTCTGATGGCCGGGCGTCTGGGCGACACCGTGATGCTGGGCCTGCCCGGCAATCCGGTCTCTGCAATGATCACAGCTAAGCTGTTCATGCTGCCCGTGCTCGACGCGCTTCAGGGCTTGCCGCCTCAACCCGCGCCGCGCCAAAAAGCCGTTCTGTTGCACTCCGTGACCAAGAATGGCCCGCGCGAACATTACATGCGTGCCATTTTGACGGCAGAGGGTGTTGAACCCTTCGCGCGTCAGGACAGCTCGCTTTTGTCGATCCTCTCCAACGCCAACGCGCTTTTGGTGCGTCCGCCGCATGATCCTGCGCGTGAGGCCGGGGATACGGTCGATGTGATCCGGCTCTGAGCCTTTGGCCCTCTCTGTAACTTTCGCGTCTGTTACTTTCATACGGCACATCTGATCTCTGCGCCTTTCTTCATCCTGTTTTAACGCCCCTTTAACCAAGTTTGTCCCAACTTCATGGCAAGGATGCGCAAAGCGTCACAGCTTGGGACAGAACAATTGACACATTTAGAGAACACAGGTAGAACATTATCAGAACATGGTGAAAAACCCATCTGGGGTTTGACCCGTGCAGGGGGACCTGTGGCGTTTCGCTCCAAAGGCGCGCCGCGCAACCTACAAGTCGCCACCGCGACAGGGGTAAAAACGTCCCGAATGCGCATATCCGGTGCCATCGCTCCGGTGCCCGTGCATTGGGTCCGTTCCCCGGATCGCGCCCCTGCCCCGGATCATGCCTCACATGTGACAGGACAAAACGATGCGGCCGATACCGCACGCGAAGAGAGGACCGAGCCGATGCTGACGAAAAAGCAACTCCAGCTTCTGGATTTTATCAACACGCGGATGCAGCGTGACGGCGTACCACCGTCTTTCGATGAAATGAAAGAGGCGCTTGATCTACGGTCCAAATCCGGCATTCACCGGCTGATCACCGCCCTCGAAGAACGCGGGTTTATCCGGCGTCTGGCGCATCGCGCGCGCGCCATTGAGATCGTGAAGCTGCCGGAAAGCCTTGGTGGCGCGCCCTCGACCTCTGCGGCACACTCCGGTGGGTTCAACCCGCGTGTGATCGACGGCGACCGCCCGGATGCCCCGCCGCCCGCAAGCGCGCTGGACATTGAAACCGTCACCGCGATCAACCTGCCGATCATGGGCAAGATCGCCGCCGGCGTCCCCATTGAGGCAGTGTCCGATGGTGCCATGAACGTGGCCGTCCCCGGCTCCATGCTGTCGGGGCGTGGCAATCACTATGCGCTTGAGGTCAAAGGCGAATCCATGATCGAGGCCGGGATCAACCACGGCGACATCGTGGTCATTCGCGAAACCAGCCAGGCCAAAGACGGCGACATCATCGTCGCCATGGTCGAAGGCTATGAAACCACGCTGAAACGCTACAAACGCCAAGGCGACATGATCGCGCTCGAAGCCGCCAACCCGGCGTTTGAGACCCGTGTACTGCCCTCCGATATGGTCGAGGTGCAGGGCAAGCTGGTCGGTCTGATCCGCAGCTACTGACACAACTCAATGAGTTCGCTCGGAAAGCGCCGCACATTCCCGTGCGGCGTTTTTCTTTTAGCGCGTGGCAAATGCGAAACGCGTCGCTTGCGCGTCAGTCTGACCGAACCGCAGCCCCATGGTTGCGGGCGCACGCTCGGCGCGGGCCACCCGTGCCGTCACGCCCCATTCGCCCCGCAAATCTGGCGTGTTCCAATAACGCACACCGGAGGCGGCATAGGCAGTGATCAGACGCACCTCGCCGCCAGCCTCACTCAGCGCCAAAGCCCCGCTTTGCCGCAGAAATCCGAGATCAATCAGAAGACAGCCCTTTGGCATCTCCTCTTCCCAAAGCTTGTTGACGATCACGACATCCGCGGCCCCGCAAACCTCCCGCGCGGTGTCTTGCCAACCACGCCCCGTGACCTGCGCCACACGCACCGGCCCGACATCCAAAGGCGGCATCCCCCGAGCGGCGGCCATCGCCTGATCCGGGACATCGCCATCGTTTTCAAGCCAAACGGTGGCGGCAAAGCCTGTACCTTTGGGCTTTGACAGCGCGCGCCCCTCAGCACTCATCCGCCCGACCAAAGCCCCATCGTCAGTGATCAAAAGTGCGGGCCGCTCGTGCATCGCCCAGAGCAGGAAACCCGCAAAAACAGGCAGAATTCCAAGGTTTTGCCACCGTCCTCGCCACAGCATGACGAACAACCCTCCCAAGGCGATGAGCGGCAATGTGGCCGCGGGAGGCGAGACGATGCGACTGACCGCGCCCTCCCAAGAGGACACGGTTTCCGCAACAAAGAGAATCCAGCGAATGCCAAGGCCCATGATGGACAAGGCAATGCCCTGGAGCCCCAAGGGCGTGAGCAAAACGGCCACGATGGCCGCAGGCATAACGAGCGCCCCCATGAGGGGCACGGCGGAAACATTGGCGATCAGGCCGAAATCAGCGATCCGGTTGAAATGCGCGGCGGCGACCGGCGCCGTGGCGATGCCCGCGACGGCCGAGGAGAGGATCACGGTGGTGACACCACTGAGCCAACGCGGCCAACGCGCCATGAGATGCATCCGCCGCACGATGGTGAAGACAGCAACGAGGGCGGTGGTGGCGGCGAAAGACATCTGAAAGCCGGGTTCGGGGAGCACCTCGGGTTGCAGCACCAAGAGGATGAGGGCGGCGATGGCGACGGCGCGCAAGGAAATCGCCTGACGGTCCAAGAGCACGGCGACGAGCATGACGGAGACCATGACAAAGGCGCGCTCGGTCGCAACATTGAAGCCGGACAAAGCGAGGTAGAAGGCCCCCGCCGCCAGCGCGCCGCCCGCCGCGAGTTTTTTCAAGGGCCATTTGAGCGCGGCGCCCGGGATCATCGCCAGCATGAGCCGCAGCGCAAAGAACACCGCGCCGGTCAAAAGCCCCATGTGCAGGCCGGAGATCGCCAAAAGATGCGAGAGGTTCGCGCCCCTGAGATGCTCGGCGGTCTCTTGCGAAATGCCGGAGCGTTCGCCGGTGAGAATGGCGGCGGCAAAGGCGCCGGTCTCTCCCGGGAGCTGGGTCTGCAGCGCTTGTGAGAGCGTCTGGCGCAGACGATGCACCCACAGCAGGGGCGAGGGATCGACCTCGGCGGCGCGCAGGACAGGTGTCCGGGTATACCCCACCGCGCCGAGACGGTCGAACCAGGCCATGCGCTGAAAATCGAACCCGCCGGGTTCTGTGGGACCGGGCGGCGGCGAGAGATGCGCGGTCATGGCGAGGCGCAGCCCCGGCTCGGGGGTCACGAAGTCTTGCGCACCATGAAGCGAGACGCGGACACGTGCGGGGGTGCGCGACGGAGAAAAATCGCGCAGGGTGACGTGATCGAGGGTCAGGCGCAGGGCGTCGGAAGCGGAACGGTCGATCTTGATCACCCGGCCTTCGACGGGGCCGTAATAGCGAAACGTCAGAACGGGTTCGGCCACCAGATGGGTGCGTAAACCGGCGGAGAGAAAGCCCAAAGTGACGGCCAATGCCGCCACCAACAGAGGTGCCACACGGGGCGGTGTCTTGATCAAAGCGAGCGCGGCCAGAAGGCTCAGCCCCGCCAGCGTCCAGAGGACCATGCGAGAGGGTTCCAAAGACTGGGCAAAGAACAGCCCCACGCCCGTGCCGAAACACACGGGCAGCCACAGGAACAACCGCCCGTGTTGATCATCGACGATGTCGAGGGGGATCTGAGCCAGTTTTGTGAGGGCGCGCACCCTTGTTTCCCCTTCCGCCTTCGCTTATGCCCGGTGACGAAAATCATCTGCCAACATGGTTACCAAAGGGTTAATTTCCCCATGTCTGAAACTCCCGTCGTCACCCGCATCGCCCCCTCGCCCACCGGCGACATGCATATCGGCACCGCCCGCACGGCGCTGTTCTCCTGGCTCTACGCCCGCGGTCGCGGCGGCAAGTTCCTTTTGCGGATCGAAGACACCGACCGCGCGCGCTCGACGCCCGAGGCAACGCAGGGAATTCTCGACGGGATGGCTTGGCTTGGGCTCGATTACGACGGCGAGGCGGTAAGCCAATTTGAGCGCGCCGAGCGCCACGCCGAGGTGGCCCGTGAGATGTTGGCAAACGGCAAGGCCTACAAATGCTTTGCCACGCAAGACGAGATCGAAGCCTTCCGCGAAGAGGCCCGCGCCAGGAAGGAAAGCACGCTCTATCGCTCGCCCTGGCGCGATGCGGACCCGTCGACCTACCCGGACGCGCCCTATGTGATCCGTGTCAAGGCGCCGCGCGAGGGCGCGACCGTGGTGGCGGACAAGGTGCAAGGTGACGTAACGTTCCAGAACGATCAGCTCGATGACATGATCCTGTTACGCTCGGATGGCACACCGACCTACATGCTGGCTGTTGTTGTCGATGACCATGATATGGGCGTGACCCATGTGATCCGGGGCGATGACCACCTGGCCAATGCCGCACGTCAGATGACGATCTACGAGGCGATGGGCTGGCCGCTGCCGGTTTACGCGCATATTCCTCTGATTTTCGGCCCCGACGGCAAGAAAATGTCGAAACGTCACGGCGCGGTCGGCGTGAAGGAATATCAGGCCATGGGGTATCCGGCCTCCGGCATGCGCAACTATCTAGCACGTTTGGGTTGGTCCCATGGCGATGACGAATTCTTCACGGACGCGCAGGCGATGGAGTGGTTCGATCTCGATGGAATCAACAAGGCGCCCGCCCGATTTGACACCAAGAAACTTGAGAATATCTGTGGTCAGCATATCGCTATTCTGACGGACGATGAAATCTTGAGCGAAATTGATGGGTACCTTGCGGCCTCAGACTCTGATGCGCTGCTTCCAGAGCAAAAATCGCGCCTTTCCGAGTCCCTGTCCTTCCTGAAGGGATCGGCCAAAACCTACCCGCAACTTATTGAAAAGGCGCGGTTCGCGCTTGTTTCCCGTCCGGTGGACATGGATGAGAAAGCGCAAAAACAGGTGACTTCAGTATCCAACGGTATACTGGAAGAATTGACGCCGCACCTGCAAAATGCTAGCTGGGAGCGCAACGCATTGGAGGAGGCGGTTGGCCGCGTGATGGAGACGCTGGAGCTTGGGTTCGGGAAAGTCGCCGGGCCTTTGAGATCCGCCCTCGCAGGTCGCGCTGCCACCCCCAGTGTCCTCGATATGATGGTGGTCCTTGGCCGGGAGGAAACCCTGGCACGGATCGAAGATTTCCGGGCTTTGATTTCGGAGCAAGTGACGCAGGATTAACGGCTGAGGTCGCACGCGCGGCTGTGCCAAAGCGATTGTACTGAGACCGGCCACGCGCAGATGTTCGAGCCGGTGCGCCCTAAGCGGCGCGGGTTGAGAATTTTTGACCGAAACGATTGCGTTTCGGGACGGGCCTATACCGATCAGGGGAGGACGCAAAGCGTCACGTAATCCCTCGGATACGCGGCCTGATCAGGACCCAGATGCGGGTCCAAAGCCCAAAGGATGTCCGGGATACGCCCGGGCGCCCGCCAGACCACAAGCGCCCCCTCACGAGATCTTCGTGATCTGGAGGCCGCTGACAACCGAAGGAACGACGATGGCAGACACTCAGAAAACCGCGACCCTTTCGCTTGACGGACAGACCTACGATCTTCCCGTTTACTCCCCGACTGCGGGCCCGGATGTTCTTGATATCCGTAAACTTTATGGCCAGGCGAACGTGTTCACCTACGATCCGGGCTTTACCTCGACAGCGGCTTGTGAAAGTGCGATCACCTATATCGACGGCGGCGAAGGCGTGCTGTTGCACCGTGGTTACACCATCGGCGATCTGGCCGAGAAATCGCATTTCCTCGAAGTTTGCTTCCTGCTGCTCTATGGGGAACTGCCGACCGCCGCGCAAATGGAGAAATTCGAGAACACCGTGACCCATCACACGATGGTGCACGAGCAGATGCTCAAATTCTTCACCGGTTTCCGTCGTGACGCCCACCCGATGGCGATCATGGTCGGTGTGGTTGGCGCCATGTCCGCCTTCTACCACGATTCCATCGACATTTCGGACGCGCATCAGCGCGAAGTGGCGACCATTCGCCTGATCGCGAAAATGCCGACGATTGCCGCGATGGCCTATAAATACACCATCGGCCAGCCGTTCGTGTATCCGCGCAACGATCTCGATTACGCGTCGAACTTTTTGAACATGTGTTTCTCTGTCCCGGCAGAAACCTATGAGGTGAACCCGATCCTGTCGCGCGCCATGGACCGTATCTTTACGCTCCACGCCGACCACGAGCAGAACGCCTCCACTTCCACGGTGCGTCTCGCGTCTTCCTCGGGTGCGAACCCGTTCGCCTGTATCGCCGCTGGTATCGCCTGTCTCTGGGGTCCTGCACACGGTGGTGCAAACCAGGCCTGTCTCGAAATGCTGCGCGAAATCGGTTCTGTGGATCGCATCCCGGAATTCATTGCGCGTGCGAAAGACAAGAACGATCCGTTCCGCCTGATGGGCTTCGGTCACCGTGTTTACAAGAACTTCGACCCGCGCGCGACCGTGATGAAACAGTCCGCCGACGAGGTGCTCGAACTTCTGGGCGTGGAAAACAACCCGACGCTTCAGGTCGCCAAAGAGCTTGAAAAAGCCGCTCTGGCCGATCCGTATTTCGCGGAGAAGAAACTCTTCCCGAACGTCGACTTCTATTCCGGCATCATTCTGGAGGCCATGGGCTTCCCGACCGCGATGTTCACCCCGATCTTTGCGCTGTCGCGCACCGTCGGCTGGATTTCCCAGTGGAAAGAGCAGATCGAAGATCCGGGCATGAAAATCGGCCGTCCGCGTCAGCTTTACACCGGCGCGACCGAACGCCCCTATGTGAATGTCGAAGACCGCTAAGTCGTTCTCGATCTTTTAGAAAATGCGAAACCCGCCTCTTTCGAGGCGGGTTTTTCTTTGAGTATTTTTGGCAACAAAGGAAACGGATTAAAGCGTTTTTCAAAAAACTTGAGGCACTCAATTTTTGAAAAACGCAGCAAGATCAATTCAGTGTCGCAACGTTTTTCGCTCAATCTGATTCAGATTAAACGAAAAACGCTTTAGGCCGTAGCGGCGCGACGGCGCGAGAGGCGCAGCCCGTCCCGCATATTGAGGCCCAGCAGCGTGATATTGGTGGCTCCGGCCAAAAGTTCGAGCGTCTGGATAGTCCAATAGAGGAGCCCGCCCTGCCCTTGCATCGCCAAAGGCAAGAGGATGAGCGCGGACGGCACGAGGAAGACGATGCCGTTGAAGGCGATGATCTTCATGCGCTTTTGTTTGGCGCCGATCAGAGGCCCGCGCATGTTTTGGCCGAGCCGGTTGCCGGATACCCCGGTCAGGATCAGCATCGGAATAAGCGCCAAGAGGCCCCAGGCAATGCCGAGTTTTGCCATGGCGATCAGGTATTTATCGCCGATGACGATGGTGGTGACCGTGGCGGTCCAGAAGGTGGCGATGATCAGAAGGGCGGCCGCTCCGAAGGCGGCGTGAATTTTGGGCAGCATGGTGAGTCTCCACTTAGATAGCTTGCTATATATATTTGCATAGCAAGCTATGTTGTGAAAAACAAGTCACATGACAGAGACTAATTTCTCCCGCAAGCACTCCGAAGGTTATCAGGTGAACCATATGGCACGCCTCTTTATCCGCGCCATTCAGGATCGGATCAAACCGCTGGGCCTCTCCACGGGGACCTTCCCGGTGATGCTGGCGCTTTGGGAGAAAGAAGGACAGACGCAGCGCGAGCTGGTTCAGGAGCTGGGCGTCGAACAGGCGACCATGGCCAATACGCTGTCGCGAATGGAGCGCGACGGTTTGGTGGTCCGGCGCGCCCATGAGGCAGACGCGCGGGTGCAGACCGTCTGGTTGACGGAACGCGCGCGGGGTCTCAGAGAGCCCGCGATCCGGGCGGCCTCGGAGGTCAACGATCTGGCGACCCGAGGCATGAGCGATCAGCAGCGCGCGGAGTTCACCACGCTGACGGCACAGGTGATCGCGAATCTCTCAGAGGCTTAACGACCCTCGTAGTGAGGCTTGCGCTTTTCGAGAAAGGCCATGACGCCTTCTTTGAAATCGCGGGTCTGGCCGCAACGGTTTTGCAGCTTGGCCTCCAACGCCAGTTGATCTTTGAGCGAGTTGTCATAGGAGGCGTGCATGGCCTCTTTGAGATGGCGATAAGAGACCGTCGGGCCTTTGGCCAGATAGCCTGCCCGCGCCCGCCAATGGGCCTCGAAATCGGCATCCTCGACGGCCTCATAGATCATGCCCCACTGGGCGGCCTGCGCAGCGCTGATTTCATCGGCGAAGAGCGAGGCGCCCATGGCGCGGGCCAGCCCGACGAGACGCGGCAACATATAGGTGCCGCCCGCGTCGGGAATGAGACCGATGCGGGAAAAGGCCTGAAGAAAGACGGCGGAGTGCGTGGCGATCACCACGTCGCAAGACAGCGCCAGAGAGGCCCCTGCGCCTGCCGCCGTGCCATTGACGGCAGCGATGGTGGGCACCGGGCTGTCGTGGATCGCGTGGACCATGGGTTCGTATTCATCGCGCAGCGTGCGTTCGAGATCGGCGGTCGCGGCATCGACGCCGTCGCCCAAATCCTGCCCCGAACAAAAGGCGCGGCCCTCGCCCGTCAGAACGATCACGCGGGCGGATTTCGACGCATCGCGCACCGCATGGGTGATCTCGGCCCGCATCTGGGTGTTGAGCGCATTCATCACCTCCGGGCGATTGAGCGTCACCACGGCGACGTCATGGGTTTGCTCAAAGCGGATGGTCTCGTAATGCATGCGTCTCTCTCCCATGTCCCGCAGAAGTCGCGGCTAAGCACAAGATAAGGAGCCCCGCGCAGAAAGGAAGAGAGACGCCCCGTCACGGCGGGAATTTGTCTGTCGAGTTAGAGCCCCAAGACGGCAGAGGCGCGGTCCGGCACCTCCGGGTTCGCGTCGCGACGACGTTTGACAGCGCGGATCACGGCCTTGGCGGTCTCGTCCGGCTCGGCCTCAAGACGGCGGTAGATGGAGCCGTCGAGATTGCGTTCAAGCAATCCGTCCTCGATCAGAGACCGCCGGATTTGCGCCGGGTCGCGAAAAGCGGTCATGCTGTCGAAGAGCGCCGAGATTTCACGTTCGGTGAACTCCCGGCGTGACGGCACCTGCGCCCAGAGCGCCCAGAGGCAATGCTGGCGTACCTTGCGCTTGGTCGACCATGAGGTCATGAGACCCGCCTCATCGAAGCGCGCCAAGGCCCGCGTGACGGCGCGGCCTTCGGCGGGCGTCACGGGACCCGCGCCGGTCTGGGTGGCTTTGAGGTGCTGAAAATTGCGATAGCCGCCGGCGCGCGCGATGGCGTTCAAGAGGCTTTGGTGACCGGGGGCCTCAGCACCCTCGTCGCCAAATTCGGATTTCAATGCCCGCGCAAAGGCGGACACATCGGGAAGGGTGAGGGAAATACACTCACGAGTCATCGGTTTTCTCCGTTGATCGCGTCTATTGTCTTGCGGGGAGCTGCCCTTGCCACGCGGGTGACGCGCGGGATTACCGGATGGTGAGAGATCGAAGCAGGTTCAGCATAGCCCGAAGGCTGGCAGCGACTCGGTGAACTGTGGACCGTTGCGCCAGATATAGAAAACCCGCCGAGGTCTGTCCAGCGGCGGGGTTTCGTGAGTATTTTTGGCAGCAAAGGAAACGCTAGTCGTTTATCAGACGCGCGAGGCGGGCCTCTTCGTCCTCGGTCAGATCGGCGACCTCGGGTTCCTTGCCACGGCGTCGGATGAAGGTGAGGCCGATGATCAGCGCTAGGATCAGCATGACCGGCCCGGCGATCCACAGGAGTTTGTTGGCGCCGGTGAGGGTTGGTTTCAGCAGGACGAATTCGCCGTAGCGGTCGACCACATAGTCCACCACCTCGTCGTTCGTGTCCCCCGCCACAAGGCGTTCGCGCACCAGAAGACGCAGGTCCTTGGCGAGTGTGGCGTTGGATTCGTCGATGTTTTCATTGCGGCACACGAGGCAGCGCAGGCCCTGAGAAATGTCACGCGCGCGGGATTCCATCACCGGGTCCGGAAGGACTTCGTCGGGTTGCACCGCCAAGGCGGGCGTTGCGGTCAGAAGGGCGAAGACAAGGAGCAGGTATTTCATTCTGCCGGCACTCCTTTCGGTTCGGTTCGCGCTTTGCGGGCGCCGGCCGCGACACGGTAGCGGCGGTCGGTGAGTGACAGGAAGCCGCCGATGGCCATGATGATCGTGCCGCCCCAGATCCAGTTCGCCAGCGGTTTTATATAGGTGCGCACCGCCCAGCCGCCGTTCGATTGCACATCGCCGATCACGAGGTAGACGTCGCGCAGGAAACCATTGTCGATCCCGGCCTCGGTGGTCGGCATTTGCGCCACCGGGTAGGAGCGTTTTTCGGGGTGGAGCGTGGCGACCTTCTTGTCGCCCTCGAACACGCCCATGGTCGCCATTGTGGTGATGTAGTTCGGGCCTTGGGCGCGTTCGACATTCTCGAGCGCGATGGTATAGCCCGCCACCTCGAAGGTCTCGCCGACCTGCACGACGCGGATGTCTTCGACGGTCCAGGCGGTGAGGCCCGCGATGCCGGCCATGGTGATGCCAAGACCGCCATGGGCCAGAAGTCGCCCCCAATCGGCGCGCGGCAGACGGGTGAGACGGGCGAGGTTTATGGTCTTGCCAGTGCGCAAAAGGATATCCTGTACGGCGCCCGCCACAAGCCATGTGCCAAGGGCGAGGCCGATGGGACCCAAAAGCGATTTGCCGGTTTGCATCGCCCAAACGAGACCCATGACCGCAACGGCGAGGATGATCGAGGGGACGAGTTTTTTGACGGTCGCCCCCAGTTTCGCGCGCTTCCACGGCAGGATCGCGCCAATCGGCAAGAGCACCGCCAGCACCACGAAGAAGGGCGTGAAAGCGGCGTCGAAGAATGGCGGGCCGACGGAGAGTTTCCGCTCCCAAAAGGCTTCGGCCACCAGCGGCCAGATGGTGCCGATGAAGACCACGAGAGACGACACCGCCAAAAGGATGTTGTTGATCACCAAGGCGCTTTCGCGGGAGACGAGGGAAAAGACGCCCTTGGCCTGCATCACGCTGGCGCGGAAGGAGAAGAGCGTCAAAGCGCCGCCCATGAAGATGGCGAGGATCAAAAGGATGAAGACGCCGCGTTCCGGGTCGTTGGCGAAGGCATGGACGGAGGTGATCACGCCTGAGCGCACGAGGAAGGTGCCAATGAGCGAGAAGCCGAAAGCCATGATTGCCAAGAGGATGGTCCAGCTTTTGAGCGTCTCGCGTTTTTCGACCACGATGGCGGAGTGCAAAAGGGCAGCAGCGAAGAGCCAGGGCATGAAGGAGGCATTTTCCACCGGGTCCCAGAACCAGAAGCCGCCCCAGCCCAACTCGTAATAGGCCCACCAGGAGCCGAGCCCGATGCCGATGGTCAGGAAGACCCAAGCGGCCAAGGTCCAGGGCCGCACCCAACGGCCCCAGGCGGCGTCGACACGGCCCTCAAGCAGGGCGGCGACGGCAAAGGAGAAGGTCATCGAGAGGCCGACATAGCCGAGATAGAGAAACGGCGGGTGGAAGGCGAGGCCGGGGTCTTGCAGCAGCGGGTTGAGGTCCTGACCGTTCATCGGCGGCACGGCGAGGCGTAAAAACGGGTTAGATGTGAAGAGGATGAAAGCCAGAAAGGCCACCCCGATGGAGCCCTGAACACCGATCACACGGGCGCGGAGCGTGGCCGGAATATTATGCCCGAAAAGCGCCGCAGCCCCCCCGAAAAGCGCCAGGATCAAGACCCACAAGAGCATCGAGCCCTCATGGTTACCCCAGACGCCGGAGACTTTGTAGAGCATCGGTTTGAGGGTATGAGAATTCTCGACCACGACCTTCAGGGAAAAATCCGAGGTCACGAAGGCATAGGTCAGCGCGCCAAAGGAAAAGGCGATCAGCACGAGCTGGATCATCGCCGCCGGTTCCCCCACGGCCATCAGCGCGCGGTTTCGGGTCTGCGCGCCCCAAAGCGGCAAAACGGTTTGGGCGATGGCCACGATAAAGGCCATGACCAGAGCGAAATGTCCGAGTTCTACAAGCATAGGCGCCTCCCCTGTTGATCTCCGTTCTACCCGGTTGAAGAGGCTGCGCCAATGGGCTGCGCGCGGATGTCGCAAGGAAATGAACGAAGGTCGTAGGACATATACATAAAGGAAAGGGGCCAGTGCGGCCCCCTTCCCCGTCTCTTCCCACCAACCCGCGTGCCTTACAGCAGCAACAGGACCCCAAAAGAGACAAGCAACGCGCCCAGAACCGGCCAAAGGAAACTCAGGCCCGAGAGACCGAAACTGCCCTGTATCACCGAAAAGTGAAGCACCGCCCCGGCGATCAGCAGCGACAGGAACAGAAACAGCATCGCCGCCTCCATGCCCCACACCGGGCTCTGTGCGATCTGCATGGCCCACCACCAGCCAATCGTCAGACCCGATCCCGCCCAGGACAAAGACATGCCAAGCGCCAAAGGCGTCGCCCGCACCTGCCAAAGCCAGAGAAACGTGGCCGAGATCATCAAGGCCATGAGCGAGATCGCCCCGTAAGCCAGCAACAGCGCCTGCTCCAGCCCGAGGGCCGCCACCGCCAAACCGGCCGCCACCAAGACGAGGCCGTAAAGTGTCATCACCTGTTTCATTGTTCCAACATCTCCTTGACGACAGCGTCCAAAGCGGCCGCCGCCTCCCGGTTCCGTTTCAAAGCCTTGCTCAGCGCCTCGCCGAGCCAAAGCTCCCGCAATTTCTGCCATATCCACCGCATGAGACGCGCCATATCCGTCATCTCCTCATCCTCGCGGCAACCGTTCGCGGATCATCGTGGTCATCTCCACAAGGATCTGCGTGTTCTTGTCGAGCACCGCGCGGGTCGCCTGATCCTTTTGCAGATCGCGGTAGAGCAGGAAAAACACCATCAAGACCCAAGGCCCATGCTCAGAGAGGGCGCGCACCAGAACATCACTCATGACGCCCCTCCCTCCATGCCAAAAGCGCAGGATTGGGCGCCTCTGCGCCCGGCACCTCGACCGGCTCAACCGGCGCCGCATCCCAAGTTGTCGCCACCGGCACACCGGTCCCATTGGCCCCGGCCTCCAGCGCCTTGAGCGCAGCGATATTGGCCGTCACCTTCGGTGCCTGCGCCACGGTCGCGGCGACAGAGCGTTGAAATTCCTGAGATTTCACCTGATACCGCGCGCCGAAATAGAACGACACGATCGTGCCCAACAGCCACCACAGAGGCTCCGGGACGAGCGCGATGCCCTGCATCCGCGACGCGAACCAGATCGGATCGACCATGGCCGAGACGCACAATCCGATGGTGCCAAAAGCCATCAGCGGGCGCGGCACGCGATTGAGCGCATCCATGAAACGGTCGAAATAGCCCTTGCGCTCCATGGCGAATTCGGAGGCGAATTGTTGCAAGGCCGCCGCGCGTGTCTTGGCCTCCCTGTTGGCGGAGTTTTCCGAATTTTCGAAAAAAACCTCCGCCGTGTCGCGGATCACATTGCGCCCGTCGCCAAAGAGCAGCTCGAACACCTTGCCGATCAACCCCATGTCGCCACCCGGGCGGCATGCTCGGCCTCCGTCAGGTGATAACGCGGGGAAATGAACTCTTCGGCGCGGATGATCCAGCCGCCCTTGCCGCCATCCCGCCGCCGGGCATATTTACGCGAACTCGGACGACGATCCGCCAGCGCGTAGTAGTAGTTACGCCGCGCAATGCCGTAGGCATCCGCCAGATAGGCCGGGGCCAGCGATTGCGCAATGAACGCTGCCTCGATCGTCTGCGGCCCGATGCTGCCGTCAATGGCGATGCGTTGACCCATCTCGTTCAAAAGCCGCTGTAAAATCCGCACCGCATTGGCGCCCGCGTTGACATACATGTCGAACACGGAGGCCTGCAGCACCGGCGGCAATTCGTCGATCCGGGGTCTGTGAAAGTAATGTTCGACAAAGATGTCGCGCGCCTTGGCCCGGGTCAGCCGTTTGACATCGGCCTCATTCACCCGGCCATTGCCGTCCAGATCAATGCCCAGACGTTGCAGCGTCCCAAGCGTGACCCCGTAGTTCGTGGCCCCGCCCGGATCGTCCGGGTCGTTGACGTAGCCGCCCTCGCGGGCGACGATCTCCATCGCGATTTGCTGTACTGTTTTCATTTGCCTCAATCCCACCAAATTGATGAGTTGAGGCTGACGCAAAAAGGTTAACGCGCGTGGAAATCACCGCGCGCCTCCCGATTTACGATTTATTCAGAGGACCTTAGCTCTCCGGCTCTTTATAGACCCCGGTTTCTTTCAACGAGTCCATCACCTCTTTCGGCATATAGGTCTCGTCGTGTTTCGCCAGAATTTCGGTCGCCACAAAGGTGCCGCCGACCATGGAGCCGGTGCCGATCATGCCTTGGTTTTCGCCGAACAGATCCGGCAGAACGCCTTCGAAAGTCACCGGGATGGTTTCTGCCCCGTCGGTCACGGAGAAGGTCACATGGGTGCCTTCGCCGCGCACCAGAGTGCCGTCTTCGACCAGCCCGCCAAGACGGAAAATCTCGCCCGCGCGCGGCGGTTCGGCCACGACTTTCGACGGGTCGCGGTAGAGGTTGATGCCGTCGCGAAACGCGTAGCCGATGAGGGACACGGAGACCAACAGCGCCACAGCGGCAATGGCGAACACCTGTACGCGGCGTTTCTTTTTAAGGGTCTTCAAACCGGCCATGGGGTCTCCTCCTCAGGTCCCTGAATTGCGTATTAAGGATACGTTATGGATACATAGGCACGTTCATGAGACCCGTGGTCTCATCAAGGCCCAGCATCAGGTTGGCATTTTGGATGGCCTGACCGGACGAGCCTTTGGTCAGGTTATCAAGCGCGGCGATCACGATGGTGCGGCCCGGAATGCGGTCTTCCACCACGCCGATGTGACAGAAATTCGAGCCGCGCACCTGTTTCATCGCGGGCACTTGGCCATAGGGCAGAACCTGAATGAAGGGCTCGTTCATATAGGCGTCGGCCAGCGCGTAATGCACGGCTGTGGCTTCGCCCTGCACGTAAGCCGTGGCGAGGATGCCGCGGGTGGCGGGCACGAGGTGCGGCGTGAACTGAATGCGGACATCCCGCCCGGCCACTTTGGAGAATTCCTGATCGAATTCCCCCAGATGCCGGTGCTTGCCGCCCACAGAGTAGCCAAAGGCGTTGTCTTCCAGCTCGCCGTACAAAAGATGTTCTTTCAAAGACCGCCCGGCGCCGGAAACGGCCACCTTGAGATCCAGAATGATCTGGTCGAGATCAATCACCCCGGCAGCAATCAAAGGCCGCAAGACGAATTGCCCCGTCGCGGCGTTACAGCCCGTGCCGGCCACCAGTCGCGCGGCTTTGATGTCTTCGCGGTAGAATTCGGTGAGGCCATAGACGGCCTCTTTCTGAATCTCGACCGCCGAATGCGGCTTGCCGTACCATTTCTCATATTCCGCCGGATCGCGCAGACGGAAATCAGCGGAGAGGTCCACCACTTTGGTCGTCGGCGGCAACTCCTTGATCACCGCCTGCGAGGTCGCATGCGGCAGCGCGCAAAACGCCAGATCGACCTCCGCGAAATCAATGTCTTCGATCTTGCAGAGCGCGGGCAAGTCCAAGTGGCGCAGATGCGGATAGACCTCGCTCATCTCCATGCCTGCCTTGCGGTCACCAGAAAGTGCCGCGATCTCCATCATCGGATGGGTCGCAATCAGGCGGACAAGTTCGGCGCCGGTATAGCCGGAGGCACCCAGAATGGCGATTTTATAGGTCATGTCGGTCGTCTCTCATAGGGGCTAGGCACTGCCTTAGATCGGGCGCAAGCCTGAGCGCTTAATTTAGAAGAATTCTGATTTTATCGCAATTGCGACGGGTCACCGCAGGGCAAACTGCCCCTTACGCTTTGATGAACTCGACTTTTCGTCGCAGGAATTGCGTCGCGCCTCGGGACACTTTCGCCGGATCGCCCGTGGTCAGGAACATCGACTCGTTGCCCGACCCGATCATCTGCGGGTGACGCTTCAAGTAGTCATCCAGTGACGAGGCCACCAGATTGGCCTGACTGAACACCTTCACATCCGCCCCAAGCGCGTCCTGAAACGCCTCTTCCATCATCGGATAATGGGTACAGCCCAGAATGGCCGCATCCGGCGTCGGCATCTTGCGTTTGAGCGCATCGACGTGCGAGCGCACCAGCGCATCGGCGAGGATCATGTCGCCGTCTTCGATCGCGTCAACCACACCGCCACAAGCCTGCGCCTCGACATCCACGCCGATGGCGCGAAACGCCAACTCGCGCTGGAACGCCCGCGAGGCGACCGTGGCAGGCGTCGCAAACAGCGCCACATGTTTTACATCGACCTCACGTGGCGGCGAATTGTCGCCCCATTGCCGCTCGGTCAGCGCCTCGATCAGCGGCACGAAAACACCCAGCACACGTTTGTCGCGCGGGATCCAGCTTTCCTGCATCCGCCTGAGCGCCGCCGCAGAGGCCGTGTTACACGCGAGGATCACGAGATCACAGCCCGCCTCCCAAAGCCGCTCTACGGCAGCCGTCGTCAGATTGTAAATGTCATCCGCTGTGCGCACCCCATAAGGCGCATGCGCATTGTCGCCGAAATACACGAGCGGCACGTCAGGCAGACGTTTCGACACCGCGTCATAGACCGTCAACCCGCCCAAACCACTGTCAAAAATACCGACTGCCATCTCAATACCGATCCTTCAGGCCCTGTCGGACCTTTGCGCCATGTTTCGCTTCGAATTCAAAGCCCAGCCCGGCCTGAACCAAAGGCTTTGACGATAGTGAATAGGTCTCGGCGCGCAGAAAATCCATCAACTTTTTCGCATCGCCGCGGAATTCGGCCAGACGCTCCGGCCCAATGGGCGCGCCAATCGCCACCCGCACCGGCGCGCCTAAGCTGCGGCGGAACTCTCGGATCAAGAGGCCCATCCGCAAAGTCGCATGCAGATGGCTCGCCAATTGGAACAGACGCGAATTGGCCCCGTCGAAATAGATCGGCACCACCGTGGCCCCGGATTTCGCCACCATTTTCGCGGTAAACGCCCGCCAGCCGGGATCCAAAGGCTGCCCCAGAGGCTTGGCGGAGGTCGACACCGTGCCGCCCGGAAAGATGCCGATGCAGCCGCCGTCGGCGAGATAGCGCAGCGCCGCCTTGCGGGTCTCCAGATTGAGCGCCACCGCCTCCTTCGTCTCCTCGAAAGAAATCGGCAGGATCACGCGGTCGATGTCCTCGGCCTTCTTGAAAACCCGATGCGCCAGAATGCGAAAATCGCCGCGCGCCAGCGACAGGATATGCCCCAGCATCAGCCCATCGAGAATGCCGTAGGGGTGATTTGCAACCACGATCAGCGGGCCTTGCGCCGGGATATTGCCCAAACTGCCCCGAATGACCTCAAGGCTTAACCCGTAACGTTCCGCCATCACCGCCCAGAAATCACGCCCCGCCGCGACCTCCGCATCATAGCCCTTGGCACGGCGGATCACGCCCAACCGCCCGGTCGCGTTTTCCATCAAGCGGATCAAAACGCGGCCTGACCGCGTCGCCGCCGAACTGGCATAGGAGATGTCCCGCGCCGCCTGTCCGGCGTCGAAACCGGCGCGCTTGCCCCCCGTGTGCTCTGGCATCAGGCCGACCTCCTGATCTTTGACATCCATGCCCTGATCCTCCCTGATCGTCACGAAAACGATATGAAAAATCCGCATCAAGGCCAAGCCAGAGCCGCAGGGATCACATCGCCTGAAAAATTTGCAAATGCTCAACTTTCCTACGGTAATTTGTGTTAGCGCAAAGCATTTCGCTTGCGGTCTGGGCAAAAAAAACGAAAGAAGCGGCCAAAACGCGCCGTCAGCCCCTATATTGTGTAAAATGACGGTAAATCGAAGCAGGTGATGGGTATGGACTGGGACAAACTGAGAATTTTCCACGCGGTTGCGGATGCGGGGTCTTTGACCCATGCCGGGGATACGCTGCATTTGAGCCAGTCCGCCGTGTCGCGCCAAATCCGCGCGCTCGAAGAATCGCTCTCCACCACCCTGTTCCACCGCCATGCCCGCGGGCTGATTCTGACCGAACAGGGCGAGTTGCTTTTTGAGGCGACCCGTTCGATGGCCAAACGCCTCGATGCCGCCGCCGCGCGCATCCGCGACAGCGAGGAAGAGGTGTATGGCGAGCTGCGCGTGACCTCCGCCACCGGCTTTGGCACGCTCTGGCTCGCGCCGCGCCTGTCCAAGCTTTATGACAAATACCCTGATCTCAAGATCGACCTGATGCTCGAAGAGCGCGTGCTCGATCTACCGATGCGTGAGGCCGATGTCGCCATTCGGATGAAAGAACCGTCGCAGGCCGATCTCATTCGCAAGCGTCTCATGAACATTCGCATGCGGCTCTTTGCGACCGAGGACTATCTCGAAAAATTCGGAACACCCGAAAGCGTGGACGATCTGTCCGGGCATCGTCTGATCTGTCAGAACCCGAACGCGCATCAGGTCGCCGCCGGCGCCCGGTTGGTCGAAGAGCTTAACGAACATGACATTCGCTCGAAGCTCTTCGTGAACAACTATTTCGGCGTGCTTCAAGCCGTGCTGAACCACCTCGGTATCGGCGTCCTGCCCGATTATCTCGTCGAAAGCGCACCGCATCTGGTCCGTGTGCTGCCTGATCTGGAGAGCGGCGAAGTGCCCGTCTTCCTCGCCTACCCCGAGGAGCTGCGGCATTCGAAACGGATCGAAGTGTTCCGCGACTTCATCACCGCAGAGATCAACGCCCACCGCCGCAATATGCGCGACGAGGACGAAAACGCCTGAGCCGCAGGCTCCCCCGGTCTTCGCATTTGCAGATTGTTTTGGGCTAAGCCTCGACAGATATGCGATTTCCGCATGGCAGCATTGCGCTGCAATCGCAGAAAATCCCTTGAACGATTCACAAACTGCCCCTAAATGCAGCAATGAGGCCGCCAAATGAGGAAACTCGCGGCGGTTTTACCTCCCTGTTGGACTTAGGCCGAGCTTTGCTCGGCCTTTTTTTTGCTCTCGTATATGAAAGGTCGCTTTCGGCGCCTCTATGCGAAGCACGCCCTTTCCGACGCCATACCCCCTTCCCCCAAAGCCACAAACAGCCTAATAGGTCCGCAAAGCGAAGCTGCCGTTTAGGGGACCCACATGACCGAGCCCGCCATCACCGAAGAGATCATCGCCGCCCATGGCCTCAAACCCGACGAATACGCCGAGATCCTGCGCATTCTGAACCGGGAGCCGACGTTCACGGAGCTTGGCATCTTTTCTGCGATGTGGAACGAGCACTGTTCTTACAAGTCTTCGAAAAAACACCTGCGCGGCCTGCCGACCTCCGGTCCGCAAGTCATCTGCGGCCCCGGTGAAAACGCGGGCATCGTCGACATCGGCGACGGGCAATGTGTGGTGTTCAAAATGGAAAGCCACAACCACCCTTCCTACATCGAACCCTATCAGGGCGCGGCCACCGGCGTGGGCGGCATTCTGCGCGACGTCTTCACCATGGGCGCGCGGCCTATTGCGGCGATGAATTCGCTCTCCTTCGGCGTCAAAGATCACAAGAAAACCAAACAGCTCGTCCATGGCGTCGTCGAAGGCGTCGGCGGCTACGGCAACTGTTTCGGCGTTCCGACCGTGGGCGGCGAAGTCCGCTTCCATGAGGCCTATAACGGCAACTGCCTTGTGAACGCTTTTGCGGCGGGTCTGGCAGACACCGACAAGATCTTCTACTCGGCGGCCTCTGGCGTCGGCATGCCCGTCGTCTATCTGGGCGCGAAAACCGGCCGCGATGGCGTCGGCGGCGCGACCATGGCGTCGGCGGAATTCGACGATACCATCGAGGACAAACGCCCCACCGTTCAGGTCGGCGACCCGTTCACCGAAAAATGCCTGATGGAAGCCACTTTGGAACTCATGGCCACCGGCGCTGTGATCTCGATCCAGGACATGGGGGCCGCGGGCCTGACCTGTTCGGCGGTTGAGATGGGCGACAAGGGCGGGCTTGGCATCCGGCTTGACCTCGAAAACGTGCCTCAGCGCGAAGAGAACATGACCGCCTATGAGATGATGCTCTCCGAGTCTCAGGAACGGATGCTCATGGTCTTGAAGCCAGAAAAAGAGGCTGAGGCCCGCGCTGTTTTCGAGAAATGGGACCTCGATTTCGCCATCGTCGGCGAAACCATCTCCGAGGACCGCTTTCTCATCATGCACAACGGCACCTGCATGGGTGACCTGCCGCTCTCGACGCTGGCCTCCTCCGCGCCGGAATACGACCGTCCCTGGGTCCCGACGCCAGCCGCCGAACAGGTCGCCGACGTGCCGCAAATCGACGGCATCGACGGGCTGAAAGGCCTGATCACCTCGCCTAACTATGCCTCCAAGGCCTGGGTCTATGAACAATACGACACCCAGGTCATGGCCGACACGGTGCGCAAACCGGGCCTCGGCGCGGGCGTGATCCGCGTGCATGATACTGGCAAAATGCTGGCCTTCACCTCCGACGTGACCCCGCGCTACGTCAAGGCGAACCCCGTCGAGGGCGGCAAACAGGCCGTCGCCGAAGCCTACCGCAACCTCTCCGCTGTCGGCGCGACCCCCCTCGCGACCACTGACAACCTGAACTTCGGCAACCCGGAAAAGCCTGAAATCATGGGCCAATTCGTCGGTGCGCTCGACGGCATCGGCCAAGCTGTCGCCTTCCTCGATATGCCGATCGTCTCCGGCAACGTGTCCCTCTACAACGAGACCGACGGTGAGGGTATCCTGCCGACGCCCACCATCGGTGCCGTGGGGCTCATCGCATCCGAGGACGACCTGATCTCCGGTCTGGCGCAGGACGGCGACGTCGCCGTGCTCATCGGCGAGACCGAAGGTCTGCTGGGCCAATCCGCGCTGCTCTATGAGGTGTTCAACCGCCAGGACGGCGACGCCCCACATGTGGATCTGGCCGCCGAGAAACGCAACGGCGAGTTCATCCGCGCCAACGGGGCGCTCTTCAACGCCGTGACCGACCTCTCAGACGGCGGGCTCGCGCTTGCCGCCTTTGAGATGGCCGAAGAGGCCGGCGTCGGCGTGCATCTCGACAGCGGCGACACCGCGACGCTCTTTGGCGAAGATCAGGCCCGCTACCTCGTCGCCTGCTCCTTTGACCAAGCCGAAGCCCTCATGGCCGCCGCCGCCCAAGCCGGTGTGCCGCTGGCCACCGTCGGCAAATTCTCCGGCGACACCGTCAGCTTCGGTGGCTCCAGCGCGCCGCTCTCCGAATTGTCCGCCCTCTACCGCAGTACCTTCGGCGAGATTTTCGGCTAAGGTTCCTTTGCTGGACAAATACTCAATCAAGGCCCGCTGATCTGGCGGGCCTTTTACGTTAAGAAGTTTCCATGACCGCCCTCCCAGATCTCACCTCCGACTGCTCCCAATGTGCCGCGCTCTGCTGCGTCGGGCTGACGCTCGATAAGGGCGATCTGTTTTCCTTCGACAAACCGGCAGGCACGCCCTGTCCCAATCTTGATGGGCATCTCTGTTCGTGCCACGACAAGCTCGACGAGATCGGCAATCGCGGCTGTGTGCTTTATGAGTGTGCAGGTGCCGGGCAACGCGTCACGCAAATGCGGTTCAACGGCGAAAGCTGGCGCGATGATCCGACACTTTTGCCCGCGATGATCCGAGATTTCGAGCGGCTCAAGCCCCTGCACGAACGCATGAAACAGTTGATCGAGGCCGAAAACATCACACTGAGCGACGCCTTGGAGGTTGAGCGCCAGCGCCTCTTGCGCAAATGCGCGCGGCTTTGGGCCGATACGACCACGCTCGCGTCAGACTATGAGCAGTTCCTGAGCGACCTTGCACAACACGCCCGCGCCTGAACGCTTGCAGGCCCGCGCAGCAACCCTTACATTTTATTCCGACGACCAACCAAGGAGCGCCCTACATGGCCATCACCGCCACCGATATCGAACACCTGATCCGCGCAGGCTTTCCCGACGCCCAGATCATCGTTCAGGGAGATGACGGTCAGCATTTCGCCGCCGAAGTGATCGACGCTTCGTTCAAAGGCATGAACCGGGTGCAGCAACAACGCGCCGTGAATGCGACGCTGAAAGAAAAACTCGCCAGCGGTGAGTTGCACGCGCTGGCGCTGACCACCCGCGCCCCCGAGTAAACCCCGCTTACTGGCCACTCCGCGCCGAAGCCCTAATCTCATGTCGGCCCAGACCGCGCCGACACCCGAAAGGAAAACGCCCATGTCCGCTCAGGAAACCATCCAGAAAACCGTCGACGACAATGATGTCGTGCTCTTCATGAAAGGCACCTCGCAGATGCCGCAATGCGGATTCTCGTCGAAAGTGGCGGGCATCCTGAATTTCATGGGGGTTGAGTATCTCGACGTGAACGTGCTGGCCGATCAGGACATCCGTCAGGGCATCAAGGACTTCTCCGACTGGCCGACCATCCCGCAGCTTTACGTCAAAGGCGAGTTCATCGGTGGCTGTGACATCGTGATCGAGATGACGCTCTCGGGCGAGCTGGACCAGATGCTGGCCGACAAGGGCGTGGCCTTCGACACCGAAAAAGCCGACCAGATTCGCGCCGCGAACGTCTGAACCGCTTCTTAAAGCGTTTTTCGTTTAATCTGAATCAGATTGAGCGAAAAACGTTGCGACACTGAATTGATCTTGCTGCGTTTTTCAAAAAACTTGAGGCACTCAATTTTTGAAAAACGCTTTAGTCTGAAAAATACAAAAGGCGCACGTCTGTGCGCCTTTTTGCTGTCTTCTGCTTGGTCTCTCAAGTCTCGAACATTAGGCCTCGAAATTATCCGTCACGCCCAGACGCTCTTCAAACGCCGCCGCCATGGCCTCGGTCCGCGCCGCCATTTCGGCCAGCGTGTCCATCACCTCACTGGGCACCACCGGCACCTCGACCTTTTGCGGCTCAGGCTCAGGCCGCGCGCGCATTTCCTCGATCAACGCTTCCTGCGCGCCGAGTTTGCTTTCGAGGCTGCGCATCTGTTCTTCCATGCCCGCGGTTTTATCCGCAAGCATCAATCCCGCCATCAAAAGCATGCGCTCCGCAGGCAGCCGCCCGATCTGGCTCGACAGCACGGAGGCCTCATTGTCCAGTATCTGAGCCGCCGATTTCAGGAAATGTTCCTCGCCCGCCTGACAGGCCACGTCAAACTCACGGCCCCCGATGGAAATTTTCACTTCGGGCATCTCTTAATACTCCTCGCGCGGGGTTTGGTCCGTGCCGGGCACAGTTTGCGAAGCGCCGGGCATCTCGGGCGCAGTCGCCCCATGACGCGACACAACGGCTCGCAGCTCGGTCAGGATCGCGTCCAGCTCCGTGACATCGGATTCGCGCGCCACACGCAGCGCCTCCACTTCGGCATGAAGCCCCGCGTCGATCAGACCGGCATCCCCGACCCCTTCGGCATTGGCCGCGCGCAGTGCCGCGTTGTTGTCACGCAGTTGCGTGTTCACGTGGCGCAGCTTCTGCATCTCGCGATCATGATCCATCAACTGCCGACGCAGGGTTTCGACCTCTTCCTCAAGCGCGGCCACATGGCTTTCCTGGCGATCGTGAATCGCCTTCACGCGCTCTTCGAGCTGACTGTTGGCAGATTTCTCTTCCTCCAGGGCATCGTGCAGGCGGGCAATCTCGGCCTCGGCCTCTTCGCTGGCGATTCCTCCAACGGGGGCTTCTGTGGCCGCCTCGGCACGCTCTTCGGCCACCGCCACCGCGCGACCGATCCGCTCCAGCGCTGCCGTGATCCGAGCTTCGAAATCGGAAATCTCGCTCATTGCCGTCTACTCACACTCTGCTCAATTCTGTCTCAACGCCCCGCTTGCGTCTCATGCGGCCCCATATCTTTGGATACAGGAAATTCGAAACTTCCTTTATCCTCAAGGGCGAAGCGCGAAAAGCTCATTCGCGGGCACATATGTTTTCTCTTGATTCGAGAGCCTAGCCTAAAGGGCAGGATTTACCAATATGCGAAGGCAAAACCGGCGAAAACCGCGCTTTTGCCCGTTTCGCACCGCTTCCACAGCGTTGCAAGCGCCTCTCATGCCGCCTCCCGGCTTGCACTTTGGCCCAACATCGTTATCAGAAAGTCCGAAAGGCCAGACATCGCGGGAGTTCGCCGTGGGGTCGGCCGCATATCGGAGCCTAAAGGAGATCCGCCCGTGGACATCGCAACCCTGCGCGAGGCGCACCCCGATCACTGGATGCGTGCCGCCGCCATCCGCACCCTGACGCTCGATGCCGTCGCCGGTGCCAATTCCGGTCACTCCGGCATGCCGATGGGCATGGCCGATGTGGCCACCGTGCTGTTTGAAAAGCACCTGAAATTCGATGCCGCCGCACCGCTTTGGCCGGATCGTGACCGCTTTATCCTGTCGGCGGGCCACGGCTCCATGCTGATCTACTCCCTGCTCTACTTGACCGGCTACAAAGAGATGCCGCTCGAGCAGATCAAGACCTTCCGCCAGATGGGCGCGAAAACCGCCGGTCACCCGGAGAACTTCCTGCTGGATGGCGTTGAAACCACCACCGGTCCGCTGGGCCAAGGCATCTCCAATGCCGTCGGCTTCGCCATGGCCGAGGAATCGCTCCGCGCCCGTTTCGGTGCCAAGCTCCAGAACCACCACACCTATGTCATGGCCGGTGACGGCTGTCTCATGGAAGGTGTGTCGCAAGAGGCCATCGCGCTCGCCGGTCGTCAGAAACTCGGCAAGCTGATCGTCTTCTGGGACAACAACAACATCACCATCGACGGCACCGTGGACCTCGCCGACCGCACAAACCAGCCGATGCGCTTCAAAGCCGCGGGCTGGCATGTGCAGGAAATCGACGGTCATGACCCGGAGCAGATCGACGCCGCCATCGAGGCCGCGAAGAAGTCCAAGAAACCGTCCATGATCGCCTGCAAAACCCACATCGCTCTGGGGCACGCGGCACAGGACACCTCCAAAGGCCACGGCGCGCTCACCGACGCCGACCAACTGGCCGCCGCCAAAGCCGCTTATGGCGTCAACTGGGGCGCCTATCAGGTTGCCGAAGACGTCAAATCCCAGTGGGAAGAGATCGGCGCCAAAGGCCGCGAAGAGCGCGTCGCCTGGGAAGCCCGTTTCGAAGAGCAATCCGAGCGCCGTCAGGCCGAGTTCAACCGCGTCTTCGCACTTGAGGCTCCGAAGAAACTCTCCGCCACGATCAAGGCGTTCAAAAAGCAGATCTCCGAAGAGCAGCCGAAACTCGCCACCCGGTCGTCCTCGCAAAAAGTGCTCGAAGTGATCAACCCGATCATGCCCGAGACCATTGGCGGCTCCGCCGACCTCACCGGCTCGAACAACACGCTCACGGGCGACATGGGTGTCTTTGACGAGACCAACCGCAAGGGCCGCTACGTCTATTACGGCATCCGCGAACACGGCATGGCCGCCGCGATGAACGGCATGGCGCTTCATGGCGGGATTCGTCCCTACTCCGGCACCTTCTTCTGCTTTACCGATTACGCGCGCCCGGCGATGCGTCTGTCGGCTCTGATGCAGATCCCGGTGACCTATGTGATGACCCACGATTCCATCGGTCTGGGCGAAGACGGCCCGACTCACCAGCCGGTCGAGCATCTCGCCATCTGCCGTGCGACGCCGAACACGCTGACGATCCGTCCTTGCGACACGGTCGAGACCGCCGAGGCTTGGGAAATCGCGCTCACCTCGCAGAAAACGCCCTCCGTCCTCGTGCTGACCCGTCAGGGCGTGCCGACGCTGCGTACCGAGCACAAGAACACCAACCTTGTGTCCAAAGGCGCTTACGTGCTGGCCGAAGCCGAGGGCAAGCGTGAGGCGATCCTGATCGCCACCGGGTCCGAAGTGGCCATCGCCATGGAAGCCCGCAAACTCCTTCAGGACAATGGCATCGGCACCCGTGTCGTTTCCATGCCCTGTATGGAGTTGTTCGCAGAGCAAGACGAAGCCTATCGTCGCAAGGTCCTGCCCGCAGGTCCGGTGCGCGTTGGCGTCGAGGCCGCTGTGCGTGACGGCGGCTGGGACCGCTGGCTCTTGGGCGAGCGGGGCCGCGAAGCGAAACAGGCCTTTGTCGGCATGACCCGCTTTGGCGCCTCCGCGCCCGCAGACGAGCTCTACGAGAAATTCGGCATCACCGCCGAGAACGTGGTGGCTCAGGTCAAAGCGCTCTTGGGCTGATCCGCCTTCCCACATCACGAAACACGCCCGCCCCGTCTCTGGAGCGGGCGTGTTTCTTTGCCCTCGGACAGGCGTCCCGGCGTCTCTCACGCAGGGAACGGACCAGCCTGTCCGGCGTTCAGTGACAGGTTCAGAAGCAGGCGTTTGACCACCAGCCTGTGAAACGGCGTGACCAGAAAAATATACCCCCGTCCGAACCAGGTTTTGCGATGCACCAGCGTCGTGAGGGTCACAGCCTGCGCTGTCCCCTGCTCTGTGACCTGAATCACGACCCGAAAATTCAAATGCCAATCGTCAAACCCGAGAACTGCCACCTCTTCGGTGGTCTCCAAGATGGGAAAGGCATCGCTTTGCGCCGCATCGACGGTGATCTTGCCCGGTTTGACCCAGAACACCCCGACGATCCTGTTCCGCATCCCATTGAGCGCAACGATCCAAAACGGCGGATTCACCCCGAACATCCGGTCCAGCGCTTCCTGGGCGTTCAATCTCTCGTTCAATGGCGAGAATTGATAGGCATCGGCCCAATTCGCATGATCGAGAAAGGCGGACGGCAGCCGGGCCTCCACTTCTTTAATGATATGGCGCTTCATGATACCCCTTCCTACGTCGCAATGACTGCCGTGGGGGCAAAACGCGACCGCATCTTTTAGCTACAAATTATGTAGCACAATTCATGCGCTACTATTTTAGTAGCGTCAAGAGGCCTGTGAGAGATATGAAAACACCGGGAACACCAAGCCGCGGCTCTGCAACAGGTCGGCCAATCATGGTCCTCCTCGACGTGCTGGGCCAACGCTGGACCCTGCGCATCCTCTGGGAATTGGCGCAAAGCCCGGCGACCTTCCGCGACCTACAACAGCGATGCGACGATATTTCTCCCACCACGGTGAACAGGCGGATCGGTCAGCTGCGCGAGCTTGGTTTCGTGACCCGAAGCGCAGAGGGCTATGCGCTCACCGCCCTGGGCCAGGAGCTCAGTCAACACTTCATGTCTTTGGAACTCTGGGCAAATCTCTGGGCCGAAAAGATCGGCGCGAAAGACAGCTAAGCGTGCCCCATCCCTCAAGCGGAAACCTCAGGCGCAATCGGTCCCGGATCAGACCATGAATGTTTGCGATAACGAAAATGTTTGCGCCAACATGTTGGCGTTAAACGCTTTTCCCACTTAGCACACCTTTGTATACGGGCCCTCAAAAGACCCACGCCACTCAGATCAAGCTTGGAGACTCACCATGACCATCAAACTCGGGATCAATGGCTTTGGCCGCATCGGGCGCTGTACGCTGGCGCATATCTCTGAGGCAGGCCTCAACGAGGTGGAAGTGGTCAAGATCAACGCCACCGGCCCCATCGAGACCAACGCGCACCTCTTGAAATACGACTCGGTCCATGGCCGTTTCAACGGCTCCGTCAAAGTGGCCGGCAACACCATGGATCTGGGTCAGGGCCCGATTGAAGTCATGTCCACCTACAATCCCGATGAGCTGGATTGGAGCGGTGTCGATGTCGTGCTCGAATGTTCCGGCAAGTTCAACGATGGCGAAAAATCCGCTGTTCACCTGCGCAATGGCGCCAAAAAGGTGCTGATTTCCGCGCCTGCGACCAATGTCGCGCGCACCGTGGTCTTTGGCGTGAACCACCGCGATATTCTGGCCGAAGATAAAATCATCTCCAACGGGTCCTGCACCACCAACTGCCTCGCGCCGCTGGCGAAAGTGCTGAACGATGGCATCGGCATCGAGAGCGGCATCATGACCACGATCCACTCCTACACCGGCGACCAGTCCACCCATGACCGCCGTCACAAGGACCTCTATCGCGCCCGCGCCGCCTCCATGGCGATGATCCCGACCTCGACGGGCGCCGCCAAGGCGCTGGGCCTCGTGCTGCCGGAACTCAAGGGCAAGCTGGACGGCACCTCGATTCGCGTTCCGACCCCGAACGTCTCCTGTGTCGATCTGACCTTCCAGGCCTCCAAAGACGTCACCGTCGAAGACGTGAACGAGGTCGTGCGCGAAGCCGCCGCCGGTCACATGGGCGCCGTTCTGGGCTATGACCCGGAGCCGAAGGTCTCCATCGACTTCAACCACACCACCGAGTCGTCGATCTTTGCGCCCGACCAGACCAAAGTCGTCGGCCGCACCGTCCGCGTGCTGGCCTGGTACGACAACGAATGGGGCTTCTCGGCACGTATGGCCGATGTCGCCGCCGCCATGGGCCGCCTGTCTTAAGCGCTGGCCCAATACGGGACGGAGGAAGAGGAGCCTCCGTCCTGTCTCTTTTTTGAACACCACTTTGAGGTCCAAAGGGCAACCTTTAGGCTCTTTTACGCTTTTTTTGATCTGCCCCCTTTTTTTCTTCACACCCCTGACGCATTGTGCCTGCAAGACAGACAAAAGCGCAAAACATGACCAATACAATCGCCGTCGGGCTTGCCATCGTGATCGTGATCGCACTCGGCTTGGATTTTGGCCTCACCGGAGGGGCGGGTTCGCTCTTTTTGGCCAAGGAAATCTTGCGATTGATACATTGGATCGCGTTCTGGCGCTGATCTCTGTTGTTTTGACCGGATCCGCTCCGGCCAAGGTAATTTCATGCCGGGATGGTCAATACCGCCCCGGCTTACAGTAAAAGAGGACACCTCCCCGTCCTCTTGCCATAGCGTCAAGGAGGTGCTGACATGGCCGTGAAAGTTGCAATCAATGGATTTGGGCGTATCGGGCGTAACGTGTTGCGCGCCATCATCGAATCGGGTCGGACCGATGTCGAGGTGGTCGCGATCAACGATCTGGGTCCGGTGGAAACCAACGCCCACCTGTTGCAGTTCGATAGCGTGCATGGCCGTTTTCCGGTCGAGGTCAAATTCACCGAAGACACCATCGACGTGGGCCGTGGTCCGATTGCCGTCACTGCGATCCGCAACCCCGCCGAGCTGCCCTGGGCGCATATCGACGTGGTGATGGAATGCACCGGCATCTTCACCGCGCGCGACAAGGCCGCGATCCATTTGGAGAACGGCGCCTCTCGCGTGCTGGTCTCCGCCCCTTCCGCTGGCGCCGACAAAACCGTGGTCTATGGTGTCAATGATGAGGTGCTGACCGCCGAAGACCTCGTGGTCTCCAACGCCTCCTGCACCACCAACTGCCTCGCGCCGGTCGTCAAAGTGCTGAACGACGAAATTGGCATCGTCAAAGGCTTCATGACCACGATCCATAGCTACACCGGCGACCAGCCGACGCTCGACACGATGCACAAGGACCTGTATCGCGCCCGCGCCGCCGCGCTGTCGATGATCCCGACCTCCACCGGGGCCGCAAAAGCCGTGGGTCTGGTGCTGCCGGAGCTTGCCGGTAAGCTCGACGGCGTGGCGATCCGCGTGCCGACCCCGAATGTGTCGGTCGTCGACCTGACGTTTGAGGCGGCCCGCGAGACCACGGTCGAAGAGATCAACGAGAAAATCCGTGCCGCCGCAAACGGTCCGCTCAAAGGCATCTTGGGCTTCACCGACCGCAAGCTGGTGTCTTCGGATTTCAACCACGATCCGCACAGCTCGATCTTCCACACCGATCAGACCAAAGTCATGGAAGGCACGATGTGCCGCATCCTGACCTGGTATGACAACGAATGGGGCTTCTCGAACCGTATGGCCGACACCGCGGTCGCCATGAGTAAGTTCCTCTGAGGCACTCTGGCGCAGCGGGGTGAAAGCTCCGCCTGCGTCGGAGCTTATGAACCGTATGGCCGACACCGCCGTCGCCATGAGCAAGTTCCTCTGAGGTACACGGAACCAGACAAGTTATCCCGCGCGAACGGGAAAAGGAGACGCCCTGGAAAATTCCGGGGCGTTTTCTATTGTTCGGCGTCTGGGCGATGCTATGTGAGTGTGAAACATCCACGAGCCTCACATGCCAAGTTTCTCCATGCCCAGCTTTTCGACCATCATCAGCGAATTCATCACGCTTTGGGTTGTCATCGACCCCATTGGCACCCTGCCCGTCTTCATCGCCGCCACCGCCGGTCTCGCGCCGCGTCTGGCGCGTATGGCCGCCGCGCGTGCAGTGGTGATCGCCTTTGTGATCCTCTTGGCCTTCATCTTACTTGGTCAGGTGGTGCTGGATGCTCTGGGGCTCGGCCTCCCGTCTTTCCAGATCGCAGGCGGGTTGGTTCTGTTCCTCTTCGCGCTCACGATGATCTTCGGCGACGGCAAACCGTCTCATGAAACCGCCCAAGTCGAAAAGCCCCGCAGCGATCAACAGGCTCAGGCCCGCCGCGTCTCCGTCTTTCCGCTCGCCATGCCCTCCATCGCCTCCCCCGGTGCGATGCTGGCCGTGGTCATGCTGACCGACAACGACCGCTTTTCCGTCGCCCATCAGGCGATGACGGCCACGATCATGGTCGTCGTGCTTTTGATCACCCTCGTGATCCTCATGGCGGCCCAACCGATCCTGCGCGTTATCGGCGATACGGGTGCGGCCATCGTATCGCGTGTGATGGGCATGGTGCTGGCCGCCGTGGCGGTCGATGCGGTGCTCAACGGCTTTGTTGCGATTGGGGTGATCCCGGTGTTTTGACCGGTTTTCCTACCTGATAAGACAGGCCTCACGAGGCATGCGTTTTCTCAAAACCCATGCGCATAACGCATAGCGATTTTGGCGAACCGGCATTGGTGTTAGCGCTAATGAGAGCGCATATAGGGGTCAGAAAACGAAAACTGGACCCAAAGGATCGGCATTATGAAAACGCTTACCTCCCTCGCCACCGCCGCCCGCAAACGGGCCGCCTATCGCCGCACCCTCGCAGAACTCGACGGCCTTTCCGCAAAGGTCAAAGCCGACCTGAACATCGACGCAAACCGCGCCCGCCAGATGGCGCATGACGCGATCTACGGATAAGACATAGACATCACGCACGAAAAACGCCCCGCAGTCCTCCTCCTGCGGGGCGTTTTCATGTCTCGCGTTTGATAACTTCAGGCTTTGAACTTGGCCAAAAGTCGCGCTTCGACCTCGGGGGCGACGAATTTCGAGATGTCGCCATCGAGACGCGCGATCTCCTTCACCAGTTTCGAGGCAATCGCCTGATGCCGTGCATCGGCCATGAGGAACACCGTCTCGATCTTGCTATCAAGCGCCCGGTTCATGCCAACCATCTGATATTCATACTCGAAATCAGCCACGGCGCGCAGGCCGCGAATGATGACCTTTGCATTCACATCGCGCGCGCATTGGATCAAAAGGTTCTCGAAGGGATGCACCACGATCTCACAGCCGGTGTCCGCAGAAAGCTCCGCCGTATACTCGGTCAGCATCTCGACACGCTCTTCGAGGCTGAACAAAGGCCCCTTGTCGCGGTTGATCGCCACGCCGATCACCAAACGATCCACGAGGGCACAGGCCCGGCGAATGATGTCGCCATGGCCGTGGGTCACCGGGTCGAATGTGCCGGGGTACAAACCGATACGCATGGGGTGGTCTCCTCCTCTTCCTTCTGCGCACGCAACAATATTGCAGGTGCGAAATCAAGAGGCTTGGGGCGTATTGGGGCGCGAACGCCCCGTTACATGTCATAATTTCTTTTCAAGTCGGGCAATTCTCATGACACTCAGGGTCTTAATGCCCCATGATCATGCCTTCGAGCGATTTGTTTTCCATCGCCAACTGTTCAAGCCGCGCCTTGACCACATCGCCGATAGACACAAGGCCGATCATCTCGCCATCGCTCATCACCGGCATGTGCCGGAACCGCCCGGTGCTCATCCGCTCCAACACGGCCAGCGCCGTATCGTCGGGGCGACAGGACACCAGCTTGCGCGTCATGAAATCCGACACCTTATGGGCCAAAACCTCGCTGCCGGTCTTGCCCAGCTCGCGCACGATGTCGCGTTCGGACAAGATGCCCTCCGGATGCTTCGGATCCGTCGCGACGATCACCGCGCCGATCTTGCGGCTCGACAAAAGCTTTGCCGCCTCGCCCACGGTTATGTCCGGCCGAATGGTGATGGTCTCGTCAATCGCCTTGGCTTTCAGAATCTGTCCTACGATCATGTGTCCTCCCTAAAATATCTGATGCGCTCGCGCGTTTTTCCTGTGTCTCCCTGATGTTAGCGTTCACTGCCTGCGACACTCTGTCAAGCTTCGCGTTCAAGTTGTTCGACCACTTCACGCATGCTTTGGCACAAAACCTCGGAAAATCGCGATAGGCGTTCGACCTTTCGGTCATCCGCATGGCGCACCAAATAGAAGGCGCGTTTGAGCCGCACTTCCTCGGGCAGCACCCGCACCATGCGGTTCACATAGGGCAGGCAAAAGTCGTGCACGACGCCCACGCCAAGCCCCGCCCGGATCATGTTGAGCTGAACAGAGACCGAATTCGACGTATAATCCGCCTCGCTGGCGCCGATTTCCTCAAGATAGTCGAGTTCCTTGTCGAAAATCAGATCGGGCACATAGCCGACCAATTTGTGCCGTTTCAGATCCTCTCGCGTCACGATGTCCTCGTGCTGGCGCAGATACCAGCGCATGCCCGCAAGCGAGAGGTGATAGTCCGTGATCTTCTGCACCAGCAAACGCCCCGAGGTTGGTGGAGAGACGCTGACATAAAGATCGACCTCGCGTTTCGACAGGCTGAAAAGCCGCGGCTGCGCGATGATCTGCACCTCAAGGTCGGGGTGCTCCTCGGCGATTCGCGCCACGACGCGCGGCAGCACATAGTTGGCACAGCCATCCGGCGCGCCGATGCGGATTGCGCCCTTGAGCTGTTCGTCACCATCGCCGGACAGGTCATCTAGCCCCAAAGACACCGCCTGCTCCGCCGCCTCCGCATGGGCCAAAAGCCGCCCGCCGTCCCGCGTCAATTCATAGCCCTGCGGTGATTTCGCAAACAAGGGCGCGCCCAGCCCCTCTTCGAGCCGCGCGATGCGCCGCCCCACCGTGGCCGGGTCGATCTTTAATTGTCGCCCTGCCCCCGACAGGCTTTCCGTGCGCGCCACCGCCAGAAACACCCGCAAATCATCCCAATTCATCGCCTTCGCCTCGTCCGTTTTGTGATGCGCTCCGCCCCCTGCGCAATTGCGGCTCAATAAAGTTCCACTACTGCAAAAATGCAAAATGTTTTTGAAATCTTCGCTCTTTTAGAGGCAAAAACGCAAAGTTAAACTCACCTCAAAGATCAGGAGGTTTCCATGCAAGAACTCAAACATTTCATCAACGGCGCCTATGTCGCGGGCACATCCGGCCGTTTCTCCGAAGTGCGCAACCCGGCCACCGGCGAAGTCATCGCCAAAGTGCCGCTCGCCACACCCGCCGAGCTGGCCGATGCGGTCGAGAAAGCCGCTGTCGCCCAAAAAGAATGGGCCAAGGTGAACCCGCAGCGCCGCGCCCGTGTGTTCATGAAATTCGGTCAGTTGATCAACGAAAACATGGACGCGCTGGCCGAATGCCTGTCGCGCGAGCATGGCAAGACGATCCCCGATGCCAAAGGCGATGTGCAACGCGGCCTCGAAGTGGTCGAGGTCTGCATGGGCGCGCCTGCTTTGCTCAAAGGCGAATTCGTCGGTGATGCGGGTCCGGGCATTGATCTCTATTCCATCCGCCAGCCGCTTGGCGTTGTCGCAGGCATCACGCCCTTCAACTTCCCGGCGATGATCCCGCTTTGGAAAATGGCGCCTGCGATTGCCTCCGGCAACGCGATGATCCTGAAACCCTCCGAGCGCACGCCGATGACATCCCTGATGCTCGCCGAACTGATCCAACAGGCTGGTCTGCCGGATGGCGTTTTGCAGGTTGTGCATGGCGACAAAGAAGCCGTGGATGCGATCCTCGACAATGAGACCATCCAAGCCGTGGGCTTTGTCGGCTCGACGCCCATCGCGCAATATATCTACGGTCGTGCCGCCACCAATGGCAAGCGCGCGCAATGTTTCGGTGGTGCGAAAAACCACATGATCATCATGCCCGACGCCGATCTCGATAAGGCCGCCGACGCGCTGGTCGGGGCCGGGTTTGGCGCCGCTGGCGAACGCTGCATGGCCGTGTCCGTCGCCGTGCCGGTGGGCAAGGAAACCGCAGATCGTCTGATCGAAAAGCTGGTGCCGAAGATCGAAAAGCTCAAAGTGGCCCCCTACACCGCCGGTGACGACACGGATTACGGTCCGGTGATTACCGCCCAGGCCAAAGAGCGCATCGAGGGGCTCATCACCTCCGGTGTGGACCAGGGCGCGACGCTTTTGACCGATGGGCGTGGCATGAAAATCCAGGGCTATGAGAACGGCTATTTCGTCGGCCCGACGCTGTTCGACAACGTCACCCCGGACATGGACATCTATAAGGAAGAGGTCTTTGGCCCGGTGCTGTCCACCGTGCGGATGGACAGCTATGAGGACGCGCTTAACCTCATTCTCGACAACCAATATGGCAATGGCACCGCGATCTACACCGCCGATGGCGACACCGCGCGGGATTTTGCCGCCCGTGTCGATGTGGGCATGGTCGGCATCAACTTCCCGATCCCTGTGCCGCTGTCCTACTTCTCCTTCGGTGGCTGGAAAAAATCCGCTTTTGGCGATCTCGACCAATACGGGCCGGATGCGTTCAAATTCTACACCAAGACGAAAAAAGTCACCGCCCGCTGGTTCTCCGGCATCAAGGACGGGGTCGCCCTGAACTTCAAAGCGATGGACTAAATCCTCTCTTTTCGAACCATTTGGCGGGGTCTCATGCGAGGCCCCGCTTTGTTTTTGCATAAATCGAACATTTGGCTCGTTTTCGTCGGACCCGAGAAAAAGCGTTCAACCTATATGCTGGATGTGAGTTTGTTACAGACAGGCGGGGGCGCGGAGCAGTAACTTACCCATGGTTAACCAATGGAGAGTTTCATGCTCAAAAAAAATGTCGGCGGCATCGACCGCATCCTTCGCATCGTTGTCGGCCTTGCGCTTATCCTCGGCTTCTTCCTGAACCCCGACGCGTCCATGCGCTGGCTTTACCTCTTGGGGATCATCCCGCTGGCCACCGGGCTGATGCAAAGCTGCGTGCTCTATTCGATCCTCGGGATCAACACCTGCAAGATGAAATAATCAGGCGGAATGTGCGAGCGCGTCCAGCGCCTCGCGATCCGTCAGCTTGACCTCGCCGCGGGCGGTTTGAACCCATCCGCGGCGTTGGAATTCCTGCAATTGCCGTGAAATCACCTCACGCGCAGAGCCCAGTTCTGCAGCCAGTTGCGCATGAGTCGCCTTAAGCACCGGCCCGCCGTTGGTCAGCTCCAAAAGCTTTTGCGCCAGGCGGATATCGACCTTTTGAAAAGCGATCTCCTCGATCACATGAAACAGATCGGTGATCCGGCGCGAATAGGCGGAAAACACGAAATTGCGGAAACTCTGCGAGGTGGCGACCAGATCGTCGAACACCCGACGCGGGATGGCGACGGCGTCAACCTCCGTCTCAGCAATGCCCTCGGCGCTATAGTCTTCATAGGCCAGCAGGCAGGCCGTGGTCATCACACAGCTTTCGCCCGCATGCACGCGGTAAAGCACGATCTCGCGCCCCGCTTCGGTGGTCTGTTGCACCCGCACCGTGCCCTCGATCAGCATCAACAGGTTTTCGGGGCTTTTGCCGGGGCCGAACAAAACTGTTCCCGCGGGCAGATGAATGATCTGCGACTGTGCCACAAGACGCTCGCGCACCTTGGGCTCCAGTGTCGAGAGCCCCGCAAACCGGTCAATCCAATCCATCCTCTACCCCTTTTGGCTTAAGGGGTGTATTTAGAAGCTCGTGGCCTCTTCGACAATCTCTGTCAGCAAATCTTCGACCGCCTGCATCGGACCGTCTGGATAATCGCGAAAGCCGATGGTGACCTTGCCCTCACGATCCGCGACATAGATCGAATAGGGGCAATGCACGATATTGCCGGGATCGGCCTCCATCACTTGCCGCGAGACGACTGCCGAGCAGAACAGGAACACATCCGCCGCGTCGAAAATCGTCACCTCGGAGCCGACATCCGCTTTTGTGCGCTCCAACATTTCGCCGGTGTGCGAGCGATAGTCGATCACCAGACCTTTGGAAACGATGGCATCCTCGACCGCGAAGGTCGCGTCGTCGAATGTGCCATCATACTCATAGGTGATCGCTTGGTCGCTTGCGAGATCATTCGCCCAAGCGGGGGTCGCGAGGACCAAGGCCAGCGTGGCTATTTTGAACACTGTTTTCATTGTGAACATCCTCCCTGTCTTTGAGCGTATCATGAAAAAAGGGCGGCCCGATAGCCGCCCTCTCACGATCTGGTTCGCCCTTATTGTGTCGTGGCCTTCAGGTATTCGATCACCGCCGCGATGTCGTCGTCGCTTTTCAGCCCGGCAAAAGACATTTTGGTCTTCGGGAACATCGCCTTGGGCCGGTGCAGATAAGCGGTCAGGTTCTCTTCGGTCCAGGTGAAACCTTCCTCACGCGCGTCCATGAAGTCATTGGAATATTTGAAATCTTCCACATGACCGATGGTCGCGCCAAGCACCCCGTTAAGGACCGGTCCGGTGCGGTTCTTGGCGCCCTCGCCCACTTGGTGACAGGCTTTGCACTTGCGAAAGACCTTTTCACCCTCGGCGGCCAAGGCCTCGTCAATTTCGACCGCAGCCATTTCAACGGGGGCCTCTGCGACCGGCGCCGCTTCCGCAGGTGTTTCTTCCGCCATCGCGACCTGAACCGTCTCCTCAGCGACAGGCTCTGCTGCAGCTTCCGTCGTCTCCTCCTCCGGCGTCACATCCAGAACGGTCGCGCGTTTGGTGATCTCGACCGTCTCCTTGCAGTTCTCGTAACAGGCGTTTTCCTCGGTGAAGATGGTGTATTCCGTCTCGGCGCGATCATCGGTGATGAAGCCTTCGGCATTCGGCATCTCGACCTCGAGGAAATTATCGTTCGAGAGCACGAAATCATCCTCCACGATGTAGTTCGAATAGAGGATATAGGCCGTGATCGCATAGACATCGTCATCCGTCATGGTCTGCGCCGCGCCGAAGGGCATGGAGCGGCGGACATAGTCATAGACAGTGGACAGATAAGGCCAGTAAGAGCCGACGGTTTTCAGCGGGTCCTTGTCGGCCAGCGTCCCATCACCGCCCGCCAATTTGGGCCAGTTATCAACACCTTCCGCGAATTCTCCGTGACAGACAGCGCAGTTCTCGGAGAAGATCATCTCGCCATCTTCGACCGAACCTGAGCCAATCGGAAGCCCGTCGCCATTGGGCGAAATATCGTGGTTCCAGGCCGCGATTTCTTCGGGCAGAGCCGCGCGACCGAGGCCGAATTTCTCCGCGAAAGCAGGCATCGCAAGCGTTGCGGAAAGCGCGGTGGTGAGGATCAGTTTAGGAAGAAACTTCGACATTTTCCGCCTCCCCGTTCGATTTGACATGCCAGGTTTGGATACAGTTGTTGTGATAGACGGAGTTCTCGCCGCGCACCTCTCTGAGCTGCGCTTTGGTCGGCTGAACATAGCCCGTGTCGTCATGGGCACGGCTTTGCAGGAGCATTTCCTCACCGTCCCAAGTGGTATCAAGATAGAACCGCGTCAGCGCCATCGGTTCGCCGGGATTGGCCAGACGCGCCTTCTCCCAGGTCTTGCCACCATCCTTCGACACATCGACGCCGGTGATGGCGCCACGGCCCGACCACGCGAGACCTGTGATCACCAAAGGCCCCTTGCCATGTTTGATCGGCATCTGCGGGCTGGGCGAGGTCACCACGGATTTCGCATCCATGACCCAAGTCCATTTGCGCGAGGTGCCATCCGCCAGAGTGTCGGTGTATTTCGAGGTTTCCTCACGTGATTCAATCGCTTGCGCGGTCACTTCGATGCGGCGCAGCCATTTGACCCACATGTTGCCTTCCCAACCGGGCACCACCAGACGCACCGGATAGCCATGCTCCATGCGCAGCGCTTCGCCATTGGCCTTGAACGCGACCATGCAATCGTCGAGCGCCTTTTCCATCGGGATCGACCGCCCGTTCGAGGAGGCATCCGCGCCCTCGACATAGACCCATTTGTCCGCAAGATCGCCCGCCGCATCGAGCCCCGCCTCTTCCAACAGAGTGCGCAACGTGACGCCGGTGTATTCCATGTTATGGATCATGCCATGGGTGAATTGCGAGCCGTTCAATTGCGCGCCCGCCCATTCCATGCCGGTGTTGGCCGCACATTCGAGAAAAAAGGTCTTGTTCACCCGCGGAAAGCGTTCGAGATCCTCATAGGTAAAGACCAGCGGCGTATCGACCAAGCCGTTGATCATCAGGCGGTAGTCTTCTTTTTTTAGCTCAATCGCGCCGGAGTGGTGCCGTTCAAAGGCACAGCCCTGCGGCGTGATCGTGCCATCCAACGCATGGATCGGCGTGAAGTTGATCGAAGAGATCGGATCGGCGGTCAGCCACGGCACATTGCGGCGAATGACATCGCTCTCGTATTTGATCGGCAGGCCGTAGGGCGTCTCATCGACACCGGCGCCGAGGCTCATCGCCCAGTCCTGTTTCTCTGTGATCAGCGGATCGGGACCTTCGGCTGCGGCTTGGCTCGCAGCCAGACCAACGCCTGTGGCCGCGGCACCGCGTAGAAACGCGCGGCGACTTTGACCGTTCTGGGTCTCACTCATGTTGTGTCTCCCTCGTGATGTGCGTTTATGATTTTGCTCTGGTTCTGGCCCGTTTTCAGGCGCCGCTGACCTCGACCGAGGTGTTCGGCGCGACCGTCACGGTGCCCTGTTTGCGGATGTGATCCTCGACCACATCCCAGATCTGCGGCCCTTCGGTGCCCTCATTGACCGAAGCCCAGCCCGCCACGACATAGGTTTTCGCCGGATCGAGTTTCTCGCCGGTTTTCAAGAGCGTCAGCTCCGAAATCCGTTCGCCTTGCGGCTTGGTGATGTCGATCCGGTAGCCAAGACCGCCCATCCGCACCATGTCGCCGCCCTGCTGGTAATAGGGATCGGGGTTAAAGATGTTGTCGGCCACGTCTTCCATGATCGTGTGAATGAACTCGCCGGTCATCTCGCTGCGATAGGCCTTGCCATAGGTCATCGACGTGGCGTTCCAGATGTCCTCACGGGTGATATTATCCCCCGGCAAAAGGCTCGGCCCCCAACGCACGCCCGGCGACATGGCGATGTCCGCCTCACGCTCGCTCAAAAGCGCGTCACAGATCAGATCGTCCCAAGTGCCGTTGAAATTTCCGCGACGGTACAACAGGCTGTCGGTCTGGCCGATCACCTCGCCCATTGCCTCCTCGTAGGGCGCGCGTTGTTCATTGATCAGCGCCGAGACCTCCTTGTCCGGCTCGATCACGTCGGAGAAGATCGGGATGAGTTTATGCCGAAAGCCCATCATCCGCCCATCGCGCACGTCCAGATCGACGCGCGAGACGAATTTGCCGTTAGACCCCGACGCGATGATGATCGTCTCGCCGACGAGAACCGGCTCAGGCAGCGCGTCATGGGTGTGCCCCGAAAGCACAACGTCGATGCCACTCACGAGGCTCGCCATCTTCTTGTCCACGTCAAAGCCGTTGTGGGACAGCAAAACGACCAGCTCCGCGCCCATGCCACGCACCTCGTCGACCACTTCCTGCATCCGCTCGGTGCGAATGCCAAAGGAGTATTCCGGGAACATCCAGCCGGGATTGGCGATGGGCATGTAGGGGAAGGCCTGGCCGATCACGGCGATCTTCACGCCGCCACGTTCAAAGAACTTATAGGGCGCGAAATCTTCTGCCGGTTCGTCCCATTCAGCGTCGAAAATATTGGCACCAAGCGCGGCAAAGGGCAGATCGGCCACCACTTCGCGCACACGATCGGAGCCCAGCGTGAACTCCCAGTGGAAGGTCATCGCATCGGGTTTCAGCGCGTTCATCACATTGACCATATCCTGGCCCTGCGTGTGATAGCAGGTGTAGGAACCGTGCCATGTGTCGCCACCATCGAGCAACAACGCGTCTGGCCGCGCGGCGCGGATCGAATTGATCACGGTCGCTACACGGTCGAGGCCGCCGACCTTGCCATAAGCTTTGCCAAGCGCGGAAAAATCGTTGTAGGTCAGGGCGTAAGCCGAGGGGGAATTCTCCTCAATGCCATAGAGTTTGCGGAAATCCGCGCCGGTGACATGCGGCACCGCGCCCTTGTTCCCGCCCACGCCAATGTTGATCTCCGGCTCGCGAAAATAGATCGGTTTCAATTGCGCATGAATGTCGGTGACATGGATCAGGGAGACGTTGCCGAAAGTGTCAAACTCCAAAAGCTGGTCCTGCGTCAGCGCCTGTTGCGCGGCGAGACGCGCCCAGTTGCCAAAGCCGGAGGCGCCCACCATGGCCGAGGCGGCCATGGACACCTGAAGGAAATCACGACGTGAGATCATGCTCAAACTCCGTTGTCGGACGCAGAAAACCTGAGCATTTCCCAAGGTTTCATGCGCAAATTTGAATATATTGAGAGAAACAAAGCCCCGCTCATCACAAAGCGGGGCCCTGTCAAAGATCAGTTGCGGACAGAGGGGCCTTCGACCGAGAGGCCGTTGCCACGGGACGCCACGTAAAGCTCAAGCGCCACGAATTCCGGCGACCCTGCGTTGAACGTCTCCGCGCGAGTGTCCCGGATACACCCTTTGAACCGGCTGTGCGCGCCGTTGAGCTTGGCGTTTTTCAGACGATAGGTCGGGAAACCATTGGTCTGACCTTGGCTCAGGTGGTCGGCGCGGATCATGTTGCCGTAGTTCTGCTCATGGCAGTTGGCACAGGACAGATCGAGCTGACCATAGCGGGTGTAATACATCTCCTTGCCCTGTTCCCAGGTCGACTGGGCCGGGCCGTCGATGGCGACATTCATCGGCATACCGCGCGAAACCGATGCCAAAGCCGCCTCGAAGTTCAACATCATCCCGCTGTCGTATTTCTGCGCATCGGCGCCCATCTGTTCGGTCAGACAGTCGTTGATCTGCATCTGGATGGTGTAGACCTGTTCCTTGTCGTCGTTCCATTTCGGATAGGTCGGACGCACATTGGCGAGGCTTTCGACGCCGTCGTGGCAATCCATGCAGGATTTGCCCTCGGCCCCCATCACGGTTTCGAACTGATCGAACCCGGCCTCTGCGCCAAGCATCCCCGGGTTGTCGAAATCATCCATCTCCATGGCCTGCGTGTCATCCGAACGGAAGCGCCAGCCGGACATGATCTCGCTCAGATGACCGTCGAGATGCGCCGGGGCAGCCGTCTTGGTCACGATCTCGATCTCGCCATTGATGACAAGCTCTGCGTCCTCATCGGCGAGGGCAGGCAGTGCGAACACCGTGACAGTCGACGCCAGAGCCGCGGCCGTGCTGAGCATTTTATTGATTTTCATGCGTTTCTCCTCCCTGGGATAATGTGCGCGCCCCTCCCCGGGCGCGCACAACCTTGGTGCGGCAAAGCCAATCTGATCGCCGGTCAGGCAATCGCGATCTCTTTGGCTTCCTCGTAGACGGAGCCATCGTCGTCATACCAGGTGAATTTGAATTCCCCGGCCTCGGGCACGGTGGCATCGAATTCGAGGTAAGGGTTGGTCGAAATCGACGGTTCCAAGGTCACGTCGATCACGCTTTCGCCGTTAAACTCACAGGTGAAACGGTTGATGATCGAGCGCGGAATGACGTTGCCGTCGCTGTCCTTGCGCTGGCCGGATTCCATCGGGTGGGAAATCAGGGTTTTGATCGTGATCACCTCACCGGCAGAGGCCGATTTAGGGACTTTCACGCGGGGTTTGACACCAGATGCCATTGTTTTATCTCCTGAAAATACGCTTTAGCCGCCGCAGCCGCCGATGGTCACCTTGACCGTCGCGGAGGTCTGCACGAAAGAGCCATCGGCCATTTTCGCAACCGCCACAACGTCTTGCGTGCCAGCGAGACGGATGCGGGTGGAGGCCGCCTGGCTGCCTGCCAGCGGGCCGAAGTTGAACACCACCACTTCGGGCGTCGGGTTGCCGGTGGCGAACACCGCGATGGCGGTGGCGCCCGGCGCATCGACCGCGATCGGCACGGTGTTGCCGTTTTCGGCGATTTCCGGTGCGGTCAGGGTCAGATCGCCCGCGCCCGCTTCGGCCCCCCCGGTGAATGCGGCGATGGCATCTTCGGCGGCGGCGGTCGCACTCAGCGGCAAAAGCGCCGCCGCGGTCGCACCGAGGCCCAGAGCCAGAGCGTCACGTCGTGTGAGATTCATGGTTTGCTCCTAAGTTCTAAGTGTCAGGATCCGACGAAAGATCACTCGTCCGTCAGCGTCATCAGATAGGCGACCACATCCTCGACCTGCTGGGCCGAGAGGATCGGCGGCAGATCGGCCGGCGCGGCCTTGCCCGTGTAGGCATCACCCGGACGGGTGAAACCGTCGACCTTGTAAAAGGCCGGCATCACAGTGCCATCGTAGGTCATCTTGGCGTTGACCACGAGGCCACGCAGTTCGGCAGCGGTCCAGCGCGAACCCGCGCCATCGAGCCAGGGGCCGACCTCACCGTGGAACGGCACATCCGCATAGGCGTCGGCGGCATGACACGAGACACAGTTGCCCATGGATTTCGTGGTCAGGATCTTGCGCCCTTCTTCCGCGTTGCCCGGCGTGCCGGTCAGAGAGGCCTCAATCGCGCCGTAGTCGTCGAACTGAACGTCGCCGGGGGCCGTTTCGGCCAATGCTGCGCCGGTGCTCAGACCGAGCGCAACAAGACAGGTTGCGATACGTTTCATGTCTCCTCCCTAAAAGACTGTGCTTACATTTCCGCATATCTGCGTTGTTTGTTTTGCATACCGTAGCGTGCCATTATGTCGCAGAGCAAGAGACAAATTCAAATAATTGAATTATTCTGCACTGCAGCACCCTTTGCACGCTAACATATATCATTCGCTGACGTTTAGAACGCCCTCTTCTTGTTGCTTAACCACTTGACGCGCATGGTATTTCTGAAAAGGCTCATCGCCTTCATAGCCATGATCCAAAACCCATTGCATCATATTGTAGGTGGTCAGCTTTCCAAAGGCGCCGGGTACCGTGGCCACCGCCGCGTCCTTGGCGGAGACACCTTCGGCCACCTCTTCGGGGAAATAGAGATTCGTCGGGGTGAACAGCGCGCCCCATTTCTGCACCATGTCCTTTTCCGGCAGGGCCTCGCCATCGAAATCCGTCACCTCGACATCGCCGAACATGTTGATCTGGATGACAAAGAAATTGTCCTCGATCATCTTCGTGATCTCCGGGTCGGGGTAGACCTCTTCGTGCATCTTGGTGCAGTAGATACAGCCGCGCTGTTCGACCATCACGAGCAAGCGCTTCCCTTCTGAATTGGCCTCGGCCAGATCTTCGCGCAGGTCCTTGAAGGTGTCACGCTGCCACGGGGTCTTGTGCAGCCCGTCATCGCCCATTTCCACCGCCAGCGCAGGAAAGGCAAAGGCGGCAAGGCCCATAGAAAGACCCAGAGACAAAAGCGTACGTCGTGCGATTTTAAACATTTTTACAGGCTCCCGTTTGATCCGATATTCGCGAAAGAGGGGAAGGTCTCCAACATCCACGCCGCGATCACGTTCACCGAATTGGTGACGATCAAGATTGCGAAGAGGATGAGGAAAAGCCCCATCACCTTTTCGACCTTCGGCAAATGGCGGCGGAATTTAGCCGCGAATTTGAGGAAGGGTTTGATAAAGACGGCGGCCACCACGAAAGGCGCGGTCATGCCGATGCCGAAGACCACCATCATGATCAGCCCACGCATCGCCGTCGCCTCATTCGACGCCATCATCACCACGCCGACCAAAACGCCGCCGACGCAAGGCGTCCATCCGGCGGCGAAGGCCAGCCCGACGATATAGGACGACCAGACCGTCATATTGCGCGTGTCGCCCGCCTGCATCTGGAACTGGCGATTGAGAAAGCCGATACGGATGACGCCCAGAAAATGCAGCCCCATGACAAAGACGATGGCGGCAGAGGCGATGCGAAAGATGTCCTGATGGCTGCGAAACGCCTGAGACAGCGAAAACGCCGCCGCGCCCAGAAGGACAAAGACCGTGATGATCCCCAACGAGAACATCACCGACGACAGGATCGCGCGTTTGCGCGCCCCCGGCGCCAATTCGCCCTCCGCATTGATGTCCGCCATCGAAGTGCCCGCCATATAGGACAGGTAAAACGGCACGATGGGCAAAATGCAGGGGGAGAAAAACACCACCAGCCCGCCCAAAAGGGCAGAAATAAAAGTCACGTCCAGCATATGGTCCTCCCAAACCGATCTCTCGGGCCGACCCCCGGTTTGTGCGCCCATGCGCCCCCGGGCGGGGCTCCTCTTCCCCGCAAGCTTTGCGCCTGTCACCACCTGGTGATTGCCTCAAAGCTTGTGTCATTCATATATTCAAATTATGTAGATTATGTAGATTATGTCGCACCCGTCAATCGGTAGAGATATGTTGACACGATTCCTGGTCACTCTGGCCACCCTTTTTGCCCTGATTCTCCCCGCCTCCGCCAGTGACCCGAAGAGGGAACTGGTGATGGTGGAGCAGGACGGCTGTGCCTATTGCGCCCGCTGGAACGCGGAGATCGCGGAGATTTACCCGAAAACGCCGGAAGGCGCCTATGCGCCCCTGCGCCGGGTGGACCTGCGCGCGCCCCAGCCAGAGGACCTCACATTCAAAGGCCCGGTGATCTTTACGCCCACATTCATTCTCGTGGAGGACGGGGAGGAACAGGGCCGGATCGAGGGCTACGCGAATGATGAATTGTTCTGGACCATGCTGACCATGGTGCTGCGCGATCATTCGGATTTCGAGGAGATCACGACGGGGGATCCGGTGCAGGAGGTCCAGCCGGGCGAGTGAAAAGACATAAGGGACATTCAAGGGAGGAAAGAATGAAACTGTTTAAAATCATGGCGCTAAGCGCCACTATGGGGGCCGCGACCTTGGCCACGCCAGCGCTTGCGCAAGACGACGACGCCTTCGTCACCTTTCAGGTGCTGAAACCCGAAGTGGCCCAGACCGCCGCCATCGCCGCGATGGAAAGCTGCCGCGAGGCGGGCTATCAGGTTGGCGTCATGGTGGTCGACCGCTTTGGCATCCCGCAGGTCTACGTACGCGACCGCTTCGCCGGACTGCACGTTTTCGAGACCGCACGGCGCAAGGCCTGGACCGCCGTCTCGTTTCGCACCGACACGCTGTCCTTGGGCGAATTGACCGCGCCGGGTGAGATGATGGCAGGCATCCGTGAGCTGAGCGAACCTCTGGCCCTTGGCGGCGGTCTTGTGATCGAGGCGTCAGGCTCTATAGTAGCAGGCATCGGAGTCTCAGGCGCTCCCGGACCGGACCTTGATGCCGACTGCGCGCAGGCGGGCATCGACGCCATCATGGATCAGATCGCCTTTTAGAGACTTAATCATATCTTTGAGGAACATGGGGTGGACAAAGTGAATTCGCCTTTACCAATCGTCACGGAAAACATGTCCGAAGAGGACATGGATGTGATGATGTCAAGCGCCTGCGATGCGTCGCAGCTTTTGAAAGCCCTCTCGCATGAGGGGCGGCTGATGATCCTGTGTCATCTGGTGACCGGCGAGAAATCCGTCACGGAGCTCGAAGATCTTTTGTCCGCGCGTCAGGCCGCGGTGAGCCAACAGCTCGCCCGGCTGCGCCTTGAGGGCCTCGTGACCCCGCGCCGCGAAGGCAAGGCGATCTACTACTCTTTGACGGATGACCGCCCGAAGCGCATCCTCGAAGTGATCTACGATATGTTCTGTTCGGTGGACAGCGGCCAGAAAAAGGCCTGAGCCCCCAAAACAGAGACGCGCCGGGCATCAGGGGAGGAGTTATGCTCGACACAATTGCACCGGGGCTGCTTGCAGCCCTGATGGGTCTTTTGGGTGGGCTGGTCCTGGGACTCGCCGCCCGTCTGGGCCGGTTTTGCTCCATGGGCGCCATCGAAGACGCGCTCTATCAGGGCTCTGACCTGCGCGCCCGGCAATGGGGGATTGCCTTGGGCGTGGCCCTCATTGGCAGTTTCAGCCTCATGGGCCTGGGCCTGTTCGATCCGACCCAGACCCCTTATCTCGCCCTCGCCTGGTCGCCTCTGGCCTCAATCTTTGGCGGGCTTTTGTTCGGCTACGGCATGGCGCTGGCGGGCAATTGCGGCTTTGGCGCGCTGGCGCGTCTGGGCGGCGGCGATCTGCGCAATTTCGTCATCGTTTTGGTCATGGGGCTGACCTCTTACATCACGCTGAACGGCCCTCTGGCCGCGCTGCGCGTCACACTCTTCCCGCCACGTCCCGCCGAAGGCCCCCTGCCCGGTCTTGCGCATGGTTTGGGCCAAAGCCTTGGCTTGCCCATCGTCGCCACGGGCCTCGGCTTCGGTGTGCTCTTTCTGGCCTTGGCGCTGTCGTCCCGCGCCTTTCGCGGGGAACGCAAACTCATCCTTTGGGGCGTCGCCGTCGGCCTCGCCGTCACCTCTGGCTGGGCGGGCACGGCATGGCTTTCGAAAGCCACATTCGAGGCCACGCAAGTCGTCTCGCACACTTTCGCGGCGCCCATCGGCGACACGCTTTTCTACCTCATGACCTCCTCGGCCACCTCACCGGGATTTGGCGTTGGCTCCGTCATCGGTGTGCTTGCGGGCGCTGCCATCGGCTCGCTGATCAAAGGGCATTTTCGCTGGGAAGCCTGCGAAGACCCCCGCGAATTGAAACGCCAGATCATGGGCGCGGCGCTCATGGGCGTGGGCGCCGTGGTGGCTTTCGGCTGCACAGTCGGACAGGGGCTGTCGGCCTTTTCGGTGCTTGCCTATTCCGCGCCCGTGACCATCGCCGCGATCATCGCGGGCGCCGCCTTGGGCCTGCGTCAGCTGATTTACGGCTTTTCATTCGCGCGTTGAATTCGTGCGGTGAAATTGAGTGTTTTTCGCAGCAAAGGAAACAGGCCCCAGAGACAGGATTCACCTGCGGATCAAGACCTGAAGGTCCGCCACATTCGTGCCCGTCGCGCCGATCTGGAGCAAATCCCCGGCGGCCTGAAGCCCGTGATAGCTGTCGTTGCGCCCCACCACCTCAATGGGATCGAGCCCCACGGCGCGCATCCGGTCCAGCGTGCCGGGATCGACCAGACCGCCCGCCGCATCCGTCGGCCCGTCGCGCCCGTCGGTGCCGCCTGAGAGGAAGACATAATCTTCAAAGCCCGCCTCTTCGGCCAGCATCGCAACACGCAGCGCGAGCTCCTGATTGCGCCCGCCCATGCCGTCGCCCACCAGTTTCACTGTGGTTTCGCCGCCGAACAGATAGGTGCCCGCGCCGCCTGTCAGGGCGCGCTCCACGATGAGCTGCGCGGCCTCGGCCACATCGCCCTCTAGCGGCGTTTTGTCGACCTGCGCCTCCGGCCCCGCCGCATGGGCCATGGCCGCGACAGAGATTTTGTTCGAGCCGATGAGTTCGACCTCGCTCTCGGGCAACGCGCCCAGATCGGCCTGCGGGCGCGCCAGATAGGCGGACACGGAATGCGGCAGTTTTTCCCAAAGCCCGAGGTCTTGCAGAACTTTCGCGGCCTCTTCGCGGGTGCCGATGGGCGACACGGTCGGCCCGGAGGCAATCGCGCGCAGATCGTCAGAGACCACGTCGGACAAAAGCAAAGCCGTGACTTTCGCGGGTGCGGCCGCCCGCAACAACCCGCCGCCTTTGAGACGCGAGAGCTGTTGGCGCACGAGATTCATCGTCACGATGTCGGCGCCCGAGGCGAGCAAAAGCCGGTTGACCTCCGCCTTGTCTTCCAAGGAGACGCCCACCACAGGCGCAGGCAAAAGCGCGGAGCCGCCGCCCGAAATCAATGCAATCACATCACCCTTGGCGTGCGACAGTGCCTCTTCGACACGGAGAGCTGCGCGCGCCCCTTCGGCATCGGGCACTGGGTGACCCGCGGCGCGGACTTCGGCGCCCTCCAAAGGTTTGGCGTTTTCGTAATTGGTGACCACAATCACGGTCTCGGCAGGCACATGTTTCATCGCCGCCTCCGCCATCGTGCGCGCGGCCTTGCCGACGGCGATGATCAGCGGATCGGTGAAGTGGCGCCCTTTCAAGGCCGCCTCGACCGCATGGGCCGGGTCGGCGGCCTCGACACCTTTGAGGAAAATCTGACGCGCTTGGGCACGCATCGCTTCAAACGGGGAGGATGTGCGTAACATGGTCGCAATCTTGGCATGTGCAGCATGCGGCGTCCAGCACCCTTGCCAACGGACGGACTTCGGGTCAGGTTTTCGCCAATATCCTTTTGCCGCAACAGGACTGAGCCGATGCACCCCCTGCCCCTGACCCGAGAGCTTGTCCTGATCGGCGGTGGGCACAGCCATGCGCTGATCCTGAAACGCTGGGGCATGCGGCCTCTGCCGGGTGTGCGGGTGACGGTGATCAATCCGGGCGCCGTGGCCGCCTATTCCGGGATGCTGCCGGGGTTTGTGGCGGGGCATTATGCACGTGAAGACTTAGAGCTTGATCTCCTGCGGTTGGCGCGCTTTGCAGGCGCGCGGGCCGTCTTGGGACGCGCCACGGGGATCGACCGCGACGCGCGGCTGATCCATGTCGAAGGCCGCCCGCCGATCCGATATGACATCGCCTCCATCGACATCGGTATCACCTCCGCCATGCCGGATCTTGCGGGCTTCGCCGAGCACGGCATCCCCGCCAAACCGCTCGAGGCCTTTGCCAGCCGCTGGGACAAGTTTCGCAAAGAGGCTCTCGCTGGTGAGATCACCCCTGAGGTGGCCGTGATCGGCGGTGGGGTCGCCGGTGCCGAGCTGGCCATGGCCATGGCGCAGAGCCTCAAGACGATCCCGAACTCGCAGGTCTGGCTCATTGATCATGGCGCGATTCTCACAGAGATGCGCCCCGCCACGCGTGATGCGGTACTAAGCGTGCTGGCAGAGGCAGGTGTCAAACTGCGCCCACAGTCGCAGGTCGTCCAAGTCCGCGCCGATGAGGTGCTTTTTGCCGACGGCACCACTCTGTCGTCGCGCTTCACCTTGGGGGCGGCGGGGGCGCGGCCTTATGGCTGGCTCAAGGACACCGGGCTGGACCTGACAGACGGGTTCGTCACCGTAAATGAGAGCCTGCAAAGCTCCGACCCGCGCATTTTCGCCGCCGGGGATTGCGTCCATCTGTCCCATGATCCACGCCCCAAGGCGGGGGTCTATGCCGTGCGCGAGGCGCCTGTGTTGTTCGACAACCTGCGCCGGAGCCTGAGCGCAGGATCAGCCGCAAGGCTGCGCGCGTATCATCCGCAAAAGGACTACCTCAAACTGATTTCTCTGGGCGGCAAAGCGGCGCTCGCGGACAAATCCGGTCTACGCCTCAAAGGCCCGTTGATGTGGCGTTGGAAAGACCACATCGACCGGGCTTTCATGCGCAAACTCAAAGATTTGCCCACCATGACACCGCCGCCCCTACCCGACACCGTGGCCGAGGGGCTGCGCGAGGAAGTTGAGGGCAAAAAGCCGATGTGCGGGGCCTGTGGCGCCAAGGTCGGGGGCGATATTCTTCACCGGGTTCTGAGCGTGCATCCGGGGCCAGAGCGGCGCGATGTGTTGCATCTCGCGGGCGATGACGCCGCGCTTTTGACCCATGGCGACACATGGCAGGTGGCCTCCGTCGATCACCTGCGCGCCTTTGTCGAAGACCCGGTGTTGATGACAAGGATCACCGCCACGCACGCGCTTGGCGACATCTGGGCGATGGGGGCCGCGCCTCAGGCCGCGCTCGCCACCGTGACCTTGCCGAAAATGAGCGAGGCCTTGCAGGAAAGCTGGCTCACCGAAATCATGGAGACCGCCCGCGAGGTTTTCGAGGCAGAAGGCGCCGAGATCATCGGCGGGCACACTGCGATGGGGGCGGAGCTGGCGATCGGCTTCACGGTCACCGGGCTGTTGGATCAGCCGATCACACTCAAGGGCGCACGGGCCGGGGATCGGATTTTGCTCACGAAACCCCTCGGCACCGGCGTGATGCTGGCGGGCGAGATGGAGATGACGGCAAATGGGCGCGATCTGGAACGCACTTACGGGTCTATGGTGCAAAGCTCCGGTGAGGCGGCGCGGATTTTGAGCACAGCCCATGCGATGACCGATGTCACGGGCTTCGGATTGGCCGGGCATCTTTTGGGGATTTGCCGTGCTTCCGAGGTGGGAGCCGTGATCCGACTAAGCGATGTGCCCGTCTTGCCCGGCGCTTTATCCTTGGCCGAGACCGGCCTGCGCTCGACGATTTTTCCGGCCAATCGCGCCTATGCCGCCGAATACGAGGGGCCGGAGACGCCCCGGACGGATCTGTTGTTCGACCCGCAAACGGCGGGCGGGCTTTTGGCCTCCGTCTCGCCGATGCGCGCGGAGAAATGTCTGACGGCGCTCTGTGAGGCAGGCTATGAGGCGGCCATCATCGGAGAGATCACCGAAGGCCCGCCGCGCTTGGTCGTCGAGCCTTAAGTTCAGCGCGCGTTCAAAAGACTCACGATCCGCTCGGCCACATCGTTCCGGGCGCCGATGCTCAGATCGCCGAGGTCGAACTCTGCAATCACATCAGGCGCATGGCGGGCGCGGGATTTCTCGTAACGCGGGTCGTAATGTTGCCCCATCAGCGCCTCGGCCAGCGCCGCAAACGCCCCCTCTTCGGCCATCTCGCGCCACGTCTTGACGCGCTCATGGCCCTGAAGCGGGATCAGTTGATCCAGACGTGCCTGCATCTTTGGGACATCCTCGGTCAGATCGGCATAGGCCTCCGCCAGATAGCGCGCCCGCGCAGGTAGAGAGGCCGTCACGTCAATCCGGGGCGCCGCGCACATCGCGCGCCAGAGCCGCGCCGGGAGTGTCACCTCGCCGATGCGCGAACTTTCCGCCTCGACCAACACGGGCCGCGCGGGATCGAGGCGACTGAGCGCCTCCGCCAACCGGCTTTCGAATCCCCTCTGCGCCGGTTGATCGCCCATCGGCCCGAAAATCGAACCACGATGATTGGCCAGCCCTTCGAGATCGAGCACCTGCCCGCCCAGCGCCCGCACCCTGTGCAAGAGATCGGTCTTGGCCGTGCCGGTGTTGCCGTCGATCAACACGAGACGATGCGGCAAAGGCGTGTCATGCACCATGCCGATCACCAGCCGACGCCACGTCTTATACCCGCCGTCCAGAACCTCCACCCGCCAGCCGATCTGACGCAGGATGATCGCGAAGGAATTCGACCTTTGCCCGCCCCGCCAACAATAGACCAAGGGCCGCCAGCCGCCCTCTTTCTCGGCCAAAGGCCCCTCGATATGCGCGGCGGCATTGCGCGCCACCAGAGCGGCGCCGAGTTTGCGCGCCAGAAAGGGCGATTGCTGCGTGTAAATCGTGCCGACACGCGCGCGTTCGGCGTCATCCAGCACCGGCAGGTTGATCGCGCCGGGGATGTGATCCTCCGCAAATTCCGAGGGCGCACGCACGTCGATGATCGTATCGAAATCCGCGTTCAGAACATCGGTGACAGAGGGAAAGGAACTGCTCATATGTTTTTTTAGCCTTGTCGCTTCCGGCATGACAGGGACATTCTGTCCCGAATGTGAAATGCTGCGGAAGAAAATTCTTTCGATCCAACCGCCCCCCCCTGCGTCGAAGGCGTTCGGCTCAGAATGTGGCGCAGAGACAGATTTCAATCGGAACGCTCATATGATGCCTCAGATCGCCTTTCGTCGTTTTGTCATCGCCAGCGGATTGACCAATTTAGCAGACGGTGTGGCGGTGGTGGCCTGGGCCTGGCTCACCTCTTTGCTGACCCGCGACCCCTTGATCATTGCCTTGGTGCCGGTGGTGCTGCGCCTGCCGTGGTTTCTCTGCGCCATTCCTGCGGGGATCGTGACGGACCGTGTGGATCGGCGGCGGTTGATCGTGGTAATGGATGTGTTGCGCGCCTTGGCATTCGGCGGCACGGCTTTCGCAATTTTGCTGACCTTGCCCTTGGCAGACGCGTCCGACACCGGCCTCTCGTCGCCGGCGCTTTTCACCGTGTTGATCCTCGCGGCTTCTGTCGTGGGTGTTGCCGAAGTCTTTCGTGACAACGCCGCTCAGACCATGCTGCCACGCCTTGTGGCGCAGGACGATCTGGAACGGGCCAACGGTCGATTGTGGAGCGTCGAGATGGTTGGCAATGCGCTGATCGGCCCGGCTTTGGGCGCGTCCCTGTTGGCCTTTGCGCTGCCTTTGCCGTTTTTTGTCAATGCCTTGTCCTATTTGTCTGCGATTGTTCTCGTGGCAGCGCTCAAGGGCGCGTTTCGCCCAAAATCCAACGGCACCCGCAACTGGCAGCGGGAGTTGAAGGAAGGTTTTGCTTTTCTCAGAGACGCCCCGCTTTTGCGCTCATTGGCCTGGATCACCGGCTTTTGGAACCTGTTCTTTCACATGGTCCTCATCGCGCTGGTGCTGCATGTGCAGGAAAACCTGGGCGTCGACGCGCAGGTCTATGGCCTGATCCTGACCGGCGGGGCCATCGGCGGCATCTTGGGCAGTTGGAGCGGTGGATGGGTCGTCAAGCGTCTGAGCGCGGCCAAAACGGCGCAAATCTCGCTCATGGCCTCGGTGCCTGCCTTTTTGGCGATCGCCTTTGTGCCCGGGCCGGTGTCTTTGGCGCTCACCCTCGGGATTTTCGAATTCATGGGCATTCTGTGGAACACCGTCTCCGTTTCCTACCGCCAACGCACCATCCCCGACGCGCTTTTGGGACGGGTCAACAGCCTCTATCGCCTTCTGGCCTGGGGCATGATGCCGGTCGGGCTGTTTCTGTCGGGCGTCATCGTGCGACTGTTCGACGGGATCGTACCGCGCGAAACCGCCCTGATCCTGCCGTTTCTGGTGGCCTTTTTCGGGGCGCTTGTCCTCGGTCTTTTGGGCTGGCGGGTGTTGGGGCGCGGGTTTGCCAGATCGCAGACCAGACCCTAGAAATGAAAACGCCGCCCCCGAAGGAGCGGCGTCTTAAATGCTCTCGCAGCAGGCGCTTATTCCGTTGCGGTGTCTTCCGCCGGGGTTTCTTCCATCTCCTCGGGGGCCTCTTCGGCCATCTCAGGCGCCGGAGCCACGGATTCGAGGAAGGCCACGATGTTCGATGCATCCTTGATCTTGAAGGTCATTTTGGACCGACCAGAGCCACCATGGGTGTCGATGAAGGCGGTCGGGTCCTGTGCGTATTCGACGATCAGCTCAGGTTCCCAGACCATGCCGGTCTCGCCCACGGCGAGGATGCCATCGCCGTACTTGAAGCCTTCGACAGAGGCCACTGGACGGCCCACGACGCCGTAGAGGTTCGGGCCGGTCTTGCCGCCACGCACGATGGCTTCGCCCGCATCGTCCACGATCATGTGGCAGGCTTTGCATTTGTTGAATTCCTTCTCGCCGACGGCTGGGTCGCCTTCGGCAAGAGCAGCGGTGGAGGTTGCCATCAGGGCGGCGGCTGTGAAGGCAAAAAACTTGTTCATAAGGGTCTCTCTCCCGATTCATGTGTCCCAACCCAGAATACTGAGTTTGACTGGTGTTACCAGCCCGGGCGTCTCCTACTTTGATCTTACGCAAATGCCGAAGCGCGTTTGGACTTGATCGTGTGCTCAGCCGTCACTTTGGCTTTGATCTGTGCTGCATGCCACGCAGGAAAACCGAGGGCGACTGGCCGGTGACGCGGGCAAATTCCCGGTTGAAGTTTGACTTTGTGTTAAAGCCGCTCTCAAGCATCGCCTCAGTGACACGCGTGCCGTTTTCCAAAAGCGCGCAGGCGCTGCGCACGCGAAACCCGTTCACATAGCGCGAAACGTTCTCGCCCTTGGTCCGATTGATCGCGGCCGAAAGCTGTTTGATCGGCACGTGCAACCGGCGCGCAAGCCGGGCAAGTGTGAGGTCGGGGTCGAGATGGAGCCGCTCTTTGATCATCAACGCATCCAGACGCGCGATCAGGGCCGCATCTTCTTCAGAGGGTGAGGGCGTCTCCGGCCCGGGGGGCGATAGCCCGCCGTCCTCGGCCTGGCCCTCTGCCTCCTGTGAAAGCGACAAAAGTCCGATGCCAAGGAGCGTGAAGGAGGTGAAAACGCTGATGATCAGCGGTCGCCATTGCTCCTGTCCAAGCCAGAGCGCGACGGCAATCAAGATATCCGCGATGGCCGAGAGGATCAGGAGCAGGCTGATGGCCTTCCAGATCAACGCTGGCAGCGGACCGGAGCTGAGCCGTGCAAGAGGCAAGGCGTCGTCGCGCCGAAGTCGGACCCAAATCGCGATGCCGTAGCCCACAAAGAGCGCAGTCAGCACCACGTCCAGCGTCATCGGGGCAAAGACCGTGCAAAACGCGGTGAAGGCGGGGCCGAGCAGGTGGAGCCAGTCCCGTTTGTGATCGAAGGGGCGCAGAGCGGCAGACTGAAACGTCAGCCATGCCAGAGGTGGCGTGGCAACAGCGGCAAGGAGTTGCAAGGGCCATAGCCCGGACAGCCCGTAGTGCTGTGTCAGAGAAATCACCAAGGCCTGAAATGCACAGACCACCAGAAGCACCAGAAACAGAAAGGACCGATCGCCGGCAAGAGCATGGCGCAAGGCCAGAAAGCCAAGGATCAGGGCGACCACAAGTGGAATCGGAAGCGTCAACATGCCGGTTGAATAGACCACGATCCGGTTCTGCACGACCTAGAACCGGATCGAGGACGCAAAAAACGCGCGGTCGATGCGAGATCGGGACATCATCATCTGTATACAGGAGACCCAAGATGAAATCCTTACTTTCAACAGCTGCGCTCGCCCTCACACTCGCAGGTCCGGCGCTTGCGGAGCCCGAGGTCGGGTTCGACCGTTTCGACATCCGGGCTGATCACCGTTCGGGGCTGATCGCCGCCGGAATCTGGTATCCGGCTGGTCGGGCGACTTATGCGGCGCCGGTTGGCGACAGTCTGGTGTTCGAGCCGGTCGAGGCCCACATCGGCGCCGGGTTTCCCGAGGGAGATCTGCCGCTGATCCTTGTCTCGCACGGCTCCGGCAGTAGCATCGACGGGACCGCCTGGCTCGCTGCTGGCCTTGCCGCGCGTGGCGCGATGGTGGTGGTGCTGAACCATCCGGGCACGACCACCGGCGACAGTTCGCCGCGCCGAACCGTGCGCCTGTCGGAGCGGGCGGCGGATCTGAGCGCCGCGCTCGACCACGTTCTGACCGACCCGCAAATCGCACCCCATATCGACGAAGACCGGGTTGCGGCCTTGGGGTTCTCTCTGGGTGGATCCACGGTGCTGGGCATTGCTGGTCTGCGTCTCGATCCGGAGGCCTATCGGGCATACTGCGAGACGCATGGCGAGGCGGCGCAGGATTGCCTGTTCCTGATGCGCGGCGGGGTCGATTTCGCCACTCTGCCGCCGGAATTCTCAGCCGAAATGTCGGACCCGCGCTTTACCTCCGTCGTCGCCGTCGATCCCGGCTTTACCTATGCCGCGACTCCTGAGAGCGCGGCGGAGATTGAGACCCCCGTGCAACTCCTTTCGCTTGGCGACAGTTTCCCGTGGTTCGCGACGGATGTCAGATCACAGGGCAGCGGGCTCGTTGAGCTCTTGCCCAATGTGGAGCACGACGTCGTGCCCAATGCACATCACTACTCTTTCCTGCCGATCTGCAAGGAGAACGCGGCGCAATTGCTGATCGAAGAGGGCGAAGATCCGATTTGCGACGACCCCGAGGGCTGGGACCGTGCTGCTGCACATGCGGCATCTGTCGCGGCCATCGCGCGGTTCCTGAAGTTGTAATCGGTGAAGCCCGTAGGTCCTTTCGCGCATGCGCTGCGGAAGGGCCTTCAGGGGGATCGCGCTTTTACGTGGCAGAGACGCCTCACATTGGTTCTAAAGGCTTGGTTCGACAGGAAACGGCAAAGAGAAACCGGCACGAGAGGCTAGTCTCCGAAAACCGTCCCGAATGTCTGTTTCAACGCCATATCGACGTCCTCCATCGTCACCGGCAGGCCGAGATCGACCAAGGACGTCACCCCGTGCTCACGGATGCCGCAAGGCACGATGCCGTCGAAATGCGAGAGATCCGGGTCGACGTTGATCGACAGCCCGTGAAACGACACCCATTTGCGGATACGCAGCCCGATCGCGGCCACCTTGTCCTCGGGTTTTTGTCCCAGAGCTGTGAGTGGCTTGTCCTCGCGCACGACCCAGACACCGACACGGCCCTCGCGGATCTCGCCTTTGACATTGAACTCATCCAGCGCGGCGATCACCCAGGCTTCCATATCCTGCACGAATTTGCGCACATCTTTCCCGCGTTTGCTCAGATCGAGCATCGCATAGGCCACACGCTGACCAGGCCCGTGATAGGTATATTGCCCGCCGCGTTTGCTTTCATAGACCGGAAAGCGATCCGGCTCGACCAAATCCTCGCGCCGCGCAGAGGTCCCGGCGGTATAGAGCGGCGGATGTTCCAAAAGCCAGATCAGCTCCTCGGCTTCGCCTTTGGCGATGGCCTCCGCGCGGGCCTCCATTTCGGCCACGGCCATGTCGTAATCCGTCAACCCGTCAGAAATGCGCCATTCCACCATCTGTTTCATTCCATTCATGAGACTACGTCCTGACCTAGCGCCTCCGGCAAGGCGCGAAAAGGGCCGCGCGGGAGGACGCGAAAAAAAATGCACTTTCCCGGAAATTTCCTCTTCCCTTCCCAGAACCGCTTCGCTACATAGCCCCTCACCAAGCCTAGACAGTGCGGTCGTGGCGGAATTGGTAGACGCGCAGCGTTGAGGTCGCTGTGGGGTAACTCCCGTGGAAGTTCGAGTCTTCTCGACCGCACCATTTTTAATTGGCCTACCGCGCGGAGCGCTACTTGAGGCCAGTTTCGGTTTGAGAATTCTCATCTCACCTACACCAAAGGCTCTTTGCAAAAGCAAAGATGCCGAAACTCTCCTAACGCTTTCATGCGGCAGTCGTTTCGAAGAAACGATGAGAGCATCACCCTTCAGCTTTCCCTCGAAATCACTCGGCCCGACGCAGCACCGCTTCTATGCGTTTCCTGTGTATTACATGTCCGCATGTGTCCGTCGCCCCGAACACCAAAGTCCAAGTCGGCGGTGTCGTCGCTTGTCACAACAGCACCGCCGAGCAGGCAGGATTACATACCCAAAGCTTCTTTATACATGTCGAGGATGGCCTCTTCCTCGGCGATCTCATCGGCACTTTTCTTGCGCAGCGCGATGAGTTTGCGCATCGCCTTTGTGTCGTAGCCACGGCCTTTCGCCTCGGCCATCACCTCTTTTTGCTGATCCGCGATGTCTTTTTTCTCAAGTTCCAGCCGCTCGAAGCGCTCCACGAACTGGCGCAGCTCGTCGGCGGTCACGCGGTAGGAGGCGTCGGGGCCAGACGCGTGGTCGGGGGAGATATCGTCGTCCATCATGGGGAAACCTTCCTCAGGGGTAGTGGGATATTCTTGCTCTTCTCAAGCCCTGATCCCTACCCGGCAGGCGACGCCATGGCAAGCCTCGGAACCTGCCCAATGCGATGGTTTCCGCCGATGTGATTGCGGGCTCAGAGCCTGGCAATCTCGACCCCCGCCGCCTGCAACCCGGCCTTGAGCGCCTTTGTCATCGCCAGCGCGCCCTCGGTGTCGCCATGCACGCAAATCGTGTCGATCTTGCAGGGAATATGTTTGCCGCTTTCCGTGATGATCGCGCCAGCCTTGAGCATCGCCAAAATGCGCGCGGAGATCACGTGCGGATCATGCAGCACTGCCCCTGGTTGACGACGATCCACCAAAGTGGCGTCATCATTATAGGCGCGATCCGCGAAAATCTCCCCCGCCCAGGCGCAGTTCAGATCGCGCGCGGCCTGCTCCATCGCGGTGGCGGCCAGAACCATGATCACGATGTCGGGCTGGACCTTCAACGCCGCCGCGAAACAGACCCGCGCGAGATCTGCATCCTCGGAGGCCATATTCGCCAGCGCCCCGTGCAGTTTCAGATGCCGCACCTGACCGCCCGCCGCCCGCGCCATCGCCAGCGCCGCGCCCAGTTGATAGGTCACAAGATTGGCGATCTCGTCATGGCTCAGGGGCAGACGCCGTCGCCCGAAGCCTTTGAGATCGGCAAAGCCCGGATGCGCGCCGATCCCGACGCCGTTCTCGACCGCCAGTTTCATGGTGCGCGCCATGACATCCGGGTCGCCCGCATGAAAGCCACAGGCGACATTGGCCGAGGTGATCACCTGCATCAGCGCCGCGTCATCGCCCTTGGTCCAATCGCCAAAGCCCTCGCCAATGTCGGAATTCAGATCGGCTTTCAGCATGGGTTATCCTTCCAGTTCATCACCGGCTGTCACGCCGCTGATCAGTTGATAGCTCAAAAGATCGTGGATCAAGGACGGATCGCGGATCAGGGGCTGAACTTTGCCGCGCAACGCCTTGAGCCGCGCGTCATAGGCGCTCGCGATCCGGTCGGCCTCGTCCAAGGTGATCTGCCGAAACCGCAGCTCAGCACCCTGCCCCGCCTGCGCCACCACGGGCAGGTCCGCCGCAACCACCGTCCCGAGCCGGGGATAGCCGCCGATGGTCTGGCATTCGCACAACAGCACATAAGGCAAGCCGTCGCCGGTCATCTGAAGATCGCCCTCAAGGATGAAATCGGAGGCCAGCCCGGCAGGCGCCTGCGACGGGAACCGCGCGTCGGCCTCCAACCGCACGCCTTGGCGGTTGGCGGTGGCGGAGCGGGTGAATGTCGTGGCCTCGAATTGGGCCAGCACATCGGGTGCGAAAAGCGCCGTCTGCGGCCCCGCGATATAACGGATGTCACCGCCTGAGAAGCGCATGTCGAGCGGAAGACCGACGGCGACGGCTGCGGGGTCAGCGTCCTGCCCCAAAGGCAGGCGCGTGCCGTCTTCGAGCGCCGCGCCAAGACCCGCCGTCACATGGGTCGACCGGCTCGACAGCACCTCCGGCGTCTCGATGCCGCCCGCGAAACTGAGATAACCATAGCTGCCGCGCTCCGCGGCCCCGATGGTCAGACGCTCACCGGAGGACAAGAGATGCGTGGCGTTCCACCGCAGCGCCTGCGTGCCGAGACTGGCCCGCATCGGTGCCCCCGTGAGTGCAATGCGCGTGGGCGCCGTGACTTCAAACGTGCCGCCCATCCCGGCCATCTCAACAGCGGCTTGCGGGGTGTTCTGCGACAGCAACGCCGCCGCTTCATAAAGGGCCACCGGATCGGCCGCGCCACCACGCGACAGGCCCAGACGGGTCATGCCGGGGCGGCCAAGGTCTTGCACGCTCAGACCCGGCCCCGCTTTGTGAATGATCACCGCACTCATGACCGCAGCTCCAGCTTGGCGCCGCCGGTTGGGTCGCCAGAGGCCAAAAGCCCGTCCATCTCCGCCCCAGACACCGGGACCAGCCGCATTTCATCGCCCGCGCAAAGCGGCAGGGGCGTGTCGCTGTCGGGTCGAAACACCCGAAACGCCGTGCGCGCGACCTGACGCCAGCCGGTCGGCGAGGCATTGGCAAAGAGCACGAGCTGGCGCACGGCCAAAGCAATCGCGCCCTGCGGCACCTGCGGGTTGAGCGATGTCATCCGCGGCAGATCGAAGGCTTCGGGCAAGAGGCCGAGATAGGGCTGACCGGGGGCAAATCCGATGGCCAGAACCCTGAGCGGCGTCTGGACGATCTCTTCGACCACCTGCGCGGCGCTGAGCCCCGTCATCCCCGTCACCTCCGCCAGATCGGGACCGTGATCCCCGCCAAATCCCACCGGCACCTGCCAGACCCGCGTGGCGGGTTCAGGCGTGGCATGGTGCCAGTCTTCGCCCTCCAGAAGCTGCGCGATCTGTGCCCGCATCACCGCACGGTCGGTACAATCAGGATCATAGGAAAACAGCACAGAGGTTAGGCTCGGCGCCACGCGCGTCACGCCCGAAAGCGCAGAAGCCGCGCCCAAAGCATACAGTTTTTGCACCGCCGCCATCGCCCAAGGCGCGGGCGTCAAGGCAAAGCGCACCAGCCAGCCGTCCCGCCCCAGAGGCAAAATCTCTGGTCCGCCGTCCTGCGAAGTCGAAAGCTGGTTCATCTGATCGACGGTCATTTTGGGCCTGTTGGGATCATGCGTCCGTTACTCATTCCAAACCCCGGCCCCTTTTTCAATGACTTGGCCTCCAGGAAAGCCATTCAAGCGCGCAAATGCTTGCTTGCCCGGGCCAGTTCTGTATCAAGCAGGGCGAAATGAAAAGTGAGGGACTGAGGATGGATGCATTGATCTGGGGCGGTGTGACGCTGACTTTGGCGGGGGTGGCGCTGTTGGGCTATTGCATCATGGCCGCGCTGAAGGCCAAGAAAGCCGGCGGCACGGATGAGGAGATCCGCGCGCGTCTGCAAAAGGTTGTGGCGCTCAATCTCGTTGCCCTTCTGGTCTCCGCCATGGGCTTGGGCGCTGTGACGGTCGGGATCATCCTCGGCTGAGTGGGCCGTTTGGTCCAAGTGCATCCCATCCGAGTCGGCGCTTCAAGAGGCACTGTCTTGCGGCCTTTTCAGCCTGTCCAATTTTGCCACATTTCGCAGCAAGAGAAAATCAAAACGGCGGAGAAGCGCTCATCGTTTCCTTCTGCGCAACATTGACCGAGGAAACACCGGAAATCCTTTTGCCTGCCACGCAAAAGCCCTATTTGGATAACATGAGATTAACCATTGTACGCCTTCTTTGTCTCAGCATGAAACACCCGTGCATGACGAAGATGGCCGGTTGGTGAGTTGTATGTTGCGCACAAAGAGTTCGGGGAGACGTCAAATGAGCACGCAGGAAACGGAACTGCAAAAGGCGATGCAGGATATCGAGGATATCTCGGACTTTCCCAAAGACGAATGGTGCGATGCAATCAAAGAGCTTGGCGAAGAGCTTGGTTATCATCAGGCACTGGGCGATCACCACAGCGTCGCATTTCTGGATGAAAAGCCAGTACTTCTGGTGAGTTTCGAGAGCTACGAACGCATTACGGAACGCACGCCAAAAGGCTACCCCATTGGCATGTCACTCGCCGGAGAGCACGGCTGGTCTTCCCTGACACTGATCTCACATGGGCCTGACGACAGCGGCGACTGGTTCCGTTCGAAACACATCTACCGCTATTTCGATCGGTTGGTGGACGAAGGCTTTTTTGAAGATTTCGATCAAGTGGTGTTTTATGGCGCCGGCGCCTGTGGCTATGCGGCCGCCGCCTATTCCGTCGCCGCCCCCGGCGCCACGGTGATCACCATCTCCCCACAGGCCACGCTCAACAGCCGTCTGGCCTCCTGGGATCATCGCTTCCCGAAAACCCGACGCATGGATTTCACCTCGCGGTACGGGTTTGCCCCCGACATGTTGGAGGGCGCGGAGAAAGCCTATGTGCTATACGACCCGAAGGTCGAGGAAGACGCGATGCATGCCGCGTTGTTCAACGCACCGCACGTCACCCGCTTCCCCTGTCGCCTGTTCGGCATCGACCCGGAATATGAGATCATGGAAATCGGCGCATTGACCCCGATCTTGGAGGCCGCGATGCAAGGCCGCCTCTCCCAGCGTGAAATCACCCGGGCGCTGCGAAAAAGACGCGATCATATGGGCTATAATCGCCGCCTTCTTGCCGAACTTGCCCCCAGTTCGCGCCCCTATCAAACGGCCATTTTCTGTCGCCATATCTTGCAGGAACGCCGCAACGCACCGCGGTTCCGCCGCGCCTATGAAGTCGCGGTTCGGGCTCTGGAAGAACAGGGCAAGTCCCTCCCCCCGGCAAGACCCGTCACATCGCACGCCTCAGAAACCGTTTGATCGGCTGAACGCCGGCAGTCAGACCAGTTGTCAGGCCAGCGAAAGGACCCGTGACCGGGCCATGGGATGGGCAGCTCAAACGAGCCCGCCCTCCTCTTCGACAAAGCGCACAACCTCTTCGACACCTTTGCCATGGCGCAACGCCGCCATGACATAGGCATTCGTGCCACGCGCGCGTTTCGTGTCCGCTTCCAAAAGCTCAGGATCGACTCCGACATAGGGCGCCAGATCGACCTTGTTGACGATCAACATATCCGAACGCGTCACACCGGGGCCACGTTTGCGCGGAATGTCCTGACCGGCCGCTGTGTCGATCACATAGATCGTCAGATCGGCCAATTCCGGCGAAAACGTCGCCGCAAGGTTGTCGCCGCCGGACTCGATCAGGATCACATCGAGATCGGGAAATTTTTCGGACAGATCGGCCACAGCCGCGAGGTTGATCGAGGCATCTTCGCGGATCGCCGTATGCGGGCAGCCGCCGGTTTCAACGCCGCGAATGCGCTCCATCGGCAGGATTTGCTGGCGCATGAGCGCCTCGGCATCCTCGCGCGTGTAGATGTCATTGGTGATGACCGCGATGGAGTATTTCGCTGACAATGCCTTGGCCAGCACCCCCGTCAGCGTGGTTTTCCCGGCGCCCACCGGGCCACCGATGCCCACTCGCAAAGGTCCGTTTGGTGATGCCATGTCTCGTCTCCTGTCTAAAGCGTTTTTCGTTTAATCTGAATCAGATTGAGCGAAAAACGTTGCCACACTGAATTGATATTGCAGCATTTCTCAAAAATTGAGTGCCTCAAGTTTTTTGAGAAACGCTTTGCTCAGGTCTTGAATATTCTGACGTCCATATCCTCATGGCGCGCCGCGTTCAAATCGGCGGCAAAGGCGCCGGTTGTGAGGCTGTCGGGCGTGGCGGCCAGGGCTGCCTCGGCCACCTGCTCGATCTCTGTGTGTAGTTGAGACAGCACGGTCTGCCCCGCGGCTTGACCGAGCGGGATGAACCGCACGCCAGCCGACACAAGGTTCGAGGTAAAGCTATGAAGATAAAGCGCAATCACGGTTTTGGAGGGCAGGTCCAGATCCCGCGCCGCCTCGCCCACCGCGACCGGCAAGGCACGCGCAGGTCGTGCGGGACCGCCCATCTGGGTCACGGTCGTGACAAAAGCCTGCCCCTGCTCAAAGGTCTCCGCCCAGCGCTCTTTCGAGCCCGCCAGAGCCTCCGCCAGATCGCCGATTTCTTGCGCATCGGCGCCTTGAAGGACCAGCGCCAGAAGGTAGGCATCCACATGCCCACCACCCCGCGTGAGGATCACACGGAGCCAGTCTTTCAGCCCCGCCGCATCGCGGACATGGCCGTCGGAGATCGCCAGTTCCAGCCCATGCGAATAGGCAAAGGCGCCCAAGGGAAAGGAGGGCGAGAGCCATTGGGTCAGGGTCAGAAGCGCGTGCGGGTCAGTCATGGTGATGGTGGTGCTGAGAATGCCCGTGGTCGTGGAAATGATCGTGGTCGTGGGAATGGGCATGCCTGTGGCTATGTCCGTGATCGTGCCCCCCATGATCATGCCCCATAGTGCGACCATGCCCATAGGCCCCGCCTTCCGGGCTGAACGGCGCCATGATCTCGGTGACCTCCGCGCCCAATTGCGCCAGCATCGCCTTGAGCACCGGATCGCGTTGAATGACCAACCGATCCGACGCGATTTCACAGGGCGTGTGCCGGTTGCCGATGTGCCAGGCATAGCGCGTCACCGTCTCGCCAGTGATGGCATAAAGCTCTTCCTCGGCGGCGCGCACCCCGATCACCGTGCCGTCTTCGCAGGTAAACCCGTCGCCCTCGGCAATAGAAACCGTCTGCGGCAGATCGACAAAGATCGACGCGCCCGCCTCGGTCGTCAATTTCTTGCGGCGAAGCAGTCGCTGATCGTAAGTCAGCGCCACAAAATCCTCGGCTTTCGCACCACAGCCCTTGCAAATCTCATAGGCTTTTTTGCTCATTTTCGTCCTCCTGTCAGGAATTGGGACTTTCTTAACCGACTCGCCCCCAAATGGAAGGCAAGGAGACCTTGCCCATGACGTCCATGCATGATCACACACCCCTCGATGCTGTCGATGCGCTTTTTGAATTGCGCGCGCAAATGGCGCGGCTGCGCGAGCGCGAGGCTGAACTTTGCGATGAAATCCGCAGCTTTGCGACCGAAAACGGCGGGGAAAAGGTCATCGGAGCCACCCGTGTCGCCGTGATCGAAACCCGGATGCCGGTGCGGGTCGATCCCGCCAAGCTGCCGCATGCAATTCTGAGCGATCCGCATTTTTTTGCCTCCGAAGAGGAAACCGTGGTGCTGCTCTGGCCACGACCCGCGGTGGCGCAGGCGGCAATGTCCGAAACTGTTGTCCTGCATGAGCCCGATTGCGAGACTTTGGAAGAGATCAATTTGACAGTTGAGGATGCACCGCAGCCTGTGTCGATGCTGGAAGAGTCTGACACCCAACCTTCCCAAGAGGTTGAGACGACAGCCGAAGACACCGAAGTTTTTGCGGGCCTCGATGCACCCGAAGACGCGATTGAGGCCGTCGATTTCGAAGAGGCCCCTCTGCCCTCCATGGACAGCTCCGTCGAAGGTGTCATGGCCGATGAGACCGAAAAATTCGAACGTCCGGCCCACGAAGAGGCTTTTGCAAGTGACGCCATCTCGCTGGACGTCGCCGAACAAGGCTCCATCGAGAGGCCGCCTGCAGCCTCCCCTATGGAGGTGCGCACCATCGGCGTTCCGGTCGAGGAGAAGGATGATCCTTTCACAGAGATGTACGACCTCGAAACGCCAGCTTTGGCGGCATCGGAGGACACCGCCGCTGTCGATCTCGCCTCGCCTGAACCCGAAGGCACCCCTGAGGCCTTCGTCAACGCAGACGATCCTTTCGGTCTGAAAGCCGCCTCGTCACAGGAGGCCGTCATGGCGGCGGACATGCCACTGATAGATGCCCATGACGCTGTAGAAGGCGAAACGCCAAAAGATTTGCGTCCGACGGAACATGCCCATTTGCAACCTCTGGCCGGCCTGCCGGACGAAGATGTGGCACAAATGATCCATGACTCGGAAGACATGCTCGCGCCCGCGACCCTCCCCGACGCCTTGGACACCGCACAGGCGCTGGAAACCCAGGCGGACCAACTTGCCGATCTGTCAGCGGATGTCGCTTTGGGACCACTCACGCCGCCGCCCACAGATTTCGAAGACAGCGATGTCATGCCTGCCACCGCCTTTTCATCCCGTCGCATCGCCGTCGGCGGGGAAACCTGATCCACAGCCTGTAATGACCCTGACGCCCTGAATTTGGGCCCATTCGATCCAGAAGGAGAGACACAATGTACATGACCCGTTCGCCCGTTGACGAGCTTGCCCGGCTCCGCGCGAAAATCGCAGAGTTGCGCGCACGTGAAGCAGCACTTGAAGCCAGCTTTATCGAGGGCAACGACACGGCCCGCTTTCCCGGTTTTACCTGTGATGTTGTCGTGTCCCGCACCGCCTATCAGGTGTTCGACATTTCCAAACTGCCGCAACATATTCTGAATGATGACCGCTACTACGCGACCAAACATGTCACTTCGATCCGCATTGAGGACCGCGATGAAAGCGACGCCGTGATCATGCTCGACGCACCTGAAGAGTTTCAGGTCCTCGAGCACCTTTGACCGCGGAACATCCCGGGACGTGCGACGTGCCGATCCTGTTCGCCGCGCATCAGCGCCCGCTAGACGGAAAACAAGTCGCGAAAGACGTAATGCGGAATGCGGTCGCGGGTGATCCCGAGTTTGAGCAACTCGGCATCGCTCATCGCGTCGAGGCGCGCTAGCTCTCCCAAGCGTTTGCGCCGGACGGCATAGGCGTTCACGCCTTGCCCCAATGTGGCGAAGAACAGATCGAGCCGCGCTCTGAGGCTTGGCGTGAGAATCGCGATATTGGCGACGTTCTGCATATCTGGAAACCTCTCTGATAGACGGTTTCCTCCCTATGATGTCAGGATAGACCAAAGGGATGAACAAACAATGCAACACCCGACGCACTCACACCAAAGACCGCAAGACGCCGCCAAAAGCCGCACCCTGCAGGACATCTGCTCGCAGAACCATCAGAACAGGAAGTAGCGCTGGGCCATCGGAAGCTCTGTGGCAGGCTCACAGGTCAGCAATTCGCCATTCGCCCGCACCTCATAGGTCTCGGGATTCACCTCGATCTCCGGCGTAGCATCGTTCATCACCATCGAGGATTTGCCGATCGTGCGAGTGTTCTCCACCGCGACCGTCGTTTTGGCGAGGCCCAGCGCCTTGCCCACGCCCTCGGCCTGCGCGGCCTGACTGACAAAGAGCACGGCGGAGTGCTCAACCGCACGGCCCATGGAGGCAAACATCGGACGGCTATAGACCGGCTGCGGCGTCGGAATGGACGCGTTCGGATCGCCCATCTGCGCCACGGCAATCGAACCGCCCAAAAGAACCATCTCAGGTTTCACTCCGAAAAACGCCGGTGACCAGATCACCAGATCGGCGCGTTTTCCGACCTCGATAGACCCGATATGCTGGCTCATCCCATGCGCAATGGCCGGATTGATCGTGTATTTCGCGACATAGCGCTTGACCCGCATATTGTCATTGTCGCCGGTCTCATCCGACAGACGCCCACGCTGTTTCTTCATCTTATCGGCGGTCTGCCAGGTGCGAATGATCACCTCGCCCACACGGCCCATGGCCTGACTGTCCGACGAGATGACCGAGAACGCCCCCATGTCATGCAGGATGTCTTCGGCGGCTATGGTTTCCTTGCGAATGCGGCTTTCGGCAAAGGCCACGTCCTCGGGGATAGATTTGTCGAGGTGGTGACAGACCATCAACATGTCGAGGTGCTCTTCGAGCGTGTTCTGAGTAAACGGCCGCGTCGGGTTGGTCGAGGACGGCAGAATGTTTTCATGGCCGACCACCTTGATGATGTCCGGCGCGTGACCGCCGCCCGCACCTTCGGTGTGATAGGCGTGGATCGTGCGGCCTTTGAGGGCGGCCAGCGTGTTCTCCACAAAGCCGCTCTCGTTCAGCGTATCCGTGTGGATCATCACCTGAACGTCCATGTCATCGGCCACGGACAGACAGCAATCAATCGCGCCCGGCGTCGTGCCCCAATCCTCGTGCAGCTTCATCGCGGCGGCGCCCGCCTTGATCATCTCGACCAGAGCCTGCGGTTGGCTCGCGTTGCCTTTGCCCGCGAGCGCGATGTTCATCGGCACGCCATCCAGCGCCTGCAACATCCGCCCGATGTGCCAGGGCCCCGGCGTACAGGTGGTCGCAAGCGTGCCATGCGCGGGGCCTGTGCCACCGCCCAGCATCGTGGTCAGGCCAGAATGTAGAGCATCTTCAATCTGTTGCGGGCAAATAAAGTGGATGTGGCTGTCAAAACCGCCCGCCGTGATGATCCGGCCCTCGCCCGCAATCGCTTCGGTCCCCGGCCCGACAATGATGTCCACGCCCGGCTGCGTGTCGGGGTTGCCCGCCTTGCCAATGCCCGCGATCCGCCCGTCCTTGAGGCCGATGTCGGCTTTGTAGATGCCGGTCACGTCAAGGATCAGCGCATTGGTGATCACGGTGTCAACCGCGCCCTCGGCCCGCGATTTCTGCGACTGGCCCATGCCGTCGCGGATCACCTTGCCGCCACCGAATTTGACCTCTTCGCCATATAGCGGTGCGTTGCGGCCCGCCCCGGCCAGCTCGGAGGTCAGGTCGCGCTCGACCTCGATGATCAGATCGGTGTCCGCCAGACGCACCCTGTCGCCGGTGGTCGGCCCGAACATATCGGCATAGGTCGCGCGGGAAATCTTTGCAGGCATGGTTTATCCCTCTCAATTCATCTCGTAAACGGCGCGCATCTCTTCGGTGCGCTGGCGCGTCAAATGTTCCAAACAGGTGTAGACGATCAGCGGCTGGATCGAACCGCCCTCGAACAGGATGCCTTCGGCCTCGCAGGCCGCGTCACGATACGGAATCCACGCGCGTTGCGCGGTGCGCAGCGCCTCTGCTGTCGCCTCGCTCATGCTTTTCGCCCGATCCATGGCCCAAGCATAGGTGTCGTTCAGGTCCTCATCGGCCTTCACCCAAGCCTCATACGCACAGGCATTCATGGCGGATTGCGTCATCGCATCGTCGCAATCGAGCGCCTGCGCCGACACCCCAAAAGGCAGCACAAAGACGAGGGATATGAAAGCCTTGCGGATCAAAGCTGACCCATCACTTTCTGATTGAAGCCGTAAACCTCACGCGCGCCAGACAAAGGCACAAGCTCAACTTCGCGCGTCTGCCCCGGTTCGAACCGTACCGCTGTCCCCGCGGCGATATCGAGCCGCTTGCCCTTCGCCGCGTCACGGTCGAAGTCCAGCCCTACGTTGGTCTCGTAGAAATGATAATGCGAGCCGACCTGCACCGGGCGGTCGCCGGTGTTGGACACGGTCAGCGTCGTCACCTCAGCGCCTGCGTTCAACTCGATCTCGCCCTCTTGAATAAAGTACTCTCCGGGAATCATCTCAGGCTCCTGACTTTTTCTTGGTCAAAATACTCATCTCCGATCTTACCGGATCGGATGGTGAACGGTGACAAGCTTGGTGCCATCGGGAAAGGTCGCTTCGACCTGCACCTCGTGGATCATCTCCGCGATCCCGTCCATGCACATGTCTTTTGTCACCACATGCGCCGCCGTTTGCATCAGCTCGGACACCATTTTGCCATCCCGCGCGCCCTCGACCACGAAATCGGTGATCAGCGCGATCGCCTCCGGGTGGTTCAGTTTCACACCACGCTCCAACCGGCCCCGCGCCACCATGGCGGCGAGCGAAACCAAAAGCTTGTCCTTTTCCCTGGGCGTCAGGTTCATCGTCGTCCCTCATTCACATTTGCCAGACCCGCGGCAGATCCGCCTGTCTGATCGTCTTCAAAACCTGCGCCACATAGCGGCGCAATGGATAGCCATCCCCGGCCATCGCCCGGATCACAAGCTTACCGTTCCAGCCGGAGACCCCCGCCGTCACGCCGTCTTGGGTGATCTGCTTGATCAGCTCGGCCTGCGCCTCCGCACCTTGAGCAAAGAGCCCGATGCTGGCAATGGCGCGCGCACCGCCAAGCGTGGCGGCATGGTCGCGGGTCGCCAAAAGCTCGGCGTCGATTTCCAATGGCTCAAGGAATTCCAGCCGCCCGGCGCGGCGAATGTCGCGGCGATCCGTCAGATGCAGTGTCTCGATCACCTCGCCCATGGCGGCCCGGCCCAAGACAAGGCTCTCGACAAAAAGAAACCGCGCGTCGCCCGCGATCTCCGCAGATGTCCGGCGCGAGAGGCGGGATTTTTCGAACAGAATGGTTTCCTGGGGCAACCACTCCAAAGACGCCCCCGCCCCCGCAACCAAGGACACAGACACCTCCGCATCGGCGCCGCCCTCAACCGAAGCATAAGCCCGTTCGGCGGTTTGCGTGGTGCCGATGAGGCGCCCGCCACTTTCAACCTCAAGCCGGTAGTCCAGCCGGTCTCCTGCGGTCAAGCCCCCGGATGTATTGAGAAAAACCACTTCGGGCACGGCGGAATGCACCTTTGGCATCATCGCTTTCGCGGAGCCGGATTGATGCAGATCGCGCAGACCTTTCGGCCCCATCACCACATGGGCACGGCCCCGAACCCGCTGCATCACAGGATGCTTGACCTGCGTCGCGACGGGCGTCGCCGCCGCCTGCAAAGTCTCATCTGTGCGCCGCGTATCCAGCATTCGGCTCCTCCAAGTCGTGCCGAGACTAGCGGCACCCGGCGACCAGCTTCAATCCCACAACCGGCGCTTCACAGGTGGAAGCTCCCAAAAACCAATCAAATGCTCAAAAAATAAGCGCATGCCAGACCATCGCTCTCTCTGGCGCTTTTCTTCGGAAAGAGGTAATCCAAGCGCATGACCGAGACTCTCACCATCCGCCGCCCCGACGACTGGCACCTGCATCTGCGCGACGGCGCGATGTTGGAGGCCGTCCTGCCCGAAACCACGCGCCATTTCGCCCGCGCCATCGTGATGCCGAACCTCGTGCCGCCGGTGGTCACCATGGATGACGCAAGCGCCTACCGCGAACGCATCCTCAAGGCGAACCCGCGCAAGGGCCAGTTCGACCCGCTGATGACGCTCTATCTCACCGAACAGACCGACCCGGACGATGTGGCTCTGGCCCATGCCTCAGGTCTGGTGAAAGCCGTGAAACTCTATCCGGCGGGGGCCACGACCAACTCCGCCTCTGGTGTCACGCATTTCGATAAGGTGCGGCCTGTGTTGGAAAAAATGGCCGAGATTGGCCTGCCGCTTTGCGTTCACGGCGAGGTGGTGCATGGCGATGTGGATATTTTCGACCGCGAGAAAGTCTTCATCGACACGGTGCTGGACCCGATCCGCACCTCGACCCCCGGCCTCAAAGTGGTAATGGAGCATATCACCACGAAAGAGGGCATGGAGTATGCCCGCGAAGGCGGCGCAAACCTTGGCGCGACGATCACGACGCACCATCTGGTGATCAACCGCAACCACATGCTCGTGGGCGGGATCAAGCCGCATTACTACTGCCTGCCGGTGGCAAAACGCGAAACCCATCGTCTGGCGCTGGTGGAGGCCGCGACCTCGGGCGATCCGAGCTATTTTCTGGGCACCGACAGCGCACCGCACCTCGATGGCGACAAGGAAAGTGCCTGTGGCTGTGCCGGATGTTTCACCGCGACCAACACCATGTCGATCCTCGCCGAGGTGTTCGAACGCGAAGGCGCGCTGGACAAGCTGGAGGCCTTCACCTCGATGAACGGGCCGAATTTCTACGGGCTGCCGCTCAACGAGGCGACAATCACGCTGCGCAAGGGCACGCCCGTGCAATATCCCGCGAAAATCGACACCCCCAACGGGCCGGTGACGGTGTTCGATCCGCAAATGCCGCTCCACTGGAGCGTGGAAGCGTAGTTCTGGCTTAAGAGAGGCTGACCATGATCCCTTCGTCCTTCCCCGATGAGACCGAAATCGCCCGGCTGACGGCGCGCATGCTGTTGGAAATCGGCGCGGTGAATTTCCGCCCCGAGGACCCGTATATCCTCGCCTCCGGCCTGCCCTCGCCGACCTATATCGATTGTCGCAAGCTGATCTCCTACCCGCGCATCCGCGCGACGCTGATGGATTTCATGGCGGTGCAGATCATGCGTCAGGCCGGTTTCGAGGCCTTCGACAACATCGCCGGCGGCGAAACCGCAGGCATTCCCTTTGCCGCCATGGTGGCCGAACGCCTTGGCCTGCCGATGTCTTATGTGCGCAAGAAACCCAAAGGCTACGGTCGTAACGCCCGGATCGAAGGTGCGATGACCGAGGGCGAGCGCGTGTTGCTGGTCGAGGATCTGACCACCGATGGCGGCTCGAAACTCTCCTTTGTCGATGCGATCCGCGAAACGGGCGCGAGCTGTGGCTGGACGGCGGTGATTTTCTACTACGGCATCTTCCCGGAGACAGAAAAGATGCTGGGCGATCACGGGGTGAAGCTCATAAGCCTCTGTACCTGGTGGGACGTTCTGGCCGAGGCGAAGAAACAGAAAATCTTCGACGCGGGCACGCTGGCCGAGGTCGAACATTTCTTGGGCGCGCCACGGGCCTGGCAGGAAAAGCATAAGAAAGACTGAGGCATCTCTCGTCTTTTAACCTGACGGATAAATGCCAAAAATTTGAACGTCGCCTGAGAGGGCGGCGTTTTTCTTTGCATCACGCAGGCTTAGCGCAGATGGCGGAGTTATCCACAAAATATACATTTTGCGGTGCCCCGCCCGCGTGGTCTAAGACACTCAAATCCGAGAGCGGGCGCGACTCGCGGGTCATAAAAAGAGGGCAGAAAACATGAGTGAAATCGCCAAACTCGACAGCCACCGCGGGGAACACGCCGCAGACACAGATGCGATATCCGGTGGGGATAAAAGCGGCGACAAAACCTCTGTGATCACCTCTTACGCGGGCGCCGTGCCGCATAATATCGAGGCGGAACAACAGCTTCTGGGTGCGCTTCTGACCAATAACGATGTCTTCGACAAGATCGTGTCGATCATCGCGCCGGAGCATTTCTTTGATCCGGTCCACAAGGATATTTTCGAGAAAGCCTCCGAGCGGATTTCGAAAAACATGCTCGCCTCGCCGGTGACGCTCAAAGCCTATATGGAGGACCACGTCGGCCTTCAGGAGTTGGGCGGTCCGGCTTATCTCGCGCGTCTGGCGGCGTCGGCGATCTCGACCTATGCGGTGCGCGACTATGCGCAGTTGATCTACGACCTGTTCCTGCGCCGTCAACTTATTGAGCTGGGCAATGAGATCGCAGGTTCTGCCGCCTCCGGGTCAGATGTGCGCGACCCGAGCGAACAGATCGTCGCCGCCGAACAGCGCCTCTATAGCCTCGCCGAACAGGGCAAGGGAGAGACAGGGTTTACCTCGTTCCTCTCCGCCGTCACCCAGGCCGTTTTGAACGCCAATGCCGCCTATGAGCGTGGCGGCGGCATGGCTGGGATCGAGACGAAACTCATTGATCTCGATAAGAAAATGGGGGGCCTGCACCCGTCTGACTTGATCATTCTCGCAGGGCGTCCCTCGATGGGGAAGACCTCGCTGGCGACCAACATCGCCTTCAACATTGCGAAAGCTTACAAAAAGGGCCAGCTTCCCGACGGTCGCCAAGGGGCCGTCGAGGGCGGTGTCGTCGGCTTCTACTCGCTCGAGATGAGCGCCGAACAGTTGGCGGCGCGGATTCTGGCCGAGGCCTCCGAGATTTCCTCGCACAAGATCCGCCAAGGTGACATGACCGAGGAGGAATTCCGTCGCTTTGTCGATGCCGCCAAGACGCTGGAAAGCTGTCCGCTTTATATCGACGACACGCCCTCGATCCCGATCTCGCAGCTTGCGGCGCGTGCCCGGCGGTTGCAGCGGACCCATGGGCTCGATCTTTTGATCGTCGACTATCTCCAGCTTGTGCGCGGCACCTCGCGAACCGAGGGCAACCGGGTGCAGGAAATCGGCGAGATTTCCATGGGCCTCAAAGCCATCGCCAAAGAGCTTCACATCCCGGTGATCGCTCTGTCGCAGCTCTCGCGGACAGTGGAGTCCCGCGACGACAAACGCCCGCAGCTCTCGGATTTGCGGGAATCCGGCTCCATCGAACAGGACGCCGACGTGGTGATGTTCGTGTACCGTGGCGAATATTATAAAGAGCGCGAAAAGCCCGATGACGACAACCTCGAGGCGATGGAAAAATGGATGGCCGATATGGAGCGCCTGCACGCCAAGGCCGAGGTCATCCTCGGCAAACAGCGTCACGGTCCGATCGGCACGGTCGAATTGAGTTTTGAGGCGGAGTTCACCCGCTTTGGCAACCTCGCCGCCGACCGCTACAACAATTACGATTACGAATAACGTCTAAAGGGTCAGGCGCGCGTCCTTTCGTCTTGCGACTCTCGGCGCGCGCAGTCAAATACATCGACATGGGTACTTCAGTTCTACAAATCGATCTCGGGGCACTGGCCGACAATTGGCGCGCCCTCGACAAGCTCTCCTCTGACGCGGTGGAAACCGCCGCCGTCGTGAAGGCCGACGCCTATGGTCTTGGCGTGGCCAAAGCCGCGCGCGCGCTGATGAAAGCTGGCGTGAAAAAGTTTTTCGTGGCCGCCGCCGAGGAAGGCGTGACCCTGCGTCAGGCCGTCGGTCCGACGCCGTGGATCGGCGTTTTCTCTGGCCACATGGCGGGCGACACCGACATGATCGGCGACATGAATCTGGTGCCGATGCTCAATTCGCTCGACCAGATCACCCGCCATTTCGAGGCCCTGCCCGGCGCGCCTTTTGGCATTCAGCTTGACACCGGGATGAACCGTCTCGGCCTTGAGCCCGCCGAATGGGACGCCGTTAAAACGCTGGTTCTCAAAGCAAAACCCGACCTGATCATGAGCCACCTGGCCTGTTCCGACGAACCGGATCACCCGATGAATGCCCAGCAACTGGCGGCGTTTCGCGCGATGACCGACGGGGTCAAAGTGCCTCGTGCGTTGTCCGCGACCGGCGGATTGTTACTTGGGCCCGACTACCATTTCGACCTCGTGCGCCCCGGCATCGGGCTTTACGGTGGCTTCCCTTATGAAGACGGAAAACCGGTCGTGAAACTCGAATGCCCGGTGATCCAGACCCGCGATGTGATGCCCGGCGAAACCGTCGGCTATTCCAACAGCTGGACCGCCGACGTGCCCTCGCGCATCGCCACCGTTTCGGCGGGCTATGCCGACGGCATCACGCGGCTGATTTCCAACAAGGCGGTGCTGTTCGACGGTGCGACCCCCTGCCCCCTCGTGGGCCGCGTCTCGATGGACCTGATCACCGTGGACATCACTCATCTGGATCATGTGCCGCGCGCGCTTGATCTCTTGTGTGCCCATCAGACGCCGGACGATCTCGCCACCATTGGTCAGACCATCGGCTATGAAATCCTCACCTCTCTGGGTGCACGGTATCAGCGCCGGTATATCGGATGACCGTGGTTGTGACCCGCCCTCTGGCCGCGCTCGGAGCAATGGTGCTGGCCGCTTTGGCCAGCGTCGGGCGGGTGGCCTTGTTTGCGCTTTCGGCCTTTCGCCACATCATCACGCCACCGTTTTACGGCCGCGAATTCCTGCATGCTTTGATGACCGTGGGCTATCTGTCGCTCCCCGTTGTGGGGCTGACCGCGATTTTCACCGGCGGCGCTTTGGCGTTGCAAATCTATGCCGGTGGTTCGCGCTTCTCCGCCGAACAGGTCGTGCCGCAGATCGTCGCCTTGGGGGTCGTGCGCGAGCTTGGTCCCGTCATGGTCGGCCTGATGATGGCCGCGCGCGTGACCTCGTCGATTGCCGCCGAGATTGCCACGATGAAGGTTACGGAACAGATCGACGCATTGGTCACACTCTCGACCGATCCGATGAAATATCTCACCGCGCCGCGCGTCTTTGCCGGTCTCGTCACCGTGCCTTTGCTCGTGGCCGTGGGCGACACGATTGGCGTCTTCGGCGGTTGGTTCGTCTCGACGCAATCGCTGGGGTTCAACCCCGCGACCTACCTCAAGAACACCATCGACTTTCTCGAGGCCTCTGACATCATTTCCTCGCTCGTGAAGGGCGCGGCCTTTGGCGTGATCGCGACGCTGATGGGGTGCTATTTCGGCATGAACTCGGGCCGGGGCGCACAGGGTGTGGGGCGTGCGACGAAATCCTCCGTGGTGGCCGCAGCCGTCTTGATCCTCGCGGCCAACTTCCTTTTGACACAGGCGTTTTTCAGCACATGATCAGCCTAGAGAATGTCCATAAAGCCTTTGGGTCCAAAGAGATTTTGCGCGGCGTTGACCTTCATGTCGCGCGCGGCGAAAGCTGTGTCATCATCGGCGGTTCCGGCACCGGGAAATCGGTGACGCTGAAATGCATTCTTGGGCTGATCACGCCGGATCAAGGCACGATCAAAGTGGGTGGCGAAGACATCACCGCGACCGGCGACCGCGATGCGTTCCTCGCCCGGTTCGGCATGTTGTTCCAAGGGGCTGCGCTGTTTGATAGCCTTCCCGTCTGGCAAAACGTGGCCTTTCGCCTCTTGCGTGGGTCACTGAAACGTCCGAAAGCGGAAGCGCGCGAGATCGCCATCGAGAAACTTCGCCGCGTGGGACTTGGCCCCGATGTCGCCGATCTCTTCCCCGCCGAACTTTCGGGCGGGATGCAGAAACGCGTGGGGCTGGCGCGTGCCATCGCCGCCGATCCTGAGATCATCTTTTTTGACGAACCCACCACCGGCCTCGACCCGATCATGGCGGGTGTAATCAACGAATTGATCCGCGAGATCGTCGTCGAGATGGGCGCGACCGCCGTGACGATCACCCATGACATGACCTCCGTGCGTGCGATTGCCGACAAGGTCGCGATGCTGCACCGGGGTAAAATCCGCTGGTTCGGTCCCGTGGCCGAGATGGACAGCGCGGATGATCCCTATCTCAAACAGTTCATCACCGGCTCCGCAGAGGGGCCGATTGAAACGCTGCGATGAGCAAGCTGCGCCTTCTCAATCTGTCGCTTTTGATCCTGTTTCCCATCGCCTGGGCCGCGCCTTTGTTGAAAGCGGGGCTTTTGCCGCTGTTTTCCCTGTCGGAAATCTCGGTTCTCTCTGGGATCGGCGCATTGTGGGAAAAGGACAAGTTTTTGGCGCTTATCGTGGTGTTTTTCGCGATTTTGGCCCCGATTGGGAAAGTTGTAGCGATGGAGGGCCTGCTGTCCGGTCGCCTGTCTGACAACCTGTCAGAGCGTGTGAAGCCCTGGCTTTATCCCCTCGGGCGGTTGGCCATGGCGGATGTGTTCCTGATCGCGATCTATATCACGGTCGCGAAGGGCATCGGGGTGGGACGGCTTGAAGTGGGCTGGGGGCTTTATCTGTTTACGCTCTGCGTGCTTGTGAGCCTCGGTCTGAGTATTTTTACCAAGAAAAAGACCTGAACGCTTGCGGAAGACGCGCAGGGCAGATTAGAACGAAGCAAGAACGATCTAGAGGCAGCAGAATGGCCAAGGCGCAGAAGAATTTCGTGTGCTCCAATTGCGGAGCTGTGACGACCAAATGGTCGGGGCGTTGTGACGGCTGCGGCGAGTGGAACACGATTGTCGAGGAACAACCGCTCTCTGCGGCGGGGCCTGCGAAAAAGACGCTGGGCGGCATGCGGGGCAAGGAAATTCCGCTCTCGAAACTTTCGACCAAGGAAAGCCCGCCGCCGCGCACCTCGTCTGGGCTTGAAGAATTCGACCGGGTTTTGGGTGGCGGTCTTGTGCCCGCCTCGGCCATTTTGGTGGGCGGCGATCCGGGGATCGGCAAGTCAACGCTTTTGTTGCAGGCCGCAGCGCGCTTCGCGGGGGCTGGGCTGAAAGTCATCTATATTTCCGGCGAGGAAGCCAGCGCGCAGGTGCGCATGCGCGCGCAACGTCTGAGGCTGGCCGAAGCCAATGTGCAACTGGGTGCGGAGACCAACCTGCGCGATATTTTGACGACACTGGAGAAGGAAGAGCCGGATCTGGTGATCATCGACTCGATCCAGACCATGTGGGCCGACAATGTCGAAAGCGCGCCGGGATCGGTGTCACAGGTGCGCGCGGCGGCGCATGAATTGACCACATTCGCCAAGACGCGGGGCGTCTCCGTTGTGCTTGTGGGCCATGTCACCAAAGAGGGCCAACTGGCCGGGCCGCGCGTGGTCGAACATATGGTCGACACAGTGCTTTATTTCGAGGGCGAGCGTGGGCATCAGTTCCGGCTCTTGCGCGCGGTGAAGAACCGTTTCGGTCCGGCGCATGAGATCGGTGTGTTCGAGATGACCGGCGATGGGTTGTCCGAGGTGACGAATCCTTCGGCGCTGTTTCTGTCCGAACGCGATCAACCGGCGCCCGGCTCGGTGGTCTTTGCGGGCATCGAAGGCACCCGTCCGGTTTTGGTGGAATTTCAGGCCCTTGTCGCCCCCTCGCCCCACGCGCAGGCGCGGCGGACGGTGGTGGGTTGGGACGGGTCGCGTCTGGCGATGATCCTTGCCGTGTTGGAGGCGCGTTGTGGCATTCCCTTCGCCGGGCTCGATGTCTATCTCAACGTCGCGGGCGGTATGAAAGTGTCGGAACCCGCCGCCGATCTGGCGGTGGCGGCAGCGCTTTTGTCGGCGCGCGAGGATGCGGCTTTGCCGAAGGATTGCGTCGTTTTCGGCGAGTTGTCGCTGTCCGGCAGTTTGCGGCCGGTCGGGCAGACAGAGAACCGGTTGAAAGAGGCCAAGAAGCTTGGATTTGCCTCCGCCATCGCGCCTGCGCAATCGAAAGCGGGTGAGAAAAGCGGCATGGAAATGCGCTTGATGAGCGATCTCGTGGGCTTTGTCGGCGAGGTCTTTGGTGCCGGGTGAGGCGCCGGGTAAAACCACACTCTGGCGCGGATCAAACGGGCGCCGCCTCCCCACATACCAGCTTTTTTACCGCAACTCGGCGAAAAAGACGGGAAAAAGGTTGAACAAATTCTCAAAACTTGGTTCTTCACCGGCGAGCCTTTCCTGACGGAACGGCAAGTGTGTTTTGACGAAGGACGTGCCATGGACGGCTTTACTATCATCGACGGCATCGTGGCGCTGGTCGTCATTGTCTCTGCCATTCTTGCCTATAGCCGCGGGTTCGTGCGCGAGGGCATGGCCATCGCCGGTTGGATCGTGGCGGCGATTCTGGGCTATATGTTTGCGCCGAAAGCCGTGCCGCTGGTGAAAGAAGTGCCCTACCTGGGTGATTACATCGCGGGTTCTTGCGAATTGTCGGTGATCACCGGGTTCTTCGCGGTCTTCGCGCTGGCGCTCATCGTTGTCTCGGTCTTCACGCCGCTGTTTTCTTCCGCTGTGCAACGCTCTGCCTTGGGCGGCATCGATCAGGGGCTTGGGTTCCTGTTCGGCGTGCTCAGAGGTATCGTTCTGGTCGCCATCGCGCTCGTGGTGGTGGACCGCGTCTCCACAGGCGATCCCATCGAGGTGCTGGAAAACTCCCGCACGGCCAAGGTCTTTGCCCGTTCCCAAGACAAGATCGACGAGAGCTTGCCGGACGATGCGCCGGATTGGATCACGCAGCGCTATGAGGCGCTGGTCTCCACCTGCACGCAGTAAGCGCGGCATCATAGACTTGCAAAGGCGGCCTTTCGGGTCGCCTTTTTCGTTGTGCCACCACGATCAACGCGCCCCTGCAATTTTTAAGAAACGCTTTATGTGATCCTTTCGTGACACTGGCTTTGATAGGCCTTAAAGGAGGGGCAAGACACCCGTGACAGGATTCGGAGCCCGGCTGGATGCGCCTTTCGCCCCAGACCTATACCTTTGAGCTTGGCGTATTGGATTGCGTCGGAACAGGTGCACCCTCTCGACTGAGAGCTTCTCAACTCACCATGACCGGGGCCCTGCCCCATTGGCCTCTCTGACTATGACGGCAGAGATCGCAGCGACGACGAATTGGAGCGACTGATATGTGCGGGATTTTTGGGATCGCGAGCCGGACGAACGATGTCTTTGCGGAGCTCTACGACGGGCTTTTGATGCTTCAACATCGGGGTCAGGACGCCTCGGGCATCGTGACCTATGACGGCGAGTTTTTCCGCGAACGCAAAGGCTCCGGCCTTGTGAAAGACGTGTTCGGTCCGCAGGATGCGCCGAACCTTCTGGGCCGTCTCGGGCTTGGCCATGTGCGCTACCCCACCGCGGGCTCGCTTTCGGCCGCAGAGGCCCAACCGTTCTTCGTCAATGCGCCCTACGGCATCTACCTCGTGCACAACGGCAATATCACCAACACCGAAGAGCAGCGCGCCAAGGTGGTCGGCAAATATTCCCGCCATCTGCGCACCACCTCCGACAGTGAAATCCTGTTGAACGTGCTGGCAGACAAGGTCTCTGACGCCATCAAGGTGAACGGCACCGACGATCCGGTGCGCAACATTCTGGCTGGTGTAAAAATGACCATGGAGCGGGTGCAGGGCGCCTATTCCGTGATCTGTCTGATCGCGGGCGTCGGGCTTTTGGCCTTCCGCGATCCGCATGGCATCCGCCCCCTGTCCGTTGCCAAACGTGAAACCGAGGCTGGTGACGAATATTCCTTTGCTTCTGAGGACGTGGCCTTTGGCATCAACGGCTTCGAAAAAATCCGCGACATGGCACCGGGCGAGGCGATCCTGATCGACCTCGACGGCAATATGCACAAACGCCAATGTGTCGAGGGCAAGCTGACGCCCTGTATTTTCGAATATGTCTATCTCGCCCGCCCTGACAGCATGCTCGACGGCATCTCCGTCTATAAAACCCAGCTCCGCATGGGCCAGACGCTGGCGCAACAGATCATTGAGAGCGGGTTCGAGATCGACGCGATCATCCCGGTGCCGGACAGCGCACGTCCTGCGGCGCTTGAGGTCTCCAACATCACCGGCATTCGCTACCGCGAGGGTCTGGTGAAAAACCGCTACGTGGGCCGGACCTTCATCATGCCGGGCCAGAGCGAGCGTCAAAAGTCCGTGCGTCGCAAGTTGAACGCGATGGAATTGGAGATGAAGGGGCGCAATATCCTTTTGGTCGACGACAGCATCGTGCGCGGCAATACGATCAAGAAAATCGTCCAGATGTGTCGCGAAGCCGGCGCCAAGAAGGTCTACATCGCCTCCGCCTCCCCGCCGGTGAAATACGCCAATGTCTACGGCATCGACATGCCCACGAAAGAAGAGCTGATCGCCAACAACCGCAGCGTTGAGGAAATCTGTGACTATCTCGACGCGGACGGGCTGATCTATCAAAAGCTCGAAGACCTCATCTGGGCCGCCAAAGAGGGCAACCCGGAGATTGAGGCCTTCGATTGCTCCTGTTTCAACGGCGACTATGTCACGGGCGTCTCACCGGAATACCTCGCCTCTTTGGAGACCTCCTCGCGTGTCAGCGAGAAGATGAAAGACAAAGGCGTCGAGAAAGCCACCTCCTCGCTCGCGTGCTGAACCTTGGCCTCGCTGCTTGATCTCGACCCGCGCTGGCGCGCGCTCATGGACCCGGACGGACCCTTCGGCGGGCTGATCGACATCGGCTTCGATCATCCCTCCGACTGGCCGCATGAAGCGCGTGGCGAGGCCCCCTTTGTCAAAGCGGGCGACGACCAACTGGCCTCTGAGCTGTGCCGTCTCGATGATCGGCGGTTCCTGCGCGCCACGCTCGCCCTGCCCGTGCGCGGCTCCGAGGAGGCATTGATGGTGGCGCTTTGGGTCGAGGTGCCGCATGCGGTGTTCTATGCCTATCTCGACCTTTTGGACGGCGGCGCTGTCCCCGACACGACGCCTGCAACACTGGCCAACGATCTCTCGCCTTTGGCAGTTCAGGGCAGTCAGGTGACGCTCGGGTTCGGCGACGGCACCGCGCGTCCCGAAGCGATCAGCGCCGAGGCGAAAGACATCTCCCTCGATCAGTTGATTGATCTTTACGAAGCCACCGGGACGCTTGAGCGCAGCGCGCTCAAATCCTCTTGACGCGGCTTCTGGCAAGCGCCACACAAATCCCATGACAGAGATCCAAAAAATCGCCCTCATCACCGGCGCCTCGCGCGGCCTTGGTTTTTTCCTCGCCGAGGCTCTGGCGCCCGACTATCACATCGTCGCCGTCGCCAAAACGACCGGCGCGCTCGAAGAGCTCGACGACCGGATCAAGGCCAAGGGCGGTCAGGCCACCCTGGCGCCGATGGATGTCACCAACCCGGACGCCATGGCGCACCTCTGTCGCGGCATTTACGATCGTTGGGGCCACTTGGACCTCTGGGCGCATACCGCTGTTTATGCACAACTTTTGTCACCCGCCGATCACATGGACCCGAAAGATTTCGACCGCACGATGACCACCAATGTCATCGCGACCGGCAAGCTGATCCCGATGATCTCGCCTCTGTTGACGATGGGCGAAGCGCCGGGCGAAGCGCTGTTTTTCGAGGACAACCACGCGGGCGAGAAATTCTTTGGCGCTTATGGTGCCTCGAAAGCCGCGCAAATCGCCATGGCGAAAAGCTGGCAGGCGGAGACCTCCGCGATGAGCAAAGCCCCGCGCATCCACATCCTGTCGCCGAACCCCATGCCCACCGCCACCCGCGCGCGGTTCTTTCCGGGCGAGGACAAAGCGACGCTGACGCATCCGCGCGACGAGGCCCCGCGGCTGTTGAAAGAGGCGGGGCTTCTCTGAAACCCTCTGCTGTCGTTCGAACGAAGCGCCACCGCCCGGAATCAAGCCGAAGGCGCACACCCTCGTAGCCAATGTCCTCTCGGGGCTCAAAGCCCCTCCTCACAGCGGCGCAAACAAATCCACCCGATAGCCATCTGGATCGGCCACGGTCGCGTATCGTTGCCCCCAAAACGCGTCCCAAGGCTGGGTGAGCACCGCAAACCCGGCCTCTTCGACCATCTTGGCTATGGCATCCACTTCCGCCGGGTTCTCGCACAGAAGCGCAAAGCACGAATGGTTCGGCGCGCGCGGCGCCTCCCCCGTCAGCTTCTCCATCAGGCTGGCGTGATCAATCATCAAGCGCGGCTCTCCGGGCGCACGCACGGGCTCGACGTGATCCTCGGTGACAAAACCGCCTTCGAAGTCGAAACCCAAGAGCGTATAGAACGCCATCGCCCGCTCCATATCGGTTGCCGTGACCGCAACGGCGTCCAAAACAGGTTTTCCCATAGGTTTTTCCTCTCAGATCAGGCGGGCGACTTGCCGCGATTCCCAGCCTGCTTTAAGGACATAGGCAACACAAGAGAAAGCGAGCCCATGCGCATCCTGATCACCAATGACGACGGCATCAACGCGCCGGGTCTGAAAACCTTAGAGGCCATCGCGGCTGACATCGCCGGTCCCGAGGGCGAGGTCTGGGTCGTCGCACCGGCGTTTGAGCAATCCGGCGTCGGCCATTGCATTTCCTACGCCAGCCCCACGATGATTTCCGAGCTTGGCCCACGCCGCTGGGCCGCCGAGGGCTCGCCTGCGGATTGCGTTCTGGCGGGCCTGCACGACATCCTGCCTGCCCGCCCCGACCTGGTCCTCTCCGGCGTCAATCGCGGCAACAACGCGGGCGAAAACGTCATGTACTCGGGCACCATCGGCGGTGCCATGGAGGCCGCGTTGCAGGGCGTGAAAGCCATCGCTCTGTCGCAATTCCTCGGCCCGCGCAACTATGAGGCCGAAGACCCGTTCGAGGCCGCGGCCCAACACGGCGCCCGCGTGATCCGGCATCTTCTGGACAATGCACCTTGGGGCGAAGACGACGTTTACCGCCTGTTTTATAATGTAAATTTCCCACCGATCCCGGCCTCTGACGTGAAAGACATCACGGTCGCGCGCCAGGGCCGCCGCAAAACCGCAGGCTTTGTGATGGAGGGACAGGTTTCCCCCACCGGGCGGCGTTTTTTGTGGGTGCGCGGCTCCGAGCAATCCGTGGATACCGGCCAGGGCACCGATGTGACCGCCAATCTCGAAGGCCATATCTCGGTGACGCCGATGCGCGCCGATCTGACCGCGCATGACATGATTACGGATCTGGAGCGCGCCCTCTGATGGTCATGACCCCTGAAGCCAAAATGCAATATCTCTTCACGCTCCGCTCCAAGGGCGTGATGGATCAGCGCACGCTTCAGGCCATGGAAAAGATCGACCGGGGCGATTTCGTCAAAGGCATCTTCTCAGAGCGTGCCTATGAGGACATGCCACTGCCCATCGCCTGCGGCCAGACCATTTCGCAGCCTTCCGTGGTGGGGCTGATGACTCAGGCTCTGAACGTGCAGCCGCGTGACAAGGTGCTCGAGGTTGGCACAGGATCGGGCTATCAGGCCGCCGTTCTGAGCCAGCTTGCGCGCCGGGTCTACACGGTGGATCGCTATTCCCGCCTGGTGCGCGAGGCGCAGAGCGTCTTTGACCGTCTGGGCATCGTCAACATCACCTCGATGTCGGCGGACGGCTCATTCGGCCTGCCCGATCAGGCGCCTTTTGATCGCATTCTTGTGACCGCCGCCGCAGAGGACCCTCCCGGGCCCCTCTTGGCGCAGTTGAAAACAGGCGGTATCATGGTCCTGCCGGTCGGTCAGTCCGACGCCGTACAAAGCCTGATCAAGGTGACGCGGCATGAGGATGGTTTCGACTACGAAGAACTGCGCGCCGTGCGTTTCGTGCCCCTCGTCGAGGGGATGGGTCAGGAATGACCGATTTTAAACACCTCCGCCAGAGAGGGACCGTAGGGGACCAGCCCCCGCCATTGAGGACAGAGTGAGATGACGATTTTTTCGACGTTTGAGACCCGCCGTGCCGGATTTGCGATGATGGGCTGTGCCGTTCTGGCGCTGAGCGCCTGTGACAAGCCGATTGATTTCGATCTGCGCGGCATGACGGATGCGTTTTCCACGGCACCTGCGGCCTCGGAAGCCAAGACCATTTCGAAACCGCGGCCGAACGCGCAGGGCATCATCTCTTATCCGAATTATCAGGTGGCCGTCGCCAAACGGGGTGACACCATCGCCGATGTCGCGAACCGCACCGGCCTGTCTGTGAACGAATTGGCGCGCTACAATGGCATCACCGATGACGTCACCCTGCGCGAAGGCGAAGTGATCGCACTTCCGCGTCGCGTTGACGGCACCTCTGCGGCCACCCGCGCGGGCACCATCGCCTCGGGCGAGCGGATCGACATCACGGCGCTGGCCGAAGAAGGGCTGAGCAACGCCGGAAGCGGTCAGAAGACCACGACGACCACCACCACGATGACGCAGGCCACCCCCTCCGACCCGATCGAGGGCATGGAGCCGGTGCGGCACCAGGTGAAACGCGGCGAAACCGCCTATTCCATCGCCCGCACCTACGGCATCTCCGTGCGCGCACTGGCGGATTGGAACGGTCTCGATTCCGATCTCTCCGTCGAGGAAGGCCGCTACCTTCTGATCCCGGTGAAAGCCTCCGAAGTGACCGCGCAAGCGTCCGAGACACAGCCGGGCCAAGGCACGCCGACCCCCACACCGCCCTCGGCCTCCGAGCCCCTGCCCGACCCGGATGCCGCCAAACCCGCACCCGCGACGACCAAACCGGCGGCGGATCTCGGCGCGACACAGACCTCGACCACGTCGGAAATGGCTAAGCCCGTCTCCGGCGCGATCATCCGCGATTACGACAAGACGAAATCGAAATTCATCCTCTTTGCCGCCACCTCCGGCACGCCGGTGAAAGCCGCGAAAGACGGCACGGTGAAGCTGATCTCTACCAACGCCGATGGCGTGAAAATCATGGTCGTGGATCACGGCGGCGGCTTGCAGACGGCCTATAGCTTTATCGACGACATTGCGGTGAAGAAAGGCGACAGCGTGAAACGCGGCCAGACCATCGCCAAGGTAACTGCCAACGAATTCAATGCCTTGCAGTTCATGGTGTTCAAAGGCACCCAGACGGTCGACCCGACGCCTTATCTGAACTGACGGGATTTGAGTATTTGTAACAGCAAAGGAAACGGGGAGGTTTTGCCTTCCCGTTTTCGCTATTTAGAGCCGTAGGTTCAGCCCAGTTTGACGCCTTGACGCCCTGCAAGATCGGTGAAGAACTGCCAGGCCACACGGCCCGAGCGTGACCCACGCGTCGCTTGCCATTCGATGGCCTCGGCGCGGAGCGTCTCTTCGTCGATGTCGACACCATATTCCCGGCAATAGCCCCGGATCATCTCAAGATATTCATCCTGAGAACAGGGGTGAAAACCAAGCCAAAGCCCGAAGCGATCCGACAGCGAAACCTTTTCCTCGGTCGCCTCCGACGGGTTGATCGCGGAGCTGCGCTCGTTCTCGATCATGTCGCGCGGCATCAGGTGGCGGCGATTGGAGGTGGCGTAGAACAACACATTGTCCGGGCGGCCCTCAATGCCGCCGTCGAGCACGGCCTTGAGCGACTTGTAATGCTGGTCGTCATGGCTGAACGACAGGTCATCACAGAACAGCAGGAAACGATGCTCGGAGCTGCGCAACAGGTTCAAAAGACGCGCCACGGTGGGCAGGTCTTCACGCTGCATCTCGACGATCTTGAGCGGCAGGCCTTGAGCATTCACCGCCGCATGGACGGATTTCACCAGCGAGGACTTCCCCATCCCGCGCGCGCCCCACAGGAGCGCATTGTTGGCCGGCAAGCCACGCGCAAACTGAAGCGTGTTTTCCAGAAGCGTGTCCCGAGAGCGATCCACACCGACAAGCAGTGAAATATCGACCCGCGACACCGTTTTGACCGGCTGCAGCGCATCCGGTTCGGTGTGCCAGACATAGGCCTCGGCGCTGTCGAAATCGGGCGCATCCATCGGCGCCGGGGCCATCCGTTCGAGGGCCTCGGCAATGCGTTTCAGGGTCTTACTTGTCATCTTCGTCAAACTCGGCAAACAGGTCTTCGTCCTCGTCCAACACGCCAGCGGCGCGAAGTTCTTCGGTACGTTTCTTTTCGACACGCGCGACGAGGAAGATCGAGACTTCGTAGAGGCCGTAAACCACAACGAAGAGGATCAGTTGGGTCGTCACATCCGGCGGCGTCACCAAGGCGGCGACGGTCAGGATGCCCACGACGGCGTATTTCCGGGTCGCCCGCAGGCCGCGCGCCGTCGCAAGACCGGCCTTACCCATCAGCGTCAAAAGCACCGGAAGCTGGAAACACAGTCCGAAGGCCACGATCATTTTCAACGTGATATCAAGGCTTTCGTTGACCTTGCCGTTGAAGACGATGTCGATGCCAGTATCGGTCGAGGCCGCCGCCACGTCACCGCCGTTGGTGACCAGCGCGCCCACGAAAGACGGCAGATCGGCAAAGCCCAGAAAGAAGGTCATCGCCAGCGGCACAACCACATATTGCGCGAAGGCCGCGCCCATCAGGAAGAGCACCGGAGAGGCGATCAGGAAGGGCAAAAACGCATTCTTTTCATTGCGGTAAAGCCCCGGCGCCACGAAGCGCCAGAGCTGATAGGCGATCACCGGGAAGGAGATCGCCAGACCGCCGACCATGGAGATGCGAATGAGCGTGAAGAAATATTCCTGCGGCGCGGTATATTGCATCACCGGGTTCGGGTTGCCCAAGGCGCGCATGCTCTTTTCGATCGGCACCAGGAGGAAATCGAGGATCGGACCGGCGACCGCGAAACAGATCACCATGCCGACCACAAAGGCCAGCACCGCGCGGATGATCCGCGTGCGCAGCTCCGCCAGATGTTCGATCAAGGGCGCGCTGCTGTCTTCGATATCGCTGTCGCTCATGCGTCGCCGCCCTTCTTCTCAGTCGCCTTGTCCGACGCCTCGGCATCCAATTCGGCCTGGAGCCGCTCGGTCGCCTTTTTCGCGGCCGCATCCGAAATTTTCTTGGCCGCCTCGGCACGTTCCGGGCTCAACTCGTCTTTTTGCAACTTGTCCGTTTTCGGGGCCGCCTTGCCGTCAGCGGCCTTCATCGGGTCCCACTTTTCGAAGGTGTCCGCCGCCTCGTTGAGCTTATCGAGACCGAATTTCTTCGGGTTCGCCGCGCCTTTGAACGCCTCGGTGGCCTCTTTCACGCCGCTTTCATCCGCCGCCGCTTCCATCGCGCGGGAAAACTCGCGCGCCATGGATTTCGCCCGCGCCGTGAACCGCCCGAGCGTGCGGAACATCCCCGGCAAATCTTTGGGGCCGACGACGATCAACGCCACGACCCCGATGATCAACAGTTCTGACATGCCGATGTCAAACATCTCGCACCGCCTTGTCTAAATGCCACGTCTGAGGGGCCAACGCCCCCAACCCAATCGAGAAAACAGGTCTCAGACCTTGTCTTTCTCCTCCTCGGGGGTGACGTCCTTGGCGACGTCGGCAGCTTCGTCTTCAATCTCTTTGGTGCCTTCGGCCACGCCTTTTTTAAACGACGTGATGCCTTTGCCGACCTCGCCCATGAGGCCGGAAATCTTGCCGCGGCCAAAGAGAACCAGAACCACGACGGCGATGAGCAGGAGGCCCGGAAGGCCGATGTTGTTGAGCATGTGTCTCTCCATTTTTCACGGGGCACGCATCGGGCCCGTCACAACTCTCGGGGATTAGGATTAGGGCGCTCGTTCGGGGAGGAAAAGCGCAAAATCGCGCCTGCGGCCCCGTTGCACAACATTGGCGCGGGATGAGAAGCTGGAAATCATCAACTGACAGGTTTATGTCAGTTGAAAAGCCCCATTCTCAGATCATCGAAACCGAATCGGAGATAGATGATGACTGACATTCAAATCCTTGAAACTGTTACCTTTCGCCTGAACGACGGCGTCAGCGACGCAGAGTTCATGACCGTGGCCCGTGGCCTCGATGGGTACCTCGACCGGTGCGAGGGCCTCTGCACCCGCACGCTGTCTTGCGATGAGACGGGCCTTTGGCGCGAGGATTACGTCTGGACCAATGAGGCGGCTGCCAAATCCGCCGATGCGGGTTTCATGGCCGCGCCTGAGGCGCAGGCCTTCATGGCTTTGGTCACCCGCGAGAGCGTGAAAATGGCCCATGCAAAAGTCGCGCTCCATCGCAGCGTGACGGATATGGTGGCGTAAGTCATGGCAGGCGGTCGCAAACAAACCGGCATCCGGCGCAGCGACCGCCTGTTCGATCTCATCCAGATTCTGCGCGATGGAAAGCTACACAAGGCGCGAGATCTGGCCGCGCGTGTCGAGGTGTCAGAGCGCACGATCTGGCGCGATATGGCGACGCTCAAGGCTTCCGGCGTGCCGGTCGAAGGCGAACGTGGCGTCGGCTATATGATCACCGCGCCGATCACCTTGCCGCCGATGAACCTGACCATGGGCGAATTGGAAGCGCTGCATCTCGCGGTGGCCATTCTGGGCGAGGCGACGGACCCGGAACTGTCTGAAAACGCGCAAAGTTTGGCCGCCAAGATTGACGCAGTTCTGCCGGAGAACACCGGTCCGCCCGCCGCCGGTTGGGGCCATGCGGTGCATCCCTTTGCCTTCGCGGACGTCCGCGCGGGGTTTCGGCATATGCCGCTTTTGCGCCAAGCGGTGCGCGACCGCAAAGTGCTCCGCATCACCTATCTGTCGCTCACGGGAGAGAGCTCCACACGGCTCGTGCGGCCTTTGCAGTTGGACTATTGGGGGCGGGTTTGGACCATGAGCGCCTGGTGCGAGAAACGCGCAGGATTTCGGACGTTTCGAGTCGACCGGATCGAGACTGTGATCGACACAGGCGCGCAGTTCAAAGACGAACCGGGCAAGACATTGACCGAATTCATCGCCTACCAAAAAGCCAATAAACCTTTCCGATAAACCTTTCGCAGGAAAGACTTAGGCGGCTTTTGTGGGAAACACAAAACACCGGTCCCGGCGCATCATCAGCCACATGGCGGTCCCTGGCTTCGGCAGAAACACCGAGGGCACCGTGGCTTTCAAAACCGATCCGTCGAACTCCATCTTGAACTCCACAAGGCTCTCGCGCCCCATGAACCGCGCCCGCTGCACAACCGCGCGCGCCGGCGTGCCATATTGCGGCGTCGGATTGGGGCCGCGACCTTCGCGATCAAAGTCGATGCGCAGATGTTGCGGGCGGATGACGATCTCGACCTCTGCGCCATCGGGCTGCCCCGGGCAGAGGAATTCGCCGAAAGCCGTAGTCACGGCAAGCTTCTGAACCGTGCCCCGGATCACATTGATATCGCTGAAAAACGCCGCTGCTTTGCGGTCCACGGGGGCGTTGTAAATGTTGTAGGGCGCGCCCTGTTGCACGATTTTGCCGTCACGCATGAGCGCGATCTCATCGGCCATGCGCATGGCCTCGTGTGGCTCATGGGTGACGAGCAAAACGGCAGTGTTTTCGGATTTCAACACATCCAAAGTGCTGTCGCGAATGTCGTCCTTGAGACGTTCATCCAGACCGGAAAAGGGCTCATCCATCAACATGATCGAAGGGCGCGGCGCCAAGGCGCGGGCGAGCGCGATCCGCTGTTGTTCGCCGCCGGACAATTCATGCGGGAACTTGTCGATGGCGGACAGAAGCTCGACCTTGTCCAGCAGTTCCTCCACACGCGCGCGTTTGTCGGATTTGTGCCCCTTTAAGCCAAAGCTCACGTTCTCCCAGACGCTCAAATGTGGGAAAAGTGCAAAATCCTGGAACATCAAACCGATGGACCGTCGCTCTGGCGGGACCCGAAACACGGTGTCGCAGACCAGTTGCCCATCGACATAAATCTCGCCCGCGTCCTGCATATCGACGCCCGCGATGATGCGTAACGTCGTGGATTTGCCACAGCCCGACGGCCCCAAAAGACAGGTCACCTGCCCCGGCATCACCTTGAGCGAGACATCGGACACCACATCGCGGCCCTGAAAGCGGCGGCGGATGTTGCGGATTTCCAGGCGCGGGTCGGTCACGGGCGGGAGCTTTGTCTGACGAAAATTCTCAACTTCCCTAACAGGCGCAGGCCCCCTTAGCAACAGCCACCGGAGGATGCGGGCGCGCCGCTGTCCGACAGGCTATCAAAGGGGCTGGTCCCGCCGCAGCCTGCGAAAATGCCGTAATGGGTGGAAAAATCGCCGATAAACTCGAAATGCGGTGCAAAGCGTGTGTCGGCCAGCATTTTGAAAGTGTTGCCACAGACCGGGAAAACCCGGCTGGTCTCGATCACATGACCGCCGTCCAACACGAATTCATGCGGCGCGCCGGGCACGGTGCCTTTGTAGATCACCGCCTGACCGTAGTCTTCGCATTCCGGTTCGAGATCGAGTTTGAACAGGCGATAGGTGGCGGAAATGAACTTGATCGGTGCGACTTTGGCCTCCAGCTCCGGGTTCTCGACCGTCAACGCGCGGTGGGTCACCAGACGCGGATCGGCGAATCCCGCCGCACGGGCCATATATTCGAAATCATTCCAATAAAGCGCTCCGGAGAGGCATTCGCCATAGAGCACCGGATCGGCCCTGAGCGCCTCCGGTACACGCCGGTCGGCGTAGACATCGGAGAAATACATCTCTCCGCCCGGTTTCAACAGGCGGTAGGCCTCGCGCAGTACGGCGGGCTTGTCCATGGCGAGGTTCAAGACGCAATTGGAGACGATCACATCGAAGCTGGCGTCCTCCAGCGGCAGCTCATCGAGCTTTTCGATATAGCCCTGATGAAACGCGACATTAGACTTTGCATAGCCAAAGTGCTCGGTGTGCCACTCCTGATGACGTCGGGCCACAGAAAGTTGTTCCTCGGTCATATCGACGCCGACGACAAAGCCATCTTCGCCGACAAACTGCGCCAGAGCATAGACATCACGGCCCGACCCGGAGCCGAGGTCCAAAACCCGCGCGCCCTCCAACACATCCGGCGCGATCAACCCGCAACCGTAGTAGCGACTCAGCACCTCGTCGTGGACGTTGGAGAGGGCCGATTTGAGCGACGCCGACAGATCATCGGGCGAGCAACAGGCGTTGGTTTTCAGGTCCTCAGAGCCCTGCAACACCTTGCCGTAATAGTCCTGAACATCCGCGTGGCTCATGGCCCTCTCCCCTATCTCGTCTCAGAAGGTCGAATTGAACTGACCGCCATCCAAAAGCACATTCTGGCCGACCATAAAGCCCGCATATTGCGAACACATAAAAGCACAGGTGGCGCCGAATTCCTCGATGGTGCCGTACCGCCCGGCAGGCACGGATTTGGCGCGCTCGGCGGTGATCTCTTCGGGCGTGGCGCCACGGCTCTCGGCGAGCGTCTTGTCCATGCCGGTCATGCGATCCGTGGCGTGGAAACCGGGCAAAAGGTTGTTCATCACAACACCAGAGGCCGCGATCTGGCGCGACGTGCCCGCGACATAGCCGGTTAGCCCTGCGCGCGCCGAATTCGACAGACCCAAATGTCCCAAAGGCGATTTCACCGCGACAGAGGTGATATTGACCACCCGGCCCCAGCCGCGCTCTATCATGCCCGGCACCAGCGCCTTGATCAGCGCGATGGGGGCCAGCATGTTCGAATCGAGCGCGCTGATGAAGTCGTCACGCTCCCAATCGGTCCACATGCCTGCGGGCGGGCCGCCTGCGTTATTCACCAAGATATCGGCACCCTCGGCCTCTTTGAGGATGGCGGCGCGGCCCTCTTCGGTGGTGACATCGGCGGCGACGGTCACAACGGCAACACCGAAGTCATCGCGAATCTTCTGGGCCTCGGCCTCGAGCAGGTCGGCTCCCCGGGCGTTCATCACCAGATCGACACCGGCCTCCGCCAGCGCGCGCGCGCAGCCCAGACCAAGTCCTTTGGAGGACGCACAAACCAGTGCCTTTTTGCCTTTGATCCCAAGATCCATTCCCGTCTCCTTCGTGCTGTCGCGCTATGTCTTGGTCATATTAGTAACTCTCCGCCTTTTCGAGGGCCAGCCGAGTCTTGGTCATTCTTGCCTGGGTCACCCCCTCATCGCATCGCCGATCAGCGTTTTGCCAGAAAACACACCAGTCTTGCCCAAATCATGCCATTGTTTCGGGATAGTCAGGAAATGTTAAAGAGCAATACCCTGTGACGCGTGCTTGTTAGGTGTATCTATGTACAAAGAGAGTAACTTTCGACATACTGCGGCCCATGCGATATCGAAATCCGGCTTCACGGACAGAGCGCCCTTTGAGGGGCACGATATTGACGTTCAGGGGGGATCGGAGCCTGTTATGACGGCGGAAGGCAACAGCAACATCATATCGCAACGCGTGGAGGGTCAATGCGGCCTGCCCTTGCAGAGCCTTGCTGTTTACTGTGGCCGGGACTTGCGTGTGACCAATGGCGTGAATCTGGGTGATGGCCTGTCACAGGCCTCCGAGATGGAGCTGGCCGACAATTACCAGTTCCACAAGGACGCGCTGCGGCGCCGCTTGTCCATCATGGTCGAAAACGACAGGCTGAGCGTTGCTGAAGGCACGGAGCTGGGTCGCGTGTCTCATGCGCTGCACCTCGATTGCGTCGCAACCTTCATGGCCTCCTCCGGCGGCACCGTCGAAGTCCTCGTGATCGTTGAAACCGATGAAGACGGCCTGATCGAAGAGACCTTTTTCCTGCCCTTCGCGCCGTTGAACCCGGACATGGAATATGCGCTGGTCAAGATCGACGAAGACACAGCACGCACCCGCTTGTCAGACATCGCCTGTGTCGCCTTTACCCGTGGCACGCGGATCACACTGGCCAACGGGATGCAAAAACCGATCGAGGAGCTGGCTGTCGGCGATCGGGTTTTGACCCGCGACCATGGTCCGAAAGAGGTCCGCTGGATCGGTGCACAAACCGTGCGCGCGACCGGCGCCTTTGCCCCCATCGTGATCAAAAAGGGGGCCTTGAACAATGCCCATGATCTGGTGGTCTCACCGCATCACCGGATTTTCATCTACCAACGCCGTGATGCCGTCCGCGCCGGACGCGCGGAGGTTCTGGTCAAGGCCAAGCTGTTGGTGAACGGCCAGAATGTCATCCAAACCGAAGGCGGCTTCGTGGATTATTTCCAGATTCTCTTCGACAGCCACGAGATCATCTATGCCGAGGGTATCGCCGCCGAAAGCATGTTTGTGGACGAGCGGGTCAAACCCTTTCTTCCGGCGGATATTCAGGCGAAACTGTCGTCTGATCAAACTTTCGCCGAAACGCCGCGGGCGTTTGAGCTGCGTGATGGCATGCTGGAGCCCTCTGTAGCGGCGGACGTGTTGCGGTCCGCGTCGGGGAGTTGAGTATTTCGGGCAGCAAAGGAAACAGGGAACCACACATCGCGCCCGTTGTGTGTCATGTTTCTTTGCCCATTGCCGGGGATGACGCCCACGCGTATATGAACGCGCATGTTGGATCGTAGCCATAACGCCCCCGAATTGCCGCCGGAGATTGCTCGTCGCCGGACCTTCGCCATCATCTCGCACCCGGACGCCGGTAAGACGACGTTGACGGAGAAATTCCTGTTGTACGGGGGTGCGATCCAGATGGCCGGTCAGGTGCGCGCAAAAGGCGAAGCGCGGCGGACCCGGTCGGACTTTATGCAGATGGAAAAGGACCGCGGGATTTCCGTGTCGGCCTCTGCGATGTCCTTCGATTTCGACGGGCATCGGTTCAACCTTGTCGACACGCCCGGCCACTCGGATTTTTCCGAGGACACCTACCGCACGCTCACCGCAGTGGACGCGGCGATCATGGTGATCGACGGCGCGAAGGGCGTGGAGAGCCAGACGCAGAAACTGTTCGAAGTTTGCCGGATGCGCGATCTGCCGATCCTGACGTTTTGTAACAAGATGGACCGTGAGAGCCGCGACACGCTTGAGATCATTGACGAAATTCAGGAAAACTTGGCGATTGACGTGACGCCCGCCTCTTGGCCGATTGGCGTCGGGCGGGATTTCCTAGGCTGCTATGACGTGTTGAACGACCGGCTTGAGCTGATGGACCGGGCCGACCGCAACAAGGTGGCCGAGAGCATCAAAATCGAAGGGCTGGACGATCCGAAACTGGCAGAGCATGTACCGGAGCACCTGTTGGAACAGCTCAAGGAAGAGCTGGAAATGGCGCGCGAGTTGTTGCCCGCCTTTGATCGTCAGGCGTTTCTCGACGGGACGTTGACGCCGATTTGGTTCGGCTCCGCGATCAATTCATTCGGCGTGCAGGAACTGATGGACGGCATCGCCAAATACGGTCCCGTGCCGCAGCCGCAAAAGGCCACGCCGCGCGCGATCAGCCCGGACGAGACCAAAGTCATGGGCTATGTCTTCAAGGTTCAGGCCAATATGGACCCAAAACACCGCGACCGCGTGGCTTTCGTGCGTCTGGCCGCGGGGCATTTCAAACGTGGCATGAAACTCACCCATGTGCGCTCGAAAAAACCGATGGCGATCTCGAACCCGGTGCTGTTTCTGGCCTCTGACCGGGAGTTGGCCGAAGAGGCTTGGGCCGGCGACATCATCGGCATTCCGAACCACGGGCAATTGCGCATCGGTGATACGCTGACCGAGGGCGAGGACATTCGCGTGACCGGCATCCCGTCATTCGCACCCGAGCTATTGCAAGGTGTGCGCGCGGGCGATCCGATGAAAGCCAAGCACCTCGAAAAGGCACTCATGCAATTCGCCGAGGAAGGTGCGGCGAAAGTGTTCAAACCGGCCATCGGCTCCGGGTTTATCGTCGGCGTCGTCGGTGCACTTCAGTTCGAAGTGCTGGCCAGCCGGATCGAGTTGGAATATGGCCTGCCTGTTCGATTTGATGCGTCTCAATTCACATCTGCGCGCTGGGTGACCGGTCCGAAGTTGGAATTGGACAAGTTTATCAACGCGAACAAACAGCATATTTCCTATGACCACGACGGTGATCCGGTGTTTTTGACACGCCTGCAATGGGACATCGACCGCATCGAACGCGATTACCCGGAACTGACGCTTTCGGCAACGAAAGAGATGATGGTCTGATCTCAAAGGGGCCGATTTTGGAACCTTTTGGGCTTTGATGCGTCTGTCCTCATGAGGGAACGCAGGGATCGGGCATGAGCGACGGCAGACATTCGGATAACAGGGATCAGCTGACAGAGATGTTTGGCGATCTAGACAGCCTGACCGAGACACAGCAAGAGCTGTCCATCGGCACGCTGGTCAAAACCATGGAATCGCGAGGGGTCGGGCCATTTTACGTGCTTACTGGCATGCTGGTAACCTTCGTCGGCTCGATCCCCGGCCTGCCCGCCATAGCAGGTGGCCTGTTGATCCTCTTGGCAACCCAAACACTCCGGGGCAAACGCGGGCTTTGGTTGCCGCATTGGCTGCGGGATCGCACGATCTCCACCGACACCCTCCGCAGAGGCAGCCATAAGGCCCACACCTTTGCCAACAAGTTGGCGCCTTTTGTGCATGAACGCCTGACTGGCCTTGTCACCGGGCGCGGGCCTTCCCGTATTTTCGCGGTTCTGACAGCCCTCTTCGGCCTCGGCATGATCCTTGTCGGCTTCATTCCCGGACTGCCCATCGCCCTCTCGCTTCCACTCATCGCGCTTGGGATTGGCCTGACAGGGCGCGATGGCCTGTGGATTATCGCAGCTCTCCTCTTGCTGCTGCCTGGCGTCGTGCTTCTGACGCTTGGGCTTTGACGCGCCTGCACCCGGCGGCGAAGTTTTGCCAAACCCGATTTTTACGGGTGCGGACGGCGCGCAAGTCGTTATGATGCCGAAAAGATTACACTTATTCGAACCGTATTCGCACAGAATGGAGATCCCATGTCCGTCAGCCGCATCGCCTTGACTGCCAGCATGACCGCAGGCCTGTCCGCCACTGCTTTTCCCGTCTTCGCGGAGGCGCCCGGCTGGGATCTTTTGAAAGGCATCACGATTGACGAGGTGGTCACCGAGACCAGCTATGAGGTCAAAAAGGGCTTTCCCGAGCGGTTGAAAAACGGCGTGAAGGGCATGGAATTGACGGGCTATGCCGTACCTTTGACACCGGGCGAGGACATTCGCGAGTTGATCCTTGTGTCAGACATGGGGCTTTGCCCGTTCTGCGGCAGCGGCGAGCATGGCGCCTCCGTGCAGGTCAGCCTGAACACCCCGATCCAAGGCCTTGAAGAAGGCGCGCGCGTGACCATCAAGGGCGATATGATGCCGGTGCTGGACCCGGAAACCTGGCAGGCGGCGGTGTTGGAAAATGCTGTCGTGACAGGATCTTGAGATCGCCCATACAAGCATAACTCATTGAATAAAAACGCCGCCTCGAAGATTGAGGCGGCGTTTTTGTTTGGAGATCAGAAAATGTCCAGATCCATGGTGATCTCGCAATCGAGCAGCTGCGAGATGGGGCACCCGGTTTCCGCCTTCTCCGCCGCGGCTGTGATCGCCTTGGTGTCCGCCCCGGCCGAGATTTTAACATCAAGATGGGCAGCCACCACTTTCGGGCCCTCCTCCATCGAGAGCGAAATGGTCGAACGTGTCTCGATTTTATCAGGCACGATGCCATCCTCGCCCAAGATATTGGCCAGCGCCATCGAGAAGCACCCGGCGTGCGCCGCGCCAATCAACTCCTCCGGGTTGGTGCCCGGTTTGTCCTCAAATCGCGTGTTGAAACCATAGGGCTGATCGGAGAGCGCCCCGCTCTGGGTCGAAATTTCGCCCTTGCCCTCTTTCAAACCTCCACGCCATTCGGCGGTCCCGTATTTCTTGATCATATCGCGGCTCCCTTTCCTGAGACGGTGATGTAGGTGTTTTTTTAACGAAAAGCTCTGCCGAAAGGTTCCTTGACGGGCTTTCACCCCGAAAATGCAGCATTCCTTGACCTTTTGCGCCATCGGGCGTAGAAGACGCGCGAAAGACGCCTCGGCAATATGGCCGGGCGGGCCGCGCGGGCTTTTGCGGCCACTTCACAGCCGCAACATCGCGAAAGGTACAATTTGACCAAGTTCACCGATCTCAATCTCGCCCCCAAAGTTCTCAAAGCCGTCGAAGATGCTGGATACGACAGCCCGACGCCGATTCAGGCCGGAGCCATTCCGCCCGCACTCGAAGGCAAAGACGTCTTGGGCATCGCCCAGACCGGGACCGGCAAAACCGCATCTTTCGTTTTGCCGATGATCACCAACCTGGCCCGTGGCCGCGCGCGTGCCCGGATGCCGCGCTCTTTGGTGCTTTGTCCGACGCGCGAGTTGGCCGCACAGGTGGCCGAGAATTTCGATCAATACACTAAATACATGAAGCTGACGAAGGCGCTGTTGATCGGTGGCGTGAGCTTCAAGGAGCAAGATGCGCTGATCGACAAGGGTGTCGACGTGCTGATCGCGACGCCCGGGCGTTTGCTCGACCATTTCGAACGTGGCAAGCTGATCCTGTCGGACGTGAAAGTCATGGTGGTGGATGAGGCCGACCGGATGCTCGACATGGGGTTCATCCCCGACATCGAACGCATCTTTGGCCTGACGCCCTTTACCCGCCAGACGCTGTTCTTCTCCGCCACCATGGCGCCGGAGATCGAGCGGATCACCAACACCTTCCTCTCGGCCCCTGCCCGCATCGAAGTGGCGCGTCAGGCGACCTCGGGCGAGAACATCGAACAGCATGTGGTGATGTTCAAAGGCTCGCGCCGGGACCGTGCGGCCAGTGAAAAACGCAAACTTCTGCGCGCGCTGATCGACGCCGAGGGCGACAAGCTGCAAAACGGCATCATTTTCTGCAACCGCAAGACGGATGTGGACATCGTGTCCAAGTCCTTGAACAAATACGGCTATCAGGCCTCGCCGATCCACGGCGATCTGGACCAGAGCCAACGGAACGCCACACTGGAAAAATTCCGCGGCGGCGAGATCAAGATCCTTGTGGCCTCCGACGTGGCGGCCCGCGGGCTGGACGTGGCCTCTGTGACCCATGTGTTCAACTTCGACGTGCCGAGCCATGCTGAGGACTATGTGCACCGCATCGGCCGCACGGGCCGCGCCGGACGCGATGGCAAGGCGATCATGATTTGCGAGCCGCGCGACGAAAAGAATTTCGCCGATGTCGAAGCGCTGATCGCCAAGGACATTCCGCGCCTGGAGAACCCGCTTGGCGCCGTCACGGAAGAAACGCCAGAAAGCGATGACACCACGTCCGAAAAGCCGAAGCGCAGCCGCTCGCGCCGTCGCAAATCCGACAAAACGGATGAGGTCAAAACCGAGGATCAGGCTGTAGAGGTCCAACAGGATCACGGCGCTACGCCGCCGAAATCTGAGCCGAAGTCGGAGCCCAAATCCGAACCGAAGCAGCCGCGTCGCGGTCATGGCCGCAAAGAGGAAGACAAGGTCGTGGGCCTTGGCGATCACCTGCCCTCCTTCATCGCGCTGAGCTTTGAGGAACGTCAGGCGGGTTGAGCCAACGCCGTCATGATGGCTTATGAAAAAACCCGCCAATGGCGGGTTTTGACATTTTACACAGACGCGCTGTCAGATGTTGGTGGCTTTGCGCTTGCGACGGATCAGCCCGAAGCCACCCAGCCCTGCCAACAAAAGCGGAAGCGTCGCCGGAAGCGGAACGGCTGGCAGCCGTTCCTCCGGTCGTCATGCTTGTCAAGGTGAAGGTCTCATTTGTGTCGATATCGACGTAATAGCTAAAGCTATCGGGTCCCGTGCTCATAAAATCGAAGAACAGAACGTCAATAAACGAGCTTTGACCGATCAGATCTCTCGAAAGATTAAGCGGCCCCGACAGGATGAGAAAAGCCGCCAAGACTTCGCTGGCGCTTTTCTCGGACACATGGCCATTGTCGTATTGAAAGAGAAAATCGTAGGACATCGCCGGAGCGCCTGCGGGCGAAGGGTCCGTGAGCAGATCGCTTTCGACCACCATCGTGCCGGAGCCAAAGCCCCCCCGCTCTACCTGAGAAATCCACGTTAAACGTCATGGGACGAGCCTGCGCAGCGACCGGGAGAGCCCTGGCGAAAGCGGCTGCGCAAAGGAAATTTTTAAGCACATATGCCTCAAGAGGGTTAACAACGCATGACTTCATGACCCGTCTCCCACGTTCGATCAAGCGCTTTTGATCGCGTGTCGAAAAATCATCTAGGAGCAGCAAAACGCCCCGGGCTCGAAACCACGGGGGCGTTTAAATTTTTTACGGGATCGGGGTGACCGTCCCCGTCACACTATAGATCAGTTCGACAGGCGCGAGATGATGATCTGAACCTCGGGCTTTTTGCCGACTTCTTCTTGGGTCGTGCGGCGGATGATGCGGCGCATTTCCTCTTCGATCTTGTCGTCATCCGACAGGGTCTTGGGTTTGGCACGCATCAGGAACTGGTTCACATCCTCTTCGAGAACCTCATTGAGAGGCGCGCGCGACAGGCCTGTTTCCGGCAGGCCGCGCAGTTCGCACCAGCAATCGCCCAGCGGCTCGTCATCTTCGATGATCACCGTGGCCACGACAAGGCCATTGAGCGCCATGCGGATACGGTCGCGCACGATGCCATCGAGCGCGCCGATCTGGATCGAGCCATCGAGATAGGTGCGGCCGGTTTCGATATATTCAACCACGCGCGGCGCATTGCCGGAGAGATCCACACCGACGCCATTCGGTGCCACGATGGATTGGAAACCATTGGAGTCGGCCAGTTTCGCATGTTCGCGCAGGTGGCGGTGTTCGCCATGCATCGGGATCACGACCTGCGGTTTGACGATCTCATGCATTAGCGCCAGATCCGGGCGGTTGGCGTGGCCAGAGACGTGAATCTCGTCACGGCCAGAGATCGTCTCGACACCCATTTCCGAGAACGCATTGAGAATACGACCGACGGAGACCTCATTGCCGGGAATGGTTTTCGAGGAGAAAATCATCGTATCGCCCTCTGCCATCTTGAGGCCAAGGTATTTGCCGCGCGACAGCTGTGCGGTAGCCGCACGATGTTCGCCCTGCGACCCGGTCGTGAGCAGCATGAGGTTTTCATGCGGAATATCGGCGGCATTTTCCGGCGAGACGGTTTTCGGGAAATCGGAGATGATGCCGGTCTCGATCGCCGCCGTGATCATCCGGCGCATGGCGCGGCCCAGAAGGACGACGGAACGCCCGGCTTTCGACCCAGCTTCGGCCAGCGTCTTCACCCGCGCGATGTTCGAGGCAAATGTGGTCGCTGCCACCATGCCGTCGAGCGAGGAAATGAGATCGGTCAGCGGGCCGATGACCTCGGACTCGGAGCGGCCCGGATTGGGCGAGAAGACGTTGGTGGAATCGCAGACCAGCGCTTTGACACCGTTCTTGGAAATCTCTTCGAACAGGGCGCGGTCGAAAGGCTCGCCCACCACCGGGTTTTCGTCGGTTTTGAAGTCGCCGGTGTGGATCACCCGGCCCGCCGGGCTGTCGATCACTAGGGCGGAGGATTCCGGAATCGAGTGGGAGATCGGCACGAAGCCCACGGTGAAGGGGCCGACAGTGATCTGTTCGGGCCAGGCGGAAACGGTTTTGATCTGCAACTCGTCATGGCCGTGCTCTTCGAATTTCAAACGCGCCAGATGGGCGGTAAACGCACGGGCATAGATCGGCGCGTCCAAACGCGGCCAGAGGTGGCCGACGGCGCCGACGTGATCTTCGTGCGCGTGGGTGATGAAAATGCCGTCGATGCGGTCCTTGCGCTCCTCGAGCCAGGCGACATCGGCAAAGATCAGATCGACGCCCGGCGTGCCATCCATCGAGGGGAAGGTGACGCCGAGATCGACGACGATATACCGTTCCTTGCCCGCAGGCCCATAGCCATAGACATAGCAGTTCATGCCGATCTCGCCGGCGCCCCCCAGAGGAAGATAGAGAAGACGGTCGCTCATAGGTTACCCATGTCCTTATTATACTTATGGATCACGACGAGGCCGTGAATGGTCAGGAATTCATCGAAATGGTCAAACAGTTTGTGACCCTGATCGAAGAGCGGCGCAAGGCCTCCGGTCGAAATCACCTGCATCGGACGGCCATATTCGGTCTTGATGCGGTTACATGTCTCACGCACGAGACCAATATAGCCCCAAAACACCCCCGATTGCATACAGGCGACTGTGTTGGTGCCGATGACCTTCTCGGGCATGGTGACATCGACATGCGGCAGAGCGGCGGCCTTGAGGTGGAGGCTTTCGAGCGAGGTGTTCACACCGGGAGAGATCACGCCGCCGACATAAGCCCCGTCCTCGGCCACCACGTCGAAGGTGGTCGCCGTACCGAAATCCACCACGATGAGATCGCCGCCGAAGCGATCAAAGGCACCTGCGGAGTTCACAAGACGGTCCGGCCCCACAGTGGTGCCCTCATCGACACGCGGCATATGCGGCAAGAGGCATTCCGGCTTGCCGACCACAAGCGGCCGACAGTTGAAATAGCGGTTCGCCAGAACCCGCAGGTTGAACACCACACGCGGCACGGTCGAGGAGATGATCACCTCGGTGATGTCCGCCTCGATCTTTTGGAAATTCATCAGCGTCGAGAGCCAGACGTAATACTGATCCGCCGTGCGCTGGTGCTCCGTCGAGGTGCGCCATGTGGCGATGAACGCGCTTCCGTTCCAGATGGAAAAGACGGTGTTGGTGTTGCCGGTGTCGATACAGAGAAGCATCAGAAATAGACCTCTGCGGCTGGGATGGTGAGCTTGCCCTTGGAGGTGGCCAGCACGAGATTGCCAAAGGCGTCTACAGTCTCAAACGTGCCGTGGTGGGTCTCGCGCATCGTCCGCGCGCGAATTTCACTGCCCAGACGCGCCGCGCGCACCAACCAGGCCTCGCGGATCGGGGCAAAGCCGTAGGTGGTGAATTGCGTCTCCCAATGGGCGTAAGCGGGCGCGAGCAGATCGAGGAATTCCTCGGGCGCCACCAAGGCACCGGTCTCATGCGCCAAGGAGACGGGCGGTGTTGCCCCCTCTTCGACCATGGACAGAGGCGGCGCTTCGGCGAGGTTGATGCCGATGCCAATAGCAAGATACGAAGGCCCACGCTCCAACAAGATACCCGCAACCTTGCCGCCGTTCAAAAGCACGTCGTTGGGCCATTTGAGCGAGAACGGATCGGAACGGCCTGTCACAGCGACGAAGGCGTCATAGAGCGCCAGAGAGGCCACGAAACTGCGCAACGCCACGAGTTCGGGCCGTTCCAGCGGGAACATCAAAAGCGTGGCGGCAAAGTTGCCCTCCGGCATGGTCCAGGGGCGTCCACGACGACCATGGGCCGCCGTCTGGGTCTGGGCCATGATCCATTGCGGAAATGTGGAAGAGGCCGCGACACGCGCGGCCTCCGACATGGTGCTGTCCACAGATGCGAGGACGGTGCGCCCAACGCCCGCAGGCCAGGTATGACGAGCGTCAGCGGGGCTCACTTGACCAGCGCATCCGCCGCAATCGCCGCCATACCCTCAACACCGAACATGTTGACGATCCCGACAAGCATGATCAGTGCGGAGAGGGTCAGAAGCGCGAAGGTGACCGGGCTGGAGACTTTGTCGAGCGGATCGGTCTCGGCGCCGAAGTACATGTAGTAAACGATGCGCAGGTAGTAGAACGCGCCGATCACGGAGGCGATCACACCGAAGACGGCAAGATAAACGAGACCTGCACCCCAAGCGGCCTGAAGCACCGCCAGCTTCCCGAAGAAACCGAGCATCGGCGGCACACCCGCGAGCGAGAACATCAGGACCAAAAGGGCCAGCGCTTTCGTCGGAGAATTGCGCCAGTAGAGGTTCAGCGCGGAGATGTCGGTGACAGGTTTGCCGTCCCGCTCCATCGTCATGATGAAGGCGAAGGTGCCGATGTTCATCGTCACATAGATCGCCATGTAGATCATCGCGGATTGCACGCCCTCGGCATTGCCAGCCGCCAGGCCCATGAGCGCGAAACCCATGTGCGAGATTGAGGAATAGGCCATCAGACGTTTGATGTTCTTTTGACCGATCCCGGCAATGGCGCCCAGGAACATGGAGGCCACGGCGATGACGGCCAGAACCTGTTGCCAGTCGCCGACGATGCCGCCGAAAGCGTCATGCAGCACGCGGGCGAAGAGGCCCATGGCGGCAAGTTTCGGCGCGGTGGCAAAGAAGGCGGTGGTCGGCGTCGGTGCGCCTTCGTAAACGTCCGGGGTCCACATGTGGAACGGCACGGCAGAAACCTTGAACGCGAGGCCGGTCATCACGAAGACGAGGCCAAAGAGCACGCCCACCGGCACGTCGTTCTGCACGACAGAGATGATGCCCGCGAAAGAGGTGGTGCCGGAGAAGCCGTAAACCAAGGACGAGCCGTAGAGCAACAAGCCCGAGGACAGAGAGCCAAGCACGAAATACTTGAGGCCCGCTTCGGTGGATTTCACACTGTCGCGACGGAAGGAGGCGATGACGTAGAGCGCCAAGGACATCAGTTCGAGGCCGAGATAGAGCGCCATCAGGTCGCCCGCAGAGACCATGACCATCATGCCGATCGTGGAGAAGAGCACGAGGATCGGGTATTCGAACTTGGCGAAGCCGCGCTTGTCCAAGAAGTCGTAGGACATCACGAGCACGGCAGCACCCGCGAGAAGCACGCCCACTTTGCCGAAGCGCGAAAACGCATCGTCGATGAACATGCCGCCGAAAGCGACCCGAGAGCCCTCGCCGCCCAGACCGATCATCAGAGCTATGATGACGAAGACTGCGGCGGTCACCCAGGTGATCAGAGCCGCGAGTTTGTCCTTGCCGGTGTAGACGGCGAACAGGAGCGCCGCCATGCCGTAGATGGCAAGGAGAACTTCCGGCAGGACGGTGGAAAAGTCAGTAGAAGTCATATCCCGGTGTCCTTTAGTGGGTGGCGACGTCTGCCATCATCGGCAGAGCAGCGTGATAGTTGTCAATCAATGCGGAGACCGACGGCCCGATCAGATCGAGCACCAGCGCCGGGTAGACGCCCAAGAGGAGCGTCATCGCCACGAGCGGCGCAAAGATCCATTTCTCGCGCGGGGTCATGTCCTTGATCGTCTTGAGGCTTTCCTTGATCAGATCGCCCAAGACGACGCGGCGGTAGAGCCAGAGCGCGTAACAGGCGGAGAAGATCACGCCAGAGGCGGCGACCAGAGCGATCCAGGTGTTGGCCTGGAACATGCCGAGGATCGTGAGGAATTCCCCGATGAAGCCGGAGGTGCCCGGAAGGCCGACGTTCGCCATGGTGAAGAACATGAAGACAAGCGCGTAGGCCGGCATCTTGTTCACGAGGCCGCCGAAGGCGTCGATCTCACGGGTGTGCATCCGGTCGTAGATCACGCCGACACAGAGGAAGAGCGCGCCGGAGACGAAACCGTGGGAGATCATCTGGAAGATCGCGCCATCGAGACCCTGTTGGTTGAAGGTAAAGATACCCGCAGTGACGTAGCCCATGTGGGCAACCGAAGAATAGGCGATCAGCTTTTTCATGTCGCTCTGCACCAGAGCCACGAGCGACGCGTAGACAATGGCGATGACCGACAGCACCATGATGAAATCCGCGAGGTTGGCGGAGGCCACCGGGAACATCGGAAGCGAGAAGCGCAGGAAGCCGTAGCCGCCCATTTTCAAGAGGATCGCGGCCAGAACCACGGACCCGGCGGTCGGCGCCTGAACGTGGGCGTCGGGCAACCAGGTGTGCACCGGCCACATCGGCATCTTCACCGCGAAAGAGGCGAAGAAGGCGAGGAAGGCCAAGGTCTGGAACCCGCCGATGATGTTGAAGCCCAGCACCTGGATCGTCTCGGACGAGAAATCATGCGCCATGAGCTGCACGATGTCGGTGGTGCCCGCGTCGATATACATGGCGACCATGGCAACGAGCATCAGGACGGAGCCCAGGAAGGTGTAGAGGAAGAACTTGAACGCGGCATAGATGCGGTTCTTGCCGCCCCAGATGCCGATGATCAGGAACATCGGAATGAGGCCTGCTTCGAAGAAGAGGTAGAAGAGCATCAGATCGAGCGCGCAGAACACGCCGAGCATGAGCGTTTCCAACAGAAGGAAAGCGATCATGTATTCCTTGACGCGGGTTTTCACATCCCATGCGGACCAGATCACCAGCGGCATAAGCGCGGTGGTGAGCATCACGAAAAGCACCGAAATGCCATCGACGCCCATCTTGTATTTGAGGCCCATGATCCAGTCGGCCTCTTCGACCATCTGGAACCCGGTGTTTTCCGGGTCAAAGCCAAAGAGGATGAACAGAGAGATCACAAAGGTGATCACGGTGGCGAACAGAGCCAGTCGTTTTGCGTTGAGTTGAGCCACCGCATCCTCGCCGCGCAGGAAAAGCGCGAGCACGAGGGCGGCCACCGTCGGAAGGAAGGTGACGAAAGAAAGCACGTTTTCCATCAGTGTGCCCCCCCGCCGATCGACATCCAGGTTACCAAGATCACAATCCCCAGAACCATGCTAAAAGCGTAAGTGAAGATGAAGCCCGACTGTGCCCGGCCAGCAAGGCGGGTGAAGAAGGGCACGATGCCAAGCGCAAGACCGTTGATCCCGCCGTCAATGATGCCTTCGTCGCCGCGTTTCCAGAGGAAGCGGCCAAGGGCCAGAACGGGACGCACGAAGATCGCGTTATAAAGCTCGTCGAAGTACCATTTGTTCAGCAGGAACTGGTAAGCGACGGGCTGGCTTTTCGCCAATTTCGCGGGCGTTTCCGGTTTCCAGATGTAGAACCAAAGGGCGATCAGGAAGCCAAGCACCATGGCGATGAAGGGCGACACTTTCACCCAAGTCGGCGCGTGGTGGGCGTCGTCCAGAACGGTGTTGTCGGCCGCCAGGAAGATCGCACCTTGCGGCGCCATGCCGTGCGCAGCCTCTTCACCGTGCGTATCCGCAGCAGCTTCGCCGTGACCCGCATCATGACCGTCAACCATCTCGACTTCCGCGTGATGCGGCAGCGCGAAAAACTCAACGAATTTATCATGATCGCCAAAGAAGCTGTTGTACCAGATCATGCCGCCAAAGATCGCGCCCAAGGACAGCGTCCCGATCGGCACCAGCATGACAAGCGGGCTTTCGTGCGCATGATCATGCGCATGATGGTCGCCGCGCGCCTTGCCAAAGAAGGTCAGGAAAATGAGGCGCCACGAATAGAAGGACGTGAACAGCGCCGCGATGACCAACATCCAGAAAGCGTAACCGACACCCGAGGCATAGGCGCTCTCGATAATGGCGTCTTTCGACAGGAAGCCTGCGAAACCGAAATGCGTGAGCGGGATGCCAACGCCGGTGATCGCCAGCGTGCCGATGATCATCATCCAGAAGGTGAAAGGGATCTTTTTACGCAGCGCGCCGTAATTGCGCATGTCCTGTTCGTGGTGCATCGCGGTGATGACCGAACCGGCGCCCAAGAAGAGCATGGCCTTGAAGAAGGCGTGCGTCAAAAGGTGGAACATCGCCGGACCGTAAGCGCCCGCGCCTGCGGCCACGAACATGTAGCCGAGCTGCGAACAGGTCGAGTAAGCGATCACGCGTTTGATGTCGTTTTGCACCAGACCGACGGTGGCGGCGAAAAACGCCGTGGTCGCACCGATGTAGATGACGAACATCTGGGTCTGCGGCGCATATTCAAAGATCGGCGACATGCGGCAGACGAGGAAGACACCCGCGGTCACCATGGTCGCGGCGTGGATCAGCGCCGACACAGGCGTCGGGCCTTCCATCGCGTCCGGCAACCAAGTGTGCAGGAAAAGCTGCGCCGATTTCCCCATCGCACCGACGAACAAGAGGAAAGCCAGAAGGTTGGCGGCGTTCCATTCGGTCCAGAGGAAATGCAGCGAGGTGTCCGCCAGCATCGGGCCTGCGGCAAATACATCGTCAAAGCGCACGCTGTCAGTCAACAGGAACAGACCGGCCATGCCAAGGATAAAGCCGAAGTCACCGACACGGTTGACGATGAAAGCCTTCATCGAGGCGGCACCGGCGGAGGGCTTCTTGATGTAGAACCCGATCAGCAGGTAGGACGCCAGACCCACGCCTTCCCAACCAAAGAACATCTGGATCAGGTTGTCGGAGGTCACCAGCATCAACATGGTGAAAGTGAAGAGAGAGAGATAGGCAAAGAAGCGCGCGCGATAAGGCTCGTCGTCGCCGAAGTTCTCATCATGCGCCATGTAGCCCAGCGAGTAGAGGTGCACGAGCGCCGAGACCGTGTTCACCACGATCAGCATGATCGTCGTCAGACGGTCGAGGCGAATGCCCCAATCCACCGACAAAGACCCGCTTTCGATCCAGCGCAGGATGGTCACCTGCTCGGTCGTGCCATCGAAGGTGAGGAACACGATCCAGGACAGAATGGCAGCGAGGAACAACAGACCCGTGGTCAGATATTGCGCGGGCTTCTCGCCGATCACACGCCAGCCAAAGCCGCCGACGAGGGCACCGACCAGCGGCGCAAAGAGGATGATCGTTTCCATTTGCCCTTACCCTTTCATCACGTTGACGTCTTCGACGTCGATCGTGCCGCGGTTGCGGAAGAAGCTCACGAGGATGGCAAGCCCGATGGCGGCCTCTGCGGCGGCCACGGTCAGAACCAGCATCGTGAAAATCTGTCCCGTCAGATCCCCCAGAAAGGAGGAAAAGGCGACAAGGTTGATATTGACCGACAGCAGGATCATCTCGATCGACATCAGGATGATGATGATGTTCTTCCGGTTCAAAAAGAGCCCGAAGATGCCGATGACAAACAGCGCCGCGGCCACTGTCAGGTAATGTTCAAGTCCGACCATGTCGTCCCTCAGTTCTTTCTGTCTCGCCACACTTCGGTGGCCTTTGTCTTCGGGGCGCGGGAGGACCTCGCCCCGGTCGTTCACGTGAGGCTTAAAGCCCCTGCCCCGGTTTGATGTCTTTCATTTCGAAAGACTCTTCGGGCTTGCGATACATCTGTTTCAACACGTTCTGACGTTTCACATCCGAGCGGTGGCGCAGGGTCAGGACGATGGCCCCGATCATGGCGACCAAAAGGATCAGACCCGCCAGTTGGAAGAGCATCAGGTAATCGTCATACATGAGCTGGCCCAGAGCGGCGGTGTTGTGCACCTCGCTCGCATCCGGCGTCACCGAGCGGCGCAGCGCGTCGGCGCCCTCTGCCGCATGCCAGTCGCCAAAGGCAAAGCCCATCTGAAGCAACAGCACCACACCGATCAAAAGCGCAAACGGCAGGTATTTCGCCATGCCCGCCTTGAGCTCTGCGAAATCGACGTCCAGCATCATGACGACGAAGAGGAAAAGCACCATGACCGCGCCGACGTAGACGATGACCAGAAGCATCGCGACGAATTCCGCGCCCAGCAGGACGAACAACCCAGAGGCGGTCAGGAAGGTGACGATCAGCCAGAGCACGGAGTGCACCGGGTTGCGCGACACAACCGTGAACACCCCGGCCACCAGCATCACGATGGCGAAAAGGTAAAATGCGTAATCTGCGACAGTCATTCACTGCCCTCCTGCGTCTCGGAGAAGACGGCCTGCGCCAACTCCAGTGCCTTTGACATCGCCGGAACTCCGCCCAGCATTGACATTTGATAGATCACTTCCGCGATCTCTTTTTGCGTGGCCCCCGCCTCGATGGCGTGGCGGACCGTCAGTTTGAACGGCGCTTCGGCCTGTGCGCCCAACACGGTCTGACCGGCCAGAACGACCAGCAAACGCGTCTTGGCATCCAGACCCTCGCGGTTGAACGTGTTGCCCCAGAACATTTCCATCTGTTCCTTCGACATCGTCGGGAACAGCTTGTCGAGAGCCGGCATCTGGAAGTTCTCCAGCGCCGGGTTGAACGAGGCGGCCATCTTTTGGCTCTGCTCGATCATCTCTGCGAAAAGTTTGGTGAAATCGTTCATAAGGGCTCCGGCGCTCAGCGATAAGGCGCGTCCAGTTCGAGGTTGCGGGCGATCTCCGCCTCCCACATTTCGCCATTCGCAAGGAGTTTCTCCTTGTCGTAAAACAGCTCTTCGCGGGTTTCGGTGGAAAATTCGAAATTCGGGCCTTCGACGATGGCGTCCACCGGGCAGGCTTCCTGACAGAAGCCACAGTAAATGCATTTCGTCATGTCGATGTCGTAACGCGTGGTGCGGCGCGAGCCGTCTTCGCGCGGTTCGGCATCAATGGTGATGGCCTGCGCCGGGCAGATCGCTTCGCAAAGCTTACAGGCAATGCAGCGTTCCTCGCCGTTCGGATAACGTCGCAGCGCGTGCTCGCCCCGGAAACGCGGGGAAAGCGGCCCTTTTTCATGCGGGTAGTTGATCGTCGCCTTGGGCGCGAAGAAATACCGCAGACCGATCTTAAAGCCGGCCCAGATGTCCATCATCAGGAAATACTTGGCGGCGCGGGTGTAATCGAGAGCCATGGGTTCCTCAACACTTCTTCATTACGGCAAACATGCGGGTTCTAAAGTCTTTGTTCAGCTTTCGATCCAAGAATTGGGTCGTCAGCCAATTCTCACCATTGCTGCAAAAAGTCTTCAGTGCGGCGTCGTGGCATTTGGTGTCACCGGTCTTGCCACACTCCTCAACCGCCAACACATGGCCAGTGATATGCATCCACGGTTGATACCCGAGAGTTCCAGTCGTGAATGCGTTGTACGCTTTGATACGGCTGATCGTCGCCCCCGGCGCGCTTGCATCTGTAATACGAATGAGAGACTCCATCAGAGCTTTCGCACTCGTTTGCGGACCGCTTTGGGACTTGATCATGTATTTCCCGCCGTTTCCCTGGAAATGCTCAAGCAACTGATCGAACGCGCAGAGATAGTCTTTCTGCTTGTAGCAAGCCATGCCTTCGCTTTCGCCTGCACTGACCGCTCCTGCGCCCAACAGACTGAGCGTCAAAGCCAAAATGCTCTTTCGCAACATGTCAGCCTCCTACCGTCCAGCGCGCATAGGTTCCCCAGAACGCACCGTATTGAGCAAAGAACGCGACCAGAACGACCCAGGCCAAGGACAGCGGCAGGAAGACTTTCCAACCGATGCGCATCAGCTGGTCGTAGCGGTAGCGCGGCACGATGGCTTTCACCATCGAGAAGACGAAGAACGCGATCAGCATCTTGAGGATCAGCCACATGATGCCGTCGGGCAGGAATTCGACCGGGGAGTTCCAGCCGCCGAAGAACAGGATCGAGACGAGCGCGCACATCAGAACGACGGCCATCAGCTCGCCCATCATGAACAAGAGGAACGGCGTCGAGGAATATTCCACCTGATAGCCGGCCACGAGTTCCGATTCCGCTTCGGGCAAATCGAAGGGCGGGCGGTTGGTTTCGGCCAAGGCCGAGACGAAGAACAGGATGACCATCGGGAAATGCGGCAGCCAGTACCAGCTAAAGATGCCCTTGCCGTCTTGCGCCGCAACGATCTCGCCAAAGTTCATGGAGCCCGAGGTCAGAACCACGCCAATGATGATGAGGCCGATCGAAACCTCGTAGGAAATCATCTGCGCGGCGGAGCGGAGCGAGCCGAGGAAGGGATATTTCGAGTTCGACGCCCAACCGCCCATGATCACGCCGTAAACCTCAAGGGATGACACAGCGAAGATATAAAGAATCGCGATGTTCAGATCCGAGATCACCCAGCCGTCATTCCACGGGATCACCGCCCAGGCGATGGCCGCGGTGATGAAGGTGATCATCGGCGCGAGGTAAAAGACGAATTTGTCGGCACCTGCGGGCACGACCACCTCTTTCACAAGGTATTTGATAAAGTCCGCGAAGGACTGCAAGAGGCCGAAAATGCCAACGATGTTGGGGCCTTTGCGCATCTGAACCGCGGCCCAGATTTTCCGGTCGCCATACATCAGGAAGGCGAGCGCCACGAAGAGTGGCACGAGGACCAACAAAATCTGCCCAAGGGTGAGCAGGAAGATCCCCAGATTAGTTGTCGTGAAAAATTCGACCATTTTTCAGCCTTTCACACCGTCGGTATTCCGTTGTCCCGACAGTTTGCAACGACGACTTCTGCGTCGAGCTTGCGCAAACCTTCGGGGAGCGCTGGCGAGATGGTGTAAACAGCATCCGCGCGCCAAATTCCAGCCTCTTGTGCGACATTTGTCCGCACATGTCGCGCAAATCCGAAACCCCGGATCAGCGCATATTGGGCGGCCGCACAATCGGCATAGGCCACCACATTTGTTTTCGCCCCATTTCCCTTGGCGGAAACGAGGAAATTCACCAGATCACCGTCCAAAAGACGGGTCTCCACGCCGAGAAAGTCGGTGGCCTCCACAGAAGACTCCATGGAACCGAAATCACGCCCCACTTCCCTGTCAGGCGCAGCCACGGCACAGCCCGAAAGCTGTGCGGCGGCCAAAAGCCCAAGCACGGTTGGATATGAGGCCTGCGACATCATCACTCAGCCGCCACCGGCGTCTCGGCGCGGGCTTTCGCCATGGCGGAGAGTTCCGCCATCAGCACGGAAGCGCGCGCGATCGGGTTCGTCAGGTAGAAATCCTTGACCGCGTTGCGGAAAGAGGCCTTGCCCAGCGATTTCTCCGGCAGTGCCACCACGTCATTCTCGGGCACCTCGTCGATCTGCGCCAGATGCGGCACCTCATTGATCAAAGCGTTGCGCAGCTGCGCCAGCGAATCGTAGGGCAGCGTCGCGTCCAACTCTGCGGACAGGGCGCGCAGGATCGCCCAGTTCTCTTTGGCGTCTCCCGGCGGGAAAGCGGCGCGAAGCGCCAGCTGCGGACGACCTTCGAGGTTCACAAACAGTCCGTTTTCCTCGGTATAGGCAGCGCCCGGCAGGATCACATCGGCGCGGTGCGCGCCCAGATCGCCGTGCGACCCCTGGTAGATCACGAAAGGACCGTCGGCAATTTCGACCTCATCGGCGCCGAGGTTGTAGATCACCTCTGCCCCATTGGTCGCGGCATCAAGCCCACCTTCGGTCACGGCATTCACATCCATCGCACCCACGCGGGAGGCGGCGGTGTGGAGCACCATGAGCTTCGAGCCGGTGGCTTCGCAAAGTTTCTGAGCGGTCGCCAGAACCGCCTCACCATCCGCTTCGTTGATCGCGCCTGCGCCGACAATCACCAGCGAGGGCTGATCGAGCACATCGCCGTAGTTGTGACCGAGAAGGCTTTCCAGCGCCGCACGGTCGGTGCCGACATGGGCGTAATCATACGTCAGATCAGCGGCTTGGCCGACGAGACCGACTTTGGCGCCATTGGCCCAGGCCTTGCGGATACGGGCGTTCAGCACCGGCGCTTCCTCGCGCGGGTTGGTGCCAATGAGCTGAATGTATTTCGCATCGTCGATGTCGGCGATGGTCGCGGTGCCGGCGTAAACGCCACGGTTGCCCGCCGGCAGTTTCGCGCCGTCCACACGGCACTCGACATTGCCACCCAGACCTTCAACCAGGCCTTTCAAAGCATAGATCGCCTCGACGGGGGCCAGATCACCCACGAGACCGGCAACCTTTTTGCCCTTCATCGCAGTCGCGGCGGCAGAGAGCGCCTCGGCCCAGGTGGCCTTGGTCAGCTTGCCGTTTTTGCGAATATACGGCGTGTCGATGCGCTGGCGTTTCAGACCGTCCCAGATGAAGCGGGTCTTGTCGGAAATCCACTCTTCGTTCACACCGTCATGGTTGCGCGGCAGAATGCGCATCACTTCGCGGCCTTTGGTGTCGACGCGAATATTGGACCCAAGCGCGTCCATCACGTCGATGGTTTCGGTCTTGGTCAACTCCCACGGACGGGCGGTGAAGGCATAGGGTTTCGAGGTCAGCGCGCCGACCGGGCAAAGGTCGATGATGTTGCCCTGAAGGTTCGAGGCAAGCGTTTCGTTGAGATAGCTGGTGATCTCGCTGTCTTCGCCACGGCCCGTCTGGCCCATCTGGGTGATGCCCGCGACCTCTGTCGTGAAGCGCACGCAGCGGGTACAGGAGATACAACGCGTCATCGCGGTGCCGACAAGCGGCCCGAGGTTCAGCTCTTCGGTCGCACGTTTCGGTTCGCGGTAGCGCGAGAAATCGACACCGTAGGCCATGGCCTGGTCTTGCAGGTCGCATTCGCCGCCCTGGTCACAGATCGGGCAATCGAGCGGGTGGTTGATGAGCAAGAACTCCATCACGCCCTCGCGCGCTTTTTTGACCATCGGCGAGTTGGTCTTGACCACCGGCGGTTGGCCTTCCGGCCCCGGACGCATGTCTTTCACCTGCATCGCGCAAGACGCCGCCGGTTTCGGCGGGCCGCCCACGACCTCGACCAGACACATGCGGCAGTTGCCCGCGATGGACAGCCGTTCGTGATAGCAGAACCGCGGCACTTCGATCCCGGCCACTTCACAGGCCTGGAGGATCGTCATGGCCGGATCGACTTCGATCTCGGTCCCGTCAATGATGATTTTGCGCTTATCTGCCATTCTGCATCACCTGTTCTTCATGAGCTTGCCAAGCGGCGTCCGCTTCGCAATCTGCGCTTTGCCGAAGGCGCACATCGCCTCCGTATCCCGTTTTTCAATGCCGTTGGCGGCAAAGAAGCTTTCCGATTTCGCAGCAAGCGTGGCGAGAAACGCCGGGTCTTGCAGCGATTGAATATCCTGGGCGCCATAGCCCTTGGCCGTGATCACGCCCATCATCTCTTGCGCCTGTCTGTTCACGCGTGCGGGGCGCGGCGACAGTTTGGGGCAGATCGTCGTCAGTTCCGTGACAATCATATTGTCGACGAGCACGGCGGTGATCTCTTCGTCCACCGTAATATCCTGACCTGCGATGTCTTGAGCGACCACCGGCGTGGCCATCAGGGCGATCAAAGCGGCATATGTCGAGGTGCGGATCATTTGGTGCTCCTCAGGAAGGAGCCGATAATGGACCCGCGGGCAATCTCCGCCTCGCCGAAAGCACAGAGGCCTTCGGGCGTTTTAGGATCGAACCCGGCTTGCCGCACATAGGCCTCGCCGAGGCTCCGAATGCGGGCTTCCTCATCGTCGCTTTCGACATAGGCGCGGATTTCATCATCTGAATAGCCCATATCGGAGGCTTTGTTTTTGAGGCCCCAGAGGAAGGAAACACCTTTGAGTTTCTTGACCTCGATGGTCGGGCATTCGTCCGACACTTCGACGGCAAGACCGGCCCAAAGCATGTTCCGATCAATCTCTTGCACCTCGCGCAAAGGCGGCAGCTCCGCCGCAGCGGCAGCACCGGCCGTAAAGGCGAGAGCGAGGGCGATATGTTTGGTCAATGTCATGGGACTACTCCGCAGCAACAGGCCGACAGCTTTTCTCACGGAAAAGCTTGGCCTCTTTGATGTACGACCAGCCAAAAGCCTGATCGCTGTCCCCATGTTCTTGTTTGTAGGCAAGGCGTTCGAGCGCCTCGTCCAATGTGGGCTTGTGCCCGGGTTCCACGTACCACATCACGAAATGCTGGTCGGCCATCAGCTCGAACCACTCCGCGCGGCGGTCGTAGAATTGTTTGTGCACCGTGTTGAAAACGAAATGCTCAAGGCTTTCAACGTCTTCCCACACGGTGAGATTGGCGACGAATTTCGGATCGTCGCCGATGTTGTTTTCGGTGTTTCCGGTGCCCGGCTCGCCCGATCCCTCGGCCATCCAGACAAACCCCGGCATGCGTTTGCCCAGACCGTTGATGCGGTCCAAGGCGCCCATGAACTCGGCCACGCGCGCGTCCCCGGGTTCGGCCACAAGCCGCCCGATGTTGAGTTCAGCAAGGAACATCTAAAAATCCCTCCCTGAAAATAGCCCCATGGCCACAAGAAACAGAACCACGATTCCAAGAAAGAGCATCCAACGCTTTGGATCGGACGAGAATGACAGTGTCGCATAGCCACAGACCCGGCATTTCGCGAATGCGAAATACGGAACGTGACCGCAACAAGGACATTTTAATCCGACCAAACGCCACATTCTCACTCCGCCGCAAACGCCGCAGAGACGCGACCGGTTTTCTTGATTTTGATGCGCTCTTCGATGTCATCGCGGAAGTGACGGATCAGACCCTGGATCGGCCAAGCCGCCGCATCCCCCAGCGCACAGATGGTATGGCCTTCGACCTGTTTCGTCACATCGAGCAACATGTCGATCTCTTCGATTTCCGCGTCACCCGTCACCAGACGGTCCATCACGCGCATCATCCAGCCGGTGCCTTCGCGGCACGGCGTACATTGACCGCAGCTTTCGTGCTTGAAGAAGGCCGACAGACGCCAGACGGCTTTGACCACATCGACGGAATTGTCCATCACGATCATACAGCCGGTGCCAAAGGAGGACTTGTTCTCACGCATCCAGTCGAAGTCGAAAATCGCATCTTCCAGCGCCTCTTTCGGCAGAACAGGACAGGACGCCCCGCCCGGAATGATGGCTTTCAGATTGTCCCAGCCGCCGCGAATGCCGCCACCGTGTTTCTCGATGATCTCGCGCACGGACATCGACATTTCTTCCTCGAACACGCAGGGCGTGTTGACGTGGCCGGTGAGCGCCATGAGCTTGGTGCCCGCGTTGTTCGGACGGCCAAAAGAAGCAAACCACTCGGCGCCGCGCCGCAGGATCGTCGGCACGACGGCGATGGATTCGACGTTGTTCACCGTGGTCGGGCAGCCGTAAAGACCCGCGCCCGCCGGGAAAGGCGGCTTCATCCGGGGCATGCCCTTTTTGCCTTCGAGAGACTCGATGAGCGCGGTTTCCTCGCCACAGATATAGGCCCCTGCCCCGTGGTGCAGGTAGATGTCGAAATCATAGCCCGATTTGCAGGCATTGCGGCCAATGAGACCGGCGTCATATGCCTCGTCGATCGCGGCCTGAAGTGCTTCTTTTTCGCGGATATATTCCCCACGGATGTAGATATAGGCGGCCACCGCGTTCATCGCGAAACCGGCGATCAAGGCCCCTTCGACCAGCGTGTGCGGGTCGTGGCGCATGATTTCGCGGTCCTTACAGGTCGCGGGTTCGGATTCGTCGGCGTTGATCACGAGGTACGCCGGGCGACCGTCGCTTTCCTTCGGCATGAAGGACCATTTGAGACCCGTCGGGAAGCCCGCTCCGCCACGACCGCGCAGACCGGAGGCCTTCATCTGGTCGATGATCCAGTCGCGTCCATTGGCGAGAATGCCCGCCGTGCCATCCCAATGCCCGCGCTTTTGGGCGCCCGCAAGGCTACGGTCATTCATGCCGTAGAGGTTGGTAAAGATCCGATCCTGATCCTTGAGCATCGCTCTTGTCCCTTCAGTCTTTCCGGCGCGTGTCACGCCAAATCTGATACATCACCACAAACGACCAGACGAACCCGGCCAAAGCGGCAAGATCGAGGAGAAACACGTAGCGCGGAGGCACTCCGAGTTTCCCACCCAACCATTGAGCCCCCAACCAGACCAACATCGTCACGGCGATCACGACGGCGACCATGCGCGCCTTTTTCGCCAAATGCTGGTCCTTGTCAGGCACCATTTCCTTACTCCTCAATAAACGTCGCCATCCTTGACGCGTTTCGAGAATTCCGTGTCCCCGCCCGCGGCGAGGATTTTGGCCTGTTCGGCCCATTTCGTCAGCTGCGCCGCCGAGGTGCCTTTGAGCGCGGCCCCCAAGGCTTCGATCTCGTCAGCGCTCAGTGCGGCGACATGTGCGAAGGTGGTGATCCCCCGCTCGTGCAGCTGCACTTCGATTTTCGGCCCCACGCCCTTGATCGACTTCAGATCATCGGGCTCTGCCACGACCGCGGCGTCCGAGACAGACGCGAAGGCAACCGGGGCGGCCTCAGTTTTTTCTTCGACCTCTTCGAGCGGTTCCGCAACCGGCTCGACCGGTGCTTCATCGACCGGATGGGCCTCCGGCGTCGCCGCCGCAGCTTTCGAGCGCACCTCGCGGGTGTCCGCTGCGTGCGGCTCAATCGCAATCTCATCCGCCGCCGACACCGGCTCATCGCCAATGCCCGAAGTTGCCATCAGGCCAGAGGCGCTGACATCGGCTTCGGGATGCCCGACGGCGACCTCAGTTGTCTCTTCGTACCAACCGATCCACAGCAGGATCGCGACCAAAAACGCCACGAGGACACCGACGATCACCGAGGCTCCTGTCGAATAGCCCGCGATCCACATCAGGGCCAAAAAGGCGATCACACCGCAAATCACGGCGATCAATCCGATCTTGGGCGTTTTGCCCTGCTGTGCGTCCGTCATGTGGTACTCCTGAAATATCCCTGTTGATCACTCATTCGGGCCGATTTTTATGGCCTCTCGAGCTTTTCGTCTCAGTATTTCGCACGTTTGGAAAATTCGGTCTCGCCGCCCTCGGCAAGGATTTTAGCCTGGTCGATCCAGCCATCGCGTTCGATCCGGCCTTTGAATTTCAAACGGCTGTCGACCCAGGCGATCTCTTCCGCCGTCCATTTTGCCACCTGATCGTAATGCCAGAAGCCCAGCTCGTTGAGCGTCTGTTCCAGCTTCGGCCCGACGCCTTTGAGCTTTTTCAGATCATCGGCACCCGCTTTGCGCGGCACTTTCATGGTGCGCGGCTTCTTCTCCGCGATCTCACCTTCTGCGGGCTCGGCCTTGGAGACCGGCTGAGCCTTGGACGTCGCCTCAGCTTCCTGTTTGGTCACCCCGGTGTCCGACGCGGGCGTGTTCGCCGCAGGTTTGGCTTCGAGCTTGTTCGAGGCTTTCTTTTCCGCCGCCTGTTGCACCGCGGATTTCGGCGTCGGCGCCGGTTTCGGCACGGATTTGCCCGCGCCACCATGCCCTGCGCCTTTGGAAATCCACGGCGTCAACAGCGGCACTTCGGTGCCGTCGATGCGCTTGAGCGTGTCACCCACGTCCATGGCGATCTGCACGGAGCCGTTATACTGCGCGCCCGTGCCTTTGTGCTCGGCCAGCACATTCGGCCCACCGGCGGGCTCAGAGGAATAACGCCCCTGTTGCGAGCCCGGCACCGGCACAGTGCCTGCGGCCATATCGTCCAAGAGCTTGGAGAAATTCTCGGCAGTCAGGTCCTCGTAATAGTCCTTGCCGATCTGAGCCATCGGCGCGTTGGCGCAAGCACCAAGGCACTCGACCTCTTCCCAGGAAAACTTGCCATCCGCCGACAGCGTGTGCGGCGTCGGCGCGATTTTCTCTTTGCAGACCGAAATGATGTCGCCCGAACCGCAAATCATGCAGGTCGTTGTGCCGCAAACCTGAATATGCGCAACAGACCCAACAGGTTGCAGTTGGAACATGAAGTAGAAGGTCGCGACCTCAAGCACGCGAATATCGGCCATGCCCAGCATGTCGGCGATATATTCGATGGCCGGTTTGGTGAGCCAGCCCTCTTGCTCTTGCGCGCGCCACAACAGCGGGATCACCGCCGATTGCTGACGCCCTTCGGGATATTTCGCGATCTGCCCCTCCGCCCAGGCGAGGTTCGCGGGCGTAAATTCGAAAGAGGCGGGTTGTTCAGAATAAAGACGGCGCAGCATTAGCGGTCGACCTCCCCGAAAACGATGTCCATGGTGGCGATGAGCGCGGAGACGTCGGCCAGCTGGTGACCTTTCGCCATGTGATCCATCGCCTGCAAGTGAAGGAAGCCCGGCGCGCGCAACTTGGCGCGGTAGGGTTTGTTCGAACCATCCGAGTTGAGGTAGACGCCGAATTCGCCCTTCGGCGCTTCGACCGCGGCGTAGACCTCGCCCTCGGGCAGTTTGAAGCCTTCGGTGTAGAGTTTGAAGTGGTGGATAAGCGCCTCCATGGAGGTCTTCATATCCTTGCGCTTCGGCGGCGTGAGTTTGCCACGGGCCAGAACGTCGCCTTGGTTTTCCGGCTCACGCAGCTTGGCCACACATTGTTTGATGATCTTTGTCGCCTCGGTCATTTCCTGCATCCGCACCATGTAGCGGTCGTAGCAGTCGCCATTGGTGCCGACGGGAATCTGGAAGTCGAACTCGTCGTAGCACTCATAGGGCTGGCTGCGACGCAAGTCCCAGGCCATGCCTGACCCGCGCACCATCACGCCGGAGAAGCCCCAGTCGAGCGCTTCCTGTTCGGTGATCAGACCGATGTCCACAGTCCGCTGTTTGAAGATGCGGTTGTCGGAGATCAGGTAGTGAATGTCGTCGAGAACCTTCGGGAAGGCGTCGGCCCAAGCCTCGATGTCGTCGATCAGCTCCGGCGGCAGGTCCTGATGGACACCACCCGGACGGAAATAAGCGGAGTGCAGACGGGCGCCACAGGCACGCTCGTAGAAGATCATGAGCTTTTCGCGCTCTTCAAAGCCCCAAAGCGGCGGCGTCAAAGCGCCCACGTCCATCGCACCGGTGGTGACGTTCAGGAGGTGGTTCAGAACACGGCCGATCTCGGAATAGAGCACGCGGATCAGGGACGCGCGACGCGGAATCTCGACACCCGCCAGACGTTCGATCGCCAGACACCAGGCATGTTCCTGGTTCATCGGCGCCACGTAGTCGAGGCGGTCGAGATACGGCAGGTTTTGCAGATAGGTGCGGTTTTCCATCAGCTTTTCCGTGCCGCGGTGCAACAGCCCGATATGCGGGTCGGCCCGTTCCACGATCTCGCCATCGAGCTCCAGAACCATCCGCAACACACCGTGGGCCGCAGGGTGCTGGGGCCCGAAGTTGATGTTGAAATTCCGGATCTTCTGTTCGCCGCTGCCCGCGTCCTGAGACCCATCATCATAGGTGTTTTGCCGGATGTCGCCGTCCATCATTCAGATCCTCGCCATATTCGCTTGCCACCGCGCGGGCAGCTCGCCAAAGGTCTTTTCCACATAGGCATATTGCGGGGCCAGAAAGCGCGCCGCCTCATGCCGTTGTTTGTCACTCAGTTGTAGTTTCACGCCCTTATGGGAGTGCGGTTCTTTTTCCACGGGCTTGGCCGCGATCCCCAGAAAGGCGCAGAGGGTCCGAAGCCCTTCACCCGTCAAAAGATCTTCGGTGAAGCCCACCAAAAGCTTGTCTTCGGGCACCGCGCGTTTGAGCTTTTCCACGATGCCTTCGTAGTCGCCACGCGGCGCAATGTGTTTTTCCAGATCGCGATTGACCACGCGGTTCATGATCCGCTTGGCCTTGACCGCGACCTCTTCGCCGGGGCGGCGCTGGCGCGAGGCCTGCATCCGCACATGCGACCAAAGCCGGTCCACCGGATCGCGCATCATGAACACGAACCGCACATCCGTCGCCATGGTCGCCATATCGCGCAACCGATCCTCGGAGAGCAACCCGTATCCCGGCGTAATGTCGCCCGCGATTTTCTTGTCGCCAATCCCGTCCAGCAGGTAGAAGAGATAGTCCGAGACCCCCTCTTCGCCCATTTCCAGAATGCGCACCATCTCATCGACATCCATGATCTGGCGTTCGAGATTGGTGACTTTCCAAAGATTGGCGTTGCCCCGCGCAATGTCCTGACGCCGAACCAAATCCGCGCGCAGCCGCGAGAAGACGTCGAACTGAAACTCGTAGTCGTTGTTCTCGACCGTGTCGAAATAATGCAGTTCCTTGATCGAGCGCAGGTGGCAATCCGGGTGATCATGCAAATAGCGATAAAGCGAGCTGGTGCCCGCTTTGGTCGCGCCAACGCAGATCATGATGGCCGGATCGCCGCTCACATCAAGCTCCCTTCTCGTCGCCGGGAAGGATGTATTTTGCGCCTTCCCACGGGGAAAGGTTGTCGAACTGACGGTATTCCTGCACCAGGCTCACCGGCTCATAGACGACGCGTTTCAGCTCTTCGTCATAGCGCACTTCGGTGTAGCCCGTCGCCGGGAAATCCTTGCGCAGCGGGTAGCCACGGAAACCGTAATCCGTCAGCAGGCGCCGCAGGTCCGGGTGACCGGAAAAGATGATCCCGAACATGTCAAAGGTCTCGCGTTCGAACCAGCCCGCGGAGGGGTGGACAGAGATGATCGACGGGATGGTTTCCTCTTCGCGCACGGGGGCCACGATGCGGATACGCTGGTTCTGGTACATCGACAGGAAGTGGTAGACCACATCGAACCGCTGATCGCGGCTCGGGTGATCGACCGCCGTAATGTCCACCAGTGAGGAGAATTTACAGGTGCTGTCGGTCTTCAGAAACTCGACGAAATCGACGATGCCTGCGGAGGTGACCGTGACGGTCAGCTCGCCAAAGGCCACTTCGGTGCTCAGCACATCATTCGGACGCTTGATCTCGATATGCGCAGCAAGTTCTTGGAGGGCTTCGCTCATCTCATGCTCTCCTTAGCGGGCGATCGTGCCGGTGCGGCGGATTTTGCGTTGCAGCTGCAGAATGCCGTACATCAGCGCCTCTGCGGTCGGCGGGCAGCCGGGGACATAGACGTCCACGGGCACGATGCGGTCACAGCCACGCACCACCGAATAGCTGTAGTGATAATAGCCGCCACCGTTGGCGCAGGACCCCATGGAGATCACGTAACGCGGCTCCGGCATCTGGTCGTAGACCTTGCGCAGCGCAGGCGCCATTTTGTTGGTCAGCGTGCCCGCGACGATCATCAGGTCGGACTGACGCGGAGAGGCGCGCGGCGCCGTGCCGTAACGCTCAAGGTCATAGCGCGGCATGGAGGTGTGCATCATCTCGACGGCGCAGCAGGCAAGACCGAATGTCATCCAGTGCAAAGAGCCCGTGCGCGCCCAGTTGATGATGTCTTCCGTGGACGTCAGCAAAAAGCCCTTGTCCTGCAGTTCCTTATTGAGAACCTGCGTGGAATGCTCTTTGTCCACACCCGCCGTATTGGCTCCGGTTGTCACGCCCATTCCAGCGCCCCTTTCTTCCATTCATAGGCAAAGCCCACGGTCAGCACAGCGAGGAACACCATCATCGACCAAAAACCCACCACTCCGATGTCCTTGAACGCGACGGCCCAGGGAAACAGGAAAGCGATTTCGAGATCGAAAATGATGAACAGGATCGACACGAGGTAGAACCGCACGTCGAATTTCATCCGCGCGTCGTCGAATGCGTTGAACCCGCACTCATAGGCCGACACTTTTTCAGGGTCGGGATTGCGAACGGCGAGGATGAGGGCTGCGAAGATGAACACAAGGCCCAGCACGATGGCAAGGCCGAGGAAAATGACGATAGGGAGATATTCCCGAAGCAAGTCTTCCACGAGCGGCTCCTTGGTAGGCGCGCGCATCGGGGGAACTCAATTGCGAGCAACCTCGGGCGCGCTGCTTTGCTAGCTTGTCGTGGTTTAGCCCTCTGCGACAACATGGTCAACCAAGGCGGAGGCAAGAAAGCCCCTTGTTTCAAGGGCAGTGCAAAGTTTTTTTGACCTGACAATCCGATTTCGCGGCACTGCGGCGGAAATTTCACCTGCCACACGATTCGAGAGATTTTTTCTTAGTTTTTTAGTCGGAAATTATAGAGTTGCCTGCATCCGCAGGCTGAAACCAGACAGAAATCACATTTCAAAACCCGAGTGTTTTCGATGTCGTTCCGATGTCTCAACGCATTCCTATGCCTTAGCGCCTTATAGACCACGCCCTCCCTCTGTCAGGATCTCGAACTCCAGATGATGCATCAATCCGAACAACGGCACTTTCCCCAACCAGCCACGATGACGGATGAACAGGGACACGTCGACTTTCTGTCTCCCTTCTTTAATCGGGCGTTGCCGCACGGTTATTCGTCCGATCCGTCCCGATGAGACAGACATCCGCCGCGTTCCTCCGAACAAGCTCAACAAAGACACACCGCCTTGTTCGATACGCACAGCGCGAATGAGTGGCCATCTCACAATGAACGTAAGTAACGACAGAAGAGCAAGCCTTAGGTCCTCACCTCATCACGAATAATCCGCGCCAACATCGCGCAATCCTCAAGACTAAAAGTCAGCGGCAGGCGCATATCCATGATCGCGCGCAGCACCCGGTCGCTGTCCGGCAGGCTCTGCGGCTCGGCATAGCGCCAGCTTTCATAGCGCGAGGTAAAGGCCGTCGGCTCCGGCGCGCCGAACCATTTCAGCTCGACCCCGCGTTTGAGACAGGCGGCGACCAGCGCTTCGATCTTGGCGTCCGGCCAATCCATCAGCAGGAATTGAAACGACGAGCCGACGTAGTGTTCTTGCTGCGGTCGGTCGATGAGCGTGACACCGGGCGTGTCCCGCAGCCCCTCCTCGACCACGCGATAGCGTGCATTCCAGTTTTCGACCTGAGCCTCCAGACTCCGCAGCTGCACCCGCAGGATCGCGGCCCTGAGATGGTCCATCCGACCCGAGACATTCGGCGTGGTATATTTGACCTTTTCGAACACATCCGGGCCAGGACCGGCCAGGTGCTTGCCATATAACATGTACGATCCCGACAACATGATGGCCCGCGCGGCGATCTCCTCATCATCGGTGATCAAAAAGCCACCCTCGCCCGAATTGATATGTTTATAGGTCTGCGTCGAATAGCAGCCGATCACGCCATGCCGGCCCGACGGCACCCCGTCCCAATGCGCGCCCATGGTATGCGCGCAGTCCTCAATCACGGCCACGCCCGCGCCGTTACAGATGTACATCAGCGCATCCATATCGACGATATGGCCGCGCATGTGGGACAGCATCAGAACCTTGGAACCTGTCTCAGCGATCTTCACCTGAAGATCATCGAGATCAATCACCAGCCCTTCGGTCACGCCGACAAAGACCGGCTTGGCGCCCACGCTCGCAATCGCGCCGGGCACAGGCGCGAGCGTGAAGGCGTTGGTCAAAACCGGCGCACCGGGCTGGACCTCCAGCGCACGCAAGGCGCACCCCAGAGCATAACCGCCCGAGGCCACGGCAAGACAATATTTCGCCCCCGTGTAAGCCGCAAACTCCTCTTCAAGCAGGGCAACCTCCCCTGCCTCATTCGGCGCGGTGTTGTAGCGGTGCAGCCGTCCCGAACGCATCACCGCAACAGCGGCCTCGATGGCCTCTTCCGGGATCGGTTCCTGTTGGGTGAAATTGCCTCTAAAAACCTCGTCGCTCATCCGATCAACTCCCGCGTCAAACGACCCAAGTCATTGTAATGCGTCAGCAACGCCTCCGGCTCCAACCGTTTCACCCCATCGCCATCGGGTCCGAAGGTCACCAAGGCACAGGGCACCCCCGCCGCCTTGGCGGTCGAACGATCCGTTTCGGTATCGCCCACGAGGAAGGACTGCGTCAGCACGCCGCCAGCCTCTTCGACGGCGGCCAGATAGGGCTTCGGATCGGGTTTCGAGACACCGACCGTCTTCGCCCCGATCATAGATCCGAACAGGTCGCGCACGCCCAACCGCGTGAGCAGCCGATCCGCAAGATCCTCGGGTTTGTTGGTGCAAACGCCCACCGCATAGCCCCCGCTGCGCAGCGCCTCGATGGCCTCCACCGCGCCTTCGTAAAGCCGCGTGTGGGTGTCGATGTCCTCGGCATAAGCCTCCAGCAACACCGGATATTGCGTCATCACGTCATCCTCGGAAAACCCCGGTTTCACCCGAGAAAACCCGAGCGTCAGCATCGCCCGCCCGCCGCGAAAGGCCGTATGGGCGTCCGCTTGCGCGTCCAACACATCGCCGTATCCCAGGCCCCGGAAACAGGCATTGGCCGCGGCGATCAAATCGGCGGAAGTGTCCGCGAGCGTCCCGTCGAGATCGAAAATAACGGTTTTCATAGTGTTTTGGCCTCCTGCGGCCCCAATCGCGCCTGTTCTGGGCGACTCCCCGCCCAAAACTGTAATCTCGCGTCAGAAACTGTGATGCCACAACCCTTGCGGCTTGGTGCATCATGGGTAAAACGGCAAACAGATAAAGAAAAGAGCAGATCGGGACGAACACCATGGCAACAGCCCTCATTCTCTTGGCCGCCGGGCAAGGCACACGGATGAACTCCGACCTGCCCAAGGTTCTGCACCCGATCGGCAACGCGCCGATGTTCGCCCATGCGCTGGCCTCGGGCGCGGCCTTGGAACCTGAGCGCACGGTTCTGGTCGTGGGTCATGGCGGCGATCAGGTGGCCGCTGAGGCTGCGAAGATCGACGAAGACATCGTGATCGCCCGTCAGGAAGACCAACTCGGCACGGCGCATGCGGTGTTGCAGGCGAAAGCGGCGCTTGAGGGCTTCGAAGGCGACGCCATCGTGCTCTACGGCGACACGCCCTTCATTTCCGAGGACACGATCCTGCGCATGGCAGAGGCGCGCAAGTCCGCCGATGTGGTCGTGCTGGGGTTTGAGGCCAAAGATCCGGCGCGTTACGGGCGGCTGGTGATGGAGGGCGACAAGCTCACCCGCATTGTCGAGTTCAAGGACGCGACCGAGGCCGAGCGCGCGATCACCTTTTGCAACTCGGGCCTCGTGGCGGCGGATGCGACGGTGCTTTTCGAGTTGCTCGAACAGGTTGGAAATGACAATGCGGCGGGGGAATATTACCTGCCGGACATCGTTGAAATTGCTTGGAAAACCGGCAAGACGGCGACCGCTGTCGCCTGTGACGAATCCGAAACGCTGGGCGTCAACACCCGTGCCGAACTGGCCCGTGCCGAAGGCATTTTCCAGACCATGAAACGGGCAGAAGCGCTTGAGAATGGCGTCACTTTGATGGCGCCTGAGACCGTGTTCTTCTCACTCGATACCTATATCGGGCGCGACACGGTGGTGGAGCCCAATGTGATCTTTGGCCCCGGTGTGACCGTGGAGTCCCTGACCCGCATCCGCGCGTTTTCCCATTTCGAGGGCTGCCATGTCTCGATGGGCTCGACCGTCGGTCCCTTCGCCCGCCTGCGCCCCGGCGCGGAGCTGGCGAACAACGCGCATATCGGCAACTTCGTCGAAGTGAAAAACGCCCAGATCGGCGAAGGCACCAAGGTGAACCACCTGAGTTACATTGGCGATGCCGACATTGGCGATGGCACGAATGTGGGCGCGGGCACGATCACCTGTAACTATGACGGCGTGTTCAAACATCGCACCATCGTTGGCCGCAATGCGTTCATCGGCTCGAACACCATGCTGGTCGCGCCCGTGACGGTGGGTGACGAAGCCATGACCGCCAGCGGATCGGTGATCACCTCCGACATCGAGCCGGGGGCTTTGGCGATTGCGCGGGCGAAACAGGTGAACAAACCGATGCTCGCGGTGCGAATGTTCGAAAAGTTAAAGTCTCTCAAAGCGAAAAAGCAAAAAGGGCAGTAAAAATGTGCGGTATTGTAGGGGTTTTGGGAAATCACGAAGCGGCGCCGATCCTCGTTGAGGCGCTCAAACGGCTGGAATATCGCGGCTATGACAGCGCCGGGATCGCCACCGTGTCGAACGGCAAGCTGGACCGGCGTCGTGCGGTCGGCAAGTTGGTGAACCTGTCCGATTTGTTGGTGCATGAGCCGCTCGCGGGCAAATCCGGCATCGGTCACACCCGCTGGGCCACCCATGGCGCGCCCTCCGTGGTCAACGCACACCCGCACAAGGCCGGCCCCGTCGCCGTGGTTCACAACGGCATCATCGAGAATTTCCGCGAGCTGCGCGAAGAGCTTGGCCAAAAGGGCTATGACTTCGTGACCCAGACGGACACGGAAACCGTCGTGCTTCTGTGCCAAAGCTTCATGGACGCCGGCAAAGCGCCGGTGGAGGCCGCGATGGCGACCATCGACACGCTCGAAGGCGCCTTTGCGCTTTGTTTCCTGTTCGACGGTGAGGAGGACCTTTTGGTCGCCGCGCGCAAGGGCTCGCCGCTGGCCATCGGTCACGGCAAGGGCGAGATGTTCGTCGGCTCCGACGCCATCGCGCTTGCGCCCATGACCGATCAGGTCACCTATCTCGACGAAGGCGACCGGGCGGTGATCACCCGCGAGAGCCTCGAGATTTTCGATGAGACCGGCGTGCAGGTGCAACGTGCGCGGCGTACCATCGCCTTGAACGCCGCCCGCATTGAAAAAGCCGGGCACAAACACTTCATGGCGAAAGAAATCGCTGAACAGCCGACGGTGATTTCCGAAGCACTCGCCTATTACCTCAACGCCGATGACACCGGCATCGTGCTGCCCGATCCGGGCCTCGATTTTGCGGCCTTTGACCGGATCATCATGGTCGCCTGCGGCACGGCCTATTATGCCTGTTACACGGCGAAATATTGGCTCGAACAGGTGGCGCGCATTCCGGTCGAGATCGACGTGGCCTCCGAGTTCCGATACCGCGAACCGCCCGTCGCCCCCCGGACATTGGCGATTTTCGTCAGCCAATCGGGCGAGACCGCCGACACTTTGGCCGCCCTCAGATACATGTCCGGCAAGGCCGACAAGATCGTTTCCATCGTCAACGTCGCAGAAAGCTCCATCGCGCGCGAAAGCGACATCGCCCTGCCGATCCTGGCGGGTGTCGAGGTCGGCGTGGCCTCGACCAAGGCCTTCTCTTGCCAGCTCACAGTGCTCGCACTTTTGGCGCTGGAAGCCGCCCATCAACGCGGTCAGATCGACAATGCGACACTGGCCAAACGCCTCGCCGAATTGCGCACCCTGCCGGGGCTTTTGACCCGTGCGCTCGATCTGGATGAACATCTCAACGCTGTCTCCAACGAGCTGTCCGAGGCCAAGGACGTGCTGTTCCTGGGCCGTGGCTCGATGTATCCTCTGGCCCTTGAGGGCGCCCTGAAACTCAAGGAAATCAGCTACATACATGCCGAAGGTTATGCATCGGGCGAATTGAAACACGGGCCCATCGCGCTCATCGACAGCCACACGCCCGTGATCGTTTTCGCACCCCATGACGCGCTGTTCGACAAGACCGTGTCGAACATGCAAGAGGTCATGGCACGCGGCGGCAAGGTGCTTTTGGTGTCGGACAAAAAGGGCCTCGACGTGGCCTCCGATGGGGTTTGGCAAGCGGTGCAAATGCCCGAGGTACCGGATTTCTTTGCGCCCCTGCTCTACGCCATCCCGGCCCAGCTCATCGCCTATCACACGGCGGTCGCAAAAGGCACGGATGTGGACCAGCCGCGCAATCTGGCGAAATCGGTGACGGTCGAATGAGTTGGCCCACCCCCGTCACGCTGGAGGGCGATCACGTCCGGCTTGAGCCCCTGTCACAAACTCATGCGGCGGGGTTGAAAGCCGCTGTCGGAGAGTTGCACAGGCTCTGGTACACGAGCATCCCAGCGCCAGAGGGCGTTGCGGCAGAGATCGACCGTCGTCTGGGTTTACAGGATGCTGGCATGATGTTGGCCTTTGCCATTTGCCTGCCCGATGGGACACCTGTCGGCATGACGACCTATATGAACATCGACGCGCAGAACCGTCGCGTCGAGATCGGGTCGACCTGGATTTCGAGTGACGTACAGCGCGGGCCACTGAACACAGAGGCCAAATATCTGCTTTTGCGGCACGCCTTTGAGACGCTCGGCGGCATCGCCGTCGAACTGCGCACGCATCGGCTCAATACCCAAAGCCGCCGTGCCATCGAACGGCTGGGCGCTCAGCTCGACGGGATTTTGCGCGCGCATATGGTGATGCCCAATGGCACATTGCGCGACACGGCTGTCTACTCTATCACCGCCACAGATTGGCCCGCTGTAAAAGCCGGGTTGGAAGGAAAGCTGTTGCGATGACCCTTGATGATGCTTTGAACGCCCTCACTGCTCATGCCGATGCGGCACGAGCCGGTGATTTGGAAACTCGGTTTGGCAACAGATCCGATGGCGGCACCTATCTGGGTGTTGCACCGCAGGATCTGGAAAACCTTGCGCGCCAGTGGCGTCAGGACGTGAGTTTTCCCGAACGTCTCGATCTGGCGCGCGCGCTTTGGGCCGAGCCGGTGTTCGAAGCCCGCCTTATGGCCGCGAAACTTTTGACACAGGCGCGCATTGCCGACGATACCGCCGTGTGGGATCAGATTTGCACTTGGATTTCCGAGGCTGACACCTGGGCCGAATTGGATGCGCTTACGGGCGCCGGGGCGCGTCGCATTTCTGTCGATCTGTCGCGCATGGGTGTGGTGCATGATCTCGCCAAATCCGAACGCGCGCTGGACCGTCGTGCGGCTTTGGGACTGTCCCTGCCCTTGGCGAAACTCGCCCATCCGACAGAGGATGAGGTCAACGCCATCGACGACGTGCTTTATTGGCTGACCTATGCGTTGCAGGACCCGGACAAGGACGTCTCGCGCATGGCCGACAGCTGGCTCAAGAGCCTCGGCAAACATGATCGCAAACGCGCAGGCATGGTGCGGCGCGTGGTCCAATCACGCACAAAGTCTGACTAAATCGCTTGGCAGCCCGCCCCCCGCGCCCTAGATTACCAGTCATGGCAAACACACCCCGCCTCATCGACCCTTTCGCCCGTCCGATCACCTACCTGCGTGTCTCGGTCACGGATCGCTGTGATTTCCGCTGTGTCTATTGCATGGCGGAAAACATGACGTTCCTGCCGAAAAAGGAATTGCTGACCCTCGAAGAGCTGGACCGCATGTGTTCGACCTTCATCGGGCTCGGCGTCGAGAAGCTGCGGATCACCGGCGGTGAACCTTTGGTGCGGCGCGGGATCATGACGTTTTTCAACGCCATGTCGCGTCATCTCGAAAGCGGTGCTTTGCGCGAGCTGACGCTGACGACAAACGGCTCTCAATTGGAGCGCTTTGCCAGCGACCTCTATGCGACGGGCGTGCGCCGGATCAACGTCTCGCTCGATACTCTGGATGCGGCGAAATTCCAACGCGTGACCCGCTGGGGCCGCCTCGACCAGGTCCTGCGTGGCATCGAGGCCGCGCGCAACGCAGGTCTCCGGGTCAAGATCAACACGGTCGCGCTCAAAGGCTTCAACGAGGACGAATTGTTCACGCTGATCGACTGGTGCGCGCGCGAGGATATGGACCAGACCTTTATCGAGGTCATGCCGATGGGCGACATCGGAAACGAAGACCGCGTCGGGCAATATTGGTCGCTCAAGGACATGCGCAGCACCCTGGCGGAGCGCTTTACCCTCACCGATCTGCCCGAAAGCACGGGCGGGCCCGCGCGCTATGTCCGGCTTGAAGAAACCGGGCAAAAGATCGGCTTTATCACGCCGCTCTCACATGAGTTCTGTGAAAGCTGCAACCGGGTGCGGATGACCTGCACGGGCGAACTGTTCATGTGTCTGGGCCAGGAGGATAACGCCTCGCTCCGCGACGTCCTGCGTGCATCTCCCGACGACGATGCGCCGCTGGTCCGTGCCATCGAAGCGGCTATTTTGCGCAAGCCCAAAGGCCATGATTTCGACTATTCGAGGCAAAAACCCGACGGTCAGGTCTCGCGGCATATGAGTCATACCGGCGGGTGAAGCCCCTTCGCGCCTCATAAAAAAGCGCCCCCAACCGGGAGCGCTCCTTTTTCGTTTCCTTTGTGCCGAAAATACTCAGGGTCACGCCGCAGGCAAACGGCTTTCCACCATTTCGGCATACCACGAACAGCCCGCAGGCAGGGCCTCGTCGTTGAACATGTATTTCGGGTGATGCACCGGCGCGCCCGGGCCGTTGCCGACGATGATATAGGCACCGGGGCGTTCCTCTAACATGTAAGCGAAATCTTCGCCGCCCATGACGAGCGGGTATTCTTCGCACCCGCCAGCCACCTTCGTGGCCGCCTCGATGGCGTATTCGGTTTCCTGATCGTGGTTCACCATGACCGGGTAGCCGCGATGGTAATCGACCTCGATCTCAGCCCCATAGGTGGCACCCACCCCGGCACAGATTGCCTCAAGACGCTCCTGCGCCTGATCGCGGACCTCCCCGTCCAGCGTCCGCACCGTGCCTTTCAAAGACACGGTCGCCGGCAGGACGTTATGCGCCTTGGACGAGCTCTCCACCGTACAGATAGAGACGACCACCTGTTTCGTCGGGTCCACATTGCGCGAGGCGATGGATTGCAGCGCAAGCACGAGATGCGCGGCGGTCACCGTGCTGTCGACGGCCTCATGCGGTTTGGCGGCATGTCCGCCCTTGCCACGCACCACGATGTCGAACTCGTCGGCGGCGGCAAAGAACGGGCCGGGACGGATCGCGAAAGTGCCCGTCGGCAGGTTCGGCCAATTGTGCATGCCGTAGACCTCGTCGATGCCAAAGCGCTCCATCAGCCCCTCTTCGCACATCACACGACCGCCGCCGCCGCCCTCTTCGGCGGGTTGGAAAATCACCACCGCCGTGCCGTCGAAATTGCGAGTCTCGCAGAGATATTTCGCCGCGCCCAAGAGCATCGCCGTGTGGCCGTCATGGCCACAGGCATGCATCACGCCCGGGTTTTTCGAGGCAAATTCCGATCCGGTTTCCTCCAGGATCGGCAGAGCGTCCATATCGGCCCGAAGCCCGATGGTGCGACCACGAGAGTCGGATTTGCCCTTGATCACGCCGACGACGCCGGTCTTGGCCATGCCTTCGACCACTTCGTCACAGCCGAAGTCGCGCAGCAAGTCCGCTACTTTTTTCGAGGTACGCGGCAGCTCGAACATCAGCTCGGGGTTTTCGTGAATGTCGCGTCGCCATGCGGTGATTTCCGGCAACAATTCGGCAAGGCGGTTCTTGATGGGCATGTCAGTCTCTTTTCTGGTCAGGTCGGAACGCGGTGGCGTTCAATAGGTAAAGCCCTCGATGGGCTCCAAGACAAAGTGGTCTTTCGCCACTTCGCGGTAGGTGGATTTGGCGGGCACATGGTCGGCGGGGAAAATCGGCGAGGGGATCGGTTTGAACGAGAGGTTCGAACTGATCTTCTTGTTGCGCGGATCGGCGATCGGCACGGCCAGCATAAGCGATTTCGTATAGTCGTGCTGCGGGTTCTCGAACACCGCCTGACGCGGGCCGATCTCGACGATGCGTCCCAGATACATCACCGCCGTGTGGTGGCTGACGCGTTCAACCACGGCCATGTCGTGGCTGATGAAGAGCATGGCAATGCCCAACTCGGCCTGAAGCTCCATCAACAGATTCACCACCTGCGCCTGCACCGACACATCGAGCGCAGAGACGGCTTCGTCGGCGATCACCAGCTTCGGGTTGATCGAAAGCGCGCGGGCGATGGCGATCCGCTGGCGTTGCCCGCCGGAAAGTTCATGCGGGTAGCGTTTCATGAAAGAGCGCGGCAGCTCGACCCGGTCGAACAGATTGGCGACGCGGTCATTCACTTCGGAGCCATGAGCAAGGCCGTAATTGCGCAGCGGTTCGGCGACCTGATCAACCAGACGCACCTGCGGGTTCAGAGACGCGAAAGGATCCTGAAAGATCATCTGCATGTCCTGACGCAACCGGCGCAGATTGCGTGGGTTTTGGTCTAGCACCTCTTTGCCGTCCAAAAGAATAGAGCCCGCTTGCGGCTCCACAAGGCGCAGCACAGAGCGCCCGCAGGTCGATTTGCCACAACCGCTTTCGCCCACCAGAGACAGAGTCTCACCGGGTTTGATCGAGAAGGACACATCCTCGACGGCATGCACATTGGCAACCGTTTTCCGCAGCAGCCCTGCCTTGACCGGGAAGCGCGTGACGAGGTTCTTGACCTCCAACACCGGCGCGGTGCCTTCGGGCGCATAGGGCACGGGTTTGATCTCGCCTTGCGGCACACCGATCAGACGCATCGGTTCGGGCGCGGGCTTGCCGGTCATCTCGCCAAGTTTCGGCACGGCGGCCAGAAGCGCCTTGGTGTATTCCTCTTTCGGGGTCTCGAAAATCTCTTCGACACGGCCCTCTTCGACCACGTCGCCACGGAACATCACCAACACGCGGTCTGCCATTTGCGCGACAACCGCCATATCATGGGTGATGAACAGCACGGCAGTGCCATGTTCGCGTTTCAGCCGGTCGATGAGCGCCAGAATCTCCGCCTGAATCGTCACATCGAGCGCCGTCGTGGGTTCGTCGCAGATCAGGAGTTTCGGCTCACAGGCCATCGCCATGGCGATCATCACGCGCTGGCGCATACCGCCGGACAACTCGTGCGGGTACTGGCTCAGACGGCGTTCCGGTTCGGGAATGCGCACGTCTTTCATCAACTCGATGGCGCGCGCGCGGGCCTGATCTTTGGTCATGCCCTTATGAACCCGCAGCCCCTCGCAAAGCTGGCGTTCGATGGTGAACACCGGATTGAGCGAAGTCATCGGCTCCTGAAAGATCATGCCGATATCATTGCCGCGGAGCGCCCGCATCTTTTCCGGGTTCATCGCTGTCAGGTCGATGATCTGCTCGCCCTTGCGCAGCTTGATGTCGCCCTCGGCGATCTTGCCGCCGCCAAACTCGATGAGCCGCATGATCGCCAGAGAGGACACGGATTTGCCCGAACCCGATTCTCCGACCACGCAGAGCGTCTCCCCCGGCGCGATGGTGAAGGACACATCCTTGACGCCCACAACCGTTCCGCCCCGGGTCGGAAATTCGACCCTGAGATGCGACACGTCGATCAGGGCACGGGTTTCGGGCGTGTCTCTCGGCGTCTCTGGCGGCGTATCGGGAGTGGTATCGAGCATGGATCGCCTTTCGGGTCTTGGTGGATTGAGATCGGTCCTCGCGCGGCTCAAAGCGACAAGAACCGTCCTCATGGAGCTGTCATGAGGACCTTTCCCTCGACGCTATGCCTGCCGCGCTGGAACTGTCAAATCGGTTTGTCTGAAATACGAGCATTCGCTGAAACCGCATGCAAGGATAACGTAACGATATGGGCGGTCTGCCGATTTTCTCAGAGAAACCGCCTTGCTTCGCCTAAGTTTTTATCATTCGATAAATTTATAGCCGCGCAACCCGGCGAGTCGCCTTGCCCTCAGCAAGACCACCCGCACAGGTTGCGTCAGGTTCAATAAAGAGGAATGAGTTACAACACGTCCGGCGGGAAACCTTAAAATGTGCGGGTCACGCACTGGTCCAAGCCCTGAAACAATGAAGTTCAGGCAGAGGCCCGAAGCCGGTTCAACAAGGAGAGGTTGTTATAATGAAACTCAAGACTGCCCTGATGGGCACTGTTCTGGGCACCGTCGCCACATTGTCGATGGCACCCGCCGCCTTCGCCGAACGCGGCGCCGACGGCCATGTCAATATCATCTATTATCAGGCCCCGTCGACGATGAACCCCTATCTGTCGGGCGGCACCAAAGAGCTTGAATCCGCGTCTCTCGTGCTGGAACCGCTGGCGCGTTACGATGAAACCGGCGCGATTGTGCCGTTTCTGGCCGAATCCGTGCCCACCGTCGAAAACGGTGGCGTGAGCGAAGATCTGACCACGATTACGTGGAAGCTCAAAGAAGGTCTCAAGTGGTCCGACGGCTCCGATCTGACGTCCGAAGATGTGAAATTCACCTGGGAATATTGTACCTCCGAGGGCGGCGGCTGTTCCCAGTCCGAGAAATACAATGACGTTGTCTCCGTCGAGACCCCGGATGCCTTGACGGTTATTGTCACCTTCGGCGTGCCGAAACCCTTCCCCTACGGTCCCTTTGTGGGCGCGCAGGCCCCGATCGTGCAAAAAGCCCAATTCGCAAATTGCACCGGCGAAGCCATGGCGTCCTGTACCGATCAGAACTTTGCCCCCATCGGCACCGGTCCCTTTGTCGTGGATGAGTTCAAGACCAACGACGTGGTCTCCCTCTCCGCCAACCCGAACTACCGCGATCCGGCCAAACCGGCCTTTGCCACCGCCACGCTGAAAGGCGGCGGTGACGCGCAATCTGCGGCCCGTTCCGTGCTTGAGACCGGCGAGTTCGACTACGCCTGGAACACCCAGGTGGCGCCTGACCTGCTCGAAGCCATGCTCGCCAAGGGCCAAGGCCAGCTTGTCAGCGCCTATGGCACGCTCGTCGAACGAATCATGGTCAACCTGACCGACCCGAACCCCGCTTTGGGCGACGAACGCGCCACCGCCGCGCATCCGCACCCTTTCCTCTCGGACATTGCCGTGCGCAAAGCGCTTTCCATGGCCATCGACCGCGCGCTTTTGACCGAGATCGGCTATGGCAATGCGGGGCGTCCGACCTGTAACGTGCTGCCGGCGCCGGAAATTTACAAATCCACCGCCAACGACGCCTGTCTGACGCAGGACATCGAAGGCGCGAAAGCCGTGCTCGAAGAGGCCGGTTGGGTCGACAGCGATGGCGATGGTGTGCGCGAGAAGGACGGTGTGAAACTGTCGCTCCTGTTCCAATCTTCGACCAACGCGATCCGTCAGGATTTCCAGGCCATCATCAAACAGTGGTGGGAAGAAATCGGTGTTGAAACCGAGCTGCGCAACATCGACGCCTCCGTGTTCTTCGGCGGCGATGCGGGCTCGCCCGACACCTTCCAGAAGTTCTACGCGGACGTGGAAATGTACGCCAACAACTTCGACGGCACCGACCCCGAAGCCTATATGGCCAACTGGGAATGCGAACAGGCGCCGCGCCCGGAAACTCAGTGGCAGGGCAACAACATGCCGCGTTTCTGCTCCGAAGAGTATGACGCGCTTGTGGCCGAAATGGCCGAAACCGGTGACATCAACGAGCGTGCGGAAATGGCGAAGGCCATGAACGACATGCTGATGCAGGAATATGTCATCATCCCGCTCGTCGACCGTGGCCGCCTCTCGGCCCACGCGAATTCGCTGGGCGGTGTCATCCTGAACACCTGGGATTCCGAGCTCTGGAATGCGGCCGACTGGTACCGCATCAAAGAGTGATCTCTTGTGGGGGCGCTCCGGTTTCCGGGGCGCCCGCTTCAATGACATAAGACCGCAAGGCAGCCTTCATGCTTCATTTCACGATCCGTCGCCTGGTTCTCGCCGTGCCGACGCTGCTGTTCATCTCGCTGGTGATCTTCCTGCTGCTCGATCTGGCCCCCGGCGATCCGATGGCCTCGATCCCGCTCACCGTGCCGCCCGAGGTGAAAGAGAAAATGCGCGAGGCTCTGGGCCTTGGCGAACCCGTCCACATCCGGTTTCTGAACTGGCTCTATCAGTTCTTCGTCGTCGAACCTCAGGTTGCCTTTGACCATATCTTCGGCACTAATTTTGCCGAGGGGAAACAACGGATTATCTCCTTCCAATCCCGCTCGCCGGTGATGTCCGTCGTCGCCGAACGCATGCCGCAGACGCTTTGGGTCGTGGGCCTGTCCTACATTTTCGCGACGCTGATCGCCGTACCAATCGGCATCATCTCCGCCTATCGTCAGTACAGCTGGTTCGACCAGCTCGGCACCTTTGTGTCCATGGTGGGCTTCTCCATCCCGACGTTTTTCTCCGGCGTGCTGTTGATTGTCGTCTTCTCCGTGACCCTCGGTTGGTTCCCGTCGATCTACGACACCACGCATAGGATCACCGATTGGCCCTCATTCTGGTTCCAAGTGCGCCAGATGGCGATGCCGGTGTTTGTCCTGACGCTCTATAACGCGGCCCAAGTCAGCCGCTTCATGCGCGCCTCGATGCTCGACAATCTCAATCAGGATTACGTCCGCACCGCGCGGGCCAAAGGCCTGTCCGAGCGTGTCGTGGTCCTCATGCATGTGCTGCGCAACTCGATGATCCCTGTGGTGACCGTGATTGCCTTGGGTGTGCCAAACATCTTTGGCGGCGCCATCATCACCGAGCAGGTGTTCCAAGTGAACGGTCTCGGTCAGATGCTAATCACCGCGATCTACGCCTCTGACGCGCCGATGGTGCAGACGCTGACCTTTATCTTCGCGGTGCTCATCGTGCTCTTCAACCTCATTGCGGACATCATCTACGGCATGCTCGATCCGCGCATCCGCTACGATTAAAGGAAGCTGACCATGACTGACACAGCGACCATCCCTGCCCCCGATGAGAAACCCCGCAACCAGTGGTGGGACGTCTGGGACCAGTTCAAGACCCACAAGGGTGCCATGGCCGGGCTGATCTTTTTCGTCTTCATCGTGCTGGCCGTCTATCTCGGCCCGTTCATTTGGACCATCGACCCCAGCCACATCGACATCCGTGCCCGCAACCAAGGCCCGTCGCTGGCGCATCCGTTTGGCGCCGACCAGTTGGGCCGCGATGTGCTTGCGCGGATGTTGCAAGGCGGACAGGTCTCGATCTCCGTCGGCCTCACCGCCATGTTCCTGTCCTTGGTTTTGGGCACCTTCGTGGGCGTCCTGGCGGGCTATTGGAAGAAACTCGACGGCATCTTGATGCGCCTCACCGATCTGTTTCTCGCCCTGCCGCTTTTGCCGCTTCTTCTGGTGATCATCATGCTGTTCCGCGACCCTTTGCGGTCGGTCTTTGGCCTTGAGACCGGGATTTTCATCCTGATCGTTTTCGTCATCGGCATCACCAGTTGGATGCAGACCGCCCGGATCGTGCGCGGTGACGTTTTGGCGCTCAAGGAACGCGAATATGTGCTGGCCGCCCGCTCCATCGGCACGCCGTCGAACCGGATCGTCTCGCGCCATATCCTTCCGAACATCATGTCGCCGATCATGGTCTCGGCCACTTTGGGCATCGCCAATGCGATCATCACAGAGTCCGCGCTGTCGTTTCTGGGCCTCGGCTTCCCACCGGATTATCCGACCTGGGGCCGCCTGCTCTATGATTCGAAGGATTTCATCCAGCAGTACCCCGAACGCGTCATCTGGCCCGGTCTGGCGATTTCCTTGACGGTGCTGGCCGTGAACTACATCGGCGACGGGCTGCGCGATGCGCTCGATCCGCGTATTCGCGGGCGGTGAGCCGGAACAGCCAAATAAAAACAAAAAGCGCGCCGCTCCCCCGGCGCGTTTTTCTTTGGTTCCATGCTTTGTCAAAGCGCGCGAACACCTGTTTCGCCCTACCGACAGGATCGGAACATTTTCCCAATACCTACGTCGCAACAGCAACCCTATAAGTTTGCCACGCATCTCTTTTCACGCATATGAGGAACAAATTTCCTCTCGCAGCCAATTGTGGCCCGCACATATGGAAGGACGCGACATGTATGAATCTCTCGGACTGGACCTGTCCCCGCGCCAAGCGGCGGTGATCCTTGGCCTTGTGATCGGTGTGCTTTTCGGCGCACTGGCCGAAGTGTCGCGCTTTTGTTTCCGTCGCTCTGTCGCTGGGGCAAAGGGCGAACGTGGCGCCGCGGCGGGCGTGTGGCTCGCAGGTCTCGCCACCGCCGTGCTCGGCACGCAACTCGCCGTCGCGCAAGGCCTGATTTCCTTTGCGAATCACCGGTTCCTGACGCCCGATCTGCCGTGGCTTGCAATCCTGATCGGCGGGGTGATGTTCGGCGTCGGCATGGTTTTGACCCGGGGCTGCGTCTCGCGTCTCACCGTTCTGTCCGGTTCCGGCAACCTGCGTGCGGCCCTCGTGCTCGTGGTCTTCGCCGTCGTGGCCCATGCCACACTCAAAGGCGTGCTGGCCCCGCTGCGCACCACTCTGGGCGGCGTTACGCTGTCGCTGGACACGGCCGCCCTGCCCGGCTCTGCGCTGATCTGGACTTTGCTCATCGTCGGGGCTGCGGCCATCGCCGCGTGGCGTCTCGCCACCTCCAAACGCGATCTCGTCCTCGGCGCCTTGATCGGCCTTCTGGTGCCCGCCGCATGGATCGGCACGGGTTTTGTCCTCTTCGACGAATTCGACCCGATCGCGATGGAAAGCCTGTCGTTTACCTCCCCCGCCGCCGAGACCCTGTTCTGGTCCGTCGCGGCGTCTTCTATCCCTGCGGGATTTGGCACCGGCCTTATCGGTGGTGTCATTTTGGGGGCTCTCGTCTCGTCGCTGTTGTCTGACCGCTTCCGGTGGCAGAGTTTCGAGAGCCCCCGTCAAACCGGGCGTTACATGGCCGGAGCGGCCTTGATGGGTATGGGCGGCGTGTTGGCTGGCGGCTGCACCGTGGGTGCGGGCCTTGCGGGCGTCCCGAGCCTGTCTCTGGCCGCCATCCTTGCCCTTGTCTCGATTGCTCTGGGGGGCGTGATCGCCGCCCGGCTCATCCGAGATGGTGCTTCTTTATCCGCCGCAGGCCAAGCCAGACCGCAAGCACAACCAGCGGCGTGACCAGCGCCAGCGCCAGCCCTTTCGACAGGTGCAACGGTTCGAGGAATGGGTAGACCAGATAGCCCACGAGGCTCACGGCGTAATAGCTGATCGCCACCACCGACAGCCCCTCGACCGTCTCCTGCAAGCGCAGTTGTAGATCGGCACGTTTGTTCATACTCTCCAACAGAGATTGGTTCTGCGCCTGACGCCCGACATCGACCTTGGTGCGCAACAGGTTCGCCGCCCGCGCCGTGCGTTCCGCGAGGCTTTCGACCTGCGTCTTGGCCGCCTGAACGGTGCGCATCGCAGGGTCATAACGCCGCATCATGAACTCGCCGAAAAGCTGCCGCGCCATGAAGCGGCTTTCGCGCAGCACTTCGATCCGCTGGTGCACAATCGCCTCATAGGCCCCGGTCGCGCCAAAGCGGAAATTCGTCCGCGTCACGATGCCCTCGATCCGGGTCGAAAGCCCTAAAACATCGTCCAAAAGCTCCTCTGCGGAGACATCCTGTTTCGAGGTCAGCGTCGCCATCAGTTCCGCCAGTTCCTGTTCAATATCCGCAAGCTCCCGCACCACTTTGCGCGCCTGCACGAGGCCCAGCATCGACATCGCCTTATAGGTCTCGATCTCGCAAAGCCGCTGCAGCACCCGCCCGATCCGGCGTCGACCGCAATCGGGTTCCGGGAAAATCGCAAAGCGCATATGCCCGGCCTCATCGATGCGAAAATCTCCCGCCACCGTCAGTGCCCCATCGAGAACATGGGCCACGGCGAGGCTTTCGCGCTCGAACCAGCTGTCGATCCGCTCGACAATTTGGGCCTCCGTTTCCACGGTTTCCACCCGGATGAGCGCGGAGGTGATCCGCTGCCCTGGCGCGTCATTCAGCCAGTCTTCCGGGAAGAGATCGAAGGTGCCTTTGTCAAAGGCCCGGTCCGCCACGCCATCGGCGAAAATCGTATAGGTCACGAATTCCGTGTGGCTTTCCCATTTCAGACGATATTTGCCCAAAGGCCCGATGTAATGCGTTGCCCCCGGTGCCGGATGGGCGGCCCCATAGCGGTCCAAAAGCGCCAAAAGATGCGCCCGGTCCAGATCGCGGTCGCGCCGCGCCGCATCGCCCGAAGCCCGGATCGCCAGATAGGCGGCGCGCGCATTGGTGCTCACCTCCGGGAAAGGCCGGGCGTGCAGTTCATTGGCCAGCTCATAGCGGCGCGGGTGGTCTTGCAAAGGGGCCATATGCGTCTCTTATTCAGCGTTGTTTTACGCCTATAGCCTGCGCGCGCCCTTCAAAGCAAATAATATTTGCATTCTATTTCAAAGGCTTAACGGAATGCCATGGTATACTTTCGTCGCAGATGCCCCTTTTAAAGCCCCAAATGCGGATTTTTCCCTGTCCCATCAGAGCCAAAGCCCCAAACTGGGAAAAACCAAGCGAAAGATCCATGGTCACAATCCTCTATAGTCTGTTCGGCGCTGTCAGCGCGCTTGTCCTCACGCTCATGGCCCTGTGGCTCTGGCGCAAACCGCCTGGACGGGGTTCGAGGGGCGCACGCTTTGGGACTGGATGGGCATCCTCACGATCCCTGCCTATCTCGGTTTCGGCTCGCTGTTGTTAGGGCTTGTGCAACTGGAGCTCGCCTCCCTGCGTGCCGAAGGGGCCGCCTTTCAGACCTATCTGGATCGCATTTCCCAAATGGATTTGAACGATCCCGGCACGCATGCCATTGCCCGCGCCCAAACCGGCGCGGTGATGACCCAGGTGACCGGCCCGAGAGCCGCACGGGTGTTGCAGTTTCTCTCCGATCTCGACGCGCTTACGATCACCCGGCCCGATCTCGAAAATCAGGATCTGCGTGGTGCAGAGCTCAAGGGGCTCGATCTGCGCGGTTTCAGTTTCGAAGAGGCCGACCTGCGTGGCGTGGATTTCGAAGGGGCACAACTCACCGGAGCCAGTTTCGAAGACGCCAATCTCAAGGGCGCGGATTTCAAATCAGCCGACCTCTCTGCCGCGGATTTCGCCGGCGCCAATATGCGCCGGGTCAGCCTGTCTTTTGCCGCCGTGGCCGGGGCCCATTTTGAGCAGGCGCGTCATCTCTCCGACTGTGAGTTGGAAAAGGCCTGTCAGACGGTCGGCATCTGTCTGGCTGAGCGGCACAAGACCGATGACACGGACGACTGACCCGCATTAGCCCAATTCTTCGGCCACGACATTCATCCAGAACGCCACACCAATCGGGATCAGATCGTCGTTGAAATTGAATTTCGGCGTGTGGACAAAAGCCGATCCCGGCCCATCGCCATTGCCGATTGAGACATAGGCCCCGGGGATTTTTTCGAGGTAATAGGCGAAATCCTCGCTGGCGCCGATGGCGGGCGCCTCCGTCACAGTCAGGGCCTCGCTCACGGCGGCGATATGCGCGCGGCCCGTGACGGCAACCTCATTCGCAGTGTTCAACAGCGGAGGATAGCCCCGTTCATAGGAAACATGAGCCTCCACGCCACCCGCCATGGCACAGCCCTCGGCCAGCCGCGTGATCTCGCGTTCCAACGTGTCACGCACCTCGGGCGCATAGCTGCGCGCCGTGCCTGCGACCATGACTTTGGCCGGAATAATATTAGCACTTTCGCGCTCGCCGCCTGCGACATGACCGATGGAGACCACGGCCCAATCCGTGAGCGCAACGTGACGCGAGACGACATTGCCAAGCGTCGCCATGAATTGCCCGGCGGCCACCGTCGGATCGGTGGCTTTTTCGGGCGAGGCACCGTGGCCCCCGGTGCCTTCGAACACAATCTCCCAATCGTCCGAGGCAGAGGTATAAGGTCCAACACGTGTCGTCAAAAGCCCCAGAGGGTCCATGGGTCCATTGTGCACACCGTAAATCGCATCCGTGGGGAACAGTTCGAACAAACCGTCTTTAATCATCGCATCGGCCCCGCCGCCGCCCTCTTCGGCGGGTTGGAACACGAAATGTACGGTGCCCGCAAAATCCGGGTTGGTGGCCAGCTTTTCTGCCGCGCCCAAAAGCATCGTGGTGTGGCCATCATGACCGCAGGCATGCATCTTGCCGGGTACGGTCGAACTATAGGGCACGCCCGTCTCCTCGGTGATATGAAGCGCATCCATATCGGCGCGCAGCGCGATGGTTTTCTGCCCCGGACGCGTGCCTTTCAGCGTCCCCACCACGCCGGTCTTGCCAAGCCCGCGATGCACCGCAATCCCCAGCCCTTCGAGATACGCCGCAACGATGGCGGAGGTCCGCACCTCTTCAAAAGCGGTCTCCGGATGGGCATGGATGTCGTGACGCATGGCTGTCATTTTTTCGATGAAAGCCAGATCGCTCTGGATGTCTTCGGGGCGGGTGTGCTGCATATTCGTCTCCTGTGACGTCACCATGCCGCTCAAAAGATCAAATGGAAAGCAGTCTCGGCGCATCCCGCCTGTGCATCTTCATGGCAGCCGAAAGTACACAAAAAGGGCGGCCCGAAGACCGCCCTTCCTGAGTAGTGATCCTGCAATGAAGATCAGTCGATCTTCGGCAACAGGGCGTTCATGGACGCCTTCGCATCGCCATAGAACATGCGCGTGTTTTCTTTGTAGAACAGCGGGTTTTCGATGCCCGAATACCCGGTGCCCTGACCGCGTTTCGACACGAACACCTGTTTCGCCTTCCACACCTCGAGGACCGGCATGCCCGCGATGGGGGAGTTCGGGTCTTCTTGCGCGGCGGGGTTCACGATGTCGTTCGAACCGATCACGATCACCACGTCAGTGTCCGGGAAGTCGTCGTTGATCTCGTCCATTTCCATCACGATGTCGTAGGGCACCTTGGCTTCGGCCAGGAGCACGTTCATGTGCCCCGGCAGGCGGCCTGCGACCGGGTGGATGGCGAAGCGGACGTTCTTGCCCTTGGCGCGCAGCTTGTTGGTCAGCTCGGACACGGCACCCTGCGCCTGCGCCACCGCCATGCCGTAGCCCGGCACGATGATCACGCTATCAGCTTCGTTCAAAGCATTGGCCACGCCGTCGGCGTCGATCGCCACTTGTTCGCCCTCGACCTCCATCGCCGGACCTGCTGTGCCGCCGAAGCCGCCCAAGATCACGGAGACAAAGCTGCGGTTCATCGCCTTACACATGATGTAGGAGAGGATCGCACCCGAGGAGCCGACCAGCGCACCGACCACGATCAGGAGATCGTTGGACAGCGAGAAACCAATCGCAGCAGCAGCCCAGCCCGAGTAGGAGTTGAGCATGGAGACCACGACCGGCATGTCAGCGCCGCCGATGCCCATGATCAGATGGTAGCCGATGAAGAGGGCCGCCAGCGTCATCAGGATGACCGGGAACAGCCCGCCGGTGTTGAAGTACCAGATCAGACAGAGCAGCGAGAGCGCAGCCGCACCCGCGTTGAGCATATGCCCGCCCGGAAGCTTTTTCGCCGCCGAGGAGACCTTGCCCGCGAGTTTGCCATAGGCGATCACGGAACCGGTGAAGGTCACCGCCCCGATGAAGATGCCGAGGAACAGCTCGACCTTGAGAATGTTCAACTCAACCGGCGACTTATGCGCCACAAGTGCTGCGAACGTCCCAAGCTCTTCACCACCATGCAGACCCGCCACATGATGCATCACGAAATGCGCGTTGAAGCCGACAAAAACGGCCGCCAGACCGACGAGCGAGTGCATCGCCGCGACCAACTGCGGCATCTCGGTCATCTCGACCTTATTGGCCACATACCAGCCGATGATACCGCCCGCCGCGATCAGGATGAGCGACAGGAGCCAAAGCCCCGCCCCCGGCCCGATGAGCGTTGCGAAGACCGCCAAAGCCATGCCGGCAATGCCGTACCACACCGCGCGTTTCGCGCTTTCCTGCCCCGACAAACCGCCCAGGGAGAGGATGAAGAGAACCGCCGCGACCACATAGGCCGCCGTCGTAAATCCGAAATCCATTGCCTCTGCTCCTTTACGATTTCTGGAACATGGCGAGCATGCGCCGTGTCACGAGGAAGCCGCCGAAAATGTTGATCCCCGCCATAAAGACAGAGAGCGCGGCCAAGAGGATCACCAACCAGTTGCCCGAGCCGATTTGCAGCAGAGCGCCCAAAATGATGATGGAGGAGATCGCGTTGGTCACGGCCATCAAGGGCGTGTGCAGCGCGTGGCTGACGTTCCAGATCACCTGGAAACCGATGAAGACAGAGAGCACGAAAACGATGAAGTGCTGCATGAACGATGCAGGTGCGACAAGGCCCACGCCCAGCAAAAGCACGGCGCCGATGGCGATCAACGTCACCTGTTGCTTGGTTTGCGCCTTGAAAGCGGCGACCTCTTCGGCGCGTTTTTCCTCGGGGGTCTTTTCCTTGACCTTTTCCTTCGGCTTCGCGGCGATCGCGGCCACTTTCGGCGGCGGCGGCGGGAAGGTGATCTCGCCCTCATAGGTCACGGTCGCGCCACGGATCACGTCGTCTTCCATGTCGTGATTGATCTGACCGTCTTTTTCCGGGGTCAGGTCGGTCATCATGTGACGGATGTTGGTGGCGTAGAGCGTCGAGGCCTGCGTCGCCATGCGGGACGGGAAATCGGTGTAGCCGATGATGGTCACGCCGTTGTCGGTGACGATTTTCTCGTCCGCCTTGGTCAACTTACAGTTGCCGCCCTTTTCCGCCGCCAGATCGACGATCACGGAGCCGGGTTTCATGGCTTGCACCATATCCTTGGTCCAAAGCTCCGGCGCCTCGCGGTTCGGGATGAGCGCCGTGGTGATCACGATGTCCATTTCCGGCGCCAATTCGCGGAACTTCGCCAACTGCGCTTCGCGGAACTCAGGGGAGGACACAGAGGCGTACCCGCCCGTGGCCGCACCGTCCTGTTGCTCTTCTTCGAAGTCGAGATAGACGAACTCGGCGCCCATGCTCTCGACCTGCTCGGCCACTTCGGGCCGCACGTCGAAGGCGTAGGTCACAGCGCCCAAAGACGTCGAGGTGCCGATGGCGGCCAGACCCGCCACACCGGCGCCCACGACCAGAACCTTCGCGGGCGGAACTTTACCCGCTGCGGTGATCTGACCGGTGAAGAAGCGGCCGAAATTGTTGCCCGCCTCGATGACGGCCCGGTAGCCCGCGATGTTGGCCATGCTTGAGAGCGCGTCCATCTTCTGCGCGCGCGAGATCCGCGGCACCATTTCCATGGCGATGACATTGGCGCCTTTGGCCTTTGCGGCCTCCATGCCGGCCTCATTGCCGCCCGGATTGAAGAAGGAGATCAAGGTCTGGCCCTTTTTGAGACGTTTCATTTCCGTCTCGTTGGGCTGGCGGACCTTTGCGACGATGTCGCATTCCTTCCACAAAGCAGGCGCGGTCTTGACGATCTCGACGCCCGCCTCTTCGTAATCCTTATCCGAGAACCCGGCGAGCGCACCCGCCCCGGTCTCGATGGCACAGTCATACCCCAGCTTTTGTAATTGCTTGGCGCTTTCAGGCGTCAGCGCGACTCGCGCTTCCCCCTCAAAGACTTCCTTAGGAACACCGAATTTCACGTGTTGATCCTCTTTCCCCAGTCCTAGTCCTAACGTTGACCTCTTCCTTACCCAATTGCAGCGGTGCAGCGCAACATTATTGCGCAAACATCGCCAAAAGTAGGACGTAAAGTCACAGCCAACGCCGCGTTTTTTCTGCCCAGGTTTGAAACTCCTGCGAAAATTTCGTCCTGAGCCATGTTTCTTCCTCGGCAATGAAACGCCTTTGTATCACCGCCATGAAGATGGGGGTCAAAAGCACACCTGCCGGATGGGCGAACAGTAGAGCAAAGCCCACGAGTGTAAAGGCGTCGCCCAGATAAATCGGGTTTCTCGTCAATCTGTAAACGCCATCCGTCACGATGTCGGAGGGCACCCGATGCGGCACCACGGTGGTGCGATGCCGCAGCATGGCAAAGACCGCCAGCGCCATGAGCAAAAGCCCCAAGGCGATCAGCAGCCCGCCCAGAAGTTTGAGCGCGTATGGCGCCTCAAAGCCAAGCCCGGCTTTCGTCAAAACCCAGTTGAGCGCCCAAGCGAGCGCCATAAAGCCCAAAAGCCAGATCGGTGGATAATCGAGTCTTTTCATAGCTTCAGCCTAGCCCCGGTTTGCGACAGCCGCTAGAAGGTCGCGCATGTTACTTCGCCCTTTGACCCCAAAAGATGCAGATGCCTGCTATGCGCTCTTTCATCGCACCGTTCACGGCGGCACGGGAGCGTTCTATGGGCCTGAGCAGCGCGCGGCCTGGGCGCCCGCGCAGGCCCCCGACAGCTGGCCGGAACGTCTGACCAGCGGCTTTGCCATCTGCGCCACGCGTTGGGGCAAAATCCGGGGCTTTTTCACCATGGGCCACGACGGCCATATCGACTTTGCTTATGTTGCGCTCGAAGAGATGGGCAAAGGCACCGCCGCGCGGCTCTATGAGGCCTGCCAGGCGGAAGCGCGCCGTCTGGGCCTCAGCCATATGGACACGGAAGCCAGCCACCTCGCACGGCGGTTCTTTGAGAAACGCGGCTGGCAGGTGGTGGCGCGGCAAAGCGTGATCCGCGAGGGAGTCGCGATCGAAAACTTTCGGATGCAGAAAAGCTGGTGAAAAAACTGTGACCGGATGTGAGGAATCGCGCCGGTCTCAGGGGATGTAAATCTTTGATCGCAAACCTATCTCCACGTCATGGGCCCGAAAGGCCCAAGGCCTCAAGGCCGCGCAGGGAGAGACGCCACGCCAGTGAGAGATAATGGTCTTGAGAGACGATGATCTCCGCCCGTCAGGACGCCTCCCGGATCGCCCTCCGATCCACGCGCCTCATGAAAAGGAGACGATCATGACCTATGCAACGATCAACCCGTTCACCGCAGAAACCCTTGCCACCTTCCCCGACGCCACGGATGACGAAGTGCGAAGCACGCTCGACAGTGCTCAGGCGGCGTTTTTGAAATGGAAAGAAACCTCATTTGCCGAGCGTGCCCGCGTGCTGCAAAGCGCCGCCGACATCCTGCGCCGTGACAGCGATAAATTCGCCGAGATCCTGACGCTGGAAATGGGCAAGCTTTTGTCCGAAGCGAAGCTCGAAGTCGAGCTTTCCGCGAAAATCTTTGAATATTATGTCCGCCATGCCGAAGAGCTGTTGAAGCCCGAAAAGCTGCCGGTGCTCGACCCCGATGAGGGCGAAAACACCCTGGTGCACGAGCCTCTGGGCATTCTTTTGGCGATTGAACCGTGGAACTTCCCCTATTATCAAATCGCCCGCATCCTCGCGCCGCAGCTTTCGGCGGGCAATGTGTTGATCCTGAAACACGCTTCCAACGTGCCGCAAAGTGCCGCCGCCTTTGCCAAACTCATGGAGGAGGCCGGTCTGATGACGGGCGCCTTCACCAATCTCTATGCCACCCGCGATCAGATCGAGATGATCATCAACGATCCGCGCGTGCATGGTGTGGCCCTCACCGGCTCTGAGGCCGCAGGCTCCGTTGTCGCCGCGCAGGCTGGCAAGGCATTGAAAAAATCCACCATGGAGCTGGGCGGGGCCGATGCCTTTGTCGTGCTCGAAGACGCCGACATGCCGAAAACCATCGACTGGGCCGTCATGGGGCGGCATTGGAATGGCGGTCAGGTCTGTGTGTCCTCGAAACGGATGATCGTGGTCGACAAGGTCTATGATGAATTCATGGAAGGCTACCGCAAAGGCGTGGCCGCTTTGGTCGCGGGCGACCCGATGGACCCGAACACCACGCTGGCGCCGCTCTCGTCGCAAAAAGCCGCGGACGACGTCAAAGCACAGATTGCGAAAGCCGTCGAACTTGGCGCCAAAGCCGAGGAAATCGGTGCGCCTGTGCCGAACCAGGGCGCCTTTGTACAGCCGACCATCCTGACCGAAATGGGCGAAGACAACCCGGCACGCTATTGGGAATTCTTCGGCCCTGTGTCGATGATCTTCCGCGCCAAAGACGAGGAAGACGCGATCCGCATCGCCAATGACAGTCCCTTCGGGCTTGGCGGCTCCGTGTTTACCAAAGACGTCAAACACGGGCTGGAAGTGGCGGCGAAAATCTCCACCGGCATGGTGTTCGTGAACCACCCGACCAAGGTTGAGGCCGACCTGCCCTTTGGCGGCATCCGCCGTTCCGGTTATGGCCGCGAGCTTTTGGGGCTGGGCCTCAAAGAGTTCGTCAATCACAAGCTGATCGGCGCCGTCGACATCGACGCGCATTTCTAAAGGATTGGAATGCTCAAGAAAAAGGCGCCCTTCGGGGCGCCTTTTGTTGTTTGGGCCGGAAAAGGACAGTTTCAGAGAGGCACTTTCCACAAAACATTCCAAATAAGCCCAAGAAAAAACAAATTTTTACGCGAAAACCGCTGGTAGTCGGCGTTCATGACAAAGCAATTCGGATCACATGACAGAGTTTCGCGCGTATTGGATGCTATGATGACACCCCAGACCCCCACTCCCCTTGCCCCGAGCCCCTTTCGTCATGTCGGTTTCTGGCGCTTGTCGCCGCAGCGCTGGGGCTTTTGATCGTCTTGATCGGCATCGGCCTGCCCATGATGGACCCGAAACCCTCCGTCGGCACACAGATCGGCGAAATCGCAGGCGAGATGCGCCGCGCCGCGTGGCGGGGATTTTTCGGATTGGCCGCTCCAGAGCCTGAACCGGTCCCGACCGGGACACAATGGCAATCCATCTTGGCGATGTTCGGACCCGCGCTTGGCGCGCTCGCTGTCATCCTCGGCGTTGTCTCCGCGTGAAAGGCGAAAACTGGCGCTATGCCGCCTACGCCGGGACGCTTGGCATCATGGCAATCGTCTTTCAGTTTTTCTGGTGGGTTGCCCTTCTCATCACCGGCGTCATCATCATCGTGGCAATTCTCGACAATATCGGCGACATCTTCGGCGGTATTTTCAGCTAAATCGTTGGGCTATCACGCGAGAGGCCCGCGAAGTGCAATGTCACGCCACTTCGCTCACCTTGCCACGTCGTGCTTCGGCGAATTGATAGACCGCCTGACCGAAGGCCTCGAACAGCGGCCGAGACACCGGGTCTTCGCTGGCGCGATACTCAGGGTGCCATTGCACCGACAGGGTGAACCCCGGCGCGTCCTTCACATAGATCGCCTCCGGCGTGCCATCGGGCGCATAACCGTCGATCACGATGCGGGCGCCGGGTTTCTTGATCCCCTGCCCGTGCAGCGTGTTGGTCATCACCTCATCGGCGCCCAAAAGCTTGTGGAACACGCCCTCTTCCGATAGGCGCACCGGGTGACGCAGGGCGAATTTTTCTTCGAGCGTCCCATCCGGTGGCATACGGTGGTTCATCCGCCCCGGCAGGTCGCGAATTTCCGGATAAAGCGTGCCGCCCATGGCGACGTTGACCTCTTGAAACCCACGGCAGATGCCGAGGATCGGCTGGCCCACCTCGACACAGGCGCGAATGAGCGGCAGCGCCACGGCATCGCGACAGCGGTCGAAATCGCCATGCGCTTCGGTCTCTTGTTCGCCATATTCCTCGGGGTGCACATTCGGGCGCCCGCCGGTGAAGAGAAAGCCGTCACAGGCCTCCATCAACTCCGCCACAGAGACGAAATTCGGATGCGGCGGGATCAGGAGCGGCATGCAGTTCGACACTTCCGCCACGGCCTCGGCATTCATCCGCCCACCCGTATAGGCCGGGTAGCTCCCGTTCAACAGATCCGTGTTGCCGATGATGCCAACGACTGGTCGTGTCATATTCTACTCCCCTTTTGGCATTACAATAGGCGCTTTGAGACAAGAAAAAAGGGGGGAGCGGCCCGGAGCACCGTTGGTGAAAGCACAACGGTTGTGCACGTGTTGCGCGCGAACCTCATCAGCCCGTTTTTTGATCATATGCAGAATCCCTCAGGCGCGCGCAGCCAGACCCGCCGCGTCGATGCCCGCCCGCGCGGCATCGGCGCGGGTGAAGGCCTGAACATGGCCGCCTGAATCCAGCACCACGGACGCTCAAGGGGCTCCAGCCCTGCGCCTGCCCCTAGGCCATCGCCTCTCCGATGAGGGTCTGAGCTTGCTCCAGCGACATCGGCGCCAAGGGTTAGCCCTGCGCCTTGAGTTCCAGCCGTCGCGCGTGGAGCACCGGCTCGGTGTAGCCCGACGGCTGCACCCGACCTTTGAACACCAGATCGCAAGCGGCTTTGAAGGCAATGCCATCAAAGGACGGTGCCATCGGCTTATAGGCCGGATCATGCGCGTTCTGACGGTCCACGACGGCGGCCATTTTCTTCATCGCCTCCATGACTTGCGCCTCGGAGACAACGCCGTGATGCAGCCAATTCGCGAGGCCCTGAGACGAAATCCGACAGGTGGCGCGGTCTTCCATCAGGCCCACATCATGGATGTCCGGCACTTTGGAACAGCCGACGCCTTGGTCGACCCAACGCACCACATATCCGAGGATGCCTTGGGCATTGTTCTCGATTTCGGCGGTGATTTCATCGTCGGACCAGTTGACGCCTTTCGCCACCGGAATGGTCAAAAGATCCTCGAGCGAGCCGCGTGCCCCGTCTTTGGCGATCTCATCCTGAACGGCGAAGACATCGACCTTGTGATAATGCGTCGCGTGCAGCGTGGCCGCGGTGGGCGACGGCACCCAGGCACAGGTCGCGCCCGCCTTCGGGTGGCCGATTTTCGCCTCCAGCATCGCATGCATCAGGTCCGGCATGGCCCACATGCCCTTGCCGATCTGCGCGCGGCCTTTGAGGCCACAAGCGAGACCAATATCGACGTTGCGCTCCTCATAGCTCTTGATCCACGGCTGATCCTTCATCTCGCCTTTGCGGATCATCGGCCCGGCTTCCATCGAGGTGTGGATCTCGTCGCCGGTGCGGTCCAAAAAGCCGGTGTTGATGAAGGCGACACGGTGTTTCGCGGCGCGGATGCATTCCTTGAGGTTCGCGCTCGTGCGGCGCTCTTCGTCCATGATACCGAGCTTCACGGTGTTGGGTTCAAGGCCCAAAATCTCTTCGACACGGGTGAAAATCTCATCCGCGAAAGCCACCTCTTCCGGCCCATGCATTTTCGGCTTCACGACATAGACGGAGCCCTCGCGCGAATTGCGCGGGCCAGAGGTTTTTTGCAGGTCGTGCATGGCGATCATCGCGGTGACGAGCGCGTCCATCATCCCCTCGCCGATCTCCAATCCCTCTTCGTCGAGGATCGCCGGGTTGGTCATCAAGTGGCCCACATTGCGCACCAACATCATGGCACGGCCTTGCAGCGTGATCTTGGACCCGTCGGGCGCGGTGAACACACGGTCCCCATGGAGCGCCCGGGTAAAGGTCTCCCCGCCCTTCTCGACCTCTTCGGTCAAATCGCCCTTCATCAGGCCGAGCCAGTTGCGATAGGCGCCCACTTTTTCCTCGGCGTCCACCGCGGCGACGGAATCTTCGCAATCCATGATCGCGGAGACGGCAGCCTCAAGCAAAATGTCGGAAATCCCCGCCTTGTCCTGCTCCCCCACTGGGGTCGACGGGTCGATCACGATGTCGATGTAAAGCCCGTTTTTCTCAAGAAGCACATGCCCCTCAGATGACCCCGCAAACTGCGCCGGGTCGGCCAGCCCAGTCTCGCCCATTGTACCATCGACCAGCAGCATCCCGTTGGTCACGGTGAGCTTGGTCACATCGGCCCAAGACCCACCCGCGAGCGGCGCAACCGCATCCAAATGCGCCTTGGCCCAGGTAATCACCCGCGCGCCGCGCTCTGAATCATAGCCCTTTCCAGACGGTAGATCACCCAGCGCATCGGTGCCGTAGAGCGCATCGTAGAGCGAGCCCCAGCGCGCGTTCGCGGCGTTCAGCGCGTAGCGCGCATTGGTGATCGGCACGACCAATTGCGGCCCCGGTTTGGTGGCGAATTCCGGGTCGATCTTACTGGTATCGATCTGGAAATCAGGGCCTTCCGAGACGAGATAGCCGATCTCTTTCAGAAACGCCGTGTATTCTGCGGCATCAAAATCCTGCCCCTTGCGGGCCAGATGCCAGTCGTCGATCTGGGCCTGCATCTCTTCGCGTTTCGCCAAAAGCGTGCGGTTTTTCGGCCCCAAATCGCGCACCATCCCCGCCAGACCGTCCCAAAACACCTCCGCCGTCACACCCGTGCCCGGCAGCGCCTCGGTTTCGATGAATTGGGCAAGCTCTTGGGCGACCTTGAGGCCGGATTTGTCGACGTGCGTCATTATGGGAATCACCTGATTCTGTCGGATTTCACCGCGCAGACTACCCGGCTGCCCCCGGGACACAAGCCAAAGGCCGCGATCCTGCCGCACCGGGATGTCCGATATAGACCGCAAATTCCCGTGTCTGCCGTTGCAGCGCCCTGTGCGGAGGCCTACCTTTCGTAGATCACAGTTAGAAAGAGTCGCCCGATGAAAGACACCGCCCCGCAGACCATTTACCTCAAGGACTACACCCCCTTCGGCTATCGGATCGACGGTGTCGAACTGACCTTTAAACTTCATCCGACGGCGACGCGCGTGCTCTCAAAAATCGCCTTTACGCCGAACCCTGAGGCCGCCGAGACCACGGATGGCAAGCGATTTTTCCTGCATGGCGAAGAGCTGACCCTGATCTCTGCGACCGTTGACGGCGCCCCTGTCACGCCCCGCGAGGTCGCGGGCGGCATCGAGGTGGACGTGCCCGACGCGCCGTTTGTGTGGGAGGCCGAGGTCGAGATTTCGCCGGAGACCAACACCGCGCTTGAGGGGCTTTATATGTCTCCGCTGAACGTTGGAGGCAGCAAAGCTGCCGGAGGCGAAAGTCAGCAAAATCAAAATGCCATGTATTGCACGCAATGTGAGGCCGAAGGTTTTCGCAAGATCACCTATTACCCCGACCGCCCCGATGTGATGGCGACCTTTACCGTGCGCGTCGAAGGCGATTTGCCGGTGCTTTTGTCCAACGGCAACCCGGTCGAGCGCGGCGAAGGCTTTGCCGTCTGGCACGATCCCTGGCCGAAACCCTCCTATCTCTTTGCTTTGGTGGCCGGCGATTTGGTCAATCACCCGGGCACCTTTACCACGAAATCCGGCAAAAAGGTCGAGCTGAACATCTGGGTCCGCCCCGGCGACGAGGGCAAATGCGCCTTTGGGATGCAGGCGCTCAAAGACTCGATGAAGTGGGACGAGGACACCTACGGCCGTGAATACGACTTGGACATTTTCAACATTGTGGCCGTGGACGACTTCAACATGGGTGCGATGGAGAACAAGGGGCTGAACATTTTCAACTCCTCTTGTGTGCTGGCCTCGAAAGAGACTTCTACGGATGCCAATTTCGAACGGATCGAAGGCATCATCGCGCATGAGTATTTCCACAATTGGACCGGCAACCGCATCACCTGCCGCGACTGGTTTCAGCTGTGCCTGAAAGAGGGTCTGACGGTCTATCGCGATCAGATGTTCTCCGGCGATATGCGCAGCCATGCCGTTAAAAGGATTGAAGAAGTTCTCACTTTGCGCGCCCGTCAGTTCCGCGAGGACAACGGTCCTCTGGCGCATCCGGTACGGCCAGAAAGCTTTGTCGAGATCAACAATTTCTACACCGCGACTGTCTATGAGAAAGGTGCCGAGATCATCGGCATGCTGCGCCGTCTGATTGGCGATGAGGCCTACCGCAAAGGCTGCGATCTCTATTTCGACCGCCATGACGGTCAGGCTGTGACCATCGAAGACTGGCTCGCCTCTTTCGAAGAGATCACGGGGCGTAATCTTGCACAATTCAAACAATGGTACTCCCAAGCGGGCACGCCGCGCCTCAAAATGAGCGAGAGCTGGGACGACGGCACGCTGACGCTGACCTTCACCCAGACGACGCCCCCCACGCCGGGTCAAAGCGAAAAGAAACCGCAGGTCATCCCCATCGCCACCGGCCTCATCGGCCCGAATGGCGATGAGGTGGTGCCGACCACCGTTTTGGAGATGACCGAAGCCACGCAGAGCTTCACCTTCGAGGGCTTGGGCGCGCGCCCCGTCGCCTCCGTGCTGCGCGATTTCTCCGCGCCTGTGATCCTTGAGCGTGAGATCGACAATGACACCCGCGCCTTCCTTTTGGCGCATGACACCGACCCGTTCCAGAAATGGGAAATGGGCCGGGCGCTTGCCAAGGACACGCTCATTTCGATGATCTTCAAGGACACGAAGCCGAGCTTTGCCTATCTCGACGCAATCAAATCGGTGCTGGTGGACGACACCCTTGACCCGGCCTTCCGCGCCCTGTCTCTGGGCCTGCCGTCTCAGGACGATCTGGCGCAATCGCTGGTCGATGCCGGTGTCGTGCCAGATCCGCAGCGCATCTATGAGGCCCGCGAACGACTACGCCATATTCTGGCCAACCACCTGCACGACATTCTTCCGGCTGTTTACAAGGAAAACGAAACAGGCGCTTTCGTCCCGGATGCCGAAGGCTCCGGCAAACGCAGCCTGCGCCTGGCTGTGCTGGGGCTTTTGAGCCTGCAAGACAGCGGCGTGACGGCCAAAGCCCTGTTCAAACGCGCCGACAACATGACCGAACAGGCGGGCAGCCTTCAGGCCCTGCTCGCCGCAGGTCTTGGCGCGGACGAGCTGCAAGCCTTTGAAGCGCAATGGAAAGACGACCGTCTCGTGATGGACAAATGGTTCATGATGCAGGTCTCCTTCGCGGCGCCCGACAAAGCCGCAGAACTGGCCGAGGCGCTGAGCCAACATCCGGCGTTTACCAACCGGAACCCGAACCGCTTCCGTGCGGTCTTCGGCGCTCTGACGGCGAACCACGCCGGGTTCCATCACGCCAGCGGTGCGGCCTATCGGCTTTTGGCAGATCAGCTCATCGCGCTTGATGCCCTCAACCCGCAAACCACCGCCCGGATGACGGTCGCGTTCGAGACCTGGACCCGCTATGACGCGGACCGTCAGGCGATGATCCGCGCGGAATTGGAGCGCATTCTGGCCACCCCGAATCTGTCGCGGGACACCACGGAGATGGTCACGCGGATTCTCTCCGCCTAAAACGGCCAGCCTCGCTATTCTCTCACAAGTTGTTTGCGCAAACACCCTCCGTTTGCGCAAACACCACGTAAGCCATAACAGAAAGTTGAACCGTTTCCGCAGCTTGCGGCAGCGCCAGTGTTAGATTGTCACATTCAATTTCGTGAAACTTATGTCATCATCGTTTTTATCGCGCGGGCGACACGCCTTTATTTTAGTGACCAGACAGGGAACCCCTATCCAATGCGTAAACTCATCCTTTCCACCGTGATCGCGGCCACTGCGGCCACCACGGCTGCCACCGGCGCTTTTGCTCAATCCCCCTCCGACGTGGCCAAGGCGCGCCGTGCCTTCTACACGCTCGTGGGCTTTGAAATGGCCACGCTCGGCGGCATGGCTCAGGGCAAAATCGACTATGACGCAGAGGCCGCCAGCCAATCCGCAGGCGACATCATGACGCTCGCAAGCCTCCACACCGCCGATTATTTCGCGCCGGGCACCTCGAACGAAGACCTGCCGGGCGAGACCCGCGCCAAACCCGCGATCTGGGAAGACATGGCAGGCGTTCAGGAAAAAGGCATGGCGTTTTACCAGGCCGTGGTCGAGTTGAACGAGGCGGCAGGCAACGGCCTTGACGCGCTGCGTCCGGCGGTCGGCAAAGTGGGCGGCACCTGCAAGGCCTGCCACGACGACTACCGCGCCGCTGATTTCTGAGCGGACCGAGGCGAGACATGACGGAACAGCTTGAAAAGACCTATCTCTGGGACCCGGTGGTGCGTGTGCTGCACTGGGCGCTGGTGATTGCCTTTTTCACCGCCTTCGGGCTTGGCAAATTCGGCCCGGCGCAGATGACCCTGCATTTCTACGCAGGCTATGCCGTGGCCGTGATCGTCGTGCTGCGGGTGATCTGGGGCTTTGTCGGCTTTACCACCGCGCGTTTCGCCACTTTCGTCAAAGGTCCGGGCAAGGTTTTCGCCTATGCCCGGACGCTGCCGTCCTCCAACCCATCGCGCTCTTACGGGCACAACCCGGTGGGGGCGATTTTCGTCGTCGGCGTGTTGATCGTTTTGGCGATGCAGGTGACGAGCGGGCTTTTGGCCGACCCGGAAGATTACATCAATGTCGGCCCTCTGGCGCAATATGTGTCGAGCGATGTCGCGCGCAAGGCGCTGTCCTATCACGAGCCGCTGTCGTTTTTGTTGCTGTTGATGGTGATCGGCCATATCGGCGCGATCTTCTGGTACAAGAAGCGCAAGGGCGAGAACCTGGTGACACCGATGGTGACGGGTTACGCGCAGCTCCCGCCGCGTGAAGCCCCGGCGGAATGACATAGCAAAAGGGCGCCAAAGAGGCGCCCTTTTTCATTTTGATCAATGACTTACAAAGAGATGGGGATCGTCGCGCGCCCAGCGAGAGATTCCACCCCGGACGAAATCTCGACTGTCTGCTGCGCCAATTCCGCCGCGCTGTTGTCGCAAAAGATGCTGTCGCGCGACAGCGGGATGCCCGCGAGATTGCGGATAGACTGCGCGTAACGCCCTTGGTCCGATTGGTAGATGTCGCCGCTCTGCCCTGCCCGACGATTGGTGCCATCCGCCGGAAACGGCCCGGCGGTTTCGCGCGGCATGGCAACACAGTCGAGTGGTGGCCGGAAACCCGGCAGTGGCAGAAAGCCCTAGACCGCTCAAAACGGTCAGAAAGCGGCGGCGGCCCAGAAGGTTAGGAAAATCGTGGCAGAATCCGTGGTCGGCATGGTCGTCCTGATGTGGCATCGGCGTGTCTCCGTCGATGAACGTGGTCATGTATAACGCAATCACAGGCGGATTTCGTCGCCCGGCCGATAACATTGGCATACCATGCGTGTGACCCGCGCAAGAAGCCGCGTCACAGCGGGCCGGGTCGGCGCTCCTCGGACAAGACCACATTGGCCTCGACATTGCCCACTCCCGGCAGCGTCATGATCCGCCGACGGAGCACGCGTTCAAAATCCGGCAGATCCTGCGCCACCACGCGGAGGCGATAATCGAACAGGCCCAAGACGTGCTGCACCGTCTGCACCTCAGGGATCGCGCGCACGGCACGTTCGAAATCGTCCAAACTGACGCGGCCCTTGGTGGCGAGCTTGACGCCCAAGAACACGGTCACGCCAAAGCCCAGCGCCTCAAGGTTCAAATCCACCCGACGAGGCCCGAACACGCCCGCTTCACGCAGACGTTTGATCCGCCGCCACGTCGCCGGTTGGCTCAGGCCCAACTCGCGGCCCAAAGCCCCCGCCGATTGCGTGGCATCATCGCAAAGCGCACGGATGAGGTGGCGGTCAATGTCGTCGAGATCAATCATGATGTCTCCTGCTTAAGCCGCGCGAGCGCCTGACCGTGGGATGGCGAAACAGCATAGAGCGGCAGAACTTTATGCTGATCTTTCCGGATAAGATATTGATCGCACACGACTGTCTGCCAATCGCCAGCCCGCCGGGACGGCCCGAACGCAAGCATGCTTTCAGCATGACCGATCGCGCGGCGGCCTGCGGCCTTGTTCCGCGCAGTAGGGTATCGGTTCAACATCACAACGGCACCGACTGGCTGTCTTTGATCGTCGCCACCTGCATCAGCGCCTCGATGTCGGTCATATGCGGCAGGGTCAGGATTTTCTCGCGGTAGACCCGCTGATACTCCGCCATGTCGCGCGCGATGACCAAAAGCCGCGCGTCCACCCGGCCCAGAAACGTCCCGATTGAAATCACCTCCGGCACCTCGCGCGCGGCCTGGATGAATTCGTCAAAGGCGCGCGGTTCGGTCTTGTCGAGCGTGATCCGAAGGCTGACCTCCACCCCATAGCCCATGGCCCGCCAATCGACCTCTTCGCGGATGGATTTCACCACACCGTTCTCACGCATCCGCTCCAGACGGCGCGCGAATGTGGCCGGCGTCACGCCCGCGCGTTCGGCCAGATCGGCGGCCTGCGCTTCGGGTTCGGCCTGAATTTGACGCAGGATTCTGCGGTCTGTGTCATCGACTTGCATGATATTTTCGTGTTTTAAAATTTTGACGCATGATTTCATCTCACAAAATGCGAAATAGGTCAAACTTTGTCACGAAAAAGCATGTTCTATGCGCGATAACCCCCTCAGACATTAGGGGCAGGATTTCATCCCGCGCCCATGCCTGAAGACAAGACAACAAAGGAGCGCCGAACATGCGCGTTTATTACGATCGCGATTGCGATGTGAACATCATCAAAGAAGCCAAAGTTGCCATTCTGGGCTACGGCTCGCAAGGTCACGCCCACGCGCTGAACCTGCGTGACTCGGGTGCGAAAAACGTGGTCGTGGCTCTGCGCGAAGGCTCCCCGTCCGCGAAAAAAGCCGAAGCCGAAGGCCTCAAGGTCATGGGCATCGCCGAAGCTGCCGCCTGGTGTGACGTGATCATGTTCACCATGCCCGACGAGCTTCAGGCCGAGACCTACAAGAAATACGTCCACGACAACCTCAAGCCGGGCGCCGCAATTGCCTTCGCTCACGGGTTGAACGTCCACTTCGGCCTCATCGAGCCGAAAGAAGGCGTCGACGTGATCATGATGGCGCCGAAAGGCCCGGGTCACACCGTGCGCGGCGAATACACCAAAGGTGGCGGCGTGCCCTGCCTCGTGGCTGTCGACACCGACGCGACCGGCAAAGCCCTCGAAATCGGCCTGTCCTATTGTTCCGCCATCGGTGGCGGCCGTTCGGGCATCATCGAAACCAACTTCCGCGAAGAGTGCGAAACCGACCTCTTCGGCGAACAGGCCGTGCTCTGCGGCGGTCTCGTCGAGCTGATCCGTTGCGGGTTCGAAACCCTGGTCGAAGCCGGTTACGCGCCGGAAATGGCCTATTTCGAATGTCTGCACGAAGTGAAGCTCATCGTGGACCTGATCTACGAAGGCGGCATCGCGAACATGGATTACTCCATCTCCAACACCGCCGAGTACGGCCAGTACGTCACCGGCCCGCGCATCCTGCCCTACGAGCAGACCAAGAAAGCCATGAAAGACGTCCTCACCGACATCCAACAGGGCAAATTCGTGCGCGACTTCATGCTGGAGAACTCCGTGGGTCAGCCGACGCTCAAAGCGTCCCGTCGTGCCAACGACGAGCACCTCATCGAGGAAACCGGCAACAAGCTGCGCGGCATGATGCCGTGGATCACCGCCGGTAAAATGGTGGACAAATCGCGCAACTAATCCGCGCGACTTATTGTCAAATCGGAACAGGGTCGGCACAGTCGGCCCTGTTTTCTTTTGAGGCCTTTCATGCGCGACGCCCTGCCTGACATCACCCCCGCCTCCTGGATCATGGTCGGCATCCTGGGCTTTGTCTGGGGCTCGACCTTCATGGTGATCGAGATTGCGCTCACCGGCGTGACGCCCTTTTGGCTCGCCACCTTCCGCCTTACCATCGCCGCCCTCGTCATGGCCGTCTTTTGGGGTGCGGACGGGTTCAAGATGGGCAGCGACCCCGACAACAAACCGCATCCTGTCGCGCTGATCTGGGCGGGGGCGATTTCGTCGGGCATTCCGTTTCTGTTGCTCAACTGGGGCCAGCAATATGTCACCTCCGGCTTTGCTGGCACCTCCATGGCCGCTGTGCCTCTGGTCGTGCTGCCCATGGCGCATTTCATGGTGGCGGGCGAGCGGCTGTCCTTGCGCGCCATTATCGGTGTGACCCTTGGTTTCATTGGCGTTTTCCTTTTGGTCGGGCAAGACGCGCTGCACAGCTCCGGCGCAGACCTTGAGCTTTGGGGCCGTCTCGCCTGTCTCACCGTGGCCTTTTGTTATGCGCTCAATTCGATCACGGTCCGGCGCCTTCCGCCGATCAATCCCACGGCGCTGACGACGATCATGATGATCACCGGCGCTCTGATCACCCTGCCGTTTTCCGTGCTTGCCGAAGGCGCGCCAAGCGTACCGCCGCTCAAGGCCTTTCTCGCCGTGATCTTCCTCGGCGTGGTCTCCACCGCCGCGATGAACCAGCTGCGTGTCTTGGTGATCCGCTCCGCCGGGCCGACCTTTATGACCTTGGTGAATTATCAGGTGCCGGTCTGGTCGGTGGTGTTGGGCGCCTGGGTGCTGCACGAACCTATGCCGCCAGCCCTGATCCTCGCGCTGGCGCTGATTTTGGGTGGCGTGATGATTTCGCAATGGGCTGCCATACGACGGATTTTCGCACGGGCCTGACTTGCAGAAGCTGGGCAATCGTGAACAGATGAGGCCAAAGGAGTCCATGATGACCGAGCCAACGAACACCTCCGAGCATGACGACCACATCCCCGCCGATCTGACACCCGACAACGAGAGCGAGATCGAAGCCGAACGCGCGCGGATGTTCACCCTTGGCTTCTGGAAAAGCCTGCTGGCCGGACGCGAGGGCATGGGCGATACATTCTGGGCCGGGAATTACCTGGCCGCGCTGTTTTTCATCCCGGTTTACGTTCTTTTGCTGGCGATCCCGCCGCTTTACGGCTTGATCCCGGTGGTCTTCATCCTCTTCGGCATCTACCTTTTGTTCGTCGCCCGCGCCGTTTGGCTCGCCAAACCGAAGGGCAACGCCGGCCTCGGCTGGAAAATCGCTGGCGTGATCTGGACCCTGATGAATGCGGGCATGTCTTTGGCCTACACGCCCTTCACCGGCGGTTCTTGATCTCGAAATTGCCCTGACAGGGCCTTAATTCGGTGCTGGTTTCAGGGAGAAATGGCGTGAGAAACTCCAAATTCATGAGACCGATGCAGATCAAAGCCCTTCTCTCCGCCCTTCTCCTGACCGCCACGCCTGTTTTCGCGGACGGTCTGGCTCCCGATTACGCCGTCCTCCCGCTGGCTTCGCATCATTATGGCGATTGGGGCGAGGACGATGGCGACGATTTCAACGAATTCAATCCGGGGCTGATGTTCACATGGGCTGAGCGCGCCTATGGGCTGAACTACACGTTTGGCGCCTATCGCGACAGCCGGTCGGACACCTCAGCACATCTGTCGGCGGCCAAAATGTGGGACATCGGGCCCCAAGCACAGGCTGGGATCGTGGGCGCCTATATCCACTCCTTTGGCGACGGCTACACCGGCTTTGCACCCTCTGTGCAACTCACGTACAAATCCCTCTTCCTCAACGCCGCGACGGGCTATGACGACGATGTCTATGGCGTCATCTCGACCGGCTTCATCATCCCGCTGGGCCGTTAAAGCGTTTTTCGTTTAATCTGAATCAGATTGAGCGAAAAACGTTGCGACACTGAATTGATCTTGCTGCGTTTTTCAAAAATTGAGTGCATCAAGTTTTTTGAAAAACGCTTTAAACGTACAGAATCCTTGTCTCGAATGAGAAAAGGCGGCCCATAGAGCCGCCTTTCTTGTCTTTTTCGAACATCTGCGAGATTTACTGCGTCGCCGCCTTCACCGCCGCCACGACATCCTCGACCGCCGCGTTCAAAACGCTCTCATTCACGCTTTCGGCCATGACCCGGATCAGCGGTTCGGTGCCGGATTTTCGGATCAGCAACCGCCCGTTGCCGTTCAGCTTCGCTTCCGCCGCCGAAATCGCCGCTTTGACACCCGCGTCCTCCAGCGGCTTTTGCCCGGTGCCATAGCGCACATTCTGCAAAAGCTGCGGCACCGGCTCAAACACCTGCGTCAACTCAGACGCCTTCTTGCCCGTCTCGACCATGGCCGCGAGGAACTGAAGCCCCGCCAAAAGCCCGTCGCCCGTGGTCGCATAATCGCTCATCACGATATGGCCGGATTGTTCGCCGCCAAGGTTAAAGCCCCCCGCCCGCATCCGTTCGACCACATAGCGATCGCCCACAGCGGTGCGCTCCAACCGCAGGCCTTCGGCCTCCAGAAACCGTTCCAACCCCAGATTCGACATCACGGTCGCGACCAAAGCCCCGCCAGACAGACGCCCCTGATCCGCCCAGGCCTTGGCCATCAAGCCCATGAGCTGATCGCCATCGGCCACACGGCCTGTCTCGTCGAGGATCATCACCCGATCCGCATCGCCATCGAGGCAAATGCCCACATCCGCGCCATGGGCCACCACGGCCTCGGCGGCGGTCTGGACATAGGTCGAGCCGCAATGATCGTTGATGTTCTTGCCGTTGGGCGCGGTGCCCACCGGGATCACCTCTGCGCCCAGCTCCCAAAGCACCTCCGGCGCGGTGCGATAGGCCGCGCCATTGGCGCAGTCGATCACCACTTTCAGCCCTTGGAAATTCATCCCCCGCGGCAGGGTCGATTTCACCCGCTCATTGTAGCGGAACCGCCCGTCGTCAATGCGTTTCGCCCGACCGATATTCTGCGCCTGCGCGGGCTCGACACCCTCTTCCATCAGCCGCTCGATCTCGCTTTCCGCCTCATCCGACAGCTTGAACCCGTCGGGGCCGAAAAACTTGATACCATTGTCCTCGGCGGGGTTGTGCGAGGCGGAGATCATCACGCCAACATCGGCGCGCATCGAGGTCGTGAGCATGCCGACAGCCGGCGTAGGCACCGGCCCCAGAAGAAACACGTTCATCCCGGTCGAAGTAAATCCCGCCGTCATCGCGGTTTCGAACATATAGCCCGACAGCCGCGTGTCCTTGCCAATCACCACACGGTGCTCGCGCGATCCGTCACGCCGGAAATAACGCCCGGCGGCGGCCCCGAGTTTCAACGCCATTTCGGCGGTCATCGGATGGCTGTTGGCGCGCCCGCGCACCCCGTCCGTGCCAAAGAATTTACGCGTCATGGCTGTCTCTCCCCAGATTTGTCACCGCCCGCCAAAGCGCAAGCGCCTGTTTTGCCTCTTTAAAATCATGCACCCGGTGGATTTGCACGCCTTGCCCCAGCGCCGCCATGGTCACCGCCAAAGTGCCCGGCGCACGGTCCTGAGCCACGGGAGCCTTGCCGATCTTGCCGATAAAACCTTTGCGTGACACACCCAAAAGGATGCCGCAGCCCAGAGCGTGGAACAGAGAAAGCCGCTCCAAAAGCGCCAGATTATGCGCAATCGTCTTGCCAAAACCGATGCCGGGATCGACGAGAATTCGCGCCCGTGGAATGCCCGCCGCCTCGGCGACTTTGATGCGGTCTTCGAGGAAGTCATACACATCGAGCAGCACGTTGTCGTATTGCGGATCGTCCTGCATCACCTCGGGATCGCCCTGCGCATGCATCAGACAGACCGGCGCGTCGGCCTCTGCGCTGACGCGCGCCAGATCGGGGTCATGGGTGAAGGCGTAAACATCATTCACAAGACTCGCCCCCGCCTTGAGCGCGGCGTCGGCCACAAGGGCTTTCCGTGTGTCGATGGAGATCGGTACGGCGCTGATCTCACGGATCGCCGCAATCATCGGCGCAGTGCGGGTGATCTCTTCGTCGACCGCGATGTAATCCGCGCCCGGACGGGTGCTTTCGCCGCCGATGTCGATGATCTCGACCCCCGCCGAAATCATCTCTTGCACCTCGGCCAGCGCCGCCTCGGGGCGGTCGAATTTGCCGCCATCGGAGAAACTGTCCGGCGTGACATTGAGAATGCTCATCACCGAAGGCGTATTGAGAGCGAGCCCCGCCATTGGAGCACGCGCGGCAGTCAACCGCGTGCGGGCCTTATCCGAAAGCTCAGAGACCGGCAAAATCTCAGGCGGCGCGTCACGACGCAGGCGTTCGACATGGGTGAACCAGCACCAGCCACCTGCCAGCGTCAACGCGCCCTCGGGCCGGGCCGGATCGCAGATCGGGATCGGGCGATCATAGAAGGGCTGGCTCATTTCAGGACAGCTCCACCGCAGCATCCGCATCGCGGCGCTCGGCACCCTCGATCTCCACCGCGCCGAGGCTCAACACCTTGGTTGCGGAGAGCTCCTGCGCCAGCCAGGCGACCATTTCGGCGATGTCGCTTTTCGGCCCATGCACCGCATCGAGCACCATTTTCGACGGGGCCCAGACAGAGATTTGCCCCTGTTTCATCGCCCAGTCCAACTCGGTCCGCGTCGCGCGCACAACACAGCGGGCATCACGCCCGGCCAGAACCCAGGCGTTTTGCTCAATCGCCAAAAGATCAATCCGCCGCTGCGCCGCCTGATGCCCCGCCTCGGGCCAGTCGCCAGAGGGCAGGCCAACGGTCAGAATGACAGGCCGCGCGTCGGCCTCCAGCGCATCAATCCATGCGCTCAGTTGCGCGCTCTCCAAAGCCTCCGGCCCCAGATGCACGATCAGCGGATGCGGCACCGGGGCTTCCATCGTCTCCGCATGCCCGACTTGATCGGCGCTGCGCACGATCTCGACGCCAAGCGCGCCGGGGCCACGGTCGAGCTTTTCGACCCGCACAAAGACGCGATAGGCGCGCGGCTCGGCCAGAATGCGCTCTGCGATCCGCTCGGCGAGGGTTTCAAGCAGGTTGAGACGCTCGGCCTCCAGTTCGATATGGATTGCTTCGGTCAGCCGGTCATAGGACAGGATGCGATCAACATCGTCGTCAATCGGGCCGGTGACCGGCGTCAGTTCCACGACGATATTGAAGGACACCCGCTGGCGCACACCGCGCTCGGCCTGAAACGCACCGATTTCGACATCGACCACATGGTCACGAAGCGAAATCCGGTCGAGCGGTGCGGCGTCAGAGGTCGCCAGCGCGCGCGCTTCGGGGTGCTCAAAAGCCTGTCTGATCTCGGACATTGACGGTCCCTTTTGCAAGTTTGGCCTTTGCTACAGCTTTGGCGGCGATGGGCCAAGACCCAATCGCCCGCCGCACAGGCCGACCGCTGAAATGGCAAAACCCCGCCGTTTTCCCGGCGGGGCCTGAAACAATTCCGTGATCGGAGGCGTTAGGCCTGCGGCATCCGGTAGAACATGTGCACGCCAATCTGTGCCGTTTTCGCGAAAGCCCGCGCCCAACGCGGGTTGACGGCACGGGTGTGATAGTGGGTCGCGCCCTGCGTCAGCGTGCGCGGCGCCCCGTCGATCATCAGCTTGGCCACTTTGGCGACCTGATCCCATGCGCCTTTTTCGCGCACGACATCGGCATGCCCGTCGCAGGTGTAGGTGAACTGGCACTGGTATTTGCGGCCCGTGCCCTGATGCACCACGCCACAGACCGTGTTCGGGAATTTCGGCGAGGACACGCGGTTGAGGATCACTTCGGCCACGGCGAACTGGCCTTTGACGCTTTCGCCGCGCGCTTCGAAATAAAGCGCTTCGGCGAGGCACTCCCATTGCTCACCGCCTTCGGCGACGGGCTGGCTGGCGAGAAAGTCCTTGGTGTAGGAAATTGTCGGTGTCGTGGGCTTGGGTTTGAAGCTCGCCAAGAGACGCTGAATCGCGTCCGCATCGACGTTTTCAAGACCGTCACGCTCCTGGTTCAACAGCGCGTTCAACTCGAGCCCGAGCACCGGGTTCGGATCGTTCGAGTGGCTCACCGTCACCTCGGCACGGGACTGGCCCGGAAGTGTCGATACGCCGAGCGTAACTGCAAGCGCAAACGCTTTGAGCTTAGCTGGGATTTGCATAGGGTTGCCCCTCCATTGCGCCCCAAAACAAAGGGGCCTCACGGGTGTTTTTCGAGCCGGGGGATAGGTCAAATGTCCCAAAAGGTCCACCCCGGGGCACCGAAGGCCTTACCAGACAGTCAAGAAAGAAGTGTCGCCCCGGCCTGAAACGCCGAAGAAAAAGACCGTCTACGCCTTTATTTTCAGCACCTTGATGGAGTAATGTGACTATTTTGCATCGTAGGCGACAAGCTGCGCAGCCGCAAGGCGCGCCACAGGCACGCGGAAGGGCGAACAGGACACGTAATCGAATCCTGCGGCCCGGCAAAAGGCGATGGATTCGGGGTTACCGCCATGTTCACCACACACAGCAACCGTCAGTTCCGGTCTCGCTTGGCGGCCCCGTTCGGCACCGATTTTCAACAGTTCTCCGACGCCCTCAAAATCGAGCATGTGAAATGGATCTTCAGGGAAGACACCTTGCTGAACATAAGAGTTCATGAATCGACCCGCGTCGTCGCGCGACAGACCATAGGCCATTTGGGTCAGGTCGTTCGTGCCAAAGGACAGGAAGGATGCGCTCTGCGCGATGTCACCGGCGCGCAGTGCGGCGCGCGGCGTTTCGACCATCACGCCCAAGCGATAGGTGAACTCCGCCCCCGTCTCATTGCGCACCGCCGCTGCCACGCCGTCGATCTGGGTTTTGACCAATTCGACCTCGCGTTTGGCCGAAACCAGCGGGATCATGATCTCCGGCACCACCGGCGCGCCGTGTTTCGAGGCCTCAATCGTCGCTTCGAAAATCGCGCGGGCCTGCATTTCGTAAATCTCGGGAAAAGTGATGCCCAGCCGCACGCCGCGCATCCCCAACATCGGGTTGAATTCCGACAGCCATTCAATCCGACGGGTCACATCAGAGAGCGGCAGATCGAGCGCCTCTGCCAGTTCCTTCGCACCTTCGCGGTCGGAGGGCAGGAATTCGTGAAGCGGCGGATCGAACAGGCGGATACAGACCGGAAGACCTTCCATGATCCGGAAAAGCTCAATAAAATCAGATCTTTGCATCGGCAAAAGCCGCGCGATTGCCTCGGCCCGATCTTCGTGACGTGAGGCGAAAATCATTTCGCGCATCACGGTCAGACGGTCGCCTTCAAAGAACATATGTTCGGTGCGGCATAGCCCGATACCCTGCGCCTTGAAGTCCCGCGCCATGGCTGCATCTGCGGGCGTGTCTGCATTGGCGCGCACCCCGATGTCACGGATCGCATCGGCCCATTCCATCAGTTGCAGATACCAATGATCCTTCACCGGCGGCAGCATTTTGACCGCGCCCATAAGCGCCTCGCCCGCAGACCCATCAAGCGTCAAAAGATCGCCCTCAGCAAGCGTGCGCCCATCAGACAGCGTCAGCGTGCGTTCGCGCGCGTTGATCCGCATCGAGGCGCCGACCACACAGGGCACCCCCATGCCGCGCGCGATCACCGCCGCATGCGAGGTCACCCCGCCGCGTTCGGTCAAAATGCCGACGGAGGAATGCATGCCACGAATGTCCTCGGGCGTGGTCTCACGCCGCACAAGGATGCAGGGTTCGCCGCGCGACTCATAGCTTTGCGCCACGCTGGAATTGAACACGATCCGCCCCACGGCACCGCCCGGCGAGGCGGCGATGCCCTTCGCCACGACGTCACGTTTCCCTTTGGGATCAACCTGTTGATGCAAGAGCTCGGTCAGAGAGCGCGCGGGCACACGGGTGATCGCCTCTTCGCGTGGAATGATACCATCCTCGGCCAATTGCACCGCGATGCGAAGGGCCGCGCGCGAGCTGCGTTGCACCCGCACGGCGTCCAACACCGAAAGTTTGCCGTTCTCGATGGTGAATTCGACCTGCATCTCTTCGCGCAGACGCACGCGGCAGAGTTTCGACATGTCCACGAGCGTCTCAAACAGCTCCGGCTGAGCCTCCTCAAGAGACGGCCCCCGCTTGTCGCGGGTCAGATAGAGCATCTCATCGGCGTCGAATTCACCATTATTGATGGCTTCGCGGCCTTGCGATTGGCGTTTGTAACGGCCTTTTATCAGCGGCGCGCCGGTGTTCGAGTCCACCAGTTGCATGACCCCTGCCCCGCTTTCGCCCGGCCCCAGCCCCAAGGACATGGCCTGCACGACCAGGCCCAGTCCAGCGTCCGCAGGCGCGCCTTTGGCCTGACGCAACAACCGCGCTGTCGTGCCCTCCCAGGCGCGCGCCATGGAGCGCAGAACCTGACCTAATTGCTCAGCAGGATCTTGGGGAAACGGCGCACCGGTTTCATCTTCATGCCCCTCAAGCGCCGTTTTCAGTGCCTCCGCCACGGGCATAGACGTGTCAAATTCGAACAATTCCGGGTCGAGACGTTCGACATGCACCGCGAAAGATTGCACAAATCGCAAGTACAGCGTGTCTGCCGCCTCCGCGCCATGGGTCTGCGTCAGTTCCGCGTGACGCGCATCGTTCATGCCGATGTTGAGAATGGCGCCCGGCCCGCCCCAATCGGGGTCTTCCGACGAGGGCCGCACAGTGAGCAAAGGCGCATCGCCGAACACGCGCAACAGCGCCTTTTTGTCGAACCGATACCCCTCGGCGAGGCGATGCACGGCGTCAAAAGACAAGGCGACGGTTTCCGGCACAGGCAGGTCAAGACGAATCAAGCGTTGCAAGCATTTCGCCCGCCCGCCATGGGTCTCAACCGCAATCGGAGCGACGCGGCGGATGCGGGTGAACCCAAGGATGTCACTCTCTTGCTGCACTGCGGCACCTCCCTGTTGCGGCACGCTACGCCTCAAGGCCGTGTGAGCGCAACCGTTAACCGTAACGGCGCAGAGATTTCGTGAGAAACCGTTGCCGTGAAGTTAACACAGCAACGGTCTTAGGTCAGCTTTGGTCAGCTTTCGATCCGGGTCAGGTCCGCGACCGAGAGGCAGATGTCGCGAATGCGGCCCAGAAGGTTCAGGCGATTGCGACGCACGATGTCGTTGTCGGCATTGACCTGAACCGCTTCGAAAAACGCATCAACTTCCGGGCGCATCGCGGCCATGGCGGACATGGCGGCCGTGAAATCCTCAGAGGTCATCGCCGGTTTGATCGCCTCTTCCGCCGCATCGAGCGCGGCAAAAAGGGCTTTCTCTTCCGCGACTTCAGCGAATTTCAGATCGGGACCGAAGCTATATTCGACACCGTCTTTTTCCTCGGCTTGGCTCAGGATGTTGTTCGCGCGTTTGAAGCCCTGAATGAGGTTGGTGCCATCTTCGGTGTCGAGCATCGCCTGCAAGGCACGGGCCCGTTTGACGAGCAAAGTGATGTCGTCATTGCCCTCCATCGCGAGACAGGCGTCGATCACGTCGTGACGGATGCCTTCGTCTTTGAGGAAGACTTTGAGACGGTCGTGGAAGAAGGACAAAAGATCCTCGGAGGTGTCAGGAACATTACCCGCCGCCTGTTTCACCGCGTCTTTTTGCGCGTCGGAAAGCTTATCGGCAATCGCATCGAAAGCCGCGCCGAAGACGCCGTGTTCGGCGATCTCGTCGAGGATTTCTTTCAACGTGTCGATAACGCTGTCATTCTCATCGGCCTCTGCGATCTTGTGCAGCACGAGCTGGCTATCAATGAACCGGTCAAGGTGCAGACGCACATCATTGGTGAGCAACAGACGGATCACACCGAGGGCTGCGCGACGCAATGCAAAGGGGTCTTTCGAGCCGGTCGGTTTCTCGTCAATAGCCCAGAAGCCGGTCAACGTGTCGAGTTTGTCGGCCAGAGCGACGGCGACAGAAACCGGTTCGGTCGGCACATCGTCGGAGGGGCCAAGCGGGCTATAGTGATCACGGCAGGCATCGGCCACGGCGTCGGACAACCCGGCTTTTTGCGCGTAATAGCGGCCCATGATGCCTTGCAGTTCCGGGAATTCGTAGACCATCTCAGAACTGAGATCGGCTTTGGCGACTTTCGCAGCCACCCCGGCCTCAGCGGGTTTGGCACCGACGATGGGCGCAATTTCTTCGGCCAGCGACGCGATGCGCGCGATGCGGGCGGCCTGAGAACCGAGTTTGTTGTGGAAGGTGACGTTGGCGAGCGGCGCGGACATCGCCTCCATGCCGTCACGCTCGACGGTGCGCACGTCGTTTTCCCAGAAGAATTTCGCATCCGACAGACGGGCGGAGAGCACCTTTTGGTTGCCTGCCAAAATGGTCGCGCCGTTGTCTTTGGTCTCGCGGTTGGCGACGGTGACGAATTTCTCGATGCGGCCCGTTTTGGGATTGCGCACGGAGAAGAATTTTTGATGCTCTTTCATCGAGGTCTGCAACACCTCGGGCGGCAGGTCCAGAAAATCGGCACCGATCTCGCCCATAAGCACGACCGGCCATTCGACCAGCCCCGCAACCTCGGCCAAAAGACCTTTGTCCTCAACGACTTCGAGACCCTGCGCAAAGGCCTGATTGGTGGCGTCGTGCCAAATGTGATCGGCGCGCTCGGCCCCGTCGAGCACGACGAAATTCTGTTTCAGCTTGGTCGCGTAATCATCAAAAGACGTCACTTTGAAGCTGCCCGAGGACATGAAACGATGCCCCCAGACCGTGTTGCCGGAGGTGATGCCGTCTATGTCGAGCGGCACAACCTCGGCGCCGTCTTCGCGGGTCATCAGGCAGACGATGGAATGCAGCGGACGCACCCATTTGAGGCTGCCCACCCCCCAGCGCATGGATTTCGGCCAGGGGAAATTGCGCACGGTGGCCTCAAGCACCTCGGCCACGATCTCGGCGGCCGGACGCCCCGGTTTGGTGATCTTGGCGAAATAGACCTGACCTTTTTTCTCGTCGCGAATTTCCAACTCGTCTTTCGTGACACCGGCACCACGCAGGAACCCTTCGAGCGCTTTTTCGGGCGCATCGACGCGCGGGCCTTTGCGCTCTTCGACCGTGGTCGGGGAGGCGTCCAGAAGCCCTTCGATGGACAGGGCCAGACGGCGCGGCGTGGCGAAGGCGCCCGCAGAGGCATAGGTCAGACCGGCGTCGACCAGACCGTTCGTCACCAGAGATTTCAGATCCTCGGCAGCACGTTTCTGCATGCGCGCGGGGATTTCTTCGGAGAAGAGCTCGATCAGCAAGTCAGCCATAGTCAGTTTCCTTCAGGAGCGGGCGGGCAGCCCACGGGTGCGGGGTCGCCGTCGAACACGGCCGCGCCGCAGCGGTTGATCTGGTTCCAGGCAAAGCCGCGGCCATCGGGGTAGATGGCGACCACGCGGTCGATGCCATAGGGAGAATTTTCAGCGCCGAGGAAAGCCAAAGCGCGGCCCGCCTCGATGTCGGCGCCAATCGCGCCCGCATCGAAACAGTCGAACCATCTCTGTGCCACCAGAGGTGTGGCTTGTTCATAGGGCTGGAATGTTTCCGTCATCATCGAGAGGGACAGGGGCGTGGTGAAACAGGCGCGGAATTTGATCGGCGACGTCTCGGCGTCGATGCCGGTGAAATTTTCGGCCAGAATGTCCTCAGAATTTCCCTCGAAGGTGGTCACGTGGACAGACGCCGCCGGGGCGTTGGCCGGGATTGGCTCATAATAGGCGTAGACCTGCGAATAATAGAGGCCGATGCCAAAGACGAGTGCGGAGATCACGATACCACCTGCGACCAGTTTGCCATTCATACGGGCTCGGTCCCCGAGACGTTTTCAACTTTCCAGCCGCCCGCCTCGGTCAGAACGAACGCATCTGCACAGGCCTTGGCCAGCGCGCGGACACGCCCGATATAGGCCTGACGCTCGGTGACGGAGATCACGCCGCGCGCGTCCAGCAGGTTGAAGATATGCGAGGCCTTGATGCATTGATCATAGGCCGGATGCGCCATGATGATGCGTTTGCCGGTCTTGGGATCAATGTGGTCCTGATCCAGAATGGCGTGGCATTCCTTTTCGGCGTTGACGAAATCCGACAGGAGTTTCTCGGTGTTGGCGACGTCGAAATTATGCCGGGAGTATTCTTCCTCGGTCTGTTTGAACACGTCGCCATAGCTGAGCGCGATGGGCGCCTGGGGATCGTTGTAGGGCATATCCATGACGTGATCGACGCCCAGAACATACATCGCCAGACGCTCCAGCCCGTAGGTCAGCTCGCCCGAGACCGGATGGCAATCGTGGCCGCCGACCTGTTGGAAATAGGTAAACTGTGACACTTCCATGCCGTCGCACCAGACCTCCCAACCGAGACCCCAGGCGCCCAAAGTGGGGCTTTCCCAGTCATCCTCGACGAAACGGATGTCATGCAGTTCAGTGTCGATGCCGATGGCTTTCAGAGAGCCGAGATAGAGGTCCTGCAAATCCGGCGGCGATGGTTTGATCAGCACCTGATACTGGTAGTAGTGCTGCAACCGGTTCGGGTTCTCGCCATAGCGCCCGTCGGTCGGACGACGCGAGGGCTGAACATAGGCCGCAGCCCAAGAGTTCGACCCCAAGGACCGCAACGTCGTCGCCGGGTGAAAGGTCCCCGCGCCCACTTCCATGTCATAGGGCTGCAACACGGCACAGCCTTTGCCGGCCCAATAGGCCTGAAGCCTCAGGATGATTTCCTGAAAGGAACGCGGTTTGTCTACAGTCTCGGACATGGGACGTCTTTCGTCAGAGGTTTCGCCAGAAGTGATGGCCGTGTTTTCACGCATCGAATGCGGCTCTTCAATAGGCAAGCCCGGCGGGGGCGTCAATGTCACCCATGGGTCAATCATGGGTCAATCCCGGCCCTTCGCGGCGGAACGCTCGAAATCCGGCCCAATTCGATCACATATCCTCCATTTCTGCCCCTCTCGGACCGCCCGGATATTGACCTCGGCCCCAAACCTGTTTTCTTAGCGCCCGAAGAAAAGACGACGAACAAGGGCGACAGGACCCCCTATGGCCCGTTCGACAAAAGTAAGGGTTTTCATGACTAGGTTTTTCGCAGTCGCGCCTCTGGGCGTTGCCGCTTCGCTGTTTCTCACCACAGCTCTCTCGGCGGACCAATGGATTCAGATCGAGGCCCAGCCCTCTCTGACACAGGCCACGGAGGCCGCCCAAGGTTATGCCAATGCGCTGCCCAATGTCGTGGGCTTCAACCTGCCCGGCCGCTGGCACGCCATCGCGCTCGGTCCCTATGACACCGAAGCCGAGGCCGAGGCCGCCCGTCTGGCTCTGCGCGCGCAAGGCCGCATTCCCGGCGACAGCTACCTGACCGACGGCACCCGCTTTCAGGACGCCTTTTGGCCGGTCGGCGTGAATGTCTCTACGCTCGCACCTGTTGAGACTCCGCAAGCGACCGAGGCCCCGGCGGCGGATGCAGTCGCCGAAGACGTCGTAGAAACCGCGATGGAGCCCGTCGAACTGGACGAGACCCCGGCCCAGGCGCATGCCTCCGAGCGCGCGCTGGATCGACCGGCGCGTGAGGCGCTCCAAATCGCGCTGCGCTTTGCGGGCGTCTATAATTCCGGCATCGACGGCGCTTTCGGCCCCGGCACGCGCCGCGCCATGTCCGAATGGCAAGCGATGCAGGGCTATGAGGCCACCGGCGTTCTGACCACCCGCCAACGCGCCGAAGTTCTGGCCGCCTATCAGGACGTGGTGAACAGCCTCGATCTGCGCCCGGTTGTGGATGATGTCGCGGGCATCGCGATCACCCTGCCGACAGGTGTCGTAGAGTTCTCCGAATACACGCCGCCTTTCGCGAAATATGCCGCCAAGGATGGCTCCGAGGCGCAGGTGCTTTTGATCTCGCAAACCGGCGATGCGGCCACTTTGGGCGGTCTTTATGAGATCATGCAAACGCTCGAAATCGTGCCGATGGAGGGCCCGCGGTCGCGTGATCAGAACAGCTTTAGCCTCACCGGCACCAATTCCCGCATCACGTCCCACACCGAGGCGAAGCTGGTGAATGGCGTTGTCAAAGGCTGGACCCTGATCTGGCCGACGCCGAGCAATACCTCCGACGAAAAACGTCACCAGATGGCTTTGGAGGCCATGCAGGCGTCCTTCGCGCCCACCGACGGCGTGTTGCCGGATGCCTATGGCGACGGCGCGGAACAAGACATTGACCTGATGGCCGGTCTCGACATCCGCCGCCCGGAAAAAGCCGGCAGCGGGTTTTATGTCGACGAGAAAGGCACCGTTCTGACCGAGGCCGCTCTGGTCGCAAGCTGCGCCAAGATCACCCTCGACGAGACCTATGACGCGACCGTCACCGCGACGGCTGACGGCATGGCGCTTTTGACCCCGGCACAGGCGCTGGCCCCGCTTGAGATCGCCCAATTCGACAGCCAATTGCCGCGCCTTCAGTCCGAGGTTTCCGTCTCCGGCTTTGCCTACGAAGGCCGCCTTGGCGCGCCGACGCTGAACTACGGTCTGATGGCCGAGCACAAAGGCCTGTCCGGCGAAGACGACATCCTGCGCCTCGCAATGACCACACTTCCGGGCGAAGCGGGTGGCCCGCTTTTGTCCAGCACAGGCGCTGTGATCGGCATGCTGGCCTCCTCTGCCGCTATGACGCAGGGGCGCGATTTGCCCGACGATGTGGCCTTTGCCTATGACATGGAAAAGATTGCCGGGTTCCTCTCTGAAAACGGTGTGACCATGTCCGCCTCGGAAGGCGCCAGCGAGACCAGCGATCCGGCAACCATCGGTCGTGATATGACGGTTCTGGTGAGCTGCTGGAACTGATCCTTATCTGGATCGCACAAAGCCCCGCCCTCACCGGCGGGGTTTTTCGTTGGCCTCACGCCCGAAACAAGGCCAAAGCCGCCTGATCCGCCTTGCCCTTAGTCAGCCACGCCAGCGCGAAAATCCAGATGCCCACGGCCTCGCCCCAAAAGACGATGTTGTGGCGGTCGACAAAAGCCTGTCCCCCGCCCCAGCGCGCATAGACGAAAGACCCGGTGATCACCGCCAGTGCCACGAGGATGCCGTAGCCGCAGGCTTTGTAGATATAGGGGCGCACGCGGCTTTGGGTTTTGGGGAATTGCACGAGGCAGAACACCACGAGGCAGAGGAAAAACACCACCGCCGAGAGGTTATGGACCCAAGCGGACAAATCGACGCCGACAAGTTTTTGCGTCACGGTGATCTCTGGCAAGGTGCAGCTGTCGCTCTCACTCGCTTTGACCACGACGCAATCGTCCAAAGACGGAAAGACCGCCACCAAAAGCGCGGAAACGCCCGCAATACTTGAAAGGACCTGATCCGAAAAAGTCTCGCCCCGACGGCGCGGGTAGCCCTTGTAGGAAATCAGGAACACACCGATGGCGAAAAGCGAGCCGACGAAAGCCTCTCTGAGCGGCGAAAAGAAATAGTTCGATACGGAATCGCGCAGGTGATCGTCGAGGGGCAAGCCGCCGCCGATCAACAGAAACGGCAGGATCAACGCCACAAGGCCAAGCGCCTGACGCACGCGGTAAAAGCTCAGGACGTGCTCATTCTTTTCCGCCATGCGTGTTACCCCCGCCAGAACCGGATGGTGAAAAGCGCGAAGACCGACATGACTTCAAGCCGCCCGATCAGCATGGCGATCGCCAAAATCCATTTCGCAGGGTCGTTGATCGTCTCGAAATTCCCCGACGGCCCGATGATGTCGCCCAGCCCCGGCCCCACACAGGCCAAGGCGGTGGCCGCACCGGAGATGGCGGTGATGAAATCAAGCCCCGTGGCCGCCAACAACACCGCCGTGATGCCCAGTGTCACAATGAAAAACGAGAAGAACGCCATGACGGAGGAGAGCACGTCCTCGGTCACCGGGTGACCTTGGTAGCGCGGCGTGAAGACGCCATTGGGGCTATGGATTTTACGGATTTGTGCCCGCATCGAGGCCCACAAAAGCTGATAGCGGAAGACCTTGACGGAGCAGGCCGTCGAGCCTGCGCAGCCGCCGATCAGGCCGATGAAGAAAAACGCCACCGCCGGGAAAGCGCCCCAAAGCTGGTAATCCGTCGAGGCATAGCCGGTGCCGGAAATGATCGAGGTGACGTTGAACAGACCTTCGCGGAAGGAATGTTCGAAATGATCGGCGTTGACCACGAAACGGTAGACTGCAAAGGCGATGGTCAGGCCGAAAATGATGATCAGATAGGCGTGGATTTGCGTGTCGCGCCACAGAGGCTTTGCGGTGCCTGCGATGAGCTGGACAAAGCGGACAAAGGGCAGCGAGGCCAGGATCATGAAGAAGGACGAGACATATTCCGCCGGGCCCTGAAAGGCGCCGAAAGAGGCGTCTCGGGTGGAAAACCCACCGGTCGAAAGCGTCGTGAGTGCGTGGTTCAGAGCGTCAAAAACCGACATGCCGACAAGGACATAGCCCAGAAAACACAGGAAGGTCAGCGCCACATAGATGACCGAGATGCTCGAGGCAATCTCACCGGCGCGCGGCAGGACTTTGCCATCCGTCTCAAAGGCTTCGGAGCGGAACACCTGCATGCCGCCCACTTTCAGTTCGGGCAGGAACACCATGGCGACCACAATGATCCCGACGCCGCCGAACCATTGCAACATGGAGCGCCAAAGCAGCAGGCCTTCGGGCAGATCATCAAGCCCCGAGAAGACCGTAGAGCCGGTGGTGGTCATGCCCGACATCGCCTCGAAAAACGCGTCGGTCAGATTGGCCTCGGTCGCACCCAAGATAAAGGGAATGCCACCGAACAGCGGCAGGATGAGCCAAATGAGCGTGGTCAAAAGGAACATCTGCTGGATCGACAGGCCCTGTTGCTGGCCGTTCTGGGTCGAGAGCGTCAAAGCCCCGCCGATCAGAAAGGTGATGACACCCGCGCGAAAGAATACATGCCATTCGCCCGACCCCATAAACAGGTCCACGGCCATCGGAATCGCCATCGTCAGCCCCAAAAGGGCGACAAGCGTGCCGATCACATATCCAACAGGTCTCAGGTCCGTCATGAGGCCAAGGCTTGGCGGGGCCGCGTCCGCAAGTCAAGCGCATAAAAGACAGCAGATCGCGGAGATGGCCGGACGGTTTGCACCCGGCCATACCTAGGCTCAGATCACAAAAATGCCCGCTTCAACGCCGGAATGCGGCTGATCACCAGCCAGTCCAGCAGCAAAACCACCAGCAATGTCAGCCCCGCCATTGGAAAGGCGAAACAAAGCACAAGACCGATGGACACGGCCCCTTTCCAGAGCGGCATGTTTTTCGGCAAGGGCGGCGGCGCGATGCGCAGGCTACCAGCGGGACGCCGTTTCCACCACATCACGGCGCCCGAGACGCAGAGGAAAATCACCGCAAGACAGTAGACTGTGTTGAGCAAAATCACCCAAAGCCCCACCGTCCCCATGTGAAGGGCGATGCCCACGGCCATCGCCTTGCCCATAAGAGAATAGTCCTCATATCGGACATCCGCGAGGATTTTACCGCTGTAACGATCAATATGGACCGTGCGGTCCGACATCGGATCAAGACTATCCGTGTTCATACTGTCGCGAGACAAGGTAAACACGCCTGTCTCCCCCATCGGCAGGTTCATCTGATACCGGGCATCAAAGCCAATCTCACGTGCCAAAGCATCCATCGTATCCAGGCTCACCGGTACGCCGGGCTTTAGCCCTTCCTCGCCAAACAACGAGCCGGACGCAGGCATGAGCGTTTGTTCAAGCGCCCATGGCACCTCTTTGGGACCGTCATTCATCGCGCCATGCGGAACATCCGAAAGCGGCGCGCCCCATTTTTCGGCCGGAAAGCTCGACCAGGCCTGCACCATTTTCTCGCCCCAGACACCGGCCCATGACAGGCCCGAAATGAGGAAGAACAGCAGAATGACAGAGATCCATATCCCGACCACCGAATGCAAATTCTTCCAAAGCGCCCTGCCCCGCGCGCGCAGGCGTGGCAGCAAGGCGTCGCGCAGACGTGTCTCTCGCGGCCACCAAAGATAGAGGCCCGTGACCAAAAGGATCACCCCAAGGGAGGCGGCGATCTCGACCATACGGTCCCCGGTCACACCGATCAGCAACTCACCATGTGTATTGTCCAGCAGATCATAGAGACCGGAGCGTCGTGGAAAGGTTTCGATCACCTCGGCGGTATAGGGATCGACCACCACCATCATTGCTCCGGCTTCTGTGTTGACACGAAACAGGGCGGCCAGGTTGTCGGCGCGGGGCGCAACATATTGGATCAGTTCTCCATCGGGAAACTCCGAGAGTGCCGCTTGTGCCTGAACTGACACGGCCAGAGGCGCCTCAAGCGGCGTGACTGCGGTTTTTTCGCCATCTCTTCCATCGAGAAAAGAGATCCACATCATCAACATGCCGGTGAGCGCCAGCATGATGAAAAACGGAATGACATAAAGCCCGGCATAGAAATGCCAGCGCCATGCGGCGCGGTAGAATTTTGCGGAATGATCCGCTGTGTTTTGCGCCTTTTGCGCAGGAGATTGATCGAGTGCGACCATGGTCTCACGTCCTTTCATGGCCTGACAGGAGCGCGCCTTCGGCGCGGCCCGGATCAGGTCGGTATTGGTTTTCAGATGTCTCAGGAAAGGATCAGAGACGCAGGCGGTGCCCGCGCAAAGCGGTGCACATAGGGGGCGCCGCGGCCCGAAACCTCATCGGGTTTCGGATAATCGGCCAGCCGATGCGTGGCCGGATAGGGATTGTCCAAGGTCATGCCCACCACTGTCGAGGTGACATGGCAGAGCGGACAGGGTTGCGATTTGGCGTCTTCGTGCTCGATGGGATTGCCATCGGCATCCAGCGTGATGGTCTGAAGCCCATCGCCGGTACAGATCACAATCACCTGTGTATGAATGAGGCCAAGCTGCGCCAAGAGGGCCGAAGATTTCGGCCCCACAATCCCGAGCATGAGCGCGAGAAACAGGAAAAGGCGCAGCGTCGCAAAAACCATGACGTCACCTAACCCAAGCGTCGGCGACAGGTCCAGTGTTTAGATGGTCTCCGGCGCTTATCCGACGTGGAACAGTGTCGAAAACAGTTTCGGATCGAGGCTTTGCGCGGCAAAGGTCTCTCCTTCGGTCAAGACCGACACGGCATCATGCGAATGCAGGCTTTCCTGATGCGAGGCGACCACGCGGAAATCGCCGATGCGCGGATCGTTTTCCAAGACTTCGGAGAACAAACGCGCCGCGTCTTCGACGAAAATCGGGTTTGCGGCGTTCAGTTCAGCGAAGGCTTGTTCGTCCTCGCGTTTCACCATCACCTGCGTCTCGGTCGGCACGGCTTGGCGGCAGAGATCAATCAGATCCTCGAACCAAAGCGTGTCTTGCTGGTTTTTCACCTCGACCGAAATCCGCGCCACGGAGCGTTGCGAATGCGGCGTCGCGAGTTGATGCCGTGTGCGGCGCGCATGTTCGGAAAGTTCAAGAGAACAGGGGCAAGTGGAGCTATACACATAGTCCAAATGCATGATTTCTGTCATTTTACCGGCGACTTCGACGAGTTCCAGCGCGATGTCGTAATACTGATAACCCTCAAGACCGGAGCGCAAAGACGGCCGTTTCACCGGGAAAGAAAACCGCATCTGGATGCGCGCATCGAAACTGTCGAGATCGCTTTGATAATCGCGCAGAGCGGCCTCGATCACGTCGAAGGAAAAGCTGCGCTCGGCGTGTTTGTAGAACGAACGCATGATCCGGGACATGTTGATGCCCTTTTTCTCCGCCTCCAAGGACACAGTGCCGGTGACGGAGGTCTCAAGCGTCAGATCGCCGCCGCCATTCAAACTGTCGCGGGTGCGGAACCGGATCGGCAGACGGAAATTCGAAATGCCGACATGCTGGATTTGCCGCTTGGCGCCCTTGATCAGGCTTTCCGGTCCGTTTTGCAGATCGGGCAGCCCTTCTTTATAGGCCTCGTCCACCTCGAAATCTTCCGGGTAGGCGCGACGCAGCGCCGGGTAGTTGGCGAAATCATTGGCCTCGGGCAAAAGCCGCGCGATGGCCGGGTCAAGCTCGGCCACTTCGGTCGGCGTGGCCTTGGCAGCCCAGTCCCGCAGGGTCGCAAGAGCGGCCTCAGCGGCCGCCCGGTCATTCTTCTCAAGATCGCTCGGATGCATGTTCATCGAAAATCCCTTCAACGCTGCGCCTCATATAAGAGGTTTCACAGAGATTACCACTACGAAGGGGATTTGCGATTGGATCAAACCGCTTCGAGCGCGTTCAAAATATCCGCGATGATGTCTTCGCCGTCCTCAAGCCCCATCGAGAGCCGCACGAGACCGTCGGTCAGCCCCAATTCCGGGCGCTTCTCGACCGGCACGTTCTTGTGAGTCGTGGTACAGGGATGCGTCGCGATAGATTTCGCATCGGCGAAATTGTTCGACAGGGTAAAGACCTCAAGCGCGTTGAGGAATTTGAACGCCGCGTCTTTGCCGCCCTTGAGATCAATGGTGATCACCGTGCCTGTGGCCTCGGATTGCGTTTTGGCCAACTCATATTGCGGGTGCGATTTGTAGGACGGGTAGCGCACAGTGTTGAGCGCCGGGTGACCGTCCAAAGCCTCGCACAGTTTCATCGCCGTCTCCGCCTGACGCCGCACGCGCAGGTCGAGCGTGTCGAGGGATTTGAGCTGAATCCAGGCGTTGAAGGGCGAAATCGCGCCGCCGGTGTGTTTGATATACATCTCGACCGGACCACGGATCAACTCGCGGTCGCCCGCGATGATGCCGCCGAGACACCGCCCCTGCCCGTCCACATGTTTGGTGGTGGAATAGATGATCAGATCGGCGCCGGCCTCTTTCGCGTAGGAGAAAATCGGCGTGCACATGGCGTTGTCGACCACCACGAGGGCGCCGACGGCATGAGCCAGCTCGGAGACGGCTTTGAGGTCGATCACCTCCAGCGTCGGGTTGGAAATGCTCTCGCAGAACACGGCTTTGGTGTCGGGGCGGATCGCGGCCTTCCACTCGTCCAGATTGGTGCCATCGACCAGCGTGGTCTCGACGCCGAATTTCGGCAGCACTTCGGTGACGATGTAAAGACACGAGCCAAACAGTGCCTTCGAGGACACCAGATGATCGCCCGCTTTGAGGATCGACATCAAAGCACCAGCCACGGCGGCCATGCCCGAGGCGGTCGCAAAAGCGTCTTCACAGCCCTCAATCGCCGCCATCCGATCCTCGAACATGCGAGTCGTCGGGTTGCCGTAGCGGGCGTAGATGAACTCGTCCTCGCCTTGGTTGACGAACCGCGCTTCGGCGGCCTCGGCGGTGTCGTAGACAAAGCCCTGCGTCAGGAACAAGGCCTCGGAGACCTCGCCATATTGCGAGCGGCGCACGCCATCGTGGATGAGTTTGGTTTGGGTTTTCCAGGCTTTCCCAGTCGAGTTCTTTTTGGTCATCATGATCCCTTTCGCCAGTATCCCCATTCGATCAAGGGCTGGGGCGCGGAGGGTTCTGACCAACCCGGCGTCTCGTCCTGACCTCTTTAGCGGTGTTTTTAGCGTGGCCCGCAATCCGGAGAACAAATCGCCACGTCGTCTTGTATCTGGCGGGGTACAAATCCTGCGACATCCTGTCAAGCGCATGACCGATGCGCCCGCACTCGTTAACAAAGATTCACCGCCCTGTCGCAGCATCGTGACACTTCTCGCGCATATCACAGGCAGGGAAGACACACGGGTGAGGCAACAGAGGGTGGCGCAGATGCCCCTTTTGAAGATCAACACAGATGGGTCCTTTTTGCCCGCTGGCACGTCGCTGGTCCTGCGCGAGGCTCTGGCGAAGACGCCCGCGGGCGCGCCGATTGTCATCTGTGTCCACGGCTACAAATTCTCGCCGCTTGTGCCAGAGCACGACCCGCATGACCATATCCTCTCGCTCGATCCCGGCCTGCCGTGCCGCAAAGCGCTGAGCTGGCCGCGGGGACTTGGCTTTGGCACCGGGCGCTCCGATGAGGGGCTTTGCATTGCGCTCGGCTGGCAGGCGCGCGGCTCGATCTGGCAGGCCTATTCCGAGGCCCGCGCCACCGGCGAGGCCTTGGCCCGGCTGATCTGGAAACTCGACCGTCCTGTCCATGTGATGGGCCACTCTTTGGGCGCGCGTGTGATCTTATCTGCCTTACCGCATCTGCCCGAAGGTGCGGTACGCCGCGCGATTCTTTTGTCTGCCGCCGAGTTTCGTTCGACCGCCGAACACGCCCTCGACAGCGCCGCCGGGCGCACGGCGGAGGTGTTGAACGTGACCTCACGGGAAAATGATCTCTTCGACGCGCTCTTCGAGATGGCGCTGGTCCCTGATCACGCCCCCTCTCGCTCGCTGGGCGCAGGGTTGGGGCAATTGCATCGCGGTTGGTGCGACATTCAAATCGACGACACCGCAACCCGCGCAGCCTTGGCGCGTTTGGGCTATGACATTCCCGCGGCAGATAAAAAAATCTGTCACTGGTCGCCCTATCTGCGCGCGGGCGTGTTTGAATTTTACCGCACGGCGCTGCGCCACCCCGAGCGCCTGCCGATGGGATTGTTACAAGAGGCGCTTCCCGCCACGTCAGCGCCCCGGTTTTCGCATCTTTTGCCGCGCCGTCCTTTCGCTTCGCCCTTGTCCTTTTCTCGCAAAGCGTCATCCTGAGGGAAACGTCCCCGGATCACCGAGGCGTGACGACAGCACGGACAAGGCATATGATCGACACCCCCATCACGCTCCACTACTGGCCCACGCCCAATGGCTGGAAAATCTCCATCGCGCTCGAAGAGATGGACCTGCCCTATGAGGTCAAATTGGTGAACATCGGCGCGGGCGAACAGTTTGCACCCGAGTTTCTCAAGATCGCACCGAACAACCGCATGCCCGCCATCGTCGATCCCGAAGGCCCCGGCGGGCGGCCGATTTCGATCTTTGAATCGGCCGCGATCCTGCAATATCTCGCGCGTAAATCCGGCAAGTTCTACGGTGGTGGCGAACGCGATCAGGTCTCCGTCGATCAATGGCTGATGTGGCAGATGGGGGGGCTCGGTCCCATGGCCGGACAGGCGCATCATTTTCTGAGCTACGCCCCCAATATGGAGCCGCCGAACGACCTGCCCTATGCCAAGAACCGCTATCGCAATGAGGTGGCGCGTTTGTATGGCGTGCTCGACCGGCGTCTGGCGGAGGAGGAATTCGTCGCGGGGGATTTCTATTCCATCGCGGATATGGCGATCTGGCCCTGGGCGTCCCTGTGGGAGAAACAGGAACAGAGCCTCGACGACAAACCGCATCTGGCCCGCTGGATCGCGCGGATCGCGTCGCGCCCGGCGGTGCAGCGTGGACGGGCCTTGGCGGCTGAGAAACGCACGGAAACGGCGCATGACAAAGAGGCTCAGAAAATCCTTTTTGGTCAGGGCAACGGCTCCGGCGGAGCACAAAAGTGATCCTCACCCGGCGGGAGATGATCCTGGGCGGCAGCGCGCTGTGTCTCAGCGCTTGTTCCGTGCCCTTGATGAATGTCTCACCGGACATTGAGGCAGAGAAGACGCGCGACCTTTTGGTCGTCACCAACCGCGCCGTGTCGCAGGACCCGCATCAGGTCTTTGAAGCCGCGCGCTCCGACACGCGGTTTTTTTGCGATTACCAAATCTCGGTGCCGAGGGATCGCAATCCCGGCGAGTTTTCCTTCCCCCGCACGCCTCTCGCCCCCGAGCGGCAATTTTTCGTCGCAGACAGCCAGCGGTTCGACACTGAACCCGATTTCCGACAGGTGCTGAACCAACGCGTCCGCGCCCTGCCCAAAGGCGACCGCGGTGTCGTTTTGTTCGTCCACGGTTACAACGTGTCCTACCCCGGCGCCGTGTTCCGCGCGGCCCAGATCGCCACGGATTTCCAACTGGATCAGCCGATGGTGCTGTTTTCATGGCCCTCAGCGGGGCGGATTTCGCGCTACGCCTACGATCGCGATTCCGTTTTGTTTGCCCGCAAGGCGCTGGCCCAGACCCTGCGCGATCTGGCCCAAAGTCAGGCCGAACAGATCACCATTCTGGCGCATTCCATGGGCGGACTTTTGACGATGGAGGCCCTCAAACGGCTGGCGCTCGAGGGGGACCGCGAAACGCTGGACCGCCTGAACGGCGTGGTCTTGGTGCAGGCCGACATCGACATCGACCTGTTCCGCACACAGGTCAAAGATCTGCGCCCATATGACGTCGAGCTGGCGGTCTTTGCCTCGCGCCGGGATCGGGCGTTAAAACTGTCATCCGTGCTCACAGGCGGCCATCCCCGCGTGGGAGAGGCGGAGAATATCGAGGAATTGCGGCGCCTTGGCGTATTGGTCGTCGACACGACCGTCGCGCCCCGCCCCGGCCCACTTGGGCATTCAAGCCTGATGAGGTCTCCGGAGCTTTTGTCGATGATCGCCTCACGCAGCTTTGTCGACCGCATCGTCGGCGGCGCGCCCGGACAGGATATTCTGATCGAAGGGCTGAGCCTCACCGGCTCCGCAGCCTTGGCGATTGCCTATCTTCCCTACACGATCACCGGGACGTAGCGGTTACTCCGCCGCGTCCTTGTCCGCCTCTTTTGTGTCGGCCTTTTTCGTGTCGTCTTCGGTCGAGTGCCGCGCCATCAACCCGCTTTGCGCCATGAAAAACGCCAGCATCGCGATCGGCAGGCCAAAGGTCTTGAACTTCACCCAAGTGTCCGTCGTCATCGTGCGCCAGATGGCTTCATTGGCGACGGCCAGCCCGAAGAAAAACAGCATCATGCGGAACTCAAGCTTGCGCCAGCCATCCGCATCCAGCGGCATCACCTCGCCCAGAACCAGCGAAAGATAGCTTTTCGAGCGCAAAAGCCCGACACCCAGAATAGCCCCGAACATGATGTAAATCATCGTCGGCTTCATCTTGAAAAACCGTTCGTCGTTGAGCCAAATCGTGAGCCCCCCAAAGACGACGACCAGCACCAGCGTCATGATCTGCATCGCCGACAGCTTGCCGGTCAGACGCCAGAGGATCAGCGTCGAGAGCGCCAAAAGCGGGATGAACACCGCCGTCATCACGATAAACCCGGAATACTCAGTCCCCCCGATGGTGAACACATGGTCGCGCAACGCGATATAGCCCGCGAAAAACGCCAGGATCGGCCCCATTTCGAGAACCGGTTTCACCCAAGGCTTGATCTGTTTTTCGTCCGACATGCGCGCTCCTTATCCACCCATCTCAACTATGACCGCGCCCAAGGCAATCAAGGCCATGAGGGACAATCTTCTCGGCCCCACCTTTTCGCCCAACACGATCCATCCGATCAGCGCGGCGAAAACGGTGGAGGTTTCGCGCAGCACAGCCGCCTCTCCGACGTTATCAAGACGGGTCGCCAACATGATACAGCCAAAGGAGAAATAGGCGACGATGCCACCAAAGAACCCTTTGACCGCGAGCGGCCCGAGAGCGGGTTTGAACTCCATATTCCGGTAGCGCAGAAACGCCACCACGGGCATCACCAAACCGTCGAGGAAAAAGAACCACGCCAAGAATGTGAATGGATCGGCAGTGGAGCGGATGCCGTAGGCGTCATAGGTCGTGTAAAGTGCGACGAAAGCGCCCGTCAGCACCGCGAGCATCAAGGCGGGCACCATGGTGTCGCGCCCGACCGTGATGGTCCGCAGGTTGTAAAGCGCCAGACCGAAGATGCCGGAGATCAGCACCAAAACGCCGAGCCACTGCACCAAGGTGAAATGTTCGCCAAAGACGAACCCGGCAGCGACCACCGCAAAAAGCGGCCCCGAACCGCGCACCACCGGGTAAACCACGGTATAAGCGCCTTTGGTGTAAGTGTAGCCCTGGGCGATTTTATAGCCCATGTGGATCACGAACATGCCAAGGAAAATCAACCACATATGCGGTTCCGGCCAGGGCACAACGAACAATGCAAAAGGTGCCGCCATGATGCCGTAAAAGAAATCCATCGCACCGCGCGACAGCCACGGATCGTGCCGCCCTTTTTGCAGCGCGCCAAAAAGTGCATGCAAAAACGCCGCCATCAGCGCCAGGATCAGCGCCGCGTGGTGGCCCGTTTCCGTGCCCTCAAGGGAAAGGATGAAATCGCTCATGCGTCCCTGCTATCTCTCGCTCCGACAAAGGTCCAGAGCCTGAAACTGCACAGCGACTGAGCAAGCCTTTACGCCGCGCGCGGATCGGACCGCGAAAGCCCCGGCATGTCGGAATAGGGATTCGGCACCAGCATCCCGTCGGTCGCCTCGATAAACGGGTATGCCGGGTCCAGATAGCCCGCCGTGATCAGCGCTTCTTCCAGCGTGCGGATCACGAAATCGGTGCGAAACTCCGGCAAAACCCCCATGCCCCAGATGCGGGCCGGGCGGTCTTCGCGGTCAGGGTCCACCACCAACATGGCCGTGCCCACCAGGCTCTCCCCCTTGACCACGACCATTTCAGCGTAAAGCTCGCGGTCTTCGGGCCAATCCTCCGCCGTGTCGTCCGGGCAGACCGGGTGATCGAAAAACAGCTCCTGAATCGCCTCGCGTCGTTCCAGCGGGTTCCCCGCAGAGACCCAGCTCTGGGGACCAATGGCGTGCAGAATTTCGAGCATCAAACCTCCAGACCCGTCAGGGCCGCGGCAAATTCTTCGGGATCGAAGGGGGCGAGATCGTCAATCTGTTCACCCACGCCAATCGCGTGGATCGGAAGACCGAATTTATCGGCCAGACTGACCAGAACCCCACCCTTGGCGGTCCCATCGAGTTTCGTCATCACAAGGCCGGAGACATCCGCGATCTTTTGGAAAATCTCAACCTGAGAAACCGCGTTTTGCCCTGTCGTCGCGTCGAGTACAAGCAAAGTGTTGTGCGGCGCGGTCTCGTCCTTTTTGCGGATCACCCGGACGATCTTGGCCAGTTCTTCCATCAGGTCGGCGCGGTTTTGCAACCGGCCCGCCGTGTCGATCATCAACAAATCGGCGCCGGTCTCCTGCGCCTTGGTCATCGCGTCAAAGGCAAGGCTCGCCGGATCGGAACCCTCGGGCGCGGTCAAGACCGGCACACCGGCGCGCTCGCCCCAGACCTGCAATTGCTCAACGGCGGCGGCGCGGAAAGTATCCCCCGCCGCGATCACAACGGATTTGCCCGCCGCGCGGAATTGGCTCGCGAGTTTGCCGATGGTGGTGGTCTTGCCCGAACCGTTCACACCGACAACCAGCACGACCTGCGGCGTCTTTGTGTAGAGCGGCATCGGTTTGGCCACCGGCTCCATGATGCGCGCGACCTCTTGGGCCATCAGGCGTTTGATCTCTTCGACCGAAAGCTTCTTGCCATAACGCCCCTCGGCCATGGCGGCGGTCACCCGCATGGAGGTCTCGACCCCCATATCGGCGGTGATCAACAGCTCTTCGAGCTGCTCCAGCATATCGTCGTCCAGCGCGCGGCGGATAACGGTCTTGGTTTCCTTGCGGCCCAGAAGGCGGCCCAAAAAGCCCGGTTTGACGGTTTCGGCCCGAGTTTGGGTGGGAGTTTGAACTGGGGCTTCGATCACGGTTTCAACCGGGATTTCAACCGGCATCTCTACCGGAACTTCAGCCGGCACCTGCACAGGCATCTCAAGCGGCGCGACGTCGGACGGCGGCGTCACATCCGGCGACGGCGTGTCCGGCACATCCTTTGGCAAGTCCTGCGGCAGCTCTTGAGGCACATCTGTCGGCAGCTCTTCCGGCAAAGGCTCTGGGATGGGCTGCGGCTCGGGGGTAGGCTCCGGCAAAGGCTCCGGCGTCACATCGGGCGCAACAGGCGACTCCGGCGTTTCCGGCTCTGCCGCGACCTCTTCGACATAGGCTTCCTCGACGCTGCTTTCCTCGCCACCGTCCTCGACAATGGCTTCCAACCCTTCGTCGAGCTTCGACGAGGTTTTCATCAGACGGGATTTCAGTTTCGAAAAAAGCGACATGGGGCCTCCGTTCCTGTCGTCACTTAATGGGTCTTTGCCCTTTATGAAAGCCCCCAAACGCGTGGTACAAAGGCCAAAAGGATCGCGCCCTGCCCGCAAATATAGAGCGTCCAGAGCAGATAGCCCGCGGATCGCGCCGTCCGCGTTCCGGGTGCCATGCGAAAGAGTTGGATCGCGAGGATGAGATCGGAGAGCAGGAACAAGACGGCGCCGCGGCTGGCCAGGCGCAGCTCTTGCGGCAAGCTCAGCGCCAGTACGGTCATCACCGAGATGAGCAGGACATAGACGCGCACCGGTCCGCGCAAGTCGCCCGTGTGCGGCGCAAGCCAGAGCTCTGTCGACAGCGCGACGCCCGCGAGTATGACAATGGCGGGCCAAAAGGGTGTGTCGACCTCGCCCCAGAACAGAAAGACATAACAGAGATGCGCCAGCGCAAAGCTGACGAGGCCGATCAGAAAGTTTCGTTCCCCGTCGCGCGACAACGCCAGATCGCCCAGCGCCGAGAAGATCAGCCCGAATATTAACCAAGATGACCCGCCATGGAGGAGCGCCATTAGCGCGAAGAGGCTTAAAGGTGCGGTTTTGATCCCGCTGCGCCAAAACCCCGGCGCGCGTCCAGTCAAAGGCAGGTAGGCCAATGCGCTCGCCCCCGCCAAGCCCCATAAAATTGTGTTCAAAATCATGCCCTCCCGCCATCTGAACCGCAGGTTTCGCTTTTGCAGACCGCAGGCTCATGCCTATAGTCAGCACAGTTTCAAAGGGACGTCCATGACACAGACGATGGCGCAGAAAACCACTCACATCATTCGCTTTTTCGCGGTCACGACGCTGGCGCCCGTGGCGCTTTTGGCTTTGGGCGCGCTGTTTGGCGGGCTTTGGGCCGTGGCCGGGTTTCTCTATATGACCGCGCTGGCCTATTCGCTCGATCAACTCGTCGCCCTTGCCCGCTCGCCTGAAACCCCAGAGGCTGAATTCCCCGACGCCAACGCCCTCTCGACTGTTCTCGCGCTTTCGCATTTTGCACTTTTGCCGCTCGCGGTCTGGGCGCTTTCCAATGGGCAACTCGCATTTTGGGAAAGGCTCTTCGTGTTTCTCGGCATGGGGTTGTTCTTTGGACAGGTGTCGAATTCCAATGCGCATGAGCTGGTGCATCGCTCCGACCGAACGCTGCGCCGCCTGGGCACTTGGGTCTATATCACGCTGCTGTTCGGCCATCACGCCACCGCGCACGTCCGTGTGCATCACCGCTATGCCGCCACCGCCCGAGACCCCAACTCCGCCCCTCTCGGCATGAGCTATTACCGTTTTCTGCCGCGTGCCTGGTTCGGGTCGTTCCGGGCCGGTCTGCGTGCGGAAAACGTCCTGCGCAAACGCACCGGATCGACCGACCTGCATCCCTATGTGCTCTATGTCGGCGGCGCGGCCGCCTGTCTCGCGCTGGCCTATATTATCGGTGGTTTCACAGGTGTTTTCAAATACATGTTGCTCGCAGGCTATGCCTCCTCGCAGCTCATGTTGTCCGATTATGTGCAGCACTACGGGCTACGCCGTCGTGAAATCTCTCCCGGAAAATTCGAACCCGTCGCCGCAGGGCATAGCTGGAACAGCCCACAATGGTTCACGTCTTTTCTCATGCTCAACGCCCCACGGCATTCGGACCATCACGCCCATCCGATGAAGCCCTATCCGGCGCTTGAAATGACAGAAGACATGCCGCAACTGCCGCGCTCGCTTCCCGCGATGGCCACGCTCGCCTTGATCCCGCCCCTGTGGCGCAAGGTGATGGACCCGCGTGTCACGCGCCTGCATGCCGCCACAGCCTCACAACACGCCGGTTAACCAGCTGTTAAGAATGTGAGTGGAGCGACTCAACGCCCTGTGTCATGGTTGCCAAATGATGAAGACATGCCTCCTCCCCCTCGCCTGCGCCCTCATGAGCGCCACGGTCGCCCTTGCCGATCCCCTGACCGGCGACGAATTCGACGCCTATGCGACGGGCAAGACCCTGACCTTTGCCGAGGACGGTCAGCCCTATGGTGCGGAGGAATATCTGCCCGGAAATCGCGTGCGATGGGCTTTTGATCAGGACACCTGCAAAGAGGGCATTTGGTACGAGCGCGAGCAGGACATTTGCTTCGTTTACGAAGACGGCCTTGCGCCGCAATGCTGGCAATTTTTTGTCGAAAGCGACAAGCTCAAGGCCGTGTTCCAAGGCGACAGCGGCACCGAGCTTTATGAGGCTTGGGCTTCCGAAGGGCCTTTGGCCTGCATGGGGCCTCAGGTCGGGGTTTAAGCGCGCGCGATCCCATAGAACATGCGCGATATCCACTTTTCGCCCCGGTGTGCCTCTCGTAACATCCCTTCCACATTAACCTTAACCGATATTAAGGTTAATCAGATTAAGGTTAACGCCAGAGGGGAAAGATGCGAGACCAATGCGTGCGAGCCACACATTGCGCCGGAACCACACCAAGTTAAAAGACGCAACGCGTCAGAACAAACTGCCCTGAGCTGGCCCGCTGTCCGATCCCGGCTCTTTCTTGGCTTTGGGTTTGGTGGCGTGTTTCGCGGGGGTCTTGGCAGGCTTCGACGCCACGCCGCCACCGATCTGCACCCGCCCATCGGCGAATTGCACCTCATGCACACGCGCTGCCTCGTTGGCCGAGGTGACCACCCCGCCCTCTGCATCGCGCACCACGGCATAGCCGCGCTTCAACGTCTCTTCATAGGACAGCGCCGACAACATCCCCGCGCGCTGATCCAGAGCCGCACGCCAGCGATGGGTCTGACCTTGCGCGGCACGGGCGAACCGATCCGAGATCTGTGTCAGATCGCGGCGCGCTTGCCCGGTTGTACGCTCGACAGTTTGCTTTGAAAGACGAGGATGCAAGCTTTCGAAATCGCGACGACCCTGAATCGTACGTCTCTTTAAAGCGGGTGCAAGGCGCTGATCCAAACCATGCAATCTATCCTTTTGGGCCGCCATCCGCCCCTGCAATATCGAGGGCCGCAGCACGGTCGCCGCCTCGGACAGCGCCAGCCGCCTGTTGCGCACCCCGTTGATCAGCGCCTGCGTCAGACGCAGGTCGATCTGATCGACACGCTGACGTGGCCCATCGAGCAGGCGGTCTTTCTGCGGCAAGGCGCGGCTCAGATCGCGCAACCTCTGACGGCGCAGCTCGACACCTCCGGTCAAAGCCCGCTCCATCCGGGCGCGCAACTCCTGAATGGTGACCCACAATTCGCGCCGCACCGGCACGGCCAGCTCTGCGGCGGCGGTCGGTGTCGGCGCCCGTTTGTCGGAGGCAAAATCAATCAGCGTCGTGTCGGTCTCGTGGCCGACGGCGGAAATCAGCGGGATTGCGGAATCTGCCGCCGCGCGCACCACGATTTCCTCGTTAAAGCCCCAAAGGTCCTCGACCGAGCCACCGCCCCGCGCAACGATAATGAGATCCGGGCGCGGGATCGCGCCGCCTTCGGGCAGGGCGTTAAATCCCCGAATGCCCGCCGCAACTTCTGCGGCTGATTTCTGACCTTGAACCGCCACAGGCCAGATCAAAACATGACGCGGGAAACGGTCGCTCAGCCGGTGCAGAATATCGCGGATGACGGCACCCGAGGGCGAGGTCACCACGCCGATCACCTCCGGCAACCAAGGCAACGGCTTTTTACGAGAGGCATCGAACAGCCCCTCGGCGGCCAGCGCTTTCTTGCGCTTTTCCAGCATCGCCATGAGCGCGCCCGCACCCGCAGGTTCGACATTGTCGACGATGATCTGATAGCGCGAGCCGCCGGGGAACGTCGTCATCCGCCCCGTGGCGATGATCTCCATCCCCTCTTCGGGCTGCACTTCCATCCGCGCGACCTGGCCTTTCCAGCTCACCGCATTAATGACCGCTTTTTCGTCTTTCAGATCGAAATACAAATGCCCCGAGCGAGGCCGTGACACGCGGCCCACCTCGGCGCGGACCCGCACGTAACCGAACTCGCCCTCGATCATCGCCTTCACCGCGCCCGACAGCTCGGAGACGGAAAATTCCGGGGCGTTAGAGGTTTTGGGGCTGTCGTCCTCGAAAAGATCGGACATGTTGGGCCTCCGGGGGCTGCTCGTGCTTGTGTCAAACTCTCGGTGACCTTAGAACGCGCGCAAGCAAAGGTGAAGCGGAGAGCGTTGATGAACATTCTGATCCTCGGCAGCGGCGGGCGCGAACATGCGTTGGCCTGGGCGGTGATGCAAAACCCGAAATGTGACAAGCTGATCGTGGCGCCGGGCAATGCGGGCATTGCCGCGATCGCGGAATGCGCGTCTTTCGACATCAACGACGGCCCGGCTGTGGTGTCTTTTGTTGAGGAAAACGCGATTGATTTCGTCGTGATCGGCCCGGAAGCGCCGCTCGCCGCCGGTGTCGCGGACGATCTGCGCGCGGCGGGCGTGCTGACCTTTGGGCCCTCGAAACTGGCCGCTCAACTGGAGGCCTCGAAAGGCTTCACCAAAGACATTTGCGACGCCTCCGGTGCGCCGACCGCAGGTTACGCACGCTTTGACGACGCGGAAAAAGCCAAGGCCTATATCCGCACACAAGGCGCCCCCATCGTGGTGAAGGCCGACGGTCTGGCGGCCGGCAAAGGCGTGATCGTCGCTATGGACGAGGCGACCGCTTTGGAGGCCATCGACGACATGTTCGGAGGTGCCTTCGGCGGCGCGGGTGCTGAGGTCGTGATCGAGGAATTCATGGAGGGCGAAGAGGCCTCCTGGTTCATCTTGTGCGACGGCGAAAACGTCCTGCCCATCGGCACGGCGCAGGATCACAAGCGCGTGGGCGACGGTGATACCGGCCTCAACACCGGCGGCATGGGGGCCTATTCCCCCGCACCGGTGATGACCGACAGCGTGATCCAAAAAGCCATGGACGAGATCGTCAAACCGACCGTCAAAGAGATGGCCAAACGCGGCATGCCCTATCAGGGCGTGCTATATGCCGGCTTCATGATCAAAGACGGCCAGCCGCGGCTTGTCGAATACAACTGTCGTTTCGGCGACCCGGAATGTCAGGTGCTGATGATGCGTCTGGGCGCGCAGGCTTTGGATCTGATGCTGGCGGCTGCCGAAGGGACGCTGGGTCAGGCCAAGGTGAACTGGGCCGACGATCACGCGATGACCGTTGTGATGGCGGCGAAGGGCTATCCGGGTGCCTATGAAAAAGGCTCTGTGATCAAGGGCCTAGACGCACTGCCCGAGGATAGCATGAACATGGTGTTTCACGCGGGCACGTCTGAGAAAGACGGCCAGATCGTGGCGACCGGCGGGCGGGTGCTGAACGTGACCGCGCGTGGGGATAGCTTGCAAGACGCGCGCGATCGTGTCTATGCGATGATTGATCAGATTGATTGGCCCGAGGGCTTCAGCCGGTCCGACATCGGCTGGCGGGCGCTGAAATAATTCAGGCGAAATAAATCTGGGGACGCAGGCTTCGGTTAAGCCCGTGTTAACCTTACCCGTGGCATAACCAAGTTGCGAAAGGCACCAAAGGCTCGAATGGCCATCTGGTTTGAACCCCTCACGGTTCGAAACTTCGGTGTAAAAGCCCGGTTGCGGCTGTCGCGACAGAATAGAGGCGCGCTCGAACGGCGCGCCTTTTCTTTTGCCGTGTTTCTTTTGAAATGGCGCTGACTTGGGGCTGCTCTCCCCACACTCACCTTTTTGCGGGCCAGCCCCCACGCCCACTTTTTGCGGGGGCCAGCCCCCACGCCCACTTTTTGCGGGGGCCAGCCCCCGAACCCCCGGGATATTTCCAGACAAAAGAAGCGCCATCCACCAGCGATTAACCTTAACCGGCCATGCTGCCATCACGGGTCAGGCGGGGACGCCGATGACCGTGACGGAAGAAGCCCTCTGCCCTCATGAGTTTGCTCAGAGGACAGAGGGATACGCCGAGGCTCCAGTACGAATGGGGGCGCGTGCTTCTTTTGTCTGAAAGCGTTTTGCGAAAAATCTGTGTCACGGATTTTCGGGAAACGCTGTGCAACATCTGTATGTTGCGAGCCTTTTGCAATTGATCGGAGACGCAGAGCAATTGCAAAAGGCTTAAAATATCCCGGAGTGAAAGGCCGAAGGGGCAGCCCCCTTTTACGGGCAGGTGAGGAAAGGCGCGAAAGACCCGGGGCCCTCGTAAGGTCCAAGGGGCGTTGCAACCAATTCGCCATCTTGCCAGCGCGTCTCGACAACTTGTGTCCAATCCGCATCCGCCGTCAGGATCACCGGCGGCTCATCCGCGCAGTCTCGCACACCCCCTTCGATCTCAGCCGCGCCGAGATGATGATTGGTCAAACCGGAACGCCTTGCTGAGGGCACCAACATGCCTTCACCTGTCAGGTCAACCGGCAGGAGTACCAGCTCTTTTGTCAGATGCGGGCGGTCGATATAGGCGATTTCGTCCACCCCATCGCCATCGAAATCGGCAATGCCCGCGATGGCGAGCCAGCGGTGGCGTTGGCCGATGGGCGCGCTGGCCTTGGCCGGAATCAGGCGGGCTTGATCGTCGAGGAACCAGACCTGCACCCAGGCGCCGGTCACAAAGCCGCTGACGACCGTCACCACCTCCGGCGCGCCGTCGCCGTTGAAATCGTGAAGCCGGGGGGCGGTGTCTTCGAACACGCTTTTCTTGAAAGAGGCTTCGCGCGTGGTGCCGTCGTCCAATGTCACGACCAGACGGGCAAATTCGCCGTTCGCAACGGCTCCGTGGCCGTAAACCTCAGTGGGCTCCGCATAATGCGCGCCGCTGATCGTGGCGGCGGCCAGCGGGGCAGCGAAAAGACTGGCCGCCAAGGCGAGCAAAGCGGCCAGTTTCAGCATCAGATCTGCTTTTCAGGCATATTGACCAAGAGGCCTTCGAGCGCCTCGGTCACCTTGATTTGACAGGTCAGGCGCGAACGCACGGGATCGGGTTCAAAGGCGAAATCGAGCATGTCTTCTTCCATGTCATCGCGCGCGGGGAGTTTCTCAACCCACTCGGGCGCCACATAGACGTGGCAGGTGGAACAGGCGCAGGCCCCGCCACAATCTGCGTCGATACCCGGAATGCCATTGTCACGCGCGCCTTCCATCACGGTGCGCCCCACGGGCACATCCACGACATGTTCGGTGCCGCCGAATTCGACATAGGTGATTTTGACCATGGGCTCATTCCTTTCCGCTGCTCTCGCCTTAGGCTGAAAGCCTGTTGTCGTCCGACGTGCCCCTATGGGACCGATGCGGCCAAGGGGACGTTTTTCGACACCTGCTTTAGCGCGACGGAGAGCGTGAGAAAAGAGCCATTTCGTCGCGACCATAAGTCCGGCCTTTGTCACGGGGCGATCCGCGAGCAGTGTCCAGTTTTTGTGCCGATGCGTCAGGCGACATCGCATTCGATCTTTGGAAAATCTCCAGATCGGAGTAACATGAGGCAAACATCCCGAAACGGGTCATAACAAACAGGCGAGCAGATGACAGGACGACTTTCACGCAGGCCACTTTCATACAGGCCCATGGCGGCACTTCTGGCCAGTACGCTCTTGGCCGCCTGCCAGATGGCCACGCCAGATGACGAAATTCTACGTGCCGCAGAAACCCCCGGCGCGCCTCCCGGCGCCGACCCGAATGCCTGTTACGCCCGCCACGTGACCCCCGCGATCATCGAAACCGTCACGGAACAGGTGCTCGTCCAGCCACCGCAAATCGACGCCTCGGGCGCCGTGACCTACCCGGCAGTGTACCGCACGGAGACGCGTCAGGACATTGTGCGCGAGCGCAAGGAATTGTGGTTCGAGACGCTCTGTCGGGAAGATTGGACACCCGAATTCATCGCCTCGGTGCAGCGTGCCTTGAGCGCGCGTGGCTATTACCTGGGGCAGGCCCATGGTCGTATGGACCACGCAACCCGCCGCGCGATCCGGGCCTATCAACTGGAGCAAGGGGTGGACAGCGAGGTGCTGTCCTTGGCCGCCGCGCGGCAGTTGGGGCTTAAGGAAGTCGCCCGCGAGGAGTAATCTCAGGAGCGGTCATGCAGAAACAAGCCTCACATCAGCATGTGATTTTATCGGGATGTTCCGGCGGAGGGAAATCGACACTTCTGACCGCATTGGCCCAAAGAGGCTTTCGCACCGTCGAGGAACCCGGCCGCAGAATCGTCGCGGAGGAAGTGCGGCACGGCGGCAAGGCTTTGCCCTGGGTCGATCTCGAAGCCTTTGCCAGACGCGCCATGCATGTGGCGGAACAGGATAGAGCCGCGCTCAGGGCGCACATCGACGAGGCGCACACCACGTGGGATCACGCGGACGGGGACCAAGCGGACTGGGTCTTTTTTGATCGCGGCTTGATCGACGCTGCCGTGGCCTTGGAAACTGCAACGGGGATCCCCGCCGCAACGTCTCTCAACTCCTCGCCTCGGTTTCAGACGCAAGTGTTTTTGACGCCACCTTGGCCAGAGATTTATCGCGCGGACGCCGAACGGCAACACAGCCTGACGGAGGCGCGAGAGGAATATCATCGTTTGCTCAAGGCCTACTGCGCACTTGGATACACGCCGGTCATTTTGCCCAAAACCGATGTCGAAACCCGCGCTAATTTTGTTTTGGAACAGCTGTCAGACGCCTGACACAGAAGCCCAAAAAGAAAAAGGCGGCCCCGGGGAGCCGCCTTTCGCATGTCTTGATGGGGGGCGTTACTCGCCGACCCCCAAGGCCACAAAGCGCGGCTCGCCAGCGCGGCGGACCAGAAGCAGGACGGTTTTGCGACCCGCCTCTTGCGCCTCGGTGACGCGGGCCTCCAGATCGGAGAGGCTCGCGAGTTTCTGCTGGCCGGCTTCGGTGATCACATCACCGGCGCGCAAACCTTTGGTGAAGGCCTCCGACGTCTCGTCCACCTCGACCACGGCCAGACCGGTGGTCCCGGCGGAGACGCCCAACTCTTCGCGCAACGTGTCGTCCAGCGGCTGAAGCGTCATGCCCATCATCGACACCGTCTCCGGTGCCTGCGGCGTCATGCCATCACCCTCGGTCGGGAAAGCCACGTTTTCGGCCTCTTCGCGACGGCCCAAGGTGACCATCAGCGTCTTGGTCTTGCCATCGCGGAACACCACGACGCGCACGGCTTTGCCGACCTCGGTCTCACCAACCGTTCGCACCAGGGCGCGGTCGTCGGCGACATCTTTGCCGTCAAAGGACAGGATCACGTCGCCGCTCTCGATGCCCGCCTCTTTCGAGGGACCGTCCGGCACATCGGTGACCAAAGCGCCTTTGACCTCTTCGAGCCCCATGGCCTCGGCCACATCGTCGGTCACGCGTTGAATGCGGACACCCAACCAACCGCGACGGGTTTCGCCGTATTCCTTGAGCTGATCGACCACTTTGGTCACGACATTAGATGCCATCGAAAAACCGATGCCGATGGAGCCACCGTTGGGCGACAGGATCGCGGTGTTTACGCCGATCACCTGACCATCCATGTTAAAGAGCGGCCCGCCAGAGTTGCCTCGGTTGATGGCGGCGTCGGTCTGAATGTAATCGTCATAAGCCCCCGACAGAGCCCGGCCACGTTGCGACACGATACCGGCGGAGACGGAAAAGCCCTGCCCCAGCGGGTTGCCCATGGCCATGACCCAATCGCCAACGCGGGCGACATCGCTGTCCCCGAAAGGCACGTAAGCCAAGGGCTTGTCGCTTTCGACTTTCAACACGGCGATGTCGGTTTTCGGATCGGTGCCCACGAGTTTCGCGGGCAAGGTGAAACCTTCGAAAAACTCGATCTCGATCTCGTCGGCGCCTTCGATCACGTGGTTGTTGGTCACGATATAGCCGTCTTCAGAGATGACAAAACCGGAGCCCAGAGCCTGCGACCGGCGCGGAGCCTGACCGCCGGGACCATTGCGGTCCATGAAATCGCGGAAGAAATCCTCGAAAGGCGAGCCTTCGGGCACGATGGGCTGTTGATTGGTGGAGGCCTCAACCACGGTGGTCGTGGTTATATTGACCACGGCGGGGCTGACCTCTTCCGCCAGATCGGCAAAAGTTTCCGGCGCGCCACGCGCCTCTGCCGCGATGGTTTGGAACATGATCGCAAGGGCGCCCATCAGCGCCATGACCATCATGCGCAAACCAACGCGTGTGTCCTGAGGGGTGAAAGTGACGGCGCGAGCCTGTGTCACGGCCTGTGTCATAGGTCTAATATCCTCCGTATGATGCGCTCTTTCGGGAGCGTTTCCTCCCGATCTGCGGCGCGGCGACTGTCCTCAGGGGTACAAATAGGGGCGTGTCGACACAACTCAATGTCGGTCGCGTTCAGTCAACAGCATGTGAGCGGGGTGTGACAAGCAGAAAGGCGGCGGTTTTGCGGGGAAATCGGGCGCTCTGCTGTCAGGTTATGCAAGCGGGTGGACGACCTTCATATCCCGACCACGATGCGTCCCACCTTTGAGTTGCGTTAAGGTTAATCTGATTGAGATTAAAGCGTTTCGCATCAAATCTGAATCACAGATTTGGTGTGAAGCGCTCACAACGTTTATATGTTGCACTGCGTTTTTCTTTTTCCCTGGCTCAGATAAAAAGAAAAACGCTTTAATGCGAGGGAAAGGGGCAGGCAAACCGGTCGAAGCCAAGCCTGTCCAAAAGCCTGTCCAAAAGAAAAGGGGCCCGAAACAGGGCCCCTTTTCAATGACTTGTCGCACGTATCTTAGCGCCCGGAGTCGGACTTCAGGTAATCGAAGAACTCACTGTCGGGAGACAGCACCATCGTGGTGTTCGAGCCTTTGAGGCCCCGACGATAGGCATCGAGAGAGCGGTAGAATTCAAAGAACTCCGGGTCCGCACCATAGGCCTCGGCATAGATGCGGTTCTTTTCCGCATCCGCTTCACCGCGGGTGATCTCGGACTGGCGCTGTGCATCGGATTCAAGCTCGACCACGGTCCGGTCGGCCTGCGCGCGCACACGCTGTGCGGCTTCTTGACCGCGCGCACGTTCGTCAGCGGCCTCACGGGCCCGCTCCGCACTCATCCGCGCAAATGTCGCGTCAAGGTTTTGATCCGGCAGGAAGGTTTGTTTGAGACGCACGTCAACGACTTCGACGCCCAAGGACAGAGCCTGCGCACGAGCAGTGTCGCGAATGCGTTCCATCAGCTGCGCCCGATCATCGGAGAGGATGGTCGAAGAGGTCACGCTGTCCGACCCCAACACTTCACGCACACGGGCGTTCAGAATGCCTTGCAGACGGTCCTCGGCCAGCGCGATGCCGCCGGTAGAGACGGCCTGACGGAACCGGACCACATCGGAAATGCGGTAGCGCGCGAAAGCGTCGACCAGAAGGCGACGGTCATCCGAGGGCGTGACCTCGATCTCAGGCGTTTCCAGCGACAGGATACGGTCGTCGTAATAGACCACTTCCTGAATGAACGGGATCTTAAAGGCAAGACCGGGGTCTTCCTTGACGGATTTGATCTGACCGAATTGCAGCACCAGCGCCTTTTGGCGTTCGTCCACGATAAAGAGCGAGGACATCACCAAAACAATCGCCACAAAGATCAGGCCGAAAAGAATGGGAAGTTTCTTCATCAGTTCTGCTCCTCATCGGTGGTGCTGCGGCGCAGCTCATTGAGCGGCAGATAGGGCACAACGCCTTGCCCGCCCCCGGCGGCGTCATCGAGAATGATCTTGTCCATATCGCCATAGACCTCTTCGATGGCCTCAAGATAGAGGCGTTTGCGTGTCACTTCGGGCGCGTTCTGATATTCGGTCAAAACCGCGGAGAAACGCGAGGCCTGACCTTCGGCGTCGTTGACGACCTGTGCCCGATAGGCTTCGGCCTCTTCGAGGATCTGCGCGGCGGTACCACGCGCGCCGGCCAGCACGGTGTTGGCGTAGGCATCGGCCTGACGGACCAGACGGTCACGTTCCTGCTCGGCGGCCTGCACGTCGCGGAAATCGTCGATGACTTCCTGCGGCGGGTCGGCCTTGTCGAGGTTGACGCGGATCACGTTGATGCCACTGTCATAGCTGTCGAGCGTGTTCTGAATGAGCATCATCGCATTGTCGGCGATTAGACCACGGTCCCGGTTGAGGATCGGCGCCAGCTCAGAAGCCGCGATAATTTCCCGCATCGAGGATTCAGACACGGCCTGAACCGTGGCGCGCGGATCGGCCAGATTGAACAGATATTTCGCCGGATCGTTGATGTTCCAGACCACCTGGAAGTCAATGTCGACGATGTTCTCATCGGTGGTCAGCATCAGACCCGAGCTGCCCTGTCCGGCCGTGCCGATGTTTTCGGTGCGCTCGCCGGTGACGATGACTTTTTCATACGTCACAAGCGGCCAGGGGGCAAAGTTCAGACCCGGCTGACCGATCTTGTAGAAATCCCCCAGGAACAGCTCAACAGACTGCTCCTCAGGCTTAACGGAGTAGAAAGAGGAAAAAGCCCAAAGGCCGATGGCGCCTAGCACCGCCAAGCTGATCATGCCCTTGGACACGCCCGGACCTTCGCCACCGCCAGAGCCGCCGCCGGAGCGGCCATTGCCGCCGCCTTTGCCGCCCATCAGCACCTTCAGGTATTCGTTGCCCTTGTTGAGCATTTCGTCAATTTCGGGGATTTGCGGCTGGTCGCCCGGGCGGCGATTGCCATTGTTGCCACGGTTGTCACCGCCGCGCCCGTTTCCACGGTCATCTCCTCCGGTCGGGCGATTGCCACCGCCGCCGCCCCAAGGTCCGCCATTGTTGCTGGCCATTAAGGTCAAGTCCTCTCTCGTATGGGTCTGACCCGGCAGAAAATCCTGTCTGGATTTCTGTCGGGCCAAGGCTCCCCTGTAACCTGTTCGTTCTAGGGCCGGGTTTCAAGGGGGCGACGGTGTCGCAGCACGTTTAAATCCCGGCAAATGCTCACTTATGGATGCGGATCGGCTCTTTCATCAGGACGATCTCTTCGGCCATGGTCGGGTGCACCGCCACGGTGGCGTCGAAATCCTCCTTCGTGGCGCCCATTTTCACCGCCACACCCGCGAGCTGGATCATCTCGCCCGCTTGCGGCGCGATGATGTGACAGCCAAGCACTTTGCGGGTGTCCGTGCAGACGATCAGCTTGAACATCACCCGGTGGTTTTTCTCGATGAAGGCGTTCTGCATCGGGCGGAAGGCGGCGGAATAGACCTCGATGGGCCCCTCTTCGCGGGCTTGCTCTTCGGTCAGACCCACGGCGCCATATTCCGGCTGGGTGAAGATCGCGGAGGGCACGTTGGTGTGGTCCGGTTTCATCGGATTGCCCTTGAACACGGTCTCGTGGAAGGCCACCGCCTCACGGATCGCCACCGGCGTCAGCTGGATGCGGTCGGTCACATCGCCCACAGCAAAGATCGAGGGGATGTTGGTCTGGCTGTATTCATCGACCTTGACCTCGCCATAACGGCCCATCTCGACGCCCGCCTCTTCGAGGCCAAGCCCCGCCGTCGCCGGTTTGCGGCCCGTCGCGTAAAGCACCACGTCAAAAGTGCCTTCGCGGCCATCCGTCGCCTTGACCCAAATGCCATCGTCGCGCTGTTCCAGACGCTCAACATCGGTGCCGACATGCAGGTTGATGCCCTGCCCGTCGATCAGCTCCGCAATGTGGCCGCGCGCCTCGTCGTCAAAGCCGCGCAGGATTTGCGCACCGCGATAATATTGCGTCACCTCGGAGCCGAGACCTTTGAAAATGCAGGCGAATTCGCAGGCGATATACCCGCCACCCACGATCAGGATGCGTTTCGGCAGCTCAGGAATGTCGAAAATCTCATTCGACGTGATCGCCAGTTCGATCCCGGGCACGTTGTCCGGCACAAAGGGCGTGCCGCCCACGGCGATCAGGATGTGTTTCGCGGTCTTCTCCGTCCCATCGGCCAGAACAACGGTGTGCGGGTCCTTGACGGTGGCGCGCTGATGCAGAATCTCGACGCCTGCGTTGCCGGCGTTCTTGGTATAGATGCCTTCGAGACGCGACAGCTCGTCCTTCAACTTGCCCTGAAACTGCGGCCAGTCGAATTGGCCGATACGAATGTCCCAACCGTATTTCTTGCCATCTTCGGCATGACCGGAATATTGCGAGGCGAAGACCATGAGTTTCTTCGGCACACAACCGCGAATGACACAGGTGCCGCCCATGCGGAATTCTTCCGCCATCGCCACCTTATGGCCGTCCGCCGCCGTCAACCGCGCCGCGCGCACGCCGCCAGAGCCACCGCCGATCACAAAGAGATCATAGTCGAAATCCATCAGTCCCGCCTTTTTGGAAGAATTCTAAAGTTGACACAGATGTAGGCGGTTTGCCCGCAAAGGAAAACCCCGCGCAGACTGCACGGGGTCCTTGCAAAATCACAGGAACAGGCAGGCCTACACCAAGAGGCTCAGTCGAGATCCGCGAAAATGTTTTCGCTCTCTTCGAATTCGACCTGATCCTCGCTCTCCTCGCCGGAGAGGATGTCACGCGTCGTCACCCGCCCGTCGCCATGGCCGATGATCACCTTGTCACAAATGTCGATGAACAGCCCGTTTTCCACCACGCCGGGGATCTGGTTGAGCACCAGCGCAAGTTGCCGCGCGTTGCCGATGCGTTGCAAATGCAGGTCGATGATATGGTTGCCCTCGTCGGTCACATAGGCGGCGTCGCCATTCATCCGAAGTGTCGATTGCTGGCCCAGCACATCCATCGAGACCAGAGCTTCCTCGACCAGCGCCTTCGTCGTCTGCCAGCCAAAGGGGATCACCTCGACGGGCAGCGGGAAGGCCCCCAGCATATCGACCTGTTTCGAGACATCCGAGATGACAATCATCTGATCCGACGCCGTCGCGACGATCTTTTCCTGCAGCAACGCGCCACCGCCACCCTTGATCAGGTTCAACTCGCCGTCGAATTCATCGGCGCCGTCAATCGTCAGGTCGAGCCATTTCGCCTCGTCGAGGGAGATCACCTTGATCCCCTGTTGCCGCGCCAGCTCCGCCGTGCGCGACGACGTGGGAACGCCGACGATATTAAGCCCCTCTTCACGCACCATTTCGCCCAGACAGCGCACCATCCAGGCCGCGGTCGATCCCGTGCCCAGGCCGATCTTCATGCCGTCCTCGACATAATCCACCGCCTTTTTCGCGGCGACGAATTTGGCGGTGTCGATGGGCGACAGCGTGTCGGACATGGTGTGGCTCCGGTTGGCTTCAATCACTGAGGACGTGGCGGCATCTTGCCGCTTATCGGCCCCGTTATAGGCCCCTGTGGGCTGTTTTGACAGATAAAATCAAGCCACCTTGCGACCAATTTCGGATGAAAACTGGACAGCCGCGACAACTGGCGTAGATGATTTCGAAAGACACCTATGTCAGGCTCTCCCCATGACGGACCGGATCGTGAAATACATACATCTGACGCTCGGCGCGCTTTGTGTGGCGCTGGGGGTAATCGGTGTGTTCTTGCCCGTGATGCCGACCACGATTTTTCTCATCCTAGCGGCCTTCTTTTTCACCAAAGGCGCGCCGCGTCTGCGTCAAATGTTGCTCGACAACGCCCGGTTCGGCCCAAGTATCCAAAACTGGGAAGAGACCGGCGCCATCCCGCGGCGGATCAAGCTGGTGTCTATCGCGATGATGATGTCGAGCTTCATCCCCACTCTGCTCCTGCGGGTCCCTCCGCTCTATCTCGGGCTTCAGGCCGTGCTGATCGGCATCGGGGCGCTTTATATTCTAACCCGACCTGACGCGTGAGCTGAGCGCTCTCTCTCACCGCAAAACCAGCAACGCACAGCCACAAGGCTTGCATCTCAGACAGTGCGCATCGCAAATGAGCGCATGACACAGACCGCCTCCAGCCCCAAACAAGACCGCCCGCTTCTGGGCATGGCGATGATGCTCGTTTACTGCGCCGTCGCGCCGGTGATCGACGTCTTTGCCAAGCTCGCAGCCGCAGAACACGCGGTCGGCCAGATCACCGCCGCGCGGTTTCTGGTGCAGGGCGCTTTGTTGTTGCCCATCGCCTTGATGATGCGCTTGCCGCTGTTGCACTCCGCCCGCGATGCGGCGCTGATCTTTCTGCGTGGGCTTTTCACCTTGGCGGCGACCTTCGCCTTTGTCTGGGCCGTCTCGATCATGCCCTTGGCCGATGCCCTGGCGATCACCTTTGTCGAGCCTTTCATTATTCTCCTCCTCGGCTGGATGCTGTTTGGCGAAGAGGTCGGTCCGCGTCGCATTCTTGCCGCTTTGGTCGGCTTTGTCGGCGTGTTGATCGTGGTCCGCCCCGGTCTGTTGAATTTCGGCTCGGCCGCACTTTTGCCGCTCGCGGCCGGGTTCTTTTTCGCCTGCTACATGCTGGTGACGCGGGCCCTGCGCCAGTATCATCCGGTCGCACTGCAAAGCACCACGGCGCTCGCCGCCCTCATCGTCGCCCTGCCTTTGCTCCTCATTTTCGACGGCTCCGGCGGTCCGCTCGACCCGGTAATGCCGCAGGGCATTTTCTGGCTCTGGCTCATCGGCGTCGGCCTCGCCGCCACGCTCTCGCATCAGGGGCTGACGCTTGCGCTCACCCTCGCGCCCTCGGCCACCATCGCGCCTCTGGCCTATCTGGAGCTGGCGTTTTCAACCCTTGCAGGCTTGTTGATCTTTGGCGATTTCCCCTCGCCCGTGGTCTGGCTCGGCATTGCGGTGATTGTCGCATCAGGGCTTTACCTGATCCACCGCGAGCGGGTGAACCTGCAAAAACCCGCTGTCCCCGGCGATCCGACCGCGTTCTAAAGCGGCCATTTGGGCGCCGCGATCAGCCGCGCCACCAGCTCCGCGTCACATCTCTCACGTGGCAGGATCACCATCATCCCCGGCCGATCGAATTCCAGCCGCACCTCTGTCGCCACCGCCTCATTCGAGGTGCCAATCCGGCGATCCGGCGCGAAATCCAGACCTGCGATGGGCCAACGCAGCCCCTCCGAACGCCCCGCTACCCGAGCCATCGGAAAGAGCGACACGCGCTGCCCCGGCTCTGTCGGCAACACCAGCTCAGGCGGTGCCATGAAACACAGGTCTTCCGCGCCCAAAATCACGCAGCGCCGGTTCGGAAAGCAGGTCAGCGTCGCATAGACCGCCAACTCATGATCAATACGCCCGCCGGTGAAGCCCACGCCAAACATCATCGGCGCCTCAACGCGCGTCAGGCATTTCTCGAAATCCGTGCTGTCCTGTTCCGGCACATGGATCAGGCTTTCTTCGGGAATCTCCGCGCGCATCTCATCCGTCAGGCTGTCGAAATCACCGATGACGCGGTCAGGGCGATGACTCAGCGCCAGCGCCTGCCCCGCCGCTCCGTCCGCCGCCACAAGACAGGGCGCGTGAACAAGCGTCTCTTTCAGCAAAGTGCCACAAATTGTGCCACCGCCCAGCAAAGTGACGTTTTTCTCAGTGATTAGAACGGGTTCGATGTTTTTCATAAGAAACGGTTAACCTTTTCGCCACATTTTGGACAGGAAAAGATCACGACCATTTCCTTGTTCTGTTCCGATTTCGGAACCAATTCATGGTAAACAAGGAGCTGCTGAGCAAGTCAGAAAGCGAGTTTAGGCATGGTAAGTGACAGTAAAATTCTGACCGTATCCTATGGGACATTCTCCTGTACGCTGGAGGGATTCGACGATCCTTTCAACACGATGCGGTCCATCGCGGAGTATTTCCGCGATCTTGCAGCCGACGATCGGTATTTCGGGGCAGAGCCTCCGACGCCGGATCCGCAGATGTTGAGTTCCATCGCGGAAAAGGAAATCCAGCGCCGGGTTGAGGCCCGTGTGCAAGAGGGCGGTCTTGTGCTGCGCCAGATGGGTGAGGCCCAGGACGAGGTGAAAGACGCCTCGGTGCCTGATGCGCCCAAAACTGCGCCTGTCGCAGAGACCCCGGCCCCTGCCGCCGCCGTGAATACCGCCGAGCCTCCTGTGTCCGATGAAGTTGCACCGGAAGTTGTCGAGGACGCTCCCAAAGAGGCGCCCACGCCAGAAACCCCTGAAGAAGATGTGAAAGCGGTCGCTGCTCAGCCTGCTCCCAGCCCTGCTGTCACACCTTCTGCCGCGCCTGCACTGGCTGCGGGCAGTTCCATCGCCGACAAACTCGAACGCATCCGCGCCGCTGTCGCTCAGCGCAATCAGGCCGATTTCGTCGAAGATCAAAGCGAGGCCATGAATTTCGGCGCGCCGCTGACTCAGGAGCCTGCGCAGGAGATCGCGGAAGAGGTCGAAGAGCCGATTGAGGACATCGTCGAAGACGAGATCATCGCGGAAGCCCCCGTTGAGGAGGCACATGATGAAGTCTCCGTTGAAGCGATTGAGGAAGAGGTCCTTGAGGTCGCAGACGCGCCCGTGACCGAAGAAACGGTCGAAGAGATCGCGCCGGAAGAAATCGGGATCAAAGCCGAAGCCGAAGCCGAAGCCGAAGCCGAAGCCGAAGCCGAAGCCGAAGCCGAAGCCGAAGCCGAAGCCGAAGCCGAAGCCGAAGCCGAAGAAGTTTCCAGCACAGCAGCGCCGTTTCAAGAGGCCGCAGCCATTCTGTCCGACATGAATGCAGACATCGCTCAGGAAGAGGTCGAAGAGGACCTGGATGAGGTGCCCGCCGCTGATGAGGACGAAACACTTGGCAACGTGCTCTCGTCTTTGACGGAAGAGGCCGCAGAGGACGTCATCGCAGAGGAAGAAGCCCCGGTTCAGGACGCCGACACAAAGCTGCATGAGATGGACCCGAATCTCGCCGCAGATATTGCCGAGGCCACCCGCCCGACAGAGGACGCCGCAGAAGAGGAAGAGCCCGCAAACGACCCGCTGCGCCGCGTGCGTGCGCGCGTCGTGAAAATGCGCCGTGCCGACTTCGAGGCACAGGCAGAGATTGAGGCTGAAACAGACGACGATCTCGCCGCCACACTGCGTCGCGAACTTGGGTCCTCCACGCTTGCTGCCGAGGACGAAGACGATCTGATGCGCGAGCTGGCCGAAGTCGCCGCCATTGGCGCCGAGACCGATGAAACCGACAACACCCGTGAAGAAGACACTGGCGAACATGAGCCGGACACCGCGCTCTTCACAGACAGTGACGCTGAGGACGTCGAAGCGGACGACGACGACGGCACCGACACCCCCAATGTATTCGATGCCTCCGACGCGTCCATGTCGCGCCTGATGGACGAAACCGATCGCGAAATGGCCAAGGGCGAAAACACCCGTCGTCGCAACGCGATTCAGCACCTCAAGGCAGCCGTCGGCGCCATCCGCGCCGAAAAAGCCGACAAGGGCGACGCGCTCGAAGAAGACGAAGCGCAGGATTACAAAGAAGATCTGGCCCGCGTCGTGCGTCCGAGCCGCCCGGAAGGCACGCATCAAACCCGTCGGCAATTGCCGCCGCTGATGCTGGTGTCCGAACAGCGGATCGACACGCCGACCGAGGTTCCCGGTGGCGCCAACATCACGCCCGTGCGCCCGCGCCGGGTGTCGCGCGCCGCTTTGGCCGTGCAGGAAACGGAAAGCTTTGACGAAGCCGATGCCATCGCGACAGAGGCTCCCGACACCGGCGTGAGCTTTGCCGAGTTCGCCGAAACTCTCGGCGCCGAGAGCCTGCCGGAACTGTTGGAAGCCGCCACGGCGTTTTCCAATTTCGTGCAAGGCCGCGAAACCGTGACGCGTCCGCAGATCATGCATCTGGCCAAAGAGGCGATGCCCGCCGACATGCCGGTCGAAGAGCGCCTGCGCTCCTTCGGACAACTGCTGCGTCAGGGCAAGATCCGCAAGCTGAGCCGGGGTCAATTCGCGGTCGCTGAGAGCACCCGGTTCAAACCGAGCTGAACGCGACAAAGATAAAAGAAAAAGGCCGTCCCTTGGGGCGGCCTTTTTGCATTACTTTGCATTATTCTGTGTGATCGTCGTTTGGCGGCGCATTCGGGTCGGCCTGACCGATGCCTTTGAACACCGCCTTGAGCGGAAAGGCCCAGAGCACACCAAGCCCGACATAGATGCCGAACTCGACCCAGATCGAAGGGCGCTCGAAGAGGTTCACGAGCGTGACCGCCAGCACGATGTACCCCGGCAGCCCCAGCACCAGAACCAAAAGCGCCAGACGACGCCGGGCCTTGTAGCTCAGCGCCATCGGATCAATCCACGAAAGGATCGGTTACGAGGATCGTGTCGTCGCGCTCGGGGCTGGTGGACAAAAGTGCCACCGGGCATTCGATCAACTCTTCGACGCGGCGGACGTATTTCACCGCATTGGCCGGCAGATCGTTCCAAGACCGCGCGCCTTCGGTCGACTCGGACCAGCCCGGCATTTCCTCGTAGATCGGCGTGCAGCGGGCCTGTTCCTCGGCGGCGGTCGGCAGATAGTCGAGCGTCTTGCCGTCCAACTCATAGCCGACACAGATTTTCAGCGTCTCGAAGCCGTCGAGAACGTCGAGTTTGGTGAAGGAAATCCCGGTCACGCCCGAGGTCGCACAGGTCTGGCGCACCAGAGCGGCATCGAACCAGCCACAGCGGCGCTGACGGCCGGTGACGGTGCCGAACTCATGGCCGCGCTCGCCCAGACGTTGCCCGTCTTCGTCATGCAGTTCGGTCGGGAACGGGCCTTCGCCCACGCGGGTGGTGTAGGCTTTGACGATGCCCAGCACATAGTTGATCGCGCCCGGCCCCATGCCCACGCCCGTCGCGGCCTGACCGGCGATGACGTTGGAGGAGGTCACAAAGGGATAGGTGCCGAAATCAATGTCCAAAAGCGCGCCCTGGGCGCCTTCGAAAAGGATGCGTTTGCCCTCTTTGCGCTTCTCGTTCAGCACTTTCCAAACGGGCGCTGCGTAGGGCAGGATTTCCTTGGCGATCTCTTTGAGATCATTGATCAAGCGCTCGCGGTCCACCGGCTCGATGCCGAGGCCTTTGCGCAGCGGATCATGGTGCTGAAGCGCACGGTCGACGCGGGCGATCAGGGTCTCTTCATCGGCCAGATCGGCGACGCGCACGGAGCGACGGCCCACTTTGTCCTCATAGGCCGGACCGATGCCACGACCGGTGGTGCCAATCTTCGTGCCTTTCGACGCGGCCTCTTCACGGGCGCGGTCCAGTTCGCCGTGGATCGGCAGGATGAGCGGCGTGTTTTCCGCAATCATCAAGGTCTCCGGCGTGATCTCGACGCCCTGCTCGCGGATCGAGGCGATCTCTTTGACGAGATGCCAGGGATCGAGCACGACCCCGTTGCCGATGACCGACAGTTTGCCGCCGCGCACCACGCCCGAGGGCAGCGCGTTCAGCTTGTAGACCTTGCCGTCGATGACGAGCGTGTGGCCCGCGTTATGACCGCCCTGAAAGCGCGCGATCACATCTGCGCGCTCGGAGAGCCAGTCCACGATCTTGCCTTTTCCCTCGTCACCCCATTGGGCGCCGACAACGACGACGTTAGCCATAGTGAGTCCTTATGATCGGATGAAAACCCGTCGCTGTATAGCGATCCATACGGGCCGATGAAACCATTAAATCAAACGCGATTTCACCAGCGGTCCCCGCAGAGAAAAACTGCAGAGAAAAATAGACGCCGCTTTCCCGGCGGACAGGGGGGATTTGATGCGTTAGCATTTGCTCCATGACGCTCTTCGACCTTCCCGATTTCAAATTGCCTGACAGTGACACGCTCTATACGGCGCTTTTGGCGCGCGATCCCAGTTACGAGGGGCGCGCCTGGGTGGGCGTGACTTCGACCGGCGTATTTTGTCGCCTCACCTGTCCCGCGCGCAAGCCGAAGGCGGAAAATTGCCGCTGGTTCGATAGTCTCGGCGCCTGTATCGAGGCGGGGTTTCGCCCCTGTAAACGCTGTCAGCCTTTGAAGGCCGCGACGGACGCGGAGCCGGTGATCGAAGAGTTGCTGACCGCTTTGAACGCCCGCCCCGATCACCGCTGGCGCGAAACGGATCTGATCGCGATGGGATACGACCGAGGCACCGTGCGCCGCGCATTCAAACGCCATTTCGGCATGAGTTTTCTGGAGTTGGCACGGCTTGAGCGGCTGCGGCGCGGGTTCGAGGTGATGGGCGATGGCGGTACGGTTTTGGAGGCTGGCCTTGAAGCCGGATTCTCTTCGCCGTCGGCCTTTCGTGCCCGGGTCGGGGCGCTTTTGGGGATCGCGCCCAGTACGTTGAGTGGCGCGTTGTCTTCCGATCCGCTCTTGTCCATCGACTGGATCGACACGCCCCTAGGCCCGATGATCGCGGTGGCGGATGCGCAGTCTTTGCATCTTTTGGAATTCATGGACCGCAAGGCACTGCCGACCGAGTTGCGCAAATTAGCCGAGGGCGCGAAGGGGCGATTGGGCTTTGGCCACACTGCGGTGCATGACCAACTGGCGCGGGAACTCGGCGACTATTTCGACGGCAAGCGATCTCAATTCACTGTGCCGCTCACCTATCATGGCAGCGGCTTTTACGCCCAAGTCTGGGACGCCTTGCGCGCCATCCCCGCCGGAGAGACCCGCAGCTACGGCCAACTGGCACAAGACATCGCCCGACCCTCGGCCTCGCGCGCTGTCGCCCGCGCCAATGGCGCCAACCAGATCGCGATTCTCATTCCCTGTCACAGGGTGATCGGCGCGGATGGGGCGCTCACCGGCTATGGCGGTGGGCTTTGGCGCAAACAGAGGCTGTTGGAGATCGAGGCGGGGTACGCGCGCGCCAGCTCCGCCACATCCGACCAGCCATAAGCCACCTCACTCAGGTTGTTCTCTGGGCCATCCTCAGCCAAACGTTCAGACACCTGCGCCCCTTGCAATCTCTCATAAAAAGCGCGCGCAACCGCATTGTCTGAGAGCACCCAAAGTGCGGCGGCCTCATGTCCCATGTCCAGAAGTGCCTGTGCGCCAGCGGCCATCAACCCCGTGCCGATCCCCTGACGCGAGACCTCCACATAAATCGCAGAAATCTCACCGGAAAACCGATCCGAAAGCGCATCGTCGCGCTGATATCCGCAGGACAGAAAGCCCACAACCTCTCCGCCTTGTTCGGCCACAAACACCGCGCCACGCCCGGAGGCTTCATAGGCTTCAAGGATGCGCCGCCAGCCCTTTTCACGATCCGGGACCGTCATTCGATCCATCAGCGCCCCCGGCAGGATGTCGCGATAGGCGGAACGCCAGACGGCGACCTGCGCTTTGGCAATCGGCAGGGCATCATCAAACGTGGCGGGGCGGATCGAAAACGGGGCACTCATGCGCTCAAAATGTCATGGATCGCGGGAAAGACAAGCCCACGCGGCTTTGCCCCTCCATTCGGGGTTGCGCGATGGCATGAGACCCCTTAAGTAGCCCCATCGAACGACCCCAAAGGCCTGATCCATGGAAAATGTCATCCTCGTCATCCACCTGATCCTTGCGCTTTGCCTCATTGGCATTGTGCTTTTGCAGCGATCCGAAGGTGGCGGTCTTGGCATGGGCGGTGGCGGCGACGTCATGACGGGCCGGGCGGCGGCGACCGCTCTGGGCAAACTGACCTGGATTTTCGCCATCGGTTTCATCGCCACGTCGATCACGCTCACGGTTCTGGCCCGTCAGGAAGCCGCAAGTTCGTCCGTGATGGACGGGGTTGTGCTTGATGATGCAGCACCAGCCTCGACGGATGCGCCCGCGCTGCCCTCTGGCAACGATCTTTTGCCTCCGTCGTCCTCTGACGCGCCTCTGGCCCCGCCCCGCGCCGACTAAACTGCGGACGAAACGCTTGGCCGTGCGCGGCCAGATCTTCAAAGGTTAACAAGACCTTGAGAGTTGAGGGGAAATTCCCCTCAACATGTTGCGGTTTGGTTGCGCGGGATGACCGAATCTGTTACTTCTTAAATCCCGTGAACACCGTTGTTTTGAGCAGAGGCCAGCCGGTCGAAAGATCGGCGCAAATGGTCATTGGAGCAACGTTAAGACCAAAAAATTCGGACTATCACGGGAGCATCTCCAGCCCATGGCACGCTACGTATTCATCACCGGCGGTGTGGTTTCTTCTCTTGGCAAAGGCCTCGCCTCTGCCGCTTTGGGCGCTTTGTTGCAGGCCCGTGGCTATTCGGTGCGGTTGCGCAAGCTGGACCCCTATCTGAACGTCGACCCCGGCACGATGAGCCCGTTCGAGCATGGCGAGGTCTTCGTCACCGACGATGGCGCGGAGACCGATCTGGACCTCGGTCACTACGAGCGCTTCACGGGCGTTTCGGCGCGCATGACCGATTCCGTCTCCTCTGGCCGCATCTACACCAATGTGCTGGAGAAAGAGCGCCGCGGCGATTACCTCGGCAAGACGATTCAGGTGATTCCGCATGTCACCAACGAGATCAAAGACTTCCTCGCCGTGGGCGATGATGAGGTCGATTTCATGCTCTGCGAGATCGGCGGCACCGTGGGCGACATCGAGGGCCTGCCCTTCTTCGAAGCCATCCGTCAATTCGCCCAGGACCGCCCGCGCGGCCAGTGTATTTTCATGCACCTGACGCTTTTGCCCTATATCGCGGCCTCCGGCGAGTTGAAGACCAAACCGACGCAGCACTCCGTGAAAGAGTTGCGCACCATTGGCCTCCAGCCGAACGTGCTTGTCTGCCGCTCCGAACATCCGATCCCGGAGAAAGAACGCGAAAAGATCGCGCTGTTCTGTAACGTCCGCAAAGAGGATGTGATCGCCGCGCCCGATCTGAAATCCATCTACGAAGCACCGCTCGCCTACCATCGCGAGGGCCTCGATCAGGCCGTGCTCGACGCCTTCAGCATCGCCCCCGCGCCGAAGCCCGATCTCTCGACCTGGCACGATGTGGCCGACCGGATTTTCAACCCGGAAGGCGAGGTCAAAATCGCCATCGTCGGCAAATATATCCAGCTCGAAGACGCCTATAAATCCGTCAGCGAAGCGCTCACCCACGGCGGCATGGCCAACCGGGTGAAGGTAAAGGTCGAATGGGTCGATGCAGAGACTTTCGAGCACGAAGATCCCGCGCCCTATCTTGAGGGCTATGACGCGATCCTGGTCCCCGGCGGCTTTGGCGAGCGCGGCACGGAAGGCAAGATCAAGGCGGCGCAATTCGCCCGCGAGCGTAAGGTGCCTTACCTTGGCATCTGCCTCGGCATGCAAATGGCGGTGATCGAAGCGGCACGGAATCTCGCAGGCATCACCACCGCAGGCTCCGAGGAATTCGACCACGAAGCCGGGAAAAAGCGGTTTGAGCCGGTGGTGTACCACCTCAAGGAATGGGTGCAGGGCAACCACACCGTGCAGCGCAAGGCCGATGACGACAAGGGCGGCACCATGCGTCTTGGCGCCTATACGGCCTCGCTCAAAGAGGGCTCAAAAGTGGCGGAAATCTACGGCACGACCAAGATCGAGGAACGCCACCGTCACCGCTATGAGGTGGACACGAAATACCGTGAGCAGTTGGAAAACTGTGGCCTGATCTTCTCCGGCATGTCGCCGGACGGGCGCCTGCCAGAGATCGTCGAGGCCAAGGATCACCCCTGGTACATCGGCGTGCAATATCACCCGGAGCTGAAGTCGAAACCCTTTGACCCGGCGCCGCTGTTCCGCGACTTCATCCGGGCCGCGAAAGAAAACTCCCGTCTTGTGTAAGGACCGCCCCAAATGAGCGACAACAAACGCATCGCGCTGTCTTCCGATCATGCCGCCATCGAGCTGCGTCAGGCGGTGGCCAGCCATATCGCAAGCCTTGGCTGGGAGCCGGTCGACATCGGCCCCACCACGCCGGAGAGCACGCATTATCCGAACCACGGCGAAGCGGCAGCGCGTCTTGTGGCCTCTGGCGATTGCCGTTTGGGCATCATTCTGTGCGGCACGGGTCAGGGCATCATGATGGCAGCGAACAAGGTCAAAGGCATCCGCTGCGGTGTCTGCTCGGAGGCTTATTCGGCCAAGATGATCCGCCAGCACAATGACGCCAACATGCTTTCCATGGGGTCGCGCGTGGTTGGCGAAGGGCTTGCGCTCGACATCGCAGAGGCATTTCTTTCAGCAGAGTTCGAAGGCGGCCGCCACGGCACGCGGGTCGATATGATCATGGAGATCGAGGGGTAAACGCCTCGCTCAGAACGGATTTGAAAAGGCGCCTCACGGGGCGCCTTTTGTTTAGTCTTCCGAAAAACTCGCCAAAGCCTGCGCCAGATCGACGCCCTGCTCGCCCGACTGCATCAGCCCCTGATAGGTCCCTTGGCGATCCTCAGCACTTTTATGCTGATTGACCTTCCATTTGCCCTCAAGCCGCTCTGGCCGGAACCGCAGCCCCACGATGCCGCGTTTCAAAGCCGCGACATAGGGCACGGGCGCGTCCGACACCGCCCAAGGCTTCGCGCGTCCGGCTTCGTGCCGATTGGTCAGCGCCTCGAGATGCGCGCCAAGGCCCTCCGTGTCGTTAAAAGCCTCAAAGGCGCCGTGGGCATGGACCACGATATAGGCCCAGGTCGGCACGACTTTGCCATCCACCTGTTTCGACGGGTAAAACGATGGCGAGATATAGGCTTGCGGCCCCTGAAAGATCAAAACCGACCCGGCACCGGCCAATTTCCAATGCGGATTGGCCCGCGCCAGATGAGTCTCGATGACGGTCTCGCCGGCCTCTTCGCGCACCACCACAGGCAAATGCGAAATTTCGATGCCCTCGTCATGCGGCGTGACAAGCGCGGCAAAGCCGATCTCCGCCATCACATGGCGCAGCATGGCGGGATCGTCGATGGCGGAATTGTTCGGTCGATACATGGGGCCTGCTTTCTGTTGCCCCGACCTACCACGCCTGTCTGCTTCATTGCAGTAGGAAATACTCAAAAGACGCAGATCACCCGCGCAGGTCCTTCGGGCTTTCCATCACGATATAGGAGGTGATCGAGGCGACATTCGGCACCGTGCCCAGCACCTCGGTATGAAACCGTTTGTAGGCATTCATATCCGCCGCCTCGACGCGCAGGAGATATTCGAAGACTCCCGCAATATTGTGGCATTCCTTGACCTCGGGGGCTGCGGCCATCGCCGCCTCAAAGCCTTTCTGCGAGGCCTTGTTGTGCACGGACAACCCCACGGTGATATAGGCCAGAAACCCCTGCCCGACTTGGTCACGATCAATCACCGCGCGGTAGCCCCGGATCACGCCTGAGCGCTCAAGCTCGCTGACGCGGCGCGAGGTGGCCGAGGGCGACAGACCAATACGGTCGGCCAAATCGAGATTGCTCAACCGCCCGTCCCGCGCCAGTTCGCGCAATATTTTTTCATCAACCTGATCCATAGTCGTGATATCTTGCAAAATACCTTTATTCACACACGATCTTTGCACGCCCATTGCACAAGAGAAAGATTAATCTCACCGCCATGGATACGACACTCTTCCTCGCCCTTTTGGCCTTTGCCTTCGTCACCTCGGTCACACCGGGGCCAAACAACCTGATGCTTCTGGCCTCGGGCGCCAATTTTGGCGTGAACCGGACGCTGCCGCATATGGCCGGGATCACGCTCGGCTTTACTTCGATGGTCTTCATCGTCGGGCTGGGTCTGGCTGAAGCTTTTGAAACCTTTCCGCTGCTCCGTCAGGTCATGTTGGTGGTCGCGGTGCTCTACATGCTTTGGCTCGCGTGGAAAATCGCGCATGCCTCCGCGCCGAAAGAGGGCGAAGCGGGCGGCACGCCGATGACCACGCTGCAAGCCGCCGCCTTTCAATGGGTCAATCCCAAAGCCTGGATCATGGCGATCGGCGCGCAGACCAATTACGCGCAGGACACCACATGGATTGCGGCAGGGATTGTCGCCATTGGGTTCATGTGCATGAACGTGCCCGCGATCACCATCTGGGCCTGGCTCGGTCAGGAAATGCGCCGGATTTTGACCAATCCGCGCCGTTTGGTGGCGTTTAACTGGACAATGGCCGCTCTTTTGGTCGCCTCGCTGCTGCCGATCCTTTTCCATTAAGAAACCGTCATATATGAGTGGTTAAAGCGGCAAAGCATTTGCGCCGCCACTGGCGGATTTCAAGACGGGAGACAGGAGTACATCATGAGCTTTGACAAGGAAGCCCAGGACTGGCTGGAAGCGGAACTCGCGGACACGCTGGACGAGGAATGGGAGATTGAGCTTGAGGACTCCATCCTGTCGCGTGAGATCAAGAAAATTTACCAAAAAGAGCATCCCGACATGCTCGAACGCTCGGTCTATTTCCGCGAGCTGTTGCGGCTTCAGGCCGAGTTGATCAAGCTGCACGACTGGATCGAACATACGGGCGAGAAAGTGGTTGTCCTGTTCGAAGGCCGCGATTCTGCGGGCAAGGGCGGCGTGATCAAACGCATCACCCAGCGCCTTAATCCGCGTGTCGTACGCGTCGTGGCGCTCCCCGCGCCGTCGGACCGCGAAAAATCGCAATGGTATTTCCAACGCTACGTGCCGCATCTGCCGGCGGCGGGCGAAATGGTGCTCTTCGACCGCTCCTGGTACAACCGCTCGGGTGTCGAACGCGTCATGGGCTTTGCCGATGAGGATCAGGTCGAACAATTCTTTCAGGACGTTCCCGAATTCGAACGTATGCTGGTGCGGTCGGGCATCAAGGTGATCAAATACTGGTTCTCGATCACCGACGAGGAACAGCAGATGCGATTCCTCATGCGCATTCACGACCCGATGAAACAGTGGAAACTCTCGCCGATGGACCTGCAATCGCGCATCCGTTGGGAGGATTACACCAAGGCGAAGGAAGACACCTTCTTCCGCACCAATATCCCCGAGGCGCCGTGGTATATCGTCGAAGGCAATGACAAGAAACGCGCGCGGTTGAATTGCATCGACCACCTGTTGTCGATGTTCGATTATCACGAAATCGACCATGAGGACGTGCATTTGCCGGAGCGGATCTACAAGAAAGACTACGAGCGCGCCGTGCTGCCGCCGGAGCTTTACGTCCCTCGGAAATACTAACTTTCTGTAAGCCCCTCAAAGGCCAAGACGTCAGCCCGTTGTCTGAGCGGGTGTGACGTCAAGCTCTTGACCCAGCCAGGCCACATAGTCCCGGATCGCGGGTTCGTTGCGCTTGCAATAGGACCATTTCAGGTGCTTTTGCACCGTGATGAACCCGGCCTGGCGCAAGAGGTCCAGATGACGGCTCGCTGTCGGCTGTGAGACGCCCAGCGCCTCGGCGATCATTGTCATGCAGACACCAAACTCCACCGGGTCAGCCGACCATTGATGCCCGAAATGCCGCGCGGGGTCTGCCAGCAGATGCAGGACCTTGAGACGCTGCGCACTGGCCATCGCTTTGATCCGGATTTCGATTTGGGTTGATCTGTTCATAGGCACCATCATATAGTTACTTAGCTAAATGACAATATGAGATGACGCCATGCTGGAGCTGCCGAACACAGAGCTGATCGAAGGCCACGCCATCCGCTGGGGAAAACTCGGCAATGGCCCACCGCTTGTGGCGCTGCACGGCACGCCGTTCTCCGCACAGGTCTGGCGCCGGATCGTGCCGCATCTGGCCCCGCACAGAACCGTCTATTACCACGATATGGCGGGCTACGGCCTGTCCGAAAAACGTGAGGGCCAGGATGTATCGCTTGCCGTACAAAACCGGATACTGGCCGCTCTGTTTTCCCATTGGGGATCAGAATGGGGCGACACCCGCCCGGATGTGTTGGCCCATGATTTCGGCGGCGCCACCGCTTTGCGTGGCTATTACCTCAACGGATTGCGCTATGCCTCGCTGACGATTTTCGATGCCGTCGCGCTGGCGCCCTGGGGCTCGCCCTTCGTGCAGCATGTCCGCCAGCACGAGGCTGCCTTTGCCACGATGCCAGACTATATGCACAGCGCCCTGTTACGTGCCTATCTACAAACCGCCGCACATCTCCCGCTGTCCGAAGAGGCATTGACCCTCTACAGCGCACCTTGGCTCGGTCCGGTTGGGCAACCGGCCTTTTACCGGCAAATCGCCCAGATGGATCAGCGCCACACCGATGAGATCGAGGGCCGTTATGCAAAAATGGACTGTCCCGTCACCGTGCTTTGGGACAAGAAGATGCATGGATCCCACATGAAAAGGGCGAGGCACTGGCTGCCTTGATCTCCGGCCGTCCGCTTGTGTCTGTTCCGACCTCAGGCCATCTGATGCAAGAGGATCGCCCGGAGGCCATCGTGGCCGCCGTTTTGGACACCCTTCTGGTGACGTCGCTCACCCAAGCGCAAAATCGTGATACCTGAGAAGGCTTCCCCAAACCCGCGCCCTGCCCTATATCCCTTCTTATGTTTGGCGATTTTCTCAAAACCCTGCTGCAACCGGCGCCCGCGCCTTTGAAAAACAATGACGCGCGCCGCGCGATGGCCGCACTTTTGGTGCGTGTGGCGCGCTCGGATGGGCATTACGCCCCCGAAGAGGCGCAGCGGATCGAAAAGCTGTTGATGACGCGCTATGAGCTTGGGCCCTTTGAGGCCGCGAGCCTGCGTGCCGAAGCCGAACAGTTGGAATCCGAGGCGCCCGACACGGTGCGCTTCACCCGCGCGCTGAAAGAGGCCGTGCCTTTGGAGGAGCGTATCGGCGTGATCGAAGGGCTTTGGTCCGTGGTTCTGGCCGACGGTGTGCGCGATGAGGATGAGGACGCTTTGCTGCGTCTGGTTGCCAACCTTTTGGGCGTCAAGGATCAGGACAGCGCGCTGGCGCGACAGAGGGTTGAAGCCAGCCTCTAAAGCGAGAATCGTCCTCCGCCTCCATCTTTGGCACAGAACAACCTGAGCGCGACAAACGAAAGTGTTTGCCCCCAACCCCGCCTAAGCCCTAGGCGAGAGCCCTAGATTTGATCAAAAACCCGGCGGGACGCTGCGGTATTCTGCTGATGATTGTTGCATCTGCCGAAAGATTAGCCCTAACTCTTGGCAATGCTGACCAAAGATTCAAATTCCGAAACGCCCGTCATCGAAATCCGTGATTTGCACAAATCCTACGGAGACCTCGAAGTGTTGAAAGGCGTCTCCATGACCGCGCCCCGCGGCCATGTGACTTCGCTCATCGGCTCGTCGGGGTCGGGGAAATCCACGCTTTTGCGCTGCGCCAACCTGTTGGAGGACAGCCAGAAGGGCGAGATTCTGTTCAATGGCGAACCCATCAGTTGGACAGGCGAAGGTCTGCACCGCCGCCCCAGCGATCGCAAACAGGTCACCCGCATCCGCACCAACCTGTCGATGGTGTTCCAACAGTTCAACCTCTGGGCCCATATGACCATCCTGCAAAACGTCATGGAAGCGCCGATCACGGTGATGGGACGCGACCGCAAGGAGGTCGAGGAAAAGGCCCGGATGTATCTCGACAAGGTCGGCATCGGCGACAAATGCGATGTCTACCCGGCGCAAATGTCGGGCGGCCAGCAGCAACGCGCCGCCATCGCCCGCGCGCTTTGCATGGAGCCGCAGGCATTGTTGTTCGACGAACCCACCTCCGCGCTCGATCCGGAGCTGGAACAAGAGGTGATCAAGGTGATCAAGGCGCTGGCCGAAGAGGGCCGCACGATGATCATCGTAACCCATGACATGCGCATGGCCGCGGATATTTCCGACCATGTCGTGTTCCTTCACAAGGGACTGATCGAGGAGGAGGGCAAGCCGTCCGACCTCTTCGGTGCGCCCAAATCCGAACGGCTCAAACAGTTCCTCAGCGCGACTGTTCCGGCCTAACCATAAGCGCTACCAATGGGAGATTTCACATGAAGAACATCCTTCTTTCCGCCGCCGCCCTCGCCCTTTTGGCAGGCGCCGCCTCCGCCGAGACCATCCGTCTGGGCACTGAGGGCGCCTACCCTCCGTACAACTACATCGACGACAACGGCGAAGTGGCCGGTTTCGAGCGCGTTCTGGGCGACGAGCTTTGCGCCCGCGCCGAGCTGGAATGCGAATGGGTGACCAACGACTGGGATTCGATCATCCCGAACCTCCTGTCCGGCAACTACGATGCCATCATCGCCGGCATGTCGATCACCGACGCCCGCAAAGAAAAGATCGACTTTTCCGAAAACTACACCCCGCCGTCCTATTCCTCCTATGCCGCCATGTCTGAGGGTGTGGACCTCGAAGGTGGCGTGATCGCGGCACAGGCCTCGACGATCCAGTCTCAGCACGTTGTCGACACCGGCGCCACCCTTTTGGAATTCCCGTCCTTCGAGGACAGCCTCGCCGCCATGCTCGCAGGCGAAGCGGATGCGGTCTTTGCCGACAAAGACACGCTCGTGCCCGTGGTCGAGGAAGGCACCGCCATGTGGGTGGGGGAAGACATCGCCCTGTCCATCGGCATCGGCATGGGGTTCCGCAAATCCGACCCGGAGCTGCGCGCCAAATTCGATGAGGCCATTGTTTCCATGAAAGAAGATGGCTCGCTCAACGAGATGATTCTCGAATATCTGGGTGGCGACAGCCCGATCTTCGAATAATCCCATCTCGTGACCTTCTGGGCAGGGCGCAAACGCGTGCCCTGCCCTTTCCCGATCCCCGCCAAACAGGTGTCCCATCTTTTCCTATTGCGCCGATCCTGACACGCTCGACCGCCTCGCCTGGCTGAGCTGTTTTCTGACAACGGGAAAGCACATGGCTTTCTACACCTCCTTTGGGACGGTGCTTTTGCTTTTGGCGGTCACCGCGCCTCTGGCGCTTGGGTTTGGCTTTGGCGCAGCAGCAGGTTCCCGGTCGCATCTTGTTCCCGTGAAATGGCTGTCTAACCTCTATATGGCCATCGTGCGCGGCGTGCCGGACATCGCGTTTTTCCTGTTTTTCGTCATCGCGCTCGACCAGGGTCTGGAGTGGATGCGCCATCAGGTTCTCTGTTCGGACTGGGATCAGCCGATCCGTCAGGGCAATGATTTCGTCGTCTGCGCCGCCGCCAAGCTGCCGCAGAATTCCGCGCCCGAGATCTATCACCAGATTTACGGCTTTGCGCTGGCGGTTCTGACCTTTGCCATCGTCTTTGGCGCCTTCGCGGGCAATGTCGTCGCGGGCGCGTTTAAGGCCGTGCCCCATGGCCAGATCGAGACCGCCGAAGCCTACGGCATGACCAAGCGTCAGACCTTTTGGCGCATCATGGTGCCGCAGATGTGGACCTATGCCCTGCCCGGTCTGTCGAACCTCTGGATGGTACTGATCAAGGCCACGCCTTTGCTGTTCCTCTTGGGGGTCGAGGATGTGGTCTATTGGGCCAAGGAACTGGGCGGGACCAAGACCGCGCGCTTCACCGACTACCCGCATGGCGACTGGCGGATGTATTATTTCTTCGGGCTTCTGGTGTTCTACTTGCTCTTCACCAAAGTCTCCGAAGTGGTCCTGAACCGCATCACCCGCAAGCTCTCCCACGGCCAAGCCACCGCCGCAGGCGAGGCCATGCGCAAAGCGGGAGCGGGCGCATGAGCTGTTCAGAGACCATCGCAAGCTACGCCTTCCGCTCTTTGGGCTTTGGCGAACGCCGCTTGCCGACCACCGACATCACGCTTTGCGATCAGGTGACGCTGATCGGCTCGGGCATGTTGTGGAACATCTATTTCGGCCTTCTGGCGATCCTCTTCGGCTTTTTCTCGGCGCAGGCGATTGCGCTCGCGAAAGCCTCCTCGAACAAAGCCATCCGCAAACCCGCCGAGTGGTTCATTTTCGTGTTCCGCGGCTCGCCGTTGTTCATCCAGTTCTTCTTTGGCTACTTCCTCTTCCTGAGCCTCAAACAGGCCTTCCCCCTGTTTGGCAATCTGACGGACGCCTGGCTCGGTGCCGCGATTGTCCTCTGGCTCAACACCACCGCCTATTCCGCCGAAATCTTCTTTGGCGCGCTCATGGCCGTGCCGAAAGGCGATCTGGAAAGCGCCGATGCCTATGGCTTCTCCGGCTGGCCGCGGTTCCGTCGCATCGTCTGGCCGACCATGCTGCGGCTCGCCTGGCCCGCCTATACCAACGAGGCGATCTTTATCTTTCACTCGACCACGCTGGTGTTCTTCTCCGGCTTCCCGGCCTTGCAGCAAAAAGGCGACGCGCTCTATTACGCCTCCTATTTTGCCGACAAGACCTTTAACCCCTTCATCCCCTATCCGATTTTGGCGTGCTATTTCGTGCTGGTGACACTCTGTATCATCACGATCTTTGGCCTGATCGGAAAACGGTTGAACCGCCACCTGCCGCAGGGCCGCACAAAACGCCCCCGGCTTATGTCGCAAATTTTCAGATAGTGTGCTTTCATGATCTCCCCTCACGGCTGGCTTGCCCAGAACCCCCATGTCAAAACCATTCGCGTCGCAGCCGCCGACCTCAACGGTCAGGCCCGAGGCAAACGCATGTCGGCGCGGTTTGCCGATAAGGTCGAAACCGAAGGTACGCGGTTTCCACTGTCGGTTCTAAACCTCGACATCTGGGGCGAGGACATTGAGGACAGCCCTCTGGTGTTCGAGAGCGGCGATCAGGACGGGGTGCTTTTGCCGACCGAACGCGGCTTTCTGCCGCTGCCTTGGCTTCAGGGCGCGCCGACCGCACTTTTGCCGATGTGGATGTTCCGCGAGGATGGTCGCCCCTTTGACGGTGACCCGCGTCAGGCGCTGGCCCGTGTGCTCGACCGCTACAAGGCAAAAGGCCTGACCCCGGTTGTTGCGACCGAATTGGAATTCTACCTGATCGACGACAGCTCGCGTCAGCTCCGCGTGCCCCGCTCGCCGCGCTCCGGCAAACGTCGTCCGGGGGCGGAAACATTGGCGCTGCGCGCGCTCGATGCCTTCGACATCTTTTTCTCGGAACTGTTCGAAGCCTGCGAAGCGATGGACATTCCGGCGGACACCGCGATCTCCGAGGCGGGCCTTGGCCAGTTCGAGATCAATCTCGCCCATTCCCCGGACGCTTTGAAAGCCGCTGACGATGCCTGGCTCTTCAAGCTGATGGTCAAAGGCCTCGCCCGCAAACACGGGTTTGCCGCCTCTTTCATGGCGAAACCCTATGATGAATATGCCGGCAACGGCATGCACACCCATTTCTCGATGCTCGATGAGAACGGCGACAATATCTTTGACGATGGCTCGACGGCGGGCACCGATATGATGCGTCACGCCATCGCCGGTTGCCTGTCTGCCATTCCGGATTCGACCATTCTGTTCGCACCGCATGGCAATTCCTACGACCGTCTCGTGCCCGGCGCCCATGCGCCGACGCGGATTTGTTGGGGCTATGACAACCGCACGGCCGCCGTGCGCGTGCCGGGCGGGTCGCACAAAGCCCGCCGCATCGAGCATCGCGTGTCAGGCGGTGACGTGAACCCGCATCTGATGATCGCCGCCATTCTGGGTGCCGCGCTCATCGGCATGGAGGACGAAATGACAGCGCCCCCTGCGATCACCGGCAACGCCTATGCGCAGGGTCTGCCGGAGATGCCCGGCGATTGGGGCACCGCGATTGACACCTTTGCGGCCTCGCCCTTGATGAAGCGCATCTTCCCCGAGGAACTGGTGCGCAACTTGACCCTGACCAAACGTCAGGAGCTTCGCGACTGGGCCGAGCTGACGCCCGAGGAGCAGGTCGAGCTCTATCTGGACACGGTTTAAGCGGGCTTTCAGATATTTGATCAAATCCTCGCGTTTCGCTCCATGCCCCCTTGTCGGGCCTGCGGCGAAGCGCTAGCGTCGGGCCATTCCAACGCTTTTGGTGACTTATGAAACTCGGCATTCTGCAATGCGGACACGCGCCTGACCCCGTCGCGCAAATTCACGGGGATTTTCCATTGATGTTCAAACGCCTGTTTGATCGCTCGGATTTTTCCTACGAATATTGGGACGTCGAGCATATGGACTTCCCGAAAGGCCCCGAGGACGCCGACGCCTGGCTTTTGACCGGCTCGAAACACGGCGCCTATGAGGATCACCCTTTCATCACACCGCTCGAAGAGTTGATCCGCGACATCCATGCCTCTGGCCGCCGGATGTTGGGCATCTGTTTCGGCCATCAGATCATCGCCCAGGCTCTCGGCGGCACGGTCGAGAAATACGCAGGCGGCTGGGCGCTTGGGCGGCAGGCGTATGACATCCCGCCTTTGGGACATATTCACCTGAACGCTTGGCATCAGGATCAGGTCACCCGCCTGCCCGAAGGCGCAGAGGTGCTGGGCGGCAATGATTTTTGCACCAACGCAGCGCTGGTCTATGATGACAGCATCCTGACCATCCAACCGCACCCGGAACTCCGCCCGGCGATCATCGCCGACTACCTCAAGGCACGCGCGAATGACCCCGCCTACCCCGCCGATCTGATCGCGCGGGCGAAAGATGAAAACGACAAACCGACCGATGACAAACGCTTCGCCGATCTCATGGCCGCGTTTCTCGAGCAAGGGCGGGAGGCCCTGATCTGATGGAGTTTCTCGACCAACTGCCCGAAGCCGCTTTGGAATATCTCGACGGGCGCAGGCTCGATGAGGTGGAATGCATCGTCGCCGATCTGTCCGGCATCGCCCGTGGCAAGGCCATGCCAGCCGCGAAATTCGCCAAACAGTCGCATTTCTACCTGCCGAATTCGATCTTCCTTCAGACCATCAACGGCGATTGGGTCGATGACGCCGAGGCGCCTTTCACCGAACCGGACATGGTGCTGGTCCCGGACTTTGAGACCGCCACGGCCGCGCCCTGGACTGGGGATCTGACGCTTCAGGTCATCCACGATGTGCTGGATCAACAGGGTGAAATGGTGCCCACGGCCCCGCGCAACGTGTTGAAACGTGTGGTTCAGCTTTACCACGATCAGGGCTGGGACCCGATTGTCGCACCTGAGATGGAATTCTTTCTCGTCGCCCGCAACGTCGACCCGAACCAGCCGGTCGAACCGCCGATTGGCCGCACAGGTCGCCGCGCGGCCCAGCGTCAGGCCTATTCCATGTCGGCGGTGGACGAATACGGGCCCATTATTGACGACATCTACGACTTTGCCGAGGCGCAGGGCCTTGAGATCGACGGCATCCTCCAGGAAGGCGGCGCCGGTCAGATCGAAATGAACCTGCGCCATGGCGATCCGGTCAAACTGGCCGATGAGATGTTCTATTTCAAACGGCTCATTCGCGAGGCCGCCCTGCGTCACGATTGTTTCGCGACCTTCATGGCGAAACCCATTCAGGACGAGCCGGGATCGGCGATGCACATCCACCACTCGGTCGTGGACATCAACACGGGCGAGAATATTTTCTCCAACCCGGACGGCTCGGAATCCGAGGCCTTCATGCATTTCATTGCAGGGCTGCAAAACCACACGCCCGCCGCTATCGCGATGCATGCGCCCTATGTGAACAGCTATCGCCGCTACGTCCGCGATTTCGCCGCGCCCATTAACCTCGAATGGGGCCGCGACAACCGCACCACCGGGCTGCGTGTGCCGATCTCTGGCCCCGAGGCACGGCGGATCGAGAACCGTCTGCCGGGCATGGATGTGAACCCCTATCTGTCGATCGCGGCCTCTCTGGCCTGTGGCTATCTCGGCCTCATTGAGCGCCGCGAGCCGCGTGCGGAATATATCGGTGACGCTTATGCCTCCGCCGATGGCATCCCGGACACGCTGTCCCGCGCGCTTGATCTTTTGGAAAGCGCCACGCAGATGCATGACGTTTTGGGGTCGGATTTCGTTCGCGTCTATCTTCAGGTCAAACGCGCCGAAAACGATGCCTATCTTCAGGTCATCAGCCCTTGGGAGCGCGAGCATCTTTTGCTCAATGTCTGAGGGCATCGCGTCCGAAATCAGGGGCCTTCGGGCCCCTTTTTCATGCCCAGTCACACCGCGCCGCAGCTTGTGAATTTTTTGCGAAATTCCGCCGCCTCTGACGCAGGGCACTAGATTTTTCACAGCCGAACACTTACAGTAAATCTGAAAGAAGAATTTCAAAAAGGTGAAAATATGAGTCTCGGGCCCAATGTCTACGACGCCGAACCGATCCCGGAAGAGGCGCGCGTCCTCGTCGAACAGCTGCTGAAATCCGGCGATCTGTTCCGCTACACGGCCGCAAAAGACGCCCCCGTGACGCTTTTGGAACAGGAATTCGCCGAGATGCTGGGCGCGAAATATGCCCTCGCCGTGGCGTCCTGCTCCGCCGCTTTGTTCCTGTCCCTGAAGGCGCTGAACCTGCCGCGCGACGCCAAGGTTCTCATCCCCGCCTTCACCTTTGCCGCTGTGCCGTCATCCATCGTGCACGCGGATTGCAAGCCGGTGCTCGTGGAATGCGGCGACAACTACCGCATCGACCTCGACGATTTCCACGCCAAGATCGAGGATGCCGATGCCGTGATGATCTCCCACATGCGGGGTCACACCTCCGATATGGATGCGATCAAAGCCGCCTGTGACGCGAAGAACATTCCGCTGATCGAAGACGCCGCGCACTCCCTCGGCACCGTCTGGGACGGGCAGAATATCGGCACCATCGGCAAGATCGGCTGTTTCTCCTTCCAGTCCTACAAGCTTTTGAACGCGGGCGAAGGTGGCATCATGATCACCGATGACCCCGAGGTCATGGCCCGCGCCGTCATCATGTCCGGCGCCTATGAGCACAATTGGGGCAAACACAATCCGCAACGCGACAATGCGCTGGCCGAGGCCTTTGCCAAATGGCAGAACCAGCTGCCGCTCTACAACACGCGCCTGTCAAACATGTCCGCCACCCTCGTGCGTCCGCAACTGGGCGAGGTTGCGCGTCGTGTGGCCGACGGTCGTCGCAACCACGATTACACCGCCGCGCGTCTGGAAAGCTCGCCCTTCCTGACCGTGCCCGCCAAGCTCGACAAAGAGGTCCGCGCGCCCGACAGCCTGCAATTCAACCTCGTCAATTTCAGCCGCGAAGACGCCATTGCGTTTCAGAATGCCGCGAAAGCGCGTGGTGTGTCGGTGCAGGTCTTCGGTCTTTCGACGGACAACGCACGGGCCTTCTGGAACTGGCAATTCCTGGGCGAGACGCCCGATCTGCCGAAAACCCGCGAGATGCTGTCCAAGGCCTGCGACACCCGCCTGCCTGCGCGGTTGACCGAAGAGGATTGCGATTTCATCGCCGACGCGCTGATCTCCGCCGCAGCCGAGGTCAAAGCGGTGAAAGTCGCCGCCGAGTAAACCGGCCCCACATGAATTCGAAACGCCTCCCCGCACGGGGAGGCGTTTTGCGTTACAACAGCTTGAGATAGCCGCCCAGCCACGGATATTGCGCCACCACCGGATCGACAACCTGGTCCTGCAACAAAGGCCCCAACTGCTGGGCAATTTCAGTGGCCATTTCCGACATCCCGTCGCGCCGCACCGTGAGCGAAATTTTCCGCGACAACGGTGCGACCGGCAAGGGAATGGCCTCGATCTCATCGGCATAGCGCCCGGCGTTCAACACGCCCAAAGACGACAGAACCGTCCAGCCCGAGCCGCGCGCCACCATCGCCAAGATCGCGCGGTAACTGTCCAGTTCGAACCGATGCGTCAGCGTCATCCCCTCACTGCTCAGATGTTCCGCCAACATCCGCCCCATCACATGGCGGCGCGTGTATTGGATCAGCGGCAGCTTGCCCGGCGCATCATGCTGGCCTTTCGGCACCACCGCCACAAACGGGTCCTGCAACAAAGGATGCCGCTCGAACCACTCCGCACTCTCGCCCAGTTCCGCCGCCACGATCACATCGAGCGCGCGGTTTTCCAGCCGATCCAACAGACGATGCGACGGCCCGGTCTCCAATTCGAACCGCGTTTCCGTCAGGTGATCCGCCATTTGCGTGATCATCATCGGCGTCACGGAAGCCTCGAAATCCTCGACCATCCCCAACCGCAACTGGCCCAGATGGCTGAGATCCAGCCCGGCAATCTCGGAGCGCGCACGGGCCGCTTCCAAGAGGATGCTTTGCGCCCGGCGGCGCAACACGCGCCCCGCTGGCGTCAGGCTCATCGGGCGTTCGCGCCGATTGATCAACTCGGTGCCCAGCGCAGTTTCCAAGTTAGAGATTTGCTGCGACACGGCAGAGGGCGACGCGCCAAGGCGTTTGGCGGCGGCGGAGACCGAGCCCTCTTCGGCCACGGCAAGAAACACTTCCACCCCCCAAAGGGTCAACCGCCCAACCTTGTCACTCATCCCAACAGCCTCCCGTTTCCTTTGCTGCCCTAAATACTCAAAAAAGCTCACAGAAAAAAGAAAACCCTGATCCTTGGGATCAGGGTTTGCATGAGTGTCAAAACGGGACGCTTATTTCATCTTCGAAAGCTTGTCCTGAAGATCGGCGAGCTGTTTCTTGATCTCGCTCAGGTCTTCCTTGGTCTCTTCCGGCTCAGCACTCGGACCCGACCAGTTTTGCCCCATGCCCCCCGCCAGACCACCAGTCATCGCTTTGAGAAAGGCCTCTTGTTGCGCTTGAAGTGCTTCGAAGCCCGGGATTTGCGTACCGAAATTCTGCATCATCTGCTCTTGGCCCTGACGCAGCATGTCGAAGCTTTGCGCCAGAAATTCCGGGACGACGGACTGAATATCGGTCGTATAGCTGCGCACCAGATCGGTCAGAACGCCTAAAGGCAGCACATTTTCGCCGCGGCTTTCATGCTCGGCGATGATTTGCAAAAGATATTGACGGGTCAGGTCATCACCGGATTTCAGGTCGACGATCTGCACGTCACGCCCCTCGCGGATAAATCCCGCGATGTCTTCGAGCGTCACGTAATCCGAGGTTTCCGTGTTATAAAGCCGCCGGGACGCGTAGCGTTTGATCAGCAGCGGCGCAGAGGTATCCGCAGTTTTTTTATCTGTGGCCATATTGGGCTCCCCTCCCTTTATTGGCAATGAAACGAGCCTAAGCGAGCGATGCTGCAAAAGCAAAAGAAATCCGGCCAGAAATGTTAACGCAACCAAGCTCTGGGCCGCCTGGCTGTCGACACAAAAAACGGGCCTCTGAGGAGAGAGGCCCGTTTCGCGATCCACATTTTCAGGGAGGAGGAAAAAATGCGGAGAGGTTACTCGTACTGACGTCTAACGTTTACTTCGCCGTCGCTTTTTTCGCGGCTTTGGTCATTTCATCCGTCGCTTTTTTGGCAGCGGCGGTCATGTCTTCGCCCATGTCTTTGCCAGCGGCCAGCATCAGTTCGACGGTTTCCATCTGAACTTTCTTGGCGACTTCGGCAAAGGCGGCCATGTTCTCGGCGGCCATTTCGGCTTGCGAGGAGGCGAAATCGGTCATTGCCTTGGTGTAATCGGTCGGCTCTTCTTTCACGGTGGTGATTTCGGAGACTTTGGTCAGGGTTTCCTTGGTCCATTTCGAGGAAATCTCAGTGGATTTCTCGGCGGCTTCGATCGCCACTTTGGACATTTTTTCTGCGAGGGAGGCTTGGGTTTTGAAGCTCTCCTGCATCGCAGACATGTCAATCGGGAAAGAGCCCATCATGTCTTTCATCATCTTCGAAAAATCGTCGGTCTTGGCCATATCTCGGTGTCCTTCTGGCATTTTGCGAAATCGGCCCCTACCGGTCTGGCACGGGTTTTCGCTTTGGTCTGCGCTTCTGAACGCCTGTTCAGTTCGCGTCTGCACAAACAATATGCATGCCGCAGCGCAGAAAATCAAGTGATTTATGCTGCACCGCGGCAATTGACGAGAAATATCGAGATTTCAGGCACTTGCTGTGACGTAACGTCAGAGATGTCAGGGCGTCGCTTGGGATTTGACGTAATTCCCCGGTGCCGGACCGAGGATTTCCGCCCCCGAATCGCCGGGCTGACGCGCAGGGACCATCTTGCCGGACCGCGCGTGCAGCCATTTCTCCCAACGCGGCCACCAGGAGCCTTGATGGAACTGCGCCCCGGCCTTCCACTCTTGCGGAGACAAGCTCAGGTCCGTGTTGGTGTAATGGCCATATTTCTTTTTCGACGGCGGATTGACGATCCCGGCGATGTGGCCGCTCTCGGACAGAATGAAGGTCTTGTTCTTCGAGCCCATCTGGCGAATGCCATTGTAGGAACTGTCCCAGGCCGCAATGTGATCGGTCTCGCAACCGATGGCACAAAGCGGCACAGTGACGTCCGAAAGATGCACCGTGGTGCCGCAAATCGGGAATCCCGTGGTGGCCAGCTCATCGCGTTGACAGAGACCCCGCAAGTATTGCACCGCCATCTTGCCCGGAAGGTTGGTCGCGTCGCCGTTCCAATACAACAGATCGAAGGCGGGCGGCGCCTCCCCCATCATATAGCTGCGAATGGCGGGCTGATAGATCAGGTCGTTGGAGCGCAGATAGGAAAACGTCCGATTCATGTATAGCGATTTCATCAGGCCGGTGCGTTTGGCCTCCGCCTCGATCCCATCGACGAAATCGTCATCTAGGAACACGCCCACCTCGCCCTGATCGGAGAAATCCGTGAGCGTCGTAAAGAAGGTCGCGGATTTCACCGACGTATCGCCGCGTTGTTTCATCAGGCCCAGCGTGATCGACAGGGTCGTGCCCGCGATGCAATAGCCAATCACGTTGACCTTCGGCTCCGACGTGATCTTTTTGACCTGCTCGATGGCGGTCAGGAACCCCTCTTCGACATAGTCATCCATGCGCACATCGGCATAGCCCTCATTCGGGTTGACCCAGGAGACGACGAAAACAGTGTAGCCCTGTTCCGTGATCCATTTGATCAGCGAGTTCTGTTCGCGCAGGTCGAGAATGTAGAATTTGTTGATCCAGGGCGGAAAGATCAAAAGCGGCGTCTTATGCACTTCTTCGGTCCGTGGCGCATATTGGATCAGTTCGAACATGCGGTTGCGAAACACCACCGAGCCTTCGGAGGTGCCGATATTCCGGCCCACCTCGAAAGCTTCTTTATCGGCGAGATTCACGATCATCTCGCCGTGGTGATCCTCCAGGTCGCGCACGAGGTTCTCCAGCCCCTTCACAAGGCTCTCGCCATCGGTCTCCAGCGCGTGCTGCAACGCGTCCGGGTTGGTCGCGAGGAAATTCGTCGGCGACATCATGTCGATGATCTGCCGGGTGAAATAATCCACCCGCCTGCGATCCCGCGCATCCAGCCCCTCGAGATCGGTGACGGCGTTTTCCATCGCCTCGGCGTTGAGCATGTATTGCTGTTTGAGAAAGTTGAAATAGGGGTTGCTCTGCCACAGAGGATTCTGAAAGCGGCGGTCTTTCGGCGTCTCGTCAGGCGGTGGCGTCAGATCACCGTGGCTAAGCCTCTGCTGCGCGTCGACGTAATGCTTGAGCGTCTTGCCCCAATGGCTCACCTGATGCTCGATCACCCGGGCCGGGTTGTTCATCATTTCGGCCATATAGGCGCTGGCGGCCTTGAGAAAAAGCGCCTGACTGGGCCCCTGAAGCGACGGAGGAATCGGCTTTTTCTGTGCCAGTGCAGCAACAAGACGTGCGGAAAGCTCTTCGATTTTGACAATATTCTCGTTGAGCTTTTCTAAATCCTGTTGTTTTTCTTGCGTTTTGACCTCTCCATCCCGAGCCATTACACACCCTCCCAAATTTTTTGCACTTGCAGCATCGCAAAATGCTGTAAGACTATATCAGTTACGATAGCGACAGACTTGTCCTGTGGGAAGACGAAGCCGCAGATTGCGACGCTCTACCTCAGAGGTCAGGCCTGTATCACGCACACACAGGAGGCCCACATGCGCTTTATGGCTACCTACGATCTGATGGAAACGATCCGCAACACGAACCAATGGCTGGGCGCCACGGCTCAGGCCTTTGGCTCCTACCCGGCGATGGCGATGATGCCCAACCCCGGCATTCAATGGCTCGCGGCCTGGGGTCAGGTGACGGAGCGCGCCTTTTCGCGCATGGTCACCAAACCCGACTGGGGCATCGACACCGTTGTCGGCGAAGACGGGCGTGACCACCTTGTCGACATCGACATCGAGGTGGCGAAACCCTTTGGCGATCTGATCCATTTCAACGTGCAGGGCCGGGACGAGATGAAGCGCCGCGTGCTTTTGGTCGCGCCGATGTCCGGTCACTACGCCACGCTTTTGCGCTCGACCGTCACTTCGCTTTTGCCGGACTGTGAGGTTTATATCACCGATTGGCACAACGCCCGTGACATCCCCGTGTCTGAGGGCAAATTCGATGTCGAGGATTACACCCTCTACCTCGTCGACTTCATGAAACATCTGGGCCCGAACACCCATGTGATCGCCGTCTGCCAACCGGCGCCTCTAACGCTTGCTGCCACTGCCTATCTCGCCGAAGAAGACCCGAAGGCCCAGCCTCGCTCCCTGACGCTCATCGGCGGGCCGATCGACCCGGATGCGACGCCCACCGAAGTCACGGATTTCGGCAACCGCGTCACCATGGGCCAGCTCGAAAATTCGATGATCCAGCGTGTCGGTTACAAATACAAAGGCGTGGGCCGCAAGGTCTATCCGGGGCTGTTGCAGCTGTCTTCGTTTATCGCAATGAACATGGACAATCACTCCCAGGCCTTCGCCGATCAAATCTCACGCGTCGCCAAGGGCGAGGCGGGCGAACATGACCGCCACAACAAATTCTACGACGAATATCTCGCTGTCATGGATATGACCGGCGAATTCTACCTCTCGACTGTTGAGCGCATCTTCAAGGGCCTCGAGATCGCGAAGAACGAATTCACCGTCGCTGGCAAAAAAGTCGACATCGGCAAGATCACCGACGTGGCCGTGAAAACCGTCGAGGGCGAGAACGACGACATCTCCGCGCCGGGCCAATGTGTCGCCGCGCTGGATCTCTGCACCGGTCTGCCCGACAGCATGAAGGCCGCGCATCTCGAACCGGGCGCTGGGCATTACGGGATTTTCGCAGGCAAAAGCTGGCGCAACAACATCCGGCCTCTGGTGCTCGACTTCATCGACGCCAACTCGGGGCCGCGGGTTGTGGCCGGGAAAGACACCGAAGCGAAAGCAGGTTGAAAAAGACGGCGCCCGAGAGGCGCCGTTTCTTTGAGTATTTTCACCAAGAAAAAGATCAGCCTCGAAACACTCACCGCAGCACGAAGGGCGCTTCGGCTTCGAGCCATGCCTTGAGCGCGCGTGACACCGTTTGCGGCGCTTCCAGCATCGGCAGATGGCCGGCCCGCTCGATCAGGACAAGATCCGCGCGCGGCATGAGTTGGGCGATGAAATCCTGACGCCTTGGCGGACAGATCGTGTCAGCGCCGCCGCCGATCACAAGCGCCGGAATGCGCGCTCGGCGCAGGACGTTTTGGTGATCCGGGCGACGTTGCAGAATGCGCGATTGGCGCAAATAGGTCTCGAGCCCGGCCTCCATCGCCATCTCGAGCCAATGGTCACGAATGGCGTTGCGATGGGGCGTCTCGAACAGCGCGGTCGTGGGCAGTTCTTCCCACAACACTTCGCCAAAGCGGCCCGTCTTGGCCTTGATCATCCGCGGCTCGCGGGCGGCGGCGGCATTGGGCGGCTCGGCTTGGGCAGAGCCGGAGATCAGCGCGATGCGGCTCACCCGTCCGGGCGCCCGGCGCAAGATTTCAGTGGCCACAGAAGCCCCGAGATCATGCCCCGCCACCGCGAATTTCGGCGGCGCCACGGCCAGCACCGCATCGGCCATCTCGGTGAGGCTCTCGCCCAGCAAAGGCGCGACCATTACGGCATGGTGGCGGCTCAGATCAATGATCTGATCGGCGAACACCCGGCCATCGGCCAGAAATCCGGGCAACAGAACGAGGCTCTCGGTCATCGGTCAATCCACAGGAAAACTTGCATTTTTCTCACATGCCGCAGGACAGAGGGTCAAGCGCTCGTGAGATCACTTATCCGTTCAAACTCCGGCCAGCACATCAAAGATCGCCGCCTCGATGATCTTGAGGCACTCGACGGTGGAGAAGGAATGATCCGCCCCTTTGACCAGAGTGAGACGAATATCATCGCCCGCCGCATGATCGAAGAGCTGCATCGCGGTCTCGACCGACACGGAGGTGTCCGCCGTGCCCTGAAGGAAGCGCACCGGGAAGGGCAGCGCCAGCGGGCTGCGCAGGATCAGATGGTCGCGCCCGTCCTCGATGAGGCGCCGGGTGATCGGGTACGGGTCGGCATAATCGGAGGGCACCATGACGACGCCCTCGTCCATAAGTGCCTTGCGATCCGCCTCATCGAAGCTGGCCCAAAAGCCGTCTTCGGTAAAGTCAGGGGCGGCGGCAATGGTCACAAGGCCGCCGACACGCGGGTGAATGCGTTTGCACATCAAAAGCGAAATCCAACCGCCCATGGAGGAGCCGACAAGCACTTGTGGGCCCTCCGTGAGCGCTTCGATCACCGCCTGCGCATCCTCCGCCCAATCGCCGATACAGCCGTCACGGAACTCTCCGGCGCTTTCGCCATGACCCGAGTAATCGAACCGAAGGAAAGGCCGGCCCTGCGCCGCCGCCCATTGTTCGAGTGCGACGGCTTTCGTCCCCGCCATATCCGACATGAACCCGCCAAGGAACACAACGCCGGTGCCCTCGCCCTCAAGGCGATTGTAGGCAATGCGGCGGCCGGAGGGGGTGTCGAGATAATCGGTCATGTTGGGCTCCCTTTTGAGATGAGTGCTATCGGTCCTGCCGAGGGTTTGCAATCAATCGCGCATCAGTCTTTTTCCATGGCGAAAAGCGAAAAGCCCTCCTCGACCTCTTCAAGACGAAACGCAACAACAGCTCCCGCCAGTGCCAACCCTGCGAAACTCAAAAGCGCCGCATGCGGACCGATGGCAGAAGCCACGGCGCCGATCACACCCGATCCCAGCAAAATCACGCCGATCACCGTGTTGGCAACGGCGGTATAGGCGGTGCGCTGATCTTCGGGGGCGAGATCGACAAGGTAGGTGGAGCGGCCCTGACGCACGCCATGATAGCAAATCATCAAGAGAAAGAGCGAGAGCGGGATGGCCCAAGAGGTCGCGGAGAGCCCCATGAGATCAAGTGTGACACCCAGCACGAGGGCGGCGGCGCCGAACAGGCCCGAGAGCGCCAGCACAGTTTTCGACGAGCGATCCGCGAGCCGCCCCCAGACGTAGGACGACAAGAAAGACGCGAGCGCGGAGGCCAGAACGGAAGCGCCCAAGGCCTCAAACGTGCCATTGCCCGCCTGTGCGCCCAAGACGATCAGATAAGGCGGGGCTAAAGCCGTGCCGGTCAAAAGCCCCCGGGCATAGATAAAGCGGCGCAGCATGGGTTTGTGTTTGAGAAGTTTGAGCTGGGCCAGAACTTTTTCGCGGCCCTCGCCGGGGTCCTTTTCCTCACGCAGAGTGGAGAAGATCACGAAGGCCAACCCCCAAAGCACGGCAGCCGCCGCAAGTGCGCCGATCACCAGAATGTAGCGGTCCACTGGCGCAAAGATCAGCAAAAGCGCGAAGGCCACAACCACCACGGAGGACACGGAACTTGCGGTGCCCGTGACCGCGCCGCGTCGGGTCTTGGCGATGGTCTTGCCCAAGATGTCTTTGTAGCTGACCGAGGCCACCGAGCGCGACACGGCCAGAAAGGCGACGGCGACACAGGCCGCAACGCCCGCGGCCCAGCCGGTCAAAGTCAAACCGATGAGCACGAGGGCGGCGGCGGCAATCCCCTGCCCCAGACCGGCCAAGGCCCAGGCCCATTTGCGTTGTGCCATATGGTGAATGCGCGGCGCGGTGAAAAGCTGGGGCAACAAAGCCCCCGCCTCCCGGATCGGCACCAAAAGCCCGATGAGCGCGGCCGGCGCACCCAGATGCGACATCAGCCAGGACAGGACCAATTTGGGATCGAACAGCCCATCGGCAGATTTGGTCATCGACAAAGCACCGACATGGCGCAGGAAATTTGTGGGTTCGGCCCGCGTTGCCTGATCGCTCAGACCCTCGGCCGTGCCTTGCGCGTCTTTCGAACCGGACAGGGTCCGAAACAGACGCTCGGAAAGAGACATATGGGAAACCTTTCACATTGACTTTACACATTCAAAAGAAGACATAGGGCAAACACATATACCCGCAACCGGGCGCTTGGTAGGCGCCAAACCGACGAGGAGAGCCAAGACATGGCACCGATTTCTCTCACATTCCCCGATGGCAATTCGCGCGAGTTTAACGCTGGCGTGACCCCTGCCGATGTGGCCGCAAGCATTTCGAACAGCCTTGCGAAGAAAGCGATCTCCGCGTCCGTCAACGGTCAGCACTGGGACCTCCAGTGGCCGATCAATGAGGATGCTAAGATTGCCATTCACACCATGCAAGACGATGAACCTGCGCTCGAACTGATCCGGCATGACCTTGCGCATATCATGGCGCGCGCGGTGCAGGAGCTTTGGCCCGATGTCAAAGTGACCATCGGCCCGGTGCGCGACAACGGCTGGTTCTATGACTTCGACCGCGAAGAGCCGTTCACGCCCGAAGATTTGGGGGAGATCGAGGCGAAGATGAAAGAGATCATCAACGCCCGCGAGCCGGTGAAGACCGAAGTGTGGGGCCGTGACGAGGCGATTGACTATTACAATGCCAAGGGCGAGCCTTTTAAGGTCGAGCTTGTGAACCGCATTCCCGAGGGCGAGGATTTGCGGATGTATTGGCATGGCGACTGGCAGGATCTCTGCCGCGGTCCGCATTTGCAACACACAGGGCAAGTGCCCGCAGATGCCTTCAAACTGACCCATGTGGCGGGCGCTTACTGGCTGGGCGACAGCTCGCGTCCGATGTTGCAGCGCATTTACGGCGTGGCCTTCAAGAACCGCAAGGATCTGAAGGCCTGGGAACTGATGATGGAAGAGGCCGCCAAGCGCGATCACCGCAAGCTGGGCAAAGAGATGGACCTCTTTCACATGCAGGAAGAAGCGCCGGGTCAGATTTTCTGGCATCCGAACGGCTGGAAAATCTACACCACGTTGCAAGATTACATGCGTCGCCAACAAGAACGTGACGGCTATGTCGAGGTGAACACGCCGCAGGTGGTGAACCGCAAGCTTTGGGAAGCCTCGGGGCATTGGGACAACTATCAGGAAAACATGTTCATCGTCGAAGTGGACGAGGATCATGCCCGAGAGAAAACCGTCAACGCGCTGAAACCGATGAACTGCCCGTGCCACGTGCAGGTGTTCAATCAGGGTTTGAAATCCTACCGCGACCTGCCGCTGCGCATGGCCGAGTTTGGCTCTTGCAACCGGTATGAGCCCTCGGGCGCGCTGCACGGCATCATGCGGGTGCGCGGCTTCACGCAGGACGACGCGCATATCTTCTGCGAAGAAAAGCATATCGAAGCGGAAACCAAGAAGTTCATCGAATTCCTCGCGAAAATCTACGCCGATCTCGGGTTCAACGACTGGTCGATCAAGCTTTCGACCCGCCCCGAAAAACGCATCGGCTCGGAAGAAAGCTGGGATCACTCCGAGGAGTCCCTCGGCAACGCCTGTAAGGCCGCCGGTTACGACTATGAGATTCAAGAAGGCGAAGGGGCGTTTTATGGCCCGAAGCTTGAATTCGTGCTGACCGACGCCATCGGCCGCGAATGGCAATGTGGCACGCTGCAAGTCGACCCGAACCTGCCGGAGCGTCTGGACGCCAGCTACATCGGTCAGGACGGGGCAAAACACCGCCCGATCATGCTGCACCGTGCGGTTGTCGGCTCTTTCGAGCGGTTCATCGGCATTCTGATTGAAGAGCACGCGGGCAAATTGCCCTTCTGGCTCGCCCCGCGTCAGGTCGTTGTGACCACCATCGTCTCCGAGGCGGATGACTACGCCGCCGAGGTCGTGGCCGCCCTCAAAGCCGCCGGCGTGCGGGCCGAGGCCGACACGCGCAACGAGAAGATCAACTACAAGGTCCGCGAACACAGCCTCGCCAAAGTGCCGGTGATTCTGGCCGTCGGTTCCCGCGAGGTCGAAGACAAAACGGTCTCCGTGCGCCGTTTGGGCGAAAAACAGACCGCGATGATGTCACTTGCGGACACCGTGTCTGAGCTGAAAGACGCGGCTCTGGCGCCGGACTTGAAATAATTCAGACATATCTGAAACGAAAAGGCCCCCGCTTCGGGGGCCTTTTGCATCGCGACACACGCAATATGGCTTTTTGCGTGAGAATTGTTACAGGTGCAGATCGGCGGATTTTGGCCGATAAATACTTGAGTATACGCTCAAAATAGATACCTCATAAAAATTCCAGAGTTTGAATGCGGGCGTCGCGGACCAGTTTCGCCCCCGAATCAAATCACAAACCCGTTTGTTTCAGCCCCTGACACAGGCGTCAGGTGACGTCCCCGTGAATGGCCTGTGACCGCCTCGCTCGGCCAATCTGTGCTCACCGCCACTGACGGCGGAAACGCATGAACCTAAAGCCTTCGAACAAAAAGCCTGCAACACAGATTTTGATCGAAGGCAGCACACCATGTGAACTTGGCACGCGCCCTGCCTTTATCCTGATACCTCAGGTTAAAGGCCGGACGCTTTAACGGGAGACACACCCAATGAGCACTCAATCCAAAACCCTCGCGCTGCTTGGCGCCATGACCGCGGCCCTCTCCATCGCAGGCACCGCCTCCGCGGAAGAGCAGGAAAAATGCTACGGCGTGGCGCTGGCCGGTGAAAACGGCTGCGCGGCAGGTCCGGGCACCACCTGTGCCGGCACCTCGAAAGTCGACTATCAGGGCAACGCCTGGACGCTGGTGCCCGCTGGCACCTGCGCCGACATCGAGCTTCCGGCCATGATGGACGGCACCGAACGCATGGGCGCGCTCGAAGCGCTTGACCGCGACTTGCCGATGGACAGCTAAACGGTTTGGCCCGGCGCGTGACGGACCACATGCGCCGGGTCATTTTTTTCCGATTTTGCAGGAGGCTTCGATGTTGGACCAGACAAAACAGCTGCCGATGGGCGTCGGCGTGGGATATAAATCCAAGCACTTTTCGAACATTTCCGAGGGGGATCACCCGGTGAAATGGCTCGAAATCCATGCAGAAAACTACATGGGCGAAAAAGGCGTGGCGGGCGGTCGTCCGATGGCACAGCTTCGTGCGCTGTCGGATCGCTTTCCGATTTCTGTCCATGGTGTGGGGCTTTCTATTGGCGGCGAGGGCCGACTTGACCCGGATCACCTCGTGCGGCTGAGCCATCTCATCGACGAGATCAACCCCGCTTCCTTCTCCGAACATCTCGCCTGGTCGACGCACGACACCGGGCCACATAGAGGCTATTTCAACGACCTTCTGCCCCTGCCCTACACCGCCAAAACCCTGACCCGTGTGTGCGACCATATCGACGAGGTGCAGGAGCGTTTGGGGCGGCAGATGCTCTTGGAAAACCCCTCCTCCTATCTCGCCTTCGCGGAAACCACTTACGGCGAGGTCGAATTCCTTCGGGCCGTGGTAAAACGCACCGGCTGCGGGCTTTTGCTTGATGTGAACAATGTTTTCGTCTCCGCCAACAACCTGCGGATCGACGCCTATGACTATATCGACGCTTTCCCGCATGACGCCGTGGGGGAAATCCACCTTGGCGGTCACGATGAGGATAAGGACGAAGACGGCGCGCCGCTTTTGATCGACAGCCACGGTCGCGAGGTCGCCGATCCGGTCTGGCATCTTTACACCTACGCTCTGGCCACTGGCGGGCCGAAGCCGACGCTCATCGAATGGGACACCGATGTGCCCGAGTGGGAGGTTCTGTCCTCTGAGGCCGCCCGTGCTGCGCTCCGTCTCGAACAGGTGCTGGTATGAGACAGCAGGACTTCATCCAAGCCGCACTTGCGCCCGAGGCCCCGATCCCGGCAGGGCTCATCACCCCCTCGGGCGCCCCAGCCAAGCGGCGCTTCGACGTCTATCGCAACAACATCATCGTGGGCCTCAAAGCGGCCATCGCCGCCTCTTATCCAGCGGTAAAATCCCTCGTTGGAGACGCGTTTTTCGACGCGATGGCGGGAGACTACGTCCGCGCGCACCCGCCCAAAACGCCGATCCTGCCGCTCTACGGCACTGATTTCGCGGCGTTTATCGACAATTTCGCCCCGGCGTCGCGCCTGCCCTATCTCGGCGATGTGGCGCGTCTCGAATATGCGCTACGCCAAAGTTATCACGCCGCCGACACGCGCCCAGTGCCTGCGGCGGAGTTCTCCGACCCCTTGTTGTTCACCCGCCAAGTCGCGCTTGCGCCCACAGTGACCTGGCTCGCAAGCGCCTATCCCGTGACCAAATTGCGCCGCTTTGCCCTGGACGGCGACCGGCCGTCGGGCGGGGCGGAGGATGTACTGATCACACGTCCAGGTTTCGACCCCGTCGCCACCGCCTTTCCGCCCGGCACCTGTGCCGTGCTAGATGCATTGCAGGACGGCATGGCGCTGGCCAATGCCGCCGAGCTTGCGCCCTCGGATCTCGATCTTTCGCAGTTTCTCGGCACGCTTTTGAAAGGCGGCGCCATCATCGACATTCTGGAGGGGGATCACGATGTTTAACGATATGTTCGCGACAAAGTTGGACCGGATCAACGCGGTGGCCTTAAACGCCCTGCCCTTGCTGGCACGTTTCACCTTTGCCGCCGTGCTGTTGCGCTATTTCTGGACCTCGGCGCTGACCAAACTGGAGAGGCCTCTGACCCCATCCTTCAACGCCTATGCCCAGATTTTTCCACGAAAAATGGAGGCCGCAGGCTATGACATCTCAGGCTTTGGCGCCTTTGAGTGGGGCGTTGTCATGGCCGGAACCTATGCCGAATTCCTCTTGCCCCTGCTGATTGTTCTGGGCCTCGCAACTCGGCTCGCCGCTCTGGGCATGATCGGCTTTGTCCTCGTGCAAAGCCTCACCGATGTGATCGGGCATGGTCTCGACATGGCGACCATTGGCGCGCTGTTCGATCGACATTCCGATGCGCTGATCTTTGACCAACGCGCGCTTTGGGGGATGGTCTTGCTCACGCTTGTCGGGCTGGGGGGCGGCTGGGCCTCATTGGATCGGCTGATATTCAACCGCCTCACCAACACAGAGACAAGATAAGCTGTGAAACAGCCTCTCAGAGAAGTGCCGCCTGCACATCCTTGCCCCAGCCGAGATAGAGCTGGCCGTCTTTCTCGATCACCGGGCGCTTCATGAGCGTCGGATGATCTGCCAGAAGATCAAGTGGGGCGCGGGCGCGTTCTTCTTCGGAAAACCCACGCCATGTGGTCGAACGCGTGTTGAGCAAAGCCTCGCCAAACGCCGTATAGAATCGCTCAAGCTGCTCTCTGGACAGAGGTTCCGCACGAATATCGGTCAGTTCGACGCCCATCGCCTTCACCGCTTTGCGGCAGGTATCGCAGGTCTTGATCCCGTAAATCAGTGTCATTTTGCTCTCCTCACTGGCAATTTTGGTGGCATTTTGCCCAAATTTCGGACCTTGGCCATGTGTTACGATTTTGTCGCTTGCCTTTATACGGATGTATTGCACACTCGAAAGCGTGACTGCTGACTTTCGAACGACCGCTCCTTTTTATGGGGCAGCAGGAAGACTTGGAAGACCTGGCTGCACCGGCCCGTCGCACGTTGCGGCGGATGAAACGATAAGGAGATACGGGATATGCCCACTGGCACCGTCAAATGGTTCAACACCACCAAAGGCTACGGCTTTATTGCACCTGACGATGGCGGCAAGGATGTGTTCGTACACATTTCTGCGGTCGAGCGCGCTGGCATGACCGGCCTCGCAGACAACATGAAGATCGGCTACGAACTTCGTGAAGGCCGCGACGGACGTGCATCCGCCTCTGAACTTGTCGCGCTGTAAAGCTTTTCGATCTTGAAAGTCAGCGGTTCCGGGCGCAGTCTCGGGGCCGCTTTTCTTTTTGGAGATCCCGATGCCTTTGATCCTGACCTTCGGCGACAGCAACACCCATGGCGTTCAGCCGATGACCACCCGGCCCACCGACTTGCCGCGCCTGACCCGGCGCTGGCCGGTGGTGATGGCCGAGGTGTTAGGCTGGGAGGTGATCGAAGAGGGGCTGCCGGGGCGCACATTCGCCTTTCCCGATCCCGAGATGGGGCCGCATATGGACGGGCGGGTCGGGCTTTTTACCGCGCTTGAAAGCCACGGACCGATTGACGCGATGACGATTATGCTGGGCACCAACGATCTCAAAGCGCATTTCGACGCCGCGCCCGAAGACATCGCCGCCGCCTGTGGCTTTCACCTCGACGTCGCGCTCTCCGAGGAGATGCAGGCCCGTCATGGCGGGTTCGAACCCTTCCTCATCCTGCCGCCCCGCCCCTATGCGGCCGGCTGTCTGGCCGAGACCTATGTCGGTGCGGTAGACAAAGCACAGGCGGTTCAGGACGCCATGCGTGCCGAGGCCGACGCCCGCGATGTCGCCGTCTTCGATGCCAATGCGGTGATTTCCGTCTCCGATCTGGACGGCGTGCATTTCGATGCCGCCGCGCATGAGGTCTTGGGACAGGCCGTGGCCGGGTTTATCCTGTCGGAACTTGCCGAGGGCTGAGGTTCAACCCGCCGTCTCCGGGGCCTCTGTCGGTGCGAGATCTTCCCAATATTCACCCATGGCGACAATGCAACTGCGGCCCTCCACATAGGTCTGCACAAGCGTCCAATCGCCGGATTTCGGGTTGGTCCAAATCTCCATCATCGCCTCGGGGCCACGCAGGCCCGCGCCGGTTTTGACCGCGCCGAATTGTCGGGTGAGCTTGGCATGGATCTCCGCCTTGGAGCCGCAGAGCACCTCTCCGATCAGGCTTTGCGCCTCGGCGCGCAGGCCAACCAGCGCCAAAACTGCGCCCATGCCGCTCAATAGAACTGTGTTTCGGATGCTCATGCACCCAATGTAACACAGAGATGACACTCACCCTAAGAAAACTCTGCACAAATGCAGAGCCAGTTTAGCTGCCGGACATGGAGATCGTTTCAGGCTGGTAATTCGGCGATTTCGGGTCGGTCGTATTCGCCATTGCTGGCGCCGCTTTGTAGCTGCGCCGTACCACGGGCGCATCGCCATAGCCGGTCGCATTCGGCGTCCCGCAACAGATCACACCATTGTAGCGGATCGGCTGGGTGCCCGCCGGGCAGAAATTATCCACCTGTTTTTCATAGGCAAAGAGTTTCACCGAAGGATCATAGGGCTGCGTCTCTGCGGCCAGAACCGGGCTTGCACCCACGGTCACGATGAGGGCTGTGATGGCGGTCTTCAACATGGCTCAAACTCCTGAAATACTTGGGAGAAGGTTAGCTCCGGGACGGATGTACGGCAAGGATTGGATGATTTTAGACAAATATTGTCGCAACAAGACAAACAGTCCTCCCAAAGCCGTCAAATTAGGCAGCAGATTGACTCACAATTCCACTATGTGAAGTTGTGTTTGACTATTTTACTTTTTTGCCGCCACCGTCATCATTGGCTATGCCCCGCTTTGTTGTCTTGGTCGGGGGCGGCGGCGCACTATTTTCTTCTGCCATAAAAATTTCCATCAACCTGCTACAGAACTCTGCCAAATAAATAGCATCCAAGGAATGATCTGCATCACCCCCAAAACCGCGCTCAGATATAGTAGATTTTGCGTTCTAAGCAAAGTGTTCTCATTCTTGTCAAAAGAATCTTCTGCAAGAAGCGCCATCTCCCAATAGATTTCGTCTTCCAATACTTCCTCTAACGCCCTGTACTTCATAAAGCGTGGCGACAAATCAAAGTTACAATCTTGCCAAAGCATCATTGCAGCCATAGCAAAACCAACAGATCCGAGAAATGTGAGCGAGACCACGACTAAAGAGATCGGAAACTCTTCAATGCCCCCACCAGCATCCATCAAGTTCTGAAACTCATTTGAAGTCAAATTCGCGAAAAGCGTACTAATTAGCCCAGATAATGCCACGAATGCTGATGCTTGGGCTCGAAGAGAGCGTAAATAGTTTTCCTGACGATCCAGTTGCGCAATTGACAAATCATATGCTGACTTTGGCAGGCTCACCGGATTACCTCACCCACTCCACAACCTCGCAACGCGGTGCATCTGTCCGTAGCACCATGCGAGAGACCTCGCGCCAGTCTTTGGGGGCAAACTCAGGGAACCACGTGTCCGCACCTTCGACTTCTGTGTCGACCTTAGTGATCACAAGCCGGTCGGCCAATGGCAGCATCGCTTTGTAAATCCCAAAGCCGCCCATGGCATAAATGCGCGCGCGCCCCTCTGATTGGGCAAAGGCAATCGCCTCTTCCACCGTCTCAAAGACGTGCTCGTGATCGACGCCTTGAGAAGACACCACAATATTCAATCGGTTTTTCAAAGGCTTGAACGGAAGACTGTCCCAGGTATGCCGCCCCATGATCACCGCGCCCCCCATGGTTTCGCGCATGAAGAATTTCAGATCCTCGGGCGCCTCCCAAGGGATGGTGTTGTCCTTGCCAATGGCCCCGTTGCGGTCGCGGGCGGCGATAAGCGTGATCATCTGCGGCGCTCCTTACACGGCCACCGGCGCTTTGATCGCCGGGTCGGGGTCGTAGTCGAGAATCTCGATGTCCTCATATTTGAAATCAAAGAGGCTCTTTATATCGGGATTGAGACGCAGCTTCGGCAACGCCTTGGGCGTCCGCGAGAGTTGCAGCTCCACCTGCTCCATGTGGTTGGTGTAAATATGCGCATCGCCGATGGAATGCACGAAAGTGCCCGGCTCATAGCCCGTGACCTGCGCCAGCATGGCAAGCAAAAGCGCGTAGGAGGCGATGTTGAAGGGCACGCCGAGGAACATGTCGGCGGAGCGTTGATAGAGCTGGAGATGCAGCTTGCCGCCGAGGATTTTCACCTGCCACAGCGTGTGGCAAGGCGGCAGCGCCATATTGTCGACCTCCGCCGGGTTCCAGGCGGAGACAATGAGGCGACGGGAATCGGGGGCGTTTTTGATTGCGGCCAGAAGGTTTTCGATCTGATCAATCGGCCCACGCTCATGCCCCGGCCATTTACGCCATTGCGCGCCATAGACCGGCCCGAGATCGCCGTTCTCATCCGCCCATTCGTCCCAGATCGACACACCGTTCTCTTTCAGGTAGCCAATATTGGTGTCGCCGGAGAGAAACCACAGCAATTCATGGATGATCGAGCGCAGATGCAGCTTTTTCGTGGTCACCATCGGGAAGCCATCGGCCAGATCGTAACGCGCCTGAAGCCCGAAATGGGAGCGCGTCCCCGTGCCCGTCCGGTCGGTGGTGTCGACCCCATGGGCCAGAATGGTTTTGAGCTGGTCGTGGTATTGCTGCACGCTTCGGTCCCCAAGATATAGTGGTTCCACCCCTTATACAAAGAGGCAACGGGGATTCGCAAAGAGACATATCCCTCAGGAGTGGATTTCATCTCGCAAAGGGCTAGAGTTCAGGCAAACAAAGACAGGAGGAAGCCGCATGCGCTATCTGCACACGATGGTCCGGGTGAAGGATCTGGAGAAAACCATGGCGTTTTTCGAGCTTTTGGGGCTCAAGGAAACCAAACGCATCGACCATGAAGGCGGGCGGTTTTCGCTGGTTTTCATGGCACCCGAGGGCCAGCCGGAATGTCCGGTCGAACTGACCTACAACTGGGACGGCGACGAGGGGCTACCGTCGGACAGTCGGCATTTCGGGCATCTGGCCTATGAGGTCGAGGACATCTACGCGCTGTGTCAAAAGCTGATGGACGCAGGCGTGGTGATCAACCGCCCGCCGCGCGACGGGCATATGGCCTTTGTGCGCTCGCCGGACAATGTGTCGATCGAATTGCTGCAAAAGGGCGACAGCCTTGCGCCCGCAGAGCCTTGGGCCTCGATGGAAAACACCGGGCACTGGTGAGGCGGACAACTGAGCCAAAAGCGAAACGCCTTCCGCATCTGGAAGGCGTTTCTCATCGTGAAGCCAGGTAAGTGAAGCCAGATAAATATCTTAATAAATATAGCGAATCTGATCGGCCCAATAGCGTTCGACCCGGCGCAGCGCGGTGTTGATGTCTTCGATCCCCTCGGAGGAAATCACACCTTTGCCCTGCAGCCCCTCGGCATGACGGGAGAAAAGTTCGGCGACGGTGACGCGCACATGGTTGCCCTTATCGGTCAGCTTGACGCGCACGGAGCGTCGGTCGATCTCACAGCGCTGATGGTGCATATAGCCCATATCGACGAGCTTCTTGAGGTTATAGGACACATTCGAGCCCTGATAATAGCCGCGGGATTTCAGTTCCCCGGCGGTCACCTCATTCTCACCAACGTTGAACAGCAAAAGCGCCTGAACCGCGTTGATTTCGAGAATGCCGACCCGTTCGAATTCATCCTTGATCACATCGAGAAGCAGGCGATGAAGCCGCTCCACGAGGGACAATGCCTCAAGATATTGAGACATAAAGGGGGTCTCGACCGGTTTTACGAATGCTGAATGCATGCTCATCTGTTACTCCGCCAATGGCTTTTTCACAGAGGAGATTGACCGCAATTTCCCAAAATTCAGTTAAACAGCTGAGATTTTTGCAATCGAAGCAAATTGATCGAAAAATTGCCTTACTCGAGCGCACGGTTTGGCAAGGGTTTGGTAACCTTTAGAGGCCTCAGCCCTTCACACCCCAGGACGCGTGATCCGCATCGGCGATCAGCTTGTCGAGCATCGGCTTCAAATGCGTCGGAACGGGTTTCAGCCCCGTCGCATAGGACAAGAGATCCTGATCGTGCTCGTCCATTAATTGTTCGAACTCATCGAGCTGCGCCTCGTTCATCGAGGCGAGATGCGCATCGGCATAGCCGCCGATCAACAGGTCCATCTCTTTGATCCCACGCCGCCAAGCACGGATTTTCAGACGCTTGCGGCGAATGTCGATGGTCTCGGTCATGGCGGGCTCCTTCGGATCATGGGGGATCAATGGGCTTTTTGCACCCATCGCCCGATTATCGCAAGGGACGTCTTGGCGCGGGACGGTTTTTGACGTTATCACTACGACGATCTAACGCAAATGGACTCATGCCATGCCCTTTCTTTCCGAGACCCTCTCCCGTGTGAAACCCTCCCCCACCATCGCCGTCACCAATAAGGCGCGCGAGTTGAAAGACGCGGGCAAGGATGTGATCGGGCTAGGCGCAGGCGAGCCGGATTTCGACACGCCCGCCAACATCAAGGCCGCTGGCATTCGCGCCATCGAAGAGGGCAAGACGAAATACACCGCTGTCGACGGCGTGCCGGAGCTAAAAGCCGCGATCTGTGCCAAGTTCAAACGCGACAACAATCTCGATTACACGCCCGCGCAGGTCTCCGTCTCGGGTGGCGGCAAACAGGTGCTGTTCAACGCTCTGGTGGCGACGCTGAACCCCGGCGATGAGGTCATCATCCCGGCGCCCTATTGGGTGTCCTACCCGGATATGGTCCTCTTGGCGGGCGGCACCCCGATCGCGATCGAAGGCAAGCTGGAGAACGCCTTTAAGATCACGGCGGAGCAGCTTGACGCCGCCATCACGCCGAAGACCAAATGGTTCATCTTCAACTCGCCGTCCAACCCGACGGGCGCGGGCTATTCGAAAGCGGAGCTTAAGGCGCTGACCGATGTCTTGATGAAACACCCGCATGTCTGGGTGATGTCGGACGATATGTATGAACATCTGGCTTTCGACGGTTTCGAATTCTGCACCCCCGCCGAGATCGAGCCGGGGCTTTATGACCGCACTTTAACCGTGAACGGCGTGTCCAAAGCCTATGCGATGACCGGCTGGCGGATCGGCTATGCCGCGGGTCCGGTCGAATTGATCGCGGCGATGCGCAAGGTGCAGTCGCAATCGACCTCGAACCCCTGTTCGATCTCGCAATATGCCGCCATCGAAGCCCTCAACGGTCCGCAGGAGTTCATCGCCGAGAACAACGAGGCCTTTGTGCGTCGCCGCAATCTGGTGGTCGAAATGCTGAACGCCGCCGAGGGCATCACCTGCCCGACGCCCGAGGGCGCTTTCTACGTCTACCCGGACATCTCCGGCTGTCTGGGCAAGACCTCCGCAGGTGGCGCGAAGATCACCAATGACGAAGAGTTCGCCACCGCGCTTCTCGAAGAAAACGGCGTCGCCGTGGTCTTTGGCGCGGCCTTTGGCCTCTCGCCGAACTTCCGCGTCTCATACGCCACCTCGGACGAAGCGCTCAAGGAAGCCTGCACCCGTATTCAGGCCTTTTGCAAAGGGCTGACATGACCGAGGTGATCACGGCCAACCTGCCTGCGCGCGATTTCGACAAGACCGAGGCGTTCTACACCCGCCTCGGCTTTGAGACGCGCTTCAGGAATGAGGGCTGGATGATCATGGGCTTTGGCGACACGCAGGTGGAGTTCTTTCCGCACCCGGACTTGAACCCGAAAACCAGCTGGTTCTCCGCCGGCCTGCGCTCAGACACGATCGAAACGCTGCACGCGCAATTTGCCAAGGCCGGTCTGCCCAAGGATCAGACCTCCACGCCACGCCTCACCGAGATTTTCAAACTCGACAACGCCCCGCGCATGTTCGCCCTCGTCGATGAGGATGGCTCGCTCTGGCGCGTTCTGGATGAAACGGACCTTACCGCATGAGCGTCGATCTCCCCGAATATTACTTCCGTGTCCGTGAAAACGGCGCCTTTGTGTTCCGCGTAGACACGGAAAACCGTCAGCGCCGGATCGAGATGGATCAGATCGCGGTCATCAACATCAAGAACGGCGATGTGAAACCTCATGGCGGGCGGGAACTTTCGCCCGGCGACATGAAGGTCATCAAGGAGTGGATGGCCGAGCGCGTGGCTTTGCTCGCACAGCGCGACATCGACGACATTCACCGCGCTGTCGATTACCTGAACCTGACGGCGCATTGGGCGCAGACGCGGGCCACGGACGATCAGCTGGAAAATGTCACCGATGCGCTTTTGCTGGCGATGCATGACCTGCGCACGGTGCTGGTGCGCAAGAAAGCCGAACGTTTGCTGAGGAAGGACTGAGACCTCAGCGCGCCCGCGAAATATGGGATTTCTTTGCCCAGAACCGATAGCTCATCGTCACCCAGGCGGTGGTGAGCCCGAAAACAAATCCCATCCACACCCCGGTTGCCCCCCAGTCGAGCACAAAGCCGAACAGGTAGGAGGCCGGAAGGCCAAGTATCCAATAGCTGACAGCCGCAAGCCACATCGGCACGGCAGTATCATGCAATCCGCGCAGCAGCGACAGTGCCATCACCTGACCACCATCGGAGAATTGCATCAGGGCGGCGAACATCATGAGCATCGTCCCGATAGCAATCACCTGATCCCGTGCCGGTTCATCTGGGGCGATAAACAGACCCAAAAGCGGCTCGGGGAATAGCAGGAAGACGCCCGAGGAAATGGCCGCCATACAGGCCGAGAGGGCAACGGCCACGAAGGCCCCTTTGCGCAGATCCGCCTCGTCGCCCCGCCCCATGGCATTTCCCGCGCGGATGGTCGCCGCTTGTGACAGGCCGATCTGGGTCATAAAGGCAATCGCCGCCAGTTGAAGCGCGATGCCATGCGCCGCAAGGGTTGCCGTGCCGATCCATCCCATCATGAGGGCGGCGGCATTGAACAGGCCCACTTCGGCAAGCGAGGTGATCCCGATCGGCACACCCATCTTGAACACGGTCGCGAACATCGCCCAATCGGGTTTGAGCGGGTTGCGGAAAAGATCGTTCTCCGGCGTCGCCTTGGCGGCATAGAGTGCCAGGACGGCCAGCATGGCAAAGCTGACGATAAGAGAGGCAATGGCAGAGCCCAGAACCCCCAGTTCCGGCGCCCCGAAATTGCCGAAAATCAGGATGTAATTCAGCCCGGCGTTCAACATCACCGCGCCGATCACCGCAAAGAGCACAACGCGGGTGCGTTCGAGCGCGGAGAAATAGCTTCGGAAGACGGCGACGATCAGCGCGGGGATCATCTCGATCCCGGCGATGGCCAGATAGGGGCGGGCTTGCGCGGCGATATGCGGCTGCTGGCCCAACGCCATGAGAATGTCGTCGGAAAACCCAAAGATCGGATAGATCAGCACGGCCGCCATCACCGACAGCCAGATCGCCATACGGGTCGCGCGGCGCACCGTGGTGCTGTCGCCCTGCCCCGAGGCGGTGGCGACAAGCGGCATCACCGCAAAGGCAAAGCCCGCCAGAAGAATAAAGAGGATGAACCAGAAGCCCGAGGCCAGAACGAGCGCGGCCAACTCATCGAGCCCGTACCAGCCCATCATGATCACATCGGTCATATGGACCGCGAATTGCGCGATCTGACTGCCCGCCAAAGGCAGCCCCAGCACGAGAACCTGTTTGGCGTGCTCAAGATATGTGCGTTCCATTGTCATGGCACGGCCTATAGGCGGGATTTTTCAAACCGCCTAGTCAAAAATTTTGCATCCCCCCATCATCATCTGTGAAGGGGGGATTTCCGCTCATATCTTAGGGGCTTACCCGGCGTTTAGCGACGCCGCGCCGGACGCAAGAGCCCAACGTCATAGCCGTTCCATTCGAGGATGCCCTCGACCGCCCGTTTTCGATCCGGCGGCAGGCTCAGGTCCCGCGACAACACATGCGCAGGGCCGGACGGGGAGCCGATCACCGCCGTGTGGTATTCCGCATCGACCCAAAGCACCCAGATCTCGTCACCTTTGAAGGCATAGCGCCCCGGCCCCGCCTTGCGCGCCAAGCCGCTCTTGGGCTGGCCATCGGCACAGGGGCCTTCGGTCACCATCAGATCGCCGGATTTCTGCGCAGTAAAGGTCACCGCCCCGATGACACAGGATTTGCCCTCCGGCACGAAGGCCGCAACCTCATACCAGCGCCCGGAAAACCGCACCGGATCGAGCGCCGCGATGGAGGACATCGAGGCGTCAGCGTTGCGCGTGACAGGCCCGGAGCCCTCTGGCGCCAAACAGCCCGCCAAGAGGGCCAGAGACAAGGCGGCAATCAGTCCACGCACAGGCTCACCCGGCGCCCTTCGGCATCCAGCATCTCGTTACAGCCAAAAAGCGGCGTGATCGGCGCACAGCTTTGCGAGCGCGCGAGACAGCTTCCCGTTGAGCAATCCGTCGACTTTGTGCATCGTTTCCCCGCATCTTCCGGGGACTCGAAACAGGTCATGAACCCGCCGAGCCCGCCGGGTCCGAACGTCCCTCCTCGCGCTTCACAGGCGGTTTTCTGGGTCTCGACCGCATTGGGATCATAGCCCTCAAGCCCATAGCCCGGCGAGGTTTCCGTGTCCTCGGCCTGACAGGCCGCGAGGCTCACACAAACCAAAAAGCCCAATAAAATCCGACGCATCACGAAAGCCCCTTAATATGGCATCGCATGCAGTTTGTGCAGCTTTTCGATCTCTTTCAACAGCTCATCTGACAGTGTCACATCACGCGCATCGAGAGATTTCTCAAGCTGATCGACAGAGGTCGCACCGATGATCGGCATGCAATCAAAGGGCCGCGTCAGCGTCCAGGCCACGGCAAGCGTCGCCGGATCAAACCCGTTCTCCGCCGCAAGCGCCACATAGGCGCGTTCGGCGGGCCAGGTGCGTTCGGCAACGCGGCCCCCGAGATTGCCGTTGATATCCATCCGCGAGCCTTTCGGCACCACCGTGCCGCCCTCGTATTTGCCGGTCAAAAGCCCAGCGGCGAGCGGCGAATAGGCCAAAAGCGTGATGTCCTCATGCACCGCCAGCTCCGCCAGATCGGTGTCATAGAGACGATGCATCAGCGAATATTCGTTCTGGATCGACTGCATGCGCGGCGCGCCCATTTCCTCGGCCAGTTTGAGCCACATCGCCATGCCCCAGGCGCTCTCGTTGGAGGTCCCAAATTCACGCACCTTGCCCGCTTTCTGCAACCGGGCCATCTCGTCGAGCACGCCGCGCATGTTGTCCTCGATCTCGGCCTTCGAGGGCTGTTTTGCCGGATTGAAATGCCAGTTCTGACGGAAGGCATAAGAGCCACGGTTCGGCCAGTGAAATTGATAGAGATCGACATAATCCGTCTTCAGCCGCTTGAGGCTCGCGTCGAGACGCGCCTCGAGGTTCGAGGCCAGAATGCCCTCTTCGTTGATATTGCCCGGCCCGGCGATTTTCGACGCGATCACCCAGTCCTCGCGCCCACCGCGCGCGGCAAAATATTGCCCGATGATTTCTTCGGTATCGCCCGCCGTTTCCTTTTTCACCGGGTTCACCGGGTACATCTCGGCAGTGTCGATGAAATTCACGCCGACCTCTTTGGCACGGTCAATCTGGACGTGGCCTTCGGCTTCGGTGTTCTGGCTGCCCCAGGTCATGGAGCCGAGGCAAATTTCCGACACCAAAAGATCGCTGCGGCCGATTTTACGCATTTTCATGGAAGTCTTGTCCTTCGTCGTCTCAAGTTTCGCCCACATTAGCGCCGCACCGCAGAAGGACAAGCCACCGCCCACAAAATCCACGCGATCTTGAAGCGGTTCATTCCTGCAAGGCAAAGGTGCACAAATAAAACTCGAAATACCCTGCGCCGTCCCCCAAATAATAAGAGAGGTCACGCGGATCTTCCGCCGACCTATCTCCCTGTTGGACTTGGCGCGCATCCTCACGGTTTGCGCGCCTTTTTTTGTCGAAGGCTGCTGGGCTCTGGTTCTTTTGCGCCGGGCGCGATAGGAAAGCCTTAAGACATATGTAACGGACCGGACCACACCCACATGGCACGCACGCTCATCACTTCCGCCCTGCCCTATATCAACGGCATCAAGCACCTCGGCAATCTCGTGGGCTCTCAATTGCCAGCCGATCTCTATGCCCGTTACCGTCGGGCACGTGGCGATGAGGTTCTGTTTCTCTGCGCCACCGATGAACATGGCACGCCCGCCGAGATTGCGGCGCAAAAGGCCGGAAAACCGGTGGCGGAATATTGCGCCGAGCTACACGACGTTCAGGCCGAGATTGCCACAGGGTTTCGCCTGTCCTTTGATCATTTCGGGCGCTCTTCGTCGCAGCCCAATCATGTGTTGACCCAGCACCTCGCGACCAAGCTTTACGAGGCTGGTCTGATCGAACTCGTTGAAGAGACGCAGATTTATTCCGAAACCGACGGGCGTTTCCTGCCGGACCGCTATATCGAGGGCACCTGCCCGAACTGCGGCTACGATTCCGCGCGCGGCGATCAGTGCGACAATTGCACGAAACAGCTCGACCCGACCGATCTCATCGAGCCGCATTCGACAATCTCGGGCGCGACCGATCTGGAACAGCGCGTCACCAAACACCTCTACCTGAAACAATCGAACATGCGCGATGCCCTCAACGAGTGGATCGACAGCCAGACCGACTGGCCGGTTCTGACCACCTCGATTGCCAAGAAATGGCTGAACGACGGTGACGGGTTGCAGGACCGCGGCATCACCCGCGACCTGAGCTGGGGCGTGCCGGTGCAATTCGAGGGCGCGCCCTGGGAAGGCATGGACGGCAAGGTGTTCTACGTCTGGTTCGATGCCCCCATCGAATACATCGCCTGTGGTGCCGAATGGGCCGCGAAACAGGGGCTGGGTGATGACGCCTGGGAACGGTGGTGGCGCACGGACAAAGGCGCCGACGATGTTCGATATGTACAATTCATGGGCAAGGACAACGTGCCCTTCCACACCCTTTCCTTCCCGGTCACCATGCTGGGTGCGGGCGAGCCGTGGAAGATGGTCGATTACATCAAAAGCTTCAACTATCTGAACTATGACGGCGGGCAATTTTCCACCTCGCGCGGACGTGGCGTCTTCATGGATCAGGCGCTCTCGATCCTGCCGGCGGATTACTGGCGCTGGTGGCTTCTGTCGCACGCCCCGGAGAGCTCGGACTCCGAGTTCACCTGGGAAAACTTCCAGCAATCCGTGAACAAAGACCTCGCCGACGTGTTGGGCAACTTCGTCTCCCGCATCACCAAATTCTGCCGCTCAAAATTCTCGGAAGCGGTACCGGAGGGCGGTGAGTATGGCGAACAAGAAGCGGCATTGATTGCCGATTTGACTGCAAAAGTCGCGGAATATCAGACTCATATGGACGCCATCGACGTGCGCAAAGGCGCGAATGCCCTGCGTGCCATCTGGGTCACGGGCAACGAATACCTGCAATCCGCAGCCCCTTGGTCGACCTTCAAGGAAGACCCGGAAAAGGCGGCGGTGCAGGTGCGTCTGGGCCTCAACCTGATTGGCCTCTACGCGCGCCTTTCCGCGCCCTTCATCCCGGATACGGCGGGCAAGCTGCAAACCGCTCTGGCGCTGCCGGACCTCGATTGGCCGGAAGACGTGGCGGGCGCACTTGAGGCGTTGAAACCGGGCCATGTCTTCACCGTACCGGACAATCTTTTCGCCAAGATCCCCGATGAGCAACGCGAAGAATGGCAAGAGAAATTCGCAGGCACACGGAGCTGACGCAAAAGCCCCCGTATGTTCGATATGTGAAAGGACAGCGGATGACGTTTGACGATCTCGATGTGGCGATTTTTTCCTACAATCGCCCCGCCTATCTGAAAAACTGCCTCGCCTCAGCGCAAGACAACCTGCCCGGCGCGCGCATCCGCATCTTTGACGACAACTCCGATGATCCGCAGCTGGCCGCCTTTCTCAAGACCCTGCCGTCCGAGAGGGTCGTCCAGCCCACGACGGACAGCGGCGAGAGCCGTCATGGCGGGCTTTACCCGAACATGCAGCGCGCGCTGGACACGGCAGAGCGGCCCTATCTGCTCATGCTGCAAGACGACACGCAGGTGGTGCGCCCGCTGGATCAGTTGGATTTAGATGCCATTGAGGCCGCCTTCGCCGCCGATCAGACCCGCGCCTTTCTGGCCGTGACCTTTCTGCGCGGGGCCCGGATCAAGCGCTATAAACGCCTGCTCGCGCCGGTTGAGGACGGTTTATACGATACGACGTTGTCACCAGAGCAGCCTGGCTATGAGAACCGGATTGCCTATTTCGACATCTCGCTTTGGCATGTGGATCGGCTCCGTGACGCTGAATGGCAGATGCAGCCCTCGGAACATGAAAATGTCCTACAAGCGCGTCGGAAGTTCTCCTCCATGCCGCATCTGGCCAATCCCTTCGTGTTCCACCTGCCCGAAGTGCCGATCTATCGCCACAGGCAACAGACGCTGGCCGGTCGCATGGCGCGCCGTCTCGTCGGCACGGAACCGAAACGTTTTGTGCCCATGACGGCCCAAGAGATTGCTGCGATGCGTGAACGTGCGCCGACACATCTGCCGATTGCGGAAGAGTTCCTGACTCCCGAAGATCCGAAGGTGCGCCGCCCCTTTGTCTACAAGGACGTCAAACGGCATTGGTGGCTGGCGGCGCTGAGCAAGCTGGAATTCAAACTGCGCGGGCACTGAAGCCCCAGCAATTTACATCCAGATGCCATAGTGTTCACGGAAATACTGAACACAGGCCCGGTTGGCATCCATACGCCCGACACCGCCCTCGACATGGACCGTCAACTGGTCGGCAAGTTTGGTGCCATCAAGAGATACACAGCGCATAGGCACATCGGTCGTATGAGAATAAATCCCGCGACGAAGCATTTGCCCCGACAGCCAGATATCATCGACCGTCCATAGAATATCCGGAATATTCCAATCCTCGTCGGTAAACCAATCTGGCCGCACCATGACGCCCGCAAAACCTTCGACCACATCGACATAGCCAGCCGTAGAATAATGTTTGCGGGGTGGGCGATGTAACCCCAAACTCAGAACCCGCTTGATCCGGTATTCCTTACGTTGCCGGTACGACCAGCGTTCAGGTGCCGGCCCCGGGAGTGGCTTGGTCCTCTCCATCCCAAGGTATTTCAGGGTAAAACCAGATTCGCAGAGGGCCATGCCCGGGAATTTTTCCTTGGCATCGACAAACCGCGCAATCCAGTTCGGATCGTAAATCCGATCATCATCGCAATAGATCAGATCGACATCCTGCCCACGCCATTTGCGCGACGCAGGCAGAACCTTTGTCGCAGGCCCCAGATCGTCTTCGACCCAATTGACCTCGACCCAGTCCGGCAGCTCCGGCAAGGACGGGACCTCCCCGGGAAACCGGCGATAATTGCGGGCCACCCAAAGCTCCACCTTGTCCGGGCGAATCTTTTGTTTTGCCAGCTTGGCATAGAATTTCGGAAGATACTGAAAGCGCGAGGGAATTGAGCTTGATGTCACGACAATCATTTTTATTCCTTACCTACCGCCTCAACACACGGCATATTATTTGGTACCCGCGGCCGGACTCGAACCGGCACGGCCAGTTACGGCCTAAGGATTTTAAGTCCTCTGTGTCTACCATTCCACCACGCGGGCACGAAGCACGCGGACCATAATGCTTTTCTAAAAGAACGTGAAGCGTTCACTTTTGAAGAAACGCAATGCGCATCAATAGATTGTGCTGACGTTTTACCCATTGAAAAATCCGTGTAAAGGCGAGTTTCACTTGACCTCTCCGCACGGCCCACCACATTGGTCGCATGTTCCCGATCCGAGATCATAATCCTTCGCGGCGTCCGGCCATGGTCACCTATGTGCTCATCGCCGTGAACATTGCCGTATTTCTGGCGATGCTGCCCAGCTATGGGGACGAACGCGCGCTTTTGTCGATCTATTCGGAGTGGGCGCTCTTGCCAGCCAGAATCAGCCATGGCGACGGCTATTATACTTTCTTCACCTCGATGTTCATGCATGGCGGGCTTTTGCATATCGCGGGCAATATGCTGTTTTTGTGGATTTTCGGAGACAACCTAGAAGACGAGATGGGCCATCTGCGCTATCTCGGGTTTTATATGATCTGCGGTCTCGCGGCAGGTATGGCGCAATATCTGGCCGATCCGGGCTCCCGCGTGCCTATGGTGGGGGCCTCGGGCGCGATCGCGGGGGTCATGGGTGGCTATCTTCTTTTGTTTCCAAAGGCCCGCGTCGATGTCCTGTTCATTTTCATCATCTTTTTCAAAGTCTTCCCAATGCCCGCATGGATCATGCTTGGCATCTGGTTCGGTTTGCAGATTTTCGCGGAAATGGGATCGACCGGCGCAGGTGGCGTGGCGCATCTGGCGCATATCGGCGGCTTCGTCGCCGGTGTGATCGTGACCTATCCCCTGTGGAAAAGCCTAGGCGGAACCGCTTTTTGGTCACGCACACGGGGGCATCCGACCCATCGACAGGCCAGCTATCGCTTTACACAAAGCTCCATTCCGACGGTCGCGAGACGCCGACGCTGAGCGTGTTTCCAGTCATGTTAGGAAAAGGGCAAAGGGCAAAGGCGTCCGCAGACGTCTATTTCTGGCCCTCGATATATCGGTCAATATCAAGGGTTTCGACAGCTGTGGCCACATTGACCGTCATCTCATAGGCGCCTTGCCAAAGGACGTAGACGATCCCGAAGCAAAGCCCGACAACCGCTGACATGAGAACAACCATATCAACCGTGACCGCAGCCTCGTCTCGCGTCCAGAAGTCACGCCATGAGCGCCTCATCATCATCACCCAATATTCCTACGATATTCAGTCCCGCAGTTTTTGACGCGAAACATGTCAGAAATGAGGCAAAACCGGGACCGTGAGAGGGAAAGCCAGATGAAACAGACCGTGAGGCCCTTTTTTTATGGGATCAGGCCGAGCGGATCACGTTTGCGAAACGGTCGAACAACGCCTCGTTGCCACAGATCACTTCACCGCTCTCGACCGGGTTGTCCTCGGGATGGATCGCCTGAACGAAGCCGCCGGCCTCTTTCACCAAAAGCACACCTGCCGCCATATCCCAAGCATTGAGACGGCGTTCCCAGAAGCCATCGTAGCGCCCCGCCGCCACATAGGCGAGATCGAGCGCGGCCGCGCCCCAACGACGCACACCGGCGGTGGCGGGCAAAAGCCGCGCCAGATCGCGGAGCGTTTCCGGCAGATCGGCACGACCGCCAAACGGCAGGCCGGTGGCAAAGATCGACTCGATCATTTTAGTCCGGCCGGAGACACGAATGCGCATGTCGTTCATCCAGGCGCCCGCGCCTTTTTCGGCCCAGAACAGCTCGCCCTTGGCCGGGTCGAACACGACACCAGACACGATCTCGCCCTTATGCTCCAAGGCAATGGACACCGCCCAATGCGGCAGGCCGTGCAGGAAGTTCGTCGTGCCATCGAGCGGATCGACGATCCAGCGGCGCGTCGGGTCCTTGCCCTCAACGGATTTGCTCTCTTCGCCGGTCCAACCGTAATTGGGGCGCGCTTCCATCAACATGTCGCGGATGATCTCTTCGGCGCGGATGTCGGCCTTGGACACAAAATCCCCGGCGCCTTTCGAAGACACCTGAAGGTTCTCGACCTCGCGGAAGTCTTTCACCAGCGAACGGCCTGCGGCGCGCGCAGCTTTGATCATGACGTTGAGATTGGCACTGCCTTGCATGGGTCGCTCCGGGGCGTAGATGTGTAAGATGTTCAGACCGGGCGTATACGCCGCCAAACCCAGTCTGCCAAGGGTTTGCGGGCAAAGAAATGCTCTGATGCGGTTTTTGCGACGCCGTCATTTTTCGCCGGTTGCATTCGAGACGCCAGAAAACCGTCGAATTTCGGCACAAGCGTGTTAACGTCGAGCGGAAACTATAACGAGTACAAAGGTTGAGGTTCACCATGTCCTATTTCCAAATCGCCGTCATCCCCGTGCCCACGGCCCATCGCAACCAGTATAAAACCGTGGCCGAAACCATGGCGCCGCTGTTCATGGAGTACGGTGCATTGCAATTGTTCGAAGGCTGGGGCAGCATGGTGCCGCCGGGTGAGGTGAGTTCCCTGCCCTTGGCGGTTCAGCTCAAGGAAGACGAGACCGTGGTGGTGTCCTTCATCGAATGGCCCGATGAGGCGAAAGCCATGGCCTGTATGGCGGCGATGGAAACCGACCCGCGTTTTGCCGAGATGGGCGCAGACATGCCCTTTGACGGCCAGCGCATGATTTTCGGCACCTTCGAGACGCTGTTGAAACGCTGATCAGCCGCCTCTGATCTTCGCCGCTTCGGCCTTCGCGATGCGCAACACATGGACCATATAGGGTTTTTCCAAATCCGTGTCCCGTACGGCTGCATACATCGTCCGCTTGACGCCTTTGGCGGTCAGCGGGCGCACGGCGTAATCCGGCATGTTGCGAATATCGCGCATCACCCAATCGGGCAACACCGCCACGCCGCGCCCGGCAGCCACGAGCATCAGGATCACATCCGTCAACTCGACCTTACGCTGTTGCAACGGCTCGACCCCCGCCGGGATCAGCAAGTTCTTAAAGACATCGAGCCGCGTGCGGTCCATCGGATAGGTGATCAACGTCTGATCGCGGAAATCATCCGCCTCGACATAGGCCTTCTGCGTCAGCGGCGATTTCGACGACATGGCACACATCGGCGCGTAATCAAAGAGCGGCACAAAGGTGATACCGTGGATGTTCTCGGGGTCCGAAGAGATGACGAAATCCACTTCCTCGCGCTCCAGCGCCGGAAGCGCCCCGAAGGCCAGACGTTGGCGAATGTCGATGTCGACCTCGGGCCAGGCCTCGCGGAATTGATGCAGTACCGGAAAGAGCCAGTCGAAACAGGCGTGGCACTCCATCGCAATATGAAGCCGCCCCAGCGTGCCCGCCTCAATGCCGCGAAACTCGTCTTCGAGGGCTTCGACTTTAGGCAGGACGTCTTCGGCCAAAGCCAGCAAACGCATCCCCGCCGCCGAGAGCTTGAGCGGTTTCGAACGCCGCACGAACAATTCCACCCCCGCCTGATCCTCCAGCCCCTTGACCTGGTGGCTCAGCGCAGATTGCGTGATGTTCAGCCGGTCTGCCGCCCGCGCCAATCCGCCCTCTTCATAGATGGCCTTTATGGTTCGCAGGTGGCGAAATTCGAGATGCATCTTGAGTGGTGCTCATGTTGTTCTTGAGAATTATGAATTTGTCTCACATGGCGTGGCATGACACAAGGCGACAAAAGATCAAGGACAAGACAATGCCCAAAGCGCCCAATATCTCTTTCGAATTCTTCCCGCCGAAGAATATCCAGGCCTGTTTCAGCCTGTTCGAAACCGTCGAGGCGTTTCAGGGCATGGACCCGACGTTTGTCTCCGTGACCTATGGCGCGGGCGGCACGACGCGTGAGCTGACCCATGATGCGGTCTCTTTGCTGCATAAGGAATACGGCTGGAATGTTGCCGCGCACCTGACCTGCGTGAACGCGACGAAAGAAGAAACCCTCGCGATTGCCAATAGTTACAAAGAATCTGGCGTGAATGAAATCGTCGCACTTCGGGGCGATCCGCCGAAAGGCGCGGGCAAATTCACCCCCGCTGAGGGTGGCTTTTCCAACTCGGTCGAGTTGATCACAGCGCTGAAAGACACCGGCGATTTCAAAATCCGCGTCGGCGCCTACCCGGACCCGCACCCGGAAGCCGCCGACGAGAATGCGGATGTCTCCTGGCTGAAACAGAAATTCGAGGTAGGCGCCGATTCTGCCATCACGCAATTTTTCTTCGAGCCGGAAAATTTCTTTCGTTTCCGCGACCGCTGCGCGCGCGCCGGGATCGAAGGTCATATCATCCCCGGCGTCCTGCCGATCACCAGCTGGAAAGGCATCCAGAGATTCGCCGCCTCCTGTGGCACGCCGATCCCGATCAGCTATGAGGCAGCCTTTGAACATTCACAGGACCACCATCAGCTCTCCATCGACCTGTGCACCAAGCTTTGCGAAAAACTTCTTGCGGAAGGCATCGAGGATTTGCATTTCTATACGCTGAACCGTCCGACCCTGACCAAGGCGGTCTGCGCCAATCTGGGCGTGATCTAGGATTTCAACGCCGGGTGCAGGATTTCTGACGGGTCCTGCCCCACCCCGCGCCGCGCGCGCAGCCAAAAGAACTTTCCCCAGCCGCGATTGAGCCCGATCGACGGCCCATGCGGGTCCGCGAGATAGCGCATCCGCCACCCATCCGGCAACTCCAACCCTGCTTGTTCCGCCTTGTCGAGCATCCAGACAAGTGCCGCATTCGACAACCGTCGCTCCGGGTTATAGCCCGACAATTGCCCACCGACATCGCCATGGGTGCCGGGGAACCACATCTGCTGCAACACCTGTTTGCGCCCATTGAAAACAGGCGGATCATCGGGGCTGTCAAACAAGACCGGCGCATAAGCGCGGCGGCGTTCGTGGTAGGCCAGCGCATGATAGACCGCTTTGACGCAGCGCGCGGGTTCTTGGGTATGAAATTCGTGAAACACCGAAGAATAGCGCCACACCAAGGGCATATGCAGGCCCAGCGCCGCCACCGTATCCCAGACCCCCAGAAATTCGATCTCGACTTTGTCGTGGCAATGGGTCTTTGTGAACGCCTGCGCCGCACGGGCATGGGGCGCCATTTGATAGTGCCGATAGGCATCGCGGATGTTGCGCTCGGTCGCCTCTTCGGCGCGCAAGAGCCCGATCATGTCGATGAACCCCGACAGCGAGCGCACCGCATAGGCGCCGCGCGAATAGCCGAAGAGGTAAATCTTGTCGCCGGGCCGGTAGCGTGACGCGAGCGCGCCGTAGACACGCCGGATTTGCTGATTGATGCCGCGGCCTTCGATCACATCGCGCGTATCGCGCCAATCGACCCACTGGATGCCAGCTTCATAGCGCACCAGCATATTGGCCCCCTGCGCCGCCTCGGAGCAGAGTTTATAGGCCAGCCCGGCGTTGGTCTCCAAACCGGGCTGCAAGGACGACAAGGTGCCATCCATCAAGATCACATGGCTCAGCGGCCCACGCGCATGATGCCCCCCGGAGGTGCGGATGCGTTTGCGGAATTTGAACAAGGGGCCCAGACGGCCGATGAGGCTTTTTCTCTCTTCCATTCCGGAGAGTTACCATAGAATCGCTAAAAATCCCCTCCCCGGATTTCGAGGAGGGGTTTCGCATGAGGAACGACTCTCAGGCGTATTTCAAAGTGACCCGTTCAAAGTTGACGGTGCACGGTTTCCACGGTGATCTGACCGAAGCCGTTGAACTTCGTCGCGGTCGCCAAAGAGTAGGCGCCGAGGCCGTAGAAGATCACGTGATCTTCCTCTTCCATCGTCACCGGGAACGCCAGTTCGGACGGCAGCTTGTCGAGGCTGTCGCAGGTCGGGCCAAACACCGTGCGGTTCACGGTCTCGCCCTCGCGTTTGACGCCTTGCGGGCCGAACACGCCGATGCGGTCGATCACGCCGACGAGGTGCAGCTCGGACAGACCACCGTAGACGCCATCGTTCAGGAACACATGGGCGTCGTCACGGATCGCCTTGACGCGGGTCACGAGAGAATAGCTTTCGGCCACAAGACCACGACCCGGCTCACAGACGAGCGCCGGCATGTCGTCGCCAAAGGCCTCTCGCGCTACACGACCGATGAGATCGAAGGTCGGCTCAAGCTGCGGCACAACTTCGTTCAGACGGTGCGACGGGAAGCCGCCACCCACGTTCAGACGCGCGATTTTGACGTCGGCCATGCGCGCGATCTCGGCGGCGGCGCGGATGTATTTGTCCCATGCATGCGGATCGGTGCATTGCGTGCCCGGGTGGAAGGTCAAAGACGGCGTGAAGCCCAACTGAGAGGCGAGCGTCAGAAGCTCGGCGGCCAGCTCGACAGTCGCACCGAATTTGGCGCCGAAGTTGTAAGCAGCCCCCTCGACCGGCAGTTTGAAGCGCACGGAAATCTCGACACCGTCGGCGGGCACCAATTCGCCAAGCTTCACAAGCTCGGAGTGGCTGTCCACGGAGTAGGATTTCACGCCCATTTTGACGGCGTGCAGAATCTCGGTGCGCGAGCGAACCGGGTTGTTGTAATGCATGGCCGCGCCGGGCGCGATGCGGGCAATGGTGTCCATCTCGACGGGCGAGGCCACATCGAACCCTTTGACCCCTGCGGCCACGAGGTTGGCGAGCACGCCCTCATCCGGGTTGGATTTGACCGCATAGGTCACGAAACCCGGAAAACCTTTTAGAAAACGACGCGCGGTCGCTTGCAGGATCGAGGGAGAGAAAAACAGCACCGGATGCTCGGGAGCATGCGTGCGCAGGAATTCGCTGGGCGTTGCCCAGATGGTTTTAGAGAGCCCCATTGGTGTCGTCCTTTACCAACAGAGCGCAGCCACATCTTGCCCGGGAATAGTCCGGTTGGGATTGCGCTTACGCGGTTATCCGAACCAGGCCAGGTGCAGGTCTTCCGGGTTCTCCCGGGGGTCTCGACCGCCCTTTGATCCTGTAAATCAATGATCGCTATATGCGTGTTGATTTTGCCGTTCGAAAGGGTAAAATCATGCATTATGCCGGTCATTTTGACGAAATTATCGGTCAAATTGACATAGCGCAAATATGCCGGCCTCTCCGGCCCGTGCTGTAAACTTGGGGGGGGACGATTTTGGACGATCTCGACAACAAGATTCTGATGGCGCTGGCCGCCGATTCCTCGATCTCCGTGTCGCGGCTTGCGCGCCGGTTCAAAGTCGCGCGCTCGACCGTGCAGGCGCGTCTTGAACGAATGGAAACCAATGGCACCATCGCGGGCTATACGATCAAGCTGGGCGATGTGGCGCTGGCGCGGCGGATCAAGGCGACGGTGCTCATTCAGGTCGAACCGCGCAGCTCGGCCTCGGTGGTGACAAAGCTCAAGGCGGTGCCGGAGGTGGAAATGGTCGCAACCTCAACGGGACGTGTCGACCTGATCGCGCAGATCGCCTGTGAAACGACCGAGGAGATCGACCAGACCCTCGATCAGATCAACGGCATCACCGGCGTGCAGGACCTCGAAAGCCTCATCCACCTCTCGACCAAATTCGACAGGTCTATTTAGGCAGAGAGTCGGCCTGAAATACAGCCCTCAGATGTGTGATGCCAGCGGTGCGGCATGTTCGGGCTGTAGACGCGCATCACGCAGATATTGAGCCCTAATCCTTCCCACGACGTCTTCCACCCCCCGTAGCCCAAAGGCCAGACCTCGGGCCGGGTCGACCAGTTGGTTGACCGTCCCGGCCACGTAAACCCCGTGATCGGGGGCGTAGAAACACAATGTTCCGCCAAGACCGATATGTCCGATCAAACGTGGCGCCGGTTTGAAAAAATTCCGCGCGCGAAACCGCAACCTGTAAGGCAGGGTCATCCACCAGGGCACCTGAACATGCATCATACCGGCACCGAATTCAGTGGGGAAAAACATCGGATGCCATGTGAACAAGCGCGGCAGGATGCGTTTGTCGAACAGATAGCCCTCGAAGAACCCGCGTGCAAAGATCATCGATTCCCGCGAGGTGGTCACGATGCCACCATCGGCCTGAAAAGACGCCATGGTGCGGGGGACATGCACATGTTGTGCGCGCGACATCGGATCAACGGGGCGAGAATCCGAGGGATCACAATAGACATAAGTCGCCTGTAAACCGAGCGGCTCAGCAATGCGGCTTTGCACAGCGCGCGCGAAACTCATACCCGTCACATCTTCGATCACGCGGCCGAGAATATGATAGTTGGTGTCGGAATAATATGCCCTCTCCCCTGTCCCGGGGGCACGAATGGCGCCGTGAGAACGGGCGCGCTGCATCGCATCTTCAAATCCCCATGAGCTGTCCACACCGTCACCGACCATATGCCGAAGCTCACGCGCCTGACGTTTGTAGATAAAGAAATTCCCCAAGCCTGACCTGTGCGACATGAGGTGACGCAGTGTGATCTGGTCGGTGCGATCGACCCTATCCATGACATGCAATTCCAGACAGCTTGCGGTGTTTGAGATGTAGCGCAGGAACGGCATATCGAGGTCGATCTTTCCCTCCTCGCAGAGCTGCAAAAGGATCGCGGTCACGAACAGCTTTGACGCGCCCGTCGCAAAATAAGGCGTGCGCTTGTCCAGCGCGCCGCTCCCGACATGGGTTTCCCGACCGGTTTCGCGATCATAGAGCGACAGCGTCACACCATTGTGCCAGGCGCTGCGGCTCAAACGATCGGCCAGTCTTTGCAAGTCCGCGGGGGCCCCGCCCATCGCCGTTCTCCTCTCAACTTTGACAGAGGTCTTCGCACAGGACCCGTTAACATCAGGTCAAATTCCACGCACTCGCAACGCTTTCCCACCAAAGCACAGGCGGTCTTTCGCCCTTTTCCTTCACTGTCGCACAGGCTAAACATCGCGAGACGAAAAGAACCGAACGAAATCCGACTGAGCGAGACATAAGATGGCTATGGAAAAGACATTCGACGCACATGAGGCGGAAGCCCGCATCTATGCGGAATGGGAAAAGGCAGGCGCCTTCAAGGCCGGGGCCAACAAGAGCCGCGACGAGACCTTTACCATCATGATCCCGCCGCCCAATGTGACGGGCGCTCTGCATGTTGGACACGCGTTCAACAACACCATTCAGGACATCCTCGTGCGCTGGCACCGGATGCGCGGCTTTGACACGCTGTGGCAGCCGGGTCAGGACCATGCGGGCATCGCCACACAGTTGATGGTCGAAAAAGAGCTTGCCAAAACCGGCCAGCCCTCGCGGGCCGAATTGGGCCGCGACGCCTTCATCGAGAAGGTCTGGGAGTGGAAGGGTCAGTATGGCGCCACGATCATCAACCAGCTCAAACGCCTTGGCTCGTCTTGCGATTGGTCACGTAATGCCTTCACCATGGCCGGCGCGCCGGGGGACCCGCGCATTGGCCATGAAAACAGCCCGAATTTCCATGACGCCGTGATCAAGGTCTTTGTCGATATGTACGACAAGGGCTTGATTTATCGCGGCAAACGGCTTGTGAACTGGGACCCGCATTTTGAAACCGCGATCTCGGATCTCGAAGTCGAGAATATCGAAGTTGCGGGCCATATGTGGCACTTCAAATACCCGCTCGCGGGCGGCGAGACCTACACCTATGTCGAGAAGGACGAGGACGGCAATGTCGTGTTCTCCGAGGAGCGCGACTACATCTCCATCGCCACGACCCGTCCCGAAACCATGCTGGGCGACGGAGCCGTCGCGGTGCACCCGGATGATGCGCGTTACGCACCCATCGTCGGCAAGCTCTGCGAAATCCCAGTTGGTCCGAAAGAGCATCGCCGTCTGATCCCGATCATCACCGACGAATACCCGGATATGAATTTCGGCTCCGGTGCGGTGAAAATCACCGGCGCGCATGATTTCAACGACTATCAGGTGGCCAAACGTGGCAACCTGCCGATGTATCGCCTGATGGACACCAAAGGCGCGATGCGGACCGACGGGTTGTCCTATGAGGACAGCGCCATTCTCGCCGCCGAAATCCTCGCGGGCAAACCGTTTACCGAGGCCGAAGTCGACACGATCAACCTTGTGCCCGATCACCTGCGCGGTCTTGACCGTTTCGAGGCGCGTAAAGCCGTGGTGGAAGAGATCAACGACGAAGGTCTCGCCGTGATGACCTCCATCACGAAAAAAGTCAAAGACGAAGACGGCAATGAGTCCGAGGTCACCGAGACCGTGCCCTACGTCGAAGACAAACCGATCATGCAGCCCTTTGGCGACCGCTCCAAGGTCGTGATCGAACCGATGCTGACCGATCAATGGTATGTGGACGCCGAAAAAGTCGTGGGTCCCGCTCTGGACGCTGTGCGCTCTGGTCGCACCAAGATCATGCCTGAGAGCGGTGAGAAGACCTATTACCATTGGCTCGAAAACATCGAACCCTGGTGCATTTCGCGTCAGCTCTGGTGGGGCCATCAGATCCCGGTCTGGTACGGGCTCGATCTCTCTGCGCCGAACTTCAAGGATGACGAAGGCGATGGCGCACTGGACGAGGTCGAACTCATCCGCCTTCTGACCGAAGGCGGCATGTTGCACGCCGGTTCCGTCCATCACTGCGCCTCCGATTTCGACGCCGTGCACGCGAAATTCTTCGCCGACATGGCCGACCTGCCGACGCCGCTGAACCATTGCCGTGTTATCGAGGTCGCGGATCGCCAAGAGGGCATCGAAGCCTTCGCCGAAGGTCTCGCGCAGTATAACGTCACCCAGGACCCGACCAAACTGGTCTACCCGGTGTGGCGTGACCCGGACGTTCTCGACACGTGGTTCTCCTCGGGCCTATGGCCGATCGGCACCCTTGGCTGGCCGAACTGGGACGAGAGTACATCGAAGTATTTCCCGACCGATGTCTTGGTCACCGGTTTTGACATCCTGTTCTTCTGGGTCGCCCGGATGATGATGATGCAACTGGCAGTCGTGGACGAAATCCCGTTCCACACCATCTATTTGCACCAGCTCGTCCGCGACGAGAAGGGCAAGAAGATGTCGAAAACCACCGGCAACGTCATCGACCCGCTGGAGATCATCGACGAATACGGCGCCGATGCGCTGCGTTTCACCAATGCCTCCATGGCCTCCATCGGTGGTGTGCTCAAACTCTCTGTGGACCGCATCAAAGGCTACCGGAACTTCACCACGAAGATCTGGAACGCCGCGCGTTTTGCCGAGATGAACGAGGTCTTCGACGCCTATGAGCCGGGTGTCATTCCGACGCCCAGCGCGACCGTGAACAAATGGATCATCGGTGAGACCGCCAAGGTGCTGGCCGAGGTCAACACCGCCTTCGAGGAGTACCGGTTCAACGACGCCGCAAACGCGCTCTATGCCTTTGTCTGGGGCAAGCTCTGCGACTGGTATGTCGAACTCTCGAAACCGCTGTTCTACGATGGCGACGAGGCAACGAAAGCCGAGACCCGTCAGACCATGGGCTGGGTCCTCGATCAGGCGCTCGTCATGCTGCACCCGATCATGCCCTTCATCACCGAAGAGCTTTGGGGCACGGTCAAACCGGGTCGCGGGATGCTGGCGCTCACCGACTGGCCGGAGCTGTCCTCTGAGCTGATCGACGCAGAGGCCGACGCGGAGATGAACTGGGTGATCGACCTGATCGAGAGCATCCGCTCGTCGCGCGCCGAAGTGCATGTGCCGGCGGGTCTCAAAATCCCGATGGTGCAGGTCGAGTTGAACGAGGCGGGCAAAACCGCCTGGGCCAACAACGAAGCGATGATCATGAAACTCGCGCGCCTCGACAGCCTCTCCGAAGGCCCGATGCCGAAAGGCGCGATCACGATTTCTGTGGCGGGCGGCACCTTCGCCCTGCCCCTCGAAGGCGTGATCGACATCGCCGAGGAAAAGGCCCGTCTGGAAAAAGCTCTGGGCAAATTGGCCAAGGAACTGGGCGGTCTGCGCGGTCGGTTGAACAACCCGAAATTCGTCGAAAGCGCACCCGAAGAGGTTGTCACCGAGGCGCAGGAAAACCTGAGCGCCCGCGAAGAGGAAGAGGGCAAACTCAAAGCCGCACTCGCGCGTCTTTCCGAGATCGCCTGATCTTTTTCTTGGTAAAAATACTCATGAAAGGCTCGCCACACCGGCGGGCCTTTTGAGTATTTAGAGCAACAAAGGAAACACAGGCTCAGTCATAATTAGCCGCGCGGCCCTGCATTTGTGCCATGACGCTTTCCATCTGGTCTTTCTTTCCGATCAACGCCCGCTGTTCGCGGCTTTCCTCCATGAGGATATGCGCGCGATCCTGCGAGGTCTCTGCCGTGTCGATTAACCGCTTGGCCGCCCGGATGGCCGACGGGCTTTTGCCGGCGATGGTGGTGGCGATCTCCAAGGCGCGCGTATGAGCGTCTTCGGCCACTTCGGTGACAAGCCCCAATTCTATCGCGCGGTCGGCAGGGACGATGTCATTCGTGTAGGTCAGCAGCCGCAACACATCCGAGCGCAGCACGCGCGGGAAGAGCATCATGCCTCCCATGTCCGGGATCAGCCCCCATTTCATCTCCATAATCGACAGCTGCGCTTCGGGTGACGCGATACGCATGTCGGCGGCAATGGCCAATTGCATCCCCGCGCCGAAACAGGGACCGTGAATGGTGGCGACGACCGGGATCGGCAGGTCGTAAAGCGCCAGAGAGAAAGCCTGAAACGCATTCGCGTCGCCATGGGTGCGCTCCATCACAAGCTGATCCAAATCCTCGGACAGGAAGCGTTGGAAATTCGAAGTATCAAGCCCCGCGCAAAAGGCCTTGCCCGCGCCCGAGAGCAAAACGACGCGGGCGTCTGAGGCGGCAATCTCCGCCACATACGCCAGAAGATCGGCAATCATGCCTTCGGTCACCGCGTTCATCTTGTCGGGGCGGTTGAGGGTCAGATGGGCGATGTGGTCTTTGATCTCGAGCGTGACGGTCATGGCGGGTCCTCCTTCGGCCACCTTATCAAGGCACGCAAATCCGTCATGTCTGACGTTGCGACGCTTGCGCGCCCCCGCGCTTTGGGGCAGGAAAGCCGGCATGACAGACACACGCCAAACCCCGCTCGCCCAATCCTTGCCCGCCACCGTGCCCTTCGTCGCGCCTGAGCGCATGGAAGAGCTGCGTGGTGCCGCCTTTGACGCCCGTCTGGGCGCCAATGAGCTGTCCTTTGGACCCTCTCCGAAGGCCTTGGAGGCGATGGCCGACAGTCTGAGCGGGGCCTGGAAATATGGCGAACCGGAAAATCGCAATTTGCGACTGGCTTTAGCCGCACACCATGGCCTTGACGCAGATGAGATCACCGTCGGCGAAGGCATCGACGGCCTTCTGGGCAATCTGGTCCGGCTCTATGTCGGTCCGGGCGATGCGGTGGTCACCTCGGCGGGGTCTTATCCGACGTTCAACTATCATGTCGCGGGCTTTGGCGGGGTTCTGCATACTGTGCCCTATAAGGGCGATTATGAGAATCCCGAGGCGTTGATCGCCAAGGCCAAAGAGGTCGGCGCCAAGCTGGTTTACTTGTCCAATCCGAACAATCCGATGGGATCGGTGCATAGGGCGGAAACCGTGCAAGCGATGATCGACGCCGTGCCGGAGGGTTGTCTGATGATCTTGGACGAGGCCTATACCGAATTCGCCCCGCAGAACACGCGCCCCGCGCTCGACACGTCGCACGATCGCGTCATCCGCTTCCGCACCTTTTCAAAAGCTTATGGCATGGCAGGCGCCCGTATCGGCTATGGCATCGCGCATCGTGACATCGCCATGAGCTTTGACAAAATCCGCAACCATTTTGGCGTCAACCGCGCGGCACAGACGGGGGCTTTGGCAGCGCTTGCAGATCAGGAGTATCTGTCCGAGACCATCGAAAAGGTTACAAAGGGCCGCGAAAGACTTGCACAAATCGCACATTCTGTGGGTTTGACCCCGCTTCCGTCGGCCACGAATTTCGTCACGATGGATTGTGGGCGCGATGGCGACCATGCGCGGGCAGTTGTGAAGGCGCTGGATGCCCATGGCGTCTTTGTCCGCATGCCCGGCGTGGCGCCATTGGATCGCTGCATCCGCGTCTCTGTCGGGCTGCCGGAAGAGATAGAGATTTTCGCGGAGCGCCTGCCTCTGGCGCTTGCGGATCTGGGGTAACGGCCGACGCTTTGCACCACGCCCCCTCAGTTCGCATTAAGGTTAAAGCGTTCCGCCAAAAACCTGAGACACAGATTTTGGCGGAGCGCAGTACAAGATATAAGCGTTGCACGCGCCTCGCCTTTATTTGATGTCTCAAGTTAAAGGCGTGACGCTTTAATCTGATTAAGGTTAACGCATGGGAGGGAGAGCGAAGCGGTGCTCTTTTTCACTCTGAAAGACAAACTCGCGAAAGGGAAAAGGGGCCCGAAGGCCCCTCAAAATTTCACTTGAAGATGACAAGTGGAAGATCACACCCGGCTGGCCAAAAGCTTGGCCGCGGCGACAGAGCCGCCTTCGCCATGCGAAATATCCAGCGCCGCAAAGGCCGTTTCTATCGCGCCAATGATGCCCAGCACCATATGCGCGTTGATGTGGCCCATGTGACCGATGCGGAAATAGCCGTCGGCCTCGGGCGACCCGATGTCACCAAAGCCCAAGGAAATCCCCAAGGTGATGCCCAGATGCTCGGTCAGCCACGTGCGCAGCCGTGTGCCGTCCCCGGCACCGAGGCTCAGCGTCGACACCGCATGAGAGCGATAGGCGGGATCGGCAATATTGAGACGCAAAGCGCCACCCTGCCCCCATGCGTCAAAGGCTGCCCAATAGGCTCGCGCCAGCGTTTCGTGCCGCGCCCAGACGTTTTCCAGACCTTCGTCCAGAATCATCGAGACGGCCTGACGCAGGCCATACAGGTGATGCGTCGGCGGGGTGCCGTCGAAATATTCGTAGAGATGCACCGGCTTGGCGCGTGTTTCCCAGTCCCAGTAGGGCGTGCGCAGATCATTGCCCATGCCCTCCTGACGGGCCTTGTCTGAGAACCAGACGAACCCCATGCCCGGAGGCGTCATCAGACCCTTTTGCGAGGCGGCAATCATCACATCGACGCCCCAGGCGTCCATTTCGAACCGGTCACAGCCGAGGGACGCGATGGAATCGACCCCGAAAACCGCAGGGTGCCCGGCGGCGTCGATGGCCTTGCGGATCGACGCGATGTCGTTGCGCACAGAGGTGGCGGTGTCGACATGGGTGGCGAGCACCGCTTTGATCTCATGTGCAGTGTCGGCCTTCAAAGCCGCTTCGAGGCGGGCCGGATCAACCGGGGCCTGTTTGCCGAAGTCGAGAATTTCCACATTGGCGCCCAGACGCGCCGCGACATCGGCCCAGCCATGGCCGAAATTGCCGGTCACACAGACCAGAACCTTGTCCCCGCGCGAGATCATGTTGGTGAGGGAGGCTTCCCAAAGCCCATGACCATTTGTGATATAGAGCGCCACGTGGCCTGAGGTCCCGGCGATGGTCTTGAGATCGGGGATCAGGCCGTGGGTCAGTTCTACCAACTCGCCGGTGTAGATGTTCGGCGCCGGGCGATGCATCGCCTGCAACACGGGGTCAGGGATCACAGAAGGACCCGGAATGGCGAGATAATGACGACCGTTGGCAAGAGACATGAGAGACCTCAAAAAATCTGTGAAGCTCTTTGGACTAACGCCGCACCGCGTCTGCGTCAATGACGCGTGCAAGCACATCTGCCTTGCAGAGATGACGCCTGCCCCACCTCGCTTGCTCCAAACCGCAAAGACGGCTAAAGAGACGCGATCTTTCCTGGGAATGGACCATATGTTCAAGACGCTGAAAAAAGGGTTCAAGAAACTTGAACGCGCTGAGGTCGGCCAGTTCGGCAATGACGTTTCGACCCGGCGCACCCGGCATATGGCGATGTGGCATTTCCACCTGTTCGATCACGCCTTCCTGCGTGGACTCTGGACCAATCTCTACGAGATCGCCCCCGGCGTCTGGCGCTCGAACCAGCCGTCTCCGAAGCGGATCGAACGCTATGCGAAGATGGGGATCAAGACGATCCTGTCGCTGAGAGGCGAGAAAGAGGTCTCTTTCAGCCTTTTGGAACGACAGGCCTGCGAGACCTATGGCATCACGCTCGTGACCACGAACAAGGCGGCGGCGCGCGGCGCCTTGAGCGGCAAGGATTACGTCGAGTTGATCGACCTTTTGGCCTCTCTCGAAAAGCCGTTTCTGATCCATTGCAAATCAGGCGCCGACCGGGCCGGGTTGGCCTCCGCGCTTTACCTTCTGCATTGCGAAGGGGCTTCGATCCAGGAGGCCAAGAAAATGCTCTCTTGGCGATTCCTGCACCTCAAAAGCACGAAAACCGGCATTCTGGACTATATTCTGCGCCTTTATGAAAAGGATTTGAACACCAATGGCCCGATCCCGATCCGGGACTGGTTCCTGACGCGTTACGATCAGAACAAAGCCCATCGTTTCAAGACATTCAGATCTTTCCCATGAGCGCTCCCCAAAAGAACACCGAACAAACGGCCCAGGCCCAACCTGCGCGCCCCCAGCCCACGGCGCGGGGGCAACAAGTGATCCCAGAAACCCAGTCGGGCGTGCTGATCCGTTGGCTTTGGCGTGACTATCTTCGGCGACATCTGGGCTTTGTGATTCTGGCACTTGTTCTTATGTCGCTCGAAGGGGCGATGTTGGGCGCGCTGTCCTATCTGATCAAACCGATGTTCGACAAGGTTCTGGTGACAGGGCAATCCGATGCACTCATGTGGGTGGCGCTCGCCGTCTTCGGCGTGTTTTCCCTGCGTGCCATCGCCTCTTTCGGGCAACGCGTGATCATGTCCCGCATCGGCCAAAAGGTTTCCGCAAAACTTCAGGGCAATCTGGTCGCGCATATGCTGACACTCGACGGGCGGTTCTTTCAGGACAACCCGCCGGGCACCTTGATCGAACGCACCCGTGGCGATAGCGGGGCAGCTGCTTCGGTCTGGGGCACGGTGCTGTCCGTGGCCGCCCGTGATGTGATCTCCTTGATTTCGCTTTTGGCAGTGGCGATTTCCGTCGACTGGCGCTGGACCCTCATTGCCGTCGCGGGCGCACCGCTTTTGGCCGTGCCGATCACTGTGCTGCAAAACATCGTCCGGCGCACGACGCGGCGCGCGCGTGTGGCCTCAGCGCGTGTCTCCACCCGTTTGGACGAAATTTTTCACGGCGCGACCACGATCAAGCTTTCGGGAACGGAGCGGCGCGAGGCCACCCGTTTCGAAGACGAAATGTCCCATCTCGTCAGCGCTCAAATCAAATCCAACGCAGGGCAAGCCGCAATCCCTGCGCTGATGGATCTGGTCGCGGGTCTTGGCTTTTTCGGGGTATTGCTCTACGGCGGACAACAGATCATCGACGGCACCAAGACGGTCGGCGAGTTCATGTCGTTTTTCACGGCCATGGCCTTGGTGTTCGAACCGCTGCGTCGCCTCGGCAATGTCTCGGGCGCATGGCAAGCGGCGCGGGCCTCGCTCGAGCGGCTTTATGCGATTTTCTCGGAGCAGCCGGACATCACAAGCCCTGCCAAACCTGTGGCCCTGCCCGTGAAACCCAATGCGGCGGACATTCGGTTTGAGAATGTCGAATTTGCCTATGCCGACGCGCCGGTGCTGCGTGGCACGACCTTTACGGCGCCAGCGGGCAAAACCACCGCGCTTGTGGGCGCCTCGGGGGCCGGGAAATCCACCCTGTTTCACCTGATGACCCGTCTCGCCGACCCGGTCAAAGGCCAGATCAGCATCGGTGGCGTGCCCACCACGAAACTGGGCTTGGCAGACTTGCGCGGGCTCTATTCCGTGGTGTCGCAGGATGCGCTTTTGTTCGACGAAAGCCTGCGGGACAATGTGCTCATGGGCAGCGAGGCCAATGCGGCCAAGCTCACCGCCGCGCTCAAGGCCGCCCATGTCGAGGACTTCGCCAGCCGTCTGGATCAGGGCCTCGATACCCCTGTCGGCCCGCGCGGATCGGGGCTGTCGGGCGGCCAGCGTCAGCGTGTCGCCATCGCCCGCGCCGTGTTACGCGACCGGCCGGTGTTGCTTTTGGACGAAGCCACTTCGGCGCTGGATGCGCAGTCCGAGAAGATCGTGCAAAACGCGCTCGAAGAGCTGTCGAAAGGCCGCACCACTTTGGTGATCGCGCACCGTCTGTCGACCATTCGAGACGCCGACAAGATCGTGGTGATGGACAAGGGCCGCGTGGTGGACGAAGGCACGCACGACGAATTGCTCGCGCGTGGTGGGCTTTATGCCGATCTTTACCGCCTGCAATATGCCGACGGGCGCACTGTTATGGACGGTAGCCCCGTGCGAGCCGGGCAGGATCGGCGCCCAGACGGTAGCGCAGAAGACGCCAAAGGTTCCGGGCTCCTTGCCGCCACCAGCCGGATGTTTGGTAACGTGATGGGTCTGTTTGGACGCACAAAGGACTAAGTTCGATCCTGCCTTTGAGGCGGCGGGCGATGTCGACGTCTTCCATCACAGGCAGCTCGGCAAAGCCGCCGATCTCATCGTAAAGCTCGCGCGAAATCAACAGGGCCTGATCGCCATAGGGCAAATCGAACAGTTTCGTGCGCAGATTGGCCCAGCCTGCGGTCATTTTCGGCCCCGCGCCTTTGGCGTCGCGAAACGACAGCCGGTAGACCAGCGCGCGGTCATAGGATTTGGCGAGATGTTGAACCGTCGCCTCGGCCCAGCCCTCCGGCATCCAGGTGTCGGCATGGACAAACAGCAACCAATCGCCTTGGGCCGCCTCTGCGCCACGTTTGAGCTGCGCGCCGCGTCCGGGCGCACCGATCACCAGTTCGGCGCCCACGAAATCCGCCATCTTCTCCACCCCATCGGTGGAGCCGCCATCCGTCAGGATCAACTCGCGCACCAGCCCGGCATCCAGCCCCTCCATCAGGGACAGCATCGTCTCCCGCAGCTTTGGCGTCGCGTTCAGCGTCGGGATAATGACAGAAATCGGTGCGCGCATAGGCCCCTCAACAGGTTTGCAGCTTCTCTTGGCTTCTCCCCTTCCTATATGAAGGGCAACAAAAGGGGAAAGGGTTCACATGACTGACCACGCGCGCAAAGTGATCGAAATCTCGGGCGAGGATCGGCTGCATTTCCTGCAAGGGCTGATCACCAACGATGTTAAAGGCCTTGAGAGTGGCGCCGTCTATGCCGCGCTTTTGACGCCGCAGGGCAAATTCCTCGTCGATTTCTTCCTCGTCCCCGAAGGCGACGTGGTTCTGATGGATATCCCGGCCTCCGAGGAAGAGAGCCTGATGAAACGGCTCACCATGTACAAACTGCGTTCGAAAGTCACGCTGACACCCACTGATCGCGTGGTGTCTCGGGGCCTGGGCGAGGCGCCCGAAGGCGCGTTCCAAGACCCCCGCACGCCCGCGATGGGCTGGCGCGCTTATGACGGGCGGCCCTCGGAGGACATCGATTGGGATGCGATCCGCGTGGCCCATTGTGTGCCGAAATTCGGTGTCGAGCTCACCCCGGACACGTTCATCTTGGAAGCAGGTTTCGCGCATCTGCATGGCGTCAACTTCAAGAAGGGTTGCTACGTCGGCCAGGAAGTCACCGCCCGGATGCATCACAAGACCGAGCTGCGCAAAGGGTTGAAAACCGTTGAAATCGACGGCGCGGCACCTGTCGGCACCGAGATTATGACCGAGGACGGCAAAACCGCAGGTACGCTTTTTACCCAATCCGGCGGGCACGCCATCGCCTATCTGCGCTTTGATCGCGCCAAAGGCACGCTCAAGGCCGGTGACGCGCTCATCACGGTTTAACAAAATCGCAAACTCTTTTCTGTTCAATCCGCACAGGTGACGGCATGATGGGCCCGCCTATGAGAGGCAATTTGCTCAGTCTGCTACGGCGGGGCGATCATTTTGAAAGGAACAGGCATGAGCTCTGATACGAACACTGGCACGACGGATGTCGCCGGCAAACCCTGTATCATCTGTGTGGCGATCACTGGCTCATTACCGACCAAGGCCGACAACCCGGCCGTGCCGATCACCATCGACGAACAGATCGAGAGCACCCATGAAGCCTATGAGGCGGGGGCTTCAATTGCCCATTGCCATGTCCGTGACGACGAGGGCAAACCGATCTCTGATCCGGAACGCTTTCGACGCCTGATGGAAGGGATCCAAACCCATTGCCCCGGCATGATCGTTCAGCTTTCGACCGGAGGGCGTTCGGGCGCGGGCAAGACGCGGGGATGCATGCTGTCCCTGCGCCCGCCGATGGCCTCGCTGTCGGTCGGTTCGAACAATTTTCCGACCCGCGTCTATGAGAATCCGCCGGATCTCGTCGATTGGTTGGCCTCCGAGATGAAAACCTTTGGCGTCAAACCGGAGATCGAGGCCTTCGATCTGTCACATATCTACAAAGCCCACGACATGATGGAACACGCCCAGATCGGCGCGCGGCCCTATGTGCAATTCGTCATGGGCGTGAAAAACGCCATGCCTGCGGTGAAACGCGTGTTCGATATTTATGTCGACACGGTGCATGATCTCTTCGGCGCGGATATTCCATGGTGCGCGGCGGGCATCGGGCGGCATCAGCTTGAGGTCAACGAATGGGCCGCCGCCGCCGGTGGTCATCTGCGCACCGGGCTTGAGGACAACATCCGCCTCGACAAAACCACGCTGGCGCCCTCGAATGCGGCTTTGGTGGAGCTCGCGGTTCTGGCCGCCCAGCGCCACAATCGCCCCATCGCGACACCTGCACAGGCCCGTAAAATCCTTGGCCTTCGGGCGGGGTAATTCTCGCCTCATGGAAACGGAAAAAGCCGCCCGAAAGGAGCGGCTTTTTACTTTTAGCGAATGGGGCAGGCGTTATGCGCGCTCCGAGTACTCCGTCGTGCCTCAGGCACGCTCCGAATATTCCATGGTCTCGGTGTTCACCACGATGTCCTCATCGGTGCCCACGAAGGGCGGCACCATGACGCGCACGCCATTGTCGAGCGTGGCGGGTTTAAAGGAGTTCGCAGCGGTCTGACCTTTGACGACCGGCTCGGTCTCGACGATCTTGCAAACGACTTTCTGCGGCAAGGTCGCGTTCAGCGCCTCTTCTTCGTAGAATTCGACCACGATGGTCATGCCGTCCTGAAGGAACGGACGACGCTCGCCCAGAATGTCGGCTGGGATCGTGACCTGATCGTAGGTCTCGGTGTCCATGATGTTCAAAAGACCGTCGCTCTCATAGAGAAACTGCATGTCTTTTTGCTCAAGACGCACACGCTCGACCTTGTCGGCAGAGCGGAAGCGTTCGTTGAGCTTGCGCCCGTCGCGCAGGTTTTTCAACTCGACCTGGGCAAAGGCACCGCCCTTGCCGGGCTTCACGTGGTCGACTTTCACAGCGGCCCAAAGGCCCCCGTCATGTTCCAGCACATTGCCGGGGCGGATTTCGTTACCGTTGATTTTGGGCATTTTCACTAAACCGTGGCGTTTGGTTGAAGATATCTCAGCGCACCCTATATCTGGCCAGTCGCTGGCTGACAAGGCTCACGACATGCGCCTCATGGGCGTTCAAGAGTATGGAGTACCGCTTTGTCTCGGCGGGTCAGGGCAGGATGTTCGCGCAAACAGATATGCGCACAGCGCAACCTAGGTATGCATTTGCGTTGTATCCGAATCGTTACAAACCTGCCATAAGGGCCCGCACGCCAGAAAGACAAGAGCAATAATACAAGGATGACTCATGGCTGAGTTCGTGGATGGCACCGCATTCAATTCCGAGCAAGGACAACGCGCACGCAAACTTTTTGCCGCTGTTGTTTTGGCTGCGCTCGATGATGCGATCGCCGATGATAAAAAATATGGCAATGGCCCGGAACAGATCGCCCGTTGGGCGCGGTCTCGTGATGGCCGCGAAGTTCTGTCCTGTGCCGGCATCGACCCGTGTGAACGCGTCGTCTCCGGTCTGATGGAATTCGTCTCCAAAGGCATTCGAACCTCCGTCGCGCTGTCGCGCGAGGAAAGCGAACGCCGTCATGCCCAAGAGGCTGCAGAGGCAGCGTAACACACCGCCGTTGCCGATGTTTTGAAGAAGACGCGCCAAGCTGCTGGCGCGTCTTTTCTTTTGCGCACATGCTGTCTCAAAAGGAGAGTCCCATGCGCAAGAAAATCGACATATCCGCCATCTCGCCCAAGATCGGCACCCTCTACCCGCCGCCACACCACCTCGGCACCCGCGACCGCATCAAACGCGCGCTCGGCGATCAGGCCGGTCTCACACAATTCGGCGTCAATCTGACCACGCTGCCGCCCGGCTGTGCCTCCGCCCTGCCCCACTGGCACGAACAGGAAGACGAATTCGTCTATATCGTTTCGGGCCACCCGACGCTGGTCTATGGCGAGACCGAAGAACGCCTCTCTCCCGGCGATTGTGCGGGGTTCAAAGCAGGTGTTGAAATCGGCCACTGCCTGCGCAACGACACCGACAGCGATGTGGTCGTGCTCGAAATCGGCTCACGCAAAAAGGGCGAACGCGCCTTCTACCCCGGCCTCGATCTGATGGCCGACACGGCACAGGACAATTTCTACTTCCACCTCGACGGCACGCCCTACCCCGACATCCATCGCCGTGGACCCGGCGAGGATTAAGCCTTCCCTCTTCATGGCAGCTCAAATACTCATGAGCCTCAAAAGGGAGAAACAGATGGCCAAGGCAATCATGATCCAGGGCACCGGCTCCAATGTGGGCAAATCCATGTTGGTCGCGGGGCTCTGCCGGGCCTTCACCCGGCGCGGGGTCAAGGTCGCCCCCTTCAAGCCGCAAAACATGTCGAACAACGCCGCCGTGACGACCGATGGCGGTGAGATCGGCCGCGCGCAGGCGCTTCAGGCCCGTGCCTGTGGTCTGCCTGCACATTCCGACATGAACCCGGTGCTGTTGAAACCCGAAAGCGAAAGCGGCGCGCAGGTCGTGGTGCAAGGCAAACGCATGGGCACACTCAAGGCCCGCGATTACGGTCAGGAAAAGCCCAATCTCATGTCCAAGGTGTTGGAAAGTTTCCACCGCCTCGCCGCCTCCGCCGATCTCGTGGTGATCGAAGGCGCCGGAAGCCCGGCGGAGACCAATCTGCGTCGGGGCGACATTGCCAATATGGGCTTTGCCGAGGCCGCCGATCTGCCCGTCATCTTGGTTGGCGACATCGACCGGGGTGGCGTGATCGCGCAGCTGGTCGGCTCTCATACCGTGCTTTCGCCGCAGGATCGCGCCCGCATCCGGGGCTTTGTCGTCAATAAGTTTCGCGGCGATCCGAACCTCTTCGAAGAAGGCTCGAAAGACATCGCCCAGCGCACCGGCTGGGCCGATCTTGGTACGCTGCCGTGGTTTCCCGAGGCCCATCGCCTGCCCGCAGAGGATGTGATGGAGATCAGCTCTCGCTTCCATAAAACCCAGAAAACAGAGACAGGTGGGATCAAGATCGCCGTACCGAAACTCTCACGGATCGCGAATTTCGACGATCTCGACCCGCTCGCCGCAGAACCCGATGTGACGGTGCAGATCGTGGAACCGGGAGCGCCCCTGCCCGGCGACGCCGATCTGGTTTTGATCCCCGGCACGAAATCGACGCTGGGGGATTTGGCGTTTTTCCGGGCGCAAGGTTGGGACATCGACCTGCACGCCCATGTCCGGCGTGGCGGTCATGTTTTGGGGATTTGCGGCGGATATCAGATGCTTGGCCAATGGATCGACGACCCGAACGGCATAGAAGGGCAGACGGGGCGGCATCCGGGGCTTGGGCTTTTGAACGTGACAACGACGATGGGCGGCGACAAAAGGCTGGCCGAGGTGGTGGCGACAGATCACGCGAGCGGACATGAGATGCGCGCCTATGAAATCCACATCGGGCGCACCGAAGGACCCGATATGTCCCGCGCCTGGCTGACGGTCGAAGGACGCCCCGAAGGCGCCGCGTCAGAGGATGGACGCGTGATGGGATGCTATTTGCACGGATTGTTCACGGCAGATGCGTTTCGCGTTGCCTATCTGGACCGGTTTGGTGCCAAGACCTCAGCCATAAATTTCGACGCCACGGTGGAGCAGACGCTGGATGCGCTGGCCGTTCACATCGAGGCCCATCTGGACCTCGACCGGATTTACGATTTGGCTGAAGACATCAAAACTGGCTAACGCATTCCGCCCAGAACCTGACATACTGGTTTTGGCGGAGCGTCGTGCAAGATTTCGACGTTGCACGCGCCACGTCTTTATCTGTTGGATCAGGTTAAAGGCGTGACGCTTTGATCACTCAAACTCGCGCAGGGTCAGCGCGCGCTGCACCTCGCGACGCACCAGACGACGCACATTGCGGGTGATGCGCTGGCCCAACTCCCCCTGCAATTCTTCGCGAATCACCTGCGCGACCAGATCGCGCAAAGCCTCTTCGTCAAGGATGTCCTCATCGGCATAGCCCGCCAGAGCGAGTTCTTCTTCAAGGCTCGGGTCGGGATCGGGAGCGACGCCCTCTGCGGGTTCCGCGTCCTCTTCCGTCTCTGCATCGGCGATCTTAGCGTCTGCGATCTCCGCCTCTTCACGCTCTGCCGCATCCTCAGGGAGGGCCTCGTCAGACGCCTCCTGCGCAGGCTGATAGGCGGTTTCCTCGATCACCTCGGCATCGGCGATCTCATCCATATCGTCATTTACCCGGTCTTCAGCCTGTGTCATCGCAGCTCCGTCCGCATCATCATACGTCTCGTCAGTCTCTTGGCCGGAAGCTGTCTCATCAGCGTCCGGGGTCACGGCCTTTGAGGTCTCTACCGGACCGAAATGCAACACACGCGCTCCCGGCTCTGTAAATGCACGCGGCATGGCACGCGGGATCTCCGCCTCGAGGCCTTCGGACCCGTCGGGTTCCCACTCCATGCTCTGCGCTCCGACCGCGGCTTCAAGCTCGGCAATACGTTGTTCGAGAGACAGGCGGGCGACATGGGCCGCGGCGACCTCATCTGGCGTGTCGTCCAGATCCGCACTCCAATCCGCCGGCGGGGCGGAGGGGATCTCCGGCTCAGACGCGGCTTGCGCCTCTTCTGCGACCAGCGTTTCGATCACCGCCTCGGATATCTGTTCTGGTGCCTGCTCCTCTGGCACCTGCTCCGGGGCATTCTGAGGCACATGCACGGCCTGTTCCATCGACAGGACCAGCGGCTCCGGGGTCTCGGAAGGCCCCTCTTCGCCAGTCTTCTCTTCGACTGCGACAGTGGCCGGCTTTTCCACACGAAAATCCGGCGTCAGGACCAGAGCCGCCGGAGCGGATGCGGTCTCGTCACTCTCAACAGGTGAGGTCAGGGGGTGATCCAAAGTCAGAGGTGTCTGCTGCATGGCCTTTGAAGGAGTCGCCACTTGCTCCGCCCGATGCTCGGCCCCACGGGTGTGAGCATGGGTGTGGGTTTCCGCCACCAAACGGCGGATCGAGGCCAAGACATCGTCCGCATCAAGATTTGTCATCGGATCAGACATCCCGACTCCCTTTGCACTCCCCCTGATGGTAGCCAGCTTCCGTCTCACATACAATAGAAGCCGCCCTAAAACGCAAACCCCCGCAGATCGGAACACCGACATGCGAGGGCGTTTTCACCCAACCGAAAGCTTCGGCTGTTACTTTTTCATCAAGCCTTCGAGCACGCGATCCAGCTTTTCACCCTGCGGGCTGACATAGCGGGTCGGCGCGTTTTTGACGGCATTGTAATAGGCCGCCGGGTCATAAACCGGGACGTTCAGCTTGAGTTGCTCAACGGTCAGCATGCCAAGGGATTGCAACACTACGTAAGACTGCGTTTCGCGCGCGATGCGGGCCTGAATGGCCGAGACCTGCGCATCGAGCAAATCTTGTTCCGCATCCAACACGTCGAGCGTGGTCGCAGCGCCCAGATCGGCCTCTTCACGCACACCGTCATAGGCCACGCGCTGAGCTTTCACATAGGCATTCGACGCCTGTTCGGAAGCGGCATAAACGGACAACATCGCCCAGTTCGTGCGCACCCCTTGCTCGACTTCGCGGGTGGTTTGCAACAATTCGGCGCGCGCCGCATCGCGATTGGCCACCGCGCCACGCACGCCGGAGGCAATAGCACCGCCAGAATAGATCGTGCCTGAGACGCCGAGACCGATCGAGGTGGTGTCATTGTCGAAATTGTCGGAATAGCTCTGGGTCACGGTGCCGGACACGGTCGGGAACATATTGCGCTCGGCGATATCGACGGCGATGTCCTGAGCGGCGGCTTGGTGTTGCAAAGCAATAATGCCCGGATGTCTTTGACGCGCGGTGGAGACAGCGGCCTCCAGCGACGGCACCGGCAATTTGATATTGGGCGGGGTCGACAGCTTCGTCGGGTAATGCCCCACGGCGACCTTGTAGGTCTCGCGCGCGGCGGAAAGCGTGCCCTGCGCAGAGGCCAGATCGGCGCGCACGGAGGCCAGCTGCGCCTCATATTGCGCCACTTCGGTGCGGGTGATCTCGCCCACATCAAAACGATCCTGCGCGGCGCGCAGGTTCTGTTGGTTCAGACGCACAGCGCTTTGCCGCAGGTTGACCAGAGCCTGAGCCTCCCGCACGCCCATGTAGGCGTCGACGGCAGAGGCCAGCACCGATTGCTCGACATTGACGAGAGAGGCCCGCGTCGCAAGAACGACCTCTTTTTGCAGATCTACGGAAAACTTATTGCGTCCGAAGGTATAGATATCCATCGAGGCGACGAAGGAAAGCGTATCGGTCCAGTCACTCCAGGCATCAGTCTGAAAGCTTTTGGATTTGCCCGCTTCGTAATTGTAGGACAGGGTCGGGCGCAATTCGGACAGGGCAGATGCCACGCCCTCGTCCGCCGCGCGCAGCGTGGCACGGTTTTGTTCCAGAAGTCCCGAATTCTTATAAGCCGATGCCAGCGCATCCCCGAGCGTTTCCGCCCAGGATGCCAGCGGAAACATTCCCACGCCAATCGCCGTCACACCGGCGTATAGCGCTGTTCTGATCGTCTTGCTTTTGCTCATTGGCCTCATGCCCCTTTGTTATCTCGAACGCCGGGGCCGCTCAGGCCAATCCTACGTCCGCAATATTACAGCGCGAATTGCGCGCGCTTTACAAAACCCGGTAGTACCGGCGCGGTGGCATTGAACGCCATGCGCCATGTAATTGCACCATCTATCTTGTACCCTATACGCACGATGCCAAGGGCTCCGTCTAGGAAAATAGCACAGATGCGGCCTTTTTCCTTCACCTGCGACAGAATTTCATCAGGCATTTCTTCAACCCCGCCTTGCAGGATCACAACATCATAGGGTCCGTGCTGCGGCGCCCCCTTGGCAATAGGCCCGGTCTCGAGGATCACATTGTCGGATCCGTTGGCCGTCAGAGCGCTTGCCGCCTCTTGCGCCAGCGTTTCGTCTTCTTCGACGGCAACCACCGCCTGTGCCATCCGCGCGATGACGGCGGAGGAGTAACCCATGGCACATCCCAGATCGAGCACCAGTTCATCGTTTTCGATGTTCAGAACATCGAGCATCTTCGACAGAACCCGGGGATCGAGCACCACACGGTTGTTGCCGAGATCGACATGTTCGCCGACATAGGCGCCTGCGCGTTTGTCATCCGGCACGAAATTCTCGCGCGGAACGGTCAACATGGCCTCGATGATCGGGAATTTGGTCACATCGGAGGGGCGAACCTGCGTGTCGACCATGGTGGTGCGGAGCTGGGTGAAATCTGGCATAGGCTGAACTCTTTCGTTCATGGGCATCTCTTGGGCCGTTTTGCCACAAGCCTCCGGCAGGGGCAACATATCAATGCAGCTGCGAAAACCGTCAAAAGGCGGCTTGCACAGGTTTCAAGCATGGTATAGATAGCGGCTCACCATTCAGGCGAGTTGGCGGAGTGGTGACGCAGCGGATTGCAAATCCGTGTACACCGGTTCGATTCCGGTACTCGCCTCCAATATTTTAAGCACTTGTGTCATCATGGCCTCCTTGAGAGTGCGACCGTTTACAGGTCGGTTTACAATTTTGTTCCATTTTTTGCCTTCTGGGCAGCTTCCAGCGCCCGATTCACACGGTCGGTTTCGTCTTCGGAAATCACCGCGTAATGCTCGATGACTTGGCTGGCGTAGCGAATGCTCCAGCCCATGTATGACGCGATATCGTTCAGCCCCAACCCCGCCTCCAGCAGCCGCGTTGCCGCTGTGCCGCGCGCGTCGTAGAGCCGAAGATCGAACCCCTTGGCCTCAGGCGTCAGCTCTGGGATACGATTGCGCCATCGGCTCACCGCTTTTGAGGCGCTCTCCGCATCGAGCTTTTGCCCCTTGTCCCCCACAAGGATCAGCATCCGGTCACTTGGCGTCGCATCCAGAAGCACCCCGAGCTTCTGCGACACCGGGATCGTCGCGATTTTGCTACGCTTGTTCGTTCGTACTCTCAGCCTACGACCATGCCTCGTCGCCTTAATGTGATTACGATTGAGGCCCGCCAGATCGCCGGGACGTAATGTAGGGGGGGGCTAACTTACGCACAAAACGAGGGTCCGCCGGAAAAACAAACAAGGCACTGAAAAGGCGAGTGAAATTGGTGTTTTGGGCAGGAATAGTGCAGAAGGACATGTGCAAGAGTGGTGGTGAAATGGGGCTTTAAGCACTCACTGAGGCGTCAAATGCTTGCGTTCTGGACGCATAAAGGCCGCATTGGCTAACATCATACAGACAATAGGAAAATCATAGTTCAACAGGCGGTCTATCCCCTGCGGTTTTTTATTTTGTGCGAAAGCTGGTTCTCTGAAACTTTGAAGTCACTTCAAAGTTTGATTTTCACCGAATATTTGTAGAAATTCTTTTTAAAAACATATAGATATTAGATTTTCGCGAATTTTTCGAACTTTGAAGCTGGAAATCATCAAATCCGCATTCCTGACAGGGTTAAAAATCACTGTGCACCTGAAACAGGTGTATGGTATTGCCGTAAATAAAGGGAAATCGGGAATATGAGGTGATTTGTGCACCAAGAAGACATGCACGGAAATTGGCGCGACAAAGCCAATGATGAGGAAAAACAACGCGTTGCGGTTCTTGAGGCGCGCATAGAGCGGCGAAAACAGCTTATTCAATATGACCGCGATGAGAAGACGAAGATCATGCGGCGCTGTATTCGGCGGGTTAGGCGTGAAGCTGGGCTGGAGTGATCATGTCGCCCGCAAAGGGTGGCGACGCTGAGCCTGCCTCTTTGAGTTGGAGCGATATCTGCATGTACATCCTTTATGAGTGCATTCGTTGAGCGGCAGTGCAGTGAGCTCATCGGGAGCTAGCCAACGATCGAGGAGTTTTGCTGCGCCATCACAAATTCCGGTTTCCTTAAAGTACTCAAGCTCCAGATATGGCATAGACTTTTGGATACTAGGGTTCGTCAATTGCTGAATCCGGTATTCTGATTGGATTCTCAAAATGACAAAACCAGTAAGCGCCCCAAGATTTCTTCCCTCAATGCGCTCAAGGGTATCGACTGGGATATATATTCCGCGCGCCGCTATAACGACTAAGTCGGCAATTTCTCTAGGGGTAAAATCGTGTACGTAAGGGCATCGCGCCATAGCCTGATGAACTAGAGGCATGATGTCGACTTCGGTGCCGAACCCTATAATGTCAGCAAGATACTGTTTTGGGTTATCAATTTCATCCATGCGGCCCCCAAAATTTAAAAAATTATTCAATATCAATTCGCTCAAACTGCTGCCAAGTCATCCCGTATTCGAAACAGTCAGAAAGAAGATCGTCGAGCGTGAAATCATCACTGACAGTTTCCAAATATTTTACGGTTTCGAGCTTCTCATCATAAGTTGCAGTGAATGCTTGTTCCCCAGCATAGGCTCCAAAGCTATTCTTTGCATTGGCAGCGCCGCAGATCATATGCAGGTGGCTTTCTGTGCTCTCCACCCAAAGCCGTGTCAGTATAAGGCTTTGTGGGTCCTTTATCATTTTAAATATCTCTCGCTTGATGACATTGAATTCGTGCTGTGAATACCCGTTTGAAGAGATGTCTTGGGCGCTCGCTGCGCCTGCGCAAAGAGCCAATATCGGAAATAGTTTCATCATGGCGTCCTACAAAAGTAGACCACACGGCCGATCACGCGGAGCTGGTCCAGGTCGGATCTGCTGACGGTTTCGGTTGCGTAAAGGTCATTGTCTGAAATCAGCTCGATCGAGCTGTTGAGTTTGCGCCGGGCGCGCTTTACCAAAAGATCACCATCCACATTGAAAACATAGAGGCAGCCGTTGTTGATTTCATTCTGGCTGAGATCGACGATGAGAATCGATCCGTCAGGGATTGTAGGCTGCATGCTGTCGCCCTTGGCCCAGATGATCGAGCATTTGAGCGGGTGTGCGCCGAGATCGCGCAGGAAGCTTTCCCGGAAGGCAACCTGATCAACGACCTCTTCGGTAATTGGTAGAGAGCCGTGTCCTGCAGACGCCTCTACAGAGTACAGAGGAAGGTTGATCATATCTGCGTTTTCAGCGCCGCGATTTGATCGGCCTTTACTCCTAATTTCTTCCAGCCGGCCCTCAGCACTAAGCAATCCTCGTAATAGCTTCATTTCCTCGTCAATGTCAGAGCTTTGTTCGTCGGACAAATCTGTCCTATCCATGGACTGAAGACTATTGAGTTCATTTTTTAGAACGGTTTGGGCAAATTTATGGTCTTCTGCAGATCTGCTCTTTCCTGTTGCGAGCCAATCGTAGCTTGCGCCGGAAAGCGCAACGACCTCCCTCAAAACTCCAAATGGCGGCTCTGCGCCCGCGCAGTAACGTCTTATTTGTTTGGGGGATTTTTGCGTTTTTTCTGATATTTTGTCCACGCCGATGGCTTCGACGACGACCGTTAGTCTCTCGCCGAAACTGGAGCTGTGATTCTCGATATTCGCTCCTCCAGAGGAATCATGGTCAAAAAAGAACATACCGCACCGAATGGACAAATATGTCCTTTACTTTGGACATATTTGTCCCTATCTCTTTCATATGCGAACCGCTTAGGCGCTTCGCGATTGCGACTTTTAACCCCGTCAAGAGCCGATGTTGCAGCATCAGCCCTCAACAGGAGAACTACCATGGAGAAGAAGACTTGGAGCAAAGCCAAGATCCAATTCGTCCTTGCAGAGCGCGGCATGACCCTTAACGGTCTTGCCGAGCTCAAAGGGATTAACCCGAGCTACATGCGGCATGTCTGGAACCGCACTGTTCGCCCTGCCGAAAAAGCGCTGGCCGAGTTTATCGGCGTTACACCGGCGGAGCTGTTCCCGGATCGCTATCCCATTCGGAAGTCTCGTCTCCTTTCTGCCGAAAATGAGGCCCTGATCGCAAGGGCAAAAGCGCAGCGAGCCGCTGACAATGAGGTGGCGGCATGAGCATGATTTCGTCAAATGCGCTGCCGGGGTTTGACAAGAGCTCCGAAGGCTTCACCTCTTCCGCCCGTGATGTCGGGGAGGTCATTGCCTATCTCGCGGGCGGTTTGCGCCCCGATCCAGAGACGCTTTCGCGGTTGTCTCTGTCCCTGCGCGGGTTGCGCGAGTTCCTGATCGAAGAGGCCGAAGAGCAGGCAGGCCGCGAGGCTGTTGTGGAAGATTTGGTGCTGGCTCAAGCCGTGCGTCAGGTTGTTCGCCCGGTCACGCTTCCTGACATGCCGGTCAAAGAGGTCGCCCATGCGTGAGTTCTTCGATCGTCTTGTTCGCCTCCATGACCAGGCGGAGCAAAGCTTCGAGCACGATTTGATCGGAGGTATTGTCCTTTTCGTGATCGTGATCGCGGGGCTGTCGTATGGGGGGCATCCGTGATGGCGCGTGAACCTTTGTTTTATCGCATGTCGGTCGTTTTCCAGAACGCCCAAAGCGCTCAGGTTCAGGCCGATGTCGCGAAAGATCGCGACCTTCCGGGACAGGCGCGGGACAATGCGACGGCTCTGTATGTCGATCTTCTTGAGAAGATGCATGCAGACCTCTGCGCAATGATTGCGGACGGGTCACGTGCCGAAGTGCTGGAGCGGTTGTCATGATCGCCTTTCTTCTCATGTGGGCGGCTGAGGTGGCGGTGTTTTCCGCTGCCTTGGCCCTGCGCATGATGGGGGCGCAGCTCATGCTCTTTACGATGGGGCTCGGCCTCATCTGGTGGCTGCATTTCCTGCACCTGATCGGCGCTCTCTGACGCCCTGCCTAACATCCACGCCTCCGCAGCAACGCGGTGGCGGTCAACAATAAGACCTACAGGCAAAATATGACTACTGATCTCGAAATCGCCCTCGATCTCATCGACATTCCTGACGACCGTGCGCGTGCCCTCAATATGGACTGGGCTTGCGGGCTTGCGGATATGATCCGTGAGCAGGGTTTGATCCATCCCATTACGGTGCGCCCGGTTGGTGAGCGCTATGAGCTTGTCGCAGGACGTCACCGGATTGGGGCATTCGAAATCCTCGGGCGCGTGGCCATTCCGGCGCGTATTTCCAACGCTTCAAACGCCGATGAGGCGCGTCTTGAAGAGGTGATGGAAAACCTCGGGCGTGGTGAGCTGAACGCGCTGGATCGGGCACAGCATCTCTATGAGCTGAAGCAGGTCTGGGAGCGGATGCACCCGAACTTCGCGAATGGCGGTGGGAAAACTTTGCCCACCGGTTTTGGTGAACCTGAAATCTTCGGATTTGCCACGTCTGTGGCTGAGAAGATCGGCCTATCCAAGCGCACGATCAACCTCGCCGTGAACATCTGGTCTGGCCTCACGCCCGCCTCGCGCAGCCGTCTTGTCGGCACGGATATGGCGAAGAAGCAAACCGAGCTGAAAGCGCTCGCGGACCTGTCGCCGGTGCGTCAGGAGCGTGTGCTCAATCTGGTTATGGATGCAGACAGCCCTGTCAGCAATGTGGCTGGTGCGTTGCAGGCGCTTGAAGGCGGGGTGGTTGCCGATGCGTTCGAGCGCAAGTTCACTGCGCTCTCCGAGAACATCAAATCCCTGCCGGACGAGAGCTTTTCGCGGCTGGTGCTGGACAACGAGGAGCGCGTGATTGCCGCCCTCAAGGCTGCGGGACGGATCTGATGAGCATTCACCCTGCAATCCAATCCCCCGGCCCGAAAGAGAGGTTCGATCGCGTTATGGAGCTGGTGCGCGAGGCTCAGGAGGCAAAATCGGTCTGGCTCTATGAGCGGGGCGATCAGATCGCGATTTTCAACGCGGTCGAGACGCATACGAAGCTTTGCGAGCAGATCGCAGACGAGCTCAATGTGCTGATCGACACTGGCATCACCGAGCAGATCTCGGACTGCCTGTCCGTGATCTACGGAGCATGAGGTGACGAGATGGCCCGCTATCGCGACCCTCTGACCAAGGACCTGTTCGACTACAAGCCGCCAAAGGTGGCTGTCGGTTACAGTGCCGATGTCATTGGGCGTGGGCGGCTCGACAGCAAGATTGCGCGGATCATCGGACAAGCACTGCGGGATGCGCGCGACGAAGGGCTGACGCGGGCCAAGATTGCGAAGGACCTGAGCGACTGGCTTGGCCGACAGGTGTCCGAAGCCATGTTGAACAAGTGGTCATCGGAGGGGTCCGCAGACCATCGCATTCCGCTCGATGCTTTCATCGGGCTGGTGCATGTCACCGGCGCCCGCGAGCTGCTCGGTTTCGTGCCTGGCGAGTTCGGGCTGACCGTCATCGAAGAACAATATGCAGAAATGATCGAGGAACGGCTTCTGGATGATCACATCGAAGAGATGGAGGCCAGAAAACAAGTCCTGATCGCCAAGAGGAAGTCACGCAGATGAACGATTTATCCTCCTTCAAGTGCCAGGAATTCTACAGTGCCCGTGAGTTGGCGGAGATTGCCAAGAAGCGTGGTATCACGAATTTTCCGCATACAATTCGTGGTGTTCTCGACTATGCCGAGCGGAGCAGCTGGCATGTGATGGGCGAGCGGTTCTGTCGCAAGCGCGCAGGTCGGGGCGGTGGTCTGGAATACCACTTCACGCTTCTGCCCGATTTCATCATCGCCACGATCGAAGGCTACGCCATGAAAGAGGCGGTGAAGGCCGCGCAAGAGGCGGGTCAGGTCACAGGGCGGTCGAAGATGGATGCCCTCAAGGCCGCGCTTCTCGGCTCGCGTGCCCGTGCGGTGATGGAAGCTCGTGCCGAGGTCCTTCAGTCGATCGACGGCTACGCGATCTCGCAAGGCCAAAAGCGGTCCTGGGGGATCACTCAATTTCTCAAGGCGCAAGAGGCCTATGAGACCCGTCAGGATATCGAGCTTCGTCGCGATGCCGGTCAAATCCTGACGGTTGATGAGGCCGCCAGCCTCGCAAAGCCGCTATTGCTGACAGCCGATCATGGCTTCTGTCTGGACCCCGCTCGGATCACTTTGGCGAATGATCGCAAGACAGCCACGTCGGTGAAGCGTCGAGCGATTTACGACTGGTTCAAGACCCGCGACGAAGCCGGGGCCACGGCGCTTGCGCCCACGCCGCCCAAGGCTGCCGCGCCCATTCACCCCGGATTTGCGGGTTTTCTCAAACACTACGCAATCGGATCAAAACCCTCCGCGCCGGACGCTCTCAAGCGATACCTCAAAGAAGAGAACCCGCCCAAAGAGCTGCGCATCACGCTGAACCAGGTGAAGCACATCCTCAATAACCGGCTCAACAATATCGAACGCAATGTCGGGCGCGAGGGATTGCTGACACTGCGGTCCCGGCTGGCCTATGTGACGCGGACGGATGACGACATGTGGCCGACCACGATCTATTCGGGGGACGGCAAGACCTTTGACGCAGAGATCGCCGACCCGGTGACAAAGCGCCCGATCCGCCCGGAAATCACCACCATTGTGGATACGGTGACACGCAAGATCGTCGGCATTTCACTGGCGCGATCCGAGAACCAGCGCTCGGTGGCCGAGGCGCTGCGCAATTCATGCGTGAACCATGGCATCCCGGCGATCTTCTATGTGGACCGTGGTCCCGGCTACAAGAACAACGCGATGGACGCAGATGTCAGCGGTCTCATGGGGCGTCTGGGTATCACCAAGATGCACGCAGAGGCTTACGGTTCTCAGGCCAAGGGCCGGATCGAGATCATCAACCGTAACGTCTGGAACCCACTGGCGAAGGACCTGCCGACCTACATGGGGCAGGATATGGACAAAGAGGCCGGGGACAAAATCCACAAGCTGACCCGTCGGGAACTGAAAGAGTTCGGGTTTTCGCGTTCTTTGCCGAGCTGGGACGAGTTCGTGCGCCTTTGTGAGGAAAAGGTCGAGGAATACAACGCGAAGCCGCATCTCTCCCTGCCGAAATTCGAGGACCCTGAGACCGGACGCCTGCGCCATATGTCGCCGAACGACTGCTGGGAAGCGCACGCCCAGAAGGGATTTGAGCCGGTGCCGGTTGATGCCGATGAGGCCGACGATCTGTTCCGACCCTACGTGATCCGCGTCGTCCGCCGGGCGCAGGTCGACTGGGGTACAAACACCTATTTTGACATGGAACTGGAGCGGTATCACACGCAGAAGGTCATGGTCGGCTATGATTACCATCAGGCCGACAAGGTCTGGGTCCGGGAATTCGATGTTTCGACCGGGCAGCCGGGCCGTCTCATCTGCGTGGCGGGCTTCATGGCGAATGCCGAGCGCTACGTGCCGCTGAGCTATGAAGAGAAGGCGCTGGAGACCCGCGCAAACGCCCGCAAGAAGCGGCTTGAGGACAAGATCGAGGGCGTCGAGGCTGAGCGCAATGCGCCTTACCTGGTCGATCAGAGCGAGAGCCTCGAAGCGTCGTTCCTCGATGTCACGCCGGAGCCGATCGAGGCCGTCGATCTCAGCCCGATCCAGTTGGCCGTCGACAACACGTCGGTCGCCCCGCGCCGCCGCACCTTCGGGAGCGACGAGGAGCTTGCCGCTTGGGCTCTTGAGAACCCCGAAGAACTTACCCGAGGCCAGATCGAGGTTTTGCGGGAGTGCATGGACAGCGCCACTGCGCGTGAGCTGTTCCGATTGTCAGGGATCGACACGGAGGCGCTTAGGAACCTCCTCCGTGTCGTGGCCTAAACCAGAAATGTCAGGAATTCAGGAGTGAATTCAGCAATGAGGAGAGCATAACATGAAAAACACCTTTGTCGAGACGGACAATTTTCGCCGTTTCATCGGGTCTCTGAAAGCCCTTGATGAGCGCGGTGCCGAAGAGGCCTGTATCGTCGTTGTGGACGGTAAGCCCGGCTTGGGGAAGACCACGACGCTCAGCCGCTGGGTGGCGCAGACAGGCAGTATCTATCTGCGGGCGCAGAAGGGCTGGGATTACAGCTGGTTCGTTCAGGATCTGCTCACCGAACTTTCGGTCGATCCGCATTCGATCCGGGGGCGTCGCGACCGGTTTGCCCGTGTCCTTCAGGAGCTGGAGGACCGTGCCGACCGTGCTGCCCTTGACGACAAGGTCTTTGGCATTGTCATCGATGAGTGTGACATGATCTCGCGCCGCCCGGAGATCATGGAAGCCATTCGGGGGATTTCCGATCTCAAATTCCTGCCCACCATCCTCGTTGGCATGGGCAAGCTGCGGGACGATCTGCGGCGCTATCCGCAAATTGACAGCCGTGCGCCGAATAAGGTCGAGTTTCGCCCGATGACAGAGCGGGATACGGCAGCCCTTATCCGGGGGCGGAGCGATGTGCCGGTCGCGGATGATCTCATCAATTTTGTCTGGCGCGCCTCGAAAGGGTTTTCGCGTGAAATTCTCGACGCGATCAAATCCATCGAGCGTTTCGGTCGTCGGCTCGATCTCGATGCGGGCGGCGTGTCTCTGGCCGATATGGCAGGTCAGGTCATCATGGCGGAGCGCAGCAGTGGCAAAGACATCATTGTGCCGGAGGCAAAATGATGGAGACGACAAAACCGGGTGCGGTTCCCACGGCCATTCTGAATGAGCTCGGCGGCGGCGCATGCTTGACAGTCGGCGATCTGGCTGAGCGTCTCGACGTCTCGCGCCGTCAGGTGACGAATGGGGCCTTACGTCTTTTGCGCCGTGACTATCTCATGAAATCCGGCGAAGGCTGCTTCTTGTTGACTGAGACCGGCCTTGCGGCTGCCGCCAACGGCGAGGTGATCACGTCCGGCCCGAAAGGGGCCACGGGTGCGGTGCCGCGACACCGGAATACGTTTCGGGAACGGGCCTGGCGGTCCATGCGTATCCGCCGCCGCTTTACCATCGGCGACGTCACCTCAGATGCCGACAGTGGGGATGGAACGGACGCCTATGGCAATGCCCGTCGCTATATCGCTCAGCTTAAATCAGCGGGCTATGTGGCAGAGTTGCCGCGCCGGGAGGCCGGGTCCGCTATTGGCAGCAACGGGTTCAAGCGCTTTATTCTGCGTCGCAATACGGGGCCTTTGGCACCTGTCTTTCGGGCCGAGCAGAAATGTCTGCACGATTTCAATCTCGGGGAGGATGTCCCATGCTCCCGAGCCTGAACCTCGATCTGCCAGAACCGGAATGGCTTGCTTTACTCAAGGCAGAGCGCGCGGCGGGTAAGAGCGTGTCCCAGATTGCGCGCGAGGTGGAGATGGCACGCCCGTCCGTGTCGATGCTGCTCGCAGGCACTTACCCGGCCCAAAGCCTCGACCTCGTCGCCCGCAAGCATGGCGCGAAGATACTGAAGCTCTATCGCGATGAGGTGATGTGTCCCCACCTGCGCACCGGCCTCTCGAACGAGGCCTGTCAGGAATATGCCCGCCTCCCCATGAGTACCTCAAATCCTGACAAGCTGGCCCATTGGTCTGCCTGTCGCAAATGCCCATTCAACCCGACAAAGGAACCTCAGAAATGAACGACCATACCCCCCAAACCACCCCGACGATCCCCGACAACACCATCGACGTGGGCGGCGTGCCCCATATGCGCGATGCGAAAGGCGGATTGCTCCCTGTCGAGCTGATCAAGGCGAAGGATAAGCTCATCGACGAGCAGGTGCATAAGATCCTGCATTACGCCCAGGAGCTGAGCGACCAGGTCAGCCGGTTCAAGATGCATACCTATGCCGATCTCGCGGCACTCGATGCGATGCTCGATCAGGAATATGGCGTCAAGATCGGCGGCAAGAAGGGCAACAAGACCTACTTCTCCTTCGATGGTTGCAAGAAGATCGAGCTGCGCGTCAACGACTTGATCGACTTCGGGCCAGAGCTCCAGGTGGCAAAGACGCTGATCGACGAGTGCCTCAATGAATGGGCATCGGATGCGCGCTCCGAGATCCGCGCCATCGTGACGCGCGCCTTCAATACCGACAAGGAAGGCCAGATCAACCGCGGCGAAATCTTCATGCTGCTCAAACTCGACATCGAGGACGAGCGCTGGCAGCAAGCCATGAAGGCCCTCCAGGATGCAATCCGGGTGATCGGCTCGAAAGAATACATCCGTTTCGGCATGCGCGACCGGTTCGATGCCGACTGGACCACGGTCACCATAGATCTGGCGAAGGCGTGAGTCATGAGCATCACCACAAACATCTGGACCTCAATGAGTAGTGACCGCGACATCGCGCAAGCCATGGCCGATGATCTCGACTTTGCCGCCAATGTTCTGATTGCGGTGGTCGATTATCTGGACCCGGCTCAACTGGCGCCGGAGTTCAGCGACAATGCGCTGGAGCAGGTGCTCGGGTTCTTCAAGCAGCTCGACGCAGCGGCGACCTCTGCCGCCAAAGGGGAGGCAGGCCAGTGATGTATGCCCATTGCTACCGCTCCGGGGAGATCAAGTTTTCTCCTGAAGAAGAGCTTCCGGGTTTGATCTGTGTCGGGTCCGGCGAGGAGCGCAAACTGCGCATCGTCGTCGGTGTCTGCGCACGTCATACCTATGACGGCGAGACGCTTCTCGTACCGGGCGTCCCTGAGGCGGAAGACGGTGCGGCCAAACTCGCTGCTGTTGAACACTTTTGCGACCAGGTGCACCTGCGGATGGAAGAGGAGGGCGTGTGATGCATGTCCACTTTGATCTGACCGAATACGAGCGCAAAATGCGTGAGATGCATGAAGCATCTTTCCCGGCGGTGATGGCCAAGGCCAAAAATGATCGGGAGCGCCTCGGGTACGAGCTGCAAGACCGTTTCTTTGAGACGCAGCTTGCCGCTCAGATCGAGATCATGCGCATGGCCAATGAAGGGCGCGGCGCGCAAGACTTGGGGCATGCGACCGCCGTGTTCGTCACCAATGTCGTGATGAACATGATCTCGGTGTCCCCCGATCCCTCCGTAAGCCTGAATTTGATCTATCGGGTGATGGCGAATGGCATCCGCGCTCTTGCCGGTGATGATCCCGAAGGGTTTTCGCTCCACTCGGGCGACTTCTGCGGATCGGTGGGAGGTCGTGCGTAATGGCCCATTTCCAACAATCCGAAATCTGGCAGCACGTTGCCTCCGGAGGCCTCTACACGGTCATCGCTCACGGGCAGCGTGAAGACGATCTGACGCCCGTGACCATCTACAAAAGCCTTTGGGACGGCGCGATCTGGGTGCGCCCGACGTCCGAATTCGAAGACGGCCGTTTCATCAACATCGCCGTTGATGAGGTCACCGACTGCCGCCCGGAAGGGCAGCGCACTTAACCCCCACGCCATCAAAGGAGACCCAACATGGCAAACTACAGCAAAGCAGACCTGATCAAAGAAGTCGCCGAAGACCTCGGCTTCGCACAGGTCAACGCGAAACAGCTCGTCGACGCTGTCTTCGACAAGATCACCACCCATGCCGATGCCGGTGACAAGGTGTCGATCGCAGGCTTCGGCAAGTTCGAAATGCGCGACCGCGCTGCACGCACGGGTCGCAATCCCCGCACGGGTGATCCGGTCGATATCCCGGCCAGCCGGAACCTCGCGTTCAAACCCTTCAAATCCAAGAGCTAAGCGAAACGCTCCGGCCGGTTTGTCCGGTCGGGCCGTCGCCTGGACGTGGTGGTCCGGGCCTGATGAGCAGCCGGAGAGGACATCAAAATGGAATATCGCATCAGGAAGACTGACGAAGGTGCTTTCGAATTGGCGCAGATCGTCCCAGAGGTGGTCGGTACGTTCCAGGACAAGGCCATGGCCGAAAAGGTCATGTGGCTCTTGGCGAGCCAAGGTGGAGAAGACGTCCAAGAGGAAGGTCAAGTGGCGCAGCCCGAGGTAGAGCCGGAGGCCAATGTCGGGGATGAGGCCGAAACGATTGTCGAAGTCGATATGGAAGCAGCTTTTGCCCGCCTGGCCGCCGGGGAAAAGCTCAAGGATGTGGCGGAAGATATCGGCATCCCATGGACCAGCTTGCGCGGCTCATGGGCGCACAGGAAGTCGCAAGGGGCGGCAACTGAAAAAAAAGACATCCGGACACGTAAGCTTGCCAACCATCGCGCAGCCTCGCCTCGATCCAGTCGAAACATTCAAGGCTGGGGCCTCTGCGGCGATGGAGATGGCGACCTGCGAATGTGGCCGGAACTTCACCTCCGTTGACCCCAACCAAACGCGGTGCGCCCGCTGCGCGAAGGTGGGATGATATGAACCACAACCAGCTGATCAATATCGCCAAGAGCAAACTCGGCATGGACGATGACACCTATCGTGCCATGCTGGGCCGCGTCACGGGAAAAACCTCGCTGCGCGCCATGGATGGCGGTCAGAAGGATGCTGTTCTCAGTGAAATGAAGCGCCTCGGCTTCAAGGTGCAACGAGGCGGAAAACGCAAAGCGGCCCCGCGCGCGGACGTGCGCTATTGCCATGTGCTGTGGCGTCTTTTGCATGAGGAAGGCCATGCACGTGTTGCTGGTGCCAAGGGTCTCAACGCCTTCGTGCGTTCCCGTTTCGAGGGCAAGTGGGGGCATGTGCCGATCGACATCGACACCCTGACCGACAGCGCCCAGGTGAACGACGTTGTGGAGGCGCTCAAGGCATGGTGCCGCCGCGAGGGCATCCCGACGGAGCTTGGGGGCGGCAATGGCCGGTAAGATTGTCGTTCCGTCATCTCTCATGGATATCGCGGAGACATTTGGGCTTGGCGTCGTTGCCAAGCTCATGCAACATTATGGCGGTCAGGAGGTCGAATTTCCGCAGCGCCCGAAAGAAGGGCATGAGCTGATTTCTCTGCTAGGCGAAGAGCAGGCGAATGCGCTATGTCACTATCTGAGCGGCGCGAGGCTCTACATTCCGCATGGGCGTTCAAATCAGAAAAAGCTCGATGTGGACAAGCTTTATCGCTCTGGGATGAAGCGGAACCAAATTGCTAAGACGCTGTCGATTTCCCAACGTCATGTGCGACGTTTGGCGAGTGACGACCCTCCCGATCAAATGCCTCTTTTTCCAGACGAAATATGATCCCCCGGACATATGTCCGGGGGTTTTGCGTTCGCGCGCATGCGATGGGTCGAGAAAACAGACGAGGCCAGCATGCACACGAGCGAACAAGGTATCGACACCCTCGAACTTGAGGAAGGTGACGTCCTCAAGGCATATCGGGACATTGCCGGTGTTTGGACCATCAGCATGGGGCTGACGGCCGCGTCCGGCGTCATCACTCCGAAACCGGGCATGACCATCACGCGCAAGCAGTCGCGTGAGCTGACCGAGAAAGCGCTGGCTCGGAATTACGAACCTGCCGTCAATGCGGCCATGCCCGGCGCCGCTCAACACGAGTTCGATGCAGCGATCTCCTTCCACTGGAACACCGGCGCGATCAAGAAAGCTTCGTGGGTGACGCTTTGGCGTCAGAAAGCCGGGCGCTACGTGATTTCCGAGAAATTCCTCCTCTGGAACAAGGCGGGCGGAAAACGTGTGCCAGCTTTGGCTAATCGCCGCCATCGTGAGCTGAAAATCCTGTTCGATGCGGTCTACCCCGTTTCAAACGAGCCGAAATCCGCCTCCATTGCGAAAGCTCGTTGGGTGATTGCTCTTACTGGCGCTGAGAAAACGACCATCCTTGGACAATTTATGTCCATTGGTTATGACGTCGGCACGGATATCGCGCGTGTGCCCGCCCACGAGGTGCGCCGTTTCCAAGCGGATCACAATCTGACGGTGGACGGCAAGATCGGCCGTGCGACTGTGACCACGTTGCAGCGGATGATTGATGCTCGGGCAAAAGCGAAGTCCACTGCCGCAGCAACCGCGACGTCGAGCATTCCGGCTGCTCCGACGGCCTATAATGCTGACGAAATCGCGGCAGCCGGCATCGATCCGCTCTGGCTCTTTCTGCCCCTCGGCTTGGTCGCGCTATGGGCGCTTTGGCGCGCCTGGCACTACCGCGACGCCATTGCCGCGCGCATCCAGTCCCGCCTCCCCAAACTTGCTACTTTCCTTCGGAGCTTCTGATGAATTCCCTTTTGATTGCCCTTGCCGCCGAAGTCGGTGCTCCTCTCGTCGAAAAAATCCTGTCCGAGAAGTTCGGGGATAAAACGGGCAGCCTTGCCGGTGACATCATCGACGTGATTGCCGGGAATTCCGGCTCCTCGCGGGATGACCTGCCCGCGACCGTCAAGGAAAACCCGGATCTGGTGAAGGCGGCGATCCAGGACGCCGAGACTGTGGCCCCGGAACTGATCGCGCTCTATTCGAAGGGGCTGGAAGTGCAGATGGCGGCCATGGAGCAGGATGCCAAAGGCCCCCTGTGGACATGGGCATGGCGTCCCGCAGGCATGTGGGGCCTCGGCGTGCTCTGGTTCTGGTCCGTGATCGTTCTGCACATTGCCAATGCCTGGTTCAAAATCGCCCTGCCGCAGCCACCCTATGACATCCTCATGGGCCTCTCTGCGCTCTATCTCTCGCTCTACATGGGCGGCCACACCGTCAAGGACGTGGCCGGGAAATGGCTGGGGGCGCGCAAGTGACCGATGTTCCCAACCACATCTCTGAACGTCTCAATCGCTCTGATAAACGTCTCGACGGTCATGAAGAACGCTTGAACCAGCTCGAAAAAGACGGCGCTGGCATGTCTCAATGGCGTGTGAGCACCACCGATACGCTGAAAGGTATTCAGGGTGACACAAAATGGATCGTCCGGCTGATCATCGGTGCGCTGATCCTCGCGACGATCTCCTTTATTGTCGCAGGAGGTATCAATGGCGCGTGATTACTCCGATATTCGCCGCAAAGCCCGCTCTGACTACGTCTTCCGCCGGTTCACACAAGCCACGATTGCCGCTGCACACGGCGTCTCTGAGGCCACGGTGGGGCGCTGGAAAAAGGCCGCGAAGGACGAAGGCGACGACTGGGACCGCGCACGCTCTGCCCATGTGATCGCCGGTGAAGGCGTCGAGGCCGTCGTTTCGACCATCGTCGAAGATTTCATGATCCAGGCACAGGCGATCCTCGACGAGATCAAGCACAGCGAGCACACCATGCAAGAGAAGGTCGCGCTTCTGGTCTCGCTCTCGGATGCCATGACCAAGATGGCGGCCAGCGCCAAGCGCTTTGCGCCCAAGGTCTCTGAGCTTGGTGTCGCCCAGGACGTCATGTCGAAGCTTCTGGATTTCGTGCGCTCCGAGTTCCCGCATCATGCGCAAGCCGTGCTCGAAATCATCGAACCCTTCGGTGAGCATATCTCGGAGATGTATGCGACATGACCCGGCGGCCGAAACTCAAGGCCGCTGTCAGCAAGAAGGAGTTTCGCGATAAGCTCGCTGAAATGGCGGGCGATTTCGCGCGCCACATCGAGCTGAACGTCGAGGCCTTCCCCTCCGATCCTGAAGCTAAGGCAGAGCGCCTGCGCCGTGTCGCCGAAGAGGACGGGTTCCAGTTCTTCATGGAGACCTATCTGCCCCACTATGTGAAAGGCGATCACAGCCTGTTTCACCAGGCGATCTTTGCGCGCGTGCCGGAGATCATGACATCTGAGAAGGGTGTCAGGGATTTGTTCATCGCGCCGCGCGGCTCCTCGAAATCCACGCATCTCTCGCTTGGTTTCGCGCTTTACCTGATCGTGCTGCAAAAGACCCGCTACACGCTTGAGGTCTGCGACGTCTATGCGCAGGCCGCGCTTCTGATCGAGGCGATCAAAGCCGAGCTCACAACCAACGTGCGCCTGCAGAACGATTTTCCAGAGGCCTGCGGACAAGGGCGTGTCTGGCGCGAAGGTGAGATCGTCACCCGTCAGAATATCCGCGTGGAAGGCCTCGGTGCCCTGCAGAAACTGCGTGGACGTCGCCATGGCCCATATCGCCCTGACACGATGTTCTTCGACGACATCGAGAACGATGAAGCCGTGCGCTCGCCCGAGCAGCGCAAGAAGCTCGAGCAATGGATCAACCGGGCGGCTTTGAAAGTTGGACCGCCCGATGGCTCGATGAATGTGATCTGGGTCGGGACCGTTTTGCATTACGATGCTGTGCTCGTTCGCGCGGCGAAATCACCGGTTTGGCGTCTGACCGAGTTTCAGGCCATCATGACCTGGCCGGATCGCATGGACCTCTGGGACGAGTTCGAAGAGATTTATGCCAACGATGGCGAAGAGGCCGCGACAGACTTTTATCGCGCGCACAAGGCAGACATGGACGCGGGCGCCGTGATCAACTGGCCGTCTGTTCAACCGCTGCTGTGGCTGATGCTGGAACGTGCCGCCTCGCATGATGCCTTCCAGACCGAGTACCAGAACAAGCCTATTTCCGAAGGCAACCCCTTTGGCGACCTTACATATTGGGTGCAGCGCCAAACGGACTGGATTTTTTTCGGTGCGATCGACCCCTCGCTCGGCAAGAAGAAAAAGGGCCGTGACCCGTCTGCCATTTTGATCGGGGGCTATGACCGGATCAATGCCCGGATGGACGTCGTCGAGGCTTCGATCCGCAAGCGCCTTCCAGACATCATCATTTCTGACACCATCGAGCTTCAGCGCGAATATCGCGCGCTGCTGTGGTTCGTCGAGGCTGTTCAGTTCCAGGAATTCTTCCGGACATCCCTCATGAAGGAAGCCGCCAAGTCCGGCGTGGGCATTTCCGGCATCCCGATTATCCCGCAGGGCGACAAGGATTTGCGCATTGAACGCCTTCAGCCCCCGATGAAAGCGGGGTTGATCCGTCTCAATTCGACCCAGACGACGCTGATCGATCAGCTTCAGCAATGGCCGAATGGCGATCACGACGACGGGCCGGACTGCCTCGACATGCTCTGGCAGAACACTCTGATCTACGCGGGCGGCGGGGCCGCCGGTGAAATGCAAACCGCCTCGGCCAGTGTCGGTCACGACCGGCTGGGCGGCTATCGCCTTGGGGGACGATGAATGGCCAAATCTAAGAATAAGTCGAAAAGCCAAGCCTCTGCACCGGCGAGCTTTGCCGACCCGACGCGCAAGAACCTGCCTGCGGAGAGCCGCACGCTGATCGCGAACGCCCATAACGATATCACCATCCCGTTCTTCACCGGGGTGCTGCAGCATGCCGACGACACGCTGATCCAGCAAGGCGGTGGCAAGGGCCTCAAGATCTATGATGAGATCGAGCGCGATACCCATGCCGGTGCCATGTTGCAGAAGCGCAAGAAGGCGCTCGTGGCGCGTGAGTGGATGGTCGAGGCCGGTGGCGAGAATGCCGTTGACATCGAGGCCAAGGAATTCGTCAAGGAGTGCTTCGAGGGTCTGGCCTTCGATAGCCTCTGTGAAGACCTCCTCGATGCGACCTTAAAGGGCTTTGCGATCGGGGAAATCGTCTGGAAACGTGATGGGGCGCGGATCAAGCCTGACTATATCGTCAATGATGATCAGCGGCGTTTTGTCTTCGACGTGGCGTGGAAGCCCCGGCTTCTGACGTGGTCCTCGATGATGGAAGGCATCGCTCTGCCGGAGCGCAAGTTCATCGTCCATCGGATCGGCGTGAAGGGCAACAACCCCTATGGCCTTGGCCTCGGCTCTCGCCTGTTCTGGCCTGTGCTGTTCAAGCGCGAGGGGATCACCTTCTGGCTGCACTTCCTTGAGAAGTTCGCAGGGCCAACCGTCGTCGGAAAAACGCCCTATGGCACGCTGTCCGATGAGCAGAACAAGCTCATGCAGACGCTCCTCAATGTGCGGACTGCTTCTGCCATCACCGTGCCGATCGGCACCGATGTCGATTTTCTCGAAGCCAGCCGGGGCGGTACGGTCCACTATCAGGACTTTCTGGCCTATTGGGATCGGCAAATCTCAATCTGCGTGACCGGGGAAACCTTAACCACGCAGGTTGATGCAGGTGGCGGTTCTCGTGCCCTGGGCGATGTGCATCAGGATATGCTCGACATTCTGGTGGACAGCGACGGCGACCTGCTGTCCGACACGTTGCAAGAGCAGCTGATCAAATGGGTTGTGGAGTACAACTTTCCGCCCGGCACGGCTTTGCCGAAAATCTGGCGCGTGCGGCCTAAAAACGAGAAGGCCGAAGCCGAAACCCGATCGAGCAAAGCCAAGGGGGCCGAGGATCTCAATAAAGCGATCCGCACGGTGGTGGCCGAGGCTGCGAAGTTCGAGGACGATGAGGTCGCCCGCGAATACATCGTTTCGTTCGAAATCACCGATCAACTCTCGGACAAAGCCATCGACGCCCTGGTAACGGCCCGTCATGCATTCGCCGGAGGGGGTGAGCCAGATCCGTTCGAGACTTCAGACCCTGAAGACCCAGCCTTTTCAGCCACACGGCTCAAAAAAAAACGCTGACGCAATGTGAGCACGGCCCTCACCGGCACGTCTGCTTTTCTGAGGACGGCGGGCCGGTGGAACGGATCACCGATCAGGCGGTCTCGGCGGCAGAAGGGTATTTCACCCGGCGGCTGTCTGAGGTTCGCAAGCTCATCGCCTCGGCGGAGAATTTTGAAGCGGCCTCGCGCGGATTTCTGGAACTGGCAGCCAGTTGGACGCCGAATGCGCTCTCAACGCTGCTATCATCGGCCATGGAACTGTCCGCACTCGAAGCGCGTGAAAGCGTGTTTGTCGAAATGGACCATGAGATGTCCGGCGATGATGTGCCCGCCTTTGCAAACACCGAGGTCATCCGTCAGGAATTCCGCGAACAGATCGAGTTCCTGACGCAGAAGCGCCCCAAGCCGACCCGCGCCTGGACAGATGCAATGCACGGCGATCATGATCGGGCCTTTGTCGTGGCCGGTGTCACCAACATGGCGATGCTTGAGGAATTCCATGCTGCGGTGATCTCGGGGGCCGAGACCTACGATTACAAGACATTTGCGGGGGAATTCGACCGCCTCGTCGAGAAATACGGCTGGTCCTACAATGGCGGGCGCACGTGGCGCATCCGCACGATTTTCGAGACCAACATCCGCACAAGCTACATGGCCGGGCGCCTGCGTCAGATGCGTGACCCGGAAACCGTCAAGCTTCTGCCGTTTTGGGAATATGTCCACGGAGACACACGAGAACCGCTCAATCCCCGCCCGCAGCATCTCAGTTGGAACGGGTTGGTTCTCTGGTGGAACGATCCATGGTGGGACAAGCACTTTCCTCCGAATGATTGGTTTTGCAGTTGTGGAGTGAAAGCGCGATCACGCGCCTGGCTCAAGCGCATGGGGAAAACGCAGCCGGACAAAGCCCCGGAAACCCGGCTTGTCCCATATCATCACAAGAATTCCGGCCAGACCGTAGACTTGCCAGAAGGCGTGGGGTTCGGCTGGAACTACATGCCGGGGGATCTCTGGGAGCGTGGTCTTGTGCCGTCGGCTCTGATCGATGAGGCTGGCGGTCTGGAGCCGGAGGGGCGACACCGCGTCCAGATCGACGCGCCTGAGTCTCTGGACGATCTGATTACCAAAGCCCGTCCCCTTGCCGCTGAGCCGTTGACGGAGGGTTTGTCGGACGAGGACTATGTGCGCGGCTTCCTCGGCCCCTTTGGTGCGGACATTGGCCGTGCAGTGCTCTGGGAGGATGCGACGGGAACAAAGATGCCGATCTCGGACGAGTTGTTTCGCGACCGCCAGGGCAATTGGAAGATCGGCAAGCGCGACCGTGCTACCCTGACACCTCTCATCGCAGAGACCCTTCTGGACCCGGATGAGATCTGGATCGGTGTATCGGCGAAGAGCGATCCGGTTGATCCTGACGTTGAGGAGCTGCATCTGGATCGGCGCTATGTGCGTGTCGATGCCGAAACAGGTCTGATCGTGGTGTATCAGGTGGGGCGCAAATGGTGGGAGGCCATCACAGGCTACAACACGACAGACCGCAAAGGTCGGCCCGATCTGAAGCTACTGGACCGGCGCAGGGGTGGTAAGCTGCTCTGGAAACGAAAATGACGGCCGGGGCGATCGACCGTCGTTGCGGGGAGCTTTCAGGACTATCGCCAGTCTTCGCGTGCCCGCATGGCAAATATAGGCTGAAAGGAGGCCGAAATCAATGACAGGGATCAGTATCAAGGCTGAATTGCGCGATGAGATCGCACGCCATGAGCTTCAGGATCTGCTCGGGCGTATGGAGAATATGCGCCCATTTTACGATGCCGTCGGCAATACGCTTGTCGCATCGACTGGGGACCGGTTTAAGGCAGAGGTTGATCCAGAGGGGCGGCCCTGGCAGTCTCTGAAACCCTCCACGATCAAGGCCCGCACCCGAAAGGGTCAGCTGCCTTTGACCATTCTGCGCTCGAACTCGCGCGGGAAAAGCGGCTCTTCTCTGGCTGGCTCCATCAATTATCGGGCGTCAGATGATGAGGTCCGCGTCGGATCTCCGGTCACATATGCGGCCATTCATCAGCTCGGAGGCACGATCAAGCGTAAGGCCCGCAAGGGCAAAATCTACCGCCAGAAGGATGATGCCGGAAACGTCGGGAATCGGTTCGTGCCGAAGAACAAAGCGAACCATGTCACGGAGGTCGATATTCCAGCTTATTCAATCAACATCCCAGCACGGCCATTTCTCGGTGTCTCGCGCGATGACCAGGAAGATATTTTGGGCATGGCGCGAGACTATTTTCGGTTCTGATCTGGCATGTTCTGAGGATCGCTTATCAGTGCACTCAACATGAAATACGGGGCATCCACCCATGAAACGCGCTAGAGGCCTGTTAGCCCCCTGTTAGAATCGCTCTTGGCGCGCTTTTCGTCTCTACGCGGGGGTGGCAGTTGGAGATTTCCCTTGAGATCGACCAGAACCCGACGCATGATCCGACCAAGTTCATGACCCTGACGCGCCCCCGGACATTTGTCCGGGGGTTTCGTTTTTCTGCTCATGCGATGGGTGGTTCGTCAACAAACGGACGGACACATGACCACCAAACCGCTCACCGCTCGCATCGAAGTTTTCCGCTCTGGCACCTTTACGCCGATGCAGGGCGATCCGATCACCTATTCGGCCTCCGACCTGAAGGCCATTGCCGATGCCTACGATCCCGAAACAGCACCGGCTCCGATTGTCGTTGGTCATCCGAACACCGATGCCCCCGCTTATGGTTGGATCGAAGGTTTCGACTACGACGCGGGCAATGATCGTCTCTACGCCAATGTCGGTCAGATCGAACCCGAATTTGCGGAACTCGTGAAGTCCGGGCGTTTCAAAAAGGTCTCCATGTCCTTCTTTGCCCCGTCTCAGGGCCACAACCCGGTGCCTGGCACCTGGTATCCGAAGCATCTCGGGTTCCTCGGCGCGACCGCTCCCGCTGTCAGCGGCCTGAAAAACGCGCATTTTGCCGGTGAGGCGGGTGTGACCTTCGCGGCCGCTTATGGTGAGCGCGGGTTCGAGCAAACCGCCTCCCTGTTGCGTTCCCTGCGTGAATTCCTGCTGTTGAACTTCGACAAGAAGGACGTCGACGACGCCCTGCCGTCCTATCAGATCGACTGGCTCGACGACACGGAGATCCAGAAGCCGCACGCTCTGGGCTTCTCCGCAGGTGGCCTTGTGCCTGGCAAATCTGTCTCCCCCCAATCCAAAGAACCTGAAAAGGAGCCCGCTGTGACGAAACCGCAGCCCGATCCGGCTTTTGCTGCCCGCGAAGCCGAGCTGAAAGCGCAAAAGGAAGCGCTTGATAAGCGTGAACAGTCCCTCTCGCACACCGAACACGCCGCTTTTGCCGAGAGCCTTGTCGAAGCTGGCAAGCTGCTACCGGCCTCCAAGGACAAGGTGGTGGCCATTCTCGATGCGGTGCCTGGCGACAATGCTGTCAGCTTCTCTGAAGGCGGCGATGAAATCCCGCTCGGTCAGGCCATCCGTGACGTGCTCGAGGCTCAGCCGCAGGTCGTGACCTATGGCGCGCTCAATCTCGAAGGAGGCCCCGGCGATGACCGCCCGGCCCAGTTCGCAGCCGATGGTCACACCGTCGATCCGGCGAGCCTTGCCACGCACCAGAAGGCGGAAGCCTTCCAGAAGCAAAACCCCGGCACGTCCTACTTGGACGCTGTCAAAGCCGTATCCTGATCGGAGGCCCTCATGCGCACATTTCACGCAATCCTTTCTCTCACCGCCACCATGACGGCCACCTGCAATGCGGGCGACCTGGTGGGCTTTGACGATACCCCGATCACGGTCGAAGACACGCCGGTCAAAGGCGTTGCCCAAGTGCCCTGCACCGAGGTGGGTCTCGACATCGCCCTGACCTCGATCGGCGTCGAACATGGCACGGCTGTCGGGGCGATCTCCAAGGGTGATCCGCTCTGCACGGCCACCGGCGGCGGCATCCGCACCGCTGTGGTTGGCACGGACACCAACATCTTCGCCTACGCCCTGACGGATGCCGCCGACGCGGCAAGCGTCAAGTACCTCATCCGCTAAGGAGCCTCTTCATGAACCAGTCTGTCAATCAACGTACCGCCGCTGTCGTCGATCCGATCCTGTCGAGCCATGCGCGCGGCTACCGCAACTCCGAGTTCATCTCGCACCTGCTGTTTCCGCGTGTGCCGATCCCGAACCGCTCGATGCGCGTCATTCGCTTCGGCAAGGAAAGCTTCCGCATGCTCAACACCCGCCGTGCCCCCGGCGCCAACAAGCTGCGTATCCAATACGGTTATGCCTCCGACGCGATCTCGCTCGTACAGGACGCGGTTGAAGCAATTGTGCCGATCGAACACCAGGAGGAAGCAATGTCGGTCCCCGGCATCGATCTGGCTGCCGGTGCGGTCAATATGGTGATGGACATCATCGATCTTGGGCACGAAATCGAAGCCGCCAATCTGGCGCGTGATCTGACCAATTACGATGACAACAACAAGGTCACCCTGTCCGGCGCCGATCTCTGGAGCGATGATGCGAGTGATCCCGCGCAGGATGTCAAAGATGCCAAGGAAGCGATCCGTCGCCAAATCGGTCGCTATCCGAATGTGCTGACACTTGGCCCGAGTTCGTTCAATTCGCTGACCGGTCACGCCAAGATCAAAGAGCAGTTCAAATACACGTCCAAAGACAGCATCACAGCTGAAATGTTGGCGGCGTATTTCGACGTCGAGAAGGTGATCGTCGGCAAGGCCGTGTTTCTGGACGAAACCATGACGGATGACGATCCGGCACAAGATGTCTGGGGTGATGACGCGATCCTCGCATATGTCCCGCAAGGCACCGCAACCTTCCAAGTGCCGTCCTACGGCTACACCTACAGCCTCAAGGGCTATCCTCTGGTCAATCAGCCGTATTGGGAAAACTCCAATGACAGCTGGATTTACCCGACCAAAACCGAACGCCGTGTCTATCTGACCGGGGCCGAGGGCGGCTTCCTGTTCAAGAACGCTGGCGCGTCGGATTAAGGGGGTGATCATGACAAAGGACGTTGAAGTCACCCTGATCACGCCCGCGAAAGTCGCGGGCAAGCGGCAGCCCAGCGGCAAAACCCTGACGGTTTCCGAGACGGTGCGCGATCAGCTCATCGCCGCCGGTGCAGTGGCCAAAGATGCTGCGCCGGTCACCACGATCTCGGGTGACAATGACACGGCCGCGTTCGAAGCCGCCGTCGAGGCCAAGGCGAAGGAAATCGCCGAAGCCATCGTCGATGCCGCCGTCGAGACCGCCGTGACCGAGCTGCAGGCGACCGCCGATGAGGCGACCGCGCGGGCCATCGAGGCCGAGGCGCAGCGGGATCTTCTGCAGGAGCGTGTGCTTGAGCTTCAGGCGCAACTCGACACCGATCCGGCCGCAGGCGCATCCGAGGAGGCCACCGCCGCGAAGGATGAAGCTGCAGACGAGAGTTCCGAGGGAGACGAGATCGCCACCAAGGCCGCAAAAGGCCGCAAAACCTCCTCCGCGCAAAAGAGCTGACAACAGCCATGCGCCCCGCCGGGGGCGGGACACCTCGCCCCCGGCACTTTCAACCGAAATTCGAGAGAGACACGATGGATCACGAGAACAAAATCGAGCGCGATATTCAGCGTAAGGGCCTGAGTGCACCGCGCCTGAAACCTGCGGACATCGATGCCGCCATCGTTTCCGAACAGTTTCATGTTTTTCCCGGCACTACGCTGACGGTGTGCTGCCTGACCCTGCGCAACGGATTTTGCGTGACTGGCCAAAGCGCCGTTGCCAGTGCCGAGAACTTCGATCGTGAAATCGGTGAAGAGATTGCGCGCAAGAATGCCCGTGAGGAAATCTGGTCTTTGGAAGGCATCTGCTCCGCGAACGGCTCTTTTCCGGGGGCTGATCCATGACCTACGCCACCCTCACTGACCTGATCGAGCGCGCAGGCGAGACGGAAGTCCGTCAGATTGCCGACCGCAACCGCGACGGTGAGCCCGATGCCGATGTGATCGAGGCGGCGCTCAAAAGTGCGGACAACACGATCAACGGCTATGTCGGCGCGAAATACACCCTGCCGTTCGTCTCCGTTCCGGATCTGGTCAACACCTGGGCGATCTCCATTGCCCGCTATGTGCTGCATCGCAACGGAGCGCCGGATCACGTTGATACCGATTACAAGGACGCCATTGCCGCCTTGAAGGATGTAGCGCGCGGCCTGATCGCGTTGCCCGTCAATGAGGGCGAAGCCGCCCCCGTGAGCCAGACGGGCACAGTGATGGCCGCACATCCGGCGCAGGTCTTCACCCCCGCAAAGCTGAGAGGGTGGAATGATGCTGGCTGAGATCCGTGACAGGTTGCTCGCAAAACTGACAGATCCCCGTTGGGCGGGTGTCGAGATCGCCGAGGATCTGGACGCACTGGCCTATTCCGCAGGTCAGGTGCTCAGCGGCACGGCGATTGTCATGCTCTGGCGCGAAGGGGCCTCGCCACAGGACCTGGCAACGGGTGGTTTCCGTCAGACTGTCGAGGTGCAGTTCGTCGCCAGCTTCGTGATCCGGGAATACGACGGGCTGATGGGGGCGGATCGCGCTCTCCAGTTCGATGCCTACAAGACCGATCTGGAACAGGCGCTCGCTGGATGGGAGCCGCCCTCTGGCAACTCTGAGTGTGAATTGATCGGCGGTGAAAGCAGCCCCATCGAGACAGGTGTCAGTATTTACGTCGAGACCTGGAAAACGACCCGTTTCCTGACAGGAGAAGCCACATGACAAAACCGACAACCGGCGGGCGCTACACCCGCAACAAAAAGACCGGAGCAATTTCGCTCGATGTCGATCACACACCGAGCGCTCTGGCCGCTCAGCAGACCCAAGAGGCTGCCGCGGCAGACGCGCAGGTCGAACCTACCACTGACACGGCCGAGGCTGACACCTCCGCCAAGAAGGAGAGCTGATCATGTCCGCACGCCGTTGGCGCAAACTCGCGATGCTTCACGCCATCGAGGCGACCTATATGACCGATGCTGCCCCGACGGCTGCTGACGCCATCATCGCCACCAACATCACCTTCACGCCGATCGAGGCCGAAGAGATCAGTCGGGATCTGATGCTGCCTTACATGGGCAATCAGGGTACGATCCTTGCTGCCGAATATGGCCGCATTGAATTCGAGGTCGAAATTGCAGGTGCCGGTGCAGCTGGAGACGTGCCTGCTTATGGGTCTCTCCTCCGTATCTGTGGGCTGTCTGAAACCGTGACGGCCACCACCAGCGTGGACTATGAAATCATCGAAGATGGTGTGGAAAGCGGCTCGATTTACTTCAATAGTGACGGCGTCCGACACATCTTCCTCGGCAACCAGGCGAACGTCTCAATGACGATTGCGCCCCGCTCGATCCCGAAGTTCCGCTTCACGATTATGGGCATGCTCGGCACGATCACTGATGCCGCCTTTCCGTCTGTGACACTGGATGGCTGGACCACGCCGCTGAAAGTCTCGAAAGCCAACACGCAGATGACACTGCATGGCTGGGCATCTGTTGCCGAAAGCTTGTCGATCGACCTGGGAAATACGCTGACGCCGCGTTTCCTGATCGGCGATGAGAAGATCATGATCACGGATCGTTCGACAACGGGCACGGCGGTCGTCGAAGCGCGTCATGTCACGGACATCGATTGGTTCGGTAAGGTCCGAGATCGGGCCCGTGGGGGGCTGTCGTTGATCCATGGCACGGCGGCGGGCAATATCGTCGAGATCACGGCCCCGGCCGTGGAACTCGGTCGCCCGACCCAAGGCCAGACCGACGGTATTGTGAACTATTCCATCCCGCTGTCGTTCTGTCCTGTCGATGGCATGGACGAGCTGAAGATCACCGTGCGCTGAGGTCTGGCGGATATGGATCACGCGCGCTCGCATCCTGACGATTACAATCCGCCCCTGGCGAATTGGTATCCGCTGAAATTTCCCGTGGCCCTCGGCTTCGAGGAAGAGATCGACGCGAGCGCTGTGAACCATTGGCGGCATCGTCGGGCTGATGGGCATTCGCCCTGGCATAAAGGCCGCGCGCCGATGTCTGAGCCGGAGCCGGTCAAGTTTGCCGATGCGGACATCACCGAGACGCTCACCTGGCTGAATGGGGTCGTCTCGGTACGTGCGCAGGTTTCTCTGGTCGACGATCCGGAGATCCACCGGATGGCCCGCGCCGAAGGTGTGATCCGACGTCTCGCCCAAGAGGCGGGTTACCGCCTCTCCCCCTGAATACACCCGGAGAGGGGCGTTCGTGCCCCGACGCTGTGACCTGGGCATGTCAGGAAAACTGCCCGCCAACACAAATCTCAGGAGACCCTCATGAAATACGTTCTTGCCGACACTTCGACCTACTGGTGGCCCGTCACGGTGAAGCGCCCCGATCCGGCGCGCCCCGGCAAACTGGTTGAGATGACCTTTGAGGCAGAATTCGAGTTCCGCGACCAGGACCAGCTCATGGCCGAGAACGAGGCGATGAATGCGGCGCCGACGCTGCGCAAACAGGTCGAAGTGGAACGCGAGAACCTCGCCGGTCGCATCGTCGGATGGAAAGGGATCGACGATGGCAATGGCGGCGAGGCGGTCTTCTCGAAGGCGGCGCTCATGAATGAGCTGAAGAATGCCTGGTTCCGCACTGGTGTCTACAAGGCAATTTCCGAAAGCCTCTATGGCGAGGAAGCCCGCCTGGGAAACTGAGGGCAGCGGCCCGAGCCTGGGCGTTTCAGCGCCTCGGCCGGGTCGATGACCAGGAGCCGGTCACCCTCGATGAGGAGTTGGCCGCGCAGTTCAAAAACATGGGCGCTGATTTCGCGCCCGTGATCACCGAGACCGCCACCGAGGATTTTCAGGTCATGCCGATCAACTGGCCTTCCGTTTGCACCTTTCTCGACTGCCATACCCAATGGCGGGCTGTCGAGGTGTCGCGTGGTCAGGAGAAGGTCGTGACATGGCTCGGCCTCATCTATGAGGCGGTCGAGGTGGTCTTGCGTCGTCTCGAAAAGGCACATCCCGAGATCGACGGCGATCAGGTCTGGCGCGATCTTCTGGTGATGGAAGCTGCGGCGCTCGATGCCTTCGCGGGGGTGACGTCATGAGCGTGAAGCAGTTTCTTGTCGATCTGGTTTTCCGGGGCAATAGCGCAGGTGCCAAGGCCGCCGCCCAGGACGTGCAGAAGGCCGTCGCAGGCGTCAATGCCGAGACGCAGTCCGGCACGAAAGCCACGGATCAGAACACTACAGCCACGACGAAAAACGCCGATGCCAAGCGCCGTGCTGCCGAGGAAGCGAAGCGTCTGGCCGAGGCCGAAAAACGGGCGCGCGATGAGGCGTTGCGTGCAGGCGCGGGTGTGGGTGGCGCTTCAACGCCTTCTCCCACATCCAACCTTCCGCAAGCTGAGAAGGACCGGATCAAGGCGATTTACAATCCGACCTTTGCGGCTCAGCGGCAGTATGAAAGCCAATTGGCCGATATTAAATCGGCTGAGAAAACCGGCGCCCTGACCTCCGATGAGGTCGCCATGGCACAGGCGCGTGTGCGTGGCTCTTATGAGGCTTCTCTGGAAAGCATCAAGCGGACGGACGCCGCGCTGACCGGCATGAACCGCAATGTGAAGCTGCAGGCCTATGAGCAGCGTATGCTGTCCTATCAAGTGTCGGACACCTTCCAGAGCTTTGCGCTCGGGATGCCACCGATGCAGATCCTTCTGCAGCAAGGTCCGCAGGTGATCGACATCTATGGCGGCATCGGCAACACGATGCGCGCGCTGCGTCAGGTGATTACACCGCTGCGCGTGGGGATGCTGGGTCTGGGTGCCGTCGTTGTTTCAGGCGTCAGTTCCTGGAATGCCTACCTGAAATCCATCAAAGAGGTCGAAACCGCCTATGACGGTCTGGGCCGGGGTCTCGCCACCTCCACCAGTCAGCTTGAAGCGCAGGCCCGAGCCGGGGCCGCCGCCGCCGGGATCTCGACGAAAGCCGCCCGCTCGATGGAAGCGCAGTTCCTGCGCACCGCCAAGATCGGCGCGGATCATTACGACGAGATGATCGGCATGTCGAAGGACTTTGCGGCCACGCTTGGCGTCGAAATGGATGCGATCGGGGGCATCATGGCCGAGATGTTCTCTGACCCTGCCAAAGGCGCGGACACGCTTTATCGCAAATACGGGCTGATCGACGCGGCGACGATGCGCTTGGTGCAGACCAAAATGGCTCAGAACCGTGCCGATGAAGCGCAGGCCATCCTGCTCGATGCGTTGCCGGACAAGCTCGCCAAGGCCGAGGATGGTATGCATGCACTTGATCGTGCAATTCAGAGCATAAAGCGCGGCACTGCCGGGCTGTGGGACGGGATCGGCGAAGGGCTCGACGATCTGTTCGATGGGCCTTCTCTTGAACAGGAACTTTCACGCGCTCGACGTCATAGCAGAACAGTGTCACGGCGTGGCGGTGACAACGCTCAGGAGGAAGCGACCTTTACTGCGCTCCGGAGTGCAGTCGGATATGAAGCTCTGAATGGATATTACGAGACTGCGCGCGCTGAAGCAGAGCGTCAGGGCAAAAATGCACTCTCCATCGCCGAAGGCTCTGGCGCCACGGCTACGTCCCGCCAAGAGCAGGAGTTGCGCAACCAGATTGCGGCGCTTGAGGCCGGTGTCGGTGCGCCGGGTCTAGACCAGTTTCAGCAAGATGAAATCACCGAAGCGCTCGAGGCCAAATCCCGTGTGCTCGATGCTCTGATCAACAAGCAGGCGCGTCTCAATGAGCTTGACGGGCTGGACGCCCAGATCGCGGTTGAACGCAACCCAATTTTGCGTGCCGAACTGGAAGAGCGCCGCGCTCGCCTTCAGCTTGCCGATCAGGAGATCAGCACGACTGAGCTTGAAGCCGAGACCGCGCGAGCCCGTCAGAAAATCATTGAGCAGACAATCCTGACAGCTCAGTCGCAGGCGTCTGACATGCAGGCAGAGGTCGAAATCCGCGCGCGCCTCGATGCGCAGGTCGCAGCCGGCCTCATCAAATCAGAGGACGTGAACCGCTTGCTTCAGGAAGAGCTGACCCTGCGCCCGCTCGTGGCAGCTGCGGCGGCCGCCGAAGGTGAAGAGAAGGCGCGGCTGAATGGCGTGATCGAGAGCATGCGTAAGGCCTATTCCGATCAGGCCGCTGCAGACAAGACGGCAGATCGCACATCCAAGCTGCGGGACTATCTGAAGACGCAACAGGAAAGTGCCGCGCAGCTTCGCCTTGAGCTGTCTCTGATCGGTCAGTCCGAGGCGATCCGGTCCCGCACGCTGGCCTTGTTTGAGGTCGAGAAGAAAATCCGTGAGCTCGGCTTGTCAGGAAAAGCCGCCGATCAGATCCGAGAAGAGGCCGCTCAGATGGTCGATCTCGAGCGTCAGGTTGATCGCGTCGGTGAAGCTTGGGAGCGCGTGCAGTCCTCTGGTGAAGATGCACTCGACGCATTGCTCGACGGTGATTTCACAGGTGCGCTTGATGGGCTGCGGGAGCAGTTCATGGATTTGGCGATCAACAACCCTCTCAAAAACGCGCTCTTGGGCACCGATTACGGCACGCTCTCAGATCTCGGTGGCCTTGGCGGTCTCTGGGACCGGCTGACGGGCAAGGTGTCGATTGATCCGGCCTCGGCCGCGCGTCAGGCGGCGCAATCGGTGGCGACCATGCAGGTCACGGCGGCGAATGTCACGATCAGCTCGATGGGGGCCATGGGGCTGGGTGCGTTGGGTGGGGCTGCTAATGTGAATGGTGGGCTTGGCGCTGGCTCGGTTCAGTCTCAAATTGCCTCGTTCTTCTCCGGCAAGGGGCTCAGCCCCACACAGATCGCTGGGATCATGGGCAATGTCTCTGCTGAGAGCGCCTTCAACCCGCTGGCAATCGGGGATGGCGGCACGTCTTTCGGTCTCTTCCAGCATCACGCCGGTCGCGGCCAAGGACTGCTTTCCTCTGTCGGTGGGATGTCCGGCCTCGGCGACGTCCAGGGGCAGCTGGAATATGTTTGGCAGGAGCTTCTGACCTCTGAAAACGGCGTCCTGAAGAAACTGATGGCGTCGAACACCGTCGAGGGCGCGACAGCCGCTTTTGCAGGCTTTGAGCGGCCTGCGGGGTGGACTGCCGCCGATCCAACGGGCGCACACAATTGGACCGGGCGCTTGGCTGCGGCTGAGCAGGCCATGACCCAATTCAACAGCGCAACCTCTATGGCCACCCAAGGCCTCGGCACGCTTGGCACTGGCTTCGACAGCTTCGGGCAGGCACTGGCTGGTGCGATCACGGGCGGCGGGGGCGGGACTGACCTGCTCGGATCGCTGTTCAACATCGGTCTGAGCGCGCTTGGCCTGCCAGGGTTTGCGGGCGGTGGTCCGACCGGCGGCTCAGATCCGCAGAAGGTCGCAGGTCTCGTCCACGAGGGCGAGTATGTCTTCACCGCTGACCAGACCTCGCGCATCGGTGTGAAGAACCTTGAGGCCATCAGCAAAGGCACCGCGCGTGGCTATGCAACCGGCGGTTATGTCACGGCGCAGAGTTATCCGTTCCTGACAGGATCGCAATCGGGGGGCAATCAGTCCTCGGCCCCCATCATCAATGTGCTGCCCGTAAACAACAGCTCTGTGCCGCTCAATATGGAGGTGGAAGAGACCACTAACGCCCGCGGCGTGAAAACACAGAAGATGATTTTCTCGGATGCTGTTGCCACCGGCATCACCACCAAGGGCGGCAAGGCGCAGAAGGCGCTCAAGACCGACTTCAATGTGCGGCGTCGGGGGGTGAGCCGGCTATGAGCATTCAGACGTGGCCCACAGAGCTGCCCAATCCAGAGCGTAAGACCTGGCAGCGCACCTCGCAGGATGTGCGCCGCAAGCGCACGCCCAAGGCAGGCGCGCCGAGTTTCGGTCGGGCCTATTCGAAGGCGGCTCACACCGTGGCGCTGTCTGTCGTTTTGGACCGAAACCAGAAGGCGATTTTTGACACCTTCTTTGCGATCGACTGCTCCGAGGGATCAGCGCTGTTCTGGATGCCAGACCCGACCACCGATGGTTGGCCGCTTCTGACATCCGACGGCACGCCTTTGCTGACGTCTGATGAGGCCCCGCTCTTGCTCTCTGCTCAGTGGCTCTGTGCTTGGGGAGACGATCTTCCGATCGAGACCATCGAGGGACAGGTTGAGTTCCGCATGAGCTTCTCCGTGATCGTGGTGCCGTCATGAGCCGTCGTGTCTCTCTCAATGCCCGCAACTCCATCACGGGCGAGGACCCTTCGCAGATCTGGGTGGTGCTGATGAAAATCACCCACCCGGACACGGACGCCGTGATCCGGCTCTCGACCGACAACACCGAGCGACTGTCGATCGACCCGCTTCTCTTCGGCACCAAATCGACATGGCTGACGAGCGATCCTGAAGCCGATCCGTTCCTCTTCATCATTGCTGACGCACAGCTTCCAGATGAGAGCGAGGATGCTCCGGCCGAGGCTCAGATCGTGTTGAGCTGCATCAGCTCTGAGCACGCAGAGTTGCTGCGCTCCTTCATTTCTCCGGCACGTCTCGACATGGCCGTTGTCCTGGCCTCGTCGCCCGACCTGCCAGAGGCTGAGTGGCACAATATCGAGCTGGTGACCTCTGAGATTGATGAGGCGGCCGAGGAGATCACGCTGACGTTTTCGCGCGAGTATATCGAGCTCGAGCAATTCCCACCGGGCCGGATGATCCGGCTCTATTTCCCGGCGCTGCACCTATGAGGAGAATGGCATGGCATACACCGAAGTTCCTGGGGCTGACCAGTACGTTCGTTGCGAAGTTGTTTACGGCGAAAGCATCAATGTTGACGAGGCTTTTTGGGGTGGCGCTCCGCTTCGCGCAGAAGAGTTTGTGCAAGTTGAACCATGGCATCTTTTGGCATGGCAAAAGCCTGAGGACCCGTCGCCGTCTGAAAAATAACGGCGGCACCATCGGAGTCTGGAATGGATGCTGTGCTGAAGCTTTTGGGTCGGATGGCTGTCATGGGTGCCATGTCGCCGGCCTTTCCAGCATGTGGATCGATCTCCAGACGCTTCGTTTCCCAAATGGCGTTCAAGTCCCCCAAGCGTCCCACAAGCTTCATGAGAAGGTCCTGAGTAATCGTAAAGCCGTGATTACCATCGGCTGTGACACATTCGAGCCCTGCCGTGCTGGCATCGTCTGCCAAGTGAACATGAACATCCTGCAATTCTTTGGGCGCGTTGTCGGTCATTTCCAAATTTCCTCGGGAATCAATTTTTCGGTCTTCTGCAAGTCTGCACCGCTCATCTCGCTGCGCAAAGGTAATATCTATGACCTGGTCTGATCGTTTCATTGGTATCCCTCAAGTCGATGGTGGCCGCAGCTTGAGCGGCGTGGACAATTGCTGGGTTCTTGGCTGTGTTATCTTCAGAGAGGAATTGCATATCTCTCTCCCGGACTATCTCGGCAAGGTTTGCCCCGACGAACAGGACGAGGTGGCTGCGCTGATCGAGGGCGAAAAATCATCGCCACTTTGGCTTCCCGTCGACGGCCTTGCCATTGCTTTCGACATCGCACTGTTTCGGATGGGGCGCTACACCTCGCATGTCGGGATCGTGGTCAAAAACGGTCTCATGATCCACGTACACGGGGAAGGTCAGAGCAAGATCGAGCGCTACGATGCCGGGCGCTGGTCGCACCGTTTTGAGGGGCATTTCCGGCACCGTGAACGGGCCGTTAAACACCCCGTTCAATTGATCGAGAGGGCCGCGCGATGACTGCTCCTCTGATGAAACGAGAGACGAAAATCCCCGATCACATTCCGGTGCTAGCCGTGCCGCATTTCAACCCGGAAACGGGCCGGATCGAGAAGTGCCTGCCTCACGGGTACACTCTCGACGAGGTGGTCAGGTCCACTCTGCCCGGTCTCAGTGCGGAGGATCTGAAACAGGCTCAGGTCTGGCTTTGCACACGGCAGGGCAAGGACCAGATTGACGCCACCTTCTGGCGTCACATCAAGCCGCGCCCCGGCGTACAGGTCATCATTCGCGTGACGCCCGGAAAAGACGCTTTAAAAAGTGTTCTTAGCGCTGTTGTGGCAATTGCCGCTGCTGCGGCTGGTGCTTGGGTGGCTGGTGGCCTTTTGGGCCTGTCTGCTGGAACTGCCGGATATGCGCTTGTTTCGGCAGGTGTCGCTATCGGAGTTACGGCGCTTGGGAACTTGCTGATCAATGCGCTCATTCCGCCCACGAAAGCGGATGATGAAACCCGCAATAGCTATTCGATCAGCTCGACAAAGAACCAGATCATCCCTAACGGGGCTGTGCCGGTTGTGCTGGGCAAAATGCGCTTTGCACCGCCGTTCGCGGCGCTGCCCTATACCGAAATTGTGGGTGACGACCAGTATATCCGTGCACTGTTTGTGATCGGCGAGGGTCAGGTCGAGATTGACGATATCCAAATCGGTCAGACGTCGATCTCCGAATACGATGAATTCGAGATCGAGACCCGCTCCGGCCTCGACAGCGATCTGCCGATCTCGCTCATCCCGACGCAAGTCCTTGAGGAAACCATCGGTGTCGAGCTGACGCGACCGCTGCCGCGTGATGATCAGGGCGAGGTGATCGGTAAGGACGAGGCTCCCTACAACCCGCCACCGAATTTTTGGGATATTCAGGGCATCCAGCCCGGCGAAACAGAGGCGGATTACACGGGGTGGGGCCAGATCACGCCGATCACGCGGACCACTGGACGCGATGCGTCCGGCGCCACCGTGATTTTCAACTTTCCGGCGGGTCTGGTGCGCTATGACGATGAAGGAAATAAACAAAATCGCAAGGTAGGCATCCGCATCGACCAGCGTCTGATCACATCTGACGAGTGGCAGGTCGTTAAAACGGTTAGAATCACCGCGAGAAAGAACTGGGCCTTCTGGCGTCAGCATAGCTGGGAGTTCCCGACACGCGGGCGCTGGCAGGTGCGCTGCACGATGTTGTCGGATGAGACCACCGACACCAAGGCACAGCAGCGCTGCAATTGGGCGGCGCTGCAGACGCGGCGCCCGGAATATCCACTGGCCTATCCGCGTCCTCTGGCGCTTCTGGCGATGCGGATCAAGGCCACGGATCAGCTGAATGGCGCGCTTGACGAGGTGACGGTGCTGGCTCGTCGGATCATTCCCGACTGGGATGCGGAGACACGCACATGGATCACCCGCGCCACTGAGAACCCGGCCTCGATCTATCGCCACGTCCTTCAGGCGCCGGAGAACGTAAAGGCGTCACCCGACAGTGAGATTAATCTCGAGAAGCTGCAGGCGTGGCATGAGTTCTGCACGGAGAAAGGCCTGACCTACAACAAGGTGCTGGCCTCGACAGACACGCTTTTTGGCGACGTGCTGTCAGAAATCGCTGCCGCCGGGCGCGCGACGCGGGAGCATGACGGGATCAAGTGGTCGGTGGTGATCGACGATCCGGGCGATCCTGACGCCCTGGTCATCGACCACATCAGCCCGCGCAATTCGTGGTCGTTCAAAGCAAGCCGCTCCTACTTCCATGCGCCCCATGCGGTGATTGCCAAGTTCAATGATGCAGACAATGATTATAAACCCGCCGAGCGCGTGGTGCGCTGGCCGGGCTATGAAGGTGAGATCATCGAGACTGAGGCGTGGGAGGTGCCCGGCAAGGTCTACGCGGACGAGGTCTGGCGTGAAATCCGCCGTCGTCAGCTGGAGACAATCTATCGCCCCGACACCTATCAGGTGACGCAGGACGGCGTGCTGCGTGTGGCGACACGAGGCGATCATGTGATGACCAGCTCCGGCGCTCTGTCAGGCGATCACGAGGATGCTCTGGTGCTGAAGGTCACCGGCAAGCTTATCGAAATCGACAATGTTATTCAGATGGCGGATGGGGTCACCTATGGCATCCGCTTCCAACACTATGAGGATGACGACGACACTATCGGAACCTCTGTGATCCGCACACTCAAATCGGTCGATGGCGACACAGACCTTTTGACGGTACTTGGTACGGGGCCGTTGCCAGCCGCTCGCAGCGTGATCCAGATCGGTCCGGTGGCGCAGACCGCCTATCGGCAGATCGTGCGTGGCATCGAGCGCACGGCGGATCATTGTACGATCACCCATCTGATCGACGCCGCGCCCGTGATCGACGAGGAGCTGGAGGCAACCGAGGTTCCCGAATTCTCCAGCCGTATCGGCCAGGAACTGGACTGGTCAGATCTGATACCTCCCGCCCCCCGATTTACGTCCATCACCTCTGGCGTGAGCAAAACAGGCACCACCGGCCTGATCACATATCTGATCACGCCTGGAAGCGGCGCTGTCGAGGCGTCGCAGCTGATCGTGGAATATAAGAAGTTGGGCGATGCGGAGTGGACCGAGATCGTGATGTATCCCGCGGATGGCGGCGGTGAGGTTGAGGGGTACGACACCGGCGACAAGGTCGATTTTCGCGCCTATGCAGTCTCAAACTTCGGGCGCGTGGGGCCGTATTCTGCGACGGTGTCGATTACGGTGGGCGAGGATGATGCAGACATCCCGGCGGCGCTCGATGAGGAGGCAATCACGGTCACCTCGCTGTTGGGCGGCGCTGTGATCCAACTTGCCACCGGCGCCGACACGGCGACCAAAACCGTCCAGCTCTATCGCTCGAGCGAGGCTGTGCTCGATCGAGAAGCCGATGCGGTCGGCGCGCCTTTCGCGGTTTCGCCGCAATCGAGCTATTCGACCACGCTGGGAGATACGACCCGCGAAGATCTGATCACCGGCGGCACAATGGACGATGCGGCGTCCTGGGCAGTCGATGCGGGCTGGGCTGTGAGCGGTGGTGTGGCTCAGCACACGGCGGGCACGTCCGATGCAATCTCACAGACTATGGCAACGATCACCGGCAAATTCTACCGGATCGGCTTCACGGTCTCCGCTATGACCGCAGGTTCCCTGACACCGCGCCTGACGGGCGGGTCGGATCGCCTCGGCACGGCAGTCACGGCGGATGGCGCCTATAGCGATCGCATTCAGGCCGTGACCGGCAATGACACCGTCGGCTTTTTGGCCTCTTCCGATTTCGCTGGGACGCTCGACGATGTCGTTGTTTATCTCGAAACGGACGCCTGCCTCGCGCCGGGCACTCACTATGTTTGGCTCGAGCCCCAGAACGCCGATGGCGTGCCGGGGGCTGTGGCCGGGCCTTTCTCAATCACCATCATATGACAGGAGAGATCACAATGGCTGGTGTAAAAACGAATAATGTAAATTTCGTCTCAATCAGTGATGACGTTTTAGTCAATCGTGACGGTTCAACTTCGCGGCAGAAAACGAGCAATTTGGCAACGCAACTTGCGGCATCAGGTGCAATTGCGGACGCCTTTGAGGAGCTCGCGGAGAAGATCGATAATATCTCTGTCGAGCTCGGCCCCATTTACGACGATACGTCAGCCGGACTGTCTGTGGTAGACGATGGTGTACAATTTCGCGTCGCCAGCACCGACGCAGATGTTGCATATGACATTTATGTGCGTGACAGCACCAATGCTGTGTTTGTATCATCGGTGCCATCCGCGAGCGCCCTTGCCGGACTTTTGAACGAGCTGAGAACGCGGCGGGTTGCGTCGGCTTCGGAGACTGACTTTTCGTCGACTTCCTTCCCGGCTGGAACTGATTTGATTGTCTCTCGCAATAAGTCGGGGTTTGTGGCTTGGGCCATGCTCAATGAGGAACCGGACACGATCGATGAAGACATTCACCAGCAGGATTTAGATGAAAACTGGTGGCTGAAAATCTTCGACGGTGAGATTGGCGCGGGCACAATCGAGCCGCGGCATACGAGATTTTTTATTGCATCGAAGAACCTCTTCAACAAGTACAGCGCGGATATCGTCGCGGGGTACTACGTAAACTCAAATAACGGCGTCTTGACCGAAAATGAGAACTATAGTTCGCTTCAATTCATCCCGGTCGAGCCGGGCACGGAGTACACCTTCTTCCCGGCGGGCCAGATCGCGTGGTACTACGACGATACGGACGAGGCCTATATTTCTGGTGATGTGACCACGGCTGACAATGCGTCCAAAACATTGACCAGCCCTACGAATGCAAAATATGTGGGCGTGTCAGTAAAACCCGCATGGATGGATGATTTTCAGATCGAGATTGGTGGGTCTCAGACAGATTATGAGCCGTTTGGGTATATATTGCCTGACGAATACATCGCTCCCACATTAAAGTTATTTCACGGCGAGGGCACCATCGGTCGCACGCGTCAGAAGCTTAGAAAACGCCTGCGTGGCGGTACGGCTCAGGTGCGGATTGCGTGGCATATGGACAGTTGGGGGTCGGCATATAATATCAACTATGCGCTGATCTACCATCTCCTGCGCGTCTACGATGGCGGCGGCGGGACCGCTGTCGGGCTGGCTGGACCGGGGTGGATCGGAGCGGCCTATGTTGGCGGTGCTGCGAAGCAAAACGTATTGGGCGCGGCTGGTCGCTATACCGTGGCACGGACGGGCGCATGGGACGACAATTTCGGCACGGACATCTACTCGCCGGATACCTGCTCTGCGGAAACGACAGACACCAGCGCGACCTACACGATCACCAGCACAAGCGCGTCCAACGCGGTGATTAGCGAATTTAGCCTGCTATGTGGCGGCACAGGGTCGTTTGACTATTCGTGGGATGGTGCGACATGGACCACGGTTGCGTTGACCGATGCTGATCGCCAGATCGTAAGTCTATCGGAGGATGCTCCGGCAACTGGTGATTGGACCCTTTATCTGCGGTTTCCGGACGCATCGGCGTTCAAGATCATGGGTCTACTGCCTGAAACTGAGGTCAGCGGCGCGGTTGGGCACGCAATCAATGCCACGGGAACACAGACTGCTGGTCGCGCTGCGTCTGATGCGTCCGCATTCGCAGCAAATGCGGCGCTACTTCGGCCCGATATGGTCTTCCTCGGCACACCGATCAATGACCGAAACGCTGGCAGATCTGTTGCGGAATGGGTCGCTGACATAGAGACGCTCATTGACCGCTGGCGCGCGTGGAGTGCGACTGTGGACCTCTGTCTCGTGATGCCGCCGGAAGTTGCGGGGCCAAATACTCTTGAACCTCGCATGTCTCTCTACAAAAACGCAGCTGTTCGATTGTGTGACCTGAAACGTGTGTGTCTTGTCGACTTCGCAGCCGTGTTGGGAGACGATGCCAGTGCATATGTCTCCGCAGCCGCTGACCTGCCGCTGCTCGACGCTGTTGATACGCACTTTGGGTCGGAGGGGGTGTATCTATACCAAAACACGCTGCTCAAGATAATCACCGAGTGATTTATGGCCCGTGAAAGGGCCATTTAACAAAACGCGCGTGATGCAAACTTTGGTGTCATGATTTGCCAGTGCGAAAACTTTTCCGTGCAGAACCTATTCACCATCGTGCGGAAGCTAAACCGCCGCTACACGTAATCCCGTTTCGCAAGCGCAAATCAGTATGCGGCGGGAGTCCAGACAATCTCGGCCCGATCCGCCTCGTAGACCTTTGGCAACTTGTGGCAGAAGTGGCGGCTGATCTTACCGTTGTCCTCAGCCCAGTTCAGGAACCTCGTGACAACCGTTCCGCAATAGTCGAACTGCTTGGGGGAATGCGCCCACTGTTGCCGCCATTCAGATACCTCACCGCGCGACTCTGGCTCGGCGAACATGGCAAACGGGTCGTCAGAGAACTCTTCCTGAAATCGCAGCATCCATTTTTTGTAGTCTTTCTGGGTACGAGGCTTCGTGCTGAGGAATTCGGCGGAATTGAGGAACTGATCAACGACAGTCTTTGTCAGATTGCGCGGCTCGGTCGGTCTCGCCGCATGGATCGAAAAGTGAACCGCCCCTTGTTTGCCGGAGGCCCAGAAGTAAGGATACTGGGTTATGGGAAAGACGAACAACGGAACACGCTATCCAGAGGAACTGCGCGCGCGAGCGGTGCGGATGGTTTTGGATCACGAGAGCGAATACGCGAGCAGATCGGCGGCAATATTGTCGATCTCTCAGAAAGTTGGGTGCAGCAGGGACAGCTTGCGCATCTGGGTCAAGCAGCATGAAACGGATACCGGCAAACGCGATGGCGTGACAACGGCTGAGCGAGATCGCATCAAGGAACTTGAGCGCGAGAACCGACAGTTGCGCCAGGCCAATGAGATCCTCAAAAAGGCGTCTGCGTTTCACCCGCCACTTGAACCAGTGGCGTGACGGGTTCAACTTTGCACAGGCGGAGCTCGACCGCCCGTTTCGCAAATGATTGCCTTCATCAAAGACTTTCGTAGGGAGCATGGGGTCGAGCCGATCTGCCGCGTTCTGCAAATCGCCCCTTCGACTTTCTATGAGCGCTTGGCCATTGAACGTGATCCTGACCGGGCTTCTGGGCGTGCTAAGCGCGATGCCTATCTGCGCAAGGAGATGAAGGACGTCTGGACGAAAAACCGGTCTGTCTACGGCGCACGAAAGCTGTGGTATGCAATGAAGCGCGAGAAGATTGATATCGCGCGTTGTACGGTTGAGCGCCTGATGCGGCAACTCGGCATTCAAGGCGTCAGGCGCGGCAAGAAGATCAAGACGACCTATGGTCAGCCTGCGGGTCAATGCCCGCTGGACAAGGTCAATCGCCAGTTCAGGGCCTCTCAGCCAAACGAGCTTTGGGTGTCAGACTTCACGTTCGTCTCGACGTGGCGCGGTTTCGTCTATGTCGCGTTCGTCATTGATACCTTTGCCAACCGGATCGTCGGTTGGAAGGCATCTACAACACAAGACACACAATTTGTTCTGGATGCGCTCGAACAGGCAATCCATGCGCGCAGACCTTCTGAGAGGCTGATCCATCATTCTGATCGCGGCAGCCAATATGTGTCGATCAAATACACTGAAAGGCTGGCAGACGCGGGACTGGAACCATCCGTCGGCAGCGTTGGCGACAGCTATGACAACGCGCTGGCCGAGACTATCATCGGCCTGTTCAAAACCGAGGTCATCAACCGGCTGGGGCCGTGGAAATCCAAAGATCAGGTCGAATGGGAAACCCTGCAATGGGTCGATTGGTTCAACAAGGAGCGCCTGCTCGAACCTCTTGGCTACATCACGCCAATCGAAGCAGAGGAGAAGTACAAACAAACCTTGCAAGCGGACAAAATCGCAGCTTGAAATACGAAATCAACAGTCTCCGGTAAAACCGGGGCGGTTCAGAACTCGTACTTCAAATATGTAAGAGGCCATCGCGCGGTGCCCTCTGATGTTCTTTCAGCGATCCTTGAGAAGTACGGAACAGACCCGGTCTGGCTACATGAAGGAGATGACGGACTGAACAGCCGAACGACCTCCCTGCTCGACGACATGAAGCAGATCCTATTTGCGGTCGATGACCGCGCAGAAGAGCGCGGCCTGAACCTCGACCGCGACAAACGTTGGCTGATCGCCTGCCGCATCTGTGTGGAAGGGGTCGTGAGCGCGAAGCAGAGCGAACCTGATATCCCCCCGGAAACGAGCGAAATCGACAAATGGTTGGAGGTGGCACAATGAACGGTAGCGAACCCAAGCTCCCCGGACTGACCGACGACGAGATGGACCAACTGATGGACGCGCAGCTATCTGTGGCGGACCGTATGACAGTATGGCAAGCCAAGCCGCTCAGTGTGCAGGCCCGAAAAGTGCTTCAACGAGGTAACTCAGCGACTCTGCGCCGCCATTACCTGACAGGGCAAACTTGCGTCGCGATAACGCTGTTTCTCTGGCTCCTCGTACCATTCCTGCCTTCGTCGAGCCAGTTGTTCGACATGCAGGCGCTGCGCCTGTCGCTCTATATGATTGCACTGTCCACATTGGTATTCGGCCTATGGCAAGCCCGCGCGATGACCCGCGCCGTCACCCGTATTGAAGAAATCTGAACGCGGGGTTTCACCCGTGCGAATCAAGAAAGCCCCCCCTACGCTGGTTGATCCGAGACGACGATGTGCGCGCCGCTGAGAAGGTGCCTTACCGCCTGTTGGAGGAGGCCCCTGAGCTGGGCTATGGCGACCGGGATGCGGGCAATATGCTCATTCAGGGCGATAACCTTGAGGCGTTGAAGGCGCTTTTGCCCTATAATACTGGATCGGCATTTGAGCATTACGACGACAATCTGGAGCATTCGCAATGGCCGGCCATGATGGCTGGAACTGCTGCGGGAGTTGCTGGCCGAAGATGGCTCAATCTGGGTCAGTATTGATGACCGGGGGAGGCATTACCTCGAAGTCATTATGAATGGGGTGTTTTGGGCGGAGGAACTTCATTACAAACGTTTTTTGTAGAAAGAACTATTCCCCAAAATCGAGCGCGCGGCATTTCTCCGAAGATCACAATCACATAATGATATACGTTAAAGGAGCTGATCGTTTTGCGCCAAACCTGATGCCTCGAACGGAAAAACAGGAGAAGGCCTACAAGAGGCCCCCTACAACGACCCGAGAGGAGCTCAGAAGACCAGCGATCTATCAGCACGACCGCTTATTGGCATTAGGACTTTGTGATCACAAAATCGCTTCTGGGTGTTCAGCTCGCGGTCGATGAAATATGAACAAACAATGTATGTTCTTTTGAGAAAGGAAAAAATGCTTACAACTCTTTCTGTCTCTGGTTATCGCTCAATACGCGATTTGACCGTGTCTCTTGACAGGCTGAACGTCGTGACAGGAGGTAATGGTTCTGGAAAATCTAACCTTTACCGAGCCCTGCGATTATTGGCGTCGATTTCTCAGGGTAACTTGTTCTCTATCCTGGCAAATGAAGGTGGGTTCCATTCGGCTTTGTGGGCTGGCCCCGAGCAGTTTTCAAGAGCCATGAAGGCCGGAGATGCTCCTATACAGAAAACAGTGCGCAAAGAGCCCGTAAGTTTGCGGTTGGGGTTTTCAAGCGAAGATTATGGTTATGCTATTGATCTGGGGCATCCGATGCCTAGCCGAACAGAATTCACACTCGATCCAGAGATAAAAGCCGAGGCAGCCTGGGTCGGCCAAGTTTTACGGCCAAGTACGACCGTGGCGATTCGCAAAGGTCCATTGGTTCAAAAGGTGGATTTTGGAAATACAGAAAATGTCATGTCAAACATAGATCCGTTTGACAGTATGATGTCTCAGGCTGTTTCTCCACAGGCGTTTCCAATTCTTGCAGAACTGCGAGCGCGGATGCGGTCTTGGCGCTTCTATGATCACTTCAGAACAGATCATGCTGCGCCTGCACGGCAGTCGCAGATAGGTACGCGAACACCGGTTCTATCGGATGATGGGGCTGATCTTGCCGCAGCACTACAAACCATTATAGAAATCGGAGATGTCCATGCCTTGCAGGAAACGGTTCACGACGCATTTCCCGAGCACAGGATTGAAGTAATATCGGAGAATGGAAGATTTGAAGTTGCTATGCATCAGCGTGGGCTACTACGGTCGCTTCGTGCTTCGGAACTGTCAGACGGTACTCTGAGATATCTGTTGCTGGCCGCTGCTTTGCTTACGCCAAGACCCCCCGAGCTTATGGTACTGAACGAGCCCGAAACCAGTCTGCACGTTGATTTGCTTCCTTCTCTTGCCAGATTGATCGTTAGAGCAAGCCAAAATACTCAGATCATTGTAATTTCACACTCTTCAGCATTGGTCAATCACCTGCGCAAAGCAGAGGCCACGTGCTTTACGTTGCGGAAGGATTTGGGTGAAACTCACCTTGATAGCAATGACAAGCCTCGTTGGGCTTGGCCTAAAAGATAGGAATTTAAAAGCAGCAGATAATGGTTGAGTATTACTGTCAGGATTCTGTACAAGGGTCGCAATACTAAGTGTTGACGATTTGGAGTTCTAGATGTTTCAAATGATTGATTTCAATGTGTGTTTAAGGCGGTGGTTTGCGTTCGTTGCGGTTGCGATTGTTTTCGTTTTTCTGAGTGTGAGTATTGCTGCCGCCCAGTTTGTTTGTGAAACTTGCGGAGGGAACGCGTCTGGTGGCTTTATCGATCAAGGTGGCGGAAATATCTGTTCAACCTGCTTCGGATCAACGTATGGCTTTGGCAATTCGGTAGACTATACCCGCCCCTCTCCTAACGGTGTAAACGGAACCGCTGGAGTAGTCGGCCCCCCCGGTGTGCGCGGGGGTGGTTGGACCGCCTCTGGCGGCGGCGGTGGAGTGCCCCCTGGCAGCCCGGGTGGCTGCGCAGGTAATTGCCACTAACCGATATGCAAACCGACGAGACAAAGAGATTCTTGAACCCACACCAAGGGCGAGAATTAGAACTTATGCTAAGCGGTCAGAAGCCCATGTCTCACTTCGTCGCGGAAAGGAACCAATCTGCTTCGGTGGGGGATGAGGGATTTAAACCGCATGTCGAAGCAAAGCGCATCAAACGTTACAGTTGCTATATTGAACATGCTGGTGTGGAACTCAGAAGCTATGCCGTACCTGGACAGGAATGGCGTGCAAAGTTGATGAATTGGGTGTGCTCCATGCCTTCGAAAGACGCTGATCAAGTATCGCTGAGCACAGTTGACCGGGTGCGGTTGAGTGGGTTTCTTCTCGGATACTCAAATTCCGATGTCGAAGAGTTTGTCAAGTACTTGCAAAGTCAGGATCGAATTTGAACGAAGTGAACCCAAGTAGAGGTGAATTAACGATAAAATTAACAAATCTGCTGCGGTTGAAGTTGGCGCTAGTTTTTCTGTTCGCCTTTCTTGGGGCGCATGCCTTAGTGGCGCAAGATTTAGAATTGACTCGGCCCCTCGCCCACGAGATCGTGCGAAATGCGCCCCATGTATCCGCCGTCGGGGTTGTGCAGCCGAGTTCCGGTGTCAACGTTGGTAGTCGTATTTCAGGGCAAATTAGCGCAGTATATGTTGATGTGGGAGACGAAGTAGAAGAGGGGCAGTTATTAGCGGAAATCGACCCAAGTGAATACAATGCTCGGCTTCAGAGCACAAGAGCGAGCTTGGATGTGCTGCGCGTGCGACATGAATTTTTCACATATCAAGTTGCGCACAGGGAACAAGAGCTGGATAGAGCCTCGACGTTGCTCGAACGAAACGCTTCAACGGCTACTGTCGTCGAAGAAATGGAACTTGAACTGCGGTCTTCACGATCTGAATTAGCAGTAATTGAGGCTGAGATCAGGCGCCAAGAAGCGGTCTTGGTTCTAGACAGGCTAAACCTCGAACGTACCAGTATATATGCGCCGATTTCTGGAACGATCACTAGCTTGAACGTTTCGGAGGGGCAGACCGTAAATGCGACGCAGACGACACCTATTATAGCAGGTATTGCAAGCCTTACAGACATGACAGTAGAGGCCTACATTTCGGAAGTGGATATCGGGCGAGTTTCTATAGGAGACACGACGAGCTTCACTATCTTGGGAGATAATGAGCGTCGCTGGTCTGGTGCTATCCACCAAATCTACCCATTACCGGAAGTGATAAACAACCTGATTTTCTATAAAGCCGTTATCGAAATTGAGAACACAGATAAGGTGCTCAGAATTGGCATGACAGCCCAAGTGCGAATCAATCCGAGCGCGTCAAGCGTCGTTGTTTCGCAGCGGCCACCAGAAGATGAGGCCGCCACACAAGAGCTTGTTCGTTATCTTGAGCAAATTGGCGGTAGGGTAGATTAGATTTGCAGAAGTCTGTGAAAGAACTGCGGCTGGAAAATGTATCGCGCGCTTTTTATCAAAGCGGCGGACCGAGTTTTGCGCTGGAAAATATAAACTTAGTGATCGAGCCCGGCGAATTTGTGGTTATACGTGGGCACTCTGGTGCTGGAAAATCTACGCTTTTGAACATTCTAGGATGTTTGGATAAACCTTCTTCTGGGAGCTACACTGTTGGAGGCCAAGATATTTCAGTATTGGACAATAACGGTTTGGCGCTCCTGAGAAATGAAACGTTTGGATATATATTCCAGAGTTTCGAATTGTTGAAAAATATATCAGTTGAAGAAAATATTAGAATTCCTCACCTTTATATCCGAAGACCACTGACCTTCAATATGCCGAGCCCATCAGATTTGCTCGATATGGTGGCAATGTCTCAATACAAAAGTGCTTTGGTAACCGATATTTCTGGCGGACAAAAACAACGTGTAGCTATCTGCCGTGCACTGGCAAATGACGCTGATATTATAATCGCCGATGAGCCAACAGCATCGTTGGATGCGAAAATGGCCGAAGAAATAATGCAGCTGTTTCATCGCTTAAACGAAGAAGGAAAGACTATCATCTTGAGTTCTCACGACAAGAGAACGGCTGACTATGCGTCACGAGTGATTAGCCTGAGGGATGGTCGTACTGAGAGTGATGAGATGAAATTGAAGGTTGAAGCAACTGACAAGTGCGATGCCTCGGCATATGATCTCGTCCGAACGCAGAAAATTTCAGGAAAAAGTTTTAATCGTGTTGTCGATGCCCTAAAAATTAGCTCAAGCATATTCTATTCGAATCTTGCACGAAATCTTCTTACAGCGTCGGGTATTACTGTAGCCGTTGTCGCGTTTATATTAATGTCTGGGTTGGTTGATGGAAGAAAGACAGAACTCCTTGAATTGCTTAATTCGAGAGGTGGTGACATTTTATTTGTGTCTCCGTCACGCGTGGAACTTGGAACTGGACAAGCGGGTAGTGGCGCACTGACGGCAAACGATTTACAAGTGATAGCAAGTGTGGAAGGCGTTGGTGCCGTATCTCCAGTAATATCTGATAACGTCAATTATCGGCTTGGTACCAATGAGTTGAAATTTCGTACCGTTGGCTGCACACCAGTTTTGTTCGCAATACGAAACCGCGAACTTTTTGCGGGGCGGTATTTCTCGGATCACGATTATTGGTTACGCCGCCCTGTCGCTGTTGTGAGCATTGGTGTTGCAAACGCTCTTTTCAGCAATGCTTCCGAAGCCGTGGGGCAAAACGTTATCGCAAACAACTCGGTGTTTGAAATAGTTGGTGTCATTGAGCCGGAAGTGGACGACGCATATAGTAGAGAACGTGAAGAAGTGGTTTATGTGCCCTTGGAATCAGCGAGGTCAAGACTATTCTTCCAGAGCGGATTTGAAGCCATTGATATTAAGGTTGCATCGGGAAATTCCGTATTTAAAGTCGCGGACGAAATTGAAGAATCTCTAGAGAACGTTCGAGACCGGAGCAGTTTTCGGCTTCATAATATGGCTGAGATTATTCAACTCTCAAATCAAGCAAACGATAGTTTAACATCTCTTTTGGCGTCTATTTCTGTGGTTTCGCTCATTGTTGGAGGCGTCGGGATTATGAATGTGATGACTATTTCAGCATTGGAACGCCAGAGGGAGTTTGGCATTCGTTTAGCATATGGTGCCTACCGACGCGATATAGTGATACTGCTAACTTCGGAAGCTCTTATTCTATCTATAATCGGGGGCGTTATAGGAGCTGTGATAGGATTCGTACTTCTGTTTTTTCTCTCCGTATTTAGCTATCCTATAAGCTTTTCAATTGACAATGTTTTTGTGCCTCTGTGTGCTTCGTGTTTTTTTGGCGCGATGTTTAGCTTTTGGCCGGCGATTAAGGCTTCGTTGATTGCACCTGTCGATTTGCTTCGTAACAATTAATATCCCAGTTTTGGTCGTGTTAGGGTCCAGTCTCATTGACTTTCACCGCCTTCTTGCGGGACTTCCGGCCCGGGATGCAGACCTTTATCCCCTTGTCTTTCAAAGCTTCTCTGAACCAATCGGCATCATTGCGCCGATCGGCCAACAACCATGCCTCCTTCGGCAGACCGCTCAGCAAAGCGGCCGCGCCGGTATAATCGCTGACTTGACTGGGCGACATGTAAAACCCGAGCGGCCGCCCGTTGGCATCGGCAACGGTATGCAGCTTGGTGTTCATCCCGCCTTTGGTGCGCCCAATCTGGCGCCCGCCCCCCCCCTTTTTTTACGCACAAGCTCGATGCCGTGCGGTACGCCTTCGAATAGGTCCCGTCGATCATGATGGTCTTGTGCTAGGCCCTCTCGGAGGCCAAGCCGACCATGATCCGGGCGAAGACGCCGTGCTTCCAACGGTTATAAAAGGTCTTCGCTGGGCCATATTCCTTCAGTGCATCGCACCAGCGCACCCCATTGCGATTGATGAAGATTATGCCGCTCAAAACGCGACGATCATCAACGCTGGGCTTGCCATGGCTCTTGGGAAAGAACGGTTTGAGACGCTCCATCTGCGCCTCGGTCAGCCGGTAAAGATTGCTCATCAATCAGGTCTCTTTGCGGAGCCTGCATCACGCCAAATGCCTGAAAACAATGGGGCTGGAGCCTAATCTGTCTCCTCCTCAGCACGCGCGATACCGCGCAGAATCGCATTGCCATCGCATCCAATCGCTCTCACGATCTGGACGAATTCGACAACCTCCACCTTCCGTTCACCGTTTTCGTATTTCGCTACGAAGGACTGAGGTCGTTCGAGGCGGCCTGCCAGCTCGGTCTGTGTCAGCCCCGCGTTCAGTCGTGCCTGTTTCAGCGCCGCCATGAGCGCCAAGTGGCCCGGACTGCGCAAGGTTCTTCCCATCATTTGAACTCCGAATAAATCCGGAATTCGGATAATCCCGCTTGAGAATTATCCCATTTTGGGTTATTTTTTGATTGCCCGCGCAGGCTGATGCGGGTTGCATATTTCTGTGGAGACTTTGAAGACGTGAAGAGATTTGTAGCCGCCGCCCTCACCGCATTCCTGCCCCTTTCCGCCCACGCCCAAGATCACCTGACCGAAACACTCACACCCGAACCGCACCCTTACCCCTACGCGATCCTCGATATTCAGCCGGGGGCGGAGGCGATGGAGGCGGCCAGCATATTCGGCGAACGGATGATGTTGACCCTCGTGCCCGAACAGGTTGCGCTGCGGGTCGAGAATGGCGAAGAGCGCGCCTTTGCGCTGACCTTCGACCAGAAGCTAGGGGCTGTTGACGTTCATCTGAGTTGACTGATTGATGCGGCCAGTGAAATGAACGCCTTGAGGCTCTGGTCGGTTTTGCACGAGCGCATGGCGATGCCTCTGTTTTCCTTGAGCTTTCCAAAATAGTTTTCGATCAGATGCCGCCATTTGTAGGTTTCCTTGTCGAACTCGGCAGGAAAGCGGCGGTTGGATTTCGGCGGAATGACCGGTGCAATGCTCCGTTCGGTCAGCGCAGTTCGGAGCCAATCGGCATCAAAGGCGCGATCCGCGAGCAGGTGATCTGCGGCGAGCTTGTCGATCAGCTCCGGCACGCCGCGCAGGTCATGCGCTTGCCCCGGCAACAGGCGGAAATCGACAAGGTTGCCAAGCGCGTCGGTCAGGGCAACGATTTTCGTCGTCATGCCGCCGCGCGAGCGCCCTATGGCCTGGCTCTGTGTCCCCCTTTTGCGCCCTGGCCGGAACGGTGGACCTTGACGATGGAACCGTCGATCATCGCGTATTCGAAGTCGGCGTCCTCAGCCAAGGTTCTGAACATGCTGTAGAAAGCGTCAGCTTTCACCCATCGCCGGAAGCGTTTGAAGACAGAATTCCACTTCCCGAATTCGACGGGCAGTTCCCGCCATTGCGCACCGGTTCGCACAATCCACAACACAGCCTCCATGAACAGGCGTGGATCGCGTCCGGTTTGGCCGGGATCTGTGGCCTTGCCAAGACAGAAAGGTTCGATGATTGCCCATTGGGCGTCGGTCAAGACATGACGGGTCAAGGCTGCTCTCCTCTGTTTGCAACCTTGAATCAGAACTCACAGAATTTGGGAATCCTGAACGTCAACAAGCCCTAGGTCGGTTTTGCACGAGCGCATGGCGATGCCTCTGTTTTCCTTGAGCTTTCCAAAATAGTTTTCGATCAGATGCCGCCATTTGTAGGTTTCCTTGTCGAACTCGGCAGGAAAGCGGCGGTTGGATTTCGGCGGAATGACCGGTGCAATGCTCCGTTCGGTCAGCGCAGTTCGGAGCCAATCGGCATCAAAGGCGCGATCCGCGAGCAGGTGATCTGCGGCGAGCTTGTCGATCAGCTCCGGCACGCCGCGCAGGTCATGCGCTTGCCCCGGCAACAGGCGGAAATCGACAAGGTTGCCAAGCGCGTCGGTCAGGGCAACGATTTTCGTCGTCATGCCGCCGCGCGAGCGCCCTATGGCCTGGCTCTGTGTCCCCCTTTTGCGCCCTGGCCGGAACGGTGGACCTTGACGATGGAACCGTCGATCATCGCGTATTCGAAGTCGGCGTCCTCAGCCAAGGTTCTGAACATGCTGTAGAAAGCGTCAGCTTTCACCCATCGCCGGAAGCGTTTGAAGACAGAATTCCACTTCCCGAATTCGACGGGCAGTTCCCGCCATTGCGCACCGGTTCGCACAATCCACAACACAGCCTCCATGAACAGGCGTGGATCGCGTCCGGTTTGGCCGGGATCTGTGGCCTTGCCAAGACAGAAAGGTTCGATGATTGCCCATTGGGCGTCGGTCAAGACATGACGGGTCAAGGCTGCTCTCCTCTGTTTGCAACCTTGAAGCAGAACTCACAGAATTTGGGAATCCTGAACGTCAACAAGCCCTAGAAATCCAGTCGCGGGGATCGGAAATACACTGACCGTGTCATAGTATTTGTCTGCGCGGCACAAAACAAAAGTCTAAATTATGGAGTTGAAAGGTTGACCGAAAGTCGAAATAGATGGGCAGCCAAGAGAGCATGAGAAGAGGATTTGCCGTGAAAAAAATTCTTCTGGCTGGTGGAGCCGGAATGGGAAATTTGGGCGATGAGGCACTCATGCTGTCGGTTGTTCAAAAAATCAAATTTCACATTCCAGATGCTCAAATTACAATTTCCACGCCGAATGACGACATTACAAGTTGGACAATACCAGAAATTAAGACCGTACCAGCGATGCGGACAGCCGTGTTTGGTGCAGAAAATGGCGGGGCATATTACAGCGCAAATTCGAAATTCCGCGACCATTGGGCCCGCATTGCGGCTTTAGAGACAAAGCTAGAGGACCTGGCAAGGATTTGGGCCATTCTAGGAATGTTGCCGCATAAGATGCAACGTCGTCTCAATAAAATATGGTCCAAAAATTTGAATCGCGAACCCCTTTTCTTTGATGGCGGTGGCGCACGAACGTTTTTCAAGGCGTTGAACGAGACAGATTTGGTTGTTGTCTATGGTGGCGGAATTTTGACGAGCGCGACACGATCACGGCTTTGGGAAATGGCACTACTTGCTCGGCTCTGTAAGGCCAAGAACATCCCCATTATCTTTCGAAGTCACCAAATAGGCCCTATTGAAACCGTCGAGGATGCTCAGCGTCTCAAAGAGATTGCTGAAATCTCTGACTTTATCGGTGTGCGCGATGTAGGCGTCAGCGCGAACGAGTTCGAACGTGTGACAAAACATCGTTCAGTCGAGGCCATAGACGACGCATTTTTTGCCGATTTGCCCAAAGTTTCAATCCCGAACCTGCCGGAAAAATATATTGCTGTCGCATATCGCGCCGGACAAACTGAGCCCGCTGATTTTAGAGATTCTTTTGCGCGCTTAGTTGCGAGCGCATCCGACCGGCTCCAACTTCCCTTAGTGTACGTTCCACAAGGTGCATTCGATGTAGATGCACTTCACGACCTCAAAACGCGGGTGGGTCGCGAAGGCTTCGTTTTGGATTTTACAACCCTAAGCTGGGCCCCATATGAGGCTCTCTCGAATGCAGAACTTGCAATCGCTCTACCACACCACAGCGTGATTTTTGCTTTGAAAGGGGATGTTCCGATAATTTCACCCGTTCATGGATCGTATTACGCCGCCAAAAACAGGGGAAGTATGAGAAATTTCGGCTTGGAAGATTTTGTCTTGGTCTATGATGACAATCCATCCTCCTTTTACGAACGCGGCCTCTTACTCTTGGATGACGTCCTGCCACGCCTTGATGAGATAAAGGCCGAATTTGCCGCGAAGAGGAAAGATTTCATACAGCGTGGTGAAGACTTCGATCGTGATTTTTTCGCAATAATTTGAACCGTCGACGGTCATTCCGAACCGTCTCCCTTCCCGTAAAACCTCTCATGCGCCGCAGATCAGCACCAGAAGGCCGGGCTTGTCGGATCCGGCAGAGCCTCGTCATGACGGCGGTCCAGATAATCACCCTTGCGGATGTGATCGGCAAAGAGTTTGAGCTGCCCCGTCGTGCGCCCGCGCTCGCCGACAAGGCACGCTTCGGGCAGGCCGCTTTCGGCCATCGCGGTGGGCGTGATCAGATCGGCGCGGGCCTCGATCTCGGCGGCGATGGTTCGTGGATGAATGCGTCCCCCACGTTCAGACGGCCCTTTGCGATCCATTGCGCCATGCGCGCCGAGGTGCCAGTGCCACAGGGCGAGCGGTCGATGGCCTTGTCGCCATAGAACACGGCGTGCGGGCCGTCGCGCCCTCGAGACGCCCCCCCCCCGCCACAAGACGCACGGGGTTGCAACAGGTGTCACCGTCGATACAGGTCAAAGTGTGATTGCTTATGCGCGATATCCGGCAAATCTGGTGGGACGAAACGGGGTCAGATCGAGGGGCGGCGTGCGTCCGGCGATCAGATCGGCGACAACTCTGGCGGTGCCCGCAGATTGCGTGAGACCCAGGTGGCCATGACCAAAGGCGAACACCACGGAAGAGGTCTCAGGGTGCGCGCCGATGACAGGGAGGCTGTCCGGCATGGAGGGGCGGAACCCCATCCACTGTGTGCCGCCTTTGGTGTCGAGCGTCGGCAGGAAGCGCTTGGCCTTGGTCAAAAGTGCCTCGGCGCGGGCCATGCGCGGGGGCAGGCGCATCCCGCCAAGTTCGACCGCGCCACCGACCCGCACGCCCTCGCCGATTTTCGTGACGACAAAGCCATGATCGGAGAAGGTCAGATGGGTTTTCAGGTCGAACGCGCCTGCAGGCAGCGTGGTGTTATAGCCGCGCTCGGTTTCGAGCGGCAGCTTGAGGCCGAGGGATTTCAAAAGCGGGTTGCCATAGGCGCCAGCGGCCAGAACCACCTTGTCGAACCGCTCCGCGCCATCCGCCGAATGCACAATCGCGCCTTGGTCCGTCGGTTCAATGCGGCTGACCTCACGGCGGATAAACCGCGCGCCCAGACGCTGCGCTTCTTCGGCGATGCGATGGGTCCAGACCGCCGGATCGGTGACGTTTTTCCACTCGGGCGTAAAGCCCGCATGGGTAAAGCGCGGATCGATGCCGGGTTGAATCTCGGCAATTGACGCAGGATCCGTCAGGAATTCGAACGTCACCCCCGCCTTGCGACGTTCGTCCCAGCCCTTTCGGCTGGCCTCAAACGCGGCCGCGCCTTCGTAGAGCTGCATCTGGCCTTCGGGCCGCATCAGCTCGGAGAGGTTGAACTCCGCCACCAGCGCATCCAGCGCCTCTTGCGACAGACGCATCATATCCGACTGTGCCTTAAGCGCTGCGGCATAGCGGTCCCGCCAGCTCGCACGCCAATAGCGGATCAGCCAGGGCGCGATTTTTAAGGCATAAGCGGGCGGCACAGAAAGCGGTCCGAGCGGGTCGAGCAGCCATTTCGGCGCCTTCTTCATGATCCCCGGTGTTGCCAACGGAATGACATCGGCAAAGGCGAACGCGCCCGCGTTGCCCTTTGAGGCGCCGGCGGCCACGCCGTCGCGGTCAAGCAGCGTCACCTTGTGACCATCACGTGCCAGATCGAGCGCAACACTCGCGCCGATGATTCCCGCTCCGACAACACAAACCTGCATGATGCACGCCCTTCCCTGATCTCACGGCCTCATATCGTGAGAAAATTGCTAACACCCCGCTTTTTTCATGTCGACAATAAAAATTTTATAAAGGGCATGGCACCGTATTTACTGTTTATGCAAACATATTTTAAGCTGAGGCGAGGACATCTATCGCATGAAAAAAACCAAAGACAAAAAAGCCGATCATCCTCCTCTGAAGCGCGGGGCCGGGGTCACGCATGTCTATGAAACCCTGCGCAACGAGATCATCGAATTGAAACTCACCCCCGGCAGCCCCATCGACGAGGTGCAGCTTTCTGAGCGGTTTTCGCTGTCGCGCACGCCGATCCGAGAGGCACTTGTGCGGCTGGCCGCCGAGGGGTTGATCACCACGCTGACCAATCGCGCCACCATCGTCTCGAACATCGACTTCCTGAATCTGGGCGATTTCTTTGACTCGCTCACGCTGATGTACCGCGTCACCGCGCGGCTGGCGGCGCAGAACCATCGCCCAGAGCATATTGCGGAGATTCAGGCCTTTCAGGATGCCTTTGCCCGCACAGTGTCAAAGCAGGACGCTCTTGGGATGATCGCCACAAATCGCGATTTCCATGTCGCCATCGCGAAGTCCGGGGGCAACCGTTATTACATCGAGTTGTTCATCCGGCTTCTGGACGAAGGGCGTCGCATCTTGCGGCTGTATTATTCCTCTTTCAACGACACGCTGCCGCAGCAATATGTCACCGAACATGAGGCCATCATCGCCGCCATTGTTGCCCGTGACATCACCCGCGCCGATGAATTGGCACGCCTCCACGCGGATCAGATCGTGTCGCAAATCCAGTCCTATATTTCCGCCGACACACGGCCGAACGCCTCCCTCTCGCTCTAAAGCGTATCCATATCCCTTTCGAAAGAGCGGTCCTCTCGAGGCCGCCAAAGACATCCCCGCCGTGATCTACAACAGCCCCTATTACGGATTCGCGACCCGCGCCGAGCTGTTCTTCGAGTTGAACGCCGCCTTCGACGAGGGCCAGAGCTTGTGCTCTATTACAAACGTCTGATGGTCCTGACCGGGGATGCGGAATATGAGCTGCATTTCAACAAAACCGACGTGCTCTCGCCCGCGCAAAAAGCCCATGTGGATAGCCAATATGCGCTGTTCCGCGCCTGGTACGACGCATGGGCGCAATCATGGCCTGAGCGATCCGCCTTTGTCATGCCCAGCGATAACCTGAGCCATACGCCCTCTTTGCCCCCCAAAGGCATAATCAGCCTCGCCAAATCTCAACTTCGGCATTCCGTGAGCTGAGCAAGGATTACTATCCTTGCAGACGCAGAGAGGATATGCTTAAGCAAGCAAACATGGTAAGAAAAGAAAAACGCAACGATGACGGACAGCGCCACGGATCAGGCGTCAGGTGAGAATTGGGAAGCGGAACGGCAGGCCCTGCGCACCGAGCTTGGAAACCGTATGAAAGCGGTGCGGCAAGCCGCCGGTCTCACACTGGACGCCGCCGCGCAAAAATCCGGGATGGCTCTGTCGACAATTCACAAGATCGAAAACGGGCGCGTCTCGCCCAGCTATGAAAATCTCGTTCGGATCGCGCGGGCTTATGACATCGGCATGGAACGCCTGTTCTCCGAAAATGCCGAGACACTGCCAACGACGCGCCTCACCGTGACCAAGGCGGGCCAAGGTCAGATCGTGCGCTCGAAGAACTTCGAATATGAGATATTGTGCAACGCGCTCGTCGACAAGAAAATCATCCCGCTGGTGACCACCGTCGAACAGCGCAATGCGCTCAAAGCGGAAGAACTTGAGGCCCACACCGGCGAAGAGACGCTTTATGTGCTGACGGGCCGCGTCGAATTGGTCGTCGAACATTATCAGCCGGTGATCCTGGAACCGGGCGATAGCGCCTATTTTGACAGCACCTTGAAACATGGGTTGCGGGCGCTCGACGATGTCGAGACACGGATTTTCTGGGCCTGCACCTACACGGACATCACGAAATAACATGGGCGCCCGCCCGAAGGACGACAAGATGAGCACCCCCTCCCCGATCTCCGTTGAAGCACTGCACCAACGTGTGAAGTCGATTTTCCTGTCTTGCGGCCTCACTCCGCAAAACGCCGAAGCCGTCACCGATGTGATCGTCGCGGGTGAGCGCGATCAGTGCAAATCGCACGGGATTTACCGAATCGAGGGCTGTCTGCGCGTGATCAAGGAAGGCATGGTCAAACCCGATGCCATCCCGGACATCGTCGACACCGGCAAAGCCGTGATCGAGGTGGACGCCAATGCGGGCTTTTCGAACCCGGCGTTTTTTGCCGCCAAGGACACGCTTGTGGCGAGGGCGAAAGAGACCGGGCTGGCCGCTTTGGTGATCCGCGACTGTTTGCATTTCTCGGCGCTCTGGCACGATGTCGAAGCTCTGGCAAAAGAGGGCCTCGCCGGGCTCTCCATGTGCCCAAGCTACGCCGCGGTCGCCCCCACGGGCGGCTCCGAACCTTTGTTGGGCACCAACCCCTTTGCCTTTGGCTGGCCGCGTCCTGACAGTCCGCCTTATGTCTTCGATTTCGCCACTTCGGTGGCCGCACGGGGCGAGATCGAACTGCACCGCCGCGCAGGCACGCCGATCCCCGAAGGCTGGGCCATCGACCGCGACGGCAATCCGACGACTGACCCGGATGCGGCGCTTGCGGGGGCGATGTTGCCCTTTGGCGGGCACAAAGGCTCGGCGATTTCCACCATGGTCGAATTGCTCGCGGGCGCGCTTCTGGGCGAGTTCATGAGCCAGGAAGCGTTGGAATTTTCGGGCGGCACGCATCTTTTGCCCCGTCACGGCGCGCTGATCCTGGCGCTCGATCCAGAGACCTTCTCCGCCCGCAGCGGCCGCGATCCGCTGGCCGAGGGCGAACGACTTTTGACCGCGATTGCCGGACAGGGCGCGCGGCTTCCGTCGCAACGCCGGTTCAAGGCGCGCGAGGAGTCTTTGAGCCAAGGGATCACACTCAGCGAAGCCGAGCTTGCACAGCTCGATCTGTTCGAAACCAAGGGCCTCGCGGCGCTTTAAGCCTCGAGAAAATTCATGAACAAAGGCGTGGGAGGAGAACTCCTGCGCCTTTTTCATGTTGTAAAACCTCTCAGCGCACGCTGGCGAGAAACTTTTGTGTTTCAACATGTTACGGATCGCCGAACCGATGCTTCCGGACGTTGATTTCCGCCATGACACCTATGTGGAAAAACGCGACCCGGTCGAAGACGTCGCGGGCAAAGCTCACTTCATGGGTGACGAGGATCATGGTCATGCCCTCTTCTGCCAACATCTGAAGCCTCTCCAACACCTCGCCCACCAGCTGCGGATTGAAGTGGTCCCAGTTTTCTGGACAGCTTGGCAGCGTTTCTAAGGTGTACCCGCTTCTGATCCTGACCGGCGAACAGGGCAGCGCCAAAAGCACCACCTCGAAAGTTCTGCGGGCGCTGGTCGATCCCTCGACATTGGCCCCGCGGAGCTTTTCCGGGAACGAGCGGAATTTGGTAATCGCGGCCTAGGGCGCGCATGTTCTGGCCTTCGACAATCTCTCGAAGGTTAAACCATCCATGGCGGATGCGCTCTGCCGCTTGGCCACCCGCAAGCTTCACAGCGATGCGGACGAGGTGCTGTTTTGTTAGTATTCACAAGGTTTGATATGCGAAGAGCTGCGCGGTATTGAGCTTATCGGAGATGGTCGCAGTGAGTTGCCCCTAGATTTGTAGACGCTTTTCTCCCTAACTTTGAGGCAAGGAGGCCTGAACCGCACCGGGTTTGCCTGAGGCTGTTTGGTTTAAGTTATGCGGCTATGCTCTTAGTTTCCAGAGCTGCGTAGAAGTTTGCCTCTGCTTCCGCTGGTGGGATGTTTCCGATCGGTTCGAGGAGGCGGCGGTTGTTGAACCAGTCGACCCATTCCAGAGTGGCGTATTCCACGGCGTCCAGACTGCGCCACGGGCCACGGCGGTGGATGACCTCCGCCTTGAAGAGACCATTGATTGTCTCGGCCAAAGCGTTCTGCGCATTCAAATGATCCCCCAGATCATTTGATCCGCTGCGCGGCCCTGCTTGAACTCATAGCTGTCACCGACGCTGCCGACCGAGGGTTCGATCCCTGCCTCGGCCAAGCGTTCGGTGTATTTTATCGCCAGGTATTGCGATCCGCGGTCTGAGTGATGGATCAGTCCCACACCAGGCTGCCGCTGATGAACAGCCTGTTCCAAAGCGTCGAGAACGAAGCCTGTGTGAGCCGTGCGGCTGACGCGCCACCCAACGATCCGGCGCGCAAATGTGTCGATGACGAATGCCACGTAGACAAATCCCTGCCAGGTCGCGACATAGGTGAAGTCACTGACCCAGAGCATGTTCGGTGCCGGCACCCGGAATTGCCGGTTTACCTTGTCCATCGGGCACGGCTGCTTCTTGTCAGGGATCGTCGTTTTATGCGGCTTGCCCCGAATGGCGCCCTGCAGGCCCAAATCCTTCATCAACCGGGCTATCGTGCATCGGGCCACATCAAATCCTTCCCGCCGCATCTGGCGCCAGACTTTGCGGACGCCATAGACCTTGTAGTTCTGTTCCCAGACGCGTTCGATCTCGGGCTACAAAGCCTTGTCCCGCTTGGCACGATCCGAAAGCAGATCAGCGTTCGCCCGTTTGGCCATATGATCGTAGAATGTCGACGAGGCAATCGGCAGGTATTTGCAGATCGGCCTTCGCCAATGTCACTCGGACCATTGGCGTTCCATCGGCAAAGCCCCGATGACTTCCCGGTGCTCTTCAATGAAAGCGATCATGACTTGGATCGGCGGTCGAGCTCCGCCTGAGCAAAATACGCCGACGCCTTCCGCAGGATCTCATTCGCCTGCTTGAGTTCGCGGTTCTCGCGCTCCAGCGCCTTCATCTTCTCGGCCATCTCGGTGCTGACCCCAGCACGGTCGCCACGATCAATCTCTGCCTTTTTGACCCAGTCATTCAGCGTGTTCGTCGAACAGCCTATCTTCGCCGAGATCGATACGATCGCTTGCCAGCGGCTCTCATGCTGACCGGCGTTGTCCAAAACCATGCGAACCGCTCGCTCGCGTACTTCAGGGGTATATTGGTTCGTTGTCTTGTTCATAATGCTCCATCCTACTCAAGAGTTGGAGCCTCAGGCAAACCCGGTGCGGTTCAGAGTGAACCGCCCCTTGTTTGCCGGAGGCCCAGAAGTAAGGATACTGGGTTATGGGAAAGACGAACAACGGAACACGCTATCCAGAGGAACTGCGCGCGCGAGCGGTGCGGATGGTTTTGGATCACGAGAGCGAATACGCGAGCAGATCGGCGGCAATATTGTCGATCTCTCAGAAAGTTGGGTGCAGCAGGGACAGCTTGCGCATCTGGGTCAAGCAGCATGAAACGGATACCGGCAAACGCGATGGCGTGACAACGGCTGAGCGAGATCGCATCAAGGAACTTGAGCGCGAGAACCGACAGTTGCGCCAGGCCAATGAGATCCTCAAAAAGGCGTCTGCGTTTCACCCGTCACTCGAACCAGTGGCGTGACGGGTTCAACTTTGCACAGGCGGAGCTCGACCGCCCGTTTCGCAAATGATTGCCTTCATCAAAGACTTTCGTAGGGAGCATGGGGTCGAGCCGATCTGCCGCGTTCTGCAAATCGCCCCTTCGACTTTCTATGAGCGCTTGGCCATTGAACGTGATCCTGACCGGGCTTCTGGGCGTGCTAAGCGCGATGCCTATCTGCGCAAGGAGATGAAGGACGTCTGGACGAAAAACCGGTCTGTCTACGGCGCACGAAAGCTGTGGTATGCAATGAAGCGCGAGAAGATTGATATCGCGCGTTGTACGGTTGAGCGCCTGATGCGGCAACTCGGCATTCAAGGCGTCAGGCGCGGCAAGAAGATCAAGACGACCTATGGTCAGCCTGCGGGTCAATGCCCGCTGGACAAGGTCAATCGCCAGTTCAGGGCCTCTCAGCCAAACGAGCTTTGGGTGTCAGACTTCACGTTCGTCTCGACGTGGCGCGGTTTCGTCTATGTCGCGTTCGTCATTGATACCTTTGCCAACCGGATCGTCGGTTGGAAGGCATCTACAACACAAGACACACAATTTGTTCTGGATGCGCTCGAACAGGCAATCCATGCGCGCAGACCTTCTGAGAGGCTGATCCATCATTCTGATCGCGGCAGCCAATATGTGTCGATCAAATACACTGAAAGGCTGGCAGACGCGGGACTGGAACCATCCGTCGGCAGCGTTGGCGACAGCTATGACAACGCGCTGGCCGAGACTATCATCGGCCTGTTCAAAACCGAGGTCATCAACCGGCTGGGGCCGTGGAAATCCAAAGATCAGGTCGAATGGGAAACCCTGCAATGGGTCGATTGGTTCAACAAGGAGCGCCTGCTCGAACCTCTTGGCTACATCACGCCAATCGAAGCAGAGGAGAAGTACAAACAAACCTTGCAAGCGGACAAAATCGCAGCTTGAAATACGAAATCAACAGTCTCCGGTAAAACCGGGGCGGTTCAATGTTCCACAATTGCCGCGCGTTGCGCGTCAATCTCGGTGCTCATGTGGAGCGTTTCATGGATCAAATGACCAACGGTATTCCCCACCAAATTCTTTGAGAAGAAAGTATTGTGAACCGCATGATCTGGGTAGGTATAGATTATGCCGGACGTTAGACCTGTTGCATCATATGAACCTTTATCAACGTATCCCCAAGTTCCAACGCCGTAATCCTTTTCTCCCTGCCGAACCTCGACGTTTTTCAAGGCAGAAGCGTATCGAGCGTTACTCGAATACAATGAAAAATTGAGTTCGCCAGTATTCAACATATCAATAGCGGCGTCAACGATTTCATTGCCCATATCTGATGAATAAGAAATGTTTTCAGTCATCTAAAATTTCCCCCTGAAAATACGCTTTGTTGCTTACGAGATCGATGTTGTATTCATCACCTCCAACTCGAAATGCGAGGGTTGCCGTTTCCTGCGCTATCCAGCTTTTGGCCTGTTTCGTGCATTCTGAGCGTTGTGCTTCCTGCTCGCAGCTTTCAAGAAATCTTGAGGTAAGAGATCGCTCCAAAGTGGAAGAAATGGCAAAACGACTGAACCTGTCCTCTCCAATTTCAAAATAGTTATCCGGTACAATGATCTCGGTTACCCTGAACAAACGGGGCGTTGGTGCAAATGTGGGGTTTGGCGTATGCTCAACTCCAAGAATACAGCCACTTTGCTTTGACGTAATGTAAAAAAGGCCCGCGCTTTCTTTGCCCTCTGTTGCATCCCACAGTGTGTAGCTTCCCAAGGTCTCAACTTGTTTTGAGGGCGAGAAGGCAGCGCTGCAGCTAACAATTTTGTTGAGTGCCACGCTATCATCTTGGCTATTCCCATCATACTCAACGCACGCCGTCAAAGCGAATAGAATTATCCCAAGAACTGTATTAGTAGGCTTTCCCATAGCTCCCTCCAATGAACTGATATCCCATCCGTTTCGCCAGCTTATGCGCCCGGCCCAGATCGACGCCGGAGGTGACGTGGAACAGCACTTCCTTGGCACCGCGCGCCTGTGACCATGTCTCGACGCCTTTGAACAGCCCGAGTGCCACGCGCCCGCCATTGAGCCTGTCGCGAATGTCTTTTGCCACATTGAGATTGTGGATCGTGGTTAGCAAAGCGCCCGTGCCGATGTGATATTCCCCGACCGAGCAATAGGCGATGCCAACCAGACGCTCGCTCTTATAGGCCAGTAGGATACCGTGGCGCTTCTCGTCCTTGGCCGAGGTCTCGACAAGCTTGCGGACCTTCTCGGCGGAAAAGGGGATATAGCCAAACCGACTCTCCAAATGCGCCACCTTGGCTAGGGCGACGATCTGCTCCACATCGTCGGTTGGGTCATAAAGCTTGAACAGAAGTGAAGCTTTTGAACGGGTTTCCCCATTCGTAATGATGTGTTCAAAATTCGCCCCCGAATTAAATAATTGTAATCATTTGAAATGCGTCGCGCATTAAATGTCAACCGTGAGGCGCGTGCTCCGTCGGGAATGAAGCCCATACCCGCAAAGGCAGAAACCGCTGCGATAGTTGGAAGTCTCCGCGCTTCCTGCCCTTGCTACCGCAGCTCCAAGATGGCAACCGCGCGCTGCGCAATCCGATTAAGACTGGGCGGCACCTCTATTGGGATTCACGCGGCAATGGGCTGGAAATATGCAGTCAGAAGATGCATCATGTCCGCGGTGCGCCATTCCACCCGCAAACTCAGGGCAAGATCGAGCGCTGGCATCAGACCATGAAGAACCGAGTTCTGCTGGAAAATTACTACCTGCCCGGTGATCTTGAGCGCCAGATCGGGGCCTTCGTCGAATATTACAACAACCAGCGATACCACGAGAGCCTGAACAACGTCACTCCCGCCGACGTCTACTTCGGCCGAGACAAAGCCATTCTGAGAGAAAGAGAAAAGATCAAGAAACAGACAATCCAACAACGCCGCTTGCAACATCAAAAACAAGCCGCATAATTAATCACACAACCGAACCAGAGCCTCCAATGTTCAAGCCGCTCTGATGTCCCATTTTATATGACGACAGACAATTCTCATCGGGTGAGAGGCTGTCTATGGGCGAGAAAGCCGCCTTACGTGGCGAAGGCCGGGTGCGCCGGAACCATTCGACATCGTTTCGCAGATCAGGCAGGTCAGGCTGGTCTTGTCTTCCCAGTCAGATGCCCTGTGCCAGCCGGTATCGTGAAGTGGCTGCACCCCACTTTTTCAACATCGTCGCGTAGGCGATGAGTGCCGCAGTCCTCAGGATATGGGTGTCGCTCGGATATTCAGTGCTAAGAGGAGCCGGAGAGCGGTCGTCCCCAAACGCAGTGCCGTCTTCCAAGGTGATCCGATGCCCTTCATCGGGCCTCATTCTGGACGTGCGGTGTCCGTCGCTCGGAGCGACCATTTGAACAAATCAGCTTTCCCACAGATATGGTCAAGCCCGCCAACTGGACCTCGGGCGGGAGATCTGATCTTGATCGCTTGGGTTCGTTGGCATCGCCTTGCGAATTTAGAATGCTGCTGAAATTCCGATAAAAACACTCTTGTATCTACGGAGTGAAGCTTGTACCCGATTTCCGACAAAACAACTCAAGTAAGAGATCATCTTTGATGAACACCACCTACACCGTTGCATTTTCAACCGCTTTGGCGTTGTCAGCGGCTGCTGTTCAGGCGCAGACGGACTATCCTCTGACGATCGAGAATTGCGGCCAGTCGGTTACCTTCGACGAGGCGCCGCAGAACGCTGTGGCTTTGGGTCAGAACAGCGCTGAAATCATGCTGTTGCTGGGTCTCGAAGACAGGATGGCCGCCACCGCCTTCTGGCCCAACTCGGTGTTGCCCGAACTGGCCGACGCCAACGACAAGGTCGAATTGCTTACAGTGGAATTTCCGACATTGGAATCGGTGCTGTCGACCCAACCGGACTTCGTGGCGGCCATGCTCACCACCCTGCTTGGTCCCGACAGCAAGGTCGCCAAGCGGTCTGATTTCGAGGCGCTGGGCATTCCGACATATTTGTCGCCAAGTGCCTGTTCCACAACGCTGGACGCGAACGATGCCTACGGCTCGCGTGATGAACTTTGGAGCATGGACCTGCTCTACAAGGAGATCGAGGATCTCTCACGGATCTTCGACGTCGCTGACCGCGGGCAAGCACTGACCGCGGATTTCAAATCGCGCGAAGCGGCACTGCGCGAACAATTTGCGGAGAACGAGGATCTGACCTTCCTGTTCTGGTTCTCCAGCCCGTCCCCCGCCGACGATGCCTATCTTGGCGGCGGCAACGGCCCGTCGGGCTACATTGCGGACATCCTTGGTGGCTCAAACGCCATCACGACCGAGGCTGACTGGCCCGCAGTGGGCTGGGAAGGCATCATGGCCGCAGCCCCGACGGTCTTTGTCGTGGCGCAGGTGGATCGCAATCGATGGGATCTGGACTCGGCCGAGAACAAGATCGACTTCCTGACGTCGGACCCCACCGTCAGCCAGATGGATGTCGTCAAAAATGGCCGGATCGTTGTGATGAGCGGCGCTGCGATGAACCCCAGCATTCGCACCCTTTATGGTGCCGAGCAGGTGGCAGAACAGCTGAAGGAGCTTGATCTTCCGTGATGACCTCAGACACGACAGAGGGTGGTGCCGCGCGGCTCGCCCTCTTGCTTTGCCTGTCCCTGATCGTCTTGATCTTCGCCGTCGCCGCCGCGACGGCGATTGGCGATTATAACATCCCCTTGCGGACGGTCTTCCTGTCCGTGACCAACGAACTGGGCCTTACCGGCGCCGAGATCGCGCCCATCGAACAAAGCGTCGTCTGGAACCTGCGCCTGAGTCGCGCGCTGATCGCGGCGCTTGCCGGCGCGGGTCTGGCGATCTGCGGAGCGATCCTGCAGGCGCTTCTGCGCAACGCGCTGGCCGAGCCTTTCGTGCTGGGCGTCTCGGCGGGCGCCTCGACCGGGGCGGTCTGCGTCATCGTGCTGGGGATCGGCGCGGGCAGCCTGTCGCTATCGCTTGGGGCCTTCGCCGGGGCTTTCGCCGCCTTTGCGCTCGTGGCGCTTCTGTCCAATGGCGCGACGAGCGGGCCGAACCACACGATCCTCGCCGGGGTTGCGGCCTCGCAGCTGTTCAACGCTCTGACCTCGTACATCGTTACGACCTCGGGCAATGCGCAGCAGGCGCGGGACGTGATGTTCTGGCTCTTGGGCAGCTTTGGTGGGGTGCGCTGGCCGGATTTTCAGCTCTTAATCTGCGTCGTGATCGTCTGCCTTGCGATCTGCATCTGGATGGCGCGGTCTCTGGATGCCTTCACCTTCGGGGATGAGGACGCGGCGTCGCTTGGTGTGCCAGTGGCCCGCATCCGCATCGTGCTGTTCGGCGTGACTGCGCTTTTGACGGCGACGATCGTGAGCATGGTCGGTGCCATAGGCTTTGTCGGTCTGGTTGTACCCCATGCGGCACGGTACGTCGTGGGGCCGTTGCACATGCGGCTGCTGCCGGCCTGCGCCATGGTGGGCGCGGTCTTCATGGTGCTTGCCGACATCACTTCTCGCATGATCGCGACACAGCAGACGGTGCCCATCGGAGTTGTCACGGCGCTGGTCGGTGTGCCCTTCTTTGCCATCATACTTTATCGTGCGAGGCCACAGACATGAGCGTTGTCGCCGAAAGCCTGATATGGAGCGTCAGGCGCCGAACCATCGTGTCAGATGTGTCGTTCACGGTCGGGCGTGGCGAAACGCTTGGGCTGATCGGCCCCAACGGATCGGGCAAGTCGTCCCTGTTACGGCTGCTGGCTGGGTTGAAGCGCCCCATGTCTGGGCGGGTTGAGATCCATGGGCAGGACATTGCGCAGGTCTCGCGCAAGGCGCTGTCGAGGCAGGTCGCCTTTGTCCAGCAAAGCGCGGCCACCGAAACCAGTGTCACCGTGGCGGATGTGGTGCGGCTTGGCCGGACGCCGCACAGATCTGCCCTTGCAGGCTGGTCCGAGGGTGATGAGGCTGCCGTGGCCCATGCGCTCGATCGCGTCGACATGGCATCGCGCAAGAGGCAGGCATGGCAGACCTTGTCGGGGGGCGAGCGTCAGCGCGTGCATATCGCCCGTGCTTTGGCGCAGACTCCACAGGTGCTGTTCCTGGACGAACCAACGAACCACCTTGATATTCACCACCAGATCGAGATCCTGCGCATGGTCCGCGATCTGGACCTCACCAGCATAATCGCCCTGCACGACCTCAATCTCGCCGCGATGTTCTGCGACCGCATAGTCGTACTCGAGGCAGGGACGGTGCGTGCCTGCGGCACGCCCGACGCCGTGTTGACTCAAGATACCCTGAGCGACGTGTTCAATGTCAGGGCTCATATCGTCGTAACGCCGGGCTCCGACCGTCCGCATATCCGGTTCAGCGCGGAATGACGCATGCCGCATCCAAAGCACCATCCACCGTCGTGGCGCCTCCCGCAACAAATGAAACCTTCGGGATCACATTGCGCATCCTGTCGACGATCGCCTTTGCGCTCATGGGGCTTTGTGTAAAGGCTCTTGGCGACACCGTGCCCTTGGGGCAGATCGTGTTCTTCCGCTCTGCCGTGGCCCTGTTGCCGCTGGTGCTGTTCTTGTGGTGGAGCGGCGGCTGGCCCCGGGGGCTTCTGACCACCCGGCCGTTCGGTCATGTGGCCCGCTGCCTGATGGGCGCCCTGGCGATGTTCACCTCCTTTGCGACGATCCGACTTCTGCCGCTGGCGGAGGCGACCATGCTATCCTACCTGTCACCCGTATTGCTCGCGCTGTTGGGCTGGGTTGTTCTCAAAGAGCGGCTGAATACACGGCGGATCGGCGGCGTGGTGCTCGGCCTTGCCGGAGTAGCCGCGTTCTGCCTGCCAGCCTTTGCCGGCGTCTTGCCCGATGCAGGCGGGCTGGGCGTTACCCTTGGGCTGGTGACGGCCATGCTGACGGCGGGCGCGCTGATCCAGGTCCGCCGGTTGACGCTGCTGGGCGAAAGCGCTGGTGCCATCGCCTTCTGGTTCGCAGTCGTTTCCGCCATCTGCGGCCTCGCGACCCTTCCGTGGGGATGGGTCTGGCCGGGTGCCGCGAGTCTTGCGCTGCTGATCGGAACCGGCCTCGCGGGCGGGCTCGCCCATATCCTGATGACGCTGTCCTTCCGTCATGCGGAAGCCTCTGCTCTGGCGCCGTTCGAATATATGTCGGTTCTCTGGGCCGTTGCGCTCGGGTTCGCTTTCTTCGCCGAAGTGCCCAGTTTGGCCTTTCTTCTTGCGGGACCTCTGATCCTTGTCGGCGCCTTCGTTGCGCGGTCCGGCAGGCAGCGATAGACGTGTTCTATGGGGCAGAAAGTGCGTTAGACTTGCAGCGCCCAAAGCCGAAATGAAAGGCGCCGGCCGGAGGCCACATTTACCAATCGCGGTGTATTCAGGCTGTCGTGTATCAGGCGCAAAACATGCTCGGTCTCGACTCTTTGCTGATCAGCCGAATCTCGGCTTGGCCACTTGATTGAATGTCCACTTTCGCCATCAGAAGGATTGAAGTTCGCACCCGCCGCAAAAGGCGGCTATCTCCGTTGAGGCATTTCGCTGCAGACGCAATGTGCCGAAAGCTGCCCTTTGGCCTTTGCGGCGAATTGGTGCTTTGTCCCGCATCCCTTCCGTTCGATGGTGGTTTGTGGCTGCACCTGCGGCGAAGGTCTGCTCCTCCGTTGCCTGTGCAGCATGGGCACACTACCCGGCAGGCAGATCCCCAGACTTTGCAAAGTGCGCTATCTGCGCTTCGCAGACGCTTGTGCTGGTCGCAGCATTGGGGAGCGTTCACCGGGGCCGACGAAGGGCCGCTTTAGGGAAAACGCCTCGGACATTTCGCGTCTGCAGCGGAGTGCGTGCTGGGCCTGGTGCGAATGTCTCAAAAGGGCTGCCTGCGGCCACCAATGGAAGCACCTTCAGCCGTCCAGGCAGGTGACCAGCCCACTGCGCCGCCGCAGGGCAGCTCCGAGCCGATTGTGTTGAAAAAGTCCTTGAGGCTCTCAGCGCTCCCCGAAATGCAGAACAATGTTCTCAATTCACGTGCCTGACGCCGTATTTTTGGCTACTTTGAAATGCCTTTAGAACATTTTCCTACAATAATTGCCTGTCAGGTGCCGTGATAGAGTTTTTCAACAAAATCAGCCCATTGCGGCCTTTCACGGTGAGGTGGATCGACTATATAGCGTCTTTATGCAGCGCAATCGCTATCACCATCTGGGCTGGTTTCACGGCATCGAACTTTTTGAAGCCTCATTCAGCAATCAGACTTTCGCCCGCCACGCTCATGAAGGCTTTGCCATCGGTGCGATCGGAGAGGGCGCGGGTGGATACCAATGCCGGGGTGAAAGCATGGTGCTGCCCGCCGGGTCGCTATCGCTAATGAACCCCGATGAACCCCATACCGGCCGCGCAGCGGCAGGACGTGTGCGATACAATATGCTTTATGCTCCGGAGACGGCGGTGCGCGCGGTGCTCGGTCTGCGTGACTTGCGGGGCTTTGCCGAGATCGCTCCGCAGGATCGAGGGTTGAAGCTGACGAGGGCACTGGCGCGGTTGTCGCGGAGCCTCAACAATCCGACAGAATATGCTGGCCGACTGGAGGCTGAAGAGGCCGTGCATGCGGTGCTGGCACAGGCTTTCGCGCATTACGGCGGTGCCGAATTGCGGCAGTCGGGTCACGAACCCGCCGCCATTCGCGCCCTGCTGGAGCGGATCGAGGCCGGTGTCGCGGACAGCGAGAGCCTGAGCCTGTCCGATCTGGCCGAGCAGGTTGGATTAAATCCGTCCTACCTGATCCGCAGCACCACCAGAGCCACGGGCCTGTCGCCGCATGGCCATGTGCTGCGGGCGCGCGTCGATCTGGCACGCCGCCTGCTGCTGGACGGCACGCCTGCCGCCGAGGCAGCCATTGCTGCCGGCTTCTGCGATCAGGCGCATCTGATCCGGCAGTTCCGTCGCCACTACGGTGTGACGCCGGGCGCTCTGATCCGGCACTAAAGGTCAATTTCGTCCAATCCAACCTGGCAACCAGTGTGACATGGCAGGTCCCAAAAAGGATACAGCTATGTCACAGAAACCTGTTCTCATTTTGGACGAAACCCTGCCCACCGGCCTGAAGGCCAATTTCGCCGCCGTCCTGGGCATGAGCCTGGGGCAACTGCGCCCCGAGCTGGTCGGTGCCAACACCACCACGAGGGACGGTCAGGTGCTGGGCGGGATCACGACGGTTGCGCTTCCGGTGCTCGGTGCCTCGGCGGCCGACCTGCCGATGCTGTTTGCCGCCGCATCTGACCTTCCGCTGCGGCTGGCTTACATGCGCGCAGCCTTCGAGGCCCACGACTATGCGGATTATTCCGCGCGCATCGCTGCTGCGCCGCTGGCGGGTCACGCGCCTCAGGCAATCCTGCTGGCCGGGCCTCGAAAGGCTGTGGACCGGATCTGTGGTAACCTGCCGTTGCTGCGCTGATGCCGCCGCTGGAGACGCTGTTGGCCATGTGCGGCTTTGCGCTGGCATCCTCGGCGACGCCGGGCCCGGTCAATATCATCGGCGCAATGACGGGCGCGAGGCATGGAGCGCCACGGGCTCTGCGCTTCGTAAGTGGTACGACCGCCAGCTTCCTTGCGCTGCTCGTGATTGTCGGAAGCGGGATGCTGATCGGAACCGAGTGGGTCTTGGCACTCACGTGGCCGATGACCCTTGCTGGTTCCGCCTATCTCTTGTGGATCGCATGCGGACTGCTTCGTGGCGGAGGCGGAAACTCTTCGGACAGTGACTGTCTGTCGTCATATAAAATGGGACATCAGAGCGGCTTGAACATTGGAGGCTCTGGTTCGGTTGCGTGATTGATTATGCTGCTTGCTTTTGATGTTGCAAGCGGCGTTGTTGGATCGTCTGTTTCTTGATCTTTTCTCTTTCTCTCAGAATGGATTTGTCTCGGCCGAAGTAGACGTCGGCGGGTGTGACGTTGTTCAAGCTCTCGTGGTATCGCTGGTTGTTGTAATATTCGACGAAGGCCCCGATCTGGCGCTCAAGATCACCGGGCAGGTAGTAATTTTCCAGCAGAACTCGGTTCTTCATGGTCTGATGCCAGCGCTCGATCTTGCCCTGAGTTTGCGGGTGGAATGGCGCACCGTGGACATGATGCATCTTCTGACCCTCCAGCCATTTGGCCAGATCGCCAGAGATGTCGCAGGAACCGCTCGCCATTGGGCTCGAACCAATGGCGCCTCAATAGCTCGCTCGCTGAGCAGACGAGGTTTGTGCCGGACCACGGCCTGGTCGCAGCCCGATGCCTGAAGCGCCAGCTCGATCGTGTTGGTGACATCCTCAGCACGCATGTTTGTGCAGAGCTTCCAGGCGATGATGTAGCGGCTGTCGTCGTCGAGGATGGTGCTGAGATAATACCAGCCCCACCCGATGATCTTGAAGTAGGTAAAGTCGGTCTGCCACATCTGGTTGATGGCGGTGGTCTTGTCCGTGACCTCATCGGCAGCCTTGATCACCACATAAAGCGTTTTTCGTTTAATCTGAATCAGATTGAGCGAAAAACGTTGCGACACTGAATTGATCTTGCTGCGTTTTTCAAAAATTGAGTGCCTCAAGTTTTTTGAAAAACGCTTTAGTCCGGCGCAGTAATCAGATCAGCGGCTTTCAAGATACGATAAGCCGATGATTCAGAGACAAAATACCGCGTCTCATCGGTATATTTGACGGCCAGCTCGCGTGTGGTCAGCGCCTCATGTTCCAGCGCAAACTCGATCAGATCATCCCGCCGATCCTGCGGAATACGGTTCCAGACCGACTTTGGCCGAGGCGCGCGATCCGCGAGGGCATCAAAGCCACCTTCGACATATCGGTCATACCATCGGTAAAATGTGGTGCGCGGGATGCCCAGCGTATCAAGGGTCTTCTTGGTTGGCAGATGCGACCCTTCAACTGCGCGAATGATCTCCAACTTCTCGGTTGCTGAATACCTCATTCCTCGAACTCCCCAGCACCTGTCATGCTTTTTTTGAGCAGACGGTTTTCCAAGGTGAGGTCAGCCACGCATTCTTTCAGAGCCATGGCCTCGGATCGCAGATCCTTCACCTCATGCGATGTCGCCTGACGCGCTGTGTCGCCGGAAAGACGACGCTTTCCAGCCTCAAGGAATTCCTTCGACCAAGTGTAATACAGGCTGTCAGAGATACCCTCGCGGCGACATAACGCCGAGATGCTTTCCTCCCCGCGCAATCCGGCCAATACAAGTCGGATTTTCTCCTCCGCTGAATAGGTCTGGCGAGACTTGCGGCGGATGTTTTTGACCGGCTTGTCAGCTGCGTCTTTCGATGTTCCGGGCTTCTTGTTCATCTTCGCTCCTTAAAGGCTACGATGAACCAGAAACCCTCCGTTGTTCAAATCCTCAAATCTGTCCCAAAGGTGCTGACGACAGACAATTGGAGTTATTCAAAACAAAAGCATCGCCGGTATTACGTCTGAAGGTGATTGTATTACCTGTCGACCGGATATTATGTACTATGATCAAGAAAATAGGACTTTGTATGTCATTGAGGTGAAGACAGGGGATGCCGATCTGACGCCCAACCAAAAAGTTGTCTATCCTCAGATTGCAGATGGAAGCGTATCACTGAGTTCTCAGCAACTTGGAGCTCTGGATATTGCCTGCGGGCTATGCTGGGCAGCCGCTAGCTGATATTCCTAACCTAACAATTGTTGTTAAAGAGGTCAGATATTGAGCGGCTTGGCTTTGACAAATGAAGAATCTCAACTTCTGGTCGCGGAAGGCTGGCAGTTGATTAAAACCTCAGATGGCCCTGCGTTCTATATGGATCTTGGGCAACGCCAGATTCGCATGGCGCCGGTTATTAAGCGTAAACTGACACCTATGGTTTTTCGGTCG